>OZ252107.1:0-2500 GCA_965248485.1 Cypionkella sp.
ATCTGAGTTTAATGGTTAATCGTTTAGAGAGGTTGTGCTTCTTGTTAGGTTTGGCGGTGACCTACTCTCCCACGTCTTAAGACGCAGTACCATTGGCGTATTGGCACTTAACTGCCGAGTTCGGGATGGGATCGGGTGTTTTACCAGCACTATGACCACCAAACCAAAGAAGAAGCACGTTCCTCTGTCTTGAGACAGAGGCAACATCAGCCGCGTTTGCGGTTGTTCCAAGTTTTTGTTGTGTATGCTTTTGCATGTCGGTTTCGGATGATATCCGAAGCGACGATCCAGCGGCTTTACCCGTTTTTCAGGGGATGCCTTGCTGTTTCTGGATCAAATCAAGCCAATCGAGCAATTAGTACCAGTCAGCTGAAAGCATTACTGCTCTTACACCTCTGGCCTATCGACGTGGTGGTCTTCCACGGCTCTCAAGGGAGACCTTGTTTTGAAGGGGGCTTCACGCTTAGATGCCTTCAGCGTTTATCCTGTCCGTTCATAGCTACCCAGCACTGCCGTTGGCACGACAACTGGTCCACCAGTGGAACGTTCACCCCGGTCCTCTCGTACTAGGGGCAACTCTTCTCAAGTCTCCTACACCCACGGCAGATAGGGACCGAACTGTCTCACGACGTTCTAAACCCAGCTCACGTACCTCTTTAAATGGCGAACAGCCATACCCTTGGGACCTGCTCCAGCCCCAGGATGAGATGAGCCGACATCGAGGTGCCAAACGATGCCGTCGATATGGACTCTTGGGCATCATCAGCCTGTTATCCCCAGCGTACCTTTTATCCGTTGAGCGATGGCCCTCCCACTTGGGACCACCGGATCACTATGACCGACTTTCGTCTCTGCTCGTCTTGTCAGACTTGCAGTCAGGCAGGCTTCTGCCATTGCACTCAACGACCGATTTCCGACCGGTCTGAGCCTACCTTCGCGCGCCTCCGTTACGATTTGGGAGGCGACCGCCCCAGTCAAACTCCCCACCATGCAGGGTCCCGGACCCGGATAACGGGCCGCGGTTAGATATCAAGAGTGCGAAGGGTGGTATCTCAAGGTTGGCTCCACGAAGACTGGCGTCCCCGCTTCGATGCCTACCACCTATCCTGCACATCACAATCCTGATACCAGTGCAAAGCTGGAGTAAAGGTGCATGGGGTCTTTCCGTCTAACCGCGGGTAGTGTGCATCTTGACACACAGTTCAATTTCGCTGAGTCCACATTTGAGACAGCGGGGAGATCGTTACGCCATTCGTGCAGGTCGGAACTTACCCGACAAGGAATTTCGCTACCTTAGGACCGTTATAGTTACGGCCGCCGTTTACTGGGACTTCAATTCAGAGCTTGCACCCCTCCTCTTAATCTTCCAGCACCGGGCAGGCGTCAGACTGTATACGTCGTCTTACGACTTCGCACAGCCCTGTGTTTTAAGTAAACAGTCGCCACCCCCTAGTTTGTGCCCCCTACCTCTAGTTGCCTAAAAGTAGGGCCTCCTTCTCGCGAACTTACGGAGGCATTTTGCCGAGTTCCTTAAATGTGGTTCTCTCAAGCGCCTTGGTATACTCTACCAGTCCACCTGTGTCGGTTTAGGGTACGGTCTGATGGAGGGCTATTTCCTGGAACCTCTGAACGGCCCACCCAATCCGATAAGGGCAGACAATCTTTGAGATCCGTCACTTCCTCCTGGCCCACGAATATTAACGTGGTTCCCATCGACTACGCCTTTCGGCCTCGCCTTAGGGGCCGGCTTACCCTGCTCAGATTAGCTTTAAGCAGGAACCCTTGGACTTACGGCGAGAGGGTCTCTCACCCTCTTTATCGCTACTCATGTCAACATTCTCGCTTCTGATCTCTCCACCGGATGCCTTACAGCCCGGCTTCACAGAAAGCACATTGTCTCCGTATGACCCGAGGATCATAAAGAGACAGCGTCCTATATCACAGAACGCTCCGCTACCACGCATATTGCTATGCATCCTGAGCTTCGGCTCGTGGTTTGAGCCCCGTTACATCTTCGCCGCAGGACAGCTTATCTAGACCAGTGAGCTGTTACGCTTTCTTTAAATGATGGCTGCTTCTAAGCCAACATCCTGGTTGTTTTGGCCGTCCCACATGCTTTCCCACTTAACCACGAATTAGGGGCCTTAGCTGCAGGTCAGGGTTGTTTCCCTCTTCACGACGGACGTTAGCACCCGCCGTGTGTCTCCCGGATAGTACTCTGCGGTATTCGGAGTTTGCTTAGACTCAGTAAGGCTGTGGGCCCCCATCATCCATGCAGTGCTCTACCCCCGCAGGTATTCGTCCGAGGCGCTACCTAAATAGCTTTCGCGGAGAACCAGCTATCTCCAGGTTTGATTAGCCTTTCACCCCTAGCCACAAGTCATCCGGACCCTTTTCAACGGGTGTCGGTTCGGACCTCCAGTCAGTGTTACCTGACCTTCATCCTGCTCATGGCTAGATCACCTGGTTTCGGGTCTGATCCATCGAACTCATGCGCCCT
>OZ252107.1:7500-712500 GCA_965248485.1 Cypionkella sp.
CTGCGGGATCTCCACTTTCCCAAACTGGCGCATCCGCTTTTTCCCTGCCTTCTGCTTCTCCAGCAGTTTCTTCTTCCGCGTGGCGTCGCCGCCGTAGCACTTGGCGGTGACGTCTTTGCGCATGGCCGACAGCGTCTCGCGGGCGATCACCCGCGCGCCAATCGCGGCTTGGATCGGGATTTTGAACATGTGCCTTGGGATCAGGTCTTTCAGCTTTTCCACCATCGCGCGGCCGCGGGCTTCGGCCCTGTCCCGATGCACCATCATCGACAGGGCATCGACGGGTTCTTCGTTGACCAGTATAGACATTTTCACCAGAAAATCCTCACGGTATTCGCTGATGGCATAGTCAAAGCTGGCATAGCCTTGGGTGACGGATTTCAGGCGGTCGTAGAAATCGAACACCACTTCGGCAAGGGGCAGGTCATAGACCACCATCGCGCGGTTGCCTGCATAGGACAGGTCCAGCTGGATGCCACGGCGGTCTTGGCACAGTTTCAGCACATCGCCCAGATAATTGTCGGGCACCATGATCGTGGCTTTGATGCGCGGTTCTTCGATATGGTCGACGTAAGTTAAGTCGGGCATATCGGCGGGGTTGTGCAGATCGCGCACCTCGCCGTCTTTCATATAGAGCTTGAAGACCACGGATGGCGCGGTGGTGATCAGGTCGATGTCATATTCGCGTTCCAGTCGGTCGCGGATAACCTCTAGGTGCAAAAGGCCAAGGAAACCGCAGCGGAAGCCAAAGCCCAGCGCGGCAGAGGTTTCCATTTCGGTGCTGAAAGAGGCGTCGTTCAAGGACAGCTTTTCAATCGCATCGCGCAGGTTTTCAAACTCGTTCGCATCCACGGGGAACAGGCCGCAGAACACCACAGGCTGGGCGGGCTTAAAGCCTGGCAGGGGCGCATCACAGCCCTTCTTCTCATGCGTGATGGTATCGCCCACGCGGGTATCGCGCACTTGTTTGATGCTGGCGGTGAAAATGCCAATCTCGCCCGGGCCCAGTTCGCCAATATCCACCATTTGGGGTTTGAGAACGGCAAGCTTATCAATGCCATAGACGGCGTTGGTCTGCATCATCCGCACGCGGTCGCCCTTTTTGACCGTGCCGTCCATGACGCGGATCATCACGACAACACCAAGATAGGCGTCATACCATGAATCCACCAGCATCGCCTTTAAGGGCGCGTTTGCATCGCCCTTGGGGGCGGGCAGGCGGGTGACGATGGCTTCCAAAACGTCAGGAATTCCAAGGCCCGACTTGGCGGAAATATGCACGGCGTCGCTGGCATCCAGCCCGATCACATCCTCGATCTGCTGGGCGACGCGGTCAGGTTCGGCGGCGGGCAGGTCGATTTTGTTCAGAACAGGCACAATTTCGTGGCCCGCGTCCAGCGCCTGATAGACGTTCGCCAAGGTCTGCGCCTCGACGCCCTGACTTGCATCCACCACCAGCAAAGACCCTTCCACCGCGCGCATGGAACGGCTGACCTCATAGGCAAAGTCCACGTGGCCGGGGGTGTCGATCAGGTTCAGGATATAGGTTTTGCCATCCTTTGCGGGATATTCGATGCGCACTGTGTTGGCCTTAATGGTGATACCGCGCTCGCGCTCGATATCCATAGAGTCCAGCAGTTGCGCCTTCATGTCGCGCGCGGCAACAGTGCCCGTCATCTGGATCAGACGGTCAGCAAGGGTGGATTTGCCGTGGTCAATATGCGCCACGATGGAAAAATTGCGGATGAGATCAAGATTTGTCATGGCGGCGATATAGCGGGGAAAGCCCCTTTGGGAAAGGGGCTATAGATCAAAGCCTTTGCGCAATTGATCCATCAACGCCTGCAAAGACATCCGCCCCGAAAACGTGTTGCCAAAGACCGCGACCATGCAGATCAGCCGAATGATTTGCGGATAGTTCAGCGCCCAGTGATCAATTTGCACCAACCCCCATTTCACAAACAAAAGATGCAGGCCAATGTAACTGCCTGCGATGTGGTCGCGCCCCTTGGTGTCATAAACCCACAAACAGGGCTTGCGCAGATGGTCGCGCATGTGATGCGCGCGCCAAAAGCGGGCCAGCAACCAATGCACATCGAAAAACACTTGCGCGTCAAAGCGGTCGTCCGACTGCAAACAATCCACCAAAACTTGGTCAGCCTGCCCCGTCAGGGCGGCCGCCTTCAGGTCATGCTCTGCCGCCTTTCCGACAAAGGCCGACAAAAAGTCCAAAGATCGGCCCATCTCGTAATCGCGGAAATCATGCTGCAGATCGCCATCAAAATCGGGGGACGATTGGGGCATATAGGCCATATGCCCACAAGATTTCGGATTTGGCCTAGCGGGTATGCCTTTGGGCAGGGTGCGGATGGTCATATCATCTCCTTTCATAAGAAACTGTCGCGCGGCCTAGCATTGCGGCGCGAAACGGGGTTACTTGGGGAAAACAGGGGGCAAGCCATGGTCGATATCGCCACACGGGTGCATAATCACAATTGGAAGATCGACCCGATTGTGCGGTCGCTGATCGACACCGATTTTTACAAGCTGTTGATGTGCCAGTCGATTTTCCGCAATCGGCCTGGCACGACGGTGACGTTTAGCCTGATCAATCGGTCAACCAAACTGCGGCTGGCGGATTTGATCGACGAAGGCGAGTTGCGCGAACAGCTTGACCATGTGCGCAGCCTGTCCTTGCGGCGCGGCGAAAGCACGTGGCTGCGGGGGAATACCTTTTACGGCAAAAGGCAAATGTTTCGCCCCGATTTCATGGAATGGTTCGAAGGTCTGCGCTTGCCCGATTATCACCTTGAAAAACGAGACGGTCAATATGAATTGACGTTTCAGGGCAACTGGCCCGAGGTGATGCTGTGGGAAATTCCCGCACTATCGGTGCTGATGGAACTACGCTCGCGCGCTGTCACCGCCCAGATGGGCAAGTTTGAATTGCAGGTGCTATATGCGCGCGGCATGACGCGGTTGTGGGAGAAAATCGAACGGCTGCGCGGCATCGAAGGGCTGCGGATTGCCGATTTCGGCACGCGCCGCCGCCATTCCTATCTGTGGCAAGATTGGTGCGTGCAGGCCATGCAAGAAGGGTTGGGGGCCAAGTTTACCGGCACGTCCAACTGCCGCATCGCCATGCAGCGCGATATCGAGGCGATTGGAACCAACGCCCACGAACTGCCGATGGTCTATTCCGCGCTGGCAGATTCGGATGCCGAATTGGCCGAGGCCCCCTATAAAGTGCTGGCCGATTGGCACGAAGAGCATGACGGCAACCTGCGCATCATGCTGCCCGACACATATGGCACTGCGGGATTTTTGGACCGCGCGCCCGAATGGCTGGCGAAATGGACGGGAATACGGATTGATTCAGGCGATCCCGCCACAGGCGCAGAAACCGCGATGAAATGGTGGAAGGATCGCGGCGAGGATCCGACGCAGAAACTGGTGATCTTCTCGGACGGGCTGGATGTGGACAAGATCATCGAACTGCACAAACAATTCTATGGCCGCGTGAAAGTGTCGTTCGGCTGGGGCACGATGCTGACCAATGATTTTCGCGGGCTGGTGGATGGCGATGGGCTTGCCCCGTTCAGTTTGGTCTGCAAAGCGGTTGAGGCCAATGGCCGCCCCACGGTGAAACTGTCCGACAACCCGAACAAGGCGATGGGGCCAGCAGACCAAATCGCGCGGTATAAGCGGGTGTTTGGGGTGGGCGAGCAAAAGGCGGTGGAGGTGGTGGTTTAGAAAGTAAACCAATAAAATTAAACTAAAATTTCGATTCTTCTTTTCACAAATATCCTGGGGGTGAGGCGCGAAGCGACGAGGGGGCTAGCCCCCTACTCCTCTTCCCCCACGCGCCCCCGCATGGCCTTAACCTCGCCGCGTATCGCTTTGCCTGCCATGCGGCGCAATTGGCTGCCGTAGGTGGGTTTGGTCGCCACGCGGCGTTTGGGGGCGATCAGCGCCTGCGTGATCAGGTCAACCAACCGCTCGCGGGCAATTTCGCGGTTGCGGGCTTGGCTGCGGGTTTCGTCCACTTGCAAAACGATCGCGCCTTCATTCGTCCAGCGCCGCCCTGCTAGCCGTTTCAGCCGCGCCTTGGCGGCGGGGCCGATATGGGGCGAACGTTCCGCCTCGAACCGCAGTTCCACCGCAGTGGACACTTTGTTCACATTCTGCCCACCCGGGCCGGAGGCGCGCATAAAGCTTTCGCTGAGTTCCCATTCAGCGATGGAAATGGTGTCATTGATCCGCAGCATGGTCGCAACCTAAGCAAAGGGGCAAACGAAAGAAGAAAGGGCCACCGCTTCGGCGACCCTTTCCGAGATCTTAGGAGATGGGGAGGTTAGGTATCCACCCAATCTGAGGTTCGTTTATCTAAGAGGTTGCCCTTAGAAAACACCCCCCACGACTGTCCCAACACCACTCTCCAATATCACTCTAGACACTGGATCACCTCCTTTCAAAATGGTTGCCGATAAGGGTAAGGTGACACAGATTTTGTGTTTGTCAAAAGTTTTTACACAGCATTTGACGCATATTTTGCAATCGCCAGCCGAAACGGCAAAAGCGCACAAATATCGACCAAGACTTTCACCGCAAAATCCGCCAATGCCAGCGACACCCACAGCGGCACGGCCGCACCGAAGCCCAGCATTGGCACGGGCTCTAACGCCCAAGCGACGTCTGTGGCAGGGGAAATCCAGATAAAAGCCGCCGAAAAGGCAAGGGTGAAAAACACCACCGTATCCATCGCAGACCCAAAAAAGGTAGAGATCAGCGGCGCGCGCCACCATGCGGCGCGGCGCAGGCGGTTGAACAGGGCGATATCCAAAAACTGGCCGAGGAAAAACGCCGTCGCGCTGCCAATCGCCACGCGGATGCTGACCAGGGGGCCAAACTCGCCCACGATCTGCGTGCCGATCCCCGAACACGCCAGCCCCACCGCCAAACCAACCAGCACCACGCGCCGCGCGGCCTGTGCCCCGTAAAAGCGGTTGACCAGATCGGTCACCAAAAACGCCAGCGGATAGCTGAACGCGCCCCATGTCAGCCAAGGGCCAATGGGGAATTGCACAAGGATATTCGAGGCCAAAACAATGGCCCCCATGGCGAGAACGCCCAAGGTGAGCTGTTTCATGTTATATTCCGTTTTATCAAGGTTGCGGAGACTTGCGCCCCTTTTGGGCAGGCGCTGCCTTAGGGCAGCGCGTGGCATCCGTCAATCTGGCAATTGATATTCCACCAGCCCCGACGACAAAAACGGCAGATAGTTGTTATCGGCAACCATCGTCGCGCGCAAATGCCCCGCCACATCGCGCCAAATCGCCACGCCTTCTAGGTTATCGTGAAATCCGATCGGGCTTTCAAACATCACCTCGGGCGGGCCGATCGTATTCTCGCCCACGATCACGCGGATGAGTTTTGACGCAAACCCCGCCAGACCGTGAAATTGCCGCATCAAGATATAAAGCCGCCCATCAGGCCCAAAATCTGCGCCAACGGGCAAGAAATCATCGGTGCGAGGCAGGGAAAAAACCTTGGCCCAGTCCCCGTTTTCAAAACGATAGATCGCAAAGGGCCGCCGTTTGCCACCCGAACGTTCGGGCATGGTATAAAGCCTGCCCTGATCGTCCATCGCCAAGGCTTCCAGTGCGGAATTTTCCTGCATCCAGTTGAAATCGTCATGCACAGGCAGGTTTTCGGCCGGCCCTGTCAGCGACCCATAGCGCAGCACCCGCGCAACCCCTTCAAAGGAAATATAGGCCGTCCCATCCGGGCCAATCGCCAGACCTTCGCTGTCATTGCGCGTTGGCTGCAAAGGGGCTTCGGTTTTGCCATGCAGCAACCAAAAGGGCGCAAGCGTTACCGCCGCAATGCGCCCTTCGGCATCGCGCGCAATCACGCCTTGGCTGACCGCCCCCGAATCCGACAACATCGTCACGTCTTGCCCATCAGAGGACAATTCAATCGCCGAAAGCCCGCCCAAAAGCGGATCGTCCGACGGCCATTCGAACTGCGAAATAAAGCCCCGAGGCGGCGTCGGCGCTGCGCTGCTTTGCAAAGCCAGCACGCATAACAGGGTTGCCGCTATGGCGCGGTAAGAACGTCGCGGCATTGGCTGGGAAGATCGTTCATCGTGAATTGTTGCGCGCCTTTTTCAGGTTCGGGCGGGGGCGTGGTTGGTTTTGGCTTTTTGGTCGGCTTGGGCGGATGCAGATAGTCCGTCACCCACCACATCAACGTATTATCGCAGCCATTGCCGCCATTTGACAGGGTATTCACCGTAGGCGTTTGCCTTTGGCATAAATCCGCCCCGGGGGGGCATTTCAGCCGCACGTGAAAATGCGTGTCATGCCCCACCACGGGCCTGATTTTTTGCAGCCAGCGGGTGTCAGCCTCGGTCGCGGTTTTGCACATTTCGATTTTGACAGCCGCGGCCACAAAAATGCGGTCAACGCGCTTGTCCGACGCCGCCGCGCGCAACAGCGCATGGTGCGAGGTTGTCCAGTTTTTGGTCACCGACAGCTGATCCGCCGAGCGGACGGGGATCGAGGAAATATCCTCGCGTTGTTGGCGGCTAAGTGTCAGCGATTGCGGCGGCAGCATCCAAATATCGGCATCCAGCCCGATCTGGTGGCTGGCATGGCCCGAGGTCATCGGCCCGCCGCGCGGCTGGCCAATATCGCCGATATATAGGCCCATCCAGCCGACTTGGGTCGCGGCAACCGACAGGTCTTGCAGATAATCAATCATCACGGGATGGCCAAAATTTCGCCCGCGCGATAGGCGCATCGCCTGCCATGTTGGCCCGCTTTCAGGCAGTTGCACCAGCCCTGCCGCGCAGCCTTTGGCATAGGTTCCAATGGGCATCGGATCTTGCGCGCTGGGCTTTGCCTCGGCGCCAAACAGATCTTTGGCCAAAGGCGCGGCCTGTGCGGGCGCCGCTGCAATGGCCAGCGCCAGCGCGGCGATCAGGCTGTAAACCTTTGATTTCATGCCATTTCCCCCCTTGGTCGCACCCAGAGCAAAACCACCAGCCCAAGGGCAAACAGCAGCACCACGGGCGATATGCCAAGCCGCGCCGACCCGCTGACTTGCGTGGCAAGCGCAATCAAGAACGGCGAGATGAAAGACGCCACTTTGCCAGAAAGGGCGAACACGCCAAAGGCCTCGGTCGCGCGGTCTGGGGTGGTGTGGCGCACCAGCATCGTGCGGCTGGCGGCCTGCAACGGCCCGCCCGCCCCGCCAATCAATGCCCCGCAGATGTAGAAAATCACATCGGCGGCCCCGCCCGCCTCGTCCAAGGGCATGCCAAACAGGCTGTCACGCGACAGCCCGACAATCACGACGCAAACGGCGATCAGCACCACAATCGCGCCTAGCAACACGGGTTTGGGGCCAAAACGCTTGTCCAATCTCCCGCCGATCCAACTGGCAACCACAGCCGTGAGCGCCCCCAAAATGCCGAACACGCCAATTTGCACAACCGACCAGCCCAGCACATTGCTGGCATAAACCCCGCCAAAGGCATAAAGCCCGTTCAGCGCATCGCGGTATAAAAGCGACGACAGCAAATAGGCCGACAGGCTTTTGCGAAAGCGCAGGCCCGCGATAAAGTCGCGCAAACTGCCCAGCGCCGCGCCGATATGGATGCGCCCTGTTCCCGTCATGCGCGGCTCGCGCACCCATAGGAAAAACGGCACCATAAACACCGCATACCACAGCGCCGACAGCGGCCCAACCATGCGGGTTCCTTCGCGCGATTCCGAATCCAGCCCGAAAATGGGATCAATCCCGATCAAAGTTTTGCCCGTTGTCGCGTTTTCGGCAAACAGCACCAGCATCAAGATCAGCGCCACAAGCCCGCCCAAATACCCAAAGGCAAAACCCGAACCCGAGATTTTGCCAATGTCATCGTGATCGGTCAGCGTGGGCATCAGCGCGTTGGTGAAAATGGTGGTGAACTCCATCCCAATGAAACCAATGGCAAAAAACCCAACCGCCCAATAAAGGGTGCTCAACTCGCCCCCTGGCATGACCCACCACAAAGCATAGGCGCCAATCACGTAAAACGCGCTGAAAATCCAAATCCACACCATCCGCCTGCCCGACCCATCGGCCACAGCGCCCAAAATTGGGGCGAGAATGGCGATGATGATGGAACTGGCCGTCAGCCCATAGCCCCAAAAGCTTTGCGCGGCGGCTTTGGCGGCCTCGGGGTCTAGCCCCGCGCCCATATAATAGCCGCGCGCGACCTCGGCGAAATAGGGGCCAAAGATAAAGGTCAGCAGCAAGGTGTTATAGGGCTGGCTGGCCCAGTCGAAAAAATACCAGCCCCAAATGCGCTTGCGCGGTGAAATTTGTGGCGAAATTTGTGGTGAAATCTGCTGCATTTCATGCCCCTCGTTTTGCGCAATACAGCCTGAAAGCGGGCGGGCTGGCAAGCGGTTTAGCGCAGGGCCCCGCCTTCGGGTGGCCAGGGGCGCAACACATCGCCCGCTATCCACGCCTGCGCCCATTCGGGCAGGGGCGGGCTTGGCATATCTGCGCCCAACGCGGCGACCATCTTGGCAGGCGGAACCATCCCGCCTTTGGAAATAATGGCCGAGCGCAGCAGCATATGCGCAGTGCAGTCATCACCGCGCCAAAAGCTTTGCTCCATATAGATAAACCGATCATCCCAGCCAATCACGCGCGACACCTGCCGCAGCCGTTGAAACAGCGTCACACGGCGGCGATAGCGCAGGGAATTGCCCGCCACCGTCAGCCCCCAACCGTTTTGCGCCAGCACGCGGTCCAGCCCCATGCGCCGCGCCATCGGGATGCGCCCCAGATCAAACAGGGTCAGGGTGCGGCCATTGTTCAACTCGCGCCACGGGTCCAGATCCTGCGGCCAAATACGGTGATAGCTGACATGGGCGTCCAGTGCGCCCAAGCTTGGCGCGTTTCGAAATTTCCACAGTTCCTTAAACATCCGCAGATAGGGATACATCGGGGGGCCTTTCGTGTAATTTCCCCCAAATTGGCCAAAGGCGCGGCGCGGTCAAGCCTGACCTTGCGGCAGGAATTCAACCGCAAACCATTGCTTATTGTGTATGGGGGCGTTACCTAATCCACAACCGCTTGTAGGAGACTATGATGCAATCGCTTTTCGAAATTGCGCTGATGCTGATCGACATCGCCCGCTGGATCATTCTGGCCCATATCATCATGAGTTGGCTTATCCAATTTCAGGTGCTGAACCTGCGGCAACCGCTGATTGCGCAGCTTTGGGGTGGGCTGAACGGGCTTTTGGAACCGATCTACGCCCGCGTGCGCCAGTTCTTGCCCAATCTGTCGGGCATTGATCTGGCACCCTTGGTCGTGCTGCTGCTGATTTACGGCGCGCGGATTATTCTGGTCAACAACGCGCACCTGTTCTTCTAAGCCTTGCCCATGCCCGAAGCCGCCCAACTTTTGCACTCGGTTTTCGGGTTTGCCAGCTTTCGCCCTGGGCAAGAGGATATCGTCCGCGCGGTGTTGGCGGGGCAAAACACCCTAGCCATTATGCCCACGGGCGGCGGGAAAAGCCTGTGTTTTCAACTGCCTGCCCTGTGCCGTGATGGGGTAACGGTGGTGATCTCGCCGCTGATTGCCCTGATGCGCGATCAGGTGCGGGCCTTGCGCGCGGCGGGCGTCGAAGCGGGCGCGCTGACATCGGGCAATACCGATGCGCAGACCGAAGACGTGTTCACCGCCATCGACCAAGGCCGCCTGAAACTGCTGTATATCGCGCCCGAACGGCTGGCGGCCCCGGGCACGCTGGCCCTGCTGCGCCGCGCGAATTGCACCCTGATTGCCGTAGACGAGGCGCATTGCGTGTCCCAATGGGGCCATGATTTTCGCCCCGATTACCTGCGCATCGGCGATCTGCGCCGCGCGCTGGGCGTGCCGCTTGCCGCCTTTACCGCCACCGCAGATGCCGAAACCCAAGGCGAGATTATCACCCGCCTGTTCGGCCAAGACGCGCCGCAAGTGTTTCTGCACGGCTTTGACCGCCCCAATATCCACCTTGCCTTTGCCGCCAAAGACGCCCCGCGCGCGCAGATTTTGCGCTTTGCGGCAGCAAAGCGCGGGCAATCGGGCATTGTCTATTGCGCCAGCCGCGCCAAAACCGAAACCCTTGCCCGCGCGCTGGCCGATGCAGGCCATTCCACCTGCTTTTATCACGGCGGGATGGACGCCGAGGCGCGCCGCGTGGTGGAAATGCGCTTTCAGCAAGAGGATGGGCTGATCGTTGTGGCCACCATCGCCTTTGGCATGGGCATAGATAAACCCGATATTCGCTGGGTCGCCCATGCCGACCTGCCCAAATCCATCGAAAGCTATTATCAGGAAATTGGCCGCGCGGGCCGCGATGGCGCGCCTGCCGAAACCCTAACGCTGTTTGGCCCCGAAGATATCAAACTGCGCCGCACCCAGATTGACGAAGGCATTGCGCCGCCCGATCGCAAGGCCGCCGATCATCTGCGCCTAAGCAGCCTGCTGGGGCTGGCCGAGGCGATCTCCTGCCGCCGCCAAATTCTGCTGGGCTATTTCGGAGAGGACTCAACCCCCTGTAAAAACTGCGATATTTGCGATGCGCCCGCCGATGTGTTCAACGCCACCGATGCGGTGCGCAAGGCGCTGTCGGCGATGTTGCGCACGGGAGAATGGTTTGGCGCGGGCCATTTGACAGATATTTTGCTGGGCACCTCTACCACCAAAACGCGCGAGCGGGGGCATGACAAACTGCCGACTTTTGGGGTGGGGGGCGAATTGAACCGGGCGGGCTGGGCGGGGGTGTTTCGCCAGATGATGGGGCGCGATCTGGTGCGCCCCGATGCCGACCGTTTTGGCGCGCTGCGCATGACCGATGCCGCCCGCCCGATTTTGCGCGGCGAGGCGGAAATCACTCTGCGCCGCGACAGTGTGCTGCGCGCCGCCCCCGCACCATTGGTGCGCGCGCAAGTGTCCGATGAAAACGCCGCGCTTCTCGCCGCGCTAAAGGCCAAGCGCCGCGAATTGGCCGAGGCGGCAGGCGTGCCCGCCTATGTGATTTTTGCCGATAAAACCCTGATCGAAATGGCCGAACTGCGCCCGCAAACGCTGGATGCGATGATGCAAGTGAATGGCATCGGCGCGCGCAAACTGGAAAGTTTTGGGGCGATTTTCCTTACCGTGATCACAGGCGCCGTGCCGCCCGAACTGCACCCAGCGCGGCGCGCCGTGGTGGGCACAGCGGCGGCGGATGTGTTTGACCGGTTGCATCAGGCGCAACTGGACCTCGCGCGCGGGGCGGATGGCACGGGCAAATACCTGTCTTGCACCCACACCACCCTGCGCCATATCGCCCAGCGCCGCCCGTCCACCTTGGCGGAATTGGCACAGATTCAAGGCATGGGCGATGCCAAAATTGAACGGTTCGGCGCGGCGTTTTTGAACGTTTTGCACAGTGAAGCGCCCCAGCACGCCGCCCTCGCCGCCCCCCTCGCCGCGCCCCTCGTCACCGCGCAAGATCAGCCTATATTAACCCAAGTGCCGTATTAACCCGCAGGACGATCTATGCTGACTGTGATTTCCCCCGCCAAACGCCTGAACGAAGCCGCCCCCGCGGGCCAGTCAGAGCCAGAATTTGCGCGTCAATCGCGTGCCTTGGCCAAAGTTGCGCGCAGCCTTTCGGCGGATGATCTTTGTAAATTGATGGATATTTCCCCTGCTTTGGGAGCGCTGAACCATGCGCGCTTTGCAGGCTTTGCCCGCGCAAAAACCTATGCTGCCGCGCATCTTTTTGATGGCGATACCTATACTGGCTTAGATTTCGCCACGATGGAGGCGGCGGCGCAGCACTGGGCGGCGGGGCATTTGCGCATCTTATCAGGGCTTTACGGGCTGCTGCGCCCGATGGATGCGGTAGCCCCCTATCGGTTGGAAATGGGGTCGCGCCTTGCCAATCCCAAGGGTGCAACGCTTTACGCCTTTTGGGGCGACAAAATCGCCAAATCCCTGCGCGCGCAGGCGGGGGAAATGGGGGCGAAGGCATTGGTCAATTGCGCCTCGATTGAATATTTTGGCGCTGTAGATCAAAAGGCGCTTAACCTGCCCGTGATCACGCCAATGTTCCTTGAAGAACAAGATGGCCAGGCCAAAATTGTCAGTTTTTGGGCCAAGCAGGCGCGCGGGGCGATGGCGCGGTATATTTGCACGCATCATCTGACAAATGCGGATGATTTGCGCAGCTTTGACTTGGGCGGCTATCGCCACCGTGCAGATTTGTCCCGTGCAGGCCAGATCGTGTTTACCCGCCCCTATGTTGCGCAAGCGGCGCTGAAAACTGCGGCAGAATAGGCCGGCCTATGCCGCCGTATCCGCCAGCGCCGCCGCGGTTGCGAGAATTGGCAGTGCAAAATCTGGGGCGATGCCTGTGATCGTGTCCAAAATCAGCGCTTTGCGCAAAGGTTTGGTCATATAGCGATCAATCCCCGAGGCCAAAATCGACACTTCGTCCCCATCCATCGCATGAGCGGTCAGCGCGACAATGGGCACATGCGGCGCGCCCGCCATCGTCGCCTCTAACGCGCGAATGGCGCGGGCGGCATCGGTGCCATCCATTTCGGGCATAGAAATATCCATGAATATCAGATCGGGGGCAAAGGTCTGAAACTGATCGACCGCCTCGCGCCCATTGTTGGCAAAGCGCAGGTCGATCTGCGCCTCGCGCACCATTTTTTGAAACACCAACTGGTTGGTGCGATTGTCTTCGGCCACCAAAACCCGCATCAACCGCGCCTCGATTGTGGGGGCAATCGCCACCGGCGGGGCCGGAACGGGGTCAGGCTCGCCCGCAAGGGCCTGCAGGCGGCGATACAGATCGGCGCGCAAAATCGGCTTTTGTACGACCGAGGCAAGATGCTGATACCCGTCTTCCTCGCGCGCGGAAGAGGGGTTAGAGGTTAGCAAAATAAGAGGCGTTTCAATGCCTTTGGCGCGAATGGCGCAGGCCAGTTGCAGCCCGTTCATCTCGGGCATTTCATAATCGGTTAGGATCACGTCAAAACTGCCCGCCTCTAGCGCCGCCAGCGCATCTGCCGCAGAACGGCACAGGGTGACTGCAATGCCGCAGGGGGCAAGTTGGCGTTCAAGGATGGTGCGGTTGATGAATTGGTCATCCACCGCCAAAACGCGGCGAATGGCGATGGGGGCGGTGGTGGGAATGGCATCTTCGGCCACGGGCAGCGTCAGGCGAAAGCCAAAGCACGACCCTTTGCCCAGCTCGCTATCCACCCAAACCGCGCCGTCCATCCGTTCGATCAGGCGCTGCGTGATGGCAAGCCCCAGCCCCGTGCCTTCGAATTTGCGGTTGGCTTGGCTTTCCACTTGGTTAAACTCGCCAAAGATCGCGTCCAGGTTTTCAGGCGCAATGCCAATTCCCGTATCTTCCACCGAGATGTGCAATTGCTGGCACAACGGCGCGCTTTCAATGCCGACCACGCGCACCAAGACATGGCCTTTTTCGGTGAATTTCACCGCATTGCCCATCAGATTGGTTAGAACCTGCCGCAAACGGCCTGGATCGCCCACATAGCGGGTGGGCAGGAACATATCGAAATCAATCAGCAAATCGATGCCCTTTTCGCGGGCGCGGGGCTGTAGCAGCATCGCAATTTCGTGGATTGTGCGTTCCAGATCAAAGGGTTCGGGATGCAGCGTTAGGCGTTCCGCCTCGATCTTGGAATAATCCAAAATGTCGTTGATAATCACCAAAAGCGCCTCGCCCGAGGAACGGATGGTTTCGGCGAACAGACGTTGATCTTCGGTCAGTGTCGTATCGCACAGCAGTTCGGCCATGCCGACCACCCCGTTCATGGGGGTGCGGATTTCGTGGCTCATATTGGCAAGGAAGGCCGATTTCGCGCGATTGGCCGCCTCCGCCTGCAGGCGCGCATCCTCGAGAGCGGCTTGGCTGGCCTTTTCGGCGGTGATGTCCACCCGCAGGCCCACGCGCCCCCCATCGGGGGTAGGGTGATCTTGTTCGCGGATCCAGCGACCATCGGCAAGCTGTTCTTCGATAATGGCGCCCGGGTTGCGGTGGTGATGCAGGCGTTCCGCGATCCAGTCCGCCTCGCGGCCGATGGCGGTGGGATGGGCCCCTTTGGCCATGCCATAGCGCAGCAAATCTTCAAATTTGACCCCAACCTCCATCAAAGGTGCGGAATCGGCGTAAATATCGCGGTATCGCTGGTTGCAGGTCACAAGACGCTCCTCTCTATCATATAAAACAAAGCCGTCGGGAATAGCCTCGATCGCGGCCCAAATGCGCATTTGGTCGGTGATATCCACCACAAGGCTGACCATATCGCCGCCCTGCCCCCGCCGATCGACAAGGCGCATCCAGGTGCCGTTGTGAAATTGCAGGGTGTGCGGTTCTAGCGCGTCACTTTCCCAGCGGCTGGCCATGAACGCCTGCCAATCATCGGGGTGTTCATCGCCCAAATCAAAGCGGCCCTGCGTGGCGGCCAGCGCCATCACCTCGGCATAGGAAATGCCGGGCGCGACCGAACCTTCGTCGAACATATCCAAATAGGCGCGGTTGGCGGCGACCAGCCGCGCCTGGGCATCATACACGGCAAAGCCATCGTCGATGGTGTTGATCGAATCCCACAGCCGCCGTTCGGCCATAACAGCGGCAGTATGCGCGCGATCCAAATCTTCGACAAAACGGCCTGCTTGGCCTTTCAACGCCTCTGCCTCGGACTGCGCCGAATGCACGGCCTGCCGCTGCTGCACAACCTGTTCGGACAGGGCGCGCGCATGCAGGCCCAGCTTTTCATTGGCGGCGAACAATTCGCGGCTTTTCTGTTCCAGCAGGCGCTGGGCGGCCAGCCGCGCGCGCCGTTCCTGTGCAAGCCGCTCTGCAAAATCCATCATACGTCCGTTCTGGCTCAAAGCAGGGTTCCCCTGCGATTCGCCTCACCCTGACGCAACAAAATGAACAAGCTGTTAAGCAAAGATATTTCCCCGCGCGCCCTGCGCTTTTCGTTGCTATCACGGCGTAACATTGCGACACTTATGCCAAATTCAGATGAGTCGTTTGAAAGGCCCCACCATGCGCGCGCAAATCCGATTGCAGACAGTCTTCCATGTCTTGGCGGCTGCTTTGGCCTTTGCCCTGCCCAGCCTTCCTGTGCAGGCGCAAGATTTGGTACCGCCCAAACGGCTTATTCTGATGCAAGACACAGATTTCGCGGGCGGCGACATTGCCAATATTTTTGACACCACGCTAGAGGCCTGCCAGCGCGCCTGCCTTGCCAATACGCAATGCGAGGCGTTTACCTTTAACACCACCAACAATTCCTGCTTTCCCAAGGCAGGCGGCTATGAAAGCGCGGAATTTGTCGGCGCGATTTCGGGGCAGGTTTTGTTTGCGGATGCTGGGGCGAATGACACAGCCATAGCGCGCCGCAAAGATCTGGGATTTATCGGCGATTGGGAAATTCCTTATGCGACCGAACAGGCCAAAGGCCTTGGCGCGCTACACATCTCTTATGGCAACAGCAGCGACGAGTTGTTGGCGGGCGCGCGCGATTCCGAAGCCAGTGGCGATTTTGGCATTGCATCGGATTATCAAGGCGCTGCCACAGCCATCACAGATGCAGGCGGCGATTGGGCCGATTATGCGCGGCTGTTGTTGGCCGCGTCCGATACGGCTGGCGATCAACAGCGCGCTTATTTAGACCGCGCCCAATATGCCGCGATGAATGCCTATTTGCGCGCGGGCGAGCCGGCGCTGCAGCACACAATTTTGGTCACGATGGCGCAGGTTCTGGAAAAGGTGGATCGCGGGCCAGATATGGTGAAAGCGCTGCGTTTGGCCCAAAGTTTACAACCGCGCGACGACACCGCGCAGATGCTGGACGCTGCCGCGGCGCAATACGGGTTCCGCATTGTTGACACGCTGGTGCAATCCGATTTGGCCCGCCCACGGATTTGTGCCGTGTTTTCCGATACGCTTGACCCCAAGATCACCGATTTCACACCCTATGTCTCGGCGCCGGATGCGGCGGTGACAGTCACCTCGGATGGGTATAGCCAAGTGTGCGCCGAAGGGTTGCAACACGGCCAACGCTATGCCCTGACCTTTCGCGCGGGGCTGCCTGCCAAAGATGGCCAAGTGCTGACGGAACCTGTCGATATCACGTCTTATATTCGCGACCGCAGCCCTGGTGTGCGCTTTGCAGGGCGCGGCTATGTGCTGCCCAAAGGCGGCGAGGCGGCGCTGCCCGTGCAAAGCGTCAACACCGAAAAGCTGAATTTGGCGCTGTATCGCGTGACCGATCGCAACCTGATGCGGGCGCTGCAAAACGGGTTTTTGGCCACCCCGATGGCGGAATATCAGGAATATGATTTCACCTCGCAAATTGGGGCCGAGGTGTGGAAAGGCACGGCCGAGGTTGCGCAAGAGGTGAATGTGGATGTCACCACGCGCCTGCCTTTATCGCAGGCTTTGGATGGGCAAAGCGCGGGGATTTATGCATTGCGCGCCTCGGTTCCAGGGGTTGATCCCTATGCTGTGCCTGCCGCGTGGCAGTGGTTTGTGGTGTCTGACATTGGGCTAACCACCCTTAGCGGGGTGGACGGGCTGCATGTGTTTGCGCGCAGCCTTGGCGATGCGTCTGCCTTGGCGGGGGCCGAGGTGCAGCTTGTCTCTGAAGGCAATGACATTTTGGCCAGCGCGGTGACCGACGATCAGGGCTATGCCCGCTTTGATGCAGCGCTGACGGCGGGCACGGGGGCCTTAGCGCCTGCGCTGGTTGTGGCGAAACTGGGCGATGCGGATATGGCGTTTTTGTCCCTGAAAGATGCCGAGTTTGACCTTTCTGATCGCGGCGTGGCGGGCAGGCCTGCCGCCCCGCCTGTTGATGTGTTCATGGCGACGGATCGCGGTGCCTATCGCGCGGGCGAGACGGTTTTTGTCACCGCCCTTGCGCGTGACAGTGGGATGGCGGCGATTGATGATCTGCCGCTGACGGCGGTTCTAAAGCGCCCCGATGGTGTGGAATATTCCCGCGCCGTTGTGGCAGATGGCGGCGCAGGCGGGCATGTGTTTTCGCTGCCCGTGGCTGCAAGCGCCCCGCGCGGACAGTGGAAGATTGAAATGTTCGCCGATGTCGACGCCCCTGCTTTAGCCAGCAAAACCTTTCTGGTCGAAGATTTCCTGCCCGAACGGATTGATTTTACCCTGACCCTGCCCGATGCGCCCATACGTCTGGGCGATGCGCCAGAACTGGCGCTGAACGCGCAATATCTGTTTGGCGCGCCCGCCGCCGATTTGGCGATAGAAGGCGAAGTGCTGCTGCGCAGTGCCGCCGAATTGCCAGACTGGAAGGGCTTTACCTTTGGCCGCCATGATATGGCCTTTTCCCCTGTTCTAGAGACGATTTCGGGCAGCCGCACCGATGCCGAAGGTCTGGCCAATCTGGCCCTAACCATGCCGGCGGTCGAAGACCCCGCCCAGCCGCTGGAACTGGTCGCCACCCTGCGCATGGCCGATGGCTCTGCCCGCCCGGTCGAGCGGAAAGTCACCAAACTGCTAACCCCTTCGCGCCCGATGATTGGCATCAAACCCCTGTTTGATGGTGCCGCACCCGAGGGGGGCGAAGCACGCTTTGCCCTGATCGCGCTGGATGAAAACGGCACTGCCGCAACCCGCGATTTGGCGTGGACAGCAACCAAAGTGCAGACCGATTACCAGTGGTATCAGCGCGATGGCAGTTGGTATTGGGAGCCCGTCACCACCCGCAGCAAAGTTGGCGAAGGCATGGTGCAAACCGAGCCAGCCGCCACCGAAATCGCCATTCCCGTGACCTGGGGCGAATTTGAACTGGCCTTGACCGCGCCCGATGGCAGTGCTGCCTCGACCCTGTTTTCGGCGGGCTGGTATGGTGGGGCCGACACCGCCAGCACCCCCGATATGCTGGACATGGCGCTGGACGCGCCCAGCTATCGCGCGGGCGACACGGCCAAACTGCGCATCGTCGCGCGGCAGGATGGCGTGGCCTTGGTGCAGGTTTTGTCCAACCGTCTGATCGCCATGCAGGCCGTCGCGGTAAAGGCGGGCGAGAACAGCGTTGATCTGCCCGTCACCGACGATTGGGGCACGGGGGTTTATGTCACCGCCTCGGCCTTGCGCGGGATGGACGCTGCCGCTGGCCGCAACCCCACCCGCGCCCTTGGCGTGGCCCATGCCAGCATCGACCCCGCCCAGCGCGCGCTGAATGTCAGCATTGAAACCGCCGCCGAGGCTGCGCCGCGCGGCCCCTTGGATCTGGCGGTCAAGGTCGATGGCATCGCCGCAGGCGAAACCGCCTATGTGACCATCGCCGCCGTGGATCAGGGGATTTTGAACCTAACAGGCACCACCCCGCCCGACCCGATGGATCATTACTTTGGCCAACGCAAACTGGGCGTGGGCATCCGCGACATTTATGGCCGCCTGATTGACGGGCTGAATGGCGCGATGGGCACAGTGCGCTCTGGCGGCGATGCGGGGGCAAATGCGCGCCTGCAAGCCCCGCCTCCCACCGAAGACCTTGTCGCCTTTTTCACAGGCCCCGTGACGGTGGGCGATGATGGCTATGCCCGCACGACCTTTACCCTGCCTGCCTTTAACGGGACGGTGAAAGTGATGGCGATCGCCTGGTCGAAAACCGCCGTGGGGCAGGCCAGCGCCGATGTTCTGGTGCGCGATCCTGTGGTGGTCGCCGCCAGCCTGCCGCGATTCATGGCGCTGGGCGACAGCAGCCGCATCGCGCTGGATATCACCCATGCCACTGGCCCCACGGGGCGGATGGGGCTGGACATTACCGCCACGGGCGTGACGCTGGGCGACGTGCCCTCAGGCCTTGATCTGGGCGAGAAGGCCACTGCGCGGATCGAAGTGCCGATTGTGGCGCAAGCCTTGGGCACTGCCAGCATCACCGTCAACTTGACCACGCCCGATGGCAAGACGCTGCAAAAAACTCTGGCCCTGCCCGTGCAAATCAACGATGCGCCTGTCGTGCGCACATCTCGGTTTGATCTGGCCGCAGGGGCCGAGTTTACCGCAGACAGCGCCCTGTTCGATGGTCTGGCAGCAGGCACGGCCAAGGCCACGCTGACCGCAGGGCCAATGGCACGGCTGAATACGGCGGGGATTTTGACGGCGCTCAGCGGCTATCCCTATGGCTGCACCGAGCAGATCACCTCAAAAGCGATGCCGCTTTTGTATCTGTCCGACTGGGCAACAGGCCTTGGCATTGCCACGCCCGAAGACCTGCCCGCCAAGATAAATGCGGCACTAAACGCGGTATTAGTGACGCAAAACGCCAGCGGGGCCTTTGGCCTGTGGCAGGTGGGCGATGGCGGCGATATGTGGCTGGATGCCTATGTCACCGACTTTTTGGGCCGTGCCCGTGCGCGCGGCTTTGACGTGCCCGATCAGGCCTTTCGCATGGCGCTGGACAACCTGCGCAACCAAGTCAACTACTACCCCGATTTCGACTATGGCGGCGAGGGGCTGGCCTATGCGCTGATGGTTTTGGCGCGCGAAGGCGCGGCGGCGATTGGTGATTTACGATACTATGCCGATGTCAAAGGCGATGCTTTTGCCACCCCCGCAGCCCAAGCGCAGCTTGGCGCGGCGCTGGCCAGCTATGGCGACCAACAGCGCAGCGATGCGATGTTTGCCCGCGCCGCCACCGCTGTGGATGCCTTAGCAGCGGACGAGAGCGAACAGATTTGGCGGGCCGATTATGGCACCAACCTGCGCGATGCCGCCGTGGTTCTGGCGCTGGCAACCGAATCGAAAAGCCAAGTCGTCGATGCGCAAAACCTGCTGGGGCGTATCGCGGCCCCGCGCGCGCTGTCCACGCAAGAACAGGTCTGGACATTGCTGGCAGCCGCCGCGATGAACGATGCGGGCACGGCCAGTGACCTGACCGTGAACGGTGCCGCACAGACGGGCCCCGCCATTCAACTGACCGATGCGATGGCCGCGCCGACGGTGATCAAAAACAACGGCAAGGATACGGCCCTGACTGTCACCACCATCGGCACCCCAACTGGGCCAGAGGCGGCGGGCGGCGCAGGCTATGCCATCACCCGCAGCTATTACACGCTGGACAGCGAGCCTGCCGATTTCGACATTATCGCTGTCGGCACGCGGCTGGCTGTGGTGCTGGAAATCACCCCCTTTGGCCGTGGCGAGGCGCGGCTGATGGTGAATGATCCGCTGCCCGCTGGGTTTGAAATTGACAACCCCAGCCTGATTGGCAGCGCTGTTCCCGCCCTTGCGGGGTTTGATCTGCTGGCCGATGCCGCGCATAGCGAGTTCCGCCAAGATCGGTTCCTGTCGGCGGTTGACCGTATGGACAATACGCCCTTCCGTCTGGGCTATGTTGTGCGCGCCGTCTCGCCCGGGCAGTTCCACCACCCTGCTGCCGTTGTCGAAGACATGTATCGCCCCGATCTTTCGGCCCGCACCGAGGCGGGGCAACTTGTGGTCAACCCCTAGGCCATGCGCGCGGGCTGGATCTTTGCCGCGGCCCTTGGCCTTGGGCTGCTTGCCCATGGGCAAGACAGGTTTCAGGCATGGGTTGCCGATACGCGCCTGCCCATCTTATCGGTGCAAACGGGCGTCGAAGTGTTGGACAAAAACGGCGATGTGCTGCGGGCCTATACCACGGCAGGCGGGCGCTGGCGGCTGGGGGTTCACCTTACAGATGTTGACCCCGATTTCATCGCAGGGCTGATCGCCTATGAGGATGGGCGGTTTTACCACCACGGCGGCGTTGATCTGCGCGCGCTTTTGCGGGCGGGGGCGCAGGCGGTTTGGAATGGGCGGGTGGTGTCAGGCGCATCGACCCTGACGATGCAAGTGGCGCGGCTTTTGGAGGGCAGCGGCACGGGGCAAATGGCGGGCAAATGGCGGCAGATGCAGCTGGCGCTGGCGCTAGAGCGGCGGCTGTCCAAGGCGGAAATTCTGCAGATTTACCTGAACATCGCCCCCTATGGCGGCAATTTGGAAGGCATCCGCGCGGCCAGCTTGGCCTATTTCGGCAAGGAACCGCGCCGCCTGACCCCTGCCGAAATTGCCCTGCTGATCGCCCTGCCCCAATCACCCGAAGCGCGCCGCCCCGATCGCGCGCCAGAGGCTGCAAGCGCGGCCCGCGCCCGCGTGTTGGCGCGGTTGGCGCGGGACGGGCTGATTTCATCTGACGAGGCAGCGGCCGCCCTGCGCGAGGCCACACCCCGCGCCCGCGCCCCCTTTCCCGCGCTGGCCCCACATCTTTCTGACCGCGCCCGCCGCGCCAATTTGGGCGCAGTGCAAGTGCAGACAACTTTGGATAAGTCCCTACAGTCCAGCCTTGAAACCCTTGCGTTAGACACGGTTTCTACGCTTGGCGGGCAAGTGCAAATTGCGATACTGGTCGCAGATCACGCCTCGGGGCAGATATTGGCTTCGGTCGGGTCTGCGGCCTATCGCGCTGATGCGCGGGCGGGGTTTGTGGATATGACCCTTGCCAAACGCAGCCCGGGATCCACGCTGAAACCTTTGATCTATGGGCTGGCCTTTGACGAAGGTCTGGGCCACCCCGAAACCCTGATCGACGACCGCCCGACCGATTTTGGCGGCTACCGCCCGCAGAATTTTGACCGCCAGTTTCGCGGGCAAATACGGATGCGCGCAGCCTTGCAGCAATCGCTGAACATCCCTGTGGTTGCGCTGACGCAGGCGCTGGGGCCAGAACGGCTGCTGTCGGCCCTGTCGCGCGCGGGGGCGCAGTATGAACTGCCAACAGGCCAAACGGGGCTGGCCATTGCGCTGGGCGGTATCGGGCTGTCGCTGCAGGATTTGGTGCAGCTTTATGGCGGGATCGCGCGGGGCGGTGTGACCTTACCGCTAACAGCCACACCTGCCGCGCAAGGGACTGGCCAGCGGATTTTGTCGCGCGCGGCCGCTTGGCAGGTGGGGGATATTCTGGCGGGCCTGCCGCCGCCTGCGGGCGCGCCGACCAATCGGCTGGCCTATAAGACGGGCACATCCTATGGCAACCGCGATGCTTGGGCAGTGGGCTATGACGGCGCGCAGGTGGTGGGCGTGTGGATTGGCCGCCCCGATGGCACGCCGATGCCGGGGGCGCTGGGTGTTGATCTGGCCGCGCCCGTGCTGTTCGCCGCCTTTGCACGGATGAAACCTGCCCTTACCCCGCAACCCCCTGCCCCGCCCGAAACCTTGCTGGTGGCAGGCAATCAGCTTCCCGAACCGCTGCGGGTGTTCCGCCCGCGTGGCGCTGCCTTTGACGCCAAACTTGGCGCGCCGAAACTGGTGTTTCCCCCTGATGGCGCCGAGGTGGAACTGCTGAAATCGGGCCTTTTGCTGCGCATCGAAGGGGGGACTGCCCCCTATACCATCATGGCCAACAACGCGCCGTTGCTGGCGGGGTTGACCCAGACCGATGTGGTAATTTCGACCCTAACTGCGGGGTTTGTGACGCTTTCGGTGATCGACGCCAAGGGCAGATCGGCCCGCGCGCAGATCCGTTTGCGCAATCCGTGATTGACACGCACCCCGCCCCCGCGCAACAGACGCAAAAAGGAAACCCGATGCGCGATTTAATCAAGACCCATGCCGCCCTGTTGTTTGCCGCTGTCGCCAGCTTTATTCTGATGGGGGCAGGGCAATCGCTGTATGGGCCGACGCTGCCCGCCTTTTCGCGCGCCTTTGGCATGGACGTGTCCACTGTGGGGCTGCTGGTGTCTTCGCATTGGATTGGCTGCGCGCTGGGGGTGGGGGTGATGTTCATCTTCACGCAGGCCATCACGCCGCGCCATGTGTTGGCATCCATGCTGGCAGGGGCGCTGCTGCTGGCATGGGGGGCGAATTTCCCGATTATTCTGGCGGGCGGCGTGCTGTTTGGTGCAGGCTATGGCGCGGCTACAGTGGTGTTTAACCCGCGCGTGCTGGCGGCCTTTGGCCCGCGTGGGCCGGCCATGGTCAGCATGATCAACGCCTGTTTTGGCATCGGCGCGATTGCCGCGCCCTTGTTCTTTGTTGCGCTAGACAGCGACCCTGCTCCCACCTTCTTGATCTGTGCAAGCCTTGCCGCGCTGGTCTGGATTTTCGCGGGCCGCGCAGGCGCGGGCGCTGCCGAGACAGCCGCCCCGATCACCGCCCGCTTTGCCCCGCATTGGCCGATCCTGATTTTCCACGGTCTCGCCATCGCTATCGAAGCCAGCCTGATCGGCCTTGGCCCCACCGCCCTGATCCGCGCGGGCGTAAGCGAAGTGCGCGCCGCAGAGCTGCTGTCGATCTTTTTCATCGGCTTTTTGCTGGCCCGTGTTTTGTTAACCCTGATCGCCCACCGCCTAAGCGCCTTTTCCATCGCAACGCTGGCCCTGCTTGGCTGCGGGTTGGCTGCGATGTTCAGCGCGACCATTTTGCCCAGCGCGGGGTTTGTCGTGATGGGGTTCTGCGCGGGGATGTTCTTTCCATCCATATACGTCGCAGCATCCGCCACGATGGGCGGGCATCCGCGCACCGCCGTGGCGATCATCGCAGCGGGGATGGTGGGCGGGATTGTCGCGCCGTTAATCCTTTCCCCAGCCCTGCCCTATATGGGAAATGTCGGGTTTTTCTGGGCCTTTGGCGCAGTGACTTTGGCAATGGTTGTTGTCGCGGTTTTCGCCCGCGCTACCCTGCTGGGGCCAGCCGCATCCGCCCCTGCGGCGTGATCTGCCACACATCGCGCCCCTCAACCACAATCGCAGACAGGGGGCCACCATAGGCGGCAGAGCTGTCGATATTCACGCGGTTGCAGTAGTGGGTGGGCGCGTCAATGGCGGTATGGCCATGCACGATCAGGGGGCCATGATCGCGGGTGTCGTCCAGAAAATCATGGCGGATCCAGACCAGATCATCCTCGGTCTGATCGGCAAGGGGAACGCCGGGCCTGATGCCCGCATGCACAAACAAAACCTCGCCGCGCAGGTGATGCGTGGGCAGGCTGGCCAAAAAGTCGCGGTGGGTTTGTGGAACAGCCGCCCGCGCCTCGTCCCACACGGGGGCAAGCGGGCGGTCGGCCGCATTTTTCACCCCGTAAGAGGCCAGCGTCCCCGCGCCGCCGATTTTGGGATGCAGATACGAAAGCTCTGCCCGCAAACGCGGGTCGTGATAGTGAAAATCGTCCAAATAGCGCGCAAACATACGGTCATGGTTGCCCTTCAGTACCAGCCAATCCGCCCCGCCCGCCATACCCGCGCGCAGATAGTCGACAACGCCCGCGCTGTCTGGCCCGCGATCCACCAAATCGCCAATATGCACGATGGGGGCCGCGCCTGTGGCGGCCATGTCATCGGCAATCAGGGAGTGGATGCCCAAAAGCAGGCCCAAATGCCCATGAATATCGCCAATGGCATAGGTTTTCATCGCGTCCTCAAAGCTTGGGCCAAGGTTGCCCTTGGCCCTTTTATATTACGCCACTTCAAACTCTAGCGCCTTCACTTGGCTGAACATGCCCGTGGCTTCCAGCGTTTCGATCACCTTCGGGTCAATGGCCTGATCCAGATACAGGATCGCAATCGCGTCCTGCCCCACGCCCGAACGGCCCAGCGTAAAGTTGGCGATGTTGACGTTGTTTTTGCCCATCGTCATGCCCAAAAGGCCGATGATGCCGGGCACGTCTTCGTTCGTGGTATACAGCATATGCGCGCCGATTTCGGCGTCGATGTTGATGCCTTTGATCTGGATAAAGCGCGGTTTGCCATCGCTAAAGCAGGTGCCCGCCACAGACCGCTCGCGTTTATCGGTCACCATCGTCACCTTGATATAGGCGTCGAACACACCCGTCTTTTCTTGGCGGGTGGTGGAAATTTGGATGCCCTTATCCTTGGCGACAATCGGCGCAGACACCAAATTGATATCGGGGTTCTGGGTTTTCAAAACGCCTGCAATCACAGCCGAGTTCAGCGCGGCAAGGTTCATGCCCGCAACAGTGCCATCATACAGAATGTTGATCGCTTTGATCGGCTCGTCCGTCATCTGGCCGATAAATGCACCCAGATGGGCGGCAAGTTTGATCCATGGGCCCATGATAGCCGCCTCTTCGGCGGTGACGTTGGGCATGTTCAGTGCGTTAGACACGGCCCCCGTCAGCAGGTAATCCGACATCTGCTCGGCCACTTGCAGGGCAACGTTTTCTTGCGCCTCAGTCGTCGATGCGCCCAAATGCGGGGTGCAAACAACGTTTGGCAGGCCAAACAGCGGGTTTTCGGTGGCAGGTTCCACTTCGAACACGTCCAGCGCGGCGGCGGCGACATGGCCCGATTTCAGCGCCTCGGCCAGTGCCGCCTCGTCAATCAAACCACCACGGGCGCAGTTGATAATGCGCACGCCCTTTTTGGTTTTGGCCAGATTTTCAGCCGATAGAATGTTGCGGGTTTTATCCGTTAGCGGCACGTGAAGGGTGATGAAATCGGCGCGGGCCAGCAGATCGTCAAGTTCCACCTTGGTCACGCCCAACTGTTTGGCCCGCTCTTCCGACAGGAAGGGGTCATAGGCGACAACTTTCATCTTCAGGCCCACGGCGCGGTCGCACACGATCCCGCCGATATTGCCAGCGCCGATCACGCCAAGGGTCTTGTTGAACAATTCCACCCCCATAAAGCGCGACTTTTCCCATTTGCCGGCTTGGGTGCTGGCATTCGCCTCGGGGAGTTGACGTGCGCAGGCGAACATCATCGCAATGGCGTGTTCTGCCGTGGTGATCGAATTGCCAAACGGCGTGTTCATCACGATCACGCCTTTTTTGGATGCGGCGGGAATATCGACATTGTCCACGCCAATGCCCGCGCGGCCAATCACCTTTAGGCGGGTGGCCTTTTCCAGCAGTTTATCGGTGGCCTTGGTGGCGCTGCGAATGGCCAA
This sequence comes from Cypionkella sp., assembly GCA_965248485.1. Taxonomy (GTDB): domain Bacteria; phylum Pseudomonadota; class Alphaproteobacteria; order Rhodobacterales; family Rhodobacteraceae; genus Cypionkella. The sequence continues at coordinate 33,494 of OZ252107.1, forward strand.
ACCATCGTATTGGTCAATAATGGCGGCCAGCGCCTCTTTGTCTTTGCCAAGCTTTGGCATGTAGTCCACCTCAACCCCGCGATCGCGAAAGATTTGCACGGCGGTTTCGGAAAGTTCATCAGATACAAGAACGCGAGGTGCCATCATGGCCTCCTATAAAATGGGGGAAAGGGTGCGCTGGGCGCGCACCAAATTATGCTTGGGCTGCGATTTCGGCGTGAAACGCATGGGCCAGCCAAGGCATAAGGGCTGCCACATCAGAGGTTTCCACCGTGCTGCCGCACCAGATACGCAGGCCAGCGGGGGCATCGCGGTATGCGCCGATATCCAGCGCCACGCCTGCCTTTTCCAGCCGCTTGGCAACGGCTTTGGCAAAGGCCTCGCCATCTTTGATACGCGCATCGGTGAATTTCAGGCAAACGCTGGTGGTCGAGGCAATCGCAGGGGTTTCGGCCAAATTGGCAATCCACGGATTGGCTGCGCAGAAATCCCAGATCACTTGGGCATTCGCCTGCGCCCGCGCGATCAGTGCCTTTTGCCCGCCAAGCGATTGCGCCCATTTCAGCGCGACAAGATAATCCTCAACCGCCAGCATCGAGGGGGTGTTGATCGTCTCACCCTTGAAAATGCCTTCAATCAGCTTGCCTTTGCTGGTCATGCGGAAAATCTTCGGCAGGGGCCAAGCTGGGGTGTAGGTTTCCAAACGCTCAACGGCGCGGGGCGATAGGATGATCACGCCATGCGCGCCTTCGCCGCCCAGAACCTTTTGCCAAGAAAATGTCGTTACATCCAGCTTGTCCCAAGGCAAATCCATCGCAAAGGCGGCAGAAGTGGCATCGCAAATCGTCAGCCCTTCGCGGGCGGCAGGAATATCATTGCCATTTGGCAGACGGCAGCCGCTGGTCGTGCCGTTCCATGTAAAGACCACGTCGCGGTTAAAATCGACAGTTTTGAAATCAACGATCTGCCCATAAGGGGCCACTTTCACCACCGCGTCCAGCTTTAGCTGTTTGACGACATCGGTCACCCATCCCTCGCCAAAGCTTTCCCACGCCAGCATTTCCACGCCGCGTGCGCCCAGCAGCGACCACATCGCCATTTCCACAGCGCCCGTGTCAGACCCTGGCACGATGCCGATGCGGTAATCGTCGGGAACGCCCAAAACGGCGCGGGTCAGATCAATCGCCTCGGCCAGTTTGGATTTACCAACGGCGGCGCGGTGGCTGCGGCCCAAAGGCGCGTCAGCCAACATATCCAGTGAGAAATTGGGAATTTTGGCGCAAGGGCCAGAGGAAAAGCGCGGATTTGCCGGCCGCACTGCCGGGGTCGTCAGATCAGACATGGTATCCTTCCAGATAAATGCCCCCCGGTGGGGAGGGGTGTCCCACCGCCGCAGATACGCGGGCTTTGCGTCTGGCACAAGTCGCAAAATCGCGGTAAAGCGCCGCAGATGGGGCAAAATTTCAGCCCTCTGTCGCCTATCGGAAACATCGAGGTGCCCATGTATATCGCCAGCCTGATCGCCAACCCTGCCAAAGCCAACCTTGACCGCGCCAGTGTCGAGGCGGTGCGCAATGCGTGGGGCGTGGGCGATGCGGTGTGGCTGAACGTGGGCGTGGCAGCCGAGTTTGCTTTGGAAAACATACCGCAAAATCAATGGGATGTTTGGGCCGATTTGCAGGCCATGGGTATTGATCTGTGTATTCAGCGGGCAGAGGGGCGGCAAAAGCGCCTGCTGATCGCCGATATGGACAGCACGATGATTCACCAAGAATGTATTGATGAACTGGCTGATGAAGCAGGCTTTGGCCCGCGCGTGGCCGCCATCACCGCCCGTGCAATGAATGGGGACCTCGATTTCGAGGCAGCGCTGCGCGAGAGGGTGTCCCTGCTGCGCGGGCTGCCCGAAACGGTTATTCAACAGGTAATCGACACCCGCATTACACTGATGGGGGGCGGCCCTGTGCTTTTGGCGACGATGCGCGGGCGTGGGGCCTATGCAGCGCTGGTGTCAGGCGGGTTCACCGCCTTTACAGCGGCGATTGCGGCGCGGCTTGGCTTTGACGAAAACCGCGCCAATGTTTTGCTGGTGGAAAATGGCCAGCTTACGGGCCAAGTGGCCGACCCGATCTTGGGGCGCGAGGCAAAGGTGCAAGCGCTGATTGAGATCACCACCCGTCTGGGGTTTACCCCCGCGCAAGCGATTGCCGTCGGCGATGGCGCGAATGATCTGGGCATGCTGGGGCTGGCAGGCGCGGGAGTGGCGCTGCATGCCAAACCCTCGGTTCAGGAAAAATGCGCGCTGCGCGTCAACCACGGCGATCTGACGGCGCTTTTATATCTGCAAGGCATCCCTGCCGCCGAGTTTGCGAATGTTTGAGGTTGTCCCCCATATCGCGCTGCTGCTGATCCTTGCCGCCTTTGTTGCGGGCTTTGTAGATAGCATCGCGGGCGGTGGCGGGCTTATCACTGTGCCTGCCCTTCTGCTGGCAGGCGCAAACCCGATTGAAACGCTGGCGACCAATAAGCTGCAAGGCAGTTTCGGCTCTGGCACCGCGATGCTGACCTATGCGCGCGCGGGGCATATCAATCTGCGCGATCAAACGGGCATGGCGGCGATGTCGGCACTGGCGGCGGCGGGCGGGGCGCTGGTGGCGCATCTGATGCCCGCCGAGGTGCTGCGCGTGATCATGCCTGCAGTGCTGATCGCGGTGGCGATCTACTTTGCGGTAAAGCCTGGGTTGACCGATCAAGACAGCCGCGCCCGCGTCTCTAACGCGGCGTTTAGTGTCACATTCGTGCCGCTGATCGCCGCCTATGACGGGTTTTTCGGGCCGGGAACGGGGTCATTCTTCATGCTGGGCTTTGTGCTGCTGGCGGGCTATGGTCTGTTGCGCGCCACGGCCCATACCAAAACGCTGAACTTTGCCAGCAACATCGGCAGCATGGCGGTGTTTGCCTTTTCGGGGGCGACATGGTGGGCGATGGGCCTGTGCATGGGGCTCGCGCAGGTGGCAGGCGCGGCCTTGGGCGCGCGTCTGGCGATGCGCATCGGCGCGGGGCTGATCAAGCCACTGATCGTTGTCACATCGACAGGCATGGCCCTGCGGTTACTGTGGCAAATCTGGGGTTAACCCCCACTCTGCCCCCTGCATCTCGCGCAGGCGCGATGCCGTGCGTTCAAATTCAAAACTGCCAGCGCCTTCAATATACAGCCGCTCTGGCACATCGGCGGCGCTGCAAATCAGGCGGACATGCGCCTCATACAGGGCATCAATCAGCGTTACAAAACGCTTGGCCTCGTTGTAATTGCTAGAGGAAAGCTGCGGGATATCCTTCAAAATCAGCACCCGAACGGCGCCCGCAATTGCCAGATAATCCGCCGCACCCAAGGGCAGCGCGCACAGCTCCCAAAAGCTGGCATAGGCCACGCCATTGGCCACACGCGCCAGCGTCACCTTGCGACCATTCACCACCAAATCCAGCGGCGCGCCCTGCGCATGGCCCGTTAGATCATCCCAAATCTGTGCCAGTTTGGTGCCGACCGACCCAGCGGGATGGAAATACACCTGCGCGCCCGACAGGCGATGCTGGCGATAATCCTGCGGGCTGACGAGTTCCACCACATCCAGCTTGGCGATCAGAATGTCGATGAAAGGCAAAAAGAAATCGCGGCTCAGACCGTTTTTATACAGGTCCTGCGGCGCGCGGTTCGAGGTGGTCACAATCACCACCCCCGCGCCCATCAGCAAATCAAACAACCGCCCCACGATCATCGCATCTGCTATATCGGTGATTTGCATTTCGTCAAAGGCCAGCAGGCGGGTTTTGCCTGCGATATCAGCGGCCACAGGGGCCAGCGCATCATCGGCCCCCGTTTTGCGCACCGCGTGCATGGCGTGGTGAATTTCCTGCATAAAGGCATGAAAATGCACCCGCCGTTTGGCGGCAATGTCGGTGGCGGCAAAGAACAGATCCATCACCATAGACTTGCCGCGCCCCACCCCGCCCCACAAATACAGACCCTTTGGTGGCATAGGCTTGCGGCCAAAGAGGCCACGGCGGGGCGGGGTTTCCAGAGCGGTGCGAATCGTCTCTAACGCTGGCAAAATGGCCAGTTGCGCAGGGTCAGGGCGCAGATCGCCCGCCTGCACCTTACCCTCATATATCTGCATCACTGTTTGCCGCATACCGCTGTATACCGCACCCTTGCCCTGCCGCCAAGATTGCACGCTTGCAAGGGCGCAATCCTTGTTTAAGGTTTAACTTAGATGCAGGAGAATGCGATGCGTGCCACAGCCTATGCTCACCCCCAATTCACCATCGCGGAAATTGATCCGCGCCTGTACGGCAGTTTTGTCGAACACCTTGGCCGCGCGGTTTATACAGGCATTTACGAGCCGACCCATCCCACGGCCAATGCCGACGGGATGCGCCAAGACGTAATTGATCTTGTGCGCGCGTTGGATGTGCCCGTGGTGCGCTATCCGGGGGGGAATTTCGTTTCGGCCTATAATTGGGAAGATGGCATAGGCCCGCGCGATGCTCGCCCGACACGGCTGGATTTGGCGTGGCATACATCCGAATCCAACGCCGTGGGCATCCATGAATTTGCCAAATGGGCGGATGCGGCGGGCACCGAGATGATGCTGGCCGTGAACCTTGGCAGCCGTGGCTTGGCCGAGGCGCGGGATTTTGTGGAATATGTCAACCACCCCGCAGGCACGGCCCTGTCGGAGGCGCGCCGCGAAAATGGGCGGACAGACCCTTGGGGCGTGTCGCTGTGGTGTTTGGGCAATGAAATGGATGGGCCTTGGCAGATTGGCCATAAAACTGCCGCTGAATATGGCCGCCTAGCATCCGAAACCGCCAAGGCCCTGCGCGCCTTTGACCCCAAAATCGAACTGGTCGTCTGCGGGTCGTCCAACCCCGATATGGCGACCTATCCCGAATGGGAGCGCACGGTTTTAGACCTGTGCTATAACGACATCGACTATATCAGCCTGCATATGTATTTCTCTGACCGCACCCGCGATACGCAAAGGTTCTTGGCGCTGAACCTGCGGATGGAGGGGTATATCGACACTATTGCAGGCATTATCAAAGGGGCCAAGGCAAAGGCGCGCAGTACGAAAGAAGTCTATATCAGCTTTGACGAATGGAATGTGTGGTTTCATTCCAATGAGGCTGACCGCGCCACACTGGCAGGGCAAAACGGCTGGCCCCACGCGCCCGCGCTGCTGGAGGACATCTATGACGTGCAAGATGCGCTGCTGGTTGCCTGCCTGATCAACAGCTTTTTGCGCCGCGCGGATGTGGTGAAAATCGCCTGTCTTGCGCAGCTGGTCAATGTGATCGCCCCGATTATGACAGTGCCGAATGGCCCCGCTTGGCGGCAGACGATTTACCACCCGTTCCAGCTTGCCTCGCGCTATGGGCGGGGCGAGGCGCTGCACCTGCGCGTCGATTGCCCGCAATATAGTGTCGATGGCATTGGCGAGGTGCCCTATCTGGACATTGCAGCCACGCGGCAAAATGGCGAGGTGACGCTGTTTATCGTGAACCGGCATCAGGGCGAAAGCGTGGATTTGACCCTGCCCTTAGCGGGCTTTGGCCTGACGCGCATCGTGCAAGATGTGCTGCTGCATCATGCCGACCGCTATGCCACCAATGGCCCTAATGCCGAAGTGTTCGCGCCGCAGGCCTGCACCGATGCGGCGCTACCTTGCGATGTGCTAACGGCCAAAATCGCACCGCTGTCCTATCGGATGATCAGGCTAGCGTAATTCCGCGGGCAGCAAATCGGCGGGCATGTTTTGAAATGATACAGGCCGCAGCCAACGGCGGATAGACATGGTTCCAACCGAGGTTGCGCCAAAATTGGTCGAGGCTGGATAAGGCCCGCCATGCACCATGGCATCACACACCTCAACCCCTGTGGGGAATCCATTGGCCAAAACGCGGCCCGCTTTGCGCGCGAGAATGGGCATAAGGGACTGCGCCTGCGCCGTATCACCTGCGTCCAGATGCAGGGTGCAGGTCAACTGGCCTTGCAGGGCATTTGCGATTTCCTGCATCTCGGCGGCATCTTTGGCGCGGACGAGCAGCGCCAGCGGGCCAAACACTTCCTCGCCCAAATGTGGGTTGGCCAGCCATTCCGCGCCCGTCACTTGGTAAAGATAGGGGCTGGCGCGGCGGCCAATTTCGGGGCGTTCAAGAACAGGTTTCGCGCCTGCGTGCTTCATCCGATCTGCCCCTGCCCGATAGGCATCAGCAATGCCATCGGTCAGCATGGTTTGCGGCGAAACAGGCTCTAACGCCGCAGTTAGAGCCGAAATAAACCCCGCGACCTGCGGCCCATCCATCACCACGCCAATGCCGGGATTGGTGCAAAATTGCCCTGCGCCCATGGTCAGGCTGCCCGCCCAGCCCGCCGCGATGCCAGCGCCACGTGCGGCCAAAGCCTGGGGTAAAATGAACATTGGGTTGACAGAGCCCAGCTCGCCAAAAAACGGAATCGGAACGGGCCGTGCGGCGCACAGATTAAACAGCGCCCGCCCGCCCGCAAGGCTGCCCGTAAAGCCGACGGCGTGGATCAGCGGGTGCTGCACCAGCGCCTCGCCCACATCGCGGCGGCCGCCTTGCACCAAACTGAAAACGCCCTTGGGCAAACCGCATTTTTCAATCGCCGCCAGCACGGCCTGCGCGACAATCTCGGATGTGGCGGGATGCGCCGAATGACCCTTAACCACCACGGGGCAACCCGCGGCAAGCGCGGAGGCAGAATCGCCCCCCATCGTGGAAAAAGCCAGTGGAAAGTTCGACGCGCCAAACACGCCGACGGGGCCGATGGGCAGTTGCATCAGCCGAATGTCGGGGCGCGGCAGGGGCGTGCGATCTGGCAGGGCGGCATCGCGGCGCAGGTCTAGAAAATCATCCTTGCGGATATGGGCGGCAAATAGGCGGAGTTGGCCCGTGGTGCGGCCACGCTCGCCTATCAGACGCGCCTCGGGCAGGCCCGTTTCTGACGTGCCATAGGCGGTAATCGCATCGCCGCGCGCGTCGATTTGAACGGCGATTTCCTCAAGAAACTGCGCGCGCACTTCGCGCGGAAGGGCGCTGTAGATGGGAAAGGCCGCTTCTGCAGCCTTCACGGCGGCATCAATATCAGCGGGGGTGCCCACGGCAAAGGCCAGTGCCTCGCCGCTCGCGGGCGAGGACATAAACGTCTGCGCCCCAGCCACCCACGTGCCTGCAATCAGGTGATGTCCTGTTAGCATGGTTTGTCCCATCATTCGCTAAATCTAAAGGTAAAAATCCGCGACCGTTTCGCGGATGCCAAGCGTCAGCGCATCGGCGACATGGATCATCGGGGCAAGGTCAACATCGCTGGTCTTGCCCGCCACCAACTGCGCCATGCGGGCATACAGCGCGGGATATTCGCCCATGATGCTGTTTTCGCCCGCACGCGCGCGGCCATCGATTTCCAGCACATTGCCACCCATCCGCAGATCAAGCCGCCCTTTGGGGGTTTCGACCAAAATATCCCATGTCTGCGGGCCTGTCTGCCGCCAATCAAAATCGGCGCTGACATTGCCCGAAAAGGCCAGTTGTGCCGCAATCGGCGTCTGGCAGTTTTTCGGAAAGGTCAGAACAGCGGCGCGCATATGCACGGGCTGCGGAAGGATTTCGGTCAGAATGGACAGCGCGTTGATGCCAGGGTCAAACACGCCCATCCCCCCCGCCTGAAACACCCAATCCTGCCCCGGATGCCATTTGCGCACATCCTCGCGCCAGGTGATATGGGCGCGGGTGATGGTGGTGTCTGCCAGCCAAGCGCGGGCAGGCGCAACCGCATGGGCCATGCGGGAATGCCATGTGGCATAGAGCGAAAGTCCCTTGGCGCGGGCCATATTTTCCAGCGCATACACCTCGGCCAAGCTGGCGCCCGGGGGTTTTTCCAGCATCACATGGCGCCCCGCCATCAGCGCCGCCTCGGCATAGTCATAGCGGGGCACGGGCGGCATACACAGCGAAACCGTGCCTATATCAGGGTTTTCGGCAAGCATCTGCGCAAAATCGGTATAGGCTGGCACGCCATCTACCGACCCTTTGCGCGAAACGGTCGCGGCCAATTCCCAATCGGGGCTGGTGGCCAAGGCTGGCACATGCTGATCCAGCGCGATTTTGCCGATACCGACAAGGGCGAGTTTCCGCTTCATCAATGCGAATCCTTGCCCACGGGATTGCCACGGCAACCCTTTAGGAAATCAAGATCAGCGCCCGTGTCCGCGCCCTGCACATGGGCATGATGCAGCATAGCATAGCCCGAAGCGGGGCCACTATCGCGCGGTGCCCATTTGGCCAGACGCGCGGCGAGTTCGGCATCCGAGATATCCAGATGCAAACGGCGGTTTGGCACATCAAGCTCGATCATATCGCCGTTTTGCACCACGGCGAGCGGCCCCCCCGCCGCCGCTTCGGGCGAGGTGTGCAGGCACACCGTGCCAAAAGCCGTGCCCGACATGCGCGCATCGGAAATGCGCACCATATCGGTGATCCCTTTGCGCAGCACCTTTGGGGGCAGGCCCATATTGCCCACCTCTGCCATGCCCGGATAGCCCTTTGGCCCGCAGTTTTTCAGAACCATGACGCAGGTTTCGTCAATGTCCAAAGCCTCGTCATTGATCTTGGCTTTGTAATCGTCAATATCTTCAAACACCACGGCGCGGCCGCGATGCACCATCAATTCGGGGGTCGCGGCGGATGGTTTCAGCACCGCGCCTTTGGGGGCAAGATTGCCTTTCAGCACAACAATCCCGCCCGATTTGGTCAGCGCCTTGTCCGCTGGCAAAATCACATCGGGGTTGTGGTTTTCAACGTCTTTGACCTGATCCCACATCCCCTCGCCAGACACGGTCAGCGCGTCTTTGTGCAAAATGCCCGCCTCGCCCAGACGTTTGATGACCACAGGCAGACCGCCTGCGTAGAAGAATTCCTCCATCAGGTATTTGCCCGAAGGCATCAGATTGACGATCGTTGGCACATCGCGCCCGCATCTGTCCCAATCGTCCAGCGTCAGATCCACGCCAACGCGGCCGGCAATGGCCAAAAGATGGATGACGGCATTGGTCGACCCGCCAATCGCGGCATTGGTGCGGATGGCGTTTTCAAACGCCTCTTTCTTCAAAACATCGGATGGTTTCAGATCATCCTTGACCATCTGCACAATGCGACGCCCCGTCATCTGCGCCATCACGCGGCGGCGGCTGTCCACGGCAGGAATCGCGGCGTTGCCCGACAGAGCCATGCCCAGCGCCTCGGCCATAGAGGCCATTGTGCTGGCGGTGCCCATTGTGTTGCAAGACCCAGGGCTGCGGGACATCGACGCCTCTGCCGCAACAAATTCTTCTTTGCTCATCGTGCCAGCAGCAACGGCGGCCGAAAACTTCCACAAATGGGTGCCAGAACCCACACGTTCGTTCTTGTAATAGCCGTTCAGCATCGGCCCGCCTGTGACGACAATCGACGGAATGTCGGTGCTGGCGGCGGCCATCAGCAGGCTGGGCGTGGTTTTATCGCAGCCCACCATCAAAACACAGCCATCCATCGGCTGGCCGCGCATCGCCTCTTCCACGGCCATTGCAGCCAAATTGCGAAACATCATCGCCGTGGGGCGAAAGGCGGACTCGCTGGCGGAAAAAACGGGCACTTCCACAGGGAAACCGCCCGCCTCGTAGATGCCGTGTTTGACCCGCTGCGCAAGGTCGTTCAGATGCGCATTGCAAGGGGTCAGTTCTGACCAGGTGTTCAAAATGCCAATCACAGGGCGGCCATCGAACAAATCAGGCGGAAAGCCCTGATTTTTCATCCAGCCACGGTGATAGATCGCATCCTTGGTCGTGCCGCCGAACCATTCTTGCGAGCGGAGCTTGCGGGGCCATTTGGCGGGTTTGAAACTCATGTCATCCTCACAATGCTGTCACAGAAATCATGCCGCGGTCGGCATCGCGGCCCAAAGGGTTACGCAGAGGCAAGCCCAAATCGGGTGCGTCAATTTCAAAAATGTCGCCCGTTTGCGTGGTGAAGTTATCGGCAAAAGACAGGGTCGCGGTGCCGAACATATGCACGTGCAGATCGCCAGGTTGGCAGAACACATCATATTTGAAATGGTGATGTTCAACGTTGGCAAAGCTGTGCGACATATTGGCCGCGCCCGACAGGAACGGCTTTTCCCAAACCACTTTGCCGCCGCGCAAAATGCGGGACGCGCCGCGAATGTCATCGGGCAGATCGCCTATCAGAATTTCGGGGCCAAAGCTGGCGGGGCGCAGTTTGGAATGGGCGAGGTAAAGGTAATTGATCCGTTCCGTCACATGGTCGGAAAACTCATTCGCCACGGCCCAGCCCACACGGCGCGGCGCACCTGCGGCGTCAATCAGGTAGATGCCCGCGATTTCAGGCTCTTCGCCGCCATCCAGCGCAAAGGCGGGGGCGTTTAGCGGGGCGTTTGGGGCCACGGCATTGTGGCCGTTGCCTTTGTAAAACCATTCGGGCTGCACGCCAATTTTGCCAGAGGCAGGCTTGCCATCTGCCAGCCCCATCTGAAACATCTTCATCGAATCCGACAGATCGGCGCTTTGCAGTTTGGTATGCATCGCATCGCGCGCCGCAGCGCTGCCCAAATGGGTCAGCCCCGTGCCCGTTAGGTGCAAATGCGCAGGGTCGGGGTGCGTGATCGGCAGGGCCATGCGGCCAGCGGCGGCCAAAGCGGGCAGGTTCACCGCCACGCCCAGCCCCCGCGCCATGATCACATCGCGCAGGCTGCGGCCCGAATTGGCGGCGTCAGCGGCCAGCGCATAGCTGCTGGCCGCGCCGTTCACCAGCGCCGCCTCGCCGCCATCGCGCACCACAACGGCAATATTGCCCGCCTCGTCTTGGATTTGGCTGATAAACATAAGGCCCTACTTATTCTTGTTGTAAACGTCGAAAATCACGGCAGCCAGCAGCACAAGGCCCTTGATCACCTGCTGATAATCAATGCCGATGCCCAAAATCGACATGCCATTGTTCATCACACCCATAATCAGCGCGCCCACGACAACACCGACAATTTTGCCAACCCCGCCCGACATCGACGCGCCGCCGATGAACACCGCCGCGATCACGTCCAGCTCGAACCCACCGCCCGCTTTGGGGGTACTGGAATTCAGCCGCGCCGCCACGATCATCCCCGCCAGCGCGGCCAAAACGCCCATGTTGACAAAGGTCAAAAACACCAAACGATCAGTCTTAATCCCTGACAGTTTGGCCGCCTTTTCATTGCCGCCCAGCGCGTAAATCCGCCGCCCCATCACGGTATTTTCGGTGAAAAACGCATAGATGATCGTCAAGATCGACAGCACGATCACAACGTTGGGCAGCCCGCGAAAGGTTGCCAGCTTATAGCCCACAAATATCAGTGCCGCTGCGACAATGGCGTTGCGAATGGCAAACATCACCATCGGTTCGGGGGTGATGCCAAAGGTTATGTCGCTTTTGCGGGCACGCCAGCCAAAATAGATAATCGCCAGCGCCGCCAAAACGACCACGGCCAGCGCAGTCATATTCGGCTTATCCACGCCAAAAACATCGGGGATGAACCCTGTGGACAAGGATTGAAAGCTTTTGGGGAAGGGGCCAATGTTTTGCCCGTTCAACAGCCACAAAGTTAGCCCGCGAAACACCAGCATCCCCGCCAGTGTGACGATAAACGAAGGGATACGCCAATAGGCGATCCAATAGCCCTGCGCCGCGCCAATCAGCAGGCCAACCAGCAAAACCAGCGGGATCACAAGATACACTGGCAGGCCCATGTTGACCGTCAGCACCGCCGCAACCGCGCCCGTAAACCCAACAACCGAGCCGACCGACAGGTCAATATGCCCCGCCACAATCACCAAAAGCATCCCCAGCGCCATGATGATGACGTAAGAGTTTTGCAGGAAAAGGTTGGTGATGTTCTGCGCCGACAGAAAATCCACATCCAACACAACACGCACGATGACGGTGAAAAACATCACAATCGCCACCAACGCCATCAGCATGCCGTTTTCGCGCAAATGCGCGCCCAAACGCGCGGTCATATCTTTGTCCTGTGCCATTTACGCGGCCTTTCCTTTGGTCTTGCGGGCCGTCTCGCCCGTTTCCTTGCCCTTTAGGATCAGGGCCATGATTTTTTCCTGTGACGCCTCTTCGCGGGTCAATTCCCCCACAATCGCGCCTTCGTTCATCACATAAATGCGGTCGCACATGCCCAAAAGCTCGGGCATTTCGGACGAGATCATCAAAACGCCGCGCCCCTGATCGGCAAGGTCGTTCATAATGGAATAAATCTCAAACTTTGCGCCCACATCAATGCCGCGCGTTGGTTCATCCAAGATCAGCACTTGCGGATCGGTGAACAGCCATTTCGACAGCACGACCTTTTGCTGATTGCCGCCCGACAGGTTGACAACCTTTTGAAACACCGACGGTGTGCGGATAGCCAGTTGTTCGCGGTAGCCATCGGCCACTTGGGTTTCGCGCCGCGCGTCCAGAACGCCGCGCGTGGAAATCCCCTCAAGGTTTGCCAGCGAGATGTTGCGCACAATCGGCTCTTCCAGCACCAGCCCCAGCGATTTGCGGTCTTCGGTCACATAGGACAGGCCCGCCTGGATCGCCGCTGTAACAGTGCTGCAATCCACCGCGCGCCCCGCCATTTTGACGCTGCCCGAAATATTCTTGCCGTAACTGCGGCCAAACAGGCTCATCGCCAGTTCGGTGCGCCCGGTGCCCATCAGCCCCGCGATGCCGACAATCTCGCCCTTGCGAACATTCAGCGCCACATTCTTAATCATCTGCCGCCCCGCCTGTTCGGGGTGCCAAACGTTCCAATCCGCCACTTCCAACAGCACATCGCCCACCTTCGGGCTGCGCGCGGGATAGCGGTTGGCCATATCGCGGCCCACCATATCGCGGATGATGCGGTCTTCGGTGATGTCAGATTTATCTAGCGTCGAGATGGACGCCCCATCGCGGATAACCGTCACGCGATCAGCTACACGATTGATTTCATTCAGTTTATGCGAAATGATGATCGAGGTGACGCCCTGCGCCTTGAGTTCCAAAAGCAAATCGAGCAGCTTTTGGCTGTCATTTTCCTGCAAGGCGGCGGTGGGTTCGTCCAAAATCAACAGGCGCACGTTTTTCGCCAGCGCCTTTGCAATTTCGATCAGTTGCTGTTTGCCAACGCCCAGCTTTTCCACCTTGGTCGTCGGCGCATCGGTTAGGCCAACCTTCGCCAGCAAGCTTTCGGTTTTCTGGAAGGTCTCGGGCCAAGAGATAACCCCGCGACCAGCCACTTCGTTGCCCAAAAACAAGTTTTCGGCAATCGACAACAGCGGCACCAGCGCCAGTTCTTGGTGAATGATGATAATGCCCTTGGCTTCCGAATCGCGGATGGATCGGTTGGCCAGCACAGCGCCATCATAGATGATTTCGCCCTCATAACTGCCAATCGGATAAATGCCCGACAGCACCTTCATCAGGGTGGATTTGCCCGCACCGTTTTCGCCGCAAATGGCGTGAATCTCGCCCGTCTCGACCGTCAGCGTGACATTGTCCAGCGCGCGAACGCCCGGGAAGATCTTGGTGATCCCCCGCATTTCCAAAAGTGCTGCCATGTTTCCCCCCAAGGTCTGTGCCCGCCCTGATAGGGACAAGGCGGGCACAGAGGTCGTGTTACTTCAGTTGGTCAGCGGTGTAATAGCCCGACCCAACCAGCACTTCTTCATAGTTGCCAACGTTCACGGAAACAGGCTCTAGCAGATAGGAAGGCACCACTTTCACGCCGTTGTCATAGGTTTTGGTGTCGTTGATTTCAGGCTCGCCGCCCGACAGCAATGCGTCCACCATCTTCACCGTCACGCCAGCCAGCGTGCGGGTGTCTTTGAACACTGTCGAATACTGCTCGCCCGCGATCATCGATTTGACCGATGGCACTTCGGCGTCTTGACCCGTGACGATTGGCATCTTCAAATCGCCCGAACCATAACCCACGCCTTTCAGCGAGGACAAGATACCGATGGACAGCCCATCATAAGGCGACAGCGCGCCGTGGATTTGCTTATCGCCATAGTTGGCCGACAGGATGTTATCCATACGGGCCTGTGCCACAGCACCATCCCAACGCAGCGTGCCGACAACGTCCATGCCAACCTGGCCTGAACCGATGACGATATCGCCAGCGTCGATCATTGGCTGCAGAACCGACATCGCGCCATCATAGAAGAAGAAGGCGTTGTTATCGTCTGGGCTGCCGCCGAACAGTTCCACGTTCCAAGGCTTCACATCGCCAAAACGCTCTTTCAAACCGTCAACAAGGCTGGTCGCCTGCTGCACGCCGACCTTAAAGTTATCAAAGGTCGCGTAATAGTCGACATTGCCCGAATCGCGGATCAGGCGGTCATAGGCGATAACCTTGATGCCTGCGGCTGCGGCGTTGTCCAACGCGTTCGACAGGGTTGTGCCGTCAATCGCAGCGATAACCAGAACTTTCACGCCCTTGGTGATCATGTTTTCAATCTGGGCCAACTGGTTTGGAATGTCATCCTCTGCATATTGCAGATCGGTGCCATAGCCCGCTTCGGTGAATTGCTTCACCATCGAATCACCGTCCGAAATCCAACGGGCCGAAGATTTGGTTGGCATCGAAATGCCGATGGTGCCTTTGTCTTGTGCAAAAGCTGCGGGTGCGCCGATCACGGATGCAGCAACGCCCAGCGCCAAAAGCGCGCGTCTGGATAGTGTCATGGTTCCTCCCATTGTCGCAATGCGACTGACAATCAACCTGCGGGCCTATGCCCCAAGGTGGACGCAGTCTTGCCATTGCCACATATATCCGTCAAATCATGTTTCATCATAGATATATATCGGAAATGGTATGCCAAACCCGAATCTGCAAAACGCATTGGTGGCACGAGGGTTAAAGCTGTCGCATCTGCGGATGATGGCGGCCTTTGCCGATACCGCCCATATTGGACAGGCGGCCTATGCCATTGGCATCACGCAGCCCGCCGCCTCGCGCCTACTGGCCGAGGTGGAAAAAATCTGCGGTTACGCCGTGCATATAAGATCGGGGCGCGGGGTGGAGTTGACCGAGGTGGGCAGCGCCCTTGCCACCCGCGCCGCGCGGATTTTGATCGAGCTGCGCGACACCGCCCGCGAAGTGGACGAGTTTGGCAAAGGCAGCGTCGGCCAAGTTGCAATCGGCGCAGTGACCGCCCCCGCGCTGGATATTGTCCTGCCCGCCGTGCGCGAGGCGCGCTTTGCCTATCCGAATATTCAAATCGACGTTGCCGTTTCGCCTTCGGATATCTTGTTCAGCCAGTTGGTTCAGGGAAAGCTGGATTTCATCATTGCCCGTATTCCTGCAGGGGCCGATGCAAGCGCCGTCTTCGCCCAAGAAGTGGCGGGCGAGCCTGTGGAATTGGTCGTTCGCAGATCGCATCCCTTGGCGAAAACGGCGGCGCTGACGATAAAGGATCTGGCCGCGTTTGACTGGGTTTTGCCCAGCCGTGGCAACCCGATGGCCGATGCCGTCTTGGCCCATTTTGCGCGCCTTGGCTATCCGCCGCCCAGCCAGCGATTGACCACCTCTTCCTTTTTGCTGACCCTTGCCTTGCTGCAACAAAGCAATGCCATTGCGCCCTTGTCATCCGCCGTTGCGGCGCAGTTCGCGGGCGATGAAGATGGGGCCTTGGTGCGGCTGAAAATTGACTTTGGCATAGCTGTATCCCCGTTTAGCATCATCACGCGCGCGGCGGGGCCAATGCCGCTGGCGGCACGAAACGTTTTAGACATTCTGCACGGGCTTTTGGCGCGGCAAAATAGTCTCTAAAGCAGCCGATAGATACTGTTTTCAATCTGGCGGATCATATCAGACTGACCCGCAGCGCCCATTTTGGCGTAGATTTGTTTGGAATAATACCGCGCGGTTTCCAGCGTAAACTGCAACGCCGCCCCCGCCTGGGCGATTGATTTTCCTTGCGCCAATTCGGCTGCAAATCGGGCCTCGGTTGGTGTCAATGAAAATAGCTCGGCAAGCAATGGTGCGGCACTTTCGACGGTGGACTTACGGGCCTTCAGATATAGAATCGCTGCGGCATGATGCCCCGAAAACGGCACCAAAAGCACCTGTGTTTCCCCGACTTGGGCGGCCAGTGGCGCAGTGGTTTTCCACGCAACATAGCCCTCGATCCGCTGGTCAATTTGGCGCAGCGCAGGGGCTGGCAAGCGCAGTCTGCCGCCCAAGATAAGGGGCGATGCCGGCCCCTCGCTGACCAAAGTTGGTTGCGCATCTGGCCCCAACAGCGCCCATGACAGACCCTGCCGCGCGGCCATATCCTGCGCCGCAGATTGGGCCGCGCGCAGCCGCTGTCGCTGCCAATACTGCGCCACGGCCAGCGCCACATGCGGTGCAAGACTGCCCAGCAAAACCGATGTTGCGGCGGTAAAATCCTCGCCTTCGCGGGCGACAATCACCCATGCTTCGCCACCACCTTCGACCCGCGTGCGCAGGGCGCGAAACGGGTGCGGCATCGCAAAATCATCCCCAGAATAGGGCCGCAGATAGCGCATCCGCGCCCGTGTTTCGGGCGGCAAAGGCGCATCGCTCAGACCAAAGGCTTCGCTAGCCGCCCCATCTCCTTGCAGCACAAGATGCGCCGATTTTGCCCCAACCCGCTGCCGCAAGGCGTTTAGAAACCCCGTCCAGCCAGAGGTGTCCTGCCCGCTTCGATACAGGGCCAATAGAATATCGGTGTCTTCCGCTCTCATGCCGCAAAAATACCACAAATACCCCCCATATGGGAGGTAAATTTTCCGCCCTGCAGCCTAAATGCAGCAAAAATCAATCGCGAGCGCGTTATGACAACATCCCTAACCCATCTGCGCCGCCTCGAGGCGGAATCGATCCACATCATGCGTGAGGTGGTGGCCGAGGCTGAAAAGCCTGTCATGCTGTATTCTGTCGGCAAGGACAGCGCCGTGATGCTGCATTTGGCGAAAAAGGCGTTTTTTCCCGCCCCGCCGCCCTTTCCGCTGTTGCATGTCGATACAACGTGGAAATTCCGCGACATGTATGCGCTGCGCGACCGCGCGGCCCGCGCCGCTGGGATGGAACTGCTGGTTTATCAAAACCCCGAAGCGTTGGAAAAGGGCATCAACCCCTTTGACCACGGGCCGCTGCACACCGATATGTGGAAAACCGAAGGCCTGAAACAGGCGCTAGACCTGCACGGGTTTGACGCAGCCTTTGGCGGTGCGCGCCGCGACGAAGAGAAGTCCCGCGCCAAGGAACGGGTGTTTTCGTTCCGCACCACCAACCACCGCTGGGACCCGAAAAATCAGCGCCCCGAACTTTGGCACCTGTATAACGCCCGCAAAGCCAAGGGCGAATCGATGCGCGTGTTCCCAATTTCCAACTGGACGGAGTTGGACATTTGGCAATATATCCATCTGGAAGGCATTGAAATTGTTCCGCTTTATTTCAGCGCCCCGCGCCCCACGGTGGAACGTGACGGGCTGACGCTGATGGTGGATGATGACCGCTTTCCGCTGAACCCCGGCGAGACCCCCGTAATGAAATCCATCCGTTTCCGCACGCTGGGCTGTTACCCGCTGACGGGCGCTGTGGAAAGCAATGCCAAGACCCTGCCCGAAGTCATCCAAGAAATGCTACTGACCACTACATCCGAACGCCAAGGCCGCGCGATTGACAAAGACCAGGCCGCCAGCATGGAGAAGAAGAAACAAGAGGGGTATTTCTGATGTCGCAGATTTACAAAACCGACGATCTGATCGCACAAGACATCGACGCCTATCTGGACATGCACCAGCACAAAACGATGCTGCGGTTTATCACTTGCGGTTCGGTCGATGATGGCAAATCCACCCTGATTGGCCGCCTTTTGTATGACAGCAAGATGATCTTTGAAGACCAACTTGCCACGCTAGAGGCCGACAGCAAACGTGTCGGCACCCAAGGCCAAGAGATCGACTTTGCCCTTTTGGTCGATGGTCTTGCCGCCGAGCGCGAGCAAGGCATCACCATTGACGTGGCTTACCGTTTCTTTGCCACCGAAAAGCGCAAGTTTATCGTGGCCGACACCCCCGGGCACGAACAATACACCCGCAATATGGTGACGGGCGCATCAACTGCCGACCTGGCGGTTATCTTGATTGACGCGCGCAAAGGCGTGCTGACCCAGACGCGCCGCCACAGCTATTTGGTGAAACTGATCGGTATCAAAAACGTGGTGCTGGCAGTGAACAAAATGGATTTGGTCGGCTATGATCAGGCCACCTATGACGCCATTGTCGCCGATTATACTGCCTTTGCCACCAGCATCGGCATCACCCAGTTTACCCCGATGCCGATTTCGGGGTTCAAGGGCGATAACATCACTGCAAACAGCGAAAACATGGCGTGGTATAAGGGCCCTGCCCTGCTGCCGCATCTGGAAACGGTCGAGGTGGACGCCACCTCTGACCAAGCCAAACCGTTCCGTATGCCCGTGCAATGGGTCAACCGACCGAACCTTGATTTTCGCGGCTTTGCGGGGCTGATCGCCACAGGAACCATTGCGCAAGGCGACGAAATTCGCGTGCTGCCTTCGGGCAAAACCAGCACCATCGCGCGCATCGTCACGCTGGACGGTGATCTGCCGCGCGCCGTTGCAGGCCAATCGGTGACGCTGTGCTTTGCCGATGAAATCGACTGTTCGCGCGGGCAAGTGATCACCGCTGCTGCCGCGCCCTGCGAGGTTTCGGATCAGTTTGAAACCACTTTGGTCTGGATGGACGAGGCCGAAATGCTGCCCGGCCGCCCCTATTGGCTGAAGATCGGCACGCAAACCGTGTCGGCCACGGTGGGGCATCCGAAATATCAGGTGAACGTCAACACGATGGAGCATTTGGCCGCTAAGACATTGGATCTAAACGCAATCGGCGTGTGCAACATCACCACAGACCGCGCGATTCCCTTCGAATCCTATGCCGACAACCGCGATCTGGGCGGTTTTATCCTGATTGATAAGATGACCAATGCCACCGTTGCGGCGGGGATGATTCATTTCTCGCTGCGGCGCGCACAAAACGTGCATTGGCAGGCCACCGACATCTCGCGCGATCATCACGCGGGTATGAAAAACCAAAAACCCGCCGTGCTGTGGCTGACGGGTCTATCGGGCGCGGGCAAATCGACGATTGCGAATATCGTTGAACGCAAACTGGCGCGGATGAACCGCCATACCTTCCTGCTGGATGGCGATAATGTGCGCCACGGGCTGAACAAGGACTTAGGTTTTACCGATGCCGACCGCGTGGAAAACATCCGCCGCGTGGGCGAAGTGGCCAAGCTGATGACGGATGCGGGGCTGATTGTGATCACGGCCTTCATCTCGCCGTTCAGGGCCGAGCGGAACATGGTGCGCGCGATGATGCAACCGGGCGAGTTTGTGGAAATTCACATCGACACCACCTTGGACGAGGCGGAAAAGCGCGATGTGAAGGGCCTGTATAAAAAGGCGCGCGCAGGGCAACTCAAGAACTTTACGGGCATCGACAGCCCCTATGAAGCGCCTGAAAACCCCGAAATGCGGATTGATACCACCAAACTTTCCGCTGAAGAGGCCGCAGATGCCATTATCGCACGGCTGATTCCCTAAGCGCGCGAATCACCCCAAAAGCAAAGGCCCGCAAGGAAACTTGCGGGCTTTTTCAATGCGTTGGGTAATGGTCTGAAACCGAATCACCCGCAAAAATGATGGGCTTAGCGCAAAAGAAAAGGGTGGCTGAATGAACAGCCACCCTTTCTATTGGTCAAACAAGAATTACTTCTTGGTTGCAGCCACTGCCAGAGCAACCAGCAGCAACAGGGGAACCAAGTAGCCACCGCCCGAAGACGACGACGACTTAACAGCAGCAGGAGCTGCCATTGGTTCAGCAACGCCGCCAGCGAAAGCGGAGGTAGCAGCAACCGACAGAGCGGCAGCAAGAGCGATCTTTTTCATAGTTTATCTCCAGTTTTCTGCATGTCGCCGATTTTTGCAGAGGCGACGACACACACCCAAGACTATTCCTCGTGCACCCTGATTACCCCGCCTCGAACGCAAAATGCAATGCGGTATTGGGCAAAAAACATCGGTTGCGCCATGATGTCGTCAAATTAGCAACACTTGTGTGCCAACTTTGGCCAATCCGAACAGTTCTTGGATGTGTTCGTTATACAGGCCGATGCATCCGTTCGATGACCTGCGGCCAATTTTGCGCGTATCGTGGGTGCCATGGATTCGATAATAGGTCCAACCCAGATATAAAGCGTGTGTTCCCAAAGGGTTCTCTGGCGCGCCACCTTCAACGACATCTGGCCAGTCGGGATGGCGCTTTTTCATTTCGGGGGTAGGTCGCCATGTTGGGCCAACCACTTTTTGCACGACATTGGTATGGCCTTTGCGCGTCAACTCGTCCGAAAGGGGCACCGACGTGGGGTAAAGGCGGTAAATCGCCTGATCTTCAGACCAAAAATGCAAAGCGCGCGAGTCGATATCGACCAAAATCGCGCCACTTTTTGTGTTGGAAAAATAATTTTGCCAATTCAGCATCCGAAACGCCGATATATTGTTGCGCGCTTGCCCGCGCGCTGCGTCCATTTCGGTGGTGTTATTTGGGAAAACCGTTTGCCCCATGGCAGGCAGCGCAACCGCGCCAAAACCCGCCGCGCCCATAATAAGGGCGCTGCGCCGTGTCAGGCGCGCCGTCTTGTCAACGCTCATTCGTTGATCTCCTTTTCTGCTCTGCCGCCCGCATAGCATTTTTCGCACCTCATCGCAATTCCCGCTTGTGCGGCCAAAGATCACTTTGATTTGTAACCGCACGAAAGACCCGCTAAAGCACTGTTGCAGACAAGCGATGGGTGCGGGTGAGCAAATGAACAGACGAAACGCATTGGCCTTGGGCCTATCGGGGGCGCTGCTGGCGGCCTGTGGCGGTGCGGGCGCGCCCAGCCTTGGCGCGTCTAGCACCCGCAGGACGGGCATTTACAAGATCACCGATGCCCAAGCACAGGCCATTCCGTTTCGTGCGCTAGATGCGATCAACGCAGTGCGCACGCGCGCAAGCCTGCCCGTTTTGCAATTTAGCGCCGAATTGAACGCCGCGTCCCTGACCCATTCGCGCGATATGTCGGTGCAAAACCGCCCGTGGCATTTTGGATCAGACGGATCATCGCCCCTGCTGCGCGCCCAGCGCGTCGGCTATACCCGCCCTTTTTTGGGCGAGCTGATCTCCGAAACCTTTGAGACAGAATTGCAAACCATCAACGCATGGCTGCAAGACCCCAAAACGCGGGGGGTCATCCTTGACCCTGCCGCGGCCTATCTGGGCTTTGCATGGTATCAGGAATCCAACGGCAAAATCTGGTGGACATTGATGACGGGCGCTTAGCCCTGTGCGCTTAGTCTTATGCGCTAGGGATAAATATTGATCTGAACGCCTGGATTGACCATTGCGAAAATCTCTTCCATCTCGCGGTCTTTCACGGCGATGCAGCCCGCCGTCCAATCGCGCCCCGCAAACCATTCCTTTGGCCCGCCGTGAATGAAAATATCCCCGCCAGGCCGTTTGTCTTGCGATTTGGCAAAGTCCTTATCCGCCTGATTCGGATAGCTTATTCCAAGTGACAGATGATAGGCCGAATTGGGATTGCGGTGCGTGATCAAATAGGCCCCTTCGGGGGTTTTGCCATCGCCTTCAAACTGTTTTGGCCCCACAGGGTTACCGCCCAGCCTGATTTTATAGGTTTTCAGCACCTTGCTGCCGCTTAACAAATACATGCGGCGTTTGGCTTTTTGCACCTCGATCGCGGTGACTTCGGGGCCAGAATAGCGGCGAAACTTCGACCCGCAGCCTGCCAAGGCCGCGGCCGACGCCAATAGAAAAGTTCTTCTGCCAATCATCATTCTGCTCGCTTTTTTCCGCGCATACAAAATCGCGCCCAATTTGACCAGAGCTTTATGGCCGCGACAGACCTGCCACCACCTCAACATGCTGTGACCAGCGAAATTGATCGACCACCTGCACAAAATCCAACCGATAGCCGCCCGCGATCAGCAGCTTGGCATCGCGGGCAAAGGTGACGGGGTTGCACGATACCGCTGCTATGCGCGGCACTTTTGACCCTGCCAAAACGGCCATCTGCGCCTCGGCCCCAGCGCGGGGCGGGTCGATGACCACGGCATCAATGCCCTTAAACTCGTCAGGTTCCAGCGGGCGGCGAAACAAATCGCGGGTTTGCGTTTCGATATGGTGCAAGGGGGCGGTGTTGCGCGCGGCGTGGCTGAGCGCGGCAAGCATTTTGCCGTCGCCCTCTACCGCCAGCACATCGGCGCTGACCGCCAAAGGCAGGGCAAATGTGCCAAGCCCTGCAAACAAGTCGGCCACTTTACGGGCAGGGCCAACCGCGCGGCGCACGCCCGATAGCAGGGCCGCCTCGCCCATCGCCGTGGCTTGCAAAAACGCATGCGGCGGCGGCGTGACCAAAGCCGTGCCAAAACGCAACATCGGAGCATGGCGCATCGCCACCATCTCGCCGTTCCACGTCAAGCGCGCAAAACCTGCCGCCTCGCAGATCCGCGCCAATTCCATCTGCGCGGTGGCGTCCAAATCTTTGGCGTCCGACACCGCCACATCCAAGCCCGTCAAAGTTTGCGTGACTTGGATTTGAATTTCCGCCACCCGCGTCGCGCCCAGCCGCACCAAAGGGTCAAGTTTGGGCATCGCAGCGAGCAGATCTGGGTGCAGCAACTGGCAATTCGGAATATCCACCAGCACATCCGACGCGCGCGCGTGAAAACCAATCGTCACGCCGTTTTTCGTGCGCCGCGCCGAAAAGGTCGCGCGGCGGCGCGATCGGGGCGGCGAGACATGGATCGGCAGAAAATCCGCCTCGATCCCCTGCCCGCGCAGGGCAGACTGGACGACTTCGGTTTTCCAATCAGCGACAAAATGATCGGCGGCATGTTGCAGCGCGCAGCCGCCGCAGGCGCGGGCATGGGCACAGGGCGGGCGCACGCGGCTGGGGCTGGGCGTGACAATACGCAGTGCCGCAAGATCATCGCCTTCGATCTCTTCGCCAGGCAAAAACCCTTTCAAGTAAAGCGGCCCATCCGCGCCCATCGCAATCGCATCACCCAAATGGCCCAGCCGTTCGATGGTCAGCTTCATGTCGCGGCCTCGTCCACGCCAATAAACCCGCCCGATTGGCGCGCCCAATATTTGGCATAAAGCCCACCCTTGGCCAGCAATTCGCCGTGGCTACCCATTTCGGCAATATGCCCTTGATCCATAACGATAATCCTATCCATTTCGGCAATGGTTGACAGGCGGTGCGCGATGGCAAGCACGGTTTTTCCCGCCATCACGCGGGCCAGC
Source organism: Cypionkella sp. (assembly GCA_965248485.1). GTDB lineage: Bacteria > Pseudomonadota > Alphaproteobacteria > Rhodobacterales > Rhodobacteraceae > Cypionkella. The sequence goes on from OZ252107.1 coordinate 57,005, forward strand.
GCAGCTTGGATATGCGCCTCGACCTCGCTGTCCAAGGCGCTTGTCGCCTCGTCCAGAACCAGTATCGGCGCATCTTTCAAAAACGCGCGGGCAAGAGCCACGCGCTGGCGCTGCCCACCCGAAAGTTTTACCCCCCGCTCGCCCAAATAGGCATCGTATCCAGTCCGTCCGTTGAAATCTTTTAAGCCCAAGATAAATTCATGCGCCTCGGCAGCGCTGGCAGCGGCGATCACGTCATCCTCACTGGCAACCGGGTTGCCATACAGGATATTCTCGCGCGCGGTGCGGTTGAACATGGCGGTGTCCTGCGTGACCATGCCAATTTGGCGGCGCAAGCTTTCTTGGCTGACATCGCGCAGATCAATCCCATCAATGGTAATTCGCCCCGCCTCTGGGTCATACAGCCGCAAGATGAGGGCTACCAAAGTGGTCTTGCCCGCGCCCGAAGCGCCTACAATCCCCAGCTTTTCGCCTGGCCTTATCGACAGCGAAATCTGGTCAAGCCCGCCCTTCTGCCGCCCATAGGCAAAGGAGACATCGTGCAAATCAATCGCCCCTTTGGCCCGCGGCATCTCGCCTGCGTTTGGGCTGTCTTTCAGCGTATAGGGCACGCAAAGAGTGCGCAGCCCATCCTCTACCTCGCCCAGATTGCCGAAAATCGACATCAGACTAAAGGAAACCCAACCCGTCATCTGGCTGAGCCGCGCGGCAACTGTGCCCGCGGCCACAATATCGCCCACGCTGGCCGCCCCCAGCGACCAAAGCCAAACCGCGCCGCCCACCAGCAGAACGGGCAGCACCCCCGCAATCGCCGTCAGGGAAAAGCGGAACCAAGACGAGATCACGCCATAGGCAATCGCCTTTTCGCGAAACCCCGCCATTGCGCCCAGCGCCACGCGGTCTTCATGTTCGGCATGGGCAAACAGTTTCACGGTTTTCATGTTGGTGACAGTGTCGACAATTTGCCCCGTCACCAACGCCCGCGCCGCCGCCCGCGCACCCGAGGCGCCCCGCACACGGCGCAGCGACACGCGGATAAACACCAAATACCCCACGACCCAAACCGCAAGCAGACCCGCAATCCGCCCGTCAATCGTGGCCAGCAACAAAAGCGATCCCACAACCGATGACAGCGCAAAGGCTGCCGTTTCAATCATGCTGGCCACAACATCGGTTGCCGCCCGCGCGGTTTGCATCTGCTTTTGCGCAATGCGCCCTGCAAAATCATTGTCGAAAAACGTCACCGCTTGCCCCATCGTATAGCGGTGCAGGCGCGACAGAATCAGCGGAAACAGGTTCGGTTCCAACCTGATCGAGGCTGCCGCCGTGTTCATGCCAAAGGCAATCGGCCGCAGCACCAGATAATAGGCGGCAAATAGCACCAGCACCCACAGATGCGTGCGGAAAATCGTGGCAGGATCTGCGCCCGTTAACGTATCCACCACCAGCCCCAACAAGGTGGCGGTCACAGCCTCCATCGAACCTGAGAACAGCGACCAAACCGTCGCCCAAACCACGCCCCAGCCCGCACCTTTCAGCGCCCAGCGGAAAAACGGCAGCATTTTTTGCGGTGGCGGCGCGGTTGCAGGGTCAAACGCAGGGATTTGTGGGCCAAGGATGGGGGAAAAGCTCATGCATCCTCTCCCAAAAACCCACCCGATTGCCGCGCCCAAAACCCTGCATAAAGGCCATTAAGCGCCAGCAATTCCCTGTGCGTGCCGACCTCTGCGATGCGGCCATCGTCCAGCACGACAATGCGGTCCATCTGCGCGATGGTTGATAGGCGATGCGCAATGGCGATCACGGTTTTGCCCTGCATCACGCCGTAAAGCGCGTCTTGAATGGCGGCCTCGGCCTCGCTGTCCAGCGCCGAGGTCGCCTCGTCCAAAATCAAAATCGGCGCGTCTTTCAAGATCACCCGTGCCAGCGCCACCCGTTGCCGTTGCCCGCCAGACAGTTTCACCCCCCGCTCGCCGACATGGGCATCAAACCCGATGCGCCCCTGCGGATCGCGCAGGGTTGGGATAAAGCCCAGCGCATCGGCTTTGCGCGCGGCCTCGATCATCTCGGCCTCCTGCGCTGTGGGGCGACCATACAGGATATTGTCGCGGACCGAGCGGTGCATCAGGCTGCTGTCTTGGGACACCATACCGATCTGTACGCGCAGGCTGTCTTGTTGAACGCCCGCAATATCCTGACCGTCCAGTAAAATTCGCCCCGATTCGGCGGCGTAAAACCGCAAGATCAGCTTGACTAGCGTCGATTTTCCCGCCCCAGAGCGCCCGACGATGCCGATCTTTTCCGCAGGTTTGATCGTTAGGGACACCCCCTGCAACCCCCCCACCCCGCGCCCGTAATGGTGCGAGACATTGTCCAGCACAATCTCGCCCTTGGCAAAGGCCAAGGCAGGGGCGTTCGGCGCATCGGTTAGGGTCACAGGCTGGGCAATGGTCTGCATGCCTTCGGCAATCGTGCCCAGGTTTTTCACCAAATTCGTCGTCACCCACATGATCCAATAGGTCATATTGGTCAGCCGCAGCGCAATCGTCGTGGCCAGCGCGACAGTGCCCAATGTCGCCGCACCCGTATACCACAGGTAAATCGCCCAAGCGGTGATCGAGGTCACAAGAAACCCGTTCAGCAGTGATAGGGTGGTGTCCATTTTGGTGACAATGCGCATTTCGGCCATGAATGTTTGGCGCGCATCCTCGATCGCCTCGCGCCCATAGGCCAGTTCTTGATTGCCATTCGCAAACAGCTTGACCGAGTGGATGTTGGAATAGCTGTCCACCACACGCCCCGTCACTGCCGACCGCGATTCCGATGCCCGCTCGGCCGCGGGGCCAGCGCGCCGCACTGTCCAGCGCATCAGCGCAAGATAGGCCGCAAACCAAACCAGCAGCGGCGCAAGCAAAACCGTATCCGCCCCCGCCAGCATGATCCCCGCCCCAATCAACGATGTCGAGGCAAAGGCCACCGCATCGAACATGTTAAACACGACATCCCCCGCAGCAGGCGGCGTTTGCATGATGCGGTTGGCAATGCGCCCCGCAAAATCAGATTCGAACCACCCGACAGGTTGGCGCAAGACATGGGCATGGGCGCGCCAGCGCATCATCGTGCCAAAATTCGGCAAGATCGTATTGTGCAACAGCGCGACGCCAACCGCGCCAATCGCGGGCTTGACCAGCAAAACCACCAGCCCCACCAGCATAATCTCGTGCCCATATTCGGCCCAGATTTGCGCAGGCTGCCCACCCGCCAGCACATCAACAATGCGCCCCATATACCAAATCAAACCCACTTCGAAGATGGCATTCAGGGCGGAAATCACCCCTGTCACCATAAATATCCGCCGAAACGGGCGGACATATTCGGCCAAAAACGGCCAAAGCCGCCTAGGCGGTGTGTCGCTGTGCGGATAGGGTTGATAGGGGTCGATCAACCCTTCGAAGAATTTTAACATGTGGCTGCCTTCCTGCGCGGCAATATATCGCAAGGTAGGCAAAGGGAAAGGGCGGTTAAATCAGCTTTGCCTTCGTCGCGCGCAGATCGCTGGCCAGCCAAGCAGCTGTGGCTGCCGCCAGCGCGCGGCCAAGCGCTGGCCCGCTGAGGCGCGGCATGAAATCCACCGCCGAGACAGGGCAGGTTGCGGCGGCGCCGCGCTGAATTTCCGCCTGCCACGCATCTGGCAGGCTTTGCCCCATCAGGGCTGCGCGGGCATGAACGATATCACCCGCCACCGCCACCCCATGCCGCCAGCCCAGCGCGGCGGGGGTCAGGGTGCTGCCGATTTCGGCGCGAATAGTGTCTAACACTGACGTTTCCGCGCGAGAAAGCCGCAGCGCACCCTGCGCGTCCTGCCCGCCCAACAGGGCAAGGCGCGCAATGGCCCCGCGCGCGCGCCCTGCCTCGATATGCACCAAAGGCGCGATAAATCGCGCGTCTGCGCCCGCCAGAACCCGCGCCAGAACACCTGTCTGCGCCATGGCGGAAAGGGCAGGGGCAGGGTCATCTGCCGCCAAAAGCTTGCGCATTTCTGCGCCAATCCGTTCGCGGGAAAGACCGTCGATCCCGTCCAAATGCGCGGCGCAGGCAGCAAGTGTTTCGGGGTCAAACCCCAAACTTGTGTTGCCATAAATGGCACTAAAGCGGAAGTATCGCAGGATGCGCAGGTAGTCTTCGCGTATCCGCGCGTCTGCATCACCCACAAACCGCACCCGCTGCGCGGAAAAGTCGGGCAGGCCGCCCATTGGGTCAATAACCACGCCGCGCGCGTCACTATAAAGCGCGTTCATGGTGAAATCCCGCCGCGCGGCATCCTGTGCCACATCGGCAGAAAACTGCACTGTGGCGTGGCGACCATTGGTCGCAATGTCGCGGCGAAAGGTGGTCACTTCATAGGCGCGCGCGGGTGTCACCACCGTTACCGTGCCGTGATCTATGCCCGTTGGCACAGCCTTAAAACCTAGACTAACTGCGGCGTTAGTGACTGTTTCTGGCAAGGCGGCAGTGGCCAAATCCACATCCAAAATCACCCGCCCCATCAGCGCATTGCGCACAGCTCCGCCCACGACCAGCGTTTGAAAGCCCGCCCGCTCCAGCGCCAGCATCAGCCGCTGCAGACCTGCTTCGCGCAGCCAATCTGCATCAATCTGCATGGCTCAGCCTTTGCGCCAGCCCAAACAGCACCCGCGCCGTCGCCCCCCAAATGTAATAGGGGCCGTAAGGCACAGCGTAAAAATAGCGCGGCTGCCCCTGCCAAACCCGCTGCTCGATGCGATAGTTTTGCAGACCCCGCAGGAAATCCAAAGGCACCGAAAACACTTCCGCCACTTCGGCGTGGTCTGGGCTAAAGCGCGGCGGCGCGGTCACTATGCCGATGAACGGGGTCATCGTAAACCCCGTCACCGTTTCATGCGCGGGCAGCGCGCCCAGAACCCGAACATGGGCAGGCGGCAGGCCAATTTCTTCATGCGCCTCGCGCAGGGCCGCTTCTTGCGGGGTTTCCCCTGCATCCACTTTGCCGCCCGGAAAGGCAATCTGCCCCGGATGGTGTTTCAGATGCGAGGCGCGCTTGGTCAGCACAACGCCCCCGCCCATCACCGGGATCAGCACCGCCGCAGGGCGCAACGGACGGGCCGATTTCACAACATGGCCGTTCAAATCAAAATCCGACGACCCCGCCGTTTGACGGGCAATCGCCGCGATTAGATCTGGGGCATCATCCCGCATCAGCTGCCTTTGCCGCTTCGAACCCTAGGGTCTTGGGATCAAATTCGTAATGTTTGCCGCAAAATTGGCAATCTGCCGTCACCACGCCCTCGGCGGTGGTCATATGGGCAATGTCTTTGGCCGAATAAATCGACATCGCCTGCACCACCTTTTCAGGCCCACAAGAGCAGCCAAAATGCACGGGCTGCGCGTCAAACACGCGGGGGCCTTCTTCGTGGAACAGGCGCAGCAGCAGATCGGTTGGCTGCACGCTGGGGCCAATCAATTCAATCTCTTCGACCGTATCCAGCAGGATATTGGCGCGGTTCCAATTTTCCGCCTCGGCCCCCGCCAAAATATCGCTATGCGACAGCAATCCCCCCTCGCCGCTGCCCGCTTCGGCGGCGACCGACCCGCCCACGGCAGGCATATGTTGCAGCATCACGCCGCCTGCGCGCCAATGTGCATCACCGCCCGGAACCTGACTTTTGCCAAATGTCAGGGCAAAGCGGGTGGGAATCTGCTCTGACTGGGCAAAATAGGTTTGCGCGCAGTCTGACAGCGACTTACCTGCAATCGGGGTAAAGCCTTGATAAGGCTGCATATCATCGCCCTGATGAATCATCACGGCAAAATAGCCTTGGCCAATTTGGCTGAACGGGGGCGCATCATGATCCAGCGTTTCGGCGTTATAGCTGGCATAGGCGCGGATGCGGGCAGGCTCGCCTTCGGTTTCGGGGCCATAATAATCGGTCGCAATCAGTCGGGCAGGGCCATTGCCGCGAACTTGCAGGCTAAGCTTCCAGCGCAGTTTCACCGATTGACCGATCAGCGCGGTTAAAATCGCGGCTTCGGCCACCAGCGCCTCGATCACGGGCGGGTAATTGTGCTGGCGCAGAACATTGTCCAAAACCCCATCCAGCCGCGCCACTCGCCCGCGAATATCGCTAAGATCCAACTGAAACGGCAGAACCGTGTCATCCCACGCAAGATGCGCGCCGATATTCGAGTGAGGTATCATCGCAATTTCCTAATCTGGCCAGCTTGGCATAAGGCGCCTATATATATGCAGCACGGCGGCGCACCAAGGGGGAGCGATGATCAAAAGATACGGCGAAAGCCCGAAATCAGGCCAATCCTATCGCCGCCGCGCTGGGGTTTACGCGGTTTTGTTCGATGGCGCATCGGTTTTGCTAACCCATCAGGCCGAACCACTGCCCGAATTTCAACTGCCGGGCGGCGGGATTGACGCAGGCGAGCAGCCCATCGCCGCCCTGCACCGTGAGGTGATGGAGGAAACAGGCTGGCACATCGGCGAATTGAGCCGTATCGGCACCTATCGGCGCTTTACCTACATGCCCGAATACAACCTGTGGGCCGAAAAGCTGTGCGCGATTTTTATCGCCCGCCCTGTTTTGCGCATCAGCGCCCCAACCGAGCCTGGCCATACGGCCGTATGGGTCGCCCCCGACGCCGCCGTGGATATCTTGGCCAATGACGGCGACCGCGACATGCTGATCAAGGCTTTGCGACTGTAGGGCCATAATCCAAGACCAAGGCCGAGACATCATCGGCAAAATCATCGCCGCCGCGATAGATTTGCAAATCCCACACCATCGCCTCTAGCAAATCTGGGCTGGACAGCGCGCGATTGCGCAGCAAAGACGCCGCGCAACCCTCTTGCCCCAATTCCTGCGCCTGCGCGTTTTCACATTCGGTGATCCCATCCGAAACCAGCACCAAACGATCCCCCGCGTGCAGCGAAAATGCCACCTCGTCAAATTCGGCCTTGGGAATAAGGCCGATGGGCAGGCCGCCATCGCCCAAAGTGTCAAGGCTGCCATTCGCGCGCAAAATCATCGGGTGCGGGTGGCCTGCCTGCACCAAAACGCCCTTGCCGGTTGCCAGATCAACCTCGGCATAGGCAAGGGTAAAGTATTGATCTACCTTCAATTCCTCTAGCATCAAATCGTTCAAACGCGCGGCCACTTGGGCAGGCGGCCATGCGGCATGTGCGCCGTCCTGTCCCGCCCGCAGCGCGATGTTTTGGTCGGGCGAACTGCCCGAAAGCAGCCCCGCCAACCGCGCCGTCATCATAGCTGACGCCACGCCATGCCCCGACACATCCACTGCAAACACGCCAATCCGGCCCGCAGCAATCGCAAAACTGCCCACCAAATCCCCGCCCACATGGCCCGAGGGACGCAAGATTACCGAGACTTGGCCCGCGCCATAATCGCGGTGCCGTTCGCGCACCAAGGCCAGTTGCAGTTTGCGCGCCTCGATCAGGTCACGATCCAGCGAATCATAGACCTTTTGCAGTTGCGCCAATGTGCTGCTGACCAGATCGTTTTTTTCGAACAGTTGGTCTTGCATGTGCAAAATCCGCTCGCCCGCGCGCAGCCTTGCCCGCAATTCATCCCCGTTGACGGGTTTGGTCAGAAAGTCATCGGCGCCGCTTTCCAGCCCATCGGCCACCTCGGCCTTTTCGGATTTCGACGTAAGCAGCAGAAAATATCCGTAGCTATCCTTAGGCAAGGCGCGAAATTCACGGCAAAAGGTGACGCCATCCATGCCAGGCATCACCCAATCGGAAAGAACAATCTCGAACTTTTGCGTGCGGCACAGCGCCAGCGCCTCATCGCCAGATGCCGCCTCGGTCACGGCATAGCCCCAGCGCGAAAGCTGCATGCGCAGGGCCGTGCGCTGGGCCCGCGAATCATCCACCACCAGCACCGAACGCGGCACAAAAGCGCTGTTTCGCACGGGGTTTTGCGGCGTCGAAGGGCGGTTGAAGGGCAAGATTTTCTCCTTTGCCCCCCCTTTTTGCCTGCAAAGATTTAATGCGCCATGAATGTTAAAATGCCGCGCTCTTTTACATCTATATCAAAGGCTGCGTTAACCTTTGGCGGTCATCATACCCACAGCAGCAATGGGGGCCGGGATGATTGATTGGAACCGTGTGCGCGAATTGCAGTCTGAAATTGGCACGGACGAATTTGCGGAAGTTGTAACATTGTTTTTGGACGAGGCGGACGAAGTTCTTGCCCGTATTTCGCCCGCAGGCGGCGCAGCCGTTTTGCGCGATGATTGCCATTTTCTGAAAGGTGCGGCGCTGAACCTTGGGTTTCAGAACTTGGCCGCGCTGTGCCACGCCGCCGAAAAGCGCGCGGGCGAAGGCGATTGCACGGTAAACCTTGCTGAGATGCAGCAATGCTATCGTGCTTCGCGCGAAAGTTTGCTCAATGGGCTGGCGGATATGGCGGCCTAGATCAGAAACTCGGCCAAGACCTCGTCATTTGTGATGTCTTGATAGCTGAAATTCGCAGCATGCAACTTGCTTGTCAGGGCGGCGAAATTTTCGGCCGATTTCGTTTCAATCCCGATTAAAACCGACCCAAAGTTCCGCGCCGATTTCTTCAGATATTCAAACCGCGCGATATCATCATCGGGGCCAAGCATGTTGAGAAACTCTTTCAGCGCCCCAGGTCGTTGCGGCATGCGCAAAATAAAGTATTTCTTCAGCCCCGCATAGCGCTGCGCGCGTTCCTTCACCTCGGGCAGGCGTTCAAAATCAAAATTGCCGCCCGATGTCACGCAAACCACGCATTTGCCGCGCAAACTCTCGCCCAAAACGCCCAAAACATCGACCGACAGCGCACCCGCAGGTTCCAGAACTATGCCTTCAACATTCAGCATTTGCAGCATGGTGACGCAAATGCGGTCTTCGGGGGCAAGCAGCACTTGGGCGGGCTGCACCCAATTCAGGCGCTCAAAGGTTTTATCCCCCAAACGCGCCACCGCAGCGCCATCGACAAAACTGTTCACCGAAGCCAGCCGTTCGGGCCGCCCCGCCGCCAAGGCAGCCGTCAGGCTGGCCCCGCCCACAGGTTCGACAAAGACAAACTGCGCGCTGGGCGCAACCTCGCGCATGTAGCGGGTGATCCCCGCCGAAAGCCCGCCACCACCCACGGGCAAAATCACCAGATCAGGCGCGCGGCCAAGCTGTTCCAGAATCTCGACCGCGACACTGGCCTGCCCTTCGATCACATCATCATCGTCAAAAGGCGACAGAAAATGGGCGGATTTTTCCGCGCAATAGGCCTGCGCCGCCGAAAGTGTTTGGTCGAAATAATCGCCCGTCAGCACAATTTCTACCTTGTCGCCTCCAAAGGCGCGGGTCTTATCAATTTTCTGCTGCGGCGTGGTGACGGGCATGAAAATTACCCCGCGCACGCCAAAATGCGCGCAGGCAAAGGCAACGCCTTGGGCGTGATTGCCCGCAGAGGCGCAGACAAATGTCGTTACCTCGGGCTGCGCACTGCGCACCTTGCGCATCGCGGTAAAAGCCCCGCGCAATTTATAGCTGCGCACGGGGGTCAAATCCTCACGTTTCAGCCAAATCTCTGCGCCATATTGCGCCGATAAATGCGTGTTTTGCTGCAGCGGCGTGCGCGCAAACAGATCGCGCAGCGCGCGGGTAGAGGTTTGGACCGATGCGACAAAATCTTTCATCCGCCGATTAAGCCCCGCCCGCGCGCGAAAAACAAGCGGTTACGCCAGATCGAGGCTGCGGCCTTCGACGAAACGACCGTACAGCGTGGTGACAATGCTGGCACCGACGACCATTTGCAGCCAGCCTGCAATAAACCCATAGGCGGCGGACAAAATTGGGAATCTCATCAGCGCAAAGGTTGGAATACTCAGCAGAATAATTCCCACAGCCGTGATCAGCCCCAAGGCCAACAGCATCTTGTTTTTCCCGACAAGCTTGCCCCAAGCTTCGCGCAGCGTCATCGCTTTGCCCAAGGCGGCGGACGGAAACAGCGGCGCAAGGCGGTACGACACGATGAAGGCAGGAATATAGCCCAACATAGCGCCAATTGCGACAAGGCTACCCATCAAAACAGGGCCAGACATGAAAGAGCCAAAGACGAAACCCAGCCCCGCACCAATGATGCCGCCAATCAAAGATGATACGATCACGACTGGTATCATCACCAACACCAGTTGAACCGATTTGCCGAAATACGCGCCTATTTCAGGCCCGTGAAAGGCGGGAATGGCGCGCGGATTTTCGTTCAGCAACACATAACGGTGCCAGCCGACAAGGCTCCAAATTACCAAAACCACCGCGGCGGCAAGATAGATGACAAACTGCAGCCAAGGGAAAGCGCCGTCCATCATACGTTGTTGCATGGCCTGTTGATCCGCCATCAAACTGCCCAAAAGCAAAAACTGCAAAGCGAACAGCGCGACAAACGGCACCCCCGTCACCCTGACCGCGTCGCCCAAGTTTTGAAACACCATGCGCACGGCATGTTTAAAAATCGCCCAGCTTTCCATTTCCGCCCCTTTTCAGTTTATGGTTGTAGGCACTATTCCCAGCCAGTCCGCGCCTGTCAACCTTGCCCCCGCCACCAATTATGGGTAATCGCAGGCAAACATCTATGGAGGCCACCATGCCCGCACCCAAATCTGCACCCAAGAAAGTTGTTCTTGCCTATTCGGGCGGGCTGGACACCTCGATCATTCTGAAATGGCTGCAAACCGAATATGGCTGCGAGGTGGTCACCTTTACCGCCGATCTGGGGCAGGGCGAGGAACTGGCGCCCGCCCGCGAAAAGGCGATTTTGCTGGGGATCAAGCCCGAAAACATCCATATCGTCGACGTGCGCGAGGAATTCGTGCGCGATTTCGTCTTTCCGATGTTCCGCGCCAATGCCCTATACGAAGGGCTGTATCTGCTGGGCACATCCATCGCCCGCCCCCTGATCTCTCAGCATTTGGTGCGTATTGCGCATGAAACTGGGGCCGATGCGGTGGCGCATGGGGCCACGGGCAAGGGCAACGATCAGGTGCGGTTCGAACTGTCGGCCTATGCGCTGGACCCGTCTATTCGCGTGATTGCCCCGTGGCGCGAATGGGATCTGACCAGCCGCACAAAGCTGCTGGAATTTGCCGAGGCGAACCAAATCCCGATTGCCAAGGATAAACGCGGCGAGGCCCCGTTTTCGGTGGATGCGAACCTGCTGCACACCTCGAGTGAGGGCAAAGTGCTGGAAAACCCAGCCGAGGAAGCGCCAGAGTTTGTCTATCAGCGCGTTACCCCCGTGGAAAAGGCCCCCGATACGCCGGAGTATGTAGAGATTACGTTCGAGCGTGGCGATGCCGTGGCGATCAATGGGCAGTCCCTGTCGCCCGCGACGATTTTGACGCGGCTGAACGAAATGGGCGGGCGGCACGGGGTTGGCCTGTTGGATTTGGTTGAAAACCGCTTTGTTGGGATGAAGTCGCGGGGGCTGTACGAAACGCCGGGCGGGACGATCCTGCTTGAGGCACATCGCGGAATTGAACAAATCACGCTGGACGCAGGCGCTGGGCATTTGAAAGACAGCATCATGCCCCGCTATGCCGAGCTGATTTACAACGGCTTCTGGTTCAGCCCCGAACGCGAGATGTTGCAGGCCCTGATCGACAAATCCCAAGAACACGTCACGGGCACTGTGCGCGTGAAACTGTATAAAGGCAGCGCGCGGACTGTGGCGCGCTGGTCGGATCATTCGCTTTACAGCGAAAAGCATGTGACCTTTGAAGAGGACGCAGGCGCATATGACCAAAAAGACGCGGCAGGCTTTATCAAGCTGAACGCCCTGCGGCTAAAGCTGATCGCCACGCGGAACGCGCGGGTGAAGAAGGGTTAAGTCTTATGCGGGGTGAGGCGCGCGTAATACGGCAGTGCCGCCTCGCATAAATCCCCGAACGCTCCCGTCAACGCGGGCAAATCCCCCTCGGCTGCGCCAAAGCCTGTCGATTTCCACACCTCGTCATACCAATGCGGCGCCCAGATCCCGTCAAAGGGTTTGGGGCCTGCGGGCCAAGTCAGCATGTTTTCGGTGAAAGGGATTTCCAGTGCCTCGCACAGACGCGACAGCGTTTCGCGCGGAGCGCGGCGGATGTCGGAGGAGTCCACTACCAAGGGCGCGGCCCCTGTCAAATCGGCCACTTGGTCAAACAATTCCGCCTGCTGAACAAAGCCGATATCGGCCAAGGTAGGTGCCTCGCGCTTCTTCGCATAGCTGGCAATCACGCGGGCGGGGTGGCGGATGAGGAAGACATTGGTAAGGCCCCGCAGAAAGCCCCGATCAAAGGCGGGGATCATGTGCATGGTCATGTGTTTTTGGTAAAACAGGCTCTGATTATGGGGAATCTCGCCCAAACAATCCCGCGCTACCTGCGCGGGGTCGCTGCTTTGGCTGGCAATCACCGCCTCGCGCATCGGGTGATCTATCCCCGTGGCTTTGAGGTAAGCTCCATAAAACGGCTCGTCCACCACGGCGCAATCGCCGCGTGCGGCAAAGGAATACATCAGCGCCGTCGACAGATTGCGCGGGCCTGACCACATGGCTATCCGCATATCAGGCCCCAACCAATTCTTTATACAAACTGCGCAAGCGCTGCGTCATCGGCCCCATCTGCCCATCACCAATCATCCGCCCATCAATACTGCTGACAGGGGTTTGCGCGCCGAAGGTTCCTGTCAAAAACGCCTCATCCGCGCTGTAGGTGTCCACCAGACTAAAGTTCCGCTCAAACACTGGAATCCCATTCGCGCGGCACAAGTCGATCACTTTGGCCCTGGTGATCCCGTTCATGCAGTAGTCCCCCGTGCTTGTCCAAACCGCGCCTTTGCGCACGATAAAGAAATTGCAGGCGTTGGTCGTGTTCACAAAGCCGTGGATATCCAGCATCAACGCCTCATCCGCGCCGGCCTTTTCGGCGGCAATGCAGGCAAGGATGCAGTTCAATTTGCTGTGCGAGTTCAGCTTTGGGTCTTGGGTCATCGGCAGGCCGCGAAGATGCGGAACTGTTGCCAGCTTGATCGGGCGGGGCAGTTTTTGGCGCGAATGTTCCATGATAATCGCCACCGTCGGCCCCTGCTGCGACAGTTTGGGGTGCTGAAACGGGCGCGTTTTCACCCCGCGCGTCACCATGAAACGGGCATGCACATCACTGGTCATGCCATTGGCATTTTGCGTGTCTAACAGCGCCTTTAGAGCCTGTTCTTTGGTCATTGCAATGTCCAGATCTATCGCCTTTGCCGCTTCGAAAAGCCTGTCAAAATGCTCAACCGCAAAGGCCCAGTTTCCATTATAAAGGCGCAGCCCCTCCCACACGCCATCGCCCAGCATAAAGCCCGCGTCATAAACCGAAACCAGCGCCTCGCGTTTGGGCACGATACGGCCATTGACGTAAATCAAGATCGCCTCATTGCGGGCGTCTTCTTCGGCCTGATGGGTGGATACGTGATCGGTCATGGCAATCTCCTTTGGCGCAAGGCTACCCCGCGCCTGCGCTGTCACGCAAGCGTGTCTTGCCTGTGATCAAATCACGCTAAATGATACGGCAAGTTTGAAAGGACATCCCATGAAACGCATTTTCCTTGCTGCCCTGCTGATGCTGGCCCCGCTGACCGCCCGCGCCGAAACCGCCATTGTCGCAGGGGGGTGTTTTTGGTGCGTTGAAAGCAATTTCGAGGGCGTGAAAGGCGTGTCTGGCGTGGTGTCTGGCTATACGGGCGGCGGGTTGGCCAACCCGACCTATGAAAACCACGAAGGCCACTTTGAGGCGGTTGAAATCACCTTTGACCCCGCCGTGATCAGCTATGACCAGATCATCGCAAAATTCCTACGCTCGACCGATGTGGTGGATGACGGCGGTCAGTTTTGTGACCGTGGCTCTGCCTATAAATCTGCAATCTTCACCCAAAACGCCGCGCAGGAAGCAGCCGCAAAGGCCGAACTTGCCCGCGCACAGGCCGATTTGGGGCAAAGCATTGTCACACCCATTCTTCCCGCCAGCAGGTTTTGGATCGCCGAAGATTACCACCAAGATTATTACAAGGGCGAGAATATCACCCTGACGCGCGGCGGGGTGAAACGGCAATCCGAAGCCTATAAGTTTTATCGCAAAGCCTGTGGCCGCGATGCGCGCATCAGCGAATTGTGGGGCAGTGCCGCCGAATTTGTGCATCATTAACCGACCGATTCGCGGTTGGCGTTAACTATTGGCTTTCTGTTCCCCGCGCGCTTTTGTAGCGTGTCGCAAAGGGGAACGCTGTGAACACTGATACCGTCTCGCCGATGATGGCCCAATATCTTGAAATCAAGGCGCAGGCGCCTGACGCGCTGCTGTTTTACCGCATGGGCGATTTCTACGAGATGTTTTTTGAAGATGCCGTTTTGGCTGCGGCGGCGCTGGATATCACGCTGACCAAACGCGGGTTGCATAGGGGCGAGCCTATTTCCATGTGCGGCGTGCCCTATCATGCCGCCGAATCTTATCTGCAGCAGCTGATTCGCAAAGGTTTTCGCGTGGCGATTGCCGAGCAGATGGAAGACCCCGCCGAGGCGAAAAAGCGGGGCCATAAGTCGGTTGTGCGGCGCGAGATTGTGCGTCTGGTCACACCCGGCACGCTGACCGAAGATGCCCTTTTGGACGCGCGGCGGCATAATTATTTGGCGGCCTATGTGCAACTGCGCGATATGGCGGCGCTAGCATGGTGCGATGTGTCCACGGGGGCCCTGCACGTAACCCGCTGCCCGCTGGTGCGGCTTGGCCCAGAACTCGCGCGGCTTTGCCCCAGCGAAATTTTGTTGATGGATGGCGGCGAGCCTGCCCTGCGCGATATCGCAACCGAGGCGGGGGCGGCTGTCACCGAACTTTCCCGCGCAAGTTTCGAATCTGCCTCGGCCGAAAAGCGGCTGCAATCGGTGTTTCAAGTGGCCTCATTGGATGCCTTTGCGCCGCTTGACCGCGCCGAAATGTCCGCCTTGGGCGCGATTTTGGACTATGTTTCCCTAACTCAGCGCGGCCAACTGCCGCTGCTGCGCCCGCCTGTGCAAGAAAAGCCTGCGGGCACAATGATGATTGACGGTGCGACGCGACGCAATTTGGAATTGGTGCAGGCGCTTTCCGGGGGGCGCGATGGGTCGCTGCTGGTCGCTGTGGATCGCACGATCACGGCGGCGGGTGGGCGATTGTTAGAGCGGCGGCTGTCGAACCCGTCCTGCGATTTGGCCGAACTTGCCCGTCGGCACGATTTGGTTGCCTATTTCATCGCCAGCCCCACCCTGCGGGACGATCTGCGGATGGCGTTGCGCGGCGTGCCTGATATCGAGCGCGCTTTGTCTCGGCTGGCACTGGATCGTGGGGGGCCGCGCGATTTGGGGGCGGTGCGTGATGGGCTGGGCTTGGCCGACCGCATCGCCGCAACTTTTGCCACTGGCGCGCCGCCGCCGATTGATTTGGCGGTGCTGTCACAAGGCGCGGCGATTGCAGGCGCGCTGAACGCCACATTGACCGAAGATCTGCCGATGTTCGCGCGTGATGGCGGCTTTATCCGCGCGGGCCAAGATGCCGAATTGGACAGCGCCCGTCGTCTGCGCGACGAAGGCCGCAGTATCATCATCAATTTGGAAAGCGGCTATGTCCAAGAAACGGGTGTGCAAAGCCTAAAGATTAAGCATAACAACGTGCTGGGCTATTTCATCGAAACTACGGCCACTCATGCGGGGCGAATGCTCGCGCCGCCCCTTTCGGCGCGGTTTGTTCACCGCCAAACCACCGCCAACCAAGTGCGCTTTACCACGGTCGAGCTTAGCACCCTGGAAACGCAAATCTTAAACGCAGGCGCGCAAGCGATTGAGATTGAATTGGCGCATTTGGCCGCGCTGCGCGAGGTGGTGCTGCAAAACGCCGCGCTAATTGCCGAGGTGACTGCAGCGCTGGCTGCGTTGGATTTGGCGGCGGCATGGGCCGAAATCGCCACAGACGAAGGCTGGAGCCGCCCGGTTCTGGATGACAGCTCTGCGTTCGACATACAAAACGGGCGGCACCCTGTGGTGGAAGCTGCGCTAAAACGCAGCGCGAAAGGCGCCTTTGTGCCCAACTCCTGCGATTTGTCACAGGGTGAGACGCCCGCGATTTGGCTGCTGACGGGGCCGAATATGGCAGGGAAATCGACCTTTTTGCGCCAGAACGCTCTGATCGCCGTTTTGGCGCAGGCTGGCAGCTTTGTGCCTGCCGCGCGCGCGCATATCGGGCTGGTGCATCAGTTGTTCAGCCGCGTCGGTGCTTCGGATGATCTGGCGCGGGGGCGGTCTACCTTCATGGTGGAAATGGTCGAAACCGCCGCGATTTTGAACCAAGCAGGCGACCGCGCCTTGGTGATTTTGGACGAGATTGGGCGCGGCACCGCCACTTATGACGGCTTGTCGATTGCCTGGGCCACGCTGGAACATCTGCAATCGGTCAACAAATGCCGCGCCTTGTTTGCCACCCATTACCACGAATTGACAGCCCTTGCGGGCAAATTGGACGGTTTGCGCAATGCGACCATGTCGGTAAAGGAATGGGATGGCGAGGTGATTTTCCTGCATGAAGTGCAGCGCGGCGCCGCAGATCGATCTTATGGGGTGCATGTTGCACGGCTCGCGGGCCTGCCGCCTGCGGTGATCGACCGCGCGCAATTTGTGCTGGAAAGTCTGGAAAAATCCGAGCGCGAGGGCGGCGGCAAACCAAAGGCGTTGATCGACGATCTGCCGCTGTTTCGCGCGCCTGCCCCGCCGCCCGCGCCCAAGGCGTCGATCATCGAGGCAAAGCTGCGCGACATCAGCCCAGATCAGTTAACCCCAATGGCCGCGCTGCTGTTGCTGTATGAATTGCACGGGATGTTGCCGCCAAAACCCTAGCTTTGGGTATTGGACGAAACCCCAACCTGCGCGGGGCGCAGCAGGCGATCATGCAGCATAAACCCTTCCGAGGCGACTTGGATAATATCGCCCGCCTTTGTGCCAGGAAGGGGTGCTTCGAACATCGCCTCGTGCTGCTGCGGATCAAACATATCGCCAACCTTGGGGCTGATCGGGGTAAGGCCGTGCTTTGCCATAACACCTGTCAACTCGCGCAGGGTCAAATCCACACCCTCCAGCAAAGCTGCCATTTCAGGGGCAGCGGCATCGCCTGCCGTGGTCAACGCGCGTTTCAAATTATCATAGACGGGCAGCAAATCGCGGGCCAAACGCGAAGCGCCATAGGCCTCGGCTTCGCGCCGATCGCGTTCGGCGCGTTTGCGGGTGTTTTCGGCATCGGCCAAGGCGCGCATAAAACGGTCGCGCATATCATCGCGTTCGGCGCGCAGGCTGTCAATTTCGCTGACCGCTGCAGTGATATCTGCCATTTCGGGAATATCAATGTTTTCGGGGTTCGTCTCAGTGGTCATGACAATATCCTTCTTCTACTTTGGCGCAGCGGGCTGCGTCTAACCTGTTTAGCGGTCAGATAAAAGCCTGCTTACAAGCTGCGCCGTATAATCTACAATCGGCACAATGCGCCCGTAATTCAGCCGTGTAGGGCCAATCACCCCAACCGCGCCAATAATCTTACGGTCGCTGTTCATATAGGGGGAAACCACCAAAGTGGAACCCGATAGCGAAAATAGTTTATTTTCTGACCCAATAAAAATACGCACGCCCTCGCCTTTTTCGGTCAGGCTTAGGAAATCGGCGATGTCGCGTTTGCGTTCCAAATCATCAAACAATTCGCGGATGCGGTCGATGTCATGCGCGCTGTCAACCTGATCGTCGATTAGGTTGGCGCGGCCGCGCACGATCAAACGCTCGCTTGCCTCGCCCGTGTTTTCCCACAAGGCCAGCCCCGATTCGACCAAACCCTGCGCCAACAGGTCAATTTCGCGCCGATTTTGCGCGATTTGCCGTTCCACCGCTGCGCGCAATTCCGAAAGCGTGCGACCCGATGCCAAGGCGTTTAGGAAATTCGCCGCTTCGCGCATCGCGCTGGCGGTCAGCCCCACTGGCGGGGTGAAAACACGGTTTTCCACCTGGCCATTGGCAAAAACCAAGACGACCAACGCGCGTTCAGGCGACAAGGCGACAAATTCAATTTGCCGCAGCACCGATTCCTGCTTGGGCGCCAAAACCACGGATGCGCCGCGCGTCAGACCCGAAAGCGTGGCGCTGATATGATCCAGCATCGTCGGAATATCGCTGTCGCCCTGCGCCGCACTTTCCATTTTCTGCCGATCATCCGCGCCGACATCGCCCACCTCGAGCAGACCATCGACAAATAGCCGAAGCCCCATTTCGGTTGGAACCCGCCCCGCCGAAATATGCGGCGAGTTGAGCAGGCCCAGAAATTCCAGATCCTGCATGACATTGCGAATTGTCGCCGCTGACAGAGGCTGCGACATCGTCCGCGTCAGCGTCCGCGACCCCACAGGTTCGCCATTTTGCAAATACCCCTCGACCACGCGGCGAAACACTTCGCGCGTGCGGTCGTTCATCTCGGACAGGGTGTTTGGTGTGCTGGTCATATCGGGCTAAAATTGGGGATTGCGCGGGCTGCTGTCAATGCCGCTTGCATCAGCGCGCGGCCTTGGCATATCTGGCACAAATGTGAAAGGAAACACCATGCGGCCATCGGGCAGAAACCTAGACCAAATGCGCACGGTTTCGATTGAAATCGACGTGATGAAACACGCTGAAGGGTCGTGCCTGATCAAAATGGGCGACACGCAAGTGCTATGCAGCGCCACGCTAGAAGAAAAGGCCCCACCGTTCTTGAAAAACACAGGCCAGGGCTGGGTTACGGCGGAATATGGGATGCTGCCCCGCGCGACCAATTCACGCACGCGGCGCGAGGCGGCTGCAGGCAAGCAATCTGGAAGAACACAAGAAATTCAACGGCTTATCGGCCGCTCTTTGCGCGCAGGCGTTGATCGCGCCGCCTTGGGTGAACGGCAAATCGTGGTGGATTGCGATGTGATCCAGGCCGATGGCGGCACGCGCTGTGCCTCGATCACAGGGGGATGGGTGGCGCTGCGGCTGGCGGTGAACAAAATGCTAAAGGCGGGGATGATCACCTCGGACCCGATTCTTGACCATGTGGTTGCCATTTCCTGCGGCATCTATGCAGGCCAACCCGTTCTGGATTTGGATTATGCCGAGGATTCGGCGGCAGGAACAGACGGCAATTTCATCGCCACAGGTCGCGGAAAAATGATCGAAATTCAAATGAGCGCCGAGGGGGCGACCTTTTCGCGCGATGAGTTGAACATTCTGCTGGACCTGTCGTTGAAAGGCGGGGCCGACCTGGTCGCGGCGCAAAAGGCCGCGTTGGGCCTGTAAATGCGGCGTTTGACCGAACCAAAATTGGTGGTTGCCACCCATAACGCGGGCAAGCTGGCCGAAATCGCCGCCTTGCTCGCCCCGTTTTCTGTGACGGCCGTTTCGGCAGGCGCGCTGAGCCTACCCGAGCCTGCCGAAACCGAAACCACCTTCATCGGCAATGCGCGGATCAAGGCCCACGCCGCAGCGCAGGCCACGGGTTTGCCCGCATTGGCCGATGATTCGGGGATAACCGTGGATGCTTTGGGCGGAAACCCAGGCGTTTACACCGCCGACTGGGCCGAAACGCCGAACGGGCGTGACTTTCATATGGCAATGGATCGGGTCTATGCCGAACTTCAGGCCAAAAACGCCCCCTACCCGCGACTTGCGCAATTTCGCTGCACCTTGGTGCTGGCTTGGCCCGATGGGCATGACGAGGTGTTCGACGGCGTGATGGAAGGCGAAGTGGTTTGGCCAAAGCGCGGTCAAAACGGCCACGGATATGACCCTATATTTCAACCCTTAGGCCAGTCGCTGACCTTTGCCGAAATGGACGAGGCCGCGAAAAATGCGATCAGCCATCGCGGCAAAGCCTTTGCCAAACTGGTCGCGGGCTGCTTTGCATGAATGATTGGCAAAATGGTGGCTTTGGCCTGTATATCCATTGGCCATTTTGCGCCGCCAAATGCCCCTATTGCGATTTTAACAGCCATGTCTCGGCGCATATCGACCAAGCGCGCTGGAAAACCGCCTATTTGGCCGAAATCGCCCGTGCCAGTGCCGAAACGGCGGGCCGAAGGTTGGACACGATCTTTTTCGGCGGAGGCACGCCATCGCTGATGAACCCCGATCTGGTGGCCGAAATTGTCGGCGCCGCCCGCGCCGCTTGGCCGATGCGGAATGATCCTGAAATAACGCTAGAGGCGAACCCAACCTCGATTGAATCGGGCCGTTTCGCGGCCTTTCGGCAAGGCGGTGTGACGCGGGTATCGATGGGAATGCAGGCGATGAATGATGCCGACCTGCGCCGTTTGGGGCGGATGCATACGGCGGCCGAAGCGATGGCAGCCTTCGACATCGCCCGCCAGCATTTCGACCGGGTGAATTTCGATCTGATCTATGCGCGACAAGACCAAACTCTGCCCGATTGGCGCGCTGAATTGACCCGCGCGTTGGATTTGGCGGTGGATCACCTGTCGCTGTATCAACTGACCATTGAAGACGGCACGGCCTTTGGCGCGCGGCAGCAGGCGGGTGGACTTAAGGGCCTGCCGAATGATGACCTATCCGCCGATATGTATGCGTTGACCCAAGATTTGACCGCAGCCAAAGGGCTGGCGGGCTACGAGATTTCCAATCACGCCCGCGAGGCTGCGCAATCGCAGCACAATCTGATTTATTGGCGGGGCGGTGACTATATCGGCATCGGGCCAGGGGCGCATGGGCGGCTGACGCTGGACGGGGTGCGCTGGGCCACGGAATGCCCGAAATCGCCCGAACTTTGGCTGCAGATGGTGGCCGCAGGCAAAGGCGAGGCCCCGCGCGAGGCGCTGTCGCGCGAGTCCCATGCGCTGGAATATCTGATGATGTCTTTGCGCCTAAGCGAAGGGATGTCCCTGCCGCGCTACAACAGTTTATCGCCTGTGCCGCTGGACATGGCCCAAGTGGGCGATTTGGTTAATATGGGTCTTTTGGGCCATGTTAGTGACAGAATCTTTCCCACCGATGCGGGAAAGATTGTGCTAAATTCGATCATCCGCCACTTAGCGGCTTAGGTCGCCGGCAACCTCAACCATCGAGAGCAGACTGCACAGCCGATCCAGATCTTCTAGCGTTTTGTAGGTAATGGTCACAGTTCCACCGCCGCCTGTAGCGTGGTCGATCGACACACCCATTCTCATCCCCGCAGAAAGGTCGGCTTCCAGCGCCTTGGTGTCGGCGTCTTTTTCAAAACGCGCCCGGAATGGCACGGGCGCTGCGTTGTTTGGCTCCGTAGGTTTTTTGCGCAACATGTCTTCGACCGCGCGCACCGAAAGCCCCTTGCTGGCGACCTGCAAAGCAATGATCTCGGCATCAGGGTTGCCAATCAGCGCCCGCGCATGGCCAGCGGTGATGCGACCGTTACGCACCAAGTCCTGAACAGTTTCAGGCAAGGTCAGCAGGCGCAACAAATTGGCAATATGGCTGCGGCTGCGGGCCAAACCTTCGGCAATTTTCTCTTGGGTATGCCCGAACTTATCCATCAATTGCTTGTAGGCTTGCGCCTCGTCGATGGCGTTCAGATCGGCGCGCTGGATATTCTCGATGATCGCAATTTCCAACATTTCCAAATCGGAAACGTCGCGGATCAGAACGGGCAATTCGTGCAAATTGGCGGCCTGGGCAGCGCGCCAGCGACGCTCGCCAGCGACAATTTCATACTGGCCCCCAGATGGCCGCACGATTAGGGGTTGAATCACACCTTTTTGACGAATCGATTCGGCCAGCTCCTCTAGGGCCTGCGGCTCAAACAGGCGACGGGGCTGGTTCGGGTTGGGGAAAATCATTTCGATGGGCAAATGCGTATCTGGCGCGCGCTCGGCAACGGGGGCGCTGCGCGAAGTATCCATATTCACATCAGCCATAAGCGCCGATAAGCCGCGCCCCAAACCACGACGATCATTCTTTTTGTCCATATTAGACACTCCCTAACGGTTCAGCGGGTGGCGGGCCAGCACCTCGAGCACAAGCGCGCGATACGCCTCTGCCCCTTTGGATTGGCCATCATAGGTTAGCACTGATTGCGCAAAAGACGGCGCTTCCGACAGACGCACATTGCGTGGAATCACCGTTGCAAAGACCAAATCACCCAAAGTTTCGCGCACATCTGCTTCGACCTGCTGGGACAAGCGGTTACGGGCATCTGTCATGGTTAAAACCACGCCTTCGATTCGCAAAGTTGGGTTGGCGGTCTGGCGAACCTCGCGGATGGTGACCATAAGTTGCGACAGGCCTTCCAAAGCAAAGAACTCTGCTTGCAGGGGCACCAAGACCGAATGGCTGGCAATCATCGCGTTCACAGTCAAAAGGCTAAGGGATGGCGGGCAATCAATCAGGATAAAATCCAGATCCATCGCCGCAACATCGTGTCCATGCATCGCATCATGCAGCAAAAAGCTGCGCTTTTCGTTGGAAACCAAATCGATATCAGCCGAAGCAAGGTCGGCGTTCGCGGGGCAAACCAGCAAGCCCTCTGTTGCAGTTGTCTGGCTTGCGCGCGAGAGGGGGACATCGTCCATCAAAACATCATAGGTCGTGACATCGCGCGCCAAGGTGGCAATCCCCAGCCCTGTCGAACTGTTGCCTTGCGGATCAAGATCAACCAACAGCACGCGCGCGCCTTTTTCGACCAAACCAGCGGCAAGATTTATGGCCGTTGTGGTTTTTCCCACGCCGCCCTTTTGATTTGCGATAGAAATGATTTTCGGGTCTGCCATTGGTCTGCCTATCGTTTTTCTATGTTTTTGATGATCAAAAGCGTGGCTTCGTGATCGGTTTTGCTGAGAACTTGGTGATAGTCAAAGCTCCAATCCTGTTGCGCCACGGCTATTTCTTGCTGCAAACCACGACCCTTTGGAAAAATCGCGCTTCCGTGCGGAGACATGTGGGTGTTCGCATGGCCCAGCAAATCTGTCAACGCAGCAAGGGCCCGTGCTGTGATTATTTCGGCGCGCAAGGGGTCAATTTGATCGATTCGCTTTGATAGCACCTGTACATCCAACGACAGCTTCCGCGCAGCTTGCCGCAGAAAGGTCGCTTTGCGTTGGTCGGATTCCACCAAAACCACGTTTGGCGCACCCAGAATGGCCATGACAATACCTGGGAATCCCGCACCGCTGCCGATATCTACCCAAACCCCTGCATAGGATGGGGCGAGCGGGTAAATCTGAGCCGAATCCAAAATATGGCGCTGCCATATGTCCGACACTGTATTCTTGGATATCAGATTGATCGCGGGCGTCCAGCGCAACACCTCGTCGGCGAAAAGGCCCAGCTTTTCAGATGTTTCACGTGAAACATTCAACCAATCTGGTAAGGGGCGGTGCAGCATCACGCCAAACGCTCTTTCGGAGGGCGGCGCAGGTGCGAAATGATCAACAAAAGCGCTGCCGGCGTCATCCCTTCGATCTGACCGGCCTGATGCACGTTTGATGGCGCCACTTTCTTCAGTTTCGCAGATAACTCATTCGAAAGGCCCGGCAAGCGCGTGTAGTCAAATTCTGCTGGTATCGCCAGCGCCTCATCATCCCGTAGGCGCTGAATGTCACGCTCTTGCCGCATGATATACTGAACATACAGCGCGTCCCGCGCCGTCTGTTGTTGAATTTCCGCGCTAAACCCCGCAAAGGCCGGCACCAAAACCGCTGCCTGCTCCAGTGTTGTGTCCTGAAAGGCCAACACGTCAAAGGCTGACCTGCGGCCACCATCCAGGCTGACTTGCACGCCCACATCCGCCAACTGCTTTGGCGTAAAGGCGCTGCCCGAAAGACAGGATCTTGCGGCGGCCAGCGATTCCATCTTTTGCGCAAAGGCCGCTTGCCGCCTTTGCGACACCACGCCCAAATCAATGGCGCATTGTGTCAGGCGCTGGTCGGCGTTATCTGCGCGAAGGGTCAAACGGTATTCCGCACGGGACGTGAACATGCGATATGGCTCCGTCACACCGTGCGTTGTCAGGTCATCGATCATCACGCCGATATAGCTGTCAGCGCGGCTAAACCTGTGCGGCGGCCTGCCTTGCGACTGCAAGGCCGCGTTCAGCCCCGCAACCATTCCCTGCGCTGCGGCTTCTTCATATCCTGTGGTGCCATTGATTTGCCCAGCAAAGAACAAGCCTGCCACCGCTTTGACTTGCAAGGTCAAATCCAAGCCGCGGGGATCGAAATAATCGTATTCGATAGCATAACCAGGCTGCGTGATGGTAACGCTTTCCAGCCCTTTGATGCTGCGCACATAGGCCTGCTGCACATCGGCGGGCAGCGAGGTTGAAATGCCGTTGGGATAGATCGTGCTATCGTCCAAGCCCTCAGGCTCTAGAAAGATTTGGTGGTGGTCCTTATCGGCGAATCGCACAACCTTGTCTTCGATCGAAGGGCAATAGCGCGGCCCAACCCCGCTGATATGCCCGCCATACATCGCGGATCGGCCTAAATTGCTGCGCACTATATCATGCGTCTGCGTGTTGGTTTCAGTCACGCCGCAGGAAATTTGCCGAACGAAGGGGGCCTTGTTCAGGAAGGAAAACATCACCGGGTCATCGTCCCCCGGTTGGCTACCCAAAACGTCCCAATTGATCGTGCGCCCATCAAGCCGTGGGGGCGTTCCTGTTTTTAACCGACCCCGACCAAGGCCAAGGTCACCCAATTGCTCGGCCAGCAAGATCGAAGGTGCATCGCCAACTCGGCCACCCGCGCGTTGCTGATCGCCGACATGAATCACGCCGTTTAAAAAGGTGCCGGCCGTCAAAACGACTGCCTTGCTCGCAATTGCTGTGCCATCTGCCAGCGTGACCCCCTCGATACGGCCAAAGGATAAGGTCAGGCCTGCCACTTCTGCCTCAATCACCGTCAGGTTTCGCGTGGCCGCCAACAAGGATTGAATCGCGTTGCGATACAGCTTGCGGTCGGCTTGGGTCCGCGGGCCCTGAACGGCTGGCCCTTTGCGACGGTTCAGCAGGCGAAACTGGATGCCTGCACGGTCAGCAGCCTCGCCCATAATCCCGTCAAAGGCGTCTACCTCTCGCACCAGATGCCCTTTGCCAAGGCCACCAATTGCTGGGTTGCAGGACATCACGCCAATGCCATCGCGGCGCAGGCTGATCAGCGCCGTTTGCGCACCCGCGCGCGCCGCCACAGCAGCCGCTTCGGCCCCCGCGTGGCCGCCACCGATCACAATGACATCAAATTGTTTCACGTGAAACACTCCTACTTGCCGATGCAAAAGCTGCTGAAAATTTCGCCCAGCAGGTCTTCGACCCCGATATGCCCCAATAATCCCTCTAGGGCAGTCAGGGCAACTCTTATTTCCGCGGCAACCACTTCGGGCAAAGTTGACGCGCGTGGCAAAGTGTCCAAAGCCTTGCCCAAAGCAGCCTCGGCGGATTCCAGTGCCAATACGTGCCTTTGGCGGCTGAAAACACCAGCGGCAGCGGTCTTGTGGAGGAGTTTTCGTACAATTTCATCCAGCAAATCGGTCAACCCCATTCCCGTTTTTCCCGAGATTGACGCCACATCGCCACCTGCAAGATCGCCCTTGGCAAGCCGCACAATATCATCGCTGCGGCGATCCAGATCAAACACTTCATCTGGCCGCTGCATTAGAAAAATCCGCAAATCAGCCTGCTCCGCGCGCTGCTTGGCGCGCGCAATACCGATGCTTTCCACAACATCCGTCGACTCCCGCAGGCCAGCCGTGTCAAGCAGGGTTACCGCCAGCCCACCAATCGTCATTCGCACCTCGATCACATCGCGCGTCGTTCCCGCAATTTCCGATGTGATCGCCGCCTCGCGCTGCGCCAAAGCATTCAGAAGGGTAGACTTCCCCACGTTTGGGGCGCCCAGAATCGCCACTTCAAAACCCTCGCGGATGGCCGCCGCAGCGCCGCTTCTTGCGCGTTCCGCCGCTATATCTTGATGGACATGTTTCAAAAGGCTCACCACTTCGGGGGTTACGTCAACCGGCACATCCTCATCCGCGAAATCAATCGTTGCCTCAATCAGGGCTGCCGCTCGCAGCAAATCAGCCCGCCATGATGCGACCTTGCCCGCGATTGCGCCCGACACCACTTGCAAAGCCTGCTTGCGCTGCGATTCTGATTCCGCGTCTATCAGATCGGCCAAACCTTCGACTTGGGTCAAATCCAATTTGCTATTGTCCAATGCACGGCGTGTAAACTCCCCCGCTTCCGCCATGCGCAAGCCGTCCATTTGCGCCAAAACGGCAGCCAGCTTTGTTACAACCGCAAGCGAGCCGTGAACATGCAACTCGACCAGATCTTCGCCTGTAAAGCTATGCGGTGCGGCAAAAACCAAAACCAAGGCTTGGTCGAGCGCCTCTTGCTGCCAGCGCAGCACGCGCAGCCCCGCCTGCCGCACGGGCGGAAGCGTGCAAAGCTGCGCAATGGCACAATGCGCGCGCGGGCCAGAGATGCGCACCACCGCCACCCCAGCCCGCCCCCGCGCCGAGGCTAGGGCGAAAATCGTGTCCATCAGCAACCTCTGCGCGGTTTAGCTGTTCATCGAATCGAAGAATTCGGCGTTCGTTTTGGTTTGCTTCAACTTGCCCAGCAAGAATTCGATCGCGTCTGTCGTGCCCATTGGGTTCAAGATGCGCCGCAGCACATAGGTTTTTTGCAAATCGACCTTGTCGATCAATAAATCTTCCTTCCGCGTGCCCGATTTCAGGATATCAATGGCTGGGAAAACGCGCTTATCGGCAACCTTGCGATCCAAGACAATCTCGCTGTTGCCCGTGCCTTTGAATTCTTCAAAGATCACTTCATCCATCCGCGACCCTGTGTCGATCAGCGCGGTGGCGATGATGGTCAGGCTGCCACCCTCTTCGATATTCCGCGCGGCCCCGAAAAACCGCTTGGGACGCTGCAACGCGTTGGCATCCACGCCGCCCGTCAGCACCTTACCCGACGATGGCACAACCGTGTTGAAGGCGCGGCCAAGGCGGGTGATGCTGTCCAGCAAAATCACAACATCGCGCTTATGCTCCACCAACCGCTTGGCTTTTTCGATCACCATTTCAGCCACGGCAACATGGCGTGTTGCCGGCTCGTCAAAGGTTGAAGACACGACTTCGCCCTTCACCGACCGCTGCATATCGGTCACCTCTTCGGGCCGTTCGTCGATCAGCAACACGATAAGGTAACATTCCGGGTGATTCGCCGCGATGGAATTGGCAATGTTTTGCAGCAACACGGTTTTACCTGTGCGCGGCGGCGCTACGATCAGCGCGCGTTGGCCTTTCCCGATCGGCGAGACAAGATCAATAACCCGCGAAGAGCGGTCCTTTATGGTGGGGTCTTCCACCTCCATCTTCAGCCTCTCATCAGGATAAAGCGGTGTCAGGTTATCAAAATGCACCTTATGGCGGGCTTTCTCAGGGTCATCGAAGTTGATCTTCGTGACCTTGGTCATGTGGAAATACCGCTCGCTTTCCTTGGGCGCGGCGATCACGCCTTCGATGGTATCGCCCGTGCGCAGCGAAAACTGCCGCAGGATTTCAGGGGATACGTATATATCATCTGGCCCTGGCAAATAGTTGGCCGAAGGGCTGCGCAGAAAACCAAACCCGTCCTGCAACACTTCCAGCACACCATCGCCGCCAATTTCCCAACCCTCTTCGGCATGTTCTTTCAAGATCGAGAACATCATCTCGCCCTTGCGCATCGATGGGGCGTTTTCAATTTCCCATTCTTCTGCCATCGCCAGCAATTCAGCGGGCGTCTTGGCCTTAAGATCGGCAAGGTTCAAATGGTCTTTGGTCATGGCATGTCTCCTTGCGCCAAGGGCGCAGCGGGCAGAATGGGGATGTATACGAAAAGCGGAATGGCCGAATGGCCGCGCTGATGCTGCCCTAAGCCGCCCGCGCGCCGCTGTCAAGTTTTCTTAGAACTTCACAATAACGGCAAAGACGATAACAATCATCAAAAGCGTTGGCACTTCGTTCATCAGACGAAAGGTGCGGCCCGAGATAGTGTTGGTTCCGGCCGCCAATTCCTTGCGCCGTGCGCCCAGCCACATGTGAAAACCGGTCATTCCAAGCACCGAGGCCGCTTTCACCCAAGGCCATATCGCTGACCAATCTACCACACCAGGCATTGACACCAGCATCAGCCCAAACACCCAAGTGGCAATCATCGCGGGGTTCATAATTGCCTTAATCAACCGCCGCTCCATCACCTCTAGCGTTTCGGTAAGGGCCGGGCCTTTTTCTGCCATCTCGACATGATAGACAAATAACCGCGGCAAATAGAATAATCCCGCCATCCATGCGATCACCGAAATCACATGCAGCGCCTTCACTGTGAAATACCAATCGCTCAAGTTCATTACGGCCTCCTTCCTTCTTCTTAAAGAAAGATAAAGAAAAAGGAAGACGATGTTGTAGGGGCAGGGGATAACAGAATTGCCAGACTTTCCCCATCGGTTTTCCCCAAGGATAAGGCTGGGGATAGGTTCGGGAAAGAGGGTGCGATGCGCAGAATAGCATCGAAAACCTTATTAAATCAATGATATAACGGCCAAGGTAAATGTGGAAACTTCATCCCCACAGAACCGCGCGCCGAATCTTCCCCAACCAACTGCGCCCTTCATCCCCATGTGGGTATCTGCTTTGACCCTTCGCCAAATCCCCCCAATTCTCCCGCGTCTCGACAGTTTGGATAAAAGCGGGCAAAACTGGCGGGGTTCTTGCCCGCGAACAAAACCAGTTTTTCCACAGGGTTATCAAAAGGCTGTTATGCAGATCATTCTTGCCTCTACCTCTGACATCCGCGCGCAGATTTTGGCGCGTGCTGGGCTGACCTTTACGACCGCTGCCCCCCGCGTTGATGAAGAGGCGATCCGCGCCGCGATGGCAGCAGACGGGACCAGCCCGCGCGATATGGCGGATGCCTTGGCCGAGGCGAAGGCGCTGAAAATATCCGACAAAAACCCCAGCGCTTTGGTTCTGGGCTGCGATCAAATTTTGGCACTGGGCGATCAGATCTTTGCCAAACCTGAAAGCCCCGACGACGCCTTGCGCCAGTTGCACTGCCTGAGTGGGCAAACGCATCATTTGTTTTCGGCGCTGGTGATCTATCAAAACGGTCAACCGCAATGGCGGCACATTGGCCATGCGCGCATGACGATGCGCGCAATGTCGGACGCCGCCTTGCAAGATTATGTCTCTGCCGAATGGGACAGTATTCGCCATTCGGTCGGTGCGTATAAGATAGAAGAGCGCGGCGTTCAACTATTCTCGCAGATCGAGGGCGATGTTTTTACCATTCAAGGGCTGCCTCTGCTGCCCCTTTTGAACTATCTTGCCCAGCGGGGGGTTATCACGACATGAGCATTATTCCACTCGCAGGGGTCATTGGCCACCCGATCTCGCACAGCAAATCACCGCGATTGCACGGGCATTGGCTGCAGAAATACGCCATAGCAGGCCATTACGTGCCGATGGATGTGGCCCCTGAAAATCTGGCCAACGTCTTGAAAACCATGCCAGATATGGGGTTTGTCGGGTGCAATGTCACGATTCCCCACAAAGAGGCTGCCTTGGCTTTGGCAGATGAAGTGTCAGACGCCGCCCGCCGCATCGGCGCGGCGAATACGCTGACCTTTCAAGACGGGATATGTTTGGCCGATAACACCGATGGCATCGGGTTTATTGAAAACCTACGGCAATCCGCGCCGCTGTGGCAGGCCAGTTCGGGCCCTGTCCTGCTGGTCGGGGCAGGGGGTGCGGCGCGGGCGATTGTGGTGGCGCTGCTAGATGCGGGCGCGCCGGAAATTTTTATCACCAACCGCACCGCCGACCGCGCCACAGCGCTTGCGGCAGAGTTTGGCGCACGGGTAATGGCGCGAGATTGGGCAAAAACCGAAGCGCTGCTTCCGCTGGCGGCAACAGTCGTGAACACAACTGCGCTGGGCATGGTGGGGAAAGATCCGTTTCCGTTTTCCTTATCGGGCCTGCGTGATGCGGCGCTTGCAACCGACATTGTTTATACACCCCTCGATACCCCATTCTTACAGGCGGCGCGCGCACAAGGCTGCCAAACAGTCGACGGTTTGGGGATGTTGCTGCACCAGGCCGCCCCAGGCTTTGCGCGCTGGTTCGGCCATATGCCCAAAGTTACAGAGGAAACTCGCCGCGTGGTTTTGGCATGAGTTATGTTTTGGGCCTGACGGGCAGCATCGGCATGGGCAAATCGACGACGGCGGCAATTTTGGCGCAATATGGCGTGCCTGTTTGGGATGCGGATATTGCGGTGCATCGCTTGTACAGCGCGGGCGGGGCGGCGGTCGCGCCGATTGCGGTGGTGTGCCCTGATGCTGTGGTGAACAATGGCCTAGACCGTTCTAAATTGCGCGCTGCGATATCGGCCGACCCCAGCCTTTTGCCTAAAATTCAAAGCATTGTGCATCCGTTGGTCGCCGCAGACCGCGCGGCGTTCATCGGCAATACCGATGCCGAAATCATCGCCTTAGATATCCCGCTTTTGTTTGAAATTGGCGCGGAAAACCAATGCGATAGTGTAATTGTTGTGACCACAACGCCAGACCAGCAGCGCAAGCGTGTGCTAACGCGGGGGCTGACCGAAGCCGAGTTTGCGATGATTCTTTCTAAACAAATGCCCGATGCAGAAAAACGCAGCCGCGCGACTTGGGTGGTTGAAACCCATTCGCCACAACATGTCAGTGCCGAGATCGGGAAAATTCTGGCGCAAATCCAAACCGAAATTCAAGAGGGCCGTGATGCGTGAGATCGTGCTAGATACCGAAACCACGGGTTTTGACCCCGAAGGCGGGGATCGCTTGGTGGAAATTGGCGCGGTGGAACTTCTGAACCACCTGCCCACGGGCAAGGTCTATCACCAATACATTAACCCGCAGCGCGACATTCCCGAAGGCGCGTTTCAGGTGCATGGGCTAAGCGAAGAGTTTCTGAAATCTTACCCTGTGTTCAACGCCGTTGCGCAGGCGTTTTTGGATTTTATCGGCGATAGCCAGCTTATCATCCATAACGCTGCCTTCGACATGAAGTTTCTCAATCACGAACTGGCACAAGCGGGCTTTCCCATCCTTGCGACGTCGCGTGCCACGGATACGCTGGCGATGGCACGGGTGAAATACCCGGGCGCGCAAAACTCGCTGGATGCGCTATGCCGTCGTTTTGGCGTCGACAATTCAGCGCGCACCAAACACGGCGCGCTTCTGGACAGCGAGATTTTGGCCGAGGTCTATTTGGAATTGGTCGGCGGTCGGCAGCCTGACCTGACTTTGTCCCCGCAAAGCATGGCCGCCGTGGCCAGTGCCGCCCCTGCGCGCAAAGTGGGCGCAAGACCCACCCCTTTGCCGCCCCGAATAACCGAGGAAGAAACGCGCGCCCACACCGATTTTGTCGCCAAACTGGGCGATGCGTCGATCTGGGCGCAGCGCGTAAAACCCTAGGCGTTGCCGCTTTGCTGCGCGGCGGCGCGGCGGGCCAATTCGGCGCGATACAGCGCCAAGAAATCCACCGTATCCACATTCAGCGGCGGGAATCCCGCATCGCGCGTGACATCCGAAATGATGCGGCGCACAAAGGGAAACAGCATCCGCGGACATTCGATCAACAAAAACGGATGCAACTGTTCCTCTGGAACGCCTTCGATGTGAAACACGCCGCCGTAGTCCAATTCCAGCATGAACAAGGTTTCATCAGACACTTTGTTCTTGGACACAACTTTGAACTTGGTCACCACGTCGAACTGATGCTCTGCCGTGCGCTTGCGCCCATCAATGCTGACGGACACTTGCACATCTGGCTGCACTTCGCTGGCGTTCACGCCTTTCAGGGCAACCGCGTTTTCAAAGGACATATCACGAATATATTGCGCCAAAACCGACATTTTAATTTGCGGTGCACTGGTGTTTTCCTCGGCCATCTCAGCCACTCCTATCAATTGCTGACCTCTGTTAGCAGGCAAATGGGCCAATCTCAATGCAAAGGGCTGCTTTTACGTGGGGAATCGCGCCGTGGAACTGGACTTGGGGCAAGGCGCTGCCTACATAAGACGAAGTGTTGTAGAAAGGCCGAGGCATAGATGGGAAATTCCATGTTGCAAATCATCGTTTTGGCGGCAGTTGCCGTGTTTTTGATTATCAAACTGCGGTCGGTTTTGGGCACACGCGAAGGCTATGAAAAGCCGCCAATCCCGATAAACACCGCGCCCGAAACCAGTGCGCGGAAGGCAAAATTTGATGTGATCGACGGCGGCGTTGACCAAGACATCCTTGATCACGCGCCCGAAGGATCGCCCACGGCGCTGGCACTTTCACAGATCAAATCTGTCGAGCGGGGCTTTAGCACATCCGAATTCTTGCGCGGTGCGCGCGGCGCCTATGAAATGATTTTGATGGGGTTCGAGCGCGGCGATGTTTCTAACCTGCGCGCGTTCTTATCGGCAGATGTCGCCGACAGTTTTCAAGAGGCGATTGACCAACGCAGCGCGCAAGGGCTTGTTACGAAAGCGGAATTTGTCGGCCTGCGCGAGATTGCTTTGCAGGGGGCCGAATATGACCCTTTGACCAAAACCGCAGAATTGACGGTGCGCTTTGTGGGCGAATTGACTTCCGTCACCAAGGATAAATCGGGTGCGGTGATCTCTGGCTCGCCCGACGAAGTGAAACGCCAACGCGATGTCTGGAGTTTTGCCCGCGTTTTGGGTAGCTGTGACCCAAATTGGCAATTGGTCGCCACCAGCGATTGATAGGGGTGGAATGCGTGCAAGGGCGCTGGCAATCTGTGTTGCAATGAGTTTGGCCACTGCATCGCAGGGCCAAGTGCTGCGCTTTGACGATTTGCAGGGCTGGCAAGACGACGATCACCAGCAAGCGCTGCGCGTGTTTCAAAATACGTGCGATCAGTTGAACGGCCCCGATTGGCAACCGATTTGCAAATTTGCCGCAGATGCCGCCAAGACGCCAAAGCAGGCCAAGGCGTTTTTCGAAATGATGTTCCGCCCCACCCTTATCGGCACCCCGCCCGCACTGTTTACGGGTTATTTTGAACCCGAATTGCCAGGCTCTCTGAAAAGAACCGACAAGTTTAAGTATCCCGTTTATGGCGTGCCAAAAGATCTGGTCGAAGGCGCGCCCTATTTGGATCGCAAAACCATCGAACAGGGCGCTTTGGCGGGTAAGGGGCTGGAAATTGCGTGGTTAGCCGACCCTGTGGACGTATTTTTCCTGCATATCCAAGGTTCGGGTCGCATCGACTTGCCAGATGGGCGGGTGCTGCGGCTGGGCTATGCGGCGCGCAATGGCTTTGAATATAAATCCCTTGGCCAAGCGCTGATTGCGCGCGGGGTGATGACCGAAGATCAGGTCTCTGCCGCCGCGATCAGGGCCTATGTCAAGAATAACGGGGCCAAGGGCAAAGATCTTTTGAACATCAACCCGTCTTATGTTTTCTTTAGGGAAATCAGAGACCTACCAAAGGACGCGGGGCCCATCGGCGCGATGAGCGCACCAATAACCACCCTGCGTTCTATCGCCGTTGACCCCGCTTTTGTGCAGCTTGGCGCACCTGTCTGGTTGGAAAAAAACGGCGATGCGCCCATCAATCGCCTGATGATTGCGCAGGATACGGGCGGCGCGATTAAGGGCGCGCAGCGGGCTGATATTTTCTTTGGCACAGGGCCGAAGGCAGGTGATTTGGCCGGAAACATTCGGGATGGCGGGCGCATGGTGCAGCTTTTGCCAATTGATCGCGCCTATACGCTGATGCCAGGCGGCTAATCGATGGCCCGCAAGCGCACGCTTCATCCCGAAGAGCATGAGGTTTGGCAAGCCGTGGCGCGCACCGCGCGGCCCTTGCATCCTGCCATACGCATACCCGTGATAGAACCCGCCGCAGAGGCTCCAGCCAAAGCGCCCGCTCCTGCGCTGCCAAGGTTTCAGATAGGGCAGGCGGCGAAAATGTCCTCAACCGCGCAATTTGCACCCAGCATGGGCGCGCATCTGGCCAAGGCTCCCCTGCGGATGGATGCGAAGACCCACGGCAAAATGACCCGCGGTAAACTGGTGCCCGAGGCGCGGATTGACCTTCACGGCATGACGTTGGATCAGGCGCACCCCGCGCTGAACGGCTTTATCTTGCGCGCGCATGCCGCAGGGATGCGGTTGGTTTTGGTGATCACGGGCAAAGGCGGCAAGACCCGCGCCGATCATGGCCCGATCCCGCAGCACACGGGTGTTTTGCGCCGCCAAGTGCCACATTGGCTGCACCAAGCCCCGCTTGGCGCGCTGATCCTGCAAGTGACCGAGGCGCATGTCAGCCATGGCGGCGGCGGTGCGCTATACGTCTATTTGTCGCGCCGTTAACCAGCGGGTGACAATCGGCATAGTCAGCACCGTGCTGGCCACCGCCATCAGCAATAGCGCAGTAAAGGTCGCGCCAGAAATCAGGCCTTTATCCAGCAGAACGTTGGAAAAGATGATCATAATCAGGGCTTTGGTCTGCAAAAGCCAGCCAATGCCCCAAGCATCGCCTTTTGGCCAGTTCAAGATGCGGCCTGCCATCGCCACCCCTGCCAGCTTGCCCCCCACGGCGGCAATCAGCAGCAGCGCGCCCGCGCCAAACACGGCCAAACCGCCCATCTGCCAACTGGTGCGCAGGCCCGTGGCCAAAAAGAAAATCGGCATCAAAGCAGTCAGGGTAAAGGCAGAAAAACGGTCAACCTCGCCTGGCCCCAGCCAATCAGCGTCCAGCACGGCGCCAGCCAAAAACGCGCCGACGATATAGTGCAGGCCCGCCCAATCGGTGATCAGCGCGCAGGTCAGCATCCAGACCAATGCGATGGGCCAGCGATGCGGCCCCGCCATGCGCGGCATCAGTCTGCGCATGGCATAAGCCAGCGCGATAAAACCAACCGCAAAAATCGCCTGCCGCCCAAGCCGCTGAAAATCAAGCAAAATCAATGCAAGAACCGCCCAGATCGCGATGTCGTCAAGGCTGGCATAGCGCAAAACGCGCTGGCCAAGCGGGCGGTGCATCAGGCCAAGCTGCTTTAGGAACAGCGCCAAAATCGGCAGGGCGGTGACGGCGCAGGCCATGCCAAGCCCCAGCGCGCCCTGCCAAACCGCCGCATGCGGGCCAAGCCATCCTTGCCATTGAAACAGCACCAGCCCCGCCAGCGCGCCCGCCCCAAAAGGCACGATCAGCGCCAAGCCTGCCGTCACACCTGTATCGCGGCGCTGATCCCATGCTGCGCGCAGGTCTAATTCAACCCCTGCAAAAAACACGAACAGCATCACGGCCAAAAGGGCTACGGCGTTTAGCCCTTTGATCGTTTCAGGATTAAAGATTGCCGCATGAAAATTGGGCGCAAACTGGCCCAAGATCGCGGGGCCCAGCGCGATGCCGCATAGGATTTGCACCACGACCAAGGGCAGCGTGACCCGCCCGCCAAGCCCGCGCCAAATGGCGAAGGGCAGGGCCATCACCATCAAAAAGGCAAAAATCATCGTCTCGCTTTGGGTCATGCCGTCTATCTAGCAGGTCTGGGGCCATAAGAAAGGGGCTGCTGGACGCAGCCCCTACGGCCTAATGCACCCGAATTTCAGGCGGCGGCGGGGCGTAATCGCCAATGATCAGCCCGCCTGCCCCCGCTGTGACGATCACAGTTTCGCCGTCTTTGATGCGGCCCGAAAGGATCAGCTCTGCCAGTTGATTTTGCAGATGCGCCTGGATCACCCGTTTCAGCGGGCGCGCGCCAAAAACAGGGTCAAAGCCTTCGTTCGCCAGCCAGGCCCTGGCAGGCTTGTCCAAAGACAGGGTGATTTTGCGGCCAGACAGCCGCGCCTCAAGACGGCGGAGTTGAATGTCCACAATCGCGCCCATATCGCTGCGCGACAGGCGGTCAAAGATCACCATCTCGTCCAAACGGTTCAGGAATTCTGGGCGGAAATGGGCGCGCACGGCCTCCATCACCTCGGCCCGCGCCTGTGTTTGATCGGCGCCTTCGGGCAGTTCGGACAAGGCGCGGGCACCAAGGTTCGAGGTGAGGATAATCAGCGTTTGCTTAAAATCCACACGGCGGCCTTGACCATCGGTCAAAATGCCGTCGTCAAGCACTTGCAGCAGAACGTTGAACACATCGGGGTGGGCCTTTTCCACCTCGTCAAACAACACAACCTGATAGGGGCGGCGGCGCACGGCTTCGGTCAGCACGCCGCCCTCGTCATAGCCGACATAGCCTGGCGGCGCGCCGATCAGGCGGGAGACGCTGTGCTTTTCCATGAATTCCGACATATCAATGCGCACCATCGCGCTGTCATCATCAAACAGATATGCGGCCAGCGCTTTGGTCAATTCGGTTTTGCCAACGCCTGTGGGGCCAAGGAATAGGAACGATCCAAGCGGTCTGTTTTCGTCGTTAAGCCCAGCGCGGGCGCGGCGCACGGCATTGGCCACGGCAGAAACGGCGGGGCCTTGGCCCACCACACGCGCGCCAATTTCCTCTTCCATTTTCAGCAGTTTTTCCCGCTCGCCTTCCAGCATTTTGGTGGTGGGAATGCCCGTCCAACGTTCCACCACCTCGGCGATTTGTTCGGGTTTCACCGCCTCGGACACAAGCGCGCTATCGCTGCCATCATCCGATTCGGCCAAGCGCTTTTCCAAATTGGGGATGATGCCGTAAGAAAGCTCGCCCGCGCGCGCAAGGTTGCCCTCGCGCTTTGCGGTATCGAGTTCGATACGCGCGCGGTCGAGGTTTTCCTTTAGATCGCGTGCCTGCTCCATACGGTCACGCTCGGCCTGCCACTGCGCCGACATCACGGTAGAGCGCTCCAGCAGCGCCGATAACTCGCCCTCCAGCCGCGCCAAGCGGTCGATGCTGGCGGCGTCATCCTCTTTTTTCAGGGCCTCGGCCTCGATCTGCAATTGCAGGATCTGGCGGTCGATCTGATCCAACTCTTCGGGTTTGCTATCGACCTCCATCCGCAGGCGGCTGGCGGCCTCGTCCACCAGATCAATCGCTTTATCGGGCAAAAAGCGGTCGGTGATGTAGCGATGGCTTAGGGTCGCTGCGGCCACCAATGCCGAATCGGTGATCCGCACGCCGTGGTGCAATTCGTATTTTTCCTTGATCCCGCGCAGGATGGAAATTGTATCTTCGACATTGGGTTCAGACACGATCACGGGCTGAAACCGCCGCGCGAGGGCTGCATCCTTTTCCACATATTTGCGGTATTCGTCCAAAGTGGTCGCGCCGATGCAATGCAGATCGCCGCGCGCAAGGGCGGGTTTGATCAGATTGGCGGCATCCATCGCGCCATCGGATTTGCCCGCGCCGACCAGCGTGTGCATTTCGTCGATGAACAAGATGATATCGCCCTCGGCGGCGGTGACTTCGTTCAACACGGCCTTAAGGCGCTCTTCAAAATCGCCGCGATATTTCGCGCCTGCAATCAGCGCGCCCATATCCAGCGCCATCAGTTTCTTATTGCGCAGGGATTCGGGCACATCGCCGCTGACGATGCGCAGGGCCAGCCCCTCGGCAATGGCGGTTTTACCCACGCCAGGCTCGCCAATCAGAACGGGGTTGTTTTTCGTGCGGCGCGACAGAACCTGCATCGCGCGGCGAATTTCCTCGTCGCGGCCAATGATAGGGTCGATCTTGCCCAATGCAGCCGCCTCGGTCAGATCGCGGGCGTATTTCTTCAGGGCGTCATAACCGTCTTCGGCGCTGGCGCTGTCTGCCGTGCGCCCCTTGCGAATGTCATTGATCGCGGCGTTCAGGTTTTGCGCCGTGACACCTGCGGCCAAAAGCAAGTCTTTGGCAGGGCCCGCGACCATGCACAGCGCCATCAAGATGCGTTCCACGGGAACAAAGCTATCGCCCGCTTTGGTGGCAACCTTCTCGGCCTCGTCCAGCACCTTAACCAGCGCGGTATCCATAAAAGGCTGCGCATCGCCCGTGACCTTGGCAATTTTGCCCAGCGCCAGCGCAAGACCAGACATCACCGCCTCGGGCGCGCCGCCTGCCTTGCGGATAAGGTTCGTCGCCAGCCCCTGATCATCGTCCATCAGGGCCTTAAGCAGATGTTCTGGGGATAGTTTTTGATGCGACTCACGAATCGCTATCGTTTGCGCCGCTTGCAAAAAACCGCGCGCGCGTTCGGTAAATTTTTCCATATTCATGGCTCAACTCCTTGCAGCACCGCTGGCACGCCCATGATTGGCACGCGCCCGTGGCCTTGACCCTAATGTGTGTTGGCCCGCGCGCGGATTCAAGGCTTAGGCATAGCTGACAAAGGCAAAAGCCGAAGAGTCAGGTGCCCAGCACGGCACGTTGATGCTGCCTTGGCCACCGTTGAATTCGACAATTCGGCGGCGGTTAGTGCCGTCGGGCGCGCAAAGGCACAGGGCCACGGGCAGGTTTGCGGGGTGGCCCAGCGTGCCCGGCGGATAGGCCAGATACAAAAGGTGCTGCCCATCGGGCGAGGGGTGGGGAAACCAGTTGACGAACTCATCCGCGAATAACTGGCTTTGGCCCGTGCCATCGGCATTCATCACCCAGATTTGGGCATGGCCTGTGCGGTCGCAGTTATAGTAAATACGCGCACCATCTGGCGAAAAATCTGGGCCGTCGCAATGCCCCTCTCCGTTGGTAAGGCGCTTCTCCTCGCCCCCAAGCGGTTGAATATACACATCAATAGGGCTGCCACCCCGCGCGGCGACGAAGGCCAAGGTTTGACCATCTGCGGAAATCCCATGCCACCAAGACGGCGCTTCAGGGGTGATTCGCAGCATATTGCCACCTGCGGCTGGCATGGTGTAAATCACCGAGCCCGCCCCTTCGTGATGCGATGAAATAATATAGGTCTGCCCATCGGGCGAAATGCCGTGATCGTTGTTGCAGCCGCGCGCGACGTCGTGGGGCATATCCATCGGCACAGGCTGCAACGCAGGCGCGTCTAGCCGCACGCGAAACAACCGCCCCTCGCCGTTGACCAGCAAATAGCTGCCATCGGGCGACCAATTGGGCGCTTCGATATGGCGATCTGTCTCCAGAACGGTGCGAGCAGCGCCCGTGGCCATATCCCAGATTTGCAGGCGCGAGATCATTCGCGGTTTTTCTGTTTTAACAATTTCGCGGGGCGCAGCGCCTCGGCCGCTTTGAACAGGCCGAAGGTTTGGTTGACGTAATTCACCACGCCGCCGATCTGCTCCATATATTTCTGCAACTCGGGGGTGCGCTCGGCCTCGACAACTTGCACGGCCCGCTCTGGCCCCATCGCCTCGAACTGGCAGTAAAACAGCGGCTCGCCGCGCCGCAGGATGATGTCTTTTTTGGTGTCATGCCATTCAAAAGCCCACATCAGCGGGCGCGGCCATGCGTTCAGCGGAAAACGGCCGCCAAAAATCGTGCCAGGCAGCGGGTCGGCGCGGTAATGCAAAAACGCCGAAAGCTGGGTGATATAGACCAGCTCATCGGCGATAAAGCAGTAGGGTAGCGAAAGCTGAACCGTCGGGCGGTCAGGAAAGCGCCACTCGGTCTCATTCACGAGGGTCAGCACCTCGCCCAATTTATTGCTGCGAATGGGGCTGGCCGTGCCCGCGCGGTTGACCAGCGTGGCCTTGCCCTTTTCGTCGCGCGCGAACCCGATATGGATGTCAAACGGCGCTTTGACCATGAAATAGCGGCTTTCCAGTTGGATAACGGCAGGGCAACGACTGGCGCTTTTGGCGTGGGTCTTATTCGTTTGGCGAAAGATCACCCGTTCGGGCGCATCATACATCACCGCGCCTTTGTCCGATGTTAAAAACCAGCCCACTGTGACGGGGCCGCTTTCGGGTTCGTATTCGGGGCGTTCAAAGCCGACGGTAATTTCCATGACAATACCTTGGGTGATTTTCCCCAGATTCGGCGCAAAGACGGCGGCTGTCAATCGTGCCCTGTTGACAGGGCTTTGCTGCCCCGTCATTTGGGGGAAAACAGGGGATAAACACATGGCAGATGACCGTTTGATCGTGGCGCTGGATGTGCCGAATATCGTGCAAGGTCTGCAGGTGGCAGATGCCTTGGGCGATGCGGTTTCGTTCTACAAAATTGGTCTGGGAATGTTGACAGGCGGCGGTCTGGCCCTTGCGAATGAATTGAAGGGCGAACGCGGCAAGCGGATTTTTCTGGACATGAAGCTGTTCGATATTGGCGCAACAGTCGAGGCCGCCGTGCGCGGCAT
The DNA here is from genome assembly GCA_965248485.1 of Cypionkella sp. Taxonomy (GTDB): domain Bacteria; phylum Pseudomonadota; class Alphaproteobacteria; order Rhodobacterales; family Rhodobacteraceae; genus Cypionkella. The sequence goes on from OZ252107.1 coordinate 97,398, forward strand.
TGCGCAATATGATCTGGATTTTCTGACCGTGCATGGCGACCCGCAAGTGGTGCGTGCGGCGGGGGAAGGCAAGCGCGGCTCGAACACAAAGATTTTGGCGGTGACGATCCTAACCTCGCTGGATCGCGGTGATTTGGATGCGAATATGATTGTGGCGGGCGATCTTGCCGCCATCACGCTGGAACGCGCCGCCCGCGCGCTAGAGGCGGGTGCGGATGGGGTGATTGCCTCGCCACAAGAGGCGGCTGCGATCCGTGCGCTGCCGCAGGCGAAGGGTAAGCTGATCGTCACGCCGGGCGTGCGGCCCGCGGGGGCAGAGTTGGGCGATCAAAAGCGCATCGCAACCCCGCGTCACGCACTGGAAAACGGGGCCGATCATATCGTTGTGGGCCGCCCGATTTGGGCCGCCCGCGATATGCGCGCCGCCGCCGCCGCGATTTTGGCCGATATTGCCTGATAAGGCGCATCGGCGCATAGTGCTGCCATGCCAGCCTTATGCCGCGATTGTCTAACCCAGTTTGATACGGGGCCTCGCTGCCCCAAATGCCGCTCGCCCCGCGTGCTGGCCCACGGCGAATTGCACGAATTATCCATCGCCCATATGGATTGCGATGCCTTTTACGCAAGCGTCGAAAAGCGCGACAATCCCGAATTGCGCGACCAGCCCGTGATTGTCGGCGGCGGACAGCGCGGCGTTGTCTCGACCTGTTGTTATATCGCGCGCATCCACGGGGTGCGCAGCGCCATGCCGATGTTTCAGGCGCTAAAGCTGTGCCCGCAGGCGGTGGTGGTGAAACCGCGCATGTCCGCTTATGTCGAGGCCAGCCGCGCCATCAGGGCGATGATGGAGGAGTTGACCCCCGCCATTGAACCCTTGTCACTGGACGAGGCATTTCTTGATATGACAGGCACCGCGCGTCTGCATGGCGCACCGCCTGCGGTGATGCTGGCAGGGTTGGTGCGGCGGATGGAAACGGAGTTGGGGCTGACAGGCTCGGTCGGCCTAAGTCATAATAAGTTTTTGGCCAAAATCGCCTCGGACTTGGATAAACCCAAAGGCTTTTCCGTGGTTGGCAGGGCCGAGACAGAGGCCTTTTTGCTGCCCAAACCTGTGAAAATAATCTGGGGCGTGGGCACGGCGATGCAGGCGCATTTGGAAAAGGCAGGCATCCGCACCATTGCCGATTTGCGGCGCTGGGAACAGGCCGATTTGACAGCGCGCTTTGGCCAGATGGGCGCGCGGCTGTTTCATCTGGCGCGGGGGCAAGACAGGCGGCGGGTGCAGCGCGATTCGGCGCTGAAATCCATCAGCAAGGAAACCACGTTTTTCGAAGATACGGGCGATATTGACCTGCTGGATGGCCATATCTGGCGGCTTGCCACCCAGGTGGCCGACCGCGCCAAGGCCAAAGGCTTTGGCGGCAAGACGGTAACGCTAAAGCTGAAACGCAGCGATTTTTCGGCCTTGTCTCGGCGCGTGACACTGGAAGACCCGACACAACTTGCCGACCGCATTTACCGCACCGCCCGCGCGCTGTTTGATGCAGCGCAGGCGCAAATGGGCGCGGGATTTGGCCCGTTTCGTCTGATCGGCGTGGGAATTTCCGACCTGTCCGCTGCAGATTTAGCCGACCAAACCAGCGATTTGCTTGATCCATCCGCCCCCAAACGCGCTGCTGCCGAACGCGCCGCCGATGCGATTCGCGCCCGCTTTGGCAAGGATGCCATCGTCAAGGGCCGCGCTTTGCGTTGATGCAACCTGCTTTTGAATTTAGATCAAAATTGACGGTTTCATAATGTATTTGGCCCAAACCTTTGCGGGCCTGATTACTCGGCCGCCAATGCGCGCCGTGGTGGCAATGATTGTGCCAACCTGCCGATGACCTGCGTCATCATCGCGCAAAAGGCATCAAACTTTGGCAGGGGAGCAATCAGCGCTTCGTTCATATAGATGCCGCGGTTGATTTCAATTTGAACCACGTGGCGGCCCACAGCGGGGCGGCCGTAGGTTTGGGCAATATAGGCCCCTGCGAAAGGCGAATTGCGCGCAACCCGCAGGCCTTGGTCTTGGAACGCTGCCTCAATCTCGGCTGTGATGCTGGCCGCCGCCGCCGCGCCGTGAAGGTCGCCCAAAACAATATCGGGTTGCGCCGCGCCAAAACGGTGAGTTTGGGTGGCCTCGCTGGGCATGGAATGAAAATCCAGCAGCACAATTTGGCCAAATTTCGCAAGGCTGTCGTCCAGCAACTGCCGCAAAGCGCGGTGATAGGGGTGCCAATGCAGGGCCACCCGCGCCTGCGCCTCGTGCATTTGAATCTTGCCGCGATAGATCGCCCGCCCCCCCGCCACCACGCGGGGAATAACCCCAAGGCCCGACGCAACACGCGGATTGCTGGCCAGGTTGCGCGCGCCTTCAATCACGGCGGGGTCAAACTCGTCGGGTGCGCGGTTCAAATCCACATAGGCGCGCGGCACATGCGCCAGCAGCAAGGGCGCGCCGAATTTGGGCGCGGCCGCAATAATCTGATCCACAAACGCATCTTCCGAAGACCGCATTGCGCGCATATCCAGCCCCGTTTGCGCCATCAGCGCCGCAGGATAGCCCCGTCCCGAATGAGGAGAGGCAAACACAACAGGGCTGCTGTGCCGTTCGGGTTTGATGATTTGATACGAGGCGGTCATGGTCTTTTTCCTGATTAATCTAGTATAAACAGAAAAAATTGCGCACCGATACCCCTTGATCCGCCGTGTCCTTCCCATTATAGCCACGCAACCGATATACCAGCGCCGCCTTTTGGCGATTCTGTTCTATTGGCTTAAAGTGGGCGGTTAGCTCAGCGGTAGAGCACTACGTTGACATCGTAGTGGCCACTGGTTCGATCCCAGTACCGCCCACCATTCCATCCCCGAAAGGGGCCGTTTTTCACCAGTGGCGCACCCGCGCCGCGATGCAAAGGAGACAGCCATGAAGGTTGCAAACTCGCTCCGCTCGCTGAAAACGCGTCATCGCGATTGCCAAGTCGTGCGCCGCAAAGGCCGCGTCTATGTGATCAACAAGACGCAAAAGCGCTATAAGGCACGTCAGGGTTGATCCCTGCCATGGCTTGCGCCCAGCAGCATAAATAGGCCGCCAAGGGAAACCTTCGGCGGCTTTTTTATTTCAAGGATTGCCCGTGATGAAACTATACACATCCCCCACAACCCCCTTTGGCCGCAAAATCGCGGTTTTGCTGCGCGAGCGGGATTTGCTTGGCAAAGTCGCCATTGAGATGGTCGCAGGCACGCCATTGGATGCGGGCAGCCTGCCCGTGGCGCATAACCCTTTGGGCAAAATCCCCGTGCTGGTTTTGGCAGATGGCACGGCGATTTACGACAGCCGCGTGATTTCGCGGTTTTTGGACGATCATTTCAGTCTAGGCGTTTACCCTAAAGGCGCAGACCTGTGGCCGTTTCTGGCGCGCGAAGCGGCCATTGACGGTATTATCGAGGCCGCTGTCTCGATGGCCTATGAGGTGCGCCTTCGCCCCGAGGATAAGCGCTTTGATCCGTGGCTGACCGCCCAATGGGCCAAAATCACGCGCGCCTTGGATATGTTCGAAGCCGCCCCACCCTTGGGCGATATGATGATGGATCACATCGCCCTTGCCAGCGCGCTGGCCTATTTGGATTTCCGCCACGACGCGCGCGGCTGGCGCGATGGGCGGCCAAAGCTGGCGGAATGGCAGGGGAAAATGGCGGCGCGGGAAAGTATGCAGCATACCCACCCGCCCGTTTAGCCCCCAAACCCCTACAATCCTAAACAAAATTATCGCCCCCGCCCCCCTGCGCGGCTTTGTCCGCTGGACGGGATGCGAAACTGTGGTTAAAAGCACGCGAAATGGTGCGGCTTTCTGCGCCGTTGATCGCATTTCGCCCTGCGCTACTTGGCACAAACGGGCATTGTAAGGGAGAGGGACGCATGTCTCACGCAGATGATACCGCAGGATCGCGCCGCGATTTTCTGTATTATGCCACCGCAGGCGCGGGTGCAGTTGCGACGGGGGCGGCAGTTTGGCCGCTGGTCAACCAGATGAACCCATCCGCCGATACCCGCGCGCTGGCCTCGATTGTGGTCGATGTGTCGGGGGTTGAGGTGGGCGCACAGCTGACGGTGAAATGGCGCGGCAAGCCCGTGTTCATCCGCCGCCGCACGCCCGAAGAAATTCAGGCCGCACGCGATACGGCCCTGACAGATCTGGTCGATGCGAACGGCGAAAACGCCAACAAACCCGAAGCAGACGCATCTGACGTGAACCGCGCCTTGGACGAGGCGGGCGAATGGCTGGTTATGATCGGCGTTTGCACCCATTTGGGCTGCGTGCCTATTGGCAATGCCTCGGGCGATTTCGGCGGCTGGTTCTGCCCTTGCCACGGCAGCCATTACGACACCGCAGGCCGCATCCGCAAAGGCCCCGCCCCGCGCAACCTGCCCGTTCCCGTGGCAGCGTTCCTCGATGCAACAACCATCAAGCTTGGGTAAGGATAGATTATGGCTGGAATTCCCCACGACCATTACGAGCCAAAGTCGAACGGCCAAAAGTGGCTGCATTCGCGTCTGCCAATCGTTGGCATTTTGTATGACACGCTGATGATCCCCACCCCCAAGAACCTGAATTGGATGTGGATTTGGGGCATCGTGCTGACTTTCTGCCTTGTGCTGCAAATCGTCACTGGCATCGTTTTGGCAATGCATTACACCCCGCATGTCGATCTGGCCTTTGCCTCGGTTGAACATATCATGCGCGATGTGAACGGCGGTTATATGCTGCGCTATTTGCACGCCAACGGCGCATCGCTGTTCTTCTTTGCGGTTTATCTGCACATTTTCCGTGGCCTGTACTACGGCAGCTACAAAGCCCCGCGCGAGGTGACATGGATCATCGGCATGATCATTTACCTGCTGATGATGGCGACAGGTTTCATGGGCTATGTGTTGCCATGGGGCCAAATGTCGTTCTGGGGCGCAACTGTTATCACGGGCCTGTTCGGCGCGATTCCTGGCATTGGCGAATCAATCCAGACGCTTCTGCTGGGCGGGCCTGCGGTGGATAACGCCACGCTGAACCGTTTCTTTAGCCTGCATTACCTGCTGCCATTTGTGATTGCCGCGCTGGTGGGCCTGCACATCTGGGCCTTCCACACCACGGGCAACAACAACCCAACGGGTGTTGAAGTGCGCCGCACGTCCAAGGCAGACGCCGCCAAAGATACCGTCCCCTTCTGGCCCTATTACGTGATCAAAGACCTGTTCGCGCTGGCGGTTCTGCTGGCGGTGTTCTTTGCGGTTGTCGGCTTTATGCCCAACTTCCTTGGCCACCCTGACAACTATGTCGAGGCGAACGCGCTGGCGACTCCTGCGCATATCGTGCCTGAATGGTATTTCTTGCCCTTCTACGCGGTTCTTCGCGCCTTCACCGCAGATGTTTGGCTGGTGCAACTGGTGAACTTTGTGACCTTTGGCATCGTGGATGCCAAATTCTTTGGCGTGGTCGCAATGTTTGGCGCGATTGCAGCTATGGCGCTGGCGCCATGGCTGGACACGTCCGCGGTGCGCTCGGGCCGCTATCGGCCCAAGTTCAAGGCATGGTTCTGGCTGCTAGCGATTGATTTCGTCGTGCTGATGTGGGTTGGTAGCCAACCGGCGAACGAGTTGAACGGCTGGATTTCGCTGATCGCAACGACCTATTGGTTCGCCTATTTCTTTGTGATTCTGCCGCTGCTGGGCCTGTTCGAAAAGCCCCTGCCAACCCCCGCCACGATTGAGGAAGACTTCAATGCGCACTACGCCAATCCGGCTGAGTGAGAGAAAGGAACTGATGAAGATGTTTCGTAAAATCGCAATCAGCTCTGCCCTTGGCTTGGCTATTTCAACGGGTGCAGCGCTGGCCTCGGGCGGCGAGGCGCATATCGAAGACGTGCCGTTCAGCTTTGAAGGCGCATTTGGCACCTTTGACCAAATGCAACTGCAACGCGGCCTGCAAGTGTTCACCGAAGTGTGCTCGGCCTGCCACGGGTTGAAATTCGTGCCGATCCGCACGCTGGCGGATGAGGGCGGCCCCATGCTGCCCGAAGACCAAGTGCGCGCCTATGCCAAAAACTTCACCGCTATCGACAAAGAAACGGGAGAAGAGCGCGAGGCTTTGCCAACCGACAATTTCCCTGCCAACACGGGCGCGGGCGCACCTGACCTGTCGCTGATGGCGAAGGCGCGCGCAGGGTTCCACGGCCCCTACGGTTTGGGCCTGAACCAGCTGTTCAAAGGCATGGGCGGGCCTGAATATATCCACGCCATTCTGAATGGCTATTCGGGCGAAGAGAAAACCGAAGCGGGCGAAACTTTTTATGAAAACCACGCGTTTTCAACGGGTTGGATCAAAATGCCCGCGCCTTTGTCAGATGATCTGGTGACCTACGCCGATGGCACCCCGGCCACGGTAGAACAAATGTCAACCGATGTTTCGGCGTTCTTGATGTGGACTGCGGAACCCCATTTGAACGCCCGCAAAGAGGCTGGCTTTAAGGCGATCCTGCTGCTGGCCTTGCTGTCAACGCTGCTGTATCTGACGAATAAGCGGATTTGGGCCAATGTCAAAGGCCCGAAAAAGGCCTAAGCGCTGGTCTGAAAGCCATAAAAACCCCGCCTTGCAGCGGGGTTTTTTTAATGCGCTTTTAAGACTTCGGCGACGCCATTTTCCACTTTGATCATGTGGCTGGCGAACCTTACGGCATCCCGCGCGTCATGGGTCACCATCAAAACGGTGGCATGCGTCTGTGCGGCAACATCCATCACCAAATCTAACATCTGATGCCGCAAATCGCTGTCCAGCGCGGCGAAAGGCTCGTCCAGCAGCAAAATCGGCCGCGCTTGTAGCAAGACCCGCGCCAGTGCCGCGCGGCCCATCTGCCCGCCCGACACCTGCGCAGGCTTGCGCGCGCCAAACCCAGCCAGCCCGACGTTGCTCAGGGCTTCCTCGGCTTGCGCAATCTGCGCACCGCTCGCGCGCCGCCCAGCCGTTAACCCCAGCGTCACGTTCTGCAGCAGGCTCAAATGCGGAAATAGGTTCTGATCCTGAAACAGAATAGAGACAGGGCGCTGGGCAGGCTCAATCGCCGTCAAATCTTGTGAATTCCATAGGATTTGCCCCGATACAGGCGCAACAAAGCCCGCTATCGCCAGCAAAAGCGATGATTTCCCTGCGCCCGATGGCCCCACCACCGCCATACGTGCGCCGGACTCTAGCGCGAAATCCGCGGTCAGGGTGAAACCGCCCAGCACCAGTTTCAGGTTTTCAAACTTTAGCATGGCGGCCCCCAATGGCATCGAACATCCAGAACAAGGCAAAGGCGATAAGGATTAGCCACAGTGTCACGCTTGCCGCCGCTTGCATCTGATAGGCCCCCATCATTTGTGCCGCCAAGATCGGTAAGGTTGGCTGATCCGCCGCGCCGAATAGGGCGATCACGCCAAAATCCCCCATCGCCATCGCGGCGGAAAGGCCCAATGAAAACCCCAAAATCGGGGCAAGGCGTGGCACATACACCAGCCGCACCATGGCGATAGGCGACAGGCCAAGGCTGGCGACCAATCGGCCAAAGCCCAAATGCACCTCGCGGCAAGCGGGCAGCAAAAGGCGGTAAGCAAAGGGCAGAGCCAGCGCAGCATTGAATAAAATCGCCAATGTCAAAGCCGCATTTTGCGGCGGCATCACAGGCCGCAACGCCAAAAACGCACCAACCCCCAGCGCAAGACCAGAGGTTCCGAGAGGCAGCATCGCTGCGACCTCGCACCACAGGCCCGCGCCCCGCGCCCGCGCCAGTGCCAGCATCAGCGCGGCCCAAGTGGCGAGTGTTGCGGAGGTAGCGGCGATAAAAACCGACCGCGCCGCTGCCGCCCAAAACCCATGTGGCAGATCGACAAAGCTCGTCACCCCTCGCAGCACAATCGCGCCCAAAGGCAAGGCAAAGAACAAAGCGGCCGCAATGATGATGGCCCCATCGCGCGGGCCGCTTTGCAGCGTTGCGGATCGGTCAACCCCCACGCCCAGACCAACGGGCCGCCAAATGGCCGCCACCACGCCCACCGCAGTTAGGCAAATCGCAGTCTGCAGCATGGCCAATGTCGCCGCGCGGGATAGGTCAAATTCGAACCGCAGCGATTGGTATATTCCAAGCTCTACCGTGCTGGCGCGTGGCCCGCCACCAAGGATCAGCGCTACGGCAAAACTGGTCAGGCAGACCAGAAAAATCACCGCAAAGGCGCTGGGCACCAACGCGCGCAGCATCGGCCATTCAAGATGCGCCTGCATCGCGCCCTGCCCAAAAGACAGGCTTTGCGCCAGACGAAACCGTTCGGCGGGGATGGCCGACCAGCCGTTCAGCAGCATCCGCGTTGCCAGCGGCAGGTTCAAAAACACATGCGCCAGAACAACACCGCCAAGACCAAAGATGGAAAGCTGGGGCGCACCCGCAAAGGCCAGCGCATCGTTCACAAACCCGCCGCGCCCGAATATTGCCAAAATTCCCATCACAGCGGCAAGGCTGGGCAGGATAAAGGGGGCAGAGATCAGGCGAATCACCCCTTGCCGCCCCCAAAACCGCGCCCGAAACAGCGCCCGCGCCAAAGGCACGGCCAGCGCGCAAGACAGCGCCGCCGAAAGCGCCGCCTGCAAAAGCGTAAAGCGCAAGGCCGCAGTATCTGCCGCGGTCAGCGCCGTGAGTTCGGCGTGGCGCAACAGCATGCCCAGACTGCCGACGATCACCACGCAAACGCCAATGGCAGTGGTCAGGGCGCCAATTTCGCGCGCAGCTTTGCCAATCAACGTGATAGGGCGGCTTGCCATTCATCCACCGCAGCTTTTCGCATCGCCTCGACCTGATCGGCAGCAATGGTCAGCGACTTTGTAGGCGTGATCAGCGTTTCAAACCCTTTCGGCAAGCCTGCGGCAGGTGTGCGCGCGGGATACATCCAGTTTGTGGTGATCAGCGCAGACTGGGCCGCATCGCCCAAAAGATAGGTCAGGAATTGATCTGCCAGCGCGGGTTGATCGCTGCCCGCCAATCGCCCCGCCAATTCGATCTGCATCAAATGCCCTTCGTCAAACCCTGCCGCTGCCTTGCTGTCATCATCTTCGGCAATCAGGTGGTAGGCAGGCGAAGTGGTGTAAGACAGCACCATATCGGACTGCCCTTCCAAAAACATGCCATAGGCCTCTGACCATCCGGGGGTGACGGTGACGATATTGTCAGCCAGCTTTTCCCACAGCGCGCTAGCCCCATCGCCATAGGCCGCCTTGACCCACAGCACCAACCCCAGACCGGGGGTGGACGAGCGCGGATCTTGAATGATGATTTTCAGGTTCGAATCGGCCAACTCGGCCAGTGATTTGGGGGGATTGGGCAGCAACATTTTGTCATAAACAAAGGCGAAATAGCCCCAATCAAAGGGCAGGAAATTGGCATCAGAAAAGGCCACGGGAAGGGTGGTTTGCACAGGTTGCAGCGGCGCGAACAGACCCGTTTTGCGCGCCGCATCAGCCAAATTCGTATCTAGCCCCACCACAACATCGGCCGCCGTTGCTGCGCCTTCCAGTTGCAACCGCGCAAGCAAGGCCGCGCCATCGCCCGCCGTTTGAAATTGCAGATCGCAGCCGCATTCGGCCTCGAACCCCGCCTCGATCGCGGGGCCGGGCCCCCATTCGGTGGTAAAGCTGTCATAGGTCAGCACGTTCAAAACAGGTGTTTGCGCTGTGGCCATTTCGGCAATCATGGCAACGCCAGCAGCAAGGAGTGTCGTTTTCATCAGCTTCTCCATTCTGCGACGAAGTGGTCGGACATGGAGCATGTGCTGCCAAACCTTCCCTCCGCCGGTATAATCCGGTTCAGGTTCAACGGGTCCGCTTGCGCATCTCAGCCCTATAACAGGCACCCCGAGGTAATGCCAAACATAGGGCAAATCACGGCGCGCGCAAGTGTGCGCATTTTGGGGGCCGCATTTTTGGGTTTCACGATGGCCGTCAATGCCCTATGTCTGCCCAAAAGGAGCCTGATATGAGCTTTAACACCTTTGGCCATATGTTTCGCGTCACCACTTGGGGCGAAAGCCACGGGCCTGCGATTGGCTGCACAGTTGACGGCTGCCCGCCCGGCATTCCGTTGACCGAGGCCGATTTGCAGCCATGGCTCGATCGGCGCAAGCCTGGGCAGAACAAATACGTGACCCAGCGGCGCGAGGCCGACGAGGTGCGCATCCTGTCGGGCGTTTACCAAGGCGTCACTACGGGCACGCCCATCGGGCTGCATATCGACAACACCGATCAGCGCAGCAAGGACTATTCTGATATCGCTGCCAGCTTTCGTCCGGGTCATGCGGATATCACCTATCATCAAAAATACGGGCTACGCGATCCGCGCGGCGGTGGGCGCTCTTCTGCCCGTGAAACGGCCGCGCGGGTGGCGGCGGGCGGCGTTGCACGGCGGGTTTTGGCCAGTTTAGTGCCTGATTTGCAGATTTCGGGCTATATGGTGCAGATGGGGGCCAAGCCGATCAACCGCGCCAACTTCGACGCGTCCCAGATCGAGGAAAACCCATTTTGGTGCCCCGATGCGGCGGCGGCGGCAGATTGGGCGTCCTATTTGGACGAGCTGCGCCTTGCGCATAATTCCATCGGCGCGGTGATTGAAGTGGTCGCCACCGGCGTGCCTGCAGGCCTTGGCGCGCCGATATATGGCAAGCTGGATAGCGATTTGGCGTCTGCGATGATGTCGATCAACGCTGTGAAAGGCGTCGAGATTGGCGAAGGGATGGCCTCTGCCACGCTGACGGGCGTTGAAAATGCCGACGAGATTCGCATGGGGCCGAATGGGCCTGTGTTCCTGTCAAACCATGCTGGCGGTATCTTGGGCGGTATTTCCAGCGGCCAGCCCGTTGTTGTGCGCTTTGCGGTGAAACCCACCTCGAGCATTCTATCGCCCCGCCAAACAGTGACTGTGACAGGCGAGGAGATTGCCCTTGTTACCAAAGGCCGCCACGATCCCTGCGTCGGCATCCGCGCCGTTCCCGTGGGCGAGGCGATGATGGCGATTGTTCTGGCCGACCACCTGCTGCGCGACCGCGGGCAGACGGGGGGTTTGCGGCCCCCTATAGGTCTTTAACCAACCTCAACGCATCGTAAATCGCGGCGTGGGTGTTCCTAGCCTCAATCGCATCGCCAATGCGGAACAGTTGGAAACCCGCAGGCCCGCCTGTCAGGGTTTGTGGCCGCCCCTCGATCAGCGCGTCATAATCCACCGCGCCGAGGTTCACCGATAGGGGCTTTAACGCGAAATACACCTCGTCCAGCGGCAGGGTTCCGTGGTTGACGATGATCTGGTCGTATTGGGCCGTCTTGGCCAAATCCATGTAATCGCTGCCGATTGTGGCGCGCAGATGGTTGCCCTCGCGCGCGACAGACAGCAGGCGATGCGTGACGGTAAACGTCACATCCCGCCCCTGCAGCGCGCGCATATAGGGCACAAGGTTCATCGCCATAACATCGGGGGCAAAGCTGCGGTCTGGCGTCATCACCTCAACCCGTGCGCCGCTTTCGGCCAGCATTTGGGCACATTGGAGCGCGGTATGATCGCCCGCGTCATCGAAAATCAAAACGTTAGAGCCGCCTTTCGCGTCGCCCGACAGGATGTCCCACGCGGAAATTGTCAGATCATTCCCAACGTCCAAAATGTCTTTTTGCGGCATCCCGCCCGTGGCAATAATCACCACATCAGGGGAAAGCGCCAGAATATCCCCGGCCTCAGCATAGGTGTTGAAATGAAAGGCCACACCGCGCGCGGCGCATTGCGCCATGCGCCAGTCGATAATGCCCATCATCTCGGCGCGGCGTTTGGTCTTGGCTGTCAGGCGAATTTGCCCGCCAGGTTGGTCGGCCGCCTCGAACACAGTCACCCTATGCCCGCGTTCGGCGGCAACGCGCGCCGCCTCTAGACCCGCAGGGCCAGCGCCCACCACGACGACATCGCGCGCTTGAGCGGCAGGCGCAATATCATGCGGCATGGTTTCTTCACGACCCGTGGCTGGGTTGTGGATGCACAGCGCCATGCCGCCTTGGTAGATGCGATCAAGGCAATAGGTGGCCCCAACGCAGGGGCGAATATCACCCTCGCGCCCTTCCATAATTTTGCGCACAATATGCGGGTCGGCCATATGGGCGCGGGTCATACCGACCATGTCAAGCTGCCCCGAGGAAATGGCGTATCGCGCCGTTGCCACATCGGGAATACGCGCGGCGTGGAATGTGGGCAGCCCCACCTCGGCGCGCACACGCCCCGCGAAATCCAAGTGCGGCGCAGATTTCATGCCTTGGATCGGGATCACATCGGTCATCGCAGGGTCGGTGTGGATGCGCCCGCGAATGATGTTTAGAAAATCCACATGGCCCGAGGCTTTGAACATATGGCCGATGGCAATGCCTTCTTCGTCACTAATACCGCCTTTAGAGACTTCTTCAGCGGTATAGCGCACACCCAGCAGAAAATCTGACCCCACCCGTTTGCGACATTCGGCCACCACCTGAAGCGCGAAACGGGCGCGGTTTTCTAAATTGCCGCCGTAGGGCGCGGGCAGGGCGTTGGTATGGGGCGACATGAATTGATCCATCAGATGGCCGTAGCATTCAAACTCTACCCCATCGAGGCCCGCCTCTTTCATCCGTTCGGCGGCATCGGCATAGTCGGTGATGATGCGGGCGATGTCCCAATCCTCGATCAACTTGGGAAAGGCGCGATGCGACGGCTCGCGCGCAGGGCTGGCGGCGACGGTCGGCAACCAATCGCCCTTGTCCCAGCGGGTGCGTCGGCCAAGATGGGTTAGCTGGATCATCACGGCCGCCCCCGCCTCGTGGCAATCGTCCGCAATGCGGCGCATCCAAGGCACCACCTCGTCCTTATAGGCCAGAATGTTATTGAACACGGGCGGGCTGTCTTTTGACACAGCCGCCGACCCGGCTGTCATGGTCAGGGCCACGCCAGCCCGCGCGCGCTCCAGATGATACAAACGGTAGCGATCTTTGGGCATCCCGTCTTCGGGATAGGCGGGTTCGTGGGACGTGGTCATAATGCGGTTGCGCAGCGTCAGGTGTTTCAATTGATACGGCTGCAACAATGGGTCGCGTGATGGGGCGGTCATGGAATCCCTCCGATTTTGGGCAGAATAACGCGCAACTTCAGCGAAAGCAGCGGCGATTTGCGACATTTGAGGGTGCATCTTTGCAGGGGACGCAGTTTTTCAACTGCGCAGATTTCGGGCATAGTGGTGAAAATTCGGGCAGATTGCAGCGGCGTTTTGGGTCTATCCCCGCGTCTACGCAGCGGCCAATTGCACCAGGTTCTTGCAGGGCCTTTTGATCTGGGCAACAGGGGGCCCAGATGTTTGACGCCAGCGATCTGCCGCAAATGCAGCGCAGCCACGGCCGCGCGATGGTGCGGTTTGGGCTGCGCGCGGGGCGGGTGCATCTGATCGACCTTGCGCAAAGCGGCAGCGGCAAGGCGATGTTGCCGCGCGTGTTTGGCCCCACGCCCGAAGCGGTTTTCCTGAACACGTCTGGCGGTTTGACGGGCGGCGATAGTTTGCACTTTACGATGCAGTTAGAGGCAGGGGCGCGGCTGACGGCCACCACCCAAACCGCCGAACGCGCCTATGCAACGTCTGGCGATGGAGCCCGCGTTTTGGTGCAGGCAGAGGTGGGCGCGGGCGGGCATTTGGATTGGCTGCCGCAAGAAACCATTCTGTTCGAGGCCGCGCATGTCGTGCGGAAAACAGAGATAGATCTGGCCGCAGGCGCATCGGCGCTGATCGTCGAAAGTCTTGTCTTAGGCCGTCGCGCGATGGGCGAGGCGCCCTGCCGTGCCCGCTTGACCGACCACCGCATGATCCGCCGCGAAGGCCGCCCGTTTTGGGCCGAGACGTTGCGCATAGACCCCGAGGTTTTGTCCTGTGCCGCCAGCCCGGCCATTTTGGGCGGGGCCAAGGCGATGGCCGTCATCGCCCATATCGCCCAAAACGCCGAAGATGCAGCCAGCGCCCTGCGCGCCCTGCCCGTGCAAGACGGCGCGCAGATGGCCGTCTCGGGCTGGAATGGCCGCTGCCTCATTCGCATCGCCGCATCCGATAGCTGGCCGCTGCGCGCCCAAGTTATCCGCGTTATCACCACCCTACGCGCCGCCCCGATGCCCCGCGTTTGGCAATGTTAGAGAGGCTTTCATGAACCTTACCCCGCGCGAGCGTGAAAAACTGCTGATCTCTGTCGCGGCCATGGTTGCGCGCGGCCGCCTTGCCCGCGGCGTAAAACTGAACCACCCCGAGGCAGTGGCCCTGATCACCGATTTTGTCGTTGAAGGCGCGCGCGATGGCCGTTCTGTGGCCGATCTGATGCAGGCGGGCGCGCATGTGATTTCCGCAGATCAGTGCATGGAAGGGATTCCCGAAATGATTCATTCCGTGCAGGTCGAGGCCACCTTTCCCGATGGCACCAAACTGGTGACCGTCCACCACCCCATTCGCTAGGAGAGAGATATGAAAAAGGTTTTGATCCCCGCCCTGCTGCTGCCCAGCGCCGCCTTTGCCCATGCGGGCCATGACCACGGCCCTGCGTTTATCGCGGGTCTAAGCCACCCGATTTCGGGAGCGGATCATGTGCTTGCCATGCTGGCTGTGGGCCTTTGGGCGGCGGGACTGGGCGGCAAAGCAGTTTGGGCGCTGCCCGCCACCTTTGTCACCGCAATGATTTTTGGCGGCACTTTGGGCATGGCCGGCACTCATTTGCCATTGGTCGAGCCGATGATACTAGCCTCGATCATCGTGCTGGGCGCGGCCGTTGGGTTGGCCCTGCGCCTGCCCCTGATGGCGATGCTGGCGGCAGTCGCTGTGTTCGGGGCGGCGCATGGGTTCGCGCATGGGGCCGAGGGGCCCAGCGCGGGGCTGGCCCTTTATGCGCTGGGCTTTGCCACGGCAACGATGGGTCTGCATCTTGCAGGCATCGCCTTGGGCCGCGGTCTGCCTGCGCTGGCCCTGCGCGCATCGGGCGTGGCGGTCGCCTCGGCTGGCCTTGCCTTGGCCTTGGTTTAGGGGGCTGCCATGATACCTGGCGAAATCCTTCCCGCCGCTGGCGAGATTACGCTGAATGCAGGTTCTGAAAGCCTGATTGTGATGGTGGCGAACACGGGCGATCGCCCGATCCAGGTGGGCAGCCACTACCATTTTGCCGAAACCAATGCAGGGCTGGAGTTTGACCGCATAGCCGCGCGCGGTATGCGGCTGGACATTCCCGCAGGTACAGCCGTTCGCTTTGAACCAGGCCAGCGGCGCGAGGTGCGGCTGATCCCTTATGGCGGGTTGCGCCGTGTGTTCGGCTTTAACGCCGCCGTGATGGGAGATTTGTAAATGGCCACCCGCATTGCCCGTGCCGATTATGCCGCGCTTTATGGCCCAACGACAGGCGACCGCGTTCGCCTTGGCGACACTGATCTGATTATCGAAGTTGAACGTGACCTGACCACCTATGGCGAAGAGGTAAAGTTTGGCGGTGGTAAAGTCATCCGCGATGGGATGGGGCAAAGCCAGATTTCGCGTGCAGGCGGGGCGGTGGATACCGTCATCACCAACGCGCTGATTGTTGATCATTCGGGGATATACAAGGCCGATATCGGCCTAAAGGGTGGCATGATTGCAGCCATTGGCAAGGCAGGCAACCCCGATGTTCAGGCAGGGGTGGATATAATCATCGGGCCGGGAACCGAGATTATCGCGGGCGAAGGGCGCATTATCACGGCGGGCGGGATGGACGCGCATATCCATTTCATCGCGCCGCAACAGTGTGAGGACGCGCTGCATTCGGGGGTGACGACCATGCTGGGCGGCGGCACTGGCCCCGCGCATGGCACTTTGGCCACCACCTGCACGCCCGGCCCTTGGCATATTGCCCGCATGATGCAGGCGCTGGACGCCATCCCGATGAATTTTGGCCTCTCGGGCAAGGGCAACGCCAGCCAACCCGAAGCGCTGGTTGAGATGGTGGGCGCTGGCGCCTGCGCGCTGAAACTGCATGAAGATTGGGGCACGGCCCCTGCCGCCATCGACTGCTGCCTGACAGTTGCCGATGACATGGATGTGCAGGTGATGATCCACACCGATACATTGAACGAATCGGGCTTTGTCGAGAATACTTTGGCCGCGATCAAGGGCCGCACCATCCACGCCTTTCACACCGAAGGCGCGGGCGGCGGCCACGCGCCTGATATTCTGAAAGTGGTCGGCAGTGAGAATATCATCCCCTCCTCGACCAACCCGACCATGCCCTACACGGTGAACACTGTGGAAGAGCATCTCGATATGCTGATGGTCTGCCACCACCTAGATCGCAGCATCCCCGAAGACGTGGCCTTTGCCGAAAGCCGTATTCGCCGCGAAACCATTGCCGCCGAAGACATCCTACACGACATGGGCGCGCTGTCGATTCTGTCGTCTGACAGTCAGGCGATGGGCCGCGTGGGCGAGGTGATCACCCGCACTTGGCAAACCGCCCATAAGATGCGTCAGCAGCGCGGCCGCTTGGCCGAGGAGGTGGGCGAGAATGACAATTTCCGCGTGCGCCGCTATGTTGCGAAATACACGATCAACCCTGCCATTGCGCATGGGGTGTCGCAGCATATCGGCAGCGTCGCGGTGGGCAAACGCGCCGATTTGGTGATCTGGCAGCCAGCGTTTTTCGGGGCCAAGCCTGAAATGGTGCTGATGGGCGGGCAGATTGTGGTGGCGCAAATGGGCGATCCGAACGGGTCTATCCCCGTGCAACCGATGTATTCCCGCCCGATGTTTGGCGCATTGGGGCGCGCGCGCGGCGATGCGGCGGTGATGTTTGTCTCTGCCGCTGGGCTGGCCGCTGGGGTTAAGGGCAGCCTCGGGCTGGAGAAGAATGTTTTGGCCGTGCAAGGCACGCGCGGTATTGGCAAGCGCGACATGGTTTTGAACAGTGCCCGCCCCCATATCGATGTGAACCCCGAAACCTATGAGGTGCGGGCAGACGGCGAATTGCTAACATGCGACCCTGCAACCAGCCTGCCACTGGCGCAGCGCTATTTCCTGTTTTAGGCTCTAACCATGCCTTTAGGGTCGAAAATTTTGCGGGCGGGCGCTTGGTCAAAGGCGGCGGATTATGTCGTGCTGGATTATGACGCGCGGCTGATACGGCGCAAGCGGTTGGAAACGGCGGGCGGGGCTGGCTTTATGGTCGATCTGCCCGAAACCGTTTCCTTAAACGAAGGCGATGCGTTTGAACTGATCGATGGCCGCATCATCGAGGTGCGGGCGGCGATTGAACCCGTGGTCATCATCACGGGCGACTTGCCGCGATTGGCATGGCATATCGGCAACCGCCATACGCCCTGCGAGGTGACGCAAACCCATCTGGTCATCCGCCGCGATCCTGTGTTGGAAAACATGCTTCGGGGTCTTGGCGCGCAGTTGACCACCCAAATCGCGCCCTTCCGCCCCGAAGGCGGTGCCTACGGCTTTGGCCGCACCTTTGGGCATTCCCATGATTAACGCAGATTACTTGCGCGCCGTGCAATACCTATCGCCCGCCTTTCCGATTGGCAGCTTTGCCTATTCCCAAGGGTTGGAATATGCGATTTCCGCAGGGCTTGTGACGGGTTCTGCCAGTCTGCAAAACTGGATTTCCGCGCAACTTTTGCACGGCTCTGGCCGCGCCGATGCCATATTGATCGCCCATGCGCGGCACGGCGATTGCAATGAACTTGCCGATCTTGCCTTTGCTTTGGCCCCAAGTCTTGAACGCGACCAAGAGATGCGCGAGATGGGCCGCGCTTTTGGCGCGCAGATTGCAGGGCTAACGGGGAAGGATTTTCCAACCCTTCCCCTTCCTGTCGCCATTGGATATTCAACACGCGATTTGACCCTCCCCACAGCCGATATTCTGGCGCTGTTTTTGCAAGGCTTCGCGGCGCAACTCGTGTCGGTGGGGGTGCGGTTTATCCCCCTTGGTCAAAGCGCGGGGCAGGCGGTTTTGGCGGCCCTGTCCCCGCTGATTTTGCGCGTGGCCCAGCAGGCGGCAAGCGCCGATATAACCGACATTTCATCCGCGACCATCGGGGCCGACATGGCCTCGATGGCGCATGAAACCCAAGAGGTCAGGATTTATAGAACATGAGTGTGAACGGCCCCCTGCGTGTGGGAATCGGTGGCCCCGTGGGCGCTGGAAAAACCACCCTAACCGAGAAACTTTGCGCCGCATTGGCCGACCGCTGTTCGATGGCGGTGATCACAAATGACATCTATACCCGTGAGGATGCCGATTATTTGACCCGCGCGCAGGTGCTGCCCGCCGCCCGTATTCGCGGCGTGGAAACGGGGGGCTGCCCGCATACGGCGATTCGCGAGGATGCCAGCATTAACCTTGCCGCCGTGGCCGACCTGCGCGCGACCTTCCCCGATTTGGATTTGATCCTAATCGAATCAGGCGGCGACAACCTTGCAGCCACCTTCAGCCCCGAACTTGCCGATCTGTCGATCTATGTGATTGATACCGCCGCAGGGCAGGACATACCGCGCAAAAAGGGGCCAGGCGTGGCGAAATCTGATCTTTTGGTGGTGAACAAAACTGACCTTGCCCCATACGTTGGTGTAGATTTAGCAATGTTAGAGACAGATACGAAAACCGCCCGCGCCTCCCGCCCTTATGTCATGGCGCGGCTGCGGCAGGGGCAGGGGGTAGAGGACATCATCGCCTTTTTGCAAACCCAAGGCGGGCTAAGCTTGCGCTAGTTTTCGCGCCAACCGCGCCTTGATATAGGCCACATCGGCGCGTGGCGTCGCGGCAAATAAGGTTTGCGTATAGGCGTGTTTCGGGCTGGCAAAGACCTGTGCGGCAGGCCCCTTTTCCACCACTTCGCCTAAGAACATCACCATCACCTCATCGGCGATATGGCGCACAACCGACAAATCGTGGCTGATAAAGATATAGGTCAGGCCAAATTCGGCCTGCAAATCGGCCAGCAGGTTCAACACCTGCGCCTGCACCGAAAGATCTAGCGCGGAGACGGGTTCATCCAAAACCAAAATCTTCGGCGTGACCATCAGCGCGCGGGCTATGGCAAGGCGCTGTCGCTGCCCGCCCGAAAACATATGCGGATAGCGGTTGAAATGATCAGACAGCAGGCCGACCTTTTGCAGCATGGCCAGCGCCAAGTCGCGGCGCTGGGCGGGGGTATGATCGGTGTTCAAAAGCAGTTGTTCCATAAGCATATCGCCAACCTTTTGGCGTGGATTCAGGCTGCCATAAGGGTTTTGAAACACGATCTGCACCTTGCGCCGCACATCCGCAGGCAGGCCTTTGGAAATATCTATCGCCTGCCCGTCAATCTGCAATTCGCCCGATGTGGCGGGGTCGATCAGCGTCATGATGCGGGCAAGGGTGGATTTGCCGCAGCCGCTTTCGCCGACAATCGCCAGAGTTTTGCCGCGTGGCACAGCAAAGGACACGCCTTTCAGGGCCAGCACCTCGCGCCGCGGTGAAAACAGGCCGCCGCCGCTGCGATAAGCGCGGGTCAGATTGCGGCCTTCGATGACGATATCGTGCATCCCTAGCCCCCCATATAATCGGCCACGGTCGACAGGCGCTTGCCCGTGGCGTGTTCGGGCAGGGCCGACAGCAGCGCGCGGGTATAGGGATGCTGGGGGGCCTCGAACAATTGCAAAACGCCTGCCTCCTCCATCTTGCGACCCTGATATTGCACCACGACGCGGTCGGCTGTCTCGGCAACCACGCCCATATCATGGGTGATCATAATCAGCCCCATGCCCGTTTTCGCCTGCAGCCCCATCAGCAAATCAAGGATTTGTTTTTGAATGGTCACATCCAGCGCGGTTGTCGGCTCGTCCGCGATCAACAGCTTGGGCTGGCAGGCAAGGGCCATTGCGATCATCACGCGCTGACATTGCCCGCCCGAAAGCTGGTGCGGATAGGCGTTCAGTTTATCGGCGGGGTCTGGGATGCCGACCGATTGAAACAACTCTAACGCCCGTGTTAGAGCCGCTTTTTGTGGCAGCCCCAGATGCTGGCGCAGCACTTCGGTGATTTGAAAGCCCACGGTAAAGCAGGGGTTCAGGCTGGCCATCGGTTCTTGGAATATCATCGTGATGTCGCGGCCAATGATGCGGCAGCGGGTATCTGGCGACATGGCAGTCATGTCTTGGCCGTTAAAGGTCATCTCATCTGCCGTGACGGTTGCCGATTGCGGCAAAAGGCCCATTACTGCCAGCATCGACACAGATTTGCCCGACCCGCTTTCACCAACAATGGCCAGCACTTCGCCAGCATCAACAGAAATATCCACCCCGTCCACGGCACGGAACGGGCCTTTTTGCGTGTCGAACGTCACGGTCAAGTTGCGGATGGTCAGCAGGGGCATGGCTTAGCTCCGCTTCATTTTGGGATCAAAGGCATCGCGAAGCCCGTCGCCCATCAGGTTAATCGCCAAAACCGTGATCAAAATGGCAAGGCCTGGCAGGGTGACAACCCACCACGCGCGCAGGATAAATTCGCGCGCTTCGGCCAGCATCGTGCCCCATTCGGGAGTGGGCGGTTGCGCGCCCATGCCCAGAAAGCCCAGCGCGGCGGCGTCCAGAATGGCATTGGAAAACGATAGCGTTGCCTGCACAATCAGCGGCCCCATACAATTGGGCAGGATCGTGCGAAACATCAGCCGTGTTTTGCTGGCCCCCGCCACACGCGCGGCCATGACATATTCGCGGTTCTTTTCGGCCATCACGGCGGCGCGGGTCAGGCGGGCGAAATGCGGCTGCAAGACCAGCGCAATCGCGATCATCGCATTCAGCAGCCCTGGCCCTAAAATAGCGACCAGAACCAGCGCAAGCAGCAGAGATGGAAAGGCCAGAATCACATCCATGATCCGCATAATAACGCTATCGACCCAGCCGCCATAAAACCCCGCCCACAGGCCCACTACCACCCCGCCCAGCAGCGCGATGGTCACCACCACCACCCCGATAAACAGCGAAAACCGCGCGCCATACAAAAGGCGCGACAGGATATCGCGGCCTATCGCATCGGTGCCCAAAAGATACTCCCATCGGCCGCCTTCGACCCAGACAGGCGGCACCAGCAGCGCATCGCGGGCCTGCGCCGTGGGGTCATGCGGGGCAATAAACGGCGCTATCAGCGCAAACGCAATCAGGGCGATAAAAACATAAAGCCCTATCACCGCACCGCGATTTTCCCTGAAATAGAGCCAGAATTCACGGAACGGATGAACCTTGCTCATTGCCCACCTCCAAACCGAATACGAGGGTTGATCAACCCATATAGAAGATCAACGATCAAATTCACCACCATCACAATCCCCGCAATCAGCAGCAGCCCGCCTTGCACGGCGGGATAGTCGCGCCGCCCGATGGAATCGACCATCGCCTTGCCAATCCCTGGCCAAGAGAAAATGGTTTCCGTCAAAATCGCCCCCGCCATCAGCGTGCCCACTTGCAGCCCGATGGTGGTGATCACGGGAATCATCGCGTTGCGCAGGGCGTGAACGGCAATCACGCGAAAGGGGCGCATCCCCTTGGCGCGGGCGGTGCGCACGTAATCCTCGCCCAAAACCTCTAGCATGGCGCTGCGCGACTGCCGTGCGATCACGGCCATCGGGATGGTCGCCAGCACGATCGACGGCAAGATCAGATGCTGCATCGCGCTGGCAAAAGCCCCCTTTTGCCCCGACAGCAGCGCATCAATCGTCATAAATCCTGTCACGCGATCAAAGAAAAACATCAGCGAAATGCGGCCCGAAACAGGAGTCCAGCCCAATGTTCCGGAAAAGAAGATAATCAGCAAAAGCCCCCACCAAAAGATGGGCATCGAATAGCCAATCAGCGCCGCGCCCATTGTAATCTGGTCAAACATCGTGCCGCGCTTTAACGCCGCCATCACGCCCAGCGGGATGCCGATGGCCGTGGCGATGATAATGGCACAGATCGCCAGTTCTACTGTGGCGGGGAATAGGGTGAAAAACTCGGTCAGCACAGGTTTTTTGGTGACAATCGAAATACCCAAATCGCCATGCGCCAGTTTCCACAGATAATCGAGGTATTGCTGCCACAGCGGGCGGTCAAAGCCTAACTGGTGCAGCAGCATTTGGTAACGTTCGGGGGTTAGTCCCCTCTCGCCCGCAAGCAATAGCACAGGATCGCCCGGCAGAACGCGAACAAAGCCAAATGCAACCAAAGTGATGCCGAAAAAGGTCGGGATCACATAGGCCAGTTTGCCAAGGAAAAATCTGATCATGGGTCATCCAAACAGGAAAGGCGCGCGAGGTATCCCGCGCGCCCAAAGGGTCATGTCACCTTATTCGGCGACGTCAACACCCGCAAAGCTGTGGCTGCCCAGCGGGTCCATGACATAGCCCGACACTTTGGTCGACATCGGCATGAACACGGTGGAATGGCCCAAGGTTGCCCAAGGCGCTTTGGCCTTGAAAATCACTTGCGCCTCTTCATACAGCTTGGCCCGCTCGGCCTGATCGGCGGTGACTTTGGCCTTTTGGATCAGCGCGTCAAAGTCAGCGTCGCACCACTGCGCGCGGTTAGAGCCGCCATCGGTTGCCGCAGCGCAGCCCAGTAGCACGCCCATAAAGTTGTCAGGATCGCCGTTGTCACCTGTCCAACCCAAGATCACCGCACCATCGCGGGCCTTTTCCGACGACTTCTTCAGATACTCGCCCCATTCATAGGTGACGATTTCCACCTTAACGCCGACTTTGGCGAAATCGGCCTGAATAAGTTCGGCCGCGCGCTGGGCGTTGGGCATATAGGGGCGCTGCACGGGCATCGCCCAAACCTTCATCGACAGGTCTTTCACGCCCGCTGCTTCCAGCGCGGCCTTGGCAGCCTCTGGGTCATAGGCGTCATCCGTCACCGCGTCATTATAGCTCCACATTGTGGGCGGAATCGGGTTTTTCGCCTTTTGGCCAGTGCCTTGGTAAACGGCGTCAAGGATCGCGTCCTTATCAATCGCCATGTTCAGCGCTTTGCGCACATCTGGGTTATCAAACGGCGCGATGGTGCTGTTATAGGCCAAATACGCCACGTTCAGCCCAGCCTGTTCCATCACGGTCAGGTTCGTATCTTCCCGAAGGGCGGCCAGATCGGCGGGGGCAGGGTAGGGGGCGATATGGCATTCGCCCGCCTGCAGTTTTTGCATCCGAACGGCTGGGTCAAGCGTGATCGCAAAGACCAGATCGTCAATCGCAGGCTTGCCGCCGAAATAGTCGGCGTTGGCCTTATAGCGAATAACAGCATCTTTTTCATAGGCGACAAATTGGAACGGGCCCGTGCCCACGGGGGCCGAGTTTAGGTTTTCCTTGGTGCCAGCAGCATCCAAGCTGTCAGCGTATTCTTTCGACAAGATCGACGCGAAATCCATCGCCATATTCGCCAAGAACGGCGCTTCGGGGCGGGACAGCACGAATTTCACGGTATAGTCGTCAACCTTGACCATCTCTTTGATCACGGTCGCCATTTCCATGCCCGAATAATATTCATAGGTGATGCCCGCGATATACTGGTTCCACGGGTTGGCGGCATCGCCTTGGCGCGAAAAGCTGAAGATCACGTCATCAGCGTTGAAATCGCGGGTGGGGGTGAAAAAATCGGTGGTGTGAAATTTCACGCCTTGGCGCAGCTTGAACGTCACTTCCATGCCGTCAGCCGACACTTCCCAGCTTTCGGCCAGCGCAGGCTGCACATTTGTGGTGCCGGGGGCAAATTCGACAAGGCGGTTATAGATCGCCTTGGAACTGGCATCAAAGGTTGTGCCAGCGGTGTAGGGGGCGGGGTCAAAGCCTTCGGGGCTGCCTTCCGAGCAGAACACCAGCGTTTTGGCCGAAGCAGCGCCTGCGGCCATCAGGGCCAGCGCAGAAATAGAAACAAGTTTGGTAAATTTCATAGATCATCTCCGTGTTGAGTGAGGTCAGGCGGTCTGTGCCGCCCTAGACTAAGGGGATGAAATTCCTAATTCCGCGCCATGGCAAGGAAATTTTTTAACCAAAGATTCAAACTTTGGGCCAAAAAAGGCAAAACCCCGCCATATCCCATTTGGGGGCGGGGTTTCCGTTGCGTCACCTGGGCGGCGCTTAGCCTTTTTTCAACACGCGATTGCCCAAGAGTTCAGCAATTTGCACAGCATTCAGCGCTGCGCCTTTGCGCAAATTGTCAGACACGCACCACAGGTTGATGCCGTTATCAATCGTGCTGTCCTGGCGGATGCGGCTGATATAGGTGGCATAATCGCCCACACATTCGATTGGGGTGATATAGCCGCCCGCCTCGCGCTTATCGACAACCATCACGCCGGGGGCTTCGCGCAGAATGTCGCGGGCCTCATGCTCGTCAAGGAAATCTTCAAACTCGATATTGATCGATTCCGAATGGCCGACAAACACAGGCACGCGCACGCAGGTTGCGGTGACTTTGATTGCGGGGTCGAGGATTTTCTTCGTCTCGGCCACCATTTTCCATTCTTCTTTGGTAGAGCCGTCATCCAAGAACACGTCAATGTGTGGAATCACGTTGAACGCAATTTGCTTGGAAAACTTTTTCGGTGGCACGTTGTCGGTCGGGTTATAAATGGCTTTGGTCTGATCCCACAGCTCGTCAATTCCTTCTTTGCCCGCGCCCGAAACCGACTGATAGGTCGAAACAACAACCCGCTTGATCCGTGCGCGGTCGTGCAGCGGTTTCAGCGCCACAACCATCTGCGCGGTGGAACAATTCGGGTTGGCGATGATGTTTTTGTTTTTATAGCCCATGATCGCATCGGCGTTCACTTCGGGAACGATCAGCGGAACGGCGGGGTCATAGCGATAGAGGGACGAATTATCAATCACAACGCAGCCCGCAGCCGCAGCCTTGGGCGCATAGATTTTCGTCGCCTCTGACCCCACGGCGAACAAGGCAATGTCCCAGCCGGTGAAATCAAAGGTTTCCAAATCCTTGGTCTTGACGGTCTTATCCCCAAAGCTGATTTCAGTGCCCAAGGATTTTCGGCTTGCCAAGGCGGCAATCTCATCCACGGGAAACTCGCGCTCGGCGAGGATATTCAGCATTTCGCGGCCCACGTTACCCGTGGCACCCGCGACGACGACCTTATAGCCCATCGGGGTTCTCCTTTATATGTCCTGACCGTCAGGAACGCCGCGCAATACCCTATGTGGCCGCTATGGGAAAGCGGTTTTCGCGGATTGGCAGATGCACCAGCGCCGAAAACGCGCCAACCCCCACGCCAATCCACCAAACCAATGTGTAGCCGCCCGTCACATCATACATCCGCCCGCCCAGCCAAACCCCCAGAAAGCTGCCGAGTTGGTGCGAGAAAAACACCAGCCCATACAGCGTGCCCATGTAACGCAGCCCGTAGATATGCGCGACAAGGCCCGATGTCAGCGGCACAGTTGCCAGCCACAGCGACCCCATTACAAGGCTAAAGATCAGCACAGTGGCAGGTGTCATCGGTGCCAGAATAAACGCCGCCGCGGCGATGGTGCGGGCCAGATAGATGCCCGCCAACAGGTATTTCTTGGGGTAATATTTGCCCAGATACCCCGCCAAAATACTGCCGCCAATATTGGCCAGCCCAATCAGGCTGATTGCCGCAGCGCCCAGCGCCGATGTGGTGGTAATGCCAATCCCTGCCAGCATTGAAGACGGGTCAATCGGCCCGCACCGTTCGGTCACAAAGGCTGGGAAATGCGCGGTGATAAAGGCCAGTTGATAGCCGCAGGAAAAGAACCCCAGAAATATCATGCTATAGCTGGGGTCTTTGAAGGCGCGGATCAGAACGGTGCCAAGCGATTCGTCCAACTCGGCGCGAGAGGCGAGTTTGGGGCTGCGCAAAAACGGCAAGGCAAACAGCGTGGCCAAAATCATAGCGGCAAAAATCACGAACACGCCCTGCCACGGG
The DNA here is from genome assembly GCA_965248485.1 of Cypionkella sp. GTDB lineage: Bacteria > Pseudomonadota > Alphaproteobacteria > Rhodobacterales > Rhodobacteraceae > Cypionkella. The sequence goes on from OZ252107.1 coordinate 123,473, forward strand.
TAGATGCGCAGCAAAACCTCGGCCAAGGGCGCGCCAAAAACTTGCCCCGCCGACCCTGCCGCCGTGGCAATGCCCAAAACCAAGCTGCGGCTTTCAGGGGCGGCCGCGCGGCCAACAATCGCCAAGATCACGCCAAAGCCAGTGCCAGCAATGCCAAACCCCACCAGAATTTCCAGCAACTGATGCTGCCCCGGTGTCACCGCCAGCGATGACAACAGCAGCCCCGCCGCATAAAGAAGCGCCCCCGCAATAATCGCGCGGCGGTCGCCAAAGCGTTCGGCCAGCGCGCCGAAAATCGGCTGCCCAATGCCCCAAGCCAGATTTTGCACCGCAATCGCCAGCGAAAAATCTGCCCGCGCCCAACCAAATTCGGCCGCAATCGGAATTTGGAACACGCCAAAGCTGGCGCGAATGGCGAAATTGATCATCAAAATCGCGCAGCCCGCGATCAAGATCGGGGTGAAAATCGCTGATTTAGACATAGTATTTCCCATTACGAATGCGCCACCCAATGCACACCAGCGCCGGGAATGGTCACGCCGCCCCAATCCACATCAAAGGCGTTATAGTTAAAGAAAAACCGCGCGCTGGGCGTATCGCGTTGGCGCAGACCTTCGGGCATTGGGTCTGTCTCGATGCCTTGCTGCGCGCAAAGGCGGGTCAGGATACGGGCCAGCGCCACCTCATCAGGCCAGCCCGCCAAGTAATGCATCCCGCCTGCGGCAACCAGCGCGGGCCAGCCATCTTCGCTGGCCTCGACCACCTCGGCAGTGGTTTCGACCTTTTCGCGCCAGTGATGCAACGCGCCGCCTTGGGCCAGTGGCACGGCCACATCGGGGGGCAAGCTTTCGACACGGGCGACGGTCGCGGTCAAATGCGGCAAGTTGGGCGGCAACGGAATGGGAATGGAAAACTGCGCGGTTTTAGCATTGCTGCGCGGGCCAATCAGCGCCGCCCCTTTATGCGCAGCCAGCGCCGCCATAAGGGCGGGCGAAATCGTCGCCAAAGCAGGGGCCAAAACCAGCTTATACCCCGAAAGATCGGAAGTATTGGGTGGCAGAATATCCACATTCAGCCCAAGGCGGCGCAACCCGCGATACATCTCGAAACAGATACGAAAATAGGAAAAATCGCGGCCCTGCGCCTCGGTCTCCCATGCCCAGGCAGAGGCATAGTCGAACGCCAAGGCCACGGGCGCAAGGTTTGGCTCTACCAGCGGCATCTGCCCCAACTCGCGCGCAACTTGGCCCGCCTCATCAAAGCCGGGGGCAGGGGCGCTGTCGGGGCGCAACAGGCCTGCGTGCATTTGCTCTTGCGCAAAGGGGGCCTGTCGCCAGCGGAAATAGCACACCGCCTCGGCCCCATGGGCAAAGGCCTCCCATGCCCAAAGCCGCGCCATACCAGGCAGCGGGTCGGCGTTCCAAGGCGCCCAATTCACGGGGCCGGGTTGCTGTTCCATCACCCACCAACGCCCGCGACCAACGGCGCGATAAAGATCGTGGTGAAAGGCTTGAAAATCAGGGTCGCCTTGGCGCACAAAACGTTTGCGATGCTCCGCTGTGGCAGGGGCGCGGTCGGACAAAAAGCCAAGCGGGTAACTGTCCCAACTGGCTATATCCAAATCCGCGCCCACATCGAAATGGTCAAAATCGGTGACCATACCCATATAGTTATGCGCAATAGGCGCGGGGGAATGGGCGCGGATAATCTGGGTCTGCAGGCGGTTAAAGCCCACCACCTCATCGCTGGCAAAACGGCGAAAATCCATCACATGGGCGGGGTTTGGCACAGTAACAGTCAGGTTTGGCAAAGAAATCTCATCAAAGCTGGCGTATTCCATCGACCAAAACACATTGCCCCAAGCGCGGTTCAGCGCCTGCGGCGATTGGTATTTTTGCGCCAACCATTCCCGAAATGCCGCCAATGCAGCGGGCGAATAGGATAAAACCGTGTTGTGGCAGGCATATTCATTATCGGTCTGCCATGCGGCGACATAGGGGTTGGAGCCGTAACGTTTAGCCATCTCGCCAACAATACGCGCGCAGTCTTGGCGATAGGGGCGGTGCGAAAAGCAATAATGCCTGCGCGAGCCAAAGCCGCGCGGCGCACCGCTTTTATCCAGCGCCAGCATGTCAGGATGCCGCGTCAGCATCCAGCGCGGCGGGGTGGCGGTGGGGGTTCCCAGCACCACCTTCAGCCCCGCATTGCCCAAAATATCAATCGCGCGGTCAAGCCATTCCCAATCATAGCGCCCAGGCTCTGGCTCCATCCGCGACCACGCAAATTCGCCGATTCGCACCCATGTTAGGCCCAATTCGGCCATGCGCTGGGCGTCCGATTGCCACACCGCCTCGTCCCATTGTTCGGGATAATAGCAAACACCCAACGTGCGTTTCATAGGATCACCTGATGTTCAGCTTGGCCTTTGGTCACGGAATGTGCCGCAAATACTTTGCCTGCATCGGCATATACTTCGCGATCCGCGGCAGACATATCCTGCAAGGCGGTGGTGCAGAACAGCGTTGTCAAATCATCGCCGCCAAAAGCAGGGCAAGATGAATGCGGCCCGCCCATATCAACGCTGCGCACAAACGCGCCGCTGGGGTCATAGCAGGCCACGCGCCCCGCCCCCCATTGCGCCACCCAAAAATTGCCTTCTGCATCAATAACAGCGCCATCGGGGTTCAGCCCCTCGGCGGTGAAATCAATATAAAGTTCGGGCGCGCCAATCGGCCAGCCCTCGCCATCCAGCCGCACACGAAACACCTGACCCTTGGCAGTATCGGAAAAATGCGCGGTCTGACCACTTGGCGCAAAGCATATCGAATTGCTGATCGTGATGCCGCCAAACAGCTTGCGCGTCTCGCCTTTGTGCCAGCGATAAATCGCGCCCGCACCCATTTGCGCCTGCTTGCCCATCGTACCAATCCAAAAACCGCCCTGCGGATCGGCGCGGCCATCATTGCTGCGGGTGATGGTATTTTCAGTCTCTAAAGGCGCTATCAGAGACTGTTTTTGCGTGTCTAGTTCAAATCGAAACAGCCGCGTTTCGCTGGCAATCAGCAGCGAGGTTTCGTCAACCCAACCCGCAGCCGAGACCATTTCATCAAACGCAAATTCCTGCGCTATACCGTTTTCTTGCGTCAGCAACCGTTTGCCCAAAATGTCAAACCAGAACAATTGGCGGCGCAAAGGGTGCCACAGCGCGCCTTCGCCCAACTCGCAGCGCCTTGCGTCATATACGCCTGCCCGCATCATCACAGCGCCGCCTTTGCCGCATCATAGGCGGCGACAATTTCATGTGCGCGGGCGGCGACATCGGCAACCGATCGGCCCGCCACATAAAGCGCGGTGCCAATGCCAAACCCATCGGCCCCGGCGGCCATCCATTGGCCAAAGTTAGCAGCCCCCGCCCCGCCGACAGCAAAAACAGGCACCTCGCGCGGCAACACGGCGCGCATCGCTTTCACGCCTTCGGGGCCAATCAGATTGGCGGGAAAAAACTTTAGCCCCGTCGCCCCTGCTTGAATGGCGGCAAAACATTCGGTTGGTGTCATCACGCCCGGCCAGCTGGCCAGTCCGGCAGCGCGGGTTGCGGCGATCACACCCGTATCGCAATTTGGCGAAACGATCAGCCGCCCGCCAACCCCTGCCACTGCGCGCACATCTGCTACTGAAAGCACCGTGCCCGCGCCGATCACAGCACGATCGCCGACCGCGCGCACCATCGCGCCGATGCTGTCCAGCGGGTCGGGCGAATTCAGCGGCACTTCGATTTGGGTGATGCCAGCTGCGATCAAGGCCTGCGCCATCGGCACAGCCTCGGGCGGGGTGAGGCCGCGCAAAATGGCAATCAAGGGGCGAGTCATGTCTTAATCCTTTGCAAAGGCGCCAGCAGCGGCGGCAAGGCCCGCCAAGGTGCAGGCGGTGTCATCCAATATTTCGGCGGTCAGCCCCTGGGCCGCCAAGGCGCGGGCGTAATTGGCGCACAGCTTGGCCGACCCAATCAGCCGCACCGCCTGCCCAAGCCAATAGGGCCGCGCGGCAGCAAGCTCGATGCCGATCAGCAGGCCCGACAGGCGCGAAAACGCCGCCGAAGCGGTCAGCCCGGCCAGCAACCCCTCGGCCCGCAAGGAAAACAAGCGCGCGGCGATTTTCTCGGGGTTGGACAGGGCGGTATCGACTCCCGCATCAAACTCTGCGCCGTCAAATTCGGCAGCCTGCATTCCGTGCCGCAAAACCGATTGCGTGGACAAGAGGGCGAAAATTTCGCCCGTCATAAAGGTTTGAAAGCTGACAACTTCGCCCGCCGAAACATGCGCCCATTTGGCATGCGTTCCGGGCAGGCACAAAACGCCGTCGAATTGCGGATGCAGTGCCAAAGCGCCCGCGATTTGCGTTTCCTCGCCGCGCATCACATCGGCAGGTTTGGCCTGCGACAGGCCGGGCACGATGGAAACCGACAGGCGTGGATCGGCCGTTTCCACCGCCATCAGCGCCCCCGCTTGCACGGGCTGGCAAGGCACGGCGCGGTAGGGCGCCTCGCGCCAACCTTGCCGTGCGCCCACCATCCCGCAGGCGATGATGCGGGTTGAAGCCGCCCCCAGCCAAGGCTCTATCAGCGCTGTTAGAGCCGCTTCGAACTGGTCAGGCCTTAGCGTGCCCATCCCCTGCGGCGAGGTCAGTTGCGCCATCGCCCCAGCAGGCCCCATTGCCCAAGCACGCAGGTTCGACGTGCCCCAATCTACTGCAATCCAATTGGGTGTCATCCTGTTACCACCACGCCGCCATCAATCACCAAGGTCTGCCCCGTCATCATTTTCGACGCTTTCGAGGCAAGGAACAAAACCCCGCCCGTTATATCTTCGGGGGCAAGCGGCTGCGGAATACATTGCCGCGCCAAATGCCCCGCCAACCCTTCGGGCGTGACCCACAGATCCTTTTGTTTTTGTGTCAGCACCCAGCCTGGGGCAAGGGCATTGACCCGAATTAGGTCAGGCCCAAATTCGCGCGCCAAGGTGCGCGTCAGCCCGTTGATCCCCGCATTCGCCGCGATATAAATCGCATAGCCGACGGTCGCCATCATATAGCTGATCGAGGAAAAGTTCACGATCGCGCCACCGCCTGCGGCCTTCATCATGGGGATAACGGTTTGGGCGGCAAAGAAATAAGCTTTTAGGTTGACCGCAATCGACCAATCCCAAAAGGCGGAATCGACGGCTAGCGTATCATGCCGCGCGTCATTGGCGGCGTTGTTGACCAAAACAGTGATTGGCCCATGCGCGGTTGCGGCCTGATGCAGCGCCGATTTCAATGCGTCCAAATCGGTGATGTCGCAAGGCAGATACAGCGGGCGCGCGCCCGTTTCGGCCTGCATCTGGTCGCAAAAGGCGCTGGCATCGCTGCGCTGACAAAACGCCACCCGCGCGCCTTGCATCAAAAACGCCTGCGTGATCGCCGCCCCAATGCCAGAGCCGCCCCCCGTGATAAACACCGAAGCCCCCCGCAAATCGGGAAAAATTGGATGATCGGTCATTGGTCGTCCCTCCCCCTCGCCCATTTTTCGGCTTTTGGGTGATGTTAGCGCAAACCTATGCCTTAGGCCAAGCATCTATCGCGGCAATCGCCTGTTCGCAGGTGTCAACCATGACGAATAAATCCAAATCCGCGGCCGCAATCACCCCTGCATCGGCCAAGGCCTGCCAGTTGACCACGCTTTGCCACCAATGGCTGCCAAACAACAAAAACGGCACGCGGCGCATACGGCCGGTTTGAATCAGGGTCAGGCTTTCGAACATTTCATCCAGCGTGCCAAAACCGCCTGGAAAAATGCAGATCGCCTGCGCGCGCATCAGAAAATGCATCTTACGAATGGCGAAGTAATGGAAATTCAGCGAAAGTTCTGGCGTGACAAAGGGGTTTGGGGCCTGCTCGTGCGGCAACACGATGTTCAGGCCCAAAGACCGCCCGCCCGCCTCGGCCGCGCCGCGATTTCCCGCCTCCATCACGCCCGGCCCGCCACCTGTGCAGATCACGCCGTGCTGGCCGCCGCCCGCCAAACAGCGCAGCGTCATGGCATGAGCAAAGCGCTGCGCCTCGGCGTAAAACGGCACTAAAGCGGCCATTTGCGGGGTTTTCGCATCTTCTACCCGCGCAGGAATACGCGCGCCGCCAAACATCACCACGGTCGATGTCACGCCCTGCTCGTCCAAGACCATCTCGGGTTTTAGCAGTTCTAACTGCAACCGCACGGGGCGCAGGTCCTCGCGCGTCAGAAAATCTTGGTCGGCAAAGGCCAAACGATAACTGGGCGCGCGGGTTTGCGGCGTATCGGGAATGCGCCGCGCGGCAGAAATATCCTGAACCGCGTCGCGAAAGGGATGGGGGCGGGTTTTCTTCATGCGAGCCTCATAGTTTGCCACTGTGTGTAGGGGGATCGCCCGCAGTTGGAAAGGGGCTAGAGCGCGGCGCAGTTCTGGCCTAGGTTTGATCCATGCCCGCACCTGTTTTGCATTTCTACCTGCCGCCTTGGCAATTTGACGCCGCAAAGCGCGCAGGCACGATTTTTGCGCATGTTGTCGCGGCGGTGCAGGCGGCAGGATGGCAGGTGCGCCTGCGCGATCAAGATGGCCCCGCAGCCAGTGGCGGCTATCATCTGCTGTTGAACCGCCCCGTCACCCGCCCAAACACGCTGGTTCTGCGCAAGTGCATCTTTGATCCGTTCTACCGCATCGAGGCCACGAATGACCGCTGGGATTGGCAAGTGGCCAAGTCGGAATTTGCCACCGATAAGGGCGGCGAGTGGTTTCGCAACTATTGGCAGGGGGTTTTGTTCCAAGGGCAGACCATAGATAAAGGCGGCTATGTCTTTGCCCCCTTGCAAGGGCGGTTGCTGCAGCAGCGGCATTTCCAATCGGCCAGCCCTATCCAGATGATCGAAACGGCGTTGCAGGCCGACCAAACCCGCCCGATCAAAGCCAGCCTTCACCCCCGCGAAAACTATAGCGCACAGGAAATGGACGCGCTGGCAGATCTTCAGCACCGCCATGACGGGCGTTTTGAACTGGCGCAGGGGTCAATGGCGCTGCTCGCGGGCTGTGACTATGTGGTCACGCAAAATTCGTCTTTGGCGGTGGTGGGCATGTTCGCGCAAAAGCCGCCAATCCTGTTTGCCGAAATAGATTTTCACCATCTGGCAGGATCAGTGCCGCATATTGGCGTTGCGCGCGCCTATAATCGGCTGAATAGGCCCCGCAAATGGGGGGCCTATCTGCATTGGTATTTCAAGGAAAACGCAATCTCGGCGCATGACGCCAATGCCCATGACGCCATCGCGGCGCGGTTGCGGGCATTGGGCTGGCCGATTTAGGCGTTAATCTCGGACACGATCCAAGATTCCAGCGCCGCCTTTGGCGCAGCGCCCACCTTGTTAGACACGACTTGGCCGTTTTTGAACATGAACAGCGCAGGAATACCGCGCACGCCCAGCTGCGCTGGGCTGTCGGGGTTTTCGTCCACGTTCACTTTTACAATCTTCACACGGCCTGCATATTGGCCCGCCAACTCTTCCAGCGAGGGGCCAATCATACGGCACGGGCCACACCATTCGGCCCAAAAATCCACGATAACAGGGATGGCCGATTGACGCACTTCGGCGTCAAAAGTGGCATCGGTAACGGCAACGGTATTGGCACCCATAGCGGGATCTCCTGCAATGTTAGACGGCTTAGCTAAGCACCCCAGCGGCAATGGTCAAGATATAGCGGCAGCTTGCAGGGCATCCCTCATCATATCGTGATCTAGCTGCATCAACTGCGCGGTTTTTGTCCACAAAATCGCCATAACGACGCGGTGATTTGGGTAAATTTGGCACAGCGCCAGATGATAGGCCCCCATTTGCGCCAAAAGCCCCGCTGGCGTTTCGGCGGCTGAATTTGGAACGATCTGATTCGATTTGTAATCAATTGCCAAAACTTCAGTGCCAGACACAATCAAACGGTCGATCACACCCAGCATTTGGCCGTTGGGCAATGGGGCTGCGATGGTCACTTCGGCCAGACCTTGGGCAAAAAGCGGGGCCAGATCGGGCGCGGTTAAAATGTGGGTCGCCTCAGCCAGCGTTTCGTCGCGCAGGGGGACGGGCAGCAGGGGGACGGGCAGCAGCGTATCGGCAAGGGCAGGCCACTGAGGCGCAGGGTGCTGCGGTAGATGTTCCAGTAAAGTGTGAATCGCCGTGCCGCGCGCCATGGCGTCGGGGTCACCCTCGCCTTCACCCGATAGGGTTTTCGCACCGCTCAGGCGCGAGGGGGCAAAGGGCTGTGGCGCGCGCGGCGCATCTTTTGCGATCTGCCGCGCCCAAAGCGGCAGAGCGATAGGCTGGGCGGGCGGCGCTGCCTGATGCCCTGCCGCCTGCGGCCAATCGCCATATTCGTGACGCGATCCGCCCCCCGCCAGTGGCAAAGCCCCTGCCGCATCAAGGCCTTGCCGCACCAAATTATACCACGATTCGGGCTTTGTCACTTTGCCCGCCGCGGCCACGATCAGCCAAGATTGCGCGCGCGTAAGCGCCACATACAGCAGCCGCAAACGTTCCCTTTCGCTGGCCCGCAGCGCAGTTTCGCGGGCGGCGGCGACCTGTGGCGGGCGGTCATCCTTGCCTGTGGCCCATGCCAGCACGCCCGCGCCAATTGGGGTGATCGCAGCCCCTTTGGGGGCCTGCCTATCGGCGGTGTCGGGTAAAATCACAATCGGCGCCTCTAGCCCTTTGGCGCCATGCACCGTCATCACCCGAATACGCTGCCCCGCGCTATCAGCCTGCCGTTTGACGGTAACATCATCGGTTTCCAGCCAATGCAGGAAACCTGTGAGCGATGGAATCTCCATCTGCTCAAAGGCCAAGGCCTGCGCCAAAAACGCGTCAATGCCATCTTCGGCTTCGGGGCCAAGACGGGCGATCAGGCGGCGGCGGCCATCGTGCCGAGTCAAGGCGCGCTCGATCAGATCATAGGGCCGCAGAAAATCGGACTGGTCGCGCAAATCATTCAGCATCGCCAGCACATCGCTATGGGCAGCGGTCTCGCGCAGCGCCTCCCACAAAAAGCCGCGCCTGCTTTGCGCCAAATCGTAAAGCTGTCCCTCGCCCAGGCCCAAAAGCGGCGATCGCAGTGCAGCAGCCAGTGACAAATCATCTTCGGGCGTGGCCAAAAACGACAAAAGCGCGCCCAGATCGCGCACGGCCATTTCTGCGCCCAGTCTCAGCCGATCTGCCCCCGCAATCGGCAAATCCAGCTTTTTACAGGCGCGGATGATGTGGTGAAACATGTCGCTACGCCGCTGCACCAAAATCAAAACATCGCCCGCCCCAACCACCCTTGGCCCCGATTTGGTTGGAATAGACATGCCATTGTCCAAAATCGTCTTCACCTCGCGGGCGATTTTTTCGGCCAATTCCCAAGCGGCGCTGGTGGTGGATTTGCGCGCTTCGGTATCGGTGGGGGAAATCGCGTCTGGCTTTTCGGCAGGCTCGATCACGGGCCAAAGATCAACCCGTCCCGCCATCGTGCCATGTTGGGCAATATGGCCCACCTGCGCGCCCATCGCGTCGGGAAAGCGGCTGCCAAAGACGTTGTCGACCACGCCCAAAATGGCGGGAGAGGATCGGAAGGAATATTCCAATTCGGCGGGCTGAAAGGGCTGGCCAGCGGCGGCAAACTTGGCCGAGAATTCGGCGCGCTTGGCGTCGAAGACCGCAATATCGGCGCCTTGAAACGAATAGATCGACTGCTTTTTATCCCCAACCACAAACAAAGTGCGCCCCTGCGCGCGCCCGCCTTCGCCTGCGGTAAACTCGGCCGCAAGCAGTTCGATCACCTGCCATTGCTTGGGGCTGGTGTCCTGTGCCTCGTCGACCAAGATATGATCGATGCCGCCGTCAAGGCGGAACAAGACCCAAGCTGCAACCGAAGGATTGGTCAGCAACTGGGCGGCGCGGGCGATCAGATCGTCAAAATCCAGATAGCCACGGGCGGCTTTGGCAGCGGCGTAGCGGGGCAAGAACGCGGCGGCAAAGCGGTGCAGCGCGGCGGTTTTTTGCGCGGCCATCAGGGCAAGACGCAGGAGGCGGGCGGCCTCAACTCGCAGCATGAGGGCGTTAAAGCTATCCAGCAGATCGGCGGGCATAGCGCCGCGAACGGGCTTTGTCGGCAAGCTATCCAGCTTTGCGGCAAAGGCCTTTTCCCCAGTTTTGAATAGCAGCGCCGCTTCGAGGTTTTCCAGAACGGCCATGTTTGGGGTGGCGAAATCCTGCCCCTGCAAGGCTGAAAGCAGCGCAGTATCGTTCGCCCCGCTTTTGATCAAATACGGCTCTAATGCAGCAATTAGAGACGCCTCGTTACCTAAAATAACCTGCGCCAGCAGCAGCGATTGATCAAAACCCCGCGCAAGGCCGAACAGGCCCAGCGCAGAGTCTATATCTAGCGGCGCTGCAAACCCATCGCTGTTTGCCGTGATCTCTTGTAGGAATTTGCCAAAATCATCGCCCGTATAATGCCGCGCCAAATCGCCCATCACATCGGGATTGCTTTGGGCGATTTCTTCGACAATCTCGCCTTGCATCAGATGGGCGGCGCGTTCGTCCATTTCGGTAAAGGCGGGCGACACCCCCGCCTCAAGCGGAAAACGGCGCAGCAGCGTGGCGCAAAAGCTGTGGATCGTTTGAATGCGCAGACCGCCCGGGCTTTCGATGGCGCGGGCAAACAGTTGCCGTGCCCCAGAAAGCCCTTCGTGCGAAAGGGCGACATCATGCCCCAGTGCCTGCAACGCCTTGCGCAAATCGGCCTCGGGCATCATCGCCCAAGCGCCCAGCGTGGCAAACAGGCGGTTCTGCATTTCGGTCGCGGCGGCTTTGGTATAGGTCAGGCACAAGATATGTTGCGGCGCGACCCCCAGCAGCAACAGGCGTGCCACGCGGTCGGTCAAGACCCGCGTCTTGCCCGACCCCGCATTGGCCGAAAGCCACGTGCTGGTGCGCGGATCGGCGGCGCGCAGTTGCGCCTCGGTGGCGGCATCGCGCATCATGGTGCATCCCCCTTTTGGCCAACGGCAATGCGCACCGCGTCATCCGAAGTTTGCCATTCGCCATAGCGCGCCAAATGGTCATAATCGCGCTGCGGGGCAAATTCGGCGCGGCGCGCAACATAGCCTGTTTCGGGGCGGAAATATGCGGCGATCAGGGTAACAAGTTGTGCCTGTTCTTGCGCCAAACGGTCTGGGGTCAGCGCCGTTTCCACCGCCTTATCGCCACTGCCAAGCGAGATATAGCTGATTTTTGACACCACATTTGGCCCTAGTTTGGCAAAACCACCATTTTCGGCCATGACGGCGGCGAACAGCAACTGCTTGCGATGGGTTTCCTGATCTGCCGCTTTCGGCGCGGCGCCTGTTTTATAGTCGATCAAATGCAAGGTGCCGTCGGGCAGGCGGTCAATGCGGTCAGGCGTGCCCGTCAGGGTAAAGGGCGTGCCCGCCACAGGCAAAGCGCCACGTTCTTCCACGGCCAAGGCCGTTCCGCCATGTTTGCCGTCTTGGGTCAGAAAATGATCTGCCGCGCGCATCAACCGCGCCAGCCACAGGGCGCGGGTGGCGGGAAACGGGATTTCGCTGGCAAAGACGGCTTCGGCGATGGATTGCAGCCGCGCCCGTGCCTGCGCCGTGGTTTCCGCCTGCGGGCGCTGCGCGACGAACACCTCTAAAATGCGGTGAACCGCCGTGCCACGGTCGCGCAAATCCGCCTCGGCGCGCATCGGCGGCAGGGGACGCAGGCGCAGGACATAACGCGCATAAATCGCATAGGGGTCGGTGATAAGGGTTTCTATGGCTGTCAGTGCCAAATCCTTGGGCCGAACTGCGACGGGCGGCACAGGCGCTGGGCGCGGGCTAGGGCGCAGGGCAGGATCGACCAGCATCTGCGGCAAAGGTGCATCTAAAGCGGCGGCGCGCTGCAACCATGTCTGCCCGCGCGCGCGCATATCTGTTAGTGCTGCGGGGCCATTGCGTTCGGGCAAGCCTGCCATCAAATTGGTCAGGCGGTTCAGCCAGCGCGAGGGAACGGTTTCCGTTTCGGCATCGCGCATCGCGCGGGTCAGCACAACGCGCGGGGCCGCGACCGCCTGCTGAAAATCATGCGCGGCAAGGCCAATTTGCCGATCTGGCAGCAATAGACCCGCATCTTTGCGCATTTTGCGGTTCAGCCAAGGGTCAGGCTCGGGCGATTTGGGCCAGATCCCATCGTTCAGCCCGCCCAAAATCACCAGATCGCAGCCCTGCACCCGCGCCTCGATTGTGCCCCAGATCAGTATATCGGGATGCGCGATTTGCGGCGCGCGCACCTCGCGCTGGCGGATCAGCGCGTCGAACATCTGGCGGTAATCTTGCGGCGATATCTCGCCCCCTGCATCGGCATCGGCGGCCAAATCTTGCATCAGGGCCAGCGCGGCGATACCCGCCTCGGCCTGCCACAAATGGCCACTTCCGCCAAGGCCGCCCTGCGCCAGCGTTTCGGCCAAGGCGTGATGCGCGCTAACTAATGCTGCCAAATCGCGCGGGATATTGGGCGCGCGGGCGGTAAAGATCGGCTCTAGGCTGCGGGCCCACTCATCTGCGCCCGCGATGGTTTGCGCCGCCGCCCATGTGGAAATATCGGCGTGGGTTGGAAAGGCTGGCCCCTTGCGGCGCAGTTTCAATTCCAGCTCGCGCGTCAGCAGCAGATGAAGGCCGCGATCCCCGCCCGAGGCCGTCAGCGGATGTTTCAGCAGCGCGATCAGCCGATCCACCGTCAGCCGATCGACAAACAGCGCCGCGATATGGCGCAAAAACCGCCCCGATGCCGACAAGGCCAGCGGGCGACCCGCCGAATCGTCGGGTATAACGCGCCATCGATCCAGCGCAGCCGTAACTTGCCGCGACAGGTTGCGGTCTGGCGTGATAAGGGCGGCTTTCACCCCGTTTTCAGCCGCCTCGCGCAAGACAAGCGCTATCGCCAAGGCCTCTTGGCGGGGGGACGGTGCCTCGATCAAGGTCAAGTCTGCAGCCGCCTGCATCAGGTCGGGCAAATGCGGCCCATCGCGCAGCCATTGGTCGGTGACGGGCGCAGGGCGCAGCGACAATGAAATCAGCGCATTTCGGTTGGGGTTGGGGGCGGTCATGCCGTGCCATAGGGCAATATCGGGCGGTGCGATGCCAAGCCGATCCATCAGGCGGCGAAAGCGAAACTGCGGATGGTCTTCCGATGTCAGCACATCGTCCATCTGCGCCCAAACGGCACCGGGCAGATCAAAATCATAGCCTGGCAAAATCAACGCGCCTTGCGGCAGGCTGGCGACGCATTGCATAAATTCGGCCGTGGCGCGGCGCGACCCCGTTGTGCCCGCCACGATCACAGGGTCTTGCGGCGGGTTTAGCGCCCAAGCGGCCGCCAGTTGCGCCGCCGCCCGCCGCCGCCGCGCCTCGGGGCCATTGTCATGCGAAAACAGCGGCGTGATGATGCGCAAAAACGCTTGCGCCCTCTCCCAATGGGCCGAGTGGTGCGAAACATCTAAGCCTGCAATCGTGGCGGGTTCCACCCCCTCGCTTTGCATTTCATCCATCAGCCGAGTCAGGCTGACGGCCAGATCAAAAGTCGCAGCGCGCGGCGCGAGTTCGGGCTGCGCATCCAGCAAGGCCGCGATCAGGCGCGCCAATTCCAACTGCCGCCGCAAGGACGAGGTTGCGGGCGGCAGGGCAACAAGCGGTTCTTGGTCTAGCTGGGTGATCAGCCGCAGCTTGGGCAAAAACCGCGCGCCCTGCGCGACAAACAAGGATGTAATCCGCGATTTCATGCGGTTGGTGTTCAGATACAGCGTCACCCGCGCCATCGCTTCGGGTGGGCGATGCGCCATACGCGCGATCAGCCCCGCCACAACGGCGGCGGGAAAATCGCAGCCCGCTGGCATGGCAAAAACGCGCGGCTTTGCGGCGCTGGCACTGACCGTTTCAAACATCCAGCATCCTTTCGGCCAAAGCTACCCCATCGGGGGTGCCCACATCACACCACTTACCGCCATAAATCAGCCCAAAGGCGCGCTGGCGTGCGATCATCACATCCCAAATTCGCCCCAATGAAAAGACAGTTTCGGGATAATCGCGCACCAGATCGGGCTGCATGATTTGCGCGCCCAAATATATTGGCGCGATTTGTCCCTTGGCGCGGGAAATGCGGCCATCTTGTCCGAGGATAAAATCGCCCCGCCCTGCGTGCCCCAATGCCCGTTCGGGCGGGGTCAGCAGCAAAAGCGCATCCATTTCGTCAGGCCTCCAGGCCGCCAGTAGCGCCGTCAGGGGATTTTCGCCCTGCCAAACCGCATCAGAATTCAGCAGCAAAACAGGCCCCTGCCCCAGCAGCGGCAGGGCAGCTTTCAGCCCGCCGCCCGTTTCCAAAATCTGGGCCTCATGCGCAAAAATCACGTCCTGGCCCGCCAAATGCGCGGCAATCTGCGCGCCCAAATAATGCAGGTTGATCACAATCTTTCCCACCCCCGCCGCCCGCGCCACCCGCAAGGCATGGTCAATCAGCGGCAGACCCGCCACCTGCACCATCGGTTTGGGCTGGTGCTGGGTAAGCGGGCCCATGCGCGTGCCAAAACCCGCCGCAAAAATCATCAGACTGGGGTTTTGCATTGCGACCTTAGGGTTTGCAGGGCGGCAGTTGTGGGCGGCGGCAGTAGGGTTGCGCAGACCTGCGCAAGGTCTTGCAGCGCAGGATGGGCCAGATTGCGCTGCACTTGCGCCCAGACGCGCGGGATTAAATCCAGGTACTGCGGTTTCCCGTCGCGGGTGCAAAGCTGGGCGAAAATTCCCAAAATCCTGAGGCCGCGCTGCGCACCAAAGACAGCATAGCTGGCGCGAAACGGGGCCAAATCCGCCCCAGTGGCGCGTGCAAAACGGGCGATCATCGCCGTTTCGGTCGCGGCCGATACATCGCGCCGCGCATCTTGGCACAGCGAGACAAGATCATAGCAAGGCTGCCCCATTTGCCCCAGTTGAAAATCCAGCAGCCCAACCGAGGCAATCCCCCCTCGGCCCTGCAAATCCAGCAAGTTTTCGGCGTGATAATCGCGCAGGATCAGCACGCGCGGGCCATTCGCATAGCGCGTCAGCGCATGGGTCAGGGCCCGCCTAAACGCCGGCAGATCGCCCGCATCCCCCGCAATCGCATGGCGATACTGCGTTAGGCACAAAAGCGCGGCCTCGGCCCAGTTATCCGCGGCCTCGTCGGGCAGACCTTGGGGGGCGGGATGCGATTGCAGATGCACCAAAACATCCACCGCGCGGGTGTAAAGATCGGCCTCGCGCGCGGGGTCTTTGGCCAAAACGCGGGCGAAAAGATCATCGCCCAAATCTTCCAGCAGCAGGAAGCCTTGGGCCAGATCTTGGGCCAAACAGCGCGGCGGCGACAGGCCAAGGCTGGCAAGATGCTGCGCAATTGCCAAGAATTGCGCGGGATCATCGGCGCTGCCCGGTGGCGCATCCATCACAATCGCGCGCCTTTCCCCAAGGATCAGGCGCGTGTAACTGCGAGACGAGGCATCGCCCGCCAGCGGAACGGCTTGCGCCTGCGCCCACCCCGCCGCCGCGATAAACTGCGCTTTGGCCAAACCGCGCGCCGTCATGTGGTGAACGCAGTGGTAAGGGCGGCGCGCAGGGTGGCATTTGCCCCGTCCACGGCGGCGCTGCGCCCATCCCCCGCGTAGGCCAAAGACAGATGGACGGCGGTCTTAGGGGTCAGCTCGCCCAAACGGTCGGGCCATTCAATCAGGCACAGGGCGCGGCCCATTGCATCTTCTAGCCCAAGTTCAACCACTTCGCCGCTGTGCGTCAGCCGATACAGGTCGGCGTGCCAGATTTCGATGGCCTCATCGCTGTAGGTCTGCACAAGGGTAAAACTGGGCGAGGGCACCTCTTGCGCGGCGCCGAAAAAGGCACGGATCAGCGCGCGGGCGATATGGCTTTTGCCCGCGCCAACAGGCCCAGACAGCAGCAGCGTATCGCCCATTTGCAGATGCTGCGCCAGCGTTTCAGCCAAAAGCGTGGTGCTTTCAGAGTTGGGCAAGTTTACGTTTAGGGGCGGCACATCGCGGGGCATGGGGCATGTTTACCCATGCGTCCCCCTTATGCAAGCGGCCAAAGGCGGCATTTACTTTGCCGCTGTTGCCCGCCCCGAAGGTTTGGTGCGCGCTGGCGCAAGATCGGTTTTGCGCGGCGCGCGGCTGGGCAAAACGGTTTTGAACGCAATCATGGTCGAGCCTGCGGCAACAGGGGCCACGGCGCAAGTGAACAAACGCCCGTCTTGCAGCCGCAGATCCTTTTGCCACGGTGCGCGCTGGCCAACCGTATGAATATATTCATCAATCTCGCCCCACAGCGCGGTGGGCGCGGCGCGGGTTTTCCAATGGTCGGCGATGGTGCGAATGGTCATCTCGCCCAAATTCGCCGCAGGGTCATGGCCCCAAAGCTGAATATAGGCGGTGTTGCACCACATCAGATGCCCCGCCTGACTGAAAACAGCAATCGCATCGTCTAGCTGGTCAATAACCGATTGGCTGACCTCAAGATCAGCGCGATAGCGGCGCGAGCGTTGCATTTCAGTCGAAATATCTTCGATCATCAGGGCCAGCCCGCCATTCGGGTGCGGGCGGCCTGTGACCCGAAAGGTTTGCCCATCGGGCAAGGCCCAATTTTCCTGAAACAAGCCCGTGGCGGCAGCACGCTCCATTTCAGTGATCTGCCTGCGCCAACTGTGATAATCCTTCGGCTCGGGCAGCAGGTTGCGGTCGCGCATCGCGTCCAGCACAGCCAGCATGCTGGGGCGTTTGGACAGAAAATCCGCCGCGAGTGTCGTCAGCTCCATCAAAGCGGGGTTGAACATTTGCAGCTTGCGATCTTTGTCAAAAATCGCAAGCCCGATCGGCAGTTGCGCAAAGGTTTTTGCCAAAGTCTGCATAAATTCGCGCAGGCTGGTTTCGGCAGCAACAGCGGCATCAACAGGCAGGGCAAAGCACATCAGCCCGTCGCCCGCGGCCTCGGCCTCGGTCACCAGATCGAACCATGCCACGCGATTGGCGGCGATGGTCAGGCTTTGGCGTTGCCGATCCGACGATTGCACCACTGCATTGCGTTCAAACAGGCGCGGCAGCGGCCAATGCAAATCGCGCCCGCGCGGCAGCGTCGAGGCAGCCAGCACCACATAGGCTGAATTGGCCCAAACCACCGCGCCTTGCGCTGATTCGCGCCACATCAAAATGGGCGCAGCAGAAATGGCGCGGCGCAAATCTTCCACTTCGGTTTCCAAGGCGCGGTGCGACATGGCCAAGGCCAGACCAGGCCCTTCGGCAATATCGGGGTCGAGCAGCGAGATTTTGGTCAACCCCGCGCTGTGTTCGGCCTGCAGCAGCATCACTTTGCCATTGCCCACACTTCCCGTTTCGGCCAAAGCGCCCAGTTTTTGCAATTGGGTTAAGCGATCCTCGATCTCGGGGAAATAGGGGGAAAGAAAGGTGATCAGCTTGCGCCAATCGCTGCCCCGCGCCGCACTGCGCGCCAAAATCGCGCGGGCCGAGGCGTTGCAATCCGCCATCGTTTCGCCATCAAACAAAAACACTGGCCCTTCGCTGCCGCTGGATTTCGCCTTTTCGGGTTCGACCACAGGCGGCTTGTAGGTGAGCAGTGTCGCAACAAGCAAACCGACCGCCCCAACGAGAAGGGCGATACCGATCCACTCAATAGTGACGGTAAATTCCATGTCTTCCCCAGTATCTGCCTAAGTAGCCTTTAGGCTGTGATGAAAACAACCTAAAGACGTATTACTTAACAGAAAGTTAATAAATCAATGAAAATCAGCAGAAATAACAATCTTTGCAGGATCTTAGCCGTTTTGTGGCAGGATCCCCACATCGTGGCGTATATTGTCGCCCAGTGCAGCACTGCGGTCGGCGGCAAGGGCGTCGCGCGGCCAGACCACATCCACCACTGCGCCGCATTTTTCGGGGCGGGGCGCCTGCGCCGAGGCGGGGCCTGCGGCGTTGCTAAAACTCAGCTCTGCACCTGTGCGTTCGAGCAGGGTTTTGGCAATGAATAGACCCAAGCCCATGCCTTCGTATTCTGCCCGTATCGTTGGGGAATTCGCGCGGCTGCGCAGAAATGGGTCGCCTATTCTGCCAATCAAATCAGCAGGATACCCACTTCCATCGTCGATAATCGTGACACGAATATTTTGCTCTGACCAAGTGGCTTCAACCCAAACCTGTGCGGCCGCAAAATCGGTGGCGTTTTGCACAAGGTTGCGCAACCCGTGAATCACCTCGGGACGGCGCAGAACATGCGGTTCGGGCAGCGAGGGGTTGCGCGGGGTAAAAGCGAAATGCACGGTCTTGCCGCGCGCGGTGTGGGGTTCTGCGGCCTCGTGGATCAAGGCGCTAAGGGGGGCCGCGCGCACCAGCAGATCATCTTTGCCAGCTTTGCCCATTTCGCGCAGAATATCGCGGCACCGATCGGCCTGCGCGCTGATCGTCGCGGCATCTTCGCGCAGGGATGGATTGTCCTTTAACTCATCCTCCATCTCGCGGCTGATCAGCTTGATTGTAGCCAGCGGCGTGCCAAGCTCGTGCGCCGCCGCCGCAATGACTCCGCCCAAATCCGTCAGCTTTTGTTCGCGCGAAAGAGCCATTTGCGTGGCCAGCAGCGCATCGGACATCGCGTTGATTTCGGTCGAGATTTTGCGCGCATACAGCCCCAAAAACGCAATACCTATCAGGATCGAGACCCAGAACGCGAATTTGAACAGAACAGGGGTGTCAAAAACAGCGCCGTCCTGCCGCACCAAAGGGATGTGGAACAGAAAAACTAGGGTAGTCAATGTCGCGGCGCAGCCCCCCAAAAGAAGGGTCGCGCGCAGTTCTAGCGCCGAGGCAGATACAATAACGGGGGCCAGCATCAGCAGGGCAAAGGGGTTGGTCAAGCCCCCAGTCAGGTAAATCAGTGCAGCCAACTGGCCAAGGTCAAACAAGAGCGCGGCAACCGAATCACGCTCGGACAGGCGTTTGTTGGCGGGATAGACTGCCGATAGAATAAAATTCAAACTCATCGCCGCGCTGACCGCGAGCAGGCAAAGACCCAAGGGAAGTTGAAATTGATAGACCGCGGCCGCCATAAAAATGGCAAACAACTGGCCCACCACTGCCATCCAGCGCAGCAAAATGAGGGTGCGCAGCGGCAGCCAGTCAGACCGCACAAGGCGCATCACGGCTTGGTCTGGCTGTGTCATATTGTCCATCTTATAAACAGGTGAAGATCTGGTATAGAATAGAGCTGATAGCAAAAAGAGGAATGATATTTTGAAACGCGATGCATTATTTGCGGCGGTGGCAATGGCGGCGGCAGTCGGGCTTGTCGGGGGAACGCTGTATTACACCCGCGCGCAACAAGACATCGACAAATTTGCCCAGTGCCGCAATTCTACAGTGGGCGGCGGGGCGATTGGCGGGCCGTTCACCCTGACCGATGAAAACGGCAAAACCGTGACGGATAAAGATGTGATCACGGGGCCGACGCTGGTGTATTTCGGCTATACGTTCTGCCCAGATGTTTGCCCGCTGGACAATGCCCGCAATGCCGAAGCTGTGGATATTTTGGAATCCAAGGGCATTATGGTGAACCCTGTTTTCATCTCGTTCGATCCTGAACGCGACACGCCTGAAACGCTGCGTGATTTTACCGATGCGATGCACCCACGGATGCTGGGCCTAACAGGCACGCCTGACCAGATCAAAGCCGCCTCGCAGGCCTATAAGACCTATTTCAAAAGGCAGGATGGTGATCCAAAATATTACTTGATCGACCATTCCACATTTACCTATTTTATGACGCCTGAAGATGGTTTTGTTGAATTTTTTGACCGCGATATCACCGCAGATGCTATGGCCAGCCGACTTGAGTGTTTTATAGCTGCGGCAAAATAGCCAGGCGTTTGACCAAAGCCGTAGTGCGGCTTAGATTAACCGATAAGATCACCCAAAAACCCAAACCAAGAGGCAACCCGTGGAAGATAGCCCCGCCGATCTCGGCCCCGATCGCAGTTTGCTTTTGGTGGATGACGACGAAACCTTTGTCAAACGTCTGGCAAAAGCGATGGAAAAACGGGGGTTTGTGGCGGAAACCGTGTCTTCTGTGGCCGCTGGGCGCGCGGTGGCAATGGCCCGCCCGCCCGCCTATGCCGTGATTGACCTGCGGTTGGAAGATGGCAATGGGCTGGATGTGGTAGAGGTGCTGCGCGACCGCCGCCCTGATTGCCGCATCGTGGTGCTGACAGGATATGGCGCGATCGCAACGGCGGTCGCGGCGGTTAAAATCGGCGCGACAGATTATCTTTCGAAGCCCGCCGATGCCAATGATGTGACCAATGCCTTGCTGATGAAAGGCACGGCGATGCCGCCCGTTTTGGATAACCCAATGTCGGCCGATCGTGTGCGCTGGGAACATATCCAACGCGTCTATGAAATGTGTAATCGCAACGTATCCGAAACCGCGCGCCGTCTGTCGATGCATCGGCGCACGCTGCAGCGTATTTTGGCCAAGCGCAGCCCAAAGTAGTCAGATCATAAAACTGTTGCACAAGTTAAAAAGCGGGCCTAAATTAAAGTGGTCAATAATAAATAGGAGAATGACAATGGATCTTTCCCAGTATTCGCTCAAAGAGTTGAAAGACCTGCAGTCGCGCGTGGCAAAAGAGATTTCCGGCTTTCAAGACCGTAAAAAACGTGCGGCATTGATGGCATTGGAAGAAAAAGCGCGGGAATTGGGGTTTTCCATTTCTGAACTGACGGGCACCGCCAAAACGCGCAAACGCTCGCCCGCCGTGCCGAAATATGCAAACCCTGCCAATGGGTCGGAAACGTGGTCTGGCCGTGGACGCAAGCCGTTGTGGTTTGTGGCTGCGCTGAAATCGGGCAAAAAGCCTGACGATATGGCCATCTAAACGGGCCATAGCGGCAAAAGAAAAACGGGAAAGGTGCAAACCTTTCCCGTTTCTTTTTGCCTAAATCGAAGGGCCGCGTTCGAAAACGTGGCCCGCGCGATTATGCCAGCGCCAGATTGACAGCCGATTCGCGGCCATCACGGCCTGCTTCGATGTCAAACGTCACGGCTTGGCCGTCATTCAATTGGCGGATGCCTGCACGCTCCAGCGCCGAAACGTGCACGAACACGTCTTTGTTGCCATTTGCGGGGGCGATAAAGCCAAAACCCTTGGTTGCGTTGAACCATTTCACTGTGCCATTGGCCATAGTGATATCTCCGTATTTAGTGTCCCATCCGCAGGATGCGATGGCGCGGCTCAGTCACGTTAGTATCGATAGCTGAAGCCGTAAGGAGACAGATTTTTCGAGATTAGCGTTTTTCGCCCCCACCCTATGCACCTTTTTCGCGCATAAAACAAGGGGGCAAAAGACAAGGTTAAATATCAACCGAAAGTTGCGCGATCAGTCTTGCGCGCGGCCTTGGTAGGCGTAATCATCGGTGTTGATCACAATGCGCACGCCCGGCCCGATATGGGGCGGCACCATCACGCGCAAACCATTGGTGCAAACGGCGGGCTTATAGCTGGACGATGCCGTTTGCCCTTTGACCACAGGTTCTGTTTCGGCGATTTCCACCGTCACGCGCTGCGGCAATTCAATGGCAATGGCAACGCCGTCATAGGTTTTCAGATAAACCTTGATGCCTTCGGTCAGGAACACTTTGTCATCGCCCACAACATCGGGATGCACGGCGAATTGCTCATAGGTCGTCGGCTCCATAAAGTGATAGCCTTCGCCGTCTTCATAAAGGAAATCATATTCCCGCTCGTCTACATTGGCCTTTTCGACCATTTCCGTGGTGCGCCACCGTTCGGCCACCTTTACCCCATCCGAAATGCGACGCATGTCGACGGAAGTCGTGGGCGTGCCCTTACCCGGGTGGAAGTTTTCGGCCTTTAGCACGGCGTAAAGTTTGCCGTCCATTTCAACCACATTGCCTTTGCGCAGGCTAGAAGCGATGACTTTCACGGGACTGATCCTTGTTTTCGGGCGCGCGCCGTCCTATCGGGGCGCTATCGTGGACGGCTTTAGCGTAAGTCGCAGCAAATCTCCAGAGGCTAGAAAACATGCAAAACCCTTGGTGGAACCCCCAAACCCATGCGGATCGCCGCCCGCTGCTGTTGGCGCGGAGCCGCATTCAGGCAGCAATGCGGCATTGGCTGGGGGCGGAAGGGTTCATCGAGGTTGACCCCGCCGCGCTGGCGATAAGCCCCGGGAATGAGGCGCATCTGCACGCCTTTGCCACGCAGGCGTTGGGAAATGACGCCGTGGCGCGGCCGATGTATCTGCACACCAGTCCCGAATTTGCGATGAAAAAGCTGCTGGCGGCGGGCGAGACACAAATCGCCGCCTTTGCCCATGTCTATCGCAACCGCGAACGCGGCCCGCTGCATAGCCCCGAATTTACCATGCTGGAATGGTATCGCGTGCGGGCCGATTACGGCGTTCTGATGCAAGACATTGCCGCGCTGATTGCCACGGCGGCGCGCGCTGCGGGCAGCGATACGCTGCGCTACCGCGACAAAACATGCGATCCCTTTGCGCCGTTTGAACGGCTGTCTGTGCAAGACGCCTTCACACAGTTTGCTGGCGTTGATCTGATGTCCACAATGGATGGCCAAGGCCAGACAAACCGCGATGCCTTGGCCGCGCAGGCCCGTGCCATCGGGCTCCGCACCGCCGACGACGACACATGGAGCGATATTCTATCGCGCATCTTATCGCAAAAGGTCGAACCGCATCTGGGCATGGGCCGCCTGACCATGTTGGATCATTACCCAACCGCCGAGGCCGCGTTGGCGCGCAAACTGCCCGATGATCCCCGCCTTGCCGAGCGGTTCGAGGTCTATGCCTGCGGTGTCGAACTTGCCAACGGGTTTGGCGAGTTGACCGATGCGGGCGAGCAGCGCCGCCGCTTTGCCCTTGAGATGGCAGAAAAACAGCGCGTCTATGGCGAAACCTACCCAATCGACGAAGATTTCCTATCTGCACTTGCCCTAATGCCAAATGCGGCAGGCATTGCGATGGGGTTTGACCGCGTTGTCATGCTGGCCACGGCCGCGCCGCGCATCGATGAAGTGCTATGGACACCTGTTCCCTAAAGCGATGTCCAAAATTTCGCCCTTTCCCCCCGTGCAACCAATGGTTAAGCTGTATCTATGCAGTGGAATTTACCCAACGCTTTGACGGTTTTGCGCCTTTTCGCCGCGCCAGGTGTGGCGGTGATGTTTTTGTATTTCCACCGTCCTTGGGCCGACTGGTTTGCGCTGGCGCTGTTTGTCGGTGCGGCAGTGACCGATTGGTTTGACGGCTATCTTGCCCGCCTGTGGAAACAAGAAAGCAAATTCGGCGCGATGATGGACCCGATTGCCGATAAGGCGATGGTGGTGATCGCGATTATGGTGCTGACGGGCTATTCGGGCATGAACCCGTGGCTGATTTTGCCAAGCACCTTGATTTTGTTCCGCGAAGTGTTCGTCTCTGGCCTGCGCGAGTTTTTGGGGGCCAAGGCGGGCGCGCTGCCTGTGACAAAACTGGCGAAATGGAAAACCACCGCGCAAATGGTGGCGATTGCGGTTTTGTTCCTTGGGACGGGGCTGGAATATTTGAACGGCGTGACGATGCAAGGCATGACACCAGATCAGTATTCTGATGCCGTGGCGGCTGGCCTTGCCGACCCGATCCGTGCCTGTGGCAAGCGTGACTGTGCCTCGGTCGTATGGGATGCGGGGTTGGTGTTGATGTGGATTGCGGCGATACTCACCGCGATTACCGGCCTTGATTATTTCAACAAATCAAGACCCTATCTGAAAGATACCCCATGATCACGGTGGTCTATTTCGCATGGCTGCGCGAAAGGATTGGCACAGGGCGCGAACAAGTGGATACCCAGGCGACAACCGTGGCGGGCCTTGTCGCAGAGCTGGTTGCGATTGACAGTTACCACGCCGCCGCCTTTGCCGATCTGCGCGCCGTGCGGGTGGCAGTTGACCAAGTGTTGACCGATTTTGACGCGCCTTTGGCAGGTGTCAAAGAAGTGGCGTTTTTTCCGCCGATGACGGGTGGTTGAATGATTGCCGTGCAACCCGCCCTGTTTGATCTGGGCGATATATCAAACCGCTTTGCCGCTGCGCAGTTGGGGGCGGGGGCGATAGTTACCTTTTCAGGTATTGTGCGCGGGGATAACGGCCTGATTGCGCTGGAAATTGAACATTACCCCGCCATGACCCTGCCCGCGATCACCGATATGGTGCAAGGCGCAAAAGCACGGTTTGGTCTGCAGGACGCATGGGTCATTCACCGCTATGGGCGGCTGGCGGTGGGCGAGGTGATTATGATGGTCGCCACATCCGCCTCGCACCGCAAAGACGCCTTTGCTGGGGCTGAGTTTTTGATGGACTACCTCAAATCCCGCGCGCCGTTTTGGAAGAAGGAACATCGCAGCGACGGCACGGCATGGGTTGCCGCCAAAGACAGCGATGAGGATGCGCTTGCCCGCTGGGATCACGCAAAAAGCTGATCAAACCGCGCCAGAAAATCGGCGCGCACTTCGGCGGGGGGACGCAGGCGGATAGACAGCCCGCGCAGTGTGGCCGGGTCTGGCGCGCCAAACAGCTTATCCGCCTCGGCACTGTCAAAGCCTGCGATTTCAACGGCTTCTAGCCATGCCGACACTTTATCTGCGGATTTAATTGCCTTTTTCACGGGCGCAGGCAGCACGGCAGGCAGGCCAAAGCGCAGATGGATTGCGGCGGTTAGGCGCAAGTCCATTTGCCCATAGCCCTCGCCCACGGCCGATTTTACCGGGCTGATCATATCGCCAATCACATATTCGGGCGCATCATGCAGCAGCGCGGCCAGCCGCCACTTGGCATCTGGTACGGCGCGGGCAAAAATCGCCTCGACCAGCAGCGAATGTTCGGCCACCGAATAGGCAAAATCGCCCCGCGTTTGCCCGTTCCAGCGCGCCACAAAGGCCAGCCCATGGGCGATATCGGCAATTTCAATATCCATCGGGGTCGGGTCAAGCAAATCCAGCCGCCGCCCCGATAACATGCGCTGCCATGCGCGTGGTTGTTTCATATCCGCCCCCATTTCTGCCGCAATTTACTGACATTGCCCGCGCCAGTTGTCGAGTGGGGGCATCCGTGCTATCTGCGCCCCAAAGAAAATAGGAGAATGGCATATGGCCAAAGATTACATCGTCAAAGACATCGCATTGGCCGAATTTGGCCGCAAAGAATTGACCATCGCCGAAACCGAAATGCCAGGCCTGATGGCCCTGCGCGAAGAGTTCGGCGCAAGCAAACCGCTGAAAGGCGCGCGGATTGTAGGTTCGCTGCACATGACCATTCAGACCGCCGCGTTGATTGAAACGCTGGTCGCGCTGGGCGCAGATGTGCGCTGGGCGTCTTGCAACATCTTCTCGACCCAAGATCATGCCGCCGCCGCCATTGCCGCCGCTGGTATTCCTGTGTTCGCGATCAAGGGCCAGACTCTGACCGAGCATTGGGATTACTTGGACAAATCCTTTATGTTTGCCGAGGGCGCGAATATGATTCTGGACGATGGCGGCGATGCCACGCTCTATGTCCTTTTGGGCGCGCGCGCTGAGGCTGGCGAAGAAATTATCCCTGTCCCCGCCTCGGAAGAGGAAGAGGTGATCAAGCTGCAAATCCACAAACGCATGAAAGAAAGCCCAGGCTGGTTCACCAAAACCAAAGCGGCGATCAAAGGCGTGTCGGAAGAAACCACAACGGGCGTGCATCGCCTGTATGAATTGCACAAAAACGGCCAACTGCCGTTTCCTGCGATCAACGTGAACGATTCGGTGACAAAATCGAAATTCGATAACAAATACGGCTGCAAGGAATCGCTGGTAGACGGTATTCGCCGCGCCACCGATACGATGATGGCGGGCAAAGTGGCCGTTGTCTGCGGCTATGGCGATGTGGGCAAAGGCAGCGCTGCATCTTTGCGCGGTGCTGGCGCACGGGTGAAAGTCACCGAAGTTGACCCAATCTGCGCGCTGCAAGCTGCGATGGACGGGTTCGAAGTGACGCTGCTGGAAGACGAAATCGCCAATGCCGATATCTTCATCACCACAACGGGCAACCGCGACGTGATTCGCATCGAACATATGCGCGAGATGAAGGATATGGCGATTGTCGGCAACATTGGCCACTTTGACAACGAAATTCAGGTCGCAGCCCTGCGCAACCACAAATGGACGAATATCAAAGAACAGGTGGACATGATCGAAATGCCCTCGGGCAATCGCATTATCCTTCTGTCCGAAGGCCGCCTTTTGAACCTTGGCAACGCCACGGGGCACCCCAGCTTTGTGATGTCGGCATCGTTCACCAACCAAGTGCTGGCGCAGATCGAACTGTGGACCAAGGGCGGCGAGTATCAGCCCGGCGTCTACATTCTGCCCAAAGCGCTGGACGAAAAGGTCGCCCGCCTGCATCTGAAGAAAATTGGCGTGAAACTGACCGAACTGCGCAAAGATCAGGCCGACTATATTGGGGTCAAGGTTGAAGGCCCCTTCAAAGCCGAGCATTACCGTTACTAAACCTATCAGGCCCCGCGAAAGTGGGGCCTGTTTTTTTGGCGATGTGATGACCAAGTTTGACACCGCACTTTCCGCCTGCGCCGACGATTTGCGCGACAATTGCCAGATTGTGCCGGATATGGATTTGCTGGCGCATCTGGCCCGCGCCTTGGGGCCCGCGCTGTTTTTAGCGCAGCAATCGACAATCACAGCAGCCGATCCCACCGCGCTGGCAGCGGTGGTGGCTGGCTTTATGGCCCGTCACGGCCTAAGCCCCGATGCCGCCCCAGAGATGACGCGCGCCGTAATTGACGCCTACCCCAGCACTGGCCCCCGCCACCGCGCCGTGGTGCAGTATCTGATCTGCCAAAACTATGGGCTGAAAAGCAGCGTTCTGGCTGGCTAACTCGTTCAAGATTTAAGCGCTTGGATTTTGCTTTTTCGCGGCAGTTCCATTAAGGTGATCAGGCAGGGCAGTATGCCTAAGACCCTTTCAGACAGAACACGTGCGGTGCTGGGGAGCGCGTGGGGTGGTTGGGGGGTCTTTAGGGGTGAGGGCCCCCCAATTCTAACTGCAACATCTGCAGCGGGCAGGTATGCCGCGCACCTTTTTCCCGAACATCCAAAAACCCGAACATCTAAAAACCCACGCGATGCTGCGCGTTTATGGCATTTCCAATGTCAGGGATCAGAAGAATGGTGCCGCTGAAGGGACTCGAACCCCCGACCCCATCATTACGAATGACGTGCTCTACCAGCTGAGCTACAGCGGCATCCTTCTGCGCTGTGCGATACAGGCGCGGGGGGGCTTAGGCAAGATGGAAAATGCGGGAAGGTTTAATTGCCTGAGCGTGCCACACTGGCTAGGTCGATCACCCCATCGTCCGACGCCGCCTTGGCGGGCCTGCCCACCATCAGTGGCAGCAGTTCCGCCCCTGTGGCGCTCGGGCCGGATTTCTCATTCGGCGCGCGCCAAGACAGCGTGTCAAACCCCGCGCAATTGGGGCAGGTCGGCAACCATTCGGAATGAATCGCCTGACAGCTATTGCAGCACCATTGCGGGCCACGCGGGGCGGTCAGGGCGCGGGACATCCAGCCGCGCACCACGGCCTCGTCGCTGCCTTCGCCGCGTTCAATCGCCGCCATAATCACCAAGGCGCGCGTTGTCGGCGTGGTTTCCACCAAATCGCCCAGCGCGCGGCGCGCGGCGGGAAAATCTTCGGCGGCGATCAGCAATTCGGCGCGCGTCAGGCGCGCGTCGTCGCTGTTTGGGGCGGTGTCCAGCAGGGCAGCCATCCGTTTGACACGGGCGGGCGCAGTCTCATCAGGGGCAATTTCGGCATAGGCGGCGGCCAAATCGGGGTGCGGCAGGGCAGCATAAGCCTTTTTCAAAATCCGCTCGGCGGTTTTCACATCGCCCTTGGCGATTAGCGCGCGAGCGGCCATGGCGGCAGCGGGGATCAGGTCAGGCGATTTCTTATTCGCCTCAATCGCCGCTTCGCGCGCCTCGATGCTGGCGCCCTCGTCCAAAATGCCTTTGGCCTGCTGCAGCGCCATCACGGCATCGCGGCGGCGGAACACGTCTTTTGGCAGGCTACCACCCCGCGCCTTTGCGCCCAAAGTCGCCCGCGCGCCCGCCCAATCGGCCGATTCGGACTGCAATTTCAACAAAATATCCTGCGTCTCGGCGTGCTTGGGGCGCAGGTCAAACGCCTTTTGCGCCAGTTGTAGGGCTGTTTCGCGGTCGCCCTCGGCCAGCTTTTGCTTCAACAATCCGCGCACCCCGACAAAGCGGGTCGCGTCATCGGTCAGCAAGGTTTTGTAAGCGGCAGTTGCGCGGGCCGTATCCCCTGCAACTTCGGCGGCTTGGGCCACCAAAAGGGCGGTGATCTGGGGCTTGTTCAGATATTTCTCGGCACGCTGGGCGCGCAGCAGGGCCAACCGCCCCTCGCCCGAGGCCAGCGCAATCAGGCCTTCGTTCAGCGCGGCGTAGCCTTTGCGTTCGCGGTTGCGGTCAAAGTAACGCGACAGCGCCGTTTCATCCCCCGTGACAAAGCGCAGCGTCGCCACGATCAGCCCCACAAAGCGCATCACCAGCCAAAGCGCCGCCAATAGGATCAGCAGGGCAATGGTCGCCTGAAACGGGCCCAGCGAAAACTCCCAACCCGCAAAGGCAATGCGCAGGCCCGCATCGGATTGCAGCAGCAACGTGGCCCCAAAACTGGCCACCGCAATCGCGCCGACAAACAGCATCACCTTCAGCAAAGACCACAGCATGGGTTAATTCTCCCCTTGGGTCAGCGTGGCAAAAGCGGCCAGCGCATCGGCGCGCAACTGGGCGGCTGCCAACCAATCGGCCATTGCCAACTTGGCAGGATCGGGCAGGGTTGCGGCCTCGGCCAGCGCTTGGGGCAGATCGGCGGCGTTCAGGGCCGCCTCGATGCGGGACAAAATCGCATCGGGGTCAGCGCCGCTTTGCGGGGTCAGCGCGCGCGCTCCCGTCTGGGCACGCAGGAAATTCGTCACCCGCTGGCCCCATGTCTCGCCCATATTATCGCGCAGGGCCGCCTCTAGCCCAAGGCGCGCGGCGACGGGAAAGCTGTCTTTCAGCACGGGCAGGCTGGGGATACCGGTTTCGCTGTGCTGGGCCAGCACATCGGGCAAGGTCAAGCTTGCAGCGGCAGCGGTATAGGGCGCGCCTGTGTCCAGCGCCGCCCGCAACAGGTTTTGCGCCGCAAGTTTGTTTGCCGCGTCGGTGGCGGCGGCGACCTGCTGCGCCATGTCTTGCGCGCTGGCCGTGATGTTTGCCATTTCGGCGGCAATCGCGGCTTTGATCGCGGGGGCAGGATCGGTCTGCGCCAACTTGGCACGAATCGCCTCTAGTTCGGCACTGATCTCGGTGCCCATAGGTAAGGCGGCAAGTTTGGCTTCCAACGCGTTTATCTGCGCCTTTAGGGCGGAGGTGTCGGCAGGGGCCGCGCCCTCTAAACTGGCAAGGCGCGCGGCCAGATCAGCATTTTGCGCGGTCAGGCTGGCGATACTATCTTGCACAGGTGCCAGATCGACAGTCGCGGCGGCAGGGGACAGGCTTGCCAGCCCTGCAATCGGAAATTTCAGCGCCGCGCCATAGCCCAAACCCGATGCCACAACACCAAATGCCGCGCCCATCAGAAACGGGGCGACTGCGCGCTTTGGCTTTGGTGCAGCGGGCGTGGTTTCGGCCATTTCGCCTGCCCTGTCCTCGGCGGCAAAGGCATCCATAGGGGGGGCATCCATCGGGGGCGCGTCCGCCACGACATCGGGGGCCACGGGCAGTGCCGCAGTATCGTCCGCTTGGCTTGATTTGCGTCTGGCCATATCGTCACCCGTGTTTACGCTGCCCGTCTAGCCTAAGCATGATCGGCGCGCGCTTCAAGGATAAGGCGGGCCAGACACATGGTTTTCGCAATAGGGGGCCATCGCATTCAGCAAAGCGGCTGAATTTGGCCGATGCGCCACAACATGACGGGCCATGGGCAGGCAAAACGCATCCGCAACGGCGGGGCTAAGCGCTGCGAGCCAAAGCGGGGCGGCAACCGTGCCGCAGGCCTGCGCAAAAACCTGCGCAGATCGGGGCGAAAACAAGGGCAGAATAACAGGCGCAGGGGCAGCCAGCAAAGCCCGCGCCGCAGGTGTCAGCGGCTGCGCATCTTGGGCATAGATCACATGGCGATGCACGTTGATGCCCGCCCCCGCCAGACTGTTTTCCAACTGCGCCCCCGCCTCTTGCGCGCATAAAAACCAAAGCGCGCCGCCTTTGTGCTGCGCCGCGATCATCGCCGCCAAATCGCGCCAATCGCCCTCGGCGCTGCGGGTGTCAAACCCTACCAGTTCCGCCGCCAGCGCCGTGCGCGCGCCCACGCAATAGGCCACGCGCAGGCCATCACTGGGGCCAAGCCCGCCCGCGAGCGCCGCCTGCACCCCCGTTTCCGAGGTGAAGATCACCGCCGTTGCATCGACTGGCCTTTCGACTAATGCCAGAAATCGCGGCTGTAACAGCGGCGAGATCACCGTTTCTATGGGGCCAAACCGCGCTGCAAACTCGGCAGCAAAACGCTGGCTTTGCGCCAAGGGGCGGGTCAACAGCATGCATGGGGCAAGGGATTGTCGGATCATGGCCGAAATGTTACCCCCCAGAGGGCAGCCACGCAACCGCGCTGCTTGGGGGGCGCATATGTCAGATCCTATGGTCGTGCTGGGCATAGAATCCAGTTGCGATGATACCGCCGCCGCCGTGGTGCAGGTATCGGCGGGCGGGGCGGGGCGAATTCTGTCTTCGATTGTCGAAGGGCAAACCAGCCTGCACGCGGCCTTTGGCGGTGTTGTGCCTGAAATTGCCGCCCGCGCCCATGCCGAGCGGCTGGACGCCTGTGTTGAGGCGGCGCTGCACGAGGCAGGGCTAACCCTGGGCGGTATTGACGCGATTGCGGTGACATCGGGGCCAGGCCTGATTGGCGGAGTTTTGTCGGGCGTGATGCTGGCCAAGGGGCTTGCGGCAGCGCGGGGCTTGCCCTTGGTGGGGGTCAACCATTTGGCAGGTCATGCCCTAACCCCGCGTCTGACGGATGGGTTGGATTTTCCCTATCTGATCCTGCTGGTTTCGGGCGGGCATTGCCAGTTTCTCATCGCGCATGGCCCGCGCCAATTCACCCGTTTGGGTGGCACGATCGACGATGCCCCTGGCGAGGCGTTTGACAAAATCGCCAAGCTTTTGGCCCTGCCGCAACCAGGCGGCCCGCAGGTCGAAGCCGAGGCGGCGCAAGGTAATGCGAAACGTTTCGCCTTTCCGCGCCCTTTGCTGGATAGGGCAGGGTGCGACATGTCTTTTTCGGGTCTAAAAACCGCAGTGCTGCGCGCGCGCGATGCGATTATTGCCGAAAAGGCGGGTCTAACACGGCAAGACCGCCGCGATTTATGCGCGGGGTTTCAGGCGGCAGTGGCCGATGTGCTGGCCGAAAAAACCCGCCGCGCCTTGGGCGAATATCTGGCGTTGAACCCCGCAAGGCCCGCCTTTGCGGTGGCGGGCGGGGTTGCTGCAAATCAGGCTCTAAGGGCGCAGTTAGAGACTGTTTGTGCCACGGCAGGCGCTGCGTTTTTCGCCCCGCCGCTGCGGCTGTGCACCGACAATGCGGCGATGATCGCTTGGGCGGGGATCGAGATGTTGCGCGCAGGCAAGTGCCAGCCCGAAGATCTGATCGCCCGCCCACGCTGGCCGCTTGACACCAGCGCAGCGCCCCTGATTGGGTCTGGCAAAAAGGGGGCGAAGGCATGATTGGCATTGCGGGCGCAGGCGCATTTGGCACGGCTTTGGCGATTGCCTTGGCGCGAAAAGGGCCGGACGTAACACTTTGGGCACGGGACACCGCTGCGGCGCAGGCGATGCAAACCGCGGGGGAGAACGCGCGCTATCTGGCTGGCGCGCGCTTTCCTGCTGGCCTGCGTGTCACCGCCAATTCCGCCGATTTGGCGGGCGCGCAGGCCTTGCTTTTGGCAGTGCCGATGCAATCGCTCGCAGGGTTTTTGCAAGACAACCCGCAAGCCATGTCTGGCCAGCCGCTGATTGCCTGCTGTAAAGGTGTTGATTTGACCAGCCTGCGCGGCCCCTCGGCGGTGATTGCGGCGCGCTATCCCGGCGCCGCTATTGGCGTGCTGACAGGCCCCAGCTTTGCCGCCGATATTGCGCGCGGATTGCCCACAGCGCTGACCTTTGCCTACACGGGCAGCGCAGCCGAAACGCTGCAAGAGGCGCTGTCCACCCCTACCTTGCGGCTGTATCTGTCGCCCGATCTGACCGGCGCCGAACTGGGCGGCGCGCTGAAAAATGTCATCGCTATTGCCGCAGGTGTGGTCATCGGCGCGGGGCTTGGGGCCTCGGCACGGGCGGCGTTGATGACGCGCGGTTTTGTGGAAATGCAGCGCTTGGCGCAGGCATTAGGCGGGCGGCCTGAAACACTGACGGGCCTGTCTGGCTTTGGCGATTTGGTGCTGACCTGTGCGTCGGATCAATCGCGCAATTTCCGCTATGGGCTGGCCTTAGGCACGGGGCAACGGTTTGATCCCAGCGTCACCGTGGAAGGGGCAGCAACCGCGCAGGCAGTGGCGCGGATTGCGGCGCAGCGCGGCATTGATATGCCGATCACCGCGATGATTGCAGCGCTGATCGCGCAGAAAATCACATTGGAACAGGCGGTCGCGGCACTTATGTCGCGCCCCTTAAAGCAGGAGTAAGACATGCGCGTTGCATTGATTTGTATTGATAAAGCGGAGGCCTTGCAGACAAGGCTGGACAACCGCGCCGCCCATTTGGCCTATATCGAGGCGACGGGCGTTGTAGAAATGGCGGGGCCGTTTTTGGAGGCGGGCGCAATGGTTGGCAGCCTTGTGGTGCTGAACGTCGATGATCTGGATGCGGCAAAGGCTTGGGCGGCGGGCGATCCCTATGCCAAGGCGGGGCTGTTCGCCTCGGTCGATCTGCGCGAGTGGAAAAAGGTTATCGGATGAGGTTTTGGCTGCTGAAAACCGAGGCCGAGGAATTTGGCTGGCACGACCAAATCGCGGCGGGGCAGGCTGGCGCGGAATGGCACGGCATTCGCAACTATCAGGCGCGCAACAATTTGCGCGATATGGCGTTTGGCGAAATGGCGTTTTTCTACCACACGGGGCGGGAAAAGGCGATTGTCGGCATTGTCGAGGTGACACGCCTTGCTGCGCCAGACAGCACCACCGATGATCCGCGCTGGCTGTCGGTTTGGGTGCGCGCTGTGCAGCCCTTGCAGCCCGTCACGCTAGAACGGTGCCGCCAAGAACCGGGTCTGCAAGATATGGTTTTGCTGAACAATTCGCGCCTTTCGGTGCAGCCTGTGACCCCCGCTGAATGGGCGCTGATCTGCGCTTTGGGCGGAAAACCTTGACAAAATGTCGCAGCCCCCTAGCCTGACCGCACAAAACCAAAAAAGCGGAGGGGAAGATGGAGTTTATCAGCGTTTTGGCCGCGGCCTTTGCAGCATTTGCCTATGGCGCGGTGCATTACACGGTGTTGGCCAAACAATGGTTGCCCGTCTCGGGCGTGAAGCTGGACGCAAACGGCCGGCCTGTGGCCGCGGGCAATATGGTGTTTCAGTTTGGATCATCTTTCATCGCCCTGATCTTGGTTGCCGGCATGATGCGACATGTTTTGGCGATGTCGAACGTGGCAACTTTTGGCGGCGCGGTGGTGTCTGGCCTTGGCATTGGCGCATTTTTCATCCTGCCTTGGGTTTGGATGAACAACACTTACACCAGCCGCCCTATTCTACTGACGGTGATCGACGGGGCCTATTCGATCATCGGCTGCGGCATCATCGGCGCGGTTTTGGCGCTGATTTAGACCCTAATAACGCGTGGTCATGCGATAGCCCGCGCGGTGGCGCAGGGTGACAAAGGTAATGGCCTTGCCCTGCCACCACGTGGCGCGCTGCACGCAAAACACAGGGTCGCCCAAGTTGTGGCCCAAATGCGCCGCCGATACCGCGTCGGCGGCGGCAGCTAAAAAGCTGACCTCTACGTCGGAATAAGGCACGGTGGCGACCAGCCATTCATTGGGGCCAAGGGCTGCGAAGTCTTGGCTTTCGCACTGCGGCAGGGCGGTGGCGTTGATCCAGCGATCTTCGATCTGAAAAGCCAGACCATCGGCGCTGTGCAGGCAGATCAGATGCAAAACCTTGGCCTGCGCGCCCAAGCCCATTTGCACGGCCAGCCAATCGGGCGGGGTCTGCACTGCGCGGTGCAGCAGCAAATAGCCATAGCGCGCGCCCGTTTTTTCAATCTCGGCGCGCACGATCGGCATGTCAAACCGCGCTGCCCGCATCGGCGCAAGGCGCACCCGCGTGCCTGCTTTGCGCTTGCGATCTAGCAGGCCCAGCGCCTCGACCTCGCGCAAAGCGCGGTTGATTGTGGTGCGCGAGCAGTTGAATTCCCCTGCCAAATCCACCTCGTTCGGGATCAGCGTGCCTGGCCCCCAAGGCCCGTTTGTGATGCGCTGCAGGATTTGCGCCATCACATCGCGGTAGGTGGTTTTTTCGGGCAGGGGCGGGGTCATGCAGGCGCTCACTTGGCCAAGGGCTGCGTCTTTGATAGGGCTATACTTGGGCATATGGCAAGGGATAGGGCGCTATGTTTCAGATCATCCGTACGCAAGATTGCGCGGCCAGCCCGTGGAAGAACGGCGGCGGGATCACGCGCGAAATCGCCCGCGCGCGCCATCCGCGGGGCGGCGAATACCTGTGGCGCATCAGCCTTGCCGATGTGGCCAGCGATGGGCCGTTTTCCCGCTTTGCGGGGCTGTCGCGGATTTTGACAGTGGTTGAGGGGGCGGGGATCGACCTGATCTATGCCAGCGGCGACATGCCCGCGCGGCTGTTGCAGCCCGTGGCCTTTTCGGGCGATCTGCCCATTCTGGGGCAGCTTGTGGCAGGGTCGATCCGCGATGTGAATGTGATTTATGACGCGGGCGAGTGCCGCGCCGAGGTGCAGGTTCTGCGCCAAAGCTGCCAATTGGAGGACAAGCTGGGTCAAGTCCTTTGCATCTTTGCCCTAAGCGGCGGCGTCTTAGTTGCGGGCCAGTCGCTGCCGCAGGGTGATTTCGCGCTGGGCACAGGCGCAGAGGTTGCCTTGCAAACGGGGGCGCTGGCGCTGCTGATCCAGCTACAGATCATCGGCTAAACTGCGCGCCACGCGCCGCCAATCGGCAATGATCGCCTCGCGGTGAATATGCCGCCCGCCTTGCACCTGATGCCGCCCTGCCGACCAGACATCGCAGATCACCCCATCGGGCGCGGCAAAGACCAACCCATCCAGAAGTTGGCCCAAAGGCAGGGCACAAAGCGCGGGGTGGTCGCTGTCTATCGCCACAAGATCAGCCAGCTTGCCCCGCGCGATTTGCCCTGCATCACGCCCAAGCGCCTGCGCGCCGCCCAGCGCCGCCTGAGTATAAAGATAGCCCCCGACCGAGCCTTCCTGCGGCACCATCACATTGCGCGCCAAATCCCGCAGGCGCTGGCTGTATTCCAGGGTCCGCAACTCTTCTAATGCGGAAATCCGAATGTTGCTGTCGCTGCCAATGCCAAACTTGCCACCTGCGGCCAGCCAATCTGGCCCGCGAAACGGGCCATCGCCCAAATTCGCCTCGGTGATGGGGCATAGGCCCGCAACCGCCCCCGTCCGCGCCAAACGGGCGGTTTCATCGGCGGTCATATGGGTGGCGTGAATGGCGCACCAAACGGGGGTCACATCGGCATTGTCCAAAAGCCAGGCCACAGGGCTGGCCCCCAGCCATGCGGTGATGTCGGCGACTTCGGCAGGTTGTTCGGCAATGTGAATGTGGCAGGATGCCCCCTGCGCCAAGGGTAAGACCTGCGCCAGATCTGCGGGCGAGGTGGCGCGCAGCGAATGGGGCGCGATGCCCACGCGCGTATCTGGGGGCAAAGCGCGCGCACCATCGCGCGCCGCCTGCAACAGCCGCGCAAAGCGATCGACATCATTGCCAAAGCGCGCTTGCTGCGCCGCCAAAGGTTTTTGCCCCGCGCCGCCATAACTGTACAGAACGGGCAGATGCGTCAGGCCAATGCCCGTTTGATCGGCGGCGGCAAAGATGCGCTGCGACATCTCGGCAAGATCGCCATAGGGCGCACCACCTGTGCCGTGATGCAAATAGTGAAACTCGCCCACGGCGGCAAAGCCTGCCTCTTGCATTTCCAAATAGGCCAGTGCTGCGATGGCTTGCACTTGGGCGGGGGTCAGGCGCGTGGCAAAGCGATACATCACGTCGCGCCATGTCCAAAAGCTTTCACGCCCAAGGATGCGATGCTCGCTTAACCCAGCCATCGCGCGCTGAAAGGCGTGGCTGTGCAGGTTCGAGGGGGCAGGCAGCAGGGTTTTCACCCGCGTATCGCCCGCTTGCGGCTGGGTATCTGCGGTAAGCGTGGCAATCCGCCCCTTGTCCAGCGTGATGCGCAGGTTCTTGGCCCAACCGTCCGCAAGCAGCGCGCTCGATGCAAAAATCACTCTGCCTCTCCTTATGTGTAGACATAATAATGTTACGCGCATAGATATAGGTCAAGCAACCCCCAATCGAGGCCGCCTGTGACCCAACCCCGCACCGTTTTAACGCACCTGTCAGCCGCCAGCATGGTGGCGGGCGCGGGCGATTATGGGCTGATCGAGAGCGCCGCGATTGCGCTGGACGGTGGCCAGATCGCGTGGGTGGGCGCGCAAGCCGCCCTGCCAGATACATTTGCCGCATGGCCGCAGCGGGATATGGGCGGGCGGTTGGTTACGCCTGCGCTGATCGATTGCCACACCCATGTGATCCACGGCGGCACCCGCGCGGCCGAGTTCGAGCAGCGCCTGAACGGGGCCAGTTATGCCGACATCGCGCGGGCGGGGGGTGGTATTTTGTCCACGGTCAAGGCGACCCGCGCCGCCAGTGAAGACGACCTTCTGGCCGCCTGCCTGCCCTTTGTCGATGCGTTGATCGCCGAGGGCGTGGCCTTGATCGAGGTGAAATCAGGCTATGGCCTAACCCGGACAGACGAGTTGAAAATGCTGCGCGCGGCGCGGCGTATTGGGGCGATTCGGCCCGTGCGGGTGGTGACAAGCTACCTTGCCGCCCATGCCGTGCCGCCCGAATTTCTGGGCCGCGCCGATGATTATATCGACGCTATCTGTATCCCCACGCTGCGCGAGGCCCATGCGTTGGGGTTGGTCGATGCAGTGGATGGGTTTTGCGAAGGGATCGCTTTTGGCCCCGCGCAAATCGCGCGGTTGTTTACGGCGGCGCGGGCGCTGGGCCTGCCTGTCAAACTGCATGCCGAGCAGTTGTCAAACCTTGGCGGCAGCGCACTGGCGGCAGGGTATGGCGCGCTATCGGCCGACCATCTGGAATATCTGGACGAGGCGGGCGCGCAGGCGATGGCGGCGGCGGGCACGGTCGCGGTGATCTTGCCAGCCGCGTTTTACACTCTGCGCGAGGCGGTTCTGCCCCCGATTGACCTACTGCGCAAACACGGCGTGCCGATGGCGGTGGCCAGTGACATGAACCCCGGTTCTGCGCCAATGGCATCGGTCTTGCTGGCGATGAATATGGCCTGCACCCTGTTTCGCCTGACCCCAGCCGAGGCTTTGGCAGGCGCAACCCGCAACGCCGCCCGCGCGCTGGGCCTTACCGATTGCGGCGAAATCCGCGCGGGCCTGCGCGCCGATTTGGCTGTGTGGAACTGCGCCCATCCTGCCGAACTTGCCTATAGGATTGGCTTTAACCCGCTGCATCAGCGCATTTGGAATGGCGAGGTCGCCCTATGATTACACCCGTGAAAACCCCAGTTTTAGAGATTGTTTCAGGCCAGACCACCCTTGCCCAATTGGCCCAGATTTACCGCGATCAATGCGCTGTGGTCTTGCATTCCAGCGCCAAGGGGGGCGTCGATGCAGCGCAGGCCGCGATTGCTGCTGCGGCGCAGGGCGATGATCCTGTTTACGGCGTGAATACAGGTTTTGGCAAATTGGCCAGCCTGCGGATTGCCCCCGAAGATACCGCCACGCTGCAACGCAATCTGATCCTTTCGCATTGCTGCGGGGTCGGCGCGCCCGCTCCGCGCGCGCAGGTGCGGCTGATGATGGTGCTAAAACTCCTCAGCCTTGGGCGCGGGGCTTCGGGCGTGCGCTGGCAAGTGATTACCCTGCTGCAAGAGATGCTCGCGCGCGGGGTCACACCCGTTGTGCCGCTGCAAGGCTCGGTTGGCGCATCGGGTGATTTGGCCCCGCTGGCGCATATGGCAGCCGTGATGATTGGCGAGGGCGAGGCCGACCTGAACGGCCAGCGGATGCCAGGCGGGCAGGCCTTGGTGCAGGCGGGGTTGCAGCCCATCGCGCTGGGCCCAAAAGAGGGGCTTGCCCTGATCAACGGCACGCAGTTTTCCACCGCCTTTGCGCTGGCGGGGCTTTTTGACGGGTGGACGGCGGCGCAATCGGCGCTTGTCATTTCGGCCATGTCAACCGATGCGATTATGGGGTCAACTGCGCCCTTGCACCCCGATATTCACGCCCTGCGCGGCCATGCAGGCCAGATCGAAGCCGCCGCTTTCATGCGCGCGCTGCTGGCGGGCAGCGCGATTCGCGCAAGCCATGTAAAAGGCGATACCCGCGTGCAAGACCCCTATTGCATCCGCTGCCAGCCGCAGGTGACGGGGGCCGCGATGGACATTCTGCGCCAAGCCGCCCGCACCCTGGAGATCGAGGCGAATGCCGCAACCGATAACCCCTTGGTGCTGACCGAGGCGGGGCAAATCGTGTCGGGCGGCAATTTTCATGCCGAACCCGTCGGATTTGCGTCCGATATGATCGCGCTGGCGCTGGCGGAAATTGGTGCGATCGCGCAGCGGCGCGTGGCGCTGATGGTTGACCCCGTGCTGTCGTTCAACCTGCCGCCGTTCCTGACGCCGAACCCGGGCCTCAACTCGGGTCTGATGATCGCCGAGGTGACGACCGCCGCCTTGATGTCGGAAAACAAGCATATCGCCATGCCCTGTGTCACCGACAGCACGCCCACCTCGGCCAACCAAGAAGATCATGTGTCGATGGCCGCGCATGGTGCCGTGCGGCTGGGCAAAATGGTGGAAAACCTGAATGTGATCTTAGGGGTCGAGGCGATCTGCGCTGCCGAAGGGATCGAGCATCGCCGCCCCCTGCGCAGCAGCGCGCCCTTGATGGCGGTGCTGGAACGTCTGCGCGCCGATGTCGCCAAACTGCAAGAAGATCGTTATCTTGCGCCAGATTTGGCCCGCGCCGCCAGTTTAGTCGCCAGTGGCGCGCTGGCGCAGGCCACGGGGCTAGATGTGCCAAAGGTGTGGTTATGAACCCCGTCATCGTAACCGAAGGCGATGGCCCCATCATCCTTGGGATGCCGCATGGTGGTACCTTTGTTCCTGACAAAATCATGGCACGCCTGTCGCCCATTGGGGCTGCGCTGGCAGATACCGATTGGCATATCGGCCAACTTTACGCAGGTTTGCTGGCAGGCGCGACCAGCGTTGCCGCGACATTCCACCGTTATGTGATCGATGCCAATCGCGGGCCAGATGGTGCTTCGTTGTATCCTGGGCAAAACACAACGGGCCTATGCCCCACCACCGATTTTGACGGGCGCGACATTTGGGCGGCGGGGCAGGCCCCCAGCCCTGATGAAATTGACCAGCGCGGTGCGCAATTCCACGCGCCCTATCACGCCGCGCTGACGGATCAAATCGCGCGGGTGCGGGCGCGTCATGGGGTGGCGATTGTCTATGATTGCCATTCCATCCGCTCGCATATTCCGTTTTTATTTGACGGGATTTTGCCTGTGTTTTCCATCGGCACCAATGGCGGGCAAACCTGCAGCGCAGCGGTGCAAGATGCGGTAACAGCCCCTTGTTTTGCCGCGCCGCAGATGGACGCGGTGCTGAACGGCCGCTTCAAAGGCGGCTGGACGACGCGGTATTATGGCCGCCCCGAACAGGGCATCCACGCCATACAAATGGAACTGGCGCAGCGCGCCTATTTGGCCCGCGAGGCCGCGCCATGGGATTATTCCCCCAAAACCGCCGCCCCCACCCGCGCGGTTTTGGCACAAATTTTGCAATCGCTTGATCGCTTGGCGCGTTCAGGCCGCTTAGGAGTCCGTGATGCTTGACCGTAAAAACAGCCGTGACATCTACCCTGCAACAGGCACAACCCGCAGTGCGAAATCTTGGCAAACCGAGGCCGCGCTGCGGATGCTGATGAACAATTTGCACCCCGATGTGGCCGAAAACCCACATGAATTGGTGGTTTATGGCGGCATTGGCCGCGCCGCGCGATCCTGGGGCGATTTTGACCGCATCTGCGCCGCCCTGCGCGAGCTAGAGGCTGATGAAACCTTGGTCGTGCAATCGGGGCGCCCCGTGGCCGTGGTGCGCACCCATACCGATGCGCCGCGCGTGCTGATCGCCAATTCCAACCTTGTGCCGCATTGGGCGACATGGGAGCATTTCAACCATCTCGATCGCAAGGGCCTGATGATGTATGGCCAGATGACGGCGGGGTCGTGGATTTACATCGGCACCCAAGGCATCGTGCAGGGCACTTATGAAACCTTTGCCGAGGCGGGCCGCCAGCATTATGGCGGCAATCTGCAGGGACGCTGGATTTTAACGGCTGGTTTGGGCGGGATGGGCGGGGCGCAGCCACTGGCCGCAGTGATGGCGGGGGCCTGCTGTTTGGCCGTGGAATGCGACGAAACCCGTATCGATTTTCGCCTGCGCACGCGGTATCTCGATGCCAAGGCCCATAGTCTGGACGAGGCTTTGGCCATGATCGCGGGCTGGACGGCGGCGGGCGAGGCCAAATCTGTCGGTCTGGTTGGCAATGCCGCCGATGTGTTTCCCGAACTGGTCGCACGGATGCGGGCAGGCGGGGTGCGGCCCGATATCGTCACCGACCAAACCTCGGCCCACGACCCGCTACATGGCTATCTGCCGCAAGGTTGGGGCGTGGCCGACTGGCGCGCGCGGCAGGAAAGTGACCCTAAAGCAGTGGAAAAGGCGGCCCGCGCCTCGATGCGCGCCCATGTGGCGGCGATGGTCGATTTTTGGAATGCAGGCGTTCCGACGCTGGATTACGGCAATAACATCCGCCAAGTGGCGCTGGACGAGGGGCTGGAAAACGCCTTTGCCTTTCCAGGATTTGTGCCCGCCTATATCCGCCCGCTGTTTTGCCAAGGTATTGGCCCATTCCGCTGGGTTGCGCTGTCGGGCGACCCCGAGGATATCTATAAAACCGATGCCGCGATGAAACGCCTGTTTCCCGAAAACGCGCATCTGCACCGCTGGCTGGATATGGCGGCAGACCGCATTGCGTTTCAGGGTCTGCCCGCGCGCATTTGCTGGATCGGGCTGGGGGATCGGCACCGCGCGGGGCTGATGTTTAATGAAATGGTCGCCTCGGGCGAGTTGAAAGCCCCCATCGTCATTGGCCGCGACCATTTGGATGCGGGGTCTGTCGCCTCGCCCAACCGCGAAACCGAAGCGATGCGCGATGGGTCGGACGCGGTTTCTGATTGGCCCTTGCTAAACGCACTGGTCAACACCGCCTCGGGGGCGACATGGGTGTCGATCCATCATGGCGGCGGCGTGGGGATGGGGTTTTCGCAGCACGCGGGCGTGGTGATTGTGGCCGATGGCACGGCCGAGGCGGCCAAACGGCTAGAGCGGGTGCTGTGGAATGACCCCGCTTCGGGCGTGTGGCGCCATGCAGATGCGGGCTATGATACCGCTGTCGAATGCGCGCGCGACAACGGCCTGCGTCTGCCCACGATTTTGGGAAATTAGGCGGCGGGGGCAGCGGTGGGTCGGTCTAGCAACCCGCGCAGACGCCCGCCCCGCAGAGGGTCTTTTGCCCGCCGCCGCAATGCAAAGGGTCGCGGCGTTGATCTTGTCGCTGTGCAAGCGGCGAGGCAGACCCTATTCCGCAACCTTTTTCACAAACTGCGATTTCAGGCCCATCTGCCCGATACCTGGGATTTTACAGTCAATATCGTGATCCCCGTCGACAAGGCGGATTCCGCGCACCTTTGTGCCCACTTTGACCACGCTGGACGTGCCTTTTATCTTTAGATCTTTGATGACAGTGACTGTATCGCCGTCTTGCAACAGATTGCCAACCGCGTCGCGCACGCCGCCCGCTGCCGCCTCGCCCGCAGGGGTTGGCGACCATTCATGCCCACATTCGGGGCAAGTCAGCAGCGCATCAACGGCATAAACAAATGCCGAGGCGCATTCGGGGCAGGAGGGCAGGGCTGTGTCATTCATTCCTGCCTTTTAACCCCCGTTATGGCTTTTATCCAGC
Source organism: Cypionkella sp. (assembly GCA_965248485.1). GTDB lineage: Bacteria > Pseudomonadota > Alphaproteobacteria > Rhodobacterales > Rhodobacteraceae > Cypionkella. The sequence goes on from OZ252107.1 coordinate 166,124, forward strand.
CAAATGCGCGGCCCAAATACATGACGAAAATCCGAGGCGAAAAATTCCATTTGACAAGGCGGCCCGATTTATGACACCGATGTCATGATATCGGTGTCACTGAGTCGAAGCGCAGTCGAATACGCCACGGGAGATGGCGCAGACAACGCAGACGCAGACAGTGGGGACGCAAGTATCGGCACAGCCAAACGGCTGGGTGAAGGGGGGAATATGGCTACGATCTATGATGTCGCCAAATTTGCTGGCGTCTCGCCCAAAACTGTCAGCCGTGTGATGAACGGCGACGGGCCTGTGGGGGATAAAACCCGCGCGGCGGTCGAAGAGGCTATGCGCTCTCTTGGCTTTGTGCGCTCGAACGCGGCGCGGATGATGCGCGCGCAAAAATCGGGCATAATCGGTTTGATCACGGGCGCGATTTCCACAAAGAACCAAAACCACCAATTGCAGGGCCTGCCCGATCTGTTCATCGTGCAGGGGATTCAGCGGTCGCTGGAAACCAGTGGAATGACGGTGATGATCGCCGATACTGCTGGGCGGCAAGACCGCGTTGCGCCTTTGATCGACACGTTTTTGTCGCATCGCGTCGAAGGGCTGATTTACGTGGCCGAATACCACCAAGAGGTGTCGCTGCCCAAGCTGCCCGAAGATACGCCGCTGGTGCTGGTGAATTGCTTTGACAGCAGTGGAACGCCAGCGATTGTGCCTGATGATCGGCGTGGGCAATACGAACTTGTGCGCCGCCTGATCGCGGCAGGGCATCGGCGCATTGGCTATCTGGCGCTGCGGGCCGATATGGTGGCAGGGCAATTGCGCCCGCAAGGCTACCGCGAGGCGCTGGCGCAGGCGGGCATTGCCTATGATCCCGCCTTGTTCACCCATGCCAATTTTGACTTGCCCGAAGCGGGGCCGCAACTGCTGTGGGATTCGATTGACCACATGCTGCGCCTTGCCAATCCGCCCACCGTGATCTGCTGCGGCAACGATCAAATGGCGCTGATGGTTTACGGCATCTTGCGCACGATGGGCCGCCGCGTGCCCGATGAAATTGGTGTCGCGGGCTTTGACAATTACCGCGTCATTGCCGAAACCCTGTATCCGCCGCTGACCACGGTGGACCTGCCTTATAACGCAATGGGCGTTCGCGCGGGCGAGCGTTTGTTGTCCCTGATTGCGGGAGAGGACGCGCCCAGCGCCGCCCTTCCGCCAACCCAAAGCCCTGTAAGTGTAGCAGGGCCTGTGCTGTGGCGGGGTTCGGTTGCCGAACTGCCCCCAGCAAAGATTTTACACTTGAAACCCAACGGGAGGAAAACCGATGAAGTTTAGCAAACTGGTGGCAAGCGCCGCCATTCTGGCATGGGCTTCGGCCGCAAATGCCACCGAAACGCTGTCGATGTGGTATCACGGCGCGGGCAACGAAGTGGAAAGCAAGATCGTCAATCAGATCATTTCCGATTTCAACGCCTCGCAAACCGACTGGAAAGTCGAGCTGCAAAGCTTCCCTCAAGCCGCCTATAACGACTCGGTCGTCGCTGGCGCGCTGGCTGGCAACCTGCCCGACATTCTGGACGTTGACGGCCCGATCATGCCAAACTGGGCATGGGCTGGCTATATGCAGCCTTTGAAAATTGACGAAGCGAAAATCGCCAATTTCTTGCCAGGCACCAAGGGTGTTTGGAACGGCCAGCTGTATTCGATCGGTCTGTGGGACGCGGCTATCGCGGTGACCACCCGCCAATCGATTCTGGACGAGTTGGGCCTGCGCAAGCCAACGGCTGATGCGCCTTGGACCAAAGACGAATTCATGGCCGCGCTGGATGCAGCAAAAGCATCGGGCAAGTATGAATTTGCGCTGGATCTGGGCACCGCTTGGACAGGCGAATGGTATCCCTATGCCTTCTCGCCGCTGTTGCAATCCTTCGGTGGCGACATCGTAGATCGTAGCACCTACAAAACCGCTGAAGGCGCGCTGAACGGCGAAGCTGCGCAGGCGTTTGGCGCTTGGTGGCAAGGTCTGTTCACCGGCGGCTATGCCCAAGCGACCCAAGACGGCGCTGACCGCGATGCCGGCTTTGCTTCGGGCAAATATGCCTTCTCGTGGAACGGCAACTGGGCGGCTTTGGGCGCGCTGAAAGCGTTCCCTGACACCGTGTTCTTGCCCGCCCCAGATTTGGGCAATGGGCCGAAAATCGGTGCTGCAAGCTGGCAGTTCGGCGTTTCGGCCAACTCCAAGCACCCAGAAGGCGCAGCCGCGTTCATCGAATTTGCTTTGAATGACAAGTATCTGGCAGATTTCTCGAACGGTATTGGTCTGATCCCAGCAACGCCTACCGCTGCTGAAATGGTCGATAACTACAAAGCTGGCGGCCCATTGGCTGACTATGTGACCTATTCGTCCAAGTTCGGCATGGTGCGCCCTGTCACCCCTGGCTATGTTGTCGAATCCAAAGTGTTTGAAAAAGCACTGGCTGACATTGCCAAAGGCGCTGATGTTGCAGCAACGCTGGATGCCGCTGTTGATGAAATCAACGCTGACATCGAAAAGAACAAAGGCTACGGTCACTAACAACGGCGGGCGCGCAGGCAACTGCGCGCCCATCCTCCCAGCGCGGGGCGAGCTTATGTTTGCCCTGCGCACCTAAACCTTCAAAGGGGCGGCCGATATGGCGTCGAAATTCACCAGATCAAACGGCACGGGCTGGCTGATGGCAGGGCCTGCTGTGACACTGATTGCGGCCTTTGTGATTTTTCCGTTTTTCTTTGCCATTGCGTTGTCTTTTACCAACCAACGCCTGATCTCGCCCAATCCTACCGAATTTACGGGCATGGCCAATTACCGCCAGCTTTTGGGCATCGGGATGCTGACGCTTGACCCTGTGCGCGATGATGCGGGCGCGGTGGTGATCAAAGATGGCGCGGCAGAATATCCCGCCCTGCGCAGCTTTACCCGCAAGAACGCAGATTACCCGCATCTGGACGGGATGCGCGAATGGTTCGCCTTTGACACGCCCTTTGGCGGCGATGCGCGCACCTTTGTTCTGGCGCGCGATGTGGTGTTTATGAAGGCCATCACCAACACATTCCTGTTTGTGCTGATCGTCGCCCCCCTGCAAGCTGGTCTTGCCTTGGGCCTTGCGCTGCTGATCAACCAACGCCTGCGCGGCATCAATCTGTTTCGCGCGATCTATTTCATGCCCGTTGTTGTCTCGATTGTCGTCGTCTCGCTGCTGTGGCGGCTGATTTATGATGGCAGTTCGGGGCTGCTGAACAACCTCCTAAACGCCATCAGTTTTGGCCTGATCCCGCCGATTGATTGGCTGGGCAACTCCAGCACTGCGCTGGGCGCGATCATCGGCATGTCAATCTGGCAGGCTGTCGGCTTTCACATGGTGATCTGGTTGTCGGGTCTGCAAACCATCTCGCCCACCCTATACGAAGCGGCGGCGATTGAGGGCGCGTCAAAAGGCCAAGTGTTCCGCTACATCACATGGCCGGGCCTGCGCAACACCGCCGTGCTTATCTTAATCGTGATCACGATGCAGGCGTTTGGCCTGTTTGCCCAGATCGATGTGATGACCAATGGCGGGCCTTTGGACAGCACCCAAACCATCGTGTTCCAAGCGATTGATCGCGGCTATGGCAAGCAAGACATTTCGGGCGCCTCGGCAATTTCGGTGATCTTGTTTGTGATCGTGCTGTCCATTTCGCTGGTGCAACGCTGGCTGACGCGGGAGAAAACCTAAATGGCGATGATTTCGGGCGATAACCACGGTCTGCGGCTGGTGACGCGCTATGCGGTGCTGGTTCTGATTGCGATTATCTTTATCTTTCCGCTTGTCTTTATGGTGATGTCCTCGCTGAAGCCCGACCAACAACTGCTGGTCGATGCGTCGTCTTTGCGGGCGTTTCTGCCTGTGGGCGACATCAGCCTGAACAACTACCTTGCCGCGTTCGAACGTGCGCCCGTTGGCCTATTCGTGTTCAATTCGGTTTTGGTGACAGGGCTGACGGTGGCGTTGTCGCTGTTGGTCTGCTCGGCGGCGGGCTTTGCCTTTGTTTTTGTCAACTGGAAAGGCCGCGGCGTCATGCTGTCTTTGCTGCTGGCCACGCTGATCGTGCCCTTTGAAACCATCGCCATTCCGATGCTTCTGATGGTGTCCAAACTGCCGTGGCTGGGCATGGGCGGGGTCGAATGGGGCTGGCTGAACAGCTATCATGTGCAGATCATCCCCTTTATCGCCGATGGGCTGACGATCTTTCTGTTCGTGCAGTATTTCAAAGACCTGCCTGGCGAGTTGATCGAGGCCGCACGGGTAGAGGGCGCCAGCTGGTTTGCGATTTACCGCCGCATCGTCATGCCCCTGTCTGGCCCAATTCTGGCAACGGCTGCGATTTTGAAATTTCTGGCGATGTATAATCAATACCTCTGGCCGCTGATGGTCACCCAAGAAGAGGGCTATCGCCCTGTCATGGTGGGGCTGCAATATTTCTTCCAACTGAACATCGCATGGGGCGAGGTGATGGCCTATCTGTCGCTGATCACGCTGCCTGTGCTGGGCTTTTATCTTTACCTGCAAAAGGCCTTTATCGCGTCGATCGCATCGACGGGCGTGAAAGGCTAAGGAGACGAACATGGTTATCGCAATCGACGGCAAATGGATTTGGGACAGCTGGTATGCCAAAGATGGCGACACCTATCACGGGTTTTTCCTGCAGGCTGACACATCGCTGGGCGACCCTGACCTGCGCCATTTTAACGTGACGCAAGGCCATGCGACCAGCAAGGATTTGGTGAATTGGTCGCATTTGGGCACAATGTTTGGCCCATCTGCCACCCCCGCATGGGATGATGGCACCACGTGGACAGGCTCGGTTATTTGCGATGACGCAGGGCTGTGGCATCTGTTCTACACGGGAACGACCCGCGCCGAAAAGATGATGCGCCAGCGCATCGGCCATGCCACTTCGACCGATTTGCACAACTGGCGGCGCGTGGGCGATGGGCTGTGCCTTGATCTGATTGGCCCCAATGCTGACTGCTATGAGGCCGACCACGAGGGGCGCTGGCACGACCGCGCCATGCGCGACCCTTGGGTGATGAAGGATCCAAATGGCACAGGCTGGCTGATGTATTTCACCGCCCGCGTCCCCGATAGCAGCGAGCCGAATTCAGGCGGCGCAATTGGTTTTGCCACCTCGGACGATTTGAATAACTGGGTGCTGCAGCCCCCAGTCTTTCAAGGCGGCTTTGGCCAGTTAGAGGTGCCCCAAGTCTTTGAAGCAGACGGCAAATGGTATTGCCTGTTCTGCACCGCCAATGTCCATTGGTCGAAACAGTATAGCAAAACCAACCCTGAAAAACCGGTCACGGGCAATCATTACCTGATCGCCGATCACCCGCGCGGGCCTTGGCGCGTGGCCCCTGGCCCGTTCTTGGACGGGGCCGACCCCTGCATCCGCTATGCCGCGCGCATTGTCGATGGGCCTGAAGGGCTGGTGATTTTGGGCTTTGCTGATGGCGGCAAAGATAAGTTTGGCGGTTATGTCATGAACCCCGAACGTATTGTCACAGGAAAAGATGGTCTGCTGTCTGTCCTGCCACTGGCGCGTGCAGCGGAATAGGGGGCGAAAATGGCCAAAATATCACTGAAGAATGTCAAGAAAAGCTATGGCAATGTCGATGTGATCAAGGGCGTTGACATCGAAATTGCCGACGGCGAGTTTTGCGTGTTTGTCGGCCCTTCGGGCTGCGGCAAATCCACCTTGCTGCGCATGATTGCCGGGCTGGAAGATATCAGCGGCGGCCAAATGGTGATTGGCGAGGCAGAGGTGAATGATCTGCCCCCTTCGCAGCGCGGGGTGGCGATGGTGTTCCAATCCTATGCGATTTTCCCGCATATGACGGTGCGCGAAAACGTCGCTTTTGGCCTGACCATTGCGGGGGCTTCAAAGGCGGAAAAAGACGCCAAAGTGGCCGAAGCCGCGCGGATTTTGCAGATGGAACATCTGCTGGATCGCCGCCCCAGCCAGTTGTCGGGCGGGCAGCGCCAGCGTGTGGCTATTGGCCGTGCGATTGTGCGCAAACCGCAAGTGTTTTTGTTTGATGAACCGCTGTCAAACCTTGATGCCGCCCTGCGCATGGATATGCGGATGGAAATTGGCAAGCTGCACCAACAACTGGGCGCGACGATGATTTACGTCACACACGATCAGGTCGAGGCGATGACGCTGGCCGATAAAATCGTGGTGTTGAAAGACGGCAAAGTCATGCAAATCGGTGCGCCGATGGATTTGTATCATAACCCCGCCAACCTGTTTGTTGCTGGCTTTTTGGGTGCGCCTTCGATGAATTTCCTGTCTGTCGAAGTGAACAGCGTCAAGGGCGATGTGGCCGAAGTGTCCAGCCCTGTGCTGGGCCGTGTGAAAGTGTCCGCCAAGCGGGGGCCTTTTATCGTAGGCGAGGCGGCGATTTTGGGGCTGCGCCCGCAGTATATCACGCTGGAAAGTGGCAAAGCGCTGATGACGGGCAAAGTCGCCCTGACCGAGCGTTTGGGCGCCGAAACCGTGGTTGACATCGGCCTTTCCGACGGCACTTCGTTGATCGCCGCCCTGCCGCAAGACGCGGTCTATCAGGTGGGCAGCGAAATTGCTGTTGGCTTTGACGGGGACAAAGCGCATCTGTTCAAGGCCGAAGCTTTGCCCGAAAAAGGCGCGCATTAGGGGGGCGGCTGGGCCTATTTTCGGCGTCCAAACACTGTCCGAAGCATGATGGCCATATCCAAACACAGCGATTGATTGGCCTGATACAGCAAATCAATGCGCGCCTTTCTGGGAATACAGCGACGCGTGTAAAGCAGGTCGGTTTCAGCGGCACTGCGCGCGGCGCCCAAAATACGCTCTTCCGCGGCATGATAATGCACCGAAGCAAGGCCCGTAACACCTGGTCGAGATTTCAGCACCGCCGCGTAGGTTTCGGGAAACTGATCGACATATTCGCGCAAAGGCGGCCTTGGCCCGACAAAGCTGATGTCGCCCACAAGCACGTTCCACAGTTGCGGCAGCTCATCCAGCCGCGTGCGGCGCAGGAATTTGCCTGTATTCGTGATCCTGCCGCTTTTTTCGCCGCCCGAGACGCCGGAATTTTCGGCGCTGGGCATCATTGTGCGGAATTTTACCAGCAAAAACGCCTTGGTTGGGGTCGACATCCGTTCCGACACATAAAGGATCGGACGCCCGTCTTTGATCCAAATGAGGGCAACAATCATCACCATCGGAACTGCCAGCACGGCGACCAAACACAGGCAGACCAGAATGTCAAAAACACGCTTCGCAGGGGTCATCAGCGATCCCTTGTGGCGATGTATTGCGCGACAATCTCTTGTGGGTCGCTGTCCGATGCCAAAAGCGGAACCAACCGTTCCAAGGTTTTCACGTCCAGCAGGATATTTTGATAGCTGGAGTCGGGTGCGGGCACCCATTCCCACGGGATATTTGCAGCGTTAGCCAATTGGGCCATGCTTACGGGCCTAGGCGCCGAAATGTTCAAAACCCTTGGCAAGCGGGCGGGATATGCGGCAAGCGCGGCCACCACCCGCGCCAAGCTGCCTGGGCCAATATAGGATCTGCAAGGCCCATTTCCGTCGGCAAATCGATCTAGTTTCAACGGGTTATCGCCAGAAGCCGTCTGCCCATTCAACAAAAGAACGTCAGCGCCCGCTACATTTCCGATCCGCAGACAGCACAGGTCTAGCCCGCGCGAACGCCAATCTTCGCAGGCGTCTTCCATCTGCGCTTTTGCCAGGCCATAGGCGTTCACGGGGTGCAGTGGTTCATCTTCATGAAATGGTATCAAATCCTGCCGCGCACCATAGACCGCCGATGACGATGTTAACAGAACGCGGCGCACGCCAGCTGCCAGCGCCGCCGCGCAGGTGGCCTGTGCCAATTCGGTGTTGGTTTCCAGCGGCAGACCCGAGGAAGGCGTAATTCCTGCAAAGGCAATCAGGCAATCTGCGCCTTCTAGATGGGCGGGCAAAGGCGCTGTCAAAGGATCCCAAACAAAATGCCCGCTGTGCCGTGCAAGGTCTTGCCGTCGTGTTTGGATATGCACCTGCGCAGCAGGAGGCGCGATGGCCCAATGCCGCAACACCAGTTGCCCAACACGGCCAGATCCGCCCGTGAAAATCCAGTTTGGAAGGGTTCGACCGATCATCCATTACCAATGCGTTAAGCTTTTTGGTTCGGCATTACCGATACTTGATATGGCGCGCTTTGCAAAGCCAAACCAATCGCCGCGCGCTTTTTGATAGGGTGACCCGCGTGGAGGGCAACGCGCCTCTTGTTCTTTGACTTTTGCCCCGTCTTTGCGCAGCCTTAGGTCCAGATACCCTATCAGCCCTGGCCAATCCATAATGCCAGATCACTTCTTCATCCCCCAAACGTAAATCATCCTGTCATGATGCGGATACGATGACCACACAGCCCTGCCTTGCCCCGACCCAACCCATCGGCGACGATATACGTCGCACGACATGTTACATGTGCGCCTGCCGCTGCGGCATCAATGTACATCTGAAATCGGGCCCAGATGGCCAAGACCGTGTCGCCTATATCGAAGGCAACCGCGATCATCCGATCAATAAGGGTGTGCTTTGTGCCAAGGGCGCATCGGGCATCATGCAAATCACGGCGCCTTCGCGTCTGCGCGCGCCTTTGAAAAGGGTTGGCCCGCGCGGGTCTGGCGCGTTTGAAGAAATCACTTGGGACGAGGCGCTTGCGCTGGCGGTAGCTTGGCTGAAACCCCTGCGTGAAACTGCACCCGAAAAACTGGCCTTCTTTACGGGCCGCGATCAATCGCAAAGCTTTACAGGCTGGTGGGCGCAGGCCTTTGGCACGCCCAACTACGCCGCCCATGGCGGGTTTTGTTCTGTCAATATGGCGGCGGGGGGCATCTATACGATTGGCGGCGCGTTTTGGGAATTTGGCCAGCCCGACTGGGATCGCACAAAGCTGTTCATCCTGTTCGGCGTGGCCGAAGACCACGACAGCAACCCGATTAAAATCGGTCTGGGCAAGCTAAAGGCGCGGGGTGTGCGCGTGGTGGGGGTGAACCCCATTCGCACAGGCTATAACGCCGTCGCCGATGATTGGCTGGGCATTACCCCCGGCACCGATGGGCTGCTGATCCTGTCGCTGATCCATTGCCTGTTTCAGGCGGGTAAAATTGATCTGGACTATCTGGCGCAGTTTACCAATGCGCCGCTGCTGGTGGTGGAAGATGGCCCAGAGGCGGGCATGATTTTGAAAAACGCCGAAAGCCAGCCTTTCGTGATTGATCGGCGCACGGGCCAGCCTGCGCCGTGGGATGCCAAGGGCGTGCAGCCTGATTTGGGGGCCGTCTGCCAAGGCCACCGCACGGTGTTTCAGCACATGGCCCAGCGCTATCTTGCGCCCGAATATGCGCCCGAGGCCGTGGCAGATCGCTGCGGCATTCCCGCTGCCCGCATCCGCGCGCTGGCTGCCGATCTGGCGCGAATTGCCTTTGACGAAGCCATTGAAATCGCCCAGCCTTGGACGGATTTTCGCGGCAACACCCACGATAAAATGATCGGCCGCCCCGTGTCTTTCCATGCCATGCGCGGGATTTCGGCCCATTCCAACGGCTTTCAAACCGCCCGCGCGCTGCATCTGTTGCAGATCGTGCTTGGCAGCATCGAGACCCCCGGCGGCTATCGCCTAAAACCGCCCTACCCCAAGCCCATCGAGGCGCATCCGACGCCGCATTTCACCGCCCAGCCCGGCAAACCCCTGTCTGGCCCGCATTTGGGCTATGTCCGCCACCCTGACCAGTTGGCCCTGAAACCCGATGGCAGCCCCGCCCGCATTGACAAGGCGTTTACGTGGGAGGCCCCGTTTTCCGCCCATGGGTTGATGCATATGCTGATCCCCAACGCCCATGCTGGCGATCCCTATCGTATCGACACGCTGTTTTTGTATATGGCGAATATGGCGTGGAATTCCTCGATGAATTCGGGAGAAGTGATTAAGATGCTGACCGATAAGGGCGATGATGGCGATTATGTCATCCCCCGCATTATCTATTCCGATGCCTATGCCAGCGAAATGGTCGCCTATGCCGACCTTATCCTGCCCGACACGACATATATGGAGCGGCACGATTGCATCTCGCTGCTCGATCGCCCCATTTCCGAACCCGATGCGGCTGGCGACAGCATCCGTTGGCCCGTGGTGGAACCAGACCGTGATGTGCGCCCGTTCCAATCGGTGCTGCTGGATTTGGGCGCGCGTTTGGGCCTTGCGCCGATGGTGCGCGAGGATGGCAGCGCAAAGTTTGCGGACTACGCCGATTACATCCAAAACCACATCCGCCGCCCCGGCGTTGGCCCGCTGATCGGCTGGCGCGGCGCTGACGGCAGCCAAACTGGGCGCGGCGATGCCAACCCAAACCAGCTAGATCGCTATATCGAAAACGGCGGTTTCTTTCAGGCGCATGTGCCACGGGAAGGCGCGTTTTATAAGCCGTGGAATATGGCCTATCAGGACTGGGCGGTCGAAACATCGCTGTTTGAAAGCCCACAGCCATACCTCTTTTCCATCTACTCCGAACCGATGCGCCGCTTTCAAGCCGCAGCCGAGGGGGTCGGCCCGCACCAACCGCCCGACCATCTGCGCGACACCCTGAAACGCGCGATGGACCCGCTGCCAATTTGGTATTCGCCCTATGCAGAGGATGATTTTTTTATCCACGCCTTAACGCAAAGGCCGATGGATATGTATCATTCATGGGGCAGTCAAAACGCGTGGCTGCGGCAAATCCGTGGTCGCAATTTCCTGTATATCCCGACCAAAATTTGGAACCTGCACGGGTTTCAGGATGGCGATTATGCGCGCGTCACCTCGCCTACGGGCGAGATTGTTGTGCCTGCCGCCCATATGGCCGCGCTGAATGAAAACACTGTCTGGACATGGAACGCGATTGGCAAACGTAAGGGCGCTTGGGCATTGGATGATGCCGCGCCAGAATCTACGACAGGGTTTTTGTTGAACCATCTGATCTCCGAACTGCACCCCGATCAGGGCGACGGCATCAGGCGCAGCAATTCAGACCCTATCACAGGGCAGGCGGCATGGTTTGACCTGCGGGTGAAGATCGAAAACGCAGGGCCGCAGGTGGCCGCCAGCCCCGCCTTTGCGCCCATCCCCCGCGCCGTGCCAAGGGGCAAGTCCAGAAAGGCCCCGAAATGACCAGCCTTCCCAGCCATACAGACAAGCGCCTTGGCCTTGCGATTGATCTGGACACCTGCGTTGGCTGCCAAGCCTGCGTGACCGCCTGCAAGGGCTGGAACGATCAGGGCAGCGGCCTATCCGACCAAGACCCCTATGGCGCGGCGCCATCGGGCGCGTTTCTGAACCGGGTTCACAGCTATGAGATTGCCCCGCCAGACGGCGCAGCGGTGATTGTCAACTTCCCTCGGTCTTGCCTGCATTGTCAGGACGCGCCCTGCGTGCCCGTCTGCCCCACGGGGGCCAGCTATAAGCGGGTCGAGGACGGTATTGTTCTGGTCAATGAAAGCGCCTGTATCGGCTGCGGGCTGTGCGCGTGGGCCTGCCCTTACGGCGCGCGGGAAATGGACGCGGGCACAGGCGTGATGAAGAAATGCACCCTCTGCGTCGACCGCATCTATAACGACCATCTGCCCGAAGAAGATCGCGTTCCCGCCTGCGTGCGCACCTGCCCGACAGGCGCACGGCATTTTGGCGATTATGCCGACCCTGATAGCAATGTCAGCCAACTTGCGAAACTACGTGGCGGCTATGATTTGATGCCCGACTTAGGCACCCGCCCCACCAACAAATACCTGCCCCCCCGCCCGAAAGATGCGCCCGATATGACAGCGCCGTTGGCCCCGCTGCTGGACATTCAGGCGCAGGGATTTGCAGGCTGGCTTGATAAAGTGTTGGGGAAAATCTGATGCATCCCGCGCCTTCTGTCATCATCTTTACAGTTCTTTCGGGAATGGGCTTTGGCCTTCTTGCCTTTTTGGGCGCGGGGTTTCCTGCCCCCATGGGCTGGACTGCATTTTTCCATTGGGGCCTTGGTTACGCGCTGGCCACAGGCGGCCTGCTTGCATCGACCTTTCACCTTGGCAACCCGCAGCGGTTTCTGCGCGCCTTTACTCAGTGGCGCAGTTCTTGGCTCTCGCGTGAGGCGATTGCCTCGGTCGCATGTCTGTTAGCCCTTGCACCTGTGGCCCTGTCCGATTGGCTGGGCCTTGGTTGGCCGCGCGCGATTGGCCTGATCGGGGCAGCGCTGGCGCTGGCAACTATATTTTGCACCGCAATGATTTACGCGCAACTCAAAACCGTGCCGCGTTGGAACAACCCCACTACCCCAGCCTTGTTCATGGGATTTGCGGGTGTAGGCGGGGCGATTTTGGCGGGGCAGACAGGGGCGGCAATGGTGCTGTCATCGCTGCTGGCGCTGGCGCTGCTGGCGGCGTTTCGCATCGGCGATGGGGCCTTTGCTGCCCGCGCGCAAACATTGGGCACAGCGACAGGGCTGGGCGCGATGGGACAGATGCGTGTGTTCGAGCAGCCCCATACTTCGCCCAATTACCTGATGCGCGAGATGATCTATCACGTTGCGCGCAAGCATATCCGCCCGCTTCGCACCATCGCCCTGATCTGCGCGGCCCTTTTGCCCGCGGTGCTGCTGGCGCTTTTTCCGCCCGCGCCACCGATGTTTGCGGCAATTGCCGCCCTGCACCTGATCGGCGCTTTCGCCGCGCGCTGGCTGTTCTTTGCGCAGGCCGAGCATGTGGTTGGCCTATATTATGGGCAGCGCTAAGGGCGGCGGCGTGATGGCGGGCTGCGGTAGGGGCCTGTCGCCGCGAATACGGTGGCGCGTCAGATCTGCCCGCGCTTGTGCGGGAAAATCCGCGCCCTATCTACCCATTGGCCTTTGGCAGCCGCCTTGCCAGCGGCAGGCATGCTGACTTTTGCTAATGCGCGGTTTTTATGATCGCGCAACCGTAGCTGGGCAAATCCAACTGGCCGTTGCAGGCGTTGCCCGTCAGCAAGTCCACCCCCTGCGGCGCGCCTATTATCCGCTTTGCTGCGTCATCGGTGTTGATGATGAACCACAGCTTGCGTCCTTCGCCTGCTCGCACGGTGACCTCAACCCCTTCGGGAAGCCCGCTGATAAGGGGCAGCGCGCCCGCAGGGGCTAGGGCAATTTCCGTCAAAACCTCGGCCAGTTCTGGCGTTAGATAGGTTCCCAAGTAAATCACCCGCCCTGCGCCGTGCTGGCGCGTGGTGGCCATCGGGTGACCCGCTAAAAAGCGGTTCGACCATTGCCCCAGCGCCGACGTGCCGCTGTCCAATTCCAGCATTTCATACAGATGCGCTGCCCGCATATGGCGGTTGCCAAAGGTGAATTCATAGTGCCGCGAGGCGGACGAGGCAGGCAGGGGGCTGGCAGGTTTATACCCACCGTTGACGCCATCTTGCCACTGCGGAAACAGACCATCGGCCCCGTCCCCCGCAAGGCGGCCAAATTCCACCACCCGCACGCCTGCCAGCGCCGACAGGCCAGCCGCAGGGGCCAATGTGCGGTGGATATGGTTGTTCACATCGCGCGTGCCTGTCATGGCCGACAAGATCAGCGTGCCGCCGCCTTGCACAAAGGCATCGACCCGCGCTGTCCATTCGGGTTTCCACATCACCCAATGCGGCACATAAAACACCTTCAGGCGGCTCAGATCATCTTCGGGATGAATGAAACCGCAGGAAATGGCGCTATTATAGCAATGGAGGTGCAAAATAACCGCGTCTTGATGGGGCGAGGGTAGGCCCATCGCATAGGTTTTATAGGCCTCTTGATTGTCAAAATCCGCGCCTGCGATGCCCACATCCATCTGCACATGTGTGCCCAAAATCTCGGGCGCGAGGCGGTTCATTTCGCCAAAGAACTGTGTCGCCTCGGCATAGCGCCGCCGCGGCACATCATCGTGGTCGATCACGCCCATCCAGTAAATCTCGGCCCCGAAATGGGCGGGCCGCCAGCGGAAAAACATCACCCCATCCGCCCCGCGCGCCACCGATGTCATCGCCATGCGGCGCATCTCGCCCGGCTCTGGGTTCATGGTGGAAAAGCCAGGCTGGCTGCCAAAACCGCTGGCCTGTTCGGGCACGATAAAGTTGCCCGAATAGGCGCGGCACATATCCAAATAGGCTGCTTGGGTCGCAGCCATGCCGCCGCCCCGCCGAAATTCGTCATAAAGCATGGGGTAGATGTCAAAGCCGATGAAATCCAAATCCCGCCCAAACTGGCCGCGAAAATCTATGTCAGACAGCGCGCCAAGGTTATGAAAGATAAACCAATCGGGGTTGGCGGCGCGCAGAATTTCCACTTGGTCATGCTGAAAGGCCGCTGTAGCATTGGCCAAAAAGCGGTGGTAATCCTGAACATGGCCGGGGGATAAAAAGCCGGGGGCCATATCGCGCGGCGTATCTATTTGGGCAAAATTGTCATAGGCCAGCGCCCAAAAATGCCCGCCCCAGGCGTGGTTTAACGCGGCAATGTCGCCTTGATACGTGCCCGCCAGCCAATCTTGAAACGCCAGCTTTGCGCTGGGCGAATGGCTTTCCGAGACGGTTGTGTTCAATTCGTTATCGGTTTGCCAGCCCACAACATAGGGATTTCCAGCGTAATGCTCGGCCATGGCGCGGGTAATGCGGCGCGAATGGGCGCGGAAAACGGGGCTGGTCGTATCGGCGTGTTGCCGCGAGCCGTGGCCCGCCACGCGCCCATTGCCATCCACCCGCAGCACCTCTGGGTAAGCGGCTGTCAGCCAGCGCGGCGGGGTGGCTGTGGGGGTGCAAAGAATGGTGTCAATGCCAGCCTTGCCCAGCACCTCAATCGCGCGGTCGAACAGGGAAAAATCAAAATGCCCGATCCGCGGCTCCCACAGATGCCACGCAAATTCACCCATGCGCACTGTATTGGCCCCAGCGGCGGCCAGCCTTTCGGCATCGCGCTGCCAATAGCTTTCATCCACATGTTCGGGATAATGCGGCGCGCCCAGCAAAAAGCGGTCGTGCGAAAGAGGGCGCCAAACCGAAAGCGGCGCCGGTGGGGTGCGTTTCATGCGGTGTCCTTTACGCTAACGGATGCGCTGGCCTTCTGTGTCAAACAGTAAGATTTTCGCGGAATCAAATTTGGCAGTGATCTTTTGCCCCCCCGCCCAAGCGCGGCCCTGATCGGTGGCAATGGTCAAAACCGCATTGCCTTGGCGCGCGTAGGCGAAACTTTCGCCGCCCAAATGTTCGACAATCTCGATCGTCAGATCAAGGCTGGCACTGCCGCCCGCCTTAAAATATTCGGGCCGCAGGCCCAGCCGCACTTCGGCCCCTTCAACGGGCGGGTTTTCCAGCTTTGGCATGGGCAGCTTTTGCCCACCCAAATCGGGCAGCACCAGCGCCCCGCCCGTGACATGCGCGGTGATAAAATTCATCCGAGGTGAGCCGATGAAACCCGCCACAAACTGGTTGGAAGGGTTGTCATACAAGTCCAGCGGCGCGCCGACCTGTTCAATGCGCCCATCGCGCAGCACCACGATTTTATCGGCCAGCGTCATCGCCTCGACCTGATCGTGCGTCACGTAAATGATGGTCGATTGCAGTTCCTTATGCAGGCGCGCAATTTCAATCCGCATTTGCACGCGCAGTTCGGCGTCTAGGTTCGACAATGGCTCGTCAAACAAAAACACATTGGGGTTGCGCACGATGGCGCGGCCAATGGCGACGCGCTGGCGCTGGCCGCCCGACAAATCCTTTGGTTTGCGGTCCATCAGGTGGTGCAATTCCAAAATCTTGGCGGCATCTTCCACCCGCGCGGCAATCGCTTCGCGGGTGTGGCCCGCGTATTTCAGCGCAAGGCCGATATTTTCGCGCACGGTCATATGGGGGTAAAGCGCATAGGATTGGAAAACCATCGCAATGCCGCGTTTGGACGGATCGACATCGTTCATCCGCGTCTCGCCAATGTGCAAATCGCCGCCAGTGATGGGTTCCAGCCCCGCAATCATGCGCAACAGCGTGGATTTGCCGCAGCCCGAGGGGCCGACGAACACCACAAATTCCTTGGGGTTGATGGACAGATCAACGCCCTTAATCACCTGATGCGCGCCATAAGCCTTTGAAATGCCTCGCAGTGTTACGCCCGTCATGCCGCCCCCTTTGCCGTGATCTGCACAAGTGCCGTGCCCAATCGCGGGTGCGACACGGTGATGTCAATTGTCCCGATCCCTGAACCCTGCACCCAAAAGCCCGTGGCCCCCGCCCGCAGGGGCGCCACATTTGGCCCCAGCAGATTGCCCGCACCTGCCACGGTGATGGTGATGCTATCGGTCATAAAGGGCAGCTTATTGCCCACCTGATCCAGCACGCGCACAATCACCCGCACTGCGTCATGCGCGCTGATTGTCGTGGCATCGGGGGCGACTTGCAGCGTGATCGGCAGCGGGTCGCAGGCAAAGCGGCGCGTGGCCACAGCCTTGCCGCCGACATAGCCCGTGATCTGACCGCTTTCCCATTTCATACCCCATTGGCCCAGCTCGCCCGCCGAGAAATTATCCTTGGTAATGACAACAGGCGCGTGCGGCAGATTGGGGTATTTCGCGCGGTCGGGCTGCACGCGCTTGGGTGGGTTGCTTCCATATTGCAATTCCACCTCGTCGCAGTTGGTCAGCACGATCAGGGGCAAAATGCCGCCAATATTCCGCTCGCCCCGCGCGTAATAGGTCACAGGTTCCATCACCACCGCCTCATCCGCATCGCATTGGCTGGCATAGGCGAAGGCCGCAAATTTCGGCTCGCGGAACATATCCATCACGCCGTGGTGGCAAATACGATCGCCTGATCCGAAATCTTTGTGGGTGTTGTAATCAAAGGCGCACCAGCCAATGACGCCGCTGATGTTCACATCGCCATAGGCGGCATCGAGCACCTCGAGATGGCGGGTGACATGTTCCATTTGGCGCTGTTCTTGGTCGCCCATTTTGGTGGGATACATATGGCCGTTAAATTCGGTAACGATGTAGGGCACGTTTTTCTTTTGCCCCGTCACCTCTTGCTGATTGCGCAGCGCGGTGCGAGGGCGGTTGCCGCCATGTTCAAACTCGCCCATGATGAAATCGTTAATCGTATAAACGTCTTCCAGCAGTTCGGAATTGGTAATATAGCGCACGCCGCCCGTTTGGCGCGTGGTGTCCAAGCTGCGGGCCACAGCGTTGGTTTTGGTGTAAAAATCGTGGTTGTCTTGGCTTTCGTTGATGCGAACGCCCCAGATGATGATGCTGGGGTGGTTCCAATCGCGCGTGATCATCGCGCGCACATTGTCCACTGATGCGTCTTGCCAAGCGGTATCGCCGATATGCTGCCAGCCCGGAATTTCTTCGAAAACCAGCAGGCCGATACGGTCGCAGTGGTCTAAAAACCATGTCGATTGCGGGTAATGCGAGGTGCGCACCAAATTGACGTGCAATTCGTGTTTCAAAATCTCGGCATCGCGTTCTTGCGCTGCGCGGCCAAGGGCGTAGCCCGAATAGGGAAAGGACTGGTGACGGTTCAGCCCGCGCAGCTTTAGAGGGCGGCCGTTTAGCAAAAACCCGTCGGGCGTAAATTCCGCCGCGCGAAAGCCGAATGTCGTGGTCACGCTGTCGGTGCCCGCGCTTGTGTCCAGCTGCACCTCAATGGTGTATAAATGGGGCGCGGAAATATCCCAAAGGGCGATGTTTTGCAGCCCGTCCATCCGCAGCGGGGTGGCATCGCCCACCACATCGCCGCCAGTGCGCGCCACTTCGCGCCCTGCCCCATCGCGCAAAATCGCCGTCAGCTTGCCCGCCAATACCAGCCCCTGCGGGTTGCGCAGATGGGCGGTAACAGTCACCGATTTGGCATCCGCCAGCACATCTGGCGTTTCCACCTTGATCAGCCCCAGCGCCAGCGGCGCGCGGGTTTCCAGCCAAACATCGCGGTAAATGCCCGCATAGGTCAGATAATCAATCGCGCCGCCAAAGGGCGGAATGGCCGGGTTTTCTGCCCCGTCAATCACCACCTTTAGATGGTTTTCCCCTGCTGCCAGCGCCCCCGTCAGGCGCGCCTCGAACGGGGTATAGCCATCGGCATGGCCCGCAATGCGCGCGCCGTTCAGGTAAACTTGCGCATTCGCCATTGCCCCGTCAAAACGCACAACCACCTCGCGCCCCGCCCAGTCTGGCGCGGCGGCAAAGGTTTTTTCATAAGTGAAAACGCGCTGATAGCTGGTTTCATCAAAATAGGAATAGGGCAAATCCACAGCATTATGCGGCAGGCGCACGGGCGCGCCTTCAAACATCCAGCCATCGTTGAACGGGGTAATATGGGGCATATTCACTTCCTATTTGACACTGCCCAGCATGCCTTCAACAAAGCGGCGCTGGAGTAAGAAAAAGACCAGAATGGTCGGCAAGGTGGCCAGCACATTGGCCACCATGATCAGCCCGTAATCGGGCGTATAGGCCGAGGCGAGCGAGGCAACCACCAGTGTGATCGTCTTCATCTCGTTGGTTTGCAGCACGATCAGCGGCCACAGGTAGGCGTTCCAATTGGTCATAAACACAATGATCATCGCCGCTGCATAGGTTGACCGCATCACAGGCATGTAGATGAACGCAAAGATCTGCCATTCCTTCAGCCCGTCCATCCGTGCTGCATCGCGCAACTCGGACGGGAAGGCCTTGGTGTTTTGGCGAAAGTAGAAAATCATGAAAATCGAGGCCAGCGTCGGCAGCATGATCGCCGCATAGCTGTTCATCATCCCCGCCTTTGAAAACATCACAAACAGCGGGATCATCATCGCTGCAAAGGGCACCGACAGCATCAGCAAAAGCCCCGCGAAAATGCGATCGCGCGCTTTGGATCGGAACATTTCAAACCCGTAGCCCGCCATCGAAGTGACAACCAGCGTGATGGCCGTGCCCACAATCGCCACGAAGAACGAATTGAAAAAGATGCGCGGCGCATCGACCAGCGTGAAAAATTTGGTGATGTTTTCCCACAGCGCCGTGCCAGGCAAAATGCGACCGCCGGTGATGTCATTGGCGGTGTTCGTCGCCCCTGCGATCATCCAATAGAACGGAAAAACCGATATGAATGCCGCCAGCCACAACAGGGCCTGCAGCGCGATATTGGGCAGTTTTGAGACAATGTTCATCCTATCTCTCCCGCGCTACACGGAACTGCACCCAAGACAGGATGCCCACCAGAATCACAATCACCCAAGACACCGTGGCGGCATAGCCAAAGGACGGCATAAAGCGGAAGGTCAGGTTGTAGATATACAGCGACAGCGTCAGCGTGGCATCCGCGGGTTGCCCGCCCACCCCCGCCGACGCGGTGATGGTGTTCACCTCGTCAAACAATTGCAGCGTGCCGATGGTGGACAAAACCGTGGTGAATAAGATCACAGGTTTCAGCATGGGCACTGTAATACGCCAAAACCGCGCATAGGCTGGCACGCCGTCTATTTTCGCGGCCTCGTATATAGACGGGTCGATGTTTTGCAGCGCGGCAAGATAGAACACCATATTATACCCCACCCAGCGCCATGTAATAGCCATTACAATCAATGTCTTGGCCCAGAACGGATCAAACATCCAACCGATGGGCTGATCTATGATATGCAAGAACATCAGCGTGTCATTCACCACGCCGTCCAGCGCGAACATGGATTTGAACAGCACCGAATAGGCCACCAGCGATGTCACGCAGGGCAGAAAAATCGCCGTGCGCAAAATGGCCCGCCCGCGCAAGCGCGGGTTGTTCAGCGCCACCGCAAACAACAGCGCCAGCACGATCATGATGGGCACTTGCACCACCAAAAAGGTTAAAGTGTTGGTCAGCGCGCGTTGAAAAACGGGGTCATTGGTCAGTCGTTCGACATTGGCCAACCCGCCGAATTTATGCACAATCCCCTTGCCTGTTTGAAAGCTCATCCATGCCGACCATAAAATCGGATAGATCATAAACAGGCCCAAAAGCACCATCGCAGGCGCAATAAAGCCCCAGCCCGCACGGTTTTCGTGGTTGGACGTCGATAGAATTTTCATCAAATGCCCCACTGCGCACGCCGCAAAAGCCTGCTGCGCAAGGGTTTCCCTGCGCAGCAGTGGTCTGCATCGTTACTGAACTTGCTGCGCCACTTGCGCGTCAATCGCAGCGATTGCCTCGTCGATCGAACCGCCCGCCACAAGGGCAGGGATCTGCGCGGTGATGGCGGCGTCAACCTCGTTGGTGAAGATGCCATAGTTCACACCAGGGATCTGCGACTGCCAGTTCGAGAAATCTGCCCAAACCGATTGACCGCCGAAATATTCGTCCGATGCCGAATAGGCCTCGCCATCGCGGGCTGGCAAATAGGCGCCAAACGCGCCCTGACCCACCAGAATTTTCTGGTAGAAATCAACATCGCCCGCCCAAACTGTTTTCAGGAAATCGATTGCGGTCTCTTTGGCAGGGCCAGAGGACAGCACATACCACGACGATCCGCCAAGGTTCGAGGCATGGCCCGCACCTTCAACACCGTCCAGCTTTGGCGTGGGGGCCACGGCCCATTTGCCGGACATGTTGTTGCCCTTGATCCCGCCCGTCATCCACACGCCGGTGAACACGCCCGCCACGTCGCCATTGTTGAACGCGCCCGTGTAATCGCCCCAGCCTGAAACCTGTTTATACAGATCGGGCGTTTGCAGCATTTTCACCCATGTTTCCAAGGATTTCTTGAACACGGCATTGTCTTTGATATTCGGGGTGCCGTCTGCGTTGAAATACCACGACCCTGCCGATTGCAGCATAATCCGCATCACGCCAGCGTCGGCCATATCCATCGAAAACAGCGGCTTGCCCGTTGCTTCTTTGACCTTTTTGCCAACTTCGATGGTTTGCTCCCATGTCAGATCGGCCAAATCGGCGGCCTTATAGCCTGCCTGTTCCAGCAAATCGCTGCGATAGAACAGACCCGTTACGCCCGAATCGAAGGGCAGCGAATAGGTTTGACCATCGACAGTTGCCAGCGACACTTTGTATTCTGCAAACTGGCTGTAATCGATCACGTCCGTCAGCGGTTCAAATGCGCCGGGGAAGGATTGCAGATATTTCTGTGCGCCGTAATCTTCGATCAGCACGATGTCTGGCAGGCCCTCGGTGGTGCCCGAGGCAAGTTGTGTTTGCAGTTTTTGTTCCAGATCGGCCTTGGCAAAATCGACAACGGTGATTTTGTCGTCTGGATGGGCGGCGGTGTAACGGGCAATCGCCTCGTTCATTGCAGCGCCGTTAAATTCGGGCGCCCAGCACCAAACGGTGACATCTGCCGCCCAAGCCTGCGACAGGGCCAGAATACTGACACCCGTTGCCAAGCCAAATACATTCCGCATACGCGGAGCCAAAATAGACATAGTTTCCTCCCATGTTTCCCTGAGCGCATCCTCACGCGCCTAAGGTCAGCGTAGCTGGGGAAAATCGATCTGGCAACAAATTAGTAAATTTTTACTAGAAAAATAATTGTTCAATATCAATTGTTTAACTATTTATGTTGGACGCTGCTTCGCCAAACGATTCGGCTTTCCAAGATGACGCGCTTGGCCAAATCGCGCCCAGACAGGCGTTCCAGCAGCAAATCCACCGCTGTTTCGCCAATTTCTTCAGCAGGCAGGCGCACCGTGGTCAGGGCTGGGTTCATGAAACTGGCAACTGAATTGTCATTGAACGACGCAACGGAAATATCGGCAGGAATTTTTAGCCCCAGCTTTTTCAAGGCGCGATATGCCCCCACTGCCATGTTGTCATTTGCCGTGACCAATACCTGCGGGCGCTGCGGCGACTGCAACAGATGCATGGCCAGATCATAGCCACCTTCTTCGGACTTCTCGCCAAGCGCGCAAAGGGTTGCGTCGTACCATCCGCGCGCGCGCATCCACGCCTCATAGGCCAAAAACCGCTTTTCAGGCCGTTCGATTTTGGCGCGTGGGCGTTTGTCCGTCCAGCCCATAAACGCAATGCGCTGATAGCCGTTGTGGGCCAAAGCGTTCAGCAAATCTTCCGTAGCCTGCTGGTAATCATTGACCACAACATCAACGCCGGTAACTTCGGGGGTGAAATCAGCAAACACAATATGCGCCGCGTGGGCACATAGCCATTGTTCTTCGACCGGGGCGTGCCAGCCAATAACGATCACACCCGCTGCGCCTTGCAATAGGGCGGCATCGGGCATGTCATCGCCTTGATAGGCCTTAAGATATTCCAACTGCCGCTCGGCGCAGCGGCGTTCGATCCCTAGGCGCAGGGCGACATAATAGGGGTCTGACAGCTCTTCCTTTGGGCGCAGAAAGTGAACCAGCAGGATTTTCCCCGAAACATTGCCGCTTTGCGTATCTTGCCCGCGTTTGCGCTGACGCGGAGTTTCATAATTCAGCGCCTCGGCCGTTTCCAAAATGGCCTGCCGCTTTTTATCACTTACCGATAAGGTTGGATCAAAGCTAAGCACCCGCGACACGGTCGCCGCAGAAACGCCTACCGTCTTTGCGATGTCATTCAGTGTTATCCCGCCTGTTTGAGCGGGTGGGGGCGGCTGCATTTTGTTCATGGCACATTTCAGTGACACGGGCTGGCTGCAAAAGCAACGCCCAAGACCCAGATGCAAAACAACCTTTTTGGTGCGGTTGCCCCCACCCGCTGACATTTGCATCGTTCAAAGGTCAATCAATTTCCAACCCGTATTGAGATAACTCGGCCATCAGAATGATGAAATTGTATGCGCTTTTGTTGGAATCAGATTTGTTGTTTTTTGGCCAACTTGTCACGTTCAGCGGGCAGATGAATCAATCTCTGTTTTCTGGGAGGAAATCATGACAAAGCTATCTAAACTGGCTCTTGGCCTGACGATGGGGGTTGCCTTTGCCCCATTTGCGCTGGCGCAAGACGCG
This sequence comes from Cypionkella sp., assembly GCA_965248485.1. GTDB lineage: Bacteria > Pseudomonadota > Alphaproteobacteria > Rhodobacterales > Rhodobacteraceae > Cypionkella. Next base: position 189,163 of record OZ252107.1, read on the forward strand.
ACCGAACTGACGATTGCGATCGTGAACAATGGCCACATGATCAACATGCAAAAGGTGGCCGAGGCCTATACCGAAAAAACTGGGGTCAAGCTGAACTGGGTATCCTTGGAAGAGGGCGTTCTGCGTGAGCAGGTCACTTCGGATACGGCCACGGGCGGCGGGCAATATGATATTATCAACATCGGCATGCAAGAAGCGCCGATTTGGGGCAAAGCTGGCTGGATCGAGCCGCTGAATTTCTCGGATGCCTATGATCTGGCCGATATGCTGCCCGCCATGCGCGATGGTTTGTCCGCCGATGGTCAGCTTTACGCAGCGCCGTTCTATGGCGAATCCTCGATGGTGATGTATCGCAAAGATCTGACCGATAAGGCAGGCGTGACCATCGCCGACAACGACAGTTGGGACAATATCAAAGCCGCTGCTGCCGCCATTCACAACCCCGAAGCTGGCATCTATGGCGTCTGTCTGCGCGGCAAGCCTGGCTGGGGCGATAACATGGCCTTCGTGACCACGATGGTCAATTCCTTCGGCGGGGCTTGGTTCGACAAAGACATGCACCCAACGCTGGAATCCGATCAATGGAAGGCCGCGATCAATTTCTATGTAGATTTGCTGGGCACCTACGGCCCACCCGGTTCGGAAGGCAATTCGTTCAACGAAATCTTGGCTTTGTATAACGAAGGCAAATGCGGCATGTGGATCGATGCCACCATCGCAGCATCGTTCTTGACAGTGCCCGGCGTCGCCTATGCCCAATCGCCAAATGCTGGCAATCCTGTTGGAGCAAATTGGCTGTGGGCTTGGGCCATGGCTGTGCCCGCAGGGTCGCCCAACGCAGATGCGGCCAAGGCCTTTATCGAATGGGCAACCTCAAAAGACTATATTCAGGCCGTCGCCGCCCATCCAGACTTTGGCTGGAAATCGGTGCCAACGGGCACGCGCGCCTCGACCTATGCTTCGGCAGAATTCCAAGCCGCTGCACCTTTCGCCGCTGCCGAAAAAGCTGCGATTGACTCTGCCGCCCCTGCTGCAACCGACATCAAACCCTACGTCGGCGTGCAATTCGCTGCTATTCCTGAATTCCCAGAGGTAGGCGGCGCTGTCGCACAAGAGATCGCGGCTGCGCTGTCAGGTGCAAAAACAGTGGACGAGGCTTTGGCTGCCGCGCAATCCGCTGCGGATAAGATTATGTCCGAAGCGGGCTACTATTAATCCTCCCAAGGGTTAAACTAGGCCCGGCGGCAACGTCGGGCCTTTTCTATAAAACAAACGCGGTAGGCAGGGGCATATGCCACGCATCGCCCACCACCGCTGCGAAAGGGCACGCATCATGTCAAATCGAATGATCCCCAGATTGCTGCAAGCGCCTGCTGTCGCGATGCTGCTGGTGTGGATGATTGTGCCGCTTAGCATGACCATTTTCTTTTCGCTGATCCGCTATGTGCTGAACAGTGGCAACCGCCCCGAATGGACATCCCCCAGCCTGTCAAATTGGCGCGGACTGGGCAATTATGCCTATGTTTTGGAGAATGACGATTTTTGGATTGCCATCCAAAACAGCCTTCTCATCGTGTGCAGCATCTTGGTGCTGACAGTCATCTTGGGCCTTGGGATTGCGGTTCTGATCAACCGCAATTTTCCTGGGCGCGGCATTGTGCGCGTGTTGCTGATTTCGCCCTTTTTTGTGATGCCAGCGGTCAACGCGGTTTTGTGGATCAATATGATCCTTGACCCTGTCTTGGGCCTGCAAGGTATTGCTGTGGGCGCTATGAACGGCTTGGTGGATGGGCTGCGCGATTTCCCCGTTTTGGGGCAATTCTTTGCGCTTTGGCCAAAATTGGAACCGATCAGCTTTCGCGCGGCACAAACCTCGGCCTATGCGGTGATTATGATGGTGACATGGCAATGGACACCCTTTGCCGTGCTGATTTTCATGACCTCGCTGCAATCCGAAGACGAAAGCCAAAAAGAGGCGGCGCTGCTGGACGGCGCCAGCGCGTGGTCGCAGTTCATCAATCTGACCGTGCCACATTTGGCCCGCCCGATTGCGATAGTGGTAATGATCCAATCCATTTTCCACCTGTCGCTTTATGCCGAAATAGAAATCGTCAGCCGTGGCAATGGCAACACCAACTTGCCCTATCTGATTGGCGAATTTGCCTCGAACAATATTGGCGCGGCCAGCGCCACAGGCATTTTCGCGGTTATTCTCGCCAATATCGTCGCAATCTTTTTGCTGCGGATGATTGGCAAAAGTTTGATGGATTAGGAGACAGACATGGCAACAGTTTATGAGACGTCGAAACTGGGTCGCTTGGTTCTGCCGGTTCTGGCATGGGCCGTGGCGATTGTGTTTTTCTTTCCAATCTTTTGGATGGTCTTTACGTCCTTCAAGACCGATGCCGACGCGGTGAAGCCCGAATTTTTGCTGCTTTTCACGCCAACATTGGAAAATTACACCAATATGGCGCAGAACTACGATTACTGGCGCTTTGCCACCAATTCGGCCATCACCTCGGTCTTTGCCACGATGATTTCACTGATTGTCGGCATTCCCGCCGCCTATGCGATGGCCTTTGACCCCAGTGCAAAAACCAAGGATATTTTGGTCTGGATGCTGTCCACCAAAATGCTGCCAGCCGCAGCGGTGCTGTATCCGATGACCTTTCTGACCAAGAATTTTCTTGGTATTTATGACACGCATTTTCTGGTGATCGTGGTTCTATGCCTGATCAATTTGCCCATCGTGGTCTGGATGCTGTTCACCTATTTCAAGGAAATTCCCAAAGAAATCATCGAAGCGGGCAAAATGGATGGCGTGACCACATGGGGCGAGATCAAGGATATTTTGATCCCGCTGGCATGGGGGGGCATTGCCTCGACCGCGCTGCTGACCTTTATCTTTTGTTGGAACGAGGCCTATTGGACAGTGCGCCTAACCACCATTGACGCGGCCACCTTGTCCAAGTTGATCGAGGGCAATCGCGCGCCCGAGGGGCTGTTTTTTGGCCGCTTGTCTGCCGTGTCCACCGCTGCCGTTTTGCCAATTATTGTGCTGGGTTGGTTTTGCCAAAAGCAATTGGTTCAGGGTTTAACATTCGGAGCGGTCAAATGACATTTAACCCCGCCCCCACTGATCTGACGGGCAAAGTGGCCTTTGTCACAGGCGCTGTTGGCGGCATTGGCGCGGCCACCGTGGCCCATTTCGCCGCCTTGGGCGCGCGCGTTTACGCAACCGATGTTGCAGCCAGCTTTGATGGCCCAGCCACCTATCGGCGCATAGACCTACTCAATGACGCTGATCTGGCCGCCTGCGCGGAATGGATTGCAGCGGTAAAACCAGACATTTTGTTCAACAACGCCGCGATTTTCGATATGGGGTCGGTGCTAGAGGCGGGCGATCTGGCCCAGATGGATCGGCTGTTTGGCGTCAATGTGCGCGGGTTTTATGCGGTGATGCAGGCGGCGGCGAAATCGATGGTGGCCAATGGCCAGCGTGGCAGCATCATCAATATGGCCAGCCAAGCAGGCCATCGCGGCGAGGCCTTAGTGGCCCATTACTGCGCCACTAAGGCCGCCGTCATCAGCTATACCCAGTCGGCGGCGCTGGCACTGGCCCCGCATGGTATCCGCGTCAATGCCATCAGCCCTGGCGTTATCGATACGCCCATGTGGGCATCGGTAGACGCCTTGTTTGCCAAGTTCGAGGGCAAGGAAATTGGTCAGAAAAAGCGCGAAGTAGGCCAAGCCGTGCCCTTGGGCCATATGGGCGCGCCAGATGACGTTGCCCGCGCCGCTGTGTTTCTGGCATGCGATCAATCGGCCTATATGACGGCGCAAACCATCGGCGTTGATGGCGGAAATGTGCTGAGGTAACACAATGTCAATTATCGAACCCGAGATTGAAAAGGTAGATCGCAGCACGCGCTCGATCCGCTATTTGCAGCATGGCTGGCCTTCAGAACTGTGCCGCTGGCACGCGCATGAAGAATATGAGCTGCACTTGATTGTGGCCACACGCGGCAAATCTTTTGTGGGTGATTATATCGGCGATTTTGTTCCGGGCGATTTGTTTCTAACTGGCCCCAACCTGCCGCACACTTGGATGACCGATCAGGTTTGGAACGAACCTGTCGCCGTGCGCGATATGCTGGTGCAGTTCAGCCACGAGTCGGTGCAAAAACTAGCGGAAGGGTTCCCCGAATTTTCCCAAGTTTTAAAGATGTTGCAGCTTGCGCAGTCTGGTATCCTTTTCGAGGGTTTCAACCCTACCTTCGCCCGTGGCCATATGGAGGCGATCCGAGAAAGCCGTGGCGCCGAACGCATCTTGGCGTTTGTGCGGTTTTTGGTGCGCCTGAACGAACATGCCGAAAAGCGCACGCTTTCGGTTGTTAAAATGACCCAGCCCGAGGGCAACAGCAAATACACCCGCATTGCCAATGTGGTCGATCATATAGCCAAGCATTTTGACGAAGATCTGACAGTTGCAGCCGCCGCGAAAATGGCGGGTATGACCGAAATTACCTTCAGCCGTAATTTTCAGACATTTACAGGGCATGGCTTTGTCGAATTTCTAAACCAGGTTCGCGTCGGTCAGGCCTGCGCCAGACTGTATGCCAGTGATGATCAAATTATCACCATTGCCCAAGATGCAGGGTTCAAAAGCTTGGCCAATTTCAACCGCCATTTCCGCAGGCATAAGGGGATGACCCCTTCGGCCTACCGCGAGGCGGCACGCAAAGATTTGCTGTCATTTCCGGAGCGCTTGCAATGAATACCGCGTCTAAATTCCCAATTTTTGCAACAGACTATAATCGTTCAAATTGCAAAATCGGTGTCGTGCACTTGGGCTTTGGCGCGTTTCATCGCGCCCATCAGGCGGTTTATCTGGATGACTATATTCAGGCAAGCAGTGACACCCGCTGGGGCATTGCCGCGGTCAATTTGCGGAGTGCGGAATCGGCGCAGTTTCAATCGGTTTGCGATGATATTGCCCGCCATGACGGATATTTTCTAAAATCGATTTCCGCATCGGGCGCAGTGAATATGCGCCGCGTGCGCAGCCACATCGCTTTTGCTGATTGGGCAAAAGACCGAACCCCCGCCGAGGTATTGCTGGCCCTGCCATCGGTGCATTTGGTTACCATTACCGTGACCGAAAGCGGCTATTACACTAGCCCACGCGGCGACTTGAACACCGAGGACGAGGTGATCGCCCGTGAAATCGCTGGGGATGCGGCACTTAGCGTTTACGCCTATCTGCGGGCGGGCTGTCGGGCACGGCAGATGGCGGGCGGGGCGCCCATGACGATCGCGTGTTGCGACAATATCCGCCAAAATGGCAAAATGCTGCGGCGCAATTTTCTGGACTACCTGCGCGCTTGCGGTGATTTGGCCTTGGCCGATTGGGTGCAAGATAACGTGGCCTTTCCCTGCTCGATGGTAGATCGCATCACCCCGCGCAGCCCCGCGCATTTGGCGGCTGAACTGACCGCCCTCGTCGGACAAAACGTCACCGCCCCAATCATGGCCGAAGATTTCATCCAATGGGTGCTGCAAGACAGCGCAGGCGGCCCGATGCCCGACTTGGCGCGCGCGGGCGTCACTGTTACCCCCGATGTTGACCCCTATGAGGAAACCAAAATTCGTGTGTTGAACGGTGGACACACGGCGCTGGTCTATCTGGCCGCGCTAAAAGGGATTGTCACCTATGACGCCGCCATGCGTGATCCTGAATTGCTGGCCCATTTCCGCGCCTTTGAACAGAGCGAGGTGTTGCCGGCACTGACGCTGGATTTACCCTTTTCCAAACAAGATTACCTTGCCTCTATCGAAGCGCGCTTTGGCAATGTATCCATCGGCGACACCGTGGCACGAATTTGTGCCGATGGCATGGCGAAATTTCCTATTTTCATCCGCCCCACACTGGCGGGTTGCTTGGCCCAAGGCATCGTGCCCATTCACGCCATCCGCTCGATCGCCAGTTGGTATGTTTTTGCCCGCCACGTTGCGGCAGGTAAAATTCCCTTTGACTATATTGAACCCAGTTGGGACGCGCTGGCGGCCATGCTTGGCACGGATGCCTTTGCGGCATCGCCGCGCCTCTGGGGCGACATTCCCGAAAACCACCCGATTTTTGTGCAGACCCTGCAGCGCGAAATTGCAGAATTGGAGTTGAAATGGCCAGTCTAACCCTGCGCAATGTGCGCAAAACCTATGGCGCGGTTGATGTGATGCATGGCGTCGATCTGGATATTGCTGATGGCGAATTTGTGGTGTTCGTCGGCCCGTCAGGGTGCGGCAAATCCACCTTGCTGCGCATGATTGCCGGGCTAGAGGAAATCTCGGATGGATCGGTGGCGATTGGCGATCAGCGCGTCAATGAGGTGGCCGCATCCAAACGCGGGGTTGCGATGGTGTTTCAAAACTACGCCCTCTACCCGCATATGAGCGTATACAAAAACATGGCATTTGGTCTGAAGCAGGCCAAGACCGACCCTGCCGAAATTGACCGGCGCGTGCGCAATGCAGCGGATATTTTGCAGATTGCAGATTACTTGGATCGCAGCCCGCGCAACCTGTCGGGCGGCCAACGCCAACGGGTTGCCATTGGCCGCGCCATTGTGCGTGATCCGCGTGTGTTTCTGTTTGACGAACCACTGTCCAACCTAGACGCAGCTTTGCGTGTGCAAACGCGCCTTGAAATCGCGCGCCTTCATCAGCGGCTAAAAACGACAATGATCTATGTGACCCATGATCAGGTAGAGGCGATGACGCTGGCCGACAAAATCGTCGTGCTGCGCGCTGGCCGCATCGAGCAGGTCGGCAGCCCAATTGACCTGTACGAACGCCCCGCAAACACCTTTGTCGCGCAATTCATCGGCAGTCCAAAGATGAACTTTTTTAAGGCCCCCGATTTGGTTTCAGGTGCGGGCGACCTTTTGAACCGCGCGCGCAATCCTGACCAGATGCTGGGCATGCGGCCAGAACATTTGACACCTGCCAAAAAGGGGCAAGCTGTCGTCGAAGGGCGGCTAGAGTTGGTCGAGAATTTAGGCGAATATGCACTCGCCCATCTGCAAACCGCATCTGGTGTCGAGTTTATCGCAAAGGTCGACAAGCCGCCAAAAACAGCATTGGGAGAGGTCATGCAATTCTCCATAAACGCCGATTTGCTGCATGTCTTTGATGCCGCAACTGGGCGGCGCATCTAAATCGGGCAAAGTTTAGGCTATCTTTGATCAAAGTGCATCGCGCTAGTGGGGCTGCAGGCGTCGACCGGTTCCTCGGCAGCATGAGAATTGGGCAAGGGAATGTTGTGGGCGGCGTCCCCTAGATCATCTGGCACCTGATGCCACCGCCAAGACGGCCAACCCAACGGTGTTCAATAACTGGCCAAACAGAAGATTCTTCTCCGCGCCTAACGGGTTTTGGTGTCGATGGGATAGGCGGTGGTGTATTTCATCCGCTCCATCGCGAAATGCGAGGTGACGTTCTTGATCGGCACCGCATCGGTCAGGCGTTTATACAGCGCGTCAAAGGCGGCCATATCAGGGACGGCGATGTGCAAAAGATAGTCCATCTCGCCCGCCATACGGTAAACCTCCATGATCTGCGGAACGGCGGCGGTGGCCTTGGCGAAATCCTCGCGCCAGGCTGCGGAATGATCGGGTGCCTCGATACCAACAAAGACTGTCAGCCCAAAACCCAGCCGCTGCGGATCACCCAAGGCCACCCGCGCTGTCAGAACGCCGCTGCTTTCCAACTTTTGGATGCGCTTCCAGCAGGGGGTTTGTGAGAGGCCCACTTTACCCGCGATGATCGCCACGGGCAGGGTTGCATCGCGCATCAATTCGGCAACGATCTTGCGGTCGATCAGGTCAAGGTCATCCACTGCGGCCTCCTGGCTGGACATTCCTTAGCATGACAGGATCGCGCTAAATGTCTATATCTTTTATCGTGTATTATTTTTGATTATGAAATCAGTTGGTTGTGCAATTCTCGCGGGCTTCTGGAAATCACGACTTAACTTGCGTTGATTCTTTTCCAGGCTTTGCGTAAACTGCGCCCATGATCACACAAAAGATGAAATATGCCCTCAAGGCCTTGCTGACATTGGCAGATGAGGCGGCGCAGCCCGCCCCCGAAGCTTTGACGATTGAGGCGATTGCCAAGCGGTCAGATGCGCCAAAGCGGTTTCTAGAGCATATCCTGCTAGAGTTGCGCAACGCGGGCGTTGTCACCTCGACTCGCGGGCGGGCAGGGGGCTACAGCCTGCTGATGGCCCCTGCCGATGTGTCTATTTCCGAAATGCTGCGCATGATCGACGGGCCGATTGCGCCGCTTGCCTGCCTGTCGCGCCGCGCCTATCAACGCTGCGACGATTGCACCGATGAGGCCACTTGCCGCATCCGCAAGGTCTTTGCCGAGGTGTTTTGGTCTTACCTTCTGATCATCGAATCGCTGACTTTGGCCGATATGCTGAATTCGGGCGATGTGGCAAACCAACTGCTTGCCGCGCCCAGCGCCTAATCTAACTATTTGAAATGAATTGCATTTCCTGTTTTGCGCGCCCCCGCTTGGCGGCTGCATAGAATATTCTTCTTTTAATACGACCAAAATAGACGTGATTTTTCTGTTGCAATACACGACTGTTTGTGTCGATATTAGTCCATCGAAAGGGCGCATGGTGCTGCCCTGACCAAAGCGGGAGGCAGAAATGACCAAGCATGTCGCAGCGCGTCAAACGCAGGCCAATGCCACCTGCGCAGTGCAACTTTTTGATCGGCGCACAGGTGAGGCGCATCGCCTTGGTGGCGCGCCCGTTCTGGTGTTCAACACTGCGCATGATCAACCCGTGCGCGATTCTTTGGCGGGCCGCGTTCCCGCCGTTTGGGACGCCCATACTCAGCCTTTAGGCGGGCCGACATGAGCCTACAGCCCCTCCCCTTCAGCCCAAATTTTCACCTGTCACAGGAGACGACCATGTTGACCACCATAGAAGTTGCAGGCCATATCTCGGCCCAAGGATTGAAACTGCAAGACCACGCAGATGGCCGTGTGACCATTGCCGCAGGGACGCAGCGCCTGACGGGTTGGCCAATTGCCCGCATTCTGAAATCCACCCTTTCCGCGGTTGCGCTGGCGAGTTTCAGCTTTGGCGCTCTGCCCTTTACAGCCCAGCCCGTATCGGCCGAAAGCCTGCTGAACGTCAGCTATGACCCCACGCGCGAGTTGTATAAGGCAATCAACGAAGCCTTTATCGCCAAACAAGTTGCCGATGGCAAAGAAGCCCCCGCAATCGAAGCCAGCCACGGCGGTTCGGGCAGCCAAGCCCGCGCTGTGATCGAGGGTTTAGAGGCGCAGGTGGTTACGCTGGCCTTGGCCGCCGATATCGACAAGCTGGCGAAAGAGGGCAAACTGCCTGCTGATTGGCAAAGCAAATTTGTACACAACTCGTCGCCCTATACGTCGACCATCGTGTTCTTGGTGCGCGAAGGCAACCCAAAGGGCATCAAGGATTGGGGCGATTTGGTGGGTGATGGCGTTGAAGTCATCACGCCCAACCCAAAAACCAGCGGCGGTGCGCGCTGGAATTATCTGGCGGCATGGGCATGGGCCGAAAAGAACGGCCAAGATCCGCAAGAGTTTGTGAAGAACCTTTATACCCATGTTCCCGTGCTGGACAAAGGCGCGCGCGATGCCACCACCACCTTTGCCCAGCGCGAAATTGGCGATGTGCTGCTGGCATGGGAAAACGAGGCCTATCTGGCGCTGAACGAACTTGGGGACGACAAGTTTGACATCGTTGTGCCATCCTTGTCGATCTTGGCCGAGCCGCCTGTGGCGATTGTCGAAGCCAACATCAAAACGCCACAGCAGGGCCAATTGGCCAAAGACTATATCGACTTTCTCTACAGCCCCGAGGCCCAGGCGATTATCTTCAAGAACTACTATCGAGGCTGGGATATATCCAAGGCTGACCCTGCCGATGTGGCCCGCTTCCCTGCGCTGGAACTGGTCGATATCGCAAGCTTTGGCGGTTGGGGCGAGGCACAAAAGACCCACTTCGCCGATGGCGGCATCTTCGACCAAATCTACACCGCAAAATAAGGAAACCCGATGGGCAAACCTCTTGTTCACCGATCACCGATCCCAGGCCTAGGGATAAGTGCCGGAATAACCCTGACGATGCTTTCCATCGTCGTCATCCTGCCCATCGGCGCCCTTCTTTTGAAGGGCGCCTCGGCTGGTTTTGCAGCCCTGTGGAGCGAGGTGAACACGCCCCGCATTTGGGGTTCCTTATGGCTATCGTTCCGACTGTCGTACTTGGCGGCGCTGTTCAACCTTGTGTTTGGCGTGCTGCTGGCATGGGTGTTGGTGCGCTATCGCTTTGTCGGGCGGCGCATTTTGGATGCGGCGGTTGACCTGCCCTTTGCCTTGCCCACCGCTGTGGCGGGCATCGCGCTGACCGCGCTTTATGCGCCCAACGGGGCCTTTGGCAGCATCGCCAAAGAGCTGGGTTTCAAAATCGCCTATACCCCGCTTGGCATCTTTCTGGCGCTGGTCTTTGTGGGCCTGCCCTTTGTCACCCGCACCGTGCAGCCCGTGATCGCGGAAATCGAGGCCGAGGTGGAAGAGGCCAGCGCCACCCTTGGGGCCACGCGGTTGCACACGCTGATCTACGTCATTTTGCCCATGCTGACCCCTGCCGCGCTGACGGGCTTTGCGCTGTCGTTGGCGCGGGCTGTGGGGGAATATGGGTCGGTCATTTTCATCGCGGGCAATATCCCCTTCAAAACCGAGATTGCCCCGCTGCTGATCGTGATCAAACTGGAAGAGTTCAACTATGTCGGCGCAACCGCGATTGGCCTGACCATGCTGCTTATTTCCTTTGTCATGCTGCTGATCATCAACGCCATTCAAGTGCTGTCACGCAGAAGGATTGGTTATGTCTAAGTTTCGCTCTCCCACAACCGAACCTCCGCTGCTGCGCTGGTCGCTGACCGCGGTGGCCTTCGCCTTTATGGCGATCATGCTGTTCGCCCCGCTGATTATCGTGATCTATGAGGCGATGCGCGATGGGGCCGTGGCGGCAATCCAATCGTTGCAAAACCCCGAGGCGGCATCGGCCATCAAGCTAACCCTGATCGTGGCCGTCTGCGCCGTGCCGCTGAACGCTGTATTTGGCGTGGCGGCGGCGTGGTTCATCACCAAGTTCGACTTTCGCGGCAAGGCGTTTTTGATCACCCTGATCGATCTGCCCTTTTCGGTCAGCCCCGTGGTGGCGGGATTGTGCATTGTGCTGACCTTTGGGTCGGCCACGATGGTGGGCGGCTGGCTGGTAGACAATGGCTATCCCATCGTTTTTGCCCTGCCAGGTATCATCCTTGCATCCATGTTCGTGACCTTTCCCTTTGTCGCGCGCGAGCTGATCCCCGTGATGATCGAACAGGGCCGCGCCGAGGAAGAGGCCGCGCTGACCCTTGGCGCATCGGGCTGGCGCGTGTTTTTCACCGTCACGCTGCCCAATATCCGCTGGGCGCTGCTGTATGGCGTTTTGCTGTGCAATGCCCGCGCGATGGGCGAGTTTGGGGCCGTGGCGATTGTGTCGGGCAAAATTCGCGGCCAAACCGCGACCATGCCGATCACGATTGAGATGCTGTATCAGGAATACCTCTCCATCGCCGCCTTTAGCCTTGCCGCTGTGCTGGCGCTGCTGGCACTGGTGACCCTGCTTTTGAAAACCGCGCTGGAACTGCGCTTTGCCGATCAACTTGCCGCAACCCACCGCGCATAGGAGCCAACATGCATATCGAAATCGACGAAATCAGCAAACAATTTGGCACCACGGCGGCGCTGTCGCCTGTCTCGCTCGCCATACCTTCGGGGGCGCTGGTGGCGCTGCTAGGGCCTTCGGGTTCGGGTAAAACCACGCTTCTGCGCATCTTGGGCGGGCTGGAGTTTCCGACCGCAGGGCGCGTGTTGTTTGATGGGGCGGATGCCACCAACCTGACGGTGCAAGAACGCCGCGCGGGGTTTGTGTTTCAATCCTACGCGCTGTTTCGCCATATGACGGTGTTTGACAACATCGCCTATGGCCTGAATGCACGGCCACGCGGCGCGCGTCCTGCCCGCGCCGAAATTGCCCGCCGCGTCACCAAACTGCTTGACCTGATCCAGCTGCCCGATATTGGCGCGCGCTATCCCAGCCAACTGTCGGGCGGGCAGCGCCAGCGTGTGGCCCTTGCCCGCGCTTTGGCGATTGAACCGCGCATGCTGCTGCTGGACGAACCCTTTGGCGCGCTCGATGCCAAGGTGCGCAAAGAACTGCGCCAAGGTCTGCGCGATATTCACGACACCACGGGCCTGACAACAGTCTTCGTCACCCATGACCAAGACGAGGCGATGGAGCTGGCCGATTTGGTCGTTGTGATGTCTGGTGCAGCGGGTGGGGGAAAAATCGAACAGGTCGGCAAACCCGCCGACATCCGCGCAAAGCCCGCAACCCCCTTTGTGCGCGAATTTATTGGGGCGTAAAGCAACCCAAAGTCTATGATCGTGCAGATGGGGGGCAGAGAATATCTGCCCCCGTTCGTCATTGTTGTCAGCGCGTCAGTCGTTAGGTTTTGCGGCGATATGACCGCGGTTTGACGCTTCAAGATCGGCGACGATCTGGCGTAGAATGGCGGTGAATGATTTGGCCTGGTCGGCACCCAAACGCTGGCGCAGCGCTTTATCAAACGCGATGGCTTGCACGCCCAGCTGGGAAAAAACCTCTTGGCCTTGGGAGGTTAGGGACAAGATTTCGGCGCGACCATCTGTGTCGGACGGCATGCGTGCCAGCAGGCCTTGCTGCTGCAACGCCGATACGGCGCGGCTGACTTTCGTTTTGTCGATATGGCTGATAGCGCAAATATCGCGCGCCGTCATGGCGCCGAATTTGCCAAGATTGGCCATCACACGCCAGCCCGTGCGTGTCAGATTATAGCGGTCACGATACACGTCTTGAAACCCGCGCGAGGCTGCCTCGGCGGCTTGGTTCAGCAGATAGGGCAGGAAATCTTGCAGATCAAAGCGGGGTTCAGGCATGTGCTTTAGCCTTTTGGCGCAAAGTGGTCGGGATGGGCGGCGGCAAAGGCGGGCAAGTCGCATAGGGCTGCATCAATGCGGGTTATGCAAGGGTAGGGGGATAAATCCACGCCCCAGCGCCGCGCATTATACATTTGCGGCACAAAGCAGATATCTGCAAGGGTCACGCCATTGCCCCAGCAAAATGCACCGCTGCTGTGCGGGGCAACCAATGCCTCGACCCCGTCCAGCCCCAGCGCGATAAAGTGGTGCATCCAACCTTCCATCGTGGCACCCTGCGATACGGCATATTGGGCCACGCGCAAATTGCAGACAGGGTGAATATCCATCGCAATGGCATAGGCTATCGCCCGCACCTGCGCGCGGCCCGTGGCCGTATCAGGCAGCCAGCCCGCGCGCTGCGTTTCGTCCAGATATTCCAAGATGGCCAGCGATTGCGTGAACAATCCGTCGCCCGTGTTAAGGCTTGGCACCAACCCTTGCGGATTACGGGCCATATTCGCCCCTTCCCGCTGCGCCCCTGCGACAAGGTCAACAGGCACAGAGCGAAAGGGCAGGCCCAGCAGGTTTAGCCCGATGCGCACCCGATACGAGGCGGAAGACCGCCAATAGTCATAAAGCACCATGCCCGACATAGATCACCCGCAAAACTATGGTTTCATCCGCAACTTTATCTTGACTTGGTTGCGATTGCAACTATTTCTAGACCCCGAATCGGCCACCCTTTTGGGGGTAATGGAGTAACCTATGACCACACATTCCCTTCAAGCAGGTATGATACGCGCGCCTGGGCTTGGCGGCCTGCACGATGGCTATATGCCAGGTTTCGGCAATGATTTTGAAACCGAGGCGCTGCCGGGCGCGTTGCCGCAGGGGATGAACAGCCCGCAGAAATGCAATTATGGGCTTTATGGTGAGCAACTGTCAGGCACGGCCTTTACCGCGCCCAGCCATCAGAACGAGCGGACGTGGTGCTATCGTATTCGCCCTTCGGTCAAGCATACGCATCGGTTCCAGAAGATCAGTGTGCCAGACTGGAAATCGGCGCCTTGTATTGATCCTGATATCATCAGCCTAGGCCAATACCGCTGGGATCCTGTCGCCGTCCCAGACGCGCCGCTGACATGGATCACGGGGATGCGCACCATGACCACGGCGGGCGATGTGAACACGCAGACAGGCATGGCAAGCCATCAATATTTGGTCAACGCCTCGATGCAGGATGCCTATTTCTTTTCGGCCGATGGCGAGCTGTTGGTCGTGCCGCAAGAGGGCCGCCTGCGGTTTTGCACCGAACTGGGCGTGATTGATCTGGAACCGCGCGAGATTGCCATTTTGCCGCGCGGGCTGGTTTACCGCGTCGAGGTGCTGGAAGGCCCTGCGCGCGGCTTTGTCTGCGAAAACTACGGGCAGAAATTTGTGCTGCCGGGGCGCGGGCCGATTGGGGCCAATTGCATGGCCAACCCGCGCGATTTCAAAACCCCCGTGGCGGCGTTTGAAGACCGCGAGGCGGCGTCAACCGTGACCGTCAAATGGTGCGGGCAGTTCCATGAAACCCATATCGGCCACTCGCCCTTGGACGTGGTCGCTTGGCACGGCAACTATGCCCCCGTGAAATACGATCTGCGCACCTATTGCCCCGTTGGCGCGATTTTGTTTGACCATCCCGACCCGTCGATCTTTACGGTGCTGACCGCGCCATCGGGCATAGAAGGGACGGCGAATATCGACTTTGTGCTGTTCCGCGAGCGGTGGATGGTGGCTGAAAACACCTTCCGCCCGCCGTGGTATCATAAGAATGTCATGTCGGAATTGATGGGCAATATCTACGGCATCTATGATGCCAAACCGAAGGGGTTTGTGCCAGGCGGCATGTCCCTGCACAACTGCATGTTGCCGCATGGGCCAGACAAAAACGCCTTTGAAGGGGCCAGCAATGCCGATCTTAAGGCGGAAAAGCTGAACGATACCATGTCCTTCATGTTCGAGACGCGGTTCCCGCAGCACCTGACGCCGTGGGCGGCGCAGGCGGGGCATTTGCAGGAAGATTACATTGATTGCTGGGACAGTATGGACAAGAAATTCGACGGCACGCCGGGGGTAAAGTGATGCAAGGCAGTGGGTGCCCCAAGGCCGCGCGGGGCCAGCCCCGCACCCCGAGATATTTGGGCCAAAGTGAAAGGGGAATGTCGTGGGTTTGACAAAGTCTTGGGTGCAAAGCGCCAATGAGGGCAGCGATTTTCCTTTGAACAATCTTCCCTGCGGGGTGTTTTCGCGCGCTGGAGAGGATGCGCGCTGTGGCATGGCAATCGGTGATTTTGTTCTGGATATGGCCGCACTAGAGGCCGAGGGGCTTCTGGTCTTGGGGGGCGCCCCCCTACTGGATGTGCCGTTTTGGAACGAGGTGATGGAGGCAGGCCCGCCCGTTTGGGCCGATTTGCGCGCACAGGTCACGGCAATGCTGGTGGACGGTTCAAGCAAGCAGGCGATGGTTGAAGATCACCTGATCCCTCTGGCTGACGTCACGCTGCATATGCCGTTTCTGGTGGCCGAATACACCGATTTTTATGCAGGTCGCCACCATGCGACCAATGTGGGAACGATGTTTCGCGGGGCGGAAAACGCGCTGCCGCCGAACTGGCTGCACATCCCGATTGGGTATAATGGGCGCGCGTCTTCGGTGGTGGTATCGGGCACCGATATTCGCCGCCCATGGGGGCAGGTGAAGGGGCCAAATGATGATCTGCCGTGCTTTGCCCCCTCGGCGCGGTTTGATATCGAACTTGAGTTGGGGGCAGTCGTTGGCATGCCGTCAGAGTCTGGCCGCCCCGTCAGCGTGTCTCGCGCTGAGGAGATGATTTTTGGCTATGTCCTTTTGAACGATTGGTCGGCGCGCGATATTCAGGCGTGGGAGTATCAGCCGCTTGGCCCGTTTCAGGCCAAAGCGACAGCCACCACCATCAGCCCGTGGATCGTTATGAAAGCGGCGCTGGAGGCGTTCCGCAGACCTACGCCAGCGCGCGAGGTGCCGCTTTTGCCGCATTTGCACGAACCTGGGCCGATGCTGTATGACATCGCGCTTGAGATCGGTCTGACACCTGAAGGTGGCCGCGAAACCATCATTAGCCGCACGAATTATGCTGAAATGTATTATTCCGCCCCCCAGCAACTGGCGCATCACACCACCTGCGGCTGCCCGATGAATGTGGGCGATTTGCTGGGGTCGGGCACGATTTCCGGCCCCACCAAAGACGCGCGTGGCAGCCTTCTAGAACTGTCTTGGGGCGGCAAAGAGCCGTTTCCCATCACGGGCGGCACACGCAGCTTTATCGAAGACAACGACACGCTGACCTTGCGCGGCCATGCTTTGGGCAACGGCTACCGTATCGGCTTTGGCGCCTGCACTGGCAAAGTGCTGCCCGCGCTAGAAAACCCTTTTGAGGAATAGGAAACACCATGGCCAAAGCATTCGCATCGCAAGGCGATATGAGCGACAAGAAGATAACCTTTGTCGAAATCGGCGCGGGGCTTTATGCCTTTACCGCCGAGGGCGATCCCAATTCGGGCGTGATTATTGGCGATGACAGCGTGATGATCGTCGAGGCGCAGGCGACCCCGCGGCTTGCGCAAAAGGTGATTGATTGTGTGAGGTCTGTCACCGACAAGCCGATCAGCCATGTAGTGCTGACCCATTATCACGCCGTGCGTGTGCTGGGCGCATCGGCCTTTGGCGCGGGCCAAATCATCATGTCAGAAGCCGCCCGCAATATGGTGGCTGAGCGGGGGCAAGAAGATTGGGACAGCGAGTTTCAACGTTTTCCCCGCCTGTTTCAGGGGCATGAAAGCATCCCTGGCCTGACTTGGCCGACCACAACCTTTAACGGCAAAATGTCGGTTTTCCTTGGCAATCGCCGCGTTGATATAAGCCAACTTGGCCGCGCCCATACCGCAGGCGATGCCGTGATCCATGTGCCTGATGCCAATGTGATGTTCACGGGTGATATCGTCGAGGCGCATTCGGCCTGCTATTGCGGCGACGGCCATTTTGGCGAATGGGGTGCCACGCTGGAAGCCATTCGCGCCTATGATCTGGATGCGATTGCACCAGGGCGCGGCGATGCTGTTATCGGGCGCGCGGCGGTAAACGGCGCGCTGGATCGCACCCGCGATTTTGTCGACAGCACTTACCGCCCCGTCGCCCGCGTCGCCGCCCGCAATGGCACCCTGCGCGAAGCATGGGATGCGTGCCGCGCCGAATGTGACCCCAAGTTCAAGGACTATGCCATTTACGAGCATTGCCTGCCCTTCAACGTCGCCCGCGCCTATGACGAGGCGCGCGGCATCGCCCACCCCCGCATCTGGACAGCGCAGCGCGATCTGGACATGTGGGCTGCATTGCAGGGGTAGATTATGGCAGATTTGACCCCGCGCTACGATCTGGCCTTTACGCTGTATCCTTATGCCAAATCGCCCGACCAAACCGCCGCCCGCCCCGTTCGCCACCCTGTGGTGATTGTGGGCGGCGGGCCGATTGGTCTTGCCTGCGCGCTGGATTTGGGCCTGCGTGGCGTGCCTGTGGTGGTTCTGGACGATCATGAAGGCGTGGGGGCTGGGAGCCGCGCGATTTGCTTTGCCAAGCGCACGCTTGAGATTTGTGATCGCCTTGGTGCAGCCGCGCCGATGCTGGAAAAGGGCGTGGTCTGGAACGTGGGCAAAGTGTTTCATGATGACCGCTTGCTGTATGAATTCAACCTCTTGCCCGAAGACGGCCACGCCTTTCCCGCGTTCATCAACCTGCAACAACCCTATTTCGAAAAGTTCCTGCATCAGGCAATTGCCCGCGCCAAAGACGCTGGTGCGCTGATAGATATTCGCGGCAAGAACCGCGTTGACGCAGTGGAAAATCATGCAGATCACGTGGCGCTGACCATCACCACGCCCGATGGCCCCTATACGCTGCACGCCAACTGGATGATTGCCTGCGATGGAGCGCGCAGCCCTATGCGCGGGATGCTGGGCCTGAATTTCGACGGCCGCGTGTTCGAAGATAACTTTCTGATCGCTGATGTCCGCATGAAGGCCGATTTCCCGACCGAGCGTTGGTTCTGGTTCGAGCCGCATTTCAAATCGGGCGATAGCGCCCTGCTGCACAAGCAGCCCGATGATATCTGGCGGATTGATTTTCAACTGGGCTGGAACATCGACCGCGCCCGCGAATTGCAGCCCGAAAACATCCGCAAACGGGTGGATGCGATGCTGGGCCCGAACGTGGAATATGAACTGGATTGGTGTTCGATCTATACTTTCCAATGCCGCCGTATGGATAAGTTTCGCCACGGTCGCGTGCTGTTTGCGGGCGACAGTGCCCATCAGGTTTCCCCCTTTGGCGCGCGCGGGGCCAATTCGGGCGTGCAGGATGCCGATAATCTGGGTTGGAAATTGGCGGCTGTGATCGCGGGCGCCGCGCCGCAGGCGCTGCTGGATACCTATGATACCGAACGGGTTTATGGGGCGGATGAAAACATCCTGAACTCGACCCGCGCGACCGATTTTATCACGCCGAAATCTGCAGTGTCGAAACTGTTCCGTAATGCGGTCTTGGCGCTAGCGGCGCAGCACCCGTTTGCGCGCTCTGTGGTCAATTCGGGGCGGCTGTCGATGCCCTGCACCTATGACGGATCGGCGCTGAATGGGGCCGATAATAGCGCGATGCCGCCGCGCACAAGACCCGGCAGCCCGTGCCCTGACGCGCCTTTGGGGGACGATTGGTTGCTGCGCAAACTGTCATCGGGATTCACCCTGCTGACGATTGACGCCGATGTGCAGGGCGGTGCAACTCTGCCGCATCTGGCCCTGTCTGCCAAAAATAGCCCCGCCCTTGCTGCGCGCTATTTGGGGGGGGCAAAATCGGCGGTCTACTTGATACGCCCCGATCAGCATGTCGCGGCGCGCTGGGCTACTTATGATGCCAATGCCGTGCAGGCGGCCTTGGATCGGGCACTGGGAAAGGATTTGTGATGCTGAAAACCACCCTGAACCTGACCAACCCAGATGCCGCTTACGCCGAACTTATCGCTGCGCATGAAGGGCTGACCGAGGCAGAAAGCCACGCGATGAACGCGCGGCTTATCCTGCTGCTGATGAACCATATCGGGGATGAGGCGGTGCTGCGCGCGGCCTTGGCGCGCGCGCGCAGCCCCAGCGCCCCCCTTTAGACCGCAGGCACGCGCAACACGATCCCGTCCAGATCAGCCGACATTTTGATCTGGCAGGATAGACGCGAATGCACCTCGCGCGGGGCTTCGGTGATGTCCAGCATATCGGTTTCAAATGTGCTAGGCGGGGCGGTTTTGCCCGCCCATGCGTCATCGACCACGACATGGCAAGTCGCGCAAGACAGCGAGCCGCCGCATTCCCCCACCACGCCCGCAATGCCATTGGCCACCGCCGCCTGCATCATGTTCACGCCTTCGGCCACATCCAAAGTCACGCTGCGGCCATCTTGCAAAATCCACGTTGCTTTCATGCCATGCCCCTACACATACCAGATGTAATAATCGCGCAGGGCAGCGCCCTCGAGGCCGGCGGTTTTGTCCACCTCGATCCGTTTCATAAAGATGTGATGATCCACCAACTCGCGGCCCAAGGCATCACCCAGCGCAGTATCGGCGGCCAGATCATCCATGGCTTCGGAAAGGTTCGCGGCCACGCCATGGCCTGCATCAACGCGGTCAAAGCCATCGCCCGCCTCTGGCGCGGGCAGGGCATAACCCTTTTCCACGCCCAACAGCGCTGCTTGCAGCAGGGCGGCAAGGGCGGTGTAGGGGTTGCAGCTTGCATCGGCCATGCGGTGTTCCAGCCGTGTTTTCGGCCCACCCTCTTCGGACACACGCACAGTGACGCCGCGATGATCGCCGCCCCAATTGCACCAATAGCCCGACATCGAGGCGGGTTGCAGACGCAGATATGACCCCACCGTCGGCGCAAGCAGCCCTGCTAGACCTTTGTGATGGTGCATCCAGCCCGCCACGCAGCCACGGGCCAAATCGTTCATATGGGCAGGGCCGCCTTTGGCCCCCGTCATCAGCGCATTGCCGCCTTTGCTATCTGCAAAAGACAGGTTGAAATGCAGGCCCGATCCGCCCTTTTCAAGGATAGGCTTTGGCAGGAAGGTCAGCAAAATGCCATGTTCCAGCGCCACTTCGCGCGCCATTTGGCGGAACAGCACCATTTCGTCCACGGCCTTGGCGGCGCTGTCATAGGCCAGCGTGAATTCGTATTGCGGGGTGTCATATTCGGCTGTGATCAGCTCCAGTCGGAACCCCGCCTCTTCGGCGCGATCCCAAATCGCATCGGTAAGACCTGCAGGGTCGGCAAAGGGGCCCGTGCCATAAACAATGCCGCCCGGCGCGTGCATAGGCGACAGCGCGCCATCGTCGCCAATTTCAAAGGCGAAAGCCTCAAGCTCGATGCCCACTTTCGGTGAAAGCCCGCGCTTTTCCCACGCCGCCACGGCCCGTTTCAGCGCGCCGCGCGGGCACAGAGGCAAGGGCGCGCCTTCGCTGTCATACAAATCACCCGTGACGACCTTTGTGTCAGGCTCCCACCCTTGGCGGATTTCGCCTTCCACCCAGCGCAGTTCCATATCGGGGATGCCTTCGCGGCATTTGGTATGGGGCGCGTCAAGGATCAAATCCTTGTCCCAATGCACCGAAAACGTTGGCCGCGCCATGCGGGTTCCGTCAGATTTCAGTTTCGACGCAGGCAGATATTTGCCCCGCATCAGGCTAAGATGGTCGCAAAACATCGCGCGCAGGCGGTCGGCCATGGTGAATCTCTCCCTAGTTTTTCATTTTAATTGCACGCTGACCGGCAGCGATTTGATACCCGCGACAAAGTTCGATCGCAGAAACCTATGCGGGCCAGCGGGTTCGATGGATTTGATCCGCTTGGCCAATTCTTGAAACAAGACCCGCACTTCCAGACGCGCCAGCCACATGCCTAGGCATAAATGCGGGCCGCCTTGGCCAAAGGCCAAATGGCGGTTCGGGCTGCGGCCCAGATCCACGCGAAAGGGGGTGTCAAAAGCCCCCTCATCGCGGTTGGCAGATGCATACCAATACAGCACTTTGTCGCCCGTTTTGATCTGCTTGCCGTGCAACTCGAAATCTTGAACAGCCGTGCGGCGAAAGTATGACGTGGGCGAGGCCCAGCGGATAATCTCATCCGCCATCGTGTCATCCACCGCGCCGCTTTGGATTTGTGCCAGCAGTTCGGGCTGGTACAGCAGGGCTTGAATCCCCGCTGCGATGGAATAGCGCGTGGTGTCATTCCCCGCCGCCACGATCAGGCAAAAGAAATTCCGAAACTCGACTTCGGGCATGACCGAGCCATCGGGCCCAGGCTGCAAGATCATATGCAAAACGCCCGAAGTATCCCCCGCCGCCGCCTTTTTCTGCATGATGTCTTTGGCATAGACGAACAGCTCTGCCCCTGCGGGCGAATTGAACGGCATCATACGGAATTCGTCGGTGGTCAGCTTGTCCAGCACATGATCGGTGAAATCGGGGTCGGTGTTGGCAATCAGCGCGTCGCCCTTTTCCACCAGCCAAGGCAGGTCAGCGTCAGGCAGGCCCACGATGCGCCCCAGCATCCGCATCGGCAATTCGCGGGCGATATCCTTGGTGGCGTCAAACGTGCCCTTGGCCAAGGCGGTGTCCAGAATATCGGCGCACAGGTCGCGGATAGCCTCTTCAAAACCCGCAACCACGGGTTTGGAAAAGGCCTTCGCCACCTTGACGCGCGTTATCATATGTTCGGGCGGATCAGTTTCCTGAAAAGTGCGGCGGGCAAGGTATTCTTCATAGCTTTGATCCTCCATCCGAATGCCTTGGGCGGAAGACAGCAAATCAGGCCGCCCATTCAGGGCGTGAATATCGGCGTGGCGGGTCAGTGACCAAAACGGCTTGCCGCCCGCCCATTGTGTCCAATGCACGGGGTCATCGCGGCGCAGGCGGGCAAAGGTGTTGTGCGGCGCGCCCGCCTCGAACGCGTCATGGCTGGTCAGGTCGGCATAGCCATTGTCGGTGGGGTTCCAAACCGTCACGTAACTCTCCTTGCCGTGATGTGATAAACTGTATACTGAAGCAGCCTATAAATATGTAAAGGAAAATGTTCATGCATATTGCGGTTTTGATCACAAATACCGATTGGACGGAGTTTGCAGCCCGCCATCCGCGCGATCATGATCGTTTTACCGCCCTTTTGCAGGGTATGCGCCCAAATTATCAGCTGTCGTTATACGATGTCCCGCTGGGCGAGTTTCCCGCCAGCTTGGACGGGTTTGATGGCATTTTGATTGGCGGCAGCCCCGCATCGGTGCGCGATGGGCATGACTGGATTGATCGCCTGTCCGACATGATTCGCAGCG
Source organism: Cypionkella sp. (assembly GCA_965248485.1). GTDB lineage: Bacteria > Pseudomonadota > Alphaproteobacteria > Rhodobacterales > Rhodobacteraceae > Cypionkella. The sequence continues at coordinate 211,688 of OZ252107.1, forward strand.
CCTTTGCGCGCGGTATCCCGATGTTTGGCGCGTGTTTTGGACACCAGATCATCGCGCAGGCGCTGGGCGGGCAGGTCAGCGAAAATGCTGGCCCCTTTGTGATGGGCATAGCGCGGACGGATTTTATCGCCCCGCCCGCATGGATGGAGGGCGCGGCGCACAGCTATCTTGCGGCCGCGCATGGCGAGCAGGTCACGCGCCTGCCGGGTGGCGCGCAGGTGATCGGCCACGCACAGGGCTGCGATGTGGCAGCCTATGTGATTGGAACACGGGTTTTCGCCACCCAGCATCACCCCGAAATTGACCCCGCATTTCTGGCGGCCCTGGTGCAAGAATATGCGCCCAAACTGCCGCCCGATGTGGCGCAAGCATCGCTGCAATCGCTTGCCTTGCCCAATGAGGGCGCGCAGTTTGCCGAATATATCGCGCGGTTTTTTGAGACGGCGCGCGGCTAAGACAGGGCCGCGATCAAATCCATCGCGGTGACATGGTCGAACTGCACATGCGCTTGCATCGCGGCTTCGGCAGCAGCGGAATCGCGCCCCACGATCAGGGCGGCAATCGCGCGATGCTCGGCCGCCGATTGCACGATTGCCCCTGAAAAGCGATAGCGCGCGCGGTAATAGGCCAGCAATTTGCGGGCATTTGTTTTCAGCGATTCCAGCAAAACTCCATTGCCCGACGCAATCGCCACACATTCGTGAAAACGCAGGTTGTGCTGGTAATACCCGTCAGGATCGGCGCTGGGCGATGCTTTGGCATGCGCCTCGCAGGCGGCAACGGCGGCTTCCAAATCGGCAGCGCCTTGGCGTGACAAGCGGCGGGCGGCTAGGCCAGCGGCTTGTCCCTCTAGCTTGGCATGCACCTCAAGGATGGCCAAGAATTCTTCCAGATTGGGGCGGAAAATCGCGGCGCCTTTGCGGGGCAGGCGGCGGACAAGGCCCAGCGCCTCTAGATACAAAATCGCCTCGCGCACGGGCGTGCGCGAAACCTCGTAGCGGGCAGAAAGCGCGGCCTCGTCCAGCACATCACCGGGGTTCAATGCGCCAAGGTCGATCTGCGCCAGAATATGCTGGACAAGCAGGGGTATCTGCGCAGAGGAAGTTAAGGCGGATGTCATGTTCTGGCCAAGTTGTTTTACCCGACCTTGCCACAGCCATCCGCGCTTGTCACCCTAAGCAGTCACCTATCCCAGCGCCGCAAACCCTGCGTCTAGCGCCGAAAGGATGGTATCCACATCCCCCGCTGTCAGAACCAAGGGCGGCGACAAGATGATATTGGGGCCAGAGACGCGCACCATAGCCCCCGCTTGATAGGCGACCGATTGCACCAATGCAGGGGCGGCCTTGTCGGCGGGTTTTTTGCTGGCGCGGTCGGCAACCAGTTCGATGGCAGTCATCAACCCCTGCCCGCCGCGCACATCGCCAATGGCGGAATATTTCGCCATCAGCGCCAGCGCGCCTTTGAAAATCTGCGTGCCCCGCTCGGCAGCGTTTTCCACCACATTCAGGCGTTTGGTTTCGGCAAGGCAGGCCAGCGCTGCCGCTGCGCCCACAGGATGGCCCGAATAGGTATAACCATGCCCAATCGCGCTGCGCCCCGTCTCGTCTTTTTCAAAGACCTCGACCACGCGTTCGGAAATCATCACCGCGCCAAAGGGGAAATAGCCGTTGGTGATGGCCTTGGCGGTGCAGGCGAAATCGGGCTGCACGCCCCACAGGCGGCTGCCCGTCCATGCGCCCGTGCGGCCAAAGGCGGTGATCACCTCGTCCGCGATCAGCAAAATCCCGTTCTTGCGGCATATCGCGGCGACGGCAGGCATGAAAGACGGATGCGGTAGAATAACCCCGCCTGCGCCCAAAATCGGCTCCATAATAAAGGCGGCAATCGTGCCTGCGCCTTGAAAGGCGATTTCATCCTCAAGTGCCTGCAAGCAAAGCTGCGCGAGTTTAGCGGGGTCGCTTTCGTTAAAGGGGTTGCGATAGGGATAGGGTGCGGGGATATGAAAGCAGCCGGGCAACAGCGGTTCATATTGGGTGCGGAAATTGGCGTTGCCGTTCACGCTTGCGCCGCCCGTATGCGTGCCGTGATAGCCCTTTTTCAAGGATAGGTATTTCACCCGCGCGCCGTCGCCGCGAATTTTGTGATATTGCCGCGCCAGTCGCAGCGCGGTTTCCACCGAGTCCGACCCGCCCGAGGTATAGAATGCCCGTGTCAGCCCATCGGGCGCGAAGAAATCGCGCAATTCTTCGGACAGTTCGATTACCTTGTCATTCGACGTGCCGCGAAAGATGGAATAATAGGGCAGCGCGTCCAACTGGGCTGCAATTGCGTCTTTGACGGGCTGGCAGGAATAGCCAAGGTTCACATTCCACAAACCGCCCACGCCATCGACCACCTCGTGCCCATCGACATCGCGGATACGCACACCCGATGCGCCGGTGATGATGGTGGGCGGGTTGGCCAAACTGTCTGAAGGGGCTGTCATCGGGTGCCAAAAGCTGCGGGCATTATTGGCCTTAAGATAGTTTTCGTCTTTCACGATATGTCCTTTCCTGCGGCAATGTCTTGCCAAACGTTTGTAAGCGGGGCAGGCACATTGCCGCCCAAAGCAGTGGTCAATTCCGCCCCTGCGCTGGTAAGGGCGCGGATGATTTTGCCGCGCAAATCCGCGCTCATGCGGCTGGCGGGGGTGGCAACGGCAAGCGCGCCCAAGCTTTGCGCCTGCGCGTCAAAAATCGGCACGGCAATGCCGACGACCTCGGCCTCAAAGCCGCCGTTGATCAGGGCGACGCCGCTGCCGCGCACATGGTCAAGCGCGATCAGCACTTGTTCGGGGTCTGTCAGTGTGTTCGCTGTCAGTTTTTGCAGGGGCTGCGCCAAGATTTGCGCGCGCTGGGTCTGCGGCAAATAGGCCAAAACAGCCAATCCCGAAGATGTGGCATGAAAAGGCAACAGATCGGTATCTTCAAAAATGACTTTGGTGGCATGGCGTGCGGAATGAGCGAAATCTAGCATCTGCAACCGACCTGCGACCAAAACGGAACTATGCGCTGACTCGCCCGTTGTCGCAGCCAGTTTTTCCAAAACCGGGCGGCTTGCCGCGCGCAGGGGAACCGCCGATTCGCGCAGCGCCGCCAGGCGCAAAGCGGCTGGGCCAAGGCGATAGTCGCGGCTGATACTGTCTTGCTCTAGCAGCCCATAGGCCTGCAATTCGCCAAGCAACCGAAAACAGGTTGCCTTGTTCGTGCCCGAAATGCGGGCAATTTCCGATAGGCCGTGGCGCGGGGTCTGCCTTGTGAAAAGGTCAAGCAATTCAAGAGCTTTTGTTACGGTTCCCACGCTTTCCTCGTTACCAAATGGCTGGGGTCACAGGTTTGGGCGCGCATGACTTTGCCCGCTCATGGTTTTTTCTTGACAGAGTTGAGGGGCATCTGTCAATCTAATTTCAAACCAATGGTTCCAATAATGAACCAACAACAGAGGGGAAGTCAATGACCGAAACGCAAACAAACCAATTGCGCAAAAACGCGCTAAGCACGGGGGCGATCACCTTTATGGTGGTGTCGGCTGCTGCGCCATTAACTGCCGTGGGCGGCGGGGTTCCGCCGTCGATGCTGTTTGGCAATGGCGCGGGTATAGCAGGCACTTTTGGCATTGTGACCCTCATCTTGCTGGCCTTTTCGGTGGGTTATGTCGCCATGGCGCGGCATCTGAAAAACGCGGGCGCGTTTTATGCCTTTACCGCATCGGGCCTGGGTGGGCGGATGGGCGGCGCTGCGGCGTTGATCGCCATCTTGGCCTATAACACTATGCAAATCGGCCTGCTCGGCCTGTTTGGCGCGGTCGCCTCTGGCACCTTTGGCGCCTATGGCATCAACCTGCCTTGGTATGTTTGGGCCTATGTCGCCATCGCGATTGTGGCTGTGCTGGGCTATCGCCAAGTTGACCTTTCGGCAAAAGTGTTGATCGGCCTTGTCGCGCTAGAGTTCTTGATTGTGATCTTGCTAAACCTGTCGATCCTGACATCGGGTGGCAATAGTGGGTTGGAATTTAGCCCGTTCAGCATCGCGCAAATCACCTCTGGCACGCCGTCGATTGGGTTTTTGTTTTGTTTTGCTGCCTTTATCGGGTTCGAGGCGACCACGATCTATTCGGAAGAGGCGCGCGACCCTGCCAAATCGGTTCCCCGCGCAACCTATGCCTCGGTGCTGATCATCGGGGTGTTTTACATGATCACCGCTTGGCTGATGGTGATGGGTGTGGGAACGGAAAATCTGATGCCCACGCTGCAAGCCTTGCCTGACCCTGCCGTGTTCCTGTTCGATCTGTCGGGTCGCTATCTTGGTGGCGCGCTGACCCAAGTGATGGGGATTTTGTTTGTCACGTCGATCCTGGCGGCGGTGATTGCCTTTCACAACGCGGTGGCGCGGTATAAATTCGTAGCAGGCCGCGAGGGGATTTTGTTTGCCTCGATCGGCGTGACGCATAACACCCACCAAAGCCCACATGTCGGGTCGGTCATTCAAACGGTGCTGGCGCTGGCCGTGGTCACGCTGTTTGCGGTGCTGGGTCTTGACCCTGTGCTGAACCTGTTCGTGTGGCTGACGCAGCTAGGCACCTTGTCGATCTTGGGTCTGATGGCGATGACGTCTTTTGCGATCATCGCGTTTTTCCGCCGTGATGCGCGGGGGGAAAAGCCGCTGTCGACGCTGATCTTGCCGCTGATTGCTGGGGTGGTCTTGGCCTATCTCTATGTGATCATCTTCCGCGACTTTGGCGCGTTGACGGGGGCAAGCGGGGCGTTGGCATGGGGCTTGCCCGCGCTGACGCTGATCATGGGGGCGCTGGGCTATGTCCTTGCCTCGATGCTGGCAAGCCGCGATCCTGCGCGATTCAAAGACCTTGGCAAACATCGCCTGTAAGCTTTGAGTTCGGCGGGCGGCCTCCAACGGGGGCCGCCCGTATTTTTCTAAGGATTTCCATGATGGATCAAACTAAAATTGACGCCTTGGCGGCGGCAACTGTTGCACCGCAAAAGCTATTGATTGATGGCGCATGGGTCGAGGGCGAGGATGCGCCGTTGCCCGTGCTTTCCCCTGTGAATGGCCAGCAAATCAGCACGCTTGCCGCGGCGTCAGCCAATGATGTGGCGCGGGCAACGCAGGCCGCGCGGCGCGCCTATGAGGATGGCCGCTGGTCACGCCGCAGCCCGACCGAGCGCAGGAAGGTTTTGCTGAAACTGGCTGATCTGATTGACGCCCATGCGCTGGAACTGGCGGTTCTGGGCGTGCGCGACAATGGCACGGAAATCAGCATGGCGATTAAGGCCGAGCCGCAAAGCGCCGCCGCGACCTTTCGCTATTACGCCGAAGCTGTGGACAAGGTTTACGGCGAAATCGCCCCGACGGGCGAGGGAACGCTGGGGTTGATCCACCGTGCGCCTGTGGGCGTTGTGGCGGCGATTGTGCCGTGGAATTTCCCGCTGATGATTGGCGCGTGGAAAATTGCGCCGGCCTTGGCGATGGGCAATTCGGTGGTGCTGAAACCTGCCGAAACCGCCTCGCTGTCGCTGCTGCGCTTGTGCGAACTCGCGCAAGCGGCCGGCCTGCCAGATGGCGTTTTGAACGTGGTCACGGGACACGGCGCTGTGACGGGGCAGGCGCTGGGCTTGTCGATGGATGTGGATGTGATGGTGTTTACCGGGTCGGGCCCGACGGGGCGGCGGCTTCTGACCTATAGCGCGCAGTCAAACCTAAAGCGCTGCTATCTGGAACTTGGCGGCAAATCGCCCAATATCATCTTTAACGATGCGCCCGACCTCGGCGCGGCTGCCAAGGCGGCTGCAAGCGCGATTTTCCGCAACGCGGGGCAGGTCTGCGTGGCGGGTGCGCGGCTGTTGGTGCAGCGCGATATCTGTGATGAATTCACCGCCGAACTTGCCCGCGCAACCAATGCGATGAAAGTGGGCAACCCTCTGCTGCTGGAGACGCAAATCGGCGCGGTCAATTCCGAACGCCAACTTGCGGGCAATCTTTCCTTTGTCGCCGATGCGCAGGCCGAAGGCGGCGAAGTTATCACGGGCGGCACCCGTATCATGGCCGAAACGGGCGGCTATTACATGGCCCCCACGATTGTAACAGGCGTGCAGCCGCATCACCGCCTGTTCGCCCACGAAGTGTTCGGCCCCGTTCTGGCCGTCACCGCCTTTGACGACGAGGCAGACGCGATCCGCCTTGGCAATGCTACCGATTACGGTCTGGCGGCTGGGGTTTGGACGGGCAATCTGGGCCGCGCCCACCGCATGATCCGCGCCATTCGGGCGGGGGTGGTGCATGTGAATACCTATGGCGGCACTGACCTGACTGTGCCCTTGGGCGGGGTCGGGCAATCGGGCAACGGGCATGACAAGTCCTTGCATGCGCTGGACAAATACACCGATTTGAAAACCGCTTGGATACAGCTTTAGGAGCGCGGCATGACAACAATTCTGGTCGCGGGCACTTGGGACACCAAGAATGCCGAACTGGGCTATATCCGCGATGTGATTGTGGCCCAAGGCGGAAGCGTTCTGGCGATGGATGTGTCGGTTCTGGGTCAGGCTTCGGCCCCTGTTGATATCACCAAACATCAGGTGGCCGAGGCGGGGGGCAGCACGATTGCCGCTGCAATTGCCGCGCAGGATGAAAATATCGCCATGCAGATCATGGCGCAGGGGGCGGCGGCGCTGGCGGCGCAGCTATATGCGCAGGGCCAAATCAACGGCGCGATTGTGCTGGGTGGCACGATGGGCACGGATCTGGCGCTAGATCTGTGCAGCGCATTGCCCCTTGGCGTGCCGAAATACATCGTCTCGACCGTTAGCTTTTCCGCAATGCTGCCGCCCGAACGCCTGCCCGCCGATGTGCAGATGATCCTTTGGGCGGGGGGGCTTTATGGGCTGAACAGCATTTGCAAGGCCTCGCTCTCGCAGGCGGCGGGGGCAGTTCTGGGGGCGGCGCGTGCAGCCGAAATGCCCGATGCAAAGCGCCCGATGATCGGCATGACCAGCTTTGGCAAAACCGTGCTGACCTATATGGTGGCGCTAAAACCCGCGCTTGAGGCGCGCGGTTTTGAAGTAGCGGTGTTCCACGCCACGGGCATGGGGGGGCGGGCGTTTGAACACCTGGCGGCTGCTGGGCGCTTTGCCGCCGTGATGGATTTCGCACCGCAAGAGGTGGGCAACCATCTGTTCGGATCGGCCATCAGCGCAGGGCCAGATCGTATGACAGGGGCAGGGCGCGCAGGAGTGCCGCAAATCGTCTCGATCGGGTGCCATGATTTGGTCGATCTGGTGGGCTGGCATCCTGTGCCAGGGCGCTTTTCTGAAAACATTTTTCACGCGCATAATCGGCTGCTGTCCTCGGTCGTTCTGACCCCCGATCAACGCCGCTTGGTCGCGCGGGCAATTTGCGAAAAACTGGCAGCGGCGCAGGGGCCTGTCACCCTGATACTGCCCCATCACGGCGCGCATGAATGGGATCGGGACGGCAGCCCTTTGCAGGATGCTGCGGGGCTGGCGGCGTTTTTGGACGAGGTGAAGAACAACCTTCCAGCGGCGGTGCAGGTGTTGGATTTAGACTGCCACATCAACGATGCGGCCTTTAGCGAGGCGGCCTTGCGAGTGGTGGACGGCTGGATTGCGCAGGGCATTTTGCCCCGCGCCTAAGTGCCGAAATAGGCGCTATGCAGCGCGGCAGGATCGCTTTGCAGCGCTTTTGCGGGGCCATTATAGCGCATCTTGCCGCCGCGCAGCACAATCGCACTTTCCGCAATGCCCAGCGCCAGATCTGTAAATTGTTCGATCAGCAAAATGCCAACACCGTTTGCGGCCAGATCGCGCACCACGCCCAGCAACCGCTTGACGATCAGCGGCGCAAGGCCCAGCGACATCTCGTCGATCAGCAGGTATTTCGGGCGGCACATCAAGGCATGCGCGAGCGCAACCATCTGCTGTTGCCCACCCGAAAGCGTGCCTGCAAGCTGGCCCTTCCGCTCGGCCAGTTCGGGGAAAATCGTGTAGGTTTCGGCCAGACAGGTGTGAAGGTCAGCGCGTGGCAGCAGCGCGCCCGCCGCGCGCAGGTTGTCATCGACCGACAGATCGCTCAGCACGCGGTGGCCTTCGGGAACGGCGGCGATGCCAAGGCGGCGCAGCGCGCCCTGATCCAGCCCAATCAGGCTGCGCCCGTCCAACTCATACCGCCCGCCACCCGTGGGCAGCGCGCCCGCCATCGCCAGAACCAGTTCCGATTTGCCTGCACCATTCGCGCCAATCACCGCTGTCACCGCGCCGGGACATATGGTCAAATCCACCCCCTGCACCACGGCGCGGGTGCCGTCCAATACGGTTAGGCCAGCCACTGTCAGGGTCATGCTGCGCCCTCCTCTGCCCCAAGGTAGGCGGCTTTTACGGCGGGGTCGGCCAAGACATTTGGCGTTGCACCAAAGGCAATCAGCCGCCCAAAATCCAGCACCATCGTTTGCGCGCAAATCCGTGCAATCAGTTCGACATCGTGGTCGATCACCAAAACCTGCGCCCCTGTGCGCTCGTGGATTTGCAAGATTAAATCGCCCAAAATCTCGGTCTCGCGCACCGAAAGCCCGCCTGCGGGTTCGTCCAGCATGATCAGGCGCGGATTGCCCGCCATGCAGCGCGAAATATCGGTAAGCCTGCGTTCAAACCCCGTCAGGTCTGCACCCAAAGCTTGCACCCGCGCGCCCATACCCACGGCGTCCAACAGGTCAAGCGCGGCGCGGCGATGCGCTGCACCCCCGCGCATTAGATAGTCGGTTTGCACCAAAACATTGTCCAAAACTGTCAGATCATCGGCAATCTGTTCTTTTTGAAAGGAACGGCGCAAACCGCGATGCGCGCGTTTGTGCGGCGGCAGGCGCAGAAAATCCATCCCCTCGACCAGCACGCGGCCTTCGCGTGCGGTGATAAACCCCGACACCACATTCATCAGCGTGGTTTTCCCCGCGCCGTTTGGCCCGATAATGCCCGCGACAGGCGCTGTCAGTTCCGCTGAAACCGCATTCAGCGCGATCAGCCCGCCAAAGCGCACGGTGATACTTTCAAGCGTGATCATTGCGCGCCTCCTTTGCGGGCAGCGAGCGCGCGCAAGGCCGCGGCTAGGTCATAGACCTGCCCCGCAATGCCATTCGGCGCGGTGATCAGCGCATGCAAAAGCCCCGCACCAAAAATCACATAGGCCAGATCACTGTCCACGCCCCATGTGTTCAAAAGCGCGGGCAAAAGACGGTATAGCACGGCAGCAATCACAGCGCCCAGCCACAGCCGCGCGCCGCCCACCACGGCCAAGGCCAGTAGCATGATGGATTCGGGCGCACGGAAGGTGCCATCATCCAAAAGGCCCAAACTGCCCGCAAGCAAGCCCCCCGCCGTGCCTGCCAGCAGGCCCGAAATGCCAAAGGCCCAAGTTTTGTAAAACGTCACATTGACCCCTGCCGCCATCGCCGCCGCCTCGGAACGGCGGATCAGTGCCCAAGCGCGGCCTGGCGCTGTGCGGCGATGCGCCTCGATCAGCAAAAAGCCAAGCGTTGCAAAAACAATGACATAGCGCAGATAGGCCTCGGAAGATTGCGCAATCACCGGGCCTCGAAACTGCGCGGCTCCACCAATTTGCACCCCCCAAAACCCCGTGCCGCCATTGGGGAATTGATAGGTGGCAAAGATCACCTCTAGCCCGCCTGCCGCCATTAGCGTGACCAGCGCCAGATAGAGCCCGCGCATCCGCAGCGCGGGCAGAGCCAAAATCCAGCCGCAGACCATCGTGGCCAATGCGGCCAGCAGCAGGTTAACCTCAAAGGGAAAATCGGCCAGATAATTCAGCCGCAGCAGAACCCAGCCGCCCACGCCCATCAGGCCCACTTGCGTTAGGCTGATCATGCCAAGGCGGGCATACATGAACGCCACACCCGCAATCGCCAGCGTAAAGCAGGCGGCCGAGGTGAAAATCGCCATCCAATACGACCCCGCAAGCAGCGGCATGAACACAAAACACAGCGCCGCAAAGGCCAGACCCGCCGCGCCTGACGGGGTGATTTGGAACAAACTGCGATCCATCAATCTTTGCCTCCAAAGGTCAGCCGCCCGCCGCGTTGGTGCCACAGCAACACCACAGCCGCGATGACAAAGGGCGCAATCGGGCGCGCGCCTTTCAGGGTGGGCGATAGGGTGAGCAAGCTTTCAATCACCCCCATCGACACCCCACCGACCAAAACCAGCGCCAAACTGTTCAGCCGACCCGCAAGCGCGGCCGCAACCGAAGGGATGACCATAAACGTAATGACCACGGGTTCCAGACGGATGAGATTGGCAAACATAAGCCCCGTAAACCCCGCAATCAGGCCCGAAATGCCCCATGCTATCGTTTCAATCCGCGCAATCGGAATCCCCAGCAGCGTGGACAAATCGCGGTTCGACGCGACAGCGCGCATATGCAGGCCAACCGTGGTGCGCGCCAAAAAGATGTAGATCCCAAAAGCAATGCCAATCGTCGCCCCAAAGGCCAAAAGCCGCGTCGCAGTGAATTTTAGCCCCAAAAGAGCGACAGATATCTGGTCTGTGGGCAGGTCTAGATTGCGCGGATCGTCGATCCAGATAAAGGACACAAACCCAAGGATAATCAGCGCAAAGCCAAGCGTGGCCACCGCCTTGATAGCAGGTTCGCGCCAGGCAAGACGCGGTGCAATCAGCCGCCCATATCCCAGCGTGATCGCCAGCGCGACCGCCAAGCATACAGCCCATGTTAGCGGCGGCCAAACGCCCCATGCGCCCAGTTGCCACGCGCACATTGCCCCTGCCGTGCCCGCAGCGCCCGCCGAAAAATTTAAAACGCCAGACGCGCGATACAGCACCACCATACCAATACCGCCCAGTGCATAAAGCGCGCCGATGGCAAGGCCAGATGCCAAAAACATCCCCGTGACTTTGAACGGCTTATCGCCAGCAAGCTGCACCCAAATGGCCAGCATCACCGCCGCAAGCAAAGCCCAATTCCATATCGCGCTGCGCGCCATGATCGCCTCTTGTGAAAAGTTACCCCAGCCAAGCACATGGGTTGGACTGGTTTGGCTGGGGTGGGGGGCCTAGTTCAGGCCCAGTTCTTTTTCGATCGCTTTGTGGCGGTCGAAATAGGCGCTGTCATATTCGTAGCATTCGCGGATAACTTCAAATCCACCGGCCACGATCTTTACCATGTAACCTGCGTGGTTTGGCATGTGGAACGCCGCATCGCCCACGTAATAGGGGCCACACATCAAATCGGATTCATAGCCTTTGATCCCTTTGATCGCCGCCGTGACGGCAGCGCGATCATCCAGCGCGGCTGGGTCAAGATCCATCATCGCTTTGACAAAGAACTGCGCCGACAGATAGCCACCTTGGCTGAAGGTGTCGCGTGGGTCATCCGCCTTGCCATATGCGTCCATCACCGCCAGCCAGTTTTGTGCATCTGGGCCGTCTTGGTTTAATGGGGCAAGTTCGGCGTTCACATAGATTTTGCCATGCCAATAGTCGCCCACGGCATCGGGAACCGACAGATCATACAGCGGGGTCGGGGCAAGCCATGTATACCCATCGCGCAAGTCTTGTTCTTGGGCCGCTTTCAAAACGGCCAAAGCCAGACCAGCAGGCAGGTTCATCAAAATAGTGTCCGCGCCCGAGGCGACTGCCTCTAGAAGGGCCGAGTTGACGTCTGGTGCGCCGGGGTTCAGCATGGCCATAGACCCGTCGCCGCCCTTGGACTTCATATAATCGATCACCGCTTGGCACGACCAGATGCCGTTGTTGGGAATGTTCAGACCAATGCAGGCCACGTTTTTGATGCCCAGTTCTTCCTGCGCATACTGCACCGCACCAAGGTTCGAGGCCAGCGGGCCTTGGTTGGTTGACACAAGGTTGGGCGTCTCAAAACATTCCGAAATCGCGCAGGCGCTGGCCATCGCCATGATGCCTTTGTCGACATAGGTTTGCGCGTTTACGGCCATTTCCGTGAACGATCCGTTGCCGACCAAGGCGACCGCCTTTTTGTCATCGACCAGCTTTGCCGCAGCCGCTGCGGCGGCCTCTGGGTTCCATTGATCGTCTTCAACACTGTATTCAATGGGGCGGCCATTGATGCCGCCATTCGCGTTGACGCAGGCGAAATAGGCGGCGGCTGCGTCTGTTGATGAAGACCAATCCCCCGGCGCGCCGTTCGAGAAAATCCCCCCTACGATTACAGGTGCGCCAGTTGCGGCCTGCCCCGTGTTGGCCCCGCAGCTTGGTGCGGCAAAGGCCGCGTTTGCGGCAAAGCTTGCGGCAAGGGCCATCGCCCCGACCAGTGCTTTCGTCCATTTCATCGCATATCCTCCCATTGGTTGCGCGACGTGATGCAGGCACTGCCTGCGGTTAGGGCGGTTCAACCCGCCTTAGCGTCCTCCAGAATCATCGCCGCCGCTTTTTCGGCGATCATGATTGTGGGGGCATTGGTGTTGCCAGAGACGATGGTTGGCATGATCGAGGCATCGGCCACCCGCAGGCCTGCAATCCCGTGCAGGCGCAGGCGGGCGTCCACCACGGCCTGCGGGCCTGTGCCCATCGCGCAGGTGCCGACGGGGTGATAGACGGTGCGGGCATTGTCGCGGATAAAGGCGCGCAGGGCGTTGTCATCTTGCGCGCCATCGCCTGGTATAATTTCGGTCAGCCCGTGTTTGGCCATTTGCGGTTGACGCAAAATCTCGCGCGCAAGGCGCAGGCCGCGCATCAGGCGGGTCATATCAGCCTCGGCGGTGAGCAGGCCCAGATCAATGATCGGCGCGCCATCTGGGGCGCTGCGCGATACGCTGCCACGGCTATCGGGGCGCAAAATGCAGGTGTGCAAGGACACGCCATGCCCATATTCCAACATCCGCCCGCGATGGCTTTTGCGGCCAGGTATGATGTGAAACTGGATATCGGGACGCGCCTCGGCGGGGGAAGATCGCACAAATCCACCCGCCTCGACCATGTTCGACGCCAGCATCCCACGCCGGGCAAAGATATAGGCCAGCCCCTCGCGTGCAAGGCGGGGCAGGGCGGGCAAAGATATGCCATAGGGCGCGCGCGAGCGGCTTTTGCAGATGATCATCACATCGGTGTGGTCTTGCAGGTTTTGGCCCACGCCGCCCAAATCATGCGTCACCGCAATCCCTGCCGCCGCCAGTTGCGCCGCAGGCCCAATGCCCGAGCGCAGCAAAATGTCGGGGCTACCAATCGTGCCCGCAGACAAAATCACCTCTGCCCGCGCTTGAATGTGCCGCGTGCCATTGGCATCGCGCAAGGTCACGCCTTCGGCCCGCGTGCCATGCAGATTGACGCGCAGCACTTCGGCCCCTGTCACCACTTGCAGGTTTTGCCGCGCCGCGATGGGCGTCAGAAACGCGGCTGCGGTGGAATGGCGCTGACCCTTCCTTTGGGTGACTTGGTAGACCCCCATGCCTTCGGGTTCGGGGGCGTTGAAATCGGCGCAGGGGCGCAGTTGCAGGTTGCCTGCGGCGGCAATGAAATCTTGATCCACGGGCGACGGATCGCGCAGATCGGCAACTGAGAGTTCGCCCGTTCGGCCATGATGCGCATCGTCCAGCGCGGCGTTGGCATTGGCCTCACTTTTGCGGAAATAGGGCAGCACATCGTCGTATCCCCAACCTTTGCAACCTGCATCCGCCCATGCGTCATAATCGGCGCGGTGGCCGCGAATATAAATCATGCCGTTGATCGCCGATGATCCGCCCAGCACGCGACCGCGCGGCACGGAAACCGTGCGATTGTTCAACCCTTTTTGCGGTGCGCTGGTGAAAAGCCAGTTGTGGCGCGGGTCTTTGGCCAGTTTCATCACGCCCAAGGGCAGGCGGATGAACGGCGAGGTATCGCGCGGCCCAGCTTCGATCAGGCAGACCTGAACGGCAGGATTGGCCGATAGCCGATTGGCCAGCACCGCCCCCGCCGAGCCTGCGCCGACGATCACATAATCAAACTGGAGTGCGGCGCTGTGCATATCTCATCCCTAGCCATCGGGCAGGACAAGGCGCGCAATAGCCGACCCTATACGCAGCACGCGCATAGGCCAAACCAAGGGCGCAAAATGCGCCACTGTTGCGATGTCTTTCCTCCCCGCTCCCTTTCAGGAGTTCTTGAAACTCACATTAGGGCGCAGACTTTGGTTTTTCTTTGGGAAAAATTATGTATACTGGCAATAGTTTAGCCGAAAATCTTGGCAGGTGCTGCAGTGGAAAAATCCATTACGAACGCGGCCTTAATCGCCGATTTTGGTGATTCGGCCTATTTGCAGGCGGCGCTTGATGGGCGGCTTAGCCTTGAGGCGGCCGTTTTGGTTTCAGACGATTCTAGTTTTGCCAAAGGCAAGGGCGGGGTGCAACGGCTGGGGTATCACGACATCGGCCTAGATTTCGTGCCGCTCGATCGTGAACAGGTCTTTGCGCAGTTGCGCGGCGTTCTGGCGCAGGTGCAGGGAGTTGCGGGTTTGGTGGTGGATATGTCTTGGGTCGTCGCCTCTAGCCAAGGGGTGACGGGCACCGAAAACTGGGGCGCTGTTGCCGACCGTTTGGCCGAAGAGTTTGGCATGCCTGTCATCTCGGTTTATAATCAAGACATAACGATTGAAGAGCAGATGCAGGCCGCTCTGCGCGCGCATCGTCAGCTATTGGCCCCATCGGGCGTTTATGAAAACCCCTATTGGATTCCCGCCCAGATGCTGGAAAGCGCGCCTTTGGATGAACAGCTTTCCTTTATGCTGGGCCGCGTTGTGCCCGATTATGCGGGGCTGGCCGCGCGGCGGCAAGCGGGGCAAATGTTTGCGCGCGGCACGACGCCGTCATGGTTGGCGGCCCCCCGCGCCCCACGTGGAACGGGGCTGGGCAGCCCGCCCGTGGCTATGCGCTGGCACATCCACTGTCTTGGCCAATTGCGGGTTTACATCGGCAACCGAGAGGTGGATTTCCGCATTGACGGCGGCGCGCCCAAGAAAACCCGCACACTGTTCGCCTATCTGTTGCAAAGCGGCGACAAAGGCGCCCACGCCGATCAAATCAGCGAGCTTTTGTGGCCCGAGGGCGGCAGCGAAGACATCAAACGCGCGCGGCTGCACCATACGGTTGCAATGCTGCGCAAGACTTTGGGCTTTGCAGGGGC
Source organism: Cypionkella sp. (assembly GCA_965248485.1). Taxonomy (GTDB): domain Bacteria; phylum Pseudomonadota; class Alphaproteobacteria; order Rhodobacterales; family Rhodobacteraceae; genus Cypionkella. The sequence continues at coordinate 226,920 of OZ252107.1, forward strand.
TGTAAGGCGGTCGGGCGAATATTACCATCTTGCCCCGCCCACAGGCAGTTGGATTGATATTGATACGTTCGAGCAGCTTTGCCGCCGTGGCCTTGCCTTGTTCAAACGCAGCGAATTGGATGCTGCGATGCGGGTCTATGGTGCGGCGGATCAGCTTTACAATGGCGATTTGTTCGAAGATTTGCCGATGGAATATGTGCGCAACGACACCGATGATTGGTGTATGCCGCGCCGCATCTGGCTGCGGGAAATGGCGGTCAAACTGCAATATGACTTTGCCAAGGTTTGCATGAAACTGGGCCGTATGCGCGAGGCGCTGGACCATTGCCAAAAGGCGCTGACGATTGATCCCGCGTCCGAGGGGGCCAATGCCGAAGCGATGAAAATATTTGTCGCCCAAGGCCGCAAAGATGCAATGCACCGCCAATACCGCCAATACCGCGCCGCGCTTGAGGCAATCGGCGCCTATGAAGGTGCTGAAATAAAAGCGCTTTATCGGGAACTTAGCCGCGCCGCCTAGTGGCGTGAATTTGCCAAAGAAAAACCAAAGCCGTAGGCCTTAACCTGATTCGAAAGAGCGCTAAGGGAGAGTTGGCGCTTTGAATGCGGGAGGAACGCAAGATGAAAGATGCAGTCGGCGCGGGCGCGCCAGACGGGTTTGACCCGTTCAATTTGAACAACCCACATGCGCAGTGGAAGAATTTCCGCGAAGATCAGCCGATTTTCTACCATGCCGACACGGGCTATTGGATTGTCAGCCGTTATGATGATTGCAAAGCGATCTTCGATGATTGGCAGACCTTTTCATCGGAAAACGCGCAAAAGCCGATGCGCCCGATGTGCGACGAGGGGCGCGCGATTTTGACGGCGGGGGGATTTACCGCCTATTCGGGCCTGACCTCGCGCGTGCCGCCTGACCATACGCGGATCCGTAAAATTGCGCAGTCCTGCTTTGGCCCGCGTCGGTTTAAGTCGATCGAACCGCAGATCGAAACCATCGTTGCCCGCCATCTCGATGCGCTGGCAGCCAAGGGCGGCGCTGGCCCTGTCGATTTTTGGGATGTCGTCGCCTATCCCGTGCCCGCCTATGTGCTGTTCACTCTGATGGGTATACCTGACGAGGACGTGCCGAAAATCAAACAATACGGCGCATCGCGCGGCAAAATGACCTATTCGGATTTGACCGATGCCGAACAAATTCCCGTCGCGCATGACATGGTTGCCTATTGGAAATATATTCATGACCTCTTGGACATGCGCCGCGCCAACCCCGGCGATGATTTTCCCTCAGACCTTTTGCGCCTTCAATCCGAAGGGGCAGATATTTCAAACGAAGAAATCGCGGGGGTGTTGTATTCGACCCTGTTTGCAGGGCATGAAACCACCTCGACATTCATGGGCAATTACGTGCTGACCATGATGCACAACCGCGCGGCCTGGGAGGCGATCAAGGCCGATCATTCCCTAATCCCCAACGCAGTTGAGGAAATGCTGCGCTATATGCCTTCGGTTGTCGGCTGGCGGCGCAAGGCGCGCAATGCTGTCACAGTCGGCGGCGTTGATCTGCCCGCAGGGGCCGAGGTTTTGATGATCACGGGCAGCGCCAACCGCGACGAGGGGCATTTCCCCCAAGGCGAGGCGCTGGACATCACCCGCGAAAACGCCCGTTCGCACCTAAGTTTTGGCTATGGCATCCACTATTGCCTTGGGTTTCAACTGGCCAAGATGGAGGCAGCGATTTTGCTGCGCCAACTGGCCGTGCGCTTTCCTACCCTGCGCCTTGCCCCGGGGTTTGTGCCAGATTATTTGCGCAATATCTCTTTTCGCGTGCCGAAATCTGTTTTGGTGGAGTGGGACGCATGAGCGATTTATACACGCTGGATTTTTCCACCATCGGGGCGGCAGATCATGCGCGCGTGGGCGGCAAATGCGCATCCTTAGGGCAGATGACGCAGGCGGGGGTCGCCGTGCCGCCCGGCTTTGCGGTGACGACAGATGCCTATCAGGCGATGCTGGATCATCACGGGCTAAAGGCCGAAATCGAACGTCACCTTCAGGGAGTCGACCCCTATGATATGGAACAGGTCGACCGCGCCGCGCAGGCCATTCGGATACGTATTCGCAGCCACAAAATGCCCGCCGAGGTCGAGTCGGCTATCCGCGCGGCCTATGCCAAAATGGGCAGCGATATGCCTGTCGCCGTGCGCTCCTCTGCCACGGCTGAGGATATGCCCGATGCGTCCTTTGCAGGGCAGCAAGACACCTATCTTTGGGTGCGCGGCGCCGATGACGTTGTGAAAAAAGTCATGGACTGCTGGGCCTCGCTATACACCACCCGCGCCGTGGCTTACCGCGAGAAAAACCGCATCCCGCATATTGATGTTTTGATGAGCGTGGGCGTTCAGAAAATGGTCAATGCCCGCGCGGCAGGCGTGGCGATGTCCATCGACCCCGTCAATGGCGACCGCACCAAGATTGTGATAGATGCCAGTTGGGGCCTTGGTGAAATGGTCGTCTCTGGCGTGGTCACGCCCGATAACTTTACTGTCGAAAAGGTGCTGGAAGAAATCATCGACCGCAAAATTTCGGATAAGCATGTGGAATTGGTGGGCGATGCCAATTTAGGTGAGGCGGTAGAGCGTGAAGTGCCAGAAGACCGCCGCCATATTCAATGCCTATCTGATGCCGAAGTGCTGGCCATCGCCCGCCTTGCCAAGCGGCTAGAGAAACAAAACAAATGTCCGCAAGACGTGGAATGGGCCATTGATGCAGACCTTCCCGATGGGGAAAACCTGCTGGCGCTGCAATCGCGGCCCGAAACCATCTGGTCGCAGAAAAAATCCGACGCCCCGAAAACCGCCTATGCCACGGGGATGATGGGGATTGTGAACACACTCAATTCCGCACTGACGGTGCGGCGCTAACAAAAACAACAGATTCTGGGAGGAATCACTATGGATGCGAAAACCCCGCTGTTCCCCAGCGCCTTTGACGTAAAGCCGCCAAAAGGCGCGGAAGATTGGCAAAGCCTTTATCCCTATTACACACAGTTCCAACCCAGCCGCCGCAAAGAAGACGACGACAAGTTTTGGTTCTGCAACAGCCAGCATTGGCCGAACCCGCTGCGCCCGTTTGACGTGATTTTTCTGGACTACGCGATTAAGTGCCTTGGCCAGTATAACAGCCGCCACCTGCTGGTTCCGCCCGCCAATGGGATCGATTACCGTATTTTGAACGGCTTTGTGTATTTCTCGCCCGTGGCGGTTGCCCCCGATGATATTGGCCCGCGCGTGCCGCAGTTTATGGACCGCGCAGGCCATTACTTTGGCAATTGGAACGATCTTTTGGCCAATTGGAAGGTCAAGGTTGCCAAAACCACCGCGGAATTGGATGCGATCAGCTTTTCCGTTTTGCCCGAGGTGGAAGACGTTGCGGTGGTCAAAGACGGCATCGGCCTAGACAGCACTAACGCGCTGTTCCAAGGCTATGAAAAGGCGATCGAGCTGTCTTACAAAATCTGGCAGTATCACTTTGAATTTTTGAACCTTGGCTATGCCGCCTATCTGGATTTCTTTGGTTTTGTAAAATCGGTGTTCCCGACCATCCCCGACCAGGCCATTGCCAAAATGGTGCAGGGCGTGGACAGCGAACTTTTCCGCCCAGATGACGAGTTGAAAAAGCTGGCCCGTCTTGCGGTGGAACTGGGCGTCGAAGGGGCGCTGATGACGGGCAGCGTCGATGCCGCGCTGGCCGCTGTGGGTAAGGTGGCCAATGGCGATAAATGGCTGGCCGCGTGGAAGGCCGCGCAAGACCCTTGGTTCAACTTCACTTCGGGTAACGGGTTCTATTCCACCGACAAATACTGGCGCGACCATTTGGATATCCCGATGGGCTATCTGCGCGACTATATCCCCCGCGTGAAGGCGGGCGAGGCGATTGAACGCCCCACCGCCAAACTGCTGGCCGAGCGTGACCGCATTACGGAAGAATACCGCGACTTGATGGACGACGAACAACGCGAAGTGTTCGACGGAAAGCTTGGCCTGTCGCGCGTGGTGTTCCCCTATGTCGAAGATCACAATTTCTATATCGAACACTGGGCGCTGGGTGTGTTTTGGCGCAAAATGCGCGAGTTGTCGCGCCTGCTGTCGGCCCAAGGTTTCTGGCCCGATGAAGACGGCATGTTCTATCTGAACCGTAACGAAGTCCGCGATGTGCTGTGGGATTATGGCGCGTCTTGGGCGATTGGCACCCCAAATGTTGGCAGCGCGATTTGGCCTGCCGAGGTAGACCGCCGCCGCAAGTTGGTTGCGGCCCTGGGCACGCAGCCGCCAATCCCTGCGCTGAACAACCCACCCGATGTGATCACCGAACCTTTCACCATCATGCTGTGGGGCATCACATCCGAGGCGATTGATCGTTGGACGGATAAGGGCGATGCCTCGGGTGGGCTGAAAGGCATGGCCGCAGCGCCGGGCATTGTCGAAGGCGTGGCGCGGGTTCTGCGCTCGCCCGATCAGTTGAACGAGCTGCAAAAGGGCGAGATTCTGGTCACCCCCGTCACTGCCCCGTCTTGGGCGCCCGTGTTCGGCAAAATCGGCGGCGTTGTCACCGATATTGGCGGCATGATGAGCCATGCCGCGATTGTCTGCCGCGAATATGGCCTGCCCGCCGTGACAGGCACGGGCACTGCCTCGGCCAAGATCAAAACAGGGCAGCGGTTGCGGGTGGATGGCAACACAGGCACTGTCACTGTTATCGGCTAACACCATCGGGGGCGCATCCAGCGCCCCCTTTCACCCTGCGAGATATCTATGAACATTGACCTTACGCGCTATGACCCCGTTTGGCGCGCGGCCGAGCCCTATATGCGCGCGCGCAAGAACGATGTGCATATCCCCCTGTCATTCGACTGGGCGGTGCGTCTGCTGGAACATCACCCGCAGGCCGATGTGGATGTGTGCCTGCTTGCGATCTTGCTGCATGATATCGGCTGGTATGCCATTGATATGGAAGAGATTATTTCGCAAGGCTTTCGGTCAGACAATATCCTGCAATCAGATGTGCGTTATCGCCACGAGGCGGAAGGCGTGCGGCTGGGAACAGAGGTTTTGCGCAAAACGGGTTGGGGCGCCGATATGATTGCCCAAGTCTGCGAGATTATCGATGGCCACGACACCCGCCTTGATCCGCGCCATTTGAACGACCGTATCGTGCGCGATTCAGATAAGCTGTGGCGCTACGAGGTGACGGGCACGGCGGTGGGCTGCGACTGGTTTGGCGAAACGCCCGCGCAAAACTGTGCGCGCAACGAGGCGATCTTGCCCAAGTTTGAAACCGAAATTGGGCGGAAAATGGCCACGGCGGAACTGGCGATAACGCGGGCCAAGTTGAAACTTCATGTGCTGTAAGGGGCGCGAATGATGGATATGTTTATCGACGGCGCCTTTGTAGCTGCCGCATCGGGCGCGCGGCAAGATGTTACCGACCCGCGTTCTGGCCGCGTAATTGATACCGTTCCGCAGGGCGATGCGGCCGACGCCGACCGCGCCATTCGCAGCGCCCATGCCGCGTTTCAAACCTGGCGGCGCGTGCCGATTGCGCAGCGCGTCGCCTTGCAAAAGCGCCTTGCGGTGGCGATGCGGGCGGCTGGCGATGACATCGCAAAAACCCTGCATGCTGAACTTGGCCGCCCCCTACCCGCCTGTTTGGCTGAGGTGATGCGCGCCGCCGATTTGCTGGATATTTACGCCGAAGAAGGGCTGCGCGTGCAGGCCAGTATCTCGCTGGCATCGGCGCATACGGGCGGCGAGGCGGCCGAAAAAACCATCGTCACGCGCGAGCCGATTGGCGTAGTCGTGGCGATCACTCCGTTTAACTATCCGCTGAACCTGCTGATGTTTAAACTTGGCGCGGCGCTGGTGGCGGGCTGCACGGTGGTCGCCAAACCCAGCGCCGATACGCCGCTGTCCACGCTGATGCTTGCCGATATTTTCCACCGCGCGGGCCTGCCAGCGGGGGTGTTCAATGTGGTCACAGGCGCGGGCCGCGCCATTGGCGAGGCGATGGTGGCCCATCCTATCCCGCGCAAAGTGGCCTTTACGGGCGGCACAGCGGCGGGCAAATCCATTGCCGCCAGCGCCGTGCAAACGATGAAGCGCGTCACGCTGGAACTGGGCGGGCAATCTGCCGCCATCGTCTGCGCCGATGCCGATTTGGGTAAGACCGCCGAGGCGATTGCCCGCCACGGTTTCGCCAATTCGGGGCAGTTTTGTTACCGCGTCAACCGCATCTATGTTGAACGCGCGGTCTATGATGCCTTTCTGGAAAAGCTGCTGGCGCGGGTGCAAAAACTCACCCTTGCGCCAGCGGGCGGCGAGGGCGATCTTGGCCCTCTTGTGAACGAGAAAATCTATGCAAATGGCGCGGCGCAGGTGGATGATGCCCGCGCCAAAGGCGCACGGGTTTTGTGCGGGGGGCAGCGCCAGACAGGCGCGGGCTTTGACGGTGGGTTTTACTATCAGCCCACGCTGATCGCCGATGCCAGCCATGACATGCTGGTGCTAACCGAAGAAACCTTTGGCCCCGTTCTTGGCATTTGCGCTGTGGATACCTGTTGGCAGGGTCTTGCCCATGCTAATGACAACCGCTACGGCCTTGCGGGCTTTGTCTTTACGGCCGATCTTGCCCGTGGTCTGACCCTATGCGAAGGGCTAGAGGCAGGCTCGGTTTGGCTGAACGATATTCAAAGATCGTCCCATTACGAACCCTTCGGCGGGGTGAAAGAAAGCGGGCTTGGCCGCGAAAAGGGCCGCTATGGGGTGGAAAGTTACTTGGAATACAAAACGATGTATCTGTCCTACACGGTGCCAAATTGACCGATGCCGCCGATCTTTTGCTGCCCCGCGATCTGCCTCTTTGGCTGGCAGCGCGCCCCTATCTGGATGTGCGCAACAACGATAGCCATACGCTGGTCGCCTATGGCGTGGCGCGCAGCCTTTTGGGGATGATCCCAGATGCCGATGAGGCCGTGGTTTTGCCCGCCATTTTGCTGCACGATGTCGGCTGGAAACGTATCCCCAAGGAACTGTTGCTGGACGCGATCGGCAAAACCCCGTCCCGCCCCGATTTGGTGCGCCAGCATGAGATTGAGGGCGTGGAAATTGCGCGGCACATTCTGACTGACCAAAAACCCGCAGGCGTGCCGATAGATCAGGTTTTGGCCATTATCGACGGGCATGACACCGACCGCACGGCGCGCAGCCTGAACGATGCGGTGGTCAAGGATGCCGACAAGCTGTGGCGCGTCACGCCGCACGGGTCGGCCATCATCCGCGGCTGGTATGATTGGTCTTTGGCCGATTATGTCGGCATGATCGAGGTGGTGTCAAACCCGCGCTTATTGACGCGCGAGGCGCAGCATTTGGGCGCGTTCCTGCTGGCGGCCTACCGCGCCGAGCGGGATGTTGAAACCTATTTGAAATTGGAAACAGCATGATCGACTTGGGGTTGCAAGGCAAAAGGGTTGTCATCTCGGGTGCGGCGGGCGGGCTTGGGCGTGCCTTTGCACTGGCCTTTGCCGACGCTGGCGCGCAGGTTTTGGCCTGTGATGTGGCTAAGGGCTGCGATGAGACTGTGGCCATGATCACGGCTAAGGGCGGGGTTGCCCATGCGGCCAACGTGGACGTAACGCGGAGCGATAGCTGCACCGATCTGGCCGCATTGGCCCAGCGTGTGATGGGTGGGGTGGATGTCTTGGTCAACAATGCCGCGCTTTATGGCGGGCTAGAGCGGCGATTTTTCGAAGAGATTGAAGAAGATGTTTGGGACAAGGTGATGGCAGTGAATGTCAAAGGCGTTTGGCAAATGTGCCGCGCCTTTAGCCCTGCCCTCCGCCAGTCCAAAGGCGCAATTGTGAACATCGCCTCGGCCACGGTGTTTTCGGGCAGTCCGCAGTGGATGCATTATGTCGCATCCAAGGGCGCGGTGATTGCCCTTAGCCGAACGATGGCCAAGGAAATGGGCGCAGATGGCGTGCGCGTGAATGTGATTGCGCCTGGCTTTACCCTGACCGAGGCCAGCTTTGGTCATGTCAATGATGCGCGCAGCTATGGGGTGGAACGATCATCCCTGAAACGGCCTGCCGAGGTGGAAGATATCGTCGGCGGCGCGCTGATGCTGGCCTCGCCCCTGTCAAGCTATATGACGGGGCAGACGATGGTCATCGACGGCGGTCGGCAGTTTATCTAGGGGGATCAAATGGTTGCAGTAACGTTTCTAACTTCGGATGGCGGCTCCCACTTGGTAGATGCCGCGATTGGCGCGCCTTTGATGATTGCCGCGCGCAATGCCGGCGTGCGCGGGATTATCGCTGAATGTGGTGGCAGCGCCATGTGCGCAACCTGCCATTGCTATGTGATTTCGGCGCAAGACCTGCCCGAAATGCGCGCAGATGAGGCAGATACGATCGAGTTTAACGCCAACGCGCCACAGGATAACAGCCGCCTGACCTGCCAGATTATAGTGACCGATGCGCTGGAAGGCGCGGTGTTTCAAGTTGCCACGGGACGCTAGCGCGCCAGCACACCGCCATCCAAAACCAGCGTGCTGCCTGTCATAAAATCCGACGCAGAGGATGCCAGAAACAGCACTGCGCCTGCAATCTCGTCAGGTCTACCAAGGCGGCCCATCGGTGTATAGGCGATGGCCGCCGCAGGGTCGCGCGGGCGGGTTTCGGTTTGAAAAACCCCTGGGCACAGCGCGTTAATCTGGATATTCTGCCCTGCATAGTGCAGCGCCATTTCGCGCGTCAGGTTCACCACCGCGCCCTTGCTGGCGGCATAGGCAGGGCGCGGGAATGCCCCTGCAGGGGCGGCAATCCCCCACATCGAGGCGACATTGATCACTTTGCCAAACCCTTGATCCACCATCACACCCAAAGCTGCGCGGCAGGTGTGATAGACCCCGTTCAGGTTGACATCGACCACCCGCGCCCAATCGGTAGGATCGCTTTGGTGCAGCACGGCGGGGGCGGCATCGGATATGCCAGCGTTGGCGATGGCGATATCCAATTTGCCAAAACTTCGCACTGTCTGCGCTATCGCCCGCGCGACTGCATTTGCATCGGTTACATCGCCTGTCTGCACAGCTATCTTGCCGCCCAGCGCGCCCAAGGCCTGCGCCGCCCGTTCCAGCGCCTGCGCGTCACGGTCAAATAAGATCACCTGCGCGCCGCTTTGTGCCAAAACCTGCGCCATGGCAAAGCCCAAACCATGGGCTGCCCCCGTGATAAAGGCGACCTTGCCCGACACGTCAAATATGGTCGCAGCGGGTAGGGTCATCGCGCAGCCTGTTTTGACGAACGCTCGGCAGCAAGGGCGGCAAACCAATCCAAAGCGGTGGGGTTGCGCGTGGCATCGCGGCTGGCGACCCTATCCAATGCTTGGCCCAGGAAAAGTTTGCGCACAGGCACTTCCATCTTTTTGCCCGTCAGGGTCAGCGGAATTTCGGGGGCCTCGATCACCGCATCTGGCACATGGCGCGGGCTGCGTTCAGACCGCAGGCGGCGGGTGATTTCGCCGCGCATTGCGTCATCCAAAGCGCGGCCTTTGGCCATTTGTACGAAGAGGGGCATCCAAAACCCGCCCTGCCCATCTTCGACGCAAATGACCAGACTGTCGGCCACGCCCGCAATTCCTTCTAGAGTGCGGTAAATCTCGGCGCTGCCAATGCGCACGCCGTATCGGTTCAGCGTGGCATCCGAACGGCCCAGCACAAAGGCCCCACCTTGGGCGCTGAACCGCACACGGTCGCCATGGCGCCAGATATTCGGCCAAGTATCGAAATAGGCGGCAGAGTAGCGGGTAAAATCCGCGTCGCCCCACAGCCCCAGCGGCATCGACGGCATCGGTGCGCAAATCGCCAACTCGCCTTCGCCCGTGCCCATATCCGCGCCATCGTCGTTCAAACTGCGGGCATCCACGCCCAGTGCCCGCCCGCCAATCTCGCCCGCCCGCGTCGGCAGAAGGGGCGAGCCTGCCAGCAAGCCCGAACAAAACTCGGTTCCGCCCGATTGCGAGGCGGCCCAGACATCTGCCTTCACCGCGCTATGCACCCATTCAAAAGTTTCTGGCGTCGAAGGGGATCCAACCAGCATGACAGATTGCAGCGCATCCAAAGAGAATTCATATTTGGGAACAATGCCTTGAGCGCGCACTACTTGGATGAAAGTGGGGGAAATTCCCATCACAGTGCTGCGCGTGGTATCGGCAATACGCCACAAAAGCCGCGCGTCAGGATGGGCGGGGTGGCCATCATACAGCACCGCGCGCCCGTTCATCAGCGGCCCCCACATCAGCGTGTTCCACACCATCCAGCCCGTGGTGGAATAGAAAAACAGCGCGCCATCGGTGGCCAGTTCAAAATGGAAGGCGGCGGTTTTGAAATGTTCCAGCACGATACCGTGGTGGCTGTGGACAATCGCCTTGGGCAGGCCCGTCGTGCCCGAGGTGAACAGCACCCAAAGCGGATGATCTGCGCCCACGCGCGCAAAGGAAAAGCCCTCGCGCGGCACTTCGGGGCCATCCAGAAGAACGGGCCAAGGGATGACTGGCTGCGCGACTTGCAAGGGTTTGGCACTGGGCAGATAATCCAGCAACACAACATTTTGCACCGAAGGCAGCGCAGCCAAAATTTGCGCCAAATCTTCGCTGCGGTCAAAATCGCGCCCGCCATAGCGATAGCCGCCCACGGCAAACACCAGTTTCGGCGCGATTTGGCCAAAGCGGTCAATCACTGTTTGCGGGCCAAATTCGGGCGCGGCAGATGACCAAACCGCGCCGATGGCCGTGGTCGCCAGCATCGCAATCACCGTTTCGGGCAGGTTTGGCATATAGGCGGCAACAGTATCGCCTGGCCCAACGCCTATATCGCGCAGTCGGGTGGCCAGTTTGCGCACCGCGCCTGCAACCTCGGCCCAAGACAGGGTTGCCATCGGCCGCGATTCCGATCCGTGATGCAGCATCACGCGGTTTGCATCGCCGTTGGTTTCGTGGCGCAAGACATGTTCGGCATAGTTCAGGCGGGCGCTGGGAAGCCAGCGGGTGCGCGGCATAGGGATTGCGGTTGCGATGGGGGTTAAATCGCCATCGTAGATCAGGTCAAAATACACCGCGATTTCGGCCCAGAATGCGCGGGTGTCGGCAATAGTCCACGCATGCAACTCCGCGTAAGTTGCAAAGCGATGCCCCCGCCCCGCAAGCCACGAGATGAACTGCGTGATATTCAGGCCCTTGGCCCGCGCGGGCGGGCATGTCCACAGGATGTCTCCCTCATCCGCCATATCAGCTCAGCCACGGCGCGGACAAAAGCTGCGTCAAATCGGGAAGTATGTGATGCGCGCGCAAGTCTGCATCAGCGGCGGTGAAGGCGGCGCTATCCGCGACGCCCGTTGTCACCCCTATCGCCAGCGCTCCGCCCCGCCGTGCCATGGCGATTTCTAGATGCGGGTCGTCGCCAATCACGGCGATATCGGCTGGGTCAAGGTTCATCAGGGCTGCGGCCATGGTCAAGCCCGCCACTTCGGGTTTGCCAAACACCTGCGCGCGCTGGCCTGTGGCATTATGCAATGCCGCTGCGATCGCCCCCGATATGCCCAGCATCCGCCCCTTGGCGCTGGCAAAATAGGGCGCGATGGATGTCGCAAACAGTGGCGCGCCCGCCCAAACCGCCTGCGCCGCTGCTTCTAAATCGGCGGCGCCGAAATCCTTTGTCCAGCCAATCAGCACAGCGTCGACAGCGCCGATATTGGCGATGGGCAAAACCACCTCGATCCCCACATCGCGCAGCGGCACTTGCGTTCCGTCCGCGCCAATCACCAAAACACGGGCCATCCCCATTTGCGCCAAATGCGTGGCGGCAACGGCGGCAGGGGTCAGAATATGCCCCGCCGCCAGCGGCAGCCCCGCATCCGCCAGCAGCGGATAATAATGCGCGGGCGGAAAGAAAGTGCCGTTGGTATAGGCCAAAACGGGCAGGCCGCGCGCCGACAGGGCGGCCACCGCCTCGCGCGCACCGGGCAGGGCGGTGTAGGTGCCCTTTTCTTTGTCCATCATGGCCAACGTGCCGTCGATATCGAAAATTACGCCGCGAATCTGCGCCATCATGCCCCGCCCTTTAGTTCCAATTTCAGATCGCCCTTTTCCACCCGCGCATAGGACAAGTCCTTGCGCTGTGACAGCGCCTTTACCAAATGTTTTACCCCGCTAGATCGCGCGGAATAGACCCGCGGCGCGGGGCCAGCAGCGACCATCGCATCGACCTGATCGGCAGGCATGACGGCGCGCAAAAGGAATTCTTCGTCGCTGTAGCCGCGCCCAACTTTGGCGCGCAGCTCGTCCAAACTGGCCATCTGCGGTTCAACCTCAAGCTCTTTGGCGCGGGGGGAATTTGCGATGCGGTCTTGCACATCGGGGTTCATCGGCATGGCGGGCGCGCCGAAACGGCCCAAGACATAGCGCGTCACCTCATCGGGAACTGAGGAATAGCGCGACCCAGACACCACGTTCAACAGCGCCTGCGTGCCCACCACTTGGCTGAACGGCGTGACCATGATCGGATAGCCCAGATCGGCGCGCACGCGCTCGACCTCTTCCAGCACTTGCGGCAGCAGGTGCAGGCGGTTCGTCTCGGCCAGTTGCCGCCGCATCGTGCCCATCATCCCTCCGGGCATTTGGTGGCGGAAATAGCTGCGGTCAAACTCGCTGGGCGGGGCATTAGTCAGCCCTTCGGCGCGGGCAAGATCGGTGAAATACGCGTCAATTTCGGCAATGGCGGTATCGTCCACATCAACCGAATGGCCCAGATCGCGTAGATTGGCGATGACGGGGGCCATGCTGGGCTGGCCTGTGCCATTCGCCGCCGCCGAGGCAGAGGTGTGCAAGGCATCTGCCCCCAAACCTGCCGCCTCGAGGTAACTGAAAGGCGCAAGACCAATGGTGCAATGGCTGTGAAATTCCAGCGGCACCGCGCCAATGGCCGCCTTGATCGCGGGGATCAGACTGCGCGCGCGTTCGGGTGTGACCAGCCCGCCCGGGTCTTTCAGATACAGCTTATCGAATTGCCCCGTTTGCGTCAGCGCCCGCGCCGCACCCGCGAAATGCGCGTCATCATGCAGCGGCGAAAGGGTGAATGTCAGCGCCGCCACCACCTGCCCCGCACCCGATGCGCGCGTCAAATCGGCCATCACCCGCATGGCGGGCACGTTGTTCATTGGGTCCATCACGGCAAAACGGTCGATCCCATTGCGCGCCAGCAGTTGGAAAGCAAAGCTCATCAATTCGTGGCTGGCGGTTTCCCAAGAGATAAAGCGCATACCCGTGGTCAGGAACGACAGCTTCACATCGGGGCAGGCGGCGCGAAACAGGCGCAGACGCTCCCATGGGTCTTGTTTGCCATAGCGCACCGCCACGGCCATATGGGTTGATGTTGTAAAATCAATCGCCTCGAATCCTGCGCGGGCCATGGCGGGGGCGATGCCCAGCATCATAGCGGTGTCCAGCCCCGTGGCGCCCCAGTTGGATTGATTGCCATCGCGCAGCGTGGTGTCGATCAGGGAAATTCGGCTCATGGCATGCCTTTCGTAAACTGGGGCAATAACCTGCCCAAAAACTGGGTATCCACCCCGCCTGCCGCAAAATCTGCATCCGCCAAAATCGCGCGATGCAGGGCGGCGTTGGTGGGCAGCCCATCCAGTGCCATTGCAGCAAGGGCGTTTTGCATCCGCGCAAGGGCCTGCGTTCGGCTATCGCCATTGGTGATCAGTTTTGCGATCAGGTTGTCATAAAACGGCGGTATGACCGCACCCGTCTGGATATGACTGTCTACCCGCAGCCCGTCCATGCTGGGGAAATAGGCAAGCGAAACGCGCCCAGGCGTGGGGCGAAAATCTGCCGCTACATCTTCGGCATTCAGGCGACATTCAATAGCATGGCCGCGCAGGGCGATCTGGTCTTGGGTTAGGCCCAGCCGCGCGCGCCCAGCAATCGCAATTTGCAAGGCGACCAGATCAAGGCCCGTCACCGCCTCGGTCACGGGATGTTCAACCTGAATACGGGCGTTCATTTCCAGAAAATAAAACTCGCCCCGCGGCACATCGACCAGAAATTCCACCGTTCCAAGCGAGCGGTAATTGATATGGCGGGCAAAGCGGATGGCGGCCTCGTGCAAGGCGGCGCGCAGGGCATCGGGCAAATCTGGGGCGGGTGCCTCTTCCAGCAGCTTTTGATAGCGGCGCTGCACCGAACAATCGCGCGTGCCCGCGTGCAGCACCTGCGCATCATCGGCGATGATCTGCACTTCGACATGGCGGCCCTTGGTGACGTAGCGTTCCAGATAGACGCGGCCATCGCCAAAGGCGGCCTCTGCCTCGGCCATGGCCAAATCCAGCGCGGCGGGCAGGGCCTGTGCGCTGTCCACCCGCTTCATCCCCTTGCCGCCGCCGCCTGCCACGGCCTTGATCAGCAGCGGATAGCCCACCGTTTCGGCCACCTCTTGCGCGTCGCTCAGCGTTTCCGCTGTGCCACCTGGAACCAGCGGAACGCCCGCCGCGCGGGCGTGGTTGCGGGCTGTCAGCTTGTCGCCCACTGCAATCAGATTGTCGACGGTCGGGCCAATAAAGATGATGCCCGCTTTGGCGCAAGCCTCTGCCAGCAAACGGTTTTCCGACAAAAACCCATAGCCGGGATGCAGCGCATCGCAGCCCGTTCCCAGCGCCGCCTGCACCACCGTCTCAACCCGCAAATAGCTTTGCGCAGCAGGCGCGGGGCCAATGACCACGGCTCGGGTCGCCAATTTCGCGGGCAGGCTATCGCGATCAGCCTGCGAGGTGCCTAGCACTGTTTCAATACCCAAACTGCGGGCGGTGCGGATGATACGCAGCGCAATCTCGCCGCGATTGGCAATGAAAATGCGGGCAATCATGCACTAACCTTGTGCCACGCGGATCAGCGCCTGCCCATGTTCCACCATCTGCCCATTGGGAACCAATATTTCGGCCACCACCCCCGCCAGCCCTGCGGGAACCGAGGTCATCAGCTTCATCACTTCGATAATGCCGATCACTGTATCGGGCGCAACCACGTCGCCGACCTTTACAAACGGGTCAGCGCCCGGGCGCGGCGCGTGCCAAAACGTGCCCAGAAGGGGCGCAGGCACTTCTGCGCCGCCGCCAGAGGCGATGACAGGGGCGGCAACGCTGGCGAAGGGGGCTGGTTGCAGGCCCGTTACATGTGCAGGCATTGGCACGGCAGACACTGGCGCGGCGGGTGCGGGCGGCATCGCACCTTTTCGGCGCAGTTCCAGCTTCAAATCGCCGTGCTCTAGCCGCAGGTCTTGAAAATCGGATTGATCCAGCAACCGCATGATTTCTTCGACATCCGCCCGTGTGAGCATTGCATCCTCCCGCGCTTTGGGTTGCAGGCTAGGGCGCGCGGTGGGGTTTGCTCAAGGATCAATTGCCAAGGTTTCACCAGATGAAACGCTTGGCTGCGCCTGCCCCATTGCGACGGTAATCTCGGCGGCGGCGGCCATGGCAAGGGGGGCAAATCGCGCGATCGCCGCCTCGCGGCGCAGGGCGCGGCGTGTCCATGTGATGTTCAGCGTCCCCGCCACCTGCGGGCCAACCCAGATGGGCACGGCCAGACTTTCGCGCCCATCATCCACAAGGCTGCGGCCCAGATCAAAATCGCCGCCAAAATCAGGGTCGCGCAGGCCAAAGCCCGCGCTGCGCGTCTGCGCAAGCATATGCGCGATGAAGGCAGGGCTGCGCGCGGCGCTGTTGCCCGCGCGGTCAGATTTAGCCAAACGGTCCAAAATCGCCGCGCGCAAACGGTCGTCACAAAAGCTGATGAATGCCCGCCCCGATGCCGAGCGCAGCATATTCACCTGAAACCCGTAAGGCCCCAGCGCGATATCGTCAAAATAGGCCCGTGCGGCGTTGGTTTCGATCACTTCCATATGCGTCAGGCGCGGAACGGCCAAAACGGACGGCCATTCGATTTGCGCCGTCAACCGCGCCAAAACGGGCGAGGCGATTTCCAGCAGCCGCGCCTCTTGATGGGCCCGCCCTGCCATATCGGCCAGCGAAAAAGACGCAACCCATGCGCCATCAACCATGCGCTGCCACGCAAAGCCGCCCTGCATCAGCGTTTTCAATATGCGCAGCAGCGAGGCTTTGGGATAGCCCGTGGCGCGATGCAAATCGGCAAGGCCCATCGCTTGGGCCGATTGCAACAGGCGCAGCACCTCTAGCCCGCGCGCCAATGCCGTGATGGATTTGACCTGCATCGTTCCCTCCACCCCGCACACCTAGCCGAAGGCTGGTCAAAGATTTGCCCGTTTCCCTGCCTTTGGCAACGGCATTTGCCGCGTGTCCCTGCAGGCGTTACCCTTTGCGATACTGCCGCGCCAAGCCGCGCAAAGCGTGGCCCAGTATGGTCACATCAATGCCTACACCTACGAAATTGGCCCCTGCCGCCGTGCAATCGGCAATATAGGCGGGTTCGGTGGACAAGACCCCCGCCGCCTTGCCCGCCGCCCTGATCCGCGTCAGCGCGTCCAGCACGGCAGACTTCACCAGCGGATGATTGGGCTGGCCCAAATAGCCCATATCGGCCGCCAAATCGGACGGGCCGATGAACAGGCAATCCACCCCGTCTACCGCCAGAATAGCATCCAAATTGGCGATTCCAGCCACGCTTTCAATCTGCAAAATCAGGCAAATTTGGTCATTCGCGGTGGTCAAATAATCGGGTATCGCCGAAAACCGCGAGGCGCGCGCCAGCGAAGACCCCACCCCGCGCATCCCATGAGGCGGATAGCGCGTGGCGCGCAGCGCGCGCAGGGCCTGCTCAGCGCTGTCGATCATCGGGATCAGCAGGGTTTGCGCGCCAATATCCAGCGCTTGTTTGATGGCGGCGATGTTATCATCCCGCAGGCGCACCACGGGCGCGGGGCCATGGCTGCCAATCGCGGCGATCTGGGCCGAAATGCTACGTATGTCATTGGGGGCGTGTTCACCGTCGATCAGCAGCCAGTCAAAATCTGCCGTAGCTGCGATTTCTGCGGCATAGGGGTCGGCAAAGCCCAGCCAAATGCCGTGCAGCACCTCGCCTTGGGCAAGACGCTGCTTCAATGGGTTGATGGGCGCAGGCATAAGGCCACCTTAAAAGTTGATCGACACATGCCCAAAGGCACCAAAATCGGCGTGAAAGCAACTGCCTGCTTCGGCCTCGATCGGGCGAATGAAACTGCCAGAAAGCAATATCTGACCTGCCTCGATGCCTTGCCCATAGGCGGCAAGTCGGTGGATCAACCACAAAATTCCCGTGACAGGGTCGTTCAAAACCCCTGCGCCAAGGCCCGTTTCTTCGACCACGCCGTTCTTTTGCACAATCGCGCCCACCCAGCGCAGATCAACATGGGCAGGGTCATGGCGCTGCCCCCCCAGCACGATGCCCGCATTGGCGGCATTGTCGGACACCGTGTCGGTGATAATGCGAGCGCGGCCCGTGGCGGGGTCGCTGCGCAGGATACGGGTGTCCAGAATCTCAAGACTTGGGGCGACATAATCGGTTGCGGCCAGCACATCAGCGCGGGTCACATCTGCGCCGCGCAGGGGGGATTTCATCACAAAGGCAATCTCAGCCTCGATGCGCGGCTGGATAAAGCGCTGGGCGGGAATCCTGCTGCCATCGGCAAATAACATGTCGTCCAGCAGCACGCCTGAATCGGGTGTGGTAATGTTCAGCGCGCTTTGCATGGCGCGGCTGGTCAGGCCGATTTTCCAGCCAATCACCCGCGCGCCCTGCGCCTGCTTTTGCCCAACAAAGGCGGATTGCACGGCATAGGCATCGTCCAGCGTAATGTCTGGAAATTGCAAGGAAAGCAGCCCACATTGGCGGCGGCTCGCCTCGGCCTCAACCAACATATCGGCGGCGGAAGCAATTTGCGCAGAGGTCATCATTCGTCGGCCACCCCGTTGCGCAGGGTTCCAATCCCCTGGGCGTGAAT
Source organism: Cypionkella sp. (assembly GCA_965248485.1). Taxonomy (GTDB): domain Bacteria; phylum Pseudomonadota; class Alphaproteobacteria; order Rhodobacterales; family Rhodobacteraceae; genus Cypionkella. The sequence goes on from OZ252107.1 coordinate 244,989, forward strand.
CTCGATCACATCGCCCGGCTTCAACCAGATCGGCGGGTCATGCCGCGCGCCCGCACCCGTGGGCGTGCCTGTGACGATGATGTCACCCGGCACAAGCGTAGCAAAGGTTGAGATATAGGCGATCTGCTGCGCCACAGAAAACAGCATCCGCCCAGTGCGGTCACTTTGGCGAACCTCGCCATTGACGCGGGTGGTCAGCGCGATGTCGACAATTTGCGCGGGGTCTGTAAAGGGCACCAGATGCGGGCCAATCGACCCTGACGCATCCCAATTCTTGCCTTGGGTCACGTTAAACTTGGCATGACGCACCCAGTCGCGGATGGTGCCTTCGTTGCACAAGGTCAGGGCGGCGATATGGCGAAGCGCTTCGGCCTCTGGGATACGCCGCCCACCTGTTCCGATAACCACGGCAATCTCGCCCTCGTAATCCAGCTGCGCGCTTTCGGGCGGGCGAATCAGCGGTTGGCCCGCGCCTGTAAAGCTGCGGGCAAAGCGGGGGAACAGCGACATATAGGGCGGTGCCTCTTGCCCGTCTTTGTATTCGGCGTTGCGGTCGGGAAAGTTCACGCCGACGCAGATGATTTTTTCGGGGTTTGGGATGGGAATATCATATGTGAATTGCCCGTCCAAATGGCTGGGCGCGCGGTCTGCGCCAGCGACCAAAACCGCGCCAATCCCACCTGCCGCAATCACATCGCGCAGGGTTGGCCAATGCGGAAACTCGCCCGACAGCGCCAGCACGCCGCCCTGAGCCGTGACGCCCCAAAACTGCTGCTCGCCCGCGCGAAAGGTGCAAAGGTTCATCATCGTCCCCTATGGTGCCACAATCGGCTGCGCTTTCAGTTCACTGTCCACCAGACCCGCGCCGTCAAAACTAGAGCCGAGTTCGAACCAGCTTTTCGGCGCAGGCGCTCCCCATAGGGTTTGGCGCTGCGGGTCTTTCAAATCCCACTGAATGGGTTCTAAATCGGGATCGGTGGTTTGGTAATCGCTGCAATAAATCTCTGTCCTGTGGCCGTCTTGATCACGGATATACAGGAAAAAGGCGTTTGAGATGCCGTGCCGCCCTGGCCCGCGTTCAATATTGGCCAGATAGCCCGTGGTCGACATCAGATCGAGAAGGTCGATGATGTTCAGGGGCGTTGGAACCCAAAAGGCTGTGTGATGCAGGCGCGGCCCGGTGCCATTGGTAAAGGCAATGTCATGCACCCCACCTTTGCGGTGCATCCACGCGGCCCAAGCGCGGCCCGTTTCCGCGTCGCTGGTGTATTCCGTCAGGCGGAACCCCATCTCGTTGTAAAACGCGACCGCCGCATCGACATTGCTGGAAAACAGGTTGAAATGGTCAATCCGCAGCGGTTTTACCCCGCGATACAGGGCGTATTTCTGATGGATGGGCGGCAGGCGATCCATCTTTGCGTAAAACTCCAGCGGCACGCCCCAAGGATCGCGCGTGCGCAAAACGCGGCCCATATAGGGGCGCGTGACCCATTCGGTGGGCAAGCCCTTGGCGGCAAACCAATGGGCGGCCTTGTCCAAATCTTCCTCGGCCCAAACCTTGAACCCCAAAACGCCGACCGAAGGCGCATCGGCGCGGCGCAGGATCATCGAATGATGGCCCCGTTCCTCCATCGCGCGCAGATAGATGGCGTCCGTGTCCTCATAGGTGACTTGCAGGCCCAAGGTGTCCGCGTAATAGGCGCGGCTCCAGCCCAGATCGCGCACGCGCAATTCCACATGGCTAAGGCGGACGATGTTAAAGGCGGGGTAAAGGTTGGGGGTAGGAATGGGCATCGGGTTTCCTTTACAGGTTCTGCGCGCCAAGGCGCTGCATTTTATGCGCGCCAAGGGCGAAGGCGCGGTTTTTGGTTTCCATATAAAATTCGAACGACCAGTCGCCGCCGTCGCGGCCAATACCGCTGGACTTGACCCCGCCAAAAGGCGTTGGCAGGTGGCGCACATTTTCGCTGTTCACCCAGACCATCCCCGCCTCTAGCGCATCCGACACCCGCAGCGCGCGGGTCAAATCATGCGTCCAAACATAGCCCGTCAGCCCGTAAGCCACGCCATTGGCAATCGCCAGCGCCTCGGCCTCGGTCGCAAAGGTGATCGAGGTCAGGAAGGGGCCGAACACTTCTTCTTGCGCGATCCGCATATTGGCACGGGCATGGGTGAAGAGGGTTGGCTGAATGAACCAGCCCGCATCGCCCATCCGCGCCCCGCCTGCGGCCAGGGTTGCGCCCTCGGCGCGGCCAATATCAACGTAAGAGGTGACCTTGTCGAAATGGGTCTGGTGGATCAGCGGGCCAACTTCGGTTGCAGGGTCAAGCGGGTGGCCAACCTTAATGTTATTGACCCGTTCGATCAGCGCGGCGTGGAATTTCTCGGCAATGCTGTCTTGGATCAGCAGGCGGCTGGACGATGTGCAGCGCTCGCCATTCAGCGAGTAGATCATGAAAATCACCGCATCCAAAGCGCGGTCAAGGTCGGCATCATCGAACACGATAACGGGGTTTTTGCCGCCCAGTTCAAAATGCACCCGTTTCAGCGTATCGGCCCCCTGTTTCATGATCATGCTGCCAGTGCGCGTTTCGCCCACAAAGGCGATGGCCTTGATATCGGGATGCATCGTCAGGGCGCGGCCCGCCTCCTCGCCCAAGCCATTGACAAGGTTTAACACCCCGTCGGGCAGGCCCGCATCGCGGCAAATCTCGGCCAATAGGCGCGCGGACAAGGGGCTAAACTCGGCGGGTTTATGCACCACCGTGCAGCCCGCAGCGAGCGCAGGCGCGATTTTCCATGTGGACAGCATGAAGGGTGTATTCCACGGCGTGATCACCCCCACAGGGCCAATGGGGCTGCGCGAAGTGATGTTCAGATGATCGGGCGAGGGCAGCGATTGGCCGTCGCGCGCTGATGGGGCCAGATCGGCAAAAAAGCGGAAATTCTCGGCCCCGCGCAGGGCGGCCTTGGACATAAAGCGCCAGGCTTGGCCCGTGTCCCAACATTCACATAGGGCGATTTCCTCGGCCCGTTCTTCGATCAAATCTGCAATGCGATGCAGGATGGCTTTACGTTTGTCACCCGCCAAAGCGGCCCATTTGGGAAAGGCGGCTTTTGCGGCGCGGGCTGCCGCGTCAATATCGTCTGCCGTTCCCAGCGCCACGCGGGCGATCAGGCTGTCATCCACGGGCGAGCGGGTTTCAAACCAATTTGCCGCCGCCACATCTTGCCCGCCGATCAGGTGCAAAATGCCATCCGAACGAAAACGGGCAAGGTGGCTGTCCAGTTTGGCCAAATGCGTGGGCAGGTCGGTCATTGGATATCCTTTGGTAAATAGCTGCGGATGGACGAAGATTTGGGCGATAGATCAGGGTCGATGTCGCGCATTTCAAAAGAAAGCATAAACGACGATGTCGCCATGACATCGGCGCAATATGCCTCGGCTGCGGCGAAAATCTCTTGTGTGGCGCGGGCCTTATCGGCAGCGCTGCGCCCGCCCCGAAGGCGTAGGGAAATGTCCAGATAGGCATGATCGGGGTTGCCATCTGCGATCACGTAATGGGTGGCAGGGGCCGCACGCACCCGCAGCCCTCCCAGCGGCAAAACCCCCGTTGCCGCAGCCGCATCTCGCAGCGCGCGGCACAGACCCGCCATGTTGACGCGTGTTTCTAAGTTGGGCGAATAGTCGATGTGGATATGTGGCATGGCTTCCCCCCCCCATGGCTCCCTCCAATTGCCGCTAATACTTGCTTTGTTAAGTAAAATGCTTGCTCTGTCAAGTTTTTTGTAACGGGCACTTGAGCGGCACCAAAAAATCATCAATAGAGGGTCGATGACACAGATTTCGATCCCCATTCGCAAAACGCAGCGGTCCTTGCCCATCGCGCTGTTGCGCGCCCGCGAGGCGGTTATGGGCCCGATCCGTGACATGCTGGCAATTTCGGGCGTGAACGAACAGAAATGGCGCGTGCTGCGGGTGGTGCAGGAAAACGGCCCGATGGAACTTAGCCACGTTGCAGATCGCGCATGTTTGCTGCTGTCCAGTTTGACGCGGATGATTGGCCCGATGCAGGCCGAGGGGTTGATCTCGCGGCATACACCGCCCGAAGACCGCCGCAAGACCGTTATTTCGATCACTCCCGTGGGCGAGGAGTTGATTCGCGCCCATGCCGCCCAAAGCGCCGAAATATTTGCGCGGATCGAGTTGGATTTTGGCGCAGAACGTCTGGAAACCTTGCTAGATTTGCTGGACGATCTGCAGGCGCTTGATCTGCGGGCGTAAGTTTGCGCGGATGGATGAAATTTTCTTGCGTTAGAAACAACAGCCGTCACGGAAACCTATAGTCTTTCCCGGCCGCAGGGCTTGCCCAGATGTGGCTGCCAATTTCCAGCCGCATTTCGCCCGTTACTCTGGCGACCAAATCCCCCATCTTTGGCACGTCCAAATAGACCACCGTATCCGCGCCCAAATATTCAACATGCCGCTGCAGGCGCGTTATACAGTTGCATCGGCGTGCCCACCTGTTCAATCTTACCGCCGTTTAGAACGACGATTTTGTCGGCCATTGTCATCGCTTCGGCCTGATCATGCGCGACGTAAATCATCGTCGCGCCCAGTTTGCGGTGCAGTTCGGTCAACTCGATGCGCACCATAGCCCGCCCGATTGCCACACGCTGGCGCTGCCCCCCCCGGACAACGCCTTTGGCTTGCGATCACGCAGCGGGGTCAGTTGCAAGGCCTCGGCAGCGGCGGCAACCTTTTGCGCGATCTGGTCTTTGGGCAGTTTGGCCTGCGCCAGCCCAAAGCCGATGTTTTCGCGCACGGTCAAATGGGGATATAAGGCATAGCTTTGAAACACCATCGCAATCCCGCGCTCTGGCGGTTTTTCCGTCACATCGTGGCTTTCGATATTCAGATCAACGCCGCTGATGCCCTGCCCCGCCCGCCAACAGCGGGCAGGGCGCGGTGTATTAGGCCGATTTGGCGCGCGTAAAGCTAAAGATCGACGCGGCGGCGACAATCACTGCGGCCACACCCAGCGCACCAAAGCCCAAGTTCTGGCTTAATGCGCCGCCCACAAACGGCCCCAGCGCCGCCCCGATCATCAGCATGGCGGGCGTTGCGGCTACGGCGCGGCCCGATGTATCCAGCCGTGCCAAAAGGCCAAAGGCAAAGGTATGGGTAAAGATTTGAACGGCCACAAACACTGCCGCCGCTGGGGCCCAAATTTGAAACGCCCCTGCCGAGGTGACGATCAGCGCCAAAATCGCCTGCACGGCAGGGCCGGCTTGCACCACTCCAAAGGCTGGAAGGCGCTTTTCCAAGATCGCGGCCAAGGGGGCGGCCAAGATGAAATTCACCAGACCCAGCGCGATGAGCACGCCCAAAACCGCCTCTTTGGCAAAACCACGCGCCCCGCCGATCACCTCGACAAAGGAAAACACCATTGCTTGGTTAAAGGTCATCAAGCTAACCCCGATGATCACAAACCACACCGCGCGCGAAAATGGTGCCATATCGGCAGCGGTGGGCGCAGCGGTTAAAGTCGGATAGCCGATCAAGCTGGCAAGGGCGGCAATCACCATCACGCCGCCAAAAATGACAAACAGCGCCGGCCCGCCCGAGGCGATGATGATTTGCGGGGCAATGGCCAGAAAGATTATGGCAAATAGGCCCAATGCGATTCCAGCCATCGCAAAAACGCGGTGGGGGTTGGCGGCGCGTCCCATTGCGCCATGCACCATCGACAAAGCCGCGCCGACAGCGACCCCCGCTGCGGCATGCAGTGCGGCCAATGTCCCAAAGTCGCTGCGGGTCGAGGCGGCGAAAAACGCCAATGCCGCCCCGCCAAAGCCCAAAACCGCCACCATTTTCTGAGGAAGTCTGTTCAGCCGAGGGGCAACCACCGCGCTGGCCAGAACTGCGCCCAGCAAGAACAAAGTGGCAAGCCCCCCCGCTTGCTGCAAAGAAAATCCAAATCGTTCTTGCAGCGCGCCCACCCAGACAGGCAGCGCAACCAGATCAATCATTCCCGCAAGATGCGCGATGATCAACGCGCCAAGCCCCAATGCGCCGATGCTTGCGTTCGTATTCGGTGTGTTCATTTTGCCCTCCCAGACAACGTCCTGCCCCGCAGGGCGGCCCCCTTTTTATGCGAAGGTTACGTGGCAAAGGGCCAGACGAACCTTCCCAATCTATGGATAAACTGGGATAGGAAAAATGAGAAATTCCTTGTTTGAATGGGATCTATTGAAAGGGTCAATAGAGGTTGCTGTGACGGGTGTTTGCGCAAAACGCCAAGAGATTGTTGCAAAGACCGTCCTGCGCCACCCGCCGCGTTAACCGTGTTTGACCATCACATGCCGCACAACTGTGTAATCTTCCAGCGCATAGGACGATAAGTCCTTGCCATAGCCCGATTGCTTTAACCCGCCATGGGGCATTTCATTGGCCAGCATAAAATGGGTGTTGATCCAGGTGCAGCCATAGCGAAGCTGCGCTGCTGTGGCCATCGCGCGGCCCACATCGCGCGTCCAGACCGAAGAGGCCAGCCCATAATCGCTGTCATTGGCCCAAGTGACCGCTTGATCCACATTGGAAAATGGGGTGACCGAAACCACGGGGCCAAACACTTCGCGCCGCACAATTTCGTCCTCTTGCGTTGCGCCTGCCACCACCGTGGGCTTGTAATAAAACCCTGTCTCCATCGCCGCGCCGCCGGCTGTAATCTCGATATGGTTTTGCTCGCGCGCGCGGTTGACGAAGCTGGACACGCGGTCGCGCTGGCGCTGGCTGATCAGCGGGCCGATTTCGTTGGTGGTATCGTCGTCTGCTCCCAGCGTGATGGACGCCGCCGCCGCCGATAGATCAGCGACCAGATTGTCATACACCTTTTTGCCAGCATATACGCGGCAAGCGGCGGTGCAATCTTGGCCCGCGTTGTAAAACGAAAACGCGCGCAGCCCTTCGACCACGCTGGCAATATCGGCATCATCGAACACCAGAACGGGGGCCTTACCGCCCAGTTCCAAATGCGTGCGTTTGACCGATTTTGCCGCAGCGTCCAGCATTTTGCGACCCGTTGCGACATCGCCCGTCAGCGAGATCATATCGACGCCCGCATGATTGATCAGATAATTGCCCACCGTCTGCCCGCGCCCTGCAATCACCGAAACCACGCCTTCGGGCAGTTCTTCGGCCAAGATTTGCGCCAGTCGCAGCGCAGTCAGCGGGGTTTGCTCGGAGGGTTTGAACACCACTGTATTGCCGCCGCCAATAGCTGGGGCAAGCTTCCACGCCATCATCATCAAAGGATAATTCCACGGCGCAATCGAGGCGACGACCCCAATAGGATCGCGCCGTATCATACTGGTGTGGCCGGCCAAATACTCACCCGCCACCGCGCCATGTTGGCAGCGCACAGCGCCTGCGAAAAAGCGAAAACAATCGACAACGGCAGGCAATTCATCATTCAGGGCGGCATTGATTGGCTTGCCACAATTCAACGCTTCTAGCGCTGCAAAATCGGCGCTGGCGCGTTCGATACGGTCGGCGATGCGCAAAAGGGCGGCAGAGCGTTCGGCAGGCGTGGTGCGCGACCATGCGGTAAAGGCGCGGCGTGCGGCGGCAACGGCGCGGTCAATTTGCGGCGGCGCGGCTTCGGGCACCTCTAGGATCAGGCCGCCTGTGCGCGGGTTCAGCACTTGCTCGCTGGCCTCGGCCCCCGCCTCGAAAGTGCCATCAATCAGCAATTGGGTTTGATAGGTCATAGGGGTTCCTTTCATTTGCCAGAGCCAGCAGTTTCGCTGCCGCCCGATGTCAGATAATAGGCGGCCAAAATTGGCAGGAATGTTGCCGCAAAGACAATCAGCGCCACAACATTTGTCACAGGGCGTTGGCGCGGGCGGATCAACTCTTCCAGCATCCAGATTGGCAATGTCGCCTGTTGGCCCGCGGTAAAAGTGGTGACAATCACCTCGTCAAACGACAGGGCAAAGGCCAGCATCCCCCCCGCCAACAGCGCAGTGCCAAGGTTGGGCAACAGCACATAGCGAAAAGTTTGAAAAGCCGTTGCGCCCAAATCTGCGCTGGCCTCAAGTATCCCGCCCGACAGGCGGCGAAAGCGGGCCACCGCGTTGTTATAGACTATCACGATGCAAAACGTGGCATGGCCCAGAATGATCGTCCAAGTGGAAAACGGAATATCCATAAGTCCAAAGGCCGAGCGCAGCGAGATGCCTGTAATCACCCCCGGCAGGGCGATGGGCAAAACAATCAGCAAGCTGATCTGATCGCGCCCCAAAAAGCCGCCCCGCACCATTGCGGCCGCGGTCAGTGTGCCCAGCACCATTGCCAAAAGGGTGGCCACAGATGCCACTTGCAGCGACAGGCCCAGCGCCTGCCAAATATCGGGGCGATCCCACGCAACGGCGAACCATTGCAGCGTCAGACCTGGGGGCGGGAAGGCATAGGTGCGCTCTTCCGTGGTAAAGGCATAAAGGAAAATCAGCAAAATCGGCAGGTGCAGGAACGCAAGGCCAAACCCTGCCGCCAGCTTTAACCCCCATGACGCGCGGTCAGAGTGCATCAAATGCCCCCGCCCGTTTTGCCAGCCACAGGTAGACCAGCATGATCACAATCGGCACCACAGCAAAGGCCGCCGCCAGCGGTGTATTGCCCGCCGTGCCCTGCAGTTGATACACCGCCATGCCGATGAAATTGGCCGAATTTCCGATGATTTGCGGAATGATATAATCGCCCATTGTCAGCGAAAAGGTAAAGATTGACCCTGCGATCACCCCCGGCAATGCCAGCGGCAAAATCACCGTGGCAAAAGCCTGCGCGCGGCTTGCGCCCAAGTCGGCGGCGGCCTCTAGCAACGAGGTGGGAACCCGTTCCAATGACGCCTGCATCGGCAAAATCATGTAAGGAATCCAAACATATACAAACACCGCAAACATGCCGATATAGCTTGTGGACAGTGAATTGCCGCCCACCACAGGCAGGGCCAAAACGGCATCCAAGATTGCACTGGAATGGGTCGCCTCTGCCGCCCAAGTGACAATGCCTTCCTTTGCCAAGATCAGTTTCCACGCATAAACCTTGACCAAATAAGACGACCAAAGCGGCAGCATCACCCCCAAATAAAACAGCGCTTTCAGCCGCCCCCGCGCAAAGCGGGCGGCGTAATAGGCGATGGGAAAGGCCAAAATCGCGCAGCCCAGCGTGACGGCAGCAGACATGAGCAATGTGCGCAAAATCACGTCATAATTCGACGGGCGCAGCAGTTCGGCATAGGTCTTTAAGGTGAATTCTGGCACCACCATGCCCGAAAATTCGTCAATCGCGTAAAAGCTTTGCAGCAGCAGCGCGGCCAGCGCGCCCAAATAGACCACGCCCAGCCAGATCAGCGGCGGGGCCAGTAATAGCCCCAAAAACAGGCGCGGGCGCCGCCAAATCTGCGCACCCAAACGGTCGCCCCAGCCGCGTTCGGGCAAAATGGCAGGTGCCGCCATCACGCCCCCTCCATCAGATGCAAATCGCGGATGTCAAAGGCCAAGGCGGCCTCTGACCCCAGTTCGGGCAGCGGATGGCCTGCAGGCACAAGCGCGGCAATGTCGGTCGGCATGCCACTTTGGCCGCGGCAGGTGATAACAACACGGCTGCTGGCCCCCAAATAGCGTAAGGCCGCGACCGTGCCCGCGATCTTTGCCCCACTATCGCCTGTGGCCATCAGGCGCACCGCCTCGGGGCGCAGACTGGCCCAGCCTGCCGCTCCGCCCAAATCTTTCACCAAATCGGGGGGAAGAACATTAGAAGATCCGACGAAATCGGCCACAAAACGGGTGCGCGGGCGGGCGTAAATATCGGCAGGACTGCCGATTTGCGCGATACGACCTTGGTTGAACACCGCCAAGCTATCGGCCATCGACAGGGCCTCGTGCTGGTCATGGGTCACAAACACAAAGGTGATGCCAAGGCGGCGTTGCAGGGCCTTCAACTCGTCCTGCATGGCTTCGCGCAGTTTCAAATCCAATGCGCCCAGCGGCTCGTCCAGCAGCAAAACGCGCGGCTCGTTCACCAAAGCGCGGGCAAGAGCCACCCGCTGGCGTTGCCCACCTGAAAGCTGCGCAGGGCGGCGATCGCCGTAGCCGTCCAAATGCACGAGGGCCAGCATCGCCTCGGCGCGGTCATAGCGCTGGGCGCGGCCCATGCCTTTGACCATCAAACCATAGGCCACATTGTCGCGCACGCTCATATGCGGAAACAGCGCGTAGTCCTGAAACACCGTGTTTACATTGCGCCGATTGGGCGGGATCTGCGAAACATCCTGCCCGAAAATTCTAATCTGCCCGCCTGTGGGTTGCTCAAAGCCCGAAATCAGCCGCAAGCAGGTGGTTTTGCCCGACCCAGACGGCCCAAGCATGGCAAAAAAGCTGCCCTCGGCGATGGTTAGATCGACACTATCCACGGCGCGCACGCCAGAGGCGCCGCTGCCAAACTGGCGCGACACGGTTTGAAACTCAACCGCAGGGCTGGGGGAGTGGGGCATGGCTTTTCCGATGGGTCAAGAAACTGCGCGCCCCGCCTGCAATGCAGCATGGGGCAGGGCGCGCAAAAGGTGGGGTGATCAGCGGCCGCCGATCACGCCGATGTAATCAGACACCCAGCGATAATAGGGCACGCAAGCCCCCTCACCCAAAGAGCAATTGGCAACAGGGGTCGTCCAAAAGCGGATTTTGTCGAAATCATCCATGCCATTCGACGTGCAGCCTTCGGCAGTTTGCATCCCGCGCCCATCGGTGCAGGCGGCTGGAACCGCTGGGTTCGCGCCAAACCAAACCGAAAGGTCAGACTGCAGGTTCGAGGCCAGCGAATGCTCCATCCACTTATAGGCGCAGGTTGGATGTTTGCTGTCGACATGCATCATCGTCGTGTCGGCCCAGCCAGTCGCCCCTTCTTGCGGGATGGTCGAGGCAATCGGCAGACCTTCAGATTTCAGCAAGTTCACTTGGAACGGCCAAGACCCAGAGGCCGCCATACCTTCGTTCTTGAAATCGTCCATTTGGATAAAGGCATCATGCCAATAGCGCCCCACAAGGGTGCGCTGGGTGCGCAGCAAATCCAAGGCGGCGGTGTATTGCGCTTCGTTCAGCTCATAGGGAGATTTGATGCCAAGGTCGGGCTTATGAAACATCAGATATTGCGCGGCATCGGCAATGTGAATCGGCCCGTCATAGGCCTGCACACGGCCCTCGTTGGTTTTGCCATCGGGCAAATCCATTTTCTCGAACACAACGTTCCAAGATTTTGGCGGCTCCTTGAAAACTTCGGTATTATACATCAAAACATTCGGCCCCCACATATAGGGCACGCCGTAATGCACGCCGCCCACCGTGTGCCAGCCAGCATCTTTCAGGCGGTCATCTACAGCGCTCCAAGATGGGATCAGATCGGTGTTAATCGGCTGCACGCGCCCGCCAGCAATCAGCCGCAGGCTGGCATCGCCCGAAGCTGTCACCAGATCAAAGCCGCCTTCATTCATCAGGGCAACCATTTCGTCAGAGGTGTTGGCCGTTTTTACCGATACTTTGCAGCCGGTGTCCGCCTCGAATTTGGTAACCCAATCAAAGGCTTTGTCGGTTTCGCCGCGTTCGATATATCCCGCCCAAGCGACGATGGATACCTCGCCCTCGCCCTCGCCCAAAGCGGTGACTTGGGCGGCCATCGGGCCAATGGCGATCAGGGTGGACAGGGCGCTTGTGCCCAAAAGCTTTAGCAATCGCATATGATCTCTCCTTGTTGGTTGGCCCGAAATGGCGCTAAACCGCAGCGCTTGGGGCAAAATGCTGATGTTTCAGTCATGGCTAAAGCCTAGGGGCGGCGTTTTTATATCGCAACGGCAAAACGCAGAACGAAGCTATCGGAAAAACCGATGGCATTGCGCCGTATGGATCAGCGCAGCGGCATGCCTGCCTGCGCGATACGGATAAAGTTCAGTGCAGGTTCTGCCAAGGGCGCACCACGCCGCCACGCCAGCCCCACCTGCACCGAGGGCAAATCGCCCGACACATCGCGGATGACGATACGGTCACCTTCCAGCGACCAAGGCCGATAGACCAGACTGGGCAAAATCGCCAATCCCGCCCCCGTGGCCACCAATGATCGCACGGCCTCGACACTGCGGGTGCGCAGCGCGATTTTGGGCTTTACCGCCAGGGCCGACATCAGGCTGCGCATCGACACTTCGATTTCGTCCACCATCAGTTGAATCAAGGTTTGCCCTGTCAAATCTTCCAGCGCGATCGTGTCTTGGTCTGCCAGCGGATGCCCCAAAGGCAGCCACAACCGATAGGGCGACACCAGCAATTGTTCGACATTCAGCGCCATGCGGTCGCTGATCGACGAGGTGAGCAAGACCGCCACGTCCAACTCTCCGCCGATCAGCAGATGCTGCAAATATTCGCCCGTGTCCTCTATGACGGAAAGTTCCACAGCAGGAAAAGCCCGTCGAAAGCGTTGCAAAATATCCGACAAGACATATCCCGCCACCAGCGAGGTGACCCCCAGCGACAGCTTGCCCAGCAAGGGGCCAGGTTGTTCATCAAACGCTGTGCGCGCAGTGGCAACATCGGCCAATATCTGCCGCGCGTTGCGCAAAAACACCGATCCCTTTTGCGTAATCAGCAGCCCGCGCGCCTGCCTGTCAAACAGTTGCACGCCCAGATCATCCTCTAGCGCGCGGATCGCCTCGGTGACGGACGACTGCGAGATGGACAGCGCCCGCGCCGCGCCCGAAACGGAACCCGCCTCGGCGGCGGCGGTGAAGAACTGTAATTGGCGCAGGGTAAAGGCCATTCAGCGCGCCTTTTCTGTCAGGATGTCTTGGCCCATCGCCGCCAAAGCGAAGCTTGGCCCCAGCAGAAGGATATCGCGCAGATCACGCTGGCAGGGGCTGGCGAGTTCGGGGCGGCGCAGCACGCGTGCGGGGGCGGAAATCGCCATGTCCAGAACGGTTTCGGGGGCAATTTTTAGACCCGTGACCAGCCGCTGCACCCCGCTGGCCATCGTGCAATGCGCCCCCGCCAGCGCGCCTTCGTCGTTGATCAGACGCCCGTTTTGCAGGCTAATCTTGCGGCCATACAGCGTAAAATGGTCTGGCCCCTGCACCGTGGCCATCGCATCCGATACCATCACCATGCGCCCTGCCACGGGCCGCGCGCGCAGGGCCAATGCGATCATTTCATCGGCCACGTGGATACCATCGCAAATGATCCCGCAATACGCCTCTGAATTCAGCGCCGCCCCCGTGACCCCTGCCGCGCGCGCCGTCATGGGCGACATCGCGTTGAACAGGTGGGTAAAGCAGGTGGCCCCTGCCATCAGCAAGGCGCGCGTATCCTCTGCGCTGGCATCTGAATGCCCGATTGACACAACCGCCCCCGTGGCGACCAGTGCCGCGACATCAGCAGCGCTGGCCATTTCAGGCGCAAGAGTGATTTTCACAAACATCCCCGCCGCGCGCAAACGGGTGACATGGGCCAATGTTTCCGCCTCGAACGGGCGCAGCCATTGGGCGCTATGCGTGCCGCGCCGCGCGGGCGCAAGATGCGGGCCTTCGATGTGCAGACCCAAAACGGCGGGGTTTGCGCGGGCCGCTATTGCCGCATCAACCGCCTGCGCCAAGATGTGCGGGCTGTCGGTGATAACGGTGGGCAAAATCCCAACTGTTCCCGCCCGCCGATGCGCTGCGGCTATTTCGCCTATCGCCTGCGCGGTTGGCGTATTGTTTAGCAAAACCCCGCCGCCGCCATTGACTTGGCAATCCAAAAACCCCGCGCAAAGCGTGCCGTCCAGGGGCAAAATCTGCGTAGTTTTGGGCAGATCGCCCCGCGCGACAATAGCGCCCGTTTGCCCGTTTTGAACCTGCAGCACAGCCCCGTTCCGCAGCGCTGCACCATCATATATCGCTGTGGGGGCAAGCCAAACGTCACCCATTTTGCGCGCCCATGAACGCCGCAAAGGCCGCGCCGCGCGCGCCGCTGGTATCGCCGCCTTGGGCCAGTCGCACGGGCGGGGTCGGAAAACCCGCGAACATACCCGCCCCCAACCGCGCTGACACATCGGCGCAGATGCCTCGCGCATTTGACAGCCCGCCGCCTAAGATAATCGCGGCAGGGTCGATCGTCAGGGTCAGTGTTAACAAAAATTCCGCAGCGATATCCAGCCAAACGTCCCATGCCTGCGCAAGCCCCGCATCCTGCGACGCATTGTCCAAAACCTGCCGTGCAGGAAGGGCCCGCCCCGTGATATGCTGGGCAATGCGCGACAGGCCCGCGGCAGAAAGATAAGTTTCAACGCAGCCAATCCGCCCACAGCCGCAGGGCAGTATTGGCAGGCCATGCGCTAATATGGGCGCAGCGGGCAGGGCGAAATGGCCAACCTCGCCGCCCACCCCTGCAAAGCCGCCCAGCATTTTGCCGCTGGAAATGACCCCGCCAGATACGCCCGTGCCAAAAATCACCACAAGCGCGGGATCGCACCCCTGCGCCGCGCCAAATTGCGCTTCGGACAGGGCCAAAGCGCGGCAATCATTCACCCAAACCACCCCGCGCCCCGCGGCCGCCGCAACATCGGCGGGAAAGGCCTGACCCGAGGCGGCCAAATTCGCCGTCAGGGCCCGCCCTGTGCTAGGGTTAATCAACCCAGCAGACGATACCCCAATCGGCAAACCCTGCCCCCCGAAGTTTTCGCACCAGGCCAAGGCCTGCGACATGGCTGCCAGCAAATCGGGATAATGCGGCGGCGTCGGCCAGCGCTGGCGCTGGGCAATTTGCCAATCGCCGGTAAACACCTGCGCCTCGATCTTGGTGCCACCCAGATCAATCCCCGCTGCGATATGCCCGCCCGCTGCCATAGGTGCCGATCCTTTGCTGCCTGGGGGGCCGTTTGGTTAACTTTTAGGCGCGCGCTGGCGGCGACCATACAGTTCCAGCCGATGCCATTCGATATCATAGCCTAATTCTCCTGCAATCTCGGCCTGCAGTCGTTCGATCTTATGCGAGTGGAATTCCATCACCTCGCCGGTGTCCAGATCAATCAAATGATCGTGGTGCGCCCCGCCCGCCAGTTCATAGCGCGCGCCGGCCCCGTCAAATTCGTTTTTCAACACTGAGCCCGCCTTTTCCAGCATGGCGAGCGTGCGATAGACAGTCGCCTGCGACACGCTGGGATCCTGTTCCTTGGCGCGGGCCAAGATATCCTCGGCGCGGGGGTGATCGACGGCGGCGCGCAGCACATGCAAAATCGCAAGGCGCTGACGCGTCACGCGCACACCTTCGGCGCGCAGGTCGGTTTCAAGCTGGGCTTCATCGCTCATTCCCAAAGGCTAGCACAACAAATGGGCCCCCCTCAAGAGAAGCAAATCGCGCTGGTCTACCTTGCCAAATCAGTTTAGAATGTTTCCAAACTTGACTTTGCCCGCCCGCCTGCATAGGTGAGTATAACAGTCGGAGATTGCCACATGTTCATCCAGACGGAATCCACGCCAAACCCTGCCACGTTGAAATTCTTGCCAGGGCAAGAGGTGCTGGATATGGGCACAGCAGATTTTCCCAATGCCGATGCGGCAGCAGTCTCGCCGTTGGCCAAACGCATTTTCGCCACGGGTCAGGTGACGGGCGTGTTTTTGGGCACAGATTTTGTAACAGTGACCAAAGCGGACGGCGCCGATTGGGGCCATATTAAACCCGCTATTTTGGGCGCAATTATGGAACATTTCCAGTCGGGCGCGCCCGTGATGGAAGGGTCGGCGCAGGCCGCCCATACCGCGCATGACGGGCCAGATGGCGACGTTGTGCGCCAGATCATGGAATTGCTTGATACCCGCGTGCGCCCTGCCGTTGCGCAAGACGGCGGCGACATCACCTTCCACGGGTTTGATCGCGGTGTGGTGTATTTGAACATGAAGGGCGCATGTGCGGGCTGCCCATCATCGACGCTGACCCTTAAAATGGGCATCGAAAACTTGCTGCGCCATTACATTCCCGAAGTGTTGGAAGTGCGGCCAGTTGCTGCCTAACGTCGCTGCCTAGGCCATGCGACCCATTCTTGCCTTTGACACGTCGGGCGCGCATTGCGCAGCAGCGATCTATTGGCCAGATGGTGCGCGCGACCCCATCACCCATAGCGAGGATATGGCCAAAGGACAGGCCGAACGTTTGCTGCCCATGATCGAAGATATCATCGCCAAGGCTGGCCTGACCTTGGCCGATTTTGCCGCGATTGGTGTGGGGGTAGGGCCGGGCAATTTTACAGGTATTCGCATTTCTGTGGCGCTGGCGCGGGGCCTTGCGCTGGGGCTATCCATCCCTGCTATTGGCGTGACGGGCTTTGATGCCCGCGCGCAAGGCACTGATAAGAATGATTTTTATGTCACAATCTCTGCCCCGCGCGGGCAGGTCTATGCCCAAAGATTTGGCAGGGGCACGGCGGCGCAATTGCTGGACAGCGCGCCACAAGATGCCCCTATTCTGGCTTTGGAAACGCTTTTACCTGCCCATTTGGCGCTGAACATCGCGCAGATCGCGGGCCTTCGGTTGGGGCAACCAAACCCTCGGCCCGCCCCCTTTTATCTGCGCCCCGCCGATGCCACCCCGCCCAGCGATCCTCCGCCCGTGATCTTGCCATGACCTTTGCGGAAATGGCCCGTCTGCACCATGCCTGCTTTGCGGGCCAGCGCGCATGGCCCGCCCAAGAAATCGCTGATCTTTTGGCCAATCCGCACAACTTTGCCTTAACGCGCGACCACGGTTTTTTGATGGGCGCCACCGTCGCGGGCGAGGCCGAGATTTTGACCCTTGCCGTAGATCCAGCCGCCCGCAGGCAAGGCATCGGGCACAGTTTGGTGCAAGAGTTCTTGGCCACCGCGCGGCAAAATGCCGCCGAGCAGGCATTTTTTGAGGTCGATGCCGAAAACACCCCCGCAATCGCCCTGTATCAAAGCTGCGGCTTTATCCAATCGGGCCTGCGCCGCGCCTATTATCTGCACGCCGATGGGCGGCGCAGCGATGCGCTGATCTTAACTTGCCCGCTTTTGCCTAACGGCTGATTTTTTGATCAACTGGCCAAGAAATGGCCGCCGCGTTGCAAGAATCCTGTTGACCATTTCCAAATCCTAGCACCTAAATTGCGCACGACCCCCAAGCGATGCGCCTAGGCTGGTGGCGGGACATTGGGGCCACATAATCTTTAACGGGAGACGATCATGACCCTGATGCACAAACTGCTTGGCGCGGCTGCGACCTTGGCGCTGACCGCTGGTGTTGCCAGCGCAGAGCCTGCGATTATTTTCGATTTGGGCGGCAAGTTTGACAAATCCTTTAACGAGGCGGCTTTCAACGGCGCGCAGAAATGGGCGACCGAAACGGGTGGCACCTTCAAAGAGTTGGAAATGCAAGACGAGGCCCAGCGCGAGCAAGCCCTGCGCAGCCTTGCCGAAGCGGGCGCTAACCCCGTTGTGATGACAGGCTTTGCCTTTGGCGATGTGCTGAACAAAGTTGCGCCTGATTTTCCTGACACCAAATTTGCCATCATCGACATGGTTGTGGATCAGCCCAACGTAAAATCGGTGGTCTTCACCGAGGATCAGGGCAGCTATCTGGTGGGCATGATGGCGGGTCTGGCCAGCAAAACCAACACCGTTGGGTTCATCGGCGGCATGGACATCCCGCTGATCCGCCGCTTTGGCTGCGGCTATGCCCAAGGCGTGAAGGCGGTGAAGCCTGATGCAACTGTGGTTCTGAACATGACGGGCACCACTCCAGCGGCATGGAACGACCCAGTGAAAGGCGCTGAACTTGCTAAAGCGCAAAAGGCACAAGGCGCAGACGTGATCTATGCGGCAGCGGGCGGCACTGGCGTGGGCGTTTTGCAGGCGGCCGCGGACGAAGGCATCTTGTCGATCGGCGTGGACAGCAACCAAAATTACATGCACCCAGGCAAGGTTCTAACCTCGATGCTGAAGCGCGTCGATGTGGCCGTGTATAACGCCTTCAAAGAAGGTGAAGCACTGGCTGGCGGCATGACGGTGATGGATTTGGCCGCTGATGGCGTGGGTTATGCGATGGACGAAAACAACGCATCTTTGGTGACCCCCGAAATGCAAGCCGCTGTCGATAAGGCCGCCGCCGACATCAAATCGGGCACGCTGATGGTGCATGACTATATGTCCGACAACACCTGCCCTGCGGCGACGTTCTAAGTTAACCGTCGTTTGAACACATGGAACCGCGCTGCACCTTGGCGCGGTTCCGACCATAGGGGGAAAAATGCGGCGCCGTCGTTTCTTGCAATCCAGCATTGCGGCGGGAATTCCCTTGTCTTTGGGGGTAGGCCCGATGTTTGCAAAGGCCAGTCCTGTCGGATTTTCCGTGCCAGCTGAAGAAGCCCCGCATGAATTCTGCGTGATGCAATATCCTGTGAACCCAGCTGTTTATCCTGACGCTGCGTTTTTGGATATTTTACAGGCGACCATTGCCGACATAGCAAATGCAACGGCAGATTTCGAACCCGTCGTGATGTTAGCGGATAAATCCTTTCACGCTGCCGCGCGAAAGCGTCTGTCGGCGGCAGTAACCCTGTGGGACATCCCGACAGACGACCTATGGGCCCGCGATTCTGGCCCAATCATCACCACAAATAAGACGGGCAAGCGCCAGCTTAGCCATATTCGATTTAACGGCTGGGGCAATCGGCAGACGCATCGCAATGATGGGGCGATTGCCTTGCGGGTTGGCGCTGAATTGGGACTTGCCGTGCTGGATAGCCCCTTGCAAGGCGAGGCGGGCGGCGTTGAACAAGATGGGCACGGGCTGCTGATCGCGCATGAAAGTTCGTGGGTGCATGACAACCGAAATCCAAACATGTCGCGCGACCAAATCGGGGCGGCGCTGTTGCAGGCCTATGGGGCCACGCGGATGATTTGGTCTCCAGGGCTAAAAGACCAAGATATCACCGATTATCACATCGACTCGCTTGTGCGATTTACGGGGCCAAATCGCGCCTTGATCAATTTGCCCGCCAAGCCCGACGCAAAAGACCCGTTCCATAACGCGGCCTTGCAAACCTATGATATGATTGTTGCTGCGGGGGTTGATGTTGACGTCATCCCAGAACCCAATCGGCGTCGGGTGAAATCCATTGATTTCGTTGCCTCCTATGCAAATTACTACCTGTGCAATGGGGGCGTCATTGCGGCACAATTCGGCGACGCGGATACCGATAAGCAGGCAGTCGATGCACTGAAACGCCACTATCCAGACCGTGAGGTTGTCACCCTGAACGTCGATGCTTTGGGCGAAATTGGTGGCGGTATTCATTGCGCCACCCACGAGGTGCCCGCCATATGACGCAGTCCCGCCCCAATTGGTTGGCCCGCAACGCAGACACTGTGCAAGCCGCAGCATCTGTCGTAACTGCGGCAACTGCGGTCTTGGCATTATCGGGAATTGCGTTGCAACTGCGCGCCGCAGATGATACGTCCCGCGCGCAATCCGCGCGCGAGGCCTATGCAAATCATCTGGCCCTTGCCGTCGCAAACCCCGATTTTGCCGAACCAAAAGACGCATGTGCGCTGCTCGCATCGGCGAGGGGCCCAGCCTATCGTGCCTATGTCGATTATCTTTTGTATGCGGCTGAACAGATGATAACTGTTGAACAGGGCTGGGAGACGACGTTCCAAACCAGTTTGTCAGCCCATCAAATCCTTATCTGTTCCGAGCCCGCGATTGCGGCAGACACGCCGGCGCTGCAATCGCTGATTGCCAATTTCACGACGACCACTTGCTCTTCCGTTCCCGATTGCCTTACCCTTTAGGCCCGACCAAGCAGGACCAAGCATGACCAACCGCGCCATAGCCATTGAATTGAAGGGCATCTCCAAAGCCTTCGGCACGGTGCAGGCCAATAAGGACATCAACATCGCCATACCGCGCGGCACGATCCACGGGATCATCGGCGAAAATGGTGCAGGCAAATCGACGCTGATGTCGATTCTTTACGGGTTTTACCGCGCCGATTCGGGCCAGATTTTGGTCAACGGCGCGCAGGTTGCTATTCCAGACAGCCAAAGCGCTATCCGCGCGGGCATTGGCATGGTGTTCCAACATTTCAAATTGGTGCAAAATTTTACAGTTTTGGAGAACGTGGTCTTGGGGGCGGAAGACGGCCCTTTTCTGAACAGCAGTTTAGCAAAGGCCCGCAAGATTTTGGGCGATCTGTCGCGCGAATATGAATTGGACGTCGACCCCGACGCCCTGATCGAAGATCTGTCGGTCGGTCATCAGCAACGGGTGGAAATTCTAAAGGCGCTGTATCGCCAAGCCGAGATTTTGATCTTGGACGAACCCACGGGCGTGCTGACCCCAGACGAAGCTGACCATTTGTTCCGTATTCTGCGCGGCTTGCGCGATCAGGGCAAGACTATTGTGCTGATCACCCATAAACTGCGCGAAATTATGGAAACCACCGACAATGTTTCGGTGATGCGGCGCGGCACGATGGTGGCCACCGTGAAAACGGCAGACACCTCGCCCGAAGCGCTGGCCGAGTTGATGGTGGGTCGCAAGGTGCTGCTGGAAGTTGAAAAGCAACCTGCTGATCCGGGCGAAATTGTGCTTTCGGTCAAGGACTTGGGTGTCAAAGACGAACATGGAGTGACGCGTCTAAAAGGCGTATCCTTTGACATCCGCGCAGGCGAGATTTTGGGTATTGCCGGGGTCGCGGGCAACGGCCAATCGGAACTGCTCGAGGCGCTGGGGGGTATTGCCGCCGCAAGCGGAACGATTGTTCTGAAAGGCGCGGAATTGCCGCTGGCGGGCGCGGGGGCGAATGGAAAAGCACGGCGCGATGCGGGCATCGCCCATGTGCCCGAAGACCGCCAAGCGCTGGGCCTGATCATGGATTTCGCGGCTTGGGAAAACGTGGGCTTTGGCTATCACGATGATCCGCGCTATCAGAAAAACGCTGTTCTGATGGACAATGACGCGCTGCGCGACGACACTGCGGCCAAAATGGCCACCTATGACGTGCGCCCACCCATTCCGACCTTGCCCGCGAAAAGCTTTTCGGGCGGCAATCAACAAAAAATCGTCGTCGCGCGCGAGATGGATCGCAACCCCGAACTTTTGCTGATTGGACAGCCCACACGCGGCGTGGATATTGGCGCGATCGAGTTTATTCACAAACAAATCATCGCCTTGCGCGACGCAGGCAAGGCAGTGTTGTTAGTGTCTGTCGAATTGGACGAGATTATGTCCCTGTCTGACCGTATTTTGGTGATGTTCGACGGGCGCATTATGGGCGAGCGTGACCCTACCAAAACAGACGAACGGGAATTGGGGATGATGATGGCAGGGATGGGGGCGAAATGACCAAACTTCCCACTTGGGCGGATGTTGGCCTTGTGCCGCTAATCAGTCTGACGCTGGCGGCGCTGGTCTCTGCCGCCGTTCTGCTGGCAATAGGTCAAAGCCCGATGCAGGCCTTGACCGTTATGGTCAATGGGGCGCTGGGGTCCAGCTATGCCTGGGGCTATACTCTGTATTATGCGACCTCGTTTGTTTTCACGGGCCTTGCCGTAACTGTCGCCTTTCACGCGGGCCTGTTCAACATTGGCGGCGAGGGGCAGGCGCAACTAGGGGGGCTTGGCGTGGCGCTGGTTTGCCTTGCCCTGCCGTGGCCGCATTGGACGATTGCGCTGCTTGCCGCAATGATGGGGGCCGCCCTGTTTGGTGCGGCTTGGGCAGCGATTCCCGCCTATTTGCAGGCACGGCGCGGCAGCCATATCGTGATTACAACGATCATGTTCAACTATATCGCGGCCGCTTTGCTGATTTACCTACTGGTCAATGTGCTGCGTCCTGACGGGCAGATGGACCCTGCCTCGGCCAATTTCCCCGTTGGCGCGCATCTGCCGCAGTTCCAAGAAATTCCGATACTGCAGGGGCTTTTCCAACGGATGGGTGCAGATGGCTTGCCAAAGCTGAACGCCGAAGGTCTGCCAATCTATCAAAAAGTCCCTGCGAATGTGACCTTTTTCATCGCCATTGCCGCCTGCGTTTTGGTTTGGGTTTTGCTGTGGCACACGCGGATGGGTTACGCGATCCGCGCCTTTGGCAAGTCGGAAAAAGCGGCGGTCTATGCGGGGATTTCGCCGTTTCGCATCATTATGATTGCGATGCTGATCTCGGGCGCGCTGGCCGGGTTGATGGCGATAAACAATGTGATGGGGCAATCCGAACGGCTGCTGCAAAACTCTGCCTCTGGTGCGGGGTTCATTGGTATTGCCGTGGCGCTGATGGGGCGCAACCATCCGATTGGCATTTTCTTGGCTGCGGTTTTGTTTGGTTTTTTGTTTCAAGGCGGGGCCGCTTTAGGGCTAGAGACGCAAATTCCGATTGAACTGCGCACGGTGGTTCAGGGTCTGGTGATTTTGTTCACAGGCGCGCTGGACCAAATGGTGCGGATGCTGCTGGGTCTGTTCTTTGCCAAAAAAGGGGCGGCGTGATGGATTTTGCGACCTTCTTGCAAATCAGCGACACCGCGCTGCGCTTTGCCACGCCGTTGCTGCTGGCCTGCCTTGCGGGCCTTTTTTCCGAACGGGCGGGGATTTTTGACATCGGGCTAGAGGGCAAGATGCTGATGGCCGCGATGAGCGCGGGCGCCGTGGCGGCGCTGACAGGCTCGGTTTGGCTGGGGCTGATTGCGGCGATTGTCGGATCGCTTTTGTTTGCGCTGGTGCATGGTCTGGCCTCGATCACCTTTCGCGGCAACCAACTGATTGCGGGGGTCGCACTGAATTTTGTCGCCTCGGGCATCACGGTTTTGATTGCGGAGGCGATCTTTAACCAAGGTGGGCGCACAGCCCCGCTGGAAGGTGCGGCGCGGTTTTCTAATGTGGATTTGCCCTTTGCGGGGGCACTTTCGGGCGTGCCGATCATCGGGCCATTTTACGCCGATGTCATTTCGGGCCATACGATTTTGGTTTATGTCGCGCTGCTGCTGGTGCCGCTCTCGTGGTGGGTTTTGTATCGCACCCGCTTTGGCCTGCGGCTGCGGGCTGTGGGGGAAAATCCTGCCTCGGTTGATACGGCAGGCGTGTCTGTGGTGCGGCTGCGCTTTGCCGCTGTGCTGATTGCAGGGGTTTTGTGCGGGCTGGCGGGGGCCTATATGTCAACGGGTTTGCAGGCGGGATTTGGGCGCGAGATGACGGCAGGGCGCGGATATATCGCGCTGGCGGCACTAATTTTCGCCAAGTGGCGGCCTTGGGCGGCCTTGTGGGCGACGCTGCTGTTTGGCTTTTTGCAGGCGCTGGCCTTGCGCCCTGATGTGGTCGAACGCTTGACCCATGTGGCCATTCCTGTGCCATTCTTGGATGCGCTGCCCTATATCCTGACGGTGATCGTGCTGGCGGGTTTCGTCGGCAAGGCGATCCCGCCCCGTGCAGGAGGCGAGCCCTATGTCAAAGAGCGTTGAGCTGGCCGCAATAATTCGTGCCCGGGCGGGGGATGCGCCCGTGCAGTTGGGCCTGATACTTGGGTCGGGATTGGGGCACTTGGCGGCGGCGGTCGATGGGGTGGCGATTTCCTATGGCGATCTGGACGGTTTTCCGCATGTGGGCGTGTCTGGCCATAACCCCAATCTGGTGATTGGCGATCTGGAAGGCGTGCGCGTGGCGATTTTTGGTGCGCGGGAACATTACTATGAAAACGGCAACCCTGCGGCGATGCGTCTGCCGTTAGAGGTGCTGCGCGCGCTTGGCGCGCAGGATTTGATTGCGACCAACGCGGCGGGCAGCCTGCGCAATGACATCAAACCGGGTGATCTGATGCTGCTGTCCGATCACATCAACTTTTCGGGCCTGAATCCGCTGATTGGCGAAAAGACTGATGCCCGTTTTGTGCCGATGACCACGGCGCATGACGCGGGGCTGCGCGCCAACTTGCTTAAAGCGGCGGCGGATTTGGACATTGCCCTGCGCGAAGGGGTTTATGCGTGGTATTCTGGCCCCAGCTTTGAAACCCCTGCCGAAATTCGCGCGATTAAGATTTTGGGCGGCGATGCCGTGGGCATGTCCACTGTGCCCGAGGTGATTTTGGCGCGGTTTTTGAGGCTGCGTGTTGCGGCCATTTCGACCATCACCAACATGGCTGCAGGCATGTCGGACGAGGCGATCAGCCACGAACATACAAAAGCTATGGCTCCCCTTGGTGCGGCCAAATTGGAAAAAATCCTGCGACAGTTCCTGCGAAGTCATACATTCAATAAATTGAATTGACGCTGCGCCGTTTTCGGCACATGGATACACCACCCCAAAGTCAGGCCCGCAGTTATGCAAATCTATCTGCCCATTGCCGAAGTTTCCGTGAACATCTTTCTGCTTTTGGGCCTTGGCGGTCTTGTTGGATTTTTGTCGGGTATGTTCGGGGTCGGCGGCGGATTTTTGATCACCCCGCTGCTGCTGTTTATTGGCGTGCCCTCGGGCGTTGCAGTGGCGACGGGCGCGAACCAAGTGGTGGCCTCCTCGATTTCGGGCGTATTGGCGCAGTTGCGGCGTAAGGGCGTTGATTTTCGCATGGGCACAGTGCTGTTGGTGGGCGGGATGCTGGGCAGCTATTTGGGCGTTCAGGTTTTTGCCTATATGACCGCGCTGGGCCAAGTGGATGTGTTCGTCCAGCTGTCTTATGTTTTGTTTTTGGGCCTGATTGGCGCGATGATGTTTTGGGAATCTGCGCGGGCAATGTGGCGCAGCCATAAGCATGGTGAAGCGGTCGTGCGGCGGGCGCATGAACATAGCTGGATGCACCGTCTGCCCTTTAAGGTGAAATTTCGCACCTCTGGCCTGTATGTCTCGGTTCTGCCGCCCGCGCTGGTTGGGGCGGCCGTGGGTTTTTTGGCGGCAATCATGGGGGTGGGCGGCGGCTTTATCCTTGTGCCTGCGATGATTTACCTTTTGGGCATGCCAACGCGGGTCGTGGTCGGCACATCGCTGTTTCAGATCATTTTCGTGACGGGGTTCACCACCATTATGCACGCCATCAACAGCCAGACCGTCGATATGATGCTGGCGTTTTTGCTGATTGTCGGCGGGGTGATCGGCGCGCAAATCGGCGCGCGGGTGTCAACGCGTCTGAAGGCCGAGCAGTTGCGCATCTTGCTGGCGCTCATGGTGCTGGCGGTCAGCGCGAAAATCGCGCTGGATTTGCTGATCATGCCAGACGAGTTATTTTCCGTAACCAAATTGGTGCTGCCATGAAGTGGCTTTGCGCGGCGCTGATTATTTTGTCCCATAACGCCGCCGCGCAGGAATCGCTGGTGACGGGCGTGTCGCGCGATGACGTGCAGATCACCGCCGATTTTACGGGGTCGGACATTTTGGTCTATGGGGCAGTGCGCCGCGATGGGCCTGCCCCGCAATCGGTGCCGATGGATGTGATTGTAACATTGGAAGGCCCGTCTACGGCGGTGACCGTGCGGCGCAAAGAACGGCGCTTTGGCATTTGGATCAATTCCGCCGCCGCCGATCTGGGCGATGTGCCCAGCTATTTTGCAATGGCGGCAACGGGCCCCATCGAAGATATTCTGACCCCCGCCGATGACGAGCGTTTTGACATCAGCCTGTCGCGGCGGATCAGCGTGACGAAAATCACCGCAGATTCAATGAATTTTCCCGAATTTGTCGAGGCGCTGCGCCGTATTCGCGCGCAAAACGGGGCGTTCCAATCTGTACCGACGGGCGTGAAACTGGCCGAGGATACGCTGTTTCGAGCTGACTTTGCCCTGCCGTCCAATGTGACCGAGGGCGATTTTCGGGTGCGGTTGTTCTTGCTGCGCGGCGGAAAAGTGATCGATCAAAAAGAGCAAATTATCGATGTCCGCAAAACAGGGATCGAGCGGCAACTGACCAATCTGGCCCATCAGCGCCCCTTCATCTATGGCGTTATCTCGCTGGTCATGGCGGCGGTTGCGGGTTGGGCCGCGTCGGAAATGTTCCGCTTTTTACGCCGTTAACTGCTGGGGGCGGTTTCCACACAATGGCGGCGAAACGCGCGTTTCAACAGGTCCAACTCGGCGCGCAACAGGTCAATTTCGGCGCGCAAATCTTCGTCCAGCGGACTGCCTGCGATGATGGCAAAGCTTTGCAATGTTTCCTTTGTGGCAACATTCTGGATAACAAAGGTCTGCACCCCATCGTTCAATGCGCGCAGCGGAATGGGCACCGAAATCAAATATTCCCCTGCCCGTTCGGGAATGGGCTTCACCGTAACGCCCTGAACGGGGGCCTCTAGGTGCAGCACTTCAATGGCGGGTTCCGCCGTGCCTTGCGTCGCAAGAACCCCTTGCCAGACCCCTGCGCGCAGCCGCGTTTTGGTCAATGTGTCGTTTGGCATCTGATCGCTCCGTTACATCTCGGCCCGAGGGCGGCGCGTGAGGGTGACATCGCGCAGAATTATCTGATTCATCTCGGGACCTTCAAAAATAAGATCCACCCAAATCTTTTCGATCCGTCTTTCGTTGATTTTGGAATAGCCAAGGTCAAATTCCACCATCACCTCTTCGGCGTTCAGCGGCATTTCGCGCACGATGGTTTCCACGTTCGGGCCGTGTTTGATGTTCAGACGCGCGAAGATTTCCAGCGGTTTTTCCAATTCGGTGATCAGATCAACACGGATAATATGTTTTTGCCGCAGTCCAGCCGCAGCATCTTCGGGCAAATCCAGCACCAAAGATAGGAAAGACCCGTCAAAACGGAACACATCCAGCCGCAGGCCAAACGGCGCGATATCCGCTTCGCGCGTGTTGCGAATCTGGCGCACGGTCAGTTCCGACCGTTTGCAATCGTGGAAAATGGCTGCGCCTTTTGTCAGCTGTGTGCGGCTGGGCACCGAGGCAACGCCGCCTATGGAAATCGGCCCGCGCCACAGATCGTGTCGCCACGCCCAGTCGCTGCCCAGCGGACGGCGGATCACGTTTGATCCAATGGTCGGCAAAGTCAGGCGATATTCGGCCTGATGGATGACGGCATCCAGATGTTTGCGCAATGCCCAAGCTTGGGCCAGCACGGTGCGCAAACTGCCAAGTCCCTGCGTCGCCGCAAGGTCGGCCTGCTTGGCCCAGCGCCGCACACTGCGACGATGGATGATGCGATCCAAAACTGCGCGTAACCCGCCCGACATGTTCTAACTACCCCAGACCCGCATGTAACATTGTTCTCATTCTGAAAACAATCAATCCATATCTGGGCTAAGAAAGTTAATTCTGTGTTGATGTCAACAGTTTGCCTGCCTACAGCGTGGCGGTATCCAGCCAAATCGTGACGGGGCCGTCATTGTGCAGCATCACATCCATATCTGCACCGAAAACACCCGTTTGCACAGCGATACCCGCCTCGGCGATTCGGGCGCAGAAATGCGCGTATAGCTGCTTGCCCAGATCGGGCGAGGCGGCGGGGGAAAAGCCGGGGCGGTTGCCGCGCAAATCGGCGGCAAGGGTGAATTGGCTGACGATCAGGGCGGCATTGCCAGCCTCTGCTACCGCCAAATTCATCTTACCGTCTGCATCTTTGAAAATGCGCAGTTTGGCAATTTTAGCCGCTAGGCGGTCTGCATCTGGCGCTGTATCGCCCTGCATCGCGCAGACCAAAATCAGCAGGCCCTGGTCTATTTTCCCCACGCATTCGCCCGCGATTGTGACCGAGGCGCGGCTGACGCGTTGAAGAACCGCGCGCATCAGGCGGTTAGCTCGTGCGCCCAAGGTGGGTTCGCCCCCGCACGCGAAACGGTCACGGCTGCGGCCTTGCTGCCCAATTCCAATGCGGCGTCTAAGGCCGCTGCATCCAAAACGGCAACGCCTGCCTTGGTCAGCGCTCCGCGCATCTGCAGCGCCGCCAGCACGCCCGCATTAAATGTATCGCCTGCGCCCACAGTATCGACCACTTCGACACGGTGCGATTGCACAAAACGTGTCTCGGTTGCCGTAACTGCATGTGCGCCCCTTGCGCCTTCGGTGATGAAAACCACTTTTGGGCCCTTGGCCAAAATCCCTTTGGCCAGCGCCACCAGATCACCGCTGCCCGCATACCAATGCAGATCTTCGTCCGAGAGTTTTACAATATCGCTGCGCTGCACCATCCGCGTGATGCGGGCGCGATAGCTGTCTTCTTGCCCCGCGATAAAGCCAAGGCGGATGTTCGGGTCGATCATGATCACGCGGGCAGTCGCCTCGCGCGTTTGCAGCGCCTCATAGGTGCTGGCGGCGGGGTCGTTCACCAGCGAAATGCCACCGAAAAACAGGGTAGAAATCGCGGCGGGCAAGGCTGGAAGCTGATCTTGCGACAGCATCCGCCCTGCTGTGTTTTCATCATAAAACGCATAGGTCGCCTGTCCGTCTACCAGTTTGACAAAGGCCACGGTGGTTGGGCGGCTTGACCGCGCGCAAAGGTCAGTCGTTACCTTGGACGCTGCCAAAGTATCTGTTAAAATCTCGCCCAACATGTCGGTTGAGATGCCCGAGAAAAAGCCAGACGGCGCGCCAAGCCTGCCCAGCGCTATGGCAGTGTTGAAAACTGCGCCCCCAGCATAGGGCGAAAACGCAGGCTCGCCCAGCGTGGTGGTGCGCGGCAGCATGTCAATCAGGGCTTCGCCACAGGACAAAATCATAACAGCCTCCCCATCTTTTGGGCAGCTTTACACTACCTGGCATGTTAGCGCAAACATTGGCCGCTTAGGCGGTGAAAAATTCTGCCAGATTGGCACGGATGCGGGCCAGCGGCGTGGCCCCGCCCATATCGGGCACAAAGGCCTGCCCTGTGATTGCTTGGTAGGCAGCAATATAGGTTTGTGCGGTTTGCGCAATCATTTCTGCGGGAATTTCGGGGATCGGGTCAACATAGGGATCGCAGCGGGCCCCGACCCAAGCGCGGATGACATCCTTGTCAAAGCTGGGTGGGCGGGTTCCCGCAGCGAACGCCGCCTGATAGCCATCCGCAATCCAATATCGGCTGGAATCGGGGGTGTGGATTTCATCAGCCAGCAGAATCTGACCAGACCCGTCCAGCCCAAATTCGTATTTGGTATCGACCAAAATCAACCCTTGTTTTGCCGCCATTTCTTGCCCGCGCGCAAACAGGGCAAGGGCATAGCTGGAAACCTGTTGCCATTGCGCAGGGGTCAAAAGGCCCTTGGCGATAATCTCGTCAGGGGTAAGGGGCGCATCATGCCCGCCGTCAAATTCCTTGGACGTGGGGGTAATGATCGCATAGGGCAGGGCCTGATTGTCGCGCAAGCCATTTGGCAGGATATGGCCATACATCTGGCGCACCCCCGCCTTATACTGCGTCAGAACCGAGGTGGATGTCGTGCCCGCCAGATAGCCGCGCACGACAATTTCCACGGGCAGAATCGCCACATGGCGGCCAATCACCACATTGGGGTCGGGGTAGGCCAGCACATGATTGGGGCAAATGTCGGCCGTGTGGTCGAACCAATAGCGCGCCATTTGCGTCAGCACTTGGCCCTTGAACGGGATCGCCGCCAAGATGCGGTCAAATGCGGAAATTCTGTCAGACGATATCAATATTCGCCGCGCGGGCTGGCCCTGCGTCGCTGGCAGATCATAGCAATCGCGCACTTTGCCAAAATAGGGGTTTGGCAATTCGTCGATGCGGGCGTGATCCAGCACGCGGGTCAAATCAAGGGGAAAATCGGGCATGGCGGTCTGCTCCAAGGCTATGCCGTGCGATAGGGCGCGCTGCCCCTCTTTGTCAACCAACCAACGGCTTTAGACCTGTGAGATGCGCCGCAAATCGCGGAAAGAAACCAACCGCTGCGAGGCCTCGTCCCACAGGTGCAAGCGCACAGAGCGTAGGCTTTCGCGTATGGTCAAACGCTGCGCTTCGGCCAGTTCTTTATGATCGCGGATCACCTCTGGCAGGCGATAAAAAGGGATACGGGAATACAGATGATGCACATGGTGGATGCCGATATTGCCCGAAAGCCAGCGCAGGGGCTGGGGCAGGACATAATGCGAAGACCCCTCTAACGCGGCGTGATGCACCTGCCAGTCATTGGTTTTTGACCAATGGGTTTCTTCAAACTGGTGTTGCACATAAAACAGCCAAACCCCCACAGTCGCCGCGATTACCGATGTGGGCAGATAGATCAGAAGCAGCGGCATAAACCCGCCCAGCCAAACGATCAGCCCAAGGATAATCCCAATCACCGCATTGGTGCCCATCGCCGAAAGCCAAAACCGCCAGCCTTGGTTCATCAGCCCCACGGGCAGGCGGTTGTGTAGGATAAACATATAGCTTGGCCCCAGCACAAACAGCACCAAAGGGTGGCGATAAAGGCGATACATCGCCCGCCCAAAGGCACTGCGCGCGCGATATTCAGCAACCGTCAGTGTCATCACATCGCCAATTCCGCGATGATCAAGGTTGCCGTGGTGGGAGTGGTGGATGGCATGGGTGCGCCGCCAAACATGATAGGGGGTCAGCGTCAGCACGCCCAGCGACCGCCCGACCCAATCTTGCACCGTGCGATTGTTGAAATAGCTGGCATGGCCGCAATCGTGCTGGATGATAAAAATCCGCACCAAAAACAACCCATTCACCGCAGCAATGCCAAAGGCCAAAAGGTAGCTTACCGACATCGCCGCCCAAGCCAGCGCCCATAGCAGGCCGAAAGGCAGCAGCGTGACAACAAGTTCAAACACAGATCGGCGCAAATTTGGGCTGCGATATTTTGCGAGTTCTATCACCCATTCTTTTGCTGAACGGGTGGTTTCTTGCGATGGTGTCGTCATGTCGCGCCCTTCACAGCCATTTGGCCATATCTGCGCAAACATGCGCCTTCAAACCCTAAGGCAGGGTTAACCCTGCTGCAAAACGTTTTAGGCAATTCGCAGCGACAGGGAAAGACTTAATTCGCCCGTGCCGATTTGCGCTGCTTTTCGGTGGCCGATTTCAACTGCCCGCAAGCGGCCATAATATCCTCGCCGCGCGGGGTGCGGATGGGGCTGGCGTAGCCTGCGTTATAGATGATGTCGGCAAAGGCGTGGATTCGGTTGCCGCTGGACCGTTGATACGGCGCGCCCGGCCATTCGTTGAACGGGATCAGGTTCACCTTGGCAGGGATGCCTTCCAGCAATTTCACCAAACGATGCGCGTCTTCTTTGGTGTCATTCACGCCTTGCAGCATGACATATTCAAAGGTGATCCTTTCGCTGTTCGACAGGCCCGGATACGCGCGCAGTGCATTCAGCAGGGTTTCGATATTCCACTTTTTGTTGATCGGAACCAGTTGATCGCGCACCTCATCGGTGGTGGCGTGAAATGACACCGCCAGCAAACAGCCAATTTCCGTGGCGGTGCGGGCGATTTCTGGCACAACCCCGCTGGTCGAAAGCGTAATGCGGCGGCGGCCCAGCGCGATGCCTTCGTTGTCCATCACAACCTTCATCGCATCGCGGACATTGTCGAAATTATACAGCGGCTCGCCCATGCCCATCAACACGATGTTGCTAATCAGGCGCGTTTCCACACGCGGCGCGCCGGGAATGGGCCATTCGCCCAAATCATCGCGCGCCAGCATGACTTGGCCCACAATTTCCGCCGCCGTCAGGTTGCGCACCAGTTTTTGCGTGCCTGTATGGCAGAACGAACAGGTCAGAGTGCAACCGACCTGTGAGGAAATGCACAGCGTCCCACGATCTTCTTCGGGGATATAGACGATTTCCACCTCGTGCCCGCCCTCAATCCGCACCAGATATTTGCGCGTGCCATCGGTGGAAATTTGCCGCGTCACCACTTGCGGCACATCCAAAGTAAAGTTCGCGGCCAGCAGCGTGCGGTAATCTTTCGCCAAGTTGGTCATCGCGTCAAAATCGCGTACGCCCCAATGGTAGACCCATTGCCAAACTTGCCCCACCCGCATTTTGGCCTGCTTTTCAGGCGTGCCCGCAGCAATCAGCGCTGCGCGCATCTGATCGCGCGTCATGCCAACAAGGTTCGGCAGGCTGCCCGAAACTTTGCGCGGAATCGTCAGCACATCTTGGGTGATTGGCGCAGTCATGGGTTAACCCGCGCAGCGTTTGGCCGCTTCGTCCATAGCAGCGGAAAATCCCAAAAGGCTGAAGGTATCTTCGGTCTGGGTTCCTTTGCCCGAGCGGCCCGAAAGTTTGGCATCCGCCCCCGCCTTTAGCGCCGCCAAAATCGCCGCGTCATCTTCTGGGGTGCCTGGCCAAGCCCATTCGCCATCGGTGAACAGATCAAACCCTTTTCCGCCCACTTCCAGTTTTACCGTCGAGCCGCCCGCAAAAGGATACCCGCCCGAGAACGAAATCTCGCCCTGCGCGCCGCCTGCGCGGAAAGTGACGAACAGCAAAATATCGCCGCGCCGCACCGAAGCAGGCTTGCCATCTTTGGTGTTGACAGTTTCTTTCGGGCTGGACACGCCCCAACATTCCTTGGGTGTGCCGTCGACAAACACGCTCCAATCGCTGGTATTTGCAACGTTATTGGTGCTTTCTTGCGCGAGGCTGGGGCCAGAAATTAGGGCCAACGCCAAGCCTGCGGCCAAACTTGCGGGTTTCAATATCATTGCCTGCCTCCATTTACCTGCCGTCGAGCGTGGGTGCAATTTATCCATTGCCTAACGCGCACGCGCATTTCACTCTGCCGCCAGATGTAGCGGGAAATGCCCTTGCAGAAAAGCCCCACGGCGATGCTGCGGGCAGTTTTTCGCGCAAACAGATGGCAAAGGCAGGGATGGGGGCAAAAATGAGCAATGCGGCAGAAATGGTGGAACTTTGGCGGGGCGGGATTTTGGAAAGCACGCACCGCGGACATGCGGTGATTGCGCATGCTTCGGGCGATGTGGTGGGGGTTTGGGGCGACGGCGCCCGCGTGATCTTTCCCCGCTCGTCGTCAAAGATGTATCAGGCGCTGCCGCTGATTGAAACGGGCGCGGCTGATGCGGCACGTCTGACACCTGCGCATCTGGCGCTGGCCTGCGCCAGCCACGAAGGGGCGGCGTTGCATGTAAATATGGCGCGCGATTGGCTGGCCACATTGGGCATGGGCGAAAGCGACCTGCGCTGCGGCGCGCACGAGCCTTATGACAGGCCCGAACGCAACAATCTTGTGAAAACCGATACCACACCTTGCCAGTTTCATAACAACTGTTCAGGCAAACACTCAGGTTTCCTAACAACTGTTCAGCATTTGCGCGCAGGGCCCGAATATACTGAAATTGACCACCCCCTTCAAGTCGCCGTGAAAGCGGCGTTCGAGGATGTGACGGGTGAGGCAAGCGCGGGCTGGGGCATTGACGGCTGCTCGGCCCCCAATTTCGCCTGTTCGATCACTGCCCTCGCGCGCGGCATGGCGCGGTTTGCTGGGGCGAGCGATGGCGGTGATGCCCGCCAGCGCGCGATGGCGCGGTTGACCCGCGCGATGGCATCCCACCCGATGCTTGTGGCGGGCAAAGGGCGGGCTTGCACCGAATTGATGCAGGCGATGGATGGCCGCGTGGCGTTGAAAACAGGGGCAGAAGCGGTCTATGTGGCGATTATCCCCGAACAGCAAATCGGCATCGCCATCAAAATCGAAGACGGCAATTCGCGCGCTTCCGAGGCGGTTTTGGTGGCGTTGCTGGCCAAACTGGGCGTGTTAGACCCCAACCATCCCGCCGCGCAAAAACGTCTGCCCGCGCCACAAGTCAATTGGCGCGGATTTACCACGGGCGAGATGCGGCTGGCGCAAAGCTTTTCTTGAAATCATCCGTCAATGGGCTAGGCTAAGGGGATGAACATGCAACCGCCCATCCCGTTTGCGCCGCAATCCGCGCCTGATCAGGTGACGTTTGACCGCACCGAGTTGAACGCCATTCTGCGCCTTTACGGCCAGATGGTGGCAGCGGGGGAATGGCGCGATTATGGCATTTCGAACCTGACCGAAGCCGCGATTTTTAGCGTGTTTCGGCGCACAGCAGAAAACCCGCTGTATCGCATTGAAAAACGGCCAAAACTGCGGGCGCGTCAGGGCATGTATAGCGTGGTTGGCATGGACGGGCAGATCCTGCGGCGCGGGCATGATTTGGGCCAAGTGCTGCGGATTTTGGAAGCAAAGTTGATCCGCCCTATCGCGTAATCCGGCGATGGTGGGTCACTGGCCCGCCACCCGCTGCGGCAATGCGGGTGATACAATCGGCAATCCCCTCAAAGGCGACGGACATCGTGTGCCCATTGGCATGGATCACCCGCGCGCCATCCACGACCATCGCGACATGCCCGCGCCAAAAGATCAAATCCCCGCGGGCATAACTGCTGCCAGTGGCATCGTCTCCCAAAACTTGTTGCAAATCACTGTCGGCAGGGCCCGAAACCCCTGTCGCCAAAAGCGCGCCTTGAACCAGCCCCGAACAATCAATCCCCGCGGC
The DNA here is from genome assembly GCA_965248485.1 of Cypionkella sp. Taxonomy (GTDB): domain Bacteria; phylum Pseudomonadota; class Alphaproteobacteria; order Rhodobacterales; family Rhodobacteraceae; genus Cypionkella. The sequence goes on from OZ252107.1 coordinate 279,492, forward strand.
CGAATTGCCGCCCCAAAGATAAGGCACGCCCAAAAACATTTCGGCTGCGATGACGGCGTCGGGTAAACCTGTGTGCAAAGCGCAGATATGGGGCAGGGGGACATAGCCCTGCGGCGTGCGGGCAAATGCGCCCTCTTGCCCCAAAACCTGCACATTCGCGCCAAAAGGCAAGTGGTGCAGCGCGCGCGACTGCACGCGAGGTTCGGGGTAAAGATGCGAAGAAATGCTGCAAACCCAATGGGTTTTGGGGGCTGCTGGCCGCAACTGATCGGCACTGATCCAGCCGCAATAACCATCTTTACGGGCAAAGCCAAAGGCGTAGGTTTCTGTGCTGTCGATCACGCAAAACCCTTCGCCATGCACCAACTGGCGGTCGCGCGCGCCGCTAGGGGCTGCCAGCAAATCGGCCAAGGGCGCAGCGATTTCCATATCTTGCCCTTCGGTCATGGGCAAATCCACGCGGCCGCGCAAACTGCTGTGCGCGGCGCGGGCCGTGGCGGGGAAAAGACGGCGGTCTGTCATAGGCCAAGCATCCGCGGCAGCGCGTTCAAGATCGCCCGCGCGCCCATGCCAACGCCGCCTTTGGGGCGGGCGGGTTGGTCGCTGGGCGAATGGCCGTAAATGTCAAAATGCATATAGCGCGGATGCGTGGCGAAACGGCGCAGGAACAGCGCCGCCGTGATCGCGCCCGCAAAGCCATCCGATGGCGCATTGTCTAAATCAGCGATACTGGGTTCAATTGCAGCCTCATAGGGCGCGTGGAACGGCAACCGCCAGACGGGGTCAAACCCCTGCACCGCGCCCGATTCCAGCGCCGCCGCCATGGCCGCATCATCGCAAAAATAGGGCGAAAGGTCTGGCCCGACGGCCACCCGTGCCGCCCCTGTCAGCGTGGCCATCGAAATAATCGCATCGGTCGAGGATTCGGCCGCCAGCGCCAAAGCATCGGCCAAGATCAGGCGGCCTTCGGCATCGGTGTTGTTCACCTCGACCGTCTGCCCCTTACGCGAGGTTAAAATATCGCGCGGGCGCATCGCATCGGCGGAAATTGCGTTTTCCACTGCAGGAACCAGAACGCGCAGGCGCAGAGGCAAATTCAGCGCCATGATCATCTGCGCAAGGCCCATGACAGTGGCCGCACCGCCCATGTCTTTCTTCATCAACAACATGCCCGAAGCGGGTTTGATATCAAGCCCCCCCGTGTCAAAACAAACGCCTTTGCCAACCAGCGTCAGATGTGGCCCTGTGCTGCCCCAGTTCATCTCCAAAAGGCGCGGCGCGCGGCCCATGCCCGCCGCGCGGCCCACAGCGTGGATCATCGGAAAGTTATGGGTCAGCAGATCATCGCCGACAATTGCGCTGGTCTTTGCGCCAAACTGTTCCGCCAGCGCCACGAACGCCGCCTGCAAATCGGCTGGGCCCATGTCGGATGCGGGGGTGTTGATCAGATCGCGCGTCAGGAATTCGCCGTTTGCCATGGCAAGTAGGGCCTGCGCGCGGGCAGGATTGGGCGCTTTGATCAGCGCCATTTCCTCAGGTTTAGCGCTGCGGCGATAGCGGTCAAAACGATAGGCAGCCAGCAGCATCGCCAAGGCGGCCTCTTCGGCCTGCGCCTCTGTCAATTCCCCTGCCAAATGCCATGCGCCCTTGGGCAGGGTGGGCAGGCATTTGGCCAACCCAAAGCGGCTGCGCGCCCGCGCGTTTGCCGTTCCAAAGCCCACAACTGCTCCCGTCACCGCGCCCGTGGTGACATCTGGCAAAAGACGGCATTCGCCCAACGCGGCAGTAAATCCGCTGGCCTGCAGCCATGCGCGTGTCGCGGCGGGCAGGCCTTGCAGAAAACCGTCCAGCCCGTCACTGGCCACAACGGATAAAGGGCGTGAGGGGGCAGTATCAGGGGCAAAGGCGGCGCGCATGAACAGTCCTGTCGGCGTTACGGATGCCCCACCCTACCCCATTCGTGCCGCGCTGCAAGCGGGTCAGAACCCTGACAAATCTTGCATCTCTTGATCAAAGGTCAGCGTGCTATCGGCCACGCGCAACAGCCGCGCCCAAACGGCGGCAAAGGCGGTTGCATCCTCGCGCTGAATACAAATCGTCAAATCTTTGGTCACGCTAGACAGAGTTTTCAGCCCCAAATTCTGCGCCATTCGATCCAGCCGTCCCAACCGGCGCAGCAAGTCGCTGATTTCATGCGCCGCAATTCGTTCCGCCAAAGTGGCCATGTATAGACCAAGTTCGCCCAAAGCGCGGGCCACCACCTGTTCGGCCGCCTGCGAGGACAGGTTCCGATAGATCGACGCGATCTGTTCGATATCTTGTCTTGGGTTTTCCTTTGGCACCAGCGCCAAAATAACAGCTTCACTCATCACATTCCCCATTCATGTCGCACCCAACAGCCATTTTGCCGCCCGCCCATGAACAAAAGGTTGCTTTGGCATATGGAAATGCGCCGCATTTTCTGCAATTGCAGTATAATGATTGCACCGACGAAAAAGGACGACATCATGCGCCCCTTCAAAACCTTGCCAAGCTATCTGGTGCAGCGCTTTCAGGGGTGGCGGGCCACGGCCTATGCCGACAACAAAGCGTGGTATCGCCGTCTTGCCGAAGGTGGCCAGCATCCGCGGGCAATGGTGATTTCCTGCTGCGATAGCCGCGTGCATGTCACCTCGATTTTTGGCGCGGATGAGGGCGAGTTTTTCATTCACCGCAACGTGGCCAACCTTGTGCCGCCCTATAACCCTGACGGCGAATATCACGGCACATCGGCGGCGGTGGAATATGCTGTGACGGGGCTGAAGGTGGCGCATATCGTGGTGCTGGGCCATTCAAACTGCGGCGGGGTTAAGGGCTGCCATGATATGTGCAGCGGCCATGCCCCTGAATTGGAAGAGAAATCCAGCTTTGTTGGGCGCTGGATGGATATTCTGCGGCCAGGATTTCAGCGCGTGGCGCATTTGCCTGCTGGGGAAATTCTGCCCGCTTTGGAAAAACAGGCCGTGCTGACCAGCCTTGAAAATCTGCTCAGTTTTCCCTTTATAAAAGAGGCGGTGGCCGATGACCGCCTAACGCTGCATGGGCTGTGGACGAACACGGGCGAAGGTGAATTGCATCAATACGATGCCACCCGCGACGAGTTTGTCGCAATTTAAGAGATTAGATGCGTTTGCTCCCATCTAAACGCCCTACGACGATTTGACGATCTAACCCTTGGCCAGAAAGATAGACCATGGATTTCTTCGCCCTCGCCGCGCAAAACCTGATGACGCCGATGATTTTATGCTTTGCCCTTGGGCTTGGCGCTGCCTTGGCGCGGTCTGATTTGACTGTGCCCGAAGCGATGGCCAAGGCGATGTCGCTGTATCTGTTGTTTGCTATTGGCTTTAAGGGTGGGGTTTCGGTGGCAAGCCACGGGCTGGATGCCAGCCTTGGTCTTAGCCTGCTGGCAGGCATCCTTTTGTCTTTTGCGCTGCCTTTGGTTGCTTATGGACTGCTGCGCGCCATGACACGTCTGTCAGCGCTGGATTCGGCGGCAGTTGCGGCGCATTACGGCTCGATCTCGATCGTAACCTTTGTTACCGCGACCACTGTTCTGACAGGGCGCGGGATAGAGGCCGAGGGTTACATGGTCGCCGTCGCTGCTGCGATGGAGGCACCAGCGATAGTTTCGGCGCTGTGGCTGGTCGCGCGGTCGGGAACGGGGCCAAGGATGGACGCGCGCCTGTGGCACGAGATTTTGCTGAACGGGTCTATCGTGCTGCTGGTCGGGTCTTTCTTGATTGGTGCGATGACTGGCGATGCTGGCATGGCGCGGATTGAAAGTTTTATCGTCTCGCCCTTCCAAGGGGTTTTATGCCTGTTTTTGCTTGATATGGGTCTTGTCGCGGGGCGCGGGATGCGCGGGGCAAAGGGTAACCTTGGCCTTGGCGCGCTGGGGTTTGGCGTGTTGATGCCGATGGTTGGGGCCGCCTTTGGCCTTGGCGCGGCGATGCTGCTGGGTCTGTCGGCAGGGGGGGCGGCGCTGATGATGACGCTGGCTGCATCGGCCAGCTATATCGCCGTGCCTGCCGCCATGCGCGTGGCCCTGCCAGAGGCGAACCCCAGCGTTTACCTGACGCTGTCGCTGGGTGTGACCTTTCCCTTTAATCTTGTGATTGGCATTCCCACCTATGTGGCTATCGCCCTTGCCGTGATCGGAGCCTAAGATGCAAATGCACCCCGCCAAGCGTGTTGAGATTATCATCGAAGCGCCGATGGAACACCGTTTGACCGAGGCGCTGGCACAAGCTGGCGTGACGGGCTTTACCATCCTGCCCGTTTTGGGCGGATCGGGCCGCTCTGGCCAATGGTCGCGCGAGGGGCAGGTGGGCCGCAGCGGTATGGTTGCTGTGGTGTGCTTGGTCAAACCTGAACGATTGGACACATTGCTCGACGCCGCTTTTGCCGTGGTGCAGCGCCATATCGGTGTGGTATCGGTCAGCGATGCGCAGGTGCTGCGGGCCGAACGGTTCTAGCGCCAGAAAGGGGCCGTGATGACAGACAGTAAACAGCAGGTCTACACCTTGGTTGTAGAAGTGGGCCGCAAAGAGGGTGACGGATTGCCCGCTAAATCTACGGGCGCCGCGCTGATGTGCTATGCCAGCGGCGTGGACGAGGCCGAGGCCGTGCGCGAAACCGTCGCCATTTTGAAACAGGCCGATCTCGCCCCGCTGGACGTGTCGGGCTATGGCACGCTGGAAGAACGGCTTGAGGGCGGGGACGAAATTGATGATGAGGAGCGCGCCCTGATGCAGCGCGCGCTGGATGAAAACTCGGTCATTATCGCCCAAATGACCCCGTTCTATGATGATCCAAAGTCCGAGTTGAAGGAAAGTGCCAAAAAATGAAGTTTCTAGACCGTAACGATCCCTTCTTTCGCAAACCATGGGTGCGCGTCGCATCTGTCGCGGTGCCAGCGATTTGGTCGGTGTTCGAATTTGCGATGGCCAGCCCGTTTTGGGGCCTGATGTTTGGCGCATTGGCCGCCTATGCCGCCTACGAGCTATTTATTCGGGCAGGTGATTGACCCGCGCATTTCCCCCGAATCGCCCTGTAACGTCGATTTAACCAGCCTACAGCCCGTAGCCTGCGGGATGATGTCGATCATATGTTGCCGAATGGCGGCATGTTCGCCATTCGAGGCCCAGCCAAGGCGAATAACCTCGACCCGTTTTTGCGTGAAATACACCGAATAGTCGCGCCCTGCGCGGGTTAGGTCAACGCGCTGCGCGCCAAAAAATTCAGGCGCAGGTTGCGGCCCGCAGGCGGCCAGAATCAGGGCAAGGGTGATGTAGAAACGGCGCATAAGGTATGGTGGGATAATTTGGTTACCAAAAGGTTAATGCAATCGGATCAACGCACGCCCTTATGCATGCGCCTCGCTGCGCAAAACGGGCGCTGCTTGCATCGCCGCTGTCTGTATTTTCGATCTTGGTCAGCGCAACGGGATAACAGGCTATGAAGCTGTCGCGTTTGGCACCCGAACATTTACAAGCCAACAATTATAAGGAATTATCAAAGTGGAGACATGCGCAAAACCCTGCGCCAAGAAAGGACGCTTGCGGTGATTGCGTCGGCTGAAAAATTGCGCGCCTACGCGCTGCGCCAAAGGAGCAAGCGATGAACCTTGACGAAATCATCGCCATCGACTTTCACACCCATGCCGAAGAGCCGTGCAATTGCCACCGCGATGACGGGTATAACCAATTTCAGGCGGGCATGGCGGCATATTTCAAAAACCCCGCAGGCGTCGATGGGATGCTGCCCACAGTGCCGCAAACCGCCGCCTATTACCGCGAACGCAAGATTGCGGCCGTGATCTTTGGCGTGGACGCCGAACGTGAAACGGGGTTCTACTGCCATTCGAACGAAGACATCGCGCGGCACTGCGCCGAAAATTCGGATATCTTGATCCCCTTTGCCAGCATCGACCCTGCAAAAGGCCGCCTTGGCGCGCGCGAGGCGCGGCGACTTGTGCGCGATTTTGGCGTGAAAGGGTTCAAATTTCACCCAACAATGCAGGGGTTTTTCCCAAACGATCCTTTGGCTTACCCCCTGTATGAGGCCATCGCCGAAGAGGGCGCTATTGCACTGTTTCACACGGGCCAAACGGGGGTGGGTTCGGGGATGCGCGGCGGCATGGGGATGCGCCTGAAATATTCCAACCCCATTCACGTCGACGACGTGGCGGTGGATTTTCCCGATATGACCATCGTTCTGGCACATCCCTCTTTCCCTTGGACAGAAGAAGGTTTGGCCGTGGCCCAACATAAACCAAATGTTTACATAGACATGTCGGGCTGGTCGCCCAAATATTTCCCGCCAATTTTTGTGCATTATGCCAATACGATTTTGCGCAATAAAATGCTGTTCGGGTCAGATTGGCCAGCAATTACTCCCGACCGCTGGCTAAAGGACTTTGCCGATTTGCCGATCCGAGACGAGGTGCGCGCGTTGATTCTAAAGGAAAACGCTAAGCGGATATTGAAGCTGTAATGGGGCAAGTTTGTATTGGTTCTGGGCGCGGCGATACTGGGAATAGGGCCTGATCTGCGGTCGGGCCAGGTGGGTCGATCTGCGCAATCATCGCTTTGTTGGCTTGAGTCTAACCATTCATCCGCGCGCGATAGGCGCTGGGCGAGACCCCCATCAGGCGCGTGAAAAAGCGGCTGAAATAGGACGGCTCCTCAAAGCCCAATTGATGCGCAATGCTGGCAATATGCAGGCGGGTATAAGCCAAGTTGCGGCAGGCTTCGCGCAAGATCGCGCTGTGCAGTAAGGCTTGCACGTTTTGCCCTGTCGCCGTTTGGCACAACCGCGCCAGTTGTCGCGGCGAAAGGCCCAAGGTCTTGGCACATTCGGCGACCGTCACCGCGATGTTTGGCCGCGCGTCAATCAACGCCCGTAACTGCCCGATGCGTGGGTCTTCGGCGCGGCTTTGCGCGCGCGCGCCGCAGTACAGCGCCGCCAAAATCAACGCTGCCGACGCCGCGCGCAGATGCAGACCGCGAAATCCCGCTGTGCTGCGATGCGCAGCGGTAAGCGCGTCGATCTGACTGGCGAAATCTGCCCTTACATTGGCCAGAAACGGGGCCGAAAGGGCTGCAGCACAATCGGCATTTGGGCCGAAATATTCGGGCCATTCGGGCAAGGGAAATGTCACCACAGTGCCAATCGCGGCGGGTGAAAAGGCAAAGCTATGCACACAGCCGCTGGGCAGGTTCACCACTTGACCCGCAGTCAATATGTGCCGATGCCCCTCGATTGTAACTTCTGCCGTGCCCGCGCGCAGATATACCATTTGATGCAAAAGCACGTGCCGATGCGGGGCAATCGTCCAATTCAAATGCGCCGCGCGGTCTAAGATTTCTTCGACATGCAGCATATCGGGAAACACCGTCTGTTCGCCATAAAGCGCGAAAGAGGGTATTGCCTGCGCAAAGGGTGGATTGGTCATCGCCATGTCCGAAAAGTGTCAGACAAGGGCGGCTCTGTCCATAGCGTTGTGGGCGAAATTTTCCGATAAAGGTAGAAGGGCAGGCGGCAGCCCGCGGTGCCAAGGGAGAGAGTGATGAAAACACAAGTGGCCATTGTTGGCGCGGGGCCATCGGGGCTGCTGCTGTCGCAAATGCTGATGCGCGCAGGGATTGAAACCGTCGTGATCGAGCGGCAAAGCCGTGATTATGTGCTGGCGCGTATTCGGGCGGGCGTGCTGGAATGGGGCACGGTGCAAATGCTGCGCGATGCAGGGGCGGGCGCACGGATGGACATCGAAGGCTCGGTGCATGACGAAGTGTTTCTCGCCTCGGACGGGCAGGCCTTTCCTGTGAATTTTCACGCCATGACGGGCCGAAAATTGATGATCTACGGCCAAACCGAAGTGACCAAAGACCTGTATGCCGCGCAAGATAGCCTTGGCGCGACCATCATTCACAGCGCCGAGGATGTGACCCTGCACGATGTCACCACGGCAAGCCCGCGCGTGACATTTACCAAAGATGGAAAAACCCACGAGTTGCGCTGCGATTTTATTGCGGGCTGTGATGGCTTTCATGGCGTGTCGCGCCAAACCATCCCCACCGCCCAGCGGCATGAATATGAAAAGGTCTATCCCTTTGGCTGGCTTGGCATTTTGTCGCGCACGCCGCCCGTGCCGCAGGGATTGATCTATGTTGCTTCTGACGCAGGTTTTGCGCTGTGTTCGATGCGCGGGCCGATGATGTCGCGCCACTATGTTCAGGTGCCGCTGACCGATAAGGTCGAAGATTGGCCCGATGACCGCTTTTGGCAGGCTCTCTCCTCGCGCCTGCCAGATGAGGTGCGCGCGGGGTTGGTGACAGGCCCGTCAATTGAAAAATCTATTGCGCCGCTGCGGTCTTTTGTGTGCGAGACGATGCGCCACGGCAACCTGTTTCTGTGCGGCGATGCGGCGCATATCGTGCCGCCAACGGGTGCCAAGGGGCTGAATTTGGCGGCGTCCGATGTATACTATTTGAATGACGGATTGCAGCACTATTACGCGGGCAAGGGCAGCGCGGGGCTGGACGCCTATCAAACCCGCGCATTAGCCCGTATCTGGCAGGCGATGCGGTTTTCATGGTCGCTGACCACCATGATGCACCGCTTTCCCGAACATTCCACCTACGAGCGGAAAATGCAGGATGCCGAACTTGCCTATTTGCGCAGCAATGAAACCGCGCAAAAGGCATGGGCCGAAAACTACACGGGCCTGCCCTATTAGGTCAAAAAGCTTGCGCTTTGCTGCCGTTTGAGGTTTTTCGGGGGCAATTCGAAAGGATATGCCATGAGCCACGCCAATTTGCCCCAAAACGCCGCCCCCCTGTCCGAGGCGCAGGCGTTTTTGGCCAAATATCCCGATGTGCAAGCTGTAGATATCGTTCTGACCGATGCGCATGGCATTGGGCGCGGAAAATCCATCCGCCGCCACGAATTGGAAAGCCTGTTTACCGCAGGGCGCGGCATTCCTGCATCCATGTTCGCCCAAGATGTGGCGGGCGATGATGTTGAAGGCACGGGTTTGGTGCTGACGGATGGCGGCGGCGATCTGCGCTGTTTTCCCGTTGCGGGCAGCCTTGGATACATGCCCGCCACGGGGCGCGGCCAAGTGCTGATTTCGATGTATAACGCCGATGGAACGGGCTTTTCCGCCGAACCACGCCACGCCCTGATGCGCCAAATCGCGCGGGCGCAGGCTGCGGGGTTTACCCCGATGGGCGCGCTAGAGGTCGAATTTTATTTAATCGACCGCGAGCCTGGGCCGAACGGCCAGATGCAGCCCGCGCGCTATCCGCTGACAGGGCGGCGCAGCCTGAACACCAACACCATGTCAGTTGACGAGTTGGATGAAATGTCGCCGTTCTTTGATGCGGTGTATGAAGGGGCGGCGCATTTGGATCTGCCGCTAGAGGCGTTGATTTCCGAATATTCCGTCGGTCAGTACGAGCTGACGATCCGCTACCGTGACCTTGCCCGCGCCGCCGATGATGTGGTGATCGCCAAAAGGCTGCTGCGCGCGACGGCGCGGCGCTTTGGGATGGAGGCTTGCTTTATGGCGAAACCTTTTGGCACGCAGGCGGGGTCTGGGATGCATTTGCATCTGTCGTTTGCCGATTCTGCAGGGGCGAACCTGTTTGCAGATACTGCGCAGGGCGATTTATCGCCGCTGATGCTGCACGCGATAGCGGGGATACGCGCCACGATTCCTGACACAATGGCGCTGCTGGCCCCGTTTCTAAACTCGTGGCGCAGATTTGCATCGGTGAATTATTCGCCCGCCAATGACACTTGGGGCGTGGAAAACCGCACTGTGGCGCTGCGGGTTCCTGCGGGGGCGGGCAAGACGCGGCATTTTGAACATCGCGTGGCGGGGGTGGATGCCAACCCTTATCTCGTGGCGGCTGTAACACTCGGCGCTGCACTAGATGGGATAATGGCCAAGGCAGACCCAGGCCCAGCCGTGACGGGCAACGCCTATGACAGCCCGAAAAACCCCGCGATTCCAACATATTGGGAAGGGGCAATCGACCAGATGGAACAGTCGGATTTCACCCGCCGCATCTTGGGCGATATGCTGCATCAGGGGTTTGTGGCCGTCAAACGCGCCGAAGCACAGCGCATGGCGCGCGAGGTCAGCGCCGCCGAGTGGGAACTGTACGGGTTTGTGGTGTAGCGACATGAACTCAGACGCAACAATTCCCGTTCTCACCCTAAACCTATTTGCCGAATCACAGGTGCAGGTCGCAGACCCAGAACTACATGGCGACCGCGGTTTTGGGTAAACCCGTGTTATCCCAATTCTCAGAGGCGCATTTATCGGTTTCGGCAGCGGCGCAGGGCTGGTCGGGCATGTGCTGCATGGCGGCGCGGATGAACAGATGATCCGCGCAGCTAAATTTCCGCACCTCGATCCGCCTAGGCACAGCCAACGCGGCGCATGACGGTTTGAACAAACGCATTTTCATCGGCGCAGGTCATCGGTTGCCCGAATGGGTGCTTTTGCGCCTGTATGTCTGAGATTAGACCGCCGCTGCCGACTGCGCAAAAGCACGCGCTGTTGCAGGTGCTTCGCCCATCGCAGTGGCCCGCAACGCGGCAAAATCCAAACTTGGCCAAAGCTGCGCGGCGAGAGATTGCAAATCGCCCTCGCCCGCCCGAACCCGCGCGGACAGGGCCTTGACCGCCTCTGCCGCCTGTGGGCGGGGCATCTGCTGGGTTAGGGCAAAGGTCAGCGCCTCGGCATAGATCAGCCCGCCCTCCGCATCCAGCCCGCGCGCCATTGCGGCAGGATTGGGGGAAAGGGCGCGCGCCACGTCGCCGCACAGGCCAAGGGCGCGGCCCGTGCTGATGCAAAGCTGCGGCAGGGTCAGCCATTCGGTGAACCATGCCGCCCCGTCGCGCTGCCCGCGATGCAGGCCTGCGCCCGTCATGGTCTGCGCCAGTGCCGCCGTGCTGCTGGCCAGCGCCACCAAGACCGAAGGGCCAACTGGGTTTTGTTTATGCGGCATGGTCGATGACCCGCCCGCACCTACCAGAGTGATCTCGTTCAGGCCCGATTGCATGTGCAAAATAATGTCCGCGCCCATCTTGCCCAAGCTGGTACAAACCCCCGCCATCCATGCGGAAAATGCAACAAGACCGTCGCGCTGGCTGTGCCAACTGGCCTGCGGATCACCCAGTCCCAATTCTCGGGCAAGCCCAGCGCGCACCTCTGCCCCCTGCGGCCCCATCGCAGACAAAGTGCCAATCGCGCCAGAAAGCGACACGTGCAGAATGTCCGCTTTTACGGCGTGCAACCGCGCGCGATGGCGGATCAGCGGCGCGCCCCAACTGGCCACAATAGCCCCAAAACTGGTGGGGGTGGCGGCCTGCCCATAGCTGCGCCCTGCAAGGGGCAGGTCGGCATGCGTTGCCGCGAGGTGCCCCAAAACCGTGATGGCATCCGCCAGCCGCGCATCCCAAATTTCGACCACACGGCGCAGGCGCAGGGCAAGGCCTGTGTCCATAATGTCTTGGCTGGTTGCGCCCCAATGCACAAAGGCCATATGTTCGGGGGCCTCGGCCGCCGTGCGAAACGCCTCGATCAAGGCAGGCACGGGCACGCCATTGCTGGCCACGCTTGCCGCCAAGGCCGAAGGGTCGATCTGCACCTCGCGCGCGGCGCGGTTGATGTAGGCCGCAGCGGTTTGCGGGATAACGCCCAGATCGCCCTGCACCTTTGCCAGCGCGCCAAAGACCAAAAGCATAGCGCGCGATTCGGCGGTGTCGGTGAACAGGGCGGCGGTCTCGCGGTCGCCCAAAAGGGACGCATAGATCGCAGAATCGGCGGGGCTGGCGGGCATGGTTTAGGCCACTGTCCGCAGGCCCAAAATGGCACGCGCCGTGCGCGGATCGGCCACTGGGCGGTTATACTTGGCGCACAGGTCTACCACGCGGGCGACCAGCGCCGCGTTCGATGGCGCAAGCCGGTCTTTGTCTAGCCGCACGTTATCTTCCAGCCCCGTGCGCGCATGGCCACCTCGGGAAACTGCCCATTCATTCAGCACAATCTGCGCAGGGCCAATACCCGCCGCGCACCACGGCGCATCCGCGCCAAACAGGCGATGCACGGTTTTGATATAATAATCAAATACATCAGGGTCAGCGGGCATGGCGTTTTTTACCCCCATCACAAACTGAACATAGGGGCGGGCGGTAAGCTGTCCCTTATCCCACATCTCGCGCGCTTTTAGGATATGGCTAAGGTCAAAGGCCTCAATCTCGGGCATCACGTCATAGGTTTTCATCTGCGCTGCAAGCCAGTCAACCAGATCGGGCGGGTTTTCATAAACGCGGGTGGGAAAATTGTTTGACCCAACCGAGAGGCTGGCCATATCGGGCCTCAGGGGCAGCATCCCGCCCCGCGCGTGCCCCGCACCAGACCTCCCCCCTGTTGACAGTTGCACGATCATGCCGTGGCACTGGGCCTCGATCCCCTCTTTCAGGCGGGCAAAACGATCGGGGTCGCTGGTAGGTTTTCCCTCATCGTCGCGAACATGGCAGTGGGCAATACTTGCCCCCGCCTCAAACGCCGCATGTGTGCTTTCGATCTGCTCGGCAATCGTGATAGGCACGGCGGGGTTGTTCGCCTTGGTCGGAAGTGATCCCGTAATCGCCACACAAATGATGCAGGGTTTGGCGGATAAATCTGGGGTCATGCGTCACACATCGATAAACACCGTTTCGCCCTCGCCCTGCAGGCGAATGTCGAAACGATAGGTGTTAGGGGCAGTTTGAACGGCGATCAGCGTTTGCACCCGAACCCGCTGCTCGATTGAGTTCAGCACAGGGTCGGCACTGTGCAGGGCAGCGTCTTCGGGGAAATACATGCGCGTGTTCAGCCCAATGTTTATGCCGCGCGACACCAGCCAAAAGCTGATATGCGGCGCCTGCGTGCTGCCCATTCGGCCCGGAACCGCCCCGGGTTTGATGGTGTCAAAGGCCCAAAGCCCCGTTTCAAAATCGGTGATCACGCGGCCCCAACCCGTAAAGCCCGCTGCCACCTGCGCGGCGCGCAGGTCTTCTGGGTGGGGGTAGATACCGTTGCTGTCGGCTTGCCACACCTCTAGCAGAACGTCTTTGACGGGCGCGCCCAGACCGTCAACCACCAGTCCCTCCACGCGAATACGTTGGCCAGGAACGCCATCTGGCGCAATCACTTGGCCCAGTTCCTGTTCAAACAGTTGAAACCCCGCCGCCCCAGGTGCAAGCCCGATATGCACATAGGGCCCCGCCGTTTGCGAGGGGGATTCTTTCAGATAATCCAACTTCTGCATGGTCTAATTCCCCTCTAACCTGTTCTCGAACAGCGTCGATCTGCGGCCCCGCAGCACGATGTCAAACTTATAGGCCAAACAATCCATCGGCACAGCCGAATTGATGTCCAGCACCGCAATCAGGCGCTGCACGGCCTCTGGGTCGGGAATGGTTTGCACGATAGGGCAAATCGGGATCAGCGGATCGCCTTGGAAATACATCTGCGTGATCAAGCGCTGACTGAAGGCCGTGCCAAACACCGAGACGTGGATATGCGCGGGCCGCCAAGAATTGACATAGTTCAGCCAAGGGTAGGGGCCGGGCTTGATGGTGCGGAAAAAGTAATAGCCGTTTTCGTCGGTAATGGTGCGCCCGCAGCCGCCGAAATTGGGGTCTAACGCGCCCAGATAAATATCTTTCTTATGCCGATAGCGGCCCGAGGCATTGGCCTGCCACACCTCGACCAGCGTGTTCGGCACGGGGCGGCCGTTCTCGTCCAAAACGCGGCCGTGCACGATAATCCGCTCGCCCACAGGGTCGCCGCCATGGCCGAAATTCTTGACCAAATCATGGTCTAACGTGCCCAAACTGTTATGGCCAAAGGTCGGCCCCGTGATTTCCGACATCGTTTGCTGAAGCGTTAGCAAGGCTTGGCGCGGCGAACGCGGCACCGATGTTTTATAGCCCGCATGATAGGCTGGCGGGTGCATCGCGCGGTCGCGCATGTAAAATTCGGCAGGTTTCATGTCGTGCCTTTCTGCTGGGCCATTTCGGCAAACGTATTCTTGGCGATCTTGATCGCATGGTTGGCGCGCGGCACGCCCGCATAGATGGCCACGTGCAACAGCGCCTCCATCACATCGGCTTCGCTAGCACCCGTGCGGGCGGTCGCGCGGATGTGCATGGCAAGTTCGTGATCGTTGCCAAGCCCCGCCAGCAGCGCAATCGTCAGCATCGAGCGTTCGCGCAGGCTGATCGTCTCGCGCGACCAAACATGCCCCCAAGCGGCATCGGCGATCAGCGCCTGAAATGGCGCATCGGCTGCGGTTTTGGCGGCCTCGGCGGCATCCACATGCGCATCGCCCAAAACGCGGCGACGGGTGGCCATACCCTTTTCAGTAAGCTCAGACATTCAGACACGCCTTCAGAAAAGGGGTCAACAGGGCCGTGAACGATGCAGGATCTTCCACGCAGGGGATGTGCCCAACGCCAGCGATTTCGTGAAACGCGGCACCCGCAATTTGGCCCGCCATGGTGCGCACGGCATCTGGGGTGGAGGATCCGTCATGCTGGCCCGCAATCACCAAACAGGGCAGGGTCAGACCTTGGGTTGCAGCGGTCAAATCAGCGCGCGAAAGGGCATGACAGGCGGCGATGTAACCTGCAGCAGGGGTGCGGGTTAGCATATTTCGCCATAGCGCCAGCGCAGAGCCCGCGTGAAACGCAGGCGCAAACCAGCGCTGCATCACCGCATCTGCGATACTGTCCATCCCGCCCGTCTGCACAGCGGCAATCCGCGCGGCCCAGCTTTCCTGAGTGCCCATCTTTGGCGCGGTGTTTGACAGCACCACCCCCGCCAGCAGATCAGGCCTGCGGGCAGCGATGTTTTGCGCGATCATACCGCCGATTGACAGGCCGACAAAAACCACAGCTTGGCTGGCATGGGCTGCGATCAAGGCGATCGCGTCATCAGCCAAATCGCTGATATCAAAGGCAGTTGCACAAGTATCAGACAGGCCGTGCCCGCGTTTATCAAACCGCAGCACCCGCAGATGGGCGGGCATTTGCGCCACAACCTGATCCCACAGGCGTAAATCAGTGCCCAGTGAATTGGCAAACACCACGCAAGGCGCGCCCTGCGGCCCACTGACCTGAACATGCATCTTGCCCCAAGGGCGGGTCATGCTGCGCATATCTACCTCCGTTCCTATGCAGTATATGATATGGATAGCGCTTGAAAATGCAAAACGCGGCAGTAATGATACCAAAATGTTTATGCATCCCGCCATCAAGCTGCGCCACATTCGCGCGTTTTTGGATATTGCCCAGCAAGGCAACCTCTCGGCGGTGGCGCGGGTGATGGGTGTATCGCAGCCCGCGCTGTCGCGCAGTCTGGCCGAGCTTGAAGATTTGCTTGGCCAGCCCTTATTTCAGCGCGAAGGCCGCCGTTTGGTGCTGACCGAGGCGGGAATCACCTTTCGCCATCACGCCAGCCTTGGGCTGCAATCGCTGGAAACTGCCGCCGCCGCCTTGCGCGCTGATGCGCGGCAGGGGCGGTTGAATGTGGGGGTTCTGCCCACGGCCTCGACACGGCTGTTTCCGCAGGTGATGCTGAAAATGCGTGCGCTTTTGCCCGATGTGCTGCTGTCGGTTACCACGGGGCCGCACCCCTATTTGATGGGACTTTTGCGCCAAGGGCAGATCGACCTGATGGTGGGGCGGATGCCTGCCGCGGCCGAAATGGCGGGGCTGATGTTTGAACATTTGTATGAGGAAGAGGTCACACTAACCCTGCGGGCGGGCCACCCAATGCAGGACGCGCCGTTGCGCGATATTTTGCTAAGCTGCCCTTTGATCTTGCCGCCCCCTGATGCCGTGATCCGCCGTGTTGTCGAGGATTACTTGCTGTCACTTGGCCTGCCCAATTTGCGCGCGGCCTTTGAAACGGTGGCCCCCGCGTTGGGGCGCGAATTGGTTCTGGCCTCGGATGCGATTTGGTTCATCTCGCGCGGGGTGGTGCGGGACGATTTGGATGCGGGGCGCATGATTGCGCTGCCCACAGACGTGCAGTTTATGTCAGGTGCGGTCGGGTTCACCCGCCAGCAGGCTAAGGAAGCACCGCATTTGGCCAGTCTGCAAACCATCTTGCGCGACTGTGTGACGCAGTCGTTGCACAGCTAAGCTAGGCCACGCGCGACACGATCCGCCCCATCATCCGCAAAAGAGTTACAGTTTCATAAGGTGTTAAGCAGGGCAACGGCGCGTCCAAATTCTGGTGGACATCGCCGATGGCAAGGGAAATACCGTCTTGCCCCTCGGGCGAGGCACTGATTGCAGCGCAGCCCAAATCCAGCATAACCGCCGAAATCACATTTCGCTTGTCATCCGCAACAGCGGTGCGCCCATCAACAACATCGCCAGCCGCGACCAAAACGCGATCTACGCCAAAAAGATATTCCACTTCGCCCCCCGAAAAGACGATGCGCTGGTTGGCGGAAACCAACACATCGCCGCGCGCATCGTAATAGGGCGCGCGCAGCAAAATCGGCGCGAAAGACCCCCGCGCAGGCACGTCAACACGGTGCAATGCCCGCAAGGTGACGGGGCCATGATCGGGGGTAAGCACAATATCGCCTGCCCGCAAATTGCCCGCCGCAACGGTTCCAAGACTTGTCTCTATCGGCGTGCGCAGACCAATCCACGGCACCGATTGCGGCAGTTCGGCATTTTGGCAGAACCCATACCACAGCACAGCAGGGTCAGATTGCGCCTTTTGGCAAATTTGTTCGATATCGCGCTGGGTGAAGGGCAAACAGCCGACGCCCTGCGCCTCGCTTGGGGCGATCGCCGCGCCCAACACCTCGAATCGCATAGACCAATGTCTGCGCGCCGCATCAAACCGATATGTCAGCCGCCCCGTGTTGCCGTTTTGGGGCAAAGGGCCAGCCAACCGCAGGCGGGCCACGTCGTTTCCAGTGCGATGCAACAGCGAAAGACCCGCGACAGCATCGTAAAACAGCGAAAAACTGCGTGCGATACCTTCATTCGTTTGCAAGTTCAGCAAGATTTTAGACGCCGGCAAAGGCAGACGAAATTCTGCCACAAAGCTGGCGTTGGGCAGGGGTTGAAATGGGTTGGCCCAAATATCGATCAAGCCTTTGCCAGACAGGGCCAGCCAATCTTGCACAGGGCGCGCACCGAAAGGCAACATGCCTGTGGGCGACATGCGGCCTTGAAGCTGCTCGAACACATTCGGCGCATCTTTATGCGGTGCCCCCGATGTCGCTTGGGCAGAGGATTGGTATGCGGCTTCAGACATGGCGTGCCCTTGTCATTGCCCCATTGCGTGGCCAAACACTAACAAATGCTGGCCAAAGGCCAGTTTGATGCAGCGTTATGTCAGATCGAACTGCTCGGCCCGATCATTGCCCCGTTTGGGATCATTACTTTATTGGGTGATGCTCTCATACCGATGTGTCTATGTCACGCCAAAATTGTGGCCGGTCTGAACAGCCTTTCGGTGTGTTGCGAAACTGCCGCGCGCGCGCTAGGTCTTGGGCAAATCTTACAAAAGGTGCGCTTTGGCAAACCCATCCCCGATAGACCCAGTCCAGTTGACCGCCGATCTGGTGCGCTGCCCAACAGTCACCCCCGCCGAGGGGGGTGCGCTGGTTTTGCTGCAGGATATTTTGCAGGATGCGGGCTTTGCTTGCACCCGCGTTGACCGTGGCGATACACCCAATCTTTTTGCACGTTGGGGGGCGAAGGGCGCAAATAAATCATTTGGATTCAATGGACATACCGATGTAGTTCCCGTGGGCGATACGGCGGCATGGACGCACGACCCATTTGGCGCCGAGATTGTAGACGGGTTTTTATATGGGCGGGGCGCGACCGATATGAAATCGGGGGTGGCCGCCTTTGTCGCCGCTGCGGTGGATTTTGTGCGATCTAACCCGCCAGATGGTGCAGTGATCATCGCCATTACGGGCGACGAAGAGGATAAGGCGGTGGACGGAACCCCCGCCCTTTTGGATTATATGGCCGCACAGGGCGAGCGGATGACCCATTGCCTTGTGGGAGAGCCGACATCGCCAAATGTGATGGGCGAGATGATGAAAATCGGGCGGCGCGGCAGCTTGACCTGCCATTTCACCGCGCGCGGCGTGCAGGGCCACTCGGCCTATCCCGACCGCGCCAAAAACCCAATGTCGGCGCTGGTCGCCCTGCTGTCGCGGCTAGAGGCGGATCCGCTGGATGCGGGAACCGAGCATTTTGATGCCTCGACCCTTGCGATCACCACGATTGATTGCGGCAATCCCGCCACCAATGTCATCCCCGCGCAGGGCCGCGCCACGGTGAACATCCGCTTTAACGACGCGCACACAGGGGCCAGTGTTTCGGACTGGCTACGTGCCCATGCCGCCGCTGTGCAGGCGCAAACGGGTGTCGGGATTGACACCCGCATCAGCATTTCAGGCGAAAGCTTCCTCACCCCTTTGGGCGATTTTTCGGCGCTGATTTCCAATGCCGTGCTGGCCGAAGTGGGGCGCGCGCCGCAGCCCTCGACCTCGGGCGGCACATCGGATGCGCGCTTTGTCAAAGATCATTGCCCCGTGGTGGAATTTGGCCTTGTTGGCCGCACGATGCACCAAGTGGACGAAAGGGTAGAGGTGTCGCAAATCCATCAGCTTAAGGCGATTTATGGCCGTATCCTGCGGGATTATTTTGCGTGATTTCCATTGTGCAAACCCGCGATATCGCCACATGCCGCGCCTTGCGCCGCACCGTTTTTATTGAAGAACAGGGTGTGCCAGAGGCAGACGAGATTGACGATCTGGACGATATTGCCACCCATCTTTTGGCCCATATTGGCGGGCAGGCGGTGGGTTCAGCGCGGCTTTTGACACTGGGCGATACGGGCAAAATCGGCCGCGTCTGCGTGTTGAAACAGGCGCGCGGGCAAGGCGTGGGCGCAGCCCTGACCCGCGCCGCGATAGACCATTTCACGCGCCAAGGTCTGGCATCGGCGAAACTCTCGGCCCAGCTTTCCGCGCTGCCGTTTTACGAAACCCTTGGTTTTACCGCCCACGGCCCCGTCTATCTGGACGCGGGGATTGACCACCGTGATATGCAGCTTTTGCTGCGCCCCCCCGCGTGATATGCCGCAGGAATGAGCGAGACACCTTCCAAAGACCACATCCGCCAATGGATCACCGATCACCCAGATCAGGCGACCAAACGCGATATTGCCACCGCCTTTAATATTCGCGGCGCAGGCAAAATCACCCTAAAACGGATGCTGGCCGAACTAGAGGAAGAGGGCGCAATCCCCGCCCGCAAGCTGCGCAGTTTGGCCCGTATCGACAGCCCCGATCTGCCGCCCGTGGCGGTGCTGATGGTGCAAGCGCCTGATCAAAATGGCGATTTGTTTGCAAAGCCGCTGGAAGAGGCGCATCTGACCTCGACCGCGCGCATCCTGATCCGCCCGCAAAAGGGCGACCCTGCCTTGGGGGAAGGCGCGCGGATTTTGGCGCGGCTCACGCTCGAGGCAGGCGAGGATTACACCCACACCGCCCGCCTGATCCGCGCGCTGGGCAGCACAGCGATTAAGATCATCGGCATTTTCCGCGCCACCAACGAAGGTGGGCGCATCCAGCCCATCGACAAGGGCGCGGAAAAGGAATGGTCTGTGCCCTCCGTGCATCTGAACGGCGCACGCGACGGCGAACTTGTCGAAGCCGAACAAATCGGCGCGCGCAAGAACGGCGGCCATTTGGGGCTGCCGCAGGCGCGGATCACACAGGTTTTGGGCGACCCTTCGGCGGCGAAATCGGTCTCGCTCATCGCCATTCATCAGCACGGTATCCCCGATGCCTTTCCCGATGCGGTGGTGGCCGAGGCCGAGGCGGCATTGCCCGCACCACTTGCGGGCCGCACCGATCTGCGCCATCTGGATCTTGTCACCATCGACCCGATTGACGCCCGCGACCGCGACGATGCGGTGTTGGCCATGCCAGACGGGCAAGGCGGGCATGTCATTTGGGTCGCCATCGCCGATGTCGCCCATTACGTCCGCCCAGCCAGCCCGCTGGACCACGAAGCGCGCCGTCGCGGCAATTCCACCTACTTCCCCGACCGTGTTGTGCCGATGCTGCCTGATGCGCTTTCGGGCGATCTGTGCAGCCTGCACCAAGACGTGGATCGCGCCTGTTTGGCGGTGGAAATGCGGTTTGATGCGGCGGGGCAAAAGACGGGCCATCGTTTTGTCCGCGGGCTTATGCGTTCGCGCGCCTCCCTGAATTACGGGCAGGTGCAAGCGGCGATTGACGGCGCGCCCGATGCGCAAACCCTGCCCCTTTTGGACAGCGTTTTGCGCCCGCTTTACGCGGCCTACGAGGCGCTGAAACAGGCGCGCGCGCTGCGCCAGCCACTTGATCTGGAACTTCCTGAACGAAAGATCATATTGGACGCGGAAGGTCAGGTCGCCTCGGTTTCCTTCCGCGACCGTTTCGATGCGCATAAGCTGATCGAAGAGATGATGATCGCCGCCAATGTCGCCGCAGCCGAGGAATTGAACGCCAAAAAGTCACCGCTTTTGTTCCGCGTGCATGAAGAACCCAGCCCCGAAAAACTGGACGCATTGCGCGAGGTTGCGCTGGCGTCGGGCTTTGTTCTGGCCAAAGGGCAGGTGCTGCAAACCGCCCATTTGAACCGCCTTTTGGCGCAGGCTGCGAGCACAGATTTTGACGAGTTGATGAATATCACCACCTTGCGATCGATGACGCAGGCCTATTATTCGCCGCAAAATTTTGGCCATTTTGGGCTGGCTTTGCGCAACTATGCGCATTTCACCTCGCCCATTCGCCGCTATTCAGACCTGATCGTTCACCGCGCATTGATTGCGGCGCATGGTTGGGGCGATGATGGGCTAACCCCTTGGGATGTCGAAAATTTAGCCGATACGGCCAAGCTGATTTCCGACACGGAACGGCGGTCGATGCTGGCAGAGCGCGATACGTCCGACCGCTATTTGGCGGCGTTTTTGTCGGGCCAAGTCGGCGCAGAATTTTCGGGCCGTGTGTCGGGCGTGCAGCGCTTTGGCCTGTTTGTGAAACTGGATGAGACAGGGGCGGATGGGTTGGTTCCCGTGCGTTCGATCGGGCGGGAATTTTTTCATTTTGACGCGGATCGACAACTGCTGGTTGGGTCAGATTCGGGGCAGGTCTTGGGTGTGGGCCTGCGTGTTACGGTGCGCCTTGCCGAAGCATCGCCTATGACGGGCGGCTTGATATTGGACTTGCTGCATGTCGAAGGCGCAAACCTTGCCACAGTGCGGCGGGGCAAAGGAAAATCAGGTGGGCGCAAATCCAGCGCAGCGGCGGTTTTGGCCGCCAAGACCGCTCGCAAAGTGCTGCGCAAACGGCGGGGCTAGCGATGCGTCTATGCCATATCTTTGCCATCTGCCTTATCATCGCCGCCAGCCCTATTTTTGCTCAGCAGGAGGCACCAATTTTGCCACCACTTGAAAGTTACACCGCGTCTGGTTTGGCCGAATGGCAAGCAAATTTCAAATCTCGCGCTTTGGCGCAGGGGATTTCCGAACAAGTGTTCGATATGGCATTTAAGGGCGCAACCCTGTTGCCAGACGTCATCGACAAGGATCGCCGCCAAGACGAGTTTACAAAAGCAATTTGGGATTATTTGGACAAGGCGGTGTCAGAGGATCGTATTTCTTCTGGCCGTAAGGCACTGGACGAAAACGCTGATATCTTGGGTCGGATCGAGGATCGCTTTGGCGTTGACGCGCCCATCGTCGTTGCGATTTGGGGGCTTGAAAGTGCGTTCGGCGCAGTTCGGGGTGATGTTCCGACGGTTTCTGCCCTTGCCAGCCTTGCCTATGAAGGTCGTCGAGCCGCCTTTTTTGAAGGTGAATTGATCGCGGTGATGCAGACTTTGGCCGAAGGCAAAGTCAAACCTGAACAACTGGTCGGGTCATGGGCGGGTGCGATGGGGCATACGCAGTTTATGCCCTCTAGCTATCGCGCCTTGGCGGTGGATTTTGCAGGAAAAGATCATCCGAACATTTGGGACAATGATCCCAGCGATGCGCTGGCCTCTACGGCGGCATATTTGGCCAAATCGGGCTGGGAAAAGGGCCTGCCTTGGGGTGTTGAAGTTGTTTTACCGCCAAGTTTTGACTATGAAATTGCAGGTAGTCGCACCCAGAGGCCGGCCAGCGCATGGACGGCACTGGGCGTGGCGCGCGCGGACGGCGGGGCGTTGCCCAACGCTTGGGCTTCCATCATTTTGCCAGCAGGCGCGCGCGGGCCTGCGTTTTTGGTCACCGACAATTTCGGCGCGATTGAAACCTACAACCGCGCCGATTCATATGTGATCGCAGTCGGGCACTTGGCCGACCGCATTTTGGGTTTCAAACCATTTGTTCAGAAATGGCCGCGTGATCTGCGCGTTTTAACGCTGAACGAGCGTAAAGAAATGCAGCAGGCTTTGTTGGATCGTGGGCTATATTCAGGCGAAGCGGATGGAAAAATTGGCCCACTGACACTTGCCGCGATCAAGGCACTTCAGCGCAGCGCGGGGCGCATCCCAGATGGATACGCCAGCACTGAAGTGTTTGATTTGTTGAAATAATCCAATGACGAACCTGCCGATCACCGCGATTTATCCTGCCCTGCGGGACGCCATTGCCCAACACAAAATGGCGGTGATCGAGGCTCCTCCGGGGGCGGGCAAAACCACGGGCGTGCCACTGGATCTGCTTGAATCCAAATTGATTTTGGGTCGCATAATCATGCTAGAGCCGCGCCGCCTTGCCGCGCGCGCTGCTGCGGAACGCATGGCCGAAACCTTGGGCGAGGCTGTCGGCCAGACCATCGGTTACCGAATTCGAGGCGAATCGAAAACCAGTGCTGCAACCCGCGTCGAGGTCGTCACCGAAGGTATTTTGACGCGGATGATCCAGTCTGACCCAGAGTTACGCGGGATAGGTGCGGTAATTTTTGACGAGTTTCACGAGCGCAGCTTGAACGCCGATTTGGGCCTTGCACTGACCTTGGAAATTCGCGGCGCGCTGCGCGAGGATTTGGTAATTATCGCGATGTCTGCCACGCTGGATGCCGCCCCCGTGGCCGCGCTGATGGGGAATGCGCCGCGCATTACGTCGCAAGGGCGTGCCTTTCCTGTTGAAACCCGTTGGTTGGCGCGCAGCCCTGATGCCTCCTTGCGCTATCCTGCGATGATGGCAGGTTTGGTGGCGCAGGCCGTTGACGAGACTGCTGGCGGCGTGCTGGTTTTTCTTCCAGGCGAGGGCGAAATTCGGCAGGTTGAAGCCCTGCTTTCGGCCAAAAATCTGGGCTGCGACATTCGCCCTCTGTTCGGCTCGATGGAGTTTTCTGCCCAGCGCGCAGCGCTTGCGCCGAGCGACGCGCGCAAAATCGTGCTTGCGACATCCATCGCCGAAACATCGCTGACGATCCCCGACATTCGGGTGGTCGTCGATGGCGGGCGGGCGCGGCGGGCGCGGTTTGACCCAGCCTCTGGCATGTCGCGTCTGGTGACAGAGCGGGTAAGCCGTGCCGAGGCAACGCAGCGCGCGGGGCGGGCCGGGCGGGTGGCGGAAGGTATCTGCTATCGCGCTTGGACAAAGGGAGAAGAAGGTGCGATGTCCGCCTACGCCCCCGCCGAAATCGAGGTCGCTGACCTGACATCGCTGGCCTTGGAACTGGCGCAATGGGGCAGCGATAACGTGCTGTTTCTAAGCCCGCCTCCTGCGCCCGCCTTGGCCGAGGCGCGGGCTCTTCTGGCGGAGTTGGGCGCGCTGGACGGCGGACGTATCACCGAACATGGCCGCGCCTTGGCCGCCTTGCCGCTCCATCCCCGCCTTGGCCATATGCTGCTGAAAGCGGGGCCTGCTGCTGCCCTCTTGGCTGCGCTGTTGGCCGAGCGTGACCCGCTGCGCGGAGCACCTGCCGACGTAAATATGCGCCTTGCTGCCCTGCGCGATTCGCGCGGATTTGAACGTGATCACCCCTATCCCGTTTCGCATCCCACCATCCAGCGCATCCGCGAAGAGGCGATGCGCCTGACCCGCGCGCTGCCCCAAGGCATTGAAGATGCGCGCCTTTCTTCCGCGCAAATGGTTGCCCTTGCCTACCCAGACCGCATTGGACTGCGCCGCGCAGGGGACGCGCCGCGCTGGGTGCTTTCGGGCGGGAAGGGCGCGGCGATGGCGGCAGGACAGCCGCTGTCTGCCATGCGATTGGTGGTGGCCAGCGATTTGGATGGCGATCCGCGTGAGGCAACCATTCGCCAAGGCATCGCCCTAACCGAAGGTGAGTTGCGCGCCCTATATGCCCCGCAAATCAAATGGCGAAATATTTGCGAATGGTCGCGGCGTGAGGGCAAAGTCTTGGCCCGCCGGCAAGAGGTTTTCGGCGCTTTGGTGCTGGCCGAACAGCTTTGGACAGGCGCCGCGCCGCAAGATATGGCAGGCGCTGCACTGGAAGGGTTGCGCCAGATTGGACTGCCTTTTACCCCCGCTGCCCGCCGCCTGCGTGCACGGATTGAACTGGCGCGCGGCGGCGGCGATATATGGCCTGATTGCAGCGATGCCGCGCTTCTCGCCAGCGCAGAAAGTTGGCTTTTGCCGCATCTGACCAAATGCAAAACCGAGGCTGATCTGCGCGCTTTAGACATCACCGAGGCGCTGAAAAACCGTCTGAGCTGGGATCAGACCGAGGCGTTAAACCGCATTGCCCCCGCCCATTTCGAAACACCCTTGGGCCGCTTTGTTCCGATTGACTACGAGAGTGAGGCCCCATCGATCGAGATACGGATTCAGGAAATGTTTGGCCAAACCCAGCACCCCGTTGTGGGGGCCGCGAAAACGCCGTTGCGCGTGACGCTGCTGTCGCCAGGGCAAAAGCCCATTCAAGTCACCCAAGATATACCGCGTTTTTGGGCCACATCCTATGCCGATGTGCGCAAAGATATGCGCGGGCAATATCCGCGCCATCCTTGGCCCGAAGACCCGCGCGCGGCAGAGCCAACTTTGCGCGCCAAACCGCGCGGCACCTAAAGCGTGCCGCGCCCTTTGCCGCCGTCTGTCAATGTGGATAGAACGCCGCGCAAAATGCCCCAGCTTTTCCAGCGGCGGGTTTTTGACCACAGCATATCGGGGGCCAGCAGTGCCAAAATGCCGCCCAGCAATGCAATCGCAAAAACGCCATTGCGACCGTGTTTGCGCGCCGCAAAAACACCGCTGCGCGCGTGGTGATATTTCTTGAAATAATAGGTCGCAGGATCGCTGCCCGACGACTTTTCCGCCAAATGGGTGACAAAGGCACGCCGCACGAACATGATCGGGCCAACTTGGGCGCGCATACGGCGGGATAGGTCATCATCTTCGTGATACAGGAAAATATTCTCGTCAAACCCGCCCACGGAATCAAAGGCCGATTTGCGGGCGAACAGCGCAGAGCCCATCAAAACTGTGACTTCGGCATCTTCCTCGGGCCATTGGCGCGGCATATATTCGGATACGGGCATCAGGCGCGAGCGGTAGTGAAACTGTGCCGACCCATCGGCCAGCGCGATGCGCGGGTTGAACGCCGAGGCGGTGGGAAAGCGGCGCGCAGCGGCGACCAATTCGTCCAGCGTATCTGGGTGCAGCGTGGCATCGGGGTTCAAAAAGAACACAAATTCAGTGGTCGCGCGTTCTGCGCCCCGATTGCAGGCATAGCCAAAGCCCATGTTGTCGGGGTTTCTGACCAATTCCGCACCCGCTTTTTGGCACAAATCGGCAAGCTGCTCGCCCTGCTTGGACGCGTTGTCCACCACAATTACGCGCACGCCTGCGGGCACCGAGGCCAGCATTTCGGGCAGCACATCCATGCTGTTATAGGCCACCGAAACGATGGTTACCAATTCGGAAACGGGCATTTTGAACGCCTTTTGGGAAGGGGTGGCCAAGGCGCGAACGCCTTGGCCGATGGGGTTACGCCTCGGCTGGGGCTTCGGTGATTTCCAGACCAGTTGCCTGATCGACCATCTTCATGCCCAGCTTGACCTTGCCGCGGTCGTCAAAGCCCAGAAGTTTTACCTTCACATCTTGGCCTTCTTTCAGCGCCTCGTTCGGGTGGTTCAGGCGCTTGTTGGCGATTTGGCTGACGTGAACCAAGCCATCGCGTTTGCCAAAAAAGTTCACAAACGCGCCGAAATCAACAAGTTTCACGACTTTGCCGTCGTAAATCTTGCCCTCTTCAGGCTCTGCCACGATTGACCAGATCATATCATAGGCCTTTTTGATCGCAGCCTGATCGTTGGAGGCGATTTTGATGATACCATCGTCGTTGATATCCACTTTCGCGCCCGACATTTCCACGATCTCGCGGATCACCTTACCGCCCGACCCGATCACTTCGCGGATTTTGTCGGTTGGGATTTGCAGGGTTTCAATCTTTGGCGCGTATTCGCTAAAGCCTTGTGGGGCCGACAGCGCCTTGTTCATCTCGCCCAAGATATGCAAACGGCCATCCTTGGCCTGTGCCAAGGCTTGCGCCATAATTTCGGGCGTGATGCCTGCAACCTTAATATCCATCTGCATCGTGGTGATGCCTGCGGCGGTTCCAGCCACTTTGAAATCCATATCGCCAAGGTGATCTTCATCGCCCAAGATATCGGTCAAAACGGCCCAGCGGCCATCTTCTTCCAAAATCAGGCCCATCGCCACGCCAGCAACTGGCGCTTTCAAAGGCACCCCTGCATCCATCATCGACAGCGAGCCGCCGCAGACCGATGCCATCGAGGAGGAGCCGTTGCTTTCGGTGATTTCCGACACCACGCGAATGGTATAGGGGAAATCGGTCGGCGCTGGCAGAACAGCCTGCAATGCGCGCCAAGCTAGTTTGCCATGGCCAATTTCACGCCGTCCAGGGCTGCCCACGCGGCCAACCTCGCCCACAGAATAGGGGGGGAAGTTGTAATGCAGCAGGAAGTTGCTGCGCGAATTGCCGTGCAACGCGTCGATGATTTGCTCATCCTCGCCCGTGCCAAGCGTTGTCACAACCAAACCTTGGGTTTCGCCGCGCGTGAACAGGGCAGAGCCGTGGGTGCGGGGCAGGATGCCCGTTTCCGAAACAATCGGGCGCACGGTTTTGTTGTCGCGCCCGTCAATGCGCGCGCCACCGTTGATGATATCGCCGCGCAAAATCGAGGATTCCAGCTTTTTGATCGCGGAACCTAGGTTGATGTCGGCATTGTCATCCTCGTTCAGCGCCGCTTTGATCGCGGAAACAGCGGCCGAAATGGCGTTGGTACGGTCTTGCTTATCGCGGATGGCGAAGGCGGCACGCATCTGCGTCTCGCCCGCCGCCTTAACGCGGCCATAGAGGGCCGAGTAGTCGGGCGGGGTGAAATCGAACGGCTCTTTGGCGCAATCTTCGGCGAAATCGATGATGAGGTCGATCACGGGCTGCATGGCAGCATGGCCAAATTTGACAGCGCCCAGCATTTCGTCTTCGGTCAACTCATAGGCTTCGGATTCGACCATCATCACGGCGTCTTTGGTGCCTGCGATCACCAGATCAAGGCGCTGGTCAGGGTTATAGCGCAACTTGTCCATATCATCGATGGCGGGGTTCAACACATATTCACCGCCCGAAAAGCCCACGCGCGCAGCGCCGATTGGGCCCATGAAGGGCACGCCCGAAATGGTCAGCGCTGCCGATGCTGCGATCATCGCCACGATGTCAGGATCGTTGGTCAGATCGTGCGACAGCACGGTTGCCATGACCAGAACTTCGTTCTTGAACCCATCCACGAACAGCGGGCGGATCGGACGGTCGATCAGGCGCGAGGTGAGGGTTTCTTTTTCCGAAGGACGCGCTTCGCGTTTGAAAAAGCCGCCCGGAATTTTGCCAGCGGCATAGTATTTTTCCTGATAATGCACCGTCAGGGGAAAGAAATCTTGCCCTGGTTTGGCGCTGCGGGCGTAGGTGACGTTCGCCATCACCGAAGTATCGCCCAAAGTGGCAATAACGCTGCCGTCTGCCTGGCGGGCAACCTTGCCCGATTCCAGTGTTAGGGTTTCATTGCCCCACTGGATTGATTTTTTCGTCACGTTGAACATGGATCGTTCCCTATATAGGCGCGCAGCCCCTGCCGCAGCGCCCGTCAAAAATAGCGGCCCCATTGCCGCCGCCCCCTATCCTTTGCATGCGGCCGGGGGCTGGCCTCACGTCGCAGATGTGGGGCGCATACAGGAAAATGGGGGGTTTGGGAAGGGGGAGGTAGTCTTGACAAACTTTGCCATCATTCTTAGCTTTCGGTCATGGCAACGATGAATATTTCCCTTCCAGACCAGATGAAAGCTTGGGCCGAGCGTCAAGCAGAAGATGGCCATTTTTCCAATGTCAGCGACTATATGCGTGATCTGATCCGACGCGACCAACTGCGGCGTCAGGCTATTTCAGAAATTCAGGCGATGATCGACGAAGGCATGGCCAGCGGGCCTGCGGTGCCCTTTGATATGGGTGCGTTCATCGCCGCGCAAAAGGCTAAGTGACGCGCGCTTTGCTGATCTCGCCTGCGGCATTGGCCGATGTGCAGGCGATTTGGGATTTTGGTGCGCAGAACTGGTCGGATGTTCAGGCGGAAATATACCTTACAGGGCTGCGCCGTGTTTTTGATATGCTGCAAGATCAACCAGATATCGCGCGTTCGCGGTCCGAATTTACCCCGCCCATTCGGCTTTATCGCTATCAGTCGCACGTGATTGTATTTCATGCCGAAGCTGGCAGTGTGACCATTGTTCGTGTGCTTCACGGGCGGTCAAATTGGGCAGAGTTTTTGTCGGAATAGGCCGCTGCCGTACTTTAAAACACCCCATGCGCGCCCAGATCACTTTGCGCCTCGCCTCGCAGCAGCGCGGCGTAGTGGTCGCGCAGGGTGTCATTGCCATATTCTGGCGTAGCATCGGCGCTGTAGGCCCTGCCATCCCAAACCAACATCGACTCGGTTCCGTAATACCTGCCAATTTCAGCTAAGTTGGCCTTTTCTGCCAGTTTGGGCGACAGGCGGCCAAGGGTTTTCAGAATGGCGATGATGGTGTCCATAAGGGCAATCGGCACATTCTTCTCCCGCACGGGCCGCGCCAGTAATTCGGCCAGCATAGCCACCTGATCCAGCGGGGTGATTGCTGGCCCATTCCCGCCAATAGGCAGGATACGGTTGTGCAATGTGGGGTTGGTCAGGCATTCCACCAGATAGCGCGCAAGGTCGGCATCTGAAATCGGTTTACATGCCGTCAGCCGCCCATTGCCAAACACCAGAAACGGCTTGCCCGCAACCACCCGCGCCACCTGCCCTGAAAGCGATTTGAAAAACGCGGTGGGGCGGACGATGGCATAGGTCAGGCCAGAGGCCTGCAACTCGCCCTCAAACGCCAATTTCGCGCGCTGAAATTCCAGCAGCGGCTTTTGCACGCAAATCGCAGACAGCAGAACGAACTGCCCAATTCCCGCTGCCTTTGCCGCGATGAGGGCCTGCGAATTCGCGCGGTGGTCAATCGCCCAGGCATCGCTGGGCGCGCCTGTGCGGCTGGCAAGGCAGGATATAACGGCATCAATGTTTTGCCCCCGTATCGCACCCGAAACCGCCCCCTCTTGGGTGACATCGGCCACCACGGCCTCGCAAGGCAGGTCGCACGGCGCGCGCACCAGCGCGACCGCGCTATGCCCCGCCGCAACCAGCGCGGCCGCTGTTGCCCTCCCAATCGTGCCTGTGGCCCCCAAAAGCAAAACGCGCATATCCGCCCCCTTTGGCCCACATTAGCCGCGTCCAAACAAAAACGCCCGCAGTTTTCACTACGGGCGCATTCGAAAAACTTTTCGCCGGATTTAGCGGCGCAGACCCAAACGGCCGATCAGCGACTGATAGCGCGCTTCGTCCTTCTTCTTGGTATAGTCCAGCAGTTTGCGGCGCTGGGCAACCATCATCAAAAGACCACGGCGCGAATGGTTGTCTTTTTTGTGGTCCTTGAAATGCTCGGTCAAGGTGGCAATGCGCGACGACAAGATCGCAACTTGCACTTCGGGCGAACCCGTATCGCCTTCTTTGGTGGCGTATTCTTTGATCAGGCGGGCTTTTTCTGTGGCAGTGATCGACATCGGGATCTCCTAGGTTAAGGGTTGTGGCACAAGCCGGGATGTCGTCCAGCAGGGCCGATGCTGCCATTTCGGGCAGATGCGGGCGTCTAAGCGAGAATCAGACAAAAGAAAAGCTGTATTTTGCGGCACAGGCGCGCGGCTTTGTCTGCGTTAACCACATATGCAAAAACCCTTGGCGGTTGCTAGAAGCAAGCGGCAAATTGTGGTAATGTCAATTTTGAAAGAATATCTGTTTCAGTGGGTTAAATTGTGGCGTGGTTCATTTCGGCGGGGTGGCCGAAAGGGAACCAATCGGGCGGTGTTTGGGTGGCGCGATGATAGAGATTATCGGATTGTTGACGGCGCTATTTGCAGGCTTTTTGGCCGATGGCTTTGTACGCGATGACAGTGATGATGACAGCCAATCTGAACCTGATTCCACCGAACAAGGCAACGCAGACGTTTCCGCCGTTGATTACGGCTTTTTTCTGGGCGGCAATGATGAAGACGATGGTATGCCGCAATCGGACGATACCACCGACGAGCCTGATCCAGACGAAACGCTCCAAGGGGGGCTGGGCGATGACACCCTGTTTGGCCTTGGCGGAAATGATGAGGTTGCGGGCGGAAGTGGCAATGACATTTTAGGTGGCCGCGCGGGCGATGACACGCTGTTTGGCGATTTTGGCGAAGATTACGTGATCGGCGGCGATGGCAATGATGTGCTGGTCGGCGGCGCAGACAATGACACCCTCTATGGCGAAGATGGCACGGATACGCTGACGGGCGATGGTGGCGGTGATGTGCTTTACGCAGGGGCGGGCAATGATTTGGTGTCGGGCGGTGTCGGCAATGATGACCTGTTTGGCGGCGAAGGCACCGATACCGTCGATGGTGGTTTGGGCGATGATACGCTGGATGGGGGGCAAGGCAACGATGTCGTGACAGGCGGCGATGGCAGCGATGATGTGGGCGGCGGTGCGGGTAATGACACGCTATGGGGCAATGCCGATGGCGCGCTGGACACGCAAGTTGACTTTCTTAGTGGCGGCGCGGGGGATGATGTTTTGATGCTGGGGCAAGGCGATTATGGCCACGGCGGCGATGGGGCCGACCAGTTTACAGTCACCGAATTTGGCGCGGGCAATGGGATAACCCAAATCACCGATTTCGACACTGCCTCCGACCAACTTGTGCTGCTGTATGACAGCGGCATGACCACGCCTCCCGACATGACGATGCAGGTTGACGGGGCGGGAAATACCCAGGTTTTGCTGGATGGCGAAGTGGTCGTTGTCCTAACCAATGGCGAAACGATCGAGCTGAACGATATTATTTTGCGCGCGGGCTAAAGCGCCCATTCCATCGGCTGAATGGAATACCCGATATACAGCGGATGCTTTGGCGCACCGCCCTTGGACAAGCCCAGATGAAACAGGTCATGCCCAGCCATTCGCAGCATCTGCGCCACCTGCGGCCCCCGTTCCAAATGCGCCCCATGTGTGCCCCAGGCACAGATAATGCGGTCTGCCCAAGCGGCGGCGGCCAAAATCGCCGCATCATTTTCGGGGCCAATCGGATCGGCCGCGCGGCGCATATCGGCGGGATCTGTCGCGCGAAAGGCAAAGATATTCACCACTTGAAAGGCGCTATATCCCATCGCGCGGGCCCGCCTTTCGCAGCGCTCGACAGTTGGGTCGTTTTGCACTTCGGTCGCTGTGGAGGGGTTTAGCATCACAAATGTCACGCGGCCCAAGCCGCCTTCCCACGCGCGCTGCAGGCTATAGCGATACCGCTCGCAGTCAGAATAGACCGCCCAGCTTTGGCGCAGCAAATCGCGGTGCTGGCGCGTGATTGCCATGATTTAGTCACGCACAAACACGCGGGCAGGGTGCAATTCACCGCCGCGATAATGGCCGACCGCAACGGCGCGGCCCTCAAAACTGGCCCATGCCTCGGTGCCAAAATCCAAATGCCCCAGCACTTGCCCTGGGTTGCCATTGCGCAGCCGCGCCGCGCCCTCGGGCGTGCAGGGTAGTTCGGGCAGGCCGTGCAGGCCAATCTCCAGCGGGAGCAAATGCGTCTCTAACGCTGGGGTTTTTGCCAATCGGTCGATGTCATCTAGCGATACGCCGTCGCTGGCCACAAAAGGCCCAGACCAAACCCGCCGCAGCCACGCCACATGGCCAAGACAACCCAAAGCCGCCCCCAGATCGCGGGCAATGGCGCGCACATAGCCGCCCTTACCGCAGACCATTTCCAATTCTAGATGATCGCTGTCAGGCCGCGCAACAACCTCTAGCTTTTCCACCCACAGATCGCGGGCGGCCAGATCCATCTGCGCGCCCGCCCGCGCCAGATCATAGGCGCGCACCCCATCCACCTTGACCGCCGAAACCTGCGGCGGCACTTGCGTGATGGCCCCGCGAAAGGCGGGCAAGGCGGCAGCAATTGCCGCATCATCGGGGCGCAGGGCGCTGGTGGCAATCACCTCGCCCGCAGCATCATCGGTGCCGGTCGCCGCCCCGAACCGCACCATAAAACGGTAGCATTTCAACGCATCGGTGACATAGGGAACGGTCTTGGTCGCCTCGCCCAAAGCCACGGCCAAAACCCCCGTTGCATCAGGATCAAGCGTGCCCGCGTGGCCCGCCTTTTGCGCATCCAGCGCCCATTTCACCTTATTCACCACTGCACTGGAAGTGATCCCCGCAGGTTTGTCGACAATCAACCAACCCGACAGCGCGCGGCCCTTTTTGACCCTACTCATTTGAACGCTGGGCCATCAGTCTTCGGGCGTGTCTTTGGCGGCGATATCACGCTGCACCACAGGGTCGGAAAACAGACGCCGCGCCTCGTCCAAACGATCAAAGGTTTCATCGGCGCGAAACCGAAGTTCGGGCGCATAACGCAGGGTCATTTCATCTGCGACCATCTTGCGCAAAATCCCCTTATGTCGTGCCAGTGCGGCAATCGCATCCGCCGCCGTGCCTGCACCCGACATCGGCATGACGTAAACAGTCGCCACCCGCAGATCGGGGGATACCGCAACTTCGCCGACGGTGATGGACATGTCGTTCAGCGCGGGGTCATGCACCTCGCCGCGGATCAAAATATCGGAAAGCGTGCGGCGGATCATTTCCCCGACGCGCAGCATCCGCTGCGATGGCCCTTTGGCCGAGACTGTGCGTTTGTTTGCCATACCCCCCTTTACGCCGCTTCGCGCCCGCCCGCAATGTCAGGCTTTTCTGCGCCAGGATTTGCGGCTATCACCGCGCCAAAGAATGGGGCTGACAAGATTGGGGGCTAACATGGCAAACATCGGTATCGTGGTGACAGGCGCATCTGGCCGAATGGGGCAAATGCTGATCCGCGAGATTGCGGCCAACCCCGCGCTGCGCCTTGTCGGGGCGATTGAACGCGCGGGGCATGCATGGATTGGCCGCGATATTGGCGCGGCGATGGGCGGGGCCAATGTGGGCGTGAACGTGTCGGATGACGCTTTGGCAGCATTTGCCCAGGCGCAGGCCGTGATCGACTTTACCGCCCCCGAGGCGACGGTCGAATTTGCCGCCCTTGCCGCACAGGCACGCGCGGTGCATGTGGTCGGCACAACAGGCCTGCAACCGCAGCACCACGCAAAACTTGATGCCGCCGCCCGCCACGCTGTGATTGTTCAGGCTGGCAACATGAGCCTTGGCGTGAATTTGTTGGCGCGGATGACGCAAATGGTCGCTGCCGCCTTGGATGCCGACTGGGATATCGAAGTTGTCGAGGCGCACCATCGCCACAAGGTTGACGCGCCATCGGGCACCGCGCTGATGCTGGGGCAAGCCGCAGCCAAGGGGCGCGGGGTGGAATTGAACGCGCAGATGGTTTCGGGGCGCGATGGCATCACGGGCGCGCGCGCCGCAGGCAGTATCGGCTTTTCCGCCATTCGGGGCGGCGATATTGTGGGCGAACATGACGTGATTTTCGCGGCCATGGGTGAACGGATCGTGCTGCGTCACATCGCAACCGATCGCGCAATCTTTGCGCGCGGCGCGCTGAAGGCGGCGATTTGGGGGCAGGCGCAAAAGCCCGGCCGATATGATATGATGGATGTTTTGGGTCTTTGATCGATCCAAAGTAAACCAATCGAAACTTTCAGCCGTATACTGGCTAAACGAAAGGTTTCGTCGATGTTCCGCACCGCTATCGTCTTTGCGCTTTGGGCCACACCCAGCTTTGCTGATTTTCAAAAAATCACGGAAAAAGACGCCTTCTTGGGCGCGCTGGACAATCGCGCGCTGAACATCGGGCTGTTCGATGTGGCGATCAACGTCTTGCCGGATGGAAAAATCACGGGCAGCGCTGTCGGTTGGGATTTGACAGGCACTTGGCAGTGGAAAGACGGTCTGTTTTGCCGCGAAATGGATTGGAGCGGTATGGCCATTGAATACAATTGCCAACTTGTCGAAACCAACGGCAGCGAGATGCGATTTACCTCAGATGCAGGCAACGGCGCCTCTGCCGACTTCAAACTGCGATAGGTCAAAAATCTATCGCCAGCCCCTTTTTTTCCCAATCGCCAAATCGAACGGGTTCGGGCCCGTTTCTACCGCCCAGTTCCGCGGGAAGCGGCGAGGGGACATGTTTGCGCCGTTCCGCCGCCTCTGCCAAAGCGCGCAAGGCTGCGGGCGGCAAAGCACGCTCGACTTCAGGCACTTGTGGCGGCTTCAGCGAATTTGGCATTGGCTTTCCTTGCGAAATCTTAAGCTGTGATATAGGCGGAACGTCACCTCTGACAAGATTGTTATGCCAAATGAAGGTTAATGATTTATGACGCACATTAACGGCGCGCGCGCCGCGGCCGTGGCCATTTTGGATGCTGTGCTTGGCGATGGGAAAACCCTTGCGCAAGTATTTGATGAGGCTGGATTTTTGCGTTCTTTGGCCAGCGCAGATCGCGCCCGTGCGCAGCGTTTGGCGGTGCAGGCGATCCGCAACTTGGAACCGATTGAACGGCTTTTGACCCCGCTTTTGCGCAAATCGCCACCCCTGCATGTGATGAATATACTGCGCCTTGCGACATTAGAACGCAGCTTGGGCGAGGCCGCTTACGGCGTGGTAAACGAGGCGGTGGCGCTGGCCCGCGCGGGCAAGCGTAGCGTGCATTTGGCGGGCATGGTGAATGCGGTGTTGCGCGCATTGCCCGACCCTGTGGTGCTGACGGGGCCTGCGCAAATGATGCCGCGCTGGTTGCGCCAGCCTCTGGTTCACGCTTACGGGCGCGAGGTTGTGTCGGCCATCGAGACCGCCCACGCCAGCGCCCCGCCCACTGACCTGACCCTGCGAAGCGGTGGCGCTGTGGACGGCGCCGAACCGTTGCCGACTGGTTCCCAGCGCCTACGCGAGGGGGGGCAAATTTCGGCGCTTTCGGGGTTCGATCAGGGCGCGTTTTGGGTGCAAGATGCCGCCGCCGCATTGGCTGTGCCGCTGCTGGGCGATGTTCGGGGCAAGCGCGTTTTGGATATTTGCGCCGCTCCAGGCGGCAAAACACTGCAACTGGCCAGTCGCGGCGCAGAGGTGACCGCGCTAGACATTTCAGCCCCTCGAATGGCGCGGTTGGCGCAGAATCTGGCCCGCACTGGGCTGGTGGCACAGACGGTTGTCACCGACGCGCTGACCTACCGTTCAGAAACCTCTTTCGACGCAATCCTTTTGGATGCCCCATGTTCGGCCACGGGCACTATTCGCCGCCATCCCGAATTGCCATATCTGAAGGATGGTTCAGAAATTGCGGGATTGGTCGCCCTTCAGGCGCAAATGATCGACCATGCTCTCGCGCTTTTGGCCCCGCAGGGCCGTATGGTTTTTGCCACCTGTTCGCTGCTATTTGCAGAAGGTGAAGACCAACTTGACGCGATGCTAAACCGTCACCCAACCCTCAGCGTCATTCCACCTCAAATCTCGGGGATTGATCCCGCCTGGATCACGGCGCAGGGCGGCTTGCGGCTGCGGCCCGACTATTGGCCAGACTTGGGCGGCATGGACGGATTTTTTATGGTTTGCGTGCAAAAACAATAGGCTACTCGCCTGCTTTGGCTTCCAACAACGGGGCAAGGGGGGGCTGCGCCTCTGGCGCGATTTCTTCGAAATCAAAGTTATCCAGCCGCGCAGCCCGCTTGCCGGCGCGTTCTGCCGCGGTCGAAATTCCGTCCAAATCCGCCCGCGCTTGGTTGAAATGCGTGGACAGTTTGTCCACCCTCTCCACCACCAATTCCACATCGCGGTGCAGTTGCCGCAAGGTCGCGCGAATTGCCCCCGCCTGTTCGCGCATCCGCGCATCTTTCAGCACCGCGCGCATGGTGTTCAGCGTCGCCATACAAGTGGTGGGCGACACGATCCATACCTTAGCCGCAAACCCATCGCGCACCACTTCTGGAAAATTCGCGTGCAGTTCGGCATAGACCGCCTCTGACGGCAAAAACATTAGAGCGCCATCCGCCGTTTCGCCATCCAAAATATACTTTTCCGAAATTGCCTTGATATGCACCCGCACGGCTGACCGCAGTTGTGCGGCGGCGGCCTGCGCCTCGGCAGGGGTCTGCGCGCGGCGCAACGCCTCATAGGCCTCTAGTGGAAACTTCGCGTCGATCACAATCGGCCCCGGCGGGTTGGGCAGGTGAATCAGGCAATCGGCGCGCTTGCCGTTCGACAGCGTCGCCTGCATCGTGTAGGCGTCCGAGGGCAGCGCCTTTTGCACAATGTCATTCAATTGAATTTCGCCAAAGGCACCACGCGCCTGCTTATTCGCCAGAATATCCTGCAAATTCAGAACATTACCCGAAAGTTTTTCGATATTGGCCTGCGCCTTATCGATGGTGGCCAGCCGTTGTTGCAGTTCGCCCAAACTGTGCGCGGTGCGCTGCGACGTGCCTTGCAGCGCTTCGCCCATGCTGCGCTGCACCTCGGCAAGACGTTTTTCCATCAGTTGCAACATTGCGGTTTGGCTAACCGCTTGGTTTTCCGAAACGTGATGCAAACCGCCTGCAAGGCGTTCTTGCCCATCAGACAGCGCCTGCACACGCTGCGACATCCAACCGATTTCGGCCATCAAAGGCGCGGCCATCGCGCTGCTACGCCCTGCCGCCCGCAGGATCAACGCAAGTAACAGAACAAGTGTTAAGATTGCCCCGCCGATCAGCAAAACCTCTGGGTCGTTCCAAGCGAAAGAATTGCCAAAAAGGGTAATCATGTGCGCCCGAACAATCGTTCAATATCGGAAAGTTTCAGTTCCACATAGGTGGGGCGGCCATGGTTGCACTGCCCTGAATGCGGTGTTTCCTCCATTTCCCGCAGCAGGGCGTTCATTTCTTCGACGCGCAGGTGGCGGCCCGTCCGCACCGATCCGTGGCAGGCCATACGTGACAAAATCGCCTCGATTTTCGCTTGAACCAGATGGCTGTGACCAAGGTCGGCCAGTTCGTCCAGCACGTCGCGCAGCAAGGCATCGGCCGAAACGGTGCCCAAAATCGCAGGGGTTTCGCGCACGGCTATTGCGCCGTGGCCAAAGGGTTCAATGGTCAAACCAAAGCGCGCTAAGTCCGCCGACGCATCCAGCAATCGTTGGCAATCGCTGGCGGAAAATTCAACGATTTCGGGGATAAGCAGGGCCTGCGTCATTATGCCAGTTTCCGCCATTTGGCGTTTCAGCCGCTCGTAAACCAGTCGTTCATGTGCGGCATGGGCATCGACAATGACAATCCCCGTCGCCGTCTGGGCCAGGATGTAATTGGCATGAAGTTGCGCCTTAGCTGCCCCAAGCGGAAAATCTTGTAAAGGTTCGGGGCCTGCGTCCAGACGCGCCTGCGGAGCCTCGGCAAAGCCGGCTTGCGGGGCCTGCCATGCCAGCGCGCGCCCAAGGCTGGGCTGCGAGGGGCGGTCCATTTGATAGGCACGCGAAAAATTGGGTGAACTATCGTTCACAAAACCAGTTTCTGGCCGCATCGCCGCCAAAGTTGCAGCGCCGCCTGTGCTGCTGGCGCGGTGACCTGCGCCAGACAGCGCTGTTCTAAGCCCCGTGATGATCAGGCTACGCGCCGCATCAGGTTCGCGAAAGCGCACCTCGGATTTGGCGGGATGCACGTTCACATCCACCCGTTCGGGATTGCAAATTACATTCAAAACCGCCGCTGGGTGACGATCGCGTGCGAGAAAATCGAAATAGGCTACCCGCAAAGCGCCCAGCAAAACGCGGTCAAGAACGGGGCGGCCATTGACGAAAACGTATTGCTGAACGGATGTTCCGCGTGAATATGTCGGCAGGGCTGCATATCCCGTCAGCCGCATCCCATCGCGTTCAACATCTATTTTAAGCGCGTTTTCGATGAAGTCGCGGCCCAGCAGATTTGATAGCCGCCCATGCAGCGCGTCAAAGAAATCACCTGTGCCAGCTTCGGATCGGAAGATTTGGCGCGGCGCCTCGCCTTCGCTAAGTTCAGACAAATTAAAGGAAATATGCGGCTGCGCCATAGCAAGGCGGCGCATCACATCGGCAATCGCCTGCGCTTCGGCCCGATCTGACCGCAAGAATTTTAGCCGCGCTGGGGTGGCGAAAAACAAATCGCGCAACTCGATCACCGTGCCGCGCGCGGCAGAGGCGGGGCGCACCGACCCCATGCGCCCGCCCTCAACCGTTAGGCTGGCCCCGACTTGGCCATCGGTTCGGCTGGTGATGGTCAGACGCCCCACCGCGCCCAGCGAGGCCAGCGCCTCACCGCGAAACCCAAATGAACGAATGTTCAGCAAATCAGATCCGTCGATCTTGGATGTCGCGTGACGTGCCACAGCAAGGGGCAGATCCTCTGCCGCCATACCGCAGCCATCATCGGTGACGCGGATCATGCCCTTGCCGCCCGCCGCATAATCCACCGAAATGCGGCTGGCACCTGCGTCAATCGCGTTTTCAACCAACTCTTTCACGGCCGAGGCGGGCCGCTCCACAACCTCGCCCGCCGCAATTCGATTGATCGCCGCCTCGTCCAAGGCGCGAATCATTGGGCGTGGAGTTTCGCCTATATTGGGGTGCAAAGCATTCATACCGCTAAGTCTAGCAGTATTTGACGGGCTAGGCCACAGATTCGGTGTCTATTTTGGCGCAGGATTAGGTTGCCCGACCACGGTGATTTGCAACTGATCAGGTGCAAGCAGCCGCCTTGCCACGCGGTTCGCATCGTCCAGCGTCAAGGCGCGAACACGGTCGTTGCGGGTTTTGGGGTAATCAATCGGGAACCCACTGATTTGCATCCCAACCAAAATCGCCGCAATCGACCCGTTGCCATCCCATCGCAGCGGGTAGGCGCCGATCATATAGGTTTTTGCGGCATCAAGTTCGGCCTGCGTGATGTCGCCCTTGGCCATTTTCGCCCATTGCGCGCGCAGCACCTCGACCGCCTCGGCGACCTTTTCGTTGCTGGCCTGAAAGCTGCCCTCCAGCGTTTCGGCAAGCTGCATACTGGCCAGCCCCGTGCCAATGCCATAGGTCAGCCCGCGCTTTTCACGCACTTCGGTCATCAAACGCGCGGTGAAACGATCGCCGCCTAGAATTTCATTCACCAAACTGGCGGCCATGAAATCGGGGTCTTTCACATTGATACCGCCCTGCGAAAAGATCACCGTCGATTGTGGGCCGGGAAAGTCTTGAACCGTCACACCGCCCTTGTAGGTTGGGTTCGCACGCGGCGGCAAGGGCGCGCCGATCTTTGGCAGCGCGCCCAAAACCCCGTCCAGCGCTGCGCCCAAATCGGCGGCGTTGATGTCGCCCGCGGCGGCAATCACCATGCGGTCTTGTGCAAATGTCGCTGCGAAGGCCGTCAAAATATCGTCCCTTGTCAGGGCCTTGACTGAATCCGCTGTGCCCGCATCGTCGCTGCCATAGGGGTGATCGCCAAAAATTGCAGCGCTAGATATTTTGCTGGCAATCGCGCCTTGGTCTTTGGCATCAGCCTCGATTCCCGACAAAACCTGCCCGCGCACACGGTCAATGGCGTCTTGGTCAAAGCGCGGTTTGCTGAGCGCTTGTGCCAGTAACGCGAGCGCCGCATCGCGGTTTTCGGTTAGGAACCGTGCCGCAATTGTGACGCCATCCGCGTCAGAGCGGAAGGAAAAACTTGCCGCCAAATCATCGCGCGCCTTGGCAAAGCCTTGGGCGTCCAAGTCGCCCGCGCCCTCTTCGATCAGCGCGGTCATCAGATTGACAGCGCCGCGTTTGCCAGCAGCGTCCAATGATGTGCCGCCCAAAAAGCGGATGTTCAGCGCAGTAAAGGGAATGGAATGGTCTTCCAAAAGCCACGCCTTGATACCCTTGGGCGAAATGACTTCGGTAATCGCCACTTCGGCGCGCAGCGGCGTTGCGGCGAGCAGGGACAGAGTGATGAGAAGCGCGCGGATCATGGATTTGCCCCTGTTTCTAACCAGCCTGTGACCGATTGCTGCGGGTTCAACACCAAACGGGCGGCTTGCATCATATCGTCGCTCGTCACCTCGCCCAGCAGTTTTGGCCAATCCTGAACGTCTTGCGCTGTGAGCCCCACGGCCAATGCCGCGCCGTAGTTTCGCGCCAAATCGCCCACATCATCGCGGGCGTAAATTTCGCTGGCGCGCACTTGGGTTTTGATCCGCTCGAGGTCAGCGGCATCTACCCCCGTTTCTAGAAACTTGGCCAAAGTGGCATCCAGCGCCGCCTCGGCATCGGCCAAACTGACGCCGCTGCTGGGCACAACTACAAGGCCAAAGGTGGTGGGGTCAACCGCAGTTCCGTCGTAAAAGGCGCTGGCATAG
The DNA here is from genome assembly GCA_965248485.1 of Cypionkella sp. Classification (GTDB taxonomy): domain Bacteria; phylum Pseudomonadota; class Alphaproteobacteria; order Rhodobacterales; family Rhodobacteraceae; genus Cypionkella. The sequence continues at coordinate 320,558 of OZ252107.1, forward strand.
ACGGCGGTCTGGCTGTCAAACTGCAGCGCCCGCGCCAAAACCGAAGTGGTTCCAGACCCGCCCAGAACTTCGGCCAAAATCGCCAAAGCGGCGGCTTGTTTTTGATCGCCTGCATTGCGTTCGGGTGCCAGATAGCTGCGGCTGATATAGGGCTGGGCCACGCGCGCATCGGCCATCGTCAGGCGCCGCGCGGCCAGTTGGGGCGGCTCGGACGGGCGGATACGGGGGGGAAGCGTATCGCTGGGTTTCAACGGGCCATAATGTTTTTCCGCCAACGCCTGCACTTTTGCGGGGTCAACATCGCCCGCCACCACCAAAATCGCGTTATTGGGTGCATAGTGGCGCGCGTAAAAATCCAAGGCTTTTTCGCGGGTCAGCTGCTTCATCTCGTGCAGCCAGCCAATCACGGGAACGCCGTAGGGGTGGTTCAAATATTGCGCCGCGCCAATCTGTTCCTGAAACAAGGCCGAAGGGTCGCTGTCCACGCGCTGCCCGCGCTCTTCAATGATCACTTGCAATTCGGTGGCAACGTTTTCTTCCGACAGGTTCAAATGGGCCATGCGGTCGGATTCAAGCTGCATCATTTTGTCCAACTGATCGACAGGAACGCGCTGGAAATAGGCGGTATAATCATCCGAGGTAAAGGCGTTATCGCTGCCGCCATTGGCCGCGACAATCGCCGAAAATTCGCCAGGGGCGACGGTATCGGTGCCCTTGAACATCAGGTGTTCAAAGAAATGCGCGATGCCAGATTGGCCCGCCGTCTCGTCTGCGCGGCCCGTTTTATACCAGACCATTTGCGTGACAATCGGCGCGCGGTGGTCTTCGATCACAATCGCTTGAAGCCCGTTGGCCAGCGTAAATTCTGTCACCGTTTGGGCTGTGGCGGGTATGGTCAGGGCCAAAAACGCAAGGCTAACGCTGCGAATTAACTGCATAATTCCCCCGAAAATCCGATATTTCATCATAGGTAAGCCAATTGTGCGCCGCCGCAAGGGGGGCTGCGCGATCTTACTTGGCAGGCGGGGCCGATGGGGTTGCCACGCCTTGGGCGCGCCACCGCGCCAGCTCTTGGTCTTGTTCCAGCGCTTGGCGGCGGTAGGCTTTGAAATAGGTGTTCACTTTGAACAACCGCTCAAGCAGGCGACCATTGTTGCGCTGGCGATAGTCCAAATCTTCGGCCGCCAGCACGCCGCGCACGTCTTGGGTCACACCTTCGCGCGCGGCATAGGCAATCAGCCCACCATCTGCGCCGCTGGCAGAATTTGGATCGCGCGGCTTGCCGCCCAGCGCGACAATTGCATCGCCAAATGGGTTTGGATCGACCAAATTCGTGCCGTTCGGGCTGGGTTCGGGCAGCGAGGCCAAATCTTTGGGCATTTCCAAAGGTTTGACGGGCAAGATTGCAAATTCATCTGGCCCGTTGGTATCAGACCGCAGGTTCATCAGGCTGGGCACTTTGGTGCTGGCGCAGGCGCTCAGCAAGGTGCCAGCCCCAACTGCAACTGAAATGGCCAAAACGGCAGGCCGCATGGATGATCCCTTCCCCAAGATTGCCCCCTTCATAAACCAATGACACGCCCACGTCACGGGGCAATTCATGTTTTGGAAGCAGGCCGCGCATCGGCGAAAAATGCCAGTCCAATCGCGCCTGCAAAAATGCAAATATCGGCGATGTTAAAGGAAAATGGGTTGGAAATGCCGCAGCAAGACATGTTCAAGAAATCTGCCACCGCGCCGTAAAGCACACGGTCAATGACATTACCCAATGCACCGCCCAGCAAAACCCCAGCCGAAAGTTGGCCCATAACGCTGGGCGAAGATCTGCGCAGCCACAGCAATACGCCTGCACAGATGACCAGCGCCAACGCGATCAGCCCCCAGCGCGTGGCGGGGCTGTCTGCGGCAAACAGGCCAAAGTTTACGCCATAATTCCACGCCATCCGCAGGTTAAGATAGGGCGGAACCACATCCAGCGCGCCCAGATTGGCAAGGTTAAGATGGAACACCACGAACCACTTGCTGGCCTGATCTGCCAGCAACACCGCCAATCCTGCCAACACCACCGCCCGCATATCAGTGCCTGAAATGGCGTTGGTTTGTGAACACCATGGCAAGGCCAGCGTCATCGGCGGCTTTGATCACCTCGTCGTCGCGCATCGACCCGCCTGGTTGGATAATCGCGGTTGCCCCTGCTTCGGCGGCGGCAATCAGCCCATCGGCAAAGGGAAAAAACGCATCCGAGGCGACGACCGATCCGATGGTTGGGCTGTCAGGCAGGCCCAGCGCCGCTGCCATATCCTGCGCCTTGCGCGCGGCAATGCGCGTGCTGTCGATACGGCTCATTTGCCCGGCGCCGATGCCCACCGTCGCCCCATCTTTCACATAGATGATCGCGTTGGATTTCACATGCTTGGCCACATTCCATGCAAACAAAAGGTCGGCGACCTCGGCTTGGGTCGGCGCGCGTTTGGTCACCACCTTTAAATCGGCGGGGGAAATATGCCCATTGTCGCGGTCTTGCACCAGAAAACCGCCCGCAACTTGCCGAAAGGCCATGCCACCCGCCCGCGCATCGGGCAGCCCGCCCGTTGTCAGCAGGCGCAGGTTTTTCTTGCCGGCAAAAATCGCTCGTGCAGCGTCGCTGGCGCTGGGCGCAATCACCACTTCGGTGAAAATACGCACGATCTCTTCGGCGGTTTCGGCGTCAAGCTCCTGATTCAGCGCGACAATCCCGCCAAAGGCGCTGGTTTGATCGCAAGCGTATGCGCGCAGATAGGCGTCTTTCAGCGTGCCCGCTGTTCCCACACCGCAAGGATTGGCATGTTTGATAATGGCGCAGGCGGGCCCCGCCTCTGCAAATTCGGCCACCAGTTCAAAGGCGGCATCGGTGTCGTTGATATTGTTGTAGGACAGCTCTTTGCCCTGCCATTGCTGCGCGGTCGCAACCCCTGCGCGCCCCGTTCCATCGGTGTAGAAGGCCGCTTTTTGGTGGGGGTTTTCGCCATAGCGCAGCTTTTGCGCCAGCTTGCCGCCAAAGGCGCGGTGCGGCGGAAAAGGTGTGTCAAGCTGCCCTGCCATCCAGCCCGACACTGCCGCATCATAGGCGGCCGTGCGCGCATAGGCCGCCAGCGCCAGCTTTTGCCGAAAGGCAAGGCTTGTTGCCCCATCTTGCGCGCGCATCTGATCCAACAACATCGCATAATCAGCAGGGTCGGTCACAACCGTCACAAAGCGGTGATTTTTCGCTGCCGCGCGGATCATGGCAGGCCCGCCGATGTCGATATTCTCGATGCAGGTGGCATGATCTGCCCCGCGCGCCACGGTCGCCTCGAACGGGTAAAGATTGACGATCAACAGGTCGATCGGCTCTATCCCATGGGCGGCCATCGCCAGCAAATGCTCGTCATCATCGCGCAGCGCCAGCAGCCCGCCATGCACATTGGGATGTAGGGTTTTCACCCGCCCATCCATCATTTCGGGAAAGCCCGTCACTTCGGCCACATCGCGCACGGCCAGCCCCGCTGCGCGCAGCATCCCCGCCGTGCCGCCCGTCGAGATCAGTTCCACCCCTTCGGCCACCAGTGCGCGGGCCAATTCCAAAATGCCCGTCTTGTCGGAAACCGAGATCAAAGCGCGCCCAATAGGCACTAGATTTGGCATGGCGGCAGCCCCTTTTGCAGCTAGATCGGCGCGGGATCGTCCCGCTCGACGTCTCGAATGGCCAGCGGAGTATCCTGAGCCTTGGCCAACGTCCAGCCGATACGTGTTTCTTCGTCGCGTGCGCGGCAGGTCAACACGATTTGTTGTGTTTGGCGCGGGCGTAGGCGCGACTTTTCCAGATAAATCGACGGCTCTAGCGACAGCGCCGCGCGCCCATCATGGCGAAACACCCAAATTTCACCGCTTTTCAGCGCAAGCGACACCGCCTTGCCGCCCAAATCCAGTGTGGCATCGACGTCAGGGTGCAGATGAAACCGCAGGGCAAGGCCAATACCTTCCACCCAGTGGTCGGATAACACTTTGGCAAGGCGCGCTTTTTCAGTATCGCTAAGGGCTAGCATCCGATCAAGGCCCGCCAATTTGCGCCCATCTGGGGTTAGCCACAATTCGCGCGCATGGGTCAGGCCGTGGCTTTTTGACCAGCCATCTTGCGACAGGCTTAGGTGCAGCCCGTCAGCCAAAGCGGCCTGTTTGACATCGCGCACCTGCGCCTCATCGCCAAAGCTGTCCTCGCCCGACTTTCCCCCTGCGCCCAGCATCCGCGACGAGGACGACCCTTCCACCGAAAGGGTTGAGTGCGACACAGTGGCGCGGCCCGCGCGCCACCAATCGGCCCCAAATGGGCGACCAGATCCACAAGACACGATCAGCGGACGGCGGCCCGATGTCAGCTCAAACGCCGCGGTCGAGGCATGTGCGCCCCGCCCCGCCTCGCCTTTTGGCGGCGCATCCACATCTACAATCACCGAGCTGCGACCAGCCGACAGCCGCGCGAACCCCATTCCCAACGCAGGGCCAACAAAGCCAGATGCCTTAATGCCCGCCGCCGCAAGCGACTGATCCAGCCGCCCTTCGGCACCGCGCCCGCCGCCATGAAACCGCGCCAGCCCGCCATCGGCGTGGCGCAGCATCCGCAGGCAGGGGGCGATCCGTTCAATCGCCGCGCTCAGCGCTTTGGGCGGGGGGCGGCCGACATCGGCCATCGCGTGTTCGGCCCATGTCAGCAGGGTGAACACCTCAAGCAGCTCTTCGGGGCTGCGGGTGGCAATACCGCCATCGGCAGCGATGCCCGTTTCGCATTCGCGGGCAAGTGCGGCTTCGGCGGCGGGGATGGTCGCAGCTAACCCGTCCAGTGCCAGCCCTGCATAAATCAGCCCTGTCAGCGCCTCGATCCGCGCAAGGCCGCGCGCAGTTTGCGGCCAGCGGCGCGATAGGAACACCACCTGCGCCGACAGCATTTCAAAAAACAGTGCCGAGTCTTGCGGTTTGCGCCCTGCCAGCAGAAACGGCGCATGGTTGATCCAACGGATCAAGCGGCGACCTGTTAAATCGGCGCTCCAGCCTGCGCCTTTACCGCCGCCAAACCGCGCAATCCACGCAAACAGCCAATCTTGCGCAAGCGCGCGCGCGCGGGTGTCGCCCACCGCCGCCAGATCATCCAGCCAAGCAAAACCCGCGCGTTCATCGGGCAGCATGAACGGGCCAGATTGGCGCGGCAGGGGAATGTCCCAAATGGCGGTGTCTGGCGCGGTGATAAGATGCCCTGCAACGAAAAAATTGCCTGCAATCAATTGCTTGCCCCGCGCATACAGGCCAATGCTGCGCGGTTCAGGTTGGCTGACAAACCCCAAAGCCACAGGCGCGCGCCGCGCGCGCCACATGGCAAATCGCGCCGAAAGACTGCCGCTGTTTTTTGGGGACTGCCCGCTCATGGTGCCGCTTTCTTCGCCTTAGGCCAGATGATCCACCCGCGCCATATATTGCGCAAGGGTTTTCACCTGCCCCAGCCAATTGGCCAGCAGCTTTGGCTCGTGCGGGGCGGCGTGAACGCCTGCCGCAATCTCGCCGTTCAGGGCCGAGGTGACTGCAAAGGACACGGGCATCGACACCAGACGCGCCATCGCCGACCCGCGCGCATCGCCCCAAGCATCTAGCGCCCAAGTTTCATGGAACACCGCGCGGCCACCCTGTTCGGCCTTGAGGGACACGAACAGCACAACGCGGTCAGGCTCGCCGGGGGCATAGGAATTGGCGGCCAGAAACTCGGCCGCCATTTCGGCAAGGCGAGCGTCGCCGCTGGGGCCTTGCAGGGTTTCAATCTCGCGGAACACGGGCGCCCACGCTTGCGACCAGCCGTTCAGCCGTATCGTGCCGCGCACAAAATCGCGCAGCTTCCATGCAGGATCGAAACGGTAATCTTCGATAAAGGGATAGCTGTCGCGGTTTGGATACACTTCGAATGATTCGGGGATTGGCAAAGGCGCATCATAGGCGGTGATCGCATCCCAAGGGCGCGCAACCTTTAGTTCCTGAAAATCGCGCAAAGACCGCGAAGGCGAGCGAAGCGCCTTTAGCACGCCCAAGGGGGCCCAAGAAAACTTATACCGAAACGGGTTCGGAATTTTGGGAACGCCGCCGCAATAGGACGTAAAAGACAGAACATTATCAGCATGATAGCCAGCGCTGGCGCGATAGCGCGCGACAAGGTCATGCGCCATCAAATGGTCAATCCCAGGGTCGAGCCCGACCTCATTGACAGACACCAAACCCTGCGCCTGAAACGCACCATCCAGCGCGCGCATTTCTGGCGCGATGTAGGACGAGGATGCAAAATGCGCGCCTTTGTCCAGACAGACCTGTGCAATGGACACATGTTGATCGGCGGGCAGCATGGATACGGCAATGTCGCCAGCCTGCAGGGCATCTTTCAGCGCGGGCAGGGAAAAGGCGCGAATGTCTGCCGTCAAATCCCCCACCACCTCGCGCGCTTTTTCGACGGTGCGGTTCCAGACAACCACCTGATGCCCCGCCTCTAGCAGCGCCCGCAACCCGGGGGGAGAGGACAGGCCCGTGCCGCACCAATGAATTGTCATCGCAAATCTCCTTAATTTTTTGCGCTATGCGCCAGATAATCGGCACGGGCCCGTGCCCAAACACCTGTGTCTATAGCCGTTAGCTGCGCCAGTGTCGGCAGCAACTGCGCGGCGTAATCTATGCTGCTTTCGACGGGGAGAAGGGACGGTAAATTATCAATCGCCGTCACATCCAGCACGGGGTCATTTGCCACGCGCAGGGCAGGTTCGGCCCATTCGGTGGTGCGGTTATACACTTTGATGGGCGAGAAATCTGATGTCGGATCGCAGGCGATATCGCCGATCACCGTCAGTTTGCGCGCGGTGTCGGCAATCGCGCTTGCGGGCACGAACACGGGGCAACCTGGCCGTGCAAGGATGCAATTCAGGAAAATTTCGTGCAGCAACACCTCGGGAAATGGCCCGCCGCTGGCCGTTTCGGCCATATCCCATTTGGTCACGTCCATGCCCATTGCGCTGCACAAATCGGCCGCCCCTGTGCCCACGCGGCCCAATGCGCCGATGATCATGGCGCGGGGGCGTTTGGTTGCGGGCAATTCGGCGGTCAGGTCGGCCAGCAATTCCGCCTTGCCCGCGTATTTCGAAACTGGCCCTGCCAGCGCGCCCTTTTGCTGCGCGGCCCAGCATTTCAACGCGACCGCCGCCCCCGCATAGCCCGCCCAATAGCCAAATGCAGCAACGCGGCGACCCGCCTCGTCGACCAGATATTCCAAATCATACAGCGTGCCGCCGCCTGCTTTGAACCGTTTCAGCAGCACTTGCCCCGCTGGCTGGCCTTTGAACGCATGGCCAAACATGATGTGGCGATGTGGCAGTGGCGTGCCATCTTCGGGCAGTTCTTTTAGTCCAAAGATAATCGCATCCGCCGGGGCGTTGGGCCAAGCGTTTTCTGGCGCAATTGTGCAGCCTGCGGCGATATACCCGCCCAACGGAATGGCGCGGACAGACGATTTTTCCACTGTCACGTTTATCCCCGCCGCGATCAGCGCCGCCGCGCCTTCAGGGGTTAGGCCCACCCGTTCTTCGTTTGGCCGCTGTTCGGCCCGCACCCACAGATGGGTCATCTTGCAATCCTTTGGTTTGCGATTTCGCGCCACGATAGCAGAACGGCGGCCAAGGTGAAGGGGCGGCTACAGATCAAAGCTGGCGAACACGGGGGCGTGGTCGCTGGGCTGTGTCCAGCCGCGCGCGCCCCGCAAGATGCGGCTGGAATGGGCCGCGCTGGCAATATCGCTGGTGGCCCAGATATGATCCAAACGGCGGCCCTTATCAGCGCTGTCCCAATCGGCGGCGCGGTAACTCCACCAGCTGTAAAGCCGCCCGTTTGGAATATCGGCGCGGGTCACATCGCGCCATGCGCCCGCCTCCATCACATCGGTGAAATGTTGCACTTCGATCGGGGTATGGCTGACGATTTTCAGCAGCGCTTTGTGATCCCAGACATCATCCTCGCGCGGGGCGATGTTCAGATCACCCACCAGAATCGATTTTTGTGGGGCTGCGGCGCGGAAGTGGTCGCGCATCTGTGTCAAGTAATCCAGCTTTTGCCCGAACTTTTCATTTTCCGCGCGGTCAGGAATATCGCCGCCCGCAGGAACATAACAATTGTGAATGGTGACGCCATTTTCCAGACGCGCCGCCACATGCCGCGCGTGGCCCAGATCGGCCCAGTCCATCCCACCCGCATCAGTAAGGGGAAGCTTGGACAAAATCGCAACACCATTATAGCCCTTTTGCCCGCGCGCAACCATGTGGATATAACCAAGGGCGGCAAACCCCTCGGTTGGAATTTTCTCAACAGGGCTTTTGCATTCCTGCAGGCACAAGATATCAGGCGCCTCTTCGCGCAGCAGTTTTAGCACCAAATCTTCGCGCAAGCGCACCGAATTGATGTTCCAAGTTGCTAAGGTAAATGCCATCCGCCCCTCCTGTTTTACGCTTTATGGGCGCGCTTGGCCTAAGGCTCAAGTGGGGGTCAAAAGAAACCCAGCCAAAAGGCTGGGCCAGTCTAACAGGGAGGTGCGTATACCGTGGCATATTTTGGGGTGTTTGTGCAGGGGGGCAGCAGAATATGGGCGGGCTTGAGTCTTTTGCGCAACACCTTAGGGTTGTGCCCTGTGGCGCCAAAAAAAGCCGGGCCCAAAGGCCCGGCCAGTTCAACAGGGAGGAGCCGCATCATAACCCCGGTGCGGCGAGGGGAAGGTAGAACATGAAGAAAGCCACCAGCGCGGCCAGAAACTTGGGGGGGGAGGAGTGTTTCCACCCGCGCTGATAGATCTGTTATGCCGTGCCACTGTGGCGAAATCATGAACACTTCAGGGTGATTTAACGGCGTTTGGGAAACATTACGCAACCAGACGGTAGCCCCCACTTTCGGTGACGAGCAGCCGTGCATTGCTGGGGTCAGCCTCGATTTTTTGGCGCAGGCGGTAGATATGGGTTTCCAGCGTGTGGGTCGTTACCCCCGCATTATAGCCCCACACCTCGTGCAGCAGCACATCGCGGGCCACAATGCCCGACTGCGCCCGATACAGGTATTTCAGGATATTGGTTTCCTTTTCGGTCAACCGCACCTTTTTCTCTTTGGCATCCAGCAGCAGCTTTTGCGCGGGCTTAAAGGTGTATGGCCCCAGTTGAAACACAGCATCTTCGGATTGTTCGTGCTGGCGCAGTTGCGCGCGGATGCGGGCCAGAAGCACGGGAAATTTGAACGGCTTGGCGACATAATCATTCGCCCCCGCATCCAGCCCAAGGATCGTGTCGCTGTCGGTATCATGGCCCGTTAGCATGACAATTGGCGTTTTCACCCCCGCTTTGCGCATCCTGCGGCACAGCTCGCGCCCATCGGTATCGGGCAGGTCTATGTCGAGAAGGATCAGATCAAACAGGCCCTGTTTGGTCTTTTCCATCCCTTCGGCACCATTTGCGGCCTCGTAGACGTCAAAGTCATCTGTCATCAAAAGCTGCTCGCCCAAGGCTTCGCGCAGATCGTCGTCGTCATCGACCAGCAGGATTTTACGCAATGTTGGCATGGTGGTTCCTTTGGGTTGACCTGTTGCGCGAAGATGGGGCGCAGGCGGATGCGTTGCAAGCATCCTGCGCGCGGCTCACGGGCTTGTGTCAAAAACGCGGGCTATGTTTCAATTCTGCCGCCAATGGCATATGAAATGTTTCATGACCTTTCGCCTGTCCACCACCGAGAAATTGGCCCGTGCGCGCAGTGATCTGCGCCTTGGCCTGCCCATTGTGCTGACGGGGCAGGGCGGCGCGATGCTGGCCGCCGCAATCGAAGTGTTGACGCCAGGGCGATTGGCCGATCTGCGCGCCTTTGGTCTGGGCGAGGTGGCGCTGACCGCGCGGCGGGCAGACACGCTGAAAGCGCGCGCTTATGATGGCGATTTGGCGCGGATCGCCCTGCCGCAAGATGCCGATTGCCGCTGGCTGCGTGCGCTGGCCGACCCTGCGGATGATTTGTCGCATCCGATGAAAGGCCCGCTTTCCAGCCTGCGCGGCGGCGATGCGGGGCTGCACCGCACGGCGATTGCACTGGCCAAAGAGGCGCAGCTTTTGCCAGCGGTGCTGATGGTTCCTGTCGAAAACCCCGCAAGTTTGGCCGCTGAATTGCAACTTTCGCTGATTTCGCAGGTCGAAGCGCAGGACATGGGGCGGCTTTCTCCGCTGACATCAGTGATCTCGGCCCGCTTGCCGATGGCGGCGTCAGACGCGGGGCGGCTGCATATTTTTCGCCCCGATGATGGCGGGGTGGAACATTACGCCATCGAAATCGGCAGGCCTGATCGCGCTGCGCCTGCGCTGGTGCGGCTGCATTCGGCCTGTTTCACGGGGGATGTTTTGGGCAGTTTGAAATGTGATTGCGGCCCGCAACTGCGTGCGGCTTTGGCGCAGATGGGCGCGGCGGGCGCGGGCGTTTTGCTGTATCTGAATCAAGAAGGGCGCGGCATTGGCCTTGCCAACAAAATGCGGGCCTATTCGCTGCAAGATCAAGGGTTCGACACTGTGCAAGCGAATCATCGGCTGGGTTTTGAAGATGACGAACGCGATTTTCGCATCGGCGCGGACATTTTACGCAAAATGGGCTTTGGCGCCGTGCGACTGCTAACCAATAACCCCCGAAAGGTAGACATGCTGGCCGCCAATGGCATTACTGTTGCAGAACGCGTGCCCCTGCGCGTGGGCATGACGGAGCAGAACAGCGCCTATCTTGCGACCAAGGCGGCAAAATCGGGGCATTTGCTGTGAAACCATGCGATTTGGTCGTTGGGCGCTGGGGTGCGCGGTTTATGGGGCGCAACTTTGCTTGCACCATTGGGCGGGGCGGCCTGCGTGCCGACAAGCGCGAGGGCGATGGGGCGACGCCAGTGGGGGTGCACCGTTTTGTTGGAATGCTCTATCGGCCCGACCGCATGGCGCGTCCTGCCGATTGGGCCTTGCCCATTGGGCCCGCGGATGGCTGGTCGGATGACCCAAAAGACGATGCCTACAACACAATGATTCGCCTGCCGCACCCGTTTTCGCACGAAAAGTTGGCGCGCAGCGACCCTATGTATGACCTGATCTTGCTGACTGATTGGAACTGGCCCGAGGCGCGCGCGGGGTATGGGTCGGCCATTTTTGTGCATCAATGGCGCAGGCCCCATGCACGCACGGCGGGCTGCGTTGCCTTTTCGCGGGCAAATTTGCGGTGGATCGCGCAGCGGATACAGCACCAATCGCGGCTGATTATTTTGCCTTAGCCCAGGTCTTTCGCGGGCCGCGCGCCAAAAATCGCGCTGCCTACACGAATATGTGTGGCACCCAGCGCGATAGCGGTTTCGAAATCACTGCTCATCCCCATTGATAGGGCGCGCAGCCCATTGCGCGCCGCCATATCGCCAAGCATTTTGAAATGCGGGGCGGGGTCTATCCCATCGGGTGGGATGCACATCAGGCCAATCGGCGACAGATCCATTTGGCCACAATCGCGCAAAAACCCGTCCAGATCGTCTGGCAGAATCCCAGCCTTTTGCGGCTCTGCACCCGTGTTTACCTGCACGAATAATTCGGGACATTGCCCGCGCGCCTGCGCCAAACTCGCCAGCTTTTGCGCCAAGGATGGCCGATCAAGGCTGTGGATCGCGTCAAACAAGTCGACCGTTTGCTTGGCTTTGTTGGTTTGCAAGGGGCCGATCATCGCCACCTGAATATTAGGGCCAAATTCGGCCCGAAGATCGGGCCATTTCGCCGCAGTTTCTTGCACATAATTTTCGCCATAGTGCAGATGCCCTTGTGCAAGCACATCGCGCAGCCGCTCTATCGGTTGCAGTTTGGACACGGCTATCAGGCGAATATCGTCTGCGTTGCGTCCTGCCTTGGCGGCGGCAGTTTGCATGGCCGTGGTGATCTGTAACAACGACATCCAAAATCCCCCGCGAGCCTGTCCTACAAATGAAAAAGGCGGGCCATTGGCCCGCCTTTCCCATAATGTTGTTCTAAAATTAGAACTTCATTGCTGCGCCGACATACATGTCTTCGGTGTAGTTTGCGCCAGCAACTGCGGTCAGACCGCCGCCCAGATCGTAGGAAACCGTAGCTTTCCACTTGCTGTTTGGGGTGGTGCCGCTGGTGGTGCCCACAGCAACGGTCAAGCCGTTTGCGGTGTATGCGCCGTTGACTTCAACTTCCGACTTCGAGTTCGCTTTGATGTCGCCCGAAATGCCGTTTGCGCCTTTGTAGGCCAGTTTCAGCGAAGAAACCGAAGCTTGGTCGGTTGCCAAGGTCGCGGTGATCGCGCCCATGGTGTAAGCAGCCGAAACGCCCCACAGAGCGCCAGCTTCGTCGTAGTTGCCGCCCAGCGTGAACGCGCCAGCGGTGTAACCCAGCTTGAGCGACGATTTGCCCTTGGTTGCAGCGTTGTCCGACTGCAGGTCGGTGCGCAGGCCAATCGAAACACCAGCGATCGTGTGGGTGTATTCCAAGTCATACTTTTCCGACGCAGAGTTGTCAGCTTGGTATGCTTTGAAACCGTCAGCCTTGATCGTCACTTTGCCGAAGTCGCCCGAAACGAAGATCGAAGGAGCGCCCATAGCACCGGTTTTGGACGAGAAGCCATCGTCGTCAGCCATTGCATAGCCCAGACCCGATTCGATCGAGGTCGAAACGCCGAACGACAGACCTGCGTCCGATTCGCCGGTTGCAGCGATCGACAGTTTGAACGATGCGTAGGGGTTGGTTTGGCCGTCCAGGGTTTTGCCTGGAACTTGCGCTGCCGAAGCTTTGCCGCCGTTTTTGACGCCGTTAGATGCGAAACCAGCTGCTGCTTCACCGGTGAAAGCGATTTCAGCTGCTGCGAAGCCAGCGGTCATCCCAAGGATGGTCGTGGCGAGAAGTACTTTTTTCATGTCGTTTCCCTCGTTGTGTATCAAAGGTGGGGCCCAAGTCAGGGGAATCCGACTTGGGTATGAAGCCTATTTCCACTTTCCACCGCGTGATTGCAACGCGAAGCGCAGGAATTGGGCCAAAGACGCGGGCAATGGTGCAGTCTTGCCACAGTGTTGACGCGCGCCGGGCGCAATTCACGTTGGGGAAGGGATCGGCGTTGCGAGGCGCGGCCATCCAAAACCCGCCCGAAAAGCCTTGGCAGGCCCATGGCGCTGCGTTACAAACAGTCCAGATGAATGGGGGAGTGGCAAAGTGCTGCAAGGATTGGCCAAAACAACACTGGTTTGCACTTTGGCTATTGGTCTTGCCAATTGCGGCGCGGGTGGCGGGCTTGGGCCAAGTGCGGCCAACCGCACGGGCACTGCCGCCAAGCAAGCCGCCATCGAGGCGGGCCAAGACCCCAACCAGCGCCGCTCGACCATTTGGGATTTGTTTTCCAATGCCGACAACCCCAATAAGATCGTCAACGTCAACAAATACATCTGGAACGCTTCTTTAGATGTGTTGAATTTTCTGCCCATCGAATCGGTCGATCCGTTTACGGGGGTGATTGTCACAGGTTACGGGGTTCCGCCGAACGGGGGGCGGGCCTATCGCGCGACGATTCTGGTGCAAGACCCCGCCTTGGATGCGCGTAGTTTGAAACTAAGCCTGCAAACCAAAGGCGGCGGCGCGGTTGCCCCTGCGACCCTGCGCGCTGTGGAAGATGCGATCTTGTCCCGCGCGCGCCAGTTGCGCATTGCCGACAGTAAGCTGTAATTTCCTGCCCGCAAAATAACGTGGGCCATCTGGCCTTGCCGCCCGTAGCGGTGTATTTCGGCGGCAAATCTTATCAAAGGCCGCATGATGTCGCGTTACGACCCAAAAACTATTGAATCCAAATGGCAGTCCGCTTGGGATGCAAATGGCGTTTTTACCGCACGCCGCGACCCGGCCAAGCCTAAGTATTATGTGCTAGAGATGTTCCCCTACCCATCGGGGCGCATCCATATGGGCCATGTGCGCAACTATACGATGGGCGATGTTGTGGCGCGCTATAAAGCCAGCAAAGGGTTTTCCGTGCTGCACCCGATGGGCTGGGATGCCTTTGGGATGCCCGCCGAAAATGCCGCGATGGAACGGGGCGGCCACCCGAAAGATTGGACTTACGGCAATATCGCCGACATGCGCGCGCAAATGAAGCCGTTGGGCCTGTCGATTGACTGGAGCCGCGAATTTGCCACCTGCGACCCCGAATATTATGGCCAACAGCAGGCGATGTTCATTGATATGATGGCGGCGGGCCTTGTCTATCGCAAGAATGCGGTGGTGAACTGGGACCCTGTCGATATGACCGTTTTGGCCAATGAACAGGTGATCGACGGCAAGGGCTGGCGTTCTGGCGCGGCGGTGCAACGGCGCGAGCTGACGCAGTGGTTTTTCAAGATTTCCGATTATTCGGGCGAATTGCTGTCTGCTTTGGATGGGCTGAAAGACTGGCCTGAAAAAGTGCGCATTATGCAAGCCAACTGGATTGGCAAATCCCAAGGTCTGCAATTTGCCTTTGATACGGTGGGCGCACCTGCGGGGTTTGAAAAGATCGAGGTCTATACAACCCGCCCCGACACGCTGATGGGGGCAAGTTTCGCCGCCATTTCGCCCGACCATCCGCTTGCCAAAGCCTTGGAATCGAAAGACCCCGCGATTGCCGCGTTTGTGGCCGAATGTCGTAAGGGCGGCACATCGGCCGAGGCGCTGGAAACGGCGGAAAAGGTGGGGATGGATACGGGGCTGAAAGTAAAGCATCCGCTGGATCCGAATTGGGAACTGCCCGTCTATATCGCCAACTTTATCCTAATGGATTACGGCACAGGCGCGATTTTCGGCTGCCCTGCGCATGACGTGCGCGATTTTGAATTTGCCAGCAAATATGGGCTGGCGATTAAGCCCGTTTTCGTGGCCGAAGGCACCGCCGAAGCCCCGCTGACCGAGGCATTTGTGCCGATGAAATCCGAACCAGTCCGTTACATTCGCGGCTTTGCGGGGGCAGAGGTGCAAACGGGCGAGGCCGCGATTGCCGCCGCCATTACCCATGCCGAATCAAAAGGTTATGGCAAAGGCGTCACCCAATATCGCCTCCGCGACTGGGGCATTTCGCGGCAACGCTATTGGGGCTGTCCAATTCCCGTGGTGCATTGCGATACCTGCGGTGTGGTTCCTGAGAAAAAGGAAAACCTGCCCATCGAGCTGCCCTATGATGTGACCTTTGACATCCCTGGAAACCCGCTGGATCGCCACCCGACTTGGCGCAATTGCGCCTGTCCAACTTGTGGCAAACCCGCACGGCGCGAGACGGACACGATGGACACCTTTATGGATTCGTCCTGGTATTACGCCCGTTTCACCGCGCCCCATGCCAAAACCCCCACTGACGCCGCCGAGGCCGATTATTGGATGAACGTCGATCAATACATCGGCGGTATCGAACACGCGATTTTGCACCTGCTGTATTCGCGCTTTTTCGCCCGCGCGATGGTGAAAACGGGGCATCTGCCTGCAAAGGCGATTGAACCTTTCAATGCTCTGTTCACCCAAGGCATGGTCACGCATGAGATTTATCTAACCCGCGATGCGCAGGGCCGGCCCGTCTATCACCTGCCCGAAGATGTGGTAGATGGCCGCCTGAAAGATGGCACCCAGGTGGAAATCATCCCCTCTGCCAAAATGTCGAAATCCAAGAAAAACGTTGTCGACCCGATGAATATCATCGAAAACTTTGGCGCAGATACGGCGCGTTGGTTTGTGCTGTCGGACAGCCCGCCCGAACGCGATGTAGAATGGACATCATCAGGCGCCGAGGCCGCGCACAAACACCTTGCCCGCGTGTGGAACCTGTGCGCGCGCATTGGCGATATGCCCGAAGGGTTTGTCGGGACAGGGGATGCAGACATTGCCCGCGCCACCGCCAAGGCAGTGCATGAAGTAACGCAAGGCATTGAAACCTTTGCATTTAACAAGGCCATCGCCAAGCTGTATGAATTCACCAACACCCTGTCCAAGGCGAACGGATCGCGCGATGCCATGCGCACCGCAATGCGGACAATGGCGCAACTGATGCAGCCGATGGTGCCCCATATCTCCGAATCAATCTGGACATTCCAAGGCGGCGCGGGCCTGTGCGCGCAGGCCGTTTGGCCCGTGGCAGACCCTGCGCTGCTGGTGGACGACACTGTCACCCTGCCCATCCAAATCAACGGCAAACGCCGCGCCGAAATCACCGTGCCTGCGGATATGCCTGCGGCGGAAATTGAAAAGGTCGCCCTTGCCGACCCCGCCGTGGTGAAATTCCTAGACGGCGCGGCGGTGAAGAAAATCATCGTCGTGCCGGGGCGGATTATAAATGTGGTCGCCTAGCCGCCGCATCGTCTTGGCGCTGCCGCTGGCCCTTTTGGCCTGCGGCTTTACCCCCGCCTTTGGCCCCTCTGGCCCCGCCGAAAAGTTGCTCGGCACGATCGAGGTGCAGGCCCCCAGCGACCGTTTCGGCTTTGATCTGGTGCGCCGATTGGAAGAACGCCTTGGCCGCGCCAAAGTGGTGAAGTATGATCTGACATACCAAATGAAAACCGAACAGGTCAGCCTTGGCATTACTGCCGATGGGGCGATTACGCGCTATAATCTTTTGGGCATAATTGACTGGCAGTTGTCTGACCGCGCCACCAAAACCAAAATTGCCAGCGGGCGCGAGCAGAACTTTACCGCTTGGTCGGCGACAGGGGTGACAATTGCCGCCGTGAACGCCGAAACCGATGCGGGCGCGCGGCTGATGCGACTGATGGCAGATCAAATCGTCACGCGGTTGATCGCAGTTTCGGCCAGCTTGCCACAGGCCGCGCCATGAAACTTGCGGGGATCGAGGCCAGCCGCTATTGCGCGCGCCCCGATCCTGCCCGCGCGGGTCTGCTGATTTTTGGCGCCGATACGATGCGCGTGGCCCTCAAGCGGGCCGAGGCGATTGTGGCCCTGATTGGCCCAGATGGTGCGGCCGAAATGCGCCTCACTCGCATTGCCGCGTCCGATTTGCGCAAAGACGCCGCGCGCCTTGCAGATTCGCTGCGCGAGACGGGTTTTTTCGCGGGCCCCCGCGTGGTATTTGTCGAAGACGCCACCGATGGCTTGACCGATACCATTGCCGCCGCCCTGTCGGATTGGCGGGCGGGCGATGCCAATTTGATCGTGGCGGCGGGCAATTTGACAGGCAAATCCGCGCTGAAAACGCTGTTTGAAAAGGCCCCGAACGCCGTTTCCATTGGCCTTTATGACGACCCGCCCACGCGCGAGGAAATCGAGGCGGAACTGGCGCGCGCGGGCCTTACCCAAATCTCTCCTCCCGCAATGGCAGACCTGAACACGTTGGCTCGCGCGCTAGACCCTGGCGATTTTCGCCAGCTTTTGGAAAAGGTCGCGCTGTATAAACATGGCGATGTGACGCCGTTGACCCCTGCCGAAGTGGCCGATTTGGCCCCGATGACGATTGAAACCGAAGTTGACGATTTGCTTGCCGCTGTGGCTGATCGCAAGGCCACTGCAATTGGCCCGCTGCTGCGCCGTTTGGAAGGGCAGGGCATTGCGCCCGTCACCCTGTGCATCGGCGCGCTGCGGCATTTTCGCAGCCTGCATGTTGTGGCAATCGATAGGGGCGGTGTGCAAAACGGCCTTTTGCGCGCCCGCGTTTTTGGCCCGCGCCGCGATGCGATGGCGCGTCAGGCGGGAAATTGGGGCGCAGCACGGCTAGAGGACGTGTTGCGTGTGCTGGTTGATACTGACTTGACGCTGCGATCTACCTCGCGCGCGCCCGCGATGGCGGTGATCGAGCGCGCCTTTATTCGTATTGCTATGATGAAGGCCTAAACCATGTCTGACGCGCTTAAACCACTGATCGCCCTGTGCCGCAAATACCCCAGCCTTGAGGCGCAGGTGATTTGGGCGTTCAGCGGCGATTGGCAACCGCAAGAAGACGAAGATGCGGGCCTGGACGGCGAAGAAATCGCCTATTACGCCGAGGGGATGCTGGACGAAGGCCATGCCTGCGCGTGGCAGGTTTTGGGGATCGGCACGCCAGAGTTTCTGCGTCTGTTCTTTTGGCAAGGGGAAATGCCTGCCTTGCCGGAAGACCCTGACCTGATCTCGCAAGTGATAATTCCCGCTTAACCATGCGCGAAAACCTGCCCATCGCCACGACCCTCATCGAAACACTTGAAATTTTTCGCCCGAATTGATACCTGCCGTGGCACAAGATCAGGGGCGCGCCTGCGCACCTTGGCGAATGAGGCAGAGCATGACAGCACGTTTTTCCCGCAACGCTTTGGCGTTGGCTTTGGTTATGATCGGCAGCGCGGCTGCAGCAGGGCCAATTGAAAAGGCTTGCAACAAATCAGACCGCAAGGCCGCAAATGCCCCCGTTTGCAGTTGCATCCAGCAGGTTGCAGATATGACGATGGCAGGGTCAGATCAGCGCCGCGCCGCTGAATTTTTCAAAAACCCAGATAAGGCCCATGCGACATGGATGTCAAAGACCAGCCGTGACGATGCCTTTTGGGAGCGTTACAAGAAATTCGGCGCCTATGCCGAACAGTATTGCGCCAGCAATTCCTAATCCTACATCCCCGCCATAGCGCGGCGGATCGCGTCCTTGATTTGGCCAGTCATGTAATCGGTGAACAGTCCAACTTTGGGGTCTTTCAAACGGCGGTCTGGAAACAGGCAGCATAGCTGGGTGGGCAGGGGCGGGGTTGCTGTTGCCACGGGCAAGAGGCTGCCATCGCGCAGATAATCAGCCACTTCGAAAATAGGCTTTAGCACAATGCCCCGCCCATCCAGCGCCCATCCTGTCAAAACATCGCCATCATCCGATTCATAAGGCCCTGAAATATCGTATCTTTTTGGCCCCTCGGGCGTTTGCAGCGCCCATTGAAATTCTTTCGCGCCGGGAAAGCGCAGGTTCAGGCAGGCGTGATTATCTGCAACCAAAGCGGCCCCATCGCGCGGATTGCCCCGCGCCGCGATATAGGCAGGAGCGGCGCACAGAACACGCGGGCAATCGGCAATATGGCGCAGCTTTAGAGTGCTGTCCTCTAAAACTCCCATATGAAAGGCCAAATCCAGCCCTTCGGATGTGACATCAATCAGCCGATCCGACAGGCGCAGGCGCACGTCGATTTGCGGATAAAGATCTTTGAAATTGGGCACATAAGGCGCAATAAACCGCCGTCCAACGCCCAAGGGGGCGGCCACAAAAATCGTGCCGCGCGGGTTTTGCGCCGCGCCCGAAATCGCCCCTTCTGCGGCGCTGATCGCGTCCAAAATCTTCAGCGCGCCGTCATAAAACAACCGCCCGTTTTCGGTGGGGTGCAGGCTGCGCGTGGTGCGCGAAAACAGCCGCACACCCAGATGTTTTTCCAGTTCCGACACCCGCGCCGAGGCCACTGCGGGCGAGGTGCGCTGATCGCGCGCCGCTGCCGACATCGACCCCAGTTCGAACACCCGCACAAACATTTTGATCGTGGCGACATAAGACATGGTTTTCGCCCCCTATTTTCGCCCCTCATTTTCGCACAGGGTTTGAAAGTATTCTGCGCCATTTCAGCATTAACAGATAGGCCCTGTCCAGTATAGCCTAAGTAAAACAGGAGGCGCGCGATGTATGATTGGGTCGTAATGGGCGAGTGGGTGGAAATTGGCATGCGCTGGTTGCATGTCATCACAGGTATCGCGTGGATCGGATCGTCGTTCTATTTCATTGCGTTAGACCTTGGCTTGCACCGCGATCGCAACCTTGCCTCGGGCGCAGATGGCGAGGAATGGCAGGTGCACGGCGGCGGCTTTTATCACGTGCAAAAATATTTGGTGGCCCCAGCATCGATGCCCGATCATTTGATTTGGTACAAATGGGAAAGCTATTCCACATGGCTGACGGGTTTTGCCATGCTTGTGCTGGTTTATTATTTGGGATCAGACCTTTACCTGATTGACCCTGCGGTGATGGACTTGACTGCGGCGCAGGCGATTGCCATTTCTTTGGCCAGCCTTGCCTTTGGCTGGATCGCCTATAACACCCTGTGCCGCGTCTTTGTGAATGCTGACCAAACCGTGCTGATGCTGGCGCTGTTTGTGGTTTTGGTGGGGATGGCATGGGGCTATACTCAGGTGTTTTCGGGCCGCGCTGCCCTGCTGCATTTGGGGGCCTTTACCGCCACGATCATGTCGGCGAATGTGTTTTTCATCATCATGCCCAATCAGCGCATTGTTGTGGCCGATCTGAAAGCAGGCCGTAAACCCGATGCGAAATACGGCAAGATCGCCAAGCAGCGCAGCACGCATAACAATTACCTGACGCTGCCCGTTGTGTTTTTGATGCTTTCAAACCACTATCCTTTGGTATTTGCGACACAGTATAACTGGATCATCGCCAGCCTGATTTTCCTGATGGGCGTGACCATCCGCCATTGGTTCAACACCAAACATGCCCGCAAGGGCAGCCCGCATTGGACTTGGGCTGTGACGGCCATTTTGTTTTTGATCATCGCGTGGCTGTCCACCGCACCGCAGCGCCATATGGCCGAAGATTCCGCCTTGCGCGGCCCCGCACTGACCTATGCCAGCGCGCAGGGCTTTGACGATGTGGTCGGCATTGTGCAGGGGCGGTGCAGCATGTGCCATGCCGCCGAGCCTGTCTATGATGGTATCGCTTGGGCGCCCAAAGGCGTTGTTTTGGAAAGCCCAGCCCAAATTGCCACGCAGGCTCGGCGGATATATATGCAGGCGGGCCTAACCCACGCGATGCCGCCCGCGAACCTGTCTTATATGGAGCAAAGCGAACGGCAGGCGATTGTGGATTGGTTCCAAGGCGCGGGGCAAGGCACAGATAGCTAGGCGCGCATTGACATAGCCCCCCCCAACCCCCACTTTACACCCGAACACTTGGCGTTTGGGGGGCAACATGGAACCTACAGATTTCATCGGCGCGAATGCTGTCTATTTGGCATTGGCGCTGTTTGTGATTGTCTCGGTTATGAAAGCGGTGCGCATCGTGCCACAAAGCCAGAAATTCGTGATCGAACGCTTTGGCAGGCTGCGGTCGGTTTTGGGGCCTGGCATCAACTTTATTGTGCCCTATCTCGACGCTGTGGCGCATAAAGTGTCTATCCTTGAACGCCAGCTTCCCACCGCCCACCAAGATGCGATCACCACCGATAACGTCTTGGTAAAGGTGGAAAGTTCAGTGTTTTACCGGATCACCGAACCCGAAAAAACCGTCTATCGTATCCGCGATGTGGATGCCGCCATTGCCACCACAGTCGCGGGGATTGTGCGCAGCGAAATCGGTAAGATGGAGCTGGATCAGGTGCAATCGAACCGCAATGAGTTGACGGCGAACATTCGCACCCATGTGCGCGAAATGGTCGAGGATTGGGGGATCGAGGTGACGCGGGCCGAGATTTTGGACGTGGCGTTGGACGATGCCACCCGACACGCTATGCTGCAGCAGCTAAATGCCGAACGGGCTCGCCGCGCGCAGGTGACTGAGGCAGAAGGAAAAAAACGCTCGGTCGAATTGAACGCCGATGCCGAACTTTATGCCGCCGAGCAATCCGCCAAGGCCCGCCGCGTGCTGGCCGATGCCGAGGCCTATGCCACGGGCGTGATTGCAGGGGCGATCAAGGAAAACGGGCTAGAGGCAGCGCAATATCAAGTGGCACTGAAACAGGTCGAGGCGCTGACACTGGTCGGCCAAGGCGCAGGAAAGCAGACAATTATCGTTCCCGCTCAGGCACTTGAGGCGTTTGGCGATGCGTTCAAAATGCTGAAAGGGCGCGGATGATGTGGGCGGTTTGGTGGGTTTGGATGGTCGCAGGCTTTGCCCTTGGCGTGCTTGAAGTGCTGGCCCCTGGGTTCATTTTCCTAGGTTTCGCATTGGGCGCTGTGGCCACGGGCCTGCTTGTGGCCGTGGGGGTCACTGGCAGTTTTCCGCTGCTGTTGGTGATCTTTGCCGTGTTGTCCCTTGTGGCGTGGCTGGGCCTGAAGCGGTTCTTTGGCCGCGCCGAAGGTCAGGTCAAGCTGTGGGATCGGGATGTGAACGACAATTAGGGGCTATTGGCAGTCTGCAAAGGGTTCGAGTTGGATATCCGCTGCCACCATTTGCCCGACCTCTGATTGCGCAGAGGGCGATTGAAAGAGGCGCCGTTCATAAAAAACTGTTTCGGGCATGATCGAGTTAGTACCACTTAGGCAAATGGTGAATTCGCGAAAAGTGAGCCCACTGATCAGTTCTGGTGAGACATCAATGATTGCGTCTTCGCCCGGCAAAGCAAAGTGTTTAAACTCGTCCAGCAGCACCCCGTCAGCAAGAAACTTGCCCGCAAAGTCTATGCGCCCAAGACTTTCATTTCCGTAGAAAACCTTGTGAATGGATTTTAGATCCACCATCCCAAAGGTCAGCCAGTTTGGAATGGCGGCAGCAAGTTTGGCAGTGTTTTCTGCAGTTTGCGCAGTGTTGGTCGCAGTTTCAGCGCCGCTTTCCCGAATCGCGGAAACATCTTTTGAAGATTGTTCCATAAGCTGCAAAACACGCGCACCGTAGTCGGCCACAGAGGCAGGGTAGATAAATGCATAGACCCCTGCACATAGCCCTGCAACAGCGGCAAAATTTGCGCCAACTTGCAAAGCGTCCACAATCACTTTTCCAGTATTCAGCATAATTTGCTTCATGAGTCCTACCTTATGATTGGAATATTGTAATGGCGGAGTTTACGGATGCGTAAACCTCTACCGCCGCCGCCGTGCCTTGCCGCCCCGTTGCCCAGCCCTTCCCGCCGTGCTGCGGCCCGCCATCGAAACCGCTTCCTCAACTGCCTCTTCAATCACCGATTGCCGCGCCAGCGGATCGTCGGCGATGGCAAGCTCGACTGCCTCAAGCCGTTTCACCTCATCCCGCAAACGTGCCGCTTCTTCAAATTCCAGATTCTCAGCAGCTTTGCGCATTTTCAGGCGCAGCGCGTCAAGGTGCGCGGCCAGATTGCTGCCGATCATCGGCTTGTCGACCTTGGCCGTAATGCGCGCCTGATCGGTATCGCCCTGCCACATATTGTGCAGCACATCATCGACATTCTTGCGAATCGTCGTCGGCGTAATGCCATGTAACGCATTGTAAGCCATTTGTTTTTCGCGCCGCCGCGTGGTCTCGCCAATGGCGCGTTCCATACTGCCAGTGATGCGATCGGCATACATAATCACACGGCCGTCAGCGTTGCGCGCAGCGCGACCGATGGTCTGGATCAGCGAGGTTTCAGACCGCAAGAACCCTTCTTTATCGGCATCCAAAATCGCCACCAACCCACATTCGGGAATATCCAAACCTTCGCGCAAAAGGTTGATCCCGACCAGCACGTCAAAGGCCCCCAACCGCAAATCGCGCAGGATTTCGATGCGTTCGATGGTGTCGATATCGCTGTGCATATAGCGGATGCGGATGCCCTGTTCGTGGAAATATTCCGTCAGATCTTCGGCCATTCGTTTGGTCAGGGTCGTAACCAAAACCCGCAACCCTAGGGCTGCAACGCGGCGGATTTCGTCCAGCAGATCATCGACTTGCATTTCCACAGGGCGAATTTCGATTTGCGGGTCAATCAGGCCTGTGGGGCGGATGACCTGTTCCGTAAACACCCCGCCCGTCTGTTCCAACTCCCACGCCGCAGGGGTGGCGGAGACAAAGACGGTTTGCGTGCGCATCGCGTCCCATTCTTCGAATTTCAGTGGGCGGTTGTCCATGCAAGACGGCAGGCGAAAGCCGTGTTCGGCCAGCGTCATTTTGCGGCGGAAGTCGCCCTTATACATCGCGCCGATTTGCGGCACGGAAACATGCGATTCGTCCGCAAAAACAATGGCATTGTCGGGGATAAATTCGAAAAGGGTTGGCGGCGGCTCGCCCGGGGCGCGGCCTGTCAGATAGCGGGAATAGTTTTCAATACCGTTGCAAACGCCCGTCGCCTCTAGCATTTCCAGATCAAAGGATGTGCGCTGTTCCAAACGCTGCGCCTCTAGCAGTTTGCCATTGGCCACCATCAAATCCAGCGTCTGGCGCAGTTCCTTTTTAATCCCCTGCACCGCCTGCTGCATAGTAGGGCGCGGCGTGACATAGTGCGAATTGGCATAGATGCGAATCTGGTCAAAGCTGCCAGTCTTTGCCCCTGTCAGCGGATCAAATTCTGTAATCGATTCAAGCTCTTCGCCAAAGAAAGAAAATCGCCATGCGCGGTCTTCAAGGTGGGCGGGCCAGACTTCCAAACTATCCCCGCGTACCCGAAAATTACCGCGCTGAAAGCCCGCCTCGTTGCGTTTATAGGCCTGCGAGACGAGTTCGGCCAAAACTTTGCGCTGGTCATAGGCCTGCCCCACGATCAAATCTTGTGTCATGGCAGAATAGGTTTCGACCGACCCGATACCGTAAATGCAGGACACGGAGGCGACAATAATCACGTCATCGCGCTCCAAAAGCGCCCGCGTGGCCGAATGGCGCATTCGGTCGATCTGTTCGTTTATCTGGCTTTCCTTTTCGATAAAGGTATCAGTGCGTGCGACATAGGCCTCGGGTTGGTAGTAGTCGTAGTATGAAACGAAATATTCCACCGCGTTATCGGGAAAAAACCCTTTGAATTCAGCGTATAGCTGGGCGGCAAGGGTTTTATTCGGGGCAAGGATAATCGCGGGGCGTTGGGTTTCCTCGATCACGCGGGCCATGGTAAATGTCTTGCCCGTGCCAGTCGCGCCCAGCAAAACTTGGTTCATCTCGCCGCCCAAAACGCCACTTGACAGCTCCTGAATGGCGGTAGGCTGGTCACCCGCCGCCTGAAACTGAGTTTGCAACACGAATCTCTTGCCGCCCTCTAATTTGGGGCGGGTCAGCACATCGGGGCGTTCAGATAGGGCGTTGTCGTTGTTATGGGGCATGATGATTCCCTTCTCTGGCTAATCTATTCTGTTTTTGTTCACGGGGAAGGGGGCATTAACCCAGTCTTTACCATTGCTGACAAAGACTGAAGAAATGAATTTCAATTTTAACGAATATTTGAATTGCTTTTCGCACTTTATAGTTGCGTGACGGTAAATCATGGGGCAGATTGAACGGGCAAGCAGTAAGACCGCTGTCGGCCTACCGCACCACCCACCCCACCCACACTCCCCGTGGTGGGTCGACAGCACCTTACCCTCCCTGCCCAAACGGGCCTTGCAATTTCCAGCGATTTTTTCAATAACGCCCTTACAGCAAAAGGGGAAAACCATGCGCGCGCGTATCTATCAGCCTGCCAAAACCGCTATGCAATCGGGCACTGCCAAGGCCAAAGGCTGGGTGCTGGAATTTGCCCCCGCTTCGGCCCGCGCGGTAGATCCGTTGATGGGCTGGACATCCAGCAGCGACACGCAGGCGCAGGTCAAACTGCGGTTCGATACCAAAGAGGCGGCGCTGGCCTATGCGCAGGCTAAGGGGATCGAGGCTGATGTCACCGATCCAAAACCACGCAAACCTGTGATCCGCGCGGGCGGGTATGGCGAAAATTTTGCCACAAACCGCCGCGGGGCATGGACGCACTAAGGTGCAGATCGCCCGTGAGAATCCGCAGGCCGCCGATCTGGCCCTGCTGATGGCGCGTCATACCGCCGATATGCATGCTGAAACGCCACCCGAATCCATCCACATGATGGATGCAGGCCAGCTTGCCATCCCGTCCATTCAGTTTTTCGTCGGTCGCATCGCAGGCACGCCTGTGGCAATGGGCGCGATCAAGGAAATTGACGCGGGCCATGCAGAAGTGAAATCGATGCATGTCTTGGCCGAATATCGGGGGCGCGGCCTGTCCAAGGCGATGCTAGACCATCTGATCAAAGCCGCCTGCACATCAGGATTTTCGCGCCTTTCGTTGGAAACGGGCACACAGCCCATGTTCACCCCCGCGCGGCGGCTGTATGAAACCGCAGGTTTCATCGAATGCCCCCCGTTCGAAGGGTATAGGCTTGACCCCAATTCACATTACATGACGCTGCACCTTGCCTAAAGTGCGAAGGTGTCGCAAAACGGCGCAACGGCCTCGTAGCTCAACTGGATAGAGCACGGACCTTCTAAGTCTGGGGTTGGGGGTTCGATTCCTCCCGGGGTCGCCATTACTGTGCCATTTGGTCTGATCTGCAATCAACGGGTGTGGATGACGCGGGATATTGGCGCGGGCAGGCAGTTCCCCGCCCAAAGCGGCGCCTTTTGCCCTGCATTGCGTTGCGCCTTTCGGGTAAGGTCGCTATCAAAGATCAATGATAAATGCAGCGGGGAAATTCATGGCGCGTTTTGGTTTTGTGGCGGCTGGCCTGTTGGCGGCGCTTTCGCTTTCGGCTTGCCAAACCAACGATCTAAAGGAACCCCCTGTGCCGCTTGGTAATTTTGCGCTGGGCGTGAATGTCGCAATCACCGATAAAATGCAGGTGCCGGGCATTTCGCGGCAAGTGACCCCTGCCGAGATGGAGGCCGCCGTCACCAAAGCCGTGGCCGACAGGTTCGCCTATCCGCGCTATGAAGGAAAGAAACTGTTCAACCTCGGTGTTTACGTTGATGGGTATTTGTTGGCCCCGCCAGGGATTCCAATTGTTCTTAGCCCCGCCTCGGTGATGATCGTCACGGTGAATGTGTTTGACGATGCCACAGGCAAAAAGCTGAATGGCGGTGGCAAACAGATGACCATCATCGAAAAAGGGTCGGCCAATACGATCATCGGGTCGGGCTTTACCCAGACCAAAGAAAAGCAGCTTGAGATTTTGTCCTATAACGTGGCCAAGCGGATCGAAAGCTATCTGCTGGAAAACTATGAATGGCTGGGTATGAGCAAAGAACAGGCAGAAGCCGCGCTGGCACAATCGAACGGCACGGCCGTGCCAGAGGCCAGCGCTGCGGCACCTGCAACCGCTGTTCCAAGCCCAACGGCAACCGTCGCGGCAAAATAGCGGGCGCATTGCTGGCCTTGATTTTCCCCTTGCCCCGCGATACATCGCGCGGCGTGTAGATTTGGGCCAATCTTGGCCCCCGAACCAAAGGCGCATAAGATGGCAAAGGCAAAGTTTGAACGGACCAAACCGCACGTTAACATTGGCACGATTGGCCACGTTGACCACGGCAAGACGACCTTGACGGCGGCTATCACGAAATACTTCGGCGAATTCCGCGCCTATGACCAGATTGACGGTGCGCCCGAAGAGCGCGCGCGCGGGATCACGATTTCCACCGCGCACGTTGAATACGAAACCGAAGCGCGTCACTACGCCCACGTTGACTGCCCCGGCCACGCTGACTATGTGAAAAACATGATCACGGGCGCGGCCCAAATGGACGGCGCTATTCTGGTTTGCGCCGCATCCGACGGCCCAATGCCCCAAACGCGCGAGCATATCTTGCTGGGCCGTCAGGTCGGCATCCCATATATGGTGTGCTACATGAACAAGGTTGACCTTGTTGATGACGAAGAGCTGATCGAGCTGGTGGAAATGGAACTGCGCGAGCTGTTCTCGTCTTACGAATACCCTGGCGATGATATTCCAATCATCAAGGGTTCGGCCCACCAGGCCATGATCGGCGAGCGTAAGGACATTGGCGAGGATTCGATTCGCGCGCTGCTGAAAGCGGTTGACGAATATATCCCAACCCCTGCCCGCGCCATCGACCAGCCTTTCTTGATGCCGATCGAAGACGTGTTCTCGATCTCGGGCCGCGGCACTGTTGTGACGGGCCGTATCGAGCGCGGCGTGATCAACGTTGGCGACGAAGTTGAAATCGTCGGCATCCGCGACACCAAGAAATCGGTTTGCACGGGCGTCGAGATGTTCCGCAAGCTGCTGGATCGCGGCGAAGCAGGCGACAACGTCGGCGTGCTGCTGCGCGGTATCGACCGTGAAGGCGTGGAGCGCGGCCAAGTGCTGTGCAAGCCTGCATCGGTGAAACCACACACAAAGTTTGAAGCGCAGGCTTACATTCTGACCAAAGAAGAAGGCGGTCGTCACACCCCATTCTTCGCGAACTACCGCCCTCAGTTCTACTTCCGCACGACCGACGTGACGGGCACGGTGGAACTGCCAGCGGGCACCGAAATGGTGATGCCCGGCGATAACCTGAAGTTCAACGTCGAACTGATCGCCCCAATCGCCATGGAAGAAAACCTGCGCTTTGCTATCCGCGAAGGCGGCCGCACCGTCGGCGCAGGGGTTGTGTCGAAGATCATCGCGTAAGCGCGGCGATATCGCTAAAAATCAGGCGCGGCCCAATCGGGTCGCGCCTTTTTCATGCGATCAACCTTGCCAAAACTGCCATGCGACCCGCCCGCCGGGATTGGCGCGCAGTTTGTCGATCATCGCTTTGAACCGTTCTTTCGGAATGAAATCATAAAGCTTAGCTGCGGCACGGATGCCTGACAGCAATTTGTCATCATCCATCGCTTCGGTGCGTGCGCGTTCAAGCGCTGCGGCATCGGGCGTTTTGGTGCAGGCAAAAACGACACATTCCTTGGCCACCAGACCCAAGGGCGTGAAATAATCAGCCAGCCGCGCCATTTGCACGGCTATCCACGGCTGTTGCAGCAGCAGAAAATCTTGGTGCACCAGCAATGACTGCCCAGCAATCAGACTGGGAAAAAACTGCGCGGCGATATGGTCGGCCAAAGTTGTAGATTTTGCCGCATCGACAACCAGCAATTCGATAGGGCCGCTTTGCCATTTTGCATCTTCAATCTCGCCGCGATGCAGGGTGATATTGGCAGCCCAAGGGGCCAAAAAGCGCTGGGCGAGGGGCAAAATATCCTCAACCTCGGTCAGGGCAATGCCATCGGGCGACAGGTGCAGGGCGCGCGCCTCCTCGCTGGCTGTAAAGCGGTCAAACCCGTGCAGATGATGCGGCCGGCCGCTGGCCGCCAGCCCCAGCGCCAGATGCGCCGTTGACCCACCGACAAAGGTGCCAATGTCGACCGTCGCACCAATGCCCTGCGTCTGTTTTGCCAGCCAATAATACAGTTGCAATTCCTCGCGCCGCTGCATAGTGGGCACGGAGGCGGCGGCGGCAGTTTCGGCGGCGGTGATCTGCCGCCATGGGGCAGCGTCAAAGGCGGCGGCAAGTGGGTGGGACATCGCAGCTCCTGTTTTTGGCATTTTGAAAGGCTTCTTGGCCAAGCGCAACCGTTTCGCGATTTGCTGCTTGATTTCCCCCCTTGATTTCTGGTGCGCCCTGCCGTAACTGCCCCTCAGGCACAGGAGTTTAGCTCAGTTGGTAGAGCATCGGTCTCCAAAACCGAGGGTCGTGGGTTCGAGTCCCCCAACTCCTGCCAAGCCTTTCCCGCCTTGCCGCGCTTGAATTTTCCGCGCCTTGTGCGTATGTCAGGCGAAACCGCATAAAGGGCAGGCAGATCATGGCAACCACCAATCCATTTCAATTCATGCAACAAGTGCGGGCCGAAGTCGCCAAAGTGGCATGGCCCACCCGCCGCGAAGTGGTGCTGACCACGATTATGGTGTTTATTATGGCCGCGTTGACGGCGGTGTTCTTTAGCCTTGTCGATGTGGCTATTCGCTATGGCCTGACGCTGATCGTGGCGGGCGTTTAGGCGCACGATTTTCCCTTGTAATTTCGGGCGCATAGCGGTAATTGCGCCCAAACCAATGGACAAACGGCGCGCGTTGATTCGTCATGCGCGCTGTTTTTTGTTCTGGGGATGCGGGTTAAACCGCTGATATAAAAGAATTTTCAGGCGCGGTGCGTCTGGGCGGATAAGGTGGATGAAGGCATGGCCAAGCGTTGGTATTCGGTAAGCGTTCTTTCGAATTTCGAAAAGAAAGTTGCCGAGCAGATCAGAACAGCCGTTGCCGAAGCAAATCTTGGCGACGAAATTGAAGAAGTTTTGGTTCCCACCGAAGAAGTGCTGGAAGTGCGCCGCGGCAAGAAAGTGACGTCCGAGCGTCGCTTTATGCCAGGTTATGTTCTGGTGCGGATGGAGATGAGCAATCGCGGCTATCACCTGATTTCGTCGATCAACCGCGTGACGGGGTTCCTTGGCCCGCAGGGCCGCCCTATGCCGATGCGCGATGCGGAAGTGAACCAGATTTTGAACCGCGTTGAAGAAGGGCAGGAAGCACCGCGCAACCTGATCCGTTTCGATGTGGGCGAAAAGGTGAAAGTGACCGATGGGCCGTTCGAAGGCTTTGACGGGATGGTCGAGGATGTGGACGAGGCGCACAGCCGTCTGAAAGTGTCCGTCTCGATCTTTGGGCGGGCTACGCCTGTGGAATTGGAATTCACTCAGGTTTCGAAAGAAATCTAAGTGGCGTGGGAGGCGCGCGGGCTGACGTGATCAGCACCCGCAGACCGAACCACTAAACCGCGATTTGCATGGTGCAAACCGCAGTGACAAAGGAGAAGGCCAATGGCCAAGAAGATTATGGGCAGCCTAAAGCTGCAAGTGAAAGCGCAGCAGGCGAACCCTTCGCCGCCAGTTGGCCCAGCATTGGGTCAGCGCGGGCTGAACATCATGGAATTCGTCAAGCAGTTCAACGCAAAGACCGCTGACATTGAACCAGGCACGCCAACGCCTGTGATCATCACCTATTATCAAGACAAGTCGTTCAGCCTAGAGCTGAAGACCGCCCCTGCATCCTACCTGTTGAAAAAGGCCGCTGGCCTGCCCCCCGTGGGCAAGCGCAACCGCGCCAAAGGGTCGATCAAGCCGGGTCATACTGTGGCTGGGTCTGTGTCCTTGGCGCAGATTCGCACGATTGCTGAAACCAAAATGAAAGATCTGAATGCAAACACCGTGGAAGCGGCGATGCAGGTCATCATGGGTTCGGCGAAATCTTGCGGCATTGAAGTGAAGGGCTAAGATCATGGCAAAGATTGCAAAACGCACTGCGGCTGCGCAGAAGGCTTTTGACGGCAAGAACCTGATCTCGGTTGAAGATGCTGTTGCGCTGATCAAAGGCGCGGCTTCGGCCAAGTTTGACGAGACGCTGGAAATTGCGATGAACCTTGGCGTTGACCCGCGTCACGCTGACCAAATGGTGCGCGGCGTTGTCGCCCTGCCAAATGGCACTGGCAAAACCGTGCGCGTGGCTGTGTTCGCCCGCGCGGCCAAAGCAGACGAGGCTAAGGCCGCAGGCGCTGACATTGTCGGCGCAGAAGACCTGATGGAAACCATTCTGGCTGGCAAGATCGAATTTGATCGCTGCATCGCTACCCCTGACATGATGCCACTGGTGGGCCGTCTGGGTAAGGTGCTGGGCCCGCGTAACCTGATGCCAAACCCAAAGGTTGGCACGGTGACGATGGACGTGAAAACCGCTGTCGAGGCGGCCAAGGGCGGCGAAGTGCAGTTCAAGGTCGAAAAAGCAGGCGTTATCCATGCGGGTATCGGCAAGGTCAGCTTCTCGGACGAGAAACTGGCGCAGAACATCCGCGCCTTTGTGGATGCCGTGTCCAAGGCGAAACCAGCGGGCGCAAAAGGCGCCTACCTGAAAAAAGTGTCGCTGTCGTCCACGATGGGGCCTGGCGTTTCGTTGGATTTGGCTTCGGCCACCGCGAACTAAGGCAGATGCGTGCTTAGCACGCATGTAAGAAATTCCCTACCCTATGGGGAAGGGATGGTTGGGGCGGCAAACCGCCCCATCCTGTCCGAGACGGTGGGTGGCGCGCAAACGCCGTAAATCCTGCCTGAGATGGGGATCGAGATTAATTCCGCCTTCGGGTGGTCTTGGCCTTGGGAACCTGAAACGGACCCGACCGCCTGCCGCAAGGTAGGTTTAATTGAGCCGGGGGCGAAAACCCCCAAACTTGGAGTGAAACTGTGGATAGAGCCCAAAAAGAGAAAGTGGTCGACGAACTCGGCCAAATCTTCGCAAGCTCTGGCGTTGTAGTGGTTGCCCACTACGCGGGTATGACGGTTGCACAGATGCAGGATCTGCGCGCAAAAATGCGCGAAGTTGGCGGATCCGTTCGCGTTGCCAAGAACAAGCTCGCCAAGATCGCCCTCGAAGGGAAACCCGCCGTTAAGATGGGTGACCTGCTGACGGGCATGACCGTGCTGGCCTATACGGAAGACCCTGTCGCTGCTGCGAAGGTTTCCGAAGCCTATGCCAAGGTGAACGATAATTTCGTGATCCTCGGCGGGGCTATGGGCGAGACGATTCTGGACCAAGCTGGTGTGAAAGCCGTGGCTTCGATGCCGTCGCGTGAAGAGCTGATCGCTCAGATCGCAGGTATGATCGGGGCACCTGCATCCTCCATCGCTGGGGCCATTGGCGCGCCTGCTTCGAACATCGCAAGCATTCTGTCGACCATCGAAGAAAAGGCTGCGGCCTGATCAATACCTCGCGCGGGGATGCTCCCCGCTTCGTTGGAAACAATCTTAACTGAACGGAACATAAAATGGCTGATCTGAACAAACTCGCCGAAGAGATCGTAGGTTTGACCCTGCTGCAGGCGCAAGAACTGAAAACCATCCTGAAAGACAAGTATGGCATCGAGCCTGCTGCTGGTGGCGCTGTTATGATGGCTGGCCCAGCTGCTGGCCCAGCTGCCGCTGTTGAAGAGCAGACCGAATTCGACGTCGTTCTGGTGGACGCTGGCGCAAACAAGATCAACGTGATCAAAGAAGTGCGCACCATCACCGGTCTGGGCCTGAAAGAAGCCAAAGATCTGGTCGAAGCTGGCGGCAAAGTGAAAGAAGCTGCTTCGAAGTCGGACGCAGAAACCATCAAGAAAACCTTGGAAGCCGCTGGCGCCAAGGTGGAACTGAAGTAATTTTGTCTCCAAAGGGCGACCTTTGGAGCAAAACTTCGCTGGCTGGGTCTAAGAAATTAGGCCCAGCCTAGCGCGTCTAAGTGGGGGCTTTTGCGAAAGCCTCGTCTTAGGTGCGATACGGTTCGGGAGCCTCCCACTGGGACGGGGGGCATGAATGGAACCAGTTGCCCAATCGCCACTCGGCGCGCGCACTGCCCCCCAACTGGGCGCGCTCCGGCGAAAGATGAAAGGTTACGACGAGCATGGCGCAAGCATACGTTGGCCAAAAGCGGGTTCGCCGCTATTTCGGCAAAATCCGCGAAGTTCTGGACATGCCGAACCTGATCGAGGTTCAAAAATCGTCCTATGATTTGTTCCTGCGCTCGGGCGACAGCGACAAACCGCTGGACGGCGAGGGCATTCAGGGCACCTTCCAATCGGTGTTCCCGATCAAGGATTTCAACGAAACCGCCGTTCTCGAATTCGTGAAATACGAACTGGAAAAGCCGAAATATGACGTGGACGAGTGCCAGCAACGCGACATGACCTATGCCGCGCCGCTGAAAGTCACCCTGCGTTTGATCGTGTTTGATGTCGATGAAACCACAGGCGCGCGCAGCGTCAAAGACATCAAAGAACAAGAAGTGTTCATGGGCGAAATGCCCCTGATGACCACCAACGGCACGTTTATTGTGAACGGAACCGAGCGGGTTATCGTCTCCCAAATGCACCGCAGCCCCGGCGTGTTCTTTGACCACGATCGCGGCAAGACCCATTCGTCGGGCAAGCTGCTGTTTGCCTGCCGCATCATCCCTTATCGCGGGTCTTGGCTGGATTTCGAATTTGACGCCAAGGATCAGGTGTTTGCGCGCATCGACCGTCGCCGCAAACTGCCTGTGACCACACTGCTATATGCGCTGGGTATGGACCAAGAGGGCATCATGGATGCCTATTACCAAACCATCAGCTTTAAGCATGTTAAGAACAAGGGCTGGGTGACCAAGTTCTTCCCAGAACGAATTCGCGGCACCCGCCCATCGTATGACATCGTCGATGCCGCCACGGGCGAAGTGATTTGCAAGTCGGGCGATAAGATGACCCCGCGCATGGCGAATGAGCTGATCAAAACGGGTAAAGTCACAGAATTGCTGGTGCCTTTCGATCATATCCTTGGCCGCTATGTGGCCAAAGATATCATCAACGAAGAGACAGGCGAAATTTGGGTCGAAGCGGGCGACGAGCTGACGCTGGAATACGACCGCGATGGCGAGATCAAGGGCGGCACGCTGAAGGTTCTGCTGGATCAAGGCATCACCGATATTCCCGTGCTGGATATCGATAATATCAACGTCGGCCCCTATATCCGCAACACGATGGCGGCCGATAAGAATATGGGCCGCGACACCGCGCTGATGGACATCTACCGCGTCATGCGCCCGGGCGAGCCGCCAACCGTCGAGGCTGCAAGCCAGTTGTTTGACACGCTGTTCTTTGACAGCGAGCGGTATGATCTGTCCGCCGTGGGCCGCGTGAAAATGAACATGCGCCTTGATCTGGGCAAGCCTGACAGCCAGCGCACGCTGGACCGCGACGATATCGTGGCCTGCATCAAAGCACTGACCGAACTGCGCGATGGCAAAGGCGAAATTGACGACATCGACCACCTTGGCAACCGCCGCGTTCGCTCGGTGGGCGAATTGATGGAAAACCAATACCGCGTTGGTTTGCTGCGCATGGAACGCGCGATCAAGGAACGCATGTCGTCGGTAGAAATCGACACGATCATGCCGCAAGACCTGATCAACGCCAAACCTGCGGCGGCGGCAGTGCGTGAATTCTTCGGCTCCAGCCAGCTGTCGCAGTTCATGGACCAAACCAACCCACTGTCTGAAGTCACGCACAAGCGCCGCCTGTCGGCCCTTGGGCCTGGCGGTTTGACCCGCGAACGCGCAGGCTTTGAAGTGCGCGACGTGCACCCAACCCACTATGGCCGCATGTGCCCCATTGAAACGCCCGAAGGTCAAAACATCGGTCTGATCAACAGCTTGGCCACCTTTGCGCGCGTGAACAAATACGGCTTTATCGAAACACCGTATCGCAAAGTGATCGACAATAAGGTGACCGATGAGGTTGTCTATATGTCGGCCACAGAAGAGATGCGCCACACCGTCGCGCAGGCGAACGCCGCCCAAGATGCCGAAGGTCGTTTCACCGACGATCTGATTTCCTCGCGCAAAGCGGGCGAATTCATGCTGAACCCACCAGAGGCGATTGATTTGATCGACGTGTCGCCAAAGCAGCTTGTTTCGGTTGCGGCCTCGCTTATTCCGTTCTTGGAAAATGACGACGCCAACCGCGCGCTGATGGGGTCGAACATGCAGCGTCAGGCCGTGCCGCTGCTGCAAGCAGATGCGCCCTTTGTCGGCACTGGGATCGAGGCTGTTGTGGCCCGCGATTCTGGCGCGGCCATCATGGCGCGCCGTGCAGGGATCATCGACCAAGTTGACGCAACCCGCATCGTGGTGCGCGCCACCGAAATGCTGGAACCGGGCGAGCCGGGCGTCGACATCTACCGCCTGCGCAAGTTCAAGCGGTCTAACCAATCGTCCTGCATCAACCAGCGCCCGCTGGTAAAGGTGGGCGATACGGTTCTGCGCGGCGAAGTCGTGGCGGACGGCCCCTGCACGGATATGGGCGAATTGGCCCTTGGCCGTAACGTGGTTGTCGCCTTCATGCCGTGGAATGGCTACAACTATGAAGACTCTATCCTGATTTCGGAACGCATCCTGAAAGATGACGTGTTCACTTCGATCCATATCGAAGAATACGAAGTCGCAGCGCGCGATACGAAACTGGGGCCAGAGGAAATTACCCGCGACATTCCAAACGTCGGCGAAGAAGCGCTGCGCAATTTGGACGAAGCGGGCATTGTTTATATCGGCGCGGATGTGATCCCCGGCGATATTTTGGTGGGCAAAATCACGCCCAAGGGCGAAAGCCCGATGACCCCCGAAGAAAAGCTGCTGCGCGCCATTTTCGGCGAAAAGGCATCGGATGTGCGCGACACCTCGCTGCGCCTGCCCCCCGGGGCATTCGGCACAATCGTGGAAGTGCGCGTGTTCAACCGCCACGGCGTTGATAAAGACGAGCGCGCGCTGCAGATCGAGCGTGAAGAAGTCGAACGTCTTGCCCGCGACCGCGATGACGAGCTGACCATTTTGGAACGCAACATCTATTCGCGTCTGAAGGCCCTGATCATGGGCAAAACGGCTGTCAAAGGCCCCAAAGGCGTGAAAACGGGCGCAAAGATCGACGAAGAGCTGCTGGGCACCCTGTCAAAAGGTCAATGGTGGCAACTGGCGCTGGAAGGCGAAAGCGATGCCAAGGATGTTGAAGCCTTGCATGATCAGTTCGAGGCGCAAAAGCGCGCGTTGGACAATCGTTTCGACGACAAGGTCGAAAAGGTGCGTCGCGGCGACGATCTGCCCCCGGGCGTGATGAAAATGGTCAAGGTGTTCGTTGCGGTCAAGCGCAAGTTGCAACCGGGCGACAAGATGGCAGGCCGTCACGGCAACAAGGGCGTTGTGTCCAAAGTGGTGCCTGTTGAAGATATGCCATTCTTGGCCGATGGCACCGCGGTTGACTTGGTTCTAAACCCGTTGGGCGTGCCAAGCCGCATGAACGTCGGGCAGATTCTGGAAACGCATATGGGCTGGGCCGCGCGCGGTCTGGGCCTGAAAATCGACGAAGCGTTGAAAGAATATCGCCGTTCGGGTGACATGACCCCCGTGCGCGAGGCGGTGCGCTTTGCCTATGGCGACGAAACCTATGATGCCGAATTCGCAAACCGCGATGAGGGTGATTTCCTTGAACTGGCAGGCAATGTGACCAAGGGCGTGCCGATTGCGACCCCCGTTTTCGACGGGGCCAAGGAATCGGATGTGAACGATGCGCTAAAGCGCGCAGGGTTCGACACCTCTGGTCAGTCGGTGGTGTTCGATGGCCGCACGGGCGAGCAATTTGCCCGCAAGGTGACCGTGGGCGTGAAGTATATGCTGAAACTTCACCACTTGGTGGACGACAAGCTGCACGCACGCTCGACTGGCCCCTACAGCCTTGTCACGCAGCAACCCCTTGGCGGTAAAGCGCAATTTGGTGGTCAGCGTCTGGGCGAGATGGAGGTTTGGGCACTGGAAGCCTATGGCGCCGCCTACACCTTGCAAGAAATGCTTACCGTCAAATCAGACGATGTGGCAGGCCGCACCAAGGTTTACGAAAGCATCGTCAAAGGCGAAGACAATTTCGAGGCGGGCGTGCCCGAATCGTTCAACGTCTTGGTCAAAGAAGTGCGCGGCCTTGGCCTGAATATGGAACTCCTGGATGCGGAGGAGGAATGATCAGGAACCCCTGATCAAACCCTAAGGGGGGCCAGCCGCCCCCCGCCTTCCCCGCGCCCTCATTCAAGGATTTGGAAATGAACCAGGAACTATCAACGAACCCGTTTAACCCCGTCGCCCCCGTCAAAACCTTTGACGAGATCAAGGTCAGCTTGGCATCGCCAGAGCGGATCCTGTCTTGGTCATTTGGCGAGATTAAAAAGCCAGAAACCATCAACTATCGCACGTTCAAACCCGAACGCGATGGTCTGTTCTGCGCGCGTATTTTTGGCCCCATCAAAGATTACGAATGCCTGTGCGGCAAATACAAACGCATGAAATATCGCGGCGTTGTCTGCGAAAAATGCGGCGTGGAAGTCACCTTGCAAAAGGTGCGCCGCGAGCGGATGGGCCATATCGAACTGGCATCGCCCGTCGCGCATATCTGGTTCCTGAAATCGCTGCCCAGCCGTATCGGCCTGATGCTGGACATGACTTTGCGCGATCTAGAACGCGTTTTGTATTTCGAAAACTATGTGGTCATTGAACCCGGCCTGACCGATCTGACCTATCAGCAGCAGTTGACCGAAGAGGAATATCTGGACGCGCAGGATCAATACGGCGCCGATGCCTTCACAGCTAATATCGGTGCCGAAGCCATTCGCGAAATGCTGGCCGCGATCGATCTGGAAACTTTGGCTGAATCCCTGCGCGCCGATTTGAAAGAAGCCACGGGCGAGCTGAAGCCAAAGAAAATCATCAAACGTTTGAAGATTGTCGAAAGCTTTCTTGAATCGGGCAACCGCCCCGAATGGATGGTGCTAACCGTTCTTCCCGTGATCCCGCCAGAATTGCGCCCACTGGTGCCGCTGGACGGTGGCCGCTTTGCGACCTCTGACCTGAACGATCTGTATCGCCGCGTCATCAACCGCAACAACCGTCTGAAACGCCTGATCGAACTGCGCGCACCTGACATCATCGTGCGCAACGAAAAGCGGATGCTGCAAGAGGCTGTCGATGCCCTGTTCGACAACGGCCGCCGTGGCCGTGTGATCACGGGCACCAACAAGCGCCCGCTGAAATCGCTGTCTGACATGCTGAAAGGCAAGCAGGGCCGCTTCCGCCAGAACCTTTTGGGTAAGCGGGTCGATTTCTCGGGCCGCAGCGTTATTGTGACGGGCCCAGAACTCAAACTGCACCAATGCGGTTTGCCCAAAAAGATGGCCTTGGAATTGTTCAAGCCGTTCATCTATTCGCGGTTAGAGGCCAAGGGTCTGTCCAGCACCGTCAAACAGGCGAAAAAGCTGGTGGAAAAAGAACGTCCCGAAGTGTGGGATATCTTGGACGAGGTGATCCGCGAACACCCTGTTTTGCTGAACCGTGCGCCCACCCTGCACCGTTTGGGGATTCAAGCGTTCGAGCCTATCCTGATCGAAGGCAAAGCCATTCAGCTGCACCCGTTGGTCTGCTCGGCCTTTAACGCCGACTTTGACGGCGACCAAATGGCCGTTCACGTGCCCCTGTCGCTGGAAGCCCAGCTAGAGGCGCGGGTTTTGATGATGTCCACGAACAACGTGCTGTCGCCCGCAAACGGCGCGCCCATTATCGTGCCGTCGCAGGACATGGTTTTGGGTCTGTATTACGCGACGATGGCGCGCGATGGCATGGTCGGCGAAGGCATGAAATTTGCCGATATCGACGAGGTAGAACACGCTCTTGCCGCTGGCGAGGTGCATCTGCACGCCAAAATCCACGCCCGTCTGCGCCAAGTGGACGAGCATGGCAATATCGTCTGGAAGCGGTTCGAAACCACCCCTGGCCGCTTGCGTTTGGGCAACCTGCTGCCGCTGAACGCAAAGGCGCCGTTCGATTTGGTCAACCGCCTGCTGCGCAAGAAAGACGTGCAAACGGTTATCGACACCGTCTATCGCTATTGCGGCCAAAAAGAATCGGTCATTTTCTGCGACCAGATCATGACCTATGGCTTCCGCGAGGCGTTCCGCGCGGGCATTTCCTTTGGCAAAGATGACATGCTGATCCCCGATACCAAATGGGAGATTGTGGACGACGCCCGCGATCAGGTGAAAGCCTATGAGCAGCAGTATATGGACGGCCTGATTACGCAGGGCGAAAAGTATAACAAGGTCATTGATAGCTGGTCCAAGTGCAACGACAAAGTGACCGAAGCCATGATGTCGACCATTTCGGCCAAGAAGACCGATGCGAATGGCGCAGAAATGGAACCAAACTCGGTTTACATGATGTCCCACTCGGGCGCGCGCGGCTC
The DNA here is from genome assembly GCA_965248485.1 of Cypionkella sp. GTDB lineage: Bacteria > Pseudomonadota > Alphaproteobacteria > Rhodobacterales > Rhodobacteraceae > Cypionkella. The sequence continues at coordinate 360,077 of OZ252107.1, forward strand.
TGTCACGCAGATGAAACAGTTGGGCGGGATGCGCGGCTTGATGGCCAAGCCTTCGGGCGAGATCATCGAAACGCCGATCATCTCGAACTTTAAGGAAGGTCTGACCGTTCTTGAATACTTCAACTCGACTCACGGCGCACGTAAGGGCCTTGCCGATACCGCGTTGAAAACGGCGAACTCGGGCTATCTGACCCGCCGTTTGGTGGACGTGGCGCAAGATTGCATCATTCGTCTGCACGATTGCGGCACCGAACGCGGCATCACCGCGGATGTGGCGGTAAAGGATGGCGTCGAAAGCCAGCCTTTGGCAGAACGTATTCTGGGCCGTGTGGCTGCGGATGATATCTGTGTTCCAGGCACGACTGAAGTGATCGTTGCGCGTGGCGAGTTGATCGACGAACGTCGCGCCGATCTTGTGCATCAGGCGGCAGTCGCCTCGGCTCGTATCCGCAGCCCATTGACCTGCGATGCGGAAGAGGGCGTTTGCGCGCTGTGCTATGGCCGCGATTTGGCCCGTGGCACGCTGGTGAACATCGGCGAGGCTGTCGGCATCATCGCCGCGCAGTCGATTGGCGAACCTGGCACGCAGTTGACCATGCGCACCTTCCACATCGGCGGCGTGGCGCAGGGCGGGCAGCAATCCTTCCTTGAGGCAAGCCAAGAAGGACGGATCGAGTTCCGCAATTCCAACACCCTGTCAAACGCAACTGGCGAGCAGATTGTGATTGGCCGCAACATGTCGATGGCAATCATCGACGAGGCAGGGCAAGAGCGCGCTGTGCATAAGCTGACCTATGGCGCAAAGCTGCATGTCAAAGATGGCGCAATGACCAAACGCGGCGATAAGCTGTTCGAATGGGACCCCTACACCTTGCCGATCATCGCTGAAAAGGCGGGTGTGGCTAAGTTTAAGGACCTGATTTCGGGCATTTCGGTGCGCGAAGATACCGACGAAGCCACGGGCATGACGCAAAAAATCGTGTCCGACTGGCGCTCGGCGCCCAAAGGCGGCGATCTTAAGCCAGAGGTTATCGTGATGAACCCCGCCACGGGCGAGCCTGTGCGCAATGATGCGGGCAACCCGATCACCTATCCGATGTCGGTGGATGCGATTCTATCGGTGGAAGAAGGCCAAGATCTGCGCCCCGGCGACGTTGTGGCCCGTATCCCGCGCGAAGGTGCCAAGACCAAAGACATCACGGGGGGTCTGCCCCGCGTGGCCGAATTGTTCGAAGCGCGCCGTCCGAAAGATCACGCGATCATCGCCGAAATGGATGGCTACGTGCGCTTTGGCAAAGACTATAAGAACAAGCGCCGCATCACGGTTGAACCCGTCGATGAAACGCTGCAAGCCGTTGAATACATGATCCCTAAGGGCAAGCACATTCCTGTTCAGGAAGGCGATTTTGTCCAAAAGGGCGATTACATCATGGACGGCAACCCCGCGCCGCATGACATCTTGCGCATCCTTGGCGTCGAAGCTTTGGCGAACTATATGATCGACGAAGTGCAAGACGTGTATCGTCTGCAAGGCGTTAAGATCAACGACAAGCATATCGAAGTGATCGTGCGCCAGATGCTGCAAAAGTTCGAGATTCTCGACAGCGGCGAGACGACTTTGCTGAAAGGCGAAAACGTCGACAAGCACGAGTTGGACGAAGCCAACCACAAGGCCCATGTCCACGGTATGCGCCCTGCGGTGGCCGAGCCGATCTTGTTGGGTATCACCAAGGCCAGCTTGCAAACGCGCAGCTTCATCTCGGCAGCGTCGTTCCAAGAGACCACCCGCGTTCTGACCGAAGCTTCGGTTCAGGGCAAACGCGACAAGCTGGTGGGCCTGAAGGAAAACGTCATCGTCGGCCGTCTGATCCCAGCAGGCACGGGCGGGGCAACCCGCAATGTCAAGAAAATCGCAACCGACCGCGATACGATTGTCATCGACGCCCGCCGCTCTGACGCCGAGGCCGCTGCCGCATTGGCGGCCCCTGCGCCCGCCGATGCCTTTGACGGCGAACAAAGCTAAGGCGAAAGCCTAAATCAAAAGGCCCCTTGGGAAACCAAGGGGCCTTTTTGGTTCCATCCCATTCGAAAGCTTCCGATGTCTGACAACTTACGCGGTGTGCTGCTGATGTGCGTGGCCATGCTGGCCTTTGTGATCAACGACAGTTTCATGAAGGCCGTCAGCCAAGACATGCCATTGTTTCAGGCGATTTTTCTGCGCGGGCTGGGGGCCAGCGCGGCTCTTTTGGCGATTGCCTATCAGCGCGAAGGTCATGTGCGCCTATGGCCGCAGGGGCAAGATGTGCGCGTGCTGTCGGTGCGCACCGTGGCCGAGGTTTTGGCAACCGTCACCTTTCTAACGGCGCTGGTGCATATGCCGCTGGCGACGCTATCGGCCATTATGCAGGCGCTGCCGCTGGCGGTGACATTGGTGTCCGCGCTGGTTTTTGGCGATAAGATCAGCGCCAAGGTTTGGGCGGCGATTGTGGCGGGATTTTTGGGTGTTTTGCTGATCATCAAACCTGGCATGGCGGGGTTTGACCGCTGGTCGGTGCTGGGCCTTGCCTCGGTCGCCAGCGTGGTGGTGCGCGATTTATCGACGCGGCAGGTGTCGGGTGGGCTGCCCTCGACAACGGTGGCGATTTGGGCATCGGTCAGCGTGACTTTGCTGGGCGCGGTGGGCGCGCTGGGGCAGGGATGGGTGACGATTACTTTGGTCGATGCTGCGATGCTGCTCGGCGCAACCGCCGCACTTGTGGTGGGGTATATCACCGTGGTGATGGTGATGCGGGTGGGCGATGTGGCCATCGTCGCGCCGTTTCGCTATACAGCGCTGATCTGGGCGCTGCTGTTTGGCTGGTTTTTCTTTGGCACTTTGCCAGATGGATATGCCATGATTGGGGCTGCAATCGTTGTCGCTTCGGGCATAGTCACGCTACAACAGGCGCGGGGACGCGGTTAAGGAGTTGGCTTTGCACCTGCTAACGCAGAAATGGACAGTGCCTGTGCTGATCGCCGCGACCTTGGCGGTGATGATCGCTTTCATGGTCTTCCCGCAGCTCGATCTGGCGATTGCAAAGCTGTATTACATCGATGGCGCGTTTATTGGTGATCGCGGTGGCGCGGTGCATGGGCTGCGCATGGCGTTTTGGAACCTGACACTGGTGATGGTGATTGTTGCTGTCATCGCGCTGTCCCTCGCCTATCACCAAGATTGGCCGCAGCGCATTTTGCCAATGCGGTCGTGGAATGTCATCTTGTGGAGCTATCTTTTGGGCCCCGGAATTTTCGTGAATGTCCTGCTGAAGGGGTTTTCGCAGCGTGCCCGCCCGCGCGACATCTTGAACTTTGGCGGCGACAGCTTCTATGCGCCCATTGGTCAACTTAGCGGGCAATGCAGCAGCGATTGCAGCTTTGTCTCGGGCGAGGTTTCGGGAACTGTCGCGTTTTGCCTGTCTTGCGTGATCTTGATTTCGGCACACCAACACCGCATTTCGCAGCCTGCGCGGCGCGGGCTTTATGCTGCGTTGGGCGCGATGTTTGGGTACGTGTTTCTGCACCGCGTGCTGTCTGGCGGGCATTTTCTGTCGGATGCGCTGCTGGCCGCGCTGTATACCGCGTTGGTAATGGTGCTGGTCGCGCAGCACTGGCCCAAGACGCGCGATTTTGCAAGTAAACCTTAGGCTTCCTTGCCCCCGCGCCTGTTGACATCGCACCGATTCCCCACTATCAGCCGCCACAACCAAGTTGGGCCTTTTGGGTTTGCCTTGGCCAATTAAATGCTTGATGTGGTCACGATCCGGGTGATTTTTGCCCCGATCCTCTGGAATTCCACCGTATCGGCCCTGCGAAGGGACGACTGCGGTTTTATCTTTTTGTGATTCGCGCAAAAGGACGTCGAGAAGAGGAGCGCCCCGCTTGGGCGCGAGTATTGACAGCCCTGTATGGGCAAAACGAGGAACTTGAATGCCAACTATTCAACAGCTGATCCGCAAGCCGCGCTCGCCTGTGGTTCGCAAGTCCAAGTCGCAACACTTGGAATCTTGCCCGCAAAAGCGTGGCGTGTGCACCCGCGTTTACACGACCACCCCGAAAAAGCCTAACTCCGCTATGCGTAAGGTTGCCAAAGTGCGCCTGACCAACGGGTTTGAGGTGATTTCCTACATTCCTGGTGAAAAACACAACCTGCAAGAACACTCGGTTGTTCTGATCCGTGGCGGCCGCGTCAAGGATTTGCCAGGTGTGCGTTATCACATCCTTCGCGGCGTTTTGGATACCCAAGGCGTCAAAGAACGTCGTCAGCGTCGTTCGAAATATGGCGCTAAGCGTCCGAAGTAAGGGAATCAAAACATGTCTCGTCGTCACGCCGCTGAAAAGCGCGAAATCCTGCCTGATGCCAAATATGGCGATAAGGTTCTGACCAAGTTCATGAACAACCTGATGCTGGATGGCAAAAAATCCGTCGCAGAATCGATTGTTTACGGCGCGCTTACCCGCGTTGAATCGCGCCTGAAGCGCGAACCAATTTCCGCCTTCCACGAAGCGCTGGAAAACGTAAAGCCTTCCGTCGAAGTGCGCTCGCGCCGCGTCGGTGGTGCAACCTACCAAGTTCCTGTTGAAGTGCGCACCGAGCGCCGCGAAGCTTTGGCCATTCGTTGGCTAATCATCGCTGCCCGCAAGCGCAACGAAAACACCATGGAAGAGCGTTTGGCCGCAGAACTGGCCGACGCTGTGAACAACCGTGGCACCGCCGTTAAAAAGCGGGAAGACACCCATAAAATGGCCGATGCAAACAAAGCATTCAGCCACTATCGCTGGTAAGGGGTCATCATGGCACGCGAATTTCCACTGACTCGCTACCGCAACTTTGGGATCATTGCCCACATCGACGCGGGCAAAACCACCACGTCCGAGCGTATCCTGTATTACACAGGCAAGTCGCACAAAATCGGCGAAGTGCATGACGGCGCGGCCACGATGGACTGGATGGAGCAAGAGCAAGAGCGTGGCATCACGATCACCTCGGCTGCGACCACCACCTTCTGGAACCGCACCATCAATGCAGGCGAAATGGGCCCTGCTGATGAAAAGCACCGCTTTAACATCATCGACACCCCCGGCCACGTTGACTTTACCATCGAGGTTGAGCGTTCACTGGCCGTTCTGGACGGCGCTGTTGTTCTGCTGGACGGTAACGCTGGTGTTGAACCCCAGACCGAAACCGTGTGGCGTCAGGCGGACCGCTACAAAGTTCCGCGCATTGTTTTTGTCAACAAAATGGACAAAACGGGCGCTGATTACTTTAACTGCGTCAAAATGATCAAAGACCGCACCGGCGCAAACGCTGTTCCCGTGGCTTTGCCCATCGGCGCAGAGGATAAGCTGGAAGGCATCATCGACCTCGTGACCATGGAAGAATGGGTCTATGAGGGCGAAGATCTGGGCGCATCTTGGGTGCGTCAGCCGATCCGCGCTGATCTGAAAGACATGGCGGACGAATGGCGCCTGAACCTTTTGGAAACCGCTGTTGGTCAAGACGATGCCGCTATGGAAGCGTATCTGGATGGCAAAGAGCCAGATCCAGAGACACTGCGCGCGCTGATCCGTAAGGGCTGCTTGGCAATTGACTTCATTCCCGTTTTTGCTGGCTCGGCCTTCAAAAACAAGGGCGTGCAGCCACTTCTGAACGCTGTGATCGACTATCTGCCCAGCCCGCTGGACGTGCCTCCCTACGAGGGCTTTGCCCCCGGTGACGAGACCGAAACCCGCAACATCTCGCGCTCGGCAGATGATAACCAGCCCTTCTCGGCGCTGGCGTTCAAGATCATGAACGACCCCTTTGTCGGTTCCTTGACCTTTACCCGCATCTATTCGGGCAAATTGGCCAAAGGCGACGGGATGCTGAACGCGACCAAGCAACGCAAAGAGCGTGTTGGCCGTATGATGATGATGCACGCCATCGAACGCGAAGAAATCTCCGAAGCGTTTGCAGGTGACATCATCGCGCTGGGCGGTCTGAAAGAAACCACAACGGGCGATACTTTGTGCGATCCAGCACAGCCCGTGGTTCTGGAAACCATGACCTTCCCCGTGCCTGTGATCGAAATCGCCGTGGAACCAAAAACCAAGGCCGACCAAGAGAAAATGGGCATAGCGCTGGCACGTCTGGCTGCAGAAGATCCATCCTTCCGTGTGGAAACCGATATCGAATCGGGCCAGACGATCATGAAGGGCATGGGCGAATTGCACTTGGACATCTTGGTTGACCGTATGCGCCGCGAATTCAAAGTCGAGGCGAATATCGGTGCGCCGCAGGTGGCATACCGCGAAACCATCTCGGTTGCGACGGAGATTGACTACACCCATAAGAAACAAACGGGTGGCACGGGTCAGTTTGCGCGCGTCAAGCTTGAGATTACCCCAACCGAACCTGGCGAAGGCTATTCGTTCGAATCCAAGATCGTCGGCGGTGCTGTTCCAAAGGAATACATCCCAGGCGTGGAAAAGGGCATCAAATCGGTTATGGATTCGGGCCCATTGGCTGGCTTCCCTGTGATCGATTTCAAAGTGGCCTTGCTGGACGGCGCGTTCCACGATGTGGACTCAAGCGTTCTGGCCTTTGAAATCGCCACCCGCGCCGCAATGCGCGATGGCCTGAAAAAAGCTGGCGCAAAACTGCTGGAACCGATCATGAAAGTCGAAGTTGTGACGCCCGAAGAATATACGGGCGGCGTGATTGGCGACTTGACCTCTCGCCGTGGTATGGTGACGGGCCAAGACAGCCGTGGCAACGCCAACGTGATCGCGTCGATGGTGCCACTGGCCAATATGTTCGGCTACATCAACACGCTGCGCTCGATGACCTCGGGCCGCGCCGTGTTCTCGATGGAGTTTGACCATTACGACGCCGTTCCGCAGAACATCTCGGACGAGATCCAAAAGAAATACGCTTAACCGGTGTGGCGCGGGGTTTGCCCCGCGCCCTACCACCCTAGTAGGGCAGGGCGACCTGCCACATCGATGCAAAACAGGAGGCCATTATGGCAAAGGCAAAGTTTGAACGGACCAAACCGCACGTTAACATTGGCACGATTGGCCACGTTGACCACGGCAAGACGACCTTGACGGCGGCTATCACGAAATACTTCGGCGAATTCCGCGCCTATGACCAGATTGACGGTGCGCCGGAAGAGCGCGCGCGCGGGATCACGATTTCCACCGCGCACGTTGAATACGAAACCGAAGCGCGTCACTACGCCCACGTTGACTGCCCCGGCCACGCCGACTATGTGAAAAACATGATCACGGGCGCGGCCCAAATGGACGGCGCTATTCTGGTTTGCGCCGCATCCGACGGCCCAATGCCCCAAACGCGCGAGCATATCTTGCTGGGCCGTCAGGTCGGCATCCCATATATGGTGTGCTACATGAACAAGGTTGACCTTGTTGATGACGAAGAGCTGATCGAGCTGGTGGAAATGGAACTGCGCGAGCTGTTCTCGTCTTACGAATACCCTGGCGATGATATTCCAATCATCAAGGGTTCGGCCCACCAGGCCATGATCGGCGAGCGTAAGGACATTGGCGAGGATTCGATTCGCGCGCTGCTGAAAGCGGTTGACGAATATATCCCAACCCCTGCCCGCGCCATCGACCAGCCTTTCTTGATGCCGATCGAAGACGTGTTCTCGATCTCGGGCCGCGGCACTGTTGTGACGGGCCGTATCGAGCGCGGCGTGATCAACGTTGGCGACGAAGTTGAAATCGTCGGCATCCGCGACACCAAGAAATCGGTTTGCACGGGCGTCGAGATGTTCCGCAAACTGCTGGATCGCGGCGAAGCGGGCGACAACGTCGGCGTTCTGCTGCGCGGTATCGACCGTGAAGGCGTGGAGCGCGGCCAAGTGCTGTGCAAGCCTGCATCGGTGAAACCACACACCAAGTTTGAAGCGCAGGCTTACATTCTGACCAAAGAAGAAGGCGGTCGTCACACCCCGTTCTTCGCCAACTACCGCCCTCAGTTCTACTTCCGCACCACGGACGTGACGGGCACGGTGGAACTGCCAGCGGGCACCGAAATGGTGATGCCCGGCGATAACCTGAAGTTCAACGTCGAACTGATCGCCCCAATCGCCATGGAAGAAAACCTGCGCTTTGCTATCCGCGAAGGCGGCCGCACCGTCGGCGCAGGGGTTGTGTCGAAGATCATCGCGTAATAAAGAACCCGTGGCGCGCCCAAAGTTTGGGCGCGCCATTCATTTGACATGTGAACCTATGAGCGCGGCATGTCGCCGCGTTTACGTTCCGAAGGAAAAACAAATGCAAAGTCAAACGATCCGCATTCGGTTGAAAGCCTTCGATTTCCGCGTTCTGGACGCCAGCACGCAAGAAATCGTCAGCACGGCAAAGCGCACTGGCGCGACCGTGCGCGGCCCCATTCCGCTGCCCAACAAAATCGAAAAATTCACCGTTTTGCGCGGCCCACATATCGACAAAAAGTCGCGTGACCAGTGGGAAATCCGCACGCACAAACGCCTTTTGGACATCGTTGATCCGACCCCCCAGACCGTGGACGCGCTGATGAAGCTCGACCTCGCCGCTGGCGTGGATGTCGAGATCAAAGTGTAACGGGGGGGCATAGACATGCGCTCTGGCGTTATTGCAAAGAAACTGGGCATGACCCGGTTGTTTCTGGAAAACGGCACGCAGGTTCCTGTGACCGTTCTTCAATTGGATCACCTGCAAGTCGTGGCACAACGCACCGTCGAGAAGGATGGCTATAGCGCCGTTCAACTTGGCGCTGGCGTGGCCAAGGCCAAGCGGACAACGGCAGCGATGCGCGGCCATTTTGCGAAAGCTCATGTCGAGCCAAAGCGCAAAATCGCTGAGTTCCGCGTATCCCCTGCCAACCTGATCGAAGTGGGCGCTGAAATCACCGCCGAGCATTACCTTGAAGGCCAGTTCGTGGATATCGCGGGCACCTCGATTGGTAAGGGCTTTGCTGGTGCGATGAAGCGTCACAACTTTGGCGGTTTGCGCGCGTCGCACGGTGTGTCGGTGTCTCACCGCTCGCACGGTTCGACGGGGCAGTGCCAAGACCCTGGTAAAGTGTTTAAGGGCAAGAAAATGGCTGGCCACATGGGCGCTGTGCGGGTGACCACGCAGAACCTGCAAGTGGTGCGCACCGATGCGGAACGCGGTTTGCTGATGATCAAGGGCGCTGTCCCAGGGTCCAAAGGCGGCTGGGTGACGATCAAGGACGCCGTGAAAAAAGCAGCGCCTGCGGGCCTGCCTTTGCCCGCGGCTGTGCGCATGGCTGCCGCAGCGGCTGCACCTGTTGCCGAGGCTCCCGCAGTGGAAGTGACCACCGAAGGGGGTGAAGCATGAAACTTGACGTGATCAAACTTGATGGCGGCAAAGCTGGTTCCATCGAATTGAACGAAGCGCTGTTTGGTCTGGAACCACGCGCCGACGTTCTGCACCGCGTGGTGCGTTGGCAGCGTGCGAAAGCACAGGCTGGCACCCATTCGACGCTGACGCGCGGCGAAGTGTCCTACTCGACCAAGAAGATCTACAAGCAAAAGGGCACGGGCGGCGCACGCCACGGGTCGAAAAAGGCTCCGATCTTCCGTCACGGTGGCGTTGTCAAAGGCCCAACTCCGCGCAGCCACGCCCATGATCTGCCCAAAGCGTTCCGCGCGCTGGGTCTGCGTCATGCGCTGTCTGCCAAGGCAAAGGCTGGCGAGTTGGTGATTTTGGACGTGGCCACCATGGCCGAAGCCAAAACCGCCGTTCTGGCCAAGCAAGTGTCGGAACTGGGCTGGAAGCGCGTGCTGATCATCGATGGCGCAAGCGTTGATGCGAATTTCGCATTGGCCGCCCGCAACATCGAAGGCGTGGACGTGCTGCCAACGATGGGCGCAAACGTGTATGACATCCTTAAGCGTGACACTTTGGTGATCACCAAAGCAGGTGTCGAAGCATTGGAGGCTCGTTTGAAATGAGCGCGAAACCACAGCACTACGACCTGATCAAAAAGCCCATCATCACCGAAAAGGCGACGATGGCTGCCGAGGCGAACGCTTATGTGTTCCAAGTGGCTATGGACAGCACCAAACCCCAAATCAAAGAGGCCGTCGAGGCTGTTTTTGGTGTGAAAGTGAAGGCGGTGAACACCACCATCACCAAGGGTAAGGCGAAGAAATTCCGTGGCCGCGCAGGCGAGCGTTCGGATAAGAAAAAGGCCTATGTCACGCTAGAAGCTGGAAACAGCATCGACGTTTCGACGGGCCTCTGATACTAGGCATCAATCTTGCGGCCCCAAGGCGACTTGGGGCCGTGGATTTTTTGTGAAATTCGGTTCTATTTCAGGGGCTTGCCCGTGAGAATGGCCGCGAATCGGGGACCTTCGGGGCCCTATAACCAAGCGGGTCTTTAAGACCCCATAAGCAAACGGAAGACAGAAAGCATGGCACTTAAGTCGTATAAGCCGACGACGCCTGGCCAACGTGGGTTGGTTCTGATCGACCGTTCGGAGCTGTGGAAAGGTCGCCCCGTCAAATCCCTTACAGAAGGTTTGACGAAATCGGGCGGTCGGAACAACACCGGACGCGTTACTATGTGGCACAAGGGTGGGGGCGCCAAGCGTCTGTACCGTGTCGTCGATTTCAAGCGTCGTAAATTTGACATGGCCGCTGTGGTCGAGCGGATCGAATACGATCCCAACCGCACCGCCTTTATCGCCCTTGTCCGCTATGCGGATGGCGAACTTTCCTACATCTTGGCTCCGCAGCGTTTGGCTGTTGGCGATTCTGTGATCGCTGGCGCAAAAACTGACGTGAAGCCAGGCAATGCGATGCCCTTCTCGGGCATGCCCATCGGGACAATCGTTCACAATGTGGAACTGAAGGCTGGCAAAGGCGGGCAGCTTGCACGCGCCGCTGGCACCTATGCACAGTTTGTGGGCCGCGATGGTGGCTATGCGCAGATCCGTCTGTCTTCGGGCGAATTGCGCATGGTGCGCCAAGAATGCATGGCCACGATTGGCGCGGTGTCGAACCCCGACAACAGCAACCAAAACTTTGGTAAAGCGGGGCGTATGCGCCACAAGGGCGTGCGCCCAACCGTTCGCGGTGTGGCTATGAACCCAATCGACCACCCACATGGCGGCGGCGAAGGCCGCACTTCGGGCGGCCGTCACCCTGTGACCCCATGGGGCAAGGGTACCAAAGGCAACAAAACACGTAAGCCAAAGGGTTCCGATCGTTTGATCGTCCGCTCGCGGCATGCGAAGAAAGGGCGCTAATCTATGGCACGTTCTATTTGGAAAGGCCCCTTCGTTGACGGTTACGTCCTGAAGAAGGCTGAAAAGGCGAAAGAAGGCGGCAAAAACGAGGTCATCAAGATCTGGTCTCGCCGCTCGACGATTCTGCCGCAGTTTGTGGGCCTGACGTTTGGCGTCTACAACGGTAAAAAGCACGTTCCTGTGAACGTGACCGAAGAGATGATCGGCCAAAAGTTTGGCGAATATTCGCCAACCCGCACCTATTACGGCCATGCGGCCGACAAAAAAGCCAAGAGGAAATAAGCCATGGGAACGGAAAAGAACCCCCGTCGCGTGGCGGATAACGAAGCTATGGCAATTGCCCGTATGCTGCGTACCTCGCCACAAAAACTGAACCTTGTTGCGGGCCTGATCCGTGGCAAAAAGGTGGACAAGGCGCTTGCCGATCTGACCTTCTCCAAGCGCCGCATCGCGGGCGACGTCAAGAAGTGCCTGCAATCGGCCATCGCCAATGCCGAAAACAACCACAACCTCGACGTGGACAGCCTGATCGTGGCCGAAGCATGGGTTGGCAAAAACTTGGTCATGAAGCGGGGCCGTCCGCGCGCTCGTGGCCGTTTTGGCAAGATCATGAAGCCATTCAGCGAAATCACCATCAAGCTGCGTCAAACTGGGGAGTCGGCATAATGGGTCAGAAGGTTAATCCAATTGGCATGCGCCTTCAGGTCAACCGCACATGGGACAGCCGCTGGTTTGCCGAATCGAAAGATTACGGCAACCTGCTGCTAGAAGATTTGCGGATGCGCGAATTCATCCACAAAGAATGCCTGCAAGCGGGCGTTTCGCGGGTTATCATCGAACGTCCGCACAAAAAGTGCCGCGTGACGATCTACACCGCGCGTCCCGGCGTGATTATCGGCAAAAAAGGCGCTGATATTGAAACGCTGCGCGGCAAGCTGGCTGTGTTCACCAAGTCGGAACTGCACCTCAACATCGTTGAAGTGCGCAAGCCCGAACTGGACGCGCAACTGGTGGCCGAATCCATCGCGCAGCAAATGGAACGCCGCGTTTCGTTCCGCCGCGCCATGAAGCGCGGTGTGCAAAACGCCATGCGTATCGGCGCTTTGGGTATTCGTGTGAACGTTTCGGGCCGCCTTGGCGGGGCCGAGATTGCCCGCACCGAATGGTATCGCGAAGGCCGCGTGCCGCTTCACACCCTGCGCGCGGACATCGACTATGCCCTGTCCGAAGCGATGACGCCCTATGGCATCATCGGTGTTAAGGTCTGGATCTTCAAAGGCGAAATCCTTGAGCATGATCCACAAGCCCATGATCGCCGTCTGGCCGATGCACAAGATGGCCCTGCGCCACGTGCGCCGCGCCGCGACCGCGAACGCGCATAAGGGAGAAGAAAGATGTTGCAACCAAAACGGACTAAGTTCCGCAAGCAGCACAAAGGCCGTATCCACGGCGAAGCGAAGGGCGGCTTTTTGCTGAACTTCGGCTCCTTTGCGCTGAAAGCCACGGAGCCAGAGCGTGTGACGGCCCGCCAAATCGAGGCAGCCCGCCGCGCGATCACCCGCCACATGAAACGCCAAGGCCGCGTTTGGATCCGGATATTCCCCGATGTTCCAGTCTCGTCCAAGCCGACCGAAGTGCGTATGGGTAAGGGTAAAGGCTCCACGGACTACTGGGCAGCCAAGGTAAAACCTGGCCGCATCATGTTCGAAATCGACGGCGTGTCGGAAGTGATCGCCCGCGAGGCCCTGCGCCTTGGTGCGATGAAACTGCCCGTCACCACCCGCGTTGTGGCCAAGGAAGACTGGTAACAATTTGGGCCTAGGCCCAAATTGAGTGCGGTGTAGCGTTTTGGAACAAAACGCGGGCCGCCACCCAGTGAACAGAAAAGAACCCCCGTCGGATTCGGCGGGGGTTTTTGCTTGTGCGCGGTGCAGAAGGATTGAAAAAGGATATTTTCTATACCAACTTACTCCATGAGTTTCGAATACGATCGCGCCAAAAGTGCCGTAACAAAGAAAAGCACGGCATCGACGTTGATGCGGCGAAGGCGCTTTGGTTGGATGATGATTTGGCAGAACTTATCTCAACGGCCAATGTTTCGCAGGAAGTGCGCTATTTGGCGATTGGGTGTATCGAAGGGCGACACTGGACCGGAATTTTCGCCCGCCGAGGTGGGGCTATCAGGATCATTTCGGTGCGAGGGGCGCGAAAAGAAGAGGTTAGATATTATGAAAGCAAGTAAACTAGACGAAAAGTTCGACAATGGCGAAGATGTTCTCGAATATTTCGACCTATCGACAAAGCGCCGCCCCAATCTTGAACCCCGCCGCGTGAACGTTGATTTCCCCGCTTGGGTCGTCGCAGCCCTTGACCGCGAAGCTGCACGGCTGGGCGTGACGCGGCAATCGGTAATCAAGATGTGGATTGCAGAGAAGCTGTCTTAACCTAGCGACTGGAGATCTATGCTGCCCTCACTCACCATCTTAAACCTTTATGAAATCCAGACGACAGCAGGCGAATTCCGTCATGCCATCGCGACCCTTGCTGCGCGTGTGCAAACCGAAGGGCATCAGGGCGTTCTGGGATACCGCTTTTTCTGCAACCCCGCGCAGATGCAGGGGCGGGCAGTGATTGATTACGCAGGTTCAGCCGCGTGGATAGGTCATCACGACATTTCGATGCACTGGCCAGAAATGCAGGCCCTGCATGCGGCGGCGAAATTGGTTGAAGTGACCTTTCTGGGGGAAATGACCCCCGAAATCCAAGCTTGGATAAACACTTCCGCCTTGCGCGCGCGTCTGATCACTGGCTTTGAATGGACTGCGGGGTTTCAACGGCACTAGGGCGCGTTTCCCCCCAACTTCCCTCTTGCCAACCCATCCCGTCCCCCCTATACGCACACATCCGCTGGATTCCCGCATGGGGATTCGGCCGATATAAATTTTACCCACCAGATCACGGGTTACCCAAATGGGCCTGCTGGTGCTAGATAAGGAGATGGCGATGCTCGCCAAGGATTTGCTGGGGCAGACCCCCGACCAATTGCGTGACCAACTGGTCGCGCTGAAGAAGGAAGCGTTCAATCTGCGCTTTCAGGCTGCCACCAATCAGCTGGAAAACACCGCCCGTATGCGCGCCGTGCGCCGCGATGTGGCCCGCATTATGACCGTGCTGAACCAGAAAGCCGCGCAAGCGGCTGCGAACTGAGGAGAAGACTATGCCCAAACGTATCCTGCAAGGCGTCGTCACCTCGGACAAGAACGAGCAGACCATCACCGTTTTGGTCGAGCGCCGTTTCAAGCACCCGCTGCTGCAAAAGACGATTCGTCAGTCGAAAAAATACCGCGCACATGACGAGCATAACAAATTCAAAACTGGTGACACTGTTCGCATTGAAGAGTGCGCGCCGATTTCGAAGACCAAGCGTTGGACGGTGGTTGTCGAGGCGTAACAGCTTCGGCCCGCTGGCCAATATCAACACGAAACCCTGGGGAATGAGCCCCAAAGGTCGGAAGGACAAACTATGATCCAGATGCAGACCAATCTGGATGTTGCTGATAACTCTGGCGCGCGCCGAGTTCAGTGCATCAAGGTTCTGGGCGGTTCGCACCGCCGCTATGCATCCGTGGGCGACATCATTGTGGTGTCGGTCAAGGAAGCTATTCCAAAAGGCCGTGTGAAAAAAGGCGACGTGCGTAAAGCCGTTGTTGTTCGCACCGCTAAGGAAGTTCGCCGTGAAGACGGCACCTCGATCCGTTTTGATCGCAACGCTGCGGTGATCCTGAACAATCAGGGTGAACCCGTTGGCACGCGTATTTTCGGGCCCGTGGTGCGGGAACTGCGCGCCAAGAACTTCATGAAAATCATCTCGCTGGCTCCGGAGGTGCTTTGATGGCTGCTAAGCTGAAAAAGGGCGACAAGGTCGTCGTATTGGCCGGCAAGGACAAGGGCAAGCAAGGCGAGATTTCGTCTGTTGCGCCCAAGGACAACAAGGCCATCGTGGACGGCGTGAATGTGGCGATCCGTCACACCAAGCAATCCCAAGCAAGCCAAGGCGGCCGTCTGGCCAAAGCTATGCCGATTGATCTATCCAATCTGGCGCTTTTGGACAAAAACGGCAAAGCCACCCGCGTTGGCTTTCGTATGGAAGGCGACGCGAAGGTTCGTTTCGCCAAAACCACAGGGGAGGCCATCTAATGTTGGACCAAGCCAAATATACACCCCGCTACAAGGCGATGTATCACAGCACGATCCGCGCTGCGATGAAGGCCGAGTTCGGGTATAAGAACGACATGCAGATCCCTCGTTTGGACAAAATCGTTCTGAACATGGGCGTTGGTGAAGCTGTGAAAGACACCAAAAAGGTGAAAACCGCAGCCGAAGAACTGACGGCGATTGCTGGCCAAAAGGCTGTCATCACCCATGCGAAAAAGTCGATCGCAGGTTTCCGCGTTCGTGAGTTGATGCCGCTGGGCTGCAAAGTGACGCTGCGCGGCGACCGTATGTACGAATTCCTTGACCGCCTTATCACCATTGCGCTGCCGCGCGTGCGTGACTTCCGTGGTGTAAAGGGCTCGTCTTTTGATGGTCGCGGCAACTTCGCTATGGGCCTGAAAGAGCAAATCGTGTTCCCAGAGATTAACTTCGACAAGGTCGATGAAATTCTGGGGATGGACATCATCATCTGCACCAACGCCCATACCGATGCAGAAGCAAAAGCATTGTTGAAGCATTTCAACATGCCCTTCACATCGTAATCGCGAGGAACCAAAGATATGGCTAAAAAATCCATGGTAAACCGCGAAGTAAAGCGCGAAAAGCTGGTGTCGCAACATGCGGCCAAGCGCGCGGCGCTGAAAGCGGTGATTAACGACCAGTCCAAGCCCGTTGAAGAGCGTTTCAAAGCCTCGATCAAACTGGCTGAACTGCCCCGCAACTCGTCGGCCACCCGTTTGCACAACCGTTGCCAACTGACAGGCCGCCCACATGCGTTTTATCGCAAATTGAAACTTTCGCGTATCATGCTGCGCGATTTGGCCTCGTTCGGTCAAATCCCTGGCATGGTTAAGTCCAGCTGGTAAGGAGGGCGCACAGATGATGAACGATCCTCTCGGCGATATGCTAACCCGTATCCGCAACGCCCAAATGCGCGGCAAATCGACGGTGTCGACCCCCGCATCCAAGCTGCGCGCTTGGGTTTTGGATGTGCTGGCACAAGAAGGTTATATCCGCGGCTATGATCGCGTGGCCACCGATAACGGCCAAGGCGAAATTGTGATCAGCCTCAAGTATTTCGAAGGCACCCCTGTGATCCGCGAAGTTAAGCGCGTGTCAAAGCCGGGTCGCCGTGTGTACATGAGCGTAAAGGAAATTCCGGTCGTGCGTAACGGCCTTGGTATTTCGATTGTTTCCACGCCCAAAGGCGTGATGACGGATGCAAACGCACGCGCGGCCAATGTTGGCGGCGAAGTGCTTTGCACCGTATTCTAAGGGAGGGTTGAATGTCTCGTATCGGCAAAAAACCCGTAGAGTTGGTGAAGGGCGTTTCGGCGACCATTTCCGGCCAAACCGTTGAAGTCAAAGGGCCAAAAGGCACCCGCAGCTTTACCGCGACCGACGATGTCACGATCACGATGGATGAAGGCGCAATCAAAGTGACCCCTCGCGGCACTTCCAAACGCGCCCGCCAGCAGTGGGGCATGGCCCGTTCGATGGTGGAAAATCTGGTTGTCGGCGTGTCAAATGGGTTCAAGCGCGAGCTGGAAATCCAAGGCGTGGGTTACCGCGCTGCGATGAACGGCAACATCTTGAAGCTGTCCTTGGGCTATAGCCACGAGGTTAACTTCGAGGTGCCCGCAGGCGTGACTGTCACCGCCCCGAAGCAAACCGAAATCGTTGTGGAAGGCATTGACCAACAGCTTGTTGGCCAAGTCGCTGCGAACATCCGCGAATGGCGCAAACCTGAACCCTACAAGGGTAAGGGCATCCGCTATAAGGGCGAGTTCGTGTTCCGCAAAGAAGGCAAGAAAAAGTAAGGACCGCAATCATGGCGAACAACAAGAGAGAGCTGTTCCTCAAGCGCCGCCAGCGCGTCCGGAACAAAATCAAGGCAACATCGCATGGGCGTCTGCGCCTGTCGGTGCATCGTTCAAGCAAAAACATCAGCGTCCAGCTGATCGACGACGTCAAGGGCGTTACCTTGGCAGCGGCGTCCACGCTGGAAAAGGCGCTGGGGTTTGTTGGCAAGAACAATGTGGAAGCAGCCGCGAAAGTGGGCGCAACCATTGCAGAGCGTGCAAAAAAGGCCGGTGTCGAAGAATGCTATTTCGACCGCGGTGGTTTCCTCTTTCACGGCAAGATCAAGGCTTTGGCCGATGCTGCCCGTGAAGGCGGACTTAAGTTCTGAGGAGTTGAAACATGGCAGAACGTGAAAACCGTCGCGATAACCGGGGTGGCAATGACCGCCGCGATAACCGCGAAGAAGCAGCGCCAGAGTTTGCAGACCGCTTGGTCGCAATCAACCGCGTGTCCAAAACTGTTAAGGGGGGTAAACGCTTTGGCTTTGCCGCGCTGGTGGTTGTGGGCGATCAAAAGGGCCGCGTCGGCTTTGGCAAGGGTAAGGCCAAAGAAGTTCCCGAGGCAATCCGCAAGGCCACTGAACAGGCTAAGCGTCAGCTTATCCGTGTGCCGCTGAAAGACGCGCGTACGCTGCACCACGACATGGAAGGGCGCCATGGCGCTGGCCGTGTGGTGATGCGCACGGCAGTCGCAGGGACTGGGATCATCGCAGGCGGCCCAATGCGCGCCGTTTTCGAAATGCTCGGGCTGCAAGATGTGGTGGCAAAGTCCATCGGCTCGCAGAACCCCTACAACATGATCCGCGCGACGATCGACGGTCTAAAAGCCGAAACCTCGCCCCGCCAAGTGGCCGCACGTCGCGGCAAAAAGGTGGCCGAGATTCTGAACAAGCCCGCCGCTGAAGTCGTGGAGGCCTGATCATGACCGCAAAGAAAACCATCGTTGTGAAACAAGTCGCCTCGGCAGCACGCCGCCCCGCGATCCAAACCGCAACGCTGAAGGGCCTTGGCCTGAACAAAATGAACCGCACCCGCGAATTGGAAGATACCCCTTCCGTGCGCGGCATGGTGAACAAGATCAGCCACTTGGTGCAGATCATCGAAGAGCGCGGGTAAGATTTCGCGCTTTTACGAAATTAGAACGCCCCGCCGAAAGGTGGGGCGTTTTTTTCATCTATTCGTATCCAAATGTTTCAAACATTTGTCTGTGAATGTTCATTGCATCTGAATGCAATTGTGTGTGGTTCAAAGCCCTTGCGGTCATGGCAACTGCTACGACTCCCCTATAAATTTGGTTTTTAAGACTCTCATCAATTTCAATTCTGAGGGGGAGATAACTTATGCCAGATACTTGCAATTTGAGCGTTGCTGGATGCACCAGAAGCATGAGGTGCGGTGCGGCAGAATGGACATATCCTGAATAATTCCGCGACAAATACTTAGCGGCGCTCAAGCTCAGATGGTCTTCCTTGCCGTCATTCGAGCTTCTCTCAATATGGGCCTGAATTTTGTCGCGGGGCGGCATGTAACGCTTTCGGGGTTTTCTGGAAAAATCAACAAAGGTCGGCTCATCGTCCCAAAAGGCGCGCAAGTAATCCTTATGGATTTCTTCCAATTCAGCGGCATAGCAAGCAAGGGCAAGGAAAGTTATGTCTTCACCAGCTTCGTCTAGAATTCTTTGCAGCGCCCCCACCTCAATGAGAAAGCCCGCGTTGCTCAAGATAACTGCCGCTTGTAGACTTGAAACATAGCGCGCCAATTTGAGTAGGAGCACTTGTTCAATTGTCTTTTCAATAAACTTAAGTTCGCGCTGGCCATCGGCCGCTTTTCCGAAGGCTGGGGGAGGAACCATTGTTTCCAATGTCCCTATTGCGGCTTCAAACCACTGCATATCTGGGCTAGCGTTCATTTCAGTTTCCTCTGGCATTGCAATACTTGCATAACATGTCCATCCCCTCTATACGCCCCAAATGCCCGCCTATGGGCATAGAATCAACAGTGCCGTGTTTGCCCCGCCGTCGCAGCAGGTGCAGTTCCGGCCATAGGAGTATGCGACATGAAATTGAATGAACTGCACGATAACCCAGGCGCAGCCAAAAAGCAAAAGCGCGTGGCGCGTGGCCCTGGTTCGGGCAAGGGTAAAACCGCTGGGCGCGGGATCAAGGGTCAGAAATCCCGTTCGGGTGTGGCCATTGGTGGATACGAAGGCGGCCAAATGCCGCTGTATCGCCGCCTGCCCAAGCGCGGCTTTAACAAGCCAAACCAGCTGCGCTTTGCCGTAATCAATCTTGGCCTGATCGAAAAATTCATCGGTCTGGGCAAGCTGGACGCCAAGGGCGAGATCACCGAAGACGCTTTGGTGGCTGCTGGCCTGACGGGCCACAAGCGCGACGGTATCCGCATTTTGAACAAGGGCGAGATTAAGTCGAAGGTCAATCTGGTGGTGGCTGGTGCCTCGGCAGCGGCGATCGAGGCGATCAAGGCAGCAGGCGGCAGCATCACCCTGCGCGAGCCTAAGCCTGCGGCAGAATAACAATCGCGTAAATTCGGGTTGTGAGCGGGCGCAAGACCGCTTACATCACCTGTAGTTTTCCCGCGCCGCCGACCGGAGAACGGTTTGGCGGCGCTGTCATAAAGAAAGATCTGATATGGCATCGGCTGCAGAACAAATGGCTGCGAACCTGTCTTGGGGCGCGCTGGGCAAGGCAACGGATTTGCGGAGCCGCATTTTCTTTACCATCGGGCTTTTGATGGTCTACCGCCTTGGCACCTATATCCCCGTTCCGGGTATTGACGGCACAGCGCTGGCCTCTTTCATGGAAGATGCGGGCGCAGGCATTGGCGGCATGCTGAACATGTTCACCGGCGGCGCAATCAGCCGCATGGGAATTTTTGCGCTGGGGATTATGCCCTATATCTCGGCTTCGATCATCATTCAGTTGATGACCACGATGGTTCCCCAGCTTGAGCAACTGAAAAAAGAAGGCGAGCAGGGCCGCAAGAAAATCAACCAATGGACGCGCTATGGCACTGTCGCATTGGCCACGCTGCAGGGCTATGGTATCGCGCAATCGATCCAAGCGGGCGATTTGGCCCACACGCCCGGCCTGTTCTTTGTGGTGTCTTGCGTGGTTACGCTGGTCGGCGGCACGATGTTCTTGATGTGGCTGGGCGAGCAGATCACCGCCCGCGGCATCGGCAACGGCATTTCGCTGATTATCTTTACGGGCATTGTCGCCGAAATTCCGCGCGCTTTGGCGCAGTTCTTTAGCCAAGGCCGCGCTGGGGTCATCTCGACCCCCGTTATGCTGGGCGTTTTGGTGTTGGTTGTGGCGGTGATTGCCTTTGTCGTGTTCATGGAACGCGCCCTGCGCAAGATCAACATTCAATATCCGCGCCGCACAGTGGGGATGAAGGTCTATGACGGCGGCTCGTCGCATCTGCCGATTAAGGTCAACCCAGCGGGGGTTATTCCTGCGATTTTCGCCTCTAGCCTGCTGCTGCTGCCTGTGACGATTTCCACCTTTTCGGGGGCGGGCACGGGGCCGATCATGTCGACCATTCTGGCCTATTTCGGCCATGGCCAGCCGCTGTATTTGGCGTTTTTGGTGGCGATGATCGTTTTCTTTGCCTATTTCTACACGCAGAACGTGGCCTTCAAAACCGATGAGGTTGCCGAAAACCTGCGCAGCCAAGGCGGGTTTATTCCGGGCATCCGCCCCGGCAAAAAGACACAAGATTATCTGGATTATGTTGTGAACCGTGTGTTGGTTCTGGGGTCTGCCTATTTGGCGGCGGTCTGTCTTCTGCCCGAAATTCTGATCAAAGAATTTTCGATCCCGTTCTATTTTGGCGGCACTTCGGTGCTGATTGTGGTGTCGGTGACGATGGACACGATCAACCAAATTCAATCGCATCTTTTGGCCCACCAATACGAAGGCCTGATTGAAAAATCGCAACTTCGTGGCAAAAAACGCAGCACTGCCCCCAAACCCCCAGCGCGTCGGTGAAGAACCTATGACCAATATCATCCTTCTTGGCCCCCCGGGCGCAGGCAAAGGCACCCAAGCCAAACGTCTGGTTGACGAACGCGCTATGGTGCAGCTGTCCACGGGCGACATGCTGCGCGAGGCGAAGACCAGCGGCACCGAAATGGGCAACCGCGTTGCTGCTGTGATGGAACGCGGCGAATTGGTCACGGATGAAATTGTGATCGGCCTGATCCGCGAAAAGCTGACCTCTGGCAGCGCCAAGGGGGGGTATATCTTTGACGGCTTTCCCCGCACGCTGAAACAAGCTGACGCGCTTGGCGATCTGATGCGCGAACTTGGCCAGAAAATCGACCATGTCATCGAATTGCAGGTCAAGGACGAGGTTTTGGTTGACCGCATCGTTGGCCGCGCCGAAGAGGCAGCCCGCGCAGGCCAGCCTGTGCGCGCTGATGACAACGCCGAAAGTCTGAAGACGCGCCTGATGGCCTATTACAAGCAAACCTCGCCGCTGATTGGTTATTACTGGGCCAAAGGCGGGCTTGTCGCGGTGGACGGGCTGGCCGATATGAACACCGTCGCCGCCGATATCGCTAAGGTTTTGGAAGAGCGCTAGAATCTGGAAAATCTGATTGCCCTTACCCTTGACGGGTGGGGCAAAAGCCCTTATGGCACGGCATCCCGCAATGGAATCGCTGTTGCTGGGCTCTCCCTTTGTTGGGAAAACCTAGGTATTCGTGAAACTTAGGTGTCGTGTGTGGGGGCGCAGCCCCTGCATTGTTGTGAAAAAAGGTTCTGGCACTACGGAACCGCAACCAAAAAGGAACACGTCTTGGCACGTATTGCTGGCGTTAACATCCCGACGAACAAACGGGTGCCCATCGCACTGACCTATATCACAGGCATCGGCCCCCATATTGCAGAGCAAATCTGCGAATCCGTGAAAATCGACCGCGCCCGCCGCGTGAACCAGCTGTCCGACGCTGAAGTGCTGGCGATCCGCGAATATATCGACGCCAACCTGACGGTTGAGGGCGACCTTCGCCGCGAAGTGTCGATGAACATCAAGCGTTTGATGGATTTGGGCTGCTATCGCGGCCTACGTCACCGCAAAGGTCTGCCTGTGCGCGGTCAGCGCACGCACACCAACGCTCGCACCCGCAAGGGCCCCGCAAAAGCCATCGCTGGCAAGAAGAAATAAGGGGAGCGAGATATGGCACGCGATACAAAATCGACCCGCACCAAGAAAAAAGAACGCAAGAACATCGCCGCTGGCGTGGTTCATGTGAACTCTTCGTTCAACAACACCAAGATCCTGATCTCGGACGTTCAAGGCAACGCTATTTCGTGGTCGTCTTCGGGCACGATGGGCTTTAAAGGCTCGCGCAAATCGACCCCTTACGCCGCCCAAATGGCTGCCGAGGATGCTGCCCGCAAGGCACAAGAGCACGGCATGAAAACCGTGGAAGTCGAAGTGCAAGGCCCAGGTTCGGGCCGCGAATCGGCACTGCGCGCATTGGCTGCTGTCGGCCTGAACGTCACTTCGATCCGTGACGTAACGCCACTGGCACATAACGGCTGCCGCCCTCCAAAGCGCCGCCGCGTCTAATTTTTCTACAGTGTCGGGCTGCGTGATGACGCGCGGCCCGATTTCGTCATTTTGACCCTCGGGAGTTTCCTGCTTACGGGACATCGGCAGGCAACAAGTATGGAGGCGGAAGCATGATCCACAAGAATTGGCTAGAACTGATCAAACCATCGCAACTGAACGTGAAAGCGGGCGCTGATGCCCAGCGCACGGCCACGCTGATTGCCGAACCGCTGGAACGCGGCTTTGGCCTGACGCTGGGCAACGCGCTGCGCCGCGTTCTGCTCTCGTCGCTGCAAGGCGGGGCGATCACCTCGGTGCAAATCGACAACGTTCTGCACGAGTTTTCCAGCGTTGCAGGCGTGCGCGAAGATGTCACCGACATCATTCTGAACCTAAAAGGCGTCGCTCTGCGCATGAGCGTTGAGGGGCCAAAACGTCTTTCGATCTCGGCCAAAGGGCCGGGCGTGGTGACGGCTGGCGATATTTCCGAAACCAACGGCATCGACGTTTTGAACAAAGATCACGTCATCTGCCACTTGGATGACGGCGCTGATGTGTTCATGGAACTGACTGTGAATACCGGCAAGGGCTATGTGTCTGCCGACAAGAACAAGCCAGAAGATGCGCCGATTGGTCTTATTCCAATCGACGCGGTGTTCTCGCCCGTGAAGAAAGTGTCCTACGAAGTCACCCCCACCCGCGAGGGTCAGGTGCTGGATTATGACAAGCTGACGATGAAAATCGAAACCAACGGCGCGCTGACCCCCGAAGATGCCGTGGCCTATGCCGCGCGTATTCTGCAGGATCAACTGGGCGTGTTCGTGAACTTTGACGAGCCTGAATCGGCTGGCAAGGGCATGGAAGACGCAGGGCTGGAATTCAACCCGCTGCTTTTGAAAAAGGTCGACGAGTTGGAATTGTCGGTGCGTTCGGCAAACTGCCTGAAGAACGACAATATCGTTTACATCGGCGATCTGATCCAGAAAACCGAAGCCGAAATGCTGCGCACACCAAACTTTGGCCGCAAGTCTTTGAACGAAATCAAAGAAGTGCTGTCGGGCATGGGCCTGCATCTGGGCATGGAAGTGGAAGAGTGGCCACCAGAAAACATTGAAGATCTGGCCAAGCGCTTCGAAGACCAATTCTAAGAATAGGGCTGCGGGGCAACCCGCAGCCTTTGCGAAAATGCCCGCATTGGCGGGGAATTGGTGCGGGAACTAGTTCCCGCACTTTGGCGAAAGCCCAAGGTGAGCCGCGCCATTCGAGGCGCTGCCGGACAAAGTAGAAATATACGCTTAGGAGATTACCATGCGTCACGCTCGCGGCTATCGCCGCCTTAACCGCACCCACGAACACCGCAAAGCGCTGTTTGCCAACATGGCAGGCTCGCTTATCGAACATGAACAGATCAAGACCACCCTGCCAAAGGCCAAAGAACTGCGTCCGATCATCGAAAAGCTGATCACGCTGGCCAAGCGCGGCGATCTGCACGCCCGCCGCCAAGCCCATGCACAGCTAAAGCAAGACATGCACACCGCGCGCCTGTTCGAAATCCTTGGCCCCCGCTACAAAGACCGCCAGGGCGGTTATGTGCGCGTGCTGAAGGCTGGCTTCCGCTTTGGCGATATGGCGCCAATGGCGATAATCGAATTCGTGGATCGCGATCCAAACGCCAAAGGCGCGGCAGACCATGCCCGCACTGCGGCGGCTGACGAATAAGATCAGCGACATTTCGCAAAAGGCCCGCCCATTCGGCGGGCCTTTTTCTTTTGCACAATCGCGCGTAACCTTGCCCCTATGGCTGATTTATTCGACTCTGCAACTGCCCCCCCGTCTGGCCCGCGACCGCTGGCCGACCGCTTGCGCCCCAAAACGCTGGGCGACGTGATCGGGCAGGGCCATGTTTTGGGCCCAAGCGGCCCTTTGGGCGCGATGATTGCCGCGCGCAGCCTGTCCTCGATCATCCTGTGGGGCCCGCCCGGGGTGGGCAAAACCACCATCGCGCGGTTGCTGGCGGATGCCACCGATCTGGCCTTTGTGCAAATCTCGGCGATTTTTACAGGTGTGCCTGATCTGCGCCGCGTGTTCGAATCTGCCCGTCTGCGCCGCGCAAATGGGCAGGGCACGCTGCTGTTCGTTGACGAAATCCACCGCTTTAACAAAGCCCAGCAAGACGGGTTTCTGCCCTACATGGAAGATGGAACGATCCTTCTGGTCGGGGCCACCACCGAAAACCCCAGTTTCGAATTGAACGCCGCTCTTCTTTCGCGCGCGCAGGTGATCGTGTTGGAACGCCTGTCGCTGACCGATCTTGAACTGCTGGTGCAGCGCGCCGAACGCGAACTTGGCCGCGCCCTGCCGCTGGACGGCGCGGCGCGTGAGGCGCTGATCGACATGGCCGATGGCGATGGCCGCGCGCTGCTCAACCTGATCGAACAGGTCGCCGCCTGGGCGGCCGAAAAACCCTTTACCCGCGAGGCCCTATCCACCCGCCTGATGCGCCGCGCCAGCAAATATGACAAATCGGGCGAGGAACATTACAACCTGATTTCCGCCCTGCATAAATCGGTGCGCGGATCAGACCCTGACGCAGCCCTCTATTGGTTCGCCCGCATGCTAGAGGGCGGCGAAGACCCGCGCTTTCTGGCCCGCCGCATCACCCGCATGGCGGTCGAAGACATCGGCCTAGCCGACCCGCAGGCGCAAACCTTTTGCCTTGATGCGTGGAATACCTACGAACGGCTCGGCAGCCCCGAAGGCGAACTCGCGCTGGCGCAGGCCGTCGTTTACCTTGCGCTCGCGCCCAAATCGAACGCCGTCTATACCGCCTATAAGGCCGCCCGCAACGCCGCGCGCGACACAGGCAGCCAACCGCCCCCGCTGCACATCCGCAACGCGCCGACCAAGCTGATGAAAGACATCGGCTATGGCGCAGATTACGCCTATGACCACGACGCGCCCGATGGGTTTTCGGGGCAAAACTATTTCCCCGATGGCATGAAACGCCCTGTCTACTACGCCCCCCCTGAACGCGGCTTTGAACGCGAGTTGAAAAAGCGTATCGACTATTTCGCCAAGCTGCGCGAGCGGCGCAAAACCTAAAACGCCCTGCCTGCTTCCTTGCCCGAAAAATATCCAGGCACGGGAAGCACTCTTCCCGTGCTAGCGGGTGAATTGGCCGCAGGCCAAGAGGAGGGCGAAGCGGCCCCTTTTCTTGGCAACCTTGACAATTCGCCGCATCGACCGCAAGGAAAGGCATGATGATGACCTTGCTTCAAGTGGCCCTCGGCGGCGCAATCGGTTCTGTGGCGCGGTATATAACCGTGGCGGCTGTTGGTGCGCCTTTGGGCACGCTGGCGGTGAATATCGCGGGCAGTTTTGTGATGGGCGTCTTGTTCGTCCTGCTTGCAGGGCGCATGAATCTGTCGCCGCTTTTCATGACGGGTATCTTGGGCGGGTTCACTACCTTTTCTGCCTTTTCCCTTGATGCGCTGAAACTTTGGCAGACGGGGCACATCGCCCCCGCGCTGGCATATGTCGGCGCATCGGTTTTATTGTCGCTGGGTGCAGTGGCGCTAGGGGCCGCTTTGGCCAAAGGAGTGCTGGCATGAGCGGCGTGCAAACCCTGACCATCGGCGCGGACGAGGGCGAGCAGCGCCTGGATCGCTGGTTCAAAAAACGCTTTCCCCAGTTGACCCAAGGCGCTGTCGAAAAGATGTGTCGCACGGGCCAAGTGCGCGTCGATGGCGCGCGCTGCAAGGGCGCTGATCGCATCGTTGCAGGCCAGATCGTGCGCGTGCCCCCCCTGCCAGATGGGGCAGCCCCCGCGCCGCGCGCCAGCAAAATCAGCCAAGCGGACGAGAAAATGATCCAAGACGCGGTGCTGTGGAAGGATGAGCATATCATCATCCTGAACAAACCCGCGGGCCTGCCCAGCCAAGGCGGCAGCGGGCAAGGCGATCGGCATGTCGATGGTCTGACCGAAGCGTTGAAGTTCGGCTATAAGGATCGCCCCAAGCTTGTGCACCGTCTCGACAAAGACACCTCTGGTCTTTTGATGCTGGCCCGCACCGACCGCGTGGCGCGCGGATTGTCCGAAAGCTTGCGCCACCACCTGACGCGCAAGATTTACTGGGCCGCCGTTGCAGGCGTGCCGAACCCGCGCAAAGGGTCGGTGAAATACGGGCTGATGAAGGCCCCAGGTGGTGGGCGCGGCGAGGGCGAAAAGATGATCTGCATCCATCCCGCCAAGATGGGGGATTACCCGGATGCCAAGCGCGCGCAGACCGATTTCTTTACGCTGTGGTTTTTGGGAACCCGCCTGTCGTGGATGGCGTTGGAACCGATCACGGGGCGCACGCATCAGTTGCGCGCGCATATGGCGGAAATCGGGCATCCGATCTTGGGCGATGGCAAATATGGCGGTTCGGACACCGACAATATGGGCGATGGCTGGGGCGCGGGTATTGGCGGCGAAATCTCGCGCAAGTTGCATTTGCACGCGCGGATGTTGAAATTTGAACATCCCATCACCAAAGAAATGATGACCTTTACCGCCCCATTGCCCGACCACATGGCGCGCACGTGGAAAACGCTGGACTGGGGCGTGAACGACGTGCCGCTTGATCCGTTCCGCGGTGAAGCATGAGCGTTTGGGCCGCGAAACGGTTTTGGAAAGCCGCCAGCGTTGCCCCAATGGATGCAGGCTACACCGTGCATCTGGACGGGCGGGCCGTGAAAACCCCTGCCAAGAACCCGTTGATTGTGCCCACGCAAAAATTGGCCGGCTTGATCGCCGCCGAATGGGACGCGCAGACAGGCGCGGTGAACCCCGAAACCATGCCGATGACACGCCGCGCCAATTCGGCGCTGGAAAAGGTCGCCCCACAGCGGCACGCCGTGATCGAGGAATTGGCAGGCTATGGCGCCAGCGATTTGCTGTGCTACCGCGCCGATAGCCCCGCCGAATTGGCGCAACGTCAAGCGGCGGCATGGCAGCCATGGCTGGACTGGGCCGCGCGCGATTTGGCCGCGCCTTTGCATGTGACCACGGGCATAGTGCATGTTTCCCAGCCGCCAGAAAGCCTTGGCAGGCTGCGCGCCGAAGTCGCCGCGCTGGACGATTTCGCTTTGGCGGGCCTGCATGATTTGGTGGCCATAACTGGGTCTTTGGTGCTGGCGCTGGCGATGGCAAAGGGCCAGATGACCCCCGATCAGGGCTTTGCCCTGTCGCGCATAGACGAGCATTGGCAAGCCGAACATTGGGGTGTGGACGAAGACGCAGCCGCACTCGAATCATTCAAGGCCACGGCCTTAAGCGATGCCCATCGTTTTCTGGCTGCCTGCGCGTAACTTTATTTCGCCGCATCTGCCCAAGAATTGCGCAAGTTTTTGGTCAAAGGAAAGAATAGGTATGATAGCGCTAACAAATTCGCTGGACGATATTTTTTCTTGACCTAAGTTTAACCAATAGCCAAGAGTGGCTGACAGTGCCGGATTCGCGGTTAGCGTGGGTTGGGCAGAGAAAAAGGCGCGAAATGCTGCAAAGGTTTACGCGCTGTAAACAGCCCTGCAAAGGGCAAAACAGGAAGAGGTAACTATGAAGAAATCAGTATTCCTTGGCACGCTTGCTGCCACCACAATTCTGGGCGGGGCTGCATTTGCAGGCACGCTGGATGATGTGAAAGCGCGTGGCGAGCTGATCTGCGGTGCGAACACAGGCCTGACGGGCTTTGCAGCCCCCGATGCCAATGGCGAATACCAAGGCTTTGACGCATCGCTGTGCAAATCTGTGGCAGCGGCGATTTTCGGCGACCCAACCAAAGTGAAATTTGTGCCGCTGACTGGCGAGACGCGCTTTACCGCGCTGGCTTCGGGCGAAGTTGACCTTTTGGTGCGCAATTCTACCTGGACTTATTCGCGCGATACCGACCTGAAGTTTGATTTCGTCGCCGTGAACTATTATGACGGCCAAGGCTTTATGGTGAAGAAAGATCTGGGCGTGTCTTCGGCCAAGGAATTGGACGGCGCGACCGTTTGCATCCAAACTGGCACCACGACCGAATTGAACTTGGCTGACTTCTTCAAGTCGAACAACATCTCCTACACCCCTGTCACCGTGGTGGATGATACCGAAGCGGCGAACCAGTATCTGGCGGGCGCGTGCGATGCCTACACCACCGACGCATCGGGCCTTGCTGCCACCCGCGCGACGCTGGCCGATGCTGAAAACCACATCATCCTGCCAGAGATCATTTCGAAAGAACCTTTGGGTCCTGTCGTGCGCCACGGCGATAACAACTGGGGCGACATCGTTCGTTGGACCTATTATTCGCTGCTGATCGCCGAAGAAAAAGGCATCACCAAAGCGAATTTGGAAGAAGTGGCTGCCTCCTCGACCGATCCTGAAACCCGCCGTCTGTTGGGTCTGGAAGGCGACATGGGCGTGATGCTGGGTCTGGACAATGCTTGGGCCAAGAACGCCATCGCCGTTGCAGGCAACTATGGCGAGATTTTCGAAGCCAACCTTGGCACGGCAACCCCAATCGGTCTGGCACGTGGTTTGAACGCGCTGTGGTCGCAGGGCGGTCTGCAATACGCACCACCCGTGCGCTAAATTGATCGGGCGCGAGGCAACTCGCGCCCTTTTTCTAACCAGAACAAGCACTTCCGCGATGGGGCCCGACCCCGACAAGATTGGCCACAGGCCAGCGCGCGGCAGCGGCAGGGGATAAGATATGGCAATGGTAAGCGACGCTCCGAAGGGCAACTTTCGGCTGTCTATGCTGATTTATGACACGCGCTATCGGTCGATCACCATTCAGGTGATTGTTCTAGGCCTGTTCATCGCCTTTGTGGCGTGGCTTTTGCTGAACCTGCAGGCCAATTTGGCCGCCAAGGACAAAGACATCAGCTATTCGTTTTTGTTCAACCGCGCGGGCTATGACATTGACCAGCAACTAATTCCCTATACCAATGACAGCACGCACGGCCGGGCGT
This sequence comes from Cypionkella sp., assembly GCA_965248485.1. Classification (GTDB taxonomy): domain Bacteria; phylum Pseudomonadota; class Alphaproteobacteria; order Rhodobacterales; family Rhodobacteraceae; genus Cypionkella. The sequence goes on from OZ252107.1 coordinate 390,038, forward strand.
TGTTTGTGGGCCTGTTCAACACGCTGGCGGTGTCGATTGTGGCCTGTTTTGCGGCGACGCTGATCGGGGTGACGGCGGGCGTCTTGCGCCTGTCGAAAAACTGGATCGTCGGCCGATTGATGACGGTCTATGTCGAGGTGTTCCGCAATGTGCCTTTGCTGCTGTGGATTCTGCTGGCCTTTTCCATCTTTGCCCAAGTGATGCCAGAGCCGAAGGATTTCAAGGTCACGCAGGAAATGGTCGATCAAGGGGTCGCCCCACCTGCGCAGAAGATTTTCTTTGACAGTGTCGCCATCACCAACCGAGGCACGAATATTCCTGCGCCGTTGCTGGATCGGCCCTTGGGTAGTTTTTCTGTTCTGAATGTGCCGATCAGCCTGTCGCTGCTTGCCGCGATTGCGGTGATTTGGGGGTCTGTCTGGGCGAATGGCCGTATCCGCGCCCAGGCCAAGGCCATTCAGGAAGATACGGGTGAGCGCCCCGTCACATGGTGGAAATCGCTGGCCGTATTGATCTTGCCTATCACGGCGCTGTTGCTGGCGATGGGGTTTCATCTGGAAATTCCTGCCTTTCCTGCGGGCGAAAACGGTGTGTCCAAAGGGTTTAACTTTGTTGGCGGCATCAATCTGGCCCACAGCTTTACCGCCCTATTCTTGGCGCTTAGCATCTATCACGGCACCTATATTGCCGAAGCGGTGCGCAGCGGCATCTTGGCCATTTCGCGCGGCCAGACCGAAGCCGCCTATGCGCTGGGCCTGCGTCCAAACCGCACGATGAACCTTATCATCCTTCCCCAAGCCTTGCGCGTGATTATCCCGCCGCTGATCAGCCAGTATCTGAACATCACCAAAAACTCGACCCTTGGCATGGCGATCAGCTATCTGGATTTGAAGGGCACTTTGGGCGGCATCACCCTAAACCAAACGGGGCGCGAGTTGGAATGTATGCTGCTGATGATGCTGATTTACCTGATTTTGTCGCTGACCATCTCTTTGGGGATGAACATCTTTAACAATTCGGTCAAGTTGAAGGAACGGTGACATGAGCCAAGCGCAATTTGTCCGCAGCGAAATGCTGCCCCCGCAAAAGCCCCCCGTGGGCGAGAGGGGCGCAGTCAAATGGATGCGGGAAAACCTGTTTTCGAGTTGGTTCAATACAATATTGACCTTGCTTGGCGTCTGGGCGGTCTACTCACTGATCACCGCATCGGCCCCGTGGTTGCTGAACGGGGTTTGGAGCGCAAAATCCGTAGACGAATGCCGCGCCATTATCGCGGCCTCGGCAGGCGAGGGCGCTTCGGGCGCCTGCTGGGCGATGATCAACGAACGTTGGCACCAGTTCATGTTCGGCTTTTTTGACCGCGAAGAATACTGGCGGCCGCTGCTGGCCTTTGCCCTACTGTTCGTAGCGCTGGCCCCCGTTCTGTATTTCAACCTGCGCCGCCCCACGATGATTATGACGGCGGGCGCAGGTTTGGGGCTGGTGCTGCTGCTTTGGGCCGTGGGCACGGATGACTGGCATTTGTCGCTTGCGGCTGTGCTGATGGCCGCTTTGGCCGCGCTGGCATGGTTTGCGCCCAAGCATTTGCTTTGGGTGACGCTGGCCTTTCCCGCCACGGCGTTCTTTTTGCTGTGGGGCGGGTCTGTCTGGGCGCCGATTGGCGTGATGCTGGGGTTTGGTTTGATTGCTTTCGCTTTGGTGTTTGTGCAACCGATCTTGGGAACGGTCTGGGCCACAATAATCGCTGTGATTATCTTTGCTTTTTGGTTTATGGATCCAGTTTCTTCGTTGCTTGATCTGAGTGACTCAATCATCGGGCTTTTTCAAAGCGAACCGCAGACAGTGGATGCTGGTTCGTCAGTCAATATTTCTGAGTATATCCTTAGGGGTATCTTCCCGTTGCAAGCGCACTTCTCTGGTGTGTTCAATTATCTGCTTCCCCTTGGATTGCCGCACGAGGATAGCGACCGCTTTGGCGGGTTCCTTTTGTCATTCGTCATTGGCGTATCGGCCATTTCAGCCTCGCTTCCCATTGGTATTCTGCTAGCTCTTGGGCGGCGGTCTGACATGTTCCTGATCAAAACCTTGTCTGTGGGATTTATCGAATTTGTGCGCGGAGTGCCTTTGATCACCATGCTGTTTACCGCCAGCCTGTTGCTGCAATATTTCCTGCCCCCCCAGACGAATTTCGATTTGATCTTGCGGGTTATAATCCTCGTCTCGCTCTTCGCATCGGCCTATATCGCCGAAGTGATCCGTGGCGGGCTGGCGGCCCTGCCACGTGGGCAGCAAGAGGCGGCGGATAGTTTGGGGCTGGATTACTGGCAGGCGCAGCGGCTGATCATCATGCCGCAGGCGCTAAAGGTCGCTATCCCTGGGATCGTGTCGTCCTTCATTGGCCTATTCAAAGATACCACCCTTGTCGCGCTGGTGGGCCTTGCCGACCCGCTGCAAGGCATCACCAAAGTTGTCAAAGCCGATATCGCATGGAAGGCCGCCTATTGGGAGCCGTTCATCTTTGTGGGCGTTATTTTCTTTATCTTCTGCTTCAGCATGTCCCGCTACTCGATGTATCTGGAAAACAAGCTGAAAACCGATCACCGATAGGAGGCCATCATGGCAAAAGCCGCGAAAATGCAGGTTACCGACGAAGTGGCCATCCAAATCACCGCCATGAACAAATGGTATGGCCAGTTCCATGTGCTGCGCGACATCAACATGACTGTGAACAGGGGCGAGCGGATTGTGGTCTGCGGGCCTTCGGGCAGCGGTAAATCCACGCTAATCCGCTGCATCAACCGTCTAGAGGAACATCAGGCGGGGCAGATCATTGTCGATGGAACCGAGCTGACATCGGATTTGAAAAACATCGACAAGGTGCGCAGCGAAGTGGGGATGGTGTTTCAGCACTTTAACTTGTTCCCGCATTTGACGATTCTGGAAAACCTGACGCTGGCCCCAATTTGGGTGCGCAAAACCCCCAAGCGCGAGGCGGAAGAAACCGCGATGTATTTTCTGGAAAAGGTGAAAATCCCCGAGCAGGCGGGCAAATACCCAGGCCAATTGTCGGGCGGGCAGCAGCAGCGCGTGGCGATTGCGCGCAGCCTGTGCATGAAGCCGCGCATCATGCTGTTTGACGAGCCGACATCCGCGCTTGACCCCGAAATGATCAAAGAAGTGTTGGATACGATGATCGAATTGGCCGAAGACGGCATGACGATGATCTGCGTCACGCATGAAATGGGCTTTGCCCAAGCGGTTGCTAACCGCGTGGTGTTTATGGATCAGGGCCAGATCGTTGAACAGAACGAACCCAAGGCGTTCTTCGAAAATCCACAATCCGAACGCACCAAACTGTTCCTCAGCCAGATTTTGGGACACTGAAAAAGGGGGGCACGCCCCCCGTCCTTCTGGCCTGCGCCAGAAGGACTCCCCACGGATTTTAGGAAGAAGAGAAGCCTAAAGCGCAGGCGGCACTTACACCGAGGCGTCAATCTCGCGCGGGATGACGAAATCAAGGCAGGCGCCGCCACCAAATTGCACCTCTGACCAGCTATCGACGGGAAAATCGATGACCGTGGTCGCGCCCGTGGGGTAGCGGTGAAATTCGGGGTTCAGCGGCGCGCTGGCAACAAGGCGCGCGGCAAATTCGGCGATGCCGGGGTTATGCCCGATCATCATCACAGTATCCGCCGTGGCATGTTTCAGCACGGCCAGCATAACATCGGGCCCTGCGTGATACAGCGCGGGTTTCAGTTCCAGCACCGGTGAGCCTGGCAAGGCGGGGGCGATCCCGCTCCATGTTTTGCGGGTGCGCAGCGCGTCCGAGCAGAACACCTCGGCGGGGATATAGCCGCGCGACGCGAGCCATTGCCCCAGATCCGCCGATGCCATTTTGCCGCGATCATTCAGCGGGCGGTCATGGTCGGCCATTGTGGGATCGTCCCACGCAGATTTCGCGTGCCGGGTCAGGATCAAGCGTTTCATCGGTGGAACTGCCTCATATGATATGCGGAATGTTCGGGCAGTCTTGCATAAGCCGCCCCTGCGGGGCAAGCGCGACGAGAGGCGCAGCCAAGATTCATACAGGCCTTTCCCGCCTCCAACATCGCATGGCAGGCGGGCAGGTCGTAACCCTCCGCTGATAGAGCAGGGCAGGTGGTGGTGCAGGGGGCTGGGCAGGCATCGCATGGGCGGCTGGACGGCGCGGGCAGGTCGATGCGTTCCTTCAATGCCAAGGCACCGCGAAAGCTGACCATAAGGCCCTGCGTGTCATGCACCAACAGTTTGATTGGGCTTTCCCAAACCCGCCCCGTGCGCAGCGCCCAAGAATAGAACGGATGATAGGGCGGCCCGCCAAAGGGAAACAGCGCCTTTGCCCCCAAATCGCAGGCGATACGGCCAATGACGCGGCGCGACCAGCGATCCATCGGGTCAGCCGCGCCATCGCCCCATTCGGGCGCGGCGGTGAAATGCGCCCAAAACCCGTTATCTGGCCCCAGCAGCAGCAAGGTTTGCGTGCCCTTGGGCAGGGTTGGATCATCCGCCGCATGAAAGCCGCCCAATACGGCCAGATGATGCAGGCCCGCCGCTGCTGCGATGGCCGCTAGGGATTGCGGCGGAACGGCAGCATCAGGCTCCAGCCCAGTTTCGATGGTTTGTCGTCCTGCCACTTTAGCCCCACTGTCATGCCATCATGCCCCAGTTTGGGCTGTGCGATATATGTGCCAAAGATGCGATCCCAAATCGATAAAGCAAAGCCATAATTGCTGTCATGTTCTTCGCGCAGATCAGAATGATGCACGCGATGCATATCGGGGGTGACCAAAACCAGCCGCACGATGCGATCAAGCCCCAGTGTCAGCCGCCAGTTGGCGTGGTTGAACATGGCCGTGCCGTTCAGAATAATTTCAAAGGCCAGCACGGCAAAAGGCGGCGCGCCAAGGGCGTAGACCACGGCAATCTTGACCAGCATCGAGGCCACAATCTCAAAGGGGTGAAAGCGCAGCGCCGTAGTCACATCAAAATCTCGGTCGGCGTGGTGCATTTGGTGAAAGCGCCAAAACAGTGGCACTTTATGTGTGATCAGATGCTGCGTCCAAATTGCGAAATCCAGCACAAGGATGGCTGCAACGATCTTGGACCAATCGGGCAGCGCCATCCAATTCAACAGGCCAATGCCCTGCGTCCGCGCATCCATCGCGGCGCCAATCGCCAGCAAGGGCGCGCCAATCGCTATCGCTCGCACCGCCAGAGAATCAATCACCACAATCGACAGATTGGTGAACCACCGCCCAGCACGGGGCTGCACGCGGGTGCGGCGCGGGGCCAGCCATTCCATCGCGGCAAATAGCACAAACAGGCCCGAGAACACCGAAAGGCGCACCAGAGTTTCGGAAATCATCGCGGCCCCCCTTACATTCTAACTTTAGAATATATTGATTTGGGCCAAATGTCCACCAGATTGACCTAGCGCTTGCGCGGGGTCACGCGCGGGGCGGTTGCGCGAATTTGGCTGCCTGCGCCGTGGTCGGTGAAAAGCTCCAGCAGGCAGGCGTTGGGGATGCGCCCGTCTAGGATGGTCACGGCCCGCGTTCCCGCCTCGACCGCGGCGACAGCGGTTTCGGTTTTGGGAATCATCCCGCCGGCGATAACGCCTTCCTTGATCATTTGGCGCACTTCGTCGGGGGTGATTTGGGTCATCACCTCGCCTGCCGCGTTTTTCACGCCCGATACATCGGTCAGCAGCAGCAAACGGTCGGCTTGCAATGCGCCCGCGATGGCCCCAGCCGCCGTGTCGCCATTCACGTTGAAGGTTTCATTGTCGGCCATGCCCGTTGCAACTGGGGCGACGACAGGGATGATGCCCGCCCTATACAGATCGCGCAGCACCTGCACGTTCATCTCAACAGGGCGGCCGACAAAGCCGAGTTCAGGGTCATCGGCGACGCAGACCATCAGATCATCGTCCTTGCCCGAAATGCCCACCGCGCGCCCGCCTGCATCCATAATCGCCTGCACGATACGCTTGTTCACAAGGCCCGACAGAATCATTTCCACCACCTGAACGGTGGCCTTATCCGTCACGCGTTTGCCGCGCACGAATTCTGATTTGATGCCCAGCTTATCCAGCATCTGGTTGATCATCGGCCCGCCGCCATGCACCACAACGGGGTTCACCCCCACCTGCCGCATCAGCACGATATCGCGGGCAAATTCGGCCATCGCCGCATCATCGCCCATCGCATTGCCGCCGAACTTGACCACCACCACTGCACCGGTAAAGCGCTGCAGATAGGGCAGCGCCTCGGACAGCATTTTGGCGGTCGTGATCGCGTTGGCCATATTAAGGTTTTGTTCTTTCATATCAGCCTCCTGCAAAGGTTAGACCAAAGTGGCAATTATCGCGCGCAGGGTTTCAATCCCTTCGCCCTTTTCCGAAGAGGTCACCACGATTTCGGGATAAGCAGCGGGGTGTTTGGCCAGCGCAGCCATGGTTTGGGCAATATTTGCCTGCGCTTCGGCTTTCGACACTTTGTCGGCCTTGGTCATCACCACCTGAAAGGTCACGGCAGAGCGGTCGAGCAGTTTCATAATTTCTTCGTCCACGTCTTTCACCCCGTGGCGTGTGTCGATCAGCACAAAGGCGCGGCGCAGGGTTTGGCGGCCCGCAAGATAAGATTTCAGCAGCGCCTGCCATTTGGCCACCACGGGGCGGGGCGCCTCGGCATAGCCGTAGCCTGGCAGGTCGACCAGATAGCGGTTTTCTTCGCCCAAGGCGAAATAGTTGATTTCCTGCGTGCGGCCTGGCGTGTTGGACGCGCGGGCAAGGTTCTTGCGGCCCGTCAAGGCATTGATAAGGCTAGACTTTCCAACATTCGAGCGGCCTGCAAAGCAAACTTCCAGCCGGTCAGGTGCGGGCAGGCCAGACATGGCGACCACGCCTTTGACAAAATCGACAGGGCCTGCAAACAGCAAACGACCCGCCTCGCGGTCGGGCATGTCTGGGTCTGGCGCAAGGGTAAAGACCATGCTCATGCTGCATGGCCTTTCGCCCGAATACCGCTGGTTGAAGCCGCCATAGCCTGCGTCATTTCTTTTTGGTCGCGGCAGGGGGGGCTGCAGGTTTTTTGGCAAAGCTGGATTTGATATTGCCAAAAATGTCAGGCTTGTGCCCGTGGCTGCGCATGATCAGGTATTGCTGGGTGAAGGTGATGGTGTTGTTGGTGATCCAATACACCACCAACCCGCTGGCAAAACTGCCCAGCATGAACATGAACACCCATGGCATATAGGCGAAAATCTGTTGTTGCACGGGGTCGGCGGGGGCTGGGTTCAGCTTTTGCTGCAGCCACATGGTGATGCCAAGTAGGATCGGCAGCACCCCGATGAAAATAAGCGCAAGAATCGAGCCTTGGGCGGGGGCAGACCATGGCAGCAGGCCAAACAGGTTGAACAGGCTGGATGTATCGGGCGCGGACAGATCGTTCAGCCAGCCAAAGAACGGCGCGTGGCGCAGTTCGATGGTGACGAAAATCACTTTATACAGTGCAAAGAAAATTGGAATCTGGATCAAAATCGGCAGGCAGCCCGCCGCAGGATTTACCTTTTTGTCGCGGTATAACTGCATCATGTCTTTTTGCAGCTTTTGCTTATCTTCGCCTGCCCGTTCCTTCAGGGCCTCCATTTCGGGCTGCAATTCCTTCATCCGTGCCATCGAGACGTAGGATTTATAGGCCAGCGGCAGAACCAGCAGTTTCAGCACAAAAGTCAGACCGATAATGGCAAGACCCATGTTGCCGATTTGGGCGTTCAGCCAATGCAAAACGGCGAAGATGGGTTTGGTCAGGAAATAGAACCAGCCCCAATCGATGGAATCGATGAAACCTGCGATATTGCTGTCAGATTCATAGGCGCGAATTGTCGCCCATTCTTTGGCCCCTGCGAACAGACGGTTGGTGGTCTGCGTGCTTTCGCCCGGTGCCAATGTGACCAAGGGCAGGCGCAACTCGGCCTGATAGACGTTGGCGGTCGCGTCAGCCTTGGCGACGATTTTGCTTGCCGCCGTAAAGGCTTTGCCCTGCTCGGGGATCAGAGTGGTCATCCAGTAATGGTCGGTAAAGCCGATCCAGCCATCGGTGGTGGCCGCTACGGTTTCCACTTGGCCAGCCTCTGCCGCGACCACGGGCAGGTCAGCGAAATCGTCGTAATTCGCCTCGTGATAAACGCCATCCGTGCGGCGGATCAGGCCTTCGTGAACCACGTAGATGTTTTGCAGTTTGGGCAGGCCATGGCGGGCGACGAAGCCATAATTGGATAGGCTCACGCTCGCGGAGCCAGCGTTTTTCACATCATCGGTGATGGTGAACATGAAATCGGCATCGATGGAGATGGTGCGGGTAAAGGTCAGGCCTTTGGTGTTTTGCCATTGCAGGGTGACGGGGGTTTTCGGGGTCAGCGTGCTGCCAGAGATCACCTTCCATTCGGTGGTGGCGCTGGGCACATCGGCGGCGTCAAGGCCTGCGCCATTCGCCCAGCCGAACACGGCGTAATAGGGGGTGTCTTCGCCGATGGGGGTGAGAAGTTTCACTTCGGGCGAATCGGCGGCCAAAGTTTCGCGGTAGGTTTTCAACGACAAATCGTCGATCCGCCCGCCCAGCATGGAGATTGACCCCGATAGTTTGGGCGTGTCGATGTTCAGGCGCGGTGCGTTGGCTGGCAGGGCGGCGGCGGTATCTGCGGGCGCGGCGGTTTGGGCGGTGTCAGCATCGGCGGCAGGGACGCTTGCCGCCTCATCCGCTGCGGCCTGCACCGATTGGGTGGCAGGGTCGGGGAACCACTGTGGAAACACCATGGGCCCGCCCACAAACCAAACGAGGATCACCCCCAGGCTTAGCGCCGTTGCAAGGATAAGGTTCTTGTTTTGATCGTCCATCGGGGCCGCCGCCATTTGTTGAAAAGATTGCGCAGGTTCAACGATAGGGGGCGGCAAAGGTCAAGCGGTTTTCCCGCTGCGGCAGGCGTTCTCAGCGCATTTCCTGCCTGATTCGCGGCAGTTTGCCGATTTTGCTGCGCTGGCTGGCGATCCATTCAACCGTATCTTCGATGGGCATCGGGCGGGCAATGCCAAAACCCTGCACATCATTGCAGCCCAGTTGCGCCAGCATTGTGTGTTCAGCGGCGGTTTCCACGCCTTCGGCAATAGTGGCCAGTTCCAGCCGTTCGGCCATAGACAAGATCGCTGCAATCATCCGCTGTTGGCCGCGGTCTTCGTCCAAACGGGTGACAAAGCTGCGGTCAATTTTCAGCCGTCTGATCGCAAAGCGGCGGATCGAGGTGATCGAGGCATGTCCCGTGCCAAAATCATCCAGATCAATGCCGCAGCCCAGTCGCGCCAGCGCTGCGATATTGGCCACAACAACGTCATTGTCGGTGGCGGCAACCACGTTTTCCAGCACCTCCACGCACAGCCGATTCGGATTCAGATCAAAGCGATCCAGTTCCCATTTGATTTTGTCGGCAAGGCGGGGGTTGCGCAGCTCTTCCGCCGAAAGATTGACCGAAACGCAAGGGATGCCCAGCTTTAGCCCATCCCAGCGCACCAGTGCCGCTAGGGCGTTTTGCAACATCACCTCGCCCAATCGTTCCGACAGGCCCGCTGATTCCAGCATCGGCAAAAACACCCCCGGCCCGAGCAAGCCGCGCGTCGGGTGATACCAGCGCGCCAAGGCTTCGAACCCAGTGATGGCGCCTGTGTCGGTCGAGATTTGCGGTTGGAAATGCGCCCTGATCTCGCCCATATCCAGCGCGCGTTCTAGTTCGGCGCGCAGCGCGTCGTGGTCGGCGCGTGTGCGGGCCATTTCGGGGGCGAAGACGCGTAAAGCCCCTGGGCCATTGCGCCGCGCCTCATCTGCGGCGACTTGCGCCGCCTCTAGCAGCGCCGTTCCCGTTTGGCTGGGCGCGCGGTCGGCAATGCAAAAGCCAACCGAACAGGTGACATAAAGCCGCGCGGCATCCAGCTCGACCGGGGCTGCGATGGCCGCCTGCAGCCGCGCGGCAAGTTGCACCACCGTTTCCAAATCCAACCTGCGCGAGGGTGCCAGAGCAATGGCAAACCCGCCACCTTCCAGCCGCCCGATTGTGTCGCCGTCGCGCAGGGCGGCGCAAATCCGTTCGGCCGATCGGGTGAGAACCGTGCTTTCAGCCGCCCGTCCATGCCGCGCAAGCAGTTGTTCTGGCGCGTCAAATTGCACCACAAGGCAGGCAGTCAGTTTGCCGTGAAAGGGACGGTCGCGCAGAATTTCATCCAGCCGTTCCACCACATGGTTGCGCAGCGAAAGCTGATCATCACGCGCAGGGGAATGCTGTGCGCGCCCTTCGGCGCGATCCACGCGGATGGATGCCAGAATTCCCAGCGCCAGCGGTAGGCCAAGTGCGGTGGCCAAAAGGCTGCTTTCCCCGCCCAGCCAAAACGCGGCAAGACTGATCGCGGGCAAAAACACCATCCATTCGGGGCGACGTAGCAGATTGGATACCGAAACCGCCGTCGATCGGAATTTGCCTGTGATGCCTGTCATCATGCTGTGCCCCCAAAGGTTAAGGGCGCGCGCCCTGTGCTAAGGGCAATTTAGGCAGCAGGGTCTGATTGATTGGTTAATCCGCATCCCCAAGTTGCAAAGGATTTTCGGTAAATTTTTCCGAATTTTCCGTCGATCTTCCCAGCATCAAACCCGCAAAGTCAAACAAGCTTGGGTCAGCCAAATGCGATGGGCGCACATGCGACAGCGCGCGCGCCATGATACCACGTCGGCCAGGGCTGCGGGCCTCCCATTCGTCTAGAATTTTCTTGACTTGCACGCGCTGAAGCCCCTCTTGGCTGCCGCACAGATCGCAGGGGATAATCGGAAATTCCATAGCAGATGCAAAGGCTTGACACTCTGCCTCGGACACATGGGCCAGCGGGCGCAACACAAAGAGGTCGCCCTCTTCGTTGACCAGTTTCGGCGGCATTGTCGCCATGCGGCCACCGTGAAACAGGTTCATGAAAAAGGTTTCCAGCATATCGTCGCGGTGATGGCCCAAAACCACGGCGCTGCAGCCTTCTTCGCGGGCAATGCGGTAAAGGTTGCCGCGCCGCAGACGCGAACACAGCGCGCAATAGGTGCGGCCTTGCGGCACTTTATCCACGACAATCGAATAGGTGTCTTGGTATTCGATGCGGTGAGGAATTTGCATCCGCGTTAAGAATTCGGGCAAAACTGTGGCGGGAAAATTGGGCTGGCCTTGGTCAAGATTGCAGGCCAGCAGGTCAACTGGCAGCACACCGCGCCATTTCAGATCGTGCAAAACGGCCAGCAGCGTGTAGCTGTCTTTGCCGCCCGACAGGCACACCAGCCAACGCGCGCCGCGCTGAATCATGCCATAGGTGTCCATCGCCTCGCGCACGGATTGCAAGATTTGCTTGTGCAGACGGCGAAATTCGTCGGTCTGGGGGGCGTTTTGTAAGATCAGCGGGATATCAGTGTCCAGCATAGCGGGCCTAATCGTGTGAATGGGGCGGAACGGGGTCGTAACCGCTGCCGCCCCAAGGGTGGCAACGCAAAATGCGGTGGGCCGTCAGATAAGTGCCCTTAAACGCGCCGTGTTTTTCCAGCGCCTCCAGCGCATAGGCGCTGCAGGTGGGTTGAAAGCGGCAGCCATGCCCGACCCACGGCGACAAAAACAGGCGATAGGCGCGCACGGGCAGGGCGACGATATGGGCAAGCGGCGTCACGATTTGGCCTTGCTGTCGTGGATGTGCGCCAAGGCGCGGGTCAGATCGGCGCGCAGGTCGGCAAAATCGCGGGAAATGGTGGCCTCGGGTTTGGCAACCAGAACATAATCCCATCCCGCCTGCCCAAGGCTTGGCAAAACCGCGCGCATCACAGCGCGCATCCGCCGTTTGGCGCGGTTGCGGGCCACGGCATTGCCAATTTTCTTGCTGGCGGTAAAGCCCACGCGCATAGTCAAATCATCGCCGCGCGGGCGGGCTTGCAGCAGAAAACTGCCCGTTCCCATACGCTTTGCCGAGGCGGCACGCAGGAAATCGGCCCGTTTGGTCAAGGTTTCAATCAAAGGGGTTGGCGCGGGGCGCGATGATCCTTGCGCGCAAAGCAAAACCGCCGAGGCAGTGTCGGAGGCGTCTTGCAAGCCTTTATCCGATGCCTTCGGCGGTGTCATGCGGCGCCCCTTTTATCCGCCCAAAACGGGGCGGGCAAAGAACAATCTTTACAGATTAGGCCGACAGCTTTTTGCGGCCCTTGGCGCGGCGCGCAGCCAGCACCAGACGGCCGCCTTTGGTGGCCATGCGCGCACGGAAACCGTGGCGGCGGGCGCGAACAAGGTTCGAAGGTTGAAATGTGCGCTTCATCGCGGTCTCCATAAGGCGGTGCTTTGAACCTGTGCAGATTCGAAAGCGGCAAACTTGAAGCCCGTCCTTTAGGCGGGGTTGCGGGCCAAGTCAACGGCTTCGCGCGGGTAAAGGCGCAGGTTTTTGCAATATGGGGCGGGTTTTTGTGGCAAAATACCCGGCAATTGTTTCAAGGGGCCGCGATTTGACGCGAAACATCTAACATCCGTTCACCCCCGCGTGAGGGGGGCTGGCGCGGCCGTGCGAAATTGGCGCAGATGGGCCAACATTGAAAGGTCACATCATGCCGCACCCTTTAACCTCTACAGTGCTGCGCCGCGCGCCGATTGTGCTGATTGCCATTGCTGCGCTGCTGGGCTTTGTGTTTCTGCGTCCGTATCTGACATTTGACGCGCTGGCGCAAAATCGCGCGGCGCTGATTTCCTTTCGAGACGCGCATTTTGTGGCGGCCAGCCTTGGCTTTGTCGGGATTTATGTGGCCATTGTCGCGCTGTCGCTGCCAGGGGGGCTGATCGCCTCGCTGACGGGCGGGTTTTTGTTTGGCATGTTTCCTGGCCTGATTTACAACGTGACGGGGGCAACTTGCGGCGCTGTGGCGATTTTTCTGGCGGCACGGGCGGGGTTTGGTGCGGATGTGGCGGCGCGATTGCGCGCGGGCGATGGGATTTTCGCCAAACTGCAGCGCGCCATGGCACAAAACGAGGTGTCGGCCCTGTTGACCATGCGGCTGATCCCGGGGGTTCCGTTTTTTCTGGCCAATTTGGTTCCTGCGATGCTGGGCACGGCGCTGCCGCGCTTTGCTTGGACAACTTTTGTGGGCATCCTGCCTGCGGCGGCGGTGTTTACATCGGTCGGCGCTGGTCTGGGCGAGGTGTTTGCGGCGGGTGCAAAGCCAGACCTTGGGATTATCTTCTCGCCCCCCGTTTTGCTGCCGCTGCTGGGGCTGGCGGCGCTGTCGGCCCTGCCGATTGTGATGCGGATCTTCAAACAAGAAAAGGTTTAGGCGATGGCACAGATAACGGCGGATGTTTGCATCATTGGGGCGGGGTCTGGCGGGCTGTCGCTGGCGGCGGGGGCGGCGCAAATGGGCGCGCGCGTGGTGCTGATTGAGGGCGGCGAGATGGGCGGCGATTGCCTGAATGCAGGCTGCGTGCCCAGCAAGGCGCTGCTGGCTGCCGCCAAATCGGCGCATGATATGCAAGCAGGGGCCAAGTTTGGCATCACCGCCAGCGCGCCGAAAATCGACTTTGCAGCCGTCAAGGCGCATGTCGCGGCCACCATCGCCGAAATCGCGCCGATGGACAGCCAAGCACGATTTGAAGGATTTGGCGTGCAGGTGATCCGCGCCTATGGCCAATTTACGGGCAAAGATACCGTGCAGGCGGGCGATCATACGATCCGTGCCCGCCGCTTTGTCATTGCCACAGGCTCGCGCCCGTTTGTGCCGCCGATTGCGGGCATTGACAGCGTGCCCTACCTGACCAACGAGACGATTTTCGCTCAGACCTCACCGCCAGACCATTTGATCGTGCTGGGCGGCGGGCCGATAGGGCTGGAAATGGCGCAGGCGCATCGGCGGCTTGGCTGCCAAGTGACCGTGATCGAGGGGGCGGCGGCGCTGGGCCGGGATGATCCAGACGCCGCCGCCATAGTGCTGGCGGCATTGCGCGGCGAAGGGATCGACATCCGCGAGGGCCAACCCGTGCAGCGGATCGAGGCGGCAGGCGCGGGCCTGCGGGCATTTTTGGCTGACGGAACGGTGATCGAGGGCAACCATCTTTTGGTGGCGGCAGGGCGCAAAGTGGCGATCGAGGGGCTGGGCCTGCAGGCGGGGGGCATTGCGCACAGCCCGCGCGGCGTGACGGTGGATGCCAGCCTGCGCAGCACCAGCAATCGGCGCGTCTATGCGGTGGGCGATGCGGCCGGCGGGTTGCAGTTTACCCATGTCGCGGGCGCCCATGCGGGGGTTGTCATTCGGCAAATTCTGCTGGGCCTGCCCGCGCGCGCGGCAACGGTGGTGCCGTGGGTCACCTATACCAGCCCCGAACTGGCCCAAGTGGGCCTGACCGAAGCCGCCGCGGGCGCCCAATTTGGCGCAGCGCTATCGGTGCACCGCGCCGATTTCGCCCATAACGACCGCGCTGTCGCCACGGGACAAACCAAGGGTTTTGCCAAGGTGATGGTGGTCAAAGGCCGCCCTGTTGGGGCAACCATTGTCGGCGCGGGCGCGGGCGAGATGATTGGGTTTTGGTCGCTGGCCCTATCGCAGCGGCTGAAACTTTCGGCCATTTCGGGCGCGATCCTGCCCTATCCCACCTTGGGCGAGGTTTCCAAACGCGCGGCGGGCGCATATTTTTCGCCCAAGCTGTTCGAAAATGCTATGCTTAAACGTGTGGTGCGCGCGGTGCAGCGCGTGATTCCATAGCAAAACTGTGATTCAGCAGCAAAACATAGGGTTGATTGGTTTTGGACGGCAGTGACCGCCTTATCTTGCAACAGGAAAAAGCTCCGCGCGCGGCTTTTCTGCGCAGCCTGTCGGGGCGTTTTCTGATTTTGACAGTGGTTTTTGTCATGCTGGCCGAGGTGATGATCTTTGTCCCCTCGATTGCGCGGTTTCGGGATGATTTTTTGACCATGCGTCTGGAAAAAGCGCAGATCGCGGCGCTGGCGCAACTGGCTGCGCCCGATATGGTGACCCCAGAACTTGAAGCGGAACTGCTGGCCAATGCCGAGGTGTTCAACGTGGTGCTGCGCCGCAATGAAGTGCGCGAATTGGTGCTGTCGTCGCAATTGCCGCAGCCCGTATCAGCGACCTATGATTTGCGCGGCGCTGGGCCGTGGATGTTGATAAGGGATGCCTTTGCCGCCCTTTTGGACAGTGGCGATGATATTATTCGCGTCATCGGCCAACCCGTGCAAGAGGCTGGGTTGCTGATTGAAATCACCATGTCCACCGCCCCCTTGCGTGCGGCGCTGATAGATTATGGCGGGCGCATTTTGCTGCTGTCGGCGGTGATTTCGGCGGTTACGGCGGCGTTTTTGTTTTTTGCGGTGCAGCGGCTGATGGTGCTGCCCATTCGCCGTGTGGTGCTGCATATGCAATCTTACGCCGATGCGCCCGAGGATGCGCGCCGCGTGATCGCCCCCACCTCGCAAGTGGCCGAGGTGCGCGCCGCAGAAGAAGCAATGGCGATGATGCAAACCCAGTTGACCCAAGCGCTGCGGCAAAAGGAACGGCTGGCGCAACTTGGCGGGGCGGTGGCGAAAATCTCGCATGATCTGCGCAATATCCTGACATCGGCGCAACTGTTTGTTGATCGGATCGAGGCCAGCCAAGACCCTGCCGTCGCCCGCGCTGCGCCGAAATTGGTCGGCAGTATTTCGCGCGCCGTGGCGCTGTGCGAATCGACATTGACCTTTGGGCGGGCCGAAGAGGCCGCCCCCCAACCCCGCGCCATGGACATCGCCCTGCTTGCACGCGATGTGGCCGAGGCGGATGGCATTGGCGCAGATACGCCCGTAACATTGGCTGTCGATGTGCCAAAGGGTCTGACAGTTTGGGCCGACCCTGAACAGATGTATCGCGTGCTGTCCAACCTGATCCGCAACGCGCGGCAGGCGATTGAGGCGCAGGGCAAAGGCGGGCAGATATCTGTTTCGGCGGGCAAAACCCCTGCTGAATATTGGGTGATGGTCGCAGATACGGGCCCAGGCCTGCCCGACCGCGCCCGCGCCCATTTGTTCGAAGCGTTCTCTGGCTCGGCGCGCAAAGGGGGCACAGGGCTGGGGCTTGCCATTGCCGCCGAATTGCTGCGCGGGCATGGCGGGCGGCTGGAGTTACTACGCAGCACATCGCAAGGCACAGCCTTTATCCTGCACTTGCCCAAAGAGGGCGCCCCGCAGGCCTAGCCGCAATTCGCTGTCAATTTTTGCGGGCCACCATTTTCACCCTTGCATCACCGCGCGCGTAGGGCTATTTGCGCCGCCAGTGGACCCATAGCTCAGCTGGATAGAGCATCAGACTACGAATCTGAGGGTCGGGCGTTCGAATCGCTCTGGGTCCGCCATTTTCTCAAAATTAGGTCATTGATGCAGGGGCGGTGCGGTTTGCCGTCGTTGATTTAACTATGGCAGTTCTGGCCGTGAAAAAGGGCGCAGTTTGCACTGCGCCCCGTTTTCCGTGATGCCGCGCGATTACAGGCTAAGCGCCACAAGCGCCACGTTGATCACCACATAGCCAATCCCGATCACCGCCATCGCACGCGCATCCAGCCGTTCGGATTTGTCGTCTTGCCCCAGATAGCACAGACGCAGCGAAAAGATGCTCATCGCCACGCATAGGAAAATCGTGCCGATGGCCAGAAAGTTGATCTGCTCGGCCAAGGTGATGACCGTGCTTTGTGGCAGGCTGTCGGAAATCACAAAGGCGTTGGCGCTGGCCGCAAAGATCGAGCCGACACCCAAACCAAAGCGCGCGTCCAGATCGGTGGCCTTGACCTTAAACGCCAAAAGGCCCAGCAGAACCGATAGGCCCGCGATCCAGAATTGTTTGAACAGCGCGCCAAAGCCTTCGCGGTGCAATTCCACATTAAAGTTCAGTTGCGAATAGGTCGATGCCGCCGCACTGGACAAAAGGCCGTAATTGGTGGGATAAACGTGGTCGGCAACCGTCGGCGCAGCCAGTTTCACCGCCCAGCCTGCCACCTGCACGCCCGGGTCCATCGCGGTATTCTCGTCGGTCGCATAGACGATTTGGTCGATCACAGCGGACTGATCCTCGATGCTGACCGACAGGAAATGATCGTCCATAGGGTAGGTTTTCACATCGTAGTCGTGGAAAATTGTCGCCTCGACGCGCACCGTGGCATAGTTCATATCGCCGTCTTTTTGCAGCGATACGTCCGATCGGTTTTCAATCCGCCCGTTGGAAATTTCAAAGGTTTCATAGGGTTTGACCGCATCGTTTTTCCAGCGGAACCAAACCCACATGTCTACGGTAAAGGTGCCTTCCTTTTGCACCACATTGTTCAGGCGCAGGATATAGGCCCCGACCTGCACAGTTTCAGGCCCCGTTGCGACAGGGGTTGCGGGGGCAGCAGCCTCGGTGGTGGTGGCGGCATCTTGGGCCAGCGCCAACTGGGCGGATGCCAGGCTGATCAGCACAATCAGCAGGGGGCGAAGAAAACGCATGATATATCCTTATCGGTTCTAGGTTTTTGGGCAGTTTAACTACGACCACATAAATTCTTTGTAAACTGGGCAAGGCTATTCATCTTTCAGCAGCAATCCAAGCGCCAGCAACGTAAGTGCGACGCCCCCGATCACGTTCCACGGCGGAACAGTGTGGCCCAGCCCCAGTTCCCATAAAATCACCCAACTGGGCACAAGGTAGGTATAGGCCATGACCTTGGCCGAGGCCAAGCGCATCGCAGAAAACTGCATCAAAACAAAGGTCAGCGCCGAGGCTGCGATCGAGATATAGGCAAGGCAAATCCAGACAATCGCGGGCAGGTCGGCCCAGTTTGTTGCCGCCACCTCGCGCCCGCCCCACAGGGTTAAAATGACCAGCCCTGCCATCATCATGCCAAAGGTGGAGACAAGCGCAGGCTCGCCCCGGTTCAGGCGGCGCAACAGCGGCGTATAGGCGGCATGGGCGATGCAGCCAATAAAATAGACCCCCTCGCCAAAGCCGACCTCTAGGCGCAACATCGCGCCAAAATCGCCGCGAAAGATCACCCACAGCGCGCCCGCCGCGCCAATCGCCAGTGCAAGAGCCATGCGCGCGGTGGTGACTTGGCGCAGAAACAGCCAGCCAAAGCCCGCCGACATGACAGGGGTTAGCGTGAAGACAGCCGCAATCGGCACCGCTTGGGCGGTTTGCAGCCCCCAAAACATCAGCACAAAATAGACCGACATCAGCGCGCCCATAACCCCGTAACGCCACGGCGCGCGCCACGCGCTGCGCGGCAGGCCCACCGTGGTATGGGCGACCACGCCAACGAGAACACCTGCAAGCGCAAAGCGCAACACCGTCAGCGCGGCTGGCGAGACGAACGGCGCGGCCATCGCCCCCAGCGAAAACGACCCCGCCACCAGCGCCGAAAAGGCCAGCATCCCCAAATGCCCCTGCGCATGGCGGGGCAGGCGGTTCAGCGCTGCGCCTAAAACAGATCCCATGCTTTGGCCTTTGCTTTCAGAAAACTCAGCAGTGCCTGCACTTTGGCAGTGCGGTGCAAATCGACATGGGTGATCAGCAGCATATCCGAGGCCCAATGATCGCGCCATGGCAGCACTTCGACCAGATTTGGATGGTTTTTCAGATAGTAACTGGGAAAAAACCCAATCCCCGCGCCTGCCAAAATCGCATCGCGCATCGCGGCAGATTCGTCCACCCGAAATAAGATGCGGTCAGCGGCCACCAGTTCGGCCAGCCACATATTAAACGGCGCGCGCGCGGTTGTGGGTTCAAGGCCGACAAAGCGGTGCCTTACCAAATCCTCGGGAGAGGTTGGGGTGCCGTGTGTATCCAGATAAGATTGGGTGGCAACGAGGCGCATCGACATACGGGTAAAGGGCTGCACCACATTGTCGGGCTGTTCGGGCCGCGTGCCAATACGCATGGCGCGGATGGCGACATGCGCCTCGCCATATTCCAGCCGAAACAGCCGCCCCCCCGTTAGAAACCGCACGGTCAAATCTGGATGCAGGGCCTGAAACTCGGCCAAAGTCGGCGTGATAAAGGACGACAATTCCACCAAAGACGTCACCACCAAATCGCCCGAAATCGCCCCACCCTGGCCTTTGATTCGGCTGGTTAATTGGGCAAATTGTTCCTGCGTCGTCTGCGCCACCGCCAGCAAATCGCGCCCCGCTTCGGTGGGGGTATAGCCGCGCGAATGGCGTTGAAACAGCTTTGTGCCCAGCCGCGCCTCTAGCGCGTCAATATGGCGAATGACGGTGGCGTGATGCACGCCCATCGCATCCGCAGCACCCGACACCGTGCCGCGCTGGGCCACATGCAGGGCCGTGCGAATTTCGTCCCAGTTTTCCATGATATTCCCTTTGCCCTGCATCCACAGCAAACCCAAATCCGCCCGCAGGCGCAAGGGGCAAAGACGCTGACGTGCAGGGTTTGCCGCCCCGTGCCCGCCGATGCCCTACAGGCGCAAATGGCTGGGCAGATGGGCAGGTGCGAGCGGCGCAGTCGCTGGTGGATATGCTGTCGGTTTCGCGTATTCTTTGCGTATTGCATCCGTATTGCATGCGTATTGCATCTGTAGCTACGCGGCGCGCGGCGCGGTAACGGGGATTTCAGGGGCGCGGGGGTAGGGTTGCGGCAGACCTTACCCTCGGAGCCGCGATGACGACCAAACAGAAAACCGAAGCCGCCTTTCACCAACTGGCCCAAGTGATGCGCGATTTGGAATCCGATCTTGGCTGGCGGCTGAAAGACAGCCCCCGTATCCCCGCCGCATGGCACGAGATTGCGCAAAGCCGCATCCAGCCGCTGAAACGCGCCGTGACCATCCGCATCGACGAAGACGTGATCAAGTTTTTCCGCGCGATGGGGCAGGGCCACCTCACCCGCATGAACGCCGTGCTGCGCACGTTCATGCTGGCAAGGCTGGCAGAGGTGGTGAGGGCGCAGGAGGAATACAAACCCCCGCCTGCCTTTGAAGAGGAATACCGCCAGACAATGGCGAGGTATTCGCGGATGCTGCTGGATCGGCTGATCGAGGGGGAGAAGGGGTAGGGGGGCATTGTCCAACCTCATCTCGCTGGCCAGCCGAAAAACGGTGCGTGAAATCACGCACCCTACGGGCTGGCTTTTTGCCACACTCAAGGGTTGCGCGAGTCATCACGGAAGACTACACACTACGGAAATGCCTCATCAGATTAGGGAATTTGTGTCAGATGAGTAGAGCCTTGAACCTGATCTCTTTGATTCAAGCTAAAAGGGCACTTTCAAAGCAAGCGTTTACAAATTTTCAAAATTATCATGATTTTGAAATAAAGGATGATGAAATTGCAGACTTAGGAAATCTTTGCGAAGCACTTTCGGCGGGTGGGCTGAAGGTTCAAGATTACGAAAATTTCTATGTTGGCTACAAAATACCGCAAATAGGTAAAGAGTTTGATCTACTTAGGATAGGAAAAGATTCTATTCTGAATATTGAGGTTAAGCGCGAAAGCACTCATGAAAAGATCCTGGCGCAATTAAGAAGAAACAGCTACTACTTGAGTTTCATTGATAAAGAAGTTCATAGTTTTGCATTTGTGGCAAAATCTTCAAATTTTTTCAAATTGAACGAGCTAGGTGATCTTCTTGATTCCAGCATCGAAGAGGTTGTCTCGGCGTTCCGGTCCGTTACGCCCTACCATAAAGAAGACATTGACTCAATTTTTAACCCTAGCGACTATCTGGTTTCTCCCTTTAACTCTACCGAAAGGTTCATTGAAGGAAAATATTTTCTTACTGGCCATCAAGAAGAAATCTTTAACAAGATATCGAAAAAAATTCGAAAGGGAAAATCGTTTTCGGCAGTTTCAGGTGGCCCCGGAACTGGAAAAACGCTTTTAGTTTATCACCTCGCCAAGAAGGTTAAAGAGGATGGCAAAAAGTGCTTGATTGTTCATTGCGGCAGTTTGAATTCTGGGCATGAAATGCTCATAGCAAATGGGTTTTCAATAGTAGCGGTCAAGAATTTTTCCAATTTAAAAGATGAAGAGTTTGATTTAATTATTTTGGATGAGGCGCAAAGGATTTGGCCTCAGAATTTTGAAGATATTTTGAAAAAGGTAAAGTCAGACGGTATACCGTGTGTTTTCTCTCACGATGGCCGTCAAACGCTCCATAGGACCGAGGCGGCTCGAAAAATGAGCGATAAAATAGGTTCGATAGAAAATATAGAATGCTTTTCACTATCGGAAAAGATAAGAACAAATGCGGAGATTGCAGAATTCATTAAGGTATTTTTGAATAGAAACAGATTTGATAAGCCTGTTGCGGGACTCAATATAACAATCAACTATTTCAAGGACTCAAAGGTTGCACAAAGATATTGGGAAAGTCTTCCCGCTGAACTGTGGAACAGGCTGCGCCTAACCTCGTCTCAGTATAATTCCGAGCACCATGAAGAATTCTATAGGGGGCGCGGTGAAACTACACATAGTGTAATTGGGCAAGAATTTGATGGAGTTGCAATCTTAATTGACAATATGTTCTCATATAACGAGCATGGGGATTTGATATATAAGTCGAAATCCTATTACGATCCAATGAAGATGATTTTCCAAAATATTACAAGGACAAGGCGACGATTGAACGTCGTAATAGTCGATAACGAAGAAATATTGGCCCATTGCATGAAGATTCTCGGAACTTAGGTCGACTGCGCCCCCCACCCTTGACTCCCCGCCCCTTTCCCTCTATCCGCCTCTACAAATCCCCAGAGGCGCACGCTTCTGGTCCTAAGGCTTGTCCAAGGATCACCACCTGTCAGCGCGTTGCGCCCACAGGTGCTTTTGTGCTTTTGTGCTTTGGGCTTACGCTATGCAACCGCCGCCCCCATATAGGGGCAAAACAGGAGTGGGCTGATGTTTGAAAACCTATCCGAACGCCTTGGCGGTGTGTTTGACCGTTTGACAAAGGCGGGGGCGCTGAGCGAGGGCGATGTGGACGCGGCGCTGCGCGAGGTGCGGACGGCGCTGCTGGAGGCGGATGTCTCGCTAGAGGTGGCGCGCACATTCATCAAAGCGGTGCGGGTAAAGGCGACGGGGCAGGCGGTGACACGCTCGATCACGCCGGGCCAGCAGGTTGTGAAGATTGTTCACGATGAATTGGTGAGAGTGCTGGGCGGCGATACCCCGCCAGAACCGCTGAAAATCGACAACCCGCCAGCCGCGATTTTGATGGTGGGGTTGCAAGGGTCGGGTAAGACGACGACCACGGCCAAGCTGGCCAAGCGGTTTAAGGAAAAACTGGCCAAGCGGGTGCTGCTGGCCAGCCTTGACACGAACCGCCCAGCCGCGATGGAGCAGCTTGCGATTTTGGCGGGGCAGATTGGCGTGGACAGCCTGCCGATTGTCAAAGGCGAAAGCGCGGTGCAGATCGCCAAGCGGGCCAAGACCCAAGGATCGATGGGCGGTTATGATGTGGTCTTCCTTGATACCGCTGGCCGTTTGCACATTGACGACGTGTTGATGGATGAAATCACCGCCGTGCGCGATATTGCCCAGCCGCGCGAGACGCTGCTGGTGGTCGATGGGTTGACGGGCCAAGACGCGGTAAATGTGGCCGCCGAATTTGACGGCAAGGTTGGCATTTCGGGCGTGGTGCTGACGCGGATGGACGGCGACGGGCGCGGCGGCGCTGCGCTGTCGATGCGGCAGGTCACGGGCAAGCCCATTCGCTTTGTCGGGCTTGGCGAAAAGATGGACGCGCTGGAAACCTTCGAGGCAGAGCGCGTGGCGGGGCGTATCCTTGGCATGGGCGATATCGTGGCCTTGGTCGAGCGCGCCCGCGAGACGTTCGAGGCAGAGGCAGCCGAGCGGATGGCCAAACGCTTTGCCAAGGGGTTGTTCAACATGAACGATCTGAAGGCGCAGTTGGAACAGATGATGAAGATGGGCGGGCTGGCAGGGCTGATGGGGATGATGCCCGGCATGGGCGGCATGGCGAAAAAGGCCGAAGCGGCGGGGATTAACGACCGTATGCTGGTGCGCCAGATCGCGCTGATCCAGTCGATGACGAAAAAGGAACGCGCGAACCCTGATCTGCTGGCGGCATCCCGCAAAAAGCGGATTGCAGCGGGCGCGGGGCTGGAAGTGGCCGATCTGAACAAGTTGTTGAAACAGCATCAGCAAATGGCTGATATGATGAAGAAAATGGGCAAAGGCGGCATGATGAAGCAGGCCATTGCGCAGATGATGGGCAAGGGGGGGGCGGCGATGCCCGACCCTTCCACCATGTCAGAGGGTCAGATGGCCGAATTGGCCAAGGGGATGGGGCAAGGCATGGGCGGCGGTTTCCCGGGAATGCCGAGGGGGTTAACCTTGCCAGCGGGCCTGTCGGGGATGATGAAAAAGAAATGAGCTACACTTTGCAGCACGATGACAAAGGCGCGCCGGTTCTTGTGACCGACCGTCTTGTGCTGCGCAAACCGCAGGACGAGGATTGGACGCCGATGGCGCAGTTTTGGGCATCGGAGCGGTCTGTGATGATGGGCGGGCCGTGGGATGCGGCAACGCTGCGGGTGGAACTGGACGACCTTTACGCGCAGTGGGCGCGGCATGGCTTTTCGCTGTTCACGGCGTTGCAGGGCGACAGGCCCATCGGCGGTATTGGGCCGTTTTATCCCGAAACCCACCCCGAACCCGAATTGGGCTGGAGCCTGTGGGATGCCGCCGATGAGGGCAAGGGGCTGGCCTATGAGGCGGCAACGGCCGCGCGCGATTGGTTCTTTGCGACATCGGGTTACAAAACCGCCGTCAGTTATACCGCTGTCGAAAACGCGGCCTCGCACCGCCTATGCGCGCGGATGGGCGCGGTAGTAGATAACACCGCCGCCTGCCCCTATCCGCCGCCTGTCCGCGTATACCGCCACCAGATGGGAGCGGGACAATGACCGCCCCCACCCTCACCACCCAACGCCTAACCCTGCGCGCACCCCAAATGGACGATTTCGCGGAATACGCGGCGTTTTTGGCGGGGCCGCGGTCTGGCGGGGTGGATGGGCCTTTGGACACCAAGGGCGCTTGGGCCTATTTCACATCGGATGTGGCGCTCTGGTCGCTGAAAGGTGTTGGCGGATTTATGATGCAGCGCAAGGAAGGCGGCGCGGTGGTGGGGCTGATTGCGGTGAACATGGGCCCGCTGTTTGCCGAACCCGAACTGGGCTGGATGGTCTATGACGGGCATCAAGGCCAAGGATACGGGTTTGAGGGTGCCAGCGCAGTGCGCGACTGGGCGCTAACGCAGCCTGTGATCACCTCGCTTGTCAGCTATGTTGGGCAAGATAACGCGCCCTCGCGCCGACTTGCAGAACGCCTTGGCGCAGTGGTGGATGCCCGCGCCGCAAGCCCCGGGCCAGAAACATTGGTTTACCGCCACAAACAGGGGGCAATGCAATGACCGACACCGCCGCCCGCGCCGCAGACTTGCTGCGCGACCACCGCGCCAGCATTGACCGCCTTGACGCGCTGCTGGTCTATACGCTGGCCGAGCGGTTCAAACAGACCCAAGCCGTGGGGCGGCTGAAGGCGGCGCATGATTTGCCCGCCTCTGACCCTGCGCGCGAAGCGGCACAGATGGCGCGGTTAGAGGCGCTGGCCGCCGAGGCGGATTTAGACCCTGAACTTGCCAAGAAATTCCTGACCTTCATTATTTCCGAAGTCATCAGGCATCACGAGAAACTACAGAAATAACCCAAATGGTGCGTGAAATCACGCACCCTACGTAAGGAGACTACACTCATGTCGATGAAAATCCGTTTGGCCCGTGGCGGCAGCAAAAAGCGCCCTTTCTACTCGATCGTGGCGACCGACAGCCGCAACCCACGCGATGGCCGCTTTTTGGAAAAGTTGGGCACCTATAACCCGCTGCTGGCCAAAGACAGCGAAGATCGCGTCAAGATGAATATGGACCGCGTCAAGCATTGGCTGGGTCTGGGCGCGCAGCCCACCGACCGTATTGCCCGCATGCTGGAAGCCGCTGGCGTGATGCCGAAAAAGGCCCGCAGCAACCCCAAAGCTGCCGTTCCCGGCAAACGCATGACCGAACTGGCCGCCAAGAAAGCTGCCCGTAATGCAGCGCCAGCCGCTTCGGAATAATCTTTCCATTTGAAATTGGTGCGGCCCCTGCGATTGTGGGGGCCGATATTCAAAAAGGCGCGAAATGCCAAAGCTGGATTTGATCTGCGTTGGGGCCATTGCAGGCTCTTATGGCGTGGCGGGCGAGGCGCGCATCAAAAGCTTTTGCGCCGAGCCAAGCGCGATTGGCGATTATGGGCCTTTGTATAGCGAAGATGGAACGAAGACGTTTCATATCACCCTGACCCGCCCCGTGACGGGCGGTTTTGGCGCGCGCATTGCGGGGGTGGCGACCAAGGAACAGGCAGACAGCTTGCGCGGTCTGTCGCTGTTTGCGCCGCGTTCGGTGCTGCCTGCGCTGCCTGATGATGAATTTTACTATGCCGATTTGATCGGGCTTGACGTGGTGGACACTGGCGGCGCGGCGCTGGGCACTGTCAAAGCGGTGCATAACCACGGCGCGGGCGATATATTGGAGGTTGGCGCGCAAGGCCTGCTGATCCCCTTTACACGCAAAGCCGTGCCCACGGTGGATTTGGCCGCACGCCGCGTGGTGGTTGACCCGCCCGAGGAACGTGACGGCCCAGATGGGGGCGGGGCATGACCGAGGATGCCACCGATCATTCGGGCGCGCCCTCGCGCAGCCACGGCCGCATATCGGTGCGCCCCAGCTTGAAGCCGCGCGATCTGATGGAAGACCCGCTGGTGAAAAAGGGCGCGTGGCGGGCCAAGATTATCACCCTGTTTCCAGATGCTTTTCCGGGGGTGCTGGGGCTGTCTTTGGTGGGCCGCGCGCTGGACATGGGCCTGTGGGCGCTGGAGTGTTTGGATTTGCGGACATTCGGGCAGGGCCGTCACCGCGATGTGGATGATACGCCTGCGGGCGGCGGCGCGGGCATGGTTTTGCGCGCCGATGTGCTGGAATTGGCGCTGGCGGCGGCAGCGGTGGACACGCCCCGCGATGGCACGCGCTGGCCTGTGATTTACCTCTCCCCGCGTGGGCGGCCGATGACGCAGGCGACTGCGCGGCGGTTGGCGGCGTGTGATGGCGTGACGCTGCTGTGTGGGCGGTTCGAAGGCGTGGATCAGCGGGTGCTGGATCATTTCGATATCGAGGAAATCTCGCTGGGGGATTTCGTGATGACAGGCGGCGAGATTGCCGCGCAGGCGTTGATTGATAGCGTTGTCCGCCTGCTGCCGAATGTGCTGGGCAATGCGGAGAGCGCGGTGGAAGAGAGTTTCGCGGACGGGCTGCTGGAGCATCCGCAATATACCCGCCCCGCAGTCTGGCAGGGCAGAGAGATTCCCGCGGTGCTGACATCGGGCAACCACGCCGAAGTGGCGAAATGGCGGAAGGCTCAGGCCGAGGAAGTGACCAAGGTGCGCAGACCTGACCTTTGGGCGGCGTGGATGCGAAGGAAAGGTTAGGAGCGGATTGTTGATCACTGCATTAAGGTATGCCACAGCAGGATGGCGCTTGGCGCTGGAATCCGTGCGCCAGTAAGACAATATTCGGTATGCTTCCATTTTGTCCCGCTACTCCCCCCTTGACCCCCCCCTTGACCCCCGCCCCCCATTCCCCTAAACGACCCCAGTCTGGGGCATTTGCCCTTCAGGCCTGATTCTGTTTGGCTTGGCCCTGTTGCTTTGGCGGGGTTGCGGCCTGCTAGATCAGTCATCAAGAAGCTGCCGTTATCTGGGGCGGAGTGGGGAAACCCGCGATCCGATCAAAGACCCAAGCTCTGGCGCGGCATTATGTCGGGGATAACCCCGCTGCAAAAAGGACATGCGATGAACCTAATCGCCCAACTGGAAGCCGAGCAAATCGCGGCTTTGAACAAGACCATCCCAGATTTCAAGGCTGGGGATACCGTGCGCGTTGGTTACAAAGTGACCGAAGGCACCCGCTCGCGCGTGCAGAACTATGAAGGCGTTGTGATTGCCCGCAAAGGCGGCGCGACCATTGCCGCATCGTTCACCGTGCGCAAAATCAGCTTCGGTGAAGGCGTGGAGCGCGTGTTCCCGCTGTATTCGACCAACATCGCCACGATCGAGGTTGTGCGCCGTGGCCGCGTGCGCCGCGCCAAGCTGTATTACCTGCGCGATCGTCGCGGTAAATCGGCGCGTATCGTCGAAGATACCAATTACAAAGCCTTGGCAGAATAGGAGCGCGGGCCATGAAAGCAGATACTCATCCCGATTACCACATGATCGACGTCAAAATGACGGACGGCACCGTGTTCAAAACCAAAACCACCTGGGGCAAAGAAGGCGACCAAATGGCGCTGGATATTGACCCGCTGGCGCATCCCGCATGGACGGGCGGCAATGCCAAGCTGATGGACACGGGCGGCCGCGTGTCCAAGTTCAAAAACAAATACGCAGGTTTGGGGTTCTGATTTACCCCGTCTTGGCAAGAAAGGGCGCAGCATCGGCTGCGCCCTTTTTCGTTGGGCACATCACAGATGCGTGACCGCGCGCGCGCAGATTCTTTTTGACCAAAGCCGCGCCGCGCGCTTTACTTACCCCATGCGCCACGCCTTGACCTTTGCCCTTTTCACCCTTGCCAGCCCCGCACTGGGGCAAGAGGCGTTGAACCTGATGGACGGCAGTTTTGGCAGCGCCAGCGATGCGGCGGCATCGTGCAGCACGAACCCGCATCAGGTGTCGATTATCGACAATCGCCCGCATTTGGCGCGCGATTGGAACAAGCCTTATCAGGGCAGCGCGGGCGCACCGCGCTTGCGCGAGGTGTATGATCTGGAGGCGGCGCATGGCACGTCGCTAACCCTGCGCGAAGAGGGCGAATACCGCGCCGATAGCACGGGGCAACAAGGCGGGCTGTGGGTGATGCAGTTCACCCATACCCCAGATGGCTATTGCTGGCGGCGGCCAGACTGGCCCATCACCCGCTGCGAAGACCAACAACTGCGCTGTGAAAGCCCCATTTCGTAACCAGACTGGCCCTGAACTGGCCCTGAACTGGCCTTGAAATTGCCTTTTTGCTTTCTTATGCGGTGGTGCAATCGTATATCAATTGGAAACAAACTGGGGAACGATTGTCATGGCCCATATCATTGTGGTTGGAAACGAAAAAGGCGGGTCGGGCAAATCGACCACGGCGATGCATGTGGCCACTGCGCTGGTGCGGATGGGCAAACGGGTGGGCGCGCTTGACCTTGATCTGCGGCAGCGTTCCTTTGCGCGCTATGTCGAAAACCGCGAGGCGTATTTGGCGCGCGCAGGGGTGCAGTTGCCCAGCCCCAATTACTTGTCCCTGCCCGAATTTGAACCCGCCAAGCTGAACCCAGGTGAAAACCCGTTCGATCAGCGGCTGGCGGCAGCTTTGGGCCAGCTAGAGGCGACGTCAGAATTTATCGTTATCGACTGCCCCGGCAGCCATACGCGCCTGTCCCAAGTGGCCCATTCGCTGGCCGATACGCTGATCACGCCCTTGAATGACAGCTTTGTCGATTTTGATTTGCTGGCGCGGCTAGACCCTGAAACGGGCGCGGTGCTGGGCCCGTCGATTTATGCGGAAATGGTGTGGAATGCGCGGCAGCTTCGCGCGCAAGCGGGGCGGCAGCCGATTGACTGGATCGTGCTGCGCAACCGCCTTGGTGCGCAGCAAATGCACAACAAGCGCAAAGTGGGCGAGGCGCTGACGGATCTGTCCAAGCGGATCGGTTTTCGCATTGCTGCGGGCTTTTCCGAACGGGTTATCTTCCGCGAATTGTTCCCGCGCGGGCTGACCTTGCTGGATTTGAAAGATACGGGCGTAGATGCGCTGAACATGTCCAACATCGCCGCGCGGCAAGAATTGCGCGATTTGATGAAGGAACTGAAACTGCCCAACGTGACGGTTGATTTCTAGACGCTATGGCGAACCCCCTTTATGACGCGCTGATTGCGCCGCTGGCTAGGCGGTCATCGGCGTTTTTGCATCTGGCGGATGGCAGCGCGATCACGGGCGCGGCGTTTCACGATATGATGGCAGATTTGGCGCAGGCGCTGCGCGGGGCGGGCGTGGCCAAGGGCGACCGTGTGGCGGTGCAGGCGGGCAAATCGCCGCGCGCCTTGGCGCTATATGCGGCGAGCGTGGCGATTGGCGCGGTCTATCTGCCGCTGAACCCCGCCTATACCCCTGCGGAGGTGGATTATTTCCTGGGCAACGCGGCCCCGCGTTTGGTCTTTTGCGACCCCGCGAGCAGGGGCGCGCTGGCCCATATTGCGGCCAAGGCTGGCGCGCGGCTTGAGACGCTGGCCGCGGATGGCAGCATCAGCTTGGCCTTGGGCGGCAGCGCGGGCTTTGCCCCTACGCCCTGCGCGGCGGGGGATTTGGCGGCGATCCTTTATACATCGGGGACAACGGGGCGCAGTAAAGGCGCGATGCTGACCCACGATAACCTTTTGTCGAACGCGCAGGTTTTGGCCGATGTGTGGCGGTTTACCCCCGATGACGTGCTGCTGCACGCCTTGCCGATTTTCCACACGCACGGGCTGTTTGTGGCGACGAATACCGTGCTGATGGCGGGGGCCAGCATGATCTTTTTGCCCAGCTTTGAGGCGGGCCAAGTGCTGGGCCACATGCCCCGCGCATCGGTGATGATGGGGGTGCCGACGTTTTACACGCGGCTGCTGGACAGCCCCAATTTCACCCGCGAAAGTGCCCAGCATATGCGGCTGTTTGTGTCAGGGTCGGCGCCGCTGCTGGCCGAAACCCATGCCGATTTTGCCGCGCGCACGGGCCATGCGATTTTGGAACGTTATGGCATGACGGAAACCAATATGAACACCTCGAACCCCTATGCGGGCGCGCGGCGGGCAGGGACTGTGGGGATGCCGCTGCCGGGGGTGGAATTGCGCATCACGGATGCGGGCGCGCCAGTGCCGCAGGGCGAGATTGGCATGATCGAGGTGCGCGGGCCGAATGTGTTTTGCGGCTATTGGCAGATGCCCGAAAAGACCGCCGAGGAACTGTCGCCAGATGGGTGGTTTACCACGGGCGATTTGGGGCTGATCGACGATTTGGGCTATGTGCAGATTGTCGGGCGCAGCAAAGATCTGATCATCTCGGGCGGGTTCAACGTATATCCCAAAGAGGTGGAACTGGCGCTGGACGCCTGCGATGGGGTGGCGGAAAGCGCGGTCATCGGACTGCCGCACCCTGATTTTGGCGAGGCGGTTTTTGCCGTGCTGACAGCACGGCAGGGCGCGCAGGTGGACGGGGCCGCAGTGCTGGCCAGCCTTGGCGGGCAACTGGCGAAATTCAAGCAGCCCAAGGCGGCGGTGATCTTGCCCGATCTGCCGCGCAACGCGATGGGCAAGGTGCAAAAGGCCGAGTTGCGCAAGACCTATGCAGATTGGTTTTCCAAATCGTCCTGATCGGCAAGGTCAAGAAACGCCTCAAACGCGTCCAGATCCATCAGATCCATCTGGCCAAACCCCTGCATCCAAACCGATGCCGCGCGCAGGCTGTCGGGCTGCAATTTGCACCACACCACACGGCCGCGCCTTTCGCGCAGAATCAGGCCAGCATCGGCGAGTATGCCGAGGTGTTTTGATATAGCGGCCAGCGACATGGCGAAGGGGGCCGCGACATCGGTGACGGCCATGTCATCTTCCAGCAGCATCGCCAGAATGGCGCGGCGGGTCGGGTCGGCCAGCGCCGCAAAGATCGCATCCAGTTTTGTGTCCATAAGGTCACTATGCAAGGGCGGGCGGTATCGTCAACCATTTGGTTGAATATGGCAATTTTAGGAAATGCAGACAGGCGCGCGAAATTGCCGCGCAGGCGTGATATTTTTGCGCATGATAACAGTAAGTTAGGCACAAAGCAGCTTTCTTGACTAAAGCTGCAACCCTCGTTACACACGGCCCAAATCTAGGAGATTGCCGCCCGATGGCAGGACAGGCTGACGCAGACAGGCTAAAGGCGCTAGAGGCGCGCATAGCCGCCGCCAAAGCCGCCGTCGAAGGGCCGCCGATTGACCGATCAGAAGGGCACAAGCAGGCCCAACTGGCATGGCGCATGGTGATCGAATTGGTGGCCGGTTTAGGCATCGGCTTTGGCATTGGATATGGTTTGGACGCCCTGTTTGGCACCATGCCGATTTTTCTGGTGCTGTTCATTTTGCTGGGCTTTGCGGCGGGCGTGAAAACCATGCTGCGATCCGCAACCGAGGCGCAGGCCCGCATCACCGCGGGGCAAGATCAGACAACGGCGGCTGCGGTCGCTGACGATGAAGAGGAAGACTAACGTGGCAGGCGAAGCGCATAGCGAAGGCGGATTGGTTTTTCACCCGCTGGATCAGTTCAAAGTCACCCCGCTGTTCGGCGATGGGCCGATTGAATGGTATACGATCACCAACGTGACGCTGTGGATGGCGCTGGCCGCTGCGCTGATTGTGGTGATTTTCGCAATCGGATCGCGCGGGCGGGCGATGGTGCCAAGCCGCATCCAGTCGATCGGCGAAATGGCTTACAGCTTTATTCACAATATGATTGAAGAAGTCGCGGGCCATGACGGCGCGAAATACTTCCCGCTGATCATGACGCTGTTCTTGTTCATCCTGTCGGCCAATATGCTGGGCCTTTTGCCGATGTCTTTCACCCCCACCTCGCATATCGCGGTATCGGCAGTGCTGGGTTTTGGCGTGTTTTTCTTTGTCACCTTGCTGGGGCTGTATAAGCATGGTCTGCACTTTTTGGGCATGTTCTGGATGGCCGATGCGCCGCTGGCGCTGCGCCCGATCATCGCCATCATCGAGGTGATTTCCTATTTCGTGCGCCCTGTCAGCCATTCCATTCGTTTGGCGGGCAACATCATGGCGGGCCATGCGGTGATCAAGGTGTTCGCAGGCTTTGCCGCGATTGCCGCGATTTCCCCAGTGTCGGTTTTGGCCATCACCGCGATCTACGGGCTAGAGGTGCTGGTCGCCTTTATCCAAGCTTATGTTTTCACCATTCTGACCTGCGTTTATCTGAAAGACGCCCTGCATCCTGGGCACTAAGGCGCTGGCAGTTTCACATCTAACCTATTCCATCTGAAGGAGAATATCATGGAAGGCAATATCGCAGCTATGGGTCAGTTCATCGGCGCTGGCCTTGCCGCAATCGGTTCGGGCGCTGCCGCAATTGGCGTTGGCCACGTGGCGGGTAACTTCTTGGCAGGCGCCCTGCGCAACCCATCGGCAGCAGGCTCGCAAACCGCAACGCTGTTCATCGGTCTGGCATTTGCCGAAGCTTTGGGGATCTTCTCGTTCCTCGTCGCTTTGCTGTTGATGTTCGCGGTCTAATCTTTCGGCGTATCCTGAACGCGGGGAAGGGGCACAGCGCCCCTTCTTCGGTTTCCTAAAGGGTCGGCGGAGGCATATATGACCACGACAACAACCGAGGCCGCAGGCGCGGCCCATGAAGCGGCCAAGGCAGGGATGCCCCAGCTGGACTTTTCGACGTTTCCCAACCAGATTTTCTGGTTGCTGGTGACGTTGACGGTGATTTATTTCGTGCTGTCGCGGGTGGCTTTGCCGCGCATCGGCAGCACGCTGGCAAACCGCAAAGGCACGATCACCGCTGATCTTTCGGCGGCAGACGAGCTAAAGCAAAAGGCTGTTCAGGCCGAAAAAGCCTATGACGAGGCTTTGGCCACGGCGCGCGGTGAAGCGGCGAAAATCATCGCCGCCAACAAGGCGGATAATGCGGCCAATCTGGCCAAAGAAATCGCCAAAGCCGATGCGACGATTGCGGGCAAGGCGGCAGAATCGGCCAAGCGGATCGACGAGATCAAGGTTGGCGCTGTGGCGGCGGTCGAGGCTGTGGCCAAAGATACGGCGGCGGAATTGGTGGGCGCATTGGGCGGCACTGCCGATGCATCGGCCATTTCGGCAGCGGTTGCTGCGCGTTTGAAAGGATAAGCTGATGACACGTTTTGCTATCCTTGCGATGACCGTTATGGCCACGCCTGCATTGGCGGCAACGGGGCCGTTCTTCTCGCTGCACAACACGAACTTTGTCGTGCTGCTGGCGTTTTTGGTGTTCGTCGGCATTTTGGTGTGGAAAAAGGTGCCTGCTTTGCTGGGCGGGATGCTGGATAAGCGCGCCGCACAGATCAAGGCAGATTTGGAAGAAGCGCGCAGCCTGCGCGAAGAAGCCAAGGCGCTGCTGGCCTCTTACGAGCAAAAGCAAAAAGATGTCGCCGAACAATCGGCCCGCATCGTCGCCAATGCCAAGGAAGAGGCGCAAGCCGCTGCAACCGCCGCCAAGGCCGATTTGGAGAAATCCATCGCGCGCCGTATGGCCGCTGCCAGCGATCAGATTGCCTCGGCAGAGGCGGCGGCGATTGCCCAAGTGCGCAACCAAGCGATCAACGTGGCCGTGGCTGCTGCGGGCGAAGTTCTGGCCAAGCAATCGACAGCGGCCAGCGCTTCGGCATCGATCGACGCTGCAATTGCGGCTGTGGACGCCAAGTTTCACTGATCTTGTTCAAACAAAAATAGAAAAGGCCCAAGGGAAACCTTGGGCCTTTTTCGCAATCAGAACCTGCCCTATTTGGTTGGGCGAATGATAATCTCGACGCGGCGGTTTTGTGCCCGCCCCTGTGCGGATAAGTTCGACGCAATCGGCGCATCCTCGCCCCGTCCAAACGTGGCAACGCGGCCCGCAGGCACGCCATTGCCCACCAGAACCGAAGCAACCGAGGCGGCGCGGCGCTGCGACAGGTCTTGGTTCAGCGCGGCGCTGCCGACGTTGTCGGTGTGGCCGATCACCTCTATACGGCTGGCGGGATAGCTGATCAGGTTCGCCGCCACGGCGCGCAGATCTGCCGTCAGATCAGGGCGCAGCGCGGCGCTTCCCGTGGCAAACAGCACGTCTTGCGGCATGTTCACGATCAGATAGTCGCCCGTATTGGTGACCGAAATATTGGAATTGCCAATGGAATTGCGCAGGTCAGCCGCCTGTTTGTCCAGCGTGGCCCCAATCGCCGCGCCAACAGCCGTGCCAATCACGCCGCCGATAATGGCGTTCTTGGTCTGGTCTTCTTTGCGGGTGCCGCCAAAGAACGTGCCGATCATGCCGCCCACAATGGCACCGCTGGCCATGCGGGATTGTCCATTTGCGGTGTCGGCTGTGGGGGCGCCGCATGCCGTAAGGGTCAGGGCCGAGGCCAAGGAAAGCGCGATGACGGATTTTGTGTGCATGGTCTGCCTTTTGAAATGAAGAGCCGGTGCCGCAGAGTTACACCTGTGCGGTGCCCTGTTCTATAGGATTAGGGGGTGGCGGCGAATTCTTGCGCATCGGCAAAGGCGGATTCGCGGGCCAGCATGGCGCGTTTCAGGGGCAGGCCCCAGTGATAGCCGCCCAGCTCTCCCGTGGCGCGCAGCACGCGGTGGCAGGGGATCAGCAGGGAAATCGGGTTGCGCCCCACCGCACTGGCCGCAGCGCGCACGGCGCGGGGGGAACCTGCGGCGGCGGCGATTTGGGTGTAACTGGTGACATGGGCGGGCGGGATGCGCAGCAGGGCCTCCCACACTTTGATGTTCAGCGGGCTGCCCATCAGATGCAACGCGCCACCTTTGCCCGCCAGCGCCGCGCGCCCCAGCGCGCCCGCCCGCGCATCCTGCGCATAGTTGGCTTTGGGCCAGCGCGCCCGCATGTCGGCCATCGCCCAATCTTGCCCCTTTTCGGCAGCAAAGCCGAGGCCGCAGATGCCGCGATCTGTCGCCATGATCAGGGCAGAGCCAAAGGCGCTGTCCACCCAATCCCAACCAATGCGCAGGCCTGCCCCCGCGCGGGCATATTCGCCGGGGGTCATCGCCTCCCATGTTAGAAACATATCGTGCAGACGGCCCTGGCTGGACAGCCCCGCCGCGTTCGCCGTGGCCAATGTGGTGAACCGCTGCGCCAGCAGGCTGCGGGCATGGCCAAGGGCAAGGTATTGCTGATAACGCTGCGGCGACACCCCAACCCAGGCCGAAAACACGCGCTGGAAATGCGCCTCGGACAGGCCGATCTGCGCGGCGAGTTCGGCCAGCGTCAGCGTGCGCGCAGAGGCGTCGATAACCGCCAGCGCGCGGGCGATCAGGCTGTAGTGATAGGGGGTTTCTAGCTGTTCCATCGGGTCAAGCTAGCCCTGCGCGGGGCGAAAAGCGACCCGAATGTTGCGCAAAACTCTTGCGCCATGCGGGCTTGATTATAGGGGCGGGGCGGGGCAAGAAAGGGCATGACAAAACAGCTAAACTACGCCGCGCTGACGCGCATTTTCACCGCCTTTGAGGCGGCAGAGCCTGCGCCTCAGGGCGAGTTGCACCACACCAACGCCTACACGCTGCTGGTGGCCGTGGCGCTGTCGGCGCAGGCAACGGATGTGGGGGTGAACAAGGCCACGCGCGCCCTGTTTGAACGTGTCAGCACCCCGCAGCAGATGCTGGATTTGGGCGAGGCGGGGCTGATAGACCATATCAAAACCATCGGCCTGTTTCGTGCCAAGGCGCGGCATGTGATGAAGATGGCGCGGCAGTTGGTGGACGAGTTTGGCGGCGAGGTTCCCTCTTCGCGTGCAAGCTTGCAAAGCTTGGCCGGCGTGGGGCGCAAGACGGCGAATGTGGTTTTGAACATGTGGTTCCACCTTCCCGCGCAGGCGGTGGACACCCATATTCTGCGCGTGGGCAACCGCACTGGCATTGCGGTGGGCCGCGATGAGGTGGCCGTCGAGCGCGCGATCGAAGATCATATCCCAGCAAGATTTCAAGGCCATGCGCACCACTGGCTAATTCTGCACGGGCGGTATATCTGCACAGCAAGAAAACCCAAATGCAGCATTTGCCCAATTGTGGATGACTGCCTGTTTACGGAGAAAACCCTATGAAACGCTATCAGGTTGTTGGCATCGGCAACGCGATTGTCGATGTGTTCACCCAAGCGGATGACAGCTTTCTTGACATGATGGGCATTGAAAAAGGCATCATGCAACTGGTCGAGCGCGAGCGGGGCGAAATGCTGTATGGCGCGATGCAAAATCGTGTGCAGGCGGCGGGCGGGTCGGTCGCCAACACGATTGCGGGGCTTGGCAGCCTTGGCCTGTCCACAGGCTTTATCGGGCGGGTGCATGACGATGCGCTGGGCCGATTTTACGCGCAAATGATGGCGCAAGAGGGCACCGATTTCGTCAATCCCCCCGTGGCGGGCGGCGAATTGCCAACCTCGCGCAGCATGATTTTTGTCGCCCCCGATGGCGAGCGGTCGATGAACACTTATCTTGGCATCTCGTCGGAACTGGGCCCCGATGATGTGGCAGACAGCGTCGCAGGCAATTGCGATTATCTGTTCCTTGAAGGGTATCTTTACGACAAGCCAGCGGGAAAACAGGCGTTCGAGCGTGCGGCCAAACTGTGCCGCGCGGGCGGGGGCCGCGCAGGGATTGCCCTGTCAGACCCGTTTTGCGTGGATCGCCACCGCGCCGATTTCCGCCGCTTGGTGCGGGATTTGGACTATGTGATTGGCAACGAACATGAATGGTCGAGCCTTTATGAAACCGATCTGGATTCGGCGCTCAAGCAGGCCGCACAGGATGCGGGCACGGTCGTCTGCACGCGGTCGGGCGACGAGGTGATTGTGCTGCGCGGGGGCGAAAAGGTGCATATAGCGGTCAACCGCGTGGTGCCCGTGGATGCCACGGGCGCGGGGGATCAATTCGCGGCGGGGTTCCTTTTTGGCCTGGCCACAGGGCGCGATTTGGCAACAGCGGGCCGCATGGGCTGCGTGGCGGCGGCGGAAGTCATCAGCCATTTCGGCGCAAGGCCAGAGACGGACATGCGCGCGCTGTTTGCCGCGCAGAAATTGATCTAAGGAGCCATCATGGACTATAGCAAATCAGGCAACCCCAAGGCCGTGAAAGGCCAACCGAAACATAAGGTGGGGGTCAAAGGCCTTGGCGCCGAAAAAAGCCCCAGCGGCGGGCGCCCCAGCAAAGAAGCGCTGGTTGCCAAACTGAAGGCGGCGGCAGAGGCTAAGAAGCAAGGGTAGGGGCCGCGCCAATGCTGCCGCCCTCGGGCGGTTTTGCGGCGCGCGTTACGGTGCAACGTTGAAGCAGCGCCCAATCATGCAGCGGGTTGCCGAAGTGATCTGTCTCGTCATTTTGGGTGCGGATATTGGTGGCAAGGCCGTTGCCCGTGGCGGGCTGTCCTTTGACAAAGCCTTCAATTGCCTCGTTGGTTTGAAAGAACCCAAGTGACAAGATTTCGGCCGTCGTTTTGCGCGGCGGGGCGCTGAGGGTTAGCGTGATTTCGCGCGGGGCCGTTATGTCGATTTGCGTGATAACGGGGGGCGGGACTGCACCGTTGTTTAGGTCGCTTTGTTCCCACCTGAACCCACAATGCGGCAGATTGCGCACGCCCCAGACTTGCCCCTCGGCCCCATCGTCGTGATGAAACACAAGTGGCCCCGTGCCGCCTGCGAACCGCACTGTCACAACAGTGCCGTCCCGTGTGGCGCTGGCCATATGCAGGGGCTGCCACGCCTCTCCGCGCAGGCGTCTGGCGATGGCGCGGCCATGATAGGCCCCCAGCAGCGCCGTGGCCTGCGGGGTCAGATGCACCCCGTCAAAGCTGCGGCCCAAGAAATATTCAGGGCAGGCGAGGAAGAAGAAATCAGCATGCTTTTGCGCCGTCAGCCAATAGGCATTGGCGATGGGGCTTTCATGTGGGGGATCGGCGTTATCCAGCGCGGCGCAGGTTTGGCTGGCGCAGATCATCACATTGCCGTCATGGCCAGACAGCGCGGCAAAATCGGCCCGCAACTGGCTGTGCAGGCCTTTTAGCGCGCGCCGATAAGCGACCTTATCCATATCGCGGTCGGCATGGCCGTGTATCCAACTGACGATCATCTGCGACAGCGGGGCGCCCACCGCTTTTGCCGTTGCCGCGATATGGGCAAGGGCGGTTTTGACATTGGTGTAAACTGTCAAATCTCCGCCCGGGGCAATGTGGAGAAACGCCATGCGCCTGCGGCCAAAATTGGCGGTCAAGATCGCCTCATCGGCGCGCAAGGCGGGCAGGATGGCGCGTGTTGCCTCGGTCAAGGGCTGTTCGTTCCAGCGGCTTTGCAGGTCGGTCACTTCCCAAAAGGTGGCGGAAGACAGACGCTTTTCGGGGTTATAGGCCACGCGCGGCGCACGCGCGCCCGTTTCAAACATCAGCGCACGGCCGCGCGCGACGGGGCGCTTTGTCATCACCGATTTGCTGCGCGAAACCCCTTCCATCAAGGATTGGCCAAAGCCAAAGTATAGCGCCATATGACGATAGGTTTTGACCGCCTTCGCTTTGCGCAAAGGCTTGTCAGGGGCCACCGCAGGTTGCAAGTCATCGGCGGGATCGGGGGATTGCCCTGCAGCAGCCTCTGACTCGATCTTTGCCACAGCACCGCCCCCACCACTCGCTGCGATTGAGTATCGCCGCATTGGCGCAAAAATCAAGCAAAGCGTTGGGCGAACTTGGGCAAAAGGGGGGCGAACCTGTTTAGCGCACCGCGTCCAGTTCTGCATCCTGCCGCCTGCAATCGCGGATCACGTCGTCGCCGCAGCGGCGGGGGGATAGGTCTTTGCCCAGGCAAATGCGGGCCTCTTGGATCATATTTCCGTCGCAGGTGATGGTGATGGCATCGCGGGGCAGGGCGGGGTTTGCCTCGATAAAGGCGTCCTCGATCACCGATGCGGGCAAGGTCAAATCGCGGGTGATGGTTTCGAACACAGGCGGCAAAGCAATGCTGCCAAAGGCCGTGCGGGCGGTTTTGTAATAGTCATTGGCAGAAAGGCCAGTGCAGCGTCCGTGCTTTTTCCATTGGTAAAAGGCAAGACCAGAGCCGCCCATAATATCGGCCATTTGGGCCGTTTCGCCGCGCGTTGGGTCGCCCTCGCCCGTGCGGCAATAGCTGGGGTAGCCATTTTCAAACTGCGGCCAAAGCCCGTGCAAGACCCATGTCAACCCGCGCCCGCGCCCGCATTGCGGATCGCCCCGCGCATCGCCCGTCTGCGCGCACCAGTTCGCAGACCAAGACAGCGACATGACGTAATAGTCAAAATCCCCCGCCCTTTCGCCATCGGCAAAGGCGGGGGTTGGGGCGGGCGTTGCAAAGGCCAACCCAAGGATGACGAGGAGTTTACGCATTTGCACTTTCCCTTTGCCCAAAATGGCGCTATACGGGCCACGATTACCCGACATCGTGGAAATCGCGGCAACCGCCGCAGCCGTTTTCTCGGCACGGGGAAGAATTGTAAAGCGCTTTGCGCATGTCGTAGGGGATTGCAGATGAACAAGCCATTGATGTCCAAGGCCACGGCGGTTTGGCTGGTGGATAACACCACGCTGACCTTCCGTCAGGTGGCGGAATTTTGCGGGCTGCACGAATTGGAAGTGCAGGGCATTGCGGACGGCGATGTGGCGGCAGGGGTCAAGGGGTTTGATCCCGTGGCCAACAACCAGCTTGACGCCATCGAAATCGAGCGCGCCGAAAAAGACCCGATGTATAACCTAAAGCTGAAGTATAACCCTTCGGCCGTGGGCGAGGAAAAGCGGCGCGGGCCGCGCTATACGCCCTTGTCCAAACGCCAAGATCGGCCTGCGTCGATTTTGTGGTTGGTGAAATTCCACCCCGAACTGTCGGACGGTGCGATTGGCAAACTGGTTGGCACGACCAAGCCCACCATTCAGGCGATCCGCTCGCGCAGCCACTGGAATATCAATAACATCCAGCCCATCGACCCCGTGGCGCTGGGCCTGTGCCGCCAATCGGAACTGGACACTGCCGTGCAGGCCGCAGCGCGCAAAAAGGCCGCTGAAGGCACAGTGATGAGCGATGACGAACGGCGCAAACTGGTGTCAACCGAGGTGTCGCTGGCACTGGGCACGGATGCGAAAATTGGCGACGGGCTGGATGTATTTGCACCCGACGCGGTTGACCCGCGCGATCAGGCGGCATCTGATTTCAAAGATGCGGAAAGCTTCTTCAACCTGCCCGCCGATGATGAGGATGACGAAGACGACGAAGATGGCGGCCGCAAAAAGCGGCGGTAAAGACAATACCCCCAAGCCGCAGGGCTTGGGGGTTTTTCTTTATCCCACCACCTGCGCAATGGCGCGGGCAAGAATTGGCACGGTCGCGGGGTTTAGACCTGCGATGTTGATGCGGCTGTCGCCCACCATATAGATGCCAAACTCTGTCCGCAGGCGCAGCACTTGCGCCTCGGTCAGGCCAAGGCGCGAAAACATGCCGCGATGGGTGGCCACAAAATCAAAGCGGTCTGAATTGGTGGCAGTGCGCAGGGCATCGGCAAGGCTTTGGCGCAAGGCCAGCATGTTCAGCCGCACGTCTTCCAGTTCCGCTGTCCAATCCGCGCGCAGGGCGGGATCGTTCAAAATCATCGTCACAAGGCGCGCGCCGTGGTCGGGTGGAAAGCTGAAGTTTTGGCGGTTCAGAAAGTTAAGGTTGCCTTGCACCGTGGCCTTTTGGCCCTGCGAGGTGAGGGCAATCAGCACGCCCGTGCGTTCGCGGTAAATGCCGAAATTCTTGGAACAAGAGGCGGCGATCAGAACTTCGGGGAACGCCTTTGCAATCAGGCGGGTGGCAGCGGCATCTGCATCGAGGCCGTCGCCAAAACCTTGATAGGCCAAATCGACAAAGGGCACAGCCCCGCGCTGGGCCAGCAGCGCCACGACCTGCGCCCATTGATCCAAGCCCAGGTTCGCGCCCGTGGGGTTATGGCAGCAGCCGTGCAGCAGAACGGCATCGCCTGCCGCAACCTGGCCCAAATCGGCCATGAGACCGTCAAAATCGACATCGCCCGTTGCGGCATCGAAATAGCGATATTCGGCCATGTCCATGCCTAGGTATTTGATGATCGACGGGTGGTTCGGCCAAGTTGGGTTCGAAAGCCAGACCTTGGCTGCTGGGTTTGCCATGCGGATCAGCTCTAAGGCTTGGCGAATGGCCCCTGTGCCGCCGGGGGTGGAAATGCTGGCCGCGCGGTCTGAAAATTCGCCGCCAAGGATCAAATCCACCATCGCGGCGTTAAAGGCAGGCTCGCCGGCAAGGGCGGTGTAGGTTTTGGTC
This sequence comes from Cypionkella sp., assembly GCA_965248485.1. Lineage (GTDB taxonomy): Bacteria > Pseudomonadota > Alphaproteobacteria > Rhodobacterales > Rhodobacteraceae > Cypionkella. The sequence continues at coordinate 431,361 of OZ252107.1, forward strand.
GTTTCGGTTTCCCAAAGCTGCTTTTCGGCGGCTTTGACAGCGCGCATCACAGGGGTCAGGCCGCTGGCGTCTTTGTAAACACCAACGCCAAGGTCGATTTTCCCCTCGCGCGGATCGTCGCGGTATAGGGCGATAAGCTGAAGGATTTTATCCTGCGGAACGGGGGAAAGTGTTTCCAGCATTGCCTATCCTTTCGCCACATCCAAATCGTCATACATGCCCCATTCGGCCCAAGAACCATCGTAAAGGGCGTGGTCCATGTGGCCAATACGTTCCAGCGCCAGCGACAAGATCGCGGCCGTTACCCCAGACCCGCACGAGGTGATCGCGGGTTTGGTCAGATCGACCCCCGCGCTTTGAAAGGCGGCGCGCAGGGCTGCGGGCGGTTTCATCGTGCCATCGCCATTCAGCACTTCGGCAAAGGGCAGGTTTTTGGCGCCTGGAATATGGCCCGCGCGCAGGCCCGCGCGGGGTTCGGGTGCCTCGCCGCGAAAACGAGGGGCAGGGCGGGCGTCGATAATTTCGGCATGGCCCAATTTCGCGGCATGGGCGACTTGGGTGACGTCTTTGACCAGATGGTTCTGGCGCGAGACTGTCATGTGGCGGTCGCGCACCAGCGGGGGCAGGTCTTCGGTGGGGCGACCCTCGGCCACCCATTTCGGCAATCCGCCATCCAGCACGGCGACATCGGTCTTGCCCATTAGGCGGAATGTCCACCACACGCGCGGGGCGGAAAACAGGCCCATCCCGTCATAGATCACCACTTGGTGCCCATCGCCCACGCCCATCGCCCGCAGTTTCGAGATGAACTTTTCGGGCGGCGGGGCCATATGGGGCAGGGCGGAACGGCTGTCGGAAATGTCCTCGATATCGAAAAACCGCGCGCCTGCGATATGGGCTGCGGCATATTCGCCCCGCGCATCGCGGCCCATCGATGGCAGATACCAACTGGCGTCGATAATGCGCAGATCAGGATCGTTCAGATGGGCGGCAAGCCACGCAGTTGAGACAAGCGTTTTTGGGTCATCGCTGGGGTGGGTCATTGCGCGCTCCTAGGGTATATTCCGCTACTACCCAAATCGCACGCAGCGGGCAAGCCTGCCCTACAGCATGCCCTTTGCGCCTTGTTTCATGATGCGCGATTTCTGGCGATCCCAGTCGCGTTTGGCCGATGTTTCGCGTTTATCGGCGGCTTTTTTGCCCTTGGCCACGGCCAGCTTGACCTTGACCATGCCTTTTTCGTTGAAATACCACTTCATCGGCACGATGGTCATGCCTTCGCGGCCGACCGCGCTGTGCAGGCGGGAAAGTTCCTTTTTCGACACCAAGAGTTTGCGGCGGCGGCGCTCTTCGTGCGGGAACATCACGGCCTGCAGATAGGGCGCGATATAGCCGTTGATCAGCCACAGCTCGCCCCCCTCAACCGAGGCATAGCTATCGGCAATATTGCTGCCGCCTTTGCGCAGGGATTTCACCTCAGACCCGTGCAGCATGATGCCCGCCTCAAGATCATATTCGATGGCAAAGTCAAACCGCGCGCGGCGGTTTTCGGCGATCAGCTTGGAATTGGGGTCAGATTTTTCGGCCATGATTGGGCTGAGATAGGCATTTGGGGGGGGCTTGTCCAGCCTTGGCTACTGCCGCATCAAAAGCGCGCCGCAGGCGACGATCAGCCCCGCGCCTAAAAGGGTTAGGGCATCTGGCCGCTCGGAGAAGAAAATCGTCCCCAAGATCAGCGCAAAGATCAGGCGAGAATAGCGAAACGGGGTAACAGTCGCCACATCCCCCGTGCGCATGGCAACGGTCAGGGCGCCATAGCCAAGGGTCGCGAACAGCGCCGCACCGAATAGGGCGGGCATTTGGGCGGCGCTGGGCAGGGTGATGGCGCTGTGGTTGGCGGCGGTGACGATACCCCCCGCCAGCGTCAGCATCAAAAACCCCGCGCTGCCCAGTTGGGCGTTCGTCAGGTTGGGTTTGGCGGCGCGGGTCGCCAGATCACGGCCCGCAAAGCCGATCATCCCTGCCACGGCCAAGAGGGACAGCGGGGTGAAATCGGCGGGCAGCGGGCGGATGATCAGCATTACACCAAAAAGGCCAAGGACGATCAGCGCCCAGCGTTTGGGGCCAACGCGCTCGCCAAAGATCAGCGCCGCGCCCAGAACGACCAGCAGGGGCGTGGCCTGCAGGATTGCAGAGGCCGAGGTCAGCGGGGTGAGCGTGATGGCCAACGCATAAAACACGCGGCCAAAGATTTCAAAACCAGAGCGGACGGCCATAACGCGGGTTAGCAGGGCGCGCGGCAGCGGGGCGGCCCCTGCGCGGAGGGATTGCAGGGAAAAGGCGGCAAGCCCGAACAGGCCGATGAACAGCATGATCTGGCCCACGGGCAGGCCCGTTGCGGCATGTTTGATCAGCGCATCCTCGATGGAAAAGGCGGCCATAGAGGCCACCATAAAGCCGCTGCCGCGCAGGTTGGGGGTCACAAAATTCCTGCGTGCTGCATGGCCGCTTTGATGCGGGCCTTTGTGCCATCGGTCAGGCCCACCAGCGGCAAGCGCACGTCTTCGCTGCACATACCAAGCAGGGAAAGGCCATATTTCGCGCCTGCAAGGCCAGGCTCTAGGAAAATGGCTTCGTGCAGGGGCATCAGGCGGTCTTGGTATTCCAGCGCCTTTTTGTAATCGCCTGCCAAGGTTGCGGCCTGAAACTCGGCGCACAAACGGGGGGCGACGTTGGCGGTGACGGAAATGCACCCCACCCCGCCATGGGCGTTAAAGCCCAAGGCAGTCGCATCCTCGCCCGACAGTTGCACAAAATCGGGCCCGCAAGTGGCGCGCTGCTGGGACACACGTTCGATCTTGCCCGTGGCATCCTTGACGCCAACAATGCGCGGCAGTTTGGCAAGCGCGCCCATCGTTTCGGGCGTCATATCCACCACGGATCGGCCGGGAATGTTGTAAATGATAATCGGCAGGGTGCAGCAATCGTGCAGGGCGGTGTAATGGGCGATCAGGCCCGCTTGGGTCGGCTTATTGTAATAGGGGGTCACGACCAGCGCGGCATCTGCGCCAACACGCTGTGCGTGCTGGATCAGGCCAATCCCCTCGGCTGTGTTGTTCGACCCAGCCCCCGCAATCACGGGCACGCGGGCATCGGCCACCTCGACCACAACTTCGATGACTTTGCGGTGTTCTTCATGGCTTAGGGTCGGACTTTCGCCCGTCGTGCCCACGGGAACAAGGCCCGTCGATCCTTCGGCAATATGCCATTCGACAAGTTTCTTAAGCGTCACCAAATCCAAAGCGCCGTCTTTGAACGGCGTGACGAGGGCGGGAATAGACCCTTGGAACATGGCGCGTCTCCTATCCTTTGGGGGCGTATTGATTCCCCCGTTTGCATCCGCGCCTGTCTAACGGGGTGCGCGGCATTTGCCAAGCATGGGCGGGAAATTGCGAAATGCGTGGGCGGGGCTTGATTGCGAGGCAGGCTTGCGCCATTTTGACGCCATGAGCAGAAAAACAATCATCGCAAAAGCGATTTCGATCTTATTAATGTGCATGCCCGTGACCCCCGCCCGTGCCGATGAGGCGGGCGCCTTGCGCGCGGCCTTAAGTGCCAGCGCTTTGGGCGATTGGCCAGGCGCGCTGACGGCGGCGCAGGGCGCGGGCGCTGTTGGCGGCGACATTGTCATTTGGCAATGGCTGCGCGCAGGCGAGGGGAAATTGGGCGATTACGAGGCGTTTTTGGCCCGCCGCGCCGATTGGCCCGGATTGCCGCTCTTGAAAGAAAAGGGCGAGTTGGCGGTGGCGCGGTCAGACGACCCCGCGCGCGTGCTGGCCTATTTTGGTGCAGATTTGCCGCGTTCGGGCATAGGATCGTTGGCCCTTGCCCGCGCCTATGCCGCCCTTGGCCGCCAAGACGAGGCGCGCGCCGAGGCCATGCGCGGCTGGCGGGACGTGAAATTTGACGCAGAAGCCGAGGCGGCGATGCTGGCCTTTGCGGGCGCTGTGGTTGATCCTGAAAACCCCGCCCGCGCCGATGCGATTTTGTGGGACGGGACGCGGCGCGGCGAATTGCAGCGCCTTATCCCGCGCCTGCCCGCCGATTACGCCGCTCTAGCGCGGGCGCGCGCTGCATTGCAGGCCGACAGCAGCGATGCGCCTGCGCTGGTCGAAGCTGTGCCTGCACCCTTGGCAAATAATGCAGGCCTTGCCTTTGACCGATACGATTTTCGGATGCGCGCCAGCCGCTATGACGATGCGGCGGAAATGATCCTATCGCGCTCTGCCAGCGCGCAAGGCCTTGGCGATCCGCAAAAATGGGCCAAACGCCGCGCCGATCTGGCGCGTATCCTGATGCGGCAAGGACAGGCACAAACCGCCTATCGCGTGGCCGCCAGCCATCATCTGACGGAAGGGGACGAGTTTGTCGATTTGTCCTTTTTGGCAGGGTTCATCGCCCTGCGGCAGTTGAACGACCCCGCCGCCGCCTTGCAGCATTTCGCGGCGATGGAGGGGGCGGTTGTCACCCCCATCAGCCAAGCGCGCGCGCAATACTGGATGGCCCGCGCCTATGAGGCGGCAGGCGATGGCGGCAATGCGCGGGCGCGATACGAGCGCGCGGCGCAGCATCAAACGGCGTTTTACGGCCTGCTTGCGGCGGAACGTTTGGGGCTGACTTTAGACCCCGCTTTGGTGGCTGTGGGCGACGCGCAGCCCACATGGAAAACCGCGGCCTTTGCCCAAAGTTCGGTTTTGGCTGCGGCGCGGCTTTTGCTGGACGCAGGCGATTTGACGCTGGCCAAGCGGTTCTTTGTGCATCTCTCTGAAGGGTTGAAGGATGCCGATCTGGCATCACTGGCTGATCTGGCGCTGCGGCTAGACCAGCCGCATCTGGCGCTGATCTTGGCCAAACAGGCGGCAGAGCGTGGCCTGATCTTGCCGCGCGCCTATTACCCCATTCCCAATTTCGTGCCCGATGGCTTGCCCGTCTCGCGCGCGCTGGCGCTGGCCATTTCGCGGCGCGAATCTGAATTTGACCCGAACGCGCAATCATCCGTGGGCGCGCGCGGGCTGATGCAGGTGATGCCCGAAACCGCCGCCCAGGTCGCAGCGCGATTGGGGCAAACCTCTTCGGCCGGCCGCCTGACGGCTGATCCCGCCTTTAACGTGCAAATCGGCAGTGCCTATCTGGCGCAACTTGTCGAAAAATTCGGCCCCGCTATTGCCCTGGTCGCCGCAGGCTATAACGCAGGGCCGTCTCGCCCTGTGAAATGGATTTCGGAATATGGCGATCCACGCGGCGGGGTGGATGTGGTCGATTGGATCGAAACCATCCCCTTCACCGAAACCCGCACCTATGTGATGCGCGTGGCCGAAAGCACGCTGATCTACCGCGCGCGGCTGAACGGGCAGGCGGGGCCTGTGAACATCACGGCGGAATTGACGGGACGTTAAAGCAATAGCGCCTGCCTGCTTCTTCTTTTTGAAAATATCCTGAGGGGGCGAAGCAGGGGGGCAAAGCCCCCCTATGGCGGTGCAGCTAGGGCATCACTTCAAATCTGTCGACATCGACCATGCCATGGTCGGTAATTTTCAAATGCGGGATCACGGGCAGGCACAGGAAGGCCAGTTGCAAGAAGGGTTCCTCCAGCACCACGCCCAAGGATTTTGCCGCAGCGCGCAGGGCGGTTAGGTCGGCATGCACGGCCTCAAAGCTGTTCAGGCTCATCAACCCTGCCACGGGCAAGGCCAGCTCGGCCAAAACCACCCCGTCCCGCACCACAACAAAGCCGCCCTCAATCTCGCCCAGACGGTTCGCGGCCAGCGCCATATCGGCGTAATCTGCGCCCACCACGGCGATGTTGTGATGGTCGTGGCACACCGTGCTGGCAATCGCCCCCGCCTGCATGCCAAAGCCTTGCACAAAGCCCGTGGCGATATTGCCGTTCTTGCCATAGCGTTCGATCACGGCGATTTTCATCAGATCGCGCGACAGATCGGGGCGCTTGTCGCCATCTTGCGGCGCGATGTCAAAGGTCAGGTGATCGGTGATGATCTTACCTTCGATAATGCCGATGACAGGGGTGTCTACGCGGTTGCCGCCCGTGCGGAAATGGGCAGGCGTCACGCGCGGGGCTTTGACGGAATGGCGGGCCACGGGGGGGATAACTTGCCGCGCCGCAAAGGCGGCATCGGTGATTTGCACACCGCCTGAAAAGACCATCGAAACGCGGCAATCGTTTAGGTCATCCAGCACGGCGATATCGGCGCGCAGGCCGGGGGCGATCAGGCCGCGATCTTTCAACCCAAAAGCCTCGGCAGCCGACAGGCTTGCGGCGCGGTAGACGGCCAAGGGCGGCGCGCCAAGGCTAATGGCCATGCGGATCAAGTAATCCAAGTGCCCGTGTTCGGCGATGTCCAAAGGGTTTCGATCATCGGTGCAAAAGGCGATATAGGGAGAGTGGCGTTCGGTGATCAGCGCGGCAAGGGCGGCTAGGTCTTTGGACACCGACCCTTCGCGGATCAGCACCCGCATCCCCTTGCGCAGCTTTTCCAAGGCTTCGTCATAGCTGGTCGCCTCGTGTTCGGTGCGGATGCCTGCGGCGATATATCCGTTCAGGTCGCGGCCGCGCAAAAGGGGCGCGTGGCCGTCGATATGGCGGCCAGCGAAAGCCTCAAGCTTGGCGATACAGCCCGCGTCTTTGAACAAAACGCCAGGGTAGTTCATAAATTCGGCCAGACCAATCACCCGGGGGTGGTGCATCAGGGGGGCGATATCGGCGGCCTCTAGGCGCGCGCCCGTGGTTTCCATATGGGTAGAAGGCACGCAAGACGATAGTTGCACGCGAATGTCCATCAGAGTGCGCGCGGAGGCGTTCAGAAAATAGTTTATCCCTTCCAGCCCGCAGACATTGGCAATTTCGTGGGGGTCGCAAATTGCGGTGGTAACCCCGTGGGGCGATACGCAGCGGTCAAATTCGAAAGGCGTGACAAGCGAGGATTCGATATGCAGATGCGTGTCGATAAACCCCGGCACAAGGATTTTACCCGAAACGTCAATCTCGACCTTGCCCGAATAATCGCCGTAAACCCCTACGATCCGATCGCCGCAGATCGCCACATCTGATGCCACCAGATCGCCCGTGATCAGATTAAACACGCGGCCGCCTTTCATCACGATATCGGCGGGGATGATGCCGCGACCTTGGTCGATGCGTTGTTCTAAATGGGTCATGCGCGCCTCCTGTCGTTTGGGCCATGATAGCGGGTTGCGGGCAAAGGGGAATGGGGGGAAAAGGGGGCAGAGGTGCATTGTGCAGCAAAACCCCCAAGTTCAAAATCCGCTTCGTGGCATCGCCCTGAAACTTGGATCGGTCGTGGTGTTTATCACCATGGCGGCGCTGATTAAGGCGGCGGCGGTGCCTGCGGGGCAGGCGGTGTTTTTCCGCAGTTTCTTTGCCATTCCTGTGATCGTGGCATGGCTGGCTTTGCGCGGCGAACTCGCCACGGGTTTTGCCGTGCGCAGCCCTTGGGGCCATGCCCTGCGCGGGGTGCTGGGATCAACTGCGATGGCCTTTGGGTTTGCGGGGCTGCTCTATCTGCCGCTGCCCGATGCGACCGCGCTGGGCTATGCCGCCCCATTGCTGACGGTGGTGTTTGCCGCGCTGATCTTGGGCGAGAGGGTGCGGATTTTCCGATACTCGATGGTCGGCCTTGGGCTGACGGGGGTGTTGATTGTGCTGTGGCCGAACCTTGGCCAGGGCGCGGGCAAAGGCGCGGCGCTGGGCGCGGCGCTGGTGCTGGTGGGGGCGGTGTTTTCGGCGTTGGCGCAGATCACCATTCGGCGGTTGGTGCAGCGCGAAAAAACGCCTGCGATTGTGTTCTACTTCTCGCTGACCTCAACCACTTTGGGGCTGGCGAGCCTGCCGTTTGGCTGGGTTTGGCCCACGCCTGCCCAAGGGGCGATGCTGGTTTGCGCGGGGCTGCTTGGGGGAATAGGGCAGATTTTGCTGACCTCTAGCTATCGCTGGGCCGATGCCTCGGTCGTGGCCCCGTTCGAATATGCGTCGATCCTGTTTGCGCTGGGCATAGGGTTTTGGGTGTTTGGCGACGTGCCCAGCGGCGCGATGCTGACAGGGGCGGCGCTGGTTGTGCTGGCAGGGGTGCTGATTATCTGGCGCGAAAGGGCGCTGGGGATCGAGCGGGCGCGGGGAAAAAGCGCGGGCACGATTTAGCGCCGAACCGCGATAGCCCAAATCGAAAAACCCGCGAGGATCGGCACGGGCCAGCGGCAGCTAGGGCCAAAGGCACGATCCTCGCGGGGTCACTGTTTACGCCCCGCTGCCTGCCTAAGCAGGGGTTGGGACATGCGGCCAAACCATCACCAAGTATAGAGTCGCCCCTAAAGCCACGCATAACTTGGCCGCACTGCGGGTCTTGCGACCCTTTGGCACTTCTAGATCTATCAACACAACATCACCCTCGTTACACCCTTATCTTATCGCCCCCAACCTTGCCCTGAATGTGGCAGACTATATGCGATTTCACCCACAATGGGTTTCCGAAATGGAAACGACGTTGAAAGACGGCGGCGCAGACTTCCCCTTGCGCGCGGCATGGGGTAAGGGGTTGCAACCCTATTTCAAAGGCAATTGCGATGAAGTTTACCCTGTCTTGGCTGAAAGATCACTTGGACACGAGCGAAGGTCTGGATGCGATTCTTTATGCCCTGACCGATCTTGGCCTTGAGGTGGAAGAGGTGGTGAACCCCGCCGCCAAGCTGGCCCCTTTTACCATTGCTCGAATCATCGAGGCGGTGCAGCACCCCGATGCCGATAAGCTGCGCGTCTGCCGCGTGGAAACGGACGAAGGCGAAAAGCAGATTGTCTGCGGCGCGCCGAATGCGCGGGCAGGGATCACGGTGGTGTTGTGCAAGCCGGGCGATTACGTGCCGGGCATTGATGTGACGCTGGGGGTCGGCAAAATTCGCGGCGTGGAAAGCCACGGCATGATGGCGTCGGAACGCGAGTTGGAGCTGTCGGACGAACATAACGGCATTATCGAACTGGCCAGTGGCGAGGTGGGGCAGAAATTCACCGATTGGCTGGCGGTGAACCGCCCCGCTGTGGTGGATCCGATGATCCATATCAAAATCACCCCCAACCGCCCCGATGCGCTGGGCGTGCGCGGGATTGCGCGCGATTTGGCGGCGCGGGGACTTGGGGTTTTGAAACCGCTGCCGATTCCGCAGATTAAGGGCGGCTTTGCCAGCCCTGTGCAGGTGCAGATTGCGCCCGAATTGCGCGCCAAAGGCTGCCCGCACTTTGCAGGCCGCACGATTCGCGGCGTGAAAAACGGCCCCTCGCCTGATTGGCTGGCGCAGCGGCTGAAAGCCATCGGCCTGCGCCCGATTTCGGCGCTGGTGGATATTACCAACTATTTCACCTTTGGCCTGAACCGCCCTTTGCACGTGTTTGACGTGGCACGGGTGCAGGGCCCGTTGCGCATTCAGCCCGCCAAGGGCGGCGAGGCGTTTCTGGCGCTGGATGGCAAAACCTATACCCTGCGCGCGGGCATGATGGCGATATGCGATGATGCGGGCGTGGAATCGCTGGCGGGGATTATGGGGGGCGAGGCTTCGGGCTGCAGCGATGCCACGACCGACGTGTTTCTTGAATCTGCGTGGTGGGACCCGATCACCATTGCCACCACGGGCCGCGCGCTGAAAATCAACTCGGATGCGCGCTATCGGTTTGAACGCGGGGTGGACCCTGCCTTTACGCTGGCGGGGCTGGATCTGGCGACGCAGATGATCCTTGATCTGTGCGGCGGCGAGGCCAGCGATGTGGCGCAGGACGGCGCGGCGCTGGATACGACCCGCGCCTATCGGCTTGACCCAGCGCGGGTGATCTCGCTGGTTGGGATGGATATTCCAGCAGATATTCAGCGCAAAACGCTGCAAGATTTGGGCTTTAGCCTGAACGGCGATATGGCGACCCCGCCAAGCTGGCGGCCCGATGTGCTGGGCGAGGCGGATTTGGTCGAAGAAGTGGCGCGCATCGCATCGCTGACCAAACTGCAAGGCAAACCGCTGCCGCGCGCGCAAACGGGGGTTCCAAAGCCCATCCTGACACCGCTGCAAATCCGCGAGCGGATGGCACGGCGCACGATTGCGGGTTTGGGCTATAACGAATGTGTCACCTATAGTTTCATTGACGAGGTAGCGGCCGCGATGTTTGGCGGTGGCGCGGATGCAACCCGCGTGGACAACCCGATTTCATCAGAAATGACGCATTTGCGGCCCGATCTGCTGCCGGGGCTACTGCGCGCCGCTGCCCGCAACCAAGCGCGCGGATTTGCCGATTTGGCGCTGTTCGAGGTTGGCCCCGCCTTTACGGGCGGCGAGCCGGGCGATCAGCACATTCAGGCCACTGGATTGCTTATCGGCGCGACCTCTCCGCGCGATGCCTTTGCCAGCCGCCGCGGCGTGGATACCTTTGATGCCAAGGCCGATGTCGAGGCCGTGCTTGCCGCGCTGGGAGCGCCAGCGCGCGTGCAAATCTCGCGCAAATTGGCCCCTTGGTGGCACCCCGGCCGTGCGGGCGTGATCGGCCTTGGCCCCAACCAAATGGCCACATTTGGCGAGGTGCATCCCCGCGTTTTGGCAGAAATGGGCGTCAAAGGCCCTGCCGTGGCCTTTACCGTTTTAATCGCCAATATCCCGCAGCCCAAGGTGAAAACCGCCACCAAACCCGCGCTCGCCCTGTCTGACCTGCAGGCCGTGGAACGCGATTTCGCCTTTGTCGTGGATGCGCAGGTTGAGGCGCTGGTGGCCGTCAACGCCGCCACTGGTGCGGATAAAGACCTGATCGAAACCGTGCGCGTGTTCGACCAATTCACGGGCGAGCGGGCCGAGGCGCAGATGGGCGTTGGCAAAAAATCTATCGCGCTGGCCGTGCGGTTGCAGCCGCAGGGCAAGACCCTGACCGATGCGGATATCGAGGCCGTGTCGGCCAAGATCATCGAAAAAGTGACCAAGGCCACGGGCGGCAATCTGCGCGCCTAAGGTAAGTGGGGGCTATTTCGCCCCCATTTTTCCCTTAATTTTGGCCCAGATACCCTTGGCCCCCGTGGCGGCATCGCCCGCGCGGTTTTCCACGCCATCCCAAGTTTCTTGCACTTCGGCGATAATCGGCTCGACCCGCCGCGCGACGAACTGCTGCCATTTCAGGCGCAGATACACGGCCAGTCCTGCAAGAAGCGTCAGCAAAATAATGTTGAAATACGGAATGATGGTAACCTCTGGGCCAGCCACCTCGGACACCGAAACGGCGTTCGGATAGATCGACAGGATCGGCAGGCGCCAGCCGTAATGTTTGATCGAAACCCATGTCGGCGCGGCTTTGGTCGATTCCAGCCCCCCCGCTTTGGCCTGCAAATTCGAACTGTCATATTTGAAATAGGGCGGCCAAATCCAACCCGTATCTTCATTGCGATAGACCATCACCGAATCGTCGGGATAGATCGCTTCGATAAAGCGAATATCGCGGGTGCCCGTCTGGCCCGTGCCCGAATCGGCCGAGGCATAGGCCCATGAATTCATAGAGCTAAGGGGCGTGACGCGATTGTAGGTGTTGGTGATGCGCACAATATCGTGCTGCGGCAATGTATAGTGCAAAAACCCCAGCACCATCAAAGCGGCCAGCGCGCGCAATGTCCATTTGGCGATGTTCAGCATAGCGCGCTCCTTTATGATTCTACCCTATATTGGGTAAAGCGCAGCCCCCTGCAAGGAGGGCGGCGGGCAATTCGGCCTTAGGCGGGGATATTATCAATCAAGCGCACGCCGTCCAGCCATGCGGCGGCCAGCAGGCGGGCAGGGTTCGCTGGCGCATCAACGGGGGCCAAAGTCTGCGCATCGCGCAATTCGATATAGTCGATGCTGTCAAACCCTGCGGCCAAAACGGCGGCGGCGCAAGCGGTCAGCGCGCCCGCGTTTCCTGCGCGTAAATCCTGTGCCGCCTGTGTCATGGCGGCAAAAAGCGCGGGCGCGATCGCACGGGCGGGCGGCGAAAGGCGGGTGTTGCGCGATGACATGGCAAGGCCGTCCGCCTCGCGCAGCGTCTCGCATCCAATCACCTCGATGGGTAGGTTTAGGTCGGCAACCAAGCGCCGAACCACTTGCAATTGCTGCCAATCCTTTTGCCCGAAATAGGCGCGGTCGGCGCGGGACATGCCGAACAATTTGGTCACAACCGTGGCGACCCCGTCGAAATGCCCCGGGCGCGAGGCACCTTCCAGCGGGGCAGCAACCCCGCCAACGCAAACGGTTGTCGCAAAGCCTGCGGGGTAGACCTCGTCTGCGGGCGGGGCAAACAAAACATCGACGCCCGCCGCGCGCAGCAGCGCCAAATCGGCCGCTTCGGTGCGGGGGTATTTGGCAAGGTCGGCAGAGTTGTTGAACTGTTTGGGGTTGACGAAAATCGTGGCAATCACACGCGCGCAATCGCCCTGCGCCGCGCGGACAAGCGAGAGGTGCCCCGCATGCAGCGCGCCCATTGTGGGGACAAGGCCCACCACATCACCCGCCTGATGCCATGCCGCGACCCTTGCGCGCAGGTCGCTGACTGTTCGAATAACATCCGTCACTTAGGCCCCTTTGGCAAAACATCTGGAAAGCCGTGTTCAGGGCCTGGAAAGGCGCGCGCGCGCACTTCGGCGGCATAGGTGGCAATCGCCTCATCGGCTTGGCGACCAAGGTCTGCATAGCGTTTCACGAATTTAGGGCGAAATTCGGTGAACAGGCCCAGCATGTCATCGACCACCAAAACCTGCCCGTCACATTGCGCGCCCGCGCCGATGCCGATGGTGGGAATGTCCAGCGCTTTGGTGATGCGGGCCGTCAGGCCAACGGGAACCTTTTCCAGCACAACGGCAAAAGCGCCCGCCTCTTGCACGGCCAAAGCGTCCTGCATCACGCGGTCAGCCTCGCCATCGCGGCCCACCACTTTATAGCCGCCAAGGGTGTTGACGGCCTGCGGGGTCAGGCCAATATGGGCCATGACAGGCACCCCGCGCGCAGACAAAAACGCAATCGTATCAGCCATATGCGCGCCGCCTTCCAGCTTGACGGCGGGCGCGCCCGTCTCGGCCATCAGGCGGGCGGCGTTGCGGTAGGCCTGCTGCGGGCCCTCTTCATAGCTGCCAAAGGGCATGTCGATGACGGGCATGGCGCGGGTCAGACCCCGCACCACGGCGCGGCCATGCAAGATCATCATATCCAGCGTCACGCCAAGGGTGGACGCCATGCCATGCAGCACCATACCCACCGAATCGCCCACCAATGCGATGTCGCAATGGGGGTCAACCAAACGGGCGACGGGGGTGGTATAGGCGGTCAGCACCACCAAGGGTTGGCCGCCTTTGCGGGCGCGAATATCGGGGGGCAGGACGGGCTTTGCGGGGGAATTAGCGCTCATCATCGGGCCTATGATTTGGCGTGTTCATAACGTGCCTAACATATGGGCACGATCTGCGCCATTGCGCAACAGCTTGCGCTGCAATGCAGCAAAAAACCTGACGCGGTTTTGCGTTGACTGGGGCAGGTTGGGACGGTCTGTTGGGGCAGACCCGCCCAAAGGAGTGACTAGATGCTACGTAAACTTGACCCCGCCACCACCCCGCCCGACATTAGCCGCCCCGCGCCTGAAAAGGTGGTGTCGGGCGACCCTGTTCATACGGCATGGAACCTGCACGAACAGGGCGGGCTTTATTGTGGCATTTGGCAATCGAGTGTTGGCGCCTGGCGGGTGCGGTATGACGAATGGGAATATGTGAACATCCTGTCGGGCCATTCGGTGCTGCACGGGGTGGATGGCAGCCGCATGGATTTGCGTGCGGGCGATCGCTGCATCATCCCGCAAGGGTTTGAAGGCGTGTGGGAAGTGGTGGAGGTGACGGTAAAGGATTACGTGATCCAGACCTTCGCCTAAAGAAAACGCGCGCCACATTGGACGCGCGTTGATTTCTTTGTTTCGCGGCTTTCGGTGTTCGCTGCGCTAATTTTTCTTCGTTTCGGTTTCGGCGGCTGGCTTTTCTTTAGAGGCATCCCCCAAGGTCGAAATAGCAGGCTTGCCGATGACTGCCGCGCTTGCAGCGTCTTCAGTGCTGGCCTCTGCAGCGGGCAAAGGCGGGCAAATTGCCTCGTCGATGTTTTTGGCTTTGCAGTCGCGCAGGCGTTTGCGGTCGGCGCGTTCGCGTTCTTTGGCGGCCTTCGCATCAGCTTTTTCTTTTTCTGCGGCGGCTTTGGCGTCGGCCTTGGCCTTAACCTCGGCAGCGGCGGCTAGGCTATCGACGTTCTCGGCGGTGTTGGGCACGGCAAAACCCAGCGCGTCATCCATATAGGGGCCTTCGGCCTTTAGGCTTTCGGCCAAGCTGCGCACCTTCACCTGCGTGCCTGCTTTGACCTGTTCATACAGGTGGATCACATCTTGGTTGAACATGCGGATACAGCCAGCCGAAGTGGCGCGGCCAATGCTTTCGTTTTGAATGGTGCCGTGGATGCGGAAATAGGTGTCACGACCACCGCGATAAAGATACAGCGCGCGCGAGCCAAGCGGGTTATCAGCACCGCCCGAACGTCCGCCCGCATATTTGGCATAAAGGTCAGGGCGGGTGCGCAGCATGTTCGCCGTTGGCTGCCACGAGGGCCATTCCGCCTTGCGGCCAATCACGCCCGTGCCTGTAAACGACAAGCCTTCGCGGCCCACGGCGATGGCATAGCGCATCGCGCGGCCGTCTTTCTGAACGTGATACAGCTTGCGCGCGTAAATATCGACAACGATCGACCCCGCAGGTTCGTCCCCCGCATAGTCCACTTCGGTGCGACGCTGGGCGGCGGTCAGCAGCGCTGGGTCAACGGGTTCGATATAAAAACCACCGTCTTCCATGCCGCCATATCCCGCCACAGGGCCAGAAGGCGCACCCTCTGTGCTGGGCTTTGAGCCGCCGCATGCGGCCAAAACGGTCAGGGCAAGGATGCCAAACAGGCGCGGGGCAGAAGCGATCACGATTTGACCTCATTTGGAAACAGGTGCCACACCTAGTGGGAATGCAACCTCAAAGGTCAAGAGCTTGCGCCCGATTGTCGCAATATTTTGCGCAAACGTGACAATTTGGGGCAGGGCTGCGTTGCAAAGGGGGCGGGGTTTGCTATGCAGGGGTATGGTGTTTTCCCCCTTATTCTTTCACACGATTGCCGCGCAATTTGACGATGTGATCGACGTGCGTGCGCCCGCCGAATTTGCCGAGGATCATATCCCCGGCGCGATAAACCTGCCTGTGCTGGACGACGGCGAACGCGCAAAGGTCGGCACGATGTATAAACAGGTCAGCCCGTTCGATGCGCGCAAACTGGGGGCGGCGCTGGTGGCGCAGAACGCGGCGCGGCATTTGCAGGGCGCTTTAGCGGGCAAATTGGGCGGCTGGCGGCCTTTGGTCTACTGCTGGCGGGGTGGGCAAAGATCTGGGTCGTTTGCGATGATTCTGGGCCAGATCGGCTGGCGGGTTGAAACGCTGGCGGGCGGGTATAAGGCGTGGCGCGCGCAGGTGGTGGATGCGCTGTATACCCAGCCCTTTCCTGCCCCTGTGGTCATGCTGGATGGCAATACGGGCGCAGGCAAAACCGCGCTGCTGCCGCTGCTGGCCGCGCGCGGGGTGCAGGTGATCGACCTTGAAGGGTTGGCACAGCATCGCGGGTCGCTGTTTGGGGCAACGGGGCCGCAGCCCGCGCAAAAAGGGTTTGAAACCGCGTTGGCGCATGCGATTGCCACGCTAGACCCCGCCCGCCCCGTGCTGATCGAGGCAGAAAGCTCGCGCATTGGCAATTGCCGCCTGCCTGCGGGCATCTGGAAGGCGATGCAGGCCGCGCCGCGCCTGTTTGTCGAAAGCCCTGCCGCCATGCGCGCCCAGCATTTGGTGACGGCCTATCCCGATATGATAGCGGACGCAGACCGTTTGCGCGCCGTGATCGAAATGCTGCGCCCCGCCCATAGCGCCGAGCAGATCGCGCTTTGGCTCGGGCAGGCGGCAGAGGGGCGCTTTGCCGACCTTGCCGAAGGGTTGATGCAGGCGCATTACGACCCGCGCTATGCCAAGCATCGCGCGCGCCAAGATGCGGCGGCGCAGGTGATACACGCCCCAAAGCTGGATGCGGCGGGCCTGCACGAGATCGCCGCGCAGATCGAGGCGCGCATCGCGGCTATGTCAGCCTGATGCGCTGCGCCCCTGCGGTGATATGGCCGATAATCGCCGCCTGATCGCCGCCAAGGCGCAGCCTTTCCAAAACCGCTTGGGCGCGGTCTGGCGGCACGGCGGCCAGCAAGCCGCCGCAGGTTTGCGGATCGTGCAGCAGATCGGCCAATGCGCCGCTGGCCCCATCGACGCGCAGGCCATGCGCCGCGCGGTTCGCGGGCAAAAGGCTAGACCCAAAGCCCGCAGCGGCCAAGTCCGCCGCGCCCTGCAGCAGGGGAATATCCGCAAGGCGCAGATCGGCCCCAACCTGCCCCGCATCCAGCATTTCCAGCAAATGCCCTGCAAGGCCAAAGCCCGTCACATCGGTCATCGCATGGGTGATAGGGGACAAAAGCTGCGCGGCGGCGGCCTGCCCGCGCAACATTTGCGCCAGCGCGGCTGTCACCGCCTGGCCCAAGATCATCCCATCCAGCCGCGCCATCGCCATCTCGGCGGCCATGATCACGCCTGATCCCAAGGGTTTGGTCAGAATAAGGGCATCCCCCACCTGCGCGCCGCCTTTGGCAATAGGGCGCGGCGCAAGTCCAGTGACGGTAAAGCCAATGCTCAGCGTATCGCCCAGCGCAGAATGGCCGCCCACCATATCGGCCCCTGCCGATTGCATGACGGCGGTGGCAGCGGTCATCACCTCGGCCAGCATTTGCGAGGCTATGTCGGGCGATGCGGGCGGCAGGGTGATTTGCGCCAGCGCGGCCTGCGGCGCGGCGCCCATCGCCCAAATGTCGCCCAAGGCATGGGTCGCAGCGATGCGCGCCATCAAGGCAGGGTCAAGCCCGAAACTGCGCAGGTGATCGGTGGTGATCACCTGCACCCCGCCCGCGCTATGCTGCAAAACGGCGGCATCATCGCCGCGCGCCGCCAGAACATCAGCGCGGCGCGGTTTGGGCAGATCGCGCAGGGCGCTGTGCAATTCCGCCGCGCCCAGTTTGGCCCCGCAGCCGCCACACATCGGCTGCGCGCCCATCGCGCCGGCCAGCCCTTGCACGGCGTTGGGCGGCACTTCGGGCAGGGGCATGGCGGGATAATCGGCAAATTTGGCCATGAAATCGCGGTCGATTTTATCTTTGACGCGCCACAGCCAACGGCCGCGCAAGGGCAAGCGCCATTTATCCGCCACAGCGCGCCGCCCGCCCAGCGAGATCAGTTTCAAATAGTCGCGCTGCGGCGCAAAGGCGCGCAGAGGCTGGCCCTGCAGCGCCGCGCGCAGGTTATGGGCCAGAATGGGCGCGGCCCGCACGGCGTAAACACCTGCCTTGGCGCGCGGGGCAAATCCCAAATGCGCGCAATCGCCCGCGGCAAAAATCGCAGGGTCGCTGCTGCGCAGATCGGGCGTGACAGTGATATGCCCGCCGTCAAGGTGCAGGCCCGTTTCAGCCAGCCAGCCTTGGCCGCGCGTGCCCGCAACCGCCAGCGTGAAATCCGATGGCAAGCGCCGCCCATCGGACAAGATCACCTCAGTTGCAGTCAGTTCCGCAGGCTCTGCCCCCGTCAGAAGGGTGATGCCCGCGCTGCGCAATTCCGCCAGAAGCATGGTGCGCGCAATCGGGCCGACCCCGTCCAGTGCGCGCGCGCCGCGCTGCACCAGCGTGACCGATGGCACACAGCCCAAGCTGCGCAAGCGGTGCGCAGAGGCGAGGGCCAGCTCTACCCCGCCCACACCCGCGCCGATCAGCACGAGGTTGGGGCGCGGCAGACCCATGGCCAAAAACGCCGCCCAAGCGCGGGCATAATCGCCCAAGGGTTTGGCGGCATGGCCAAACTGGGCAAAGCCCGCAACCTTTGGCAGATCGGATGCAATACCCACATCTATGCTGCACAGATCATAGGGCAGCGCGCGGCCATCCTGCAGCAGCACCCGCCGCGCGGCTCGGTCAAGCCCGATGGCCCGCCCCAAGATCAGCCGCGCGCCTGCGTGGCGGGCAAGGCGCACAAGATCAATCATCATCGCATCTTGTGGGTAATGCCCCGCGACATGGCCCGGCAGCATCCCCGTATAGGGCGCAGCAGGGTTCGGGTCGATCAGCGTCAGGCGCACCCCCGCAAGCGGGGTCATCGCCCACATCTTGGCGACAAGCGCATGGGCGTGCCCCCCGCCCAACAGCACAATATCTTTGACGATTGGATAGCTTTGCATGACGGCCCCTTTGTGCCCTTTTAGCCTGCTGCGGCGGTAAGTGAAATGCCGCAACAAGGCGCGGCCCTGCGACAAAGCTGCCGCCTTTGGCGCGGGAATGCCGCCTTTAGGGCTGACTTTTGCGGCAAATCCGCCTAAGTGCAGCGCTGCGGGTGGAAAACCGCGCGCATGGGCAGGCAAAACAGCAGACGGGACAGCAGAATATGGCCTATTTTCTGGGCGTGGATACGGGCGGAACCTATACCGATGCGGTGATTTTGGACAACGCCGCCGACCGCGTGATTGGCAGTGCGAAATCGCTGACCACCCGCGCCGATTTGGCGCTGGGCGTGGGCGGCGCGGTGGATGCGGCGCTGGCGCAATCGGGTGTTGCCCCTGCCGATATTGCGCTGGTGTCGCTGTCGACCACTTTGGCCACCAACGCGCTGGTCGAGGGGCAGGGCGGGCGCGTGGCGCTGATTTTCATCGGGTTTGATGCGGGCGATCTGGCGCGGGGCGGTCTGTCTGACGCGCTGAAGGGCGACCCTGTTATTGCCATCGCAGGCGGGCATGACCATGCAGGCGGGCAAGCCGCAGCCTTGGATATGGACAGGCTTTTGCCCCAGCTAGAAGGTTTGGGCCGCGAGGTGATGGGCTTTGCCGTGGCCGCGCGCTTTGCCACGCGCAACCCTGCGCATGAATTGGTCGTGCGCGATGCGATTCGCCAGATCACGGGGCGGCCTGTGACCTGCAGCCATGAATTGTCGGCCGATCTGAATGGCCCCAAACGCGCGCTGACGGCGGTGCTGAACGCGCGATTGATTGGCATGATTGACCGCCTGATCTTGGCCTGCGAGCGGCATTTGTCCGCCATTGGCATCACCGCCCCCCTGATGGTGGTGCGCGGCGATGGCGCGCTGATTTCGGCGGAAATGGTGCGCGAGCGGCCGATTGAGACAATCCTCTCAGGCCCAGCCGCCAGTATCGTCGGCGCGCGTTGGCTGACGGGGGCGATGGATGCGCTGGTGTCGGACATTGGCGGCACGACCACCGATGTTGCGCTGCTAAAGGGCGGATTGCCTGAAATTGACCCGCAAGGCGCGCGGGTGGGCGGGTTTCGCACGATGGTCGAGGCGGTGGCGATGCGCACCACGGGGCTTGGCGGGGATAGCGAAGTGCATCTGCAAACCGAAGGGCTGGCGGGGGGGCTGCGCCTTGGCCCGCGCCGATTGATCCCCGTCTCGCTGCTGGCCAGCGACCACGCCGCAATGGTGCATGCCGCGCTGGACCGCGCGCTGACCCAAGAGGCGGTGGGCGAATTTGACGGTCGTTTTGCCCTGCCCATGGGCCATGTCCCGCAGGGCGGGCTAACGGCGCGCGAGGCGGCCGTGCTGGCGCGGATTACAAAGGCGATGCCGCTGGCGGCGTGCCTGACCTCGCGGCTGGAAGTGGCGGCGCTGTCGGCGCTGGTGGCCCGCGGGCTGGTGATGATTGCGGGGGTGACGCCTTCGGACGCGGCGCATGTTTTGGGGCGGCAAACGGGCTGGGACGGTGGGGCGGCGCAAAAGGCGGTGGCGCTGCTGGCGCGGCGGCGCAATGGCGCGGGCGAGCGGTTTGCCCCCTCGCCCGAAGACCTGGCGCAGCGCATCATCGACCAATTGACCCAGCAGACGGTGGACTGTTTGCTAGAGGCGGCCTTTGCCGAAGACCCCGCCTTTGCCGGCCAAGACGAGGCGGTTTTGGCACGCCATATCCTGACCCGCGCCGGCATGGCGCAACATCAGGGCGTGGTGAAACTGGGCCTGTCGCTGGGCGTGCCCGTGATTGGGCTGGGCGCCTCGGCCCCCAGCTATTACGGCGCTGTGGGCACAGCCTTGGGCGCGCAGATGATTTTGCCGCAGCACGCGGGGGTGGCCAATGCGATCGGCGCGGTGGTGGGGCAGATCAGCCAACGCGCCAGCGCCCTTGTCACCAGCCCCGCCGAAGGCAGGTTTACCGCGCATCTGCCGCAAGGGCTGGAACATTTCACCAGCCAAGCAGCGGCGCTGGCGGCCCTAGAGGCTGCGCTGACCGCCGAGGCCACCGCCCGCGCCCAGCGCGCAGGCGCGGCGGATGTGCATATCACCGTCACCCGCGATATCCGCGAGGCCGATATCGAAGGCCGCCGCATGTTTGTGGAAGGGCGTGTTTCGGTGACGGCGGCAGGACGGCCCCGCGTCGCGCGGGAGCGCGCGCAAGGCTAAAGGCGCGTCGCGCGGGAGCGCGCGCAAGGCTAAAGGCGCGTCGCGCGGGAGCGCGCGCAAGACTAAAGGCGCGTCGCGCGGGAGCGCGCGCAAGACTAAAGGCGCGTCGCGCGGGAGCGCGCGCAAAATTAAAGGGCGCGGGCAATACCAAGGCCTCGCGCCACCTAATCATATGGTGGGCCGCGGCAGATACTTTCGCCGCCCACACTGCTTCCCTGCGACAAATTGGCGCGTGCGTTAACGCTGAAAGGCGAAATTCCCGCTCTGCATACCTGTGCATGCAAATGGTCTGTTAAGGTTTTGGGTGCAGTCATGTCTTAGGGCAACTGAACGGAGTGCATGATGATCCCTCAATCCAATGATCCGCGTTGGCGGATGGTCTTAACCACCAGCAGCGATATCGCTGCCGCATCCTTGGCAACGCGCATCCTGATCGCGCGTCTGCGGCGCGAAGTGGCGCAAACGCCAAGCGCGCTCGCAGCAAAGGTCGAAGAATTGCGCGACTTTTTCGGCAAAAACTCCTTTGCTGTGCCCGATATCGCACGGCTGTAATCTTTCATCAGAGGGTTGATATGAAAAACGAAATGTTGGATTTGGCAGGTGCCAGCGCGCGGATTGCGGCGGGTGATATTATGTCGATTGCAGGCAGCGAAGAGATGCTGTCGCGCCTGCCCAAGGGCAATTGGATCGGCGGAACCACGGTTTATTTTGTCACAGAAACGGGCGGCGCGGTTGTGCGCGACAAACTGTTCTGCACGACGTTCCGCCATGCCACTGCGGGCACGCCGCGCTATCTGGCCGCGCCCGATTTGGCGGCCATTCCCGAAGGCTATGTCGATGGTGGGGTCAGCATGATCATGATCCCCGCCTTTTCGCCCGCGCATGAGGCCTTTGCGGTGCATGGCCAAGACTATGACGGGCTGTTCAACCAACCGCTGGCGGGTTGGATCACTGGCGTGCATTTGGACGATATCGGCAAAGTCACGCCAAAGGTCTTTGATGGCCGCACGGGCCAATGCCATGAAGACGGCGCCGTGCTGTTGCATGTCGCCCTGCCCAAAGGGGCCGCGATTGATCTGGATATTCTGAACATCTTTCAACAGGGCGATGGAGCGGATAACAGCATCGTTTTCCAAACTGGCGGCTTTGCTGCAAAATCGGCCAAGGTGAACGGCCAAGAGGTTGATTTTGCAAAGTTCCTGACGGATGGCACATACGACACCAGCCTGCCTTTGGTGGCCAATTATGCCGGGGCGATGGTGAATGTCTCGGTGCGCGCGGTGGATGATGCTGCGGGCGTTGCCTTTTACGCGCCTGTCGTTGCGGGCGTGGAATACCGTTTTGCAAAGCCGTTGAAATCTTACGCCGATGCCTTTGCCGAAGACACCAAAACCCACGGCAATGGCGCAGGTCAGTATTCGTGCAACTGCATCCTGAACTATGTGTATGGCGAATTGGAGGGCAAGGCGACGGGCAGCTTTACCGGCCCCGTCACTTTTGGCGAGATTGCCTATATCCTGCTGAACCAAACTATGGTGCGGCTGGATATTCAAGGTCAGGGCAAAGTGGCTGCATAAAGGCTGCGCATTTTGGTTTGGCTGGCGGGGGCAGGGTTGCAGAACGGGAATTTGCCGCGATTTGGGCATTTCCCCCTTGACGCGCTGCCCCCCCTCCACTACCGAAGCCGCCAGTGGCTAGGTAGCTCAGCTGGTTAGAGCACGCGACTCATAATCGCGGGGTCGGGGGTTCGAGTCCCCCCCTCGCCACCACTTCCACCCCTGTTTTGACCCCATGCGGCGATGACGTTTCATTGACGAACCGCAGCGGTGTTGGCCTTATGCAAAGGCGCGCAGGGGCAAGGGGGCGATCATATGGCAAATATTCTATCAGGGCTGTTTCTGGCGGGGCTGATGGGTTTGGCCCTTGCGGCGGCGATGGTGCTGCGCCGCATATTCCCCAGCCGCCGCGCTCAGGTGCCGCCCGCCCAAATGGACATGCCACCCAGTGAGGACATGGGGGTGGCGCAGCTTTTGGTCGCAGCCAGCCTTGCCGCTGCGACGGGCGGCGCAGCGCCAGAGCCTGCCAATGGACCAGATGTGCCAGCCACGCCCGATGATGCAGGTGGCGTTTGCGCTGGCGATGGTGGCGCGGCAATTGATGGAGCGTTTGGTGGGGGCGAGCCTTGCTAAGGTATCGGCGCCGCAAAAAGAAACCCGCGCCAAGTTGCCTTGGCGCGGGTCTGTTCTAAGCGTGTGTTCTATCAGACGAAGATAAAGAAGTCGTCCGAGGTCAACGATGTCACGCCCGTCAGTTCGGCCAAGGCCACCGCATTGTCGCCAAGGCCGCCGTCAGCATCCCAGAACAAGGTGCCATTGAAGCCATCGCTTTGCAGGATAAACACCCCATCCGTGCCCCCCGAGTCGACAAGGTTGACATCGGCCCCCGTCAGCACGGTGGCGGCGCTGCCGCGCATCAGGTTGCCGCCAAAGGCTGTTGCCGAAACGCCGATGTGATCCTCGCCTTGGGTAAAGTCGGTGATCAGGTCAAACCCATCGCCGGCAGCGAAATAGGCAAACACATCGTCGCCAATCCCGCCCGTCATCGTGTCATCGCCCACGCCGCCCGTGATGCGCGAGGGGACAAAGTCGCTGCCACCCAGAACATCATTGCCAAATCCGCCGTCTTCTGCCGCGCGCGTGCCGTTGATCGTCCAATCGACAATCGCCACCTGCGTGCTGAACCCGTCGCTGATCAGATAGCTAAAGCTTGCGGTATAGCTTTCGCCAACGGCCAGGAATTGATAGGCGCCGTTGTTTGAATCAACCGTCATGTCCAGCGTGCCGGGAACGATGGTCAACCCGACATAGGTTTCGCTTGGGTTATAGTCGGCGGTCAACACATCGGTGATATCCGCATCGGTGATCACATCGGTTGGGAAGATCGCCGAAACGCCCGACCCCGCAAATGTGCTGACGGACAGCGGGTTCGACACATCGGGCAATTCGTTTTGCCCGACAAGATCAAAGCTGACCACCTGTTCGACAAAACCACCAAACCCGTCATCCACCGCGATGGTGAAGGATTTGGTCAAAATCTCGCCTTGCCCAAGGCCCAGATAGCCGCCCGCGACGCCCACATAGGTCCAGTTCAAAATGCCCGCGCCGCCGCCTGTTGCAGGCTGCACAACGTCAATGGTCACGACATCGCCGCCACCCGTATCGGTCACCAGACAGAAATGGCCGTCCAGCAGGTCGATATCGGTGAAGGTATAGCTGCCTTCGGCGGTCAAGATATCAAACGCATCCACCCCAAGCACTGGATCTGGCACCAGATTGATGCCAATTTCAGGTGCGTCATTGGTGCCTGTGATGGTCACGGTGACAATCGACGTCACGCTGGCACCATGCGCGTCCGTGGCGGTGATTTCGATGTCGACATTGGCCGTTTCGCCCGCTTGCAAGCTTTGCAGCTCGGCGCCGATATCAAAGGTCAGGCTCGTGCCTGTCAGGCTGGCCGTGCCAATCGCTGGCGCGCCCGTGATCGTGTAGGTCAAGGTGCTGCCATCATCGTCGCTGTCGACATCGTCGCCAAGGGTGGCAAGGTCAATGCTGACCGAAGGCCCGTCTTCTTCAATGTCCAGCGCTGCCGCTGCCAAAGTTGGGCCATCGTTTTGCCCCGTGATGGTGATGTCCACCGACGAGGTGACCACCGCGCCATGGGCATCGGTCGCGCTGATGCCGATGGTGACTGTCTGCTCCTCGCCTTCAGCCAACTCGTCCAGCCCCGCGCCGCCATCAAAGTTCAGCGTCGTGCCCGTGATGCTGGCCGTGCCAATCGCTGGCGCGCCCGTGATGGCATAGGTCAAGGTGCTGCCATCGTCGTCGCTGTCGACATCGTCGCCCAAGGTTGCAAGATCCAGCGCCAGGCTTGGCGTGTCTTCCTGCGCCGCCAGAACCGCAGCGGCGAGGGTTGGCGCATCGTTCGTGCCCGTGATCGTGACGGTGATGTCGTTGCTGGCCGTGGCCCCATGCGCATCGGTCGCGGTGACGGTCAGGGTGACGGTTTGCACCTCGCCCTCGGCCAAAGCGTCCAGCCCCGTGCCGCCGTTGAAGGTCAACGTGCTGCCCGTGATGCTCGCGCTGCCCAAGGATGGCGCGCCCGTGATGGCGTAGGTCAAGCTCGCCCCGTCATCGTCGCTGTCGATATCATCGCCAAGGGTCGCAAGGTCAATGCTGACCGATGGGCCATCTTCTTCAATGTCCAGCGCTGCCGCTGCCAAAGTTGGGCCATCGTTTTGCCCCGTGATGGTGATGTCCACCGACGAGGTGACCACCGCGCCATGGGCATCGGTCGCGCTGATGCCGATGGTGACTGTCTGCTCCTCGCCTTCAGCCAACTCGTCCAGCCCCGCGCCGCCATCAAAGTTCAGCGTCGTGCCCGTGATGCTGGCCGTGCCAATCGCTGGCGCGCCCGTGATGGCATAGGTCAAGGTGCTGCCATCGTCGTCGCTGTCGACATCGTCGCCCAAGGTTGCAAGATCCAGCGCCAGGCTTGGCGTGTCTTCCTGCGCCGCCAGAACCGCTGCGGCGAGGGTTGGCGCATCGTTCGTGCCCGTGATCGTGACGGTGATGTCGTTGCTGGCCGTGGCCCCATGCGCATCGGTCGCGGTGACGGTCAGGGTGACGGTTTGCACCTCGCCCTCGGCCAAAGCGTCCAGCCCCGTGCCGCCGTTGAAGGTCAACGTGCTGCCCGTGATGCTCGCGCTGCCCAAGGATGGCGCGCCCGTGATGGCGTAGGTCAAGCTCGCCCCGTCATCGTCGCTGTCGATATCATCGCCAAGGGTGGCAAGGTCAATGCTGACCGATGGGCCATCTTCCTGCGCCGCCAGAACCGCAGCGGCGAGGGTTGGCGCGTCGTTCGTGCCCGTGATCGTGACGGTGATGTCGTTGCTGGCCGTGGCCCCATGCGCATCGGTCGCGGTGACGGTCAGGGTGACGGTTTGCACCTCGCCCTCGGCCAAAGCGTCCAGCCCCGTGCCGCCGTTGAAGGTCAACGTGCTGCCCGTGATGCTCGCGCTGCCCAAGGATGGCGCGCCCGTGATGGCGTAGGTCAAGCTCGCCCCGTCATCATCGCTGTCGACATCGTCGCCAAGGGTGGCAAGGTCAATGCTGACCGATGGGCCATCTTCTTCAATGTCCAGCGCTGCCGCTGCCAAAGTTGGGCCATCGTTTTGCCCCGTGATGGTGATGTCCACCGACGAGGTGACCACCGCGCCATGGGCATCGGTCGCGCTGATGCCGATGGTGACTGTCTGCTCCTCGCCTTCAGCCAACTCGTCCAGCCCCGCGCCGCCATCAAAGTTCAGCGTCGTGCCCGTGATGCTGGCCGTGCCAATCGCTGGCGCGCCCGTGATGGCGTAGGTCAAGCTCGCCCCGTCATCGTCGCTGTCGACATCGTCGCCAAGGGTGGCAAGGTCAATGCTGACCGAAGGCCCATCTTCTTCAATGTCCAGCGCTGCCGCTGCCAAAGTTGGGCCATCGTTTTGCCCCGTGATGGTGATGTCCACCGACGAGGTGACCACCGCGCCATGGGCATCGGTCGCGCTGATGCCGATGGTGACTGTCTGCTCCTCGCCTTCAGCCAACTCGTCCAGCCCCGCGCCGCCATCAAAGTTCAGCGTCGTGCCCGTGATGCTGGCCGTGCCAATCGCTGGCGCGCCCGTGATGGCGTAGGTCAAGGTGCTGCCATCGTCGTCGCTGTCGACATCGTCGCCCAAGCTGGCAAGATCCAGCGCCAGGCTTGGCGTGTCTTCCTGCGCCGCCAGAACCGCTGCGGCGAGGGTTGGCGCATCGTTCGTGCCCGTGATCGTGACGGTGATGTCGTTGCTGGCCGTGGCCCCATGCGCATCGGTCGCGGTGACGGTTAGGGTGACGGTTTGCACCTCGCCCTCGGCCAAAGCGTCCAGCCCCGTGCCGCCGTTGAAGGTCAACGTGCTGCCCGTGATGCTCGCGCTGCCCAAGGATGGCGCGCCCGTGATGGCGTAGGTCAAGCTTGCCCCGTCATCATCGCTGTCGATATCATCGCCAAGGGTCGCAAGGTCAAGGCTGACCGATGGGCCATCTTCCTGCGCCGCCAGAACCGCAGCGGCGAGGGTTGGCGCATCGTTCGTGCCCGTGATCGTAACAGTGATGGTCTGCGAGGCCGTGCCATCCAGCGAGGACACCGTCACGCTATCTGACACTTGCTCACCCACGGCCAAGCTTTCCAGCGCAGAGGTGCTGGCATTGGGCGTATAGCCCCAAGCCCCCGTTGCGGGATTAAAGCTAAAGGTGCCGTAGGTGCCGACAAGACCGCTTGGCGCTTGGAACACCGCTTCGCCTGCGTCGACATCGGTAACGGTCAACTGGCCGTTGATCGCGGCAAGCGCGTCTTCGGTGGTGCTGCCCGTGGCAACCCCCGTGATGGTGGCCAGATCATTGCTGCCCGTGATGGTGATGGTCACGCTGCCCGCGCCCGTGCTGCCATCCACATCGGTGACAGTGTAGGTGAGGGTCTGCACCAAAGTCTGCCCTGCTGGCAAGGATTGCAGCAGGCCATTGTTCGGGGTGAATACCAGCGACGCCGTTTGCACGGTGCTGAGTAGCGACGTGGAAAGGGCCAGCGTGCCATAGGGCGAGGCAGAGGAGGACAAAACCACAGAAGCCGCGCGGTCGGGCACGGTATCATTTGCCAAGAGGTCGATAGAAATGGCCGTCGGGCTGTCTTCGTTTGCAATGATAGCATCCGCGTTCACGGTCACACCCGCGTTCGCTGGGTTCAGCGTGACGCCGTTGACGGTGACTTCGAACACTTCAAAATTCACCACTGTCGCGTTGGTGCTGGCAAAGGTGAAGGGCACTGCTGCATTGCCGCCCGCCAGATGGGCGACATAGGCCGCGACATCGGCCTGCACCGTTGGGGTGGCCCATTGCGCCGCCGTAAAGGCCAGCGCAAAGGTGTCAACGCCCGCATTGCCGTTGTAGAAATCGACCGAGCCTGCGGCAGGGTTGTAGCTGTGGATCACGCGGTCATTGCCCGCGCCCGTATCAACATTGGCGCGCCCGCCATTGCCGCCGCCAGTGACCAGATCAGCGCCCGCGCCCGTGATGATGCGCTCGATTGCCGTAAAGGTGATGTCGGCTGCGGCATCGCCGTCAAGACCGCCCACGCTGCCCGACTGGGCGTTCGTGTTCAGCGTCACAACCTGCGCCGCGCTGCTGGCCGAGGTGTTCAGCACATCGCCCGCATTGCCGTTCTCCAGCCCGTCGCCCGCGCCGTTGGTGCCGTCGCTGCCGCCGAAGATGACCGCGTTAAAGTCTGCGCCTGTGTCGGTGCCGTCCAAAGTGAATTCGTCATCGCCCGTGCCGCCGTAAGCGCTGTCCGCACCGCCAACGGCGATGTCGTCATCGCCAGCGCCGCCGTCGGCGCTGTCTGCGCCAAGGCCGCCCGACAGGGTATCTGCCCCGCCGCCACCTAGCATCGTGTCATTCCCAGCCCCGCCCGACAGCAGGTCGTTAAAGCTGGCCGCAGCCGTCGACGTGCTGGATCCAGCGCCCGGGTTGATTGCCCCGCTGTTTGGCAACAGCAAATTGACATTGCCCGTCAGCGTAACATCCACGCGCACATCGTCGAAATCACGATCGCCGAGGCTTGCTGTATCTTCGAACGAAATACGTGCCCATTCAAAGTTAGACTGGTTCACCACCGCATTTGTCGTATTCGACCAGAATGTCCCTTCGGGCGAGGTGATGCCAACACGAATGGTATCGCCTGCCGCAAGTGTAATATTATAGACCACGCCAATGGAGGCGTCATAGCTGCCCGTCACGGTCTGGGTGGTGACTTGGCCAGTGGCGCTGGTCACTTGCAGCAACAGAGCGCCGTTATAGGCCCCTGCGGTTCCGTCAATCACTATGCGGGCCGCGCCTGTTGTGGCCGCAGGTGTTACCACGGTCAAATCGTCGCCCTGAAGATAATCATCGCCGTCCCCGCCTGCCAGCGTGTCATTACCTGCCATACCGTAAATCGAATCGTTGCCCGCACCGCCCGACAGGGAATCGCCCGTATCGATGCCGTTAGTCAGGCTGGTTTCGGTGTTCGATGTCGCCCCGTAATAGACATTGCCAATGGTCGATCCGCTGACCAAAGTTGACGGAATTGTCCCACTGATGGGCGAGGTTGGCACGGCCAGTTTGAAAACCGAATTGTTCGAGCTGGCATAAATGCTGCCATCAGGGCCAAGCGCCAAGCCATAGGTCAGGTTTGGCAAGGTGCCCAAAACGACCGACGAGGCGACCGCGCCCGTGCCATTCAAGCCGAGTTGCAGCAACTGCGTGGTGCCATTTGGTGCGCACCAAGAGACGAACATCTTATCGCCTACCGTCAAGAAATCGCCTGCAGGCACGCCGCCCGCAGGGTTTGTCCAAAACGCCGTGGTGGCAGAGGGTGTATCGGGGTTAAAGCGGTAAATGGTTGCGCCGTTCGAGTTATACAGCAGCCCATCCGCGCCAAAAGACAGCGCGGCGCCGTTCACGCCATTGCCCATTGCGCCAACATAGGTTGACGCGCCCGTGGTGGTGTTGATGCGATACAGCGAATTTCCCGTCACGCCAAACAGGCGGCCATCGGCCCCCATCGCGATATCGACAAAGACAATGCCCGTATGCCCAACCAAGACGCGGGTGCCTTGGCCTGCTGCGTCAACTTCGATTTTGTAAAGGTTCGCGCAATTGTCATTGGCCCAAAGCGTCAGGCCGGTTTGGAATGTGCCCGAAGACGTGCCGCCCACAATAAAGTCTGCGCCATCGCCGCCGTCGATTGTATCGCTGCCGCCCGCACCTGCCAGCGAGTCTGCGCCCGCGCCGCCCGAAATGCTGTCATTGCCAAGGCCGCCGTTGGCGTTATCGGCCCCGTCGCCGCCGAACATACTGTCGTTACCCGCGCCGCCCGTGAGCATGTCATTGTCAGCGCCGCCATCAATCAGATCGTCGCCCGCGCCGCCTGAAATTGTGTCGCGGCCCGCATCGCCATAAAGGCTATCGCCGCCCGTGCGCCCGTCGATGATATCATCGCCGCTATTCCCGTAGATAAGCGTCGTATAGGTATCGCCGCCGCCATAGTTTTCGCCGTCATCGCCCGTCAGCGTATCATTGAATGAAGACCCGATCACGCCGTCGATAGTGCTGTCGATCACATCGCCTGTAGCGTCGCCGCCGCCCGTGACGCTGTTGCTGGGCAAGTTGACGTTCACTGCAGTCGAGTTGGTCGAATAATCCACCACATCAAGGCCCGTGCCGCCGACCAATGTATCCGCACCAGCGCCGCCTGACAGGGTGTCATTGCCGTTGCCACCTTCAAGGCTGTCATTGCCTGCGCCGCCGTTCAGGCTGTCGGCCCCGTCGCCACCATAGACTTTGTCGTTTGCGCTGCCGGCAAAAACAGTGTCGTTGCCGCCGTAGGCGTAAATGGTATCAGCCAAGCCATCGGTGCCGTCAATTTGATCGCCGTTCGAATCGGTATAGCCGATTGACATGAAATCGGCGCCTGTCGTGCCATCAACAGGGCGCGACACTGTGGTGTTCGCAATGCCCCAGCCCGTGTAATAGCCCGTCAGATTATCGTTCACGATACAGTCAACTTTGATACCTGCAATGCTACGGTTGTTCAGTGCGCTGGAGCAATAATAGTTCCCCAAGAACACATCGCCATTGTTCATTTGCAGCACGGTCGCCCAGACATTTGAGCAGGTGCTGCCGTCTGACAGAGTCAGGGTAACAGATACATAAATGGTGCCGTCAAGGTTCGATGTAACAGGCCCCGCACCCGTGTTGTAGGTGACGGGTTCGTTGGGGTTGCACCACCACTGCTCGTTTTGGTCGCTGATAAAGCCATCGCCGCCGTCTGCAAGATCAACCGATACCAACTTGATTGACCCCGAAAAACTTTGGTTCAAAATCGCTCCAGAGTTTTCAGACCTTGTAGACCAAACGCCGTTTTCTGTGGTGTCCAGATCGACGGTTTGGCCAAGGTAGATCAGGTTGTTTATGGTCATCTCGGTTTCCTCATGTCAGGTTCTGCGGTGGCTGTAGGCCACATCAATCTTAGGGCTAAATTACTTGTGTCACGCGGTTGTCACATCCCAAGGCGCAGCACGTCGCCCACCGTTGTGACAATTTTCGCCATAAGGTTAGGGCAGGCCGATTCGCATGTATAGTAGAAAATCAAGTTTTCTGAGTGATATTCATAGTTCTGACACTAAATAGCCGAAGCTTTGCCATAATTTCATCTATGGGTTGTGTTCCGGCGCAATTTTTGGCCTGTCGGGATAACACTCAGCGGACCGCGAAAACGCAAAAGGCCCCACCTTTCGGTGGGGCCGTGAAAAGCAATGCAAATCACGATTGCGTGATATTAGGCCAATGCAGCCTTGGCTTGTGCAGCAATGGCGTTGAAGGCATCAGGCTCGTGCACGGCCAAATCGGCCAGAACCTTGCGATCGACTTCGATGCCAGCTTTTGCCAGACCGTTGATAAAGCGCGAATAGGTCATTTCGATATCAAACAACCGAACAGCCGCGTTGATGCGCTGGATCCACAGGGCGCGGAAGTTGCGCTTGCGGGTCTTACGGTCGCGCGTGGCGTATTGGTTGGCTTTGTCAACGGCCTGAGTTGCCGTGCGGAAGTTGGTCGAGCGGGCGGCATAATAGCCAGCCGCGGCCTTTATCACCTTGCGGTGACGGGCGTGGGTGACCTTACCGGATTTAACGCGGGACATAGCTCACTCCTTACCGGTTATAGGGCATGTATTTTTTGACGATCTTCGCATCTGAATCATTCAACAGCATCGTGCCCGATGCATCGCGAATGAATTTCGTGCTGCGCTTGATCATGCCGTGACGCTTGCCGGCAACGCCAGCTTTGACACGGCCCGAGGCGGTAAAGCTAAAGCGCTTTTTCGCCGCTGACTTGGTCTTCATCTTGGGCATTTCCATCTCCATGGTTGCAGGCGCGGACTTGGCATGCCACTTTGGCCAGCCGCGCAGGGTAATCAAGCCGCCCCTTTAGGGGCTTTGCCACCAAGATGCAAGCGCAAAGCCGTGCTTTTCTGGACGACAGCGCCCGTGCTGTGATAGCCTTGTTCAAAATCAACAAAAGGGGCAGCTATGCGGGAAGAATTGCAAAAGGTTTTCGAGCATCGCGATTGGTCGCGCGGCACGGAAGGCGTGTCAAAATCGGGGTTCAACGCCAGTTTGCGCGCAACAAAACGCCTGCGGGCAGCCTTGCCACGGTTGTTTGCAACATATGGGGTGAAACGTTTTGCCGATGCGCCTTGCGGCGATTTTTTCTGGATGCAGCATGTCGATTTGACGGGAATCGAATACTGGGGCTGGGAAATTTCGAACACATTGAACGATTTTAACCAGCAGTTTGCCAGCGAGACACGGCATTTCGCGTTGGGGGATATCACATCCGATGCGCTGCCCGATGCCGATATGCTGATGGTGCGCGATTGTTTGGTGCATTTGACATTTGACATGCGCTGGGCGTTTTTTGAAAACTTTGTCGCGTCTAACATCACCTGGCTGCTTGTGACATCGTGGATCAGGCCCGAAAATCGCTGGGTCTATAAGAACGGCGGCGAGAAAAGTTTCAACATGCAGGCCGAGCCGTTCAGCTTTGGTGCGCCGCAGGAATTTATTTTGGAAACCGCCGATAGCCTGCCTGCGGGCGAGGAAGCGAACCTTGAAACCATGCACCGCGGCATGGGGCTGTGGCACCGCGATGCGATTGCGGCGCGGGTGGCGGAATTTGTGGCTGCGGGTCGGCCAATTGACGCGCCCAAGCGCGACTGAGGGCGCGCAAGGGGGGCTTTGCCCCCCAACGCTGCGCTCCCCCCAGGATATTTGGAGAGCGAGGAAGCAGGCGCACGGAGCTGGTTACGGGGCTAGTTCACGAGTCTTGCCAGTATTTCCACAAAAGAATGGGGCACATCGCCAAGGCCATAGCCATTCGGCGCGGTGTAAACCCCTGCGGCGGCCAGCGCCGCCCCGATGGCAAAAACCAACAGGGCGACGACGGGAAAGCGCCGTTCGACCAATGCGCCCAACAATGAGGACAGCGACAACGCCGCTAGAACCAGACCAACCACAACGAAAAGATCGGTGTCGATGGTCATGGCGCGGGGCTACTCGGGGTCGACTTGGCTGATCAGACGTTCATCGCAGGGCGCCACGCGCAAGATATTGGTGGTGCCTTTGACGTTGAACGGCACGCCTGCGGTCAGCACGATCATATCTTCCAGTTCGGCAAACCCATCGGATCGGGCAGCGCGCACAGCGGCAATGACCGCGCCTTTGAAGCGGTCTTGCGGCGGGGTGATTGCGCAATGCGTGCCCCAGATCAGCGACATTTTGCGCGCGGTGGACATAAGCGGCGTCAGCGCGATGATCGGAACGCGGGGGCGTTCGCGGGCGACCAAACTGGCGGTGTCGCCCGACTGGGTAAAGCAGGCGATTGCCTTGATATTGGTCGCCTCGGCAATCTCGCGGGCGGCGGCGACGATGCCGTCGGCGATGGTTTGGCGATGCACCGAACGCGACGCCTCGATCACTTGGCGGTAGGTTGGATCCATTTCCACCGAAAGGGCCACGTTGTTCATCGTGGTGACAGCTTCGATTGGATACTTACCTGCCGCCGATTCGGCCGATAGCATGACCGCATCGGCGCCTTCATAGATCGCGGTGGCGACATCGGACACTTCCGCGCGGGTGGGCACGGGGCTTTCGATCATCGATTCCAGCATTTGCGTGGCGACGATCACGGGCTTTGCGGCGGCCCGCGCTTCGCGGATCAGGCGTTTTTGGATGGGTGGAACGGAGGTGACGGGCAGTTCTACGCCCAAATCACCGCGCGCAACCATGATGCCATCGGACACTTGCAAAATGGCGGTATAGGCTTTCACAGCGGCGGGTTTTTCGATTTTCGACAAAACCGCAGCGCGGCCTTTGGCAAGTTGCTTGGCCTCGACCACGTCTTCGGGGCGCTGCACGAAAGACAGCGCCAGCCAATCCACGCCCAAGGTGCAGGCAAATTCCAAATCGTCGCGGTCTTTTTCCGAAAGCGCGGCCAAAGGCAGCACCACATCGGGCACGTTCACGCCCTTGCGGTTGGAAATTGTGCCGCCCACCGTGACGGTGCAATTGGCGAAATCTTTGCCGCAGTCCTTGACGGCCAAGCGGATTTTACCGTCATTGACCAACAAGGACGAGCCAGGTTCAAGGGCGGCGAAAATTTCAGGGTGCGGCAGTTGCACGCGGGTGGCGTCACCTGCCTCGGCCTTAAGATCAAGGCGGAAATCCGCGCCTTCAACCAATTCCTCGCCCGCGGGGTTGGCAAAGGTGCCAACGCGCAGCTTGGGGCCCTGAAGATCGGCCAAAATGCAGATCGGGCGGCCTGTATCCGCCTCGACCTTGCGGATGATGTCAAAGCGCGCGCGCTGTTCGGCATGGGTGCCGTGCGACATGTTCAGACGGAACACATCTGCCCCCGCCTCGAACAAAGCGCGGATCATCTCGTAGGTGCTGGAGGCTGGCCCCAATGTGGCCACGATCTTTACGTTCCGAAGGCGTCTCATGCCATCTTCCTTTGTATACGTTCATGTTTCGTGGTGGGCCAAGCGCCTTATGGCCCAAGATGCGCGCAGGGGCAACTGGCGCATTGTGCAAAGGCAGCATAAAAGTGAGGTGTAAAGATGAAATGAGGAAAAGATGGGCGCTTATCAGATTGAGGGGGCGGATCGGGCGGGGCGGTTTTTGATCACCTGCGATCATGCCAGCAACCACGTGCCGCCTTGGGTGGCGGGGGGCGATCTGGGCATCTCGGCGCAAGATATGGCGCGTCACATCGCCCATGACGTGGGGGCGGCAGGGGTGGCGCGCGCCTTGGCGGCAGCGCTGGATAGCCCTGTGATTTGGTCGCAATACTCGCGGCTTGTGATTGATCCGAACCGTGGGCTGGATGACCCAACGCTGATTATGCGCCTTTACGATGGCACGATTATTCCTGCCAATCGGCATATCAGCGGGGCCGAGGTGCAGGCGCGGATGGATCGGCTGTATCTGCCCTATCATGCGGCCTTGGCAAACTTGGCGGCGCAGCGGCAAAACTGTGCCATTGTGGCCATCCACTCGTTTACGCCCTGCCTGCGCGGACGCGATCCGCGCCCTTGGCACGTGGGGGTTTTGTTTGATGCAAAATCCGCGCGGTTCTCGCAGGCGTTGCTGACGGTTTTGCGCGGCGAAACCGACCTGTGCATCGGCGAGAACGAACCCTATGCGGGCCATCTTGCGGGCGATTCGATAGATCGGCACGCACTGCAAGCGGGGCGCGACAACACCTTGATCGAAATTCGCAACGATCTGATTGCGGATGCCGCTGGGCAGGCGGCATGGGCAGCGCGGCTTGCCCCGTTGGTGCAACGCGCGGCAGATATGATTTAACCATGTTTCCGGCATTGTTTCTGGTTCAGATATAATCCCAATGGGTTCCGCGCTTTGTTTCCAATATCCCATCGGAACGGGTGTTTTGGCGGGTCAAATGCGATGGTTTTGGTTGACGAATCGTTACGGGTGAACCACCATTTCAATGCTGCGTTGTAGAGTGGTGTGAGTTCGGTCGTGCTGGGTCGGCCACTGTATTGGGGATTGAAATGGAACTATTGTTGCTGTTGCCTTTGCTTGCAGGGGTCGCCTTGTTTGAGCTTTTTGCACCCGATCAATCCGCTTCGTCTGATAAACCAGATGATCCTGCCCCGGTGGAGCCTGACGATCAGGTCGTGCAAGGCACGGGCAACGCGGAAACACTTTCGGGCGATGGCGGCGATGATTTTGTCTTGGGCGAAGCGAACGCGGACAAGATCAACGGCAATTTCGGTGATGATGTTTTGCTTGGCGAAGCGGGCGCTGACAGCCTGTCTGGCGGCCAAGGCTATGACACGATTATGGGCGGCGTTGGGAATGATACCATAGGCGGTGGTCGTGGGTTTGACCTGCTGATCGGCGGCAGCGGTGACGATTCCATTTTGGGCGGCAGTGGCGCGGATAGCATTGCCGGTTCTTCGGGCGCAGATACGTTGGACGGCGGCGACGACGATGATTTGATTTCGGGCATCGATGTGCGCGGGTCTTTGACGCCGCTGCAAGTGAATTTGATTGACAGTGCAAACGGCGCAACGGCGCGGGCAGCGGCGTTTAACAGCTATATGCAAACGACCTATGGCAGCGAGGCGACGCCTGCCTTGCTGAACCGTGTGACGGACGGGTTAAGCAGTGCAGATAGCACGAATACCGACGATGACAGCCTTTTGGGCGGCGCGGGCAACGACACGCTGATCGGTGATTTGTCCGATACTCTTACAGGCGGGGCGGGCAATGATTCGCTGGAAGTTGTGTCGGGTGGCGCGGGTGAGGCGGTTATTGTGAATGATTTCAACGCCGCGCAAGACACGTTGCGCGTCACAGTGCCAACGGGAACCAACCCTGCGATCAGCTATGTCAACGGCGCAACGCCCGCAGATGGCGTGTCGGTGGTGATCGCTGGCGATGTGGTGGCCGTTTTGAAGGGCTTGGTTGCGGCGGATATCCCTGCGGGGCGGATCACTGTAAACGTCGCGGTGTCCTAAACCGTCTGCTGCGCAAGAAATACCTGTGGGGGGGAATCGAATGGAACTGCTGCTACTGTTGCCAATTCTGCTTGGTTACGCCCTTTACAGCTCTTTTGTGCCAGACGGCACCGAAGACGCAGCACCGACCCCGACCACAACCGACACGTCAGACACGGCGGAACCCAATGTTGCCGTTGGCACGTCGGGCCGCGATACAATTTCCTCTGGCGCGGGCGATGATTTGGTGTTGGGCGGATCGGGGGCCGACTTGATCGAAGGCGGTGGCGATTGGGATGCGCTGCTGGGCGAAAGCGGGGCCGATACCATTTTCGGCGGCAGAGGGCTGGATGTGCTGGTCGGCGGCGCGGGCAATGATGTGCTTTATGGCCTTGGCGACGACGATTTGCTGATAGGCAGCACGGGCGATGATCTGATCTATGGCGGTGGCGGCAGCGATGTTCTTGCGGCAACATCGGGGGCGGATACGCTTTATGGCGATAGCGGCGCGGATGTGTTGTCGGGCAAAGACAATCTGCCAGGCAGCAGCCCTGAAAAGGTGCTGGCCAATAATTTGACCGTCAGCGAAGCCGAAGGGCAACAATATCTGACCAGTTTTGACGCCTTTGCTGGCCTGACCTACACGGATAAGTTTACGCCGCAGATTGCCGATCGCGTGGTGGCAGAGGTGACCCGCTTTGACGGAACCGACCTTGCCGATGACGTGCTGTATGGCGGCAATGGTAATGACATTCTGATCGGCGATTTTTCAGATACGCTGACGGGTGGCGCGGGCAATGACCGCTTTAGCATTTTCAGCGATGCGGGCAGCGACAGGGTTATTGTGGCAGATTTTAACCCCACCGAAGATGTCTTGCGTGTCTTTGTCGGCGCGGGCACCAACCCAGCAATCACCCTTACCAATGGCGCAACCCCAGCAGATGGCGTGTCGGTTGTGATTGCAGGCGATACTGTGGCCGTTCTAAAGGGGCTGACAACGGCCAACATTCCTGCAAACCTGATCCAAGTGATTGTTGGATAAGCTTGGCTTAATCAAAGTTTGGCCATTTGGATCAGGGGTGCTGAATGGAATTGCTGCTGTTGCTGATTGTCGGTTTTGTCGCATTTGATGCATTTTCATCGGATGGGGTGGACGATACCCCCAAACCCACACCCAGCGGGGGGGAAGCTGGCCCCGAAAATGAGGTGATCTTTGGCACCTCGGCGGCCGATTCCATTTCCGCAGGTGCGGGCAAAGATTTGGTGATCGGCGGCGCTGGCGCAGACAAGTTAGAGGGTGGTAGCGATTGGGATGTGATCTTGGGCGAAGGCGGCGCCGATTCGATCTATGGCGGCCGCGGGATTGATATTCTGGCAGGCGGCGCGGGAAATGATCTGATCTATGGCCTGAACGACAACGATCTGTTGATCGGGGGCGCAGGGGCAGATTTGATCTATGGCGGCGATGGGGCAGATGTGCTGTCATCCTCTTCGGGCAGCGATACGCTGTATGGCGAGGCGGGGGATGATCTATTGTCGGGATATGACAACCGCATCAACGATACCACATCCGAAATTCTGGCCAACAATCTGCTGACATCCGAAGCAGGGGCCGCGGCCTATGTGGCCAGCTATAAGACCTTTGCCAAAGATCTGTATGGCAGCGCATTTGATGCGGGGATCAGAACGCGGCTTGATGCGGCGCTGACCAGTGTTGATTTGGCCGACCGCGGCGATGACATTCTGCTTGGCGGCGTGGGAAATGACACGATTGTTGGCGATCTGGGCGATACGTTGACGGGCGGCACGGGCAATGATTTGTTTGTGGTTTTGGCCGAACAAGGCGGCAATAATGTTGTGATAAATGACTTGGATCTGGGGTTGGACAGGCTGCGCATCGTGGTGCCTGCGGGCATCAACCAAGTGGTCACATTTGCCGATATCGCTGGGCCATCTGGCCCGTCGGTTTCGGTCAGTGTCGGCGGACAGGTTGTGACAACGCTGCTTGGTCTGACCAAAGCGCAAATTCCAGCAAATTTCATCCAGCTCGAAACGCTCTAGCACCTGCCGCCCACGCGGCGCAGGGTCAGATCGCCGCTTTGCGCATTTCGTCCAAATAGATTTCGCGCATACGGGCGGCTATGGGGCCGACTTTGCCGCCCGACAGGGCCGCGCCGTCAATTTCCACCACGGGCATCACAAATGCCGATGCCGAGGTGATAAACGCTTCGTCCGCCTGCTTGGCCTCTGCGATGGTGAAGGGGCGCTCTTCCACCTTCATCTGCGCGCCCGCAGCAAGGCGCAGCAAGGCCGCGCGGGTGATGCCGTGCAAAATCTCGTTCGAAAGGGGCCGCGTGATGATGGTGTTGCCTTTGACGATATAGGCGTTGTTGGATGTGCCTTCGGTGATGAACCCATCCTCTTCCAGCCAAGCGTCATCAACCCCTGCCGCCTTGGCCGCCATTTTGGCCATGGAGGGATACAACAGTTGCACGGTTTTGATATCGCGCCGCCCCCAGCGGATATCTGGCACGGAAATCACCTTCCAACCCGTTTTGGCAGCAGGCGCATCGGCAAGGCCGGGTTTGTTTTGCGTAAACAGCACCAGCGTGGGTTTGGTATCGGCAGAGGGATAGGCAAAATCGCGATCGCCCGGATTGCCGCGCGTGACCTGCAGATAGATCATGCCGTCAACGATGCCGTTCAGGCGCACAAGTTCGCGGTGAATGTGCAGCAAGTCGTCGTCGCTGCAGGGGCTGGCCATATCCAATTCCGTCAGGCTGCGTTGCAGCCGCGCGGCGTGGCCCGCAAAATCAATCAGTTTGCCATCCAGAACCGAGGTCACCTCATAGACCCCATCAGCCATGAGGAAACCGCGATCAAAGATCGAGATGGTGGCATCGGCTTCGGGCAGGTAGGCCCCATTCACATAGACGGTGCGCATGGCGTTATCCCCATAGGTCTGGCGGTGGCGGGTGAAGCCCCTGCGCATCATAGTGCAGGGGTGTTGCGCGGTCTTCGCGCAGAAGAAGCGGGCCGTCAAGGTCTGCGTAATCCGCGCCTTGCGCCAGCAGGGCGGCGGGTGCCATAGCAAGGCTGCTGCCAACCATGCAGCCCACCATCACGCGCAGGCCAAGGGCGCGGGCAGTATTGCGTGCGATCAAGCCCTCGGTCAGCCCGCCCGTTTTGTCCAGCTTGAGGTTCACCATATCATAACGCCCCATCAGCGCAGCCAGGCTTGCGGTATCATGGGCGGACTCGTCGGCGCAAACGGGCAGGGGGCGGGCGATTTCCGCCAGCATATCATCCGCGCCAGCGGGCAGGGGCTGTTCGACCAGCGCCACGCCAAGGCGGATCAGATGGGGGGCAAGGTGGGTGTAAATCTCGGGCGTCCAACCCTCATTCGCGTCGATGATTAGGGTGGCACGCGGCGCGCCTGCGCGCACCGCCTCAAGCCGTGGCATATCGTCGGGGGTGCCGAGTTTGATTTTCAGCAAGGGGCGGTGGGCGTTCATGGCGGCCTTGGCGCGCATGGATTCGGGGGTATCGAGTGACAGGGTAAAGGCAGTTTGCACGGGGCTGGGGGCGGGCAGGTTTGCCAACTCCCACACCCGTTTGCCTGCCTGTTTGCTCTCTAAATCCCACAGCGCGCAGTCAACGGCATTGCGCGCCGCCCCTGCGGGCAGGGCGGTTTGCAGGGCGTCTCGTGTAATGTCTTGCGGCAGGCTGGCGATTTGGTCGGTGACACTCTTCAATGTCTCACCATAGCGGGCATAGGGCACACATTCGCCAAGGCCTGTGTGTGCGCCGCGCGCAATACGCACTGTCAGCACATCTGCGTGGGTCTTGCTGCCGCGCGAGATGGTGAAGGTTTCGCTCAGGGCGAAGCGGTCTGGAACACAGGTGATCATGGCGCATTGTGGCGCGAGAGGCGCAGAAAGAAAAGGGATGCGGCGGCGCGGCATTTTATGCCGCAGGCGCAAAAGCTGCTTGCACGCGCTTACGCAACAATATATCGCTATCGCAACCATAAACGAAATATGATTGCGATAGAATATGTCCTTCCGCGCCCAGCCCGCCCCCATCGCCCGCCCCAACCGCTGCCAGTTGTTCGGCCCCGGCTCGCGCCCTGCGTTGTTTCAGAAAATGGCGGCCTCGGCGGCGGATGTGATCAATCTGGATTTGGAAGATTCGGTTGCGCCATCTGACAAAGCCAGCGCCCGTGCCAATATCATCGCGGCGATTGGTGCCGTGGACTGGGGCAATAAGACGCTGTCGGTGCGGATCAACGGGCTGGATACGCCCTATTGGTACCGCGATGTGGTTGATTTGCTGGAGCAATCCAGCGAACGCCTTGACCAGATCATGATCCCCAAAGTGGGCTGCGCCGCCGATGTTTACGCCGTGGACGCGCTGGTCACAGCAATTGAACGCGCCCACGGGCGCACCAAACCGATCACCTTTGAAGTGATTATCGAATCCGCTGCCGGCATCGCGCATGTGGAAGAAATCGCAGCATCTTCCCCCCGCCTTGTGGCCATGTCGCTGGGCGCGGCGGATTTTGCGGCATCGATGGGAATGCAGACCACAGGCATCGGCGGCACGCAGGAAAATTATTACATGCTGCGCGAAGGGGCGAAATACTGGCCCGATCCGTGGCACTGGGCGCAGGCCTCCATCGTCGCCGCCTGCCGCACGCATGGGGTGCTGCCCGTCGATGGCCCGTTCGGTGATTTTTCCGATGACGAAGGCTTTCTTGCCCAATCGCGCCGCTCTGCTACGCTGGGGATGGTGGGCAAATGGGCGATCCACCCCAAACAAATCGCGCTGGCAAATTCGGTTTTCACCCCATCCGAGGCCGCTGTGGCCGAGGCCCGCGAAATCCTTGCCGCGATGGAGCAGGCCAAGGCGCGCGGCGAGGGGGCCACGGTGTACAAAGGCCGCCTTGTGGACATCGCGTCCATCAAACAGGCCGAAGTGATTGTGAAACAGGCCGAAATGCTGGCCGCCTCTTAAGCGCGCCGTTTCTTCTTTTCCCAAATATCCACGGGGTGAGGCCGTAGGCCGAGGGGGGCGTGCCCCCCTTTACGGCCTATCCGCCTGCCCTGCCCGTTGCACTTTGCCTGCCGTTTGCGCATATAGGGCCAAATAGCGGGAGCATCGCATGAACTACCTCGAGTTTGAAAAGCCCTTGGCAGAGATTGAAGGCAAGGCGGAAGAGCTGCGCGCGATGGCGCGTGCGAACCCTGCGATGGATGTTGCGCGCGAGGCGGACGGGCTTGATCGTAAGGCCGACCAGATGCTGAAGGATATGTATAAATCCCTGACCCCATGGCAGAAATGCCAAGTGGCCCGCCACCCCGACCGCCCCCATGCCAAGGATTACATCGAAAACCTGTTCCAAGAATTCACGCTGCTGGCAGGGGATCGCGGCTTTGCCGATGATCATGCCGTGATGGGGGGCCTTGCGCGGTTTAACGATTTGCCCGTGGTGGTGATTGGCCAAGAAAAGGGCAATGACACCAAATCGCGGATCGAGCGTAATTTTGGCATGGCGCGGCCCGAAGGATACCGCAAAGCCGTGCGGCTGATGGACATGGCGCATCGGTTCCGCCTGCCTGTCATCACGCTGGTCGACACCCCCGGCGCATACCCCGGCAAGGGCGCAGAAGAGCGGGGCCAGGCCGAGGCGATTGCCCGCAGCACCGCCAAATGTTTGGAAATCGGCGTGCCCGTTGTGTCGGTTGTCATCGGCGAGGGCGGCTCTGGCGGCGCTGTCGCCTTTGCCACCGCGAACCGCATCGCGATGCTGGAACATTCGGTCTATTCGGTGATCTCGCCCGAGGGCTGCGCATCTATCCTGTGGAAAGACGCCGAGAAAATGCGCGAGGCTGCCGAGGCGCTACGCCTGACTGCGCAAGATTTGCAAAAGCTGGGCGTGATTGACCGCATCATCACCGAACCGCTTGGCGGCGCGCAGCGCGATCGCAAAGCCACGATCGAGGCCGTGGGCCGCGCGATTGAAGCGATGCTGGGGGAAATGACGGGCAAATCCGCCGATTGGCTGATCAAAGACCGCCGCCAGAAATTCCTTGGCATGGGCAGCAAAGGGCTGGCGGCGTAATGGCAGGCGTCAACGCTTGGGTGCTGATTGTCCTTGCGGGGATACTCGAATGCGTTTGGGCGCTGGGGCTGAAATACTCGGACGGGTTCACGCGGCTGTGGCCATCGGTCATTACAGCCGTGGCCGTGACGGGCAGTTTTGTGCTGCTGTCGCTGGCGATGAAGTCGCTGCCCGTCGGCACGGCCTATGCGGTTTGGGTGGGCATTGGGGTGCTTGGCACGGCGATTTTCGCCATGTTCATGCTGGGCGAGCCTGCAACCCCGTTGCGGCTGGCGGGTATCGGGCTGATCATCGCGGGCATTGTCGCGCTGAAACTGGCCTAAGCGCTACCACCAGCCCAGATGCGCGCGGGCGGCGCGGTCACGGTCATAATCTGCGCCGTCAATCGCGCCTTCGGACGCATCCTGCATCATCTGGCCCACCGATGGCAGGCCCGCCGAGCAGTCCCCCGCAGTCCATAGATCAGACCGTTGCAGCGCGCGGGCGCATTGGGAATAAACCTCGCCTATCTTGATCACAATCACGGTGCGGGGGTTTTGGCCTTGGCGTTCAAAACTGGCGCGCAGGGCGGCGTCCGCCGTCAGCCGCGCCTGCCCGTTCACCCGCACCGAAGTGGTCGAGCCGGGGATCATGAAATACAGTGCAACGCGCCCATCGCGGACGATGTTGCGTAAGGAATCAATGCGGTCATTGCCGCGCCAATCGGGCAGGGCAAGGGTGGCATCATCCAGCGCGCGCACCACCGGCCCCGCATCGCCGCGCGGGCTGCCATCGACGCCTTCATCGCCCACAGTAGACAGGATGCAAAAGCGCGATGCCATGATAAAGGCGCGGTAGCTTGGGGTCAGGCGATGGGCAACTTTGCGCAAGGCAGGGGGTTTGGGCAGGCCGTAATGGCTGTGCAGACTGTCCAAATCGCTGATCCAGTCCATCTAATCCCCTTTCGGTTTTTTGGGCTTTTTCGCCTTTGGCGCGGGGCTGTCACCTTCAACTGCGCGCAGCAAAGCTGCGCATCGGTCTGGGTCATCCAGCAAGGCATCCGCGATGATGTAATCCTTTGATCCAGGATAGGCGGGGCCGCGCGCGCAATCGCTGGCCAAAGCAATCGCGCTGAGGGTCGGTTTGATGAACAGCGTGTCATCGCAGACAAAGGCGACCACCTTCTCGTTCAGATACAGCGCATATTCGCCAAACATTCTGCGATGGGTCAGCGGCAGGGGCGCGAGCGTGTCGCAGATATGGGCGATGGTGTCGGCGCTGGTGGCCATCAGGTCTGCCCATCCATTGCGGCCCGCGCCACGCGCACAAGGGCGGTTGAGGCGGGTTCGATCGCGGCCTCGATGCGGGCCATAAATTCATCCGAGGCAAGGCCTGCCGGAATTTCGGGCAGAAATTCCACCACCGCCGTGCCCGCATGGCGCATGATCCCGCGTTTGGGCCAGAACACGCCCGCATTGGTGGCCACAGGCACGCAGGGCTGGCCTAGTTCAGCATAAAGCGCCGCCGTGCCGCGTTTATAGGGTTTGACCGCATCGGGATGCACGCGCGTGCCTTGGGGGTAAATCACCATTTGGCCCGGCATCTCGCGCCCCGAGGCCACGCCGTCCAGCATTTTGGCAATGGCCGCGCCGCGTTTGCCGCGAAACACGGGCACGCAGCCCATCCGCAGACCATACCAGCCCAGCACGGGGGCAAAACGCAGTTCAGCCTTCATGATGAATTTGCCGCGCGGAATGGCGGCATAGATCATCATAATATCCAAAAAGCTGTGATGCTTGCCCGCGACCAGCACTTGGCCGAGGGGCGGGGTTCCGCGCACCTCTACCTTTAGCCCGCACAAAAGGCGCAAGGTGAAAAAGACCCAGCGGCAATAGGCGTGCGCCGCATCTGCCGCCCCTTGGGGCGAGGCTATGGCGCGCGGCAGATACAGCAGCCCGACCACGACCATCGCGAAATACATCTGGATGATAAAGATCAGCGAGGCCAGCCAGCGGATGGGGTATGGCATTAGGTCAACTCCTGCAATTTACGGTGGGCACTGGCGCGGGTGGCCAAAAACGCGACCGCGCCTGCAAGGGGGGGCAGCGCCAGCGGCATCAGCCAGCCCCAGCCTTGAAAGCCAAGGCCTGTCAAAAATCCGCCCGTGCTGTCGCTATCGGCCGAGGGCAATATCCAAACCGCGGCCATCCCCGCGAGCGTGCCGACCGCCGCCCCCGCCAGCGCGCGCAGGGTAAAGCGGCGCACAAAGGCGGCGGCGATATAGCTGTCGCGCGCGCCCACAAGGCGCAGCACCTTTATCACCCCCGCATTGGCGGCAAGGGCGGCGCTGGCGGCCAGCGTAATCATCGCGG
The DNA here is from genome assembly GCA_965248485.1 of Cypionkella sp. Classification (GTDB taxonomy): domain Bacteria; phylum Pseudomonadota; class Alphaproteobacteria; order Rhodobacterales; family Rhodobacteraceae; genus Cypionkella. The sequence continues at coordinate 476,201 of OZ252107.1, forward strand.
CCGTTGCCCCTGTTATCAGCGCGATGGACAAAAACCCCAGCAGGCGCAGGCGCTGGGCGGCCATCGCCAAGGGTCTGCGCCAGCGGGTGTGATCGTCCAGCACCGCGCCCGGCGCTTCGGCGGCAAGACGTTGGCGCAGCCCCTCGCCATCATAGCCCGCGCCGTCTTCGACAACTTCGATCAGACGCGGCAGGGGCAGGCTTTCCACGGGCAGATCAGCGCCAAACCAAGGGGCCAGCAGGGCGCGCTGCTCATCCTCGGTCAGGGCGCGGGCCGAGCCGATGCCAGGCGTGGTGGACAAAACCGCCAGCACCGCCTGAATTTGCGCGTCAATCTGGTCGCTAGGGGCAGACAGCCGCACCGTGGCCGTGCGCTCCAGCGCGTCTGACCACCGTGTCGCCAGCCTGCCAGAGGCCAGCGCCAAAGCCAGCGCAAACACCGCCAAAAACGCCATCGCACCTGCGGTAAAAGTGGTAAGCCAGGCAGTATGGCCCGAAGGCGGAACGATGCTATCGGCACTGGCATCGGGGGCAATGCCCGCGCGCAGGGCGGCGATCATCTGGCTGGGGCGCATCATAAGTCCGCCCCCGCAAGTTGGATGCGACGGTTCGAGATGCGCAAAACCCGCGTGGCGACCTGCGCCTTGGCTTGGCGGATCAGGTTCAAATCATGGGTTGCAACCAGCACGGTTTTGCCCATTCGGTTCAACTCGACCAGAAGCGTCAGCAGGCGCAGCGACATATCCCAATCAAGGTTGCCTGTTGGCTCGTCGGCCAAAATCACATCGGGGCCCATAATCACCGCGCGGGCAAGGGCTGCGCGCTGCCGCTCGCCCCCCGACAACTGCGGCGGATACGAGCGCGCCATCGGGGTCAGCCCGACCCAATCCATCAATTCGCGCAGATCGCGCGGTTCGGAAAATTCGCCTGCGACGGTCAACGGCAGCACGATGTTTTCATCCACGGGCAAATGGTCAAGAAATTGGCAATCTTGATGCACAACCCCGATGCGACGCCGCGCAAAGGCGATATCGTCGCGCGACATGGACGTGGCGATGTGATCCATAATCGTCAGCCGCCCCGCCGTGGGCAACAGTTCGGCATAGCACAGTTTTAGAAATGTCGATTTGCCCGCGCCCGAAGGCCCCGTCAAAAAGTGGAACGACCCTGCTGGCAGGCGCAGGGAAATATCCGACAAAAGCGTGCCGCCGTCATAGCCGTAACTTACATTCTCAAACGCAATCACCCGCGCGCATCCCCGCTGCTTTGTGCCCGCGCACCATCGCCCATGCGGGCGGCGGTTTCAATGGTGACAAATCAGGGCCGCAGGGCGAAATGGCGCAGATCGCTGGCCAAGTTCGCCCCCATTCCTGCGCGCGCATCCGCAGAAAGGCGCGGCTTGCGCCAAGCGGGGGCTTTCAGTGCGGCCAGATCATTGATAGAGTTTCGCAACTGAACCTGTTTTGTCAAAGGGCCTGCCCCGTCTATGCGCCTTCAATGCCCCAACTGTGATGCTGAATACGAGGTCGACGCCTCGGTTATTCCGCATGAGGGGCGCGATGTGCAATGTTCCAACTGCGGGCATGGTTGGTTTCAATCGCACCCCGATTTTGAAGCCGATTATGATGTAGAATCATCGCTGTATGATCCGCCGCCGCCTTTGGTGCAGGCGCAAAACGCAGAGTTTCCGAAGAAAGAGCTTGACCCCGCCGCAAAGCAAATCTTGCGCGAAGAGGTCGCATTGGAAGAGGCAAAGCGCGCAGCAGAGGCGGCCAAAGCCGCGCCTGCGCCGCAAGCTGCGTCTCAGGCAGCGCCCGCGCCTAACGCTTCGCCAACCACTTCGCCCAATGCTGCGGCCCCCGCTTTTGACACAAGTTTTGAAGATGAGCTGGACCAATTGGGCATGGCCGATCCCAATTTCGTGGCCCCCAGCCCACCCGCAGCGCCCGCCGAGGGTGCCGCGCCAGAGGGGGAATCCGAAACGGGGCCGATCGTCGACACCGCCGTTGATGCGTTCGAAGCACAGCTTGATGCCGACCGCGCAGAGGGGGCACGGCCCAGCGGCGCTGTCGTGCCGCGCCGCGTTGCACGGCTAAAAGGGTTGAACGAGGAGGCCGCCGCGCAAACGGGGCCTACCTCGCCTGCGCCACAAGGCAAGGGCCAGCCCCTGCCACCGTTGGTCGAGCTTGATTTGCGCAGTGACATCAGCGCAGCAACTCCGCCAAAATCGGGGCGCCGCGCGGGAATTTATACCGCGCTGTTTGGCGGCATCGCCGCCGCCGCCGCTTATGTTCTTAGCCCAGAGATCAGCGCAAACTTGCCGCAGGTGGCGGGGCCAATGGCGAAATATGTAAGCTTTGTCAATGGATTGCGCGATATGGTGCAGACTTTTGTGCCTGCCGTATCGGACGGGATTGGCAGCACGCTTCACGGATTGCGCGATTGGCTGGTCGCCCAAGGCTGGATATAGCGCCCTAATGCCCCTGCGCAAGCAAGGCCGTTAGCCCCGCCTGATAGGTGGGATACAGCAGGTCAACACCCAGCGCCGATTTAATCTTATCATTCCTGATCCGTTTGGATTCGGCATAAAAGCTGCGCACCATTTCGGGCAGGACGGCGGTGTCAAAATCGATTTTGGGCGGGTGTGGCGCGCCCAAAAGATCGGCGGCATAGCACAGCACCTCTTCGGGCGGGGCGGGGTTATCGTCGCAAACGTTGTAAATCTGCCCCGCATCGGGCGCGGCCATGGATGCTGCCAGCACTTGGGCAATATCTTCGACATGAGTGCGAGAAAACACTTGGTTTTTCTTGATGATCTGCCGCGCAGACCCGTCACGGATTTTTGCAAAAGGGCCACGGGTGGGGCCATAAATGCCCGCAAGGCGAAAGATATGCACGGGAAGGCCTGCCGTGCGGCCAAGCGCTAGCCACTGGCTTTCGGCCAAAACGCGGGCGCTGGCGCGGCTGGATTGGGGTTTGACGGGCGTTTCCTCATCCACCCAGCCGCCCTGATGATCGCCATAAACCGCCGTTGTTGACAGATAGCCCAGCCATTTCGGGCGGGCGGTGCGGATGGTATCACCCGCCTCGGCCAGAAACACATCGCCCGTGACGGTGGGCGCGGCGCTGATCAGGATATGGGTGGCGCGGGCCAAACTGGGGGCAAGATCGCAGGGATAGATCAGCGGCTGCACCCCTGCACGCGCCATGTCATCGGCGCGTTCGGCGGTGCGCGCCGTGCCGATCACCTGCCAGCCCTGCGGGATAAGGCGCGCGGCCAGCGCCGAGGCGGTATAGCCGTGGCCAAGGGTCAAGAGCGTGTTCATGGCGGCGTTATCCCTTGCGCGCAGGCACATTTCAAGGCGAATTTCCCAGATTTGGCCCAGATTTGGCCCCGTCTTTGCCTGTCATCCGCTTGACATGGCGCTGCGCTAAACCGCCCAAATCGCAGCAAAGCCTTGCCAAATGCGCGCCATAGCCCTTAGATGCGCGATCAAAAGAGAGAAGAAGAATGAGCAAACAACCCCTTTCCACCCTGACCGCACCGCAATTCGACGCGCGCAGCTTTTCCGATGCGGCAGAGGCCGTGGACTATCTGATCTTGCTCTATCGCAGCGCGACCGAGTTTTTGACCCGCGCCTTTAGCCAAGCGGCAAACGCGGGCAAACCTGCCAACCGCTTGCGCGCCTATTACCCCGAAATTCGCCTGACCGTCACACAGCACGATAGCATCGACAGCCGCCTGTCCTATGGCCATGTCGCGGGGCCGGGCGTTTATGCGACAACGGTGACACGGCCCGATTTGTTTCGCAATTACCTGATTGGACAGATCGAACTGTTGATCCAAAACCACGCGGTGCCCGTGCAGATCGGCCCGTCGGACACGCCCATTCCTGTGCATTTCGCAGTGGCTGGCAACCAAGATGTTGCCATTCCGCAAGAGGGCAGCTTGACCTTTTCGCTGCGCGATGCCTTTGATGTGCCCGATTTGGCGACCACGAATGACGATATTGTCAACGGCACGCGCATGTATAACGAAGACGGATCGCGCCCCTTGGCCCCGTTTACGGCGCAGCGGGTGGATTATTCGCTGGCCCGCCTGTCGCATTACACAGCAACTGATCCTGTGCATTTCCAGAACTATGTTCTGTTCACCAACTATCAATTCTACGTCGATGAATTTGAAGTCTTCGCGCGCGAGGCGTTGGGCAACCCAAGCCTTGGCTACACGTCATTTGTGGCGACGGGCAACCAAGAGATCACGGGGGCGACCGACCTTATCACCACCCCTGCCAAAATGCCGCAAATGCCGACCTATCATTTGAAGCGGGCCGATGGGAACGGCATTACGATGGTGAATATTGGCGTAGGCCCCAGCAATGCCAAGACCGCGACCGATCATATCGCCGTGCTGCGCCCGCATGCCTGGCTGATGGTGGGCCATTGCGCGGGCCTGCGCAACAGCCAGTCCTTGGGTGATTTCTGCTTGGCTCATGCCTATTTGCGCGAAGACCATGTTTTGGACGACGACCTGCCCATTTGGGTGCCGATCCCTGCGCTGGCCGAAATTCAAATTGCCTTGCAAGAGGCGGTGGCAGATGTGACCCAGCTAGAGGGATACGAGCTGAAACGCATCATGCGGACGGGCACTGTTGCCACGATCGACAACCGCAACTGGGAATTGCGCGACCAGTCTGGCCCCGTGCGCCGCCTGTCCCAAAGCCGCGCCATCGCGTTGGACATGGAATCGGCCACGATTGCCGCGAACGGCTTCCGCTTTCGTGTGCCCTACGGCACGCTTTTGTGCGTGTCAGACAAGCCTTTGCACGGCGAATTGAAACTGCCAGGCATGGCGACAGACTTTTACAAAACCCAAGTCAGCCGCCATTTGCAAATTGGTATTCGCGCAATGGAACGCCTGCGCGAGATGCCCATTGGCCGCATCCACAGCCGCAAGTTGCGCAGCTTTGAAGAGACAGCGTTCTTGTAATGTAAACAATACGCTTGCCAAAGGGCGAAAAATGCTTGCAAATAGCCCTGTTTTTGGCAAAAGCAAACCTGCACGCCCCACGGGGCAAAAACTGGCCGCACCTTAACGCTGGCCCCAAACGAGGGAAGAAAAAGAACATGTCGACCGCAATGACAAAATCGCAACTGGTGGCCGCAATTGCAGACGCAATGGGCAGCGACAAGAAAACCGCAACGGCTGCGCTGGTCGCTGTGGCGGATGTTGTGTCGCGCGAAGTGGCTAAGGGCGGTGCTGTGACCCTGCCAGGTTTGGGCAAAATGGCCTGCCGCGCGCGTCCAGAACGCCAAGTGCGCAACCCTGCAACGGGTGAAACCATGACCAAAGCGGCGGACAAATCGGTGAAATTCTCGATCGCGAAAAGCCTGAAAGACATCGTGAACGGCTAATCTCGGGTTCGGTCAGATTACCAAAAGGGTCGCCCAAGGGCGGCCCTTTTTGCATGGAACTTGAAGGGTGGGACGGCGATGGATCAGCGGGCAATCGCAATGGGCGTGGCGTTTTCGATCATGTGGTCGTCTGCCTTTGCCACGGCGCGGATTTTGATGGCAGGCGCGCCGCCTTTCCTAACGCTGACGGCGCGGTTTGCCGTATCGGGGCTGATTGCAGTGCTGATCGCGCGGGCTTTGGGGCAGAACTGGCGGCTTGATCGCGCGACGGCAAAGTCGGTGGTGATCTTTGGCCTGTGCCAGAACGGGCTGTATTTGGGGCTGAACTTTTTGGCGATGCAAAAGATCGAGGCATCGCTGGCGGCGATCATCGCCTCGTCCATGCCGCTGCTGGTGGCGCTGCTGTCTTGGGCGTTTCGCGGCGAGAGGATGGGCGCGCTGGGTGTGGCGGGGCTGATTGCGGGTTTTGCAGGCGTGGCGCTGGTGATGGGATCGCGCATGAATGGGGGGGCGGATGGCTGGATGGTGCTGGCCTGTATCGCGGGGGCGGCGGCGCTGGCGGTGGCGACGCTGACCGTGGGCGCGGCCAGCAAAGGCGGCAATTTGCTGATGATTGTCGGCCTGCAAATGTGGGTGGGCGCGCTGGCGCTGGGCATTGTTTCGGCCCTGATCGAAACCCCCATCATCCAGCACAGCCCAGCCCTGTGGGCGGCCTTTGCCTATCAGTTGCTGATCCCCGGCCTTGCCGCAACACTGATCTGGTTTGCACTGGTCGGGCGCATTGGCGCGATCAAAGCCTCGGCCTTTCATTTCCTAAACCCCGCCTTTGGCGTGATCATCGCCGCTGTTTTGCTGGGCGAACGCATTGGCCTGATTGATATTTTCGGGGTTTGCGTGGCGGCTTTGGGAATTTTGGCCGTGCAACTGTCAAAATTGCGCAGCACCACGGCCAAAGCCTGACCAATTGTGGCGCGTTTTGCCACAGTTTTGCCACAGTTGGCGGCGATTAAGGCAGAGAAGTGCCAAGCCTGTAGCGAAAAAGGCGCAATTTGGGTGCGATTGTGGAATAAGTGCGGTGTAATTCGGTCTATCCTATACGAAGGACTAGAATTTAGCGGCACGCTAGGCTAACATGTCGGTAATGTCCCCGTCAGTGGGATGAAACGAGCAAAAATGTTCCGAACACCAAAGTTTGGACTTGAGGCGGAGTAGAACAATGGTTTCAGCGATAAATTTCGCTGTCCGCACGTCTGCGGGCACGACGCAACTGGGTTCGGTTGCGGGTGAAGGACAAAGCAATTTGGTCGCCGTCGCGCCCGGGCAAAGCATCTCGCTGAACCTCAGCCCCGGCAGCGTGGTCGCCTATAAGCAAGAAGGCAGCGATCTGATCGTTCAGCTTATGGATGGCCGAACGATTGTATTGTCAGGCTATTTCGCCACGCCCGAGGGTGTGGAAAACAAGCTTTACCTGTCCTCGAATGACGAGATCATCGAAGTCAAGGTCAGCGACGGGGTAGATGGCGTGCTTTTCGCCGATTATGGCCCGATGCAAGCCATGGAAAAATGGAGCCCGCTGGACGATTTGCGGTTTTCTGAATCGGATGTTTTGGACGATGCGCTTGTCGCCTCAAACGAGCCTGCGGGTATGGCGATGCTGGTGCCAGGCCTTTTGGCAGGCGGCGGCGCTGCGGCGGGGGCAGGCGGGCTGGGAACAGCGGCTGCCGCTTTGGCTGGCGGTGCGCTTTTGCTGGGCGGAACGGGCGGCACGGGCACAGGGACGGGCGGCACGGGAACGGGCGGCACAACCCATACACCGCCGACTGTGAACCCGCCTACCACGCCATTATTGACCACCAATACCAATAACCCTTCGCTGGTTGTCAGCGGCACGGGGCATCCCGGTGACGCCGTAACTGTCACTGTGGGCGGCCAGACGGGCACCACGACAATCGGCACAGGTGGCACTTGGACTGTAACCTTTACGGGCCCGAACTTGCCTGTGGATGGCACCTATGTGCCAACGGTGGTTGTGACCATCCCGAATGGCGGCGGCAGCACCACCTTGTCGGGCGGCACCTATGTGATCGACATGACACCGCCTGCATTTACAGTGCAGGACGGCACCAAATCGGTGGGCGATGTGCATAACATTGCGACCTATGTGGCGAGCTCTGGTCTGACGGTGATTTCGGGCGTGGGCGAGCCTGGCGCGACCATGACGGTTACAGCCAACGGCTTTACCCGCACCGCAACGGTTGCGCCAAATGGCACCTGGTCGGTCAGCTTTACCCAAGTGCAGATTCCGGGCGGTGATTATCACGAAGTGCCGGTGGCGATTTACTCGACAGATGTTAACGGCAATAAGGGCGCAACGCTAAACACCGTTATCGCGGTGGACACCGTGGCCAACGCGATTGCCGTGACGACCGTTGCAGGCGATGGCACGGTGAACTTGGTTGAAAGCCAGAACGGGTTTACAGCCTCGGGCACTTCGGTTCCGGGGGCGACGCTGACCATCACTTTGGGCGGTGTGTCGCAGCCAGTAACCGTGGGCGCAAACGGCCAATGGACCGCGAGTTTCGCGGGCGGCTTGATGACGCAAAACGGTATGGCCACGATGACACTGTCCAGCACCGACGCAGCGGGCAACCCAAACACTGTCTCTCATCAGGTGCGTGTTGATACGGTTGCGACGGTTTCCGCAAATACTGTGGCGGGCAACAACATTTTGAACGCCGCCGAAAACGCAGCGCAAATTGCGGTGACGGGAACGGCGGAAGTTGGCACGCAGTCGGTCAATGTCACATGGGGCGGGCAGACTGTTGCGGCAACAGTAAATGCGGCCAACGGCACCTGGAGCGCGAATTTCCCAGCCAACCTGTTTGGCAGCATGAATACCACCAATACTGTGATGTCGGTGCAATCGGTTGATGCCTATGGCAATATCGGGTCGGCCACGCGCAACGTCACCGTTGACACGCTGGCGACCGCATCCTTTGGTGCGACCCAAGGCTTTGGCGCCTCGGTCAATGCGGTTGAGGCGGCTGCGGGTGTGGCCCTGACGGGCAGCGCGGATGCTGGCTCTAGCGTGACTGTCAATTTCGAAGGCCAAACGCGCACGGTGACGGCTGATTCAAATGGCAACTGGACGGCTAATTTTAGCCTGTCGCATTTGCTGGGCGCGGGTGCGATTGACGCTGCGCAGCGCATCGCCACGGTGATTGCGACCGATCCGAATGGCAACATTTCGGCGGCGCAGACAATGGCTGTGACTATCGACACCAAGGCCCCCGATGATCCATTCGTGACGGGTGACTTTGGCCAAGGCAACGGGCCAAGCGGTGTTTCAACCGCGACGATGCCCGGGGATTACAGCTATTTCGCCGTTGCGACGACTGGCGCTGCGACGGCGCTGACGGTGACGGGCACGATGAATGCAATCGGCCACCGCGAAGACGGCCAGAATGTGAACAGCGAGCTGGCCTTATTCAGCGCGCCCGTGCCAGATGGGTCTTACTTGGTTATCCGCGACGTGGACGCGGCGGGCAACGAAAGCAGCACGCTGTATCTACGCTCGACCACCGAAGTGAGCATCGATTTGCAACGCCCCGGCTTGGCTGGGTTTGACTTTGGCACCATCGACTTGACCTCGGCTGATGCCAATTTGGTGCTGAATGCGGCCCGCGTCATTGCCCTGACAGGGGCGGATAAGCAAATGACCATCACGGGCAATACCGATGATCAGGTCACGCTGGCCGATGGCACCTATACGGGCACCACGGTGAACGCGAACGGCGAGACGTATAAGCTGTATACGCTGGGCACATCGGGCGCGTCTGTGCTGATTGACGACGATATTTTGGTGCACACGAACACCCCGTAAGCAAGGATTGGGGCAATGCCCGTTCGCTGGAGTATCTTGGCAAGGGCAGGGGTGGCGCAACATGCTTTGCCCGTTCTTGCGGCACTTGTTTTGCTGGGCGGCTGTATGGAGCAACCCTCGCGGCTGAATACCGCCGCGCGGGGCAATGTGGGCACAGAAGATGTGATGGCAGGCTCTGCGGCGCAGTCCAGCCTGATCCGCGATCTGCAAAGCCGCAATTCCGTGCTGCCCGCAGGCGGCCCATTTGCCACAGTGGCAGACCAAGTTTTGGCCGCCAGCAAAGGCGCAGCCGCCGCTGAATTGCGGGTCGCGCAACTGCGCGCTGAAGCGCGGTCTAAGAACTGGTTGCCGCAAATTGGCCCGACGGTCAGCCTATCCTCGCTGTCGGGGCTGGTTGCCAGCCTGACCCTAACCCAGCCCCTGATCGACAATGGCCGCCGCAAGGCCGAGCGTGACTTTGCCGCAGCTGATGTTGAAGTGGCTGCGGTCGGCCTTTCGCAGGCGATGAACCAACGGGTTTACGAAGGCCTGACCTATTACATCAACGCCCAGCGTGCCCATGCCCAAGCAGCCGTTTCGCGCCGCGCAGCCGAGCGGTTGGCCCAATTCGAAGGGCTGATGCGCGCGCGGGTGGATGGCGGGCTGTCGGATATGTCGGAACAGCAAGTCATCTCGCAGCGCTATGCCGAAACGCAGGCGATGCTGGCATCAGACGCGCAGGCCGCCAACACCGCCGAGGCGCAGCTTGCCGCGCTGACGGGCGCGCCAGTGCGGGATATGCGGGGGCTAGACACCCTGCGAGATATGCGGCAAGGCCCGCCTGCCTTGTCGGTTTTGCGCAAACAGGGCGAGGGCGCGCGCGTGCTGGCGCAAACCAAACTGGCCCGCGCCGATATGCTGCCCGGTGTTTCGGCAAATGCAAACGCTTCGCCCACGGGAACGGATACGGGGCTGCGTCTGACGGGGCTTGGCATTTTGAACCCAGGTGCCTCTGCCACGATGCAGGCGCTGAAAGAAACCACAACGGTGGTGCAGCGCCAGAACGCCGAAGCCGCCGAAGCCGCGCAGCGCCGCCTGATCACGCTGTCGGGCGAAATTGCCACTCTGTCCAGCCGCGCTGCGCAGGGCGCGCAGGTTTTGGCCCAGACCGAAGCGAATTTAGAACTGTTTTCCGAACAATATAAACTGGGTCGCCGCAGCCTATTGGAACTGGTCGGGCAATATGACGCCTTTGCGCAGGCCCAGCGCGACCACGAAGCGCTGCGGTTTGAAATTGCGCTGCGCAGCGTGGAAATCGCCCGTGATTTAGGGCTTTTGGTGGATGGAGAACGGCTGTGAGCGCATCTTCTTCCAAGCGTAAGGAAAATCCTTCCAGCGTGGTGGCGGTGGATGCTGCATCGCGCAGCACTTTGGTTGCGGCGCGTCTTGCTGCCGCGCTTGCCCGCGCGTCGCAGCCTGTGGCGGAAGCCGCCAATGACCCCGCGATCAGCGCCGCCGAAGTTACCGCTGCCTTGGCCGAAGCCGCCCCCGAGCCGATTGCCGCCCCCGTCGCCCCCCTGCCCAGTGCCGAGCGGAGCCGCGCAGAAGTGGTCAGCCTATGCCTTGGCCTGATCGGGCACGAGGTATCGGTGGGCGATGTGCTGGAACAGGTGCAACTGAACGGCAGCGCCCTAAGCCTAGACAACCTTGCGAAGGCGCTGGCGAGCCTTGGCATTGCCAGCGCGCCTTGCGCCTTGGCCTTGGCACGGCCTGCCGATTTTCCCGCCCTTGCGATCACCCAAACGGGCGATATCGCGCTGGTCTTTGGCCAAAGCGGTGGTCAGGTGCAGGTCTATGATCTGGCCGCCCCCGATCAACGCCGCGAGAGTGCAGCGCAGCACGCAGGCCTGCAAGATGCGCAGCTTTTGCTGATTAAGACCGACATCGCCCAAATTGCCAAGCGCCACGCAGCCAAAGGCGCAGCGAAGCATTGGTTTTGGGGCCAATTTGCCCGCTATCGCCGCCAGCTCGTCGAAGTGGCGGCTGGCAGTTTGGTGGCCAATATTCTGGCCGTGGCGGTTTCGCTGTTTTCGATGCAGGTTTATGACCGCGTGATCCCTTATCAAAGCCAGCCGACGCTGTGGGTGCTGGCGCTGGGCGCATTGCTGGCCATCGTGATGGAAGGCGCGCTGAAATTGGCGCGCTCGGGCCTGATGGATATGACGGGCAAGCGCATCGAATTGATGGTGCAGGCCGATCTGATGGAAAAGCTTTTGGGCATGAAACACGGCCCCGAAACGCGCAGCCCCTCGACATTGTTTTCCGCCATGCGCGAGTTTTCCTCGGTGCGCGAGTTTTTCACCGCCACAACCATCGGCACTGTCGCTGACTTGCCGTTCATCTTTTTGTTCCTTGCCATCGTCGCCTCGATCGGGGGCAATTTGGTGTGGATTTTGGTGGCAGGCGGGGCGCTGATGGTGCTGCCTGGCTTTTTGCTGCAACGCAAAATGGTTGAAATGACGGTTGCCAGCCAAGGCGCCAGCACCCGCGCGGCGCGTCTGCTATACGAGGCAATCTTTGAGGCGGAAACCGTCACCACCCAGCGCGGCGAAGACCGCGTGCGCCGCATTTGGCAAGAGCTATCGGCCCTGTCGGCCGTTCATTCCGCCGAGCAGCGCCATTTGACCGCGCGGCTGGGCTATTGGGCGCAGGGCGTGCAACAGGCGACCTATGTTCTGGCCGTGGTGGCCGGGGCCTATCTGGTGTTTGCTGGCGAATTTACCGTGGGCACGATCATTGCCATTGGCATGCTGACAGGCCGCACGCTTGGCCCCTTGGCGGGGCTATCCTCGACCATGGCGAAGTGGAGCAATGTGAAATCGGCGCTGGATGGACTAGAGGCGATTGCCCAGTCGCGCCAAGCGTTAGACCCTGCGCGCCATTACCTGCGCAAAGACCGCATTGCAGGCCATTTCGAACTGCGCAAAGTGACCTTCCGCTATGATGCAAAGGCGGCGGCCACGCTGGAGTTGGACGGGCTGGCCATTCCTGCAGGGCAGCGCATTGCCGTATTGGGCGCGAACGGGTCTGGCAAATCGACATTTCTGCGGGTTCTGGCGGGGCTGTACGAGCCTGCCGAAGGGCGCGTGCTGCTGGATGGGGTCGATCTGGGCCAAGTGCATCCGCGCGATCTGCGCCGCGCCATCGGCTATCTGGGCCAAGAGGTGCGGCTGTTTGCAGGCAGCCTGCGCGACAATCTGAACATGACAGGGCTAGAGCGCAGCGACGAGCGGCTGCTGGCGGCGCTGGATTTTGCAGGCCTTGGCCCCTTTGTGCGCGCCCATCCGCGCGGGCTTGATCTGGAAATCCGCGAAATGGGCGAGGGGCTGTCCGTGGGGCAACGCCAATCGCTGGGCTGGGCGCGGATGTGGCTGCAAGACCCGTCGATCGTGCTGCTGGACGAGCCGACCGCCGCGCTGGATCAAACTTTGGAAACTGCGCTGATTGCGCGCCTGACCGAATGGCTGGACGGGCGCACCGCATTGATTGCAACCCACCGCCTGCCAATTTTGAACCTGACCACGCGGGTTTTGATCATGCAAAACGGGCGCGTGATGGTGGACGGGCCACGCGATGCTGTGCTGTCGCATTTGAACCGCACACCCGCGCCCGCTGCGGCCCAAACACCCGCGCCCGTTTCACCCGTGCCCGCTTCGCCTGCGCCCACTTCACCAGCTCCCACTTCACCAGCGCCCGTCATCAGCGCCGTGCGCCTTGTCCCAGCCCCGCCGTCACAGGGAGGCGCAGCATGAGCCTTGCTTCGCTGGATGATGATTTCGCCCTGAAAATGCGCGGCCCTTCGCGCACGATTTGGATGATCGCGGCGACGCTGGCGCTGTTTATTGCTTGGGCCTCCGTGGCATGGGTGGACGAGATTGTGCATGCCTCGGGCGAGGTTGTGTCATCGTCGCGCCCGCAAATCATCCAAAACCTTGAAGGCGGGATTTTGGCGGAATTGAATGTCGCCGAGGGCGATGTGGTGGACGCAGGCCAGACCCTCGCGCGGCTATACGGCACTGAATACCAATCTGCGGTAGATCAACTGAGCGACGAGATTGCCGCCCTTGAAACCCGCCGCCTGCGCCTAGAGGCAGAGATGGCAGGTCAAGATGCCTTTGACGTGCCGCAAGACATTGCCAATCGGGTGCCCGCGATTGTGGCATCCGAGCGCGCGCTTTTGAAGGCGCGGCTCAGCGAATACACCTCGCGCGTGGATGGTGGGCGCGCGGTGCTGGATCAGGCCGCGCAAGAACGCGATTTGCTGGAAAAGATGTATAAGCGCGAAGTCGCCCCCTTGATCGAGGTGACCCGCGCCCGCAAAGCCTATTCCGACGCGGAAAACCGCCTGAACGAAGCCGTGACCACCACCGACATGGAACGCGCCAGCGACTATTCCAAAACCCAAGGCGAACTTGCCAGCCTGCGGCAAAAGCTGGATTTGGCGCAAGATCAGTTGCGCCGCACCGTGCTGGTTGCGCCGATGCGGGGCGTGGTGAACAAACTGTCCGTCACCACCATTGGCGGCGTTGTGCGCCCTGGCGAGGAGATTTTGCAGATCATTCCCGTGGACGAGGAATTGTTCATCGAGGCCCGCGTCAACCCGCGCGACATTGCTGCCGTGCGCCAAGGCCAAGATGCGGTGATCAAACTTTCGGCCTATGATTACACGATTTACGGCACGCTAAAGGCCAAGGTTACGTTCATTTCAGCCGATACGTTCAAAGACCCGCGCGCGCAAACCGCCGACGGCAACCCCCATTACAAAGTGACCTTGCAAGTGGATCGCGCAGCCTTGACGGGCCGCCAGCAAGGGTTGGAAATTCGGCCAGGGATGCAGGCCGATGTCGAATTGCAAACAGGCGGGAAAACCGTTCTAACCTATTTAACCAAGCCGCTGTATAAATCGAACGAAGCCCTGCGCGAGAGGTAGTCGCCCAAGCTTCGGCGCGAAAAACACCTAAAATCTAACTTAACCCACCCCATTTAACCCCCTGCTAACCCCTCTGCGCTATACCCACAGATGGGTGTAATATTTGGGTGAACAGATGGCTGGGCAGGGTAACACCGCGCCAATCATCATCAAACGGAAAAAGGTTATTCAGGGCGGCGGGCACCACGGCGGTGCTTGGAAAGTTGCCTATGCCGACTTTGTGACGGCAATGATGGCCTTTTTCATGCTGATGTGGTTGCTGAACGCGACGACGGAAAAACAGCGCAAAGGGATTGCGGATTATTTCAATCCGACCATCCCAATGACGCGGGTTTCTGGCGGCGGAGACGGCGCTTTTGGCGGCGATTCCATTTTCTCGGAACAATCCTTGGCCAAGAATGGCACAGGCCAGCCCGATGGCGAACCCAGTGAAGATGCTCAGCAGGGCGGCAAACCCGGCCAGGCAGATGCCGCCGCCGCCGAGCAGCGCGCCTTTGAACAGTTGTCCGAACAAATCGCCAAAAAGGGCGGCGAAAGCATGACGATGGAGCGGTTGATGCGCCACGTCGTCACCCGCGTCACCGACGAGGGTCTGGTGGTCGAACTGTTCGATGTGCCAGACGCGCCCCTTTTCGAAGGCGAAACCGATGTGCCCAGCGAAAACACCCGCCTGATTGCCGCGCTATTGGCCGAGGTTTTTGCCATTTCCACCAATGACATCGCGCTGAACGGCCATATCCAAACCTTTCCCGTGACGCTGATTGATAACCCCGCGTGGGATTTGACAACGAGGCGCGCCCACGCGATGCGCGCGCTGTTGGAAGGCGCGAATATGCCGCCAAAACGCATCGCACGTGTCACAGGCCATGCGGATCGCAAACCTGTCACCGACGATCCTTCTTCGATCCGCAACAACCGTATTGAGGTGATTTTACTGCGAAAAGACCGCTGAAATAGCTAGGATTTTAGCTGTTAGGGGGATGTTAAGGGGTTTTGCGCGACAACTGGCGGCAAGATACTTCGTTGCTGCAGAAAGGCGCATTCGATGACAATTTCCTCCTCGCTCGCCGCGGGGGTGGCAGGGCTGAACGCCAATGCCACCCGTTTGGCCACAATTTCAGACAATATCGCCAATTCGGCCACCTATGGCTATAAACGTGCGACGACCAGTTTTGAAACGATGGTCATCACGCCCAACCCAGGGTCTGGCATCTATTCGGCGGGCGGCGTGCGTGCGGCCAGCACCCGTGTGGTAGACGAACGCGGGGCGCTTGTATCCACCTCTAACGCGCTGGATTTGGCCGTTTCTGGGCGCGGCATGTTTCCCGTGACATCGGCGGTGGGCATTGGCGAGGGTATTTCTGATCGCGCCTTGATGATGACAACAACAGGCAGCTTTAACCCGGATGCAAACGGTGTTTTGCGCACCGCATCGGGCCTTGTGCTGCTGGGCTGGGCCGCAAATGCCGATGGCTCGATCCCCGTTCTGCCGCGTGATACAATTGCGGGCCTAACCCCTGTTATTGTGAACACCAACCAACAAGCGGGTGATCCCACCACCTTGCTGCGATTGGGCGTGAACCTGCCCGCAACCGCGACAGAGGCAGGGGCAAACGGCACGCAACTGCCTCTCTCCGTTGAATATTTCGGCAACCTCGGCACGTCCGAAGCTTTGTCCATCATCTTTACCCCATCAGTGCCTGCATCGGGCGCATCGAACCAATGGAACCTAAAAATCAAAGATTCGGCAGCAGGCAATACGCTGATCGGCGAATATACCCTGACCTTCGACGATTCGCGCGGCAATGGCGGCACATTGGCCTCTGTGACAGAATTGTCAGGCGGGCCTTATGATAGCGTGACAGGGGAATTGAGCCTGACCGTGGCGGGTGGCCCCCTGACCATGTTGATTGGCAAGCAGGGCGATCCAAATGGGTTGACGCAGTTGTCCGACAGTTTCGCCCCCACGACGATCACCAAAGATGGATCTCCCGTTGGCAACCTTACCGTGGTCGAGGTGGATGAAGACGGCTATTTGAACGCCACCTATGACACGGGCTTTACCCGCCGCCTGTATCAAATTCCGCTGGTCGACGTGCCCAATTTGAACGGGCTAAAGGCGCTGAACAACCAAACCTATCAGGTCTCGCCTTCTTCTGGGTCGTTCTTTTTGTGGGACGCGGGCGATGGGCCAACAGGCGCCGTGGTGGGCTATGCGCGTGAGGGATCAACCACCGATGTGGCGGGCGAATTGACCAACCTGATCCAAACCCAGCGCGCCTATTCGTCCAACGCAAAGGTCATTCAGACCGTGGACGAAATGCTGCAAGAAACCACAAATATCAAACGATAGGCGCATAGATGTCGATCTCGGGGGCGATGCATGCGGCCCTATCGGGCCTGTCCACCACAGCGCGCGGCGCCGAAGTGGTCTCGACCAACATTGCAAATGCGCAGACCGAAGGCTATGGGCGGCGCGAGATGCAAGTGGCGGTGCGCGAACTTGGCGCCACGTCGCAAGGCGTGCGGGTTGCTGGCATCATCCGCCATTCCGACCCCGTGGCGATTTCCGACCGCCGCCTTGCTACGGCAGGGTCGGGTGCGCGCACCGTCACAAGTGACTTCTTGAAACGCATCGAAACAGTTGTGGGCACGCCCGATAGCGATACATCAATCAACGCGCGCATTGCCGCCTTTGAACGCGCCTTGATCGAGGCCACATCACGCCCAGACAGCGAAGCGCGCCTTGCCAGCGTGGCCCAAACCGCCAAAAGCCTTGCCACCCAAATCGGCATTGCCGCAGCCGAAGTGCAAAGTCAGCGCGCCGTTGCCGACGACAACATCGCCGATGATGTAGAACGACTGAATAAGGCCTTGGCACAGGTCGCCGACCTGAACACCAAGATTTTGGCCAATGTCGGCACGGGGCGCGACGCCTCGGGCCTGATGGATCAGCGCCAACAAGTAATTGATTCGATTGACGAAATTGTCCCTCTGCGTGAGGTGCCGCGCGAAGGCGGCAAAATTGCACTGTTCACCACAGGCGGGGCGGTTTTGCTTGATGGCACCGCGGCGCAGCTTTCCTTTACCCCCGTGGGCGTGATCACCCCCGATATGACTTTGGCCTCGGCCGCGCTATCGGGCATAACTATAAATGGCCAAGCCATTCCCACGGCACATGAAGGGGGGCTTTTGTCGGGTGGCAGCCTGACTGCGCATTTTGCCCTGCGGGACGAACTTGCGCCACAAATGCAGCAAAAGCTGGATGCCATTGCACGCGATCTTGTCGAACGCTTTGCCGACCCCGCCCTTGATGCCACGCGCGCACCTGGTGACGCGGGTTTGTTCACCGATTTTGGCAACGCCTTTGACCCAGCCGATGAAGAAGGTTTGGCCCAGCGCCTCCGCCTAAACCATGCCGCCGACCCTACAAATGGCGGCGCTTTGTGGCGGCTGCGCGCGGGCCTTGGCGCGACCACGCAGGGCGAATTGGGCAATGCCGCCCTTTTGAACGATTTGGCCACAGCGCTCACAAATCAGCGCAACCCCGTCTCGGGCAATTTTGCCGTGGGCGCGCGCAGCTATGATACTTTGGTGGCCGATATGGTTTCAGGCATCGCAGCGGCCCGCCTAACTGCCGAGGCGGAAACAAGCTTTTCCGTCTCGCGATTGGATGCGCTGCGCACCGTCGAATTGGCTGATGGTGTCGATACCGACCAAGAAATGCAAACCCTATTGCTGATCGAACAGGCCTATTCCGCCAACGCGCGAGTGATCAAGGCAAGTTCCGAAATGATTGACACCTTGTTAGGATTCTGACCATGACCTCGATGTCCTACGGCGATCTGGCCCATTCGTATTTGCTGCGCCGCCAAAACGTGACAACCAAGGCAGAAATGCAGGCCTTGCAGACCGAAGTGGTCACAGGCCAGTCGCGCGACATCACCGCCAAGGTGCGCGGTGACGTGGCCCCGATCACAGGGATCGATGCCACATTGTCACGGGTTGAGGGGTATCAAACCCTTGCGCGAGAACAACTTTTGGTCACAGGCGCGATGCAGGCTGCGCTGAATACGGTGCATGACCTTTCTTCTAACTTGGCCGAATTCTTGATAGGTGCCAGCACCGGTGTTTTGGAATCTCGCGTAACCGCCGCAGGGGCAACGGCACGCGCCAATTTGGAGACTGTTGTATCGGCCTTGAACACCCGCTTTGGCGACCGTTCGCTGTTTTCGGGCATGGCCACCTCCTCGCCCGCTTTGGCCGATTCCGATTTGATCTTGGATGCCGCAGAAACTGCCATTACGGGCGCCCTCAGCGCCAGCGATATCGAAGCCGCCCTGACCACATGGTTCGACGATCCTGCTGGATTTGCCGCCGATGCATATCAGGGCGGCGATCCCCTTGCCCCCGTCAATGTGGCGGTGGGCGAGACGGCAGCTATGAATATCACCGCCCTCGACCCCGCGATCAAAGCCACTTTGAAGGGCCTCGTTATGGCGGCTTTGCTGGACCGCGGCGTGATGTCGGGCCAACCGCAGGTGCGGCAAGATATGGCCAACCGCGCAGGGCTAAGCCTGTTGCAGACGAACACCGACAGGGCCTACCTGACAGGGCGACTTGGCGCTGTTGAGGCGCAAATCGAATCTGCCGCCGCCCGCAACAGCGCTGAGTCGACGTCGTTGAAGATCGTGCGCAACGAAATCACCACGGTCGACGGATATGACGTGGCCTCAAAGCTGCAAGATACTCAGTCGCAATTGGAAAAAATTTACACGCTCACTGCGCGGATGACGCGCCTTTCCCTGATGGATTACCTATAATGCGCCCTATTTTTACAGCTTTGTGCTGCGCAGTTTCACTCTTTGCCTCGGCACCCCACGCCTTTGGCGAGCCTATTCGTATCAAAGATCTTGTCGAATTTGATGGGGTAAGATCAAACGATCTTGTCGGATACGGCCTTGTCGTGGGGTTGAATGGCACGGGCGACGGGCTGCGCAATTCGCCCTTCACCGAAGAGATGATGGCCAATCTGTTGGAACGGCTTGGCGTTAATGTCACGGGCGAAGATTTTCGCCCGAAAAACGTGGCGGCCGTGTTTGTGACAGCCGCGCTGCCGCCTTTTGCGCGTGCTGGGTCGCAAATTGATGTCACTGTTTCTGCGATGGGCGATGCCAAAAGCCTGCTTGGCGGCACCTTGGTGATGACACCGCTGAACGGGGCGGATGGGCAAATTTATGCTGTAGCGCAAGGCGCGATCATTGCAGGCGGCGTCTCGGCCGAAGGGGACGCCGCGCGCGTTATTCAAGGCGTGCCGACCTCGGGCACGATCCCCTCTGGCGCGCGGGTCGAGCGAGAAGTCGAATTTGACCTAGCCTCGATGCGGTCGTTGCGCATGGGGCTGCGCGAGCCTGATTTCACCACGGCGGCGCGGATCGAGGCTGCTGTGAACCGCGAATTTGGCCGTGGCGCGGCCGAAATGCTGGATTCGGGGACAGTCAACTTGATCATCGATCGGACAGGTTTGGGTTCGCCAGCCCGTGCTTTGGCGGTTGTGGAAAACCTGACGGTCGAGCCAGAACGCCGCGCGCGGGTTGTGGTGGATCAACGATCTGGCACGATTGTGATGGGCGAGGATGTGCGCATCAGCCGCGTCGCTGTCGCCCAAGGCGGCTTGACTTTGCGCATCCAAGAGGCGCCATTGGTTGTGCAGCCAAACCCGTTTTCCGAAGGCGAAACCATTGTCGTTCCGCGAAGCACGGCGGATGTGCAAAATGCGCCTGGAAAGGGCTTGGCCGAAGTGTCGGGCGGCACCTCTTTGTCCGAGGTCGTGGCCGGCCTAAACGCCCTGGGCGTGGCACCGCATGACATGATCGATATCTTAAAAAGCATCAACGCGGCGGGCGCGCTGCATGCCGAATTTGTCGTCAACTAATTCGGAGCAGCGCGTTTTCGGGTTTAAGATGCGGGCGGCAATGACGGTGCGGTTCTGGTGCAGCGGAGATCAGGCGCTGCGCTGTATCCCTCCAAATCTGATCAAAAAGCCTGCCTGCACTTTGGAAAAGTCGGTGCATTTTTCCAACAGAAACCAGGCCTCGCCCATGGCCGTATCACTAAAATCCCGTGCCACACATTCACGGCTGTCCCAAGGCGAAATTGGGGAATTGCAAAAAGCCGTTGATGGACAAGACAGTTTTGCTGATGAACACCATCCCAGCGGGGCGCGAACGCTTTACATATAGCTGCGCACCAATGCCCCTGAAATCAGCGTCCATCCATCCGCGACCACGAAGAACGCAAGTTTGAACGGCAGCGACACGACTGCGGGCGGCACCATCATCATCCCCATCGACATGAGAACTGCGGCAACCACCAAATCGATGATCAGAAATGGCAAGAACAGAACAAAGCCAATTTCAAAGGCGCGTTGGATTTCTGACAAAATAAAGGAGGGGATCATCAGCGACAGGGGTGCATCGGGAATGGCGACGGCAAGGGTTTCGGGCCGCAATGCTGCCATTGCTGCAAAAGTGTCAGGGTCAAGTCGCGCCGCCATAAAGGCACGAAACGGGGCCAAAATCAGCGGGATTGCGGCCTGAACGTCAAGGGTTCCCGCTTGTAATGGGGCCAGCCCTTTTACCCAAGCCTCGGTAAAGACGGGATCCATCACAAACCAAGTAAGAAACAGGGCAAGGCTGACGATCAGCATGTTGGGCGGCGATTGTTGCAGCCCAATCGCTTGGCGCAAGATCGACAGAACGGTCACAATAAACGGAAAACAGGTGATCATCACGGCAAGGCCAGGCACAATGCTAAGCACCGTGACCAAGACCAGTAATTGAATCGACCGCGCCGCCAGCGAAGTTTCATCGCCGAAATTTATCGAAATATCTTGCGCCGCAGCAGGGCTTGCCCCCCAAACAAAGACCACCACGGCGCAGGCCGCGGCCCAAAGGATATAGCGGTGCAAAAGTTGCGGCATTGGCCTATAGTCCCGTGCCAAGATTGGCCACTTCGGTTAGGCGCACGGCAAGTTGCCCCGACCCCTCACCATCCAATTCTTGTAATTCGCCGCGCGCGATCAGCCGGTCGCCGACATAAAGCTCAACCGGGTCATCCACTCTGCGATCCAAAGGCAGCACCGAGTCGCGTCCGAGTTTTAACAGATCTTTTACCATCGGGCGGGCCTTGCCGACGGAAATCGTCACCTCAATTGGCACTTGGCCAAACGGGTTCGCTTCTGGCGTATCAGTCATCTTGCGCCGTCCTTTCAGGGGTTTGGAAAAAATCCGCCAAGGCGGCCGAAATCTCGGCAATGGCGGTGTCAAGATCGATCCGCGTTTCGCTTTGGCCGATGCGAATAAACGCCTGACCTTCACCAAGGCTGGCTTCGTCCACCAAAGTGACCGCAGGGCAGGCCGATTTGGCAAGCTGGGTTTCGACGGCCTGCCGCGCGGCTGGGTTGATCAAAATCTCCACAGGGCTGTCCGATGCGCGCTCGGCCAAAGGCAGTAGAATATGCAGAATCGATGGGGCCAGCACATTTTGCGCCATCGCTGGAAGCACGCGGGCTGCGATGTCGCGCAAGAGCGGCTCCATCGCCGACAAAACATGTTGGCGGGCGTCTGCGAAGGTAAAGCTTAGGCTTTTCAGATTGCGTGCCAATTCGGCGCTGATCTGGGATTGATCCGTCATTTGCGCCTGCACCGCATCGTCCCAGCCCGCGCGATAGCCCTGATCATAGGCCGAAAGCTTTGCCTCCTCAAAGGCTATGCTTTCCAGCACGACAACGGGGGTCTGCCCCGAAGGCTGTGCGGTTTCAAACACTTCGAGATTTAGCGCTCTCATGCTTTTTCCTCCTCACGCTCCATCCAGCCGCGCAGAATCTCGACAGATTCTGCTTGCCGCTCTTCAATCAGCCGCCGCAAACGCGCCACAGGATCGGCGCCGTCGCCGGTTTCGAAATTGTCCAAATTGACCATCGGTAAATCACCAAACCCGTCAATCTCGCCCGACAAAACATCGCTTGCTGCGCCATCAAACCCAGGCAAGGCCAAGGGGCCAGAGTCGGGCGCGGGCAAAAGGTCTGCCGATTTGGCCGCGAAACGGCCCGCCAGCATGGGGCGCAGCACAAACAGCCCCAGCACCACAGCGACCAAGGCCAAAACCAAAGTTTGGATCAAAGTCATCACATTTAGCCCCGCAAACAACGACGCAGATGCCAGCTCTCCCGCTTCGGGCAACGGTTCGAATGCGAGTGATTTCAGCGTCAAAACATCGCCGCGCGTCTCGTCTAACCCCACAGCCGAGGCGACCAGTTCGCGCAGCACTGCCAACTCTTCGTCGGGACGGGGTGTGAAGGTGACAGTGCCATCTTCGGCCACGGTTTGCGTGCCATCCAGCAGCACGGCCACCGAAATTTTCTTTATGGAACCGGGCACTTTGATCACGTCGCGCTTGGTTTCAGATATTTCGTAATTCACCCGCTCGCGCTGTTCAGAGGATTCAGATTTGCCATTTGCCCCGCCTGCATTTTGCCCTTCGGGTAGGTTCGAGGCAACTGTCACATCGGTTCCCGCGGCCTGTTCGCTGCCAGTGCTGGAATTGGTTTCGGAAGAGATCGCCACCCGCCCCTGCGGATCGACTTTGCGCTCGGATATCTGTTCACTTTCCGTGACAACATCGACAGATACTTCGACGACAGCTTTGCCAGGGCCAACCCGCGCTGTCAGCAACCGTTCAACATTGCTGCGCAATTCGGCCGCGCGCGTGTCGCCCAAAGTGCTGGGCATCATCTGATCGTTTTCCGATGGGATGAGCCCCGCAACAGAATCGATCACCGCGACATCCGCTGGCAGCATCATTGGCACGGCTGCCGCCACTAAATGACGCAGTGCATTGGCCTGTGCAGGGGCAATCGCGCCGCTATAGGTGGTGATCGTCACGCTGGCCGAAGGTTTCACATTGCGTTGAAACGGCTGCGACGGCGCCTGCGCGATGTGCACCCGCGCCGATTTGATCTGCGGATTTGCCAAAACCGTTCGGGCAAGCTCACCCTCTTTGGCACGCCAATAGGCGGCATCGAACATTTGCGACGTGGTGCCGAAACCTGACAGACCGTCCAAAATCTCGTATCCTGCCCCGCCAGCGGCTGGCAATCCTTCGCTGGCAAGGGTCATGCGCAGCCCGTCACGGGCCGATTCTTCGACATAAATCGAATCGCCGCGCACCTCATAAGGGACGCCGCGCTGATCTAGCGCGGCCACCACCTCTCCCGCGGTGGCGGGGGTTAGCCCCGCATAAAGCAGGGTCAAATTTGGCGTGGCAGCAAAGCGGGAAAGCCCAAGAATTGCCACGAAAATCGCCAAGGTGGCCCCTGCCACAATGATCCGCCTCCGCAGATCAAGCGATTGCCAAATTTGCATCAAATTTTGCACGTCAACACTCCTCACAGGCTTCTGCCTTGGCCGCAGATTGCCCGATTGGTCTTAACAATCGGTTAGTGACATTTGTCTATTCTAGCCCAGTGAAAGATTTCAGGAGGCGGGTTTGGCCGAAGGCGAAGAGCCGCAAGAAGCGGCACCCAAAAAATCGAAAAAACCCCTTATTATTGGGGTGGTTCTGGCGCTTGTCTTGGGCGGCGGCGGGTTTTACGCCACCTATTCGGGCCTGCTGTTTGGGGGTGATTCGCACAGCACCCCCGCCACCGAAGAAGGGGCAAGCGCGCTGCCCGATATTGCCTTTGTGCCGATCGAGCCGTTGGTAATTACGCTGGGCACAGCGCAGGATGGCCGCAATTTGCGATTTACCTCGCAGATCGAGGTGACTGCAGCCTATGTGGCTGATGTTACACTGCTTTTACCGCGTATTGTCGACGTGATGAACGGCTATTTGCGTGCTATTGACCCCGCAGATCTGGACGAGCCTGCGATGCTGCTGCGCATCCGCGCACAGCTTTTGCGGCGCATTCAGATGGTGACAGGTGATGGGCGTGTGCGCGATTTGCTCGTGACAGAATTTGTGTTGAACTAGGGGGCTGGAATGGAAATCATTGCCGATATTTTGATGACGGCGGGCGCATTCGGCGCGGCGATCTATTGTTATGTCCTGTCCAATCGCCTGAAGAAATTCACCACGCTGGAATCGGGCATGGGCAGCGCGATTGCTGTTTTGTCGGTGCAGGTCGATGATATGACACGCGCGTTGGAAGGCGCGCGCAGTGCCGCGCAAGCGCAGGGGGAGGGGTTGCGCAGCCAAACCCAACGCGCCGAAACCGTCGCAGCCCAGCTCGAACTTCTTGTCGCCTCTTTGCATGATTTGCCGCTATCCAGCGGCGCAAATGCTGGCCCCGAAGACGATGCAGAGAGCCCAGACAGGCGGCTGCGATTCACCCGGCGGCGCGCACATTTGGGCAACTTAGAGGCGGCTGAATAATGGCAAAACGTCAGATAACCCCTGGCGCATTGGTGATATTGGCGCTGTTCTTCGCATCGTCAGGCGCGCTTCGTTTGGGCAGTGATTTGGGCGCAGCAATGGCCGCGATTGCAGACCTACCCAGTGAAGATTTGCCTGAAGATCCAGCAAGTTGCGCCGCGCCACCTGCAGCCTTGGCCCAAGTCTTAAAAACCCGCGACGAAGATTTGAACATGCGCGAGGCCAAGCTGGAAGAGCGCGCCGCAGCGTTAGATCTGGCACAAGCCGCCATTGAAAAGCGGATGGAAGAAATGGCCGCCGCCGAGGAGGAGTTGAAAAAGACCGTTTCTCTCGCTGATGGTGCGGCCGAAAAAGACCTGGGCACTTTGACCACGGTGTACGAGGCGATGAAGCCGGCGGATGCGACCAAACTTTTTGCGGCAATGGCCCCCGAATTTGCTGCAGGATTCCTCAGCCGCATGCAACCCGCTGCCGCTGCCGCGATCATGGCAGGGATGACGCCAGAACAGGCCTATTCGATTTCTGTTCTTATTGCAGGGCGTAATGCGCTGGCCCCCAAAGGCTGAATTTGCGGTTTGTTAACGTGCCCGTGCCATAATGACTTTGGGTGAGATGTTTTGACCTAGGGGACAAATATGTTTGGTGTGGTTGGTATTGTTGTCATTCTGGTGATGGTTTTCGGTGGTTTCGTCATTCATGGCGGCAACCTAGAACCCATCATTCATGCGCTGCCCTTCGAAATGATCATGATCGGTGGGGCGGCCGTAGGTGCATTTTTGGTCTCCAACGATTTGGCGGCGGTGAAACACACGGTCAAAGACATTGGCAAAGTGTTCAAAGGCCCAAAATGGAAACCTGAAGACTATCGCGATTTGCTGTGCCTTTTGTTCGAATTGATCCGCCTGGCACGGTCAAACCCCGTCGGACTGGAAGAACATATTGAAAATCCACACGAGTCCGCGATCTTTTCGCGCTACCCGCGCATCCAACATGACCACGAAACGGTTGATTTGATCGCCGACACGCTGCGCGCTGCTTCCATGAATTATGACGACCCACATCAGGTGGAAGAGGTTCTGGACAAACGTGTTGAGGCCGCGCTGAACCATGCACTGCACTCTAGCCACGCGCTGCAGTCTATCGCCGATGCTTTGCCTGCCTTGGGCATCGTTGCGGCGGTTTTGGGGGTTATCAAAACGATGGGATCGCTGGATCAACCGCCCGAGATATTGGGCCAAATGATCGGCAGCGCCTTGGTTGGAACATTCTTGGGCGTGTTCTTGGCCTATGGGTTGATGGGCCCCTTCGCCGCGCGCGTCAAAACAATTGTCGAAGATGACGGCCATTTCTACCAACTTGTGCGCGAAGTCTTGGTCGCAAACCTGCACCGTCATGCCCCCAATATCTGCATCGAAGTCGGCCGTCAAAACACGCCGCATCACGTGCGCCCAACGTTTTCGACTGTCGAAGAATCGCTGCGTGCCCTGAAACAGGATGCCGCATGATCAAGTGGATTATCGCCATTTGGGTACTAATCGCGGGGCCGCTGTCTGCTCTGCCAGTCGAGGTCACCTCGGGCGAGCATGACGGCTTTACGCGCCTCGTTTTGAACTTTGGCACCCCGGTCGTGTGGAGCGTGGGCCGCACCAGTGACGGATACCGCTTTCGCCCTGAATCGATCGCAGCCGAATACGCGCTAGAACCCGTTTTCAACCGCATCGGCAAGTCACGCCTTGCGGCCATTTCCGCCAACCGGGAAACGTCGGAACTTGACATTGGGTTTGCTTGCGCCTGCCACGCCATTCCGTTTGAATTTCGGCCTGGCATCATCGTGATCGATTTGCGCGATGGCGCGCCTCCCAAAGGCTCGTCTTTTGAAACTCCGCTTCCAGATATTTCACCGCCCACGGATCGGGCGCAACCAACCTCAAAATCCGACAGTGCTTCGCAAAAAGTCGGCGATGCATCTGCGGAGGCCACGGGTGGCCCAGAGGTTTCTTATAACTGGATTGATCGGTTTTCGCCCAGCACACCCAACAATAGGGGGGGCGAAAAACCCTCATTGGCCCCTTTGCCAACCAGCCAGCCCGATTTGCAGCCGCTGCGGGACCAGTTGTTGCGCCAACTCAGTCGTGGGGCAAGTCAGGGGGTCATTGACCTTGCCCTTGCAAAAGAAAGTGGCCCCATTGCACCGCGTGCGCCTTTGGACGCTGCACGGGTGGCTTTGGGCGAAATGGGCGGGATCACCACTAAAACCGCACGTGCTCCGCAAGAAGCTTTGGGCCAAGAAGGAGATGTATGTATCCCCAGTGATCGCTTGGCCATTGCGAATTGGGCAGAGCCGGCCACAGCCGGCGAAATATTGTCGCGTGACTTTACCGCTCTTGTCAAAGAATTTGATACCCCTGATCCAGACCTTGTGGAAAAGGCTGCGCAAGCGCGCATTTATTTGGGCTTTGGTCAAGAGGCGCGGCAGGTTTTGCGCGCCTTCTCGTCCAAATCGCAAGACACACCTTTGCTTCAGTCATTAAGCTATCTGGTTGATTTAGAATCTGATCCGGACCGTCTTTTCGCAGGACAGGGCCGTTGCACCACTGCGGCGGCACTTTGGGCAAGTCTCTCTGATCCGGAAATAACCCATTTATCACAAGTAGATACAAAGGCCGTCGTCTTGGCCTTCGCCGCACTTCCCAGTCATTTGCGCCGCCACTTAGCCCCCGCTTTGATCGACAAGTTCATTGATCTAAATGACAATGTGACCGCAACCACACTGCGAAACGCGGCTTTGCGTGCCATGGGCGACGACTCGGCCGATTTATCTGTGGCGGCGGCGAAAATTGATCTGGCAAAAGGCGATGCGCATGCTGCTGAAGCACATTTGGAGGGGGCGGAATCGGGCGCGACCCTTGCCTCGGCCAAGGCATTGATGACACGGGTCGATGCCCGCATTGCCCAAGGTATCAAAGTTGATCCGCAGACTGTTTCGGCTTTGGCCGCCTTGCAAAAGGAGATGGCCGATACGGAAATTGGCCCTGATTTGGAAAAAACAATGATTCGGGCGCATGCCGCCGCTGCAGAATTCGAGGCGGCTTTCGCCGGGCTTGAAAACATGCCGTCCGAGACAGCTGTCGTCTGGCAGTCTTTGGCAAAATTGGCCGACGATACGACATTTCTGACCTTTGCAACCTCCCAAAAGCCTGCCGAAGAAGCCTATCTGCCGATGGAAATTTCCAGCGCGATTGCGGCACGATTTCTAGGCCTAGGGCTGCCCGAACCTGCGTTGCAATGGGCAAGTTATGCAGGCATTTCCAAGGGTCTCTTACCAGCGCAAATCCACCTCGCCTTGCGTGATGGGCAGTCGGCTTTAGCGGCACTAGACGGCGAGGCCGGCGATTTAATTCTTCCGCTGCGCGCGCAGGCGCTTTCGCTGCTAGGCCGCTATGAATCTGCAGCGCAGACTCTGGCGGCCGGCCCATCGGACGCGCAGGCAAAGGCACTCTTGCGCGCGAAAGATTGGGCGGCGTTGTCTAAATCTGCGGGATCTGAATGGGCAACTTTGGCGTCAACCTTGGCTGGCCAAGAGGCGCCCACGACACCTATGCCAGATACCTTTGGCCCGCTTGCGCGTAGCACGGACGTGGCTGCAAAAAGTGCCGCAACGCGCGCCGAAATCAAAGAACTGCTTCAAGCGAAATCGGCTGATTGACAGCTTTTCCGTGCCCAAAGCCGCCCTCGAGCAAGATCAAATCTTATCCGTGGTTACGAATTGGTAAGGCTTCTGTGATACCAAAGCGTGAAGCAATGCAGAAGCGTTGGGAATAGCTAAATGTGGTTACAATCGGTCATCAAATGTCTCGGGGTTTGCCTGATCATGGCTATGCCCAACCTTGGGTTTGCGACCACGGATCAAAGCCGCCTTTGCGATAGCGCCGCTGCAATGGCCGCCGAACAATCAGGGGTTCCGCTTTCTGTTCTGATGTCGATCGCACGTGCGGAATCAGGTTATCGGGCAGGGGATGAAACCCATCCTTGGCCTTGGACGATGAATGTGTCTGGAAAAGGGTTTTTCTTCGCCAGCCAAGCCGAGGCAGAAAGGTTTGCTCAGGCGCATTTGGACGAAGGCAACGCCAATTTTGATGTTGGTTGCTTTCAGATCAATCTTCGTTGGCACTCGCGCAATTTCCAGTCGCTGCAAGATGCCTTCGATCCCTATAAAAACGCAGCCTATGCCGCAGAGTTTTTGGGTAAACTCTATAATGAAACGGGGGACTGGTCGGCAGCAGTTGCCGCATATCATTCACGCACAGAAATCCATGCAAAGGCATATTTGCAGCGGGTGAAATCCATTTGGTATGGGCTTCAATCGCAACTGACCGCGGCGGTGGCTGCGCCAAAGACCGAAGCGTCGTCTCGGCAAAACACCTATGCGCTGCTTCGAGGTGCGCCCAGCGGATTGAACGGATCTTTGATGCCCGCATCCGACGCTTCTATATCCAGATTTTCGGCGCGCTGATGTTTCGCATGCTTACCATCGAACGGATTTTTCAACCGACCATTCTACTGGCATTGGCATTGATGGCCGTTATCGTCATGATGATTTTGCCTATCCCCGCCCTGATGTTAGATGTGGGTTTGGCGCTGTCATTTTCGTTGGCAATTTTGATGTTGACGGTCGCGCTGTTCATTGAGCGACCTCTAGATTTTTCGGCGTTTCCCACTATCCTTTTGGCATCATTGCTGCTGCGACTTTCGCTAAACGTGTCGTCAACGAAACTGATCATCGGTCAAGGTCATACTGGAACCGATGCCGCAGGCCATGTGATAGAGGGGTTTGCGGAATTTATCATGGGTGGCAACTTGCTGCTTGGGATGGTCATCTTCCTCGTTCTTCTTATTGTGAATTTTGTGGTGATCACCAAGGGCGCGGGACGAATGGCCGAGGTGGGCGCCCGTTTCGCTTTGGATGGTATGCCCGGGCGACAGTTGGCAATTGACGCAGATATGGCCGCAGGGGCGATTGATCATACCGAAGCGAAACGACGGCGCGAGTTGGAACTGGCCGAGACGAATTTTTTCGGCTCGCTCGACGGGGTTTCAAAATTTGTTAAGGGTGATGCCGTCGCGGGGCTTTTGATCACCGGGCTGAATCTGGTGATGGGTCTGATCATGGGCACTATTGTCCACGATATGCCCTTTTCCCAAGCATTTGAAACCTATTCTATTTTAACTGTCGGCGACGGTCTGGTCAGCCAAATACCTGCTGTCGTGATCTCAGTCGCCGCAGCGCTGCTTTTGTCGCGGGGAGGGGCAAAAGGCGCAGCCGACGTTTCGTTTTTTGCACAGCTCAGCAAATATCCAGGCGCGCTTGGCACGGTTGCCTTCCTGATGGCAATGCTTGCCATTGTTCCAGGAATGCCATTTCTGCCGTTCATGTCTGCGGCGGCGGGACTGGCCTTTTTTTCTTGGCGCAGCGCACAAAGTGACGCGCGCGCGGCGGTTCAAGCAACCGCGCCGCCGCCGACGGTTGCTCCAAAGCATATCGGGGACCTGCTGGACTTTGACGAAATTCACGTAGAATTTGCATCCGATTTGGTCGCCATGGTGCTTGACCCCGCGACGGGGCTGGAAACACGCATTGCCAATATGCGCAACCATGTCGCCACCACGTATGGGGTGATCTTGCCCGAAATGCGCCTGACCGATGATGCCGCGCTACCACGGGGAACCTACCGTATTCGCCTGCAAGGAGTTGAGCGTGCGCGTGATAGGCTAATGTCTGACCGCATACTGGTATTACTGAATGATGGCATTGCCGCCCCCGACGGCCTTGATGCGCGCGAACCGGTTTACGGCGCGCCCGCCCGCTGGATTTGGCCAGATTCCCAAGAGGATGCGGCCCTTGCGGGCCTGACTGTGGTCTATCCAGCCGAAGTGCTGGCCACGCATCTTCTTGAAATTATTAAAACAAACCTCGCACGTCTGTTGTCGCTGCGCGGTCTGCGCCGCCTTTTGGACGAGTTTGCAACCCTATCTGACCCGTCTCGGGCAGCGTCCAATCGCAGACTTTTGGATGAAATGATCCCTGAAAAAGTACCTGTCGATTTGCTACTCGCGGTGCTGAAATTGCTGTTGGAAGAGCGGGTTTCGATCCGAAACTTACCTCTTATTCTGGAATCTATTGCAGAAGCGCGAGGTCTTGCCCTGCCAGAGGCGATTTGTGAACATGTGCGCCAACGGCTTGGCTTTCAATTGGTCGCCGAACTAAAGCGCCCAGATGGCACGATCCCGCTTATTCAATTGGCAGCGGAATGGGAAAAGATTTTTTCCGAACATCAAATCGACGGAGAACGCGGACTGCGCGATGTGGCGTTGCCGCCAGAGTATTTCAACAAGCTGGCCAGTGGTGTTGCCGACCGCCTGAACCGAGCGGCAGATTCCGGTAATTTCCCAGCCTTGGTGACGTCAACTTTGCGCCGACGTTTCCTGCGCACCGTAATGTCCGCCAAAGGGATTAACGCACCAGTTCTGTCCTATGACGAGATTGGCATCGAAGCGCGACCAGCAATGTTAGGCGTGGTCGCGGCATGAGCGAAATTTTTGGGCCTTTGATGCAACTGCAAGGCATCGGGTCGGAATGGGCTTGGCGTATGCTGTTGGTCTTCTTGCGCGTTGGCGCAGCAATGGCGCTGCTCCCCGCTTTTGGCGAGCAGGCGATTCCTCAAAGGATCAAATTGGTTATTGCACTGGCCTTTACCGTCATTGTTGCCCCATTGGCTGGGGAAATTCCTACGCCAGAAAATGGCCCGATGCGCGCGATTTTCGCCGAAGTAGCGATTGGTCTTGCGTTTGGCATTGCCTTGCGCTTGCTGATTTTGGCCCTTCAGACCGCGGGCGCGATCGCTGCAAATGCCACTTCCCTTTCGCAACTTTTTGGCGGCGCTGGGCCAGAACCACAACCAGCCATGGCAAATCTTTTGGTGATGGCCGCTCTGGCACTGGCGCTTGCCTCTGGGCTTCACGTGCATGTATCGCAGGCTTTGATTCAATCCTATCAAGTTTTTCCTGCAGGACGCCCGCCCTTGGCGGCCGATGTTACAACCTGGGGTGTTGCGCAGATTGCCGCTGGCTTTTCTTTGGCCTTCGTCCTAGCCGCGCCCTTCACCATCGCGGCATTTTTATACAATGTTTCCCTTGGCGTAATCAACCGCGCGATGCCCGCCTTAATGGTTTCTTTTGTCGGGGCCCCAGCTTTGGCGGGAGGCGGTTTGGTGTTGATTGCTTTGGTCAGCCCAATGATGCTGCACCTATGGCAAACCACGTTTGATCAGGTTTTAGCCGCGCCATTTGGCACGCTTGGCCAAACCTTCCCAACGGCCGAGCCCGCCAGATGAGCGCGGAAAACGACGACACGAAGGAATTCGAAGCCTCGCAAAAGCGGTTGGATGAAGCGCGCACGCGGGGCGAAGTTGCAAAATCGCAAGATCTTACCGCCTCTGCCAGTTTTGCAGGCTTGGCTTTGGCCGTGGTATTGGCGGGTGGGTCCAGCATGGTTGGGTTTGGCAATGCTGGCATGCAATTGCTTGGCCAAGCCGACCGCATTGCGCCGATGATGATGTCATCGGGCGCTGCACCCATTGCCGTTGCTGTGAAGGGATACCTTTTGGCAAGCTTTCCGTTTTTTCTTGCGCCTGCGGTGGCGGTATGTGCGAGTTTGTTTTTGCAAGGGGCCTTCCTTTTCTCTCCCGAAAAACTGGCGTTCAAACTGTCGCGTATATCGCCGCTAGCGGCGGCAAAACAAAAGTTTGGCCAAGAGGGCATTGTCGAATTCTTCAAGAATTCTGCAAAAATGATCGTGATCGCGGGGGCACTTGGCTTTTTTTTGGTCAATCACGCGCAAGAGGTCCTCAGTAGCCTTTATCTGCAAACCGCAACCGCGATGGTGGTGCTACTCGAGCTATTTCTGAATTTCCTGTTCCTAGTTGTGCTGATTTCCGCGGCTTTTGGTGGGGCAGACTATCTGTGGCAACGCGCCCAACATGCGCAGCGCAACCGCATGTCGCGCAAAGAAATGATGGATGAAACCAAGGATGCAGAGGGGGATCCCCATGTCAAACAGCAAAGGCGGCAGCGCGGGCAAGAGATTGCGACAAATCGAATGCTTTCGGATGTGCCGACCGCAGATGTGGTGATTGTCAACCCAACGCATTACGCGGTGGCCTTGAAATGGGATCGAGCAAACGGCGGGGCGCCCATTTGTGTGGCCAAAGGCGTAGACGAGGTGGCCGCCCGCATTCGTGAAACGGCCCGTGATGCAAAGGTGCCGATCCACAGCGATCCGCCAACAGCGCGGGCGCTTTATGCCACGGTGGATTTGGGGGCGCAGATTTTGCCTGAACATTACCGTGCAGTTGCGGCGGCCATCCGATTTGCCGAGCGGATGCGCAAACAGGCGCGCCGCCCCGCCGCAGCAAGATAGGGGGTTGCAAAATGACCGATGCCCCGAAAATCGCGGCACTGCAGCGCATCACCGATATGGTTTTCGACGCACGTCTAGCGCAGGTGCGAACCGCCGCTGCACATCGCGCGCATACACTTGCGCAATTGGCCGCCTTGCAACCACAAACCGCGCAACTCGGCGACGGTCAAGATGTTGGCGATGCCCTTGCGGCGCTGCATTATCAGGCTTGGGCCGAAGCCCGTCGCGCCCAGTTGCGCCAGCAACTTGCTTTACAGACGGCACAATGGATGGATGCCCAAGATGCCGCGCGGCAAGCATTTGGAAAAGCAAACGCGATGGGCGAGATTCTTCGGCACACGAAAAAATCGGCGCGTGGTGGCGAACATAGCAAAGCGTAAGGCAGTGTCGGTTTTGCCCTTAGTTGTCCTGCCGCGCGATGTCGCTGATCAGCACATCCGATACCATGTCGCCCAACACCTTTTGGGCTGCTTCCAAGAGAGACACGCGCAAGATCACCAGATTGTCCCCATCGGTGAAAGAGCCGTCAAACCCGCCTGCGTTCGCATGTTCGAACAAAATCTGCAAAAACGCGTCGCGCAGTTTTGGCTCGCGGG
The DNA here is from genome assembly GCA_965248485.1 of Cypionkella sp. Lineage (GTDB taxonomy): Bacteria > Pseudomonadota > Alphaproteobacteria > Rhodobacterales > Rhodobacteraceae > Cypionkella. Next base: position 509,973 of record OZ252107.1, read on the forward strand.
CGTAGACATCTTGGGTTTTGCCATTGGCCACTTCTAGGCTAAGGGCCAGAATGACCATCGAGGCGACCCGTTCCTGCTTCACCACAGGCACCACGAATTGATTGTTCAATTTGACATATTCGGGCATCTCTTCGGGGGATAATTCCGCATGTTCTTCGGCGGCCTTTTCCTCGGCCGCGGGGTCGGGTTCATGCGCTGGACGCAAGGCAATGCCCGCGCCAATTCCCGCGCCCGCGCCGATCAATGCCAGAATAAGGGGGATAAGCTTTTTGATCATGGCGGGTCAGAAGGGCAAAAGAACATCAGAAATTTGCTGACCATAGCGCGGCTGCTGCGCGTTACTGATCAAACCGCGCCCGCCATACGAAATGCGCGCACCCGCGATTTTGTCATACGTAATTTCGTTTTGCCGCGAAATATCGACGGGTCGCACATAACCGGTGATGATCAATTCGCGCAGCTCAAAATTCACCCGCACCTCTTGCTGCCCTTCCAGCCGCAGCACCCCATTTGGAAGTTCTTCGACCACCGTGGCCGCAACCCGCAAAGTCAGCTTTTCCTTTCGCGTCACCGACCCCGTTCCTGAAAACGTTGATGCGGAAGACGAATCGACGGCATCCGCCGTTGTGGCCCCTTCGGGTAGATTTGCGTCAAGCCTTTGCGGGATCCCAAACAGTGATCCGACCCCCATCGTTTCTTGCCCTGTTCGGTTGCGGCCCGACGAATTTTTAAATTCGGCGCTGTCGTCAATTTCGATGACCACGGTCAAGATATCGCCGCGCCGCGACGCCCGCCGATCTCCGAACAAAGAGGTGCTCGAGGCCGCCCAAAGGGATGAATCATCCCCCGGGATTTGGTTGCGAACTTCTTCGGGCATCGGCGTTGCATACATGGCGCTGTGCTGAAAGCTGTCTTCCAGCGGAGAAAATTGCGGCGCGCGGCCAACCTGATCCAAAGGCGTGCAGCCCAACAGGGCACATGCAAGGGCAAAAGGCGGCAGTCCTGAAAAGAGACGCATGAGAAATGTCCTTTAAGATCCTGAAGTCACAATAACTACGCCGTCGGGCCCGATGCGCCCTTGCAGGCGCAGACGGGATGAAAGGTTCATGATATCAATGACATCCCCTACTTTTCCTGCCGACAGCGCACGCCCTTCGGTGCGAATTTCCAGCCCGTTTGCGCGAAAGGCCAAGGGCACCAGCGCATTGCGTTCAATCAAAATGGACGCGGCCAGATCGTCATCGTGCACCGCTTGTCCCGGCGTAATTTGCACGAGCGCTGATTTTCCAATCGCGGCGTCCAAGTTTTGCAAAGCGCCAGGAATATCCATTGCGACCAACGTGATATCTTCGGCGGTAACAATGGCCTCCGCGGGCACGGTGCGTGTCGCCACGACCGAATCCGCGACTGCAGGGGTTGCCAGCAAAAAGAGCATCGCGCGCCACATCACCGCACCTGCGTGGTGGCAGATAGCATCTGGTCGGCAGCCGTGATGACCTTGGCGTTAAGTTCATAGCCGCGCTGCGCTTTGATCAGTTCGGACACCTCGCGCACGGCATCGACCGAACTGTCCTCAAGATATCCCTGCCGCAACGTGCCAAGCCCGTCCAAGCCCGGTGTGCTGACAATGGGTGCGCCAGAAGCGGGGCTTTCCAGAAACAGGTTTGAACCCGTCGCCTCCAACCCCTTTTCATTGGTGAAGCCCACCAAATTGAACTGGCCCAAAAGCTGGGGCTGAATCTGATCAGAAAAGTTCGCGTAGACCTCGCCGTCCCCGTTGATCGCCACCGAAATAGCGTCGTTTGGAATCGTGATGCCCGGAGCAACCGAATATCCTTCGGAGGTGACAATCAACCCATCCGCGCTGCGTTTTAGGCCGCCGTCGCGGGTATAGGCCGACGCGCCCGATGGCAAGGTCACTTCCAAATAGCCGCGCCCTTCGATGGCCACGTCCAAATCGCCATTGGTTTGCGACAATGACCCTTGTTGCAAAATCACCGACACCGAGGCGGGGCGCACGCCAAGGCCCAGTTGGATGCCCGTTGGCAGCATCGACCCATCTTGCGCCGAAATCGACCCCGGCCGCGCGATTTGCTGATAGTGCAAATCGGCAAAGTCCGCGCGGCGCGCGTTGAACCCCGTGGTGGACATGTTGGCAAGGTTGTTGGCGACCACATCCACCTTCATTTGCTGGGCGCTCATTCCCGAGGCTGCGATTTGTAGGGCTTTCATGGCGATTTTTCCTATCTTCCCAAAGCGTCAACGACGCTGCGGATGCGGCGATCTTCTTGATCTAAAAAGCTTTGGCCCATTTCATAGGCGCGCTGCACTTCGATCATGCGGGCAATTTCGGACACAGGGTTGACGTTGCTGTCCTCAAGAAACCCTTGAAGCATGATGCCACCTTCCATCGGCTGCACGGCCGAGGCAGAAAATAACACGCCCGCTTCGTGCCGCAGGCTAAGCGGGTCAACCGCTTCCCAAAGGCCGATTTGGCCAATAGGGGCACCGTCTGCCGAAATCGTTCCGTCTTGCGCGATAGATACGGCGTTGGTGCCCGCAGGAATGGCAATGGGCGCGCCGCCTTGATCCAACAAGGTGTGTCCATCGGGGTTGACCAAATTCCCTTCGGCCGAGGGGGTAAAGGCACCTGCGCGCGTCAGGCGCGGCCCATTTGGGGTTTGCACCTGAAAAAAGCCGTCGGCTTGAATGGCCAAATCAAAGGTGCCGCCCGTTTGCGACGTGCCGCCGACCGTCAAATCCACCACGCGGGTGTTGGCATTGGCCATCGACAAAGACGGCCCGTCGCCCAGCTTTGCGACATATTCCGAAAACATCACCCCTTCGCGGCGAAACCCGCTGGTTGACACGTTTGCAATATTGTTCGCCACAACCTGCATTTCGCGCATCAGGCCAGATTGGCGGGTGAGCGCGGTGTAAAGACCTGCGTCCATCGCTTAGCCCCCAACGATCATGGGCACGACTTGGTCTTGGAAAAAGGCCACCAAAGTCGCGGTCATAAAGCTCATCGAGACCCAGAACACCACCAACATCGCCCCCACTTTGGGCACGAAGGTCAGGGTCATTTCCTGAATAGATGTCAGCGCTTGGAACAGGCCGACAATCACGCCCGCGACCAAAGCCACGGTCAACAGCGGGGCCGATATCAGCACCGCCACCCATAATCCTTGGCGCAAAACGTCATAAATGGCAGCTTCGGTCATCGCAGGCTCCTATTCCCTAGACGGGCATCCGCAGAATTTCTTGATAGGCCTCGACCACGCGATCGCGCACAGTGGCCACGGTCTCTACCGCCATTTGCGACGAGGCCAGCGCCTGCACCAGCGAATGGGGATCGGCGCCGCCCGTCATTGCTGCACGCGCGGTCTGCTCGCCCTGAAGCAATGTGCTTGAAAAACTGCTCGCAAGCTGGGCAAAGCCGGCCTCTGGCCCACCCTGTTTGGGCTGCGGTGCCGCGGCCGCTTTGCCAAGAGCGTAGCTTTGGCTGGCAAGTGTGTTTCTGACATCCATTCTGGATCTCCTATCGACGCAACAATTCGAACAGGCTTTGCGTCATCTGCCGCGCCTGATCGAACATTTTCAAATTGGCCTCATAGCTGCGCTGCGCCTCGCGCGCGTCGGCGATTTCAATCACCAAATCGACGTTCGAGCCGTCATAATGGCCGGTTTCATCGGCCAAGGGATTGCCGGGGTCATAGACACGCTCTAGCGGCGATTGATCAAGGCGCACGCGGGTGGTCTCGACAAGGCCGGTATCCATAGCCTCTTGAAACCCAATGGTTTTTCGGTGGTAACCTGCGGTGTCGGCGTTGGCGATGTTTTCGGAAACATGCCGCAAACGGCGGGTCTGCGCCTCCATCCCAGAGGCGGCGAGAGACAGTGTGTTGAACAAATCTGCCATAATACCCCCTAGCTTTGACGGCCAAGCGAGGCGCGGATGATCGAAGATGTGTTGCGATAGATCGCCAGCGCCATATCGTGGTCTTGCCGCGCATTGGCCGCTTTGACCATTTCCTGTTCGATGGAAACCGAATTGCCATTCGGCGCGCCCGCCAGCGATTTTTGGCGAATCGTCAGGGGCGCGGGATCGTCCGCCGCGCTGGCTGTCAAATGGCCAGGGCGCGTTGCCCGCATTTCGGTGCGCTCATTGCTTTGCGCATAGCTTTGCGCAAAGCTGGCCACATCTTGCGCGCGATACCCCGGCGTGTCGGCATTGGCCACGTTCTTGGCAATAATACCCATACGAGCGCCCGCATGGGTCGCAAGGGCCTGTGCCATTCTGGTCAGCTCTAATTTCTCAAACATCGGGGCTTCTCCCTCGATTACCTTCACTAAGCTTTAAGGGTGATTCCTTTAGAAAGAGTAAGCAGCCACCCGAGGAGCAAAAAAATGCGCGGAATTTTCGATGGATTGTTGGCACAGCTCGATCAGGTGCGCGTTGCAGCGCCAATGGGGCGCGTGACAGCGGTGTCGGGGGCCAGTGTTCGGGTGGCGGGGCTTGGCACGGTGGCCCGGCAAGGTGACCGTGTGATGATCGGGGGGCAGATGGCGGGCGAAGTCATCGCAATGGACAGTTCTGGCCTATTGGTGATGACCGATGGCGTGGCCGACGGAATCGCATTGGGCGCAGATGTCGCGCATTTGGGCGCGGCTGAACTCGCCCCTGATGACACATGGATTGGGCGCATCATCGACCCATTTGGCCGCCCCTTGGATGGCCGCCCGTTGTTTCGCGGTGCGCGCCCACGGGCCTTGCGCGCCGAGGCACCCCCTGCGGCGCAGCGCAGGCGGATGGGCGGGCGGCTTTCGACAGGGGTTGCGGTGTTTGACACGCTTTTACCCTTGGTGCGCGGTCAACGCATCGGTCTTTTTGCGGGGTCGGGGGTGGGAAAATCCTCGCTTTTGGCGAAATTTGCACGCGGGGTCGAGGCGGATGTTGTGGTTATCGCCCTGGTGGGCGAGCGGGGCCGCGAGTTGCGCGAATTTGTCGAGCGGGTTTTGGGGCCAGAGGGGATGGCGCGTTCGGTCGTGTTAACGGCGACCTCGGATCAGTCGGCCCTTGTGCGGCGGCGCTGCGCGGCGGCAGCGATGACCGTGGCAGAACATTTCCGCGACCAAGGCAAACATGTGCTGTTGCTAGCCGATTCGATCACCCGTTTTGCAGAGGCGCACCGTGAAGTGGCTTTGGCTGCGGGGGAATCAGCCTCGATGCGGGGGTTTCCGCCCACTGTTGCGCATGCGATTATGTCCTTGGCCGAACGTGCGGGGCCTGGGCCAGAAGGGGCGGGCGGCGATATCACGGCTGTGTTTACCGTTCTGGTCGCGGGATCAGATATGGAAGAGCCGATTGCCGATATTCTGCGGGGCGTGCTGGACGGGCATGTTGTGATGGATCGCAAAATCGCCGAGCGTGGCCGCTACCCTGCAGTGGATGTGTTGCGGTCGATTTCGCGCAGTTTGCCAGAGGCTGCCAGCGAAGCGGAAAACCATCTGATTTCCCGTGCGCGGCAGCTTCTGGGGGCGTGGGATCGCAGCGAGTTGATGATTCAGGCGGGGCTTTATGTCAAAGGATCCGATCCGATGGTCGACCGCGCGATTGAGGTCTGGGATGATCTGGATGGGTTTTTGGCAAAAGATGCGCCTGCCGAGGGGATTTCGGCCAGCTTTGCAGACTTGGCCGCGGCCCTTGGGATGGCCGCACCATCGTGATCTGCGTGTTTTGAATGTTTTAAGTGTTCAATTGGCGGCCCTGCCCAAGATTGAACCATTGCCTATTCGGGCAGCGAACCAAAAACTGGGCACAGGCCACGTCCGAATTTCGTCAATATGCGTGCTGCGACCGCGCTGTGCCCCTGACCTTGACCGCGTTTAAGAACTGCGATTGCGTGACGCCGCCAGCGCCTGTTGCATCAAGGTCAGCGCGGTGTTTCCCGTGCCTGATTGGGCAAACGCGTTGGTTTCGCTGCGCAGCAAATAGCGTCTTACCAGCTTGTCCATATTGGCAGGATCCGCGAACTGAGCCACCGTTTCGCTGCCAAACTGCGATTTGGTGCGCGATTTGAAAATGCCCAATTGCACGTCCAAATCCAACGACGCCGTGCTGCTGGGCAAACCCAGTGCGGTTTGAAAAACCGTGCGCAGCGGGGTGCTGCCCATGATCGAAAACCATTTGGCATTTTCCGTGCTGGTGGTTTTCGCAGCAATCGCGGGCAGTTCGCGCTGCAAGTTCAGGGCAAGCCGAAAATCGCTGTTTTGTGTGCCAACAGCCGCTTCGAACTGGCGAGTCTTATACTGTGCCAGAATCTTGTCGGGAAAGTCAGAAATCTTGTTGCGCGGGGTCGAAAAATCGCCAAAGCCAAAGGCCGCTGACAGTTTCTGATACTGCTTATCGGCCAAACGATTGGCCAAAGTATCGGTTTTTAACGTGCCGTCTTGCAGAACCTTTTGAATGAAAAATTTGTTGTTGATGTCATTTTCCAACCCAAAGGCACCCAATGCCACTTTCAACAGCCTTCGGTCGTTGACCAGTTGTTCGGCTGTGTCAATCTTGCCAATGTTAGTCCTGAAATATTCTTCATCACGCTTGTTTTCAGGCGTGGCATTCAAGCTGGCCGATTGCGTGGCCAGCGTGCGGTTCAAAAACGTCCAGCCCGCATAGCCAGTTAAGGGAAGGGCTGGCGTGAAACTCATGAATGGGGCACCGCAGCAAATAGCCGTTCTTCGCGCGGCAAGAGGCCCCGCAAAGACTTAAGCACTTGGTAATGTTGACCATCCAGCACAAAGGCGGTTGCTTGGGAAAGCAAGGTGCGGCTGTCATAGTCGGTCAAGACCTGACTAAGCTGCTCGATCCCGCGCAAAAGTTGCAGTCGCGCTTCTTTTGGGTCGGCATCGCCCGACAGCACCAATTGCGCGATGTAACAGACGCGGCGCACGGGGGTGTTCACCTCGTCAGGGCGAATAGCATCGCGCAAGCGCAGGATATGTGCGTTCGGCGTCATGATCGCAAGGCGCGAGCGTTTGTCACCGTTTTCAATCACTGCGCCATTGATCAAGACCCGCTCGTGCGGCCCAAGTTTTAACACCAGACCTGTCATGCTGCACCACCATCGCCGCGCAATCCACGCATGACAGCGGTGTTGATGTCGATCAGCACTTCGATCGAGGCGGTGTCGTCGCGTACGGCGCGGCTGTGCTGCACGGAAAATTCGTAAAGGTAAAACAATTGCGCGCGCAACGGGGCGGGCAAACCGTTCCCAGGTTCGGCGACATCTGCGGCCAAAGTGGCCCATAGGCGCAGATTGTCATCCAGCGCAGTCATCAAGCCGGCAAAGTTTCCTTTGCGGTTGGCCCATGCCAAAGTCATGGCTTGGGTGACGCGGGCAAGCAGTTCGTATTCGACGGCGCGGGGGGTTTTTTGCGGCGATTCGGGGCGCGCATAGGCCCCGCGAGCTTGGGCGGATTGGGCAATCACAGCATATCCTTCCTGGAATGCAAGAAACTACATGACGGGTTCGTTTTGAACCATTGAAGGTGGCCGAAGGGGGGCGTCCCCTTCGGCCATCAGGCTTAACCGCGGAACAGCGACAGGATGTTTTGTGGCTGCTGGTTGGCCATCGACAGCGACTGGGTTGCCAGCTGCTGTTGCACTTGCAAAGCCTGCAGGCGCGCCGAGGTTTCTTCCATATTTGCGTCCACCATTGCGCCGATGCCCGACTTTAGCGCATCCGACAGTTTGCCGACAAATTCGGACTGGATGTCGATTTGCTTTTGCGTCGAACCAAAGGCCGCGGCAGCATTTGTCGAGGTTTGCAGCAGGGTTTCAATCGAACCCAAGGCCAGCTCCGCGCCGTTTGCTGTTGACACGTCGATACCCGCCAGTGCACCCAGACCGCCCGAGTTTGCGTTTTTGAACTGGCCGCTGATGGTCAAATCCGACGCGCCCGTGTTTGTGAAAGCCAATTCACCAGGGTTGGCGCTGTCAAATTCAACGGTCAAACCTGCGATGCCCAGCGAGTCGATGGCGTTTTTCATGCCAATCGCCACCAGATCCGCGGTGGTGCTGGCTGTGCCAAGATCGTTGTCCGTCACGGTGTAAGAGGCCGATTTGTCGCCAAAGCGCATGGTGATTTGGTCGCCAGCAGCCCAAGCGGTGGTGCCGTCTTGAATGGAGATGGTGTCAGCGCCCGTGGTTGCATCAAGGCTGAGCACAAAAGTATCCGCCGCGCCCGAAACCAGCGCGTTGCCGGAACCCGCGTCGAAAACGTCATTGGCGGCATAAGCGCCCGTCGACAGGTTTTGACGGTTTACAGAAATCGAAGACGCGGTCACGCCCGTGGGCGAGCGGTCCAGCGAGGACAAAATATCAACCGTGCCGCTGCCCGTGCCGTTCACAAGGTTCAGGCCATTGAACTGGGCCGCGCCCACCACCGAGGCGATCTGCTCGCGCAGTTTCACCACATCGGTTTGAATTTTGGCGCGGTCAACGTTTCCTTCTTGTGCAGAAACGATCTTGCCTTTCATTTCGGTCAGCAAATCGGTCACCGTTTCGGCGGCTTCACGCGCAACGGCCACGGTCGAAGACCCCAAATTCAAACTGTCAGAAATCCCTTTGAAGCCCTTCACATCCGATTCCATCACCTTGGAAATCGCCCAGACGGCGGCGTTATCCTTGGCGTTAGACACCGATTTGCCCGTCGAAATTTCCGACTGAGTGGTGGCCATATTCATATTGATCTTTTTCATGGTTTGCAGTGCAACCATGGCGCTGTTGTTCGTCAAAATTGAAGACATACCCTAGTTCCTTCACGATCTGCCGGCGCTTTGCGCGGCGTGGTTGACTTGGCGCAGATGCGTCAAGTGATTGGCCGTTCTGCACGCTGCGTCCATCCGATCTGCGTGATCTTTGGTCGCGCCACCCCGTCATGGGATGCAGAGCCAGTTATCTTCCCAAGGCCCTAAGACTTTCCTAATTCCCGCGCCCAAGCTTTTTAGAATTTGAAGCAAACTCAAAGAAAACTGCGCCATGCGATCGCTTGGGATGGTCAGTATCGACGGGATACATGCGATGACACATCGTGCTGCGCGCGCCGCCCTTGGCCGTCATAGGTGGCAAAACCGCGCGCAGCATCGCGCAATTCAGCAATACGGCGCTGCGCGGCGCGCACGCCCCGCCCTGCCGCCAAAAGGCAAGCCGCATTGCGGTTTGCCTTGGCAGAGATGCGCCGCAATAGGGCCAGATCGCGCGCGGTTTCAGCCGCGCTGACCGCCGTTTCCAAATTGGGTGTCAACGCGGCAAGCGCGGCAAAATCTGCACTAAGTATCGCGCTGTGCATCATATCTAAAATCTGTTCGGCACTGGCACTATGGGGCATTGCTTGCCCTTTCCTTCAAGGCGTTGAAGAGTGATTCGGCCAGGCCAATCCCGCCCTTTTCCACCATCGCCTTGGCCTGTTCGGCGCGCAAAAAGGACGAGAACTGTTCTTCCCCGATGCCGCCGCCAAAGTCTTGGCGTGGTGCGCCAAGGCCTGCATGCCCTAGCATTTCCGCCAAAAAGCCTGCTTCTAGCGCCTTGGCTTTCTCCATCAAGGCGGCATCTTTTGCCGAAGGCTGGGGCGCTGGCGCTTTGGGTGGGGCAACTGCCGTTCTGGCCAAATCCATTTCATGCTCCGTTCCGTTGCATTTTCTGTATTATGACGGCTTTCGGTAAACAGATGGTAACCAATAGTGGTGCAAAAGGGAGGCACCGCCAGAAGGTGCGGCAGAAGTCGAGGGATGATGCTTGCGCAGATCGTGCAAAAATTGTTTGGCCCAATTGGCGGGCCCGTCGCGGGCGGCGGGCAAAGCGAAACTGGGCCAGATGGCCAGCCGCTGTCCGATGGCTTCATGCGGCTGCTGGAGGCGGAGGAGGCATCCGAACCGCCTGAAACAGACACGCTGGCGGCGCAGGTTGCCGATGCTGCGGCGTTGGTTGATTTAATGAATTCAGCGCTGGCTGGTGCGGGCGCTGGGCCTATCCAATCCGCAGGATTGGGTGCTGACGATACTGTGCAATCGGTTGGCGGCAGTGCTGCAGCCAATGAGCAAAGCTCTCGCTCTTTAACCCTGCCCGATTTTGCAAATCAGGCTGCTTTCGCGGCGGCGGCAGCGCAATCTGCGACTGGCAAAGTTGGCACGGCTTTGGAACTCGCGGGGCTGACGGGCAGCCGCGACCTTGGTGTTGAACCTGGCCATTTGGCAAGCGTATCGGCCCCCTCTGCGGCGCAACTGGTCTTTGACATGGGCCTCGATGCCGCGTTGCAATCCGCAATCGGCGCTGACGCGGGCGCAGAACTTGGCAATCCTTCGCTGCAGCCACTTGCGGAAACCTTGAGCATGTCAGCCCTTGCAGGGGCGGCTCAGGCCGCCCAAAGCCGTGACGCAGCTGCAGACCTGTTAAGCGTGGCGGCGGGGCAGGCGGGCACGCCAGCCAATTTCAATTTGCAAGCCGCCATGCTGGGGCAACCTTTTGGCGGCGATACTCCATCCAATGCTACCGCTGGTTTCGACCCCGAATCACGGCTGATCCAAAACGCTGAGGCGGGGCAAACACCTATGGGCAAAAGCCTAAACCCGCGTCCAATCGTGCCCGATTTGGCGGCGCTGCAATCATCACCAATGGCGCCGCCGCTTGTATCGCAATCAGCTTTCGCTGCCGCGCCGCTTGTCGCGGGTGATCGCGGCCGAACCCTGCGGGAGGGGGCCGTGGCGCTGGAAGACGCGCCCGCGCCAAAGAGCGCAGGCGGCGGTGATGCGGCGCAACCAACACCACCATCCACGACCGCGCAGCCGCAAAGCGCGGTTGTGGCGGGTCTGAACCAACCCAGCAGTGACGGTTTCACGGCCGAGTTGGCACGCCTGGATGGGGTGATTTCCCACCCGATGGCTGAGGCGCGCAACGGCGGTCTGGCCCCCGCGTCCATCGCCACCACCGCCCCCGCAAATGCCCCCGCCGCGTTTGCTGTCACAAGCCAGCTTTTGGCGCAGTCGCCCGCCGCACAATTGGGGCCAGTCGAGGTGCTGCTAAGCCCAGCCGAGCTGGGCCATGTGCGGTTTGAGATATTGCATCGGGGCGAGCAGGTGCAAATTGTCTTGTCGGCGGAACGGCCCGACACGTTGGATCTGTTGCGTCGAAACAGCGATGCCCTGCTCAGCGATTTTCGCCAAGCTGGGTTTACGGGTGCCTCGCTAAGCTTTGGCGGATGGGGCGGGGCGGGGCAGGGGAATGCCAAACCTTTTGCCGCGCCATTGGTGCAGTCCGCTTGGCAAGAGACGGGAAGCGCCACATCCAATGGGGTGCCAATTCCCGCATCCTACCTGCAAATCGATGGGTCACGCAGCCTAAACCTGCGGGTCTAACGCCACCCTTTTTTTCGGAGACTTCGATGCAAACCAACACCGTTTCGAACGCCGCTTCCACCGCTACCGCGGCCGCCGCGACCACGTCAAAGAAATCGGTCATCAATTCGGATTTTGACACGTTCTTGAAAATGCTGACCACGCAAATCAAAAATCAAGACCCGACCAACCCGATGGATTCCGCCGACTTCGCCGTGCAACTCGCCACGTTTTCGGGGGTCGAACAGCAGGTCAAAACCAATGACATGCTCTCGACACTGTCCAGCCAGTTTGGCGTGATGGGCATGTCGCAGCTTGCCGCTTGGGTCGGGCAAGAGGCGCGCGCGCCGGGGCCTGTGTATCTGGGCGATGCGGCGGTCAGCGTGACATATGCCAGCGCAACGGGCGCAGATCGCGCGGTTCTGGTCGCGCGCGATAGCGAGGGCGCAGTTGTCGGGCGCGAAGATGTGCCCTTGGGCAAAGGCCCCTACGATTGGACGGGCAATGACATTAAGGGCAATGCTTTGCCCAATGGCAAATACACCCTGACTTTGGAAAGTTATAAGGGCGAGGATAAGCTGGGCGATCCGACCGAGGTAGAGGCCTATTCGCGCATCCTAGAGGCGCGCAGTGGCGCAAGTGGCACCGTATTGGTGTTGGAAGGCGGTATCGAAGTCGCGGCGACGCAGGTCACAGCCTTGCGCGTTGCAGGCACGGCGGGAACAGGCGAGTTGCAAAAAACCACCGCCCCATCGACACAAAGCATTGATGCGGCTGTAGAAACCACGCAGGCCGCCGATATTTGGGCCGATAGCAGCGCCGCAAATACGGCGTCAGACCAAGTGACCCAGCCAGAACCCGAAACCTATAAGCCCGATTGATCCCACAGCCAGAAACGCCGCCCTGCGCGCGCGCGCCTTTGGTGGGGGCCTTGGCGGCTCGCCCGCTTTGATCAGGGCCGCTTCCATCAGGCGGGGCAAGCGCGGGCCAAAGCGGGCCATCACTTGGGCGGTTTGTGCAATATCACGCAGCAGCGCGGCAGGGCCGACGTTTTTGCGCACGTAATCTTCCACCACGGGGCGTGCCACGTGCCAAATGTTGATCGCAGGATCAAGGCTGCGCGCCACGCCTTCGACGACGACCATGGTGCGTTGCAGCAAAATCAGCTCGGTGCGGGTTTCCATGCCAAAGCGTTCGGTCACTTCGAACAAATGGCCCAGCAGGCGCGACATAGACAGGCGCGTGGCATCCATGCCGAAAATCGGCTCGCCCACCGCGCGCAGGGCGAGCGCGAATTCGTCAATATCGCGGCCCGCGGGCACATAGCCCGCCTCGAAATGCACCTCGGCCACGCGGCGATAATTGCGCTGCATAAAGCCCATCAAAATCTCGGCATATACGCGGCGGGTATAGGCATCGATCCGCCCCATAATCCCGAAATCCAGCGCAATGATATCGCCATTCGCCGCGACCTTCAGGTTGCCTTGGTGCATGTCGCCGTGAAATAACCCATCGCGCAGCGCATGGGCCAAGAACAGTTGCAGCACGCGCGCGCCCAAGGCCGCGCGGTCAACCACACCCGCAGCAATCAACGCATCCACGGCATCCGTGTCCGACATCGACGGGCTATCGACCCAAGCCAGCGTCATCACCCGCTTGCCCGAATAATCCCAAACGGGCAAAGGCACGGCAAAACCCGCGTCACCCTTGGTGTTTTCAGCAAATTCACTCGCGGCGGCAGCCTCTAGCCGCAGGTCAAGTTCGGCCAGCACCACGCTTTCGAAATGCGCAATCACATCGGTGGGGCGCAGGCGGCGGGCAAAGGGGGCCAAAACCTCGATCGTGCGGGCGGCAAAGTAAAAGGCATCAAGATCGCGGCGAAAGGCGCGTTCAATGCCGGGGCGCAGCACTTTGACCGCCACATCTGCCCCCGTGGCGCGCAGGCGCGCGCGGTGAACTTGGGCAATCGACGCCGCGGCAACAGGGTCTGAAAATGCGTCAAACATCTCGTCCAAAGGGCGGCCCAAGTCGGCCTCGATGGCGGCGCGCGCCTCGGCCAAGCCAAAAGGTGGCAGTTTGTCTTGCAGATATTTGAGCTGGCCTGCCAATTCCTCGCCCACAATATCGGGGCGGGTGGCAAGGGTTTGGCCAAATTTGATATAAGCAGGCCCCAGCGCCGAAAGGGCGCGCGTGACGGGTGGCAGGGCAGGATCGCCGCGCAGGCCCAGAAATTTGAACGGCCAGCCCAGCAGTTTCGCAGCCAGCCGCAACTGAGGCGGCGCGTCAAGCGCGGCCAAGACCACCCCCATCGCGCCCGAGCGTTCAAAGGTCGCCCCCGTGCGGATTAGCCGCCAAACATTATGCGGGCCGCGCACCTAGGTTTTCCATCCCGAATGCAGGGCGGCAATGCCCATGCTTAGGTTGCGGTAGGACACCAAATCAAAGCCCGCCGTTCGGATCATGGCCGCAAAACTTTCCTGATCTGGAAACTTACGAATAGATTCAACAAGATATTGGTAGCTATCGCGATCATTCGCCACGATCTGCCCCATGACGGGAATCACGTTAAAGCTGTATTTGTCATAGACCCATTGCGCCAAATCATTGGGAATTTGGCTGAATTCCAGCACCATCAACCGCCCACCTGGGCGCAGAACGCGATAGGCCTCGGCCAAAGCATCGGGGATGCGGGTGACGTTTCGGATGCCGAAAGAAATTGTATAAACGTCAAAGGAATTGTCGGCGAAGGGCAGGGCCATCGCATCGCCCACCACCCAATCCAGGCGGGTGGCCAGCGCCTCGGCATCGGCGCGCGCACGCCCAGCGATCAGCATGGATTCGGTCATATCCAGCACGGTGGCCTGCGATCCCGCCGCACGTCCCAAAAACCGAAACGCCACATCGCCCGTGCCGCCCGCCACATCCAGCAGCTTTTGGCCCGCGCGGGGGGCCAGCCAATCCATCATGGCGTTTTTCCACAAACGGTGCATTCCCGCCGACATCAGATCGTTCATAATGTCGTATTTGCTGGCCACGCGGGTGAAAACGCCATGCACCATCCCCGCTTTGTCGCCTTCGGGCACGGTTTGAAATCCGAAATGGGTGGTTGAGGTGTCGTTCATTTGCTCTTGCCGATTGCTGAGGTTCCGCCACTTATAGGGGGTAAGTTGACGCGCCTCAATGCGCCCTAATGTCCAAAGGCCGAAATGCCCGAATTGCCCGAAGTGGAAACCGTGCGCGCGGGGCTTTTGCCCGCGATGGAAGGGCGCGTGATTGCGCGGGCGGACGTGAACCGTGCGGATCTGCGCTGGCCCTTTCCGCCCAATATGGCGCAGCGGTTGACGGGCGCGCGGGTTTTGGCGCTGCGGCGGCGGTCAAAGTATATTCTGGCCGATTTGGACAGGGGCGAGACGCTGCTGATCCATCTAGGCATGTCAGGGCGGATGTTGGTGTCGGGTGTGATGATCGGCGAGTATATCCACGCCCATCCCGCACCGCAGAAACATGACCATGTTGTGCTGCATATGGAGGGCGGCGCGAAGATTACATTCAACGACCCCCGCCGTTTTGGCGCGATGGATTTGATGGCGACCGAAGGGGCCGAACGCCATCCCTTGCTGGCAGATATTGGGCCAGAGCCGCTGGGAAACGCCTTTGACGGCGACTATCTGGCGGCGCGTCTTTCGGGACGCAAAACGCCAATCAAGTCAGCACTTCTGGATCAACGCATCGTGGCGGGGCTGGGCAATATCTATGTGTGCGAGGTGCTGCACCGCGCAGGGCTTGCCCCCACGCGCCTTGCGGGCGATGTTGCAGACGCCCCCGCCCTTGTGCCCATCATCCGCGATGTCTTGGGCGCGGCGATTGCCGCAGGCGGATCATCCTTGCGCGATTATCGGCAGGCCGATGGCGAGCTTGGCTATTTCCAGCACGCCTTTGCCGTTTATGGCCGCGAGGGGGAACCTTGCCTGAACCCGACTTGCGGCGCAGAGATTTTGCGCATCGTGCAATCGGGCCGCTCTAGTTTTTACTGCCCGCGTTGCCAAATCTAGCGACATCGAAAAAGGAGACCCTATGGCCTATGACACGCTGATTGTGGATATCAAAAACAAGATCGCGCTGATCACCCTAAACCGACCCGAGGCATTGAATGCGATCAACACCAAGATGATGCAAGAACTGGCGCAGGCGCTGGGCGCGGCGGATCAAAACGCAGGCGTGCGCTGCATCGTGATCACGGGGTCAGAGCGCGCCTTTGCAGCAGGGGCCGATGTGCGCGAGATGGCGGATAAGGGTTTTTCGGAGGTGTTTTTCGATGATCTGTTCGGGCACGAGGCCGAGGCGATTGCCCGTATTCGCAAGCCGATCATTGCCGCTGTGGCGGGATTTTGCCTTGGCGGGGGCTGCGAATTGGCGCTGATGTGCGATTTTATCATTGCTGCTGATACGGCTAAATTTGGCCAGCCCGAGGTGAACCTTGGCATCATTCCAGGCATGGGCGGCACGCAGCGCATGACCCGCGCCGTGGGCAAATCTAAGTCAATGGACATGCACCTGACGGGGCGTTTCATGGACGCAGCCGAGGCGGAACGTGCGGGGCTTGTCTCTCGCGTTGTGGCGGCTGCGGGTCTGTTGGATGAGGCGTTGGCCGCCGCCGCGAAGATTGCCGAAAAGTCACAGATGGCGGCGTTGGCGGCGAAAGAATCGGTGGGCCGTGCGCAGGAAACCAGCCTGCGCGAAGGGCTATTGTTCGAGAAGCGGCTGTTTCACGCGCTGTTTGCCACCGATGATCAAAAAGAGGGGATGGCCGCCTTTTTGGAAAAGCGTCCTGCCCAGTTCAAAGACCGCTGAGCTTCGCGCCTAGCCCGCGCATTTTCAGGGTTTTCACAGTTGACAGCCCCAGTGCGCGCGCCTATAGGGCGGGCTTCAAGATGACATCTGATCACAAACGGAATCACAAGCGATGGCAAATACCGCCCAGTCCAAAAAGCGCGCACGTCAAGCAGAAGCGCGTCAAGACATCAACAAGGCGCGCCGTTCGCGTATCCGCACCTTTTTGCGCAAAGTAGAAGAGGCGATCGCCTCGGGTCAACAACCCGCAGCAGCAGAGGCGTTGAAGAATGTCCAGCCAGAACTGGCGCGCGGCGTGACCAAGGGCGTGATGCACAAGAACACTGTGGCACGCAAAATGTCGCGCCTCGCCGCCCGCGTCAAAGCATTGGGCAGCGCCGCTTCGGCCTAATCTGGCCTTAAGTCATTGAAAAGGCGCGGCTGGAAACAGCCGCGCTTTTTGCGTTTTTGTCCCCCGAATTCGCCTAGCGTTGCCAATTTGCCAAGGCCCGCGATTCGTGCGCGCAAAGCCTGTGTCAAGCAACAAGTTCGGTTGCACTTGGCGCGGCGCAGTTGATAACGTCACCCCAGCGAGTCGCATCGCGCATAGGGGACGTGCTTAGGTAAAGAAAAGGTTTGATCGGTGCTGCTGCCAATAAACGGCGCCTTTGTTGAAATAAACCGTTCTTTATCAAATGCTTAGCGTGAAACGGGTTTTTGCCCTTTCGACCAGATTTATACCCGCAGGATGTGGGGTATGATTCTGGGGCAGCGTTCTGTGTGGCACAAAGGGTCTGCCCCTGTCCTGCCCGCCCTATGACCGCCTTTCGGGGCCGATGCGCCAGAAACAAAGTCCCTGCGCGAAGATGCGGGGAAAAATGGGGACGGGAAACAGGATGCCTTCCACGGTTTGGGTGCGCACACGCGAGGCCTTGGTCAAACGAATCGGCAAGAACAACTATGTCAGCTGGATCGAACCTTTGGTTCTGCGCAGTTTGGTGGATGGTGTTGTGACGTTTGAAGTGCCCACGCTTTTTGTTGGCGATTGGGTTAAGCGGAATTTCGGCGACCAAATTTTGGCGCTGATGCAATCGGAGGGCCAGCCTGCTGCGCGGTTGGAATTTGTGCTGCGTAAAGATGCGGCGCTGACCAATCGGGTCAACCCATCCACCGATTCGCAGCGCCCTGCTGCAAAACGTATCGCCCGTGCCGAATCGGGTCTGCCAGGTGCAAACTTGGATGCGCGCTTTACATTCGACAGTTTTGTTGTTGGCAAACCCAATGAATTGGCCCATGCCGCCGCGCGCCGCGTGGCCGAAGGTGGGCCTGTCAGTTTTAACCCGCTGTTCCTGTATGGCGGGGTTGGTTTGGGCAAGACCCATTTGATGCATGCCATCGCGCATGAATTGCAGGCCCGCCAGCCGCAGCTTCGGGTTTTGTATTTGTCGGCCGAACAGTTCATGTATCGGTTCGTTCAGGCGCTGCGCGACAAGCAGATCATGGATTTCAAATCGATTTTCCGCTCGGTCGATGTGCTGATGGTTGATGATGTGCAGTTTATTGCGGGCAAAGATTCGACGCAGGAAGAATTTTTCCATACCTTCAATGCTTTGGTAGACCAGAACAAGCAAATCATCATCTCGGCAGACCGCGCCCCTGGCGAGATTAAAGATCTGGAAGACCGCATCAAAAGCCGCATGCAATGCGGTTTGGTGGTGGATTTGCACCCAACCGATTACGAATTGCGTCTGGGGATTTTGCAGACCAAGGCCGATTATTACGCGGGCCAATATAAAGGGCTTGTCGTCGCCAATGGCGTTTTGGAATTTTTGGCCCATCGCATCACCTCGAATGTGCGGGTTTTGGAAGGGGCTTTGACGCGGCTGTTTGCCTTTGCCTCGCTTGTCGGGCGCGAGATCAATTTGGAATTGGTGCAAGATTGTCTGTCGGACATTTTGCGCGCGTCAGATCGCAAGCTGACCATCGAAGAAATTCAGCGCAAAGTGGCCGAACATTACAACATCCGCCTGTCCGATATGATCGGCCCAAAGCGGCTGCGCACCATTGCCCGCCCGCGGCAAGTGGCGATGTATTTGGCCAAGCAACTGACCCCGCGTTCTTTGCCCGAGATTGGGCGGCGCTTTGGCGGGCGCGATCACACCACCATTATGCACGGCGTGCGCAAGATCGAAGATTTGATGACAACCGACAGCCAGCTTTCGGATGATTTGCTGCGGTTGCGGCGCGCGCTTCAGGGCTAGCGTTTGGCCTTGCGATGGGGCAGAAATCGGCTAGTTTAGCCTTCCCAAGCGCCTGTTGTGCCTTTGGGATTGTGCAGGGGATGGATTGATGAAGCTAAGCATTGAAC
This sequence comes from Cypionkella sp., assembly GCA_965248485.1. Lineage (GTDB taxonomy): Bacteria > Pseudomonadota > Alphaproteobacteria > Rhodobacterales > Rhodobacteraceae > Cypionkella. The sequence continues at coordinate 528,565 of OZ252107.1, forward strand.
GGGCGGTTTTGCTGAAAGCCTTGGCGCAGGCGCAATCGGTTGTGGAACGGCGCAACACCATCCCGATCCTGGCCAATGTGCTGATCGAGGCAGAAGGCAGCGCGGTGACCTTCCGCGCCACGGATTTGGATATAGAGGTGCAAGACCGCGCGGCCGCAATGGTCGAACGCGCGGGGGCGACGACGGTATCGGCGGTGATGCTGCACGAGATTGTGCGCAAACTGCCAGATGGGGCGCTTGTTTCGCTGACAGATGATGCGGCATCGGGCCGCCTGACCATTGCCGCAGGGCGCAGCACCTTTAGCCTTGCCACCCTGCCGCGCGAAGATTTCCCGGTGATGGCGACCAGCGAATACACCACCAATTTCGCCGCCCCCGCCCCTGTGCTGCGCCGCCTGTTTGATAAGGCGAAGTTTGCGATTTCCACCGAAGAAACCCGTTATTACCTGAACGGGGTTTATATGCATGTGGCGACTGGCGACGGCGGGCAGAAACTGCGCTGTGTGGCAACCGACGGCCACCGTCTGGCCCGTATTGACGCCGATTTGCCAAATGGTGCGGCAGGGATGCCGGGCGTGATCGTGCCGCGCAAAACGGTGAACGAGCTGAAAAAGCTGCTGGAAAATGACGAGGCGACGATTGCCGTGTCGGTTTCTGAAACCAAAGTGCGCTTTGCGACGCCAGAGATTACCTTGACGTCGAAAGTGATCGACGGAACCTTTCCCGATTACACCCGCGTCATTCCCACGGGCAACACCAAGCGGCTGGAAGTGGACGCAGCCGAATTTGCCCGCGCTGTTGACCGTGTGGCAACGGTGTCTTCAGAACGCTCGCGCGCGGTGAAACTGTCGCTGGACGAAGACCGTTTGGTGCTGTCAGTGAACGCACCAGATTCTGGCGCGGCCGAAGAAGAACTGGCTGTGGCTTATGGCGATGAGCATTTGGAAATTGGCTTTAACGCCAAATACCTGCTGGAAATCGCCAGCCAAGTTGACCGCGAAAACGCTGTGTTTATGTTCAACTCATCTGGCGATCCAACCCTGATGCGCGAGGGGAACGACACTTCGGCGGTCTATGTTGTGATGCCGATGCGTGTTTAAGCGCGGGATTGCGGATAGGGTGGAAGCGGGGGTTTCACACCCCCGCGCCTGCGAGCACGCTCGCAGCCTCCCCCGTGGGATATTTTCGCCAAAGTGAAAGGAAACAGCGTGAGCGGGCTTGCCATTAAGGCCATGCAGCTGACGCAGTTTCGCAGCCATGCGCGGGCGGCGCTGGTGTTTGATGGGCGGCCTGTGGCGATTTCGGGGCCGAATGGGGCGGGGAAAACAAATATTCTAGAGGCTGTTTCGTTGCTATCCCCTGGGCGCGGGTTGCGGCGGGCGGGGGCCGAGGATTTGGCGCGCAGGCAGGCGGGGATCGGTTGGAAAATTACCACCGAAGTCGCGGGGCTGGGCGCGGATCATCAGATTGAAACTTGGGCCGAGGCGGGCGATGCGCGGGTGGTGCGGATTGACGGCAAGACCGCCACGCAAACCGCGCTGGGGCGGATTTTGCGGGTTTTGTGGCTGGTGCCTGCGATGGACAGGCTGTGGCTGGATGCCGCCGAGGCGCGGCGGCGGTTCTTGGATCGCATGGCGCTGTCCTTCATGCCCGATCATGCAGAGGCGGTTTTGGCCTATGAAAAGGCGATGCGCGAGAGGAACCGATTGCTGAAAGATCAAGTGCGGGATGCGCATTGGTATGGCGCGCTCGAGGCGCAGATGGCGGCGGCGGGCGCGCAGATGCGCGGCAATCGGGCGCAAGCTTTGGCGCGGATTGCAGCGGCGCAAGGGGAAGGCGGGCCATTCCCCGTGGCCGATTTGGCGATCGTGGGCGAGGATGCCGATGATTTGGCCGCCGCTTTGGCCGCATGGCGCGGGCGCGATTTGGCGGCAGGGCGCAGCCTGATTGGGCCGCACCGCGCGGATTTGCAGGCGGTTTATGCGGCCAAAGGTGTGGCTGCCGATCAATGCTCGACAGGCGAGCAGAAGGCGCTGCTGATCAGCCTGATCTTGGCCAATGTCCGCGCTTTGGCGCAGGATTTGGGGGCGGCCCCGATATTGCTGTTGGACGAGGTGGCGGCGCATTTAGACCCTGCCCGCCGCGCGGCCCTGTATGATGAAATTTGCGCATTGGGCGCGCAGGCGCTGATGACGGGCACCGAGGCGGGGCTGTTTGACAGCCTTGGCGCGCGGGGGCAAAGTTTTTGCATCACCGAATCTGCGGGCCAATCGCAGATCGCAGAGGGGAATTGACGTGCATACAACGCTATATGAATTGGGCCTTTACGCGCTGGGGATGTTGGGGCTTTGGGCGGTGCCAGGCCCTGTTTGGGTGGCGCTGACGGCGCGGGCGCTGTCGGGCGGGTTTCGTGCCGCTTGGCCGCTGGCGGTCGGTGTGGCGCTGGGGGATTTGCTGTGGCCACTGGCGGCGATTTTGGGGCTGTCGTGGATTCATACGGTGTATGGCGATATCCTTAGCCTTTTGCGCTGGGTTGCGGCGGGGGTGTTCATTGTGATGGGTATCATGCTGATCCGCGCGCCTGCGGGCAGCCTGACGGGGGATAATCGCATGACCAAGCCCGGGCTTTGGGCGGGGTTTTCGGTGGGGGTCGCCGCCGTGGTTGGCAACCCCAAGGCGATTTTGTTCTACATGGGCGCGCTGCCGGGTTTCTTTGATTTGGGCAGCCTGACCAAATGGGATATTGCAGCGATTATCGGCATTTCGGCAGGGGTGACACTGGGTGGCAATTTGCTGCTGGCGCTGTTTTTGGGCCGCGCCCGCGCGCTGCTGTCCAGCCCTGCGGCGCTGCGGCGGATGAACCTTGGATCGGGCGTTTTGTTGGTGCTGGTGGGCTTGGTTATCCCCTTTCTTTAACCGCTAAATCTTGTGGCAAAGGCGTGACAATCCCCCGCCAAACCGCTATAAATTGCGTGTGTTAAAGGGGAATATTACCTATGTCCGATAAGACTGCGCAAACCGAATCCTATGGCGCTGATTCTATCAAAGTTCTCAAAGGCTTAGAGGCGGTTCGCAAGCGTCCTGGCATGTATATTGGCGACACCGACGATGGGTCGGGCCTGCACCATATGGTGTATGAGGTGGTCGATAATGGCATTGACGAGGCACTGGCGGGACATGCGACTGCGGTGACGGTGATTATTCATGCCGACAGTTCTGTTTCGGTGCGCGATAATGGGCGCGGCATCCCTGTCGACATCCACCAAGAGGAAGGCGTTTCCGCCGCCGAAGTGATCATGACTCAGCTTCATGCGGGGGGCAAATTCAACAACACCGACGATTCTGGCAACGCCTATAAAGTGTCGGGCGGCTTGCATGGCGTCGGCGTTTCGGTGGTGAATGCGCTATCGGAATGGTTGGAATTGACCGTGTGGCGCAACGATAAGGAATATCGCGCGCGGTTTGAGCATGGCGATTGCACCGTGCATGTTTACGAAGTTGGCCCAGCGCCGGGGCAAAAGGGCACGGAAGTGCGGTTTTTGGCCTCTGCCAAAACCAACCGCGAGGATGGCACGTTTTCCAACCTAGATTACAGCTTCAAAACGCTGGAAAACCGCCTGCGGGAATTGGCGTTTCTGAATTCGGGCGTGCGAATTATTGTGCGTGATGAACGCCCTGCCGAGCCGCTGCACACCGAGCTGTTCTATGAGGGCGGCGTGCGCGAATATGTGAAATATCTGGACCGATCGAAGCAATCCATCATGCCCGAGCCGATCTATATGATTGGCGAGCGGGGCGGGATTACTGTGGAAGTCGCCATGTGGTGGAACGACAGCTATAACGAAATGGTGCTGCCGTTTACCAACAACATCCCCCAGCGCGATGGCGGCACGCATATGGCGGGCTTTCGCGGAGCGCTGACGCGTTGCGTGGGGGCCTATGCGCAAACCTCTGGCATTGCGAAACGCGAAAAGGTGGATTTCACGGGCGATGATGCGCGCGAAGGGCTGACCTGCGTTTTGTCCGTCAAAGTGCCCGATCCAAAGTTTTCCAGCCAGACCAAGGATAAACTTGTCTCTTCCGAAGTGCGCCCTGCGGTGGAAAATCTGGTCAACGAAAAGCTGGCGGAATGGTTTGAAGAAAACCCTGCCAATGCCAAAATCATCGTCGGCAAGATCATCGAGGCGGCGCTGGCACGCGAGGCGGCGCGCAAGGCGCGCGAATTGACGCGCCGTAAAACCGCGCTGGATGTGGCCAGCCTGCCCGGCAAACTGGCCGATTGTCAGGAGCGCGACCCCGCCAAATCGGAACTGTTTCTGGTCGAGGGGGATTCGGCAGGTGGCAGCGCCAAGCAGGGCCGCTCGCGCGCCAATCAGGCGGTTTTGCCGCTCAAGGGGAAAATCCTGAACGTGGAGCGCGCGCGGTTTGACCGTATGCTTGCCAGCCAAGAAATCGGCACGTTGATCACCGCGCTGGGCACGGGCATTGGGCGGGATGAGTTTAACATCGGCAAGCTGCGCTACCACAAGGTTGTCATCATGACCGACGCCGATGTGGACGGCGCACATATTCGCACGCTGCTGCTGACATTTTTCTTCCGCCAGATGCCGCAACTGATCGAGGGCGGTTTCCTTTATATCGCCCAACCGCCCCTCTATAAAGTGGCGCGCGGCAAGTCGGAGGTTTACCTAAAAGATCAACCTGCGCTGGAAGATTACCTGATCGAAATGGGGATCGAAGGCGCTGTTTTGCGTCTGAAAACGGGCGAAGAAATTGCAGGCGCTGATCTTGCCCGTGTGATCGAGGCGGCCCGCCAGTTCCGCCGCGTGCTGGACGCTTTCCCCACGCATTATCCACGCGCGATTTTGGAACAGGCGGCGCTGGCGGGGGCCTTTGATGCGGGCCGTGCAGACGGCGATTTGCAGGCCGTGGCCGATGCCGTGGCCGCGCGGCTGAACCTTGTTGCCGCCGAATATGAAAAGGGCTGGACGGGCCGCGTGACCCAAGATCACGGCATTCGGCTAAGCCGTATTTTGCGCGGAGTAGAAGAATTGCGCACGCTGGACGGCGCCGTGCTGCGGTCGGGCGAGGGGCGGCGCTTGGCTTCCGTGTCCAAGGACACCCGCGATGTCTACCGCGAAACGGGACGCCTTGTGCGCAAAGATCGCGAGCAAATGGTCTATGGCCCGATTGACCTGCTGAAATCCGTTCTGGCCGAGGGTGAAAAGGGCCTGACTCTGCAACGCTATAAAGGTCTGGGCGAGATGAACCCAGAACAGTTGTGGGAAACCACCCTAGACCCCGAGGCGCGCACGCTGTTGCAAGTAAAGGTCGATGATCTGGCCGATGCGGACGACATTTTCACCAAGTTGATGGGCGATGTGGTGGAACCGCGCCGCGACTTTATTCAGGCCAACGCGCTGAACGTCGAACATCTGGATGCGTAAAGAAAAGGCCCCCAACTGGGGGCCTTTTGATTTTAGGCCTTCGCCTCATCCCGCGTTTTCCACAGCGAATATCCTATCCCTGCGGCCAAAATCCCCAAAGTGGCGATCAGCGATAGGGCGGTTGGAACCTTGATCCCCAGCGGCACAAGGAAAATCTTGATGCCGACCAGCACCAGAATCACCGCAAGCGAGTATTTCAGATAGGCAAAGCGGTGCATCGCGGCGGCCAGCGCAAAGAACAGGCTGCGCAGGCCCAAAATCGCAAAGATGTTGGAGGTGTAAACGATGAACGGGTCTAGCGTGACGGCGAATATCGCGGGCACCGAATCGACGGCGAAAATCAGATCCACGAATTCGACCAAAATCAGCGCAACGGCCAAAGGCGTCAGCCATGTCGCCATTTTTCCCGTTTTCGGATCGGGCTGGCGCACAGTGAAATCGTGGCTTTTTATCTCATTCGTCACGCGGAAATGTTTGCGGACAAATTTCAAAACCGCGTTGTTGTTCAGATCGCCGTGGTCATCGCCCGCGGTAAACATTTTGATGCCCGTAAACACCAAAAACGCGCCAAAGGCATAGAGAATCCACTGATATTGGCTGACCAAAGCTGCGCCAAGGCCGATCATAACGGCGCGCATCACAATCGCGCCCAAAATGCCCCAAAACAAAACGCGGTGCTGATATTTGCGCGGCACGGCGAAATAGGTGAAAATCGTGGCGATGACGAAAATGTTGTCCATCGCAAGCGATTGTTCAATCACATAGCCCGTGAAAAATTCCAGCCCCGATTGCGCGCCGCGCGTGAACCAGACCCACAGGCCAAACAAAAAGGCGATAAACACATAACCGCCATACATGACAAAGCTTTCCTTGGCGGAAATCTCTTTGTCTTCTTTGTGCAAAATGCCCAGGTCAAACACCAAAAGCGCAATGACAAGGCCGATAAAAATCAACCAGAAATAGGTAGGAGTGCCCAAAAAGGGCGTCATAAAGAAAGGCATAAGTTGGTCCATAGGAGCCTCTTGTTGGCGTTTCAGGGCCAGCTTTGTCTCCTATCGCAGGCGGCAAGCCAGCCGTCGGCCCCAAAGCGGTAACAGGCATGTAAGAATTGCGGCGCGCCATTCAACCCCAATACTTTGAGAAAGCATCAAAATCTGCGCTGGTGACCCCGGATGGATTCGAACCATCGACCTGCCGCTTAGGAGGCGGCCGCTCTATCCCCTGAGCTACGGGGCCTTAGGTGCCTTATGGCGCGAAACGCCTGCGTGGTGCAACCTATATTGGGAAAGGAAAGGGGGAGTGAATTTGGCCCACCACTCCCCCTTAGGTTCCGTTGCGTCTGGGTTGAGAGCTTGCAGGACGCGCAGGATTTGACCAGTCTTGCGACTGTTACCGCTAACATAGGCGATATTCTGCGCTTGGACAAGGGGGCAAATGGCGATAGTAAGGGTCAATAGCACAAGCATCGGTAGCCCCGTGACGAAACCCGACCCCCAACGCACCCTTACCCTGCGCGATGTGTCCGAAGCATCTGGCGTGAGTGAAATGACCGTCAGCCGCGTGTTGCGCAATCGCGGCGATGTGTCGGAAGCCACGCGCGAGCGGGTTCTCGAGGCGGCGCGCCGCCTTGGCTATGTGCCCAACAAAATCGCGGGCGCTCTGGCCAGTCAGCGGGTGAATTTGGTGGGGGTGATTATTCCCTCGCTGTCGAACATGGTCTTTCCCGAAGTGCTGGGCGGTATTTCTGAAACGTTGGAAGATACGGGCCTGCAACCCGTTGTCGGGGTGACGAACTATTCCCCCGAGCGCGAGGAGGCTGTGCTGTATGAAATGCTGTCGTGGCGCCCGTCAGGGGTGATCCTTGCAGGGCTGGAACATACCGAGGCGGCGCAGGCGATGCTGGCGCGGGCGGGGATTCCCGTGGTGGAAATCATGGATATTGACGGGCCTGCGATTGACAGCGCTGTGGGCATTTCGCACCGCCGCGCGGGCCGCCAGATGGCCGAGGCGATCCTTGCTGCGGGCTATCGCAACATCGCCTTTTTGGGCACGATGATGCCCTATGATCACCGCGCGCGCAAACGTTTGGAAGGCTTTGAAGAGGCGCTTGCCCGCGCCGGCGTGCCTTTGGTTGACCGCGAGTTTTATTCGGGTGGCTCAGCCCTGCTGAAAGGCCGCGAGATGACCGAAGCCGTGCTGCGCCGCAGCCCGAATGTCGATTTTCTGTATTATTCCAATGACATGATCGGCGCAGGCGGGCTGCTGTATTGTCTGGACGCAGGGATAGATGTGCCAAACCGTGTTGGCCTTGCGGGGTTCAACGGGGTGGAATTGTTGGACGGCTTGCCGCGCAAACTGGCCACGATGGATGCTTGTCGGCGCGAAATTGGCCGCAAAGCCGCCGAGATTGTGGCCGCCAAACCACATGCAGATGGCACGTTGGTGCTGGGCGGCGAGGTGATTGAACTGCTGCCCGTTTTGCAAATGGGTGACACGATTCGCAAATAGTTGCCGCGCGCCGTCAGCGCCAGTTGTCCATCCACGCAGGGCGCGGCAGGCCCAAATCCGCAGGGTTGTTTAGATATATTGCGCCCAAAATCAGGGCGGCAACCGTCACCACGGCAAATCCGATTTTCCACGCCGAATAGGGCCGCTCGCCCTGTACTTCGCCCGTTTGGCCATTGACCAAAAAGCGATAGCTTTTGCCGCTGTATTTATAGGCCGCTGTCCAGATTGGCAGCAAAAGATGCTTAAAAGTTTCATCGGCATAGCGCGTATCGACGTTGTTGATCTGCTGCTCATCCCCGCCAATATCGGCACGAATATCGCCCTCGATCACATGTGCCATGATGTCTTGCGCGTCGCTCCAGCCATCAGCTAGGCTGATTGTATAGCCCTCGGCCTGAAACCCCGCCAAATAATCGGGGCTATAGGGCTTGGCTGCGGTCAAATCCCATGGGGTCAATTCATTGCCAAGTCGCTGCGGCAAACTGGTCGAGGCAAGGGTGATCACATCGTCAAAATCGCGCGAGACTGTGCCTGATGTGGGATACCAGCGGGTGTGGCGCACTTGCTCTTGCCGCTGTTCTGAACGCCCATTCACATTAACTGTGACGGTGCGGGTTTCATAGTAATACTCGCCCCGAGCGCCCGTGTAGCGCGTGGTGGTCGCGGCGTCGAATGTCCAGAAAGGGGCGTAAATTCCCGCCATGGCGCGCCCCTTGCGGGTGTATTCCAAAAGGCCGTTCGGCGCGAACCACAGGCTGCCCAGCCATTTGGACAGCGCATCGCGCGCCTGATCTTCGGTCAGGGCAAAGGGCAAGACCGCCTGCGGTTTGATATGCCGCCGCGCGCCTGTGTCCACCACAACTGGGGTCGCACAATAGGGGCAGTTTGCGGCATGGTTCGCGCCCGAAAATTCTACAATGGCACCGCAACTGGGGCAACTTGTGGAACGCACATCTTCGCTGGCGCTCGCGGGCAGATCGTCGGCCAATCCGCGATCTAGGCTAAGCTCTTGAAATACCGAAACTTTGGCGCGGGCATCGGGTTTGGACATGTCTTGGGTATGGCCGCAGTGGCTGCATTCCAAAACCCCCTTATCGGGGGCAAAGCGCAGGTCAGATCCGCATTGCGGACAGGGCCAGCGATGGGCTTTGGTAATGTCTTGCACGGCTGCGGCCACGTGATCAGGCCTTTGGCAGCGGTGGCGGAGCTGATTTCAAAAGGTTTGCCAGCGCCGTTTCGGCGGCCGCTTTCCAGCCGTCTTGCCCCTCGCACCAGACCAGCGTTGCCGCGGTCAGCGTGCCAGCGGCGACCATTGCGGGCAAGTCGGTCTCGACGAATGGGCCTTTGGTTTGGCCATCAATGCCCAAATGCCACGCCGTCCCCGTCTTCGGCAATGGTGGCGGCGCAGCAGGGGCGGGCGCAGCCCCCCAAGGCCCCGCTTGGCCCGCGCCCATCGCCGCACCCATGCCTGCGCCCATCGCAGCCCCCATCGTCGCCCCCATGGCAGAGTTGGGCTGCGCCAGACCTTCGGCCGCGTTGAACTGCATGTATTTGTTCAAATCCCCCACCACACCCATCGAGGTGCGTTTGTCCAACGCCTTTTCCACCTCTTCGGGCAGGCTGATGTTTTCGATGTAAAATTCGGGAATGGTCAGGCCATATTCGGCGATTTTTCCAGCAATCGCCTGGGTGACAAGCCCGCCCAGATCGGCAGTATTGCCCGCCATATCCAACACTGGTATCCCCGATTTGGCCAAAATCTGCGATACTTCTTGCACGATAATGTTGCGGATCTGCTCGCTGATCTCATCGGCGGTAAATTCGCCATCGGTGCCGACAATCTCGGTCAAGAATTTGGCAGGGTCAGAAACGCGCATCGAATAGCTGCCAAAGGCGCGCAGGCGCACGGGGCCAAATTCTGGATCGCGGCACATAATGGGGTTTTTGGTGCCCCATTTCTGGTCGTTAAAGCGCGTTGTGTTGATGAAATAGATTTCGGATTTGAAGGGGCTGTCAAAGCCGTGATCCCAATGCTGCAGCGTGGTCAGGATCGGCATGTTGTTGGTTTCCAGCACATACATGCCAGGGGTAAACACATCGGCAAGCTGGCCTTCGTGGACGAAAACTGCAGCCTGCCCCTCGCGCACGGTCAGTTTCGCGCCGTATTTAATCGCGTTGCCGTGGCGTTCAAAACGCCAGACCATCGTGTCGCGCGTCTCGTCCAGCCATGTGATGACGTCAACAAATTCGCCGCCCAGAAATCCGAAAACCATGAAGCCTCTCCTGTGGTCAGGGGTGAGTTAAGTGTTACCGCCCAAAATGCCGCGCGCAAGACTTTCGACGATGGGGCGGGCTTCCGCCTCGGTCATGCCATTGCGCAGGGCGGGGTTGTAAAGGATGCGCAGCAGCAATTCGTCTTGCCGCGTCAGCAGCGCGAATTCTTCGTCATCGTTGAAAATCGACGGCCGCGCTGTGCCTGAATCATTTGGCAGCCCCAAGCCTTGCGCGATTTCTTCGTGGATGCAGGCAAGGCGCATCAGGTCTGGATGCTCGGACGGAATGAAAACAAACGCCCGTTCATATTGGCTGGTTTGCGTATTGCTTTGCGTCCAGACAAGGCAATAGGTGCTGCGGTCAAGGTTGGTGACGCCAGACACTTGGGCGGTATTTATTTGCGGCAAGGCGGCAGTGATCATCGGGCCCAGCGCGCGGCGTTCGTCGGCGTTGGTGATGGCGATGGTAAAGTTGGGATTGCTGGACGCAAGGCCAATGGATCGCCCAGTCAGCCCCGACAACCGCGCAAGATAGGACGCGATGCGCGCGCGGTCGGCCGCTTGGCGTTCGGGCGAAACGGAGGGGCCGAAATACAGGGCGACCCGCACAGGTTCGGCCCAGCGTGTCAGCCGCAGCGGCGCGCTGCTGCGCCCGCCAAAGCCGCCGCCGCTATATTCTTCATACATCGCAATGCGCAAAAAATTCTCGGTCAGCATGGCGGCGGTCAGCGGCGTATCGGCCCCACCCCCATCGGTGCGCAGCAGCCCTTGGGACAGTAAAGATTGCTGCACGCCCGCATAATAAGATGCCAGCGCGGCGCTTTGCGCACTGGCAAGCGGCGCGGCTTGGGGGGCGGCCGCCTGCTTCGGCATCGGCGCGCAGGCGGCAAGGCCCAGCGCCAACGCCGCCAAGGCAGCCCGCCCAAACCCCAGCGCCTGCGCCTGCAAATCCATGCTTAGACAGCCCCGCCAATTTTTGCGCCATCCGCCGTGCCGCGCGACTTTGCCGCGACCAAAGCATCGCGCAATTCGGCCTCCATCTTGACCAATTCCTCTTCGGCACTGGCGCGCTTGGCCTTGCCTTCGTCGGCGATTTTTAGGCTTTCTTCGATCGTAGCAACCAGTGTGGCATTGGCGCTGCGAACGGCTTCGATGTCGAACACCCCGCGCTCCATTTCGGTGCGCACAATGCGGTTGGCCTCTTTCAGATTGTCCGCGTTCGAGGTCAGCAATTCATTGGTCAAATCATTGGCCTCGCGCACCGCCTCTGCCGCCTCGCGCGAGCGTTGGATGGTCACGGCTTGGGCAAGCTGCGTTTCCCACAAGGGCACGGTGTTGACCAAGGTCGAGTTGATTTTGGTGACCAAGGATTTGTCGTTTTCTTGCACCAAACGGATAGAGGGCAGCGATTGCATCGTGACCTGCCGCGTTAGTTTCAGATCATGCACACGGCGTTCCAGATCGTCACGCGCGGCGCGAAGGTCGCGCAATTCCTGCGCCTTGATCACCTGGTCAGCCTCGGGTGCTGCAGCGACAGCGGCCTCACTGGCGGGGATGGTGACTTTGTCCAGATCGGCCAGCTTTGCCTCGCCAGCGGCAATGTAAAGCGCCAGTTCATGGTAGAAATCCAGTGTCTTTTCATACAGCAAATCCAAAGACTTAATGTCTTTCAATAGGGTATGTTCGTGGCGCAGCAGATCATCGGTGACCATGTCAATCTGGCCCTGCACCTTTTCAAAACGGGCCACAAAATTGGCAAAGGGCGCGGCGCGGCCCAGCAGTTTTTCCCACCAGACCCGTTCGCGGCGCACGTCCAGTTCCGACACGGAAAAGCCGCGCAACGTGGTGACCATGCTGCGCAGGCTGTCGCCAGCTGGGCCGACGTCTTTGTTCTTGACCCCTGCCAGCATCTCTTGGCTGATCGCCTGCAACTCGGCCTGCGCGCGGGATCCAAAAGAGATGATCGATTGGGTGTTCCCCATGTCAATCTCGTCCATCCGCTTGCGAATTTCGCCGGCCTCTTTGGCAGGGGCGGCGTCCAGCGTGATCAGCGCGGTGCTGGGTTCTGGCAACACTTTGGCGGTGATTTTCTCGGCCTCGGCAAGGGCGGTGGCGGCGGCGTTGCGGGTCTCGTTGCTCATCATGCGTCCTGTTTTCATGCGCCATAGCGCGGGATTAGGTTGCGCCTACGGCGCGGGGATTAGATTGCGCCTACGGCGCGGGGATTAGATTGCGCCTACGGCGCGGGGGGTTAGTTTTCCAGTTTCAGCCGATCGCGCAGCACGGAGATTTCGATATCAAGTCCTGTGCGGCCTTGGCCAATCAGGGCCCTTGAACGGCTGGCGAAAGTGGTTTCCAGATCGCGCAGCAGCGCCTCGTAATCGCTGCGGGCGGCGGCATCGCGGGTTTTGGCATAATGCGTGGCGAATTTGACCGTCGCATCGCGCGCGCCCATCAAATAGACCGTCAGATATTTGCGCGCCGCAGTCAGATCGCCCGGATCATCTTCGACGCTGCGAAACAGGCCCCGCGCGGTATGGGCAAAGGTTTCCACCCGCACGATCAGCGCGCGGTCGCGGGTGCGCGCAATGGCTTCGGCCATCGCGGTCAGCATTGTTTCGCCCTCTTCCACAGCGCGGGCGACGCGGTCGGTTTGAAAATCGTTCTCGCCGTCTAGCCCTTTGGCGCGCAAAGGATCGCTGCCAAAGGCCAGCCCATGCAGCACCACGCCCGTCAGCGCAAATAGGCCCACATACGGCGGAGGCTGCCCTGCCAGATGCGCGCCAAGGCCAAGACCCGCCGCCATCAGGATATTGCCTAGAAGTTTGCGGGGCAATTTCGGCGGGCGCGCAATGCTGCGGGCGTCAAATTCGGCCTTGGCGCGCAGTCCTTCGCGGGTGATCCAGGCCGAGGCGGTCAGCAGCGCAAAGGTGCCAAGCCCCATAAAGAGTTGGTTCGGCCCCGCGCCAAAATAGGCGCTGGCAAGGAACAAATAGGGCAGAATGAACATCAACCGCAGCCGCTGGATGGTGGCGACTGTTTCGGGCGCACCCGTTTGGGCGCTGGGGCTGTATGTGCCGCCATATCGCTGCGCCATTCGATCAGCCCCCCAAGACCGAAACATACAGAATAAGACCCATCAAAAGGTAATAGGACAGGCTTTGAAGACGCTTCTGTGTCATCGGTGCAAGCTGCCTCCAGCAGCCAAAGACGCGGGCAAATGTCGCGCTGGCTTAACTATAGGCATTTGCCTCCCGTGCGACTAGGGGGCAAGGGGGGAAAAGCAGGCGATTTGCAGCAGGAGAGGCGGGTTTAGCCGCGTTTTGGGCCGCCTTTCGGGCCGCTGGGGCGGGGTTTCGCACCAAAGGCGGGGCGCGAGGCGGAATGTGGCGCGGTTCGGGGGGCAGATCTGGGGGCACCACTGGCAGGGCGCGGTTTGCGGGAAAACTCGCGTTCGGGCGCACCTGCCGCAATCGCGGCGCTGCGTTCTGCCGCCATTTTCGCGTCGCGCTGCACCGACCGCGTGGGGCGCGCGCGGGCAGGGGCGTCACTCGCATCTTTGCCGCCGCCTTCGCCCAGTTGTTCGCGCAGCACGCGGGGTTTCACCTCTTCCACCATGCCAGGGGTTAAATCGCCCAAACGGAACGGGCCATAAGACACTCGGATCAGGCGGTTCACCGTCAGGCCAATCGCCGACATTGCGCGGCGAATCTCGCGGTTTTTGCCTTCGCGCAGGCCCACCGTCAGCCAAGCATTCGCGCCTTGGATGCGGTCAATAACGACCTGCATCGGTTGAAAACGCTCGCCTTCCACTTCGATGCCTTTGCGCAAGGGTTCCAGATCGGGGTCCATCGGGTTGCCATTCACCCGCACGCGGTATTTGCGCAGCCAGCCCGTAGACGGCAGCTCGAGGCGGCGCTTTAGCCCGCCGTCGTTGGTCAACAGCAAAAGGCCCTCGGAATTCAGATCAAGCCGCCCCACAGACATCACGCGTGGCAGTTCTGGCGGCAGATTTGCAAAAACCGTCTCGCGGCCTTTTTCATCCGATTGCGAAGTGACCAGCCCATCGGGTTTGTAATACAGCCACAGCCGCGCGGGTTCAGCCTCGGCGATGGCTTTGCCGCGCACAAGGATTTTGTCGGCAGAGGTGACGTTCAGCGCGGGCGAGGTGATGACCGCGCCGTTCACCGAAACTTCGCCCAGTTCGATCATCCGCTCTGCCTCGCGCCGCGACGCGACGCCTGCGCGCGACAGCACCTTTGCAATGCGCTCGCCTGCGGGGGTTGGTTTCGGGGGGCTTGTCTTTTCGGCCATTGCGGGCATCCTTGGCTTGGCGCATCCCTGCGCGAGGTTTGGCGGATACGCTGGGGGGGCTCGCCCCCCAGACCCCTGAGGATATTTGAACCAATATGAAAGAGCAACGCGCCTTTACATCCTTTATGAACGCGGCCCTTGCGCAGGCGCGGGCGGCGGGCGCGCGGGGCGAGGTGCCCGTGGGTGCGGTTTTGGTGATGGGGGGCGAGGTATTGGCGCAGGCGGGCAACCGCACGCGGGAATTGAATGATCCGACAGCCCATGCCGAAATGCTGGTGATCCGTGCGGCCTGTGCGCGGCTTGGGGCGGAACGGCTGACGGGCGCGGATTTATATGTGACGCTAGAGCCTTGCCCGATGTGCGCGGGTGCAATTGCGGCGGCGCGGGTGGGGCGGCTGTATTTTGGCGCATCCGATCCAAAGTCGGGCGGGGTGACTTCTGGCGCGCGGGTGTTTTCGCATCGGCAATGTCACCATGCACCGCAGGTTTATGATGGGATTGGGGCGGATGCTGCCGAGGCTTTGTTGAAAGAGTTTTTTGAGGCCAAGCGCGCGCCTTAGCGCCCCTTGCGGCAAATGGCCCGCGCAGGTAAACGGAGCACAATCTGAACGGAGATCCCCATGTCGATTGACATTGATACCGCGCGCAAAGTGGCCAAGCTGGCCCGTATTCGGGTGGAGACGGGCGATTTGCCCGCCTTGGCCGAAAAGCTATCAGGCATTTTGGGCCTGATGGCGCAATTGAACGAGGTCGATGTGTCGGGTGTGGAACCGATGACCTCGGTGACCCCGCAGCGCCTGAAACGCCGCGCCGATGTGGTGAACGATGGCGATCTGCAGTCCGCCGTTCTGGCCAATGCGCCCGATGCGCGCGAGGGGTTTTTTGCAGTGCCGAAGGTGGTGGAATGAGCGCGTCTTGGACTATTTCGACCGCCCGCGATGCCCTGCGCAAGGGCGAGGTTTCGGCCACCGATCTGACCATGTCATGCCTTGCTGCGATTGATGCGGGCGATGGGCTGAACGCATTTGTGCATAAAACGCCCGACCTTGCATTGGCGCAGGCCCGCGCGGCAGACGGCCGCCTGAAGGGTGGCGATGCGCCCAGCCTGTGCGGTATCCCCCTGGGGATCAAGGATTTATTCTGCGTCAAAGATGTGCCAACGCAGGCAGGGTCCAACATTCTGCGCGGGTTTAAGCCGCAGTATGACAGCACCGTGACGACCAAGCTTTTCAATGCGGGCGCGGTCTGCCTTGGCAAGTTGAACATGGACGAATTTGCAATGGGCTCGTCGAACGAGTCGTCTTGCTATGGCCCAGCGGTCAACCCGTGGAAGGTGGACGCTCGTAAACTGACGCCAGGCGGGTCATCGGGCGGATCGGCTGCGGCGGTCGCGGCTGATCTATGCCTTGGGGCGACGGGAACCGATACAGGCGGCTCTATCCGCCAGCCTGCGGCGTTGTGCGGCATCACGGGGATCAAGCCCACCTATGGCCGCGTGTCGCGGTATGGCATCATTGCCTATGCCAGCAGCCTTGACCAAGCAGGCCCGATGACCAAATCGGTGCGCGATGCGGCGATTATGTTGCAGGCGATGGCGGGGCATGACCCGAAAGACAGCACTTCTGCCGACATCCCCGTGCCTGATTTCGAAGCCGCGCTGACGGGCGATATTCGGGGCAAGAAAATCGGTATCCCGCGCGAATATCGCATGGATGGAATGTCTAGCGAAATCGCGGCGCTGTGGGATAAGGGCGCGGACATGCTGCGCGCGGCGGGGGCCGAGGTGGTGGATATTTCCCTGCCGCACACGAAATACGCGCTGCCCACCTATTACATCATCGCCCCTGCCGAGGCGTCAAGCAACCTTGCCCGCTATGACGGCGTGCGATACGGCCACCGCGCAGCGCTGTCGGCGGGCGATGGCATTACCGAAATGTATGAAAAGACGCGGGCCGAAGGATTTGGCCCCGAAACGCAGCGCCGCATCATGGTCGGCACCTATGTGCTGTCGGCAGGGTTTTATGACGCTTATTACAACCGCGCCCGCCGCGTGCGCGCCCTGATTAAACGCGATTTTGAAACAGCCTTTGCGGCTGGGGTCGATTGCATTTTGGCCCCTGCCACCCCAACCCCCGCCTTTGGTTTGGGCGAGCAGGGCACCTCTGACCCCGTCGAAATGTATCTGAACGATGTGTTCACGGTCACGCTGAACCTTGCAGGATTGCCGGGTGTAGTCGTGCCAATGTCGCTTGATTCCAAGGGCTTACCGCTTGGCCTGCAACTGATCGGCCGCGCTTGGGGTGAGGCAGATTTGCTAAACCACGCCTATGTTTTAGAGAAATCTGCAGGATTTGTGGCCAAAGCTGAAAAATGGTGGTAGAAGGTCGTTAAAATAATAAACGACCGAGGCAAAAATGCGTGCATCTTATGCGATTTGGACGGCCCTTGGGCTGGCCGCTTGCTCGCCATCTGTTCCTGATTCTGGGCGCGGCGTAGGGTTTCAAGACTACGACACTTACATGGCGCAGCGCCAAGCCGCGCTTGCAGTGCCCTTGTCAGAAGGCACGGCGATGCTGCCGGCTGCAGGTGCCCAGACAGCGACAGGATTTTCCATAACGGGGGCCGCCGCAGCGATTGCGAACGCGCAGGGCGGGCAAATCGCAGGCGTGCAGATCGCAGGCGGGGCGACGCAGGGCAATGTGATTGGCAATCCTTTGGCCCCGAAATCGCTGCAAGAGCAGGCCGCGCAACTGGGTGGAACGCAAGTGACGGCTGCCGCGCAGCCTTTGGCAGCCCAACCTCTTGCCGTGCAGCCCGCACCTGCGCAGCCCGCGCGGGTGATCGCCGCTGCCCCCGCACCAGACCCAAATGTTGCCGCAAATGTCGCACCCGCCGTCCCCGTTGCCGCAGCGGGCGGGCTTGCCGCCGTACGCCCAAGGGGTAACGCGCCCGCGGGCATTTCGGAAACCGTATCGGAAATGGCCGTGGTCGGCGGCGTGTCGGATGAACAAGATTTCGAGGCCGTTTCTGCCCGCGAAACCATCGCAAGCGATAAGGCCCGGATCGAGAAAAACCGCGCACAATACCAAATCGACCAACCAGGTGCCTTGCCGCAGCGTGCGGGAGTTGGCCCCAGCATCGTGGAATTTGCTCTGGCGACGCAGCACCCAGTTGGGGTGAAGCTGTTCCGCCGCTCGCCTTTGCGGTTCAAAAAGGTTGAAGTCGCCTGTGCCCCTTATGCCAATGACGATCTGGCGCAAGAGGCATTTTTGGCTGCAGGCGGGCCTGACCGCGACCGTTTGGGGATGGACCCTGACGGCGATGGTTATGCCTGCACTTGGGATCCCACCCCTTACCGCGCGGTTGTGCCATAAGCGGGGGCTCTCCATCGCCCAATTTTGGCCCGCGCAAGAATAGCGCGCGCGCCAGCCTGATTGTGCTGCATTACACCGCGATGTCCTCGGCCTCCGAGGCGCGGGCGCGGCTGTGCGACCCGATACATGAGGTGTCCGCTCATTGGCTCGTTGATCGATTTGGCCATGCCGAAGCGCTGGTCGACGAGGCGCAGCGCGCTTGGCATGCAGGGGCAGGCGCTTGGGCTGGCATGAATGACATCAACAGCCATTCCATCGGGATCGAGTTGGACAATGCTGGCAATCACCCGTTTGCCGCCGCCCAAATGGACGCGCTGGAAAAACTGCTGCGCGGGGTGATGGCGCGCTGGCATATCCCGCCGCACTGCGTGATTGCCCATTCTGATATGGCCCCCACCCGCAAAGGCGATCCTGGCGCGCGGTTTGACTGGCAACGTCTGGCACGCAGCGGCCTTTCGGTCTGGCCGCAGGCCAGTGCGCCTGCTGATCCCGCTTGCTTTCGTCCTGCGGCCTGCGCCTTTGGCTACCCTGATGTGCCCATCGACGCGCTGCTGTCGGCCTTTCGCCTGCGCTTTCGCCCCTCGGCGCGCGGGGCGCTGGACGGCTGGGATGCAGCCCTCGCAATTGACCTTGCGCGCCGCTTCCCAGTTGACCAAACCGCGCCTCTGGCCTAAAGCCCCCCTTGCGCGGATGGCTGGATGATCGCGGCGGCAACGTCGAGGAAAGTCCGGACTCCATGAAGACAGGGTGCTGGGTAACGCCCAGCGAGGGTAACCTTAGGGAAAGCGCCACAGAGAAAAGTCTGCCGTTGCGCAGGGCCCAAGGCCCTGCACCAGCAGCGGCGATGGTGAAAAGGTGGGGTAAGAGCCCACCGCAGGCTTGGCAACAAGACTGGCACGGCAAGCCCCACCCGGAGCAATGCCAAATAGGGGCCTTACGTGGAAAGGTCTGCATTTGCAGAGACCTCCACAGGGAACTTCAGCCCGAAGGCCCGGGTTGGCAGCTTGACCACCGTGGCAACACGGCTGGCAGAGGAATGATCATCCAAAGGCGCAAGCCTTGGACAGAATCCGGCTTATAGGTCATCCGCGCATGTCTCACGTCTGGCTTGGCTGCAAGGGCGGACGCTTCGCGGAAGGTATTTGGGCCAAAATGAAAGCTTAGACCGATTTCATTCACTTTGGCCTAAATACCTGCGCCGCAGGCGTCTGTCCTATCCACTTTTGCAGCGTTTCCCTGTTGACTCTGCCCGTGCCTTGGCTAAAAGGCGGGCTTCAAGGATTTCACCAAGGCACGGCCTTGGGCTGTAGGAGAATTACCATGGCCAAACCGGCGACGATCAAGATCCGTCTGAACTCGACGGCAGGCACGGGGCACTTTTATGTGACCAAGAAAAACGCGCGCACAATGACCGACAAGATGGTCGTCAAGAAATACGACCCCGTGAAGCGCGAGCATGTGGAATACAAAGAAGGCAAGATCAAGTAAGATCGCGCCAATCGCAAGACTGACTGAAACCGCGCCAGAGATGGTGCGGTTTTTTCATGGGTTGCGCTTCATGCGTTAAGCCATGTGGCGCAAAAGAAAAGGCCACGGTTTCCCGTGGCCTTTTGCATTCAGATCACAAGCTGCTTAGTCGCGGTTGCCCAAAAACTGCAGCAGGAACATGAACAGGTTGATAAAGTCCATGTAAAGGCGCAGCGCACCCATGATCGCCGACTTGCCCAGCCAGTCCGAATCGCCGTGCTGAGCGTGGGCGATATACTCGTTCTTAATCGACTGGGTATCATAGGCGGTGAGGCCCGCGAAAATCAGCACACCAATCGCCGACACGGCAAAGGCCAGCGCGGACGAAGCAAGGAAGATGTTCACGATCGACGCGACGACCAGGCCGATCAGGCCCATCATCAGGAACGTGCCCATGCCCGACAAATCGCGCTTGGTGGTATAGCCGAACAGGCTAAGACCTGCAAAGGCGATGGCGGTGGTCAAGAACGTCGTGGTGATTGATACGCCCGTATAGACTTGGAAGATAAAGGCCAAGGACAGGCCCATCAGGGCGGCATAGGCATAGAAGAACAGTTGCGCTGCGCCCACGGACAAACGGCCAATCAACGCGCCAAAGGCAAAGACCATCGCCAAGGGGGCGAACATCACCACCCATTTCAACGGCGTGCCGAAAATCGCGGCAACCATTGCGTCATTGGTGCCAACGGCCCAAGCAACCGCTGCCGTCAAAGCCATGCCAACGGACATCAGCCCGTATACTTTGTTCATATGGGCGCGCAGCCCAACATCAATCTCGGCGGTCCGGGCGCCCGCGCCGATTGTCCGGATCGTCTGATAGTTAGCCATAAAAGCCTCCGCTAGGGTGGGCGGCGCGGAATGCGCCGTATGGCGTCGATATTGGCATCGCAAACTTACATTTCAAGTGCCAATATCGGGAAAATCAGCGGCGCCAGTGCGAGGGAACTTCCCAAATTGGGCGCGCGGCTTCGGCCTGCGCTTGTCCGCGGGTCAGACCAATGTCGGCCAGCATGGCATCGTCCAAGTCGGCAAGCCGCGCGCGCGAGGCTGCAACCGAAGGGGCAACGCGCAGATAGGGCAAAGCCCCCAAAAGCGAGGACAGGATCGAAGGGCGGGTGGCGCTGTGGCCAAGTGCGGCGAACATAGTGTTTCCTTTAGGGTTCATTTCATCGGTTTGCGTGATTCAGCATCTGCCACCATCACCGAACTTGATCTTTCTACCACGTCAGTGCATATTCCCAAAACGAATGTTATTGAAACTTATCATCAAGGTTTGTGATATATGCGCAATCTCGATCTGGCGTCCTTGCGGTCTTTTGTGGCGATTATCGATGCGGGCGGGGTGACGCGTGCGGCAGGGTTTTTGAACTTGACCCAGTCGGCGGTTTCCATGCAGATCAAACGGTTAGAGGATACGCTTGGCCTGTCTTTGCTGGATCGAAGCACGCGCAAACTGGCCCCCACGGCGGCGGGCGAGCAGTTGATTGGTTACGCGCGCAAGATGCTGGCCTTGAATGATGAAGTGTTCACACGGCTGACCACGCCCGAGGCCGAGGGCGAAATTATTCTGGGTGTGCCGCATGATATCGTCTACCCAGCGATTCCCCCCGTGCTCAAGGCGTTCAATGCGGAATATCCCAAAATGCGGGTGCGGCTGAACTCGTCTTTCACCAAAACGCTGAAAGAACAATTTGCCCAAGGCGAATGTGATTTGATCTTGACCACCGAGGCAAGCGCCGATGTCGGGGGCGAGACTGTGGCGGAATTGCCGTTGGTATGGATTGGCGCGGTGGGGGGCAACGCATGGAAGGCGCGGCCGCTGCGGCTGGCGTTTGAACAGCGCTGTTATTTCCGCGCGGGGGTGCAAGCGGCCCTTGATGCGCGCGGCATCCCTTGGGAAATGGCCGTTGACGGCAGCAGCACCCGCGCAGTCGAGGCGGCAGTTTCTGCGGATTTGGCGGTGCATACCGTGCTGGCAGGGTCAGAACCGCAGGCGGTCGAGCGGATCACCCACGGCGGACATTTGCCCGATTTGGGGGCGGTGAAAGTAAACCTTTATGTGGCAGACCCTGTCCATTCGCCCGCAATTACGGCACTCGCGGGGATGATACGGCAGGCATATCGGTTGCGGGCGGCGCAAAAACCCCTTTCTACGGCAGCGTAATCACCACTTTGCCCGTGGCGCTGCGATTGCGCAGCGCGTCCAACCCCTCTGGGGCGCGGTCAAAGGGGATTTCGGCGCTGATATGAGGGCGCAATTTTCCCGCTGCTATCCAATCCAGCACTTGCGCTAGGCTTTGGGTCAGAATGTGCGGTGCGAATTTCAAATAACCACCCCAATACAGACCCATCACAGACAGGTTTTTCACCAGCAAAAGGTTGGCTGGAACCTGCGGCACCTCGCCGCCCGCATAGCCAATGGTCAAAAGCCGCCCTTCGGGACGGGTGGCCGAAAGCGCCGCCATAAAGGCAGGCCCGCCGACTGCGTCATAGACCACATCGACCCCGCCCGCCGCGCGCAAAGCCGCCTTCAAATCGGCGGTGTCGCTGTCAATCACAACATCCGCCCCCGCCGTTTGCGCCACGGCCAAACGATCTGCTCCGCGCGCCACGGCAATAACCCTTGCGCCCATCATTTTGCCAAGTTCTACCGCCGTTAGGCCGACCCCGCCTGCCGCCCCCAGCACAAGCAGCGTCTCACCCGCTTGCAAGCGGGCCTTATGATCCAGCGCCAAATGCGAGGTGCCATACGCAATCTGAAAGGCGGCGGCTGTGGCATAGCTGACCTTATCGGGCAAAGCGATCAGGCGATCCAGTGGCACAACGGCATATTCCGCCAGCCCGCCATGCCCCATGAACCCCGCGACACGCCTGCCTATGGCTGGGCCAAAGGCCTTTGGCACCTGCGTGTCCGGCCCAAGGGCCACAATCTCGCCCGATATTTCCATCCCCAAGGTCGCGGGAAGGGCGGGCTTTTCTTGATAGCGCCCTGCCTGCATCAACAAATCGGCGTGGTTCAAGGCACAGGCGCGCACAGCGATCAGCGCCTCGCCCTGCATCGGTTTGGGCGTCTCAACCTTGGCCAAAGCAAGATTTGCACCCAATTCTCGAAGCTGCCATGCCAGCATTTTGATACCTAACCTTTAGTTTTGATCGGGCAAAACGCCGAATCATGTGGGGTTTTACCGAAACTAAGGCGGCATTTGGCCCAGCGAAAGCCAGGGGGATTGGTTAATTTTCTGGAGGCCGCGCCAGAGTCGGCGGCGGTCGGCCCCACTCAGCCTTAACGCGAGGTTTCGTGACGCTACGTCACCAATTAGGAATCTGTTGGGTGAGAGGGCGATCTATACCTTTGCCCGAAGGGTTCCTATACCAAAGGATAGGTGCCTTACACCTTGGAATATAAACCCCATGCCGATGAGCATCTAGAGTTTTTCTTCCAAAACGCGCTTATCGTCCTAGTCATCGATTTTGGAATGGAATAATTACATGAAGCATCCCGTCGATATACACGTGGGAAAACGTATCCGTCATCGCCGTTGGATGATTGGCATGACCCAGCAGCAGCTGGCAGATAAAGTTGGAATCAAATTCCAACAAATTCAAAAATATGAAACTGGCATGAACCGCGTGTCAGCGTCCCGCCTTTGGGATATTGCTGAAACCTTGGGTGTCGAAATTTCCTTTTTCTTCGAAGGGTTGACCGAAGGGGCAGCACCCGCACCTGTTCAGGCCGATATTTTGGCCGACAAAGAGGCGTTGGATTTGGTCCGTTCTTATTATGCCATCCCCGAGGCGCAGCGCCGCCGCTTGTTTGATTTGGCGCGGGTTCTGTCCGAAGCGGCATAACCCCCTGCCACTGCTTGACCAAACCGCCCCTGCCGCCTATGCGAGCGGGGGCGTTGTCTTTTTGGGGGCTTGAATGCTGTCTTTCTCAGAGCGCGAAGATGTTTTTGCGACCGCCCATGTCTTGGCAGATGCGGCCCGTGTGGCGACTTTGCAGCATTTTCGCAGCGCAGGGTTGGATGCCGATAACAAAGAGGTCGGGCGGTTTGACCCCGTCACCGTGGCCGACCGCCTGTCGGAAGAGCGGATGCGCGCGATCCTTGCCACCCGCCGCCCCAATGACGCGATCTTGGGCGAAGAGTTTGGCCCCAAAGCAGGCACGTCGGGCCTGACATGGGTGCTAGACCCCATTGACGGAACCCGCAGCTATCTGTCGGGCGCGCCGACTTGGGGTGTGCTGATTTCGCTGCGTGATGAAAATGGGCCGATCTACGGCATCATCGACCAGCCCTTTATTGGCGAGCGGTTTGAAGGCGGTCTTGGCCGCGCCACCACAAACGGCCCCTTGGGCCAGCGCGCCCTGAAAACCCGCGCGCCGCGCCCTTTGGCCGATGCGATATTGTTTTCAACCTTTCCCGAAGTGGGCACGCAAGCCGAAGGCGAGGCGTTTCGCCGTGTATCGGCCCGCGCCAAACTTACCCGCTATGGCACCGATTGCTATGCCTATGCCTTGATCGCCGCAGGCACGATTGATCTGGTGATCGAGGCGGGACTGCAGCCCTATGACGTGCAAGCGCCTATTGCCGTGATCACCGCAGCGGGGGGCGTTGTAACCAATTGGCAAGGCGGCCCCGCTCATGACGGCGGGCAGATTTTGGCCGCCGCCAATGCCGCCATTCACGCCGAGGCGCTGGCGCTGCTGAACGCGGGCTAGGGGGCCAGCCCCCTGGCTGCTAAAGCATAGCTTTAGCAGCTTACCCCCGAGATATTTGTGCCAATGTGAAAGGGCTTTCGGGCGCGATTTGTTTTGCTATGCTGCGCGCGCATCTGAGTCCTTCGCCCGCTTCTGTCAGATGTTTGCACAGCTCCGAACGGGCCAAATCGGGGGCGATATGCAAGAGACATTGATTAAATGCGCGGATGTGGTCGTCACGATGGACGGCGCACGGCGCGAGATTGCGGGCGGCGATGTGTTGATCCGCGGCGGCGTGATTGCAGCGGTGGGGCAGGGGCTGGTTTCGGCGGGCGAGGTGATCAACGCCAAGGGCTGCGTTGTCACCACAGGGCTTGTGAACACGCATCACCACCTTTACCAAACCCTAACCCGCGCCGTGCCAGCGGGCCAAGATGCGCTGCTGTTTGGCTGGCTGAAAACACTGTATCCGATTTGGGCGCGTTTTGGGCCAGAGGAGATGTTTGTATCTGCCCAAACTGGGCTGGCCGAACTGGCGCTATCGGGCTGCACGCTAACATCCGATCACCTATATCTGTTTCCAAACGGCGCGCGGCTGGATGATACCATCGCGGCGGCGGGCGAGGTGGGGCTGCGCTTTCACCCCACGCGCGGCGCGATGAGCATTGGCGAGAGCGCGGGCGGCTTGCCCCCCGATAGCTTGGTCGAGGGCGAGCGCGTGATTCTAGAAGATTGCATCCGCGTTGTGGACGCGCACCATGACGCACGCGATGGTGCGATGGTGCGGGTCGGGATTGCGCCCTGTTCGCCCTTTTCCGTCAGCCGCGGCCTGATGCGCGATGCGGCGCTGCTGGCGCGCGACAAGGGCGTGATGCTGCACACCCACTTGGCCGAGAATGACGAAGATATCGCCTATTCGCTGGCGCAATTTGGCTGCCGCCCTGGTCAATATGCCGAAGATTTGGGCTGGACGGGGGCCGATGTTTGGCACGCCCATTGCGTGAAACTAGACGCGGGCGAGATTGACCTTTTCGCGCGCACGGGAACGGGGGTCGCCCATTGCCCCTGTTCCAACTGCCGCCTTGGGTCGGGCGTCGCCCCCGTGCGCGCTATGCGGGATGCAGGGGTAAAGCTGGGGCTGGGTGTAGATGGGTCGGCCAGCAACGATGCAGGCAATCTGATGCTTGAGGCGCGGCAGGCCTTGCTTTTGCAGCGTGTCACCCTTGGGGCCGATGCCTTTTCTGCCCGCGCCGCGCTGGAACTGGCGACCATCGGCGGCGCGCAGGTGCTAGGGCGCAGCGATTGCGGGTCAATCGAGGTCGGCAAGCGCGCCGATATCGCGGTATGGGATGTTTCGGGCATCGAGGCGGCAGGCGCGTGGGATCCTGTCGCCGCCCTGATCCTGAGCGGCCCAACCCGCGTGCGCGATTTGATCGTGGAAGGGCGGCGCGTGGTGGCAGGTGGGCATATGGTAACGATTGACCTGCCCCGCGTGATTGAGAGGCAAACCCAATTGGCGCGGCGGTTGATGGGCTAGGCTGATGAGCTTGGCCGATGCACTGGACAGGGCGCAAACCATTGGCTATGCACGCCGCATGACAAACAAAAGCGCGCCTTGCCTTGCCCTGCGCCGACGCCAGCTTCGCTGACGCTTGTTTCCGCGCGCCTAGCTGCGCACCCTTTCCCCGTTGACCAATTCCCCCGCCTTGGCTAGGCCTAGGCTTTCTATGAAGGTTGCCGCTATGATCACCCCCGTTTTGCCCACCTATAACCGCGCTCCGCTGGAATTTGTTTCGGGCGCAGGATCATGGCTGACCACGGCGGACGGGGCGCGATACCTTGATCTGGGCGCAGGCATTGCGGTGAACGCGCTGGGCCATGCCCATCCCGCGCTGGTAGTGGCATTGACTGATCAGGCGCAGCAGCTTTGGCATGTGTCGAACCTGTATCGCATCCCTGGCCAAGAAAAACTCGCGCAGATGCTGGTTGATCAAACCTTTGCCGACACAGTGTTTTTCACCAATTCGGGAACCGAGGCGGCGGAACTCGCCATCAAAATGGCGCGCAAATATCACTATGACAAAGGCGCGGCCCACCGCACCCAAATCATCACTTTTGAAGGCGCGTTTCACGGCCGCTCGACAGGGGCCATCGCCGCCGCTGGGTCAGAAAAAATGACCAAGGGTTTTGGCCCGCTGATGCCGGGTTTTACCCAAATCAAATGGGCCGATCATGACGCATTGCGGGCGGCAATCACCGAGCAAACCTGCGCCGTGATGATCGAACCCGTTCAGGGCGAGGGGGGTATTCGCTCCGTGCCTGACCAATGCCTGAAAGGCCTGCGCGATCTGTGCGATGCTACGGGAACGCTGCTGATTTTCGACGAGGTGCAATGCGGCATGGGCCGCACGGGCCGCCTGTTTGCGCATGAATGGGCGGGGATTGCGCCCGATATCATGATGGTTGCCAAAGGCATTGGCGGCGGCTTCCCGCTGGGCGCCGTTCTGGCCACGGAAACCGCAGCAAGTGGGATGACCGCTGGCACGCATGGATCGACCTATGGTGGCAACCCGCTGGGCTGCGCGGTGGGCGCGGCGGTCTTAGGTATCGTCGGGCAAGACGCCTTTCTGGCCGATGTCGCCCGCAAAGGCGCGCTGTTCGCCCAAGGTCTGGAAAGCCTGTGCGCCCGCCATCCGAATGTGTTCGAAGCCGTGCGTGGCCAAGGCCTGATCTTGGGCCTGAAATGCGCCGCCCCAAATACCGATGTGGTCAAAGCCGCCTATGCGCAAAACCTGCTGACTGTTCCCGCCGCCGACAATGTTCTGCGGCTTTTGCCCGCGCTGAACATCGAAGACGCCGACATAACCGAGGCGCTTGCCCGCCTTGACCGCGCCGCCAACACTTTGGGGGCAGTATGATTGCCTGCTTCCTCGCTCTTCAAATATCCTCGGGGGAGCGCGTTTGCTCCGCCAAACGCGCGTGGGGGCGCGAGCGCCCCCAGCCTTTGCAAAATAGGCCGACCAGATGAAACATTTCCTCGACATCCACCAAACCGACGCCGCGCAATTGCGCGCGATGATAGACAGCGCCCATGCGATGAAAGCCGCGCGGGGTGGCCGCCCGAAAGGCGCGCCTGATGATGATCAGCCGCTGGCAGGGCGCATGGTGGCGCTGATTTTTGAAAAACCCTCGACCCGCACGCGCGTGTCTTTCGATGTGGGCGTGCGCCAAATGGGCGGGCAGACGATGGTTTTGTCGGGCAAAGAGATGCAGCTTGGCCATGGCGAGACCATCGCCGACACCGCCCGTGTTTTGTCGCGCTATGTCGATCTGATCATGATCCGCACCTTTGAAGAGGCAACGCTGTTGGAAATGGCCGAACACGCCACGGTGCCTGTCATCAATGGGCTGACCAACCGCACCCATCCCTGCCAGATCATGGCTGATGTGATGACCTATGAAGAACACCGCGGCCCCATCGCGGGCCGGCAGGTGGTTTGGGCAGGGGACGGCAACAATGTCTGCGCCAGCTTCCTTCATGCTGCCGGCCAATTCGGGTTTGACTTTACCTTTACGGGGCCAGAACCGTTAGACCCTGAAGCCGCCTTTATCGACTTTGCCCGCCAAAAGGGCAGCAAGGTGACAATCCAGCGCGACCCGGCTTTGGCGGTACAAGGCGCGGATTTGGTGGTGACGGACACTTGGGTGTCGATGCACGATCCAGAATCGGCCAAAGAACGGCGGCACAACCAACTTCGCGGCTATCAGGTTAACGAAACCCTGATGACCCGCGCCAAGCCTGACGCGCTGTTCATGCACTGCCTGCCCGCCCATCGCAACGACGAGGTGACATCCGCCGTGATGGATGGCCCCCATTCGGTGGTGTTCGACGAGGCCGAAAACCGCCTGCACGCGCAAAAGGCGGTGATGCGCTGGTGCCTCGGGGCCTAGGGCCGCTTTAGTCAATCCCCACCTGGCCATCAATCAACCATTTGGTTGACGGATGCCTGTTTGGATATTAATTCAACCATATGGTTGAACGAATCGAAGCTGAACGTCTGTCACAATTGTTAAAAGCTGCTGCCGACATCACGCGGCGGGCGATTTTGACGCATCTTGCCCAAAACGGGCCAACGCGGGTTTCGGAAATTGCCCAGCTTTTTGATATCAGCCTGAACGCCGTATCAAAGCACATCATGGTGCTGGAGCGCGTGGGTTTGGTCAGCCGAAAAACACAGTGGCGCGACCATTGGATCGAGGTGGAACTGGCCCCCTTGGCCGAAGTGGACAGATGGTTTTCTGGCCTACGCTCGATTTGGTCGCTGCGACTGGACGCATTAGAGGCCCATTTTGCAAAGGATGATACCCGTGAGTGATCAAGAACCGACGACGCTAACTTTGACCGTTAGCAAAACCATCCGTGCCACCCCCGAACAGGCCTATCGCGCGTGGATCGACCCTGCCGTCATGTCCAAGTTTATGGCGGGCGGTGATACGCAAACTGTCGTCGAAGCGCGCACCGACCCTTTCGTTGGGGGCGCGTTTTTTGTTCTTATGCGCGGCGAAACCGACGTGCCGCACAAGGGTAAGTATCTGGTGTTAAATCCATTTTCTCAGATGACCTTTACTTGGGAATCTCCCTACTCTCTGGCCGACAGCGTGGTAGATCTGCGCTTTGCGCCTGTCGCAGCGGGGTGCGAGGTGACCCTGACGCATACAAAATTCATCTCGCAAGGCGCGCGCGATGGGCACGAAAAAGGGTGGGCACGTATCTTGTCGCGGCTCGAAGCCCTGTTTATCACAGTGTAAAGCTGCCCCCTAATCCACCCGATGTTTTAGCACCACGGGCATCACCAGATCTTCTTCGTCGGTCAGGTGCTGGCCCAGCATCCGCTCAAACCGCGCGAGCACGGTGCCAAACCCCGCAACCAGGTCGCGCTGCGCGGCATCATCGTTTGCGCGCAGCAGGGTATTCGCGCCCTCGGCAAAGGCGTCGATCAAGGCGTGCAGCGCGTGATGGTCTGCGTCCAGCACATCAAACCCGCGCGCGATGCGCGGCTCTAGCTGCGCCAGATGCGGGAAATAGGCGGTGTCTTCGATCTGATGATGTCCGACCAAATCGCCCAGAAAACGCTGGCCCAGTTGCGCCAAGCGCTGGGCATAGTCTTGCGCGGCAATCTGGCCGTCCAGACGTGCCGCGCGGTCTTGCTGCATGCGCGTCATCATCGCGCGAAAGGTCAAATGCCTGTCCAGCCAAAACGCCGCCAGCCCATTGAAATGTGGATGCGCGGCCCATCCCTCGCGCGGGTAATCGGCCAGAATCAGGCGAAATTCGTCTGGCAGACCGCTGCGGGTGTCCAGAGCCAAAGGGTCGTCATTCATCCGCTGCGCCTTTTGTTGGGTATGCCCAACCTAAGGCGAGGGTTCTGCCCGCGCAATCCCTTGCCCTTGCTGTAAATCTGACATTCTATGCGGCAGATTTCACAGCAAAGGTGCGCCATGCAAAACCCTGTTCCCTTCTTCATTCACTCACTGACCGCGCTGTCGGGTATCTTGTCCAAAGCCGAAGCGTTTGCCGAGGCAAAGCGCCTTAAACCCGACGTTATTCCAAACCTGCGCCTTGTGGCCGATATGTTCCCGCTGGCCCGCCAAGTGATGATTGCCACCGATCACGCCAAAGGCGCGCCTGCGCGGTTGGCGGGGATAGAGGTGCCCAGCTTTGCCGACACTGAAGCCACGCTCGAAGAGTTGCGCGCGCGCATCCAGAAAACCATCGACTTTCTGAACACCATTCCCGAAACCGCCTTTGAAGGTGCCGAGGCGCGCACCATCGCGATTAAAGCTGGCCCGCGCGAATTGTCCTTTCCCGCGCTGCAATACTACCACAGCTACGCGATCCCGAACTTTTTCTTTCACATCACCACGGCCTATAACATTCTGCGCAGCAATGGCGTTGATATCGGCAAACGTGATTTCTTGGGGGCGTGACGCCCGTTTGTGCAGCGGGGTCTAACCTCGCTGCAAATCATCCGCTGCCGCCGCGCGCCCTGCCATCAGGCCCACTACACCCAGCACAATCGCCAGCGCCAGATATGTGACGCGGTAGCCAATATGTTCTGCCACAAAACCAATTGTTGCGGGCGCAATCAAAATCCCCGCATAGCCCACCATCGTCACCGACGAGATCCCCACCCCCGGGGGCAGGCCAGGCCGATTGCCTGCCGCCGAAAACAAAATAGGCACCATATTCGCCACGCCCAGCCCCGCAATAGCAAAGCCCAAAATTGCCAGCGGGGCCACGGGAGATAGCCCGCCGATTGCCAGACCCAATGCCCCCAATAGCGCAGAAATCCGCAAGGTTTTCACCGCGCCATAGCGGTTGCGCAGCGTATCCCCCGCAAAGCGCATCATCGCCATCGTGCCCGCAAAAAACGCAAAGCCAAGGCCAGATGTGATCACCCCTGCGTTCAATTCCTTGGATAGGTAAATCGCCGCCCAATCCAGCACCGCGCCTTCGGGAACCATCGAAAACAGGGCCATCGCGCCCAGTATCCACAGCCCCAGATCACGGGCAATCAGGTGGGTCTTGGCCCTTGGCGCATCTGTGTCGGCACTGGGCTGCGGGGCATCCTTGAACACGTAAGGCAGGGCAATCAGCAGCAGCAATAGCGAAGCACCTGCAACAATCAAGGCCTGCCTTTCCGCCCCGATATGGGCGATCAGCCACGCCCCACCCGCCCCACCGACAAAGCCGCCAAGGCTCCAAAACCCGTGGCTGCTAGACATAATCGCGCGGCCAAGGCGGCGTTCCACCACCACGGCATTGGCGTTCATCGACACGTCCATACAGCCGATAACAGCCCCCATCAGCGCCATTGCGGGGGCCAAAACCCAAAGGTTCGGCGCAAAGACCACGACCGCGAGCATTGGCGTTGCCGCTAGGCCAAAGCCCTTGGCCACCCGCGCCGACCCATGCGCTGCAATCAACCGCCCCGTGAACAACATCGCCCCCACAGCGCCCAGTCCAAGGCACAGGATCAGCAATCCCAGCACGCTTTCGGTGATGGTGTGGCGCGTCAGCAGCAGCGGAATTTGCGGTGCCCAAGCCCCCATGATAAAGCCGTTCACCGTGAAAAACGCGGCAATGCCCCAGCGATTGGTTTGTGCGGAATAGGCCTGCGTCATGTTCTAACCTTTGGAAAAATGCCATGCGGTGGATTGGGTGCGGCTTTGCCCCGCGCCCAGTTCAATGGAAGGGAAACCTGCGTGATGCGGCGCGTCGGGCCAATTTTGCGCCTCGATCGCCACGGCGGCAAACCCATCGTGGCGGCAGTCATACAGTTGCACGGCGGCTTCGGTGGTGGACAGGCGCAGCGTGACCCCGCTTGCCCCGCGCAGCGTCAGCACCTCGCGCAGCGGCACTTGCGCGCGGCCAAGGCAAAAGCTGTTGTCCAAACTTGGGTTTTGTGGCGCAATGCTGCGCAGCAGGCGGAAATCAAACGCCGTGCCCGTGACATCGGCAATTTCGCCAGTTGGGATAAATTCGGCATTCGTGGGCAGATAGTGATTGGCCGCAACCTGAACGCTGTGGCCCGAAAAATCGCCGCTGCCGTCAAGGTTCCAATAGCTGTGATTTGCCACGTTCCACAGCGTTGCCGCATCGGTGGTCACCGAAACATCCATCTGCAAGCTTGCCCCGTTTAGCGTCAATCGCGCCGTCACATCGCGGTTGCCCGCAAATCCGCCCTGCCCATTTGGCAGGTGCAAAGCCAGTGTCAACGCGCCGTCACTGGCACCCGCAATCTGCCAAACCTGATGCTGCGCGCCGGTGCTGCCCGAATGTAGGCTATGCTTGCCCAAAAAGTTCTTTTCAAACTGCGCCACCTGCCCGCCGACCTGCGCTTCCCCGCCCGTCAAACGGTTGACCACAGGCGCAATCAGGCTGCCGTGATAACACAACGCCCCTTGGGCCTGTTCGACGTTTTGGGCGGCAATCGTCAGATCATGCGGCACCCCTGCCAATCGCACCGATTGCAAGGTAGCCCCCAGCGTTAGCACCGCCACCTGAAGATGTTCGCTGCGCAGCATAACCCGCTCCACAGGCTCGCCCGCCGCAGTTACGCCAAACTGTTCGATCTGCGCCATCTTTGCCCCTATAACGATTTAGGAGCAAAGTGACGGGCTATTGCAAAAAGGTCAAGCGCCCGAAAGACAGCCCGTCAGCGCAGCCGTCAAATTCCGCAACACATCGGAATAGCTGGCGCGCGATGGGTCAAGCGTTGCGCCCGCCGGGTCAATTGCTGCGCCTGCTTTTGCGGGGGTTCCATCCGTCAGTTGCAGCAGCAAATCCGCGTCATGCTGCACTTCGGGAAAGACGCAAACCACACCGCGCGCGATTTTTTCCTGCACTTCGCGCAGATGCGCGGCCCCTGCGGCGCTGGCATCGCCCATTGCCACCGCGCCCTGATAATCAAGATCGTAATGCGTTGCAAAATATTGATAGGCATCGTGATAGGCCACAAACCCCTTGCCCCGAATCAGAGCCAACGCTGCGTCCAATTCTGTATCCAAAGCTGCAATTTCGGCCTTGGCGGCGGTTGCGTTGGCGGTATAAATCGCCGCATGTTCCGCGTCTTTGGCCGACAATGCTGCGGCGATGGCATCCAGCCAAGGCGCAGCATTTTCTGGGTTCAGCCAAGCGTGCGGGTCGGTGCCGCTGTGGTCATGCCCATGATCTGCCTCGACCTCGTGATCTGCTTCACCCTCGTGATCATCATGCGCCGCCGCAAACTGCAGCGTCTTCGTCCCCGCAACATCCAATAGTGACAGCGAGGTCATCCCCTCATCCGCGCCCGCAAGCGCGCGCTCCAACCACGGGGTTAAGTCATGCCCAATCCACACAGCGATATCGGCGCTGGAAATATCGCGCATCTGGCTGGGTCGCAGTTGGAAATCATGCTCATCCGCGCCCTTTTCCAGCAGCAAAACAGGGCTGCCCAAATCGCCCATCACTTGGGCCACCAACCCATAAACGGGCGGAATATCGGTGATCACGCGCGGCACGTCGGCGCTGGCCGCAAGCGGCAGGATGGACATTATGGATGATATAATATAACACATGTTTTTGCCTTTCAGACTCGCTGAGGGATTACTATATGTTATATCATAACAGTGCAAGAGGCCCCTATGCCGCATGACCATTGCCCCAGTTGCACGGCCCCTGAACTGGCTTTCGCCGCCCACGATCATGCGCCCTGCGCCGCCGACGCGCTGGCGCGGGCCGAGGCAATTTTGCAAGCAAAAGGTCTGCGCCTGACGCCCGTGCGCCGCCGCACGCTTGAGATTTTGCTTGAAGGCCACCGCGCGCTGGGGGCCTATGATGTGCTGTCGCGCCTTGCCGCCGAGGGGTTTGGCGCGCAGCCGCCCGTCGCCTATCGCGCCTTGGATTTTTTGGAAGAAAACGGCCTTGCCCACCGCATCCGCCGCCTTAACGCCTTTACCGCCTGTATGCATATGGGTGAAAATCACTCGGCAGCGTTCCTAATCTGTCGCGTCTGTAACGCGATATCCGAGGCCCCTGCAGCCCCCTCTCGCACGGCGCTAGACAGCGCAGCAGGGGCGCAAGGTTTCAGTATCGAATCCGCCACAATCGAGGCGCTGGGCCTGTGCCCTACCTGCCAACAGGCCGCAGCATGAGCCTGATTGCTGCGCAGCATATTTCTGTCCGTTTTGGCGCGACCTCTGTGCTCAGCGATGTGTCCCTCTCTATCCATCAGGGCGAGATTGTCACCCTGATCGGGCCAAACGGGTCGGGCAAATCCACGCTGTTGCGGGCCATGTTGGGTATCGTTCCCCTTTCCCAAGGACAGATCACCCGCGCGGAACACCTGCGCCTTGGCTATGTGCCGCAAAAACTCGCCATCGACCGCGCCTTACCAATGACGGTGCGCCGCTTTTTGTCGCTTCCGCAGCAGGTCACTGAAAAAGCCGCCAAATCCGCGCTAAACCGCGTGGGGCTTGGCGCTATGGCGGGCGGGCAAATGGCGCAGCTTTCGGGGGGGCAGATGCAGCGCGCGATGTTGGCGCGTGCCCTGCTGACCGATCCGCAGATACTGGTGCTGGACGAGCCGACCCAAGGGCTTGACCAACAGGGCGAGGCGGCATTTTACCGCCTGATCGAAGAGTTGCGGTTGGAAACAGGTGCGGCGGTGCTGATGGTCAGCCATGATCTGCACGTGGTCATGGCCGCCTCTGACCGTGTGATTTGCCTGAACGGGCATATCTGCTGCCAAGGCGCGCCGCATGTTGTCTCCTCTGCGCCCGAATACCGCGCGTTGTTTGGGCTGGGCACCAGCGGCGCGCTGGCCCTTTATCAACATGCGCATGATCATGTGCATGATGGCGGGCCAAACACGCATTTGACCCCCAGCGCAGGCCAAAAAGACGCCTTTGGCCGCAGCCCAAGCGATCCGCATTATGGTCATTCCCATGCTTGATGATTTCCTGATCCGCGCTGCCCTTGCGGGCATTGGGTTGGCACTGGCGACCGGCCCCTTGGGCAGTTTT
The DNA here is from genome assembly GCA_965248485.1 of Cypionkella sp. Classification (GTDB taxonomy): domain Bacteria; phylum Pseudomonadota; class Alphaproteobacteria; order Rhodobacterales; family Rhodobacteraceae; genus Cypionkella. The sequence goes on from OZ252107.1 coordinate 563,273, forward strand.
GTCGTTTGGCGGCGCATGGCCTATTTTGGCGATGCGACATCGCACGCTGCCATTTTGGGCGTGGCGATGGCCCTTGCCCTGCATCTGCCCATCGGGGTTGGCACGCTTATTGTCGCGCTGGCGATGGCGGGCACAGTCTCGACCCTTGCCGCCAAAGGTTGGGCGATGGATACAACTTTGGGCGTTCTGGCGCATTCGGCGCTGGCCTTTGGCCTTGTCGCCATTTCCTATGTGCCGAATGTGCGCGCCGATCTGTCGAGCTATCTTTTTGGCGATATCTTGGCCGTCAGCCCCAGCGATCTTGCCTTTATCTGGGGCGGGGCGGCGTTGGTTTTGGCGCTGCTGGTCTGGCGCTGGCAGCGCCTGTTGACCGCGACCCTATCGGAAGACCTGGCCTATGCCAGCGGCATCAACCCATCTATCGAGCGTCTTGCCTTAACCGTCGCCTTGGCCGTTGTCGTGGCCGTTGCGCTGAAAATCGTCGGCGCGCTGCTGATCGCCGCCATGCTGATCATCCCCGCCGCCGCTGCCCGTTCCCTGTCGCGCACGCCTGAATCTATGGCGACCATCGCCGCCTTTATCGGGGCGCAGGCTTGCCTTGGTGGGCTTGCCCTGTCGTTGTGGCAAGACACGCCTGCAGGGCCTTCGATCATCACTATTGCGGCGCTCATCTTTGCCGCCAGCGCCGCCTTTGGCCGCGCAAAAATGCGCTAAGTCCTGCCTGCTTCCTTGCTCTAAAAATATCCTGGGGGGAGCGCAGCGGGGGGCGAAGCCCCCTGCGACACTTGCCGCAAACAAGACATATGTCGTTTTTCGCCGTCAAAGGTCGGCCCCCCCTTGCCCCATTTGCCCCATCTGCGGCACAACGTGGCAAACCATATTCGGAGGCTTCCCATGAAAACGCATGTCAAAGCATTGGTCGTCGGTGGCGGCGCAGTTGGCACGGGGATTGCCTATCATCTGGCACGCGCGGGCTGGGACACCATGCTCGTCGAACGTGACGAGCTGACGGCAGGCTCCACTTGGCACGCCGCAGGTCTGCTTCCTTTGTTCAACATGGGCTATGCCACAACCCATATCCACAAATATTCGGTCGATTTTTACAAAGGTCTCGAGGCAGAAACAGGCCTGAACCCTGGCTTTTACGTGGTGGGCAACCTGCGTATGGCGCAGCGCCAAGAGCGGATGGATGAATATATGCTCTATTCCTCTGTCGCTGAAACGGCGGGGGTTTATCACGAATTTCTGACCCCAGCGCAGATCAAAGACCGCTGGCCGCTTGTGCGCACCGAAGATTTGGTCGGCGCGCTGTTTCACCCGCAAGACGGCTATATCAACCCTGCCGATGTGACCCAAGCCATGGCCAAAGGCGCGCGGCAACTGGGCGCGACGTTCGAGCGTAAAATCCAAGTGGACGGCTACCGCTGGACGGGCAGCGAATGGATCGTGTCCTGCACCCGTATGCACGAGACGGGGGGCAATTTGGTTGCCGCCGAGGAAAAGTTCGAAATTCACGCCGAACATGTCGTCACCGCCACGGGCAACCACGCGCAGCGCACGGCGCGGCTTTTGGGTATCAAAACCCCCGCCATCCCCGTGGAACATCAGTATATTGTGACCGAACCTGACCCCGCGCTGGTCGAATGGCGCAAGACCAACGAACAGCACCCTGTTCTGCGCGACGCCGATGCGAAATGGTATGTCCGCGAGGAACGCGGCGGCTGGATTCTTGGCCCCTATGAAAAGAACGCCCCCGCGCGGTTCCTTTATGATGTGCCGCCATCCTTCCGCGCCGATCTGTTCCCGCTGGATTTGGAACGGATCGAGGCGGAATATATGTCGATGATCCACCGCATTCCGTCATCGGAAACCGTGGGCCTAAAGGATGATTTCAACGGCCCCATCTGCTATACCCCCGATGGCAACCCGCTGGTTGGCCCTGCGCCGGGCCTGCGCAATATGTGGCTGGCCGAGGGGTTCAGCTTTGGCATCACCGCCGCTGGCGGCACGGGCCATTACCTTGCGCAGTTGATGACCACGGGCGAGGCGGAAATTGACATGGCATCGCTTGACCCGCGCCGTTTTGGCGGTTGGATGACCACCGAATACGCCGCGCGCAAGAATGAGGAATGCTATGACCACGTCTTCATTCTGCACCACCCAGATGAAGAACGCGAAGCTGCCCGCCCCCTGCGCACCGCCCCCGTTTATGACCGCCAAAAGGCGCTGGGCGCGCAGTTTGGTCAGGTGAACGGGTGGGAACGCCCGATCTACTACGGCCCGCTGAATGCTCCGCAAGATTTCGACCACCACACGCGCAGCTTCCGCCGTGGCGGCTGGTGGCAATATGCGGTGGACGAGGCGAAAGCCATCCGCGAAACTGCGGGCCTGATTGACGCCACCGCCTTTACCAAACACGCCGTGCGCGGGCCTGGGGCGACGGCTTTTCTGGATTGGTTCACCTGCAACGCCTTGCCACGCGTGGGCCGTATCAACCTGACCTATGCGCTGACACCTACGGGGACAACGCGCACCGAATACACCATCGTGCGCCACGCCGAGAATGACTATTACCTTGTCTCGGCAGGGGCTTGGACGGATTATGACGGCGATTACCTGCGCAAATGCGCCGAGGATATGGCGCCGAAATTCGGCTATATCGAGATTCAAAACGTGACCACTCAATACGGCGTTTTCGCGCTGGCTGGCCCGAGCAGTCGCAAGATTTTGGCCGAATTGATCAAGGATGCCGACCCCGAAACGGCGCTGTCAAACAAACGCTTCCCTTGGCTGTCGGCGCGGCGGATCGAGCTGGGAATGGTTCCCGTGAACGCCATTCGCGTGGCCTATACGGGGGAACTTGGCTGGGAATTGCACCATCCCATCGAGATGCAGCGCAACCTTTGGGATCAACTGCTGAAAGCGGGCGAAAAACACGGGATGAAACTGGTCGGCGCGCGGGCGCAAAACTGGCTGCGGCAAGAAAAATCCTATCGCGCCTTTGGCAATGAACTGGGCCGCGACGCCACCCCGCTAGAGGCGGCGCTGGATAGGTTTGTTGACCTAAGCAAAGATTTCCAAGGCAAGGCGGCGATGCTGGCCCACGGCATCCGGTCTAAATGCTGCACCCTGCTGATTGACGGGCCTGCCGATACCGACCCTTGGGGCAAAGAGGCGCTGCTGCATGACGGCGTCAAAATTGGCCGCCTCACCTCGGGCGGCTATTCGGTGGCCTTTGGCAAGCAAATCGGCATGGGATACGTGCGCCCCGATCTGGCCGAAGTGGGCACCAAATTGAAGGTGCGGATGAACCGCGAGCTTTGGGATGCGGTTGTGGTCGACGACAGTCCCTATGACCCCACCAACGCGCGTATTCGGGTGGATGGGTAAATGGCTGGCGCGGATTGGACATTCCGCGCCGTTACTGCCGATAACTGGCCCGATATGGCCGCCCTTTTTACTGGCAAGGGTGGCCCCAAATCCTGCTGGTGCATGATGTGGCGCAAAACGGCCAGCGGTGACGCGGCCCCGCGCGCGCCCGATGACCGCCGTTTGGCTCTGCAAACTTTAGCACAATCAAACCGCCCAATAGGCATGTTGGGATATGACGGCGATATGCCTGTTGCATGGTGTTCCATCGCCCCGCGTGCCAATTTCGGCGCGGGACTTGGCCCCAGCGATAGGGCGGAAGGCATCTGGTCAATCACCTGCTTTTTCATCCGCGCATCGCATCGTGGGCAGGCAGGTTTTGGTGCCTTGCTGCGCGCCGCAGAAACCGAGGCGCGCGAAAACGGCGCCCTGATGATCGAGGCCTATCCCGTAGACCCAAATAGCCCCAGCTATCGCTTTTGCGGCTTTGTCCCGTCTTTCACGCAGGCAGGCTATACCGAAATCGTGCAGATTGGCGCGCGCCGAAAACTGGTGCGCAAGGCCCTGATCTAAACCAACGGCAGCTCTCGCCGCGATGTCAGCGCTGCGCGCGCTTGGCCAGCCAGTTGGCCCATGCCTGCGGGCCGCCTGCAAAGGCGTTTAGGTCAAGATCGCCCTTTATCCCTGCGGCGCGGCCTGTGCTGGAATACTGCCAAAACGTCCAATGCTGGCCTGCATAGCGTTCTGATGGGTGGGCCGCCACTGAACGCAGCCAAAACTCCACCCCGCGCAGACGGCCCAGATCGTTATCTTCATAAAAATCGGTGGTGGTATACAGGATCGGCGCGGTGCCATAGGCCGCCGTCAGCCGCGCGATAAACTGCGCGGCATCGGCGCGCACGGCGCTGGCGGGGCGTTGCTGCGAACAGGTGGGCGAGGTGGGCGTCCATTCCATATCTAATACGGGCGGCAAGGCGCCGCGCGTGCGGGGCACATGGGCAATGAACCAGTCAGCCTGTGCATCAGCGCTGCGGCAATGGTAATAGAAATGATAGGCCCCGCGCGCCACGCCAGCGCGAGCCGCGCTTTGCCAGTGATCTTTGAACATCGGATCAACGCGGTCGCCGCCCTCGGTCGCCTTGATAAACGCAAAATTAACCCCGCCTGCGCGGGCGGCTTGCCAATCGATCCCCGTCTGATAGCGCGAAATGTCGATGCCATGCACAGGGTAGCGCGCCGCAAAAGCCGCGCCTTCGTGCGGGTCGCGGTCGGCAAATTGCGCGGGCGTGATGGCAACGGCGGAGACTTTTTCGCCGTCAAGCCGCGCGCGCTTGCCCCCACAGGCAGCAAGCACGCAAAGCACAGCCAAGATAAGCACCTGTTTCATGGCCCATATCTGCAGCAAGGCACTGGCCAAGTCACGACGATTGTTTAGGTGCCTTTTGCGGCATGGCAGCTTTTCGCCGCCATGCCGCGCATTTATAGTTTGTGAAGTTATGTGTTAAAATCGGCGGCGGTCAGTTGGCCATCGCCATCTTTATCTTTGCGCGCAAGCCAAGCCTCTGCCTTGGCAACAAAGCTGGCACGGTCAATTGTGCCGCCGTTTTGGCCCATACCCTTGCCATGTGCTGGCGCGTCGACTTGGCCTATCTCTTGCCCCGCTTCGCCCGCGCCCATTTCTTCCTGTTGCAGGGCGCGCATTTCGTCCAGCGTTGCCATCTCATCTGGCGTCAAAGTATCATCGCCATTGGTATCAAAGGCGGTGAAAATGTCGCCGCGGCGGGTTTGAACCTCGGCTAAGGTCACTGTGCTGTCACCGTTTGCATCCCACATTTGCAACAGCATCGCGCCATGATCGGCGCTGCTTTGGGCCGATCCCAGCGTCGGCGCAAGGCAGGCGCCCACAAGTGCTAAACTGACCAGAAAAGTCCGTTTCATTGCTCGCCCCTTCACATTCTGGTTTTCATATATGTTATACGCCGTGCGGAACGGGTTCCGTCGCAGGGATCATTCAGCCGCGACTGGCATCACCATTTCATCCCAAGCGGCCAGTGCATGGGCGGCATACATCAGCGCAGGCCCGCCCCCCATTTGCACACACATTGACAAAAGCGCGCCGAGTTCCTCGCGCGTCGCACCCGCGCGGATCAGCGCCTCGATATGGAAATTGATGCACGGCTCGCAGCGCTGCGTGACAGCAATAGCCAGCGCGATAAGTTCGCGCTCTTTGCGCCCCAAAGCGCCTTCTTCCAGCGCAGCTTTGGACAGTTGGGAAAATCCTGCGGCTGTTTCTGGTAGGAATTTGTTCATTACGCGCAACTCAGCGCGCATTTCGGCGGTTTTGGTTCTATAGCTCATTTCGGCACTCCATTGCTGGGGCCGATATGTCAGGCGCGGCGAAAGCTAGCCTTGATTCAGATCAATCAAATTCAAATTAATGAATATATTACAGCCTGCCCGTCACCTTTTTGAACCACCAGCGCGTGCCCACCAATAAGAACCGCCAGTCCGAGAAAAACTCTGGCGGCTTACCTTCGAACGCATGGCCGATGAATTGCAGCGCCCAACCGATGATGAACAGGCCCGCGGCCCATGCAAACAGCCCGCCAACCACAGCCGAGGCCAGCGCCAGCACAATCGACAGCACTATCATCGGAATGCCGAACATATGCGTGATTTGATTGATGCGGTTTTGGTGGCTGGTCTGGTATTGCGCCACCCAGTCTACCATCGGTTTTCCGCCAAGCATCAGGCCCTCTCCATTTGGGTTTGCCAATGCTAGGGCGGCGCGATGGCACTTGGCAAGTGTGCCTTTGCGTCACGCTGCTGCGCAGATCAGCAGGTTGTTGGCAGGCATGTCTGTGACAGTGCAGCTCAAGCCCAGGTCATGCAAAACGCCTGTAACCCATGCCCTATCCTTATACCCCAGCCGCGCATCTTGGGCGCGCAGGCTGGCGTCAAAGACTGCATCCCCTGCCGAGGTGGTCTGCCCATTGCGCAAAAACGGGCCATAGATAAAGGCGCGGCCCTGTGGGGCCAGCGCTGCCGCCATCTCGCGCAGCAGGGTTTCCGCCCCAGCCTTCGGGATAAGGTGCAAGAGGTTGACCAGCAAAATCGCATCTTGCGGCGCCTGCATTTCGTGCCAACCTTCCTGCGTTGCATCCATGATCTGCGGCGGCAGAACAGTGGCAATCCCCGCTGTCCATGCGCGGATCGAGGCGATGTTGCCCGCATCAATATCGGTAGGTTGCCACGAAAGACGCGGAAAATGCGGCGCGATTTGCGCGGCGTGCAGCCCCGAACCAGAGGCGATTTCCAGCATCACCCCCTGCAAATCATAACCTTGCAGCGCCCGCAAAATCGCAGGGGCGTTGCGCTGCGCCGAGGGCACAATCCGCCGCCCATCGGGCAGGGTTTCGGCCCCCGTATCGGGCAGGCGCAGCATCACGCGAACCGCGCAGGCGACAGGGCGCGGATCAGCCCTTGGTCAAATTCAGGCGCGCGGCGCAGCACCAAATCTGCCAGCAAACGACTTGCCGCATCGGCGGTTTGAAAGCCATAACCGCCCAAGCCCGCCGCCCAGAAAAAACTGGACGCGCCCGTATCGGCCCCAATCACGGGCACGCGGTCAGGCGCGAAACTGCGCAGCCCCGCCCAAGACGCAATCAGCCGCGTGACGGGCGCTGTCACCATCGCCTCGTATCGTGCCAGCCCTTCTGCCAGCACCATATCATCGGCAAAAGCATCATGCGGCGGCATGGCATGTTCTTCGGCGGGGGATACGATCAGCGCCCCTGCATCGGGTTTCATATACCACGTCTCGCCCGCGCCAAACACCATTGGCCAGCGCGTCACATCCATGCCTTGCGGCGCTGGCAACCTCGCCATCGACCTGCGCAGCGGCGTGATCCCCTTGGCGCGAACCCCTGCCATCTGCGCCAGCGTATCGGCCCAAGGCCCTGCAGCGTTGACCACAATATCGCCTGAAAACTGCCCCTGCGCCGTATCCGCCACCCAGCGCCCCCCCGCGCGCCGCAGGCCCGTCACCTGCGCCTTGGCGATGATCTGCGCACCATGCCCGCGCGCCGTTTTGGCGAAATGCGCGATCAACAGATCGGTATCAATATCCCACGCATGCGGGGCATAGCCAGCATTGGCCACTGTGTCGCGGTTTAAGATTGGCACCATCGCGCAGGCCGCATCCAAGTCGATCGGCGCAAGGTTCATATCGGCGCAGTCATGGTCAAACTGCGCGCGCGCGTCCTGCCCCGCCACAATCATCAGCCCGCGCGGGGTAAGCAGATTGGGCATCGCGCGAAAGAAATCGCCCGAGGCCAGCGACAGCGCCACCAAAGGCGGCAGGCCGTAATGCGGCTCATACAGCGCGGCAGATCGGCCAGAGGTGTGATAGGCTAGACTGTCTTCCGCCTCTAGCAGCGTCACCTTTGCATGGGGCGCAAGACGGGCCGCTGCGGAAATACCCGCAATCCCGCCGCCAATGATCAAAACATCGCTCATACTTCCTCGCTGCGGTCGGTGGCGGGGGCAGGGGTGGTGGATAGGGCGGTGATGCGCGCCATAAGGTCAGGCGAAAGCGGGCAGTCTAGCGCCGCCAGCGATGAAACAAGCTGCCCAGCATCGCGGGCCGAGACAATCGGCACCACGCCGCGCGTCATCACCCAAGCCACGGCAAGCGTGGCCGCGTCGATACCGATCTCGCGCGCTAAATCCGCCAAATCCGCAGCTGTCTGGTGCGCCGCAGGCGCGGCATAGCGGGCGTTATAACGCGGGTCTTCGGCCAGCCTTCCGCCCCTACCGACGGTATATTTCCCTGTCAGCAAACCGCCCCCCAGCGGCGAATAGCTGTAAACGGCAATGCCCTGATCCGCCGCCATCGGCAAAATCTCGACCTCGGCCTGCCGTTTGACAAGGTTATACATCGGCTGAATCGCGTCAATCTTTGTGCCAAACCGCGCCGCCACGCCTTGGGCCTTCATCACCGCCCAAGCTGGAAAGTTGGAAAGACCGATCTGCCGGATCAGCCCCCGCGCCTGAAAATCGGCAAAGGTTTCCAAGGTTTCTTCCAGCGGCGTTTCTGGGTCAAATCGGTGCAGATACAGCAAATCCACGCCGTCCATCCCCAGCCTGCTGCGCGAGCCGTCAAACTGGGTGGTCAGGTTCGCGCGCCCCGCGCCCCCCTCATAGCCAACCTTGGTCGCGACAAAAACGCGGCCCAGATGTTGGGCCACAAGCCTGCCCAAAATCTGCTCCGCAGCCCCGCCGTTATAGCCGCAAGCGGTGTCAAAATGTTTGACCCCCGCGCCAAGGCAGGCGTCAAACATCGCGGCCGAGGCCCCCGCATCCGCGCGCCCGCCGAACTGCATTGTGCCAAAGGCCAAAGGTGAGGATGTTATCTGCATCCCCGCAACCTGCCACGCGGGGACGCGCCAGAAAAGCCCTTCTGCTTCTCTTTTTCTGAAATATCCGCAGGGGTGGGCGCAGCGCAGTCTTGCGACAATTCATCGCAAGTTTGGGGGCGGCAGCCCCCTGCACCACTAGCCCTTTTTCACCGCCTTCAGTTTGGTGATCCCCATCGCATCCATCGCCAGTTTTTCATAGAACGGCTCGGAAGTGCCCTTCTTGATCTTGCGGATAAAGTATTTCTCGAACCCCACCTTGGCCAAATGCACCCACTTTCCCGAGGATGACCAATTTACATTGCGCGGCGGTATTTGCGGCTGGGCGACAAAGGCAATGCCAGAATCGCCAAAGTCGGCCAGACACACCGCATTCCATGTGCCGACCTGATCAGGTTCGCGGCCACGCACGATATTGCCAATGTTATGCGCGGTTGCCGTCACCATGGATTCAATCATGAAACCCGTTTTCGGCACACCGCAGGGCACGGGCGTTGGCCCCATCGGCGGGATCGCCACGCAAACCCCCACGGCGAAGATGTTCTTGAACGTTGGGTTTTGCTGGTGCTTGTCCACAATGGTAAAGCCGCGCGGGTTGGACAGGCCCTCGATATCACGCACAGGCGCAATCCCGCGAAATGCGGGCAGCATCATGGAAAAGGCAAAAGGCAATTCCTTTTCCGCCTTGACGCTTCCATCGTCGGCGATTTCCTCGATGGTCATGCGGCCCTCTTCGACCTTTTTCACGCGGCTAGAGGTGTGCCATTTGATATGCTTGGCCCGCAATTCAGACTCGAGCAGGCCCTTGGTGTCGCCCACCCCGTCCAGCCCCAAATGCCCGACATAGGGTTCCGATGTCACAAAGGTCATCGGCACGCGGTCGCGGATTTTTGCCTTACGCAATGCGGTTTCCAGAATGAACAGAAATTCATAGGCGGGGCCATAGCAACTGGCCCCCTGAACCGCGCCAATCACCACGGGGCCAGGGTTTTCCAGTAGTTTGTCAAACACCTCTTTGGCCGCTAATGCATGGTCAACATGGCACACGCTTTGGGTAAATCCGCCATGCGGCCCCAGTCCTGGGATTTCGTCAAAGGCCAGTTCCGGCCCCGTGGCAATGACTAGATAGTCATAGCTGACCGAGGTTCCATCAACCAAGGCGATGCGATTCTCGCTGGGGTGCAGCCGCTCTGCGGCCACGGTTTTGAAGGCAATTTTCTTTTTTGCCATCGTCGGGGCCAGATCAATGGTGATCTCTTCCTTTTTGCGCCAGCCCACCGCAATCCACGGATTTGACGGCACAAAATGATACTTCGGGTCTTTGGTAATCACCGTAATCGTATCTTCTTTGCGCAACTGATCACGCAATTCATAGGCCATAATCGACCCGCCAAGCCCCGCCCCAAGCACCACAACATGCGCCATTTTCAGCCCTCCCAAGCCAAGTTATATTCAATCGTATACATTAGAATACATGAATATCAAAATGGTTTTTTCAAATGAAAAGGCCCACCACGGGGGCGGGCCTTTCTTTGGCGGGAAGGTGGGCCGTTTATTGCGGAATATCGCCGACAATACCCTCAACGTAAAAGTTCATGCCCAGCAAGTCACCATCAGGCGCGGTTGCGCCATCGGCCAGCCATGGGCTGCCGTCTTGCTTGTTGATCGGGCCAGTAAAGGGGTGAACCGTGCCTGCCGCAATCCCATCGCGCAGCGCCTCTGCCTCGGCCTTCACATCGGCGGGAACCGCCTCGGTGATATCGCCAATCTGCACTTCGCCGCCCGCAATGCCCGCCCATACGTCCGACTGTGCATAGGTGCCATCCAACAGCGCGCCAACGCGTTCAACATAGTAAGGTGCCCAGTTGTCGATGATCGAGGTCACGCGCGGGCTGGGTTTGTAATCGGCCATGTCAGATGCCTGCCCAAAGCCAATAACTTTGCCTTCGGTCTTTGCGGCCTCGGCCAAAGGCGCGGTCGAATCGGTATGGCTTGCAATCACGTCAACGCCTTGGTCGATCAGTGCCTTTGCAGCATCAGCCTCTTTGGCGGGGTCAAACCACGTAAAGGCCCAAACCACCGACAATTCAACATTCGGGTTCACTTTTTTGGCGTTCAGATAATAGCTGTTGATCCCCATGATCACTTCGGGAATTGGGAAAGACCCGATATAGCCGATCTTGTTCGATTTGGTCATGCGGCCCGCGATCAGGCCCTCTACAGCGCGGCCCTCATAAAAACGGGCGTTATAGGTGGACACGTTGGCGCTGTCGCGCTTGAACCCCGTGGCGTGTTCAAACTTTACATCGGGGAATTTCGCGGCAACAGCATTGGTCGGATCCATATAACCGAACGATGTCGTGAAGATAATCTTGCAGCCGCCCAGCGCCATTTGCGTCAAAACGCGCTCAGCATCCGCGCCCTCTGGCACGTTTTCTTGCCATTGCACTTCGACTTTATCGCCGAATTTTTCTTGCACGGCCAAGGCACCTTGGTGATGTTGGAACGTCCAACCGCCATCGCCGATGGGGCCAACATAGACAAAGCACGCCTTCAGTTTGTCTTGCGCCGCAGCGCCGCCCGTAAAGGCCAGCGACAAACCAAGTGCAGCGCTTGCCAGCAGAGTTCTTCTTAACATGTCCGTCTCCCCGTTATGGGCGATTTTGCCCGTTAGGATGCGCCTGTCAGCGCACCGAGTGAAAGTTTTGGCCCAAGGCGGCAGGGGCCGCTTGCCCGCGCCCTTTGCCCGCCGAAATGGCAACCAACACCACTATCGTTACCAGATACGGCGCCATCGACAAGTATGCGACAGGAATAGACGACCCCGCCGCCTGCAAATTAAGCTGTAACACCGTGATACCGCCAAATAAATAGGCACCGATCAGCACGCGCACGGGCCGCCAACTGGCAAAGACCACAATCGCCAGCGCAATCCACCCCGCGCCTGCGGTAATTCCATCAGTCCATTGCGGCACACGAATAAGGCTGACATAGGCCCCGCCCATCCCCGCCATCGCCCCCCCAAAGGCAATGGCCGCCAGCCTGATCCGCGCCACCTTATAGCCCAGCGCATGGGCAGCCTCGGCGCTTTCGCCCACGGCGCGCAGCACCAGCCCCGCGCGGGTGCGGGCGATAAACCACCACACAGCGCCGACCATGAACAGGCTGAAATACACCACCCAATCATGGCTGAACAAAAAGCGCCCGACAAAGGGAAGCGCGCTAAGCCAGCCAAAATCTATTGCAGTGGTCGAGGGCGGCTTGATGCCGTTATACCCTTGCCCCATCAGCGCCGACAGGCCAAGGCCGAACAGCGTCAGCGCAAGGCCCGTAGCCACTTGGTTCGCCAAAAGCCCCAGCGTCAGCAGCGCAAACAGCAGGCTAAGCCCCGCGCCCCCCGCCGCCCCTGCGATAAACCCAACCAACGGGCTGCCCGACTGAACCGCCGCGATAAACCCACAAATCGCGCCCATAATCATCATGCCTTCCACGCCAAGGTTCAGAACCCCCGCGCGTTCGGTCACCATCTCGCCCAAAGCGGCCAGCAGAATCGGCACAGACGCCACCATCAGCGACGCAATCAGCACCGAAAGATTGATATCGCCCATCAAGCACCCCCGCCCAGTTTCATCCGATAATTGGTCAGCACATCCACGCCCAGCAGAAAAAACAGCAGCATCCCCTGAAAGGCCTGAACCGCCGCCGATGGCAGGCCCAAATTGGTCGCCGCCATTTCGCCGCCAATATAGGTCAGCGCCATGATCAGCCCTGCCAGCACAATGCCCAGCGGGTTAAGCCTGCCCAGAAACGCGACGATAATCGCGGTGAACCCGTAGCCTACGTTAAAATCAATGCTGATCTGCCCCGCAGGCCCCGTCACCTCGAACAGCCCCGCCAGCCCCGCCAGCGCGCCCGATATTCCCATGCACAGCACCACCAACCGCTCTGGCACCACGCCATGAAACCGCGCGGCCCGCGGCGCGGCCCCAGCCAGTTTAATCTGAAACCCAAGGATGTGCCGCTGCAGCAAAACATAGGCGGCGATCCCAACCACAATCGCCATCACCCCGCCCCAATGCAGCCCCGACCCCGCGATCAGTTCGGGGTTGCCCGCCGCTGGATAGCTGGAAAAATTGCGGCTGCCCGGAAAGCCCGACCCTTCGGGATTGCGCAAAAACCCCGTCGACGCCATCGCCAAAACCACTTGCGCAACATAAACCAGCATCAAAGACACCAAAATCTCGTTGGTGTTCAACCGCGTCTTCAAAAGCGCGGGGATCATCGCCCAAGCCCAGCCGCCAAAGGCCCCCGCAATCACCATCGCGGGGAAAATCCAGCGGCTTTCCGTGGGGTATGCGGCCAAACCCACCGCCGCCCCAACAATCGCGCCCATGATATACTGCCCCTCGGCCCCGATATTCCAGATCCCAGCGCGAAACCCCAAACTCAGACCGATCGCAATCAAAATCAGCGGCCCGCCTTTCACCAAAAGCTGCCCGCGCAAATACCACGCAAATTCGCCAAACAGCGGGTCCCAGAAGATGGTGCGGATCACCTCGACGGGGTTTTTGCCCAGCGCCGCAAACATAAGGCCGCCAAACACCATCGTCAGCGCCACCGCCACAACAGGTGTCGCCCAAACCCAAAACGTTGAGGCGGTCGCGCGCCGCTCTAGCCTGATCATGCCGCGCCCCTTTCACTTTGGCCCAAATATCCTGCGGGGGAGTCGCTCTGGCCTTGGCCAGAGCGGCGGGGGCGCAAAGCCCCCATTTTCGCGGCCCTACCCATGCGCCACCTCCATTCCATGCGCGCCGCCCATCATCAGGCCAATCTCTTCCATTGTCAGCCCTGCGCGCGGGCGCGGCGCTGTCAGCCGCCCTTCATTTAGGGCTGCGAAATTGTCGGATATTTCCATCAACTCGTCCAAATCTTGGGAAATCACCACCACTGCGGCCCCACCTTCGGCGCAGGTTAAGATCGCTTGGCGAATAAAGGCCGCCGCTGCCGCATCGACGCCCCATGTTGGTTGGTTGATCACGATCACATCGGGCGATTGAAGCAGCTCGCGCCCGATCACAAATTTCTGCAAGTTTCCGCCCGACAGCGCCCGCGCCGCAACACCCGAATGCGGCGTGCGCACGTCAAAACCCGCAATGATTTCCTCGGCAAAACTTTTCGCCGCCGCCCAATCGACAAACCCGCGCCGCGCCAGCTTGCGCGGCCCCGCGCCCGTTAGAAACGCATTTTCGACCAGCGACATATCGGGCGCGGCCGCATGGCCCAGCCTGTCTTCTGGGGCGACCACAATGCCGCGCGCGCGCCGCGCATTCGGCCCCAGCGCGCCAATCGCCTCGCCCTTGACGCGGATCATATCGGGGGCGCTGGCAATCTCGCCCGACAGCGCCAAAATCAGCTCGTCCTGCCCATTGCCCGCCACACCTGCAATGCCCAAAACCTCGCCCTGAGCAACACGAAAACTGATGTCTTTCAGCGATGTGCCAAATGGAATGGGCGAGGGCGCAGAAAGCTGGGCCACCTGCAAAGCTGCATCCCCCGCGCCCGCGTCAACCGCTTTGCCCGTGCGCGCGGGGCTGGCCAAGGCCGACCCCACCATCAATTCGGCCATCGCCCGCGCCGTCGTCTCGCGCGGGGTGCAGGTGGCCACCACCTTGCCGCGCCGCAAAATCGTAGCGGCATCGCACAGGGCACGAATTTCCTCTAGCTTGTGGCTGATATACAAAATCGCCGTGCCCTCGGCGGCCAACTGGCGCAGGGTTTTGAACAAAATCTCCACTTCTTGCGGGGTTAAAACCGATGTCGGCTCGTCCATAATCAGCAGTTTGGGCGATTGCAGCAGGCAGCGGATAATCTCGACCCGCTGACGCTCGCCCGCCGACAAATCCCCCACCCGCCGCGCAGGATCAAGCGGCAGGCCATAATCCGCGCTGACCTTAGAAATCTCTGCCGCAAGCAAGGCAAGCGGCGGCGGATTTTCCATACCAAGGGCGACGTTTTCGGCCACATTCAACGCCTCGAACAGCGAGAAATGCTGAAACACCATGCCTACACCTGCCGCGCGGGCGCGGGCGGGGCTTGCGGGCGCAAACGCCTCTCCCAGCCACAGCATCTCGCCGTCATCTGGTTTCACCAGCCCGTAAATCATCTTGACCAGCGTCGATTTGCCCGCGCCATTTTCGCCCAGCAATGCATGAACTTCGCCGCGCTTGACGCAAAAGGACACATCGTCATTCGCCCGAACGCCAGGATAGGATTTGCCAATGCCCTTGGCTTCAAACAGGCTAAGTTGATCTGCGCTCATGCGCGCACCTCCTTTTGCAATGCGGGCGTTTGCGCCATATCCCGCATCATGCGCCCCGCCGCGCCAATGGCAATGGCTTGTGGATGTTTTCCGAGGCCGGGGTCGCCAATCGGGCAGGCGATGCGCGATATTTCGGCAGGTGAATGGCCCAGCGCAACAAGCCGCGCCCGAAACCGCGCCCATTTGGTGGCCGACCCGATCAGGCCAAGCTGCGCAAACCCGTGCCGCAGCAGCCCATCGCACAGGGCCAAATCCAAGGCATGGGAAAATGTCAAAACCACATGATGGGCATCGGCGGGGGCCAGCGGAATTGCGCGGGTGATCTCTGCCGCTGGCAGCGCGCGCACCCCGTCTGGAATGGTGGCCGGAAAGCGGGCTAAATCCGTGTCGAGCCAAGTGATTTCCATGTCAGGCAAAGGTGCCATCACCGAGGCCAGCGCCCGCCCGATATGCCCTGCGCCCCAAATCCAAACGGGGGTTTTGGGGGCGGAAAACGGCTCGATAAACCAACCCTCATTCAGCCCCGCAAGCACGCGCGCACCCCGACGCGCAGCGGCCTGCGCGCGGGCCATCGCGAGCGGCATCGGCCCTGCGCTTTGCGAAACTGGCCGCACAAAGCATGCCCCATCTGCGGGCACATCGCTGAAAACTTCCGTCAGCAGTCGCACTGCGCCGCCGCAACATTGGCCAAGATTGGGGCCAAGGGGAATTGTATCCAGCCGCAAGTCCGCGCCCGCCGCCAGCATATCCCGCGCGACTTGCGCCGCCTGAAATTCCAACGCGCCGCCACCAATCGTTCCCGCCTGCCCACCTGCCCAAACAAGCATACTGGCCCCCACTTCGCGCGGGGCGTGGCCCTGCACCTCAGCCACCACAACCCGCGCCATGGCGCCATGGGCATCCACCGCGCGGGCAAGGGAGATGCGGTCAAACATGCCGCTGCTCCTGCACGGCTGCCAAAATCCGCTCGGGCGTGGCGGGGGCATCCAATGACGGATAGCGCAAGCCATCCCCGCAGGCCGCCACCGCATCCCGCAGCGCGAAAAATGCCGAAATCCCCAGCATAAAGGGCGGCTCGCCCACCGCTTTGCTGCGCCCGATCGTGTCTTCGCGGTTGGGCCTGTTCCACAAATCCACGTTAAAGATGGCGGGCCTATCGGCGCAGGCGGGTATTTTATAGGTGCTTGGCGCGTGGGTTTTAAGCGCGCCCTTGGCGTCCCAGACCAATTCCTCCATCGTCAGCCAGCCCGCGCCCTGAACGTATGCCCCCTCGATCTGGCCGATATCCAAGGCGGGGTTCAGCGGGCTGCCCGTATCGTGCAAAACATCGGCGCGCAAAATGCGATTCTCGCCCGTCAGCGTGTCGATCACCACCTCGGTCACCGCCGCGCCATAGGCGAAATACAAGAACGGCCGCCCGCGCCCCTTCACCCTGTCCCAAGTGATTTTGGGTGTGGCGTAGTAGCCCGTAGATGACAGGCTCACCCGCGCCTGATAGGCCCAAGCGGCAACTTGGGCAAAGCCGAATTCCTCGCCCCCCGCCCGCACAATGCCGCCCGCAAAGCGCACCGTTTCTGCCGCGACCCCCATTTTTCCCGCCAGAAATTCGGCCATCCGCGCGCGGATCGTCTCTGCCGCATTGCGCGCCGCCATGCCGTTCAGATCGCTGCCCGAACTGGCCGCCGTGGCGCTTGTGTTGGGCACCTTTGCGGTATCTGTCGCGGTGATCTTCACAGCCCCCGCGTCCAGCCCAAACACCCCCGCCACCACTTGCGCGACCTTTTGGTTCAACCCTTGGCCCATCTCTGTGCCGCCGTGGTTCAACTGAACCGAGCCGTCTTGATAAACATGCACCAAAGCCCCCGCTTGGTTCAGCCATGTCAGCGTGAAGGAAATCCCAAACTTGACAGGCGTGATCGCAATGCCGCGCTTTAAAATAGGGCTGGCCGCATTCCACGCCGCAATCTCGGCGCGGCGCGCGGCATAGCCCGAAGTCTCTGCCAACCGCTCCACAATCTGATCGCCCACAAAATCCTCGACAGGCATATGAAAGGGCGTTGTTTGCACCTCTTTCACTTTGGCCAAAATATCCTCGCCGAAGGCATCCGCCGCCGCCATCCCGCGATACATATTCAGGCTGCGCACAGCGGTCGGATCACCCCCCACCGCAAAGGCGATATGATCCATCACACGCTCGATGCCAATCATCCCCTGCGGGCCACCAAATCCGCGAAACGCGGTCGCGCTTTGGGTGTTGGTTTTTAGGCGGTGGCTGGTGATGGCGATATTGGGGATGTGATAGCAATTATCGGCATGCAGCATGGCGCGATCGGCCACGGGCAGCGATAGGTCTTGCGCCCAGCCGCAGCGGAAGAAATGCGTAAACTCCAGCCCCAAGAGCCGCCCCTGATCGTCATGCCCCGCGCGATAGGCGATGCGGCAATCGTGCCGCTTGCCCGTGATCATCATATCATCGTCGCGGTCATAGCGCATTTTGCAGGCCCGCCCCGTTAGCCGCGCCCCAATCGCGCAGGCAATCGCCAGCGCATTGCCTTGGCTTTCCTTACCGCCAAAACCGCCCCCCATGCGCCGCACTTCGACCCGCACGGCGGACATCGGCAGATGAAACGCATGGGCGACTTTGTGCTGAATTTCCGATGGGTGCTGGGTCGAGGAATAGATATGCAAATCCCCCCCTTCCAATGGCAGGGCGGCGGCAACCTGGCCTTCTAGGTAGAAATGTTCCTGCCCGCCCAGGTTAAACACGCCTTCGACAACATGCGGGGCGCTGGAAATCGCCGCCGCTGCATCGCCCTTGGCCCAAACAATCGGGCCCTGTTCAAAGCGCGAGTTTGCCGCCAGCGCATCGTCAATCGTCAGCAGCGCGGGCAATTCGGCATAGCTGACTTTGCCCCTAGCCGCCGCTCGCCGCGCCAGATGGTGCGATGTGGCGATGACCAAAAACACAGGCTGGCCGATGTAATGCACGCGGCCCGTGGCCAGCAGCGGCTCGTCATGCGCGGATGGGCTACAATCGGGCATCTCGGGCGGCAGGGTTTCGGGCCAGTCCTGATAGGACAGCACCGCAACTACGCCTTCACTCGCCCGCACCGCCGATAAATCCATCGCGGTAATGGTGCCATGCGCGATGGTCGCCATGCCAAATGCCAGATGCAGCGCGCCTTGCGGCAGGGGGATGTCATCGGTGTAACGCGCCGAACCTGCCAGTTGCATCAGAGCCGAATCATGCGGAAGGGGGGCGCCCACGCTCATACCCGCACCTCCTGAACCGAGGTCTGCACGCCCGCAAGATCATGCGCATAGCGGATCAGCAGGTTCTGCGCCGTGGTCAACCGATAGGCTGCAGAGGCCCGCATATCGGACAGTGGCGTGAAATCGCCAGCCATTAGCGGCGCGATTTGTGCGGCGGTATCGGGGCTAAGGGACTGCCCGATGAGCGCGGCCTCGACCGATGCTGCGCGCTTGGGAATCCCTGCCATGCCGCCAAAGGCGATGCGGGCGGCGGTAATCTTGCCTCCTGTGGTTTCTATATTGAAACAGCCGCAGACGGCAGAAATATCTTGGTCAAACCGCTTGGAAATCTTGTAGCAGCGCAGGTTTGGCGCAGATTTTGGCATGGTCACGCCTGTTACAAATTCGCCCAAACGGCGGTCTTGCTTGCGGTAATCAAGAAAGAACTTCTCCAGCGGCAAATCGCGCACGGATGCGCCTTGTCGCAAATGCAGCACCGCGCCCAAAGCAATCAGCGCGGGCGGGCCGTCACCAATGGGCGAGCCGTTGGCGATATTGCCGCCGATGGTGGCAGCGTTGCGGATCTGCGTGCTGGCATAGCGGCGCAGCATTTCTGCAAAGCTGGGGTGATGCGCGCCCATCACCATGCGCAGCGCCTCGATCGTCACCCCTGCGCCGATGTGCAGACTATCGCCCAAATCGGTGATCTGCGCCATTTCCGCGATACCGTTCAAAAAGGCAGTCTTGGGCAAGTCGCGGTGAAGTTTGTTCACCCAAAGCCCTACGTCCGTCGCCCCGCCGATCAGCGTGGCATCGGGGTTGGCCAGATACCACTTTGCCAGGTCGTCCATGCTTTGCGGGCGGATCGAAAGGGGGCTGTCTGCCCCCTTCGCTTGCAAAGCAGGGCTTTGCAAGCTTTCCCCCGCGGATATTTGCGCCAAAATGAAAGCTGCATCGGTTTTCATGTGATCTGGCACGGGGGCCGATTCGGCGGCGCGGGCGGCGCGGATGATCGGCGCATAACCCGTGCAGCGGCACAGGTTCCCCGCAAGCGTGGTGTTGTGATCGCGGTCGCCGTTTAGGTGCGCGGCGGCCATCGAGGCGACAAAACCCGGCGTGCAAAACCCGCATTGGCTGCCGTGGTGGCGGTGCATCTCGGCCTGCACAGGGTGGGGCGTGCCATCGGGCGCGGCGATGCCCTCGACGGTGCGAATTGCCTTGCCATGCAATTGCGGCAGAAACAAAATACAGGCGTTCAAGGCGCGGGTGCCTGCGTCATCGGTCACAATCACAGTGCAAGCGCCGCAATCGCCCTCATTGCACCCTTCCTTGGTGCCACAGAGCGCGGGGTCTTCGCGCAGAAATTCCAAAAGTGTGCGTGTTGGGGAAACCCCCGTTAGCGCAACCTGTGTTCCGTTTAGCAAAAACGCAACTTCGGTCATGGTCTGCCTCGCCGCCTTCTTTTGCGTCTGCCGAAGTGCCCCCATCCGATGCGGCGTAAAACGGGGGCGCGGCGCACCGACATGAAGCATTGCATTGCAGCGTCTGGCAAGCATTACCTTATCGCCTATCAAGATATCACCTTTTGCCTTTGCCGCATAATGATGCGCCTTTCCCTTGCCCTGCCCATTGGTTAGGCTGGCGCTATGTCCGAACCTCGATTCATCCATCTGCGCACCCATACCGAACATTCTTTGTTGGAAGGCGCGGTGCCCTTGAAGGCGCTGATCAAGCTGTGCGTGAAACATCAGATGCCCGCCGTGGCGGTGACCGATACCAATAACCTGTTTGCGGCTTTGGAATTTTCGGTGTCGGCCAAGGATTCGGGTTTGCAGCCCATTGTCGGATGCCAAATCTCGCTGGCCTATGACCCTGCCCCCCTTGGCGCGCAACCCCGCCCTCCCGCGCCCATCGTTCTGCTGGCGCAGAATGAAGCGGGGTATATGAACCTGATGAAGCTGAACTCTGCCCTATATATCGGCAAGGGGGGGCAACTGCCGCAGGTGAGTTTGGCGGAATTGGCCGCCCATTCCGCAGGGCTCATTTGCCTGACGGGCGGCGCGGATGGCCCCTTGGGGCGGTTGATCCGCGCGGGCCAGATGCCGCGTGCAGAAGCGCTTTTGCGCAGCCTAGCGGCGGCCTTTCCGCAGCGTCTTTATGTGGAACTGCAGCGCCACCCCACCGCCGATGCCCTGCCCGAAGCCGAGGCGCAAACCGAAGCGCCGATGCTAGAGGCGGCCTATGCGATGGGCCTGCCGATTGTCGCCACCAATGATGTCTATTTCCCCGAGGCCAAAATGTACGAGGCGCATGACGCGCTGATTTGCATTGCCGAGGGCGCCTATGTCGATCAGCAAACCCCGCGCCGCCGCCTGACCCCGCAGCATTATTTCAAGACCGAAGCAGAAATGGCGACCTTGTTCGCCGATCTGCCCGAAGCAATTGAAAACACTGTCGAAATTGCTCGTCGCTGCGCCTTTGCCGTCTATAAACGCAAGCCCATCTTGCCCCGCTTTGCCGATGACGAGGTGGAGGAACTGCGCCGTCAGGCACATGCAGGGCTAACCGCGCGGCTTGCCGTTATTCCCCATGCTGCCAGCGTCGAAGATTACACGGCGCGCTTAGATTTCGAGCTGGATGTTATCATCAAAATGGGCTTTCCAGGCTATTTCCTGATCGTGGCCGATTTTATCAAATGGGCCAAGGAACAGGGTATTCCTGTTGGCCCGGGGCGGGGTTCGGGGGCGGGCAGTTTGGTGGCCTATGCGCTGACCATCACTGATCTTGACCCTTTGCGCTATGCCTTGCTGTTCGAGCGGTTCTTGAACCCTGAACGTGTGTCGATGCCCGACTTTGACATCGACTTTTGCATGGATCGCCGCGAGGAGGTGATCCAATACGTGCAGGCCAAATACGGGCGCGACCGTGTGGGCCAGATCATTACCTTTGGCGCTCTGCTGTCCAAGGCCGCCGTGCGCGATGTGGGCCGCGTGCTGCAATTGCCTTACGGGCAGGTTGACCGCCTGTCCAAACTGATCCCGCTGGAAGGGGTGAAACCCGTGTCCATCACCAAGGCGCTGGCAGACGAGCCGCGCCTGCGCGAGGCGGCCCGCGAAGAGGTGGTTGCGCGCCTTTTGAATTACGGCGCGCAGATCGAAGGGCTGTATCGCAACGCCTCTACCCACGCCGCGGGCGTGGTGATTGGTGACCGTCCTTTGGACGAGTTGGTGCCGCTGTATCAAGACCCGCGTTCCGACATGCCTGCCACCCAGTTCAATATGAAATGGGTCGAGGCGGCGGGGCTGGTCAAGTTCGACTTTCTGGGCCTGAAAACCCTGACTGTCATTCAAAACGCGCTGCATTTGCTGTCTTTGCGGGGGGTAAATATCGACATCAGCCTGATCCCGCTGGATGATGCCCCCACCTATGAATTGTATACGGCGGCCAAAACCGTGGCCGTGTTTCAGGTGGAATCCAGCGGCATGATGGACGCGCTGCGGCGCATGAAACCGACATGCATCGAGGATATCGTCGCGCTGGTCGCCCTGTATCGCCCTGGCCCGATGGAGAATATCCCCACCTATTGCGAGGTGAAAAACGGCCAGCGCGATCTTGAGTCTCTGCACCCCACGATTGACCATATTTTGGCCGAAACCCAAGGCATTATCGTCTACCAAGAACAGGTGATGCAAATTGCGCAGGTGATGGGCGGCTACAGCCTTGGCGGGGCCGATTTGCTGCGCCGCGCGATGGGTAAAAAGATTGCCGAAGAAATGGCGAAAGAGCGGCCAAAGTTCATTGAAGGCGCGGCCAAAACCCACGGTGTTTCGGCGGCCAAAGCGGGCGAAGTATTTGATCTTTTAGAAAAATTCGCCAATTACGGCTTTAACAAATCCCACGCTGCGGCCTATGCGGTTGTGTCCTATCAGACCGCTTACCTCAAGGCGAATTACCCTGTCGAGTTTATGGCCGCCGTGATGAACTGCGACATCCATTTAACCGACAAATTGGCCGTCTATAAACGCGAAGTGGATAAACTGGGCATTGCCATGCGCCCGCCTTGTGTGAACAACAGCGCGGCGACGTTTTCGGTGAACAGCGGCGCGGTTGTCTATGCCCTTGGCGCACTAAAAGGTGTGGGCGTCGAGGCGATGCGGCTGATCACTTCGGCGCGGGGCGATGTGCCATTTGCGACATTGTTCGATTTTGCCCGCAGGGTAGATTTGAAGCGAGTGGGCAAGCGCCCCTTGGAAATGCTGGCCCGTGCGGGCGGGTTTGATGCGCTGGACGGCAACCGGGCAAAGGTGTTTGACGCCTTGGACGCGCTGGCGGCCTATTCGGCGGCGGTGCATGAGGCGAAGGGATCGAACCAAGTCAGCCTGTTTGGCGAAAGCGGCAGTGATATTCAAGAACCGCGCTTGCCCTTCCGCGACGATTGGTTGCCGCTGGAACGGCTGTCGCAGGAACATCTGGCGGTGGGGTTTTACCTTTCGGGTCATCCGTTGGACGATTATATGCCCGCGCTAAAACGACGTGATGTCAAGACCTTAGCCGAAGTGACTAAGCTGGCCGAACGCGGGCCGTTGGTGGCGAAAATGGCGGGGTCGGTGTCGGCAAAGCAGGAACGAAAGTCGGCAAAGGGGAATAGGTTTGCATTTGTTTCCCTGTCCGATCCCACTGGTTTGTATGAAGTAACCGTGTTTTCCGACACGCTAGAGGCGGCGCGCGACCATCTGGAAGTGGGGCGCAATGTGGTGCTGACCGTGGAGGCAAACCTAGAGGGCGAGAGCCTGAAACTGCTGGCCCGCGTGGCGCAACCTGTTGATTCGGTTGCCAATACTGCCGAAGCGGCGGACTTGCGCGTGCATATCAACCGCCCCGAAGCGGCGGCTTCGCTGGCCAGCCTTTTGGGCAAGCTGGATGGCCCATCGCGGGCCAAGATTTTCCTGTGTGTTCCAGATGATACGGGCCGCGAAGTGGATATTGAGCTGCCCAAAACCTACCCCATCACCCCGCAAATCAAGGGGGCGATCAAGGCGATGGGCGGGGTGGTTTTGGTCGAAGAGGTTTAGCCGCCCGATTTCGCCAGAACCCAGCGTATGGTTTGCGTCTGGTTTGCGTATGGCATCCGTCCCGACATCGTCCCGACACGGTGCGCGCGGTGGGGGGTGAAGAAAATTTGCCATGTTAAGCCAACCAAACAGAGGGCCTCGCCATTCCTCGGGCGGGCGCTGCAACAGAAGTTCTGCA
This sequence comes from Cypionkella sp., assembly GCA_965248485.1. Classification (GTDB taxonomy): domain Bacteria; phylum Pseudomonadota; class Alphaproteobacteria; order Rhodobacterales; family Rhodobacteraceae; genus Cypionkella. The sequence continues at coordinate 586,880 of OZ252107.1, forward strand.
CACTTTATGGTTCAGGCCCCCCAACGGCAGTTCTAGGCACTGGCGGCGGAGTGCGCCCTCCCGGGGGGAGGGAGGGCCATGCCATTGGTTTCTTGAACCAATGGCGAAACCAATGGCAAACCCGGCGGCGCTGCGCGCCATGATTCCGGGCCATCCGCCCCCTCAATCCCTACTCAGCGCCACCACAGGATCTAGCCTGCTCGCCGCCCGTGCAGGCAAAAACCCGAAAGTCACGCCGATCAGTGTGGATGACAAAAACGCCACGGCGACCGAGGCCCCTGAAAAGATCAGCGGCAGGTCGCTAAAGAACAGGCCCGCCACCGTGCCGCCGCCAAGGGCCAGCGCGATGCCGATCACCCCACCTGTGAGCGACAGCATCACCGCCTCGATCAGGAATTGGTTGATGATGTCTGACCGCCGCGCGCCAATCGCCATGCGCAGACCGATTTCGCGGGTGCGTTCGGTGACAGAGACCAGCATGATATTCATCACCCCAATGCCGCCCACAATCAACGAGATCACGGCAATCATCGCGACCAGCGCAGTAAGGGTGCGCGCGGTCGAGGTGATGGTGGTGCGGATCGTGTCGGCGTTCGACAGGAAGAAATCCTTGGTGCCATGCCGCGCCAGCATCAGCGCCTCGATCGCGGCTTCGGCCTCGGCGCTGGTATAGCTATCGGACACTTGCACCTCGATGCTGGACAAATGGCTTTGCCCCGTCAGGCGCGACATGGCGGTGGTATAGGGCACCCAGACCTTCAGGCTGTCCGGCCCAAAGCTGGCCCCGCCTGCCGTTACCACGCCAATCACCCGCATCGGCACGCGGCCCAAGATAATCACCTGCCCCACGGGATTGACCCCATTGGGAAAGAAACGCGCGGCGCTGGCATCGTCCAGCACGGCCACTTGCGACAGGGCGGCGATATCGCCGTCGTCAAAGGCGGCGCCTGTGTTGACGGTGTAATTGTGCACGGGAAAATAATCGCCCGATACGCCATTGACCTGCACCGTCGCGCTGACATTGCCAGCCACGGCGGTGAGCCCCGTATTGACGGCGGGCGAGACGTTATCGGCAAAATCCATCAGGCCAAGCGCGCGCGCATCGGCGGGAACCAGCGTGCGGATGCGCTGCGCATCGCGCGATCCAAACCCCGTGCCCGCGCGAATGGTGATGGTGTTGGTGCCCAAACTGCTGATATCTTTCAAGACCTTAGTCTGCGTGCCAGACCCCAGCGCCACCACCAGCACGACCGAGGCGATGCCAATGATGATGCCCAGCATGGTTAGAAAACTGCGCAGTTTATGCGCCAGCATCGCGCCGATGGCGATGCGAAAGGCTTCCGATACGCGGCCTATCATCGCGCCTGCGCTGTCGGCCCCGCGCTGCATTTCCATGCGGGGCGCGGCAGAGGCGGTTTGCCCAGCGCCTGTATCGCGCACGATGCGCCCATCAGAAATTTCAATCACCCGCCGCGCCTGCGCGGCCACCCCCGGATCGTGGGTGACAACGATAATGGTATGGCCCTTGGCGTTGAGGTCTTGCAGCAGGGCGATCAGGTCGGCCCCGCTTTTGGTATCCAGCGCGCCTGTGGGTTCGTCGGCCAAAATCACCTCGCCGCCGTTCATCAGGGCACGGGCGACCGAGACGCGCTGTTGCTGCCCGCCAGACAGGGCGTTTGGGCGGTGATCAAGGCGGTTTTCAAGGCCCAAGCTGCCCAACAGCGCGGCTGCCCGCGCCCGCCGTGTGCCCCCGTCCATGCCTGCGTAAATCGCAGGTGTGGCGACATTGCCCACCGCGTCCAAATCGCCCAAAAGGTGATACCGCTGAAAGATAAAGCCGAAATGCTGGCGGCGCAGGCGGGCCTGATCGTCGGGCCCAAGGCTGGCCACATCTTGCCCGCCAAAGCTGTAAGACCCGCCAGACGGGCGATCAAGGCAGCCCAAAATATTCATCAGCGTCGATTTGCCAGATCCTGACGCGCCGATAATGGCCACAAATTCGCCCGCGTGAATGTCCAAATCGACATCGCGCAAAACGGTGATCGACTGCTCGCCTGCGGTAAAGCTGCGCGAGATGCCGCGCAGCGAAAGGAGGGGGGCGTGTGACATATTACAGGCCCATGGGCGGGCCGCCGCGCCGTGATGCGGCGGCGGATGCGGTGGGCGCAGCCCCCGTGCCGATGACCACTTCTTCGCCACTTGTCAGCCCGTCCAAAATCTGCACCCGCACCTTATCGTTCAAGCCCGTTTTCACGGCGCGCTGTTGCGGCTTGCCGCCCACCATCACCTGCACGCTGGCCCCGTCTGGCCCTTCGGTTAGGGCGGCGACAGGCACGGACAGGGCGTCAACCGCCTGTTCCAGCACGATAGAAACCTGCGCCGTCATGCCGATACGCAGCTTGCGGCCCTGATTGGCCACCTCTAGCAAGCCGTTGTAATAGATGGCCTTTTCTGCCGAAATTGTATCGCTTTCGGCCAGTTGCGACGGCGCGGGTTCGACGCCTTGCACCACGGCTTCAAAACGGGTTTCAGGTTCGCCCAAAATGGTGAAGCTGGCGGTCTGGCCTGCCTTGACGCGCACGACATCGGCTTCGGAGATCTCGGCCTTGACGATCATCGTGTCCAGATTGGCGATTTTCACGATGGTGGGGGCGTTTTGCGCGGCGGACACGGTTTGCCCTGCCTCGACCACAATCGCCACCACCGTGCCGCTGATGGGCGCGGTGACGGTCGCGCGTTCCAGCGCCAGTTGGCTTTGCGCGACATTCACCTCGGCAGAGGCCTTTTGCGCCGAAAGCGCCGCCAAATCGGCCTTCAGCACCTCGACCTCGGCGGCGGCGTTTTCCAGTGCCTCTTTGGACACAAGTTCAGACGCGCCAAGCTGGGTTTGCCGCGCCAGCGCCGCCTGAGCCTTGCGCAGACCCGACGATTTTGCGGTGATCTGCGCCGCGATCTGCGCCAGCGCGGACTTGGCCTTCAGCAGGTCGTTTTGCTGTTCTTGGGCGTCAATCTCGGCAATCACATCACCCGCCTGCACATCTTGGCCCAAGGTGACGGCCAGTTTTTCCACCTGCCCCGACACCCGCGCGCCCACCGAAACCAGTTGCTTTGCCTCGATCGCGCCAGCGGCCAAAACGGTGACTTCGACAGTGCCGCGCTGCACCTGCGCCGTGCGGTATTGCACCGCTGCGCTGCCGCCCCAATAATACCACCCCGCGGTGGCCAAAACGAGTAGACCACCAATCCCGATGCCAAGGATGCGGCGCGATGGTTTGAAAAATAGCTTGGAATTCACAGGCGTATCACTTTCGCTATGCGGCAATATTTCTAGATTAAACGCGCCAGCCGCGGGTTTCCGTCGCGCCCATCGCATAGATTGAACCTGTTGCCCTTGATCGGGAAATTCAAGCCCAAGGACGCCTGAAATTGCCCCCTTGCTATTAGGGGGGCTTCTTGGTCAAGATGAATGCGGCAGGCGCAAACAGGGGGCCGCGATGTTTCGGGCATTGGTATTGGAAAAATCGGGCGATCTGGCTGCGGCGCATCTGCGCGATTTGGACGATGCCGATTTGCCGCAGTATGACAGCCCCTCCGTCACGGTGGATGTGCAATATTCGACGCTCAATTACAAAGACGGGCTGTGCCTGTCGCCCAAAGGGGGGGGGCTGGTGCGCCAATATCCTCATGTCGCGGGGATCGATTTTGCGGGGGTGGTGCGCGCTTCGGACGATGGGCGCTATAAGGTGGGCGATGGGGTGGTGCTGACAGGCTGGCGCGTGGGCGAGGCCTATTGGGGCGGCTATGCTGCCCGCGCGCGGGTGCGCGGCGATTGGTTGGTGCCGCTGCCTGTGGGCCTGACGGCCCGCGATGCGATGGCGGTGGGCACGGCGGGCTTGACTGCGATGCTGGCCATTCTGGCGCTGGAACGCCACGGCCTGCGCCCCGACCAAGGCGAGGTTTTGGTGACGGGCGCGGCGGGCGGGGTGGGTTCGGTCGCGGTGGCGATCTTGGCCAATTTGGGCTATGCGGTGGCGGCGGTGACGGGGCGGCCAGAGACGGAGAGCTATCTGCGCGGTCTGGGCGCTGGGCGCATCATCGCGCGCGCCGACTTGGCCGAGGTATCCCCGCGCCCGCTGGAAAGCGAAACTTGGGCAGGCTGCATCGATGCCGTGGGCGGGGCGATGCTGGCGCGGGTGTTGGGGCAGATGAAAAGCGGGGCCTCGGTGGCGGCGGTCGGCCTTGCGGGGGGGGCGGCGCTGCCTGCCTCGGTCATCCCGTTTTTGCTGCGGGGCATCTCGCTTTTGGGGATCGATTCAGTCACCCAACCCTTTGCGGCGCGGCAAGAGGCGTGGGCCCGCCTTGCCCGCGATTTGCCGCTGGATCGGCTGCGGGCCACTGTGCAGATGGCCGCATTGGCCGACCTGCCCGCGCTGGGGGCGCAAATTTTGCGCGGCGCGGTGCAGGGGCGTGTGGTGGTGGATGTCACCGCGTGATGGCACAAATGGGGCGTTCGGTGCGGGGCGATGTGCCGCAAACACCTTGCCCGCGCACAAACTGCTGCGGTTTTCATCACTCGGCGCAAAAAACGCAGGCATTTTAGGGCTTGATCTGGCGGAAAATCAGCCCATCGGCTAAGCTTGCGGTAAGGAGATTGCCCGATGTTTTTCACGCCCACCGCCGAATGGACTGCACTGGGCCAAGACGTTTTGGCGCAGGTGCAAGCGGCGTTTGGCGCGCAGGGTTTGGCCGCTGGGAAAATGTCTTTGGTGGTCTGCGCGCCCAGCAGTTTTGGCGCGGCGGGATTTGCGCACCGCGCGGGCGCTGCCTATTTCCCCGCAGGGCTGACCGCGCCGTTTCATATGGTGCACGGGCTTGCCGCGCTGCAATCGGGGCGGATCGAGGCGCATCCAGACCTTGACCGCGCGCTGCGTGAGATGGTGCTGTGGCCTTCGGACAGCGCGGCAAATTATGTGATTGATTGCCTGACAGGTACCACGGGTGACACGGCGCTGGACGGCGCCGAATTTCTGGATTGGGCCAGCAAGCGCGGGCGGCTGGATACCTTTTACTGGCAGCAGGGCTGGCCCGAATGGGACGGCTGCCGCATCGCGCAAAAGCAGGGCTGCGATCTGCGCTATGGCCGCGAGGCCCGCTTGGTTGGCCCTTATGGCGAGGGGTTGAACCAGATGAATGCGGGCTGCGCCGCGCGCCTGATGTGGGAGCTTTTCGAAGGCGATGTGCCGCTGAAAGACGATGGCCTGCGCCGCGCGCAATCGTACATGCAGCGCGATGGCACCAGCCCCGAGGCGGTGTTTCCCAATTTCGGCTTGGCCGAGTTTTTGGGGGCGGGCCTGCCAAAAGGGGTAAAGCTTTGGTCGAAATCGGCGCAAACGGGGTGGACGGGCGATGCCAAAACATCCTGGATCAAGCATGATATGCTGCGCGTGTCGGCGCGGGGAATGCGGCCGCTGTATATGGTGCTGATGGCGCAGTCGCGCGCGATTGCAGAGGCGGGGCCTGCCCTGTTTGGCGAGGTTGGCCGCATGATCTGGGATCATTGCCAGCCCGTGCTGCGCGTGCAGGGCGGTGGCAAAGCAGATCAAATCTAGCGCCGCATTTGCCGAAAGGCACACGTCGCCCTATGTCTAACCTTATGACGCAAAGCACCCTTCCCGCCCTGCCCGCCCTGCCCGCCCTGATTGTGGCCCATGGCCAACCCAGCGCGCCCGCCCCTGCCGAGGCAGAGTTGGCGGCCCTTGCCGCAGCCGTGGCGGGCCATGCGCCAAACCCGCGCGTGGCATCGGCCACGCTGGCACAAAGCGGCGCTTTGGCCGCAGCGCTGGGCGCGCTTGGCCCGCAAGGCGTGGTCTTTCCGATGTTCATGGCAGGGGGCTGGTTTACCCGCGTGGCATTGGCCGATCAGATGCGCGCTGCGGGGGCGGTCGTGGGCAGTGGCGGCTGGCAGGTGCTGGAACCCTTTGGCTGTGATCCTTTGGTGCATGGCCTTGCCCGTGATATGGTGGCCGAGGCGCTGACGGGGCAAGATCTGCGCCGCGCCGAGGTGCTGATCGCCGCGCATGGCAGTTTCAAATCCGCAGCCCCCAGCGATGTTGCCTTTGCCCTTGCCCGCAGCCTGCAAAGCGATTTGGGCCTTGCCCGCTGCAGCGCCGCCTTTATCGACCAAAGCCCGCGCTTGGCTGATGCCACGGGCTTTGGCCCAGGTGCGGTTTGCCTGCCCTTTTTTGCCGCGATGGGCGGGCATGTCAGCGAAGACATCCCGCGCGCCTTGGCCGAGGCGCGCTTTGGCGGGCGCGTTTTGCCGCCTTTGGGCCTGCACGCCAAAGTGCCTGAAATTATCGCCGCCGCCATCAGCCGTGCAATGCCCGTTTGCGCGCAAACCTGCCGCTATTCTGTGGCGGTTGAATAGGGGGGGCTAGCCCCCCAGCAGCTTTGGCAGACCAAAGCTGCCTCCCCCCAGGATATTTATCGAGCGAGGAAGGAGCAGACCATTTGCCTGCTTGCCTGCTAAAGAAATTTCCTGTGCAGATCGAAGCCTGGGCTTGCGGCGTGCCATCGCAAGCCTGGGCAACGCCCCCTTATGCCCGATGCAAATAATGCGCCAAGTCCATGGCGGAGACATGCCGCGCCATGCGGGCATATTCGGCCCATTTGATCGCGGTAAAGGCGCGGTGCAAATCGGGGCCAAGGGCGGATTTGAGAAAGGCCGAACCTTCGGCTGCGATGATCGCGCTGCGCCAATCGGCGGGCATCGCGGGGAAGGTTTCTGCCGCGTCATAGCCATTGCCCGTGACGGGGTCGGGGGCTGGCGACTTGCGTTCCAGCCCATCGCGCAGGGCGGCCAGAACGGCGGTGGCCACGAGATAGGGGTTGGCATCCACCCCCGACGGGCGGTGTTCGATGCGCCGCGCCTTTGCATCCCCTGCAGGCACGCGCAAGGCAACCGAGCGGTTGTTCACCCCCCATGTGGGCGCGATGGGCGCATAGGAATTTGCCGCAAAGCGCCGCCAAGAATTGGCGTGGGGCGCAAAGACCAGCATCGCATCGCCCATATGCGCCGCCATACCCGCAATCGCATGGCGCAGCGCGGGGCGAGAGGTGGGATCATCGCCCGCAGCTTCGCTAAAGACATTGCGCCCCTGATCATCTTGCATCGAGACGTGCAGATGCATCCCAGACCCCGCCATTTCCGCATGAGGTTTGGCCATGAAACAGGCGATTGCACCATGCGCCCGCGCCGCCGCCCGCACGATGCGTTTCAGGCGGATCAGGTCATCGGCGGCCTGCAGGATGTCGTCGCGGTAATGCAGCGTCAATTCATACTGCCCGCGCCCATATTCGGAAATCATCGTCTCGGCGCGGATGCCTGCGGCGGCGCAATCGGCGTAAATCTGGTTGAAAATCGGCAGCATCCCGTGCAGGCGGTCAACGGAATACACCTCGGTCTCGGCACCGCTGCGCCCGTCCAGCGCATCGCGGGCAGGGCGCACCGCACCGTCTGGCCCAAGCTCGGGGTCGAGCAGGTAGAACTCTAGCTCGAACGCCCCCGCTGGGCGCAGGCCCATATCGGCCAAGGCGGCGATTTGGCGCGCAAGGGCATGGCGCGGGTCGGCCAGCATGGGGCTGCCGTCCAATTCATACAGCATCACCATCACTTCCCCGCGCGCAGGCACAGTTCCCGTCAGCGCGCGCAGGCTGCCTGCGATGGGCCATGCACGGCGGTCGGCGTCGCCCAAGTCCCAGACAAGGCCCGTCTCGCCCACGTCTTCGCCCAGTATGTCCAGCCCAAGGATGGAAATGGGCAGGTGGCGGCCCGACGTGTAAAGCCCCAAAAGTTCGTGCCGCCGAATGATTTTGCCACGCGCTACGCCATTGGCATCGGTCAGCACCAGATCAAAGGCCTCAATTTCGGGGTGGGCATTGAGGAAGGCCTCGGCTTCGGAAGGCGCGGCGGCGGTTTGCGGAGGCGTCTTCATTGCGCGGGGCTTTTGGGCGTGAACAGCTGGGCCAGCACCTCGTCAAAGGCGGCGATCAGGCGGTTGACTTGGCGCTTTTGCGTGGCGGGAGAGATCAGCATCATATTGTGGAACGGCGCGATCAAGCTGCCGCGATTGAGAAGGGCGATATGCACGGCAGCCTCGGCCTGCGGGACATGGGCGGCGGCGGCTTCGGCCCCATTTTGCAGCGGGCCTGTGGCGCAGATGAATTCCACCCGCGCGCCGACGCGCACGACGTGCCAAGGGGCGCCGTGGCGCGTGATCACCTCGGCAAGGCCGCTTGCCAGCCTATCGGCCAGCTTGTCCATATGAGCGTAGGCTTTGGCTGTCATCACCTCGGCCAAAGTCGCGCGCAGGGCTGCAAATTGCAAAGGGTTGGCAGATAGGGTGGTGCCCATGCCCGAATGGCCCGCTGGGCGGGCGGCGTTCGCGGTGTGGTAGCGCGCGGCGATGGCGGGCGAGAGGCCCCAGATGGCGGCAGGCAAGCCCCCCGCCACGCATTTGCCCAGCACAAACACATCGGGCTGCAGGCCATGCACGCGGGTATAGCCGCCAAGGCCAGTGGAAATGGTATGGGTTTCGTCGATCATCAAAAGCGCGCCATATTTGGTGGCCAGCGCGCGCAGGCCTGCGTGAAAGCCCTGCGCAGGCAGCACCATGCAGGAATTGGTCATCACAGGTTCGGTCAGAATGGCGGCGACATCGCCTGCCGCAAGCGCAGCTTCGACGCTGTCCAGATCGTTAAACTCGCAAGCCACAGCGCCAAGGGTCAGGTCGGCCACTTGGCCCAAAAGGCCGGTGCGGTTTTGGGTTTGACCGTTTGGCCCCAGTTCGACCATCACATCATCGACAGTGCCATGATAGGCGCCGTTAAACACCAGTATCTTGCGCCGCCCTGTGACCGCGCGGGCGACGCGGATGGCAAAGCGGTTGGCATCGGTGGCGGTGGTGGCAATTTGCCAGTGAAATTGCCCGAAGGTGGCGGTCAGCAGTTGGCCGACCTCTATCGCCTCGATCGAGGGCAGCATGTAGGTCAGGCCGCGGCGCGCTTGGGCACGCAAAGCCTTGGCCACGGGGGGGGGCGAGTGGCCAAACATCGACCCTGTGTCGCCAAGGCAAAAATCATCCATTAGGTAGCCGTCGATATCGGTGATAACAGCGCCCTTGGCCTGCGCGATCACGGGCAGGTGCGGCATGGGCCAATCGGTCATCCAATGCAGGGGCACACCGCCCAGGTAATCGGACAGCTGCACTTTGGCGGCATTGGGGCGGGCGGCGGCAAAGCGCCGCGCCTCGCGCGCGGTGAAGGCGACAAGGCGGTCGGCGGGGATGCCCGCGATTTGGGGGTCTGTGTTTTTCATCCCGCAATCATGCCACAGGGCGGGCCGCGCGGTAAAGGGGAGCGCGCGGGTATGACGAAAGAAGGGGCCCCCCACCCAGTCAGCCTTTGGCCCCGTTGCCAAAGCTTGCTTTAGCACCCTGACCGAAGGATATGTGGAGAGCTAGGAAACAGCGGGTCTGGGCTTCCTTGCTCTCAAAATATCCTCAGGGGGTGAGCCGCTTGCGGCGAGGGGGCGCGAGCGCCCCCTTGGTCACGCAACCCTGATCTCAATCATGTTTGGCCCCTTGCTGTGCTGGGTCAGCGCCCAGTGAAGCAGGTCTGTATCGGCGGTGATCGAGGCAAAGGGCAGATCGCAGGCCTCGGCAAAGGCGGCGTGGTTGAAGGGGCTGGGGTGGCAGCCGATCACCTCGGTTCCGGCGGCGCGCATGGCACCCGCGATTTCGCCATAGGCGCTATTGTTCCAGACGATAAAGGTGATGGGTAGGGCCTCGTCCACAGCGGTGCGCGCCTCGGCTGCGGTGAATTGCAGCCCGCCGTCACCGATGATGCAGACCGTGCGGGCGGTGGGATTGGCGATGGCCGCGCCGATGGCCGCGCCTGCGCCATAGCCCAGCGCGCCAAAGCCCGTGGCGGCGTTGAACCATCCGCCCGCGCGGTCGTGATCATAGAACAGGTTGGCGGCATAGATGGGCTGGGTGCTGTCGCCGATGATTTGGGCGCGGGGCACGGCCTTGCGGATAGCTTCGATCATCGCAAGGCGGTCTGGCATGGCGGGGTCAAGCGCGCCCAGTTCGGCGCGGGCACTCGCGCGGGTGTCGCTGGCGCGGGCTGCGCCTGCGCCTGCGCCGCTGGGTTTGGTCGTGATCTGGGGGGTGAGGGCGGACAGGAACGCGCCGCTATCTGCGCAGATCGGCAGCGCGGCGGGGTGGCGGGCCAGTTGCTGCGCGCAGATATCCACGCGGATCATGGCCGACAGGTCGGGCAAGCCGCCGCGCGCATACATATCATAATCGGTTTGGCCAAGTTCAGTGCCAAGCGCCAGCACACCGTCAGCCCCCGCAATCAGCGCGCGCACGCTGTCAAGGCTGGCGCTGGCTGGGACGCAAAGCGGGTGGGCGTGCATCATGCCGCGCGCATTGACGGTTTGGATGACTGGGGCATCCAGCGCCTCGGCCAGTTTTTGCAGGGCGTTCTCGCAGCCGCGCGCGCCGCCGCCTGCCAGAATGACAGGGCGTTTGGCGGCGTTCAACAGTCGGGCGGCGGCGGCCAATACATCGGCATTGGGTGCGGGTTTGGCAGGCAAAGGCGCGGGCGCGGGCAGGGGGCCGCAGGGCAGGGGCATCACATCGGTGGGGATTTCCAAATGAACGGGGGTGGGCCGCGCGCCAAGCATGGCGGCAAAGGCCCAATCAAGGGCGGGGGCCAGATCATCCGCCGACATCACGGTGCGGGTTGGGCACAGCGCCGCGACCAGCGCCGATTGGTTGGGAAGTTCGTGCAACAGGCCAAAACCCTTGCCCAAACTGGCCCGCCTGTTCACGCCCGATATCACCAGCATGGGCACAGAATCCGCCCGCGCCTGCGCCATCGCCGTCAGCGCGTTCAAAAGCCCGGGCCCCGTAATCACAAAGGCCACGCCAATCTGGCCAGAGGCGCGAGCATAGCCATCGGCCATAAAGGCGCAGCCCTGTTCGTGCCGCGCCGTCACATGGCGAATGGGGCTGCCAGACAGGCCGCGATAAAGTTCCACGGTATGCACGCCAGGGATGCCAAAGACGCAAGAAACGCCGCGCGCGGCCAACCCCTCGACCAGCCGCATCCCGACCGAGGGGGTCACGCCGCAATCCCTTGGGCGCGGGCGGCATGGGCGGCAATGCGGGTGCAGGCCGCGTCGATCAGGTCATCCTCGACCGTAAGCGACAGGCGCAGCCAGCCTGCCAGCCCATTGCCAAAACTTTCGCCGGGCATCACGGCAACGCCTTCGGCATCCAGCAGGCTTAGGGCGAAATCGGTGCCCGATTGCCCCGTGGCTGCGATGTTAACCAACGCGAACATGCCTGCTTCGGGTCGATGCACCTGCAGCCCATTTTTGCCATGCAGCCGATCCACGACGATGCCCGCCCGCCGTGCGAACCGCTGCGCCATGCCGCGCGCCGCCGCTGACGGGGCCGAAACCGCCAGCGCGGTCATATCGGCGATAAAGGGTTGGTTGCCAAACAGCATGGTTTCGGCAACCGGCAGCAGGGCATCGGAAAACGCCTGCGGCCCCACGCACCAGCCCGACCGAAAGCCTGGCGCGGCGTGCGATTTAGAGATCGAGGCGGCGACGATTGTGCGATCGGCCAAATGCGGCAGATCAAAGGGCGAGACGAATCGCGCGCCCTCATATATCATTTCCTCATAGACCTCATCCGACAGGATCCACAGATCGTGCTGGATCGCCAAATCGCCCAAGGCGCGAATATCGGCCTCGGTCAAAATCGCGCCCGTGGGGTTGTGGGGCGTGTTTAGGAACAGCAGGCGCGTGCGGGGGGTGATCAGCGGGGCCACATCCGCCGCCTGCATGCGAAAGCCAGCCTCGGGGCGCAGGGGAACCATAACCACGCTGGCCCCTGTGGCGGCAATCAGCCCTTCATAGGTGGCATAGCAGGGATCGCCCAGCAGCACCTCGTCCCCCGGGCCGACAAGGGTGGTGAGCGTGGCGTAGAGCGTGGTTTGCGTGCCAGGAAGGGCGGTGCATTGGCTGGGCGCAATGGCGCGACCCGTGCGCGCAGAATAGCGCGCAGCAAGCGCGGCAAGCAAGTTCGCCTCGCCCCGCCCATTGGAATAGCCCAAACGCCCCGCATCAATGCCCGCCTTCGCGGCGGCGAGCAGCGCGTCCGCAGGGGGCACGTCAGGCTCGCCTATCGAGAGTTTGATCACCTCGCGCCCCTGCGCGATCATCTCTTTGGCGCGGGCATGAACGGCCCATTTCGCGCCGCCAAGGTTTGAAAGACGATCAACAATAGGGGCAAAGCGCATGGAAAACCTGTCAGGCAAAGGAAGGAAGGGCTGGCGCAACGCTAGCAGGAATTCTGCCAGCCTCAAGCCATAGGCGCGGCGCGGTAGCGGCGTTTTGCGTCACGGCGTTGGTTTTGGCCCATGAAAGACGTCTTTATGAATGATCACATCGCATTGCGGATAGGCGGCCAGAATCGCCCGCCGCAACCCAGCGCCAATGTCATGCGCGGCGTGCAGGGTTTGCGCGCCGTCCAATTCGATATGCAGGTTCACAAAAACACGGCTGCCAGCGGTGCGGGTTTTCAAATCGTGAAACCCATGCACACCCGGCCAAGTGGCCGCAATGGCGGCGATGCCGTCGATCACGGCAGGGTCGGCGCGCCGATCCATCAGCGCATCCCATGCCCCCGCGCCAATGCGCAGCGCGCCCAGCGTCAGCATCGCGGCGGCGGCCAGCGCGACCACGCCATCAATCGCCCCCATATCCCAATATTTCGACGCGATCAGCGCCACGATGGCCCCGATATTGGGCAACAAATCGCCCAGATAATGCAAACGGTCGGCGGCAATCACGCGGCTGTTTGTTTTGCGCGCGACGCGGCCCTGCCATGTGACCAGACCAGCCGTCAGCGCCACAGAAATCAGCATCACCGCCAGACCTGCGCCTTCGGCCTGCAGGGGGGCGGGGGATGCGTCCATCAGGCGCAGCACCGCCGCGCTGGCAATCACCCCTGCCGAGATCAGCACAAACAGCGCCTGTCCCAGTGCGGCCAAATCCTCGGCCGAGGTGTGGCCAAAGGCGTGGTCCTCGTCGGCGGGGCGGGCGGCATAGATCAGGGCTGCCAGCGCGCCAAGCGAAACCATCAAATCCATCGCGCTATCGGCCAAACTGGCGGCAACCGACAGCGCCCCTGTCTGCCCCAGCGCCCAGAGTTTCAGCGCCACCAGCAGGGCCGCCACGCAGGCCGAGGCGATCCCCGCCGAGATGTTCATGCCGTTTGTCGTTGGGTTTGGCGCGCTGCTCATGGCTATTCCAACACCTCATCTGGGCCGATGCCCCACATCACAGTTTTGGGGGCCCAGCCCTTTTCGCCATCGGCATTGACGCGGCACCAATCAACATAACATTCCAAAACCCGCGCAATCACCCCCCGTTCGGCCTGAAACGAGACGGGCGAATTTGGGTCTGGCAGGGCGTAAAACTGCGTCAAATCTTCGGTGATCAACACAGTGCGCACGCCTGAAAGCAAGGTGAAATGCACCCAGCCGCCAAACCCTTCGAAATCTTCGACCCGCCGCCAGTTTTCATATTCGGCCGTCACCCGCAAGGGCGTGCCTTTGGTGGTGAACACCCAGTCAATGCGGTGGGTCAGGCCCGGCCCGCGCCGCGCATTGCCTTCGCTGCCTTTCAGGCTGACATAGCGCGGCAAGGGCTGATTGGTGACGGGGCCAAGACGCGGTTTGGGCGGGGCTGCGGCCTGATCTTCTGGGCGCGGGGCAGGGCGGGGTTTGGGATGGGCCTTTGCATCCCGTGTCCCCTCGATCGCGGCGCGGTCTGGGCGGGGACGCGGGCGGGTTTGCGCCTGCGCGCCCTGCGGCAAAAGACAGGCAAGCAGGCCCATCAGGCACAGGGCCACCCCTGCCGCCCTGATCGCCCTGCTGCCCAAATTGCCGCGCCGTGCCATTGCCACCCCTGCCGCCATCCCTGCCGCTGGCGCGCCCGCGCCGTTGTGACCTGCCGCCACACCCTTGCGATAAGGGCTTGCAGCCGCGCCTGCCTTTCGCCACTTTGCCATTCTATCGACGGATATGGAAGTGCAGGGAGAGCCAACATGCCATCACCGCGCCTGAATGTTATTGTCACGCGCCGATTGCCGCAGGCGGTGGAAACCCGCATGAAAGAATTGTTCGATGTCACGCTGCGCGATCCCGACACGGCGATGACGCGCGCCGAACTGGCCAGCGCAATGGCGGTGTGCGATGTTTTGGTGCCCACCATCACCGACAGCATTGATGCGGGGCTGATCGCCGCCGCTGGCCCGCGTCTGAAATTGATTGCCAATTATGGCGCGGGGGTGGATCATATCGACGTGGCGACCGCCCGCCAGCGCGGGATATTGGTGTCAAACACCCCTGGCGCCGTGACCGAGGATACCGCCGATATTGCCCTTGCGCTGATGCTGGGGGTCACACGGCGCATCCCGCAGGGGCTGGCTGCGATGCAATCGGGCGCCTGGGAGGGATGGTCACCGATGGCTAACCTGGGCGGGCGATTGGGCGGTCGGCGGCTGGGCATTTTGGGCATGGGGCGGATTGGGCAGGCTGTGGCCCGCCGCGCCCGCGCCTTTGGCCTTCAGGTGCATTACCACAACCGCAAACGCCTGCGCCCCGAAGTGGAAGCCGACTTTGACGCGACCTATTGGGACAGCCTAGACCAAATGCTGGCGCGGGTGGATATCGTGTCGATCAACTGCCCGCACACGCCTGCGACATTTCATCTGCTGAACGCACGGCGGATTAAGCTGATGAAACCCAGCGCCGTGGTGGTCAACACCTCGCGCGGCGAGGTGATTGACGAGGCCGCCCTGACGCGCGCCTTGCGGGCGGGCGATATCGCTGGCGCGGGGCTGGATGTGTATGAGCATGGCCGCGATATCACCCCCGATCTGCGCGATTTGCCCAATGTCGTGCTGCTGCCGCATATGGGGTCTGCCACTGTGGAAGGGCGGGTTGAGATGGGCGAAAAGGTGATTATCAACATCAAAACCTTTGCCGACGGCCACCGCCCCCCAGATCAGGTGGTCGCTGGGCTGTTGTAATGGCACTACAATTTGTGCCCAAGATGGGAACGATTGTTCTGGTCGACTTTGATCATGGTTTTTTGCCACCTGAAATGATTAAGCCGCGGCTTTCGGTTGTGATCTCTCCGCCCATCAAGGCGCGTGGGAAGCTGCTGACAGTTGTGCCATTAAGCACGACAGCGCCGAAACCTGTAATGCCGTATCATTTCCAGGTGCATATACCATTCGATCTGCCGCAGCGCTGGGGCAAGGTGCCACGTTGGGCGAAATGTGATATGGTCAACGCGGTCAGTTTTGCGCGGACGAGTTTGCTGAATTTGGGCAAAAACCAAAGTGGTCAGCGCCTGTATCAGACGGGCGTTCTTGCGCCAGACCAGTTAAGGCAGATTCAACGGTGCGCGCTAGCAGGGCTAGGCTTGCACCTTGACACATAACGCATTTTGCGGTAGCAAAACCCTGTTAGGGGCGCTGGTCTACATCCCCATTAAGACCCCGTTAGGGGCCACAGGATAGAGGGCGATTGCAAGCTTTATTCTGTGCTGTAAGGCCCCGCCAAAAGCGGGGCTTTGCTTTTTTGTGCAGCCACCTCGCCGCCGCATCCCCACATTCCTGCCCCATTCAAAACAAATTTTGATGATTTTCTGCGCAGGATTGATTTGTGCAGGGGTCTGCGATGCGGCGTCTACTTGATATTGCGTTTATCCTTTTCGTCATCGCGGGCTGCGTTGGCCTTGATTTCTTTATCCAAAGGCGGGACAGCTCCTTAGCGCAGTTTGGGGTGAACGACTATATCGCGCTGCGCCTTGAATCGTTTAACGATTTGCGCAACCCGCCCAGCCTTGCCAATGCCATGCCCGCTGATCTGGAAGGCTGGGATGTGCGCCGCAAGGGGGCTGATCAGATTGTCGGCGCCACGAAAGAGGAGCGCGCCCGCGAGGCTGGCGAAATCGCGCTGATCAAGGCGGTTGCGGCGCTGGGCCGTGCGCAGGCGCCTGCGGGGCAGATGGTGGGGCTGACGATGGTCAAGGGCGAGACGCGGCTGCGCGTTATGGCCATGCTGGTTGAAGACGGGGCCGCAGAAGACGGGGCCGCAGAAGACGGGGCCGCAAAAGACGGGCCCGCTGTGGCTGGCATTGAAACCGCCGCAGCCCAAACTGCGCCCGCAACCCCTGCCGATGTTGCTGTGCTAGAGGCGGCTTTGCAAACGATGCCACAGGCCAACAAAGCGGTGTATGATGTGGTGGATGGCGTGGCCTTTACGGAACTTCCCGCCGATCAAGTGACGGGCGATCCCGGCCTGCGGATGGTGCGGGCAACGCTGACGGATGCCCTTTCGGTGAGCGTTGTGACGCGAAGCCGCGATGATGCCGCGATCAAAGAGGCCCTGCAGGGCATCGACTTTGTGATGCTGAACAAATTGCTGCACACCAAAGTCATGGGCGTGAAAGACGGGCGCATGACCGACCTGCGCCAAGACCCAGACTATGCCCAAGAAGTGGCAAGTTTGGAGCCGCTTGCGCCTGCCTTGATCAGCGGCGACGCACAGCCAGCGGACTTGGCCGCAGGCGCTGCAAACCCTGTGGCGGCAGGTATCGCCACCAGCACGGCCGAGGGCCGCGCATCGGCCGCCCCCCACGCATCGGCCGCCCCCGCCAAAGCTGCAGCAAAAACTGCCCCCAATGAAACGGCGGTTTTCATCGCCCCGCCAGAAGATGCGCCCAAACTTTCAAAGCAGCCTTGCACGCGGCGCGCTGGGGTTTTGGTCTGCCCCGATGCTGCGGCGAGGGCGAACTGACCCCGATAAGCGGCGCGCTTGGCGGCTTTTCTGGATCCCCCTTGTATCCCTGCCAGCCTGCGCATAACTGTCAGCCAAATGTCAGGCCGCCCGTTTACGAGCTTGCAGGACAGGCACGTGAATGGAAGGAAACGGGATGGAAATTTTTACCTCAGCAGGCCTGATTGCCCTATTGCAAGTGATTGGCATTGATCTGGTGCTGGCGGGGGATAATGCCATTGTCATTGGCCTTGCGGCGGCTGGCCTGCCCAAAGAACAGCGCGCCCGTGCCATTTTAATCGGGATCGGGGCGGCGACGATCATGCGGATCGGCTTTGCACTGGTCACGACGCAGCTTTTGGCTATCGCGGGGCTATTGCTGGCGGGCGGGGTATTGCTGCTGTGGGTCTGCTGGAAAATGTGGCGCGAATTGCGCGCAGGCCACAGCGATGACAATCTGGCCGAAGAGGCGCTGACGGGCGAAGATCTGAACGCCGATGGCACCGTGGCAGGCGGCGCGCCGAAGAAAACCCTGGCGCAGGCGGCGCTGCAAATTGTGATCGCCGATGTGTCGATGAGCCTTGATAACGTGCTGGCCGTGGCAGGCGCGGCGCATGGCCATCCGACGGTGTTGGTCATCGGCTTGGTCTTGTCGATTGCGCTGATGGGTCTTGCCGCCAGCTTTATCGCGCGGCTTTTGAACCGCTTCCCATGGATCGCCTATATCGGCCTTGCGATTATTGTCTATGTTGCGTTGAAAATGATCTGGCAAGGCTGGCACGAGGTCGCCCCGCTGATCGCGGGCTAATGCCACGCGGCGAGTCCCTAAGGCTGTCCATTTCTATTCTTCAGGCGTTCTATCGCGCTATGGGGCACAGCTTCGCCTTTTTCCTGTGCGGTCTTAACGGCCTGTTCAAGATACAAAACCTCTTGGGTGCGGCGGGACAGGGTTTGTTCTAAGCCCTTCCCGCCGCGCGTTGCACTGCCTAGCCCATGTCTTGGCCCCGCTGGGGGCTTATCCTGGCGGTTCGGGAAAGGTAATGAAAATAACTTGATAAGAAACCGCAAGGCCCGCCCCATTTTTGCAACTGATTTATCGTCGCAAGAATGGGACGGGCCAGCATCCCCCAAACGGGTGAAGCGCGATCCGTTTTGGCCGTTACAAACAGGCCTTGAACAAGGCGCGGGTGTTTTCGCGCGTCATGGCCACGGGGTTGCCACCGCAGGACGGGTCTTCCAGGGCCATGTCGGTCAGGGTATCCAGATCGGGGTTTGTCACCCCCAGCGCCGTCAGGTTGGCGGGGATGTTCAGCACGGCGCGCAGCTCCATCACGGCGGCGCGAAAACCGTCAAACCCGCCTGCGATGCCCAAATAGGCCGCGGCCTTTTCAATGCGATCTTCGATTGCAGGGCGGTTCATGTCCAAAACCATCGGCATCACCACGGCATTCGTCGTGCCGTGATGGGTGCCGTAA
Organism: Cypionkella sp.; assembly: GCA_965248485.1. Taxonomy (GTDB): domain Bacteria; phylum Pseudomonadota; class Alphaproteobacteria; order Rhodobacterales; family Rhodobacteraceae; genus Cypionkella. Next base: position 605,287 of record OZ252107.1, read on the forward strand.
ACCGCGCCGATGGGGTGGGATAGGGAATGGATCGCCCCCAGCCCTTTTTGAAACGCCACAGCGCCCATCGCTGCCGCGCTCATCATATGCGCGCGCGCGTCCAGATCGTTTGGCACGGCGTAGACGCGGGGCAGATTTTCGAACACAAGCCGCATCCCTTCCAGCGCGATGCCTTGGCTCATGGGGTGATAAAAGGGGCTGCAATAGGCCTCGAGGCAGTGCGCCAGCGCGTCCATCCCAGTGCCTGCGGTGATGAATTTGGGCATCCCCACCGTGAGCGCGGGGTCGCAAATGGTCACCGCTGGCATCAGTTTGGGATGAAAGATGATCTTTTTCTTATGGGTGGCCGAATTGGTCAAAACCCCTGCGCGGCCCACTTCGCTGCCCGTGCCTGCCGTTGTTGGCACGGCGATGATGGGCGCGATTTTTGCGCCGTCCGCGCGGGTGAACCAATCATCCACATCTTCCAGATCCCAAACCGAAAGATCGCGGCGTTGATGCGCCATCAGGGCGATCATCTTGCCCAGATCCAGCGCAGACCCGCCGCCAAAGCAGATCACCCCATCGTGCCCACCCGCCAGATAGACGGCGATGCCGGCGGTCATGTTCGCCTCGTTCGGGTTGGGGTCAACGTCGGAAAACACCGCGGACCCAAGGCCCGCAGCCTTCAAAACCGCGACTGCATCCGCCGTAATCGGCAGGCTGGCCAGCGCCTTATCCGTGACGAAAAGAGGCTTTTTGATGCCCGCGCTGGCACAATGTTCGGCCAGTTCGGAAATGCGGCCGACGCCGAATTTGATCGCGGTGGGATAGCTCCAATTGCGGTTTGGCACGTTGTGGGTCATGGCTTTAGACTTTCTTCAAATGGTAGGATTTCGGGCGGGTGACAGACATAAACCCAAGATAAGACAAGCTGCCGCCGCGCCCCGTATCTTTGCAGCCCGTCCAGCACAGGGCAGGGTCAAGGTAATCGGCGCGGTTCATAAACACAGTGCCCGTTTCGATCTGCGCGCCAATGGCCGCAGCCGTGTCATAGTCATTTGTCCAAATGCTGGCGGTCAGGCCATAGGGGCTGTCGTTCATCAGGGCGATGGCTTCGGCATCATCCTTGACCTTCATAATGCCGACCACGGGGCCGAAGCTTTCTTCCATCATCACCCGCATCTTATGGGTGACATTGACCAAGATTTGCGGGGCAAGATATGCGCCGCCATCATCGGCGGGAAAATTGGCAGGGTCGATCAGGGGTTTGGCGCCCATCGCCACGGCCTCGGCAATCTGGTCGCGCACGACTTTGGCAAAGCGTTTGTGCGCCATTGGGCCAAGGGTGCTGGCCGCGTCAAACGGATTGCCCAGCTTTAGCGCATTCGTCCACGCAACCGCCTTTTCGACAAAGGCATCATACAGGTTTTCATGCACGTAAATCCGCTCGATCCCGCAGCAGCATTGACCCGCGTTGAACAGCGCGCCGTCCATCAGCGTGTCAACCGACGCGTCCAGATTGGCATCGGCGCGTACATAGCCTGGGTCTTTGCCACCCAGTTCAAGGCCCAAGGGCGTAAACGTGCCCGCCGCTGCGCGTTCGATGGCCTGCCCGCCCGCAACGCTGCCTGTGAAATTCACAAAGTTGAAATGGCGGTTTGCGATCAGGTGTTCGGTGGTGGCGTGATCCAGCACCACGTTTTGGAAAACATCCGCTGGCACGCCTGCCGCATGAAACGCCTCGGCCAAACGCTCGCCCACCAAGAGGGTTTGGCTGGCGTGTTTCAAGACAACCGTGTTGCCCGCGACAAGGGCAGGGATCAGCGTGTTGATCGTGGTCAGGTAAGGGTAATTCCACGGCGCGATGATAAACACCACGCCCAGCGCCTCGCGCGCCAGATAGCGGCGAAACGCGCCTGAATCTTCCACAATCTGCGGGGCCAAGGTTTTTGCGGCGATCTCGCACATATAGTCGGTGCGGGCGTTCACCCCGCCATATTCGCCGCCAAAGCGGGTGGGGCGGCCCATTTGCCAGGCCAGTTCTTCGACGACGACATCTTTCATGTCGTTCAGGCGGGCAACCCCTGCCTTGACCAAGGCGATGCGGTCTTCCAGTGGGCGCGCGGCCCAAGCCTTTTGCGCGGCTTTGGCGGCCTTGGCGGCGGCAATCGCGGCCTCGACAGTCAGAGGGATGCGTTCGGCATAGACACTGCCATCGACGGGAGAGATCAGTTGAATGGGTTTCATTTTGTTCCTTAACTGGCGCCACGCGCCTTTTCAGCAGGCCAATGCCATGACATGGCCCTTTTCAGCGTAATCGAGTATTTTCTGGTCGCGCGTCACAATGCGCAGCCCGTATTCGCGGGCGGTGGCGATGATAATGCGGTCGGCGGGGTCGCCGTGCAGCGGTTCGGGTAGGGCGCCGCAAGCGAGCATCATGTCGACTGACATTTCCGAGACCCGCAAATTTGGTTTTTCCAGCAGGCGGGAAAGCCATTTTTGCGGATTTTCCGAAATAGAAAGCCGCCCCTTGCCGACAAGCATCGCAATTTCCCAAGCAGAAATTGGGGACACAAAAATAACCCCACCAGCGGCGCTGTGGGCGGCAATTTCCTCGATGGCATGGCTGGTCAACCCATCCTCCTCGGCAGACCAGATCACCGCGCAAGTATCCAGCAGAAGGGGTGTCATCGAGACAGCCCTGCCGCAATATTCGCAGATTTTTCGGCCAGATAGCTGTCCATTTCCGCGTCCGAAAACATTGGCGCGGTCAAATCAACCCCTGCAGGCACCCTGACTGTTCCTTTCGCCCAGCCAATGAACGGATGGTGTGCGGGCGCATCAGACGTAGCCCGATGAACCTTTTTGAAGGTCAGCTGTTCGCCCTCTAAATCCACCTGTTCCGATTGATAGCCCGCATCAAGCCATCCCCGAGATTGCACATGCCCATGCGCAGAATTGGCCCACCAAGGCCGATGTGTGCGCGCAGAATTTGGCAGCTTAAAGCCCAAAATCGCCTCGACCTCGGCGAAGGTCATGCTGAGTTCGTTCGCATGTTTTGACGCCAAATAGTTAGATAGTGATTCGTATTTCGACATAGGTGCCTCCATTGTGTTACTTTCCAAATAGTAACACAAAAAAGTATTTAGTAAATGGAAAACTTTTTATACTATGCCCGTTCCAGCAGCCTTTGCACCTCGAAGTCGGTCACAACGCGGTCGGTTTCGGAAATTTCCCAGCCTGCTGCGTGGTGATAATGATCGACCACATCGTCGCCCATCGCCGCGCGCAGCATGGCGGATGCGTTTAGGGCCGCCGCTGCATCGCGCAGGTTTTTGGGAATCTCGCGGATATTCTGCGCGCTATACATATCGCCCGACATTTCGGGTTCCAGATCATACTTGCCTTCGATGCCCGCAAGCCCTGCCGCCAGTAGCGCGGCGCAGGCAAGGTAGGGGTTCACGTCAGACCCGGGGATGCGGCATTCCACGCGCACGGCCTTAGAATGAACGCCGCAAACGCGAAAACCTGCGGTGCGGTTATCCGCGCTCCACACAGCTTTGGTGGGGGCGAACATGCCAATGGTAAAGCGTTTGTAGCTGTTCACGTAAGGCGCTAGAAACGCTGTGATTTCAGTGGCATGGGCCAACTGGCCTGCCAGAAATTGCTTCATCAGGGCCGACATGCCGTGTTTGTCTGCGGGATCGTAAAAGGCGGGTTTGCCATCCTGCGTCCACAGACTTTGATGGATATGCGCCGAAGAGCCCGCCTTGCGGTGGTCATATTTGGCCATAAAGGTAACCGATTTGCCCTTTGTCCAAGCAATTTCCTTGACGCCGTTTTTGACGATCACATGGTTGTCGGCGGTGTCCAGCGCGTCCGAATAGCGATAGTTGATTTCCTCTTGCCCCGCATCCGCCTCGCCCTTGGAATTTTCAACGGGGATGCCCGCGCCATACAGCCCGTTGCGAATGGCGCGCATCACGTCTTCTTCTTTGGTGGTTTGGAAAATGTGGTAATCTTCGTTATAGGCAGACACAGGGCGCAGGCCGGTAAAGCCTGTGTCGCGCAACTGCTCGTAGCTGTTTTCAAAGATGTAAAACTCCAGCTCTGTCGCCATCATCGCGTCAAAGCCATGCGCGGCCGCGCGGGCGATCTGGCGTTTCAAAATGGCGCGCGGGCTGTGGGGCACTTCGTGGCCGTGATGATCCAGCGTGTCGCCCAAGACCAGCGCGGTGCCCTCCAGCCACGGAATGCGGCGCAAAGTGGCCAGATCGGGTTTCAGCACATAATCGCCATAGCCCGTAGACCAAGAGCTGCTTTTATAGCCCTGAACGGTGTTCATCTCCATATCCACGGTCAGCAGGTAATTGCAGCAATGGGTTTCTTCATACCCGCCATCCACAAAAAACGCCGCGTGAAAGCGTTTGCCCATCAGGCGGCCTTGCATATCAATGCCGCAGACCAAAACGGTATCAATCTCGCCCGCCGCAACGGCGGCTTTCAGGGCGTCCAGTGTTAAATTTCCAGCCATGTTCAAAATCCTAATTATGCCCGAAGGCAGTGCATTTTGGGGCCATGCCCCCGCGCGCGGTGGATTGGCCCAGCCTTAGGCGGCTTTGGCCTGCCGTTGAATTTCCACCAGCCCCATATTCACGGGCAAGGCCATCAGACGGGCCGAAAGGATGATTTGGCAGCGCATGGCGCAGTCCTTTATCGTTTGATCAAAACTGTGACTTCGCGCTGCGACTGTCAAGCGGGATTTGCCGCGGGGTCGCCGCGATGTTCAGCGCCAGCGCACCCAGCACAATCGCGCCGCCAATGGCGGTTGCGCGGGTAAATGCCTCGCCCAGAAACAGCCAAACCCAGAACGGGCCAAGGATCACCTCGACTTGGGACAGCAGCGTGGCCGTGGCCGCAGGCACCGCGCGCGTGCCAAAGGTATACAGGATCATTCCCCCCGCCAGCGTGACCGCGCCCATGAACAGCGCAAGGCCAATGTCGCGGGCGGGCGGGGTTAGGTCTTGGCCCGTGGCCAGCGCCAAGATCACCCCCGCTGTGGCCGAGAAAACCCCCGCCAGCAGCACAATCGGAAAATGGCCTGTATCCGCGCGCAGCGTGGCGTGCCCCGCCCGAAGTGCCACCGAAAACGCGCCAAAGCCAACGGCGCTGATCAGGGCAGCGATATTGCCCCAAACGCCGCGCATATCGATCTGCCCGCCCACCATCACCGCAATGCCCAGCGCGGCCATGGCAATCGCCGCCCATGTGACCAAAGGCACCCTTTCGCCCAGCAGCGCCCAGCCGATCAGGGCGGCAAAGAATGGCGAGGCGGTGAATAGCACCACCGCGCTGGCGATGGATGTCGCTTGCATGCCGTAAATCGCCCCGCCAAAGGCCAGCACCAAAGACAGCCCGCCCAGCACGCCACTGCGCCCGACGGATAGGATCGCCCGCCAAACTTGGCCTTTGGACATGTAGGCGACATAGGCGGCCAGCGCCAAGATCAACCCCAAGGATCGCCACGCAAGCACGGGCCAAGATTGCGCCTCGACAACCAGCCGCAGAAACAGCCCCTGCGTTGACCAAACCAGCCCCGCCAGCAAAATCAGCCCTGCACCTGCCCGAAATGTCATTGCGCCCCCCCGTTTTGGCTATCTTGCCCAAATCGGGGGGCGTCATTTGCCCAAATGCGACCCCGCCCGTCGCGCGCAGGCCAGAGACTGCCCGCCCATCCGCCAGACTTTGGCAAGAAACGGAGGCCGCCATGACCCAATTCGTCGCCCATACCATCCGCAAGATCGACCCCTCGCGCGGCGACCGTCTGGGCGACGGCACGCCCAATGACAATGACCGCGTCGAAATCGGCCCTACGCAACTGGCCTTTGCCGAATGGGCGGCGGCGGGGCTGGTGCTGCCCAACCTTGCCCAGATGCGCCACGACCGTTGGGCGCGGCTGGTCGCGGCGCTGGCGGCGCGCGACTATGGCGGGCTTTTGATGTTTGATCCCTTGAACATCCGCTACGCCACCGACACCACCAATATGCAGCTTTGGAACACCCACAACCCGTTTCGCGCCTGCCTGATCTGCGCCGATGGGCATATGGTGATGTGGGAATACAAGAACTCGCCGTTTCTGGTGACATTCAACCCCTTGGTCAAGGAACTGCGATCTGGGGCAACGTTTTTCTACAATTCCACGGGGGATCGGGGCGAGGCTGCCGCCCGTGGTTTTGCCGCCCAAGTCAATGAGATCATGCGCGCACATGCGGGCACGAACCGCCGCCTTGCGGTGGATAAAATCATGATCCACGGGCTGCGCGCGCTGGAGGGGATCGGGTTTGAGGTGATGGAGGGCGAAGAAGTAACAGAACGCACCCGCGCCATTAAAACGCCTGATGAGATTTTGGCCATGCGCTGCGCCCATCACGCCTGCGAGGCGGCGATTGCGGAAATGGAGGCGTTTGCCCGCGAAAATGTCCCCAAAGGCGGCGTATCGGAAGATGCGATTTGGGCGGAATTGCATAAGGGTAACATCAAGCGCGGCGGCGAGTGGATTGAAACGCGGCTTTTGGCATCGGGGCCGCGCACAAACCCGTGGTTTCAGGAATGTGGCCCGCGTATTGTGCAAAATAACGAGATTGTCGCCTTTGATACCGACCTGATCGGGGCATATGGCTTTTGCATCGATATCTCGCGCACGTGGTGGATTGGCGACCGCCAGCCCACACACGCGATGCGCGCCGCCTTTGCCCATGGGCGCGATCATATGCTGGACCATCAGGCGCGGCTGCGCCCAGGCGTGTCTATCCGCGAATTGGTGATGCAGGGGCACCAGTTGGAACCCCAATATTGGGCGCAGAAATATTCGTGCAAAATGCACGGCGTGGGCCTGTGCGATGAATGGCCCTATGTGCATTACCCTGACGGTTGGATCGAAGGGGCCTTTGACGCAGTGCTGGAACCTGGCATGGTGCTGTGCGCCGAGGCGCTGATTTCACCCGAAGGCGGGGATTTTTCGATCAAGCTGGAAGATCAGATTTTGATCACCGAAACAGGGTGCGAGAACTTGACCCGTTATCCGTTTGACCCGATGCTAAGTTAAGCGTGGCGTGAAGGGAAGATTGGCGTGAAAATTTTGACGCGGCGCGCGGCGCTTTTGGGGGCGGGGGCTGTGGCGGGATCGGCGCTGTCGCGGTTGATGCGGCCCCGTTTGCCCAGCTATGATGGCAACCCGATTTTGGCCGAAGCGGCCAGCGCTGTGATGCTGAACGATGCCAGCGGGCTATCGCCGACCCCCGTGCATAAGCATTTGGTATTGAAGGAAGATGCGGGCGACGCCTTGGTGACTGCCCTGCGCCGCGAACTGCGCGATGCAAAGGCGGCAGGCCGCCCTGTGAATGTGGGGGCTGCGCGCCATTCGATGGGGGGGCAAGCTATTCCTCGGCAGGGAACGGCGCTGACCTTGGACAATGGCTGGATTGAACTTGATCGGCAAGGCGGCACTTACCGCGTGCATGCGGGCGCGCGCTGGTCGCAGGTGATCGCGGCGCTAGACCCGCAAGGGTTTTCGCCTGCCGTCATGCAATCGAACAATGATTTTGGGGTTGCGGCGACGTTTAGCGTGAATGCGCATGGCTGGCCTGTGCCGTTTGGGCCGATGGGATCAACAGTGCGCAGCCTGCGTATGGTGCTGCCTTCGGGCGATCTGATCACCTGCTCGCCCACCCAAAACGCCGATCTGTTCCACAACGCGATGGGCGGCTACGGGCTGATTGGGCTGATCGTGGACTTAGAGGTGGATATGGTGGCCAACACCCGCCTTGCGCCGAACGTCGATTTGATGCCTGCGGCGGGCTTTGCCGCAGCCTTTGACGCGGCGGTCAATGACCCTGCTGTCAGCATGGCCTATGGGCGGCTGAACGTCGAACGCGCGGCGTTTTTCACGCAGGCGTTGATGGTCACTTACCGCGCCGTCGATGATCAAACAGACCTGCCGCCCGCCTCTGGGTCGGGGATGATGTCGCATCTGGCGGGGCGGGTTTATCGCGCCCAACTGGGCAATGAGGCGATGAAATCCTTTCGCTGGTGGACGGAATCTGTGGTGTTCCCTGCGTTGGGCGGCGGCGAGACCACCCGAAACAGCCTGATCAATGAACCTGTCGTCACGCTGGATGACCGCGATCCAAACCGCACCGATATTTTGCACGAATATTTCATCGGGTTTGACCGCTTTGACGAATTTCTGGACATTTGCCGCGCGGTGATCCCTGCCTCGTATCAGGAATTTCTGAACGTCACCCTGCGTTATGTGGCCCGCGACAGTCAAAGCACCTTGGCCTATGCAAGCGTGCCGCGCATCGCGGCGGTGATGTCGTTTTCGCAAGAGATGACCACCCGCGCCGAGGCGGATATGGCCCGCATGACGCAAGAGTTGATCGCGCGCATCACGGCGATTGGCGGGGCCTATTACCTGCCGTATCGCCCCCATGCCCTAACGGCGCAACTGCCCGCCGCCTATCCGCGCGCGGGCGAATTTGCCGCCGCGAAACGCGCGATTGACCCGGCTTTGCTGCTGCGCAATACCCTGTGGGAAAGTTATTTGGGGCGGATATGAGCAAGTTACAAAAGCTATGTTTGGGCTATGTGGTGGCACTGTTGGGGGCGGCATCGCTGAATTATATCCCGGGGCTGACCGATGAAAACGGACTGGCCTTTGGCATTTTCGCGCTGGATATCTATGACGATGCGCTGCATCTGGCATCCGCGATTTGGGCATTGGTTGCGGCGCTCGTCTCGCACCGTGCGGCGCGCAATTTCCTTATGCTGTTTGGCGCGGCCTATCTGGTTGATGGGGTCTTTGGCATTTTCACGGGATACGGGTTTTTGGATTTGGGCATCGTGACCAACGCCTCGCTGGGGTTTGATCTGTCGCTGCCGCGCATTCTGGCCAATGCGCCGCATTTGGCTTTGGGCGGGGTTGGGCTGATTGCGGCCTTGCGCGGGCGGGCGTGATGCGGTCTGCGCTGCGGGCGCTGAAATGGGCAATCATCGCGGTGGCTTTGGCGGTTTTGCTGCTGCTGTTGCCCATTGCCTATACCGAAACGATGTGCCGCGGGCAGGGGCCTGCCCAGCCCTATCAGCCCATCCTTTCGGCCCAGCACCACCGCGCCGAAACCAGCACTGTGATGACCTTTCCCGAATGGCACATCGTCCACGCCTATGAAGATTATGCCGAGGTGATCCGCAGGGGTGATCCGCATAATTTTGCCTTTCTGGACAGTATTGCAGAATTTTGGGGATCGCTGTGCAGCCTTTCCCAGCGCGCAGCGGAGATGGGCCCAATTGAACCCGCGACCAAGCAGATGATCTATGTCATCGGCGTCAGCTTTACCGCCGAGATGGCGCTGAAAGCCAGCTATGAGGAAAGTATCGGCCGCCTTGCCGCAAGGTTGCGCGGCAATCACCGCGCCGCATCCGATGATCTTTCGGCCGCGCAAGCCGCAGCTTACGCCACGTTTCTAACCCAAGTGCCGTGGTATAAATGGGATTTTACCACGGATGCCGCCACCCTGCAGGCGCTGGCCCCCGCAGGGTGGCGTGACCGCGAAAGGCAATTTGCCCTGGGGCTGGAATATGGGGCAAAGGCGGCCTATGCCCGCGTGATTGCAGGGGCAGTTGCGGCCACTGGCTATGATGAATTGACCCTGCAAATGGTGGTCAACCCGAACGGATCAGCCCTGCCGCTTGGCACCGATGTCCGCCAAATAGCAAATTTACCCGAAGGCGTGGTTTTGCAAACCCCGCGCTATCGTGCCTTGACCCTTATTCTGGACGATATGGCCAAATCGGGCGCTGATTTTGTGGAAATCGCGGGCAATGATGACATTATGTTCAGCGTAACCTCGCCCAGCCCCAGCCTTGACGGCGCGGTTTACAGCGCTGCGCGGCAGGGCTTTGGTGATTACCGCCATTTGATGGTGGTCAAGGTGCCCATGTTGGCCGCAGCGCTGCGCGCGCTGGGCCAGCGTGACGCGGTGTTGGAACATATCCATGACTATTAGGGCGCTGATCTGGCAAGTTCCCGCGCTGGCCTTGGGCTGGTTGGCGGTTTTGGCGCTGGTCGCGCTGGCGCAGCCTGTGCCGCAGCGGGGGGCACCTGCCTTTTTGGTGCTGCTGCCCTCGGCCAAATTGCTGCGCGATTTGCCGCAAGGCACGGCGATTTTGGCGCGCAGTGGCCTAAGCGTCACAGTGCGGTCAGACGCGCTGGGATTTGCGCCGCAGCTCTACGCAGCAGGCGCATGGCTGGTTTTGCCTGCAGGTCTAAAGGGCTGTGCAGCGCTGTAAAATCAATGCTGTAAGATCAATACCCCCGCGCGCGGTCGACGCGGTGCAGCAGCGGTGCGCCTGCCTCTGCGCGGCGGATGTTTTCGGCAAGCGCGCGCGCGGCCCCTGTGGCGCGGGTGTCGGCGGCAATATGGGGCGTGACGGTTACGCGGGGATGCGCCCAAAATGGGTGATCTTTGGGCAAGGGTTCAACACGGAACACGTCCAGCGTGGCATGAGAGATCTGCCCCGTCTCAAGAGCATCCAAAAGCGCGGCATCATCAATCAGCGCGCCGCGCCCGGGGTTTAGCAGCGCCGCGCCGCGCTTGGCCCAAGATAGGGTTTCGCCGTTCAGCAGGTTTTCCGTTTCGGCGGTGCGGGGCAAGAGGGTGACAATAAAATCCGCCTCGGACAGAACCTTGCGCAGGCCATCGCGGCCCGATTGCACGGGGATACCTTCCACCGCGCCGCCCCTGCGCGACCAGCCCGCCACATTAAACCGCAGCGCCGCCAGCGCCTGCGCGCAGGCCGCCCCCAGCGCGCCCATGCCCAGCATGGCCACCCCCCGCTCGCGCGCCAGTGGGGGGGCGGCGCGGTGCCAGTCACGGGCAGGATTGACGATATGCGCGTCCATCCCCAGATGGTGGCGCATCACATGGCCCACCACCCAATCGAGCATACCCTCGGTCAGACCATCTTCGACCATGCGGCACAAAGGTTGGGTCAGGGTCGGATTGCCCACAACCCGTTCAACCCCCGCCCACAGCGACAGAACGGCCTTGCAGCCCGTGAATGGCGTGAAATCTTGCAAGGGCGAGGAGGGGGCATAAATAATATAATCCACGCTGGCGGCATCGGCGGGCACGTCTTGCAGGATGCGCGCCGCAATCCCTGCCTGCGCCAGCGCCTGCGGCAGGGCGGTTTCATATTCGGGCCAATCGGCGGGTGCGGCGAATAAGAGTGTCAGCATATCAGCGGGGCCTATGCACGATAGCGCTTTGCACAAGGCCAAAGGCGATCATCACCACCAGTGTCGCCGACCCGCCGTAAGACAAAAGCGGCAGCGGCACGCCCACCACGGGGGCCATGCCCATCACCATCGACAGGTTGACCGCGATATAAAGGAAAAAGTTCACTGCCACGCCAATAATCAGCAACTGGCTAAAGCGATCTTTGTTGGTTGCCGCTGCCCAGATGCAAAACACCAGCACCAGCGTATACAGCATCAGCAGCGAGAATGTGCCCAAATAGCCAAACTCTTCGCCCAAAGTGGTAAAGATAAAGTCGGTGTGCTTTTCGGGCAAAAAGTTCAATCGGCTTTGCGTGCCTTGCATGAACCCTTTGCCAGACCAACCGCCCGACCCCAGCGCGATTTTCGCTTGGATGATGTTATAGCCCGCGCCCAGCGGGTCTGCGGCTGGGTCAAGAAAGGTGTCGATGCGTTTGTATTGATAATCGTGCAGCAACTGCCACGCTGTCCCGCGCGAGGTGAAAATCGCCGCCACAGCCGCGCCCGCACCGCCAATGACGGCCACGTAATACCAATAGGAAACCCCCGCCGCAAACATCACCGCCCCGCCGACGGCCACCATCATCACCGAGGTGCCAAGGTTGGGCTGCATCAACACCAGAATGGTCGGCGCGATAATGGCCAGAGCGGGCAGCGCCACCCAAAGCGGGTGCGATACGCGCCGATCCTCTAGCCATGTATAATAAGACGCCAGCGCCATGATCAGCGCCACTTTCATCAACTCGGACGGTTGCAGCATGATAAAGCCAAGGTCTATCCAGCGCTGCGCGCCCATGCCGACCGTGCCGAAAAATTCCACAATCAGCAGCAGCACCATGCCAATCACATAGGCGGGCCATGCCATAAGCTGCCACCACCAGATGGGCAGAACACCGACGATGATCAGCGCGACAAAGCCAAGGATATAGCGGTTCATCTGCGGTTCGGCCCAGCGCGCAAAATCGCCGCCTGCAATCGAATACAGCATCAGCCAGCCCAGCGTGGCGATGGCGGTGATCACCAGCAGCAGCGGCCAATGGAAATGCAAAAGCTTTGACAGGCCCGTGGGCGTAGCCTTGTAGCGATATTCCATAAAGCTCATGCGGAAATGCCCATTCAGGTTTTGCTGGATTGCAGGGGGTCGGCACTGTCAAAGCGCAAGGACAGGTCTTTGAAGCGCGCCTCGATCGTGGGGCGCTGTTCTGCGGGATAGGCCGACAGCGGCGGGATGCCGCCCGTTAGCGCCGCCAGCAGCGCATCGCGCGCAATCGGGGCCGCCGCCGCCGATCCGCCGCCGCCGTGTTCCACCACCACCGACACCGCATAGCGCGGATTGTCAGCGGGCGCATAGCCGACGAACAGGGCATGGTCGCGCTGTTCCCACGGCAGGTTTTCGTTGCGCACAACGCCTGTCTCACGCTCGGCTGCGGAAATGTTGCGCACCTGCGCGGTGCCAGTTTTGCCGCACATCGTCATGGTTTCATCGGCCACGCGGCTGCCGCGCGCCGTGCCTGCGGGGCCATTCATGACGGCAAACATACCGCGCTGCACGGCGGCCAGCTTGTCCGCGGCAATATCCAGCGCGGGGGCAGGGGCAAGCGGCACTTCGCGCCCCGAAATCGCCTTGATCAGGCGCGGGGCAATCTGCAGGCCCGACGCGATGCGCGCCGTCATCAGCGCCAGTTGCAACGGCGAGGTCAGCACATAGCCCTGCCCGATGGCGGCGTTGATCGTATCGCCAATGCGCCATTCGGCCTGATGCACCCGCTGTTTCCACGCCTTGTCGGGCATATTGCCTTCGGCAATCGCGGACATCGGCAGATCGTGGCGGATACCAAGGCCAAGGCTGCGCCCCATTTCGGCGATTTTGTCGATGCCGACACGCTGGGCGATATCGTAAAAGAACACATCGCAGCTTTCCATCAGGCTGCGTTCCAAATCCACTGTGCCATGCCCGCCTGCGCGCCAGCAGTGAAACCGCCGCCCACCCGATTCGTAATAACCCGGGCAGCGCACCGAGGTATCGGTATCAATCGCCCCTGCCGCCAATGCGGCCAGCGCCGTGACCATCTTAAATGTCGATCCAGGCGGGTAGGTGCCCTGCACCACCTTATTGGCAAGCGGGCGGTGGTCATCGTCGATCAGCACTTTGTAATCGGCCTGGCCAATGCCGCGCACAAACAAGTTGGGGTCAAAGGAAGGGGATGACACCGCCGCCAGCAAATCGCCATTGCGCACATCCATCACCACGCAAGACGCGCTTTCATCGCCCAACCGCGCCTGAATAAAGTTCTGGATCCGCGCGTCGATGGTTAGGTTGATGTCGGCCCCCGCAATGCCCTCTTCGCGCGACAATTCGCGCATGACGCGGCCCACGGCGTTGACTTCGATCTGGCGGGTTCCTGCACTGCCGCGCAGCTGCGCCTCCATCCACTTTTCCGTGCCAATCTTACCGATTTGAAAGCGCGGGATCAGCAGCAGCGGGTCGGGGCTTTCGATGCCGTCCAGATCCTTTTCGCTGACAGGGCCGACATAGCCCACCACATGGGCAAAATCGGTATCCAGCGGATAGGTGCGCGACAGACCCACTTCGGGCGTGACACCTGGCAAGGCAGGGCTGTTGAGGGCCACTTCGGAAAAGTCCTGCCAGCTTAGGCGTTCGGCCACGGGAATGGGCACGAAGGGGCTGTTGCGATCCAGCGCCTTTCGGGCGCTGGCAAGATCATCCTCGGTCATCGGGATCAGGCGGCACAGCCGATCCAGCACGGCATCAACGCCGCCGTCGGCCTTGCTGGCGTCTTCTTTGGTGATGACAACCCGATAGTTTTGCTCATTGCCCGCAACCAAGACGCCGCTGCGATCAAATATCTGTCCGCGCGCGGGCGGGATCAGGCGAATGTTGATGCGGTTTTCTTCCGCCAGCAGGCGGTATTCGTCGGCATCCGACACCCCAAGCCTATGCATCCGCACGCCCAAAGCAGTGACCATCGCGCCCATGCCTGCGCTGATCAGCAAGGCGCGGCGGGTGACGCCTTCGGCCTGATCGGGGCTGTTTTTTGGGCTGCGTGCCATCTGTCGCTTTGCCCCTATAATCTGCGGCCAAAGGCGCTGATCTCGCCCAAGCTGGGCTTGCGCAGATCCAGAACATAGCGAGAGACCAGCACGACAGCAGGATAGGCGATGATCGACCAGATCAGTTGCACCAGCGCAAAGCCAAAGCTGACTTGCGGGATCAGCACCAGCGCAAACATAAAGCGATAGGCCAGCAGCATCACCACCATCAGCGTGGCCACCACAGCCCATTCCATGAAAAAGCTAAGCTCGCGCATCAGCACTGTGCGGGCGCGAATTACTTCGGCGGCCAAAACCACCAAGGCCGCCCACAGGCCCACGGGCCGCATCAGCAAAACATCTTCCAGCAGCACAACCAAGGTCAGCAGCCAAAGCGGCACAAAATCGGGTCGGCGCATGACCCAAGCAAAGACGATGCACAGCAGAAAGTCTGGCCCCGGCAGGGCCCCCGCCTCGCCGCCCATCGGCAAAAGCCGCACAAACATCAAACCAAAGGCAAGGGCCACAAACCAAAATTGCCCTTTCAACAACGCAAGTGTTTTAGGGTCGATCATTGCGCGCCCTCGCCCTTTTGGGTTTTGGCCTGTGTGGCGGGGCCAAGATCGGCGGCCGTTGGCGCGGGGGGGCCTTGGACGGGCGGCAGCGCAATCAGGCCGCCGCTGCTGGTGATCGGATCCAGCGCGTGGCTGCGCAGCACGCGCAAAAATTCCAGCCGCGACATATCCGCCTCAAGACGCACGCGCAGGCGCTTGCCCTCTTGCAGCACCACTTTACCCACCACCAAACCCGCAGGAAAAACCCCGCCATCGCCCGACGATACCACCAAATCCCCTGCAGCAATGGCGCTGGGGTCTTCGACAAAATCAAGCGGCGGTAGGGCGGAATTGTCACCCGACATTATGGCTTTTTGCCCCGATGGTTGAATGGTGACGGGCACGCGGCTGTTGTTATCGGTCAGCAAAAGCACGCGCGAGGTGCTTTCCCCCACGCCCGCGATGCGCCCGACAAGACCGATGCCATCCATCGTGGCCCAGCCATCGCGGATGCCATCCCGCGCCCCTGCGTTGATCAGCACCGATTGGCGAAACGGGCTGCCACTGTCGGCCAAAACCACCCCTGTTAGATAGGTGAGTTTCGGGTCAAGCCGCACTTTGTTCAAATCCAAAAGCCGCGCGTTTTTCTGTTCCAGTTGCAGCGCAGCCTCTTTCCACGCCTTCATCTGGCGCAATTCCTCGCGCAGTTGTTGGTTTTGCTCGTAAAGGCGCGCGTAAGATTGGAAATCCCCCGCCACATTTCCCGCCCATGTCAGCGGGGCGGCAACCCAGCCCAGCGCGGGGGCCACGCGGTCGGTGATCTGGGCGCGCAAACGTTCGGCGCGCGGCCCTTCGATGCGCCACAGCACAAACACCGCCAGCAAAAGCAGCACTGTCAGCCCGACCAGCACCAGCCGAAACGGGCCTGTCAGTTCTTCGTCGCGGTGCGAATTACGTGCCATGCGCGGCCTGCGTGTTGCCTGATGTCAATGGTGGCGCTGCGCCCGATATGCGGCGCTTAGCTGTCGTAATCAATAACGTGGCGCAGTTCTTTTTCGAAATCCAGCGCCTTTCCCGTGCCCAAGGCCACGCAGTTCAGCGGCTCGTTCGCAATCGAGATCGACAGGCCCGTCTGTTCGCGCAAGGCCAGATCCAAATCGCCCAAAAGCGCGCCGCCGCCTGTCAACATCACGCCGCGATCCACAATATCCGCCGACAAATCGGGGGGCGTGGTTTCCAGCGCCTGCATCACCGCGTCGCAGATTTGCTGCACAGGTTCGGCCAAAGCCTCGGCAATTTGGGCCTGATTGATTTCCATTTCTTTTGGAACGCCGTTCAGAATGTCGCGGCCACGGATCATCATGACTTGGCCGCGCCCATCATCGGGCATCCGCGCCGTGCCGATCGAGGTTTTAATCCGCTCGGCGGTGGATTCGCCGACCAACAGGTTCATGTGGCGGCGCAGATAGCTGATAATCGCCTCGTCCATACGGTCACCGCCCACGCGGGCGCTGCGGGCATAGACAATATCGCCCAGCGACAGAACGGCCACTTCGGTTGTGCCGCCGCCAATATCCACCACCATGTTGCCCGTTGGGTCGGTGATGGGCATGCCCGCGCCAATCGCGGCGGCGATGGGTTCGGGGATCAGCCCCGCGCGGCGCGCACCTGCCGACAGCACCGATTGGCGGATTGCGCGCTTTTCCACGGGGGTTGCGCCATAGGGCACACAAACGATGATCTTTGGTTTGGACAGGGTGGTGCGGCGATGCACTTTGCGGATGAAATGTTTGATCATTTCTTCGGCGCTGTCAAAATCTGCGATAACCCCGTCGCGCATCGGGCGGATCGCCTCGATACTGCCGGGGGTGCGGCCCAGCATCAGCTTGGCGTCATCGCCCACGGCCAGCACATTTTTCTTGCCATCTTTGACTTGATAGGCCACCACCGACGGCTCGTTCAAGACGATGCCTTTGCCGCGCACGTAGACAAGAGTGTTCGCCGTACCAAGGTCGATGGCCATGTCAGACGAGAAGATTCCAGAAAGAATGGACATCACGGGCGTATCCTACTGCTGCGCAAATACATCTTACCCGCGACTCAACGGGGTGAGGCAGGCTTTGCTCCTATACTTTGACGCTGCGCGCAGGGAAAGGCCCAAGCAAGGGGGAATTTTGACTAAGCGATGTTTCGCTTGCCGCTTTGGCGGTGAGGGCGGGTTCAACAAGGCCTTGCTAGTGCGCCAGCACGGGCCAGCGTTTGGCCAGATCGTCTAGCCCTGCGCGGATCAGCGCGCGCAGTTGCCCCTCGTCCGCATCGGCAAGATGGCGCAGATACAGGCAGGATTTGCCCAAGCGATGCTTGCCCAGATGCTGCAAAATATCGCCAAAATCGGCATATCCGGGCAGAATGTAAAGGGAAAGTTCCGCCTTGCCCACGGCAAACCCCGTCGCCAGCGACTGGCCCGAATGGCCGCTGTCATAGCGGTATTCATAACGGCCAAAGCCCACCATCCGCCCCGCCCAGATGCGCGGTAAAAATCCCGTGACCTCGGAAAATAGTGCGGTCAATCGCCGCGCCTCGGCCTGCCGTGCGGGCGGCGCGATCGCAGATAGGAACGCCTCTATATCGGTGTCGTCGGGTTTGGTTTTGGCGTCGGGCATCAGAGTCTCTGTCTGCGGAACATAACGCAAGTTTCGCCCTTTTTCATACCCTTTGCAACCTAGCGCACCAGCTTGTGGTCAGCCGCCATCCCGCCAGCGGTTGACAATGGGGTAACGCCGATCGGTGCCAAAGGCGCGGCGGGTCAGGCGCGTGCCAGGCGGGGATTGGTTGCGTTTATATTCCGACAGATACAGCAAATGTTCCACCCGTTTCACCGTGGCACGGTCAAACCCTTCGGCCACCAAATCGGCAACCGAGGCATCGCGGTCAACCAGTCCGTCCAGAATGGCATCCAAAATCGGATAGGGGGGCAGGCTGTCATCATCGCGCTGGTTTTCGCGCAATTCGGCGCTGGGCGGCTTGTCGATGACAGAGGGCGGGATCAAAGCGCCAGCAGGGGCCAGCATAAAGGCGCGGTGGTTTTCGTTGCGCCAACGGCAGACATCGAACACGCGAGTTTTATACAGGTCTTTCAACGGGTTATAGCCCCCGTTCATATCGCCATAAATCGTGCAATAGCCGACGGCCATTTCCGATTTATTGCCCGTGGTCAGCAGCATCTCGCCAAATTTGTTCGACAGGGCCATCAGCAACAGCCCGCGCAGGCGCGATTGCAGGTTTTCTTCGGTCAGCCCTTCGGGCGTGCCTGCAAACAAATCGCCCAGCGCGGCAAGGCTGGCCTCTTGCGCGCCCGAAATTGACACAGTGTCCAGACGGCAGCCAATGGCGCGCGCCACGGCGGCGGCATCGGCCAGACTTGCGGGCGAGGTAAAGCGCGAGGGCAGCATGACGCAGCGCAGATTTTCGGGGCCCAGCGCATCGGCGGCAATCGCGGCAACCAGCGCCGAATCCACCCCGCCCGACAGGCCCAGAACCGCCTTTTTGAACCCCGTTTTGCCCATGTAATCGCGCAAAGACAGCACCATCGCGGTATAGTCCGCCTCATGCGCGCGGGGAAGGCTGGCCATCAACCCGCTGCGCGCGCGCCAACCCTGCGGGGTTTCGTCAAAGTCGACATGCGTGATGCAGGTTTCAAACTGCGGCAGTTGCGCCATCAGCGCGCCGCCCGGGTTCAGCACAAAGGACGCGCCATCGAACACTTGGTCATCTTGGCCCCCGATCATGTTCAGATAAACCAGCGGCAGGCCCGTTTCGGTGACGCGCGCCACCATCAGATTGCTGCGCAGGTCAGGCTTGCCGCGATGATAGGGCGACCCGTTCGGCACCAGCAAAATCTGCGCGCCCGTCTCGGCCAGCGTTTCGGCAACATCGGGGTGCCAGGCATCTTCGCAAATGGGCGTGCCAATGCGCAACGGGCCAATCGCATAGGGGCCTTGCAAGGGCGCGCTGGCGAAGACGCGCTTTTCGTCAAACACCCCGTCATTGGGCAGATCATGCTTTAGGATCGTGGCGACGATCTGCCCGCCTTGCAGCACGTAATAGGCGTTATAAAGCCGCCCATCTGCCCAATGCGGCCCCCCAATGCCCAAGGCGGGCCCATCGGCGCAAGTCTGCGCGAGAGCCACGATTTCCGCCTCGGCGGCGCGGGCAAAGGCGGGTTTCAGGATAAGGTCTTGGGTTTGATAGCCCGTGATGAACATTTCCGTCAGGGCCACCATATCGGCCCCCGCCGCGCGCCCCTGCGCCCACGCATCAACCGCCAGCGCGGCATTGGCGGTTATGGCCCCCAGCGTGGGGTTCAACTGGGCAAGGGTCAGGCGAAAATGGGCAGGCATGCGCGGCTCCGATAAGATCACCTGTGTTCTAGCAGGTTCGCAGCCAAGGAAAAGGTCGCGCCTGCAGATCGCGGCCCCCTCCCTTGTTTCACCCCACCCTTGTTTCACCCCGCCCTTGTTTCATCCGCGCCCTGCGGTTACATGACGAATGGGGCAAAGGCGCGCATAGGGTCGAACGTGCAAAGACTTTTTATCCTGCTTGCGGCGGTGATATGGGCGGGCCACAATGGCCCCGCGCTGGCCGAGGCTTTGTCCAAAACCTATGCCGATGGGTCGGTCTATGAGGGCGAGTTTGACGGCGGTTTGCAGCATGGTCTGGGCACGTTTCGGCAAACCAATGGCTTTGAATATTCGGGCGAATGGGTGGCGGGGCAGATGCAAGGCACGGGGGTGGCCCGCTATCCCAATGGCGCGGTTTATAACGGCAATTTCGCAGCAGGTTTGGCCGAAGGCACTGGCAAAATCACCTATCCCGATGGGTCAAGCTATGAAGGCGCGTGGCGCGCGGGCCAGATCACGGGCATGGGCCGCGCCATGTATAAAGATGGCGCTGTGTATGAGGGCGGATTTTTGGACGGCCAGCATCACGGCACGGGGCTGCTGAGCGAACCCAGCGGCTACAGCTATCAGGGCGCATGGGTCGCTGGGCGCAAAGAGGGCGCGGGCAAGATCACATATGTCGGCGGCGCGGTATATGATGGGCAAATGCTGGCCGATCTGCCCCACGGCAACGGCAGTTTGCGCAGCGCGGATGGCGCAGAATACACAGGCGCATGGCGCGCAGGCGTGATCGAAGGGCAAGGCACGCTGACCTATGCCAATGGCGATGTCTATGAGGGCGGGTTTGTGGGCGGCAAACGCGCAGGCAAAGGGCGGCTGACCTATGCCAATGGCGATGTCTATGAGGGTGGATTTTCCGCCGATCAGCGCAGCGGGCTGGGCACGTTCAAGGGCGCGGATGGCGCGGTGCAGACGGGCAGTTGGGTGCAAAATATCCTGCAAGGGCAGGCCGAAATCACTTATGCCGAGGGCGCGGCTTATACAGGCGCGCTGGTAAATGGCCAGCCCGAAGGACGCGGCAAAATCACCTATCCCGATGGGTCAAGCTATGACGGCGACTGGCGCGCGGGCGTGCAAACGGGGCAAGGCACGGCGATTTACAGCGATGGGTCATCCTATGCGGGCACTTTTTTGGCCGGCAAGCCTGACGGTATTGGCATCATGCGCTATACGGATGGGGCGGTCTATGTCGGCACGTGGCAAGACGGTCTGCGCGATGGATTTGGCGAAATAAAGGGCGGCGCCGATGGGCTGTCCTATCGGGGTGGTTTTCGCGCAGGGCTTTATGCGGGCCAAGGGCGGCTGGCGCTGGCGGATGGGTTTGAATACGCAGGCGGCTGGGCGGCGGGCCTTATGCAGGGCGCGGGCAGCGCGCGCTATGCCAATGGCGATACGTATGAGGGCAGTTTTGCGGCAGGCTTGCGCGATGGGCGCGGCGTGCTAAAGCCGCGCAAAGGCCCCGCGCAATCGGGCATCTGGCGCGCCGATGTGCTAAAAGCGCCCGACCAAGCGCAGCCCTAAACCACCGCGCCGCCCGCCAGTTTGGCCAGCACAGCATCTGCGCCCGCCAAGACCCGTTCGCGGTGATCAGGGGCGAAATTATCCCAAACCCGATACATCTGGCCCATCCGCGCATTGCTGGAAAACCGGGCGCGGTGGCGGTGCAGAAAATGCCAATACAGGCTGTTAAAGGGGCAGGCCCCTTCGCCCGTTTTGGCGGCGACATCATAGGCGCAACCCTTGCAATAATCGGACATGCGGCTGATGTAAGCCCCTGAAGAGATGTAAGGTTTGCTGGCAATCACCCCCCCATCTGCAAATTGCGACATGCCCAAAGTGTTGGGCGCGCAGACCCATTCGACCGCGTCGATATAGACAGACAGATACCATTCATGCACCGCGGCAGGTGCGACCCCAGCCAGAAGGGCAAAGTTGCCCGTCACCATAAGGCGCTGAATGTGATGCGCATAGGCGTGGGTTTGGGTCTGGCCAACCGCCGCCTTGAGGCAGGCCATTTTGGTTGGCCCGCCCCAATAGGTCGCAGGAAGTTTTCCCTGCGCGTTCAATGCGTTGCGGGTCAGATACGCGGGCCCCTGCAGCAGATAAATCCCGCGCATATATTCGCGCCAGCCGATGATTTGGCGGATAAACCCCTCGACAGCCTCAATCGGCGCGCGCTGTGCGTGGTATGCGGCCTCGGCCAGTTTGCAGACCTCTAGCGGGTCTAGCAGGCCAAGGTTCAGGTAGGGCGAGATGAGCGAGTGCGAGAGGAAGGGATCACCTTGCAGCATCGCATCCTGCTCGGCCCCGAAACGCGGCAGGGCGTGGGTGATGAAATGGTTAAGGGCGATTAGGGCAGCTTCGCGGGTGGTGGCCCAAGCAAAGCCGTCTATGCTGCCGAAATGGGTGAAGCGACCGCGCACCAAGTCGATGACTTGCGCCGTTTCCGCATCGGGTTCAAAACGCGGTGGGCGGGGGCGCAGCAGGTCTGCGCTGGCGGGTTTGCGATTTTCAGCATCGAAATTCCAGCGGCCCAAAAGGGGCTGGTCGCCGTCCATCAGCAGGCCAGTTTTACGCCGCATCTCGCGGTAAAAATACTCCATCCGCAGTTGCTTTTTGCCCTGCGCCCAGGCGGTGAACTCGGCCTCGCTGCAAATAAAGCGCGTGTCTTCAAGCAGTTGCACGGGAATGGGGCAATCTTGCAGCGCGCCGCGCAGGCGCCAATCGCCAGGGGCGGTGGCGATGACCTCACCCGCGCCAAATTCGGCGGCACGGCGGATCACCTCGCCCACAATGGACTGGGTGTTGACCGTATCGTCCAATTTTGTGTAGGCGACTTTGTAGTCAAGGCTTTGTAATATTTTAGAAAAATGGCGCATCGCGGCAAAGAACAGCGCAATTTTCTGCGGGTGATGGGGGGCAGAGGTGGCCTCGGCCAACACCTCGGCCATGACGATGATATCGCCTGCGCGGGCGGCTTGCAGGGCAGTTAGGCTGGGGGTCAATTGATCGCCTAAGATCAGGATCAGGCGCGGTTTCACCACGGGATAACCTTGCCCTGCCAGTCGAAAAACTGGCCCGTGTGGGCGGCGGTTAAGCCATCTAACACTTTGATAATATTGGCCGCCGCCTGCGCGGGTGGGGTGGTGGGGTGATTGCCTGAATAACCCTCGCCCAGCTTGGTTGCCACGGTGCCAGGGTGGATCAGCGCCACGCAAGCATGGGGGTGGGTGCGGGCAATTTCCACGGCGGCGGTGTGAAAAAACTGGTTCAGTGCCGCCTTGGCGGCACGGTAGCTGTGCCAGCCGCCAAGTGCATTATCACCGATGCTGCCCACGCGCGCCGACAGGGCGGCGATTTGGGCGGGGCGGTCGCGGGGGATCAGGCGCAGGGCGTGTTTCAGCACCAGCGCGGGCCCCATGGCGTTCAGTGCAAACTGCGCCAGCATCGCCGCCGCGTCCAGCGCGCGCAGAGATTTTTCAGGGCGCGCGCCGTTAAGTTCTAGCGCGCCTGTGGTGATGATAATGCGGTCAAAGGGGGGCTCTAGCGGGGCCAGATGGGTGGCAATGCTGGCCTCATCCGTGATGTCCAGCCCGTGCTGGCTGCGGGCCAATCCGACACTATCTGGGCCAGAGGCGGCCAGCAACGCCGCCCCAATCCCACCCGATGATCCGATGATAAGTGTGCGCATTTTGGCCCAAAACCCCCGTATGGTTTGCGTATGGCAGGCGTATGGTTTGCGTATGGCATCCGTCCCGACACGTGTATGGCGGGGAAGGTAGGGGGGGAGAGGGCGAAGGCAAGCGGGTGTGAGGGCGCATTGTTGGGTAAGGATTTAACCGCGACCGAACCGAGGGGTGGGTGCGACACTGTCGCGCCCGCCCCGTGGGGGCGGTTCGGGCGCGGTTAAATCCGCTTTGGGCGGATTTAACATGACTGTCAAAACATACGGTAGAGCATCCTTTTCTGGCCAAAGTTTTTTCCCCGCCCCCCTTTTCTTTCCAAAACGGGCGGGTATAGTCACCCTTATGACAACGCTCGCACTCATCGCTGCAATGACGCTTGCCTTGGCCGCGCGGCCAAGCCGTCAGCCTGTGCTGCTACTTACCCGCCGCTGAGCGTGCCTTTGGGCGCGACCGCTCGGTAAGGATCAGCGCCCAAGATGCAGCAAAGACAGCCCAAGGAATTTCCAAAATGACCGACAAATCTGCGCAGCCGCGCGTGATGATTTTTGACACCACTTTGCGCGATGGCGAACAATCGCCCGGCGCGACCATGACCCATGACGAAAAGCTGGAAATCGCCAGCCTGCTGGACGAGATGGGCGTGGATGTGATTGAGGCGGGGTTTCCCATCGCCTCGGAAGGCGATTTCGCAGCCGTTTCGGACATTGCCAAGGCGGCCAAAACCAGCACCATCTGCGGCCTCGCGCGCGCCAATTACAAAGATATTGACCGCTGCTGGGAGGCGGTGAAACACGCGAAATCGCCGCGTATTCATACGTTTATCGGCACCTCGCCGCTGCACCGCGCCATTCCTAATCTGACGATGGACGAAATGGCCCAGCGCATCCACGACACGGTCGCCCATGCCCGCAATCTGTGCGACAATGTGCAATGGTCGCCGATGGACGCCACGCGCACCGAACATGATTACCTGTGCCGCGTGGTGGAAATTGCGATCAAGGCGGGGGCCAGCACGATCAACATTCCCGACACTGTGGGCTATACCGCCCCGCGCGAATCGGCAGACCTGATCCGTATGCTGCTGGAACGGGTTCCGGGCAGCGAAAACATCATTTTCGCCACCCATTGCCACAACGATCTGGGCATGGCCACGGCGAATGCGCTGGCGGCGGTGGACGCAGGCGCGCGGCAAATTGAATGCACGATCAATGGCTTGGGCGAAAGGGCGGGCAACACGGCGCTGGAAGAAGTTGTCATGGCCATGAAGGTGCGCAACGACATTATGCCCTATCAAACAGGTATTGATACGACCAAAATCATGAACCTGTCGCGCAGGGTTTCGGCGGTTTCAGGCTTTGCTGTGCAGTTCAACAAGGCGATTGTCGGCAAAAACGCCTTTTTGCACGAAAGCGGGATTCACCAAGACGGGGTTTTGAAAAACGTCGAGACGTTTGAAATTATGCGCCCCGAAGATATTGGCCTGCATCAGAAAAACATCGCGATGGGCAAACATTCGGGCCGCGCGGCGCTGCGCAGTAAGATGGCGGAACTTGGCTTTGATCTGGCGGACAATCAGTTGAACGATCTGTTTGTGCGGTTTAAGGCGCTGGCTGACCGCAAGAAAGAGGTCTACGACGATGATCTGATCGCATTGGTCGCGGATGAGGCCACGCAGGACGCGCATGATTACTTGCAGGTCAAACGCCTGCGGGTGATTTGCGGCACTGAAGGCCCGCAAGAGGCGGAATTGACCCTTTCGGTGGACGGGGTGGAACATGCCACCGATGCCACGGGGGATGGGCCAGTGGACGCGGCCTTTAACGCGATTAAGGCGATTTACCCGCACAACGCGCGCCTGCATCTGTATCAGGTGGCCGCTGTCACCGAAGGCACAGACGCGCAGGCCACGGTGTCGATCCGTTTGGAAGAGGATGGGCGCATTGCCACGGGCCAATCGGCGGACACGGATACGATTGTGGCATCGGTGAAGGCCTATGTGAATGCGCTGAACCGCCTGATCGTGCGCCGCCAAAAAACCGCGCCCGATGCCGATGTAAAGGGCGTGAATTACAAAGACGCCTAAGGTGTGGGGCTATGGCAGGCGAATGCCATAGCCCTGATCCAAATCGGGGAATGGCGTGGTCAGGGCAGCAGTTATCAGGCCCTTGGCTTCGGCTTGCGGCGCGATATGCGGATAATCTGCAATGGCGGTCAGCGCAGCGTTGGCGTCTTCGCCCTGTTCCACCAAACCTGCGGGGCGCAGCACCAGCGCAGTGCGGCGCAGGTGGGGCAGGGTGGATACGGCCCGAAAAGCCAATGTTTTCAAAAGGTCGGGCTGCCAACCCCTGCGCGCCCATTGCACCAAAGCGCAGAGCATGGCAGGCCCATCGCCCAAGTCCGCGCAAGGAAAGGCGCAGGCGATTGCGACCTTTGCCGCCCCTGAACAGCTATCCCAAAACGCCGCAGGCAGGCCCTGCGGCGCGGCCATGTCCAGCGCCAAAACCACATCGGCAACATGGGGCGCGGGCTGGCCCTGCACCGCATCCCAAACCGCGCTATCGCCCGCGCCGTGATGGCGGGCAATCCGGCAATACCCCTCATGCGCGGCCAAAACGCTGGTCGGGCGCAAAAGCTGCATCAGGTATTGCAGGGGCGGGGCGTCAAACGCGGCATCTTGCGGGGCAGATGGCAGGTCTAAGGTTTGCGAGTGCATGGGCCGCGGGTTGCGCGCGGCCTCGATCAAGGCCTCGGCCGTGCCAAAACTGCCGTCAGAATAGCGGCGCAGCGGGGTGATGCCATGCGCCGCCGCGACGGCGTTGCTGGCATAGTCCCCCATCGGATAGCGCGTGCCATAGCGCATCGCCTCTTCGGCCAAATCGGCAGGGGTCATCGGCGCGCTGCGCGATGCGAAATCCGCCGACAGCCGCTTCCAATCCAACCCTTGCAGCGGGGCCAGCGGGTCGTTCTTGCGGGCCAAATTGGCAATCCAGCCTGCAACCGCCTTGACCCGCAGTTGCGCGCCTGACCGAACCGGCAAATGCAGCAGCGGCATCATGGGGGTGGGCCTGTCTGGCAAGCGCATATCCAGCCCCGAACGCAGTTTGTGATTGCCCTGCTCGCACATGATACTGGCATCAAACCCGCCGCCCAGTCGCAAAAACACCTTCGACGACGAGGGCCGCAACACCTCTCGTTTGCGGCGCATCCGCAACCGCAGAAGCGGGTCAGGCGTGGCCATTTCCTCCAAAGTGGGATCGGGCACAAAGGTGCGCCACGGCATCCGCCCCAGCATCAGCGGGCGGGCGGGCCCAATCGGCAGGGCCGCCACCTGATCCAGCAGCGCCGCACGGCTTTGCACATGGATAAACTCATCCGCATCCAGAAAGAACACAGCATCGGCGAACACCGCGCTTTGCACCGACCGCAACGTCTGGCTGACATAGCGCGATTGGGCCTGTGCGCGGTCGGGAATGTCGATCATCACGATATTACCCAATTCGTGCATCAGGTTTTCAACAATGCTGCGCGTGGCATCGGCAGAGCCATTTTCCAGCACAAAAACCAAATCCATCAGCGCGGCGTGATGGCGCAAAAACGGCTCGATGATGTCTTGCTCGTTCTTGACCATCGCTATGGCCACGGTCTGCAAAATCGGCCGCGCGCCATGGTGATGCGGCGCTTTCAGGCGTGCCACGGCCGCAGCGATTTTTCCTCGTGGTCGCAGGGCTGCGATGAAATGTTTGCTCACGGGGCACTCGGGTTTGCGAAAACGGGGCAGGCCTGCATATTTTGGCGGATGCAGCGCCCCCTCGCAAGGGCGCGGCTGCAAAGCCATTGGACAATTCTGCCCAGTTGTGACAGGGAAGGCGCAATTTCAAGGAATATTGCCATGACCCAGCGCCCCACTGTCACCCGCTTTGCCCCCTCTCCAACGGGCTATATCCACGTTGGCAACCTGCGCACCGCGCTGATGAACTATCTGATCGCCCGCAAAACGGGCGGCACGTTTGTTCTGCGCCTTGATGATACGGATCAAGAGCGTTCCAAACAGGAATATGCCGATGGGATCATGGCCGATCTGGATTGGCTGGGCCTGCATTGGGACAGGGTGGAAAAGCAATCCTTGCGCATGGACCGCTACCGCGAGGCGGCGGATGGCTTGCGCGCTGCGGGGCGGTTTTACGAATGTTTTGAAACCCCGACCGAGCTGGATTTGAAACGCAAAAAGCAGCTTAGCATGGGCAAGCCGCCCGTCTATGACCGCAGCAGCTATCGTCTGGACGCGGCCGCGATTGCCGCGCAGCGCGCCGAGGGGCGCGAGGGCTATTGGCGGTTCCTGCTGGATCAGCAGCGCATTGAATGGGCCGATGGGATTTTGGGCGACATCTCGATTGACGCGGCATCTGTGTCTGACCCTGTGCTGATCCGCGCCGATGGGCAGGTGCTATATACCTTTGCCTCCTCGGTCGATGATATCGATATGGGGGTGACCTTCATCGTGCGCGGGGCGGATCATGTGACCAACACCGCCACGCAAATTCAGATCATGCAGGCAATGGGCGGGGTGCCCCCCAGCTTTGCGCACCATTCGCTGCTGACAGGCGCGGGGGGCGAGGAATTGTCCAAACGCCTGGGCACGCTGTCTTTGCGCGATCTGCGCGCGCGCGGGGTAGAGCCGATGGCGCTGCTGTCGCTGATGGCGCGGCTGGGGTCAAGCAAACCTGTCGAGCTGGCGGCGTCGATGCAAGATTTGATCGACGGGTTCGATGTGGGCAGCTTTGGCGCGGCCCCGACGAAATTTGACTCCGAGGATTTGTTCCCCCTGACCCGCGCGCATGTGCAATCACTGCCGCTGGCAAATGTTGCCAGCAAGATCAAGGCCTTGGGCGTGCCAGATGCGCTGGCCGAAGGGTTCTGGAACGTGGCCAAAGGTAATATCACCGTGCTGGATGATTTGGCCAAATGGTGGGAATTGTTCCGCGATGGGGCCACGCCTTTGGTCGCCGATGAAGACCGCGACTTTGTGAAAACCGCCTTTGACATGCTGCCCCCCCAGCCGTGGAGCCATGCGACCTGGGGCGAGTGGACGGCGGCAGTGCGCGAGGCGACGGGCCGCAAAGGCGGCGCGCTGTTCCGCCCGTTGCGCCGTGCGATCACGGGGCTGGACGCAGGCCCCGAAATGGCAGACGTGCTGCCGCTTTTGCAAAAACGCCCGCAGCTTTAGCAATTCCTGAACGGATGGTTTGAAAGGCCTGCCCAATCTTTGGGCGGGTCTTCGCATTTGTCGCAAAATATTGCTTGGGGGTCGATTTTCGCCCTTGCCCTGCCGCGATTGGCTGGCTACCAATAGGGCGTCAGTTCGGGAGAATTCGCGCAAGCGAATGCCGAAGGAGCAACCGCCCCGGTAAACTCTCAGGCCCAAGGACCGTTCTGACAGCGAAACTCTGGAGAGTGGCATCCGCCCGCCGAAGGGATAACGATCTCAGGCGCCGCCCCGATTATTGGGCAGCAAGGACAGAGGGGGCATCGAAGCGGGCGTTCGCGCCCAAACGGTGCTGGCCTGTGGCCACGCAGACATGGGGGCGGAATGACCGATCAGAACTTTGGGCTTTTGCGGCTGCCGCTGCATGATTTGCATGTCGCATTGGGCGGCAAGATGGTGGGATTTGCGGGATACGAAATGCCCGTTCAGTATCCGCTGGGTGTGATGGGCGAACATCTGCACACGCGGGCCAAGGCAGGGTTGTTTGATGTATCGCACATGGGGCAGATATTGGCCTATCCCCTTGGATCAATGGAAGAATTGGCGCTGGACCTGGAACGGCTGATGCCCATTGACGTGCTGGGACTTGCGCCTTGGCGGCAGCGCTACGGGGTGCTGACCAATGATGCGGGCGGGATTTTGGATGACCTGATGATCGCCCATCGCGGGGATCATTACCTGATTGTCGTGAACGCGGCCTGCAAAGCGGCGGACTTTGCGCATCTTACATCTCAGCTTACCAGCGCAAAGCTGACCATATGTTCAGATAGGGCGCTCTTGGCGCTGCAAGGGCCGCTGGCAGAGGCAGCGCTGGCGCAGATTATCCCCGCCGCCGCGGCGATGCGGTTCATGGATGCGAAGATTTTCGGCGATATCTGGGTGTCGCGTTCGGGCTATACGGGGGAAGACGGGTTTGAAATTTCACTTGCCGAAACGAATGTTCAGAAATTCGCGCAAACCTTGCTGAACCATGCCAATGTCGCCCCCATCGGGCTGGGCGCGCGCGACAGTCTGCGCCTTGAGGCGGGCATGCCGCTGTATGGGCATGATATAGACAAGACCACCTCGCCCGTCGAGGCGGGCCTGTCCTGGGCCATCCAAAAGCTGCGGCGCGCGGGCGGGGCAAGAGCGGGGGGATTTGCTGGGGCCGCGCGGATACTGGATGAACTATCCAATGGAACCAGCCGCTTACGCGTGGGTTTGCGGCCAGAAGGACGCGCGCCAATGCGCGAAGGCGTGGCGCTGCTAAATGGCGAAACCCCCGTCGGAAGCATCACCTCGGGCGGGTTTGGGCCCAGCCTGAACGCCCCAATTGCCATGGGATACCTTCCCCCAACCCTTGCCGAAATTGGCACGCAAGTCATGGGCGATTTGCGCGGCAAACCCACCCCGCTGCGCGTCTGCGCGCTGCCTTTCCACCCCACAAGCTATAAAAGATAGGAGCAATTATGAAATTCACAAAAGACCACGAATGGCTGCGCGTCGAGGGCGACTTGGTGGTGGTTGGCATCACCGAACATGCCGCCACCCAACTGGGCGACGTGGTGTTTGTCGAACTGCCAGAGGTGGAAACCATGGTGACGACAGGCGACGAGGTGGTGGTGATTGAAAGCGTCAAGGCGGCATCGGATATTTTGGCGCCCTTGGATGGCGAAATCGTCGCTGTGAACCAAAAAATTGTGGATAATCCAGCACTTGTGAATGAAGATCCGACGGGGGTTGCATGGTTCTTTAAGATGAAAATCGATGATCTGTCCGCGCTGGATGACCTTCTGGACGAAGATGAATACGCTGACTTGATCGGCTGATCCCAAAACATAAACGTTCATTCAGAAAAGGTGCCGCTATGGCCTTTACGCCCATTGCCTATAACCCTGACGATTTTGCAAACCGCCGCCATATCGGCCCGTCGCCCGAGGAAATGGACGACATGTTGCGCATGGTCGGCGTGCCAGATTTGGATGCGCTGATCGCTGAAACGGTGCCTGCCAACATTCGCCAAAGCACGCCTCTTTCATGGCATCCGCTGTCTGAAAACGACCTTCTGGCCAAAATGCGGGGTGTTGCCGCAAAGAACAAGGTGATGGTTAGCTTGATTGGGCAGGGTTATTACGGCACTGTCACGCCACCTGCTATCCAACGGAATATATTGGAAAATCCTGCTTGGTATACCGCCTATACACCCTATCAGCCTGAAATTGCCCAAGGGCGGCTTGAGGCGCTTTTGAACTATCAAACCATGGTGGCTGACCTGACGGGACTGCCCGTTGCCAATGCTAGCCTGCTGGACGAGGCCACCGCCGCGGCCGAGGCGATGACCATGGCGCAACGTTTGGCCAAGTCGAAAGCAGTGGGGTTTTTCATTGATCACGGCTGCCATCCGCAGACCATTGCGGTGATCAAAACCCGCGCGCAGGCGCTGGGCATTGCGGTTACGGTTGGCGCGCCAGAAACACTGGTTCCTGAACAGGTGTTCGGTGCGATTTTTCAATATCCGGGTTCCTATGGGCATGTCCGCGATTTTACAAGGGAAATCAGCGCTTTGCATGGGGCGGGTGCCTTGGGGATTGTGGCGACTGATCTTCTTGCCTTAGTGTTGTTGAAAGATGCGGGCGCGATGGGGGCAGATATTGCCATCGGGTCTAGCCAACGTTTTGGTGTGCCCTTGGGCTTTGGTGGCCCGCATGCTGCGTTTTTTGCCTGCCGTGATGAGTATAAACGCGCGATGCCCGGGCGGATTGTGGGCGTGTCGGTGGACGCGCGGGGGCATCGCGCGCTGCGTCTGGCGCTGCAAACCCGCGAGCAGCATATCCGCCGCGAAAAGGCCACGTCGAATGTCTGCACAGCGCAGGCTTTGCTGGCTGTGATGGCGGGATTTTACGCGGTATTTCATGGGCCTAAAGGGCTGCGGGCGATTGCGGAAAGGGTGCATTTTGCCGCATCGCGCCTTGCCCGCGCCCTACGTGCAGCGGGGGCCAAAGTCTCGCCCGATGCGTTTTTTGACACGATCACGGTTGAAGTCGGCGTGGGCCAAGCGGGGATTTTGGCGGCGGCGCGCGCCGAAGGATTGAACTTTCGCAAAGTTGGCTCAAGCCGCGTTGGTATTTCGGTGGATGAAACCACCACGGAAGAGATTTTGACCCGCGTCTTGCGCGCCTTTGGCATTGACGGCGTGCCACCGCATCGGGGGGAATTGGGGTTTCCTGAACAGATGCTCAGAAACTCGCCGTTTCTGACCCATCCTGTGTTTCATATGAACCGTGCGGAATCGGAAATGATGCGCTATATGCGGCGCTTGTCTGACCGCGACCTTGCGCTGGATCGTGCGATGATCCCGCTGGGAAGTTGCACGATGAAGCTGAATGCGGCGGCAGAAATGATGCCGATCACCTGGCCCGAGTTTTCCAGCATCCACCCCTTTGCCCCTGCGGATCAGACGCAAGGATATGCCGAAGTGATTGCCGATCTGACGAAAAAACTGTGTGAAATCACGGGGTATGATGCGTTTTCGATGCAGCCCAATTCGGGGGCGCAGGGGGAATATGCGGGGCTGCTGGCAATCGCCGCCTACCACCGCGCAAGGGGCGATGCGCAGCGCAGCATTTGCCTGATCCCGATGTCGGCGCATGGCACCAATCCCGCATCTGCGCAGATGGCGGGCATGGAGGTGGTGGTGGTGAAAACCGCGCCGAATGGCGATGTAGATATGGTGGATTTTGAAAACAAGGCGGCGCAAGCGGGCGCGCGGCTGGCGGCTTGCATGATCACCTATCCCAGCACCCATGGGGTGTTTGAAGAAACGCTGCGCGACATTTGCCGCATCACCCATGCGCATGGCGGGCAGGTGTATCTGGACGGTGCCAATATGAATGCGCTGGTGGGGTTGGTCAAAGTTGGCGAAATTGGCAGCGATGTCAGCCACTTAAACCTGCATAAGACCTTTGCCATTCCGCATGGCGGTGGCGGCCCGGGCATGGGGCCGATTGGGGTGAAGGCGCATTTGGCGCCCTATCTGCCCGGCGATCCGCGCGAGGTGGAAGGCGGCGCGGTATCGGCGGCGCCCTATGGCTCGGCCTCGATTTTGTTGATCTCTTGGGCCTATTGCCTGATGATGGGCGGCGCGGGTTTGACCCAAGCGACGAAGGTGGCGATTTTGAACGCCAACTATATCGCGGCGCGCCTGCAGGGGGCCTATGGGGTTTTGTTTATGGGCAATAAGGGGCGGGTGGCGCATGAGTGTATCTTGGACACGCGGCCTTTTGCGGACTGCGGCGTGACGGTAGATGACATAGCCAAGCGATTGATTGATAACGGGTTTCACGCCCCTACAATGAGCTGGCCCGTGTCGGGCACGCTGATGGTGGAGCCGACGGAAAGCGAGACAAAGGCCGAGATTGACCGTTTTGTCACCGCGCTTTTGGCCATTCGGGACGAGATTGCGGCGATTGAGGCGGGGGAAATTGCCGCCGAAGATAGCCCGCTGCGCCATGCCCCCCACACGGCCCAGGATTTGGTGGCCGACTGGACGCGCAACTATCCGCGCGCGCAGGGCTGTTTCCCGCCAGGCGCGTTTCGGGTGGATAAATATTGGCCGCCTGTTGGGCGGGTGGACAATGTTTTTGGCGACCGCAATTTGATTTGCATTTGCCCGCCACTCGAGGAATATTTGCCAGCGGCGCAATAGCTGAACGGGCGTTTAGGGGGCTCGCCCCCTGGCTGCGAAAGCAAGGGCTTTCGCAGCGCACCCCGAGGATATTTTTGCCAAAGTGAAAGGGCAGGGGATGGCGCAAGACTTTGGGCGCGGGGCAATTGTGGGTTTGCCGATTGTGCTGGGCTATTTGCCGATTGCCTTTTCCTTTGGCGTTGCCGCGACCAAGGCGGGTCTGTCGCCTGTGGAGGCGGTGGCCATGTCGCTGCTGATGTATTCGGGCGCGGCGCAGTTTATGGCAATTGCGCTGTTGATGGCGGGCGCGGGGTTTTGGGTAAGCGTGGCCACGCTGGTGGGCATGAGCCTGCGGCACCTGCTGTATGGGCCAAGCCTGCTGCGGGCGGGGGGGCGAAGCGTTCCGCCAAAGGGCGCGCTGATTTGGGGATTTGGCCTGACGGATGAGGTGTTTGGCGCAGGATTGGGCGCTTTTGCCAAGGGGCAGGCGTTTTCGGGCGGGTTCATTTGGGGGCTGGGATTGGTGGCCTATGCGGCTTGGGTCGGCGGCACGGCGATCGGCGCGGTGGCGGGGGCAGGCGCGCTGGCGGCGTGGCCTGCGGTGGATGCGGGGCTTGGCTTTATGCTGACGGCGCTGTTTTTGGCGCTGCTGCTGTCCATCATGCGGCGGGCGGAATTGCCTGTAATTGCGGCGGCGCTGGTGGGCACGGCGGCAGCGAGCCTTGCCATTTCGCCCACGGCGGGAATCATGGCAGGAATGATCCTTGGCGCGCTGGTTGGCACGGTTTTGGGGCGGCGCGATGCGGTTTGAGATTTTCGCCCTGATCGCCGCTGTCGGCGTGTTTATCTGGGCGTTTCGGGTGCTGCCGATGACGCTGAACCTAAGCCGCATGCCTGAAAATGGCGCGCTGGCGCGGTTTTTCGCGGCCACGGGGGTTGCGGCGATTGCCACCCTGTTTGCGGCATCTGTTTTGCCCGAGTTCGCGGACGGGCGCGCTGTGCCTGCTGTTTTGGGCAGTTTGGCGGTGCTGGGGGCGTATGTGCCCAGCAAGTCGGTTGTCATGGCGACATTGGCGGGGGCGGCGAGTTATGGCGCGGTTTTTGCGTTTCTGGGTTGAAACTGCGGCCGCTCAAGTAGATGCTGCAGCATAGGTTTCCAAAGGAGACAATCATGGCAAAACCTCTGGGCTATTCGCGGCTACAAATTCGGCTGCATTGGGTTGTGGCGATTTTGATCGCTTTTCAGGTGATCTTTGGCGAGGAAATGGGGGCCGCGTGGCGGCAGGTGAACCAAAAAATTCCGCCAGATATGACGGTGCTGGTTTGGGGCCATATCGTGGCGGGTTTTGCGATTTGGGTCTTTGCGGCGTGGCGGCTTTACCTGCGATTCACGCGCGGCGTGCCTGCCCATGGGGCGGGGCAATCGCGGGTGCAAGTGGCGATCGGCGAGGCGGTCGTCTGGGTGTTTTACGCCATTATGCTGATGGCCCCGATCACAGGCGCGCTGGCGTGGTTTGGCGGGGTGCATCAGGCGGGCGAGGCGCATGAGATGGTCAAGCCTGTGATCATCGGCTTTGTGGCGCTGCATGTTTTGGCGGCGCTGTATCATCAGTTCATCTTGAAGGATGGGCTGCTGATGCGGATGAAGCAGCCTGCTGATTAAGCGTTCAGGAAAAGCCGCGCAGTGTCTTCAAACGCGCGCGGCTTTTCCGCGTGCAGCCAATGCCCCGCGCCTGCCAGTTTGGCAAAGCGGGACTTGGGGAACAGGGTTTGGATTTTGGGTCGATAGTCGGGCAGGACGTAATGCGAATTTGCGCCTGTCAAGAACAGGGTGGGGCCGTCAAAGCGTCCTTCGGTTTCGGGCCAACCGATGATCAGATCCATCTGATTTTTCAGCACGGCCAGGTTCAGCTTCCAGGTGGCTGGGGCGGTGCGCAGATCCAAAGATTGCAGGAAAAACGCGCGCAGGGCGGGGTCTGATATCTGGGCTGCAAGGCGCGTGTCCGCCTCTGATCTGTTTGAAATGTGATGCAGATCAATGGCTTGCATCGCCTCGACATTGCGGGATTGGTCGTGGGTATAGGCGACGGGGGCGATGTCAGCGACGATCAGGCGGCGCAGCACATGGCCCTGCGTCAGCGCCAATTGCATCGCAGCCTTGCCCCCCATCGAATGGCCAAGCAGGTCAACAGGGCCGCCGATATGGGCGATGACCTTGGCCAAATCGGCGGCCATATCGGGGTAGGATTGGGTTTCAAAGCGCGGGCTTTCCCCGTGGTTGCGCATATCCACAGCAATCACATCGCGGCAATCGGCCAAGCGGCGCGCGATGACGCCCCAGTTCCGGGCCGAGCCGAACAGGCCATGCGCGATCAGCAGGGGCGGGGCGGTGATGGGGCCGCTGGCGGGGTGATGGATCGTGGCAAGCATTGCCCCTGTTAACAAAGCCAGATTGATGCGGCAAGGCAGGCTTGATTGGTGGGGCGTCTGCGGCTAGTTTTGGCGCGGGAACGGGGTGACGGATGGATGATTTAGGCCAAGAAATTGCCCATGTTGGGCGGCTGATGAAGGCAGGGTTGGGCCTGCGCGGCGAGACGTTGCAGCGACAATTGCGCAGCGGTGGGCGGCTTTTGCCGCGGGCTGTGCGCAGCGCCGCCCAGCGTCTGGCCGAAGCTGAAGCGATCAGCCAAGCCCCCAAGCTTGCCCGACAACTGGATGCAACAGCGCTGCGCCGCGATATCAAAACATGCGTTCAGCATTTAACGCCGCTGGCCCAAAACCGCGTGCGCCATGGGTGGTGGCTGCGCGCGGCGTCTTGGGCGGCGCTGGCGGTCTTTGCTGCAGCCTTGGTTGCGGCTGGGCTTTTGTATGTGCGCGCAAAGGTTTAGCGCGCACACCAACGCCAGATTTACAAATCAGGATAGATCGGGAACCGCTCGCACAGCGCCTCGACGCGGGCTTTGACAGATGCTTCTACATCGCCGTTGCCCTCTTCGCCGTTTTTGGCAAGCCCATCGACCACTTCGACAATCCAATCGCCGATCAAACGGAACTCTTGTTCCGTAAACCCGCGCGTTGTGCCGGCAGGGGTGCCCAGACGGATGCCGCTGGTGATGGTGGGCTTTTCCGTATCAAACGGAATACCGTTTTTGTTGCAGGTGATATGGGCGCGGCCAAGCGCCTTTTCGGTGGCCGCCCCTGTCACACCTTTGGGGCGCAGATCGACCAGCATCAGATGGGTGTCGGTGCCCGAGGTCACAGTGCCCAGCCCCCCCTTCATCAACTGGTCGGCCAAGGCTTGGGCGTTTTTGATCACCTGGGCCTGATAGGTTTTAAACTCGGGGCGCAGCGCCTCGCCAAAGGCCACGGCTTTGGCGGCGATGACATGCATCAAGGGCCCGCCCTGAATACCTGGGAAAATCGCCGAGTTGATCTTCTTGGCCAAAGCCTCGTCATTGGTCAGAATCATGCCGCCGCGCGGGCCGCGCAGGGTTTTATGCGTGGTGGTGGTGGCGACATGGGCATGGGGGAAGGGGCTGGGGTAAAGGCCAGCGGCGACCAGACCCGCGAAATGCGCCATATCAACCAACAGGTAAGCGCCGACGGAATCGGCAATTTCGCGCATTTTGGCAAAGTCGATGATGCGCGGAATGGCGCTGCCGCCTGCGATGATCAGCTTCGGCTTATGCTCGCTCGCCAAGGCCTGCACTTGGTCATAGTCCAGTTGCAAATCTTGCTTGCGCACACCGTATTGCACGGCCTTGAACCATTTCCCCGATTGGTTGGGGGCTGCACCGTGGGTCAGGTGACCGCCCGCGTCAAGGCTCATGCCCAAAATCGTATCGCCGGGCTGGATCAGCGCGGTGAACACGCCTTGGTTGGCTTGGCTGCCCGAATTGGGCTGCACATTGGCAAAGGCACAGCCAAACAGTTTGCAGGCGCGCTCTATCGCCAAATTCTCGGCAATATCAACGAATTGGCAGCCGCCGTAATAGCGCTTGCCGGGGTAGCCTTCGGCGTATTTGTTCGTCATCACAGACCCTTGGGCCTGCATCACCGCGCGGCTGACGATGTTTTCCGATGCGATCAGCTCAATCTCGTGGCGCTGGCGGCCCAGTTCCTTGGTGATGGAACCAAAAAGTTCGGGATCACGGCTGGACAAGTCTTCGGTGAAAAAGCCTGTATCGCGGGTCATGGGGCGTCTCCTACGCAAAGGGTTTGGCTGTTTGTAGGGCAAGGCGCGGGCGCGGGAAAGGGTGGAAACGACGCAATTCATCGGGCGCGCGCCGCCTACCCGCAACCTTTGGCGCGATTGCGCTTGAGTTTGGGGCAAAGCGCGGCAAGACTGGCGGCATGGGGGATTTTTCGTGACACAGCCGCGCATTGCCTTTTTAGCCAGCCCTGCCGCCCATGACGAACTGGCCGCATTGGTGGCCTTGCATGGCCAATGCGCGCCCGATGCGGCGGATGTCATCGTCGCCTTGGGCGGGGATGGGTTTATGCTGCAAACCCTGAACGAAGGGCATGGATTGCCGATTTACGGCATGAATTGCGGCACTGTTGGCTTTTTGATGAACGAATATGACCCCGCCGATTTGCCGAGCCGACTGGCTGCGGCGGAAGAGGCGGTGATTCACCCCCTTGCGATGCGCGCGATTGATAAGGCAGGGCGCGAGCATCATGCGCTGGCGATCAACGAGGTGTCGCTGCTGCGCGCAGGCCCACAGGCCGCCAAGCTGCGCATTTCTGTCGATGGGCGGATGCGCCTGCCCGAACTGGTCTGCGATGGTGCGCTGCTGGCCACGCCTGCGGGCTCCACCGCCTATAACTATTCCGCGCATGGCCCTATTTTGCCGATTGGCGCGGATGTGCTGGCGCTGACGCCGATGGCCGCCTTTCGCCCCCGCCGTTGGCGCGGTGCGCTGCTGCCCCGCGCCGCCGTGGTGCGTTTTGATGTGCTAGAACCCGAAAAGCGCCCCGTGCGCGCCGATGCCGACAGCCGCCCCGTGAATGATGTGGTGATGGTCGAAGTGCAATCCGACCCCAGCATTTCGCACCATATCCTGTTCGACCCAGGCCACGGCCTAGAGGAACGGCTGATTGTGGAACAATTCGCCTAAACCCCGCTTCTCTTTTTCACAAATATCCTCGCGGGGGTGAGGAGCGCAGCGACGAGGGGGGCGCGAGTGCCCCCCTATTGCGCCCTATCAGCCCTGCGCATACCCTAGGCTTTGCAACGCGACCTTGATCTCGTCCAAAATCGCAGGGTCGTCAATCGTGGCCGGCATTTTCCATTCTGTGCCATCGGCGATCTTCACAATCGTGCCGCGCAGAATTTTGCCCGACCGTGTCTTGGGCAAACGGTCAACCACCACGGCGCGTTTGAAATCCGCCACGGGGCCGATTTTCTCTCGCATCAGTTTGACACATTCGGCAACCACCTCATCGGCGCTGCGAGCGGCCCCTTTATTAAGGCACAAAAACCCAACTGGGGATTGACCCTTTAGCGCATCTGCCACACCGACGACGCAACATTCAGCCACGTCGCGGTGACCCGCCAAAACCTCTTCCATCGCGCCCGTTGACAGGCGGTGGCCTGCAATGTTGATAACATCATCCGTCCGCGCCATGATGTAAAGATAGCCGTCCTCGTCGATATATCCCGCATCCCCCGTTTCGTAATAGCCTGGGAAATGCGACAGATAGCTTTTCTTGAACCGCTCTTCTGCGTTCCACAGGGTTGGCAAAGTGCCAGGGGGCAGCGGAAGTTTGATCGCAATCGCGCCAAGCTGACCTGCGGCCACAGGATGGCCACCCTCGTCCAAAACCTGCACGTCATAGCCCGGCATGGCCACCGTGGGGCTGCCGATTTTGACGGGTAGGGGTTCTATTCCCAATGGGTTGGCGGCAATGGCATAACCAGTTTCGGTTTGCCACCAGTGATCGATGACGGGCACGTTCAGATGGTTCTGCGCCCAGGTGATCGTGTCAGGGTCGGCCCGCTCGCCCGCCAGATACACGGCTTTTAGGCGGGAAAGATCGTAGTGTTGCGGCAAAGCTCCGCTTGGGTCTTCGCGCTTGATCGCGCGCAGGGCCGTGGGGGCGGTGAAGAACGCGCGCACATTATGCTCGGCGATCACCCGCCAGAACGTGCCCGCATCGGGGGTGCCGACAGGCTTGCCCTCGAACACCACGGTGGTGCATCCCGCAATCAAGGGCGCGTAGCAAATGTAGGAATGGCCCACAACCCAGCCCACATCCGAAGCCGCCCAGAACACATCACCCGCGCCGCAATCGTAAATCGCGCGCATCGTCCAATTCAGGGCCACAAGGTGCCCCGCAGTTGGGCGCACAACACCCTTGGGCGCGCCCGTGGTGCCAGATGTATACAAGATATAAGCAGGATGATCGCCCGAAACGGGCACGCATTCGGCTGGCGGCACGCCATATTGAAACGTGTGCCATGCCACATCACGGCCCTCTACCAGCGCCGCAACCTCTTGTTCGCGCTGCAAAATCACACAAAATTCGGGCTTATGCGTCGCCATGTCGATGGCCGCGTCCAGCAAGGGCTTATAGTGAACGACGCGGGTAGGCTCGATCCCGCAAGAGGCCGCGATAATGGCGCGCGGGGTGCAATCGTCGATCCGCACGGCAAGCTCTGCCGCCGCAAAGCCGCCAAACACCACCGAATGGATCGCGCCAAGCCGCGCACAGGCCAGCATCGCCTCCAGCGCCTCGGGAACCATCGGCATATAGATGATCACGCGGTCGCCCTTTTGCACGCCTTTGGCGCGCAGCGCGCCAGCTAAGGTGGCAACACGGGTTTGCAATTCGCCATAGGTGATTTCGCGCTTGGAATGGGTGACGGGGCTGTCGTGGATAATCGCCACGCGGCCGCCATGCCCCGCCTCGACATGTCGGTCGACGGCGTTGTAGCAGGTATTCACTTGGGCACCCGTAAACCATTCATAGAGCGGCGCGCGTGCCGCGTTCAGCGCGCGGCTGGGCGGGACGCTCCAAGAAATGCCCTGCGCCGCCTGCATCCAAAACGCCTCTGGATCAGCTTTCCAGCCGTCATAAACTGCGCGATATCCCATGCGTGCCTCCCTCAAAGCTGGCATTGGTTTAAGCCCGCGCGCCTGAGTCGCGCAAGGTATGGGCGCGGCCTATGCAAAGTTCTTTGCAAAACTGCGCCGAAATGCCGCGCAAACATTTGCAAACTGATCTGGTTTTATCAAGTAATTGGCGAAACAAGGCTCGGTTTGCAAACTTGGCAGATAAGGATTGCAAAACCCGTGTCCAGCCCCACTGTCGGATGCCTTCGGCGAGGATATTTGGGCCAAAGTGAAAGCGCTTTCATATTGGCCCAAATATCCGCCGCGCAGCGTCCCTCCCTAGCCGTAATGCGCCACGGGCGTTCCTGCGAGGGCTGCGATATTCAGCAATCCCCGCGCGGTGATGGATGGGGTGACAATATGGGCGCGGTTGCCCATGCCCATGAGGATGGGGCCAACCTCTAGCCCGCCCGATTTCATTTTCAGGATATTGCGGGCGGTGGATGCCGCATCGGTAAAGGCAAAGATCAGCACATTCGCCGCGCCGTGCAGGCGGGCGGCGGGGAACATGCGGGCGCGGAGGTCTGGGTCAAGGGCGGCGTCGATGTTCATTTCGCCCTCATATTCAAAATCGCAGTCTTTGCTGCGCAAGATATCCATCGCCGCGCGCATCCGCCTGCCTGAATCGCTGTCAAGGTTGCCAAAGTTTGAGGCCGAGCAGAGCGCGACCTTTGGCGTCACGCCAAAACGGCGGGCGTGGCGGGCGGCGCCGATGGCGGTTAGGGCAATTTGCTCGGGGCTGGGCACGGGGTTGACTTGGGTATCGGCGATGAACAGGGGGCCGTCCTCTAATATCATCAGGGACAGCGCGCCGTGGGGCGAATTGCCATTGCGACCCAGCACTTTGTTCACATAGCCCAGATGCCACAGATATTGCCCCAAACTGCCGCAAATCAGGCTGTCGGCATCGCCGCGATGCACGGCGATGGCCCCGATGGCGGTGGTGTTGGTGCGCATGATGGCGCGGGCGGTGTCGGGGGTAACCCCCTGCCGCGCCAGCAACTCGTGGTAGCTGCCCCAATAGTCGCGGTAGCGGCCATCGCTTTGCGGGTTGATGATTTCGAAATCGCGTTCGGGGCGAATGGGCAGGCCCGCACGCTCGCACCGCGCGGCGATCACATCGGGGCGACCGATCAGGATGGGGCGGTGGGTGGTTTCTTCCAGCATTGCGTTGGCGGCGCGCAGCACGCGCTCGTCCTCGCCTTCGGCAAAGATGATGCGGCGGTTAGCGGTGGCGGCGGCCTCGAACACGGGGCGCATGACGAGGGCGGACTTGAACACCGAACTGTCGAGCGATTCCTTGTAGGCGTCCAGATCGGTGATGGGGCGCGTGGCGACGCCTGTTTCCATCGCGGCGCGGGCGACGGCGCTGGCGATAACGCCCATCAGGCGCGGGTCAAAGGGCTTGGGGATCAGGTAATCTGGCCCAAAGGTCAGCTTTTCGCCGCTGTAGGCGGCGGCGGCCTCGGCGCTGGTGGTGGTGCGAGCGAGCTGGGCGATGCCTTCGATACAGGCCAGTTGCATCGCGTCATTGATTTGGGATGCCCCCACGTCCAAGGCGCCGCGAAAGATAAACGGAAAACACAGCACGTTGTTGACTTGATTGGGAAAATCGCTGCGGCCCGTGGCGATGATCGCATCTTGTGAAACCGCGCGGGCGGCCTCGGGGGTGATTTCAGGCGAGGGGTTGGCAAGGGCAAAGATGATCGGGCGCGGGGCCATTTTGGCGACCATTTCGGGGGTAAGAACGCCAGGGCCAGACAGGCCCAAAAACACATCCGCGCCGCCTATTACATCGGCCAACGTGGCCTCTACCCCGCCTTGGGCGTAGGCAAGTTTTTGCGCCGTCATTTGTTCGTTACGGCCATTGTAGACCAGACCCGCCAGATCGCAAAGCCAAACGTTTTCGCGCCGCACCCCCAGTTTCAGCAGCATGTTCAGGCAGGCGATGCCCGCAGCGCCGCCGCCTGTTGAGACGATTTTGATATCTTCAAACCGCTTGCCCGACACATGCAGCGCGTTGGTCATAGCAGCCCCAACCACAATCGCCGTGCCGTGCTGATCATCGTGAAAGACGGGAATATTCATGCGGGCGCGGCAGATTTCCTCGACGATAAAGCAATCGGGGGCCTTGATATCTTCCAGATTGATCGCGCCAAAGGTGGGTTCCAGCGCGATGACAATCTCGGCCAGTTTGTGGGGATCGGGTTCGTTCACCTCGATATCAAAGCAGTCGATATTGGCGAATTTCTTGAACAGAACGGCCTTTCCCTCCATCACGGGCTTACTGGCCAAGGGGCCGATATTGCCAAGGCCCAGCACCGCCGTGCCGTTCGACACCACGGCGACCAAATTGCCGCGCGCGGTATAGCGCTGGGCGGTGGCTGGGTCTGCCTTAATCTCAAGACAGGCTTCGGCGACACCGGGGGAATAGGCGCGGGCAAGATCGCGGCCATTGGCAAGCGGTTTGGTCGCGCGGATTTCCAGCTTACCCGGTTTGGGAAATTCGTGATAATCCAGCGCCGCTTGGCGGGCATTCTCGTGCCGTGTCTCGTCCATTTCTCTCTCCCTTTGGCCGACTTTATGCGTAACGCAATTTTGCCGCGCCGCAAGATGGGGATTTGCGCAAGTCTTTTCGCCGCCGCTTGCAAGTGGCGGGGTGGGCGGGCAGATTGGCGGCGAAAATGGGGGGATTTGGGATGGCTGAAACACGTGCCGAGGTGCGATTGCCCACGCAGGAATTGCGCGATGATTTGCCGTTTTACACAAAGGTGTTGGGGATGCGGCTGGATATGATTTACCCCGCCGATAACCCCGAGGTGGCGGTTCTGTCGGGGCATGGTTTGCGTATTCGCATTGAAAAGGGCGCGGTTGAGGCGGCTGGATGTTTGCGGATTTTGACAGATGATCCCTATAGCATTGCAGACGGGCAACGGCTGTTGACCGCGCCCAATGGCACGCGCATCGAGATTGACGAATTGAACCCCCCGCTGGTTTTGCCTGCGACAAGCCATGCCTTTGTGGTGCGCCGCCTTGCCGATCAGGCGCCTTGGGTGATTGGGCGGGCGGGGATGGAATACCGCGATCTGATCCCATCGCGTCTGGGCGGGGCGATGATTGCCAGCCATATTCGCGTGCCAGACGGGCCCGTGCCCGACATGGTGCATTTTCACCGCGTGGGGTTTCAACTGATTTTCTGCGTCGCGGGTTGGGTCGATGTTTTATACGAAGACCAAGGCGGGGTGCTGCGCATCGAGGCGGGGGATTGTTTTATCCAACCGCCAGGTATTCGGCATAAGGTTTTGCA
This sequence comes from Cypionkella sp., assembly GCA_965248485.1. Classification (GTDB taxonomy): domain Bacteria; phylum Pseudomonadota; class Alphaproteobacteria; order Rhodobacterales; family Rhodobacteraceae; genus Cypionkella. Next base: position 648,706 of record OZ252107.1, read on the forward strand.
TTCTGAAGGGGTGCAGGTGGTGGAAATTGGCGTGCCTGCCGAACATGTCACCGAAATTGACCATGAGATGGCCCTGCCGACCCCGCATTTGCGACCCTTGCGGGAATGGGACGGGCAGCGGTTTGTGCATAGTTTGGCGCGGGGTGGGGTTTTCGCGCCGCACCGTATTCCCAGCTTTGAGGCGCGCGATACGACGATTGCCGCCAATACCAAAGGGGTTGCGGGGGTTGTGGTGGCGCGGCCCACCATAGGCGCTGATCCCAGCCCTTGGACGCGCCATGCGGGTGATATTCTGTTTTCCTTTGTGATGGCGGGCGAGATGACCCTAGAGGGCGAGGGGAAAGAGCCGTTCCGCCTGACTGTGGGCGATGCCTTTGTGATCCCGCCCGAAATGGCGACACGCTATAGCGCGCCCAGCGCCGATTTGCAGATTTTGGAAGTTGCATTGCCAAGCCATCCTGCTACGCAAATTGTAAATATTTAGGGGGAACAAATGACCGAAATTCTGAACGCCCAGCTTGCCGACCCGTTTCGCATTGTGCTGCTGATTGGGCTTTACATCACCATGCTGCGCACGCGCGCGGCGACGGGCACCTATCTGCCCTTGGCTTTGGGTGCGGTGGCGGTGTCGCTGATTATCGCGGCCACGATGCCGACGGCTGTGGCCTTTGGCCCCAGCGTTGGCATGGGGATTGTGGCCAATATCATTTTGCTGGCCATCATCCACGGGGCCTATTTGGTTTATGAACGCACTGCGCGGAAGTAACCTAAACCACCTGCGCAAATGAAAACGGGCCAAGGTTTCCCTTGGCCCGTTTCTGTATCTGCCTTTGGCGAATTACTTCGCGTCCGAGAAGATGTCTTTCTTATGCGTGCCGTTTGGCACAAAGATCGCGCCGATGATCACTGTCATCACAGCAACCACAATCGCATACCACAGGCCGTAGTAGATGTTACCCGCTTGGGCCGACATAGCGAAGGCCGTTGCTGGCAGCAGGCCACCGAACCAGCCGTTGCCGATGTGGTAAGGCAGCGACAGACCCGAGTAGCGGATGCGCGTTGGGAACAATTCCACCAGCATGGCGGCGATTGGGCCGTAGACCATCGTCACCAACACGATCAGATAGGTCAGGATCAGGATGATCTTGATTTTCTGCGCGGTGAAGATGTCGACGAAGTTTTGCGCCACAGCAACGGTGGTGTTGTCTTTTGCGACCAGCGGATAGCCCGCAGCGGTCAAGGCATCAGCCACAGCTTTGTCGAATGCGCCTTTCACACCCTTGGCAGCATCCAGCGCGGCCTTGGCTGCGTCTTTTGCAGCTTGGTCGGTGCCTTTTTCAGCCTCGGCTGCTTTTGCAGTCAGGTCAGCCACTTCAGCGCCGTTCTTGGCAGCGTCATAGCCGGTGATCACAGTTTCGCCGATGGTGATGGTGGCAGGTGCGCCAGCCTCGCCCGCAACTGTGGTCGAGTTCACCGAGAACGAGTAGAGCTTTGCCTTGGCGATATCGCAAGAGTTGGTGAATTTCACCGTGCCTGTTGGGTTGAACTGGAACGAGCAATCTGCAGGATCCGCCGACACGGTAACAGGGGTTTCTTGCGCCGCGGCCAGCATTGGGTTGGCCGTTGTCGTCAGCATTTTGAACACGGGGAAGTAAGTGATGGCCGCGATCAAGCAACCAGCCAAGATGATCGGCTTACGGCCGATTTTGTCCGACAGGCGGCCAAAAAAGATAAAGCCGTAGGTGCCAAGGATCAGCGACCATGCCACGAAGACGTTGGCCGAGAAGCTGTCAACCTTGATCACGTTCTGCATGAAGAACAGCGCGTAGAACTGGCCTGAATACCACACCACGGCTTGACCAGCGGTCAGACCCAGCAGGGCAATGATGGCGATCTTGGCGTTTTTCCACTGACCAAACGCTTCGCGCAGCGGAGCCTTGGATGCAGCGCCCTCTTCCTTCATTTTCTTGAAGGCAGGCGATTCGTTCATTTGCAGACGGATATACAGCGAAATCAGCAGAAGCAGGATCGAGCCAAGGAACGGAATGCGCCAGCCCCAAGCGTTGAACGCTTTCATCATCGAAGGCGAGCCGTCGGCCAGCATCACCGCTTGGCCAGCCGCGTCCAGAACGGGTTGGTCAGGGTAGTTGCCGTTGACATAGCCCTGCACCGACAAAATGACGATCAGCGACAAGAGCAGGCCCAAGGTCGCGGTGGTTTGGATGAACGCGGTGAAATAGCCGCGCTGATTGGCAGGCGCGTGTTCGGCCACGTAAACAGCCGCACCGCCGTATTCGCCGCCCAAAGCAAGGCCCTGCAACATGCGCAGCGCAATCAGAATGATAGGCGCAGCGATGCCCCAGCTTTGATAGCCAGGCAGCAAGCCAACCAAGAAGGTCGACAGACCCATGATCAGAATGGTCATCAAGAAGGTATATTTACGGCCGATCAAATCGCCCAGCATACCGAACACCAGCGCGCCAAATGGGCGCACGATAAAGCCTGCCGCAAAGGCCAACAGCGCAAACACGTTGCGGGTGGCTTCGGGGAAGGCGGTGAAGAAGTTTGCACCGATAATCGCTGCAAGCGAGCCGTAAAGGTAGAAGTCATACCATTCAAAAATGGTGCCGGCAGAGGAAGCAAGGATAACCTTCTTCTCTTCGCCAGTCATGGGACGCGAGCGTGTGCTCACATCTGCTGCATTTGCCATTGTGGCCTCCCTTTTTATCCAGCTTGGTGCTGGCCCCTCGTTCGGCTGCTATGTGTGCAGCCCGTGAATTACCGCGCCGCGGCCTTTGGCCTTGGGTTGGTAGGTTTACCAGATTGCGCCGCGCCTCCCAGCAGGGTGCAATCTGATCTCGCACGGGCGGGGCGCAGCGGCGCGCCGCCCAAATTCGTTAGCCGCGGTTCATGCGGTTTTCGATCAACTCATCCACCACCGAAGGATCGGCCAAGGTCGATGTGTCACCCAATGCGCCAAAATCATTCTCGGCAATCTTGCGCAGGATGCGGCGCATGATTTTGCCCGAACGGGTTTTTGGCAGGCCAGGTGCCCATTGGATCAGGTCAGGCTTGGCGATGGGGCCGATTTCGGTGCGCACCCACGCTTCCAGCTCTTTGCGCAGGGCGTCGGTCGGCTCTTCGCCCTTCATCAAGGTGACATAGGCATAGATGCCCTGGCCCTTGATGTCGTGCGGATAGCCGACAACCGCGCTTTCGGCCACTTTGGTATGGGCGACCAGCGCAGATTCCACCTCTGCCGTGCCCATGCGATGGCCCGATACGTTGATGACGTCATCGACGCGGCCTGTGATCCAATAGTAACCATCCTTGTCGCGGCGGCAGCCGTCACCCGTGAAATAATAGCCCGGATATTGGGCGAAATACGCCTCTTCAAAGCGGTCATGATCGCCCCAAAGCGTGCGCATCTGGCCGGGCCAACTGTCGGCAATGCACAAAACGCCGTCCGTCTCGGTGGCGGTTTGCACCTGCGCCGTGGCGGGGTCCAGCACGATGGGCTGCACGCCAAAGAAGGGCAGGGTGGCCGAGCCTGGCTTTTGCGCGATGGCCCCAGGCAAGGGCGTGATCAGATGCCCGCCCGTCTCGGTTTGCCAGAACGTATCAACAATGGGGCAGCGCCCGCCCCCGACATGGGTGTTATACCAATTCCACGCCTCGGGGTTGATCGGCTCGCCCACCGAACCCAGCAGTTTCAGCGAGGACAGATCGTGCTTGGCAGGCCATTCAGGCCCCATGCCCATCAGGCTGCGAATGGCTGTAGGGGCGGTGTAAAACTGGTTGACCTTGTGCTTGGCGCACACCTCCCAGAAACGGCCCGCATCGGGAAAGGTCGGCACGCCTTCGAACATCACCGTCGTCGCGCCGTTCGCCAGCGGGCCGTAAATGATATAGCTGTGCCCCGTGACCCAGCCCACATCGGCGGTGCACCAAAACACATCGCCATCGTGGTAATCAAAGGTCATTTGCTGCGTCATCGCGGCATAAACCAGATACCCGCCCGAAGTGTGGACAACGCCCTTTGGCTTACCCGTGGAGCCTGAAGTATACAGAATAAACAGCGGGTCTTCCGCGCCCATTTCAACATAGGCGCAATAGGGTTTCGCTGCGGCCATTTCCGCCTTAACATCGAAATCGCGGCCTTCTGTCCAGTGAATCTGATCGCCCGTATGCTTGACCACAAGGCATTTCACATGATCGTTGCAATGCAAAAGCGCCTGATCGGTGTTTGCCTTGAGCGCGGTTTTCTTGCCGCCGCGCGGGGCAAAATCGGATGTGATGACGATCTTCGCTTCGCTATCGTTGATGCGGTTGGCCAAAGCATCGGGCGAAAAGCCAGCAAACACGATGGAATGGATCGCGCCAATGCGCGCGCAGGCCAGCATGGCATAGGCCGCTTCGGGGATCATCGGCAGGTAAATGACAACGCGGTCGCCCTTTTTCACGCCATGGCTTTTCAGAACATTCGCCATGCGCGAGGTTTGTTCCAAAAGCTGGGCATAGGTGATGTGCTGGGCGGGGGTCTTTGGATCATCGGGTTCCCAGATGATCGCGGTTTGGCTGCCGCGCGTGGCGACATGGCGGTCGATGCAATTGGCAGACACGTTCAGCGTGCCATCTTCAAACCACTTGATCGACACTTCGCCGCGTTTGAATGTGGTGTTTTTGACCAAGGAATAGTCGCGGATCCAGTCAATGCGCTGGCCCTGCACCCGCCAAAACGCATCTGGATCTGCCACAGAAGCGGCATAATCGCGCTGATAGCTGTCCGCCGTTACATGCGCCTTTGCGATGAATTCTTTGCTTGCGGTGTAAACCCCCGCTGCTGCCTCGCCCGTCATTGGAAACTCTCCCCAGTTTGTTGCGCGCGGGCCAATGCGGCGCAACACCTCCGCTATCAGTAATAGCTGTTCTGATGGAAATGTAAATTAAAACTTATAGGCAACTTTTCATTGAATTATTTTGTAAATATATTGACAGAGGAACCCAAGTGATTTGTAAATAGGCGGAAAATTGCCAATGAAACTTGTGCGAAAAAGGGGGCAATCTGGGCAGGGATCGTTGCGCAAAACTGGGCGATGGGGCAAGAGGGGGGGCCGTTTGCCCGAATCAGGCCAGGCTAAATCAGGCCCGCCTAGCGGCGGCTGTTGAACAGATGCAGCAGCAGGCTCAGCGCGCAGCCCAACGCGATGCCCACCGACAAATCGCGCAGCACCACCAGCAGGAATGTCGCCAAAATCACACTCGCCTGCGCGGGGTTGGTTTTAATGATATGCCAAATCTCGGATTTTTCGGCCATATTCCACGCGACAACCGCCAAAACCCCTGCCAAAGCAGCCAGCGGGATAAAGCCTGCCAAGGGCGCGGCGATCAGCAAAAACAGCAGAACGAACAGGGCGTGCAGCATCCCCGCCACGGGGCCGCGCGCGCCTGCCCGCACATTGGTGGCGGTGCGGGCTATTGTGCCTGTCACACAAAACCCGCCAAACAGCGCCGATCCGATATTGGCCACGCCTTGCGCGATCAGTTCGACATTCGGGCGGTGCAGGCGCCCTGACATCGTATCGGCAACCACCGCCGACAGCAGCGATTCAATCGCCCCCAAAACGGTGAATTGCACCGCCCAAGGCAGCGCGGCCAGCGCCATATCGCGCGACAGTATCGGCAGGGCAGGCGCAGGCGGGCTGCGCGGCAAATCGCCAAAGCGCTGATAAATCGTCTCGACAGGCAGGTGCAGCGCCCATGCCGCAAGTCCCGCGCCCACCACCACAATCAGCAGGCTGGGCCAGCGCGGAGCAAAGCGGCGCAGCAGCGCAATCGCCGCGATCACAGCCAGCGCAAGGCCCAGCGCCGCGGGCGAGATACTGGCGCGCGCGTGCCACAGCAGCCCCAGCTTAGCCGCCACTTCGGGCGCGTCTTGCGGCAAGGACATGCCGCCCAAATCCTTGATTTGGCTAACAAAGATAATCACCGCAATGCCCGCGCTAAACCCCAGCGTCACGGTTTTGGGGATATAGCGCACCAGCGTTCCCGCCCGCAGCGCGCCCAAAACCGCCAGCATCGCTCCCGACAGCATGGTGGCCAAAATCAGCCCCTCTAGCCCGATGTGCCCCACGCAGCCCGAGACAAGAACGATAAACGCGCCCGCTGGCCCGCCAATCTGATAGCGCGACCCGCCCAAAAGCGAGACGAGAAAGCCCCCCACAATCGCCGTATATAGCCCGCGCTCTGGCCCGACGCCGCTGGCAATGGCAATCGCCATCGACAAAGGCAGTGCCACAATCGCCACCGTTAGCCCCGCCAGCGCATCAGCGCGCAAATCGGCCATGGAATACCCCTCGGCCAAGCGCGAAATCAACTTGGGCGTAAATTGGGTAAAGTCGCGGGGCGCATGATGCATGGGGGCCTGCCTTTGGGCGCGATAACGCACCTTTGGGCAGGCCCCTGTCAAGGTTCAAGTCGCAGCGCCGCGCCAGCGCCACCTGCGGCGTTACAGCGGGTTATCGCAGCGAATGGTCACTTGCATCCGCCCTTTCACCGATGTGGGCCATTTCAGATGCGCCGATTGCCCGCCTGAGCCTTGCTCGACCAAGACATAGGGCATCACAAACTGCGCGGCCGAGGCGGAATTGGTGATCGCCCCTTCAGCCACCATCGCGGTGACATTGCGCGCACGCCCCCCAAAGGGCAGATAGCCCGACCCGTTGACCACCCAAGTATCAGACACCGATGCTTGGTTATGTTCGATGATCAGCGGGCTGGTCGTGACCTGCGTTACCCCGTTAAACGCATTGCCTTCGAACACGATGTTGCGGAAACTGCCCGCGTCAAAGCTGGCAAAGCTGGTGTTCACCGTTTCGACACGGTCAATCGCCCCCGACAAAGTGCGGAACACATTGCCCGTCACCACCATACCCGCAATCGAATGGCCCGCCCCGCGCGGCGTGATCACGATGAACCGCGTCGAGGGCGCGGCAGAGGATGCCGTGAACACATTGTCCGCAATCGTCAATCCGCCAAAGGTGAATTCCGATGCATAATCAGGCGATTGGTCGTGTTCATTGGTGAGTTCGATAAAGCAGTTGTCGATGTAATTGCCCGTGATAAAGCTTTTCGAATTGGGCAGGGTAAACACCAAACCCGCGCCGCGCAGACCCAAGGTTTCATTGTCGCCCCCAAAGAAATGGTTGCCAAGGAATATGCCGCCCGAGCCTGCAAACACGCCAAAGCCATAGAAACGCGACACGCGGTTGTTGCGAATTTTGATGTCATTGGCATTGGCATTGAACACCCAAGTGCTGCGGGTTTGCCACGGGTTGTCCATTTCTTTTGAATAGAACTGGCAATCGTCGATGTGCAAATCTTGGCAACCGCGCCCGATGGACGTGATGCCCTTATCCTTGGGGCGGTTGATCACGCAGTTGGTCACGCGAAACACGCTGCCCTCTTTGGCAAGGTTGATGCAGCTTGCCACGCCATTGCACAGAAACTCGATGCTGTTGACCTCGAACTTGGAATTCAAATCAAAGCCGGAAAAGTCCAGCATATATTTGAACCGCGCGAAGGTCAGTGTCCGCGTGCCCGTTTGGAACAAGGGGCGCGACAGCTCGATTGTGCCAGCGCCGATGTTCTTCGAGGTGACATAAACCTCGCGGCCCACGCCCGTGCCCGAAATGCGCGCGCCCACGGGCACAGCGGCGATATTGGCCACGCCCGACAGTTGCAGCGGTTGGGCGGCGTTAAACGTCGCGGTCGAGGTGACGGTTTCTGTGGCCCAAGCAGGCCCATCCACCGCCGACATTTGTCCGTTGGTGATAACACGGCGCTGCGAGAAATTGGTCAGTCCCGTCAGCGCGGAAACGTCAATCGGTTCGGTCAGTTCAACACGGCGACCTTTCAGGTCAAGCTCGACGTGATCGGTGAAAAAGAACAACGCTTGCAGCGCGCGCTTAAAGCCTTCCAGTTCGCTGCCAAAGGCCGCCGAATAGGTTTCAAGGTTAAAATCGCGCGTGCAGGCCAGGCGCTGATTGGCAGGCATGACAACCGAACCCTGAAAGCTGACAGGGTTATCAAAGGTCATATGGCTGGCCAGATAATAGGTGCCGGGCGAGACGACAACCGTTTTGCCCGCAGCCGCAACATCGGCAGCTTCAAAGGCGGCGGTGTCATCGGTCACGCCATTGCCGACCGCGCCGTAATCGCGCACGTCCACCCAATTGAACATATCGCTGTGAAACACCGATGTGACGTCTTCAATCGTGATGTCGTCAATGCGCACCACGCCGCCCGATGCGCCCGTCAAATCCAGCCCCAGATGGCCATAAGCTGGCGAAATGCCCCAGACCATATCAACCCCTTGACGGTTGCCCGACCCGATAATGGCGGTGATGGTTTTCACCTCGCCATAGGCCGTCAGCGCCACGCTTGGGCCCACTTGCACGGCGGGGCCGACATTGTTGCCAGCGGTGTCAGCCGCATAGCCAGCAATGCGCACCGATGGCAGCGCGCCGCTGATCGCCTTTACGCGCGCCGTGACGCGCAGATAAAGGCCCGGCTGAAATGGTATCTGCTGAAAGCAGCGCAGCTTTTGCACGGAACTGATCTTTTGCAATTCCAGACAGCCTGCAAAATCTTGGTCATTGGGCACATAGGCTGCATTGGCCTGCCCAAGATAGCTGCCTTGCCCTGCGCGTCCATCTTCGCGCGACCACAGGTTCAGCCCTGCCGAAAACGCGGGCGGCATCAGCACCAGCCCTTGGGTAATTGCCTTGTTCATCGGTGATCCTTTTCGATTGGTGCCACATCGGCGCAGGGGGCTGCGCCCAACTTGGCCCACCTTGCCCAAGGCCCGTTAAAGCGCGCCCACCACAGCGCGCGCCCAAAAGCGGGCCTATGCAACGCGGCTGCGGGCACCATCTTGCAACAGGCGCAGGCGCTTCCTATCTTTGGGCGAACCTCATGCGAAAGGCAGTTTCTATGGCCAAATCTCTGTTCGACTCGTTGCTTGCCGGTGTGCAAGACCTGACCAAAGGCGGAGGGGTGCAGGGTGCCACCTCGCAAGCCAAGGATTTGTGGAATAATCAATCCACCCTAACCAAAGGCGCGATTGCGGGCGGCCTGTTGGGGGTGCTTTTGTCTGGCAATGCGCGCAAACTTGTGGGCACGGGCGTGCAGGTGGGCGGCGCGGCATTGGTGGGCGCGCTGGCCTATCGCGCCTATCAAGATTGGAAAGACGGCAAATCTGCCGCCGAGCCTGCGACAGCGGGCCAAGCCGCCTTGCCCGCGCCCAGCCCTAATTTCCTGCCCCCCAGCGCCGAGGCGCAAGAAGATCTTGCTCTGCGCCTTGTCCAAGCAATGGTCGCCGCAACCAAGGCCGATGGCCATGTCACCACCGCCGAGCGCGCCCGCATCATGGGCCAATTGCCAAACCTTGGCCTTGGCGACGCGGCGCAGGCGCTGATCGCGGCCGAGATTGACGCACCCTTTGATGTAAACCGCATCGCGGCCCTTGCCCATAGCCCCGAAGAAGCAGCCGAGATTTACGCCGCCTCTTTGTTGGTGGTCGACCCAGAGGCCCCCGCCGAAAAGGGCTATCTTGCCATGCTGGCCGCCCGCCTGAACCTTGAGGCGGGGCTGGTGGAGCATCTTCACGCCAAAGCGGGCGCGCTGGGCTAACCGACCTCTGCTTGGCTTCCCTGCTCTGGAAATATCCTCGGGGGGGGCTGCGACTGCGCCTTCGCGGGCGCAGGCTGGGGGGCAGACAGCCCCCCTTGCGCGTTTGTCCACCCGCGCGCCGCGCATAAGGCCAGCGCGCACCTGCGCTTGCGATGGCGCGGCGGGCGTGGTTGAATCGGCCGCAGCGGTTCTACAGCGGGGCAAGCATGAGCGGGGCAAGCATGCGGGTGTTTATCAACGGCTTTGGGCGGATAGGGCGGTCGGTTTTGCGCGCGGCGGCGTCAGAGCCCGCGCGCTTTGCTGCCATCGACATCGTCGGGATCAACGACATCGCCGCCCCCGACATGTGCGCCTACCTCTTTGAATATGACAGCGTCTTTGGCCCGTGGCGCGGCACAGTCGGGCTGGCCGATAACCCGCGCGCGCTGCTGGTGAATGGCCAGTCGATCCCGCTGCATCAAACCCCCGACATATCTGGCCTTGATCTGCGCGGCGTCGATGTCGTGCTGGAATGCACAGGCCGCGCCAGCACCCGCGATGTGGCAAAGCGCGGGCTTGCGGCAGGTGCGCGCAGGGTTTTGATTTCTGGCCCCTCAGACGGCGCAGACATCACGGTGGTTTTGGGCGCGAACGAGGCGGCGCTGCGCGATCAACCCATTGTCTCGAACGCCTCTTGCACCACCAATGCGCTGGCACCTTTGGCGCGGCTGCTTGATGACGCATGGGGCATCAGCGCGGGCACCATGACCACCATTCATTGCTATACAGGCAGCCAGCCCACCATTGATGCGCCAGCGGCCGATTACGCCCGCTCGCGCGCGGCGGCGCTGTCGATGGTGCCCACCACCACCTCGGCGCAGCGGCTTTTGGATACTGTGTTGCCGCAGATCGCGGGGCGCATCATCGGATCGGCGGTGCGCGTGCCAACCGCCAGTGTGTCGGCGGTGGATCTGGCCGTTGTGCTGGCCCGCCCTGCCAGCGTCGATGCTGTGAACGCCGCGCTGAAATCGGCGGGCGGCGTGATTGGCACAACAGATCGCCCGCTAGTCTCGACCGACCTGCGCGCGCGGCCTGAAAGCATCGTCATGGCCCTGCCCGAAACCCGCATTCTATCCAGCGGCCACAGCCAATTGCTGCGGGTTTTTGGCTGGTATGACAATGAATGGGGCTTTTCCAACCGTATGCTGGATGTCGCAGGCCGCATGATTTAACGGCGGCGCGCCAATAAAGACTCGATTTTCAGACCAGTTTGTGCGACCCAAACGGGCGGCCAAATGTGGTTAAGTGATTCTGCAAGCATGGTTTTTCGCAACATCGCGTGACAATAGGGCCGAAGTTGGGCGCAAAAGGGGTTCTGTGATGAAACGTTTTTTACGAGTTGCCGTTGTCTCTGCCCTGACACTTTGCGGAGGGGGCATTGCCAGCACCCATTCCGCCTTTGCGCAAGAAGCCGCCGCAACTGTGCCGCAGAACGCCCGCCAAACCATTGGCTGGGGACGGTTTTTTAACAACGATTACATCGGCGATCGCAAAGACCGCTGGCATTCGTCGTCTTATACAATCTCGCGCCTGCGCGGCCCTGAATGGACGGGTAGCCTGCCGAATAATTTTGGCGAGGTGCTGGAATTTCGGATGCGCGCCGAAAACATCACGCCCGCAACCTTGTCCGCGCCTGCGGCCAACGACCGCCGCTATGCAGGCGTTTTGGCCTTTGGCTATCACAGCCATTCCAAATTTCGCGGTGACGAGTTGTCGCTGGGCGCAGACCTTGTGCTGATTGGCCCGCAAACGGGGTTAAGCCGCTTTCAAGATACCGTGCATGACAAGTTGGGCCTGCCTGATGGCGGCGCAAGCTATAGCAACCAGTTTGCCAATGATGCCCGTCTGTCAGGCACGGGCGAACTTGGTCGGCCGATTGCCTTGGCCAATAGCCTAAGTCTGCGCCCCTTTGTCGAAGGCCAGATTGGCGTCGAAACACTGGCCCGTGTTGGGTTTGATATGACGCTTGGCAATTTGGCCAAAGACGGGTTGATGCTGCGGGACGTGACCACGGGCCAGCGCTATAGCGCGGTGCAAGGCCCGTTGGGGCAGGGGCTTAGCCTGACCTTTGGCGGCGATGTCGCGCGCGTGGCGAGCAGCTATTTCCTGCCCTCGGGCGGGGCTGCGACACTGTCGCCCGTGCGCGGCCGCCTGCGGGCAGGGTTGAACTGGCAGGGCAAAAAATCGTTTGTCTTCTTTGGCATGACGCATTTGACCCGCGAATTTGAAGAGCAGCCCGAAGGTCAAACAGTGGGCAGCCTTAGCCTTTTGGTGCGTTTCTAGGCGCGGATCGCACGGTTTGCCACATTTGTCACAAGCGCGCCTCATTTTCGCCACAATCGCTTTGTTAACGTTTCGATATAAGAAACGATAAAAAATCGAGCAGGCATAAAAATGAACACGGGCTCTTTGGGCACGTTCGTCATTTCGTGGTCACAATCCGAGATTGATGGCGTGGGCGCGGCCCCGCTTTCGATGCTGGGTGTGGGCGCGGTGTGGCGCTATACTGGCCCCGTTGTGCGGGTAGATCGTGCGCAAGATGTTTTGATTTTGGGCGATGCGCAGGGCATGTCTGAAATGCGCAACAGGGCCGCGCGCACTGTGCGCCGCCTTGTGGGTGTGGCGGTGGGCAAAACCGCGCTGATTGGCGATTTGGGCGCGTCTGCGCATGACGACCACGACCCCTACGATTTGCCCGAGCAGTCCTTTATCGTCACCGACGGGCTTAGCAGCTATACGCTGACCATTATTCCCGTGCCTGACACAGGGGCAAAATTGCTGATGGCGCTGGGCGAGATGCCGCCACCTGACAAAGATCTGTGGGTGGTGCGCGCCGCGCTGGATGCCACCCATTCGGGCGCAGGGGCAGAAGTTGCGGGCGGGGTGATTTGCTTTACCCCCGAAACCTTGATCTCGACCGAATATGGCCCCCGCGCGATTGCCCAGTTGCGGGCTGGCGATCGGATTTTGACCCGCGACAATGGCCCGCAAGAAATTTTGTGGCGCGGCCATCGCCGCATGACGGGCGCGCGTTTGCATGTGATGCCGCATTTGCGTCCGATCCGCTTTGCTGCGGGCGCGCTGGGGCTTGGACGCCCCGACCAAGAATTGCTGGTTTCGCCGCAGCACCGCATGCTGGTCAAAGGGCAGGCGGCTCTGGCGTTGTTTAACACACCCGAAGTGTTGGTCGCAGCGCAGGATTTGGTCAATGACCGCACGATTCTGGTGGATCGCAGCCAGCGCGAAGTGACCTACGTGCATATCTTGCTGCCCCAGCACAATATTGTCTGGGCCAATGGGCTGGAAACCGAAAGCTTTCATCCGTCCAACACCGCGCTGGACACTGTGGCCGAAGATCAACGCGCTGGGCTTTTGCAGATTATACCGCAAATCGCGCAAAATCCCCAAGCTTACGGCGATTACGCGCGCCGCAACGTCAGCGCGGCGGAGGCGGCGATTTTGCGGCACGAGATGCGCCACTGATCCCTGTGGGATTGGATATTTAAGCCAATGTGAAAGGGCAGGGTTTGGCCTGTTGACTCTGCCCGATTGGGCTGTATAAGCGCGCAAGTCCCAGAGGCAACTCTGGGTCTTTTTATTGGTGTTGGTGGCCCCCGCAAGGGGATACCTGTCGGGGCAAACGCCCAAAGGACAACGCCCTTCATCGGCAAAGGCATCGTGCCCGCGCCCCATATCGAAGGAGATCAGCCGTGACAAAACGCACGTCTGCCAAGTATAAGATCGACCGCCGTATGGGCGAAAACATTTGGGGCCGCCCCAAATCGCCTGTGAACAAGCGCGAATATGGCCCAGGCCAGCACGGCCAGCGCCGCAAGAATAAACTGTCCGATTTCGGCACCCAGCTGCGCGCCAAGCAAAAGCTGAAGGGCTATTACGGCGATTTGACCGAAAAGCAGTTCCGCAAAATCTACACCGAGGCCGAGCGTGTGCGCGGCGATACCGGCGAGATGCTGGTGGGCCTGCTAGAGCGCCGTTTGGACGCGGTGGTTTATCGTGCCAAATTCGTGCCAACGATTTTCGCCGCCCGCCAATTCGTGAACCACGGCCATGTGACCGTGAACGGTGCGCGCGTGAACATTGCCTCTTATCGCGTGAAAGAGGGTGACGTTGTTGCCGTGCGCGAAAAGTCGCGTCAACTGGCCGTTGTCATCGAAGCCCTTGATCTGGCCGAGCGTGACGTGCCCGATTACATCGAGTTTGACCGCCAGAAAATGGCCGCCACCTTTGTGCGCACGCCAACCCTGTCGGATGTTCCATACCCTGTGCAAATGGAACCCAACTTGATCGTTGAATATTACGCTAAAAACTAATCAATGCCCCAAGGGCGTTCAGGGGGCCCGCCATTGGCGGGCCTTTCTATTTTAGCAAAGCCAAGCAAAGCAAAGGGAAAGGTTACGGATATGTCGGATAAACCCAATATCGAAAGCCAGTTCGAACGCGGCCTTTTCGCCAGCCGCTGGCTGATGGCGCCCATGTATCTGGGCCTTGTGGTCAGCCTTGCTATGTTGACGGTGATTTTCATCAAGGAATTGATCTATTACGCCAGCAAAGTTTTGACCATGTCCGCCGACCAAGGCATTTTGGCAGTGCTGACCTTGATCGACTTGTCGCTGGCGGCCAATTTGCTGCTGATCGTGATGTTTTCGGGCTATGAAAACTTTGTCAGCAAACTGGACATCCCCGAAACGCGCGACCGTCCCGAATGGATGGGCAAGGTCGATTTTTCGGGCCTAAAGATGAAACTGATTGCCAGTATCGTGGCCATTTCGGGGATACATCTGCTGAAAGTGTTCATGTCGCTGGGCAAGCCTGGCACTTATGACGTGAGCTATGACACTTTGTATTGGATGGTGGTTATTCACCTGACCTTTGTGGTTTCGGGTGTGTTGCTGGCGGCGATGGATTGGCTTTCGGCGCGGTCGGGCAAGAAATAATGACCCCGCCCGCGCAGATACACGCCCGATGTGACGGGCCGCTGGTGATGATCGGCTTCGGCTCGATTGGGCGGGGCACGTTGCCGCTGATCTTGCGGCATATTGCCATAGACCCTGCGCAGATGACGGTGATCGAACCGCGCAGCGACTTTGCGCATATTCTGGCGGGCTATGGTATTGCGCATATGCCGCTTGCGCTGCGGCCTGACAATCTGGAAGCCACCCTGACAGCGCTGTTTCCAAACGGGCGCGGCATGGTGGTCAACCTGTCGGTGGATGTGGACAGCATTGAAACTATGCTGCTGTGCCAACGTCTTGGCGTGATGTATTTGGACACGGTCATTGAACCTTGGCCGGGGTTTTACTTTGGCAGCCCGCTGCCCAATGCCGACCGCACGAATTATCCGCTGCGCGAAAAGCTGCGCCGTTTGGGCGTAGATTATGTCGGCGGGCCAACCGCGATTTCGTGTTGCGGGGCCAATCCGGGCATGGTGTCTTGGCTGTTGAAAGAGGCGATGTTGCGCCTTGCCGATGATCTGGGCGCGCCCGTGGATGCCCCGCAATCGCGCGAGGGGTGGGCGGCGCTGATGCAATCGCTTGGCATCAAAGGCGTGCATGTGGCCGAGAGGGATACACAAATATCCGCCCGCCCGCGCCCTGCAGGCGTATTTGTCAACACATGGTCGGTTGATGGTCTGCTGTCCGAAGGCTATCAGCCCGCCGAACTGGGTTGGGGCAGCCATGAAAAACGCCTGCCCGCCCATGGCCACCGTTTCGACCATGGGCCGGGCTATGCGATTTGGATAGATCGCCCCGGCGCGGATACGCGCGTGCGGTCGTGGTGCCCGGGTGTTGGCCCGCAGTTCGGCTATGTCGTTACCCATAACGAGGCGCTGTCGATTTCGGATTACTTTACAGTCTGGCAGGGCGATCAGCCCGTCTATCGCCCCACTTGTCACTATGCCTATCACCCGTGCCCCGACGCGATTTTGTCGCTGCATGAGGTGAACGGATCGGGGCAGCTTCCGCGCGAAAAGCACATCCTGACGGCAGAGGAAATCACCGAAGGTGGCGATGATCTGGGTGTGTTCATCTATGGCCATGCAAAGGGCGCGCTGTGGTATGGCTCGCGCCTGACGAACGCGCAGGCGCGCGCGCTTGCCCCCTATCAAAACGCCACGGGGATGCAGGTGACGTCTGCGGTTTTGGCGGCCATTGTCTGGGCGATTGAGAACCCCCGCGCGGGCTTTGTCGAGGCTGATGAAATGGATCACGCGCGCTGCCTACAGGTGCAGCGCCCCTATCTGGGCCAAATCGAGGCGCATTACACCGACTGGACGCCCCTTTCGCATCGCATCAACACCTTTGCCGAAGATGGCGATGCGTCGGATCCGTGGCAGTTTGTGAATTTCTTGACCCTGTGACGGCTAGCCCGATCGCGCGCGGATGGCCCAAAAGACTCTGGCGTAGCAGGGCGGGCGCGGCTAAAAGGCCGCAAGTATGTGGAGAATAGCATGGCCAGTGAACCGCGCCCTCGGGCGGGCATCCTGAAAATCGCGCTGTATCAAGGGGGTAAGTCTGCAATTGCGGGCGTAGCCAATCCTTTGAAACTGTCGTCAAATGAAAACCTTGCGGGCCCTTCTGATGCCGCGCGCGAGGCGTTTGGCCGTGCCGTGCAGAAGGCGCATTTGTATCCCTCGACCGACCACGCCGCCTTGCGCGCCGCGATTGCCGAGGTGCACGGGCTGGACAAGAGCCGCATCATTTGCGGGGTCGGCAGTGACGAGATTATCCATTTTCTATGCCAAGCCTATGCTGGCCCCCGCGCGCAGGTGATCCACACCCAGCACGGGTTTTTGATGTATCGCATTTCGGCGCTGGCATCGGGGGCAACCCCTGTTGAGGTGGCCGAGACGAACCGCACAGTCGATGTTTCCGCGATTTTGGCCGCCGTCACCGATCAGACGCGGTTGGTGTTCATCGCCAACCCTGCCAACCCCACGGGAACGATGCTGCCCATGGCGGCCTTGCGCAAATTGGCCGATGGCCTGCCGTCGCAGGTGATTTTGGTGCTGGACGGGGCCTATGCCGAATTTGCCAGCGGTTATGATGGCGGGGCGTCGCTGGTGACAGATCGCCCGAATGTTGTCATGCTGCGCACCTTTTCCAAGGCTTACGGGCTGGGTGGGCTGCGCGTCGGCTGGGCCTATGCGCCGCGCGCGATTATTGATGTGCTGAACCGAGTGCGCGGGCCGTTCAACCTGTCAAACGTGGCGCTGGACGTGGCCGAAGCCGCGATGCGTGACCAAGATTACATCGCGGGCTGCGTCAGCGATGTGCAGCGCGGGCGTGGCTGGCTGACGGGCGAGTTGGTGAAAATGGGTATCGCCTGCGATGAAAGCCATGCGAATTTTGTGCTGGCGCGCTTTGCCGACGAGGCCGAGGCGCGTGCCGTAGACGTGCATTTGCAATCGGTTGGCATTATTGTGCGTCATGTGGCAAATTATGGGCTGCCCCATGCCCTTCGGATCACCATAGGGGATGAGGCTGCCTGCCGCCGCGTGGCCCATGCTATCGCGCAATTCAAAGGGTTAAAGTAAATGTCTGCAGCCCCCCTCTACAACCGCGTGGCGCTGATCGGGCTGGGGCTGATTGCGTCATCCATGGCCCATGCCATGCGTGCGCAGGGGCTGGCGGGCGAGATTGTGGGCTATGCCAAAACGCCGCAAACCCGCGCCGCCGCGCTGGATCTTTTCTGCGACCGCGTGGCGGAAACCGCCGCCGCTGCGGTGCAAGGCGCGGATTTGGTTGTGCTGGCTGTGCCCGTGGGCGCGATGGGCGCGATTGCCGCCGAAATAGGCCCGCATCTGATGGCGGGTGCAACTGTCACCGATGTGGGTTCGGTCAAAGCGGCCGTTGTGGCCGCCGTGGCCCCGCATATCCCTGTGGGCGTGCATTTGATCCCTGGGCATCCACTGGCGGGCACCGAATATTCCGGCCCGCGTTCGGGGTTTGCAAGCCTGTTTGAAAACCGCTGGTGGCTGCTGACCCCGCTGCCCGAAACGCCGCCCGAAGCGGTGGCGCGGCTCTCGGCGCTTTTGTCGGGCATGGGGGCAAAGATCGACATGATGGATGCGGCGCGCCATGATCTGGTGCTGGCCGTGGTCAGCCATACGCCGCATCTGATCGCCTATACAATGGTCGGCGTGGCCGATCATTTGGAACAGGTTTCGAACAGCGAAGTTATCCAGTATTCTGCCTCGGGCTTTCGCGATTTCACCCGCATCGCGGCTTCTGACCCGACCATGTGGCGCGATGTGTTCCTGACGAACAAAGACGCGGTTTTGGATGTTTTGGGCCGTTTCACCGAAGAGTTGTTCGCCCTGCAACGCGCCATTCGCATGGGCGACGGGCCGATGCTGCACGACTATTTCACCCATACCCGCGCCATTCGCCGCAGCATTATCGAGGCGGGGCAAGACACCTCTGCCCCCGATTTCGGGCGCGTGCCTGCGCCCGAAAAAGGCGGCGCATGATTGCCCGTGCGCCCCTTTGGCTGCTGGTGGCGGCCTTGGTGGCCGCGCCGATGCCCTTGGCAGCCCAAGACAAAACCCCCCGCCCGTTGCCGCGCCCCGTCGCGGCGACCGCCGAAACGCTGGGCGTGAAACCTGCGCCCCGCCCTGCGGGTTTGGCCGCCGCCCCTACCAATTCCGCCCCTACCAATTCCGCCCCTGCCAAATTGGCAGCGCCAAGGCCCCAACCGCGCCCTGCCAGCATTTCTGAAAAGGCGACTGCGCCAATTCGTGCAGTATCGGAAAACAGCCCCGCCCTTGGCGCAAAGCCCAAGCCGCGCCCAACGGGGCTGGGGGACACTGCCAGCGCTGCGCCAGCGGCGGGCGGCGGGCTCGCGCGCAGTCCGCGCCCGAAACCGCGCCCACAAGCTTTGCTTGACGCAGTGGCCACGTTGAACGCAGCGATGCCCACGGCACCCGCCGCAGGTCAGCCAGGCCCCGACCCTGCCGAGAAACCCACCCTGCTGCAGTTGCTTTTTGGCAAGAAAAGTGCCGAGGCGGGCGCGCAAATCGCCAGCGCCGAACCCGCCCCATCAGACGCGCCGCGCAAGGGTTCGGTCTGCGGCGACCGTGCCATTCGCGGCGAAAAGATCAAACCGATCACCTCCTCGGTCAAGGGCTGCGGCGTGCCTGATGCCGTCCGCGTCACCGAAGTGGCAGGGATCAAACTGTCGCAAGCGGTGACGGTGGAATGTGGCACTGTTACCGCGCTGAAACAGTGGATCGACAGCGCGATGCGCCCCGCCTTTGGCAACCGCGAGGTGGTGCAACTGCGCATCGCCGCCCATTATGCCTGCCGTGGGCGCAACAACAAAAAAGGCGCCCGCATTTCCGAACATGGCAAGGGCAAAGCGCTGGATATTTCGGGGTTCATCTTTGCTGACGGCAGCGAGTGGACCATTCGGCGCGACTATAACAAACAAATCCGCAAGGCCCACAAAGGCGCTTGCGGCATTTTTGGCACGACTTTGGGGCCAGGGTCGGACGGCTATCACGAAGACCATCTGCATTTTGACACAGCGCGCTATCGCGCGGGAACTTATTGCCGCTAACCGCGGCGGGAACCTAATGCCGCTAACCGCGGCGGGAACCTAATGCCGCTAACCGCGGCGGGAACCTAATGCCGCTAACCGCGGCGGGAACCTAATGCCGCTAACCGCGGCGGGAACCTAATGCCGCTAACCGCGGCGGGAACCTATTGCCGCTCACCGCAACTGGTATCAGTCAGCGGCGGGCCTGCGCCGATGCTGCGGGTTTTGCTTGGCACTTTGCGTATAGGTGGTATGCTTTGACCAAATCACCCCAAGTGATGCGATATGGCAGAAGGCAGCACATGACCGAACCCGCCCAACCAACAGCTTTGCCCCCGCGCAAACCCGTGACCTATTTCAGCCAACCGATCCGCCAGATTTTGCTGATGCTTCTTGCGCTTGGCCTTGTGGGGGCAGGGGCCTGGCTTATTCACGACACGGTGATTGCGCTGGCCAAATCCAGCCTGTGGCTGAATGGGGCCATCGCCTCGGTCTTTGCCATTGGCGTGATCGCCTGTTTTTGGCAGGTTTTAACGCTGGGCCGTTCGGTGCGCTGGATCGAACGATTTGCCCAAGGCGCGGAGGGCAGCCAAGACGATGTCCCGCCCCAGTTACTGGCCCCTTTGGCGCAGCTTTTGCGCGGGCGGGCGGAGATCATGCAAATTTCGGCAGGCTCGTCGCGCAGCATCTTGGAATCGGTCGCCTCGCGCATTGACGAGGCGCGCGATATCACCCGTTACCTAACCAACCTGTTGGTTTTCCTTGGCCTTTTGGGCACGTTCTATGGGCTGGCGACCACGGTTCCCGCTGTGGTGGAAACCATCCGCGCCCTTTCCCCGCAAGAGGGGGAGTCTGGCCTGGATGTGTTTTCCAAATTGATGGGCGGGCTTGAAAGCCAGCTTGGCGGTATGGGCACGGCGTTTTCATCATCTTTGCTTGGCCTTGCAGGTTCGCTGGTGATTGGCCTGTTGGAATTGTTTGCAGGCCACGGGCAGAACCGCTTTTACCGCGAATTGGAAGAATGGCTTTCGACAATCACCCATATCGGCATTGCAGGCACGGCCAGTGATAGCGATGGCGATACGGCCCCCGTGGCCGCTATGCTGGGGGAATTGTCGCAAACCATGACCAAACTGACCCGCGCGGTGGATAGCCTTGCGACATCGGCGGGCAAGGTCGAGGCGGGCGCAGACAATGGGCTTGATGCCGAAGCACGGATGCGCCTGCGGTCTATCGATGTGCAACTGCTGAAGATTTTGGAAGAAATGTCGGCTGGGCGGCAGGAATCAACTGCCGCGTTGGCCGCCGCCATTACAGCCGCCCTGCGCGGGCGCGATACGGGCGGAAAGGCGTAACCGATGGCCCTGCGCCCCAAACGCGATTCAGCGATGATCTGGCCGGGGTTTGTGGACGCGGTCACGGTTTTGCTGATGGTGCTGATGTTCGTGCTGACCATCTTTACCGTCATGCAATCGGTGCTGCGCGACACGATCACCACGCAAGACAACGAATTATCCGCCCTTACCGCGCAGGTTGCCGATCTGGCCAGCGCCTTGGGCCTAGAGAAAAAGCGCGCCGATCAGTTGGGGGTGCAGGTCACCAGCCTGACTGCCGACTTGGATGCGGCAAAGGCCCGCGATGTAGAGCAGTCCGAACTGATCGCCACGCTGAACAGCACGCTTTCGGAAAAAGAGGCCGCGCTGACGGCGGCGCTGGGCAAGATCACCTCGTTCGAGGCGCAGCTTGCCTCGCTTTTGTCGCAGCGCGATACGGCTTTGGCAGAGGTAGATGCGCTAAAGGCGGCAGGCGCGCAGACCTTGTCGGAAAAAGAGGCGTTGGATTTGGCACTGGCGCAGGCCCGCCAAGAGGTGGACGCCGCCGCAGAGGCCGCCCGCCTTGCCGCCGCGCGGCGCGAGGCCTTAGAGGCGCTGCTGACCGATCTGAGATCATCGGCGGGTGATGTGGCTGTGGATGACAGCGAGGCGGCGAAATTGGCCGATGCCGCAGCCCTTCAGGCCCTGCGGGACAAGTTGAAAAACGCCGATGACGAGATCACCGCGATGACCCTTAGCCTTGAGGCGGAACGCAAAAAGGCAGAAGAAACGCTAACCTTGCTGGCCGCCGCCGCAACCGAGGCCGCAAAACTGCCCAGCGAGGAAGAGCGTAAAAAGGCGCTGATGGCCGCAGCCGAGGCGGCCCTGACAGCCGAGCAGTCGCGCGCTCTTGCCGCCGAACGGAAATTGGCGCTGCTGAACCAGCAAATCACCGCCCTGCGCAGCCAGCTAGGCCAGTTGCAGGCGATGCTGGATATTTCCGCGCAGGCGGATGCCGACAAAAAGGTGCAGATCGAGGCGCTGGGCAGCCAGTTGAACGCCGCATTGGCCAAGGTCGCGGGCGAGCAAAAGCGCCGCGCCGAATTGGAAGAGGCCGAGCGGAAGCGTCTTGAGGCGGAAAACCAAGACCTGTCGCGGTTCCGTTCGGAATTCTTTGGCCAGCTTTCCACCCTGCTTGCGGGGCGCGAAGGCGTGCGCGTGGTCGGCGACCGTTTTGTGTTTTCGTCCGAGGTTTTGTTCACCGCAGGATCGGCCGATTTGGCCCCAGAAGGGCGCGCGCAAATTGCAGGCGTGGTCGAAATTTTGAACGACATCGCAGGCCAAATTCCGCCCAGTATTGATTGGATCATCCGTGTCGATGGCCATACCGACAACGTGCCGTTAAACAGCGCAGGGCCAATCCGCGACAATTGGGAACTAAGCCAAGCGCGCGCGCTGTCGGTTGTGCGATTCATGCAAGATGAGCTGGGGTTTGACCCATCGCGCCTTGCTGCTACGGGCTTTGGCGAATACCGCCCAGTGGCCGACCAATCCACCCCCGAAGGGCGCGCGCAGAATAGGCGGATCGAGTTGAAACTGACCGAACGTTAGGGCGCGATAGTGAGCTTCACCGCCGTGTTGCCAAGCTCGGTCGCGCCGCGCATCATTTTGGCCGTGCCGCTATATTCGCCCGCAGGCCAGCCACCTTGCCGCATTTTGCGCCCTGCCGCGCGAAACAAAAGCGCTTGGTTCTTCTCGATCACGGCGCGTTCAGAAATAACCCGCCCCTCTGGCCCCATGATGTCAAAAACCACGGCATCCCCGGCCTGCGCGCCAAACATATAGACCCACAGCACCACGGCGGCGCTGGTGGGGGGCAGTGTGGTGGGGCCAATCAGACCCGATTTTATCGCCTTAAAATCAGGCACTTCGGCAGAAAATCCAGCGCCAATAATTCCGCCCGCCTGATAGGCGATATCGGGCAGCCACAGATCATCGCGGGCGACGCGCGCGGCATCTAAGCTGCAGCTGTTCGCGGCGCTGGGCGCGAAAGGGTCAATTTCGACCCCATCTTTGCGCACGGCCAGATGCATATGCGGAAATTCAGCCATGCCCGATTGCCCGACTAGGCCAAGCTTTGTGCCGACATCGACCATGTCGCCCACTTTGACCTGCACCGACCCCATGCGCATGTGGCAATATTGCGTTTCCCAACCGCCGCCGTGGTCGATCACGACGCCGTTGCCACATTCTTTGCCCGCGACTTTGGGCGCAAAATCTTCCACCCCATCGCGGATACCTTTGACTGTGCCCGATGCAGCAGCCAGAACCGCCACGCCACTCGCCATATCGGCGCGAGTGGGAATGGCAAAATCTGTGCCGTCATGGCCATCATAGGCCAGCGTGCCGCAGGTGAAATCGCCCCAAGCGCCGCTGGGGTCATGATCGACATATTGTTGAATATAGCAGGTGTCGCCCAAAGTGCAGTCCAGCGGCAATGCCAGATCAAGCGCAAAGGCGGGGCAGGCAAAACCCGCGCCAAAGGCGGCGCGTGTTAAAATGTTTACCAGACGCAAAGCGGCTACTCCGCCGTCAGCAGTGGCGGCTTTTGTCCCGTCAGGCGGGGCTTGGCGGGTTCTTCATAGGTAAGGTGCAGATCGCCATCTTTCACGCCCACCCGCACCGTGCCGCCTTTGGTCAGCTTGCCAAACAGCAATTCTTCGGCAAGGGGTTTTTTGATATACTCTTGGATCACGCGGCCCAACGGACGCGCGCCCATTTTGTCATCATAGCCCTTGTCGCCCAGCCAATCTGCGGCCTCTGGCGTCAGATCAATATGCACGTTGCGATCCAAAAGCTGGGCTTCCAATTGCAGCACGAATTTCGTGACCACCTGATGGATAATTTCTTTGCCCAAAGGCGCAAAGGAAATCACCGCATCCAGACGGTTGCGGAATTCGGGGGTGAAGGTGCGTTCAATCGCCGCCGTATCCTCGCCCGTGCGCCGCTCGCGGCCAAAGCCGATCGCCTCTTTCGCCTGTTCGGACGCGCCCGCGTTCGATGTCATGATCAAAATGACATTGCGGAAATCCACTGTGCGCCCATTATGATCGGTCAGCTTGCCGTGGTCCATCACCTGCAACAGGATATTATAGACATCGGGGTGCGCCTTTTCCATTTCGTCCAGCAGCAAAACGCAATGCGGGTGCTGATCCACGCCATCGGTCAACATGCCGCCTTGGTCAAAGCCGACATAGCCAGGAGGTGCGCCAATCAGGCGGGAAACGGCATGTTTTTCCATGTATTCCGACATGTCGAACCGCAAAAGTTCGATTGACAGGCTAGAGGCAAGTTGTTTCGCCACCTCGGTTTTACCAACCCCAGTTGGCCCCGCGAACAGGTAATTGCCGATGGGTTTTTCAGGCTCGCGCAGGCCGGCGCGGGCCAGTTTGATGGCGGCACACAGCGCCTCGACAGCCTTGTCTTGACCGAACACCACACGTTTCAGGGTTTTTTCCAAATCGCGCAGGGTTTCGGCATCGTCTTTCGATACCGATTTTGCGGGGATGCGGGCGATTTTGGCGACCACCGCCTCGATCTCTTTGATGCCAATGGTGCGGCGACGCTTGCTTTCGGTCAGCAGATGCTGGGCCGCGCCCGCCTCGTCGATCACATCAATCGCGCTGTCGGGCAGCTTGCGGTCATTGATATAGCGCGCGGCCAGTTCCACCGCGCCCTTGATTGCATCATTGGTGTATTTCAGCGCGTGGTGATCTTCGAACGCCGATTTCAGACCCATCAGGATTTTGATCGCATCGGGCACGGAAGGTTCGTTCACGTCGATCTTTTGGAAACGGCGCGACAAGGCGCGATCTTTTTCGAAATGCTGGCGAAATTCTTTGTAGGTGGTCGATCCCATGCAGCGCAGCTTGCCGCCTTGCAACGCAGGTTTCAAAAGGTTCGATGCATCCATCGCGCCGCCCGATGTCGCGCCTGCGCCAATAACGGTGTGAATTTCGTCAATGAAAAGAATGGCATCGGGGTGATCTTCCATTTCTTTCATCACGGCTTTTAGCCGTTCTTCAAAATCGCCGCGATAGCGGGTTCCCGCCAGCAGCGCACCCATGTCCAACGAGTAAATCGTCGCCTTGGACAGAATTTCAGGCGTTTCGCCCTGAATGATTTTGCGCGCCAGACCTTCGGCAATGGCGGTTTTGCCCACGCCAGGATCGCCCACCAGCAGGGGGTTATTCTTGCGGCGGCGGCACAGAACCTGAATGCACCGCTCCACCTCTGCCTCGCGCCCGATCAGCGGGTCAACATCGCCTTTCAAAGCCTTGACGTTCAGATCGACGCAATACTTCGACAGGGCGGATTCCTTCGCCTCCCCCGCTTCGGCCTTGGGGGTTTCCGTCTCGTCTTCAGCGCCGACAATCGGGCGCGCTTCGCCGAAAGACGGGTCTTTCGCCACGCCATGGGCGATGAAATTCACCGCGTCATAGCGCGTCATATCCTGTTCTTGCAGGAAATAGGCGGCGTTGCTTTCGCGTTCGGCAAAGATAGCAACCAGAACATTGGCCCCCGTCACTTCGCTGCGGCCAGACGATTGCACATGGATCGCAGCGCGCTGGATCACGCGCTGGAAGGCGGCGGTTGGCACGGCCTCGCTCCCCTCAACCTCGGTGATCAGGGTGGCCAGATCGTCGTCGATAAATTCGACCAGCGTTTTGCGCAGCGCCGTCAGATCGACCGAACAGGCGCGCATAACGCGGGCCGCCTCGGGTTCGTCGATCAGCGCAAGCAGCAGATGCTCTAGCGTGGCAAGTTCGTGTTTGCGCGCATTGGCAAGGGCCAAGGCGGCGTGAATGGCCTGTTCTAGCGTCGATGAAAATGATGGCACGTTCGTGCTCCTATTCCTGCGGATCGGGCGGGCGGCCCGATGTGATCATGACCCAGTAAGGTAAAGGATCGGTTTTATTTGCCCCACTTCAAGCCCTATTTTTACAAGTTTCATGTTTTTTTCGTTTTGCGCCCAAAAAATCGTCGATCAGCCGCGAAATACGTCTTTCATCGCGCGCAATTTGGCAAAGGTTTCCGCATCGGTTGCGCCAGCCATGCCAAGGCGGGCCTTCATATCGGGGTGGCTGGCGCGCAGAAACGGGTTGCTCGCCTTTTCGCCCGAAAGACGCGAGGGCACGGTGGCGCGCCCTTCGCTGCGGGCCTTTTTCACCTTTTCCATGCGGGCGATCAGCGCGGGGTTTGCCGCATCGACGCTGGCGGCAAAGCCAAGGTTGGCGGTGGTATATTCATGCCCCGAGCAAACCCAAGTGTCATCTGGCAGCGCCGCCAGTTTTTGCAAACTGGCCCACATCTGGTCTGGGGTTCCTTCGAACAGCCGCCCGCAGCCTGCGGCCATCAGGCTATCGGCGGTAAAGGCCAGCGTCTCGCCAGCCTCGCCTGCAGCGTCAAAGACAAAGGCGATATGGCCGACGGTATGGCCAGACACATCTATAACGCGGCCCTCATGCGCGCCGACCAAGACCGTATCCCCTTCGCGCAGGGCGCGGCTTAAGGGGGGCAGGCGGCGGGCATCATCCGCCCCGCCCAGCACCGCCGCGCCAGTGGCGGCGACCACATCCGCCACCCCGTCGATATGGTCGGGGTGGTGGTGGGTGATGAAAATCTGCTGCAATGCCCAGCCCTTTTGCTGCAACCGCGCCAGAATGGGCGCGGCCTCGGGGGCGTCGATCAGCGCGGTCTCGCCCGTCGCGGGGTCGTGGATCAGATAGGCGTAATTGTCCGAAAGGCAGGGGATGGTTTCCAAAATCAGGGGCATAAGAAATCCTTTAATTGCCATCAAGCGGTGTTGGCCCCGCCAGATCGCCAAGCCAGCGCGGGCGGTTGGGCCACCAGTGAATGTGATCGGGGGTAAGATAGGCGGGATCGGCGAAATTGCCCACGGCAATTCCAATATGGCCGCGCAGATAGTCGCCCGAGCGAAAGAATCTGCCGCCGCCGCAGGTCGGGCAAAAGCCAGCCATGACGGCATCATCCTGCACACCGGCATAGTAAAATCGCGTGTATCGCCCATTGATTTCGGTGTCGCTTTCCAAAAACCATGCAGACAGGCGCATGACACTGCCTGTGCTGCGTTGGCATTTGGTGCAGGTGCAGCCATGCACATGCGCGGGCGGGCCGAAAACTTTGATCGTCAGCGCGCCACATTCGCATTGCGACAGGCGCAGAGGTGGCGGCGTAATCTGCATGGTATTGCCCCAGTATTGCGCTATGCTTTGGGCAGAGCTTACGGCAAAAGGCCCGCCCTGCAATGCATTTAGACGTGCTGGATTTACGAAATTTCTACTATCGCACGCAGCTTGGCCGTGTGGCGCAGCGCGCGATCCGTGATCAGGTGGCGCTGCTGTGGCCGCCGATGGCGGGGCAGGCGGTGGTCGGCTATGGCTTTGCCGCGCCCGTGCTGCGCCCCTATCTGCAGCAGGCGCGGCGGGTGATTGCCCTGATGCCCGGCCCGCAGGGGGTGATGCCCTGGCCTGCCGGCATGGAAAACGTCTCGGTTCTGTGTGACGAGGCGCGTTGGCCCATCGCCACGGGGTTTGTGGACCGTATGGTGCTGATGCACGGGCTGGAAACCGCGACCAACCCCGAGGCAGTGCTGGACGAGGCGCATCGCACGCTGGGGCCAGGGGGGCGGCTGATGGCGATTGTGCCCAACCGCGCAGGGCTGTGGACGCGGGGCGATAGCACGCCTTTTGGCCATGGTCGCCCCTATTCAGGTGGCCAGCTAGAAGCGCAGCTCAAACGCCACGGCTTTACCCCAGAACACAGCCAAACCACCCTGTTCGCGCCGCCATCTGACAGCAAGTTCTGGCTGCAAACCGCCGCCTTTTGGGAAGGTTTTGGCCGCGCTCTGCCGTGGCTGGCGGGCGGGGTGTTGATGATCGAAGCCAGCAAGCAGGTCTACGCCCCCGTGCGCGGCATCACCGAAAAAGTGCGCCGACCCCTGCGCGCTTTGGACGGGGTGGCCGCGCCAGTGCCTAGTCCGAACGTGCCAACCTCGACTGTAACCAGCCCCAGAAGATGACCAGCCCCAGAAGATGACCAGCCCTAAAGGGTAAGCAGCGCCAGCGGGTAAGCAGCGCCATAGGGCGACGCTTCGCCCATCATGACCTGCCCCCCAGTCCCCGCCGATCAGGCGAGGTTCTGATACGATGTGCCTGCGGCCACTGCCGCCTCGTCGGCGTAAAGCGCGATATTGGCCGCACTCAGCGACGTGATCCCGACAAAGCGGTAGGTCAGCTGTTCTGTGGCGCCTGTTTGGCTAAAGACAATCTCGGTGTAATTGCCTGCCACGTTGGGGGTGATGGTATATTGCACCTGCGATGCCGCGCTGGGGGCGACGATTAGGGCCAGATGGTCGGCGGCAGGGTCGAAATCCTTGACCACAACATCGCCGCCAAAATCATTGCCCTGGTACGCAGGTTGCAAAGACATCACCAGATCGTCAGCGCCGCTGCCAAGGGTGACTTCCATGGTTTTCGCCAAGTCGAAGGATTTGGTGAAAACGGTATCGTCGCCCGCGCCCATATCCACTGTATCGCCGCCATAGGCATAGGCCACGTCATCGCCCGCGCCCCCATTCAACACCATCCCCGGGCCAAACTCATAGGTGGCCGCGCCATATCCGATCAGCGTATCGTTGCCATCACCGCCATAGGCCTCGCTATTGGCGATCACGCCGCCCTCTCCATGCACAGGGGAAGTCGTCAAATGGTCATTGCCCGCACCGCCATAACTGTTGCGCGCCAAGATCACATCATTGCCAGCGTCACCGTAGCCCCTGCCGTAGTCGGCAAAAATAGTATCCTCGCCTTCGCCGCCATAGGCAAGAAATCCGTCCGAGCCGATCCTGTCTGCGCCGCCCCCCCCATAAACCGACGAAAGCCCATCCCCCGAGGCATAGCCTGAAAGGGTATCATCGCCTTCGCCGCCATTGATGGAAACTGCAGTGTTCCCTGAAAGTTCAATGTTGATGACATCATTGCCATCGTCGCCCCATGCCTCGCCGCGTGTGTTCAGCGTGTCATTGCCCGCGCCGCCGTGGCCTGTGGCCGCGATGCCTGTGGTCAGAACATCGCCGCCCTCGCCGCCAAAGGCATCGGACGTGCCCCAAGCCTTCATGGTATCATCGCCCGCGCCGCCATAGCCCGTGGCATCGCCTGAAAGGATCAGGCGGTCACCGCCGTTGCCGCCATAAGCTGTGGCATCATCGCCCGCCCAAAGGCTGTCTTCGCCTTTGCCGCCACTAATGCTGGCATCGCCGCTGGCGCGCATTTCGTTATCACCCGGGCCACCATAAAACGCGCCGCTAGAATGTGCCGCGCTGGGATTATCAAGGATATCATCGTCTGTGCCGCCGCTGCCAGGGCTTGGTTCAAACAACGATACCGCAGCAGTTGCACCAAATAAACCAAGCAGGATAAGTAACAGTTCCAACCTACAGCTCCAAAAACAACACCGTGATGATCGCGGCGACCCGCAAGCGATTAGCAACCATAGATTGCGCCTGGGGTAAGGTTTACGGTTGATTGACGATTCGGTCAATTTGAAACCGCCACCTGACAAAGCGCCCCAAATTCGCGGTCATCTGGTCTTACCTGCGCCATGTTGCCGCAGGTGGTAGCGCTCGCATTTCAGCGCTGCAGCCCTGCCGCCGCCAACAGCACAAAATGTGGCTAAGAAAAGGCAAGAATTGCGGGTTTGCCCTGTTGCGGGATGGGATTGCCTCTGTTAGAGACGCGCCAAATCGACAGACGCATACCATTTATGCGCCGTGGTTGTAGTTTGCCCAGAGGGCAGGCGGCAAGGTGGCGCTGGGGTGCGATAAGCCAAAGGGGAAACCGTGTCCGAACCAGTTTCAATGGCCCTCTCCATCGCCTCGCGCTATGCGCAGGCTGTGTTCGAGATTGCGAAAGAGGAAAAGGCGCTGGCCAAGCTAGAGTCTGATACCGAAGCATTGGCTGCTGCCCTTGCCGCAAGCCCAGACTTTGCCGCGATGATCGCATCCCCCGTTGTGACGCGGGCCGAGCAAGGTGCCGCCGTGGCCGCGATTGCCGCCAAAATGGGGCTGACCCCAATGATGGCCAACACGCTGGCGCTGCTGGCGCAAAATCGCCGCCTGTTTGTGCTGCCGCAACTGGTCGCCAATCTGCGCGCCCGCATCGCCGATGAAAAAGGCGAAGTGACGGCGGATGTCACCTCGGCTGTGGCGCTGTCGGATGCGCAGGCCAAGGCGCTGGCTGCCTCGCTGAAGGCGAAGGTTGGCAAAGACGTGAAATTGAACGCGACCGTGGATGAAAGCCTTATCGGCGGTCTGATCGTAAAGCTGGGCTCGTCCATGATCGACACATCGGTCAAGGCGCGGCTAAGCGCCCTGCAAAATGCAATGAAAGAGGTTGGGTGATGGCAATTCAGGCAGCAGAAATTTCTGCAATCCTCAAAGACCAGATCAAGAATTTTGGCAAAGACGCTGACGTGGCCGAAGTGGGCCGCGTTCTGTCGGTGGGCGATGGTATCGCCCGCGTGCATGGTCTGGACAACGTTCAAGCTGGCGAAATGGTGGAATTCCCTGGCGGGATTCGCGGCATGGCGCTGAACCTAGAGGTGGACAACGTCGGCGTTGTTATCTTTGGTTCCGACCAAGACATCAAAGAAGGCGACACTGTTAAGCGCACCAAATCCATCGTGGACGTGCCTGTGGGCAATGGCCTGCTCGGCCGCGTTGTCGACGGTCTGGGCAACCCGATTGACGGCAAAGGCCCGATCAAGGCTGACAAACGCTCGGTCGCAGACGTGAAAGCCCCCGGCATCATCCCACGCAAATCGGTGCACGAACCTATGGCGACGGGCCTTAAGGCCGTGGACGCGATGATCCCCGTTGGCCGTGGCCAGCGCGAATTGATCATCGGCGACCGCCAAACAGGCAAAACCGCTGTGGCGCTGGACACCATCCTGAACCAAAAGTCCTATAACGAAGCGGCGGGCAAGGACGAATACAAAAAGCTGTATTGCATCTATGTCGCCATCGGGCAAAAACGCTCGACCGTGGCGCAGCTGGTGAAAAAGCTGGAAGAAACCGGCGCGATTGAATACACGATCGTTGTGGCTGCAACCGCTTCTGACCCAGCGCCAATGCAATTCTTGGCCCCCTATGCCGCGACCTCGATGGCGGAATTCTTCCGCGACAATGGCCGCCATGCGCTGATCATCTATGATGATCTGTCCAAGCAGGCCGTGGCCTATCGCCAAATGTCGCTGCTGCTGCGCCGCCCACCAGGGCGCGAAGCCTATCCTGGCGACGTGTTCTATCTGCACAGCCGTTTGCTGGAACGCTCGTCCAAGCTGAACGAAGATTTCGGCTCGGGCTCGCTGACCGCGCTGCCGATCATTGAAACCCAAGGCGGCGACGTTTCGGCCTTTATTCCAACCAACGTGATTTCGATCACGGATGGGCAGATTTTCCTTGAAACCGAACTGTTCTACCAAGGTATCCGCCCCGCTGTGAACACGGGTCTGTCGGTGTCGCGCGTGGGATCTTCGGCGCAGACCAATGCCATGAAATCGGTGGCTGGCAAGGTGAAGCTGGAACTGGCACAATACCGCGAAATGGCGGCATTTGCGCAGTTCGGCTCTGACCTTGACGCCTCGACCCAAGCGCTTCTGAACCGTGGCGCGCGCCTGACCGAGCTGATGAAACAGCCGCAATACGCGCCCCTGACCAATGCCGAGATTGTCTGCGTGATCTATGCAGGCACCAGCGGTTATTTGGACAAAGTCGCGGTCAAGGACGTGGGCCGCTATGAAGCTGGTCTTTTGAAGCACCTTCGCGGGGCAGGCCGTGCATTGCTGGACGATATCACCAACAACGACCGTAAAGTTTCGGGCGATTTGGAAAAAGCGATCCGCGCACAGCTAGACGCCTTTGCGAAAGACTTCGCCTAAGGGCGGGGCAGGGAGATAACGGATGCCCAGCCTAAAGGACCTTAAAAACAAGATTGCGAGTGTGAAAAACACCCGCAAGATCACCAAGGCCATGCAAATGGTTTCGGCAGCCAAACTGCGCCGCGCGCAAGAGGCTGCCGAAGCCGCCCGTCCCTATGCGATGCGTATGTCTGCCGTGATGGCGGGCATGGCGCAGGCTGCGGGCGGCTCTGCCTCGGCGCCCAAACTGCTGTCGGGCACGGGCAGCGACCAAGTGCATTTGCTGGTTGTGATGACATCGGAACGTGGCCTCTGCGGCGGGTTCAACACGACCATCGTGCGCCTTGCTCGCGCGCGCATCAATGCACTGATCGCAGCAGGCAAAACCGTGCGTATCCTGACCGTTGGCAAAAAAGGGCGCGAGCAGTTGCGCCGTGAATTTGCCGACAATATGGTCGGTCACGTTGACATGAGCGCGGTCAAACGCCTTGGCTATAGCGATGCGCAAGGTGTCGCGCGCGACGTGCTGGCGCGGTTTGAACATGGCGAATGCGATGTGGTGACGATTTTCTACAATCGGTTCCAATCGGTGATCAGCCAGATTCCAACCGCCCAGCAGATCATTCCTGCCACCTTTGAAACGGGCACGGCGCAATCGGCCTCGCAATACGACTATGAACCCAGCGAAGACGCCATTCTGGCCGATTTGCTGCCGCGCGGTGTGGCCACGCATATCTTTACGGCACTGCTTGAAAACGCAGCTTCGGAACAGGGCGCGCGCATGTCTGCAATGGACAACGCAACCCGCAACGCAGGCGAGATGATCACCAAATACACGACCATCTACAACCGCTCGCGCCAAGCTGCGATTACCAAAGAGCTGATTGAAATCATTTCGGGCGCGGAAGCGCTCTGACGAACTGGAGAAAGACACATGGCAAAAGCACCCAAAGCAGCGGCTGCGACCGGCAAGGTCACTCAGGTGATCGGCGCTGTGGTTGACGTGCAGTTCGAAGGCGCGCTTCCCGCGATTTTGAACTCACTGACCACCGATAACAATGGCAAGACACTGGTTCTGGAAGTGGCCCAGCATTTGGGTGAAAACACTGTCCGCGCCGTGGCTATGGACGCGACCGAAGGTCTGGTGCGCGGCGCAGCGGTGACCGATACGGGCAGCCCAATTTCTGTGCCCGTCGGCAAAGCGACCCTGGGCCGTATCATGAACGTGATCGGCGAACCCGTGGACGAGCGTGGCCCTGTCAATGCCAGCGAAACCCGTTCGATCCACCAGCCAGCACCCGGCTTTTCGGAACAAGCGACCGAAAGCCAGATCTTGGTGACGGGCATCAAGGTGATCGACCTTTTGGCCCCTTACACCAAGGGCGGTAAAATCGGCCTGTTCGGCGGCGCTGGCGTGGGCAAGACGGTTCTGATCATGGAATTGATCAACAACATCGCCAAAGTTCACTCGGGCGTGTCGGTGTTTGCAGGCGTGGGCGAGCGCACCCGTGAAGGGAACGACCTGTATCACGAAATGATCGAATCGGGCGTTATCGATTTGGAAGACCTGTCCAAATCGAAAATCGCGCTGGTTTACGGCCAAATGAACGAGCCTCCGGGCGCGCGTATGCGGATCGCGCTGTCGGGCCTGACCATGGCCGAACAGTTCCGCGACGAAACGGGCGCAGACGTTTTGTTCTTTGTGGACAACATCTTCCGCTTTACCCAGGCAGGTTCCGAAGTGTCGGCGCTGCTGGGCCGTATCCCTTCCGCCGTGGGCTATCAGCCAACGCTGGCAACCGACATGGGCGCGATGCAGGAACGCATCACCTCGACCAAGAACGGCTCGATCACCTCGGTTCAGGCCGTTTACGTGCCTGCCGATGACTTGACCGACCCTGCGCCTGCGACGTCGTTCGCGCACTTGGACGCGACCACGGTTCTGGATCGCTCGATCTCGGAAAAGGGGATTTATCCTGCTGTGGATCCGCTTGGCTCCACCTCGCGCTTGCTGGATCCGCTGATCATCGGCGAAGAGCATTACAAGGTTGCGACCGACGTGCAAAAGGTGCTGCAGCGCTACAAATCGTTGCAAGACATCATCGCGATCTTGGGCATGGACGAATTGTCGGAAGACGACAAAATGGCCGTGTCGCGCGCGCGCAAACTGGAACGCTTCTTGTCCCAGCCTTTCGACGTGGCCAAGGTGTTCACAGGTTCGGACGGCGTGCAGGTTCCGCTGGACGTGACGATTGCTTCGTTCAAGGCGGTTGTGGCGGGCGAATATGACCACCTTCCCGAAGCGGCCTTCTACATGGTTGGCGGCATCGACGAAGTGAAGGCAAAGGCCGCCAAACTTGCCGCAGCAGCGGCCTAAGGGGGCGATATGGCAGGCACTGTTCAGTTTGATCTGGTATCGCCAGAACGTCGGCTTGCCAGCTTTGTGGCATCCGATGTGGGCATCCCCGCAGCCGATGGCGATTTGACCGCGATGGAAGGGCACGCCCCCACCATCACGGGCCTGCGCCCCGGTATCTTGCGGGCAACGGCGGCGGATGGCGTAAAGTCTTATGTCGTCACAGGCGGCTTTGCGGAAATCTCGGCCAGCGGCGTTTCGGTTTTGGCTGAACGCGCCATTCTTTTGGAAGAATTGACAGCCGAGGTGATGGACGCAATGGTCGCAGACGCCTGCGAAGCCGCCGCCGTGGCGGTCAATAAAGACGCCGCTGACAAGGCCGTTGCCGATATCATGGCAATCAAAGCCGCAGCGGGCCTTTAGCCCCTTCAGCGATAAAATGCAAAGGCCCCGCTTCGGCGGGGCTTTTTTGTATCATTCGCACCACATTTTCGCCAAATTTTAGCGATAGCGACACGCCTAGGCATAGTATCAGTCACGTGGCATGAAACGCATCAACTCCAGCGCAGTCGGCATTCAACAGGGCAATCGTGTCCTGTTTTCTGACTTTGTCGATGATGGGCCAATGTGGACGGGGCAGGGCAATCGTGACTGTCGGGTAGAAGTGCGATTTGACCATGACTTTACAGATGTGCCCATGGTGCATGTCAGCATTGGCATGTGGGATATGGATCACAAACACAATATCCGCGCCGATGTATCGGCTGAAAATGTCACGAATACGGGCTTTGATATTGTTTTTCGCACCTGGCACGACACCCGCATTGCACGGGTGCGCGCAGACTGGCTGGCGATCGGGGCGACCCAATCAGATGACGTTTGGGATCTATATTAACGCAGCCCGCGCAAACGCTGGCGCAGTTGCTCGGCCAATGCCACCCGCTCCTCCAAGGTCAGAAACGCCCCCAACTCCACCTCGCGCCCTGCGCCGCGCAGGGTCAGGTATTGCGGCACGGGGCCGCCCGTTGGGTGTAGCGTGACCTGCACCCAATGTGGGTTTGCCTGCCAGTCTTGGCGGCGGCGGCGCGGGCCGTGGCGGGTCAGGCTGGCGGCTTCTTGCCCAAGGCGCAACACTTCGACAATCTCGCCATCGCGGTAGCTGCGCTGTATGGCGGCCCAAATTGCCGCCACCGCTGCCAGCAAAAACGGCAGCATCCCCCACAACAGGGGCGAGCCGATCAAAACCAGCGCAGGCAGGGCCAGCAAGGCGGCAGTCAGCCCGATAAACCACACCATGCCCCTACGCGGCAACGAGCGATAGGGCCACAGGTGCAGCTCGGCTGTGTTGTCTTGCGCATTGGTCCATTCATACGGCATCCTAAACAGCTAGGGTAAACTTGCCCGTTTGAAAAGCGGCTAAGATGCGTCAAACTGGCGCTGTCCAATCCGCCGCTTGCCGTTCAACACAACCCGCTTGGCGTAAAAAAAAGGCCCCAGATTTCTCTGGGGCCTTTTCATTTATTTGCTCCACGCTCAGTGCGCGTGTCCCTTGTCCCAATCGGACTGCTTTGGCAGTTGCTCGAACGTGTGTTCGGGCGGTGGGCAAGGCAGCGTCCATTCCAACGTATCGGCATGTTCGTTCCAATAGTTGTTCTCGGTCACACGTTTGCCCGCAAACAAGGTGTAGAACACGATCCCAATAAAGAAGATGAACGATGCAAAGGACAAAAACGCGCCATAGGACGAGATTTCGTTCCAATAGGCATAAGCCTCGGGGTAGTCGATATAGCGGCGCGGCATGCCTTGACGGCCAAGGAAATGCTGAGGGAAGAAGGTGATGTTTGCACCGATGAACATCGCCCAGAAATGCAGCTTGCCTG
The DNA here is from genome assembly GCA_965248485.1 of Cypionkella sp. Taxonomy (GTDB): domain Bacteria; phylum Pseudomonadota; class Alphaproteobacteria; order Rhodobacterales; family Rhodobacteraceae; genus Cypionkella. The sequence continues at coordinate 684,543 of OZ252107.1, forward strand.
CCCATTCAGGATATTGGCGGCCCGACATTTTGCCGATGTAGAAGTAAATCCCTGCAAAGATGCCGAACACGGCCCCAAGGCTCATCACATAGTGGAAATGCGCGATCACATAGTAGGTGTCGTGATAGGCGCGGTCGACAGGCGCTTGCGACAGCACAATGCCCGTCACGCCGCCAACGGTGAACAGGAAGATAAAGCCGATGGCGAACAGCATCGGCGTTTCAAAAGTCAATGACCCGCCCCACATCGTTGCAATCCAAGAGAAAATCTTAATCCCCGTTGGCACCGCAATCACCATCGTGGCCAGCATGAAATAGCTTTGCTGGGTCACGGACATGCCCACCGTATACATATGGTGCGCCCACACGACAAAGCCCAGCACGCCAATGGCGACCATTGCGTAAACCATTGGCAGATAGCCAAAAATTGGTTTGCGCGAGAAGGTGGCGATCACTTGGCTGACAATGCCAAAGGCTGGGATCACGATGATATACACCTCTGGGTGACCAAAGAACCACAAGATGTGTTGATACAAAATCGGATCGCCGCCGCCGGCAGGGTTAAAGAAGGTGGTGCCAAAGTTGCGGTCGGTCAGCAGCATGGTGATCGCGCCCGCCAGAACTGGCAGCGACAGCAAAATCAGCCATGCGGTGACAAAGATCGACCACGCAAACAGCGGAACCTTGTGCATTGTCATGCCAGGTGCGCGCATGTTCAGGAACGTGGTGATCATGTTGATCGCGCCCAAGATCGAGGATGCGCCCGACAAGTGCACTGCGAAAATCGCCAAATCCATCGAATAGCCAGGCTCGGTTGACGACAGAGGTGGATACAGCACCCAGCCCACGCCAGACCCGATTTGGTCATCACCGCCTGGGGCAAACACCGACATCACCGCCAGCGAGGTGCCCGCCACATACAGCCAGAACGACAGGTTGTTCATGCGCGGAAACGCCATGTCAGGCGCGCCGATTTGCAGCGGCATGAAATAGTTGCCAAAGCCGCCAAACAGCGCGGGGATCACCACAAAGAACATCATCAAGATGCCGTGGGCCGTGATGGTGACATTCCAAATATGCCCGTTCGGGGTGCATTCTGCGGCGGCATCGGCCACCAAACGCAGGCCTTCAAGGCACATGTATTGAACGCCGGGGTTCATCAGTTCAAGGCGCATATACACCGTGAATATCACCGAAATCAGGCCAACAAAGCCCGCGGTGAACAGATAGATAATCCCGATATCTTTGTGATTGGTCGACATAAACCAGCGGGTGAAAAACCCTGGCTGGTGATGATGGTCGCCGTGGATGGCTGCGTCGGCCATAGGCATCTCCCGCTAAATGAAACAATGGGCGCGCGGGTGGCGCGCCGATGTTTTGATATTTAGATGGGCTGGGCTTTTTGCGCAATCGCAGACTTTGATCTGGATCAATAATTTATGGTCAAATTGACGCAGGGGGGTGAAATTTGCCCTGTTGTCCCCCAATGCAAAAGGGCAGGCCATTTGGCCCGCCCTTGGCTTGACTGCGATAAGTGCAGATTATTGTGCGACCGATGCCAAGTAGGCCGCCACATCTGCGCCGCCATCGGCCAATTTGAACGACATTTTCGACTTGGCGGCCGTGTCACCCAGTTTTTCTTGCAACCATGCCGCTGGATCGGCGACATAAGCGGCAATTGCGGCCTCGTCCCAGACCGCGCCCGCGGCACCTACGGCCATAATCGAATCGCCGTATTTGAAATCTGCGACGCTGGCCACAGGGCGGCCAATCACGCCAAACAGGTTTGGCCCCGTTTTGCCGCCCTTCACAATCGCCGTGCCATCTGCGCCGATGATCGAATGGCAGGCTTTGCATTTGTTAAAGGCCTTTTCGCCCGCCGCTGCATCTTGTGCCAAGGCGGGGGCGGCCAATGCCGCGAATGCCAGACTTGCCACCATCATTATCTTTTTCATGTCGCCCTCTTTCATGGCCAAAACTTTGCCCATACGCGCATCGCGCAAAGGCGACTCGCTGTGGATAGGCGCATTTGAATACGGGCGCGGCTGATATGCAATAGCAAGAGGTGTCGCAGGTCAGCGCAGGCAGGTGGTGGGGGCAGGGGCAGATAGCTGCGCCAGCATCTGCGGCAGGGCCGCCAAAAGCGCCGCATCCAAATCGGCCAAGGTCACAGGCAGGCCCAAATCGACCAAGCTGGTAACGCCGTGGTCTTTGATCCCGCAGGGCACGATCCCGTCAAAATGCGACAGATCGGGTTCGACGTTGATCGAAATGCCATGAAAGCTGACCCAGCGCCGCAGCTTCACGCCGATGGCGGCGATCTTATCTTCGGCGGGCCTGCCATGTCGCCCCTGCCGTTCGGGCCGCACCACCCACACGCCGACACGGTCTGCGCGCCGCTCGCCCCGCACGTTGAACGCAGCGAGAGCGGCAATAATCCAATCTTCCAGCGCGCAGACAAATCGGCGCACATCGCGCCCGCGCGCGTTCAAATCCACCATGACATAGACCACCCGCTGGCCCGGCCCGTGATAGGTATACTGCCCGCCGCGCCCCGCGATATGCACGGGAAAGCGGTTTGGGTCGGTTAAATCGGCGGGGTTGGTCGAGGTGCCCGCTGTGTAAAGCGGGGGATGCTCTAACAGCCAAATCGCCTCATCCGCCGTGCCTTGCGCAATCTGCGCCACCCGCGCCTCCATCTCGGCAAGGGTTTCGGCATAGGGGGCAAACCCGCTGATATGCCTGATCTCCATTCACATCCCCTTTCGCGGCAGCAGCCCAGCGGCGCGGGCGCTGGCCATTCGCGCGCGGGCAACGGGCAGCACATCGCCGTTGGACAGCGTCACCTCGGCCCCGTCACCGCTGCGCACCACTTTGACCACCGCCGCCAGCGCGACCCAATGCGAGCGGTGGATGTGCAGGCCAGCCACGGGCGCCGCCTCGGCGATCGCATCGGCAAGGCGCATCAACAGCATCTCGCGCCCCTTTGTGGTGATGACCGTGATATAGTGGTCTTCGGCGGTGATCGCCAGAAGTAGGCCGCGCTTGTCCAGTGGCAGCCGTGCCAGCAGCGCGGGGGTATCTGTGCGCGCGGTTTGCGGACGTTGCGATTGCAGCACTGTGCCCACGCCTTCGATCACAAGGCAAATGGTGTAAACGGCGGCAAAGCCCAAGGCCATGTCGCGCGCGCCGCCCAAGTTTAGCCCAAGCCCCGTGTTCAAAACCCCCAGCACCAGTGCCACCATCAGCGCCGAACCGAAAGCCGCCAGCACAATGCGCAGCGCGCGCGGGCCGCGTGGCAAGTGGGGATGCACAGCCCTTGTGCCCAAAAATCCCGCGCCATAAGTCAGCGGCACAACCACTGCCCAATATCCCATGCGCGGGATCAGGGGCCATGCCTGCAAGGTGCCAAAGGGGCCAGATATGCCCACCACCACCGCCACCCCAGTCAGCGCAGCAAGGGTGACGGGATGCGAAAATTCGGCCCGCAGATCACGCAGCGCCAGTTGCATCTGCCCGCCGTTCACGAAGAAACCCCTTTGTTTGCGTATCTTAAATTGCAGGCCGCCCCCGCATCTTGGCAGCACTAGCACATATTGATAGCACGGGCAAAGCGCCCCAGCGATAAGGAACGATCATGTCTATAGCCGCCCTAACGGAAGCCCCCGCCTTGATCCAAATCCACGCCTATGCGGCGACCTTGTCCTTTTGTCTTGGCCCTTTTGCATTGCTGCGCAAGCGGCGGGATATTTGGCACAAGGCGGCGGGATATGTTTGGGTGGCGGCGATGTATAGCGCGGCGATCTCGTCGATGTTCTTTTCGCAAACGCCCAGGATCGGGCCATTTTCGCCCATACATATCCTAAGTGTCATCACATTCTTGGGCCTGACCTATGCCCTGCGGGCGGCGATTTTGCGCAACACCATCGCGCATGGCCGCGCGATGCGCGCGCTGTATGCGCAGGCGTTGATTATTCCAGGCGTGTTCACGTTCCTGCCGGGGCGGCGGATGAATGCAGTGTTTGGGGATGGGCAGGATATGGCGGTGTTTTGGGCGGCACTTGTATTTGGTAGTATCGTGATGGCACTGATTTGGTTTCACCCCACACTGTCGCGCGCGGTTGGGCTGCAAGGCGCAGGGTGGCGCAGAATCCCTCTTTTCTTTAGCCGCCCCAGCCGCTAAAGACACGCGCATACCAAGCGTGCGGATGTGGCGGAATTGGTAGACGCGCAGCGTTGAGGTCGCTGTTCCTTAACCGGAGTGAAGGTTCGAGTCCTTTCATCCGCACCAATGGTCAAACGGGCTGCATCCACGGGTGCGGCCCTTTTTATTTGCGGCGATGGGCCGCGCCCGCGCAGGGGGGCTTCGCGCCCCCCCCGCCCGCTTTGCAGGGCAAAGCAGGCTGCCCCCGCGGGATATTTGGGCCAATATGAAAGGGTTAGGGCAGGATATGCAGCCAGACCCAGACCGAGATCAACGCGCCTGCCGTACCGATCAGAACGGCAGAGGCTGCAACGCGGCGGCCAAGCCCGAACAGATGCGCGAACATATAGGCGTTCACGCCCGGGGCCATGGCGGCGGTCAGCGTGGCCGAGCGTAGGGCGGCGGTATCAAGGGCGAAGACGCCGCGCGCAAGGGCATAGGTGAGGGCGGGGTGCAGGATAAGCGAGGCGAAAACCACCAGCGCGATCAGGCGCGCCTCGCCTTCGGGGGAAAAGCGCATCAGCACACCGCCAAGGCCAAACAGCGCGGCAGGGATGCCAGAGCGGGCCAGCATCTCGCTGGCGCTATCAATGACGCTTGGCATGGGCAGGTTCGAGAAGTTCAGCGCAAAGCCGCAAAGGATACCGATGACAAGCGGCTGGGTGAAGATGCTTTTCCCCGCGCTTTGCGCCAAGGCAAGCGCGCCTTGGGCGGGTGCGCCTTTGGCCTGTGCCAGCACCATTGCGATGATGCCGCAGGTATAAAGCAGCGGCGCGTGAATAGAGATGATGGCATAGTTGCCCGCCAAAGCCTCGGCCCCGTAGGCGCGTTCGGTGATGGGCACGCCCAGCAGCAGCGTGTTTGAGAAATAGGCGGCAAAGCCAGCAGCGACAGATTCGGGCAAGGATCGGCCAAACGCCCAGCGCGCGGCGGCGAAGATCAGTGCAAAGGCCGCGAATGCACCGATGTAGAAAGAGGACATGAGCCCAAAATTATACGCGGCGGACAGGTCTAGCGCTGCGATGGCGCGAAACAGCAGCACGGGCAGGGCGAAGGACTGCGCATAGGTCATGATCCCATCGACCGCGCCTGCGTTCAGAGCGCCAAAGCGGGCGGCAAGATAGCCTGCGCCGATCAGCACAAAAACAGGCAGGATCACGTCGAGAAGCGCGCTCATTCGGGCAAATCAAGCGTCAGGGTCAGCCCGTCATGGGCGGGGGAGATATGGGAAGGAAGCTCGGCGCAAAGGGCGGCGTAATCCATATCAAGGTGCATGTTCGTCAGCACGGCGCGGGCAGGGGCGGCGCGGGCAATCCATTCCAGCGACAGGGCAAGATGCGCGTGGCTGGGATGCGGCGTGCGGCGCAGCGCGTCCAAAATCCACAGATCCAACCCTTGCAGATGCGGCCACGCGGCAGCGGGAATTTCCAGCACATCGGGCAGATAGGCCGCATCAAAGATGCGAAATCCCAGCGCGTCGATGCTGCCGTGGTTCACGCGAAAGGGGGTGAATGGGATAGGCCCCGCGGGGCCGTCCACAGCAAAAGCCCCGTCAATCGCGCTGAGGTCAAGGATCGCAGGGTAGGGGGAATCGGCTGCCTGTTCAAAGGCATAGGCAAACCGGTGCAACAGCGCGGCAGAGGTGGGGCTATCGGCCCAAACGGGCAAACGGCGGCGGGTGTTGAACACGACTTGGCGCAAATCGTCCAGACCGTGGACATGGTCGGCATGGGCATGGGTAAAGACCACACCATCCAAAGTGCCGACCTGCGCGCTAAGCAGTTGCTCGCGCATATCGGGCGATGTGTCTATCAGCACGCGCGTGACCGTTCCGCCACTGATTTTCTCGACCAGCAGGCTGCAGCGGCGGCGGCGGTTTTTGGGGTTTGTGGCATCGCATGTGCCCCAGTCGCCCGTTCCATTTGGCGACAGGCGCGGCACGCCGCCCGATGATCCGCAGCCCAGAATGGTCAGGCGCAACTGGGCTGTCATACCAGCGCCGCCTTGGGAAACAGGCGGTTGAAATTGGCGGTGGTTTGGGCGGCAAACGCGGCCGCGGATAGGCCGAACACCTCCGCCCCTTTGGCGGCGGTAAAGGCGGTGTAGGCAGGTTCATTCCGCCGCCCGCGATGCGGGGGCGGGGCCAGATAGGGGCTGTCGGTTTCCAGCAGAATGCGATCCAGCGGCGCGGATTTGAAGATATCCCGCAAATCGCCCGACTTGGGAAAGGCAGTTATCCCCGACATTGACAGGTAAAACCCCATGTCCAGCGCAGCGGCGGCCAATGCAGGGCCAGAGGAAAAGCAATGCATGACGCAAGAATAGGGGGCGATGGACAGCCCTTCGGCCAAGATCTGCGCCACATCTTCGTCGGCATCGCGCGCATGGATAATCAGCGGCAGGCCGGTGGCTTGGGCGGCCTGAATATGGATGCGCAGGGATATTTTCTGCACCTCGGCGCTGGCGGCGGAATAGTGATAATCCAGCCCCGTCTCGCCAATGCCAACCATTTTGGGATGCTGGGCAAGCGTGACCAGTTCGGCCAGCGTTGCAAGCGGTTCTGTCGCGGCAGACATCGGGTGCGTGCCTGCGGCGTAAAAGACGGGAGGGTAGGCTTCGGCAATGGCGCGCACCTGCCGCTCTTGCCGCAGGCGGGTGCAGATCGTGACCATGCGCGCCACGCCAGCGGCATGGGCGCGGGCGATGACATCTGGCAATTCATCTGCGAAATCGGGAAAATCCAGATGGCAGTGACTGTCTACAAGCTGGGCTACAAGGGTGGGTTTTGCGTCTGTCATATCTGCCTAGCCTGCGGCGCGGGGCATGGACTGCGCGCCCGCCTCGATTGCCAGTAGCATATCCATCACCAAGGCGGCAGCGTCAAGGTTGACCGCCCGTCCGCGCCGCGCTTTGTTGCCCAAAGCTTGCGCCAATTCGGCCCAAGGGCGGGCCGTCGCGGGGTTTGCAGCCAGCCGTCCAATCAGCGCGCCTTCCCCGCGCGCAGCATCGGGGGCCAGCCCGCCCAAGGCGGCCGCGCGGGCGGTGCGGGCCAGAAAAAGATCAATCAGCGCGATGACCAGATCAAACTGCGCCTCGGCCCCTTTACCCGCCGCCGCCTCGGCCAGCGCCTGCATGCGGGGGCGGTCAAGACGGGGCAGATCGGCCAAAAGATCGACAAGCGACTGATACAGGCGCAGCCCGTCAAGGTTGGTCAGTTCAAAGGCGCGGCCCACAGACCCGCCCGCAAGTTCCGCCAGCGCTGTGCGATCTTCGGGGGCAACATCGCCGCCCGCTGCGGTCAGCGCGTCCGACAGATCATCGGCGTTTAGCGGGCCCAGCCGCAGCTCGCGGCAGCGCGAGCGGATGGTGGGCAAAAGGCGCGCGGGTTGATGGGTGATCAGCAGGAAGGTGACTTTTTCGGGCGGCTCTTCCAGCAGTTTTAGAAGGGCATTGGCGGCGGATGTGTTCATTTCGTCAAGGCTATCCACAATCGCCACGCGGCGGCCCCCATCGGCAGCAGACAAGGAAAAGAACGATTTCATACGGCGCACTTCATCGACCGTGATGTCGATTTTCAGACGCTCGGCCTTTTCGTCATAGGGGCGGCGCAGCAAAAACAGGCGCGGCTCTGATAGGGCGAGCAGGCGGCGGGCGACAGGGTGATCTATCGCTATGTCCAAAGTGGCGGGCGCAGGCGCGGCGAACATGCCGCCGTCATCGTCGGGCGTGGCCAAAAGGAACTTTGCGATTTTCCAGGCAAGGGTGGCTTTGCCCACGCCGCGCGGGCCTGCAATCATCCAAGCATGGTGCAGGCGGGCGCTGTTGAACGCCTCTAGAAAGGCGGATTGCGCCGAACGATGGCCGATCAAATAGGACGCGCGCGGGTGGGGTGCGCCGTCAATCTGGTCGGGCTGGGGGGGCGTTTCACTCATCTTGCGGCAAGTCGCGCGGCCGCCACGTCCCACACATCGCGGGCAACTAGGTCTGCGTCGCGCGCGCCATCAATCACGGCAAAGCGGGCGGGGTTGGCGCGCGCAAGGGCCAGAAACCCATCGCGGGCGGCCTGTTGCACGGGCAGGCCCATACCTTCGAATCGCATATCGCTGCCTGCGCGGGCGGTGGCGCGGGCAAGGCCTGCCTCGGCGGGAAGGTCGATCAGAACCGTCAGGTCAGGTTCAATGCCGATCATCAGCGCGTGCAGCGCGTCAACGCTGGCGCGCAAATCGCCGCGCGTCAGGCCTTGATAAATGCGGGTGCTATCGGCAAATCGGTCGCAAATCACCACTTCGCCCGCCGTCAGCCTTGGGCGAATGGTCTTTTCCAAATGGTCGCGCCGCGCGGCGGTGAAGAGCAAAAGCTCGGTTTCAGGCGACCAGCGGTCTGCCGCGCCATTCAGCACCAGCGCGCGAATGTCTTCCGCCCCCGCGCTGCCCCCCGGCTCGCGCGTCAGATGCGCGGTCTGGCCTTTGGCGCGCAGGGCGTCATGCAACATCCGCGCTTGGGTGGATTTTCCCGACCCGTCAATGCCTTCAAAACTGATGAAAAACCCCGCCACTCTGCGCCTAGGATGCCGCAGGATCAGGGCCAAAAAGGCGGGCGTAAACATGGGCAAATGCCGCAGACATACGGCCAAAGACCCCCGCCTTTGCGATGTCCTTTTCGGCAACCAACGGCACGATGCGGTCTGGCAGACCAACGGCGCGAATGGTCAACACCGCAATTTCAGTGCCTGCTGCAATAGGGGCGGCAAAGGGGCCACTAAAGCGGATCTCGCCTTGCAGGCCGCCTTGCGCCAGTGCGGGCACAAGGGCTGTGATGTCGCTGGCAGGAACAAGTCCAATACTGTCCTCGCGCCCAAGGAATACGGGGGCTTTCCCCAGAACTTGGCCAGCCTTGGCCACGGTTTTCAGCGAAAAATTGCGAAAGGCCCAAGACGAAATACGTTCTGCCTCCGTCGCGCGGGCGGCGTCATTTTCAGTGCCGGAAAAGGCAAAGACAATCCGCCGATCGCCCTGCTTAACCGACCCGACAAGCCCATAGCCTGCCTCTTGGGTGTGGCCCGTCTTTAGCCCGTCTGCCCCAATTCCCAGCTTGAGCAGCGGGTTGCGGTTGTTGGCATTTGCGGGGGCGCGGTCTTTGTAATTGTAGGTGGTTTCGGCAAAGATCGGGTAGTATTCGGGAAATTCCTCGATCAGGCGCAGGCCCAGAATCCCCAGATCTTTCATGCTCATGCGGTGGCGCGGGTCTGGCCAACCGCTAGCATTGGCAAAGGTGGAATGTTCCAGACCAATCGCCTTTGCCCGCTCGGTCATTTGGGCGGCAAAGGCGGCTTCGCTGCCCGCGAGCCCCTCGGCGACCACGACACAGGCATCATTGCCTGAATTCACAATCATGCCATGGATCAACTCATTGACAGATGGCCGATCACCCTGCTGCAGATACATCGTCGACCCGCCCGCCTCGGTCAGCGCAACGGCGTTGGCCGATACGGAAAACTGTGTTTCCATCGTGACGCGACCGTCTTTCAGCGCCTCGAACAGCATGTTGATGGTCATCAACTTGGACATCGAGGCGGGGGGCACAGGCACCTCGCCATTCTTGTCCAACAGCACTGTGTGCGTCGCCACATCATACACCCACGCCGCCCGCGCCGAGGTTTCAAAAGCCTGCGTATGGCCTATTTGCGGCAGGGCCAGTGCAGCGAAAAGGCCAAGCAGTTTCAGCGGGCGGCGCAGCATATTCGGTTAGCCTTTCACAACATAGGCGTCTTTGAATCCCGCCGCTTTCACCTTGGCCAGCGCGCCGCCATCACCGCGCGCGCCCACGCTCCAATAGGTTTTCCCGTTTGAAGATTCGGTGCGCATTTGCGCGGCAACGCCTGCTGCATTCAGCTTGGCCACAGCGCGTTTGGCATTGTCTTCGACCGAGAAAATGCCGATCTGAATATAAGGCCCGCTTGCCGTGTTGATCACGGGGGCGGCAGGCGTTGCGGGGGCTTTGGGGGCCAGCACGGCAGCGGTTGCCGCGGCGGTTTCTGCGCCAGAGGGGGCGGGGACGGCAGCGGCGGGGGCGAGCGGGGTCGTGGCCACCGCCCCGACAGTCTGCGCTTTTGCAACGGGCTGCGGGGCAGGGGCATTCGCCGCGCCCGCCAGCGTTTCGGTTTGCGTTGTTTCAGCCGCGTCCAAAATTGGGGCCTTTGCGCTGACCTCGGCGGGGGCCTCTTCGCGGCGCAAGGCTGTCACGTTGATCTTGCCGGGTTGCCCTGCCAGCAGGCCCAAAGCCGCCGCCGCATCCGAGCTGATTTGCAGGCTTGGGCCAGGATTATCCCGCTCGCGCTTGAACAGGGCGCCAATGACAAACTTGCCATTGGCGGGGTTGCGCATGATCACCCGTTCTGGATCAACCGCGTCGGGGGATGCCACCCAAACCCCGCCAAGGCTGGGCCGGCCATCCCAAAGCGCATTGTCAGCGACCTGAAACACATCGGGGGCCTCGACATCGCGGTCGATCAGTTTGACCGACTTGGCCGTGGCGACCGAGGTGTCCGCAGGTGGGTCAGTGTCGCGTTTGAACGGGTTTTGGCCGGGTTGACAGGCCGAAACCACCGCGACGCATAGAAATAAGAATAGTCGTCCTGTTGCACTGGATGTCATGCTCTGCTCCTGCTTGCGCGATGACGATGCCGCGCGATATTGTTGTTTTCCTTGAGTCTTTGCCCAATACGCAATGCATTTGTCGCGCCAAAAGGGTGGCGCGGCACAGCTTGCGCACCTTATACAGGCAAAACGGGCCTATGCAAAGCCCTGTGCGCATGTCGGCAAATCCTTGCTAGCACCGCAGCAAATAGAGGCAAGGCAACGCGCACCAGCCCATCCGCGCCAAAGACGAAAATGATCGCGGCCCATTTCCACTCTTCCAGAATCACCGCGCCGCCTTTATGCCTGCCCAAGTCGGAGGAGTGGCGGAGTGGTTTAACGCACCGGTCTTGAAAACCGACGTAGGTGGAAGCCTACCGTGGGTTCGAATCCCACCTCCTCCGCCAACTTCGAATGCCCCTGCGGTCGAACAGTCTCCTTGAACGCACGTTGCATTTACCAATCCCAAATTGGGCCAGCGTATTCCGTTCAACACAGCAGACTGTGAGGGATGGAATCTGTCGATCTTGTTTTGAAGACTTCATTCGCGTCAGTGGCACCAAGACGTTCAGCCTGAACTTACGCTATCAAACGGTTCTTGAGGCGAAACAGAGCGACTTTGCGCAAGAGGCATTTGTTCGAAGTTGGCTGGACGACGTATGGCATCAGATTCTTGGTTCGACTGCGCAGGCTATCCTAAAGACCAAACCGTTTGAGTTTTCAGCCGCTGGTCTGTCTGATCTAGACATGGAAAGTCTACGTGGCGACGCCATGGTTGCAGTGCAAGCTGCAATCGAGCGTGAGGGATTCGATCTTAAGAGCCCCTCAGGGCAACAGCGTGCGCTGGCTATCTTGACTGGTTTTCTCAATCAAGCACAACAAAAGGCGATGGAGATAGATTTTTACGTCTGGATAACTCAGCAGGACTTTCGCGTTCGGAAAAGTCACATCGAACGAAATGATCAGATTTCTCGTTGGGATACCCCGCCTAACGGCGGTCATCCGTCTTTAGATTTCGGATGCAGGTGCTATGCCAGACCCTTAGGCGTGGAAGGATACTGGGAGCGCGTGGCGCCGTCGGTGGATGCGTTTACTTTAGACCTTGAGGCGTGGGAGGGAAACGTTGATCACATGTATCTCGATACCCGAGGGTTCGTAACGGTCGGCAAGGGTAAGATGCTGCCTGACGCTGAAAGTGCAATCGCGTTACATTTTCCGAAACCGCGCAACTCATGTTCGCGCTACATCGGCTGAAATCCGCGCCGAGTATGATCTGATCGTTGGGATGGAGGCATCTCAGACTCGCGGCTCTACATATTATGAACCATTTACGACGCTATACTTGACTCAGGTTGATATAGATAAGCTTGTAGCAGACCATGTGCGTGGGGATTGACGTTGCCCCCTCCGCCTAATCCAGTTTGAGATAGACTCTGGCCCAACCGAAAGGACCAGAGATGAAGCGCAGCAGGTTCACCGAAGACCAGATCATCGGGATTTTGAAGGAGCACGAGGCGGGGGTTTCCGTCGTCGATTTGTGCCGCAAGCACGGCGTCAGCGATGCGACGGTCTATAAGTGGAAAGCCAAGTATGGCGGCATGGATGTCAGCGAGGCGAAGCGGCTGAAGGGCCTTGAGGACGAGAACGCGCGTCTGAAACGGCTTCTGGCTGATGCGATGCTCGACAATGCCGCGTTGAAAGACCTCCTGGGAAAAAAGTGGTGACGCCCGCCGCGAAGCGGCAAGCGGTTGCGCATCTGGTGGCAAATCACGAGATGAGCGAACGGCGGGCGTGTCGGGTAATCGGCTGTTGTCGAATGACCATGCGCTACGAGGTGGTTCGGCAGGATGACCCCGTGCTGCGCGAGCGGCTGAAAGAACTTGCCAAAGCTCGACGCCGGTTCGGTTGTCGTCGGCTGCATGTGTTCCTGCGGCGCGAGGGTCATGAGGTGAACCACAAGCGTCTCTTCCGCATCTACCGGGAAGAACAGTTGCATGTGCGCCGTCGCGACGGGCGCAAGCGGGCCATGGGCACACGGGCCCCGATGGTGCCGCCATTAATGCCAAACCAACGCTGGTCGCTGGATTTTGTATCCGACCAGCTGACCGATGGCCGCCGCTTCCGGATCATGACCGTAGTCGATGACTGCACGCGGGAATGCCTGGCTCTAATCGCCGATACGTCCCTGTCCGGCGCAAGAGTGGCGCGGGAACTGGCCACGCTCTTTGACACTCGCGGCATGCCCCTGACGATCGTCAGCGATAATGGAACCGAGTTCACCTCAAACGCGATCCTGAAGTTCGTGGATGACCGCAAGTTTGAATGGCACTACATCGCGCCCGGAAAGCCGACCCAGAATGCCTTTATCGAAAGCTTCAACGGCCGCCTGCGCGATGAATTGCTGAACGAGATGCTGTTCCCGTCACTGCACCACGCCCGCGCAACGCTGGCCGCCTGGCGCACGGACTATAACACTGAACGGCCCCACTCCCGTCTCGGCTGGCAAACCCCAGCCGAATTTGCCCGAACCTTTACCCCGCAACGGGGCCTGACGCTGCGCAATCCGAAAAGCTCCGCGCCAGCCCCCGTTGCACAACCCGCCCAATTGGGCAAACCTCAAACCCAGAGTCTCGCTCACGCTGGATAAAAGTTGGGGGCAACGTCAGGATTTTGAGGCTTTACTTAAGCAATTCCCAGGTTTCGGCAATCTGCCCTTGACCGCGCAGATTGCGCTATGGGATATGATTTACAACCTCGGTCCTACTGGGTTGGCAGAATTCAGTATGATGCGGCAAGCTATACTTAATGGTGATTGGGAAGAAGCGGCAAGGCAATCCCGCCGTATTGGTCCGAGCGACGAAAGAAACCAGTATGTCTTCGATCTATTCATGGATGCGCTGAAGATCCTTAAATTTCTTGCTCTCGCTTTAGTGAGTTCTAGTAGTCTTGTTCAGTCTTCCCTCGCTGAAACTGGATCAGTTCGATTTGGAACCTATCTTCGGGATGCGGGCGGCCAGCCGCTGCAAAAGCAATCTGTTATATCTCGTGTGTTGGAACGATTGTCTTCGGACATGCAATTGTTCATTGCAGGTTTCCACAGCTGCACCGATCTGGTTGCCAAACCTCTGGGCAGCGGAACGCCGCGTGACAACTTGCGCGATACTTGGACCGTGATTCAGACGATCCGTGCCCAGTGCTGGGCGTTGTCGCAGCTAGACGAGAAGGCCACAGTGTCTGGTTTCCAGACCAAGGATCGTATCTCTGCAGAAATGATTCAGGGCATAATAGGACATGTAAAGAGATTGTCCGATGAAAACAAGGAATGGGCTAAGGTTTTGATGGCCTTCTCGGGCGGAAAAATCGCCTGTAGAGATGATGAATGGTGCCGTTTATCACTTCAGGATGGGCGAAACCCGCCCGAACAGTCGTTAGATTTTCAACTGATTATTGCCGCGCAGGACATCAGGTTTATCATAGTCACACAGCTGGTCTATGGCAGGTCTGGATTTGTTTATGGCGTGAAGTGGCGGGAGGCTGGCACAACGGCCGAGGTCGTATCGATCTTTCCTGATACGCCATGACAGGTGCAAAGCAGGCGATCATCTAAATGTGAAATAAATGAAAAAGTCGGCGTTGCACAATTTGGGGACAGACAGTGCCTTTCAGGAAAATTGTCTATCTTGTTGATTTAAAACAATTCCATGAAACTCCAAAGTGGAGAAGGTTCGACCGCAGTCCCACCTCCTCCGCCACTTGCCCCAGCGAAAGTGTTCTCCGCGCGGCGTGGTGGCGAAAATTTCCCGTTGTTTTCGAGGGTTATGGGGGATGGGCTGAGCACTGGCTGCGCGCAGTATGGGCATGCTGCTGTGGTAATCCCCCCCGAATTTAGTGGGGTGCAAAAGTAGAATTTTCTCGGCAAGATGAACGAGGAGATTTCGAATGAAGACAAGCAGATACACGGAAGCGCGAATCATCGCGATCCTGCGACAAGCCGAAGGCGGAGTGCCGGTTGCCGAGCTGTGCCGCGAACATGGGATGAGCGATGCGTCGTTCTACAAATGGCGGGCCAAGTATGGCGGGATGGATGCGTCCATGGTTGGCCAGATGAAGGCGATGGATCGAGCCATTGGAGCGCCATTGGTTCAAGCCCAATGGCGAGGGAGAACCGTCGCCTGAAGCGCATGTATGCCGATCTGAGCATGCAGAACGATCTGTTGAAGGAAGCCCTTGGAAAAAAGTGACAGGGCCATCCGCTGCCCGACAGCGGTTTGCGTGCAAACCGCGACAGGGTCAGCGCCGCGAGATGGCCGAAACGGCGGTGGAACGACGGGGCGTCAGCATCGCGTTGGCTTGCAGGGCCTTTGGGGTCAGCGAGACCTGCTATCGCTACAGCCCCAAGCTCAAGGACGAGAACGAGGTGATCGCCGATCTGCTCACGGGGCTGACCGATGCGCGCAAGACTTGGGGGTTTGGTCTATGTTTCCTGCACTTGCGCAACGTGAAGGGGCATCCCTGGAACCATAAACGGGTTTACCGCATTTACTGCGAGCTGGAGCTGAACCTGCGGAGTGAGCCATTGAGACGCCATTGGTTCAAGTCCAATGGCGAACGCCACGCAAGCGGCTCAAACGCGAGAAGCCTGATGTGCTGGCTGTGCCAGCCGCGCCCAATGTGACCTGGTCCATGGATTTCGCTTCGCGGACCTGCGGTTCATGGCCGACAGGCTGGGTGACGGTCGTGCGTTTCGCCTGCTGAATGTCCTTGATGACTTCAATCGCGAAGGGCTGGGGATCGAGGTCGATTTCTCGCTGCCAGCCGAACGGGTGACACGCAGCCTCGACAGGATCATCGAATGGCGGGGAAAGCCGGGCACGATCAGGGTGGATAATGGGCCCGAATACATCAGCGAAAAGCTGAGAATATGGGCTGAGAAGCACAAGATCACCATCCAGCACATCCAACCTGGGCAGCCCCAGCAGAACGCATATGTCGAGCGCTACAACCGCACAGTCCAGCACGAATGGCTGGATCATCCATCATCGAAAGCATCGAGCCTTACGGCGATTGCAGGCAATCGCCTACCGGCCAGCGGGATGCACAAGATCAAGCCACGAAATGGCTGGGGACTTACAACAACGATCGCCCCAACATGGGCATCGGCGGCATCACACCCGCCATGAAATTGAAAATGGCCGCGTGAATTCTACGAACGCACCCCGTTAAAAATGGGGAGATTACCGAGAGTGGCTTGGCCACCGCACGGGTGCCGCAATTGAAACCATCCGTTTCACCGCGTTGGGCTGCCCGGCCATCGGACGGGGCACAAACCAGCCCAACGTCTTCTTCGACCTGAAGTCGTCCGAAAGCTTCACGCCGTATTTTTCGCGCGGCTGGCGCGACGATGCGATCCAGCGTGCCTATTCGCAACACCCTTATTATGGCCTTTTTGGTGGAATGTGCGCATTTTGGTGCCAGCGAAATTGTCGCAGGGTTTCGCGGGCACGATGTGCAAGTGATCGGCTTGCCAGGGCTGTTTTTCCAATGAATACGCCGCCCCGATGATGGAGCGGCAATGCGCCCATCCCAATGTCGGCGCGGTGCTGTTTGTGTCCTTGGGCTGCGAAAGTTTTGAAAAGGTGCGCGTGACGCGGGCGGTTGGCGCATTGCAGCGGCCTGTCAAAACCTTGGTTATTCCGAAATCGGGCAGCACGCGCGCCACGGTGCAGGCGGGGCACGACGGGGTCGAAACGGCGCGGCTTGCGATTGAGGATGTCCCCCACGTGGCGCTGGGCGTGGACGAGTTGATCATCGGCTCTGTTTGCGGCGGCTTGGACGGCACCTCGGGCCACCCCGCGGCAGGGGTGGCGTTCGATCTGCTGGTGGCGGGCGGGGCGACCTGCAGCTTTGAAGAAACGGGCGAATTGCTCGGCTGCGAGGATATCATGGCCGACCGCGCGATCACCCCCGTAATGGGCGCAATTTTGCGCGCCTCGGTGCAAAAGGCAGTGCGTCATTACAGCGGGCTGGGCTATGGCAGTTTCGCTGCGGGCTATGCTGCGGGCGGCGTGACCAGGATCAAGGAAAAGTCGCGGGGCGCCCAGGTGAAATCGGGCAGCAGTCCGATTTCGGGCCTGAAAAAACCCGGCGATGTGCCGCCGCGCGGTGGGCTTTACCTGATGAATGTCATGCCCGATGGCGAGGTGTCGCTTTGGCTTTCCCAATGTTTCCGACCCAGTATTTCGCACAATGCCGAGATTGTGGACGTGATCGCCTCTGGCGCGCATATGACCTCGTTTGTCACAGGGCGCGGATCGGTCGTGGGCAGCGCCATTCCGCCCGTGATGAAGATATGCGCCAATCCCGACATCACCCGCGCCTTGGCCGATGATATGGAGGTGAACGCAGGCGTTATCATCGAGGGGCTGCGCAGTATTGACGCGGTTGGCCGTGAAATCCATGATATGGTCTTGGCCATGGCCGCAAAGGCCCAGACCAAATCCGAAAAGATGGGCCGCCGCGTTTATCTTGACCTACAAAAGTTTTGACCCCATCGGCCCGGCCTGTTGGCCGCACAGCGCGTAAGGAAAGCATATGGAACGACTAACGGGAAAGACCGCGCTGATCACCGCCGCAGGGCAGGGCATTGGCCGCGCAAGTGCCGAAAGGATGGCCCGCGAAGGCGCGCGCGTGATTGCAACCGATGTCAATGACGCGGCTTTGGCCGAACTGGCGCAGATTTCGGGCATCACCGCGCGCAAGTTGAATGTGCTGAACGGGGCCGAAATCACCGCGTTGGTGGGCGCGGTTGGCCCCGTGGATATTCTGTTCAACTGCGCAGGCATCGTGCATGCGGGCACGGTTCTGCAGGCGAGCGAGGACGAATGGGATCTGGCCTTTGATCTGAACGTCAAGGCACAGTTTCGCATGATCCGCGCGGTGTTGCCGGGTATGCTGGAACGCGGGGCGGGGTCGATCATCAACATGTCGTCAGTTGTTGGGCCGAAAAAGGGGCCTGTCAACCGCGCGGTCTATGCGGCGTCAAAGGCGGCGGTGGTGGGGCTGACACGGGCGGTTGCCGCCGATCATGTCGGCAGCGGCATCCGCTGCAACGCGATTTGCCCCGGCACAGTGGACAGCCCGTCCTTGCACGATCGTCTGCGCGCGACGGGCGATTATGACGGCGCGCTAAAGGCGTTTATCGCGCGCCAAGCCATGGGCCGCCTTGGCCATGTGGATGAGATTGCCGCACTTGTCTGCTATCTTGCCTCGGATGAAGCGGGATTTACCACGGGAACAGAACACGTCATTGATGGCGGCTGGACGACATAGGAGACGACGATGAAACTTTGCCGCTTTGGCGCGCGAGGCGCGGAAAAACCGGGGATGATCGATGCAGCTGGAAACCTGCGCGATCTGTCGGGCCATGTGGGCGATATCGCGGGCGATGTGTTGGCCGATCTGGACGCGCTGCGCGCGATTGATCCTGCCAGCCTGCCGCTTGTTTCAGGTCATCCGCGCATGGGCGCAGCCGTGGGCGCGATTGGCAAGTTTATCTGCATCGGGCTGAACTATGCCGATCACGCCGCCGAAAGCGGTATGGCCGTGCCGCCCGAACCCGTGATTTTTGCCAAATACACCTCGGCGGTGTGCGGGCCGAACGATCCCATCATCATTCCGCGCGGGTCGCAAAAAACCGACTGGGAGGTGGAACTGGCCTTTGTCATTGGCCGCGCGGGCAAATACATTTCCGAAGAAAACGCGATGGATCACATCGCGGGCTATATGGTGTGCAACGATGTGTCTGAACGCGCCTTTCAGACCGAACGGTCGGGCCAATGGTCAAAGGGAAAATCATCCGACAATTTCGGCCCCATCGGCCCTTGGCTGGTGACGCGCGACGAGGTGCCAAACCCCAATGATCTGGCGATGTGGCTAAAGGTCAATGGCGAGACGATGCAAAACGGATCAAGCCGCACGATGGTCTACCAAATCGCGCATTTGGTATCCTATCTGTCGCAATTCTTTACGCTGCATCCGGGCGATGTGATCAGCACGGGCACGCCGCCCGGCGTGGGTATGGGGATGAAACCGCCGCGCTATCTGAAGGCGGGCGATGTGGTGGAATTGGGCATCGAGGGCCTTGGAACCCAGCGGCAGGTTTGCGAGAACGACGCCTAAGGCCGAAACCTGCACCGAAAAAACTGCACCTAGGCGTGGCCGCGTTGGCGGCCAACACCCCCTTGCTTGTGGGCAAACATGTCGTCGCGGACATTGGGGTGATGGCCCATCACCACCGCGTTGAACAGCATCGATTGGCCCTCGGCGATGGTGCGGGCCGCCCATTTGCTGCTTGAACCACATTCTGATCAGCGTGACGCGCTCAGCCTTGGGTTGGAACAGATCGACATTTTTCCACAGGCTCGCCCTGCCTTCTGCTTTGCTCAACACGCCGAACACTTCAGGCGGCTCGGTCAGCGGAAGGTTTGCGGCGGTATAGAGGGGCAGGCCGATGGCAAATTCCGCCTTACCCTTTATCCCGCGCCGCATTGGCGATTTGTGCTGCGATTTGTGCAGCAAGCGGGGCAAACCTGCCGATCATTCGGGCGCGGGGCCGAAAAACCGGGCCTTCAACCCACCGTATCGCGCAAATCGCGCAAAAACGCCGCTTGCGCCTGCGTTGGCAACCAATCTGCACGATATGTCAAACCAATCGGGCGGCGCGTATCGGGTAAATCCACGGGCACTTTGACAAGGGCGCCCAGATCAACTTCGGCGCTGATTTGCAGCCGCGAGATGCACCCCAGATGGTCTGACAGGCGCAAGAGTTCCCGCATCAGAACCATCGACCCCGTTTCCACCAGACTGGGCGGCGGGCCGATGCGCGCCGACATCGCGTCAAAGGCGCGGCGGGTGGGCGTGCCTTCGGTCGCAACCACGATAGGATAGCGAAACACATCGGCAAGGTTCGGCGCGGGCTGGCCCAAAATGGCATGATTTTTGCGGCCAACGAACACCAAACCATCGTCGAAAAGCCGCTCTTGCACGATATCGCCAATCGGGGCGGGATCACGCAGCGCGCCGATCAGGAAATCCACCTCACCGCGCCGCAGACCCGCGATCAAATCGTCATAAGGCCCATCCAAGGCCTTGATCGGCAAGGTCGCCCGTTTCTGGCGAAAGCGGGCAATCGCCTGCGGCAGAATATGCGACCGCGACAAGGGCATTGCGCCCACAACGATACGGCCCACCTCGCGCCCGGCCAGTTCGGCCAAATCGGCCTCGGCCTGCTCTAATTCCGAAAATGCCAGCCGCGCGGCCTGCGCCAAAACCTGCGCAGGCTTTGTGGCGATCATGCCATGGGGCGTGCGTTCAAACAGGGGGCGCCCTGCCTCTCGTTCCAGTTGGGCCACGGCGCGGTGTAGTGTGGGTTGGGCCAATCCCATGCGCCGCGCGGCCAGCGTGAAATTCTCGGTCTCGCGCGTGGCAATCAGGGCCTGCAACTGCGCAACCGTGGCCGTCCTGCACAAACGGGGCGACAATTCGGCCAAGGCGGGGTCTAACACCGCAAAGGCGCGCAGGATGCGCGCGGCCAAAACTTTGCCCGCTTCAGTGGCAAACATGGCTTGCGGGGTGCGCACCAGCAGGGGCTGACCCAAGATTTTCTCAAGTTTGGCAACAGCTTGTGTGACCGCAGGTTGCGAAACCCGCGATTTTTCTGCAGCGCGCGTGATGGATGCCGTCTCCACCACCGCCGCGAACACCCGCAGATGGCGCAGGTTGGATTTCACCGCAAGGCATCCAGAATGCGATCTGCCCGCGCGGCCAAATCCTCTGCCCCCGCGTCCAGCGACAGCGCCGCGATGTCATCGTGCCAGGCCGAGGTGGCGGCGGCCATACGATCTGGCAGGCATAGGTCGCGCAGCGTGCTGGCCACCTCGCGCATTTCGGCCGCGCGCCGCGCGCCGTGAACCATCATCCGCTCTAGATTATAGGCCCCGCGCGCGCGCCAGTCCCATCCCGGATCCGAGGTTTGCAACGAGGCAAGCACCGCATCCTCGACGCCAGCGCGCCGCGCCGCTAGCAGACATTCCGCTGTCAGCGCCTCGAACCCCTTGATCATCACCGATCGCAACATTTTGATAGACGAAGCATCCCCCACCTCGGCCCCCGCCAGCCGCCAGTCCAGGCCCAAATCAGCCAGTTCGGCCAAGACTTGCGCCGCATGGGGGCCAGCCAACAAGCAGGGCGTGCGGTGGCGGCGCGGATGCACGGGGGCCATAATCGCCAGATCGACATAGCGCCCGCCCGCAGCCTCGATCACCTGCGCTGCCTGCCTTTTGGTGTTTGGCGCGCAGGAATTTCCATCCAGCCAAACCGCGTTCGCGGCCAGATGGGGCGCGGCGGCCTTGGCGGCGGTCAGGGCCTGATCTGCCGTGACCAAACAAAACACGGCATGGGCGGGCTGCAAAGCCCATGCCAAATCTGCCAGCAAGGTCACGCCAATCTGCGCCGCTGCACGCTGCAAAGTTGCATCTTGCGCGCGCAGATCATAGGCACCCGCGCCCGATGCCGCCAGTCCTGTGGCAAAGGCCTGCCCCGCCTCGCCAAAGCCGACAAAAGCGATCTGTGCTGTCTTTGGCATTCTTGCAACCCCTCACCAATGCTGCGCAAACTATGGCGCAAATCGCCTAATTTCTCTAGGGCCTATAGCGAAAACTTATGCTGTGTGTCGCGCTTTTTCAGGGCGGGCCCCTCGCCCCCATTGCCCGTTTGCGACAGCCACCTTCACAGCCGCCGCTTTGACCTAAAATTATCTGACTAAAAAAATCAGACTTTACTTCTTAGTGTTTTTGTCGGAATAAACGATTATCCCGCTGGTGGCCCGCCTGCCCCGTGGGACAATGGTGCAAATGACGGATGCGAGATCATGGTTGAAACCGATGAAAAACCAAACCTGCCCCACGTCCCACCGCCCAGCCGAACCCACAAATCCCAACCGAATTAAAGGGGCACCCATGCCGCGTTTTCACTCAACTCTGCTGACCACTTGCCTAACCTTCGCGCTGAGCGCCCCGCAGGCTTTTGCCGCCGAGCCAAGCGATGTGGCCCGCCACTACGCCGATATCGCGGCGGCGGCCTATGGCGACAGTCTGGCAACCGCCAAGGCGCTGCAAACTGCCGTGGCCGCGTTCGTGGCAACCCCGTCCGAGCAAAGCCTCGCCGCCGCCAAAGCCGCGTGGCTGGCCGCGCGCGTGCCTTACCAACAAACCGAGGTGTTCCGTTTTGGCAACGCGGTCGTCGACGATTGGGAAGGCCGCGTGAACTCTTGGCCCTTGGATGAGGGGCTGATTGACTATGTCGCCGATGGCTTTGGCGCGAACGAAGAAAACGCCCTTGCGGGGTTGAACGTGATCGCGACCCCGAAATTCACCCTGTCTGGCCGCGACATTGACGCTACCGTCATCACGCCTGAGCTGATTTCATCGACCTTGCACGAAGCCGGCGGGATCGAGGCGAATGTCGCCTCGGGCTATCATGCGATCGAATTTTTGCTGTGGGGGCAGGATTTGAATGGCACAGGGGCGGGGGCGGGGGCGCGGCCCTTTACCGATTATCTGCAGGGTGATGGCTGCACGAGCGGCAACTGCGACCGCCGCGCGGCCTATCTGGTGGCCGCAACCGATGTGCTGGCCCGTGATCTGGCAGAAATGGTCACCGCTTGGGCCGAAGGTGGGGTAGGGCGCAGCGCTGTCACTGCAGACCCAATGGCCGGCCTTTCGGCCATGCTGACGGGCATGGGCAGCTTGTCTTACGGCGAACTCGCAGGCGAAAGGATGAAACTGGGCGTGATGCTGAACGACCCTGAAGAAGAGCATGATTGCTTTTCCGACAACACCCATAACAGCCACTATTATGATGGCCTTGGTATTCAAAACGTTTATCTTGGAACCTATACGCGCGTCAATGGCAGCGTGATGGCAGGCCCCTCGCTGTCAGATTTGGTCGCGGCCAAAGATGCAGGCATTGATGCGCAGCTCAAGGCAGAACTGGCCGCTTCGGTCGCGGCCCTTGGCGCGGTGAAATCCGCTGCCGAAGGCGGGATGGCCTATGACCAGATGCTCGCCGCTGGCAATGCCGAAGGCGAGGCGTTGATCATGGGCGCAGTCGATGCTTTGGTCACGCAAACTGCGTCCATCGAACGCGCGGTCGCGGCCTTGGGCCTGACGGGCGCAGGGTTTGAAGGGTCTGACAGTTTGGACAATCCGAACGCGGTGTTTCAATGACCTGCACTGGAATTGCCGCAACGGGGCAAACAATCGACATCCTTGGATGATACCTTGGCGATTGACAGCCAACACATCAGTGGTAACCATTTTGCAATGGTGCCCGTGGGATGGTCGGTTCAGGAAGGATACGGATTGCAATTGAACCTTTCGGTCATGGCGATGATTATTTTTCTTGGGCCGATGTTTTACCTTTTGTTGGCATTTCCAGCGTTTCTTTTCGTGCGTCTGGATATTCCGCCAGTTGCCTATATCTTTCGGTCGGTTTTTGTCGGGTTTTTTCTGATTCTTTTGGCGGTGGGTCTTGTCGCCACCTTGCTGAGCGCATCCACTGGCCGTCTTGCTCCGACCCTTTGTTTTGCTGGATTTACGGCACTTGATTTCTTCTGGCGGCGCTGGACATTGCGGCGGGTCGATTTCCTGGTTGCCGAACTACAGTCGGGCGGCACTGGCGTGGGGCCGCGCCTGCGGCAGATGCATTTAACTGGTATGGCGATCAACGCAATACAGCTTGCGTCGGTATTGCCGTTCATCCCCGCATTGGTCTCTACGGTCTGAACTGGCAAGAAAAGGCCAGCCTTTTCAGCGATTGAACGCAGCGAACAGTGATCAATCCAGCGACAAGGCGATTTTCCGATTGAAACTATCAGGATTTAGGGTCATGACAAGCGCACAAGAGGTTTACCCATGCGCTTTGCCCTGATTCTTGTCCTGTTGGCTACGCCGCTCTGCGGCCAAACCATCGAAGATTTGCACCTGAATGTGATCGCGCGCACGCAAAGCGATCGCGCCAAAATTGCCGCGATTCTGGCCCCGCCGCAAAACTTTGACGCCGCCGAACGCTACGAGGAAAACGCAGGCGGCGGCGCAAGCGTGCGCGCGCGCACCACATCGGACGCGTTCTCGCAGTTTTCTGCCAATATGGCTTTTGACGGCGAGATGAAGTTCAAGCTGGGCAATGGCCTGTTTCGCAAAACCTGGGTTGCAGCGCCCGCCACGACCAAGGCATCCGATGGGCTGGGGCCGCTGTATAACGCGCGCGCCTGCCAAGATTGCCACCTGAAAGACGGGCGCGGCCACACGCCCGAGGGGCCAGATGACACGCGCGTGTCGCTGTTTTTGCGGCTTTCTATTCCCGCGCCCAAGCTTGCGCAAGGCTCTGACTTAACAGATGCCGATATGGCCGCGCAGATCAAAGGGTGGATCGCCACCTTGCCCGACCGGGCCTATGGCACGCAGTTGCAAGATTTTGCGACCCTCGGTCACGCCGCCGAGGGCAAGCTTGAGGTGACCTATACCGAAATACCCGTGCCCCTTGCGGGGGGCGAGACGGCCAGCCTGCGCGCGCCGCAGTATAGCATCAGCGGCTTGGCCTATGGCCCACTGGCGGGCGATGTCGAACTCTCGCCGCGCATTGCGCCGCAGATGATCGGGCTTGGCCTGCTCGAGGCGATACCAGCCGCCGATATTCTGGCCCATGTCGATGAAGACGATCTCGATGGTGACGGGATTTCAGGGCGCGCGCAGATCGTGCCTTCGGCGGAATATGGGGTGCCGATGCTGGGGCGCTTTGGGCTGAAGGCGGGCGCGCCGACGGTGCGCGCGCAGTCGGCGGGCGCTTTTGCCGGCGATATGGGGCTGTCCAACCCCTTGCACCCCGACCCATGGGGCGAATGCACCGCCGCCCAAACCGAATGCCTAACCGCCCCGCATGGCCAAGAGGTTGGGCTGCGCGATGGGCTAGAGGTGGATGCCGCCAGCTTGGATCTTGTAACGTTTTACGCGCGCAACCTGGCTGTGCCTGCGCGCAGGGATGTGGCCGACCCCACCGTTTTGCTGGGCAAACAAGTGTTTTACGATCTGGGCTGCACCGTCTGCCATAGCCCAAAGTTTGTCACCCACCGCCTAAGGGGGCAGCCTGAACAAAGTTTCCAACTGATTTGGCCCTATACCGATTTGCTGCTGCACGACATGGGCGAAGGTCTGGCCGATAACCGCCCCGAGGGCCGCGCCACGGGCCGCGAATGGCGCACCGCGCCGCTGTGGGGAATTGGGTTGACCAAACAGGTCAGCGGGCATAGCCAATTCTTGCACGATGGCCGCGCGCGCAATTTGCTAGAGGCTGTGCTGTGGCACGGCGGCGAGGCGCAGACCGCGCGCGATGCCGTCGTCGCCCTATCGCCCCAAGAACGTGCTGCCCTGATCGCCTTTTTGGAAAGCCTGTAGATGAACCTGCGCCCTCTGACCCGATGGATTTGTGCCAGCCTGTTGCTATCCTCGGCCGCTGCGGCCGATGTAGCCAGTGTGGTCGGCCAGCACATTGTGCCGCGCTATGCCGCCTTTGCCGATGCAACCGCCGATCTTGCACAGGCGGCAAACAGGTCTTGCGCCGCCGCCGATGTTCAGCCCGCCTTTCATGCGGCCTTTGATGCGTGGATGGGTATCCAGCATCTGCATCTTGGCCCTGTCGAGGATGCGGGGCGGGGCCTTGCCATTCAGTTTTGGCCCGATCCAAAGGCATCGGGCGCAAAGGCGCAACAGGCGCTGCTGGCTGGCCCGCAAGATGCCTTGACCCCCGCGCAATTTGCCCAGCAATCGGTGGCGGCGCGCGGGTTTATGGCGCTGGAACGGTTGCTTTACCCCGCCAAACCTTGGCAAGGTGATACTTGCGCGCTGCTGCGGGCCACGACCGCCGATCTGGCGCGCAATGCCGCCGAAATCTTGGCCGATTGGCAGGGCGCATTTGCCGCCGCGCTGATCACCGCAGGCCAGCCCGAAAACAACCAATTCTTGTCGCAAACAGAGGCAGAGCAAGCGTTGTTCACCCAACTGGCCACGGGGCTCGAGGCGTTGAAAGACACGCGCCTTGGCCGCCCTCTTGGGCCGCCAGATCGCCCCGCGCCCCAATTGGCCGAGGCGCGCGCCTCTCAGCGCAGCCTGCGCAATGTGACCATCGCTTTGCATGCACTCAAGGACTTTGCGCAGCAGCTCTGCGCCAACGCCCCCGCCACGCAAAAGGCCTTTGAGCGCGCCATCACTTTGGCCGAAGCGTTGAAAGACCCCATTTTTGATGGGGTTACTAACCCTTCAGGCCGCCTGAAAGTGGAGATATTGGCAGGCCAGATCGGCCATGTGCGCGATTTGGCGCTGTCCGAACTGGCCCCCGCGATGGGGGTTGGTATTGGCTTTAACGCGCAGGATGGTGATTGATGCGGGCGCGCGCCCCTTCAAGGCGGATGTTCTTGGCGGGCCTTTTGGCGGCCAGCCTGCCCGCACCCACTTGGGCCGATGTGGGCAGCCCCGCCTATGTTTCGGCGGGCATGGCCCCTGACGGCAGCTATGTGTTGCACGGCCTGTCCAAGGCGGGTCAATCGCTGTTTGTTTTGCCTTTGCCTGCGCGCGGACATGCGGCCGCAGTTCACCCTGCGCGCCCTTTGGCCGTGGCCTTTGCCCGCCGCCCAGGCACCTTTGCTTTGGTGATGGATTGCCGCGACGGGCGCGTTTTGCACCGCCTGACCCCGCCTGCGGGGCGTCAATTCAACGGCCACGGTGCGTTTTCCGCCGATGGCGGCCTCTTGATGACATCCGAGGTGATTGCCGATGGATCGCAAGGCAGGATCGGGCTGTGGGATGCCGCAGCGGGCTACCGCCGTATTGGCGAATGGGCATCGGGCGGCATTGGGCCGCATGAAATTCGCCGCCTTGGCGAAAATTTGGTTGTGGCAAATGGCGGGATTCAAACCGACCCTGATGACCGCAGCAAGCTGAACATCGACACCATGCGCCCAAATTTGACACTGCTTGGCCAGGATGGCGCCATCCTAGAGCGCGCCGAATTGGACAGCGCGCTGCGCCAAAATTCAATCCGTCATCTTGCGCTGGGCCGCGACGGCACTGTCGCTTTTGCCATGCAATGGGAAGGCCCCGGCGACATGGACGTGCCGCAATTGGGCTTGTGGCAGCCGGGCCGCGCCCCGCGCCTTTGCCCCGCCCCCGAGGCCGAAGCCAAACGCATGCAGGGCTATGCGGGCTCGATCGCGATGGCGCAAGATGGCCGCGTCGCCATCACCTCGCCGCGCGGGGGGGCGGTGATGATCTTCGCGCCAAACGGCACCCATCTTGCCACCTATGCCCGCGCCGATATCTGCGGCATCGCCGCCTGCGATGACGGGTTTATCGCCTCGGATGGGCTGGGGGCCGTTTGGCGCCTTGGCGCAGATGGGCTGCGCCCGCTGGCCCAAAACGGGCCGAAATGGGACAACCACATGGTGGCTGTTGGGTAGGGCGCCCGCACCCAATGGCGCGTGAAATCACGCCCCCTACCGAAAACCCCCCCAGCATCCCCACCATAGTGCCGCGCGCTCCCTCGGGCGGGCGCTCTACAGAGGTTCTGCATCGCTTTATGGCTCCGTTCCCCCGCCGCCAGTTCTAGGCACTGGCGGCGGAGTGCGCCCTCCCGGGGGGAGGGAGGGCGCGGCGCGGCGGCGCTAAAGCGCCTTGATTCCGCGCTTCGGTTCTTTTGCTGGGGGCGGAGGGCCACTTCGGACTAAAAAAGGTCCACTGGACCCTTTTTGCGGGCAAGCCCGCCGTCCTCGCACGCGGCGGCGTTTCACGCCTTGATTCCGCGCCAAGAGGATTACCGCACCGCGCGCTCTCTGTCCCTAAGCTGTCGGGACGGATGCCATACGCGAACCATACGGATGCCATACGGCTTTTCGCGCGTGATTCCCGCTTCGAATCACGGGGATTCGTCGTTGATTCCCGTCTGTTAGTGGTTAACGCTGGGGAAGGTTGGCCGCATTGGCGTGGTTAACGGGGTGGTTGCTTTCGTTTTCT
>OZ252107.1:715000-3285359 GCA_965248485.1 Cypionkella sp.
TTGACATCGTATAGAGAGAAAACATCAGTATCGTTTGATGTGCCCGAGTATGGGTTGCATCGGATCTGGTTTGTGCTGCATGCGCAGATCAGGTGGTTAGAACGATATTGTTCCAAGTCTAAAAACTAACACTGCGTTGCGACTTAGGTTGCAACGCCGGGTAAGTGTATATGCTTTTGACATGTCGGTTCACTTTTGTGACGACTGGCCAGGCAGGCAATGCCTGGCGCCAGAAAGACAGCTTGCGTAAGCAAGCCTTGCTCTTTCTGGATCAAATCAAGCGCGAAAAGGGCGTTTGGTGGATGCCTTGGCAGTAAGAGGCGATGAAGGACGTGATACCCTGCGTTAAGCTTTGGGGAGCCGGGAATAGGCTTTGATCCAGAGATGTCCGAATGGGGAAACCCACCTAATATTCTGTTGTTGTTGTCTGTTTGGCGCAAGCTGGGCAGGCAGTCATCAATAGGGTAAGCTAGGTACTTTTACCCTGAATACATAGGGGTTTAAGAGCAAACCCGGGGAACTGAAACATCTAAGTACCCGGAGGAAAGGAAATCAAGAGAGACTCCGTTAGTAGTGGCGAGCGAACGCGGACCAGCCGATCTTCGAAGAGTGACTAGAAGCAACTGGAAAGTTGCGCCATAGTGGGTGACAGCCCCGTATAGGAAGCTTTAGAAGACATATTAAGTAGGGCGGGACACGTGAAATCCTGTCTGAAGATCGGGGGACCACCCCCGAAGGCTAAGTACTCCTTACTGACCGATAGCGAACCAGTACCGTGAGGGAAAGGTGAAAAGCACCCCGACGAGGGGAGTGAAACAGTACCTGAAACCGAACGCCTACAAGCAGTCGGAGGGGCCATGAGCCCTGACGGCGTACCTTTTGTATAATGGGTCAACGACTTGGTCTATCGAGCGAGCTTAAGCCGTTAGGTGTAGGCGCAGCGAAAGCGAGTCTTAAAAGGGCGCATGAGTTCGATGGATCAGACCCGAAACCAGGTGATCTAGCCATGAGCAGGATGAAGGTCAGGTAACACTGACTGGAGGTCCGAACCGACACCCGTTGAAAAGGGTCCGGATGACTTGTGGCTAGGGGTGAAAGGCTAATCAAACCTGGAGATAGCTGGTTCTCCGCGAAAGCTATTTAGGTAGCGCCTCGGACGAATACCTGCGGGGGTAGAGCACTGCATGGATGATGGGGGCCCACAGCCTTACTGAGTCTAAGCAAACTCCGAATACCGCAGAGTACTATCCGGGAGACACACGGCGGGTGCTAACGTCCGTCGTGAAGAGGGAAACAACCCTGACCTGCAGCTAAGGCCCCTAATTCGTGGTTAAGTGGGAAAGCATGTGGGACGGCCAAAACAACCAGGATGTTGGCTTAGAAGCAGCCATCATTTAAAGAAAGCGTAACAGCTCACTGGTCTAGATAAGCTGTCCTGCGGCGAAGATGTAACGGGGCTCAAACCACGAGCCGAAGCTCAGGATGCATAGCAATATGCGTGGTAGCGGAGCGTTCTGTGATATAGGACGCTGTCTCTTTATGATCCTCGGGTCATACGGAGACAATGTGCTTTCTGTGAAGCCGGGCTGTAAGGCATCCGGTGGAGAGATCAGAAGCGAGAATGTTGACATGAGTAGCGATAAAGAGGGTGAGAGACCCTCTCGCCGTAAGTCCAAGGGTTCCTGCTTAAAGCTAATCTGAGCAGGGTAAGCCGGCCCCTAAGGCGAGGCCGAAAGGCGTAGTCGATGGGAACCACGTTAATATTCGTGGGCCAGGAGGAAGTGACGGATCTCAAAGATTGTCTGCCCTTATCGGATTGGGTGGGCCGTTCAGAGGTTCCAGGAAATAGCCCTCCATCAGACCGTACCCTAAACCGACACAGGTGGACTGGTAGAGTATACCAAGGCGCTTGAGAGAACCACATTTAAGGAACTCGGCAAAATGCCTCCGTAAGTTCGCGAGAAGGAGGCCCTACTTTTAGGCAACTAGAGGTAGGGGGCACAAACTAGGGGGTGGCGACTGTTTACTTAAAACACAGGGCTGTGCGAAGTCGTAAGACGACGTATACAGTCTGACGCCTGCCCGGTGCTGGAAGATTAAGAGGAGGGGTGCAAGCTCTGAATTGAAGTCCCAGTAAACGGCGGCCGTAACTATAACGGTCCTAAGGTAGCGAAATTCCTTGTCGGGTAAGTTCCGACCTGCACGAATGGCGTAACGATCTCCCCGCTGTCTCAAATGTGGACTCAGCGAAATTGAACTGTGTGTCAAGATGCACACTACCCGCGGTTAGACGGAAAGACCCCATGCACCTTTACTCCAGCTTTGCACTGGTATCAGGATTGTGATGTGCAGGATAGGTGGTAGGCATCGAAGCGGGGACGCCAGTCTTCGTGGAGCCAACCTTGAGATACCACCCTTCGCACTCTTGATATCTAACCGCGGCCCGTTATCCGGGTCCGGGACCCTGCATGGTGGGGAGTTTGACTGGGGCGGTCGCCTCCCAAATCGTAACGGAGGCGCGCGAAGGTAGGCTCAGACCGGTCGGAAATCGGTCGTTGAGTGCAATGGCAGAAGCCTGCCTGACTGCAAGTCTGACAAGACGAGCAGAGACGAAAGTCGGTCATAGTGATCCGGTGGTCCCAAGTGGGAGGGCCATCGCTCAACGGATAAAAGGTACGCTGGGGATAACAGGCTGATGATGCCCAAGAGTCCATATCGACGGCATCGTTTGGCACCTCGATGTCGGCTCATCTCATCCTGGGGCTGGAGCAGGTCCCAAGGGTATGGCTGTTCGCCATTTAAAGAGGTACGTGAGCTGGGTTTAGAACGTCGTGAGACAGTTCGGTCCCTATCTGCCGTGGGTGTAGGAGACTTGAGAAGAGTTGCCCCTAGTACGAGAGGACCGGGGTGAACGTTCCACTGGTGGACCAGTTGTCGTGCCAACGGCAGTGCTGGGTAGCTATGAACGGACAGGATAAACGCTGAAGGCATCTAAGCGTGAAGCCCCCTTCAAAACAAGGTCTCCCTTGAGAGCCGTGGAAGACCACCACGTCGATAGGCCAGAGGTGTAAGAGCAGTAATGCTTTCAGCTGACTGGTACTAATTGCTCGATTGGCTTGATTTGATCCAGAAACAGCAAGGCATCCCCTGTAAAATGGGTAAAGCCGCTGGATCGTCGCTTCGGATATCATCCGAAACCGACATGCAAAAGCATACACAACAAAAACTTGGAACAACCGCAAACGCGGCTGATGTTGCCTCTGTCTCAAGACAGAGGAACGTGCTTCTTCTTTGGTTTGGTGGTCATAGTGCTGGTAAAACACCCGATCCCATCCCGAACTCGGCAGTTAAGTGCCAATACGCCAATGGTACTGCGTCTTAAGACGTGGGAGAGTAGGTCACCGCCAAACCTAACAAGAAGCACAACCTCTCTAAACGATTAACCATTAAACTCAGATCGCAGCATTAACTCTCCGCGATCAAAAACCGTTGCGGGGAAAAGCAGCCCCAGAAGGCAAAGCCTTCAAAACCAAACAAATCGGGATGCGACCCGTGCCATAAATCGCAAAACGTCGCGGGGTGGAGCAGCCCGGTAGCTCGTCAGGCTCATAACCTGAAGGCCGCAGGTTCAAATCCTGCCCCCGCAACCAAAAACTTTCGTCAAATGGTAATCTCCCCATTTTTAACGGGGTGCGTTCGTAGAATTCACGCGGCCATTTTCAATTTCATGGCGGGTGTGATGCCGCCGATGCCCATGTTGGGGCGGTCGTTGTTGTAAGTCCAGAGCCATTTCGTGGCTTGATCCTGTGCCTCCTCGATGCTTTCGATGATGTATTGATCCAGCCATTCATGCCGTACCGTTCGGTTGTAGCGCTCGACATATGCGTTCTGCTGGGGCTGCCCAGGTTGGATGTGCTGGATGGTGATCTTGTGCTTCTCAGCCCATATTCTCAGCTTTTCGCTGATGTATTCGGGCCCATTATCCACCCTGATCGTGCCCGGCTTTCCCCGCCATTCGATGATCCTGTCGAGGCTCCGTATGACTCGCTCGGCAGGCAGCGAGAAATCAACCTCGATCCCTAGCCCTTCGCGATTGAAGTCATCAAGGACATTCAGCAGGCGAAACGCACGACCGTCACCCAGCCTGTCGGCCATGAACCGCAGGTCCGCGAAGCGAAATCCATGGACCAGGTCACATTGGGCGCGGCTGGCACAGCCAGGACATCAGGCTTCTCCCGTTTGAGCCGCTTGCGTGGCTTAATCCGCAGGTTCAGCTCCAGCTCGCAGTAAATGCGGTAAACCCGTTTATGGTTCCAGGGATGCCCCTTCACGTTGCGCAGGTGCAGGAAACATAGACCAAACCCCCAAGTCTTGCGCGCATCGGTCAGCCCCGTGAGCAGATCGGCGATCACCTCGTTCTCGTCCTTGAGCTTGGGGCTGTAGCGATAGCAGGTCTCGCTGACCCCAAAGGCCCTGCAAGCCAACGCGATGCTGACGCCCCGTCGTTCCACCGCCGTTTCGGCCATCTCGCGGCGCTGAGATGGCCCTGTCACTTTTTTCCAAGGGCTTCCTTCAACAGATCGTTCTGCATGCTCAGATCGGCATACATGCGCTTCAGGCGACGGTTCTCTTCCTCCATCGCCTTCATCTGGCCAACCATGGACGCATCCATCCCGCCATACTTGGCCCGCCATTTGTAGAACGACGCATCGCTCATCCCATGCTCGCGGCACAGCTCGGCAACCGGCACTCCGCCTTCGGCTTGTCGCAGGATCGCGATGATCTGAGCTTCAGTGTATCTGCTTGTCTTCATTCGAAATCTCCTCGTTCATCTTGCCGAGAAAATTCTACTTTTGCACCCCACTAAATTCGGGGGGGATTACCCTGAAGGGCCTTGAGGACGAGAACGCGCGTCTGAAACGGCTTCTGGCTGATGCGATGCTCGACAATGCCGCGTTGAAAGACCTCCTGGGAAAAAAGTGGTGACGCCCGCCGCGAAGCGGCAAGCGGTTGCGCATCTGGTGGCAAATCACGAGATGAGCGAACGGCGGGCGTGTCGGGTAATCGGCTGTTGTCGAATGACCATGCGCTACGAGGTGGTTCGGCAGGATGACCCCGTGCTGCGCGAGCGGCTGAAAGAACTTGCCAAAGCTCGACGCCGGTTCGGTTGTCGTCGGCTGCATGTGTTCCTGCGGCGCGAGGGTCATGAGGTGAACCACAAGCGTCTCTTCCGCATCTACCGGGAAGAACAGTTGCATGTGCGCCGTCGCGACGGGCGCAAGCGGGCCATGGGCACACGGGCCCCGATGGTGCCGCCATTAATGCCAAACCAACGCTGGTCGCTGGATTTTGTATCCGACCAGCTGACCGATGGCCGCCGCTTCCGGATCATGACCGTAGTCGATGACTGCACGCGGGAATGCCTGGCTCTAATCGCCGATACGTCCCTGTCCGGCGCAAGAGTGGCGCGGGAACTGGCCACGCTCTTTGACACTCGCGGCATGCCCCTGACGATCGTCAGCGATAATGGAACCGAGTTCACCTCAAACGCGATCCTGAAGTTCGTGGATGACCGCAAGTTTGAATGGCACTACATCGCGCCCGGAAAGCCGACCCAGAATGCCTTTATCGAAAGCTTCAACGGCCGCCTGCGCGATGAATTGCTGAACGAGATGCTGTTCCCGTCACTGCACCACGCCCGCGCAACGCTGGCCGCCTGGCGCACGGACTATAACACTGAACGGCCCCACTCCCGTCTCGGCTGGCAAACCCCAGCCGAATTTGCCCGAACCTTTACCCCGCAACGGGGCCTGACGCTGCGCAATCCGAAAAGCTCCGCGCCAGCCCCCGTTGCACAACCCGCCCAATTGGGCAAACCTCAAACCCAGAGTCTCGCTCACGCTGGATAAAAGTTGGGGGCAACGTCAGGCTAGCTTAGGGCTGCAGGATAGTCTGGCGTAGATGCGACATTTACCATTTACTGAGTTTCTACTGTCGTTTCCGATACTTTCTTGCTATCGTCCGGGATGAA
Source organism: Cypionkella sp. (assembly GCA_965248485.1). GTDB lineage: Bacteria > Pseudomonadota > Alphaproteobacteria > Rhodobacterales > Rhodobacteraceae > Cypionkella. The sequence continues at coordinate 721,032 of OZ252107.1, forward strand.
AAACGTTTGGTATGAATTCTTCAAGCTCAAAGAGCTCTGCATATCTTCTGGAGTGCCATTGTGGAATTATTACTTATTAGTCTCCTAGCTGGCTTGGGTTTCTCGCTGTCAGGCCTTTTTGAAGCAAACGGCGACAATTATGATTTCGAAGCAGAGGATAACGATACCGAGCGCTACGACGAGCACGTCATAAGAGCTGACTCCGATCCGGTGGGGCAAGAAGGCGCTGAACCAGAAGTAAATCCCGAAGCGGAAAGTGAAGGTTCAAATCAGGAAGCGGATGGGATTGTTGTAAGTGGTAGCTCGAATGTCACTGGCTCCGATGGTGACGACACAATAACTGGTTGGACTAATCTTTTTGGTGGGTCGGGAGACGATACGATTACAGCAAACAATTTCGGCGGCGAGTATCAAGCGGCTGGGGCGGCATTCGGAGGCGACGGTGATGACACCATCGTTGCACATGGCGGAATGGATGGTGATGGGCAACTTTACGGTGGCAATGGCAATGACATTTTGGTTGGCCGTGCAGGAGCGGACTTCGAGGGCGGAGAAGGTGACGACACAATAGTTGCAACGGCAAGCAGTCTAAGCGAAGGTGATGTGCTAGTGGGTACTGGTCGCGACCTTGTATTGGTCGAAGGTTTCTCAATTGGCGGGGAGTCTCAAGATGCTGACTATTCGGCCAACATCACAATTGAAGATTTTTCTGTTGGCGAAGATCGGTTGGGGATCTTGGTAAGGCCAGAGGACCTCGAAGGCTTAACTTACAGCAAAGATTTGGTGAACGGTGGCGCGGACACTCGCATAACCATGTTCTTTTCAAACTCACTGAATGACATCGAAGTCAATTCCCCCATTGAGATCATTCTGAGCGGTTTAACTGATACTGAAAATCTCATCGTTCATTTTTACAGGACGGATACAAATGGAGGTTACGAGCCTTTTGCGACCGCAGCATTTAATTGAAATCATTGATTCTTGGTTCGGTACTGGATCGAACCAAAAAATAAATATCCATCGGGACTGGCACTCGAAAATCTAGAAGCACCCCATATTGCTATAGACTGAAGTGTTTCATGGAAATCAGCTGTACTCTTCTAATCTTGAAGTCCACCTCTCTGGTAAATTTGGAATATTGTTTTGTGCATATTTGTATTGCAATCTAAATTTCTGAAACAATCCATGTTCGAGGGTCTTGGGAAGAAAAAGGCGTTGGCCTTCGTGGACCTTTTTCGCAAAATCCGGCACAAAGCAACTTGCGCCAAGGAAGTCAGTGATCTCTCCAAATCCCGTCCTTCCTAAAATTCTCTCATAATAGAAAGCCTTCATCTGGTCTGAAGAGAATGCTTTGCTCAGTCGAGCGTGGTTTTTCGCGTAGTCGCCTCTCTTTACAATTCCAGTCAACACGGGGGTTTCTACGTCCGACAAGAATTGCGACACAATTTCAAGCGCTCTTGTGTCTGCGCGGTCTTCATCGGACATGCGCGCAGCCATTTTGACGTGCGACCAAAATCTATCTATTGGATCCCGCAAAAGGTAGACAATACGCAAATCGCCGGGAAGCTCAAAGAAGCGCATAAGCTGCTCCCTCCCCAAAAGTGAGTACCGTGGCGTGAAGTCTCCGAAGAAAAGGCGGTCATGAGATCTACCAATCAGGAGATCGGCAAAGGACCCCGTAGTGACTTCATCAGCTTGTAATGTTGAGAGGTATTCTTCGATATCTGCGATGCGTTCGGCACGTGCAAGTGTAGCTGAAAAACTTTGGCGATGCTCTAACCTTTGAAGCTCAGCATGGAGTTCTTCCTTCTTCCGCTGCCATTGAAGAGGGAGGCTGTTGCCAAAGAAATGGTATTCCTTGATTGTACGAAGATAGAAATCAGGATGTGCGCGAAGTTGATCATGCAGCCAAGATGTGCCACATTTCGTGGCTCCCACACACATGACGAAAGTTCTGGCTGATACTTGACTCAAGGAGCTTCCAATGAATTGCTTTAGTCGTCGCTAGAAATTTGGGCCAATGCTGGGAGTTGTGACCTTGCCGGTAGCCCGGCACTGTTTAGCAGGTCCCGCAGACGGTATTCTCACCTATTCTTAGGCATTTAGCAACAGGACGTACGTGACGTCCGACTACATTGCAGATTTTTTTCGCCCTACATTCCTGAATATATTCCACGCTCGATTGCAGCTGGCAGTGCCTTCAGTAAGCATTAAGGGTCAATAGCCTCTAGATCTGTAGGCGCTTTGCTTTGAATAGCCCCTAGATTTGTAGACGCCTTGCTTGGTAACTTTGGAAGTAAGGAGGACGAGATGTCCACGCAAAAATTCACAGACGAGTTCAAACGCGATGCGGTCGCGCAAGTTGTTGATCGGGGCTACCCTGTGCGCGAGGTGGCCGAGCGGTTGGGTGTCAGCACCAAGTCGATCTACACATGGCAGAAGCAGTTTTCGCGGCCCGCAAAGGTGATCCAAGAGGTGGATGCGCAAGCTGACGAGATCCGGCGGTTGAAGCGGGATCTGCTGCGGGTCACGGAGGAACGGGACATCCTAAAAAAGGCGACCGCATACTTCGCCAGGGAATCCCGGTGAGGTATGCGTTTATAGCCGAGAACCGGCTGATCTTTGCGGTCCGGGCGATGTGCCGAATGCTGCTGGTTCATCCGAGCGGTTTTTATGCATGGCTGCGCGAACCCCTTTCCCAACGGGCGCTGGAGGATCAGCGGCAAACCAAGCTTATCAAGACAGCTTGGGAAGAAAGTGGTGAGGTCTACGGATACCGCAAGCTGCATGACGATCTGTGTGACCTTGGCGAAGACATCAGCCCGAACAGAGCTTGGCGTTTAGCGCGCTTGGCAGGGATAAGGGCCCAGATTGGCTACAAAAAGAAGCCCGGCTCTTATGGCGGCAGCCCTGCTGTCGTGGCGGACAATACCCTGAATCGGGAGTTCGATGTTGATGCCCCAGACCAATTCTGGGTCACAGATATCACCTACATCCGCACCCATGAGGGCTTCCTTTATCTCGCGGTCGTCATCGATCTGTTTTCTCGGCGGGTCATTGGTTGGTCGATGCAGGGCCGCACCTATGCCGACCTACCGCTGCAAGCCCTGCTCATGGCCGTCTGGCGCCGCAAACCAAAGACCAAGGTCCAGGTGCATTCCGACCAAGGTTCACAATTCACCAGCTACGAGTGGCAGGAGTTCCTCGAACAGCACAACCTGACGCAAAGCATGAGCCGTCGCGGGAACTGTTGGGATAATGCGGTCGCGGAAAGCTTCTTCAACCTGCTCAAACGCGAACGCATCCGGCGCAGAAAGTATAAAACCCGCGAAGAAGCACGCAAAGACGTGTTCGATTACATCGAATTCTTCTACAACCCGCAGCGCAAGCACGTTAGGAATGGCATGCTGTCACCGATCGACTTCGAACAGCAGCAGAAACTGAAACTGCAAGGTGTCTAGGAAACTAGGGGCTATTCACCCTCACTCAGAACAGTTGATCGCGGCGCCGCTGGCCCCGTCTTCATATCCTCCAACGTCGCCCGCTTGCGCCACTTTGCGACGGTTTTGGGGTTGATGCCCAGTTCTTTGCTCAGTTGCGCGAGCGAAGCTTGCGATCGCTGTATTGCAGCTCTGACGGCGTACGTGGTCGCGGCGCTCCCGTGACGAATTTGTCCCATAGTGTTTCCTTCCATTCATGAGAAAGTATCACACCATCAAACCGTGGGATCAAACACCTAGACAACGAAATATAAAGGACGGAGCATCTTGCAGGCGGTGTCTGCAGCGATTTGCATTCTTATCTCCTTTGTGGTTGGGCTTAAAAAAACTGGGACTAGTGGCTCTGGCGGTTTCGGTTCAGGTGAATTCGGTATGTTGATAAGTTTATCTGCTCGCCCTTAGATTGCGCCGCAATTAGTGAATTTTTGGTGAATTATGCAAAATTTTCAAAAGTTTATTGTTTCTATATTAGCAACAAGCTACTAGGTGTTCAGTTCCAGCATTTGGTGGATAGGGTTTAGGATGAATCGTCCTGGCTCTGATGTCCAGATTTTGCAGATGTAATCGTATGGCGTGAGGCCGTTTAGCGTCTTGAGCCTTCGGACGAAGTTGTAAGCGGCAAGGAAGTCCGCGAGGTGTGTTCGCAGCTGAGCGTGGGTTTCATAATGGAATCGTTTGACTGTCGCGTCCTTGATCGTGCGGTTCATTCTCTCAACTTGGCCGTTGGTCCACGGATGGTTTGGCTTGGTTAGCCGGTGTTCGATCCCGTTGGTCTTGCAGATCATGTCGAAGCGCATTGGCCTAGAATGGATTGTGTTGCGGTTCCGCGGTTGCTCGGCAAACTGGATGCCATTGTCGGTGAGAATGGTGTGGATCTGGTGGTAATCTCCCCATTTTTAACGGGGTGCGTTCGTAGAATTCACGCGGCCATTTTCAATTTCATGGCGGGTGTGATGCCGCCGATGCCCATGTTGGGGCGATCGTTGTTGTAAGTCCCCAGCCATTTCGTGGCTTGATCTTGTGCATCCCGCTGGCCGGTAGGCGATTGCCTGCAATCGCCGTAAGGCTCGATGCTTTCGATGATGGATGATCCAGCCATTCGTGCTGGACTGTGCGGTTGTAGCGCTCGACATATGCGTTCTGCTGGGGCTGCCCAGGTTGGATGTGCTGGATGGTGATCTTGTGCTTCTCAGCCCATATTCTCAGCTTTTCGCTGATGTATTCGGGCCCATTATCCACCCTGATCGTGCCCGGCTTTCCCCGCCATTCGATGATCCTGTCGAGGCTGCGTGTCACCCGTTCGGCTGGCAGCGAGAAATCGACCTCGATCCCCAGCCCTTCGCGATTGAAGTCATCAAGGACATTCAGCAGGCGAAACGCACGACCGTCACCCAGCCTGTCGGCCATGAACCGCAGGTCCGCGAAGCGAAATCCATGGACCAGGTCACATTGGGCGCGGCTGGCACAGCCAGCACATCAGGCTTCTCCCGTTTGAGCCGCTTGCGTGGCTTAATCCGCAGGTTCAGCTCCAGCTCGCAGTATATCCGATAGACGCGTTTGTGGTTCCAAGGATACCCGTTCACGTTGCGCAGGTGCAGGAAACATAGACCAAACCCCCAAGTCTTGCGCGCATCGGTCAGCCCCGTGAGCAGATCGGCGATCACCTCGTTCTCGTCCTTGAGCTTGGGGCTGTAGCGATAGCAGGTCTCGCTGACGCCAAACGCCCGGCATGCCAGCGCGATGCTGACGCCCCGTCGTTCCACCGCCGTTTCGGCCATCTCGCGGCGCTGAGATGGCCCTGTCACTTTTTTCCAAGGGCTTCCTTCAACAGATCGTTCTGCATGCTCAGATCGGCATACATGCGCTTCAGGCGAAGGTTCTCTTCCTCCATCGCCTTCATCTGGCTGACCATGGACGCATCCATCCCGCCATACTTGGCCCGCCATTTGTAGAACGACGCATCGCTCATCCCATGCTCGCGGCACAGCTCGGCAACCGGCACTCCGCCTTCGGCTTGTCGCAGGATCGCGATGATCTGCGCTTCAGTGTATCTGCTTGTCTTCATTCGAAATCTCCTCGTTCATCTTGCCGAGAAAATTCTACTTTTGCACCCCACTAAATTCGGGGGGGATTACCTGGTAAGGCACGGATTCGAGTAGATGCTCAAGAAACTCCCAATCAGTTTTTCTATCTGCAGTTTCAACGAGTTGGACGACCGCGAACTTGGCGTTTCGGTCGATGGCAACGAAAAGATATAGTTTCCCCTCAGCCGTTTGCACCTCGGCGATATCAATGTGGAAGAAACCGATACCAGCATCTCCGGGGCCAGGGTGGCACGGGAACTCGATGCCCTTGTTCGGATTTATGGAAAACCCACCTGCATAGTCTCTGACAATGGCACCGAATTCACCAGCAAGGCCATCCTGAAATGTGCCAACGACAACGGCGTCGAGTGGCACTACATCGACCCCGGAAAGCCGCAGCAGAATGGCTACATCGAGAGCTTCAACGGAAGCCTGCGCGACGAATGCCTCAACGAGGAGATCTTCGACAGCCTGGCCTATGCCCGCCGAACGCTGGCCCTTTGGCGCTACGACTACAACAATGTCAGGCCACATTCATCGCTGAGCAACCAAACGCCCGCAGAAGCGCGCCGGGCGCTTGAGCTATTTGATGCCAACGCGCGCGGCGCGCTTGCCACACCCAAAACCGACCACTATCAAACCCAAGGACTCTCACTATGAACGAGGGACGACCGTGGGGCAGGTCACAGCCCCTAAATTTCGGGGGGGATTACCCAAGGATAAAGCTATGATGCGTTATATCTACATCGCCAATGAACGATGTGATCAAAGTTGGAAAGTTTGGTCCGTTACCATCATAATCCGACCAAAGGGTCTTGTCTGAGCGCCGATAGATTAAATAGTCGTTGTAATCTATGGTGGAAAATGACATGGAGACAGATTTGAAATTTTCAGCACTGAGTGCTGAGGGAAGTCCAAGCGCTGTAGCCAATAGTCCCGTTATCCCAATCGAGTCATCTGGGCCAAAGTCATAAATGACATCGCCCATGTCGGCAATCTCGCGAAAGATGAACACATCTTCGCCATTCCCTCCGATAAGATGGTCTAAACCAAATCCGCCAACCAACGTATCGCTACCTGACCCCCCGAAGATATAATCGTGCCCTTCCCCTCCAAAAAGCTGATCCGATCCAAGCCCACCATTCAATGTATCTTCTCCGATGCCACCATAGAGCAAATCGCTTCCAGTACCGCCTGAAAGGAGGTCGAAGCCTGCGTCACCTAATAAGGTATCATCTCCGCCGTCGCCATAGATAGAATCTCCAGCGTCGCCCCCAAATATCTGGTCATGACCAATCATCCCAATAAGAAGGTCGAACCCAGCACCACCGTATACCAAGTCCGCAAAGCTGCCGGCAGAAACGGTGTCGTTCCCTAATCCACCTAATAGCGTATCGGCTCCACTACCCCCCAAGATAATGTCACTGCCAGCGCCTCCGTCAACAGAGTTGTTTCCGCTACTTCCAATCAGGGTGTCTTGAAAGTTAGATCCGACAATATGCTCTATGTTTACTAGCGAATCGCCGCCAGCGGATCCAAAATTTTGTCTCGCGTCTGAAAGGCTGAGGCGAAGGCCTGTTGAAGCGTACACATAACTGACGGTATCGAAACCTGCTCCGCCGTCAATTACATCGGCGCCTACTCCTCCAAAAAGCAAATCATTGCCAGACCCAGACTGGATTGTATCATTCCCAACGCCCCCGCTTAGCGTGTCATCCCCCACGGATCCAAAAAGCAGGTCATTTCCACTTAGACCATGCAATGTCCCACTGCTTTGAAGGGATGCCATATCGTTCTGTTCTGTGGCGACTTGCCCCAAGGCTGTCAAAGTGATTTGGGCAATTTCGTAGCTATCTAAGTTGAGTTGTATCTCTGCTGGGCCCGCCAATAGGCCAGTAGGACCAGAAGTCGAAATGTCCGTAAAGGCTCGACGATCATTGAACTGGTTTGGATTGTCTAGACCGATTACTGAAATATCAGCGACCGACATTCCTGAAATAGCTAGATCTGATTGAGCCAAGAGGTCGTGCATCGACAAAGTCAGGGTTTGGCTGGTACTCTTCCTGCTTATCACATAAATGATGATTTCACCTTCACCCTCAAAAGCGCGAAAAACAAACTCATCATTAGATTCATCTAGGGATTGAGGGGTTGAAGCGAGTGAAACGGCGGTTTTCCCGTTGATCGCATTTGCCATTAACCTGAAAACTTGACCCGCTGCAGTTGTGCGGTCCTCAACCACGAAATCCGCAGTAGGAGACCGAACTTTCACCACAAGCGCACTATTGTCCGCACCAAATGCAATGTAGTTTGTAGCGGAGATCATTCCGAGTGACGAGAAAGTATGCATTTGCAGGATCCCGAGTCCTGCATTAATCAGCCCAGTACCGGCTAGACTGTCGGTAGGATATGCCCATGCATCCATTCTGAGATCAACATGGGCGACAGAGGGATTCCCCTTCCACACATCAATGATACTTTGGATACGCTCTGTATACGTATCCCCTGGCTCGTCGGACAAGGGCGTTCCAAAGTATTGGTCCCAAGTCAAATTCAAACTTGGGATGCCGTCATCTCCGTTGTGGGCCCCATGGAGATCAATGGCGTCGATTTTGTCTGCAGCGCCATATCTAACCAATTCTCTAATGACAGCTTTTGCACCAGAAACCCAACCAGCAGACTCAACTACAATATCAGGCCGCCAAACAGATTCATGCGTAAGCCCCATATCATCAAAGATGGAATCAAGCAAATTCGCAAGGGCGGCAGCATTCTTTCCATATCCGGATGCAGATTCCCCAAGGTAAGGACCGTCGGAATTTATCAGTTTTCCAATAAATTCATTCCCAATTCGAACTGATTCAATGACGACTTCCTTGCTTCGGGCATACCCAACCAAATCGTTTGCAATAAAATTTCTCAATTCCGCTTGGTTAGCTTGCGAGATCACTATCCCGCCAGAGGTCTTATAAAAGTACTTCAAATCGCTTAGTGTGAAGTTCAGCGAGTACCCCTCTTCAGCGCAGTAATCAATCGCATTTCTAAGTCCTTCCAAATCGACCGCATCTGAAATGTCAAAGTCAACTACGCCCTCTGTGCCTCCAGGATATCGAATGGAACCAATATTCAGATAATCCATAGATGCATCAAATCGCGTTCCTTGTTCCATTAATGCCGCATTGTCAGTTTCGCCAATTTTGACCACTGAGCCGAAATGATTCTCATCGATCCGAGCAGATCCCTGAACCAACAAAGTTCCACCAATTGAGAAAAGCACAGCAGTCTCCTATAGAAGGTTCTGCCTTCAACATTGTTTCAGGTGCATGCAAGGTTGACGACCAAATTTGGTCGAAACTATGAATATAGCCGAAAACACGACACAAGATTTATGCGTCTTAAGTTCTACCTTTTAAATAAATTGAATGAAATTATTTAGATAGCTTTATATTGATTGATGCATTTGAGAATATCGCACAGTTGTCTAAATGTTTCATCCCACAGTTTGATGGTGTGATACTTTCTCGTTAATGGAAGGAATCGCTATGGGACAAATTCGCCATGGGTGACCAAGGCCAGGCACGCCGTCAGAGCAGCAATACCGCGATCGCAAGTCGCAGGCCCGCCCGCCTACGGTTCGAGAGCGGGACTGAGGGCTGGCGCAACTGAGCACAGGATTGAGCACTAACCCAAAACACCGCCGCAAGGTGGTGCAAGCGTCCGATAGTCGATGATTTGAAAATAGGGCCAAAGGAACAACGTTCGACCGTCATCAATGGAGTTCGAGGAGGCAATGATCGTCGAATTCAAGAGGCGCACGCTATCGTGAGCTTTGGCCGGTTGTGGGCGCCCCGTGACCGAGGTGCTATCAAAGGCGGCCGCGGCCCCATGCCCGCGTTAACCCACGGCAAGCCGGCGAATTCGCCCGCGCCGCGGGCCCATTGGCCAAAACCGATAAGGTCGATGTGCAGATCCTTGCCCTGGTGTGGCGGGCGCTCAACCCCGCGCGCACGGTGCCGGAAGACCCCGATACGGCTCACCTTGGCGAATTTGTCGCGCGGCGCAGCGTGTTGATTAGACAAATCAGGGCGGAGAAGAACCGCGCCAAAACCACACGAGACCTTTGGATTTCCGAACAAATCATTGCGTTCATGCGCGTGTTTGAAGAGCATCTGGCGGCGGTCGAAGGCCAGATCGAAACCCTGATCGCGAAGCGCGAGGCCTTGGCCACCCAAAGCGGCGCGCCGGTGCTCCGTGCCTAGAATCGCGCCTGCCATCTCGGCGGTGCTAATCGACTGCGTGCCAGAACTGGGCCGCCTTAATCACCGCAAAATCAACGCGCGCGCAGGGCTTGCCCCCCATGAAGCCCATTCGGGGCCGCCAATTCTGGCATCCACAGGGGCAAAACGCCACATCTGGGTCGGGCGTAAAACCACCCGCCCCGGACTCTGCATCGCACCCGTCATCGCCTCACTCTATGATTCTGCGATCATGATTTTTCGAAAGCGCCTACAAGAGACAGGAAAAACAAGTCAAATTCGCCAACGTCGCCTGCGCCAAGAAGCTGCTGACCATCCTCATTGCGATGACCAGACGCGGGGATAAATACGTTAAACAGGGTGGGTGAAAAGACAGTTGCTACGAATGCATCTACAAAATATGGACATCAGAGTCAGATCGAATCATCTTTTTCTAATCCACCAGATGCTGGGACTGAACACTAGGAAGGTATAGAGTTATGTCCACAGTTTTTGGTATATTTAATGCTAATGCGTATTTTTTTGTGCTGCGTAGACTCCATACAAGTCGCCTGTATTACTTGTAACTTGAATATCCCCTGCGAAAAAACCACCTGATGATCCGCGAAACTGGCCGGAAATGTCACCTGCGAAATTAGTTGCTACATTTGATTGACTAATGCTTCCAGAGACCGTTCCGAGGAAGTTGGTATCAGTGAAAGCAGACAAATTCCCTTGAAGGTTTCCTGCCAAGAGTTGACCGGTACTCAATCTAAATTGATCCAGTGTTGCGGAAATAGATCCATTCTGAAGATTTGCCGTCATTTCGAAACGGGAAGTCATAGTAGGCGACAACAAAATTTCTGATTGACTCTCAGTATCGGCGCTAAATGATGCGCTACCTGAATAGTAAGACACACCAGTGGGCATCGAAGCGCTGTCGGTCAAAGGACGGTCGAAGACACTTTGAATAAGTACACTAGTTTCTGGTATCGAACTGTCAGCTGAAATGCTTGCTGACGACAGGGGATTGCCACCAGATCCACCGCAGCTCGATACACAAAATGCTAACAATACTGAAAAATTAAATCTTCGCATTGTTGATCTCTTTCCATAATATACTTCGTGATAATCTGAGATAGCCACTAATTCGCAGTAAACAGAATCACTATGTTCCTAATTTATATTGTAAAAATTATTTAAATTTTTCCAGATGCACCTATTATTTGGATCGCGTGGATCTCGTCAATAATGCCTTTCCTTATGAGAATTTTTGATATTTGAAGGGCAAGCATGCGTAGCCAATTTCGATTGCGAGGGGCTCTGTTGCACAAATCCCGTGAGGGATTTATCTTGTGAATCCAGCGTGATAGCTTGGGAGGATGAGCGGGACGAACACCCCATGCTACAAGACCCTGAACTGGCGCGCGTATAACGAGGCGCTCAGGCGCAGCGCCGCAAGATCTCCGGCAAATCCCTGCTGGGGGAAAAGCTGACATACATCCATAATCACTGGGAAGGGCTGCAAACCTTCCTGACCGATGGCCGCGTCGAGATCGACAGCAACAGGGTCGAAAACCTGATCAGACCCATCGCGCTCAATCGAAAGAATGCCCTCTTTGCAGGGCATGACGAAGGCGGCATCGCTTGGGGCCGCATCTCGTCACTGATCGAGACCTGCAAGATCAATGGCGTCGAACACTTCGCATACCTCAAGGCCACACTGACCGCGATCGCAAACGGCCATCCCCAAAGCCACATCGACGACCAGTTGCCATGGAATTTCAAGCTTCAATCTAAGCAACCTAGGCAAGCCGTGATGCCCTGCGAACGCTTACGAAACACTGTGGGGCGTGGTCAGCCGCTGTTACTCGCACGGAACTCACTGGTCAAACTTACTCGCGGCGACCACGCCTCACAATCATAGGGCGAATCAATCTATGATTTTTGTAGTAGACCTCCCAATCGTGACCAAAACTTGTCGTCGATTTGAATAAATTAAGGCTATGATTTTGATATATTTTTTCGGATTTTTGTTAACCGATTGTTAACCAAGCGTGCGCCATGTTCAACCCATGGTTTATTCATTCCGCATATGCCGCGATCACGATGGAGCCGATACAGCGCAGGGCTGGGTCGTGGCACAGTCTGAACTGCGGGCACGCGAGCTTCTGGGTGCCAACGCCTATTTGCATCGTCTGCCCAACGGTCACCTGAGCGAGCTTCCCGATGACACGGTCTATGTGGCCAAAGGGGCTTTGCTGCCTGCGCACTGAAATTGGCGCTGGGCGGTGGTTGTGCCATCGCCCAGCGCTACTGCGTTAGCGCGTTTTGCCCAGCGCTTGCGTTCGCGCAATGGCGCGTTCGATGGCTTTTTCTGTTGAACGCAATCAGCGCCGCCCCTCCCAAGGCCGCGCCTTCGGCATCACCGCGGTCACTTCCATCTCCCGCAGCATCCCGCCCGCCAACAGCCCGTCGCGAACCCAGTCGAGCGCCTGCCACCAATCCTCATATCCCCGCCGGGCTGCAGCAATCTGTTCAGGATATGGCCGCCAAGTGACTGGGCAGGCCAGCACCTCGACTGTGCGCCATTTGCCTCGCGTTTTCACACGCTCGGTGCCGACGACGATGGTGACCGCCCGCTCACCATGCTGATTTCGCCGAGTTTCCACTGGCACGCAGCGCGGCACGACCCCTGGCATCCAGTCGGGGGTTATGCCTGCGCGGGCGAGTTCTGCCACGCTGATCGCCATGCGAATGCCGTCTAGCCTATCGGGCATGCCTGCGACGGTCGCGGCGATTATCTCGGCGTCGGGATGGGTGTAACTGCCCATTTTGTGCTGGCCGCCATCGACCTTGCAGCCAAGCGCCGCGCGCTGCAGCAGGACGTATTCGAGACCAAAGCCGAAACCCTCCTCGACCACATCCTTTCTCTGAGGCAGTTCCAGCTGCGCCTTTTCCACGCGAAATGCCCATTCCAGCGCTGCCTGAACGCCCATTGAGCGTTTGACCTTGGTGCCCATTGCGCGCTGGGCGCTGAACCTGTGTGAAACCGCCATTCACGCCACCACGCGCTGGCTGAGGCGTTCCCGCGTCACTAGCCCGCGCGCCAGCATCAAACGGCACAGGGAGTTGGTGATCATGCCCTTGGGCAGATATTCGTTGGAATTGACCTTGGCGGCATAGAAGGCCGCGAGCTCATCCTCGCTGGGCGGGGGCCCTGCATCTACCTTGCGCCGCCGCTTGGCCTTTGCGCCTTTCGCGGCCGCCATCGCCATTTGTGCATCGCGCTGGGCGGCCCGTTCCATGAACCGATCAAGGGCCTTGGGCCCATCGGGTGGATTGGGATGATCGGCACGGCTCTCGAGGGCAACTTCGATGATGCGCGCTTGCGACAGCCCGAGGGTTTCGGTCCAGCGGCGAACGTGAACCCGCGCAGGCCAGCCTTGCCACCAAGCGGGCAAGGTGGCGTTGGCGGCAAAGCCCAGCGCTGAGAGGAGTTCCACAAAGAACCCATCAAAATCGGCTTCGCGCGCCCGCGCGTCCTCCTCCTCCTTTACAGGTTTACTTAAAGGTTCTCTTACAAGGTTAGTCTCCGGATTCCGGAGATGGCTTTCGGCAAAATCCGGAGATGGCTTTGCCGAAAATCTGGAGATGGCTCCATCTCCAGTTTCCGGAGATGGGTTTTCGTCCTGTTCTTCCTCCGTTCCCGAAATCCCAACTCCGATTTCTGGAGTTGGCTCTTGTGGAAAGCCATCTTCAAACCCCAAGATGTAGCGTGTCGCTTGGCGCCTGTGGGTGCGGGGATCATGCACACGGACGCGGAGGATCAGGCGCAACTCTTCCAGCTTGGCGAGATGTTCGTTCAGCGCCGAGATCGACATCTCGGCATCGTGGGCGAGCCGTGCCTGCGTCGGAAAACACCCGAAATCGGGATTGTGCCGATCACACAGAAACCAGAGCACGATTTTGGTGGCGGGTTTGAGCCCGCGTTGCTGGATAGCCCAGACGGTGGCTTTGTGGCTCATGGCGCACCGCCGTTCGGAAATGCCGCCGCCGCGATGTCGTGAAGGGGGCGGCGATCCAGTCGCTGCAGCACGCCCAGCGCATCGCTGCATTCAAGCGCATCATCGGTGTGACCTGCGATGACGCGGGCGGCGAGGATGACCAGCGAGTTCGGATGCTGGGCAGTATCGGCCAGGATGCCGCGCGCCTCGGTGAGACGGTCGTGCAACCAGTCAGCGGCGATGGTCGATGGGGGAATGAGAGACGGGGAGGGCAGGGGGACATTCATCGATGGCCCTTCCCTTTGGCGCGCTTGGTGGTCTCCTGCTTTTCCAGCCAGTCCAAAACGACAGAGCGGCGATAGTAGATGGTGCGCCCAGCGCGAATGCAGGCGGGCCCCTTCCGCTGATCGTCCCAGCGCCGCAGCGTGTCGACCGAGACACTCAGCTCGCGCGCAAGGTCAAAGCGAGTGATCCATCCCGCCATTAGGGGGGGCGCGGGCGGTGCCGCGGTGTGTTGATGTGTCTGCGTCATGCGTATTCTCCCAGCTGTTGCCCGAACGAGGCGTTTGCGGGTTTGAGAAGATGCAGATCGAAGGGAGCGGCGGGAAGGCACTGAGTGACATTGATTGACACTGGCTTGGCACTCTTGCGCCGCCCCCGTGCCACCCGTTATTTTGTTGAGTTTTTGCGATTTAGGACAAATTCATGCTGCGCTGCGGCGTAAATCGCACGGCGTCAGTTTCGGGCACTGAGGCCTCGGCGAAGTGGCTGAATATGCGTCAAACCCAAAAAAACAAGGATTCGGGCGCTATCGCGCGAACGGCACTGTGACATTGAGTGGCACTGGCTTGGCACATAGGTGCCAGTCATTGATTTTATTGAGGTTTTTCGAGCCTCGCAGCATTGGGCTGCACTGGCGTGCGGCTCACGAGGCGCTCATCCAGCCAAGAAATCGCTGTCCACGCCCAATTTCCGCAAAATAGATCAGGGACGGGCGGCGCGGGGGTGCCAAACCAGTGCCAAGCCACTGCCATTCAGTGCCGCCCAGTGCCTCCCCGCCGCCCGCAAGGCCATGATTAGCTTGATAAGTCCGCGAATCTACGCGTCATGACAGGGGCAATGAGAGGAGGGTGACATGCCCAAGCGCATCAGATTGAACGATAAATCGGTTCGCGAACCCATGCCGGTCAAGGGGCGCGACTACCAGATTTTTGACACCGAGGTGCGCGGCTTTGCCGTTTGCAACTATCGATCTGGCAGCAGGGCCTTCACGCTGGATTATCGCTATGCAGGTCGCCAGCGCCGGATCACCATCGGGCGCTGGCCAGAATGGACGGTGACAGCGGCCCGCGACCGCGCGCGCCAGCTGCGCCGCGAGATAGACGAAGGGGGCGATCCGCTGGCCGAGAAGGGCGAGCTGCGCGAAGCCCCGCATATCAGCGATATGATTGAGAGGTACATCGCAGAACATGTCGTCAAACTGGCCCCAGCCCATGCGGCAGATCAAAAGGCGATGCTGGCCAAACTGGTGGCACCGCATTGGGGCAACAAGCTGGTGACTGCGATTACCAAGACCGATGTGTCAAAGCTGTTGGCGAAGGTCGCTGAGGGCAGGGCGCGGCCCGCAAAGGAAAAACCCAATAACCGCGCCCGCAAATTACAGGGAGCCAAGCCCACGCCCGTCCGAGCCAATCGTGTCGGCGAAGTGCTGCGCAAGATGTTCACGCTGGCCATCGACTGGGGCTGGCGAGACGACAACCCTGCCACGGGGTTTCACAGAAGGATCGAAACTGCGCGCGAGCGGTTCCTGACCCAACAAGAAATCGCCAGCCTCGCCGCTGCACTTGAATAGCCCCTAGATTTGTAGACGCCT
The DNA here is from genome assembly GCA_965248485.1 of Cypionkella sp. GTDB lineage: Bacteria > Pseudomonadota > Alphaproteobacteria > Rhodobacterales > Rhodobacteraceae > Cypionkella. Next base: position 736,731 of record OZ252107.1, read on the forward strand.
TGCTTGGTAACTTTGGAAGTAAGGAGGACGAGATGTCCACGCAAAAATTCACAGACGAGTTCAAACGCGATGCGGTCGCGCAAGTTGTTGATCGGGGCTACCCTGTGCGCGAGGTGGCCGAGCGGTTGGGTGTCAGCACCAAGTCGATCTACACATGGCAGAAGCAGTTTTCGCGGCCCGCAAAGGTGATCCAAGAGGTGGATGCGCAAGCTGACGAGATCCGGCGGTTGAAGCGGGATCTGCTGCGGGTCACGGAGGAACGGGACATCCTAAAAAAGGCGACCGCATACTTCGCCAGGGAATCCCGGTGAGGTATGCGTTTATAGCCGAGAACCGGCTGATCTTTGCGGTCCGGGCGATGTGCCGAATGCTGCTGGTTCATCCGAGCGGTTTTTATGCATGGCTGCGCGAACCCCTTTCCCAACGGGCGCTGGAGGATCAGCGGCAAACCAAGCTTATCAAGACAGCTTGGGAAGAAAGTGGTGAGGTCTACGGATACCGCAAGCTGCATGACGATCTGTGTGACCTTGGCGAAGACATCAGCCCGAACAGAGCTTGGCGTTTAGCGCGCTTGGCAGGGATAAGGGCCCAGATTGGCTACAAAAAGAAGCCCGGCTCTTATGGCGGCAGCCCTGCTGTCGTGGCGGACAATACCCTGAATCGGGAGTTCGATGTTGATGCCCCAGACCAATTCTGGGTCACAGATATCACCTACATCCGCACCCATGAGGGCTTCCTTTATCTCGCGGTCGTCATCGATCTGTTTTCTCGGCGGGTCATTGGTTGGTCGATGCAGGGCCGCACCTATGCCGACCTACCGCTGCAAGCCCTGCTCATGGCCGTCTGGCGCCGCAAACCAAAGACCAAGGTCCAGGTGCATTCCGACCAAGGTTCACAATTCACCAGCTACGAGTGGCAGGAGTTCCTCGAACAGCACAACCTGACGCAAAGCATGAGCCGTCGCGGGAACTGTTGGGATAATGCGGTCGCGGAAAGCTTCTTCAACCTGCTCAAACGCGAACGCATCCGGCGCAGAAAGTATAAAACCCGCGAAGAAGCACGCAAAGACGTGTTCGATTACATCGAATTCTTCTACAACCCGCAGCGCAAGCACGTTAGGAATGGCATGCTGTCACCGATCGACTTCGAACAGCAGCAGAAACTGAAACTGCAAGGTGTCTAGGAAACTAGGGGCTATTCAGTATGCGAAATCAAAGACTTATCTCGTAAGCCCTTGAAAACTATAGCCAATTAGAATCTCTGGGATTTAGGCTCATAACCTGAAGGCCGCAGGTTCAAATCCTGCCCCCGCAACCAAAATCCACAACAATATCAAAGTCTTAGTTCCCGACAGAAATACTGGGGAATGCACCTGCGCAAAACGTGTCAACGCTGTGTCAACGTTTTGAGAGTCGCGTGAAAACTGGTCATCGCGCGTCATGCCAGCGCCCATCAAATCTCACCGTCGTTGCGAAACCGATCCATCTGATGCATCCGCTCATGCAGGATTGTGACAATGCCGATGTCACCGTTTGACAGCGGTCGCCAATACACGAAGTGATGCGCGTGCCGGAAGTAATATCCCTCTAAGCCAAATTCGGCCGGCACTGGGTGCGAGGCAACGCCGTGGCTTTCAATCTTGTCGAAAGCATCGAAAAGATCGGTGATGTAACGATCAGCCTGCTCGGCACCCCAGCGTTCGCGCGTGTACCTGTAAATTTCGTCAAGCCGCAGTGATGCGGCTGCTTGGACGCGAATGGCCATGTCTTCAGCCCCGGTTCCGAGCGATGACCTCTGCCGCAGTCAACGGACGGTAGCTGTCCTCTGGTGCTGCAAAGGCACGTGTCAGTTCCGCCTTCAGCCGGTTGAACGTCTCAGCCTCTGCACGCTCTTTATCACGCCGGATCAGGTCGCGGACGTATTCGCTGATGTTCTCGTATGATCCGTTCTCACCCACGTTCGATGCCACGAACTCGCTGAGCGCGCCGCTGATGCGGACAGTCATCGTTGTGGTCTGGGACATGGCGGCCTCCGGCTTCTTGTCTTCAAGATAAGCAAGAATGAAGACGCGCGCAAGCCTGCGAAGCGTGGCTGTCAATCGTAGGTGAACGAGATTTGTAGATCTGTTGATCCGTTTCTTGCGTTGCAGGCCTCATTAATGATATGCATCAGCAATAATGCGGCTTAGCTTTGTGGCGTTGCAGCCAATGCCAGGCGCGTTTTTGAAAAGGGTTCAGACATGCGGATCACCAAGGAAAAGCGCCAGGAAAACCACGACAGGATTGTCGCCATCGCGTCCGAGATGTTCCGCGAGCGGGGATTTGACGGGGTGGGCGTGGCAGACCTGATGCAGGCGGCGGGGCTGACGCATGGGGGGTTCTACAACCACTTCGAATCCAAGGAGGCGCTGATCGCCGAAGCCGCTGCCAAGGGTTTTGTAGAGACGTCCGATCGCTATGCCGACTACAGCGTGGGGGAAGTGATTGACGCCTATGTATCACGCCAGCATCGGGATGCGCGGTGGCAGGGCTGCCCTGCTGCGGCGCTCAGTGGCGAGGCGGCGCGCTTGCCAGAGGACACCCGCGCGGTGTTCGGCGATGGCATCGCGGGGCTTTTTGCAGCTTTGGAGGGCGGGCTTGCGGGGCGCACCGATGCCCGTGCGAAGGCCATCAGTCTGTTGGCGCAGGCGGTTGGCGCGGTGATCTTGTCGCGGGCTTGCCCGGACGGCGCAACCTTGGCGGACGAGATTCTGGACATTTGCCGGGCCGATTGCCACGCCCGTATTGAAGGCCCGGCACAATAGCAAAGAGGGCCGCATCGCTGCTGCCCCCTTTCGGTTTGTTCAAAGTGTGCGGCTTATTCTGCGACCGTAACCACGACCTTGCCCTTGGCGCGCCCGGTCTCGACATACGCCAAAGCCTCGGCAGTTTGAGCAAAGCCGAACACGCGGTCCACCACGGGCCGGATTGCGCCAGCATCGATCAGCTTGGCGATCTGTGCCAGTTGCGCACCGTCGGCGCGCATGAACAGGAAGGTATACCCGACTCCGCGCGCCGCTGCCTTTTTCAGCACGCCCCGGCTGAGCATCCGCATCACGAACCGCAGGAACAGGTTCAGCTGCAGCGATTTGGCAAAAGGCACATCCGGCGGACCGGAAATCGAGATCAGCTGCCCACCCGGTTTCAGGATGTTCAGGGATTTGGCCAGCGTCTTGGCGTCTTGGCTGTTCAGCACCAGATCATAGCCCGACAGGACCTGTTCAAAATCCTGGCGCTTATAGTCGATTACCACATCCGCGCCCAGACCGCGCACCAGTTCGACATTCGCGGTGCTGGTTGTCGTGGCGACCGTTGCCCCCAGATGCTTGGCAAGCTGGATAGCAAAGGTGCCAACCCCGCCAGACCCGGCCTGAATGAATACCTTTTGGCCGGGCTTGACGCGGCCCACCTCTACCAGCGCCTGCCAGGCGGTCAGCCCGACCAGCGGGATGGACGCGGCCTGTTCCATCGACAGGCTGGCGGGCTTCAGAGCAACATCGGACTGATCCACGGCAATGGATTCGGCAAAGGTCCCAACCCGGTGGTCACGCGGTCGGGCGTAAATCTCGTCCCCCGCTTTGAACCCGCGCACATTCCGGCCAACACTGACAACCGTTCCTGCCAGATCATGGCCAAGGATGAAGGGCGGCTTATAGGGCAGGAACAGCTTGAACTCGCCATCCCGAACCTTGCTATCCAGCAGGTTTATCGCGGTGGCGTGAACGCGCACCAACACATCACTTGCGCCAACCTGCGGTTCCGGCATGTCGGCCAGACGGATCGGGCCTTTCTTCTTGTATTTATCGACGACAAAGGCTTTCACGAGGTTTCTCCGATTTGAATTGATGGGTCAGGCGGCCAGAAAAGCCAGCGCTTTGGGCACGAATTTGTCGTGGTATTGGAAGATGCCGCCATGGCCTGCATCCGGATAAATCACCAGTTCGGCGCCTTGGATGCGGCGGGCCACGTCGTGACTATTCGCCGTCGGCACCATGATGTCATTGTCGCCATTGGCCACCAGAACCGGGATACGAATGCGCCCCAGATCCTGTGGGGTTTGCAGGCCCCAAGCCTTGATTGCAGCAAGCTGGCGCAGGAAGGCGCGTGGTGACGGCCCCTTGTCGCGGTTGGTCTTGCGTTCGGTCAGGCGGGCCAGAAACGTCTTGGCGGCAGCGCGGCCGGTTTTGGTGCCGGTGAAGAACAGATAGGTCTTCGGGTCGCGCATCGTCAGCAGGCCCTTGATGATCAGCGGCCATGACACAGCACCGACCCGCGCGATGCCGGTGCCGCCAGCAGGCCCTGTCCCGGTCAAGATCAGCTTGCGTACCAGGTCAGGGGCCTTCAGCGTGATATCCTGTGCAACAAAACCACCCAGCGAAAAGCCCAGCAGATCAATCTTGCGATGCCCAAGCGCGCGGATCATCGCAATCGCGTCACGTGCCATCTCGTCAATCGTCACCGGGGCAGACCCGTCCGAAGCCCCGATGCCGCGATAGTTGACCGCGATCACATGATGCCTTGCGGCAAAGCCATCGACGATTATGGGATCAAAGTTGTCCAGCACCGCGCCCCAGTGGTTCAGCAGAACCAGCGGCACGCCACCACGGGGGCCAAGCTCGCGGTAGGCCAGACGGGTGCCGTTCACGGAAATGAACCGGTTGGCGGCGTCGATATAGGTTGTCGAATGAGTCATCACGGGCTTTCAGGCGATGTTGAATTGTTTGCGCAGGGTGCGGTCAAAGAACGCGCGGGGCAGGAACCGGCGGGCAAAAGACGTTTGTCTGGCCGCCTTGCCCGACGGATAGCGCAGCCGGGGTGTCCGGTCCTGTGCCGCCGCTACAATCGTTGCGGCAACATCTTCGGGCGTGTCACCCGCCGCCATCGCCGCATCAAAGGCCGCCCGGTATCTGGCCAGCTTGTGGGCATAGGCCGCAACGGGCCGGTCCCCATGGGGCGAGTTCGCCTCGATCGCGGTCTTGGTGGCCCATGGTTCGATCACCGCCACGCGGATGCCAAACCCGCGCACCTCATGATCCAGCGATTCCGAATAGCCTTCAATCGCGTGCTTGCTGGCGGAATAATAGGCGCCGAACGGGCCGGGGATCAGACCCATCACCGAACCCGTGGTAAGGATACGCCCGCTGCCTTGCGCCCGCATGATTGGCAGAACAGCATTGGTGACCCGCACAACGCCCAGAAAATTGGTGTCAAACAGCGCCCGCACCTGTTCGACCGAGCTTTCCTCGGCCGCGCCCGACACCGCATAGCCCGCATTGTTCACTAGCAAGTCGATCCGGCCAAGTTCGCCGTGCGCCAGCTCAACAGCCTGCACCACCGACGCATCATCCGTCACATCGCAGGCGATCATGCGGATGCCGTCGCGCATCTCGCCGGGTGCTGCATTGCGGCTGGTGCCGATCACCCGGTAGCCCGCGCGGGTCAAGGCGGCTGCCGCAGCCTTGCCGATCCCGCTGGAGGCCCCTGTGATGAATGCGGTCTTTGATGCAAGCGTGGCCATGGTCCTACTCCTTCATTTTCTGCTGACACCAGCTGCCGACACCTTGTCGGGGCGTTGAATCATTTTTTGATGATGGTAATCATCTTAATGTGCTTATGATTACAATCATCATTATTGTCAAGAGTGGATTGCTGATCGAAACGCCATAGCCTGATGGTCTTGGGTACTCGACGTTGAACAGCCCCTCGTCGTTCAGTTCATAGGATTGGCGGCGCAGCGCACGGCCGATCACCTGTTCACACAATAGCTGCGTTCCGAAGGCGCGGACGCCAAGGACGTGAGTGACGGTGTTCGCGTCCCACCCTTCGGTGAGCATAGAGACCGAGACCACGCAGCGGATCTGTTCACCGAGGCGGCCCTTCTTGCCGACGGTGTTCATAACTTCACGCAGCAAGGTTGACTCGTCAATCTTGTCGCCAGCTGTGATGTCGCCCGTCCGCTCGACCATTTCGCGCTTGAACTGCTCAATTTCTGCAGCCGCTATTTCGCGGAAGTCTTTGTCGAGTGCTTCGCCGGATTCAAGTTGGGCGCTGTCGATCAGTATTGTGTTCGGACGGGCGAGGGGGTTGCCATGCTCGTCGTGATTTCTGAACAGAGCCAGGCGGCCAAACTCAAGCTGGCTGCTCGCTCCATCGTCGCTAATCCGATCAAATCCCGAAATGTATTTGTAAATAAGTTCCGACGTTGCCGTGTTGTTGCAAACAACGATGAAGACTGGTGGCACCCCAATGCCTTTTTCCTGCCAAAGCTGGTAAGTCTTTTCGTAGTGACCATACCTGTGCGTGTTTTTGGCCGCTGGGGCATTCCCACCCAGTTCTCCAGACATGGGCGGCTGACGCATCTTGAGGCGCGCACGCCATTGGCCTGTCGTCGTACAAGGCTATGTTTCGGCGCGTATTTCCTGCCAATCTCGGTGCTGACCCGGGATTGGTTGTTTGCAGTCAGAAAGATCGCCCGATGTCTCTTCCTCCCAAAGCCTTTTACTCCTTCACCGAAGCCTGCGCCCGCTGGGGTTGTGCTGCCGCCGACTTGGCTGGATGGGCCGCTACGGACCATTTGACGCTGGTGACCAGCATCGCAGCCGTAACATGTGGCAAACAGCCCGTTGCCGGGATTGTCGCTGTGCCCGCTGCGGATATGGGTCATTTTTGTCTGCCGTTGACAATCGTGATGCTGTCAACAGAACTGGTGCGGCTTTTCAGGTCATCACACAAACGAAACTGTGCCCCCAATGCTCAAACCACTCTGATACCCTATTTCATCCGATGGTGGACATTTATGCACCTAGTGCATGTTGACACTGAGTGCATAAATGTCTATCCAGCCCTATGGACAACGTAAACTTACATGGACTTCGCGAGAAAAAGCGCAAAGAGACGGAAAGTCGGATCGTCGATGCAGGGTTTGCGCTTTTTGCAGACGCTGGCTATGAGGCGACGACTCTCGATGCGATAGCCGAGGCATCTGGCATAGCGCGCCGGACGTTCTTTCATTACTTCAAGTCCAAGGAAGACGTTCTCCTTGCCTGGCAAGACGGTATGCCCGAACTTGTCCGGGCCTCGCTTCTTGCGCAAGGCCGCACCACGACGCCCTTCCAAGCCATGCAAACTGCCCTTTGCGGGCCAGTGCCGCATATCAATACGGTGAAACTGCGTGAGATTGATGCGATCATCCGGTCGAGCGAAAGGCTCCGCGCAGCCAATCAGGCAAAGTTCCTTTTGCTCGAGAGCATTTGCAGTGAAACACTTTGCGAGATCTGGCCCGAACCAGCCCGGCGGCAGGAGCTGCGGATCATCGCGATGATAACAATCGGTGCGATGCGCGTCGCCATCGACGACTGGGCGACACATTCTGCACCCCAGCCATTGTCGGAACATGTCAACGCGGCCTTTGCAGTGGTCGAAAAAGGGGCTGGGTAGGCAGCCACAACCCATAAGACGCAAAACGCCAGCCACCAACCCGCGTCGCGGGGTAAAAGAGATCCCAATCTGCTTCGGCAAAGCGGGACCCAACAAAACGTGCCTGCCACGTTCTTTCTGAACGCCAGGCTTTGGATTGCGAAAGGACACTAAATGAAACGTCTCGTCTATCACCGCTACGGCGGCCCTGATGTCATGTGCTTTGAAGACTTTGACCTGCCCGAACCGGGTGCGGGCGAAGTGCAAGTGACGATCAAGGCTGCGGCGCTCAATGCCTTTGACTGGAAGGTCAGGCAGGGAATGATGAATCTTATGCTTAACCGCCGATTTCCCAAAGCAATGGGAAGCGACCTGTCGGGCGTCGTCACCGCGGTGGGCGTTGGTGTGAACGAATTCAAGCCGGGTGACGCCGTGTTTGGTTCGGTCGATGTCAAAAGATCGGGCGCGTTTGCCGAAGGTCTCGTTGCCCAGGTCGCCGAGTTGGTGCACAAGCCCGCGTCGGTTTCCTTTGCTCAGGCGGCCGCTTTGACGATCCCTGCGTTGACGGCAGCGGTGGCTGTGATTGATCGTGCCAAGGCTGCCCCCGGTCGCCGCATTCTGGTACACGGGGCCATCGGTGGCGTGGGTGCCGCCGCCATCCAAATTGCGCGGAACCTCGGTGCCGAAATTGTGGCAGTCGGCAGCGCAAACTCGCTGCAAGAGATCGAAAAAGCGGGCGTCAAGGCCTACGCCTACCACGATCCGGCGCTTGCGTCCGAGCCCGCCTTCGACGCGGTCTTCGACACTGTCGGCACTCTTGCTGTTGGCAAAGGCCTACGGATGTTGCGCCGAGGCGGAGTGTTTATCGACATCAACCCGACACCTGCCCGAGCGGCACGTGGCTTCATCTCGGGCCGCTATCGTCTAGCCTTTGCAACGATGGGCCAGAAACACCTGCCCGTGATCGCGTCGTTTGCCGATCAGGGCTTGCTGTCAGTGGCAATCGCGCAGGAAGCCCCCTTGCAAGATGCCATCAATATCATAACGGCGGCCGAAACTGGGAAAGGCCCCCGTGGAAAGACTGTCTTTTTAACTTGAATTTTGTCTTGGCCAGCAGGCCCCCCGCATCCACCTCAGCGCGCCGCGCAATCGTCTGCTGGCATGGTTGCCAGCAGACGATTGCGAAGCGAAGTCAGCGCACCATCGCGCTCCGCGCGCCGGATCCCCATGTTTAGCGCCGACAACTCGCTGTCGCGGATGCCTTGCATATGCAAAAGGCGGCTATCGGACAATTGCCACCATTTGCGACGCTCCTTATCGGTGCGCGTCTGCACCATCGGAAAGGCGCGTTCCAGCGCACATGACATCCGCTGCGCCGTGCGCAGGGTGACGCCATAGGTATCGACAATTTGCACAAGGCTGATGCCGCCCGGGCGCGACGCCGCATCTTCGGCCAAACGCATGATATCGAGCGCTTTTGTCAGCCGTGTTTTGTCCATTTTGCATCCCTGACCTACTATGACAGGGATGATAATGACAATTCGATTCAAATGCGAATAGGTGATCTTCGTCAGATCAAGATGATTCTACCTGTGCGTGTTTTCGGCCACTGGGTGCATTCTCACCCGGTTCTCCAGACATGGGCGGCTGACGCATCTTGAAGCGCGCACGCCATTGGCCTGTCGTCGTACAAGGCTCTGTTTATGCGCGCATTTCCTGCCACTCTCGGTGCTGGCCCGGGATTGGTTGTTTGCAGTCAGAAAGATCGCCCGATGTCTCTCCCTCCCAAAGCCTTTTACTCTTTCACCGAAGCCTGCGCCCGCTGGGGTTGTGCCGCCGCCGACTTGGCTTGATGGGCCGCTACGGACCATTTGACGCTGGTGACCAGTATTGCCGCAGTGACGTGCGGCAAGCAGCCTGTGGCCGGGATTGTTGCTGTGCCAGCTGCCGACATGATGGCGATGTTTCGCCGCCATGGCCCGAGCGAGGAGGAATGCCGGGTGTTTCGAATCAGACCGCAAGGCAGCAAAGACTGGCAATACATCACCGAACCAGCGGGCGGCATCGTGGTCAAAATCACCGACATTCTCCTTCTGGCCGAAGACGTGCACAGGTTTGAGGAAGAACCCACCCGTCATCATTGCCGACCGCATCCGCTTCAACATGGAAATCTATGATGGCATTGGATCGAGGAAACCGCTCGTAGGGGAGGTGCTGCGCAAGATGTTCACCTTGGCCGTCGAGTGGGGGTGGTGCGAGGACAATCCCGCCCAGCGCTTCCATCGCCGGATTGAAACTGCGCGAGAGCGGTTCCTGTCGAAGGACGAGATCGACAGCCTCGCCGCAGCACTTGATGCCGCAGAGGACCGCCGCGCAGCCGACATCATCCGAATGTGCATGCTGACCGGCGCCCGACTTGGAGAGGTGCGGCAGGCGCGATTTGAACAGTTCAACCTTGAACACATGAGCTGGTCAAAGCCGCCCGCCATGACCAAACAGCGCCGAGTCCACCGTGTGCCGATCTCGGACGAAACCGCCAGCATCGTGCGTCAGCGCCAGTTGATGGTGCCGCGCGGCACGCCGTGGCTGTTCCCCAGCGACACGCCTGGTCAGCCCGTGCAGGAAGTGCGGCGGTTCTGGGCACAGATCCAGAAAGAGTGTGGGCTGCAGGAAGTCCACATCCACGACCTGCGCCACACCTTTGCATCCCTGCTGGTCAGCGGCGGTGCCTCGCTGGAAATGATTGGCAAGCTGCTGGGCCACAGCCAGACGCAGACGACCCTGCGCTATGCCCAACTGATGGACTCGCCCCTGCGCGCCGGGGTGGACGCGGTCGCCAGCGCCTTCCGGCCAAAGCCCCGGTTGGTTCACGATGCCGATGATCAAGGTGGCCGAAAGACCGCGTGATCCGGGCTGGCCCGGACCGGGATCATCAAGCGTCCCCGCGTTGCAACGCCCTCCATATCGGCGTGATCCGCCGCCGGATGCTGCGGCTGTCGGGCATCTTCTTGCCGTCCGACCGGTCCGCGAACCACTCCTGCATCTCGGCAACCAAGTCGGCTTGGGTGTCGGGCAGTCCGTGATCGAAAATGCGCACGATGAGCGCGATGTTCATTCCTTCCCAATCATAGGAAGTTGAAGCCCCGGGCCCGGCCGCCACGCGTCGGATCATGTCGTTCTCGTCCTCGAAGGCGTGAACCTCTTCGGCCATGATCACCATATCAGCCACCGCCACCGTTATGCCGCACATTGGATCGGTGATCAGCAACCAATCCTGACGCCCGGCAGGCTGAATGCGCCGCATGATCCCTTCGGATGGCCCTGTCCCGCAACGCCGAAAAAGCGGCATCAACTCCATCGGCGACAGGGTAACCTTGCCTGCAAAGACCTCGTCGCCACAGCGGACCGCAGTGATGCCGGTCAGGATCCTGAACCTGCCTGCATCGGCCCACCCGGCGATATCTGCGATGTTGCACCCCCAGCGCGCTGAGGTTTCGTGAAGGGTCAGATAAACGCGGGCGGGTAAAGCCATGTCTGTAACATCCTCTAATGAACCGAGGATGATCTGTGCTCAAACCGTCTGCAGCCCGCGCCACGACGGCGCGGGGTAAGTGACCGGACACAACGACATAAGAGGCGCTGTCGCGCCTTCAGCCGCCGAAACTGCTTTTCCGATAGACCTGTTTTGCTTTTGGTTGAGGACTGCTCTCCCCACTCGCACAACCTGCACGGGCGCTCGATTCGGAGCAAGGGGGTCCCGAGCATGATGCTGTGGATAAGCGCCGCTTCCCTTGTGGGACGGCCGAACCGTAAGGGTAGGCAAGCGAACGGTAGTGGCGAGTATCTGTCGATCTGGGTGGGAAGCGGTCTGACGGCTACGCGGCGTTGCACCCGCAGAATTCGGCGTCGGCAGTCGTTCGGGCGGACTGTCTTTTGCGACCAGTCTCTTCCGGTACGCCGTGCCATCGAGGCAAAAGAACGATAATGGTCATGCAGCCAGCTCCTCGTACAGTGGTGTGGTTTGTCAATGCACTACCACTATTTGAGCCTTGACTTGCGACGCAGGTTCTTCCATAAGGCAAAGGTGCACCGAAGCACGTGAAAATCCATGCAGCGCAGCAGAACGATGGTTCAGTTGCACTTTTTGCTGTCCTGATGTTCTGTTTCGTTCGAACAACAGGGGCTCCGTAATGAAAAAACTATTCGTGGCTGCCAGTCTCGCGATCTTCGCGGGCAGCAGTGCTTTTGCCGAAACGAAGATCGGCGCGATCTTTGACCTGACTGGCGGGTTGAACATCTATGGCATCCAGCAAAACAACGCGCTTGAACTGGCGGTGGAGCAGATCAACGCCGCAGGTGGCGTGCTGGGCGAGCCGATCAGTGTGGTCAGCTATGATGCCCAATCGGAACTGACCAAATACACGCAGTTTACCACGACGGCGATCCTGCGGGACGATGTCGACGCGCTGTTTGCGGGCCTGACCTCATCCTCGCGCGAGGCGATCCGGCCGATCGTTCAGGCCAACAACGTGCTCTACTTCTACCCTTCGCTCTACGAGGGCGGAGCTTGCGACAAGCAAACCTTTGTGACCGGCTCCTCTGCGTCGCAGCAGCTTGACGTGCTGATCGAATGGGCGATCCAGAAATATGGGCCGAAGATCTACATCATGGCGCCGGACTACAACTTTGGCACCATTTCCGCCCACTGGGTCCACGAGTACGCCAAGCAGCACGGTGGCGAAGTGGTCGGCGAAGACTTCCTTGCATTGACCGTCACGGACTATGCGCCGACGATCCAGAAGATCCAGCAGTCCGCGCCCGACTTCGTGGTTGCCCTGCCGGTGGGCGCCAACCAGACCGGGTTTCTGGAACAGTTCGCGGCGGCGGGCCTGAAGGAAACCATTGGCGTCGTCTCGACCAACTACGGCTCGGGCAACCAGCAGGTTGTCGTTTCGCCTGCGGCAGGTGAAGGGCTGATCGCCAGCCAGGGCTATTTCCAGGTGGTCGACAACCCGGCCAACGCGGCCTTTGTAGCGGCCTGGACAGCGAAATACGGCTCTTCGGAACCCATCGTCTCGGTCGCTGTCGATACTTGGAACGCCGTGCACCTGTGGGCGGCGGCGGTGAACAAGGCGGGTAGCACTGACATTGCTGCGGTCACAGCGGCACTGGAAAGCGGCCTCACGTTTGATGCGCCCAACGGCACCGTGACCTTCGAGCCGGGGTCGCACCACCTGCGCCAGAACATCTATATCGTCGAGGGCGATGCCAACCACAGCTTCAATGTCGTCGAGACCTTCGAGGGAGTGGCCCCCGCCTACGAGAACGCGATGTGCGACCTGATTAAGGATCCAGCGATCGCCACGCAGTTCACGCCGGAAGGCATGTGACGGAACCCGCACGCCCGGACCATTCCGGGCGTGCCCCCACCTTTGCCTCAGGGAGCCTGCTATGGAAGCCGATTTTCTGGCGACAGTGCTGCTGTCGTCTCTTTCCAGCGCCTCGATCCTCTTGATCGCTACCATCGGCCTTGCCGTCGTCTTCGGCCTCATGGGCGTCATCAATCTGGCGCATGGCGAGTTTCTGATGATCGGTGCCTACACGGCGTTGACCGCCACGCAGGCAGGTGTGCCCTATCTTCTATCGATCCCGATTGCTGTGGCAGTCACCATGGCCATCGGCGCGCTGGTCGAGGTGTTGATCATCAGCCGCCTTTACGGGCGCATCTTCGACACGATGCTGGCGACCTGGGGTATCAGCATCGCCTTCTACCAACTGGCAGTTCTGACCTTTGGCACCGTGTCGCCCGGCATCGGGATGCCGCAGGTCAGCGTTCAAATTGGGGACTATTCGCTCGCTCTCTACCCGCTCTTGATGAACGTGTTGGCACTTCTGATGCTGGGCTTTGTCTATCTGCTGATGACGCGCAGCGTCTATGGCATGAAGGCACGCGCCTCGATTCAGGTGCCCGAAATGGCGCGGGCCATCGGCATATCCTCGGCCAGGGTCAACACCATGACTTTCGCGCTTGGCTGCGGGCTTGCCGGGTTTGCAGGTGCTGTTCTGCTGCCCATTGTGCCAGCAACGCCGTCGATGGGGTTTGCCTTCGTGATCAAGGCTTTCCTGACGGTGGTAGTCGCGGGACCAGTGACCCTTACTGGCAGCGCTTTGGCTGCGATCGGCCTTGGCGGCGGAGCATCGGTCACGGCCAGCTTCCTCACCTCAGTCGCAGGCGACGCCTTCTTCTTCATCCTAACGGCGCTTCTTTTGTGGCGCTTCCCGCTCGGAATCTCCGCCCGTTGGCGGCGCAAGTTGTGAGGCCGCAGATATGACCCTTTCCCAGCGCATATACCGCGCATCCGCATGGCTGCTGCCCGCGATTGCTGTCACCGTCGCCCTTGTCCTGTCCTTCTTTATCGACCCCTACCTGGCCTTTCTCGGGGCTTCCTGGGTGATCTTCGGTCTCCTCGGCCTCAGCCTCGACATTGTCTGGGGGCGGGGCGGGTTTCTCAGCCTTGGCCAGACTGCGTTCTTCGGGCTTGGAGGATATCTCGGCGCGATTGCCGCTGTGAACATTGGGCCCCTCATCGGCAATACACTTCTGCCGACGCTGCCGATTGCTGCCCTGTTCGGCGGGCTTTGTGCCGGGGTGTTGGGCTCGCTCATCTTCTTCGCGCGGATGGGGCCGCTGCAGGCGACCATCCTGTCTTACACCTTCACGCTTCTTCTATGGTCGGTCACCCAGTCGTTGAAGTTCACCGTCGGCGATGCTGTTGTTGGGGGCGACAACGGGATGTCGGGCATCCCCGGCATGGTGATCGGGTTTGGGCCAGACGCTCGGGCGCTGGCACCGAACGGTGTGTTTGCGGTCTGCGTCATCGTAGCCGCCCTGGCCTATTTCGCGACCCTTGCCCTGATGCGCAGCACTTTTGGCCGCGTGGTGGACTGCATTCGTCTGGATATCCAGAAAACCGAGCTTCTGGGCTATGACGTCCGCCGCGTTCAGGTGGCCAACATGGCTTGGGCCGGAGCGGTCGCGGGGTTGGCGGGGGGTCTGTTTGCGCTGTGGTCGAATTACCTGAATCCGTCGCTCTTTTCGGTGCAAGAGGCGCTCTTGCCGCCGATCCATGTGCTGGTTGGTGGTCTGGGCACACTTGCTGGACCGTTCGTCGGCGCGCTGACCATCGGCGGCCTGTCCTTCTGGCTTGGCGGCGGGGCGGCAGGCGGGCAGACCACGCTGATCCTCGGTGTCGTGCTTGTGCTTTTGGTGCTGTTCCTGCGCAACGGCATCCTTGGCGCGCTGGATCAGTTGTGGCGCCGCTTTCTGCCGGACCCCAATGCTGCCGCCCGTGACGCGGGCGAGGTGAGGATCAATGTGGACGATTTGGACCTGATCCTGCGGGAGGCCGAAGCGCAAGTTGGACCCGCCAAAGCGATGGCGACGGACAAGGCCTTCAAGCAGTTCGGCGGGGTGATCCCGGTCAACAAGGTCAGCCGCAGCTTTGTGCCGGGTCGGCCGATGGCGCTGATCGGGCCGAACGGGGCGGGCAAAAGCAGTTATCTGAAGACCTGCGTCGGTGTCTATCAGCCTGAGGGTGGCCACGTCTCTATTGGCGATACCGACGTGACCAATGCGCCGATCTTTCGCCGGGTGCGGCTTGGCATGGGCGTGAAGAACCAAAAGCCGCAGGTTTTCGGCGCGCTCAGCGTGTATGACAACCTCTGGACGGCAGCCTACGCTCGCACGCGGGACAAGGCGAAGGCCGCAGATGTCGCGGGCCGGATCCTAGCCATGCTGGGCATGACCGCCCAATCCGAGGTTGAGGCGCAGGCGCTGTCGCATGGCCAGCAGCAGTGGCTTGATATCGGCATGGTCCTGTGCCTTGCCCCCCGCGTCGTTCTTCTGGATGAACCCGCCGCCGGGATGACCAACGAGGAGACACGCGAGTTGTCTTTGCTGGTTCGCACGTTGGCACGGCACACGACGGTGGTCGTGGTCGAGCACGACATGGAATTCGTTCGTACCTTGGAAGGGCACGTCACCGTCCTGCATCAGGGCGAGGTCTTTGCCGAGGGCGACATCGACAGCTTGCGCGCGGATGAGCGGGTCCTCGACATCTATCTGGGGAGACGCCAGCATGTTTAAACTGATGGGGGCCACGGGTGGCTATGGCAAGACGACGATCATTCGGGACGTCAGCCTTGAGGTAAAGAGCGGCGAAGTGGTTGCACTTCTGGGCCGCAATGGGGTTGGCAAGTCCACACTGATGCGCTTTGCAAGCGGCAGCATTCCGGCCATGGCCGGGCAGGTGGAAATCGACGGCAAGGTCGCACCAGCAGCGCCCGAACGGCGTGCGCGCCTTGGACTTGGCTATGTGCCGCAGGGGCGATTTGTCTTTCCGCGCATGACCGTGGCCGAGAACATCGCAGTGGCCGCAGCGGCAACGGGACATGACCATAAGGCCGCTGTCACGGCGGCGCTGGCCGATTTCCCGATGCTGAAGCCCAAGCTGGATGATCTGGCCGGGGGGCTTTCTGGCGGACAGCAGCAGGTTCTGGCGTTGGCCCGTGCGCTGGCCACGCAGCCTCGTATCCTGCTTCTGGATGAGCCGACCGAGGGCGTCCAGCCGTCGATCATCGACGAGATGGCAGGAATCCTGAAACGCATCAACGCGGAACGCGGCATCGCAATCCTAGTGGCCGAACAGGACCTCGACTTCTGCCTTTCCATCGCCGGGCGGGCCTATGTGATGGAAAAGGGCCGCATCCGAATGGAGGTCGACCGCGACACCCTGCGCGCCGACAAGGTCTTGCAGCAAGATCTGCTGGGGGTGTGACGATGCAGCCCACCCTCCTGACACCGGCGCAACAGGCAATGATCGAGGCGACCCTGACCCGCATCCGGGGTGCACTGGCGGGCGCGCCGACTCAACCTGCGCCAGAGCCCGCGCATTTCTTCCAGCCCGTTTTCCTGTTTCCTGCCGAGGTTCGCAATGCTGCGGAAGACTGATCGCATGATCGACCAGATCGCGGCACTTGGTCGAGGCGACTCGTCTGCTCGTGGTCTGGCTGAGGCGGCGCTGGCACAAGCGCAAGTGCTTCACGGACTAAATGCCTTTGTGGCCCTTGATCCTGACAAGGTGCTGGTCGCCGCCGATGCCTCGGATGAAAGGCGCGCGGCTGGCACCACGTTCGGCCCGCTGGACGGTATTCCGATTGCCGTGAAGGACAACTACCTGACCCGCGACTATCCAACGACGGCCTGTTCCGATGCCTTGCCGCTGGAACCCCCAGGTGTTGATGCAACCCTTGTCGCGCGCCTTCGCGAGGGTGGGGCGGTGATCTTCGGCAAGACCAACATGCATGAATGGGCTTACGGGGCCACCAACACGACGTCGCGTTTCGGACCGACCCGCAACCCCCGCAATCCTGATCACATCACCGGCGGTAGCAGCGGCGGATCAGCGGTCGCCGTTGCAGGCGGGGTCGTGACGGCCGCCCTTGGCAGCGATACCGGCGGATCCATCCGCATTCCGGCATCGGCCTGCGGCATCTATGGCTTCAAGCCGACCTATGGCCGCGCCTCGCGCCATGGCGTCCTGCCGCTCAGCTGGTCGCTGGATGCGCCCGGCCCGCTCGCCGCCTCGCTCGATGACATCGCGGTCCTGCTGTCCTGCCTGCTCGGCGAGGACGTAAGCGACGCAGCGACGCGGGGCAGCCGCACGTTTCAGCCCGTGGCGGCGCTTTCGCGCACGGCGAGGCTGGTGAACCTGATTGGCCCCGGACTGGAACGCAGTGACGAGGTGGATGCCGCCGTGACCGCCGCGCTGGAACGCGCCAAAGGCTGCACGGTTGAGACACGCGAGGTTCCCGGCATGCGGCGGTTCTTCGGTGCGTGGGAGACGATCCTGCACTGTGAGGCAACCGCCTATCACCAACCGCGACTTGCTGCAGCAGCCGGTTTTTCCCCGGTCACGCGCGCCCACCTGGAAGCCGGGCAACTCCTCAGCGCACAGGAGTTCTTGCGTGCCCAGCAGGTCCGCGCTGAATTCTGCGCTCTGCTCGCATCTGGCTTTGGCAATTGGGACGCGCTTGTTCTGCCGACGCTTCCGGTCCCGGCCCCGATAATGGGGTTCGACTGGCAAGAGTTCGGCGGTCGAAGTGTGTCAACACAGGACAGCATGACCTGGTTTTGCTGGCTGGGGAATCTGGCGGGTCTGCCCGCCGTGACCTTGCCCTGCGGGCTGTCGTCCACCGGGCTGCCGATCGGGATCATGCTGATGGGAAGGCCGGGGCAAGACGAACGGCTTTTGCAAATCGCAAAACTCATTGATACTGCGGTCAATCAGACGGAGTGATACCTTTGACTAAAGAGCCCTTCAGCTTTGGCGTGCTGCTGTCGCAGTCGGGCGTGATGGATGTGTCAGAGACAGCCCACCTTCGCGGCATCCTGGTGGCCTGCGAAGAGATCAACACTGGGGGCGGCATCGACGGGTACCCCCTTTCCCCGATCATCGTTGACCCCAAGGGCGACGACCGGATGTTCGCCGAACTGGCGACAGAGCTATTGCTGCGGAACAAGGTGAACGTGATCTTCGGATGCTGCCTGTCATCGAGCCGCAAGGTTGTTCTGCCGGTTGTCGAGCGATTCAATGGTGTGCTCTTCTACCCGTCAGTCTATGAAGGGTTCGAGTATTCGCCAAACGTCATTTATGGAGGAGCGGTGCCCAACCAATTGGTCGTGCCGCTTCTGGAGTACTTATATACCCGTCATGGTCGCCGGATTGCCCTCATCGGCTCGGACACGCTTTATGCGCGCGAAATCAACCGGATCGTTAAGGAATTCCTGTTCGAAAGCGGCGGGACCTCGGTTAGCGAGCAGTACCTTTCTTTGTCCTCGACAGCTGAAGATTTCGCGATTGCCGTCCGTAAGCTTGCGGACCAAAAGGCGGACGCGATCCTCTCCACAGTTGTTGGGCAGCACAGCATCGCTCTTTACGAGGCCTATGCCAGGGCCTGCCCGCAATCCAAACGCGCGCCCATCGCATCCCTGACAACGACCGAGGCAGAGTTGGCGCTAATGTCGCCCGCCGCCCGGGTCGGGCATCTGGCCGTTTCTCCCTATTTCAGCAGCATCGAAACGCCGGGCAATGCCGCGTTCAATGACCTTTATCACCGCTTCCACAAGACAGGGTCGCCTGGAGTTTATTCACAGGTGGCCTATGCCTTGGTCCACCTTTACGTAAACGCTCTGCGAACGGCGGGTCGTGGGGATACCGATAGCCTTCTGGCGGCGCTGTCTGGTGCTGTCTTCAACGCGCCCGGCGGCGATCTGTGCATTGACGCCGAAACGAACCATGTTTCGGTCCGTCCGCTGATCGGGAAGGCGGATGCAGAAGGGCAGTATGCTGTCGTCTGGCGCTCTCCCATGGTGATCCGCGCTGATCCCTATCTCATAGCCTACGACCGTTCAGTCGGCGCGATGTCTGGATGAGCGGCGCGGATCACAAATCAAGCACGGGTTTCATTCGGCGCTTACGCCGGGCAAGGATGCTTATCCTTCATCCCGAGGATCAGGATCGCAAAGTTCTTTTCGACCAGTTGCGTCGCATCGGTTGTCAGACCGAATGCCTTTGGCCGCCGCCGAACAAGCTATCCGAAGACTACGACGTTGTCTTCTTTCTGCTCAGCGGGCTGGATGATGGCCACTCCGTTGCCTGGATGGCCGAGGGCAGCGCAGCCGCCTATATCGCCATCATCGCCTATGAAACGCCGGACATCCTGGAAGAGATCAGCCGGCGGCATGTGCACGGCGTATTGTCCAAGCCACTGCGCATATTTGGGGTCCTCGCGGCAATCACGACGGCCCTGGGCATGGCGCAGCGTGAAGGCAGACTGAAGCAAAGGATCCAGACGCTCGACGACACCCTGCGTGCCCGTCGCCAGGTCGAGCAGGCGGTACGCATCCTGTCGCGTGAACGCGGGATTTCGGAAGAAGAGGCCTATGTCCGGATCCGAGAGAAGTCGATGAAGTCGCAAACACCAATTGCAGAGATTGCCGAAGCGATCATCGCCGCAAGCGGTTTGTGAGTGCCACACCGATGTGCGTCACCACCGCACGCTGTTTCCAACGCAGACAATCGCGAGAACCGTTGCCAAATTGTTCGCTCGTGAGTGGTGCGGCCGGAACTAAGTTGCAGCAAGTAGGCCTCCGGCTAGGCCCTATCGGACCGATGTGCTGTCCTTCTTGGACCGGCCCCACTCCCTCGCTCAGGCTAAGGCGCATGACCACGGGGGGGGAAGCCGCACGGCCAGAGTGACTGATTCACGGGATGACCGCTAAGGGCGAAAGCGATTATGCCGGTCGCCGTCGACGGGACTGGCGGGCGGCGTGGTGCGAGTTCGGTCGAGGACCGACAGCTGGACCATCGCATCCAGCAGTCGCAGCGCCTCGTTGTGAGTCACATGCTTTTGCGCCTGCGATGCAACGATATAAGGCAGCAGGAGATGGGTGGTGATGTCAGACATGGGTGGGCCGCGATGCCCTCGTAGGAGGTCAGGCCCGAGGACTGCCCGATCCACGCCCCACGATGCACAAGTGTGCCTGCGATTTCGATTACAGCGATGCCATCGACCAGCGCAAAGGGCTGGGTGCCGCTGCGCTGGTGGCGCTGGGCGAGATCATTGCCAAACAGCGAGGCGTGGGCGGGCAGGCTGCCGGAGGTCTGATCATCGGCGTCTATCACTAGCCCTTGGAGAGTGATGTCCTGCCCAGTGATGCGCGGGCCAAGCCCAGATAGAAACGCCAGCGCCTTGGCGGGATCGACCATTAAGGGCGTGTTGAACGCGCGCTGGGCGATTTGGGCATGGTGCATCATGCGCCCTCCTTGTGGTCTGGTTTTTCATCGTTGGTCTCGTCAGCCTCGTCGTCCTTGGCATCGTCCTTGTCTGCGCCCTCGGCCTCATCCGCATTTCCGCTTTGACCCGGCCCCTGCGCAGGTGATCCCGGACGGCGGAAGTCGAGGCCGAGATCGCGCTCGCGTTTGCGCTCGGCGGCGATTTCGCGGTCGACCTGCTCGGCGTCATAGCCACGCTCGGACAGCGCCTGCGTGCGCGATTTCAGGCCCGCTTCGATCTGAACGATTTCTGCAGAGGCGTCTTTCATGGGATCAATCCAGTCCCATTTGGTCGGCAGCCAAGCGCAGGCCTGATATTGGCGGCGCTGGCTGTTATAGCTGGGCAGGTCGAGCGCGCCCGACAAAACTGCTGTATCCATCCAGCGCACCCAGACCGCGCGGCAGAGCTGATAAACCATCACGCCATGTTGCCATGCCGAGATGCGACGACGGAACTCGATCAGCGAAATCCGCGTGTTTGAGAAATTGCCCTTGGCGGTATCGCCCGTCAGATACCCATAGGGCACGCCCAGCGCGGCGGCGATTTGCAACAAGGTGCGATATTGAAATGGCTCGTAAGTGCCGCCTGAATCTGGCGTGGCTGGGGTGGTGACATCCTCTCCGGGATCCAGCCGCACGACCTGACCGGGTTCAACTTCCAGATCATCCTCGGCAGGCTCCAGCGGGGTCTCTGGCGCGGGAGAGGTGATGAACATCGCAAACATCGCCGCGATCTTTTTGCGCTCGAGCTCGGCATCATCGTAAAGATCGAGCGTGAACAGCTTCACGATGGCATTGGCAAACCGCGACACACCGCGCAGCTGGCCAGCCTCGACGGGGTCGAGAATGTGGATCATATCGCTTGCGGGGACGCGCACGGTTTCGCCCGAAAGGCCGGGATCTGTTAGATCGCCCGGATGGCGGCGCAGAAAATGGTAGGCCACGCGGCGACCTATGCCGTCAAACTCAATGCCTTGGCGGATCAGCCCAGCGCCGGGTAGGCTGCGGTTCAAATCGAGCGGCAGCATTTCCGAAGGGAGCATCTGCAATTGCAGCGGCACGGTCAGACCATCCTCTGCGCGCCGAGGGCGGATACGGAAAAAGACCTCGCCTGACAAGAATACCTCGCGGGCCGCGCGGCGCTGCAGACCATAGAAATCAGTCAATCCCTCGGCGTCGGCATCATCTGTCCAAGCGAGCCACAGCGCCTGGAGCTCTTCCTTCTTGGCGGCATCTGCAATCAAACTCGAGGGTTTGATCCCATCGCCCACCACATTGCTCGCGAAGCTTTCCACCGCATTGGCCGCATAGCCATTGTTGCGCACCAGCCAACGGGCGCGGGCGGTGATGGTTTCGCCCGAGGCGGCGATCAGCGTGTTCACATGGGCGCGGCTTGCCCGAAACCCGCGCAACCGTCGGTGGGACTGCGCCGCGTCAAAGCCGCCGATGATTGCGCCAAGCCGCTGGCGGAAGGCATCAAAAGCCATGGATCACAGCCCTTTTGACGCGACAGTGCCCCAGCGCCGCCGCCGACGCGTGCCAGAACTGGCGGCGGCGATCCGAGTTTCCAAGTCGGCGATGGCATTGGCCAGTTCTGCATCCGAGCCATAGTTGATCGACTTGCCATCATAGCCGACCGAGCGGACACCCGCATAGCGCGCCTCCTGCAGCGCGGTCAAAAGCGCGCGCATCCGTTCCAGATCCATCTCAGTCCCTCATGAAGTTCGGTGTGTAAGCGCGGCGCTTGCGACGCGGCGTGGTCGGTGTTCCGGCCTTGGGCGGGGTGGGCGTGGCTGGTTCTGCAGGGGCCGCCTCTGGTGCGGTTTGTGCAACCACCGCCCGTGTTTCCACACCGGCCTGCGCTTCCAGCCGCCGCCACATCGCCTCGTCCCAGCGATCTGCGCCCATGATCCACGCCGCCGCCCGCGCATAGACGCGGGTGTCGAGCGCCTCGTTGCGCTCGCGCATCTTTTGCCATTCGGGGTGGCTATAGCCGCGCTTGTTGCGCACGGTGACCAGCTGCTCGGCCACCAGCTGTTTGATCCATTCGGTGTCGATCCAACCCGGTAGATGCACAGTGCCGGGTGCGTCGATCACGCCCAGCGCGCGGTCCTCGTCCGAGGGGCGCTCTAGCCGCAGGAAGCGGTAGGTTTCGGTTTTGAAGGTGGCGGTTGCCACCGACCAGAGCCGCGCACCTCGACGCAGACGCTTTCCACCGATGGTCGCATCGACAAAGGTCGGGCCAGAGACTGGCGTCGCGCGGTTGAAGCCTTCCAGCCCTTTGATCGGAGCAACCTGATCAAAGCCCTGCTTGCGCGCCCATGCGTAAACCGCTGGGGCTTCATAGCCGGTATCGATCGCCAGTTTGCCAATCACCATGACAGCGCCATTGGCGCAGGTCCAAGTGCGCCCCAGAAGGCCAGTGAGCTTGTCCCAGCAGGCTGGATCATTTGGGCCGCCCGCAATGACGATGTGATCGATGAGCCAGGACTCAAGACCTCGGCCCCAGGCCCAGACATCGACTTCGATGCGATCCTTCTGCACATCAACGCCAGCCGTCAGGAACAAACCGCCCATTGGGATTTGCGCACTGCCATAGGCTTCGCGCCGTTCTGCCAGCCGCTGCCATTCGGGCGCATCGCCACTTTCGACCCATGTCTCGCCCAACAGGGTGTTGCGCGCCGCGCGCAGCATCTCCTCCGAGCCTTGCGCCGCCACCCATTCGCGCGCGATCTGCGCCCATGATTTCCAGCCCAAGGGCGAATAGAGCGCCGAGATGTGGAAACCGATGGAATGTGGATCGGCGGAAGTGGCCGTTGCGCGCCATTCGCCACGCTCCAGCATCTGGGTTTTGTGATGCTCGGCGATGGGTTTTTCGCAGCCCGCGCAATGATAGGCTGCGGTGTCAGGCCGCCCGCCATCCCAGCGCAGGCGTTCAAACTGCAGCCATTGCATATGGCCGCAATGCGGACATGGCACGAAATACCGCCGCTGATCGCTGGCTTCAAACTCGCGCTCGATGCGCGACAATCCCCGGATCGTCGGGGTCGAGACCATGAACACTTTGCGCCGATGCGAAAAGGTGGTGGTGCGCGCTTCCGCCAGCGTGACAGGGTCGCCCTCCTCGTCAGCGGAGGGTGGATAGGCATCGACTTCGTCCAGAAACACATAGCGCGCGGGCATCGACCGCAGGCCCGTAGCCGAGTTCGCGCCTGTCAGCACAAGAATGCCGCCCGGGAATTCCTTGGACAGCATTGAATTGCCAGCATCGCGCGAGCGGGCAGGGTTCACACGCTCGCGCAGGGCAGGGCTTTCCGCAATCAGAGGATCAAGGCGGCCGCGCGATGAGCGTTTCGCCATCTCGACCGTGGGCAGCACCGCCAGCATCGGCCCGGGTGCATGGTGAATGACAAAGCCAATCCAATTGTTGCCCGCCTCGGTCGCGCCAACCTGCGCAGCCTTCATGAACGAGATGCGCTGCGCGGGATGGCGCGGTGACAGCGCATCCATGATTTCGCGCAGGTATGGCGCGCGGGCAGTGCGATAACGCCCGGGTTCTGCAGCCGCGCGCGATGAGAGCCAGCGGTGCTGATCTGCCCAT
The DNA here is from genome assembly GCA_965248485.1 of Cypionkella sp. Taxonomy (GTDB): domain Bacteria; phylum Pseudomonadota; class Alphaproteobacteria; order Rhodobacterales; family Rhodobacteraceae; genus Cypionkella. The sequence goes on from OZ252107.1 coordinate 760,682, forward strand.
TCCGACACAGTCAGGTCTGGATCGGGACGCATCCCCTTGCGCCAGCTGCGCAGGATATCCTCGGCCCCGTCAAACTCGAGATCCAGCCCGTCCGTCAGATCATGGCTATCCGAGGGAAACTCGAAGGTCGGCGAGGGCATCGAGATGCTGTCTGACATGGGCTTCCAACACCCTCTGCAGGATCGCGGCCTCGATGATCACCGGCGCGCCGGTTTGTTTTTCCACTCCCAAGGCCACTTCCGCCGCCATCAGCGCTGCCACTCTGCTGGGCCAAGTGACCCACGTATCGCGTTCTTGCCGCGCAAGGCGAAACACCAGCGCTTCTGCGCGGGCGCGGTCGACCAGCGTGCCTTTCTTTTTCTGAATGCCCAGCTGCTTGTCTTGCGCCTGATAGACCGTGAGTGCCGTGCGCGCCTTCAGATAGGACGAGCTGTCGGCTGGCCCAGAAAACCCAGCATCGCCGCCCGTGCTGCGGCGCTGCTGGTCAGGATCAGTCATCTCGGCGCGGCGCGCATCGGACGCTGCCGCATTGATCGAGCCATCGCCATGAACCACCAAACGACCGTTTTTGCGCGCCTTCTGGATTGCTCCGCGCGAGAGGCCAGAATGGGCGGAATACTCGCGTTCGGACATACCTTTCATGACGCTGCGCGAAGCCTCAAGATATTGAAATTAAACAGAAATAGCCGCCTATTTGAGTTGATTATACTCGCCGACAGAGCGAATCATTCTGTCATGAAGCGGGCGCATCATGCCCCGCCAAAGTGACGGATCAGAGAGATGAGTAACCAGACCAACGCCCAAACCGCCCAGCGCGACGCGCTGATTTTGGAGATCGCCAAGCGCCAGTTCTTCATTGAAACGCTGGAAACCCGCGAGCGGGACAGCCTCGATTTCCACGATGTGGCGGTCTGGGCGATGCGCGCCGCGCTGGAAGAGGCATATGAAGCTGGGCGCGCCAGCGCCGCAAAACGTTAAGGGGCTGGCCATGGATTTGATCAGCACCACCATCCGAATTCAGCACAATGCCGTGCCCGCCAAACTGGAGGGCAGCGACAATGACATGACCTGCGCGAAGATCGCAGCCGAACTGGGCCGATTTGGCGTGCGCGCCGAGGTGTCCGACGTGATCTCGCACATCAAGATCGAGGTGCCGACGGCGCATCTGGCGAATGCCTGCGCGGCGCTGGTTGCATCGGGCATCATTCGGCCCCTGAAGCTAGGTTGAGGGGTGGCAAAGATGAGCACCCGCGCGCAAATTGCAATTCAAACTGGCCCCGAACAATGGGCTCATGTGTATGTCCACTTCGACGGTTACCCCGAACATATGCTGGCGGCGCTGGAACCATGGACACCCGCCGACATTTTGGCCGCGCGCGAATTGCGCTCGGTGTCAGCGGAACGGCTGGAGGCATACAATCCACCCCGCGCGCCGCAGATCGAACCCGTGCCTACCCGCACATTTGAGTATCTGTATGGCTGGCAAGACGGGGTGTGGATGGTCATATCCGAACAATCATGGCCACGTTAAAGCACTGAAATTGCTGCGATTATACTACACTCCTGCGCCAGATCGAGCGAATGTAATCACACCAAAACGATGCAATTCACCCACGGAGACACTGCCATGACCACCCGCCGCGCGCAAACTTCGAACGACAAAGCACTTGATGCGTTCATCGCCGCCAAAGCCGAAATCGACACAATGCTAGACCGCTTGAAGGCCCTGAGCGATGACCACTTCGAGACCAACCCCGACGACATCCACTGGGGCCATGTTGGCGATCTGAAACGTTACGCTGGCCTTCTGCGCCAAATCACTGACGCCGCTTTCAAAGAAGGCGAACACGCCGAGTAAGCCGAACAATCGCGCAGGCACCCCACGCGCGGCCCGCCAATCTGGCGGACTTGCCCCCGTAGAAGGCCGCGCATCCCGCGCCGCCCAATCAACGGAGTTCCCGATGGCCTACCAAAAACTGCTGCACGAAATTGCCCCCGAGTTGAACCCAGCTGGGGTCGAAGCAATGATGCGATTGCACCATCACACTCTGAACCACCTCCCCCGCGAGGTCTTTGTGGCCGAGGCAAAACTCGCTGCCGATCTGGAACGCCAAGCCCCCGGTTCGCTGCGCGAGATTGCCGCAAGCATGGGCATGGAAGGCGAGTTCGCAAAATGGGAGGCTGGCAATGCCGCGTAATCCAGCTCTGCCCAAACTGACCGACACCCAATCGATCATCCTCAGCGCCGCCGCCCAGCGCCCTGAAAACATCGCCCTGCCGCTGCCAAACGGGCTGGTTGGCGCTGCCGCAAGAATGGCCGTTGCAAAGATGGTCGAGCACGGTTGGCTGCAGGAGGTCAATGCCAACCTGCGCCGCAATGAACCCCTCTGGCGCGAAACCGGCGATGGGCATGGCACGACGCTGGTGGCCACCGAGGCGGGGCTGCTCGCCATTGGGATTGAGCCGGTGGTGGCGAAAACCGTGGTGGCGATCCGCGAGCATGCCGCCAAAACGCCTGCGCCAAAGCCACGGGCCCAGCGCGCGGGTACCAAGCAGGCGCAGATCATTGGGATGCTGCAGCGGCCGCAAGGGGCGACCATCGCCGAGGTTGTCGAGGCGACGGGCTGGCTTGCGCATTCAGCAAGAGGCCTGATTTCAGGTGGGCTGAAGAAGAAGTTGAACTTGCCCATTACCGCCGAAAAGGTCGAGGGTAGGGGGACTGTGTATCGAATTGCCAGCATAGACTAGGGCTTCGCGCTATTCTGGCGCGAAGCAGATTAGCGCACACATCCGTGCAGTGCTCCCTGCTTGCCATCATCTTCAAGAGTGGACGATAGTGTAGGTGATTTTTCTTGGAGGCACCGGATGGATAAAATTCCAACAAGCATCGTCGGCCTGCTCAGCCAGATTTTCCCTGATCGTTACACACAGGCAGAAATTGACTCTTTGTTCCTCTTCGCGGGCGCACCAGAACCGATTCCCGACGGAAGCAAAGCTACAAAGGTCCAAGCATGGCTTCGCCAGATCAACAAGCTGTCCAATGAACCATTGATGATATTTGGTGCGATCCTCGACGATTTCATTGAAAAGACGTTGCCAACAAACGCTTATTGGCTAAGTGCTGGCGATGACCATGCAGCAAAACTTGAGCAAGAGAAAACCAAAATAAAGGAAACCTTGGCGCGCGAAGGTTTGGCTTATGTTCGCGGCGGAAACATCGTTCGAGCAGGCACGACATCTACTCTTTCACTGGAAGAAGCTGTCAAAAAGCACGGGTTGGCATCTGTAGATGTTGAGATACAACGTGCATTGGCTCAGATCGAAAAGGACCCGCATGCGGCGGCTCACTATGCCGGAAATGTGCTTGAAGCTGCGCTGAAGGCTTACCTTGATCACAAAGGAAAAGCATACGGCAGCGGTGATGCACTTGCAGAACTTTGGAAATCATCAGCGGAACAAATTGGCTTACGTCCAGTTGATTGGGACAGCAAAGATCTGAAAAAGATTGCGTCGGGATTGAACAGCATTGTCGATGGGATAATGCACCTCCGAAACACGAAAAGTGGTGCGCATGGAAAGTCAGAAGAGCAAACACGCAATTTCACCATCAAGCCCCGGCACGCGCGGTTGGCAATCCATGCGTCACACACAGTTGCGGCCTATGTCTTGGAGTTGATCGAGGGTCCGTAAAGCTATCTTCCCCGTCGCCATCTCCCACCGCCGCACTGCCACGTCGCAATAGACCGGGTCCAGTTCCATCGCGAAGCATCGCCTCCCAGCGCGTTCGGCGGCGACGATCTGGGTGCCGGAGCCGCAGAACGGCTCGTAGATCAGATCACCTGCATCTGAAAACGCCGTCAGCACTGCCTCGACCAGCGCCACTGGAAATACCGCCGGGTGCGATCCCGCCGCGCCAAGCCCGCCCTTATGCCGCATGATGCGAAACACGCTGTCGGGAATGCGATGACTCTGGATGGCGTTGCCGGTTCCAGTTTTGGCGTGAACGCTGCCGTCGGCCCCGCGCAGCCCACCGCCGCCCAAGGTTTCGCCCGCGTGCTTGGATGGCACGGTTTTGTGTGGTTTGCGGGGCGCGCGGTTGAAGTGGAAAATGAACTCGTGCGACGGGGCCAGTCGCCCGTTCCAGTCGCCCGGCAATCCCGGGCCCTGATCCCAGACATACCAGCCAAACCGCCGCCAGCCAGACGCGCGCATCCATTCGACCCATCCTTCCCAATAGGGCTGCCATTCGCTGTCACGGTGCACGAGGCCGAGGTTGACCAGAACCTGCGCGTCGGAGGTGACGGGTGCTGCGCCGAACACGCCCTGCATCAGCGCATCCCAATCGCTGACCTTTTCCTTCGCCGCTCCATAGTCGCGCTGCTGGGCATAGGGCGGCGAGGTGAACATCAGCCTCGCCTGTTCGCCTTGCATCAGCCTTGCGACGGCGGCGGGATCGGTGGCATCGCCGCAGCAAAGGCGGTGCTTGCCCAGCGCCCAGATGTCGCCCGGCTTGGTGATGGGTTCAGCGGGTGGTTCGGGGATGGTGTCGGCGGCATCGTCAGAAATTTCCGGACGGTCATCATCGCCAGAGTGCAGCAGCGCGTCCAGTTCATCCTCGGAGATCCCGATCAGCCCGAGGTCAAAATCCTCCGCCAAAAGCGCCTGCAATTCCTGCAGCAGCAGGGCCTCGTCCCACCCGCCCAGCTCGGTTAGTTTGTTGTCGGCGATGCGGTAAGCGCGGCGCTGTGCCTCGGTTAAATGGCCCAGCACGATGACAGGAGCTTCGGACAGGCCCAGCTGCGCGGCGGCCAAGATGCGGCCATGGCCCGCGATCAACTCACCGTCGGCTGCTACCAGCACTGGGACGGTCCAACCGAACTCTGCCATGCTGGCGGCGATCTTGGCAACTTGGCCCGCGTCATGGGTTTTGGCATTGCGGGCGTAAGGTTTCAGGTGGGCGAGGGGCCAATGCTCGATCTTGCCAGGCAATAGAGCCGCATTCATGCCGCCAGCCTCTTGGCCTTCAGTTCTGCAAACGTCTCGCCAGTATCAGCCAGAACTGCGGTCGTGCCCGTGAATTGCTGCCAGCGCTCGATGGCCACATCGACGTAGGCAGGGTTGAGTTCAACGCCAAAGCAAACGCGCCCCGTGGTTTCTGCCGCGATCAACGTGGTGCCAGACCCCATGAACGGTTCAAATACCGCCTGACCCGGGCTGGAGTTGTTCAGGATCGGGCGGCGCATGCACTCGACGGGCTTTTGCGTGCCATGCACTGTATCGGCATCTTGGTCCTTGTTCGCAATCTGCCACAGGGTGGTCTGCTTGCGATCGCCCGCCCAATGGCCCTTGCCCGACTTTTTGACAGCGTACCAGCAAGGTTCATGCTGCCAGTGATAATCGCCACGGCTGAGAACGAGGCGGTCCTTGGCCCAGATGATCTGCGATCGCACGGCGAAACCCGCCGCCACAAGGCTTTCTGCTACGGTCGCCGCGTGCAATGCCCCGTGCCAGACATAGGCGACATCGCCGGGAAACAGCGCCCAAGCCTCGCGCCAGTCTGCGCGATCATCGTTCAGCACCTTGCCCGTGCGTTTGGTCTTGGCCGCGCCAGCTTGGTTGCGCCAAGATGGATCGTATTCCACGCCATAGGGCGGATCGGTCACCATCAGCAGCGGACGAACATCGCCAAGCAATCGCCCGACCACCTCGGCGGAAGTGCTGTCCCCGCAGATCAGGCGGTGCGATCCCAGCTGCCATAGATCGCCCGGAACGGATACAGGCGTGACTGGTGGTTCCGGGATATCGTCTTCGCCCTCGACCGCCCCGCCATCCACCTGATCGGGATCGCGCAGCAATGCGTCCAGATCTTCGTCAGTGATCCCCAGTAGCGACAGGTCGAAATCCTCGGCCAGCAGCCCCGCGATTTCCTCGCGCAGCATCGCCTCGTCCCATTCGCCAAGTTCGGTCAGTTTATTGTCGGCAATGCGGTAAGCCCGCCGTTCGGCCTCGTCCAAATGGCCAAGCCGGATCACCGGTACTTCGGACAGCCCCAACATTGTCGCGGCCAGCACACGACCATGGCCAGCGATTAACTCACCATCGTCCGCGACCAAGCAGGGAACGGTCCAGCCAAACTTCGCCATGCTGGCGGCAATCTTTGCCACCTGATCGGTGCCATGGATCTTGGCATTGCGGGCATAAGGGCGCAGCCGTTCGAGATGCCAAGTCTCGATCTGGCTCGGCGCAAAGACCAGGTCCATGAGGCAGCTTTCATGTAGGGCAGGGCGGGCATGCCGAAGCGCGCTGGGTGATGCCAGCATCAGAATTGGGATCCGCGATGTGGGAAAAAGCAAACGCCCGCGAGGTATGTCCTCCGGGCGCAATTCTTCGATGCTCTAGGGGTAGAGCAAGGGGGGCAGCTTTGTCAAATGGAAAAATGAACTAGAATCAATAGGATTCCACGCGCGTGACCGAAATCCAAATGGACCGTGCCGTGAGCAAATGCCTTTGCGGTTAATTTACTGGACAGAATACTACCAGATATGCGAATTCTTCCGCCTTTTTCATCCCTAGGAAGATTCGCCATGTTTCCCGGTCGCACCTCTAGCCCGACCCCAACCCTTACCCGCCGCGCGCTCGGCACCCGGTTTGCCGGGGCTGCTGCCGCACTCGGTTTTGGGCAAGGTGCTGCTGCCAGTGTGCCCGCGACCCCGATGCCAGTGCTGGATCCTGACCTGCGGGATGCAGCATTGCGCGGCCTTGCGTTGGCGGGTTATCGCGGTGATCCGGTCACGGCGGCGGCCGCGAATTCAGCATTGGCGCGGTTGGCGGAAACCGATCCAGAGGCTGGTTTGCTCGGGCGCATCTACCAAATGCTTGATGTGCGCCCCGCCGTCTACTGGCCCGAGGATGTCCCTTCTGCCGCCGAAGCAGACCTCGCCATCTTGCATTCAGCCATCCGTGCCTGCCAGCCTGTCGCCTTTGGCTACACTGACCTAGATGGCAACAAAACGACGCGTACCGTGCAGCCGCTGGTGCTAGTCCACCCACCGCAGGGCGTAAAGCTACTGGCGTGGTGCGCGGAGCGCGAGGACTATCGTCAGTTCTTCGTGCGCGCGATTCACGATATCGCACCGCAGCAGGGCGATTTCAGCGGCGACCGGATGGCCCTATTGGAAGGGTTGCTGGAAAAATACACCGGTCGAGCCTGACTTGCCCGCTCTAAGTGCCGCGCTCCATTGGCGCGGCACCGTTGCCACAAATACGGTTGGATCGGCGGGTGGCTTCCGTTGTGGGTGGCTTCCGAAAACTGGCTTCCCTGGCTTCCCAAAAAAGAATCCACCCTAAAAAGGTAGGGATTACGCAAGCCTTTGATCTTGAATTACTTTTCGCAACTTTTTCGACCAAGGTGGATTCCAAGTGGATTCCCCGGTGAAAGTGCCTGTCGCTAGCGAAATCCTGCGCTGCGCCCCCCCGCATACAAATGGGGCCGGGGAGGAACCAAGCCGAGGGGACAATGCAAATGGAAGACTATGAAAGTAGGCCGAACGTGGGCTAGGCACCTGATAGTCTGATGAATGCCCTTTAACCACTCAAGATGCTGACGGTCTCTTCTCCATCACTGTCTAACGAGACGGCAAACCAGAATATCTCGACAGAAAGCAAGATAGACATGACTATGGCGCGTTGAGATGGTAGGAAGGCGGAAGGCCACAAAAGATGTGAGCCAATGACAAGCGAGACAAAAGGCCCAATGAACATCCATCGCCAAGCTGCTAAAAGAAGCGATAGCCTGAAGGTGAGAGGTTATCCTCAAGTCATTAAATACATGGGCTCAAAAGCAAAAATAATAGAATACGTGTCGGGCGGAATTAGAAGCGTCCATGCGCAGGGATATGTGTGCGATCTCTTTGCTGGCGCTGGTTCGCTTGCTGGAGCAATTGGAACTCTGTTCCGTTTGTTTCAAATGACATTCAAAGCTATTCAGAAGTAATTGCGCGGTGTTACTTGGACCGCGTCTCGGAGAGATTTCGGCAAATTTCGCCAGAAACGCTTCTCAGACGGGCATCAGTACACTTTGAAGCTGTGTACTCGTGCCTTCCGTCAAATCTAGAGTATGTACCAACAAATAGTCTCGAAGATTTCAACGGAACAGAGTTACTGAATCAAAGTCTAATTAACGTGATTGAAGAACGGCCTTATACAATATTTACTAGGTGTTATTCTGGAACATGGTGGTCTGCGAAGCAATGCCTGTGGATAGACTCGATACGGCGGATGGCAGATGAGTCGAAAGCGGCAGGGGAATTAACCGAAGCTGACTTCGCCGTGGTTTTGACCGCACTGATGCATGCAATGGCATACTGCAGTCAAGGAACAGGGCATTTCGCTCAGTATCGGGATGCAAAAACACTGTCATCCATGCGTGACATTTCAATCTACCGACGTAAAAAGTTGGACGAATTATTCCTGAAGAAGGTAACGTCGCTGCGTGACTGGAATTTCGACAACGTTGCACAGAATGCCGACTTCAGGCTTTCGTCAGTAGACTATCGAGAGTGCTTGGCACAATTCGAAGGAGGGACGGTCTATGCCGATCCTCCTTATGCTTTCGTCCACTATAGCCGGTTTTATCATGCGCTCGAGACACTAGTGCTATATGATTATCCTGAGCTTCAAGTAAAAGGCGGTAAGGTGGTCAAAGGCCGGTACAGAGAAGATCGCCACCAGTCCCCCTTTAGCATAAGGTCCCTTGTGCCCGATGCATTTAGGTCTTTGTTTGAGGGCACTAGGACTTCTAATTCAAACCTAGTCTTAAGTTATAGCGACACTGGCCTTTTTGCGCTAAATGATCTTTGTGACATGGCAAGCGAAACTCTTGGTTCAAATTATTCCATAAGAACAATGTATTTGGACCATCACCACATGACAATGGGTCGCAAAGACGATCGGCATAGGGATGTGCAGGAGGCGCTCCTCGTTGCTAAGTGCAATGTCAAATAGTCTCGCTTAGTTGGCCTGTTTGCCTATCGATGCGAGCGTAGTAGACTGGCACTTTAAAATCTGAACGCAGCTTATTCAGGTAGGCTGCAGCGTCTTTTGTTACTTCCGCCTCGGCCACGATGATCAATTTGCTGCATCTAGTTTCCGCTGGCCAATAGGCGTATTCAAGAAGTTGAGGAAGCGCTTCACGGATGCTCAGCCTAAGTGATGGGTTGGTCTTAATTTCAAAGAAGGTTGTGTCGCCCCCCAATTTCATGACTATATCGATTGAGTTTCCACTTACGCCTGATGGTAGCTCAGTTCCAATGTTTTCGTATCCAAATTTCTGCGATAGAAAACCGTACAACTTAGATTGGAGCATATTATGTGTCAGGTCCGCCTCAATTACCTCTGAAGCTCTGCGCCTTGTAGACGTGCCTTCTTTGGAAGGATTATGACCAGGTTTGAACACGAAAGCGCTTGCCATTCCAGTATTGGGATCCGGAGTTGCTGCTACGGTCAAATGGCCCTCTGCATGAGCCCCGCCGATCCAAGTTCGGAAAACCTCCTCGCTTTGGGAAAGCGAAGCATGAAACTCTAAACGTACACACTCATCGGCAACTGTTCCAACATTGTTCCAGCCAGCTGATTGGAGTTTGAGAGACAGTAGCTTGGATGCAAGGTCGCCAATCTCCAAGTTTTGCTGAAGTTTGGTTAGATCATAGGCAACTGCTTCGGTGCTGTGTGACGTAGAGAAGCCAAGTTCAACTATATCGTTCTTGATGTTTGTGAATGCCTTGGCATCCAAGACCGCACCGCGTCGGATTTCACCCAGTCCATTGCCCGCTGAGCCGACCTGAAAAGCATGGATTACTTTGTGATGGCTGAAAATAATTGCAAGAAACACAAGTTGTCGAAGTGTATCCTCCGACAGTTCTTTGGCACGTTCCCATATGCCAGGAAGATTTCCGTCTGCAAACGCTGATAGGTTTTGACGCGTTTGTGCTCTATCAATCTTGATGCCTTTATGCTTGTTCCAGACATGGTCCAAGACGTCGGTCGCATTCAAGTCCCTCAGCAGTATGAAAGCCTTATGTGCGCCATGCTTGGTTAGAGAAACCTTCAGCCGAGATAGATTTGTCATGTTACCCGCCTCAAAAGTCTAGTGCGGAATTGCATTCAATCATGCCAGAATTGTAGCAAACGGAATGGACGCACTGCCCCACGTCTATTGGTAGGTTGTTCTGTGCCCGCACACAAGCAGCCTTTGGAACTGCTAGGTCGAAAGAAGCCGCATGGACGGATCTAAGGCGAGTGCGCAGATCTCTTGTCAAGTGTTAGGCGCTTTCGCAAAGTTTATGGGATTTGTTTGACGTTTCCGCGTGCAGACCGGTCCTCCCTTCAAGTTTCTGCTTCCGATGCTCGGCTCGAGGGGCGAGACGGCATCGGGAGCGTACTTAGAAGATTTAGCTGTCGATCCTCAATCGATAGCAGAGGGGCCCGACTTGAAGGCTCATGGGATCAAAAAAGGGATTCCTGAGCGGTATTTTTGTCCGACTGTCCAGATTCATTACGTAGCCGTTTGTATAGTGAGGAAATTTCCAAGTTAACTGGCAAAAATGTTGCGCGAGTCATAGCTTCTTCTTTGATCTCAATACCACGGAAGATCTCGTTACAGGCTTCGCAGGTAAGTATCTCACCCCAGCTGTACCCGATGGCTCGCAAGAGGTGCGGAAAGCAGCTACTATAGCGGTCCGCATAACCGAGGAAGCCGTTGAACTAACGCGACATATTACATCTTGCGCGTTAGGGTTTTAAGTTGCAGCCTGTGTATGCATAATGCCGAGGGTTGATCATGCCTTTCTATATACGAGATTATGTTAGTCTTGGTCCTTTCCGGATAAATCTTTCCAGCTCGGGCCTCGGGATTTCCGCTGGGGTAAAGGGATTTAGAATCGGGACCGGCCCCAAGGGCCACTATATTCACGCAGGCATGGGCGGCGTATATTATCGGAAGACGCTTGGAGAACTTGGGCGAAAACCGAAGCCGGCCACGAAACGAAGTGGCACAAGCTACACTTCCGAGATTTCCGAGATCGACCCAAACGGAAAGCTGCCAACCTACATGACCGAGGACGGTGTCCTCATGCGGCGCATAATTTCAGCCGAGGCTGATGTGCTTGTGTCTGAATCCCATTCGGAGGCTTTGCTCAGCCTCAACGAGGCGCGCGAGCGTGTTTCGTATACGCTCATGCTCTGCGCCGCCGCAGTTGTTGGTCTTGCCTTTTCACTCTTATCGCAGAACCCGGCACTCATCGGCCTGTTTGTAGCACTCCTAGTTGCCGGATACGCCATTGGGAGTATGATCGACCTGCCGAGGAGAAACGTTGTATTTGCCTATAACCTCGATCCCGAAATAAAAGAACGCTACGGAGCGTTAGTCAGCACCATCGACCAGATCGCGAACGCCAGCAAGATCTGGTTCATCAAGGCGCAGGGCGATATTACGAACTTGCACGCTTGGAAGAGGAACTCGGGAGCCTCGTCGTTGGTGGACAATAAAGAAACCTCGGTTTCCTATGCTTTACCTAGGGGCATCGCATCAAATGTTACTCCACCCATGATCGCCATCGATGGGAAGAACTGCTACTTCTTCCCCGACTGCATCCTCGTTGAAGAACGTAAGCGTTTCGGTGCAGTGCGCTATGAAACCATTAGCGCTGCGGTTCGCGACCAACGGATGATCATTGATACTGCACCCTCTGACGCGACGATTGTGGGCCAGACATGGAAATACGTGAACAAGAAGGGCGGTCCGGATCGCCGCTTCAAAGACAATCGGCAGCTGCCAATCTGCTTGTTTGAGGAGCTCGGCATGGTCAGCGAATTTGGCTTCAAGTGCCTTTTACAAGTTTCGAAGCACGGGATCAGTGGAGCTTTTTGCGGCGCAGTCAGCGAACTTGGAAGGACTACGAAGGAGCTGAAAGACGCCGAACCTCTTCTTATCACCAAGGATGGATGAAAGATGCCAGTGATCGCTCAAAATGCGAGTCCTGACCGAAGTTTGCGCTGACGGCTTTCGGAACAGTATGTGACAAATCGGCTCTGAGCAGATGGTCTGGTCGCGGAAGGCGAATGGCCAAGGTTACACCCCCCTTGCTTTGAAATCGACATCAGGCCTGCTTGCACTGCAATCAAGCGCGGCTTTGAACTGAATGTTGAATTTGGAAAACACTGTGGGGCGTGGTCAGCCGCTTCTACTCGCACATAACTCACTGATCAAACTTACTCGCAGCGACCACGCCTCACAATCATAGGGCGAATCAATCTATGATGTTTGTAGTAAGCCTTTCAATCTGGACCAAAATTTGTCAGCGATTTGAATAAATTAAGGCCATGATTTTGATGCATTTTTTATGATATTTGTTAATCTGTTATTAACCAAGGCTGCGCCATAAACAACCCATGGTTTATTCATTCCGCATATGCCGCGATCACGATGGAGCCGATACAGCGCAGGGCTGGGTCGTGGCGCAGTCTGAACTGCGGGCACGCGAGCTTTTGGGTAATGACGCCCATTTGCATCGTCTGCCCAACGGTCATTTGAGCGAACTGCCCAATGACACGGTCTATGTGGCCAAAGGGGCTTTGCTTCCTGCGCATTAAAATTGGCACTGGGCGATGGTTGTGCCATCGCCCAGTGTCGCAGTTGCTGCGCATTTTGCCCAGCGCTTGCGCCTGCACACTGGCGCGTTCGATAGATTGCTTCAATGAATGCAATCATCGCCGCCCCTCCCACGGACGCACCCTCGGCATCACCGCCGTCACTTCCATCTCCCGCAACATCCCGCCCGCCAACAGCCCATCTCGAACCCAATCCAGCGCCTGCCACCAATGATCATAGCCCTTACGGGCCGCCGCGATCTGTTCCGGATAGGGCCGCCATGTGACGGGGCAGGCCAGCACCTCGACCGTCCGCCATTTGCCGCGCGTTTTCACGCGCTCGGTACCCACCACAATGGTGACCGCGCGCTCGCCGTGCTGATTTTGGCGGGTTTCCATCGGCACACAACGCGGCACGACCCCTGGCATCCAGTCGGGGGTTATGCCTGCACGGGCGAGTTCGGCCACGCTGATCGCCATACGAATGCCGCCAAGCCTGTCGGGCATGCCTGCAACGGTGGCAGCGATCACCTCGGCGTCAGGATGGGTGTAACTGCCCATTTTGTGCTGGCCGCCATCGACCTTGCAGCCCAGCGCGGCGCGCTGGAGTAAGACATATTCGAGACCAAAGCCGAAACCCTCCTCGACCACATCTTTGCGCTGGGGCAACTCCAGCTGCGCCTTTTCCACTCGGAATGCCCATTCCAACGCTGCTTGCACGCCCATCGAGCGTTTGACCCTGCTGCCCATGGCGCGCTGGGCGGTGCGGTTATGCGAGATTTCCATTCACGCCACCACGCGCTGGCTGAGGCGCTCGCGCGTCACCAACCCTCGCGCCAGCATCAATCGGCACAGGGAGTGGGTGATCATGCCCTTGGGCAGGAACTCGTCGGAATTGACCTTGGCGGCATAGAAGGCCGCGAGTTCATCTTCGCTTGGCGGTGGTGCGGCATCTGCCTTGCGCCGCCGCTTGGCCTTGGAGCCCTTCGCTGCCGCCATCGCAGCCTGCGCATCGCGCTGGGCGGCCCGCTCCATGAACCGATCGAGCGCTTTCGGCCCATCGGGGGGATTGGGGTGTTCGGCCCGCGTTTGGGCAGCAACCTCGATGATCCGCGCTTGCGACAGCCCGAGGGTTTCGGTCCATCGGCGTACATGCACTTGAGCAGGCCAACCCTGCCACCAAGCGGGCAGGGCGGCGTTGGCGGCAAAGCCCAGCGCTGCGAGAAGTTCCGCAAAGAACCGATCAAAATCGGCCTCGCGCGCCCGCGCGTCCTCCTCCTCCTTTACAGGTTTACTTAAAGGTTCTCTTACAAGGTTAGTCTCCGGATTCCGGAGATGGCTTTGGGCAAAATCCGGAGGTGGCTTTGCCGAAAATCCGGAGATGGCCCCATCTCCAGTTTCCGGAGATGGCTCGCTGTCCTGTTCTTCCTCCGTTCCCAAAACGCCAACTCCGGTTTCTGGAGTTGGCTCTTGTGGAAATCCATCTTCGAACCCCAAGATGTAGCGTGTCGCTTGGCGCTTGTGGGTGCGGGGATCATGCACGCGAACGCGGTGGATCAGGCGCAACTCCTCCAGCTTGGCCAAATGTTCGTTCAGCGCCGAAATCGACATCTCTGCATCGTGGGCCAGCCGCGCCTGCGTCGGAAAACACCCGAAATCGGGATTGTGCCGATCGCACAGGAACCAGAGCACGATTTTGGTGGCGGGTTTGAGCCCGCGCTGCTGGATGGCCCAGACGGTTGCTTTGTGGCTCATGGCGCACCGCCGTTCGGAAAGGCGGCCGCGATGACCTGAAGCGGGCGGTGATCGAGCCGTTGCAGCAGGTCCAGCGCATCGCCGCATTCGCGCGCATCATCGGTGTGACCTGCCACAACGCGGGCGGCGAGGATGACGAGCGAATTCGGATGTTTGGCAGTATCGGCCTGTATGCCACGCGCTTCGGTGAGGCGGTCACGCACCCAGTCAGCGGTGATTGCCGTCGATGACGACGTGTTGGGCGGAGAGGGCAGGGGAGCGATCATCGACGGCTGCCCGCGCGACGCTGAGTGGGCACTTCTTGCAATTGCAGCCAGTCATGGACGGCATCGCGGCGATAATAGACTTTGCGCCCAGCGCGCACGCAAGGCGGGCCGAACCGCCGTGCTTCCCATCGCCGCAACGTGTCGATCGTTAAACCTAATTCAATTGCAAGTTCTACGCGGCTGATCCAGCCGCTGAGCAAGCCACCGGTGGCGGCGTGCCCCGAAGTTCCCGCTGCTGTCATCTTCTGTCTCCCGATTATCGCCCGGAATGGGCTGATTTCCGTGGACATCAGACGCAGACGCGAAGGGGTGGCGGGAAGGCGGTGACCGGCGATGACTTGCGGGATGCTTGCCGGTCTTTGATTTCATTTAACTTTCGGGAAATTTCGGTGGTGTTGCACTAAGTTGGCGAGGCGGAGGTGTGGCACGCCATGGCTGGCTCGGCTGAACTCAAATCGTGCGAAAATGTGCGTTTCGCCAGTTTCGCAGCGTTTTGCGAGTGTTCGGCGGCATTGGCGGGATTTCGCATGGGCGGCAAAGGGTTCAGACCCTTGCCGCCCATTGATTTTATTGAAAATTTACAAAACCAGTGTTGTTTGCCCGCTCGTTTTCGCTGCAAAACGCACCTCGGCGCAGTCAACGAGGCTGCACGGCACGCCATTTATTCCGCCCGTCTTCGGCCAAAACGCGACGCCATTCGTAACTTATTCAATCATTTCAATGACCGGCAAGCTCGCCACAATTCACCGCCGGTCACCGCCTGATTGCCGCAACCCTTGCCATGCTTTGCTTGATAAAGGCGCGAATCTACGCCTGTGTCATCGTCGACAGGAGGTGCTGAGTTGGTCAGCAGAGTGAGATTGAACGACAAAGCCGTGCGGGAGCAGGCCGTGGAAACGGGCCGCCACATTCAGGTCTTTGACAGCGAAGTGCGCGGATTTTCTCTGCGGGTCCTGAGTTCTGGGAACCGATGCTTTGTGCTGGACTACCGCTACGCTGGACGCCAGCGCCGCATGACCATCGGTCGTTGGCCCGAGTGGACGGTGACCGCTGCCCGCGAGCGCGCCAAAGAACTGCGGCGCATCATCGATGAGGGTGGCGATCCTTTGGGCGCGCGGGATGATTTGCGCGAGGCCCCACGGTTCAGCGATATGATTGACCGCTATTTGGCCGAGCACTTGCCGCATCTGGCCAAGACCAATGCTTCGGATCAGAAGTCGATGCTGATCAAGCTGGTCGCGCCGCATTGGGGCAGGAAACTGGTCACGGAGATCACGCCACATGATGTGGCGAAACTCTTGAACATCGTCGCGAAGGGCAGGGCGCGTCCGTCAAAGGAAAAGCCCAACAACCGCGCCCGCAAATTGCAAGGGTCAAAGCCCACACCGATACGCGCCAACAGGACGGGAGAGGTGCTGCGCAAGATGTTCACGCTGGCTATCGGCTGGGGTTGGCGCACCGATAATCCAGCCTCGGGTTTCAAAAAGCGGATCGAGAATGAACGCGAGCGGTTTCTGTCGCAAGAGGAGATCGGCAGGCTGGCCGAGGTTCTGGACGCCGCCGAAGATCAGCGCGCGGCGGGGATCATCCGTCTTTGCTTGTTGACCGGTAGCAGGGTGGGCGAGGTTCGGCAAGCGCGGTTTGAACAGTTCAATTTGGAACTGGGCAGTTGGTCAAAACCTGCGGCCAGCACCAAACAGCGTAGGATCCATCGCATTCCAATCTCAGCCGAGGTTGCGGCCATCGTGCGCCAGCGCCAATTGATGGTGACCAAGGGAAATCCGTGGCTCTTCCCCGGTGATGTGCCGGGCCAGCCCGTGAAAGAAATCCGCCGTTTCTGGAAGAACGTGCAAAGGGAGGCAAAACTGCCCGACGTGCGCATCCACGATCTGCGCCATACATTTGCATCGCTGTTAGTTAGCGGCGGCGCATCGCTGGAGATGATTGGCAAATTGCTTGGCCACAGCCAGATGCAAACGACCCAGCGCTATGCGCATTTGATGGATTCGCCACTTCGGGCGGGGGTCGATGCCGTGGCCAGCATCTTTCGGCCCCGCCCGAAGATCGTTCATGATGCGGACAAGAAGTCGGCCTGACGCGCGACGCGGTCAAGCATCAGCCCGCAGCTTGCGCCATATTGGGCGGACTCGCCGACGGATCGTGCTTTCATCTGGAACATCGCCGTTTGTTGACGTCTCGCCAAACCAGTCCTGCAATTCGGTCACCAGTTCAGTCTGGCTGGCGGGTAGACCCTTTTCGTGAACGCGCAGGATGATCGTCATATACATCCCATCCCAATCATAGGCTGACACGGACCCAGACCCGCCGCTAACGCGGCGCAATAGATCGTGTTCCTCTTCAAATCGCATCACTTCTTCTGCCGCAATCAACAGGTCAGAAATCGACACTTCAACCCCGTCGCTGGGCTCTGTGATAAACACACCGTCCTCGGCCCCATCGGGCTTAACGCGTGTGAGGTTGGCCACACTGGGGCCAGTGCCGCAGCGGCGGAACATAGGCAAAATGTCCATCGGGGAGATGGAAACCTTGCCGGAAACGCGGGCCTCGCCGCAGGTGACTGCAGAAATGCCCGTGACGATTTCCAGTTTGCCATCGCAGACCCATCCGGCGATATCGGCAATCGTGCAGCCCCAACGCGCGGCTGTTTCGTGCAATGTGAAGAATACTCTGGGTGGTAGTGCCATTCTAACTTCGTCCTCTTTATGTGTTCGCGCTAAGCCGACCCAGCGGGGCGGCCCAGCGATCTGCTGGTGAGAGGGGCGAGACGACAGGGCCGTCGGTTTTCCTACGGGCATCACTTCCAGCATGGCTGGCAACGCTCCGAAAAAGCAACCTTACCGCGTTTTTCTACAAGGCGACTCGCCCCTGAGTTAACATTATGCTAACCACCCCGTAAAAACCTGTCTCGGAAGGAATCTTATCCACATGTCTTTTCAGAAGGCTCATGATTTGCTGCGGCTGGCGCAGCTCGCGGCCGCTCGACATAAGGGCATAACCTTGCCCGAAATCGCTCAGGAGTTTGGAGTCAATACGCGCACCGCCCAGCGCATGGTACGTGCGATGGAAAGCTTATTTCCAAATGTGACCTACAGCACAGATAGTGAGCGCCGTCGTTGGTGGAAGCTGCACGACACGACGATGATCGGCAAGCAGGGCATCTATGACAGGGAGTTGGTTGCCCTCGAAATGGGCATTCGGCGCGCCGAACGCGAAGGCGCGCATTCGGAAGTTGAAGCGCTTAAATCGTTGCGGGACCGCTTGATGGCCACATTACCCTCCTGCAACGCCCGCCGCGCCGAGGTGGACGCGGAAGCTGTACTAGAAGCGCAGGGTTATGCATGTCGTCCAGGCCCGAAGGTGAAAACATCACCGATGGTTACAGGTGCCATCGCTGAAGCGCTGAAGGCCCCGTTTTCGCTAGTCATCAGATATCAAGGAAAACAGGATGCCGAGCCGCGGGACCGGATTGTTGAACCCTATGGCATGTTGCTCGGCACGCGGCATTATCTTATCGCTCGCGATCCCGCCAATGGTGCGGCCTTCCGCCGTTTCCGAATTGACCGCATTATTTCTGCCAAGATCACAGGGCAGTCATTCGTTCGTGACAAGGACTTCGATCTCAACACCTATGCCGCGAAATCGTTCGGGTCGTATCATTCGGAGGCGGAGTTCGGTTTGGTCGTCTGGCGGTTTAGTCCAGCTGCGGGAGCAACGGCGCGGGATTTTCTGTTCCACCCCGATCAGATTATGACTGACCATGCTGATGGCGGGTTGATTGTCACGTTCCGAGCCAGCGGCTGGGTCGAGATGGCTTGGCATCTGTACCAGTGGGGAGATATGGTCGAAGTAATTGAGCCTCCAGAATTGCGAGAGATGGTTGGGGCATGGCAAAACGATAGCTTGGTTGTGTTGCCATGAATGTAAGAACCGGGCGCGCTTAATCTGGTATGCTCGTAATTTAGTCGCAAAGGGCGTGAACCGGACCTATGGTGAAGGTGCAAACCAAAAAGCCTCTGGTTCAAAAGCAGCCAATGATGCGCTTTCGGCTATACTTCAGCGACGCTTGGGTGAATGATAACTTATGGACGATTTACCCCGCTGAATAACTAATCTAGATTCACCTAGAGTTGTATTTTGAGGTGTGAGGATTGAAGAATTTTTGGGATGGAGAGCCGATAGGTAAAAGGGACTTGCTGCGGCTGTTAACGCGCGACGGCAAGTGGCTGCGATGGGAGGGTGAGAAGGAAGCCCCGGGCGATCCCAGCAAGAAACCCAAGGTTGGATGCAAGGAGCAGGTCGAAGAGGCTCTGTTGGCGGCACTGCATTCAACTAATGTCGTGGTGCTATTGGGGTCTGGGGCGTCCTTCTCAGCCAAGAACGGACGCGGGCCGAATGCGCCAGGGATGGGCGATTTGTGGCATGCTGTGCGTGATTCCATTTCTGCTGAAAATTTGGGTGACCACAAAGAGTTTGACGATCTCGCAAAGAAAGTAATGGGTGGTTTGCCGCAGACCGACAGCGAGGGAAAGCAGAAAGCTGGAGATATCGAAAGCTTGTTGAGCCTCTGCAAGATGCAAATTGAACTGCTCAATATTCGGGCGAAAAACGACCGCGATTTCGCTGATACGCCTTGGCTGGACGAGCTGATCGAGTTTGTTCGAGTCGCAGAGAACACGATCTTGGACAAAGTAGATTTCGTTGGCGCGGAAACGGATTTGTCCGCACACGTGGCATTCTTGAAGAAGTTCGCTCGTCGATCTCCGGAAAAGCCAAGAGTGAAGCTGTTCACTACGAATTACGATCTGTGCTTTGAGACGGCAGGTCTACGCCTCGGTATTGTGCTGATTGACGGATTTTCCCACAGCGCCGAACAGCGATTCAACCGCGATCATTTCGACTATGACATCGTCCGCAGAGCCGCTTCCAGTACGAGGGCCGACTACCTTGATGGAGTGTTTCACCTCTACAAGCTGCATGGTTCAGTAGATTGGCGGCGACGGTCCGATGAGGTTGTTATCCGCAGCGTCGAGGACCCCGGCGGCAACCGCAAGCCAGTTCTGATCTACCCACGTTCCACGAAGTATCAGGAGGCGTTCGAAAGTCCATATCTCGACATGTTCGCATCATTTCAGGCAGCTTTGCGGGACCCCGACACTACGCTGATCGTTTCAGGATTCGGTTTCTCAGATGATCACATCAGCGCCCCGATTTGGTCTGCTATAGAAACAAATCTGTCGCTGCGTGTTGTGCTTTGTGATCGAGGGTTCGTAGACCATCAAAAACTCTTCGATAAAGAGGCACAGGAAATTGACCTCGATCTAGGAGGACAGCGCCCGTACCAGAGCAAAATCGCGCGGCTTGTGCAGCAGGGCGATACGCGCATCACGATATTGAACGGCCGTTTCGAAGATATAGCCGATGCCCTGCCAATGATTTCGGGAAAGACGGATCGCCAGCTTTTGAAGGACCGGCTTGAGAAGCTGCGCGAGGGAAATGGCGTATGACCGAACTTGCCTCCCTGATCGACCCGTCGAAACGCATTGGAACGGTCACAAGGGTGACTGCCAGTTTAGTAGAACTTACCTTGCCGAATGCTCTTGCAGCACTCGGTCGGCGCGGCTTGGCGAAGGGGTCTGTCGGTGATTTTGTCTTTGTCGATTGCGACCGCGCTGCAATCTTAGGACGTGTGACCGAGGTTGGCATTCCAGATAGACAACGAAACGTCCTTGAGCACCAAATCGAGACAGATCCTTCGGTTGAGCCACAGGGGCGCGTTCAATTATTGGCTACCGTGAACAAGACAAGTCGGAAGGTAACGCGCGGGATCAATACCCAGCCAAGGGTCGGTGATGGGGTCTACCTCGCAGAAGGCGGGGCGCTTTCCAATTCCATCAAGGATGCCCTCGAAGGCGACGTAAAGCGTAATGATGGGCCTTTACTAGTCGAATTGGGCCACATTTCTGGGCTGGAAAATGCGGCTCTCAGTATTCCACCAGAAAAACTGTTTGGTCGTCATTGCGGGGTCTTTGGTGCTACTGGCGGGGGAAAGAGCTGGACGGTTTCCCGCCTTGCCAATGAGATCGTGCGCATCGGAGGAAAGTGTATACTATTCGATCCCACTGGAGAGTTCGCGGGAAAGGTTTCCAACGCAGGGGAGTATGAGTTCTCCAATGACCAAGCTGCTGCCGGACGCTTGGTAAGGTTCCCTTACGAGAAGCTGTCCGAGTTAGACTTGAATGCATTACTTAGACCAACGGGACAAAGCCAAGGCCCCACTCTTCGGAGTGCAATTATCAGCTTGAGGCTGGCCCGCCTGCTGCTGGCAGACTCAGTGCGATTTCCACAGCATGCGGTCGAAGGCAGCGATGCTCTTCGAATTGAAATTCAGCATAACAACCAAAGGGTTGGATTTATCCATCTTGACGAGAATAGAACTATTTCGAAAGCAAACCATGAGAGAAAACCGATCGGCCGCGTTCAGCTTATGCTTGCCGATCAGTTAGCGGTAGATGACTGTGACTTCGACCTCAAAGTGCTTTCAAACCAAATTGGCAAAGAGTGCCTGTTCCCGGCGAATGCAGACGGCAGATTTGGCGCGGTTGATCCAAAGCAAGTCGGCTACAACAATACCTTGGTTATTCGGATCGAGACGCTTCTAAACTCACCCGATATGTCATGTTTCTTTTCGCAAAAAGGGAAGGATATATGTGCAGAAATCGAGGCGTTTCTTATTGACCCGCATGCACGGGCCTTGGTTCTTTCATTCGAGAATGTGAGTTTCAAGCATAATGTGCGTGAGCTACTTCTCAACGCTCTTGGACGCTATCTACTTGGCATCGCTCGACAGGGGCGTTTTCGACAAAACCCGCTTGTTTGCCTGTTGGATGAAGCTCACCAGTTCATTGGCCGATCTGTCGGCGACGAACAGAATAGCGTTCACCTCGATGCTTTTGGGCTCATCGCCAAGGAAGGCAGGAAGTACGGTCTAACCACCGTTGTTGCGACGCAGCGACCCAGAGATGTCCCACAGGATGTTCTTAGTCAGCTTGGAACCCTCTTTGTGCATCGGCTTACCAATGAGCGAGACCGGGAAACCATTGAAAGGGCATGTGGTGATCTTGATCGCAGCGCGGCTGCCTTTATCCCATCACTATCACAGGGCGAGGCGATCATTGTAGGCCCCGATTTACCCGCACCGTTGCCGATCATGATGAGCAAACCCGAAAAAGGTCAGCAGCCAGAAAGCCACGGCCCGAAGTATCAGGATTTTTGGGGCGAAAAACCAGAAAATCCTGTTGCCGCGGACCAAATTAATGAAAGCTAGTATGAAACGTCATTCAAAAAAATCCTTTAAGTTCGGCGCGTTACAGCTATTTTCCGCACTTTCACGGGGTGCCGAATTTCGGGCAGATGCCCCAGCCGAGATTGAGGCGTTTGACCCAAAAGTTGGAGAGTCAATTACGGCCTCACACATCAACCCCTTTCTTCTTCACGGTAATTTCACGAAATGAATTGCTGCGTCCTCTGTAAGACCCAACTGTCCAAAAACGAGAAGCCAGAGCATATTTTGCTTGATGCTCTTGGTGGTCGTAAAGTGACACGTGATGTGCTGTGTTCTATCTGTAATAATAAAATGGGCGCTGGTCCTGACAAAGATCTAGCGGAGTCAGTTGCATCGCTGCGTACAATCGCCAATTTGAAAAGCGGCTCGAGAAAGAAAGCACCGTCACTGCTTGTGAAGCCTCCATCTGGCGAAGCTTATGAATTGAGTCCTGAAGGTACACCGACACCGAAGATTCAAAAACCCCTCGATTTTGGAGAGGATAAAGCTGGAAACAAGACACTTTCAATCACTGCAAAAGACGAAGGGCAACTGGAGCAACTTTTGGATGCAGCGGCAAGTGCTCTGAAGTTACCGGTAGGATCACGAGAGGCTTTCAAATCGACAGCCCGTAAACAGGCTAAGGTAATAAGCAGCCCTGCAGCTCAGTTTAATGGTCAAATTCAGTTGGGATCGGGCCGTTCCAAGGAAGCCATGGTAAAAGCCTGCCTTGTCCTCTGGGCAGAGTACGTCGGAAATGCTGAGGTCTGTTCGGACAGGTATGACGACGCTCGGGAGTTCGCTCTTTACTCGACTATGCCCGCTTCCGATCGCTTTACGTTCGGTACTGACACACGCGAAATGCCTAAATTGCCTGAGGGTTTTGGTGAATACGCAAATGCCATTTGGGTAGGTAGCAATGATGCGGGTGTGGTGCGAGGGTACTTCAATCTCTATGGGGCCGCAGGCTGGACGTTCACGTTATGCGAGGCGTCGCCGGTCCGAAACCGACAAACCGTGCTCATTTCAGACCCAGTGGATCAATCACATTGGGTATGCGGCCCAGAACATGCCGATATCCTAAATTTTGACTGGGTAGGTTTACGCCCTCGTTATGAGGACATTGATTGGAGCGTTGCGCAAGCCAAGATCGCCGCGCTTATGGCTCACGGCCATCAGCAAATGCAAGATCACGCTTTTTCACAGATCGTTCAAGAGACGTTCAATGAGTTTGGATTTGAAATGGACGGCTATGTCCCGAATGATCGGATTCCAGAGTTTTCAAAACGATTGGCGCATAAGTTTACACATCTGGTTATGAAGACACCCAACGAAGAACTCCTTCAAGACCGGAAAAAGGATGGAAAAAAGTCGTGTTAAATGGGCGACTTGCGAACGCAAAGTTGACCGATCTACTCTTTTGGGACGTCCCGTAGAGCGTGAGTTCGAGCAGCCAATGAATACCCACATGTAGCGAATGGCGGCTTTACAGGCTGCAGCCGCAGCAACCTAGTGCAATGTCGCGAGGCGGCTTTGGGCCGAAAGCGTCATGTCGTGATTATCCTTTCATCGATCAAGACCATATTCGTGTCAACGCCCTGTCAACCCGCGTATGCTGTTTTGGCGCGGACCACGATGGTCAATTCCGGCAAATGTCGGGTTTTGTCGGCATCAAAAACGCGTGAAATCAGAGACTTGCCCTGCAAGCAATTGTTTTTCCTAAGTTAATGAAACCGCTAGGGTTTCGGCTCATAACCTGAAGGCCGCAGGTTCAAATCCTGCCCCCGCAACCAAAATCCCATTATATATCAAATGGTTAGCTCCCGACAGAAATGCTGGGGATATGCTAATCGCGTTTCGCATCAACGCCACATCAACACGGCGAAAGAATAACTGCACTTGTGTGCAATCGGCCGAACTGGCGTGCATTCAAGGGCATCACGTCCCTACTTTGCACGCTTGCCGCCTGACGGCATCTAGCGGTTTCCCGATCACAAAGGCCGCGCCCACCGTCCTGAGAACTGAGCTTGTATCTTTGCATTTTGTGTCGATAATCCTTTTTAGAAATTTTGTGCCCAAGGATCCGATCGATGGATGAAATGCTTACAAACCGCACTTTTTTGCAGGTTGTGGAAAGTGGTAGCTTTTCTGCGGCCTCGCTGCAGCTGAATGTTTCTGTTGCCACTGTTGCGCGGCAGGTCAACAGTCTAGAAGCGCGGCTGGGGGTTCATCTATTACACCGCACCACGAGAACGATGTCATTGACCGAGGCTGGCCAGATCTATTGCGACAGCATTCGCGAGCTACTGCGCAGCTATGACAGTGTGAAAAGGGAAATTGCGTCTTATCAAAAGGACGTAAAGGGTCTTTTGCGCGTACACTTGCGCCACTCTGTTGGCAGCCAAGTCATCGTCCCGGCCCTACCAAGTTTTCTGAAAAAGAACCCCAATATCAAGCTAGATGTGACACTGACCGATCAGCGCGAAGATTTGGTTGCGCATGGCGTGGATGTGGCCGTTTGGCTTGGCAGTTTGGAGGATTCCAGTTTGATTGCTCGGCGGTTAAATCCTGGTCGCCGCTTAGTTTGTTGCAGCCCAGACTATCTGAGGGAATACGGCACACCACAGTCACCAACCGATTTAGCAGCACACAATTGCATCATTTACCGCGCAAAGAGCTATGATGCGTCGTGGCGGTTTACCAAGGATTCCGAAGTCACCGTTGTGCCGGTTTCAGGAAATCTTGAGTCTGAAAGCTCTGCTGTTTTGATGACCAGTGCTATGTCGGGCTTGGGGCTTGCAATGTTGCAAGAGACGATGGTGCGCGGTGCAATCGCTGCGGGGACGCTTGTTAATGTCTTTCCCGAATATCACGTCAGTTCGACAACGGCAGATACGGCACTGTTTGCAGTGTATCCTGGCAGTAAGCAAACCTCGCCAAAGGCACGGGCGTTTATCGACTTTCTGGTAAAGCTATTCAAAGACTATTGATGCAGCTTGGGGTGCATGCGGAGGGCAGTTTACCCCCCGCATACAAATCATCAGCCCGTTTTTGACTTCATTTTTCCACTACCCACAGTGTAGATTGCAGCCGCCGCAACCACGACAATACCTTCAATGAGGCCTTGGTAGTTGGCACCAAGGTTCAATATGTTGAACCCGTTGGTAAGCGAAAAAAGTAGCAGCGCCCCAGCTACAGTTTTAATGACACTCCCCGCCCCGCCAAACAGGGATGTTCCACCCAAGATAGCCGACGCAATAACTGTGAGTTCCATTCCCGATAATGCCGTTGGTGTCATTGACCTTAGGCGGGCAGCAAACAATATGCCTGCAAAGCCCGCGACAGCGCTGCAAAGCACGAATGCGCCTAAACGATATCCTAGCACGTTTATGCCAGAAAGGCGGGCCGCTTCGGGGTTGCCGCCCACGGCGTACACACGCCGACCGACAGTGGTATAGGATAACACGAACCATGTGACGGCGACAAAGGTCGCGGTGATGATAACCGGTGCGCGCAGCGGGAGTGAAATTCCATTCGACCAACTTAACCCTGCCAAGGCAGCGCCGCCAATGATCAATCCTAAATGCTTAGGGGCAAATCGGCGGGTGCGAGTAAAACTTACGGCTACGATCGCTAACATTACTAAGCCGCCAATAAAAAGGGGCCATCCAATGTCAAATATCCTTCCCTCGATTGCCTTTAGCTGCGCCACCGTTTCAAGGTTTGTGATCTGTAGCGAACGCCCGTCGGTGTAGATTAGCACAAGACCGCGAATTGCAGTCAGGGTGCCTAACGTCACGATAAAGGCGTTAATCCCTAGCACCATCACAATTGTGCCGTTGACCAATCCGCATAGCATGGCAACGCCCAGCGCAAGACCAAAGGCTGGAACAACACCATAGCTTTCAGCCGTGCCAACCATGACTGCGGCCGACAGGGCGGCCACTGAAGCCACCGACAAATCAAAGTTGCCCGTCACCAAAATGACCGTCATCGCTGCGGCCATCATGGCTGTCAGTGATGTTTGATACAAAACGTTGGTTAGGTTTTGGATGCTAAGATAGTTGGCAATACCAAGCTGCGCGGTCAAAATCGCCAACGAGATAACAAGTATCACCAAAGCATAATAAACGCCCATCTCGCGCAAGCCAAATGCGGCGCGCCAATCAGCCGAGGTCTGGGGCGGTGTCAGATTTTCTTGGTTTGCCATGGTCAAATCATGCTCCGATTGTCGAGGTGTGTGCGGTGTCGATTGAATTGGCGGCATCTTTACCACCTGCGAGCAACAGCAGCTCGTGTTCACTTGTCTCATGGGCGGCTTTTTCGGCCACTTGCCGGCCATCGCGCATCACAATGATACGGTCACAAGCCGCCATTAATTCTTCAAACTCGGAAGAAACGATAATGACGGACTTGCCGTCCTCGGCCAATTTGCGCACCAATTGCAAAATTTCAGTCTTTGCCCCGATGTCGATACCTGCGGTTGGTTCGTCCAGCAAAAACACTTTAGCATCGCTGAATAGCCATTTGGCGATAGTAACCTTTTGCGCGTTGCCACCGCTAAGTTCGGTCACAATGGACTGGGCATTTGGCGCCTTGATCGCCAGTTGACGAATGGCGCGTTCACCCCGGTCAACTTCTCGTTTATTGTCCAAAAACAGGCCGAAATGGCTGACGCTCTCTAAGGCGGGCAGCGACACATTCCGCCAGATTTCAAAGTCTGGAACCAAACCCTGGCCAAAGCGATCTTCGGGAACCAAGGCTAGGCCGGCATCCACTGCGGCCTTGGTGCTGCGCTTCAGCAATACCCCATTCAGGCGCACTTCGCCCGTTGCAAAGCGGTCGGCGCCGAAAATTGCATGTAGCAGTTCGCTGCGCCCAGACCCAAGTAAGCCTGCCACGCCCAAAACCTCGCCGCGCGCCAAAGTCAGATCAATTGGCGCAAGTTGACCGGAAGATGATAGGTTCTTAACCACCAAGATAGGCGTGCTATCGCTGCCAGAGTTCACGTGACGGGCCCGATCAGCCGTGGCCTTTTCCATGGCAGAGACTTGTTTTCCGACGATCGCTTCGGCGATCTTACCTTCGTTCAAGCCTTGAGTCGGGGCGCGGAAAACTGCAACTCCGTCGCGCAGAACGGTCACCTCATCGGTCAGGGCCATCACCTCGTCCAGGAAATGGGATACGAATAAAATCGCCTTGTTTTCAACTTTGGCCAACTTGCGCACCACCGTATAAACGATTTCCCGCTCGTCTGCTGCCAATGATGCAGTTGGCTCGTCCATCACGATCAGTTCTGCGCCTGTGGCCAGGGCCTGAAAAATTGCCACCATCTGCCGTGCGCCAATGGATAAGTCTGAGACAAGCGCATTGGGATTTAGGGTGTATCCAACCCGCTGGCATAGTTGCGAAAAACTTTCGCGCATTGCGGCGTTGATCCGCCAAACGCCTTTATTCCCCAAAAAGACGTTCTCAATAACACTCAGCGTTGGAACCAGAGGAATGTGCTGGTGAATAGTCGCCACCCCCATGTCATTTGCCTGCTTCGGGCTATTCCAGCGCACTGGCGCGCCTTTCCAGATGACACGCCCTTCTGTTGCGGGAAAGGCGCCCGACAAAATCTTGATCAGCGTCGACTTTCCTGCGCCATTGGCCCCCAAAAGTCCGTGGACGCGCCCGCGCGATATATCAAGATCCACGTCGCGCAACGCGATGATATGTGTGCCAAAAACCTTTTTGACATTCTTTAGCTGCATAATCGGAACGGCGTCTGTCATGACCCTATCCTGCCCCCTTTCGTTGGCACCGCATCCCACCTGTTGATGGCAGTCTGCGTCGCTCGTTCAGTTCTCCCGCATCATTGACTGCCACAGATCGCATCGCATCTTTATCGAAAAGCGCCTTAGCGGCCTTTGTGGCTATAGGTTTTCATTATAGCCTTGCTTTCATGCGCATTCTCACGCAGCACCCTCCCCATGCGGCGCTTTGACGCACAAGTTAGGCGGCAGCGGGTTAGAAAACTACAGAGATGACCGCGAAGCATCTTGCCGCCGATTGCAAAGATCACAGCAGTAAAAGGCTAGATCGTGGCGCTGTCGATTACGAAACGATATTTGATGTCACCAGAAACCACGCGGGCATAGGCCGCCTCGATCTGATCAGCGCGCACCATTTCGATGTCTGAAACGATGCCGCGCGCCGCGCAGAAATCTAGCATTTCTTGTGTTTCTTCTATGCCGCCAATGACCGAACCTGCAATTTTGCACCGCTTTAGCACCAAGGCCTGCATATCAATGGCGGGGTGGCGATGTTCCGGTGCGCCAACCATGACCATTGTGCCATCACGTTTCAACAACTGCACAAAAGGGTCCAGATCGTGACTGGCTGCGACGGTATTCAAAATGAAATCGAAACTTTGGTTGTGCGCCGCCATATCCGCAGCATTACGCGAGATGACAACATCATGCGCGCCCAGACGCCGCGCATCGGCCTGTTTCGCCGCTGATGTTGTAATGGCCACCACATGCGCACCCATCGCATGGGCCAATTTGATGCCCATATGTCCAAGACCGCCCACGCCGACAATGCCAACCTTTTGGCCTGGACCAACCTTCCAATGGCGCAGCGGCGAATATGTTGTAATGCCCGCACACAGCAGCGGCGCAACTGCTGCCAACTGCTCGGCAGGGTGGGTGACACGCAGCACAAACTTTTCAGTCACGACGATCTGCGTCGCATAGCCGCCCATCGTGTGACCGGGTGCATCAGTGGTTGGGAAATTATAGGTGCCAGTGAACATGGCGTCACAATAGTTTTCCTGCCCTTCGGCGCAGGCGGGGCAAGATTGGCAACTGTCCACCATACAGCCAACACCCACGGTATCGCCCACGGAAAAGCGTGTAACATCTTTGCCAAGGGCGCGCACGCGGCCCACAATTTCATGACCCGGGACACAAGGATAAACCGTGCCAGCCCACTCACCTCGCGCCTGATGAATATCAGAATGGCAGATGCCGCAAAACAAAATGTCTATTTGCACATCCCGCGCACCAAGAGCGCGGCGGGTGATGTTTAGCGGCGCGACTGGCGATGTGGCAGATAACGTGCCGTAGGCTTTGGTCTCGAACAAGGTGCTTCTCCGAAATGGGGCTTAGGTCAAATTTTGACGCGGCGCTCTGCTATGGTTTTGGCCACTGTGTAACTGGCGTGCATTTCGGGCCCACCTTCGCGGCCAATACCGCTGTCGCGATAGCCGCCAAAGGGGGCCTCGGCACCGGGGCTGGTAAAGCAGTTCATGGCAATTGATCCTGCCTGCAATTCGCGCGTCAGGTAATCGGCGGTTTCCATGCTGTTGGTAAAGACAAAACCTGCAAGCCCCATCTCCAGACTGTTTCCAATCTTTAGCGCTTGTTCCATGGAATCAACGGCGACACAGGGCGCGATTGGGCCAAAGGTTTCTTCGACCATAATGGATGCATCCAGCGGCACATCGGCCAGAACTGTTGGTTGAAAGAACCACCCCCGATTGCCCAACCGCCCGCCGCCCGCCGTAATACGCGCGCCGCGTTCAGTTGCGTCTTGGACAAATGCCTCCATTGCGGCCAATCTGCGGCGATTGGCCAGCGCGCCCATCATAACGCCATCCGTAAACCCATCCCCCACCTTAACGGCATTGGCCTGCGCTGACATCGCATCGACAAATGCGGGGTAAACATTTTTATGCACCAAAAACCGCGATGCGGCCGAACAAAACTGACCAGCCATTCGAAATTTCCAATGTGCGGCAAGCCGTGCTACCTCTGCAGGGTCAACGTTTTCGTCAATCAGCACGGGGGCATGACCGCCCAGTTCCATCAAGACTGGTTTCATCGTTTCAACCGCAAGGCGCGAAAGTTGCTTTCCCACATGGGTGGATCCTGTCAGCGTCACCAACCGTGTAATCGGCGATAAAACCAGCGCGCGCGACACCTCATCCGAGGGGCCGAACACCAGATTCAAGACACCTTTGGGCAGGCCCGCATCCAGAAAACACTGTGCAAAAAGGCAGGCAGTGGCAGGAGTTTCGGATGAGGGTTTGAGAATAATCGAGCATCCCGTTGCAAGTGAAGCGCTGATTTTGCGGGACGGCGCGCTCATAGGCACATTCCACGGTGTAAAGGCAGCCACAGGGCCAACAGGTTCACGCACGACATATTGTTGAAACTGGCCTTCAGATGGGATCATACGGCCATAATTGCGCTGCAATTCGGCAGAATCCCAATCTAGAAAGGTGGCAGAGCGTTCAATTTCGGCGCGCACCTCGGTTAGGGTGCGACCAGATTCGGCCGCGAAAATTGGGGCAATCGCCTCGGCCCGTTCGCGCACAAGAGCGGCGGCGCGGCGCATTAGGGCTGCGCGTGCAGATGGCGGGGTTTTGCGCCACACTTCAAACCCGCGTGCCGAAGATTCAAGCGCGGCAGTTAGATCGGCAGCACTGGCACAGGGGACAGTGCCCAAAATCTCCTCGGTGCTGGGATTTTCGATGTCGCACAGGGTCGGCCGGTCGTAGATCCACGCGCCGTCAATCAAAAGGCCAATGGGGGGGTAGGTGACTTGCGGCATGGCGTGTCCTTTTGGTTAAGTCGTCGGTGTATTGGGCAAATCTATGCGGTAGAATTGCTGGGCCGTGCCACAAAACATGGCGTGGCGGTCGGCGCTATTGGCGTCGGAAGTTAGCCGTTTGAACGCGTTCCATAGCGCGTTGTAGGAAAAGCTGGCTTTATCAGCGGGAAAGTTGCTTTCAAACATCACGCGTTTTGGGCCAAATGCCGCGATCAGTGCCGCAACCCATGGCCGCCATTCGCTGGCAAGGTAGGCCGAACTGGGCGGCTCATAGCGTTGGTCAAACCCAAACCCCGACAAAACCATACCAAGACCGCCGATTTTCACATAAACATTCGGGCACGTCGCCAAATCTGCGATGGCATCGTGCCACTTATCAAAAAGCAAATCGCGCTTGTTTGCATAGGCGCCCGCGCCCAAAATGCCGCCGCAATGGTTCAGTGCGATAGCTGTTTGCGGAAATGCACGCGCAAGTGCAGCAAGGCGCGGAAGTTGGGGGGCAAGCAGCCAAGCGTCAAAGCTGAGGTCAAATCGTGCAAGTTGTTCAAACCCTTCGATGAAGGCGGGTGTTTGCATCATGTCTTCGCGCGTCGGATAACTAGGGTTCAACAGGCTCATGTCAGCATCCCACGCAAGTATCTGGCGCACTCCGCGAAAACGCCCGCGCCCTGCGGTCACATGCGCGGCCAGTTGGGCTGCCACGCCCATTCCGAGCGTCAAATCTGCAAATCCCACAATCGCGGCGTTCATTTTTAACCCTTGCGCGGGGCTTTCCTGCGCCGCCGCAAATTCCGTCTCGCCAACTGGATACAGAACTTCGGGGCCAGTTGTGCGGTAAAACGCGCGCGCTTGGACAAAGACTGATGCTATAATGTTATGACCCGTGCCGCGGCTTGTTTCAGTGTCTGCCAAATAGTCCGCGGCAAGGTAGCGATGTCCAACGCGGTCAAACAAGTGATGGTGCGCATCAATGATGGGCAACGCGGGATCAATTACCATCTCTTGCGATTGCGCCAGCCAATCGGGGCGGATGGGGGAGGGCGCAATCGGCACAGTCATTCCTGTGCCAGTTCGGGCGCAAAGTTTTCGGGCAGTCCCAGCTCGAATGTGTTCAAGGTCAGGGCGACCATGCAGTAATACCCTAAAATAGCGACCAGTTCGACCATGCCTACCTCGCCCAATGTGGCGCATCCGCGCGCGTATAGTGTGGCATCAATTTTTGATTGGCCAAGCAGCGTCGAAGCGACTGCATAGATGACCTCCTCATGATGATCGCGCAGATATGGCGCCTGTTTGCGCGCAGCAATATCTGCGATGGTGCGCGGATCCAGCCCTTCGGCCAGCGCGATTTTCTTATGCGCGCTCCATTCGTGATGTGATGTCCAGTGACGACCGCAAATCAGGATAGCAAGTTCCGATAAATGCGGCGCAAGGCTGGTATCAAAGCGCAGCAATTCGCCCAAATGCTGACCACGATGTGCCAATTCCGGATTGCGCAACCACGCGATCATGGGTGAAGGCACACGGCCGCGCTTACCTTCCAAAACCTTTGCGACAACTGCCTTTTGGGCATCTGTCATCGCCGCGTCCGCAGGCATGTTCAGCCGCGCCATGTACTACACCAGCCCCAGAATTGCGCGGGCTTGCGCAGGGCTGGCCACCGTTGCCCCAATTTCAGTGATGATGCGCGCGGCACGCGCGACCATTGGCGCATTGCCAGTCGCAAGCTCGCCCTTAGCCATGTATAGACTATCCTCTAGCCCAACGCGCACATGCCCGCCATTGACGACAGACATGGCCACGGCAGGGAAATGCTGCGCACCAACGCCGAACGCGCTCCAATTGGCATTGGGGGGTAGCATTGACTTCATCTGCTGCATCACATCTGGCGTGGCGGGCGCGCCCCACGGCACACCAAGGCATAACTGAAAGTAGGGAGGATCGGCAAAAAGTCCCTTGGCATAAAGATGCTTGGCCAGTGCGATATGCCCTAAGTCAAAAACTTCTAACTCGGGTTTAACGCCAGCAGCACGCACAGCCTCGGCAATACGGGTGATGTGGGCGGGCGTGTTTACAAAGGCGTGCTGACCAAAATTCATAGTGGCCACATCAAGGCTGCATATCTCGGGGCGCAGCTCTAGCACATGGTTCATGCGATCTTCGGGTGAGGCCATACCTGCCGAAGCGTTTTGATTTGGGTCGCCCTCGCTTGGGGAAAATCGTCCGCCTATTCCAGTGGTTAGGTTTAAGATAACCTCTGTCTTGGCTGCACGTATGCGGTGGACAACATCGCGGTATAGGTCAATATCGCGGCTTGGCCCGCCAGTGTTCACATCGCGCACATGGATATGCACCACGGCAGCGCCTGCATCATGGGCAGCCAGCGCATCATCAGCGATTTGTTTTGGGGTAACTGGCACATGCTGGCTTAGGCCAGTTGTATCACCCGACCCTGTGACGGCGCAGCTTATGATAACGGGGCGGCTCATGGCGTATCCTTATACTTTAGGCAGACCTAGCGGCGGTCATGCCGCCATCGACAACCAATTGCGTGGCAGTGATATAACCTGCCTCATCGCTGGCCAAAAACGCCACCGCGTGGGCGACATCCCAAGCATCGCCCATACGTCCCATCGGAACAGCGTCATGGCGACTTGCGATAAGTTTGGCGGCATCATCGGCACCCAGTTGCTTGGCAAGGCGGTGTTCAACCAGCGGCGTGTGCATCGAGCCGGGTATCACAGTATTGACGCGAATGCCCTTGCGCACATAGGCAATCGCCGTTGACCGCCCAAAAGCCACTAGCCCAGCCTTAGACGCGGCATAGCCCGCACTGACGCGGCCACCGAGTTGGAAAGTCATAGCGCCAACGCTGCCGATGTTCACAATCGCCCCGCCGCGTCCTGATGTATTAAACTGCGCCTCCATCACAGGTAGCACATTCTTGCAGCCCAAAAACGCCGTGGTCAGATTGAAATCCAATTGTTGCTGCCAAATGTCTTCCGACATCGACACAGGGTCGCCCGGCGCGCTGCCGCCAACATTGTTGACCAAAATGTCTATCCGCCCAAACTGGGCGACGCATTTTGCCACAACATCTGCAACCTGATCAGAGTTCGTCATATTGCAGGTCAGCGGCAACCAGCGATCGCCCATGCCTTCATCGCGCATGATCTGTGTTGTGGCGTGCAAGGCGTCTGCGTCCAAATCAACGCCGCATACCCGCGCACCGCGACGTGCGAGCAGCACCGCCACTGCTTTACCATTACCCCAGCCGCTGCCAACAGACCCCGCACCTGTGACCAGCGCCACTTTGCCTGAAAAATCCAGCATGCCCGCGCCAACCCCCATTTGATGCATTAGTCACGCCACCAATCCAATTTCGCGCACCTTGATGCCCATTGCGATATAATGGGAATAAATGCGGCAATGCGCAAATCCGCCGCCGCTGAACCACAAGCCAGGTTGCGGGGTGGCGACAAACATATTTGCGATCTCGCCATTTGGCGCGATACCCCAAATCTGTCCAACCTTGTCTGCAATGGCATCGCCCAACATTTCGCGCACAACGGTTTCTTGGCTTTGATACCCTGTCGCCGTCACAACCAAATCTGCGGGTTCAATGCGGCCGTCTTTCATGCGCAAGCCGCCCTCGACATAGCCATCCGTGTCTTCATCTTGAATGAGGCCAATGTCACCGTTTGCAATCAATTCGGAACACCCACAGTCCAGATAATACCCGCCATGGCGCCGGCGGAATTTCATTTGATGGCCCGTTTCATCATCGCCATAATCCAGTTTGAAACCAACTTTCGCCAAACCCGCCAGCAGGTCTTTGTCTAATTCCTTCATTTTCACGACGGCCGATTGATAGCCCTTTACAAGCAGGGGGTAGCTGCTGGCGATGGCAATACCATCGCAATCTTCCAGCGGAATATCCTCATCGTAATACACAGAGTGAACCAAACTTGCTGCCTTAATGCTGGCAACGGTCGTCGATCCGCGTTGGATGATTTTCACATGTGCGCCATGGCCGTGCAAATCTTGGGCAACGTCATGGCCGCTTGTGCCCGCACCCACAACCAACACATTTTTGCCCTTCCATTGCGCACCCTCGCCGTAATCATTGGTGTGCATCACGCGGCCTTTGAAGGTATCAAGGCCAGGCAACTTGGCGATCAGCGGTTTGCCAGCAATGCCATTTGCCATTACCAAATGACGTGGACGCAGAACGCGCGTGCTGCCGTCGCCGCGACGCACAGACACGGCCCACTCGCCTGTTACCTCATCATAACTTGCGCCTGTGAATTCGGTGGTGTTCCAAACATTGCATTCCATCGCCCAAGCGTAGGTTTCCAGCCAACCTGCGATCATGTCTTTGGGCAAATACTTGGGCCAGTTTGGCGGCCACGGAAGATAGGGCATATGGTTCAGCTTAACCTGATTGTGCAGCGCCAGCGAATGATAGCGATTGCGCCAAATATCACCGACGCGCGCCGATTTATCTACGATCAGCGTGTCTACGCCCAACAGGCCAAGTCTCGCAGCAATCGCAAGCCCTGCTTGACCCGCGCCAATAATCACAACCGCAGGTTCACTGTCTGCAAAGGCAGACTTTTTGGCGCGAATATCGCTCCAATTATCGCCACCGAAATTGCGCGAATAGGCTGATCCCGTCGGGCGGCGCATGTTTATGGGTTTTTCGTGGCCCTTCAATTCATCCAGTGATGTGGCCAAAACCCACGCCTTTTCTGGCGCATCTGCGACAAGCCGAACAATGCCGCTGCACCGCGCCGCGGCTGTTTCAAATGAAAAGAACGCCTCAATTGACAGACGGCCATGGCGCATGACCCGGCGCGGCGCCGTGCGATGTTCGGCCAAGCGAAACGCGTGCGCCTTGATTTGCGGTTGTGCCGTTTGCAGGCCAGTGATGGTATCATCACGGCTGTCATGCGGTGTGATTGTCCAAGTGAACGCCATCAAATCGCGCCAATGCATATCTGCGTCCAACAGACGGTCCAGCCGCGCCCTATCCATGGCATTCAGTGCCGCCTCAAATGCTGCCAGCCATTGCATCACCAACTGCGCATCCGTGTGCGCGTTCAAACTGATTTCATTCATGGTGGCTCTCCTCACCCCGCATTATGATACGGTTTTAGGGTGCTGGTCGCGCGTGTGATACACACAATGAAGGGAAGCTATTTGCCGCAACATGCAAAGATGGCAGGCGAGTTGCACTTGACGCATGAGGGCAAAGTAGCAAACAGATAAGCTATCAAAACTATCGGAGTTAGTGATGCGATTGTTCTACCAAACTTTGGGCATGTCCCGCGGATCGCAAACGGGTCACTATGGCCAAGTTCTGAAACGCTTGATCGCGGCATCAGCAGCGCCTGGCACGACTATCGATATTTTTGGACTTGCCCCGCACCGCGCGGTGGCAGATCAGTATCGGTATTTAGAGTTTCAAGACACGACCGAGGTTTTGGAAAACGGTTTGCGCGCACAGGCCGAGGGTTACGATGCATTTGTGATCGGCAATATCTTTCAGCCCGGACTGCATGAACTGCGCGAATTGTTGCAGATACCTGTCCTTGGCCTTGCCGAAAGTGCGGTGCAAATGGCCTGCCTGATGGGGCCGACGTTTTCGTTGATCAACGTTAATCCCAAATTCAACCGCCGCATCGTCGAAGGCGTTCGGCTGCAAGGTTTGGAAGGGCGGCTAACGTCAGTCGAGATGATGACAGTTCAGCGACCGGGCGTTTTCGACCTTGCCTTGTCAGACCCTGAAGTGCAGGCGCAGATCGTGCAGCAGTTTACCCAGACTGCCCGCCAAGCCTTGGCTAAAGGGGCCGAAGTGTTGATCCCTGCGGGTGGTAGCCTGATGGCGGTCTTGATCGAGGCAGGGCTAAAAGATGTCGATGGCGCCCCCGTTTTGAATGGCATCGCTGCGCTGATCAAGACCGGCGAAATGGCGGTTCAGATGCGCGCATTGACGGGTGTTTTCACCAGCAAGGTGCTGACCTATGCGCCCCCTTCAGGAAAGTTGCTGCAAGATGTGCGTGCGGCCTATGGGGATAGGGTTTATCCAGGCGCGCAGTAGGGGGTATCGTGCTAAACTGTCTCATATCCAAAGGTAATTTGGCCGATTGTTGCCTTGTCTCCTAGCCAGTTGCCCATCTCATGAACATGCGCCAGCGCAATGTGCGGCAGTGCAAAAGGCACATCTAGTTCGGCGGCAAGATTTGCCAGCTCGCTTAGCGCCTTTCGCGCTTGCATGAAAGTGCAGTCCATAGATGG
The DNA here is from genome assembly GCA_965248485.1 of Cypionkella sp. Classification (GTDB taxonomy): domain Bacteria; phylum Pseudomonadota; class Alphaproteobacteria; order Rhodobacterales; family Rhodobacteraceae; genus Cypionkella. Next base: position 797,591 of record OZ252107.1, read on the forward strand.
GCGTTGAGCCGCTGCCATCGCAGGAAGTATCTGATCGCAGGCCGCACTTGCCGCCGACCCCACAGCCAGAACCTGCGCCATTGCTGACCCGTTCAGTCCAAACTTACGCCCCATCGCGACGCATTCGGCAATTGCAATTGTGTTGCACACCAGCGCCGCTGTTTCGATATGTGCGAGCAGTTTGGCGTTTGCCTTGGATTGCTGCCCTTGCAATTGCGTGCCCGACAGCTTTTCGGTCAATGCAATAACATCGTCCAGCTTTGCTGTCGGGCCGAACAAGTGCATACCAATTTGCATCAGCGCCCGCGCGCTTGCCGTCATCGGCATCGGCGCTCCAGTAGCCGTGCCAAGGGCAAGTGCCTCGTTCAAATCTTTGACCATCAACGTCAGCGCGAAATTGGTGGTTGATCGCCCTTCAAGCAAACCAACCAGCATATTGCGCGATGTAAAGTTCGCCCCAGCTCCAGCGTTCAGCGCCGCAACAATCTGCCCCAGTCCCAGCCCCGCTTTTCGACCCAGCGCCACCAGCTCCAGCGTTGCCATGCGGTAGCCTGCGCCAATGGCATTATTCACCAGCTTCAGTGCTTGCCCATCGCCGACACGGTCCGAACACAGAAAGACCTTATCCGTCATGGCACGCAAAACGGGTTCCGCGCGCGCCCACGCTGCATCGGGGCCTGCGGCAATGATGGTCACCTTACCCGCCTGCGCCGCAGGGATGCCGCCGCTGACGGGGGCATCCATCATCAAAACCCCTTTTTTGGCCAAATCAGCTGCAATTTTCGCCGTTTGGGCGGGGTTGCCACTTGTTTGATCGATTAGCAATTTGCCCGGCGATAGTCCCTCGGCCAAACCGCCAGCGGAAAACAGCGCTGACTGAAGATCCGATGTGCGCGGCAGGCACGTTAGAATGATGTCGCAGTCCCGCGCCATCTGCGCCGCAGTTTCTACAGCCGTTGCGCCCCGCGTTACCAGCGATGCCATTGCGGCTGGATTACGATCAAGAACCAGCAGATCATGCCCAGCCGCCAAATGCGCCGACAGCGCACCGCCCATAGCACCCAGCCCTAGATAACCGATGCGCACCGCTTACAGCCCTTCGAGGAGGGCAGGGTTGTAGCGCCCTTTGCGCATTCGAAAAATCTTGACCGATGCGAAAATGCCGGCCTTGTAGAACACTTCGTTGTAAATGTAGCGCTCTGCCTCGGTGCGGTTTTCAACGTTTAGCACGAACAGGCTGCCAAAGGCTGTTTGTGCATCATCCGATTGCAGCGGGCCAGAAAAGAAGATTTTTTCTTTCCACTCATCCAAATAGGCGCGGTGCGCAACCAAATGCTGCGCGCGCAAATCGTGGGTGTTTTCGCCGTCTAGGCAGTAAACGGAATACAGCATAAGGGTTTCCTTGTAATTTTTGTGTTACATGCGGTCAGATCGGCCGCCATCAACATGCAGCGTATGGCCCGTGACATAGCTGGCATCATCGCTGGCAAAGAACAGGATTGTGCTGGCCAGTTCTTCCAGCGACCCAATGCGGCCCAGAACCACCGTTTTCTTGCGGTAATCGAGATGTTCTTGCACCTGTTCAGGCGTGCGCGTGGAGGATGAAATGCCAGTTAAGAACGTGCCAGGAGCGACGCAATTGACGGTTATCCCATCGGGGCCAAGTTCGCGAGCAAGGGTTTTGGTCAGCATGTTGACCCCTGCCTTTGCCGCTGCATAGGCAGAACTGCCGCCAGGTGATCCTGCTGTGCCATGCGGCGCGGCGCCCGTGCCCAGCGCCGACGATATATTCACAATGCGCCCATAGCCCTGCGCGCGCATATGCGGGGCAACGGATTGCGCGCAGAAAAACACGCCCTTCAAATCCACGTTCAGGACGGCGTCCCAATCCTCGCTTGTTGCTGTCGCAAAGGGACGATAGCGCGAAATCCCGGCGTTATTGACCAAAATGTCAATGCGGCCAAATTTTTCCTTCACAGCGGCGACCATTGTTTGCGTTTGTTCTTGCACTGAAACATCACAAATCTGGCCCATTGCCCGCACGCCTTTGGCCGCAAAATCGGCCAGTGCGCGATCTATGTTATCTTGATTCATGTCGGCGATGACCACAATCGCACCTTCTGCCCCAAAGCGGTCTGCGGCGGCCTTTCCGATGCCCGATGCACCGCCTGTAATGATAGCTATCTTGTCCTTAAGCCGCATATCCTCGCTCCTAATGGGCTGATGTGAGTGGGCCGCCGCGAAGCGCCATCAGGGTTTCATAAACGGCATCATCCACCTCGATGGTGCCAGATGCCTGCGCCTTAGCGCGCTTTGCCAAACTGCCACGGCCCGGCACACGCACGCGGTCTGTGCCAGGCGCGGGACGCGAGCCTTCGATATGCGCAACCAGCCGGCCCACCTCGGCGCGAAAATCGCTTGCCGCGCCCAAAAGGTTTGGATCAATCACCAAAAAGAAAAAACCGCTGTCGGTGACTTCCTCGGCCACCATTTTGGCGCCTGCCATAATTGCTAGTACCTGCACCACAAGGGCAAGCCCATAGCCGCGATGCCCGCCCCAAGGCAAAAACGCACCTGCTAAAGCCGCAGCAGGGTCTAACGTCGGCTGACCGCTGGCATCGACTGCGGCCCCTTCGTCCAAGGGCTGGCCAAGTTTTTGGCGCAGCAACACATTGCCCCAAGTTGTCATGCCCGTGCCAAAATCAATGACCAACGGATCGGGATCGCACGGGAAGGCAAAGGAAACGGGGTTTGTCCCAAACACGCGGTCAATCCCGCCGGCAGGGGCGACGCGCGCCTGCGTGCTGGCGGTATGGATTGCCACAAATCCTGCCTTTGCGGCACGTTCAACATAATAGGCCAGCCGCCCACTGAACCAAGTGTTGCGAATACCAACGACCCCAACACCAGACGTGCGGGCCAGCTCGATCGCCTTATCGATGCCAATCAGCGAAGTGACATAGCCATTGTTACCCCCGCCATCAATGACAGCCGAGTTTGGGGTTTTGTGGGTTACTGTGATGGCACCGCCCGCAGGATGATCGGCCATGTGCTGCACCAAAGCCATCACGCGGGGCAGTCCCGCAAAGGCATGGCCCGCACCCGCCGCATCCACAAGATGATCGGCAACAATTCCCGCATGATCAGCGGGCATACCGTGGCTAGACAAAACATCTATTGCCAGTTGGCGGGCAGTCGCAAAGCTTAGCTGCATCAAGCGTCTCCTAATTTGCGCAAGGCTTAGCGTAGATTGCGCAGCGGTGGCTACTGCCGCAGGGCGACAACAATTTTTGCATGTTGCGGTTAAATGGGCGCACCCACGGTGGCCTTATGAGTAAAGACAGCCGCCTTACGCTTGCCCGCAACCAAATCTTCGACGGGGCCACAATAGACTGTCATGAACAATGTATGGCCATCGGTGCCGCCAATGACGCAAGACACGCCGCAGCCGTCAAAGGCAATGCGGTCGGTGATCTGCCCGCCGTCGAGCACACGCAAAAACTCGCCTGTGTTGAAACATCCTGTCCAGATAGCCCCCTCGGCATCGGCGCAAATCCCATCGGGCTGGCGTTCACCAAGGTCTGCAAAGACGCGCCGATTGGTCAATATCCCATCGACGCTTAGATCAAAGGCTGTAAGTCGTCCCACCCAAGTTTCCGCCACAACAAGCGTTTTGCCGCCATTGATAATGACCATTCCATTGGGAAAATCGACATCTGTTGCTGCAATGGTGATGCTGCCGTCCGGGTCGACGCGGTGGATGTTCGTGGTTTTGCGGGCCTCGCCACCATCGTAATCATAGCCGAAATTGCCCACAAAAATGCGCCCAGCACTATCAATGGCAAAATCGTTCACATGGCCAGTAGCGTGCGCGGACAGGTCGGAATATTCCACGATCTGCCCCGCCATAATGCTATAAAGACGAAAATCTTTTGATGAGGCGACAATGGGCGTTCCGTTCGGCAAAAAACCAAGACCCGAGGGGCGATGAGGCACCTGTGCCACCACTTCGCGCGTGCTATTTTCATAAATGCGATACACCTTGTGATCGAACACATCAGACGACCAAAGCGCGCCACCGTTCCACTTTGGACCTTCTAGAAATATGAAGTCGTCAATCAGCTTTTTGGCTGTATGTTCGCGCATCTTGCCCCCCAATGCAGACAATCTACATGCCGCCGTCAATCTGAATATTCTGGCCCGTGATCATATCTGACTGCGAAGTGGACAAGAACACGGCCAAATTGGCGATATCAACCGTTTCGATCCGTCGTTTCATGCTTTGGTTGGTCAACACCCATTGGTGATATTCTTCGCGCTTGTCGCCGCGATCCCGAAACTCGGCTTCGGAAACAACCGCGCCGGGAGAGATGCCATTGACATTGATCAGCCAGTCGCCAAGCTCGCGTGCAAGGCCCTTAATCAGGCCATACATTGCGCCTTTTGAGGCGATATAAGGCACATAGCCCGCCCAGCGACCTGTCAGCGTCAGCGAGGTGATATTGACGATCTTACCATATTTTTTCGCTTTCATATGTTTGGCACAGATGCGCGATAGTACGAAGACAGCGGTCGAATTGATGCGCATTTGGTCTTCGTATTCTTGCAGTGAAAACTCGTCGTGTTGCTTGAAAATCACCAGCGCGGCATTGTTGACCAGCACATCAATGCCGCCGATTTCATCGGCCAATGCGGTCACGGCCGTTTCCATTTCCGCCAGATTGCCAAGATCACAGCCTATAAATCGAATGTTTGGCGCAATGGAATCCAGTATTTTCTGTGCGTCAGGTAGGCTTGGCAGATCAAGCGCAAGCACATGCGCGCCTTCTTCGGCGTAACGTGCCACCAAAGCCCGCCCAATAGACCCCAACGCGCCTGTTATCAGAACATTCTTGCCGGATAGCTGCGCCATCTTGTCTTCCTTTCAAACCCTATGCCGCACTTGCGCATTTAGCTTGGCGCAAGCTCGGTCTACCAAATTGGTTGTCATCGCGGCGCAAGCAGCGCGCATGTCTAAATCTTGCGCTGGCCCCTGCCGTGCTGCCTGTTTGTAGAAGCACTGCACCGCGCCCGATATGTGTTTTTCTGGAAAACACTTTTACTTAGGATGAAAAAGCTTAGTTAAGGCCGCTAATAGTGCCTAAGGGCATTCGCCACGATAGTAAACGCTGCCGAGTTTTGGTGACGACTTGGATAGTATAGAAAATAGCCGGGAAAGCTTGGGCACCAGTCGTCCAAAACCTGCTGCAGCAGCCCTTCGGCAATCGGCTTAGCTACCAGATCTTCAGGCAAATACGCGATTCCATGACCTTCCAGAACCGCTGTTAACGTGGCTGCAGACGTATTCAAGGTCAGTTGGCCATCGACCCGCACCCTCACCTCCTCGCCGTTCTTACTGAATTCCCACGCGTAAAGCCCACTTGTCATGGAATGGCGGGTGTTGATGCAATTGTGTTGCAGCAAATCGCGTGGAACGCGCGGCGGTGGGTTGCTGCGAAAATACTCGGGCGATGCAACGGCCACCAACCGCCAGTCAGCGCTTACCCGCAACGCGATCATATCTTTTTCAAGGCTGTCGCCCAGCCGAACACCTGCATCAAAGCCGCCATCAATGATATTGCGAAGGCCATTATCCGAATTCAACTCGATGCGAATGTCGGGGTATTGCTTTAATACTGGCCCAAGTTTGGGCCATAAAACGGTCGAAAGTGCGTGGTCTGACACCGTTATGCGCACTGTGCCCGAAGGCATGTCTTTAGCTGCCATGAGCACATTAATGTCGTCGCCTATCGCTTCGATCCTGGGGGCCAGCGCTGCTTCAAGCCGCGCCCCCTCGGCTGTCAGTGCAACACTGCGGGTGGTGCGTGCAACCAAACGCAGCCCCATCCTGTTTTCCAGCCGCTTAATCGTGTGGCTAAGTGTGGATTGGGCAACGCCCAAATGCGCGGCAGCGCGTGTAAAGCTGCGCTCGCGCGCAAGCGCAAGAAACCAAATGTAGTCGTTGAAATCCTGTTTATGCATCGTTCCGCCTCATGAAATCCGACTATTTATGCACTGGATCGATAAGATCAAGCAAATTGAAAGGGCTTATCTATAGAAGTGGCAACCGTTACAGTTGCGTCCAAACTGGCTATTTGGTGATTTGCAGCGATCAAGAGCTGTGGATGGACTTTGTCCTAGATTGCCAATTGAGAGCAGCGCGGGGCAGTATGTGACCATTGTCGACCGAAAGCATGATGACATGACCGCTAAAATTCCTAGGCGTGCATTTTTATCAGCAGCCGTCACTTTGCCTATTTATGTGCAAAATGCGCTTAGCCAGACGCCTAACACTGACCTGGAGCCACCAATGATGCAAAAGTTAAAGGTCGATTTCGCTCAGCAGTCGTTTACCGCAACGCTGCAAGATAACGCTACTGCGCGAGATTTGCTGCGCTTGTTACCAATCAAACTGAAAATCGAGGATTACGGCACGAACGAAAAGATCATCTACTTGCCTGAAAAGCTGACAGTGGCTGGCGCGAGCACCATCGAAAGCCCAGCCGCTGGTGACATTTGCTATTTTGCGCCGTGGGGCAATCTTGCACTGTATCATGGGCCATACGGCAACTATCCAGGCCTGATTAGGCTAGGCAAGTTGGATGGTGGGCCTGCACCACTTTTGACTGCGGGCACATTTGCCGTCGAACTCAGCGTCATTTCTTGAATAGGCGGGAACCGCAATGCAAATTCTTGGAGCAGGTCACATCCCATCGCGTAGCGGGCCGAAGGAATGGTTCACGGGCGCTGTGCGGATAGACACATTATTTAACCCCGAAGATGCAAGCCGCGTGCAAGGCGCGTTGGTTACTTTTGAACCCGGCGCGCGGACGGCATGGCATACCCATCCATTGGGCCAAACGCTTTTTGTGACGGCGGGTGTTGGCCGCGTGCAGGTGCTGGGCGGGCCAATTCATGAAATTCGGCCCGGAGACGTTGTTTGCATTGCGCCTGGCGAGAAGCATTGGCACGGCGCAGGGCCGCACACGGGTATGACACATATGGCCATTCAAGAGGTCAAAGACGGCCAAATGGTCAATTGGTTGGAACACGTCTTGGATGCCGACTACTTCGGCTGATCATCAATTTGAAACCCTTTGAAAAGGATATGGAATGTTTGGAACTGTCTTGCATGGCCCCGGCGATGTTCGTTATGAGCAAGTGGCTGATCCTAAAATTCTGAAACCAACTGACGCAATCATCAAGCTGTCAGCAACGTGCATTTGCGGTTCAGACCTGTGGCCCTATCGCGGTATTGGCGATATAGCTGGCCCTATGAACATGGGGCACGAGTACTGCGGTATCGTCACAGAAGTTGGCGCAGATGTGCGCGATATCAAGGTAGGGCAATTCGTAGTCGGATCGTTTTGCATTTCCGACAATACCTGCCCACATTGCAAGCATGGCTTCCAATCGTCCTGCGAGCAGCGCGAATTCATGTCAGGGGCGCAAGCAACTTATGCGCGGGTCCCACTGGCAGATGGCACGCTGATCGCCACCGCACAAATGCCAAGCGATGATTTGATCCCCAGTCTTTTGGCGGTGTCTGATGTGCTGGGCACAGGCTGGTATGCCGCGGATGCAGCGCGTGTTCAGGCTGGCTCAACGGTCGTGGTAGTAGGGGACGGCGCAGTTGGGCTGATGGGGGTTCTTGCTGCCAAGCAAATGGGGGCAGGGCGTATCATCATCATGAGCCGGCACAAAACCCGTCAGGATCTGGCGCTGGAATATGGAGCCACAGATATTGTGTCAGAGCGCGGGGATGCGGGCGTTGCCGCAATCAAACAGCTAACGCAACGCATTGGCGCCGATGCGGTGCTCGAATGTGTCGGCACACAAGAATCCATGATGCAGGCAATCCAAGTCGCACGCCCAGGATCAATGATCGGCTATGTCGGCGTGCCCCACGGGGTAGAGTTCAATGGCCAAACCCTGTTCTTTTCGCAAACAGGCATGATGGGTGGGCCAGCGCCTGTGCGCAGGTTCATGCCACATTTGTTGGATTTGGTCATCAGCCGCAAAATCAACCCGGGCAAGGTGTTTGATCAGCAAATTCCGTTATCCGACGTGGCCCACGGCTATCGTTCGATGGACGAACGCAAGGCGATCAAGACACTTTTGGTGGTCTGATCCATCAGCCTAAATTGGGCGGCGGGGCAGCGCATCTTGCGCGATCATCTCGCCGCCCTTGACGCCTATCATGATGGTTGGCGCATTCGTGTTGCCCGAAGTCAAGTTTGGCATGATCGAGGCATCGACCACCCGAAGTCGTTCAATCCCGCGCACCCGAAGACGCGCATCAACAACCGACATTGCATCATTGCCCATTTTGCACGTGCCGCCTTGATGATGCGCAGAATTGCCTGTTTCAACCATGAACTGAAATATATCATCGTCTGTTCTTACCGATGGCCCAGGCACTTCTTCCGCAACAACGCGGGCGGCGATGGGCGCAGATGTCATAATCTGGCGTATTTGCTTGATACCGCTGATCATCGCCTTGATGTCATATTCGTCAGTCAGAAAATGCGGCGCGCACAAAGGTTTGTCCGCCGCATTTGCCGATTGCAGCGTGACCGTGCCCATGGTGCGCGGGCGCAGTTGATAAACCGAAACGCCCATCCCCGGGCTGCGTTCAACCGCTACAGTGCCATCTGGGAAGTATTCAAATGTCATTGGACGAAAGCTGATTTGCAAATCAGCGCGCGGCTCGTCAGGATGGCTTTTGACAAAGGCCGCCACCTGCGATGACCCCAGCGCCAAATAGCCGCGCCGCGTCATCAAATATTTGAACCCTTCCCAATATTTGCGCAATCCTGCGATGTTTTCATTGTAAGAGCTGCCTTTGGTCGCGCGCCAGCCGGTGTGGATATAAAAATGGTCTTGCAGGTTTTGGCCAACGCCGGCGCTGTCAAGCACGACATCAATGCCATGCTTGCGCAAATGAGCGGCCGGCCCGATACCCGACAGCATCAGCAACTGCGGCGTGTTGATCGCCCCACCTGCAAGGATGACTTCTCGTGTGGCAATGAGCCGTTCTAGCCGCCCATTTCGCAAAACCTCAACTCCCGTTGCGATGCGACCTTCCAGCAGAATGCGCTGCACATGCGCGCCTGTCATGACTGTCAGGTTGCGGCGGTGCAAAATGGGTTTCACAAAGGCGCTGAATGCCGAATGCCGCCGCCCATTTTTGATATTGTGCTGCATAAATCCTACGCCATCATGCTTCGCACCGTTCATGTCTTCGGTTATTGGATGGCCAAGGCTGGAAGCCGCCGCGATGAAATCATAGCTGCTGGGCGATTTGACCACGGGATCGCAAATATTTATCGGCCCTGCCGCGCCGCGCCATGCATCGCCGCCCCGCTCAAATGTCTCCATAGCTTTGAAATGAGGTAGAACATCTTCATATCCCCAACCCTCGTTGCCCAAATTGCGCCAATCGTCAAAATCGCTTTGGTGGCCGCGAATAAACACCATGCCGTTGATTGCGCTGGAACCGCCAAGTGTTTTGCCGCGTGGCCAATACATTTCTCTGTTGTTCAGGCGCGGCATTTTTTCGGTGTGGTAGTTCCAGTTCAGGGTTTTATGGAAATACAATTTGGCCATGCCCGCCGGAGTGTTGATCCAGAAACGGTTGGCATGCGGCCCAGCCTCTAAAAGTAGCACTTTGTTGTTTGGATTTTCCGACACCGCCCGCGCAACGGGACAGCCTGCAGATCCTGCGCCGACAATAATGTAATCATAGGTGGTCATGTGCATGTCTCCAGCAATCAAACGCAGTTTATATCGGCCACAGTTGGGTTGCAGCTAACAATCCTTCTTGCCTCTTGCAAAGCTGATTTGCGCCAAAGGGATGCGTGCCAGCATCGACCGCGACTTGCCTTATAGCTATTTGTTAGAACAGTGCGGCGGGTGCCGCTATCCAAGGCGGGTATCCCGCCCGATACTACGGCGCAGGCGGAATTAAACCAAAGGCAGGGCGATATGCAGCATTTCTCTAAGTTCTATATTGATGGGGTTTGGATGGAACCAAGCGCAAGTGGCATCCGTGATGTGATCGACCCCACAAATGAAGAGGTTTTTGCAACAATCGCGGCGGGCGGCGGCGTTGCCGAAGTGGATGCAGCCGTCGCGGTTGCGCGTCGCGCATTTGCTTCGTTTAGTCAAACGACCCCCGCGCGGCGAATGGCCCTGATTGACCGGATCATCGCCGCCTACAATGCCCGTGCGGATGAATTTAGCCAACTGATCGCGCGCGAAGTGGGTATTCCAGTCAGCTTTAAGGCGCAGGTTGCGGGGCCTGTAGGGCACATGCAAGTGGCCCGCGATCTGCTGCAAACCTATGCCTTTGAAACCCAATTGGCAGATACGATCATTCGGCGCGAATCCATCGGGGTTTGCGCACTGATTTCGCCGTGGAATTGGCCGATTCAGACATCGGTGATCAAAGTGATTTACGCTATAGCGGCAGGTTGCACGATGGTTTTGAAGCCGTCCGACGCGTCTCCCCTTAGCGGGATATTACTGGCCGAAGTGATGCATGCGGCGGGAGTGCCTGCAGGGGTGTTCAACCTTGTGATTGGCAAGGGCCGCATTGTGGGAGAGGCGCTGTCGAACCACCCTGAAGTGGATATGATATCGTTCACGGGATCGACGGGGGCAGGGATCAAGGTTGGCGAGGCAGCTGCAAGGGGCGTTAAACGCGTGTCTTTGGAACTGGGCGGCAAATCAGCGAATATCGTGCTGCGCGATGCCAATTTGGAAAAGGCTGCGCGGTGGAACATACAGCGTTGTTTCACCAATACGGGGCAGTCCTGCCATGCGCCAAGCCGTATGTTGGTGCACAAGGATCAGATGGAAACAACGTTGCAGTATATCGCGGATGAAGTTGCGCGCTTTGTTATCGGCGATCCGCGCGATCCGAAAACGACGATGGGGCCAGTGGTCAATGCAGCGCAGTTTGCATCCATCCAAGGCCATATTGCGGCGGGCATTACCGAAGGCGGCCGCATCGTGACAGGCGGTGCAGGGCGGCCCGATGGGTTTAACCGAGGCTACTTTGTGCAGCCAACGGTTTTTGCTGATGTCACCCGTGACATGACCATCGCGCGTGAGGAAATTTTCGGCCCCGTTCTGGCCGTGATGCCCTATGAAAATGAAGAAGAAGCGCTGGAATGGGCCAACGACTCAATCTTTGGCTTAGGTGGGTATGTGTTTAGCGAAGACCGCAAGCGCGGCTATGATTTTGCCAGCCGCCTGCGCGCGGGGCGCATTTCGTTCAATGGCGCGAACACCAATTCGCACACGCCGATGGGTGGATACAAACAATCAGGAATAGGTCGCTCGATGGGGGTGTTCGGATTAGAGGAATACCTAGAGGTCAAATCCGTTTATGGGTTTGAAGACGAGGCGCAAAGCCTGCCGCCTGTCTGAACTTAGCGCTAACCGAGACGAAAAACGCCCAGTGAGTCCACTGGGCGTTTTCCTGTCTATTTCATATTTCGGCGGCACAAAGGCCGCCCAAATCAGATTACCAAGGCGCGCAGCCGTTGGTGTTGCCAGGAACCACAGCAACCATCTCGGGCGAGATATATTGGCCCGTTTTGGCTGCGGCAGGATCGCTGACAGCTTCGAACAGCGCGTTAAAGGTCAACTCACCCAGCAAGAAAGGTGCGTTACAAGCCGAACCTTCGGAGTCGCCAGCGGCAACCAGAGCCATGCCAAGGGTCGAACCGCCACCCGAATCCACCAAGAACGCTTTGGAGCCTACTGCATCAAGCGCACGGGCGCAGCCCACCGACATTGGGTCGGCGTGGCTGTGAATCAGGTCGATATCAGGCGTTGCCGTCAACATGTTCTGGCAGATAGATTCGCCGGATTCCGCTGTCCAATCCGAAGGCTGCGAAGCGACGATTTCATAATCCACGCCTGCACCTTTCAGCACTTCTTCAAAGCCGTCCTGCCGCTGCTTGACGACTGCAAAGCCTGGCGCGCCTTCGACAACGCCGATTTTCACCTTGCGGTCTTTTGGCAACAACTCCAGTGCAAGACGCCCAGCCACGCGGCCAGCTTCGACGTCGTTCGACGTGACCAGTGCAGTCAGCTTCGGATAGACATAGTCAATCGGGTTGACCGCAGGATCACCCACCGGAACAGCTGTCGCGGCAATCGGAACGCCTGCTTCGACAACCTTATCGACCAAGGACTGAACGGCGATCGAATCGTTGGGCATAAAGCCAATTGCATTGACCTTTTGCAAAAGCAGATCGTCGATCTGGTTCGCTTGGGTTTCCATGCTCATGCGCGAATCCAGCACGACGACTTTCACGCCTTTTGCTTCGGCAGCTTTTGTGAAACCGTCGACCAAGGCCACGTTATATGGGAAAGCCATGTTGTTCGGAATGTAGCCAAACGTCATTTCCTGCGCAAAGGCAGCCCCAGAAAACACTGCCAGCGTAGATGCCAGCATGAGTGTTGATTTAATTCGCATTCATATCCCTCCCTTTGGGTTTTTACCGTTGTCCAGACTGTGGCTGCGCATCAAAAAGCCTCCCCTGATGCGGCACACCACAATGCCCGTTTGCTGAGCTGATCCCCCCTCACGAAGGGGCGATTTGCTTGCAGCTAAGCACAGCCTAGCACCGAGTTTTGCGCGCAAAAATTGCGCGCGGCGCAAAGGTGTTTGGCAGGATGGGTGGGGCAGCCGCGTGCCAATGCGCTTGATGGGTGCGGCGTGTGCCCATAGGCTTGCTTAAATGAGAACAGAGGCCATTTGTTTTGGCCAAAGCTCTATCGCCGCGCCCAGTCCAGGCATCACATGAAGTAAATAAAATCAAGGAGTTATGCTGTGACCCTTAGCCCAGAAGCCGCTGCTTTCGTGACGATGGCCCTTGCAAGTGGTGCCCCTCCTATGGATACGCAAACCCCTGTCGAGGCCCGTAAGATGATTGACGGAATGTTACAAAACCCCGGTTTTGCGCCAGAATTGGATGTCATAGATACCATGATACCGCTGGCGGACGCGCAGCTATTGATGCGTGTTATATCCCCCAACGCTGCGCCGCGCGGGGTGATCGTATTTATGCATGGCGGCGGATGGGTGACAGGGACTGCGGCAAATCATGAACCTGTCGGACGGCAAATCGCAGCGGCAACCGGGTGTATTGTGGCGATCCCCGACTACCGACTTGCGCCGGAACACCCGTTCCCAATCCCATTGCAGGATTGCTATACGGCGGCAGTTTGGGCGGCACAGACATATGATCTGCCGCTAGTTCTGATGGGCGATAGCGCAGGTGGCAATCTGGTGGCGGCAGTCACCCATATGGCAAAGGCCGAAGGCACGCCAAACATAGCGGCGCAAGTTCTGGTGTATCCTGTCACTGATTGTGCGATGGATACGCCCAGCTACCGCGATCCTGCGAACAACCTGCTGCTGACCCCCGCAACTGGCATCTGGTTCTGGAGCCACTATATCGCTGACCGCAGCCAATGGAGTGACCCGCGCGCGTCGGTTTTGCGCGCAGCCGATCTGTCTGGCCTGCCGCCCGCCATTGTTGTTTTGGCCAGCCACGACGTTTTGCGCGATGAAGGTCAAGCCTATGCCGAACGATTGCAGAGAGCGGGTGTGCCGTGCCAAATCTATACCGCGCAGGGCGAGATTCATGGCTTTTTTGTTATGGGTGGCATCATGCCAGCGGCGGGTAAGGCGATGGCGTACGTCGCCGAAAACCTTGCGCAGTACCTAAAGTAGAACGCCGTTTCGTACTAAGTCAGGGAATCATGGGAAATGGTCTTGTGGCGTCATCACCTTGTGCAGGGACGTTGTGGCGTTCGATCATGCGTCGGACTTTTGGTTTTTGGCCCCCGTGGTTCAGCGCGATCAACCGCTCGTTAATCTCGGCATCAGCCTTGGTGCGCCGCTGATTGTGTCGCACATATTCCACCCAAGTGGGCAGATGATACGCCTCTTTCCACAGGCGCGGATTTTCCAGATCGCGCAAAAGCGACCAGTTCTGCGCCCCATCGCGCAAACGAACGCGGCGGCGCAAGACCATTGCTTCCAGAAACTGGGTTACGTTGGATTGATCGATTTCATATTCGATCAAAACCATGATTGGCCCACTGCGTGGTTGCAAATCCAACATCAGCGCGGGTTCCTGAAATTGGTTCAGCGGATCAAGGTCTAAGGACGTCATGGCTGGCACCATATATAGCAGTCCTACCGCCGCCCCGGCCAAAGCCACGGCTGCCGTGCCCCACAGCGCGATGGGCACTGAATAAGCTTCCGCCACCATGCCCCATATAAATCCGCCAACGGTCATGCCACCAAAGGATGCCGTTTGATAAATCGACAAAGTGCGCCCCAAAACCCAGCGCGGGGTAGACATTTGAATAACAACATTAAACAGCGAAAGAGCCAGCACCCAAGACGCACCCGCAGGCAACAAAAACAGGCACGTTGCAAAAGTGTTGGTGCTAATTGCCACCATGGCCGAGCTGAGCGCGACACCCAGAAAGGCGCTGCGCACAAGCGACTCGCTGCCGAAGTGGTTGCGCAAATATGTGTTTGCAAAGCCGCCACCAATTGCGCCCACGCCAAAAGCCGCCAAAAGCAGACCAAATGTCACGGCGCCGCCAGCCAGCAAATCGCGCGCCACAATTGGCAGTAGCGCCAACAGGGCAATCGCAACCAATCCAAAGATGAAACCGCGCAGGATGACCGTTATCAGGTTTGGCGACATTGCAACATATCGTAGGCCCGCCAAGATCGCGCGGGGTAAATCCTCGCGCGGTAATGCGCTTGCTGTGCGCGCAGGTTTCCAGCGCGCCAATGCCCAAATCATTGGCGCAAAACTGATTGCGTTCAGGGCAAAGGCCGCTCCCGCCCCAGCCGATGCCACAATAAATCCGCCAAACGCGGGGCCAATACTGCGGGTCATGTTTATCGCCATTCCGTTTAGGGTAACTGCGGGCGCTATTGCTTCGCGCGGGACTATGTCGCCGACAGATGCCTGCCATGCCGGCCCATGCAGCGCCGTGCCGCAACCCACCAAAAACGTCAGAAAAAGCAGCAGCGATGGCGTGATGAGGCCAGCGAATGCCAATATCGTTAAAACCAGCGAGGCCGCCATCATGAAAACCTGCGCAACCAATAGGACGCGCTTGCGGTCGAAGCTGTCTGCGATGGCCCCAGCAACAATCGCGAATAAGACGATCGGCAATGTCGCGGCGCTTTGCACAAGGGCGACCATATCGTCGGTCGAGGCTATGGTTGCCATCAGCCAGCCAGCGCCGACAGATTGCACCATGGTGCCAAGGCTTGACACAACAAACCCAGCCCAAAGCTGGCGAAAGTCGCGGCTGGAAAACGGCGCTGCAAGCGAGGATTTAATCATTGTTTGCCTTTGTCTGCACCACTGTTGCCCCATTCGCGCGCATATTATGTAGCGGGAAAAGTCTAGCGCGGGGGGCTTTACAATTCCAGAGGCGTCTCTGGCGATATAATGCAAAGCTATATGTCATATGTTGGGGGTAGCTGTGTGTCTGTCATGGCGCGGCACGCTCTGCTAAACGGTCGTTTCTACCCAAGCGGCAAAGGAAACTTGATGACCAGCGCGCCAGTTTTTGATTTTTCAGGTAAAACCGCCTTTGTAACGGGTGCGGGCAGCGGTATTGGCCGTGCGACCGCGCTCGCGTTTGCACAGGCGGGCGCGAATGTCGCGCTTGTTGATATATCAGATACGGCGCTGGCCGAGACGCAAGCACTGATTGCAGCGCTGGGCGGCACCGCGATCAGCCTTCGCTGCGATGTCACGAAATCTGCTGAGATCAAGGCAGCCCTTGATAAAACCATCGCGGCCTTTGGCCGTTTGGACGCGGCATTTAACAATGCAGGTATTGAACAGCCGGGTGCGTCAATTGTCGATTTAACCGAAGAAATGCTGACCCGCGTATTGGATGTAAATCTGAAAAGTGTGTTCCTGTGTATGAAGCATCAAATCCCGCTGATGCTGCAAAATGGCGGCGGGGCGATTGTGAACACCTCGTCTGGGGCGGGGGTGATAGCCATCCGTAACCAGTCGGGATATTGCGCGTCAAAGTTTGGCGTAACGGTTGCCTCTAAGGTCGCCGCCCTGGAATTTGCCGATCAGGGTATTCGTGTGAATGCGCTGTGCCCCGGGATCATCGATACACCCATGATCGCCCGATACACAGGCGACACCCCCGAAGGGCGCGCGCGTGTGATTGCGCAGGAGCCTGTTGGCCGCATGGGCCGACCCGAAGAAATTGCCGCGACAGTTCTGTTTTTGTGCAGCGATGCAGGCGGGTTTATCACGGGACACGCACTTGTTGCAGATGGCGCGCAAACAGCGGGAATTTAGCAAATGGCGCGGATCAAGGCTGCCGCGTCGTCTTCCATTTCCAAATGCCGCGCCAGATGAACGGCACGCTGAACGGTGGCGGGCGGCAGCGGATTGATCGACGCCGCCGCACATTCCACAAACTTGGCCGACAAGGCATCCCAGTCCATCGGGCTATCTGCGTTACCAGGCACGCCGTGTCCCTCGGCCAGCCAGGTGCGACCATCGGTTGTTGTAATTTCCACGCGCCCAAGCGGCAAATCCAACGTCCAGTTCAAGCTGGCATCTTGCAAAAGGCTGATCTTTTGCGCGGTTTGCAATATCTGCGCATCCACAAGCCCGTGCTGCGTGAAATCCCCCACGCTCATGCCGCGCCGCACGACGGCAATGGCCACCAGAAAAGGCAGGCTGAATTTGGCATCTGCCAAAGTAGCAGGGCGCGTGCGTTCGACTAAGGGTTGGCACATCAGGTCGTGATAGTCGCCGACGTGCAGTTTGATTTCGGCAATGTCATTTGGAGCCAGATCATTTGCGGTCACGATATCAATCGCCGCCTTCATATGGCTGTGCGCCGTCCCAACGCAGGGCCAGCGTTTATATAGCGTGCCGCTGCCCTGAAGATCATGGCCAAGGTTTGCCAAAATCGCGGTGCGGTCATATGTGCCGCCAAAATAGCAGGCAAAAACGCCGCTTGGCCCCTCGAACAAATGATCTATGCCCGTAATGCCGCGCTCGGCCATTTGCACGGCTAGAACCGCGCCTTTGGCTGAAAACCCAGCATAAAGGCCGCGCAGATCACTGCCGCGCCCCGCCACCATCTCCATTACGCCGCTAGATTGCATGGACGCGATACCCATCGCATGGGCGGTTTGGATTGCCGTCAACCCAGCCACGCGAGCGCCTGCTGCCGTGGCCGCAAATACTGCCAGAACGGTGGACAGATTCCAATCTTTGCGCCAGCCGACATTGCGACGAAGGCGCGCGAATATGTCTTGGCCGATGGCGACGGCCGTAATGATCTCGCGCCCCGAAACACGGCCCTTGCGCTGGGCGAGCGCAAAAACCGCTGGCACGATGGAGCTGGCACAATGCTGGCCCCACGGTGTTTGATCGTCATAGTCTAGGCAATGTGCAAGCGCGCCATTTGCCATGGCCGCCATCATCGCAGATGCTGTTCCGCCAAAGCCCAAAATTGAACAAGGTCCAATCGTGCCACCCTCGCGGGCAATATCGATCATGCCGCGCGCCGCAGGTTCCATCCCGCTGGCCGCAAGGATCACGCCGAATGTATCAAGAATGGATTTTTTGGCTGCGTTGCTTGCTGCAATTGGCAAATCGTCATAAGACAGGTTTTGCGCCATCTGGGCAAAGTGTTGAACGATATCGCTGTTTTTGGGCATTTCGCATTCCTGTCAGATCATCAAACGTTGTTAGCAGTGTGCCGCGCCTAGGTGTATCCTTGTGGTGCCAACTGCCTAGCGCGAAGCAGATAGCTGATATAATCAAAAGTTATACCTAAGCGGTGCCGTTACGGCACCCCTGTTGCTGGGTAAGTGAACCACACTTAGGGTCAGTGTGGACGATATGCCTAGGATCAAATGAATGCACCCAATTCTGGCCTTGCCAGCCCTTGCGGGAATGGAGTTTCCCGATTTGCACAGCGTGATGCGGGTGATCCCGGATTTTCAAGCAATTGGGGCGCTGACCCAGCAGGAACGGACCGCTGTTCGGGTGCTGATGACCAGCGCTTCACGGGGATGTTCTGGGGAAGTGATTGCGCAATTTCCGCACTTGCAATTTGTGCTTTCGCAAGGTGTCGGCCGCGAGAAAATTGACGAAAAGGCGCTTTCATCAAGAGGGATAACCCTTCGCTGTGTCGGCGAAACACAAACCGAAGATGTGGCTGACCTGGCTATGGCACTGGTGCAGATATTGGCCCGTAACCTGATTGCCGCAGACCAATTCGCGCGCAGTGGCTGGCAAACATCGCGCTTTGCCTTGGGCGATAGCCTTTATGGCATGACGATCGGTATTGCGGGTCTTAGCGGGCGCATCGGACAGGCCATTGCTGCGCGGGCAAAGGCATCTGGAATGATCATTGCGGGGCTAAATCGGCCATCCAATCAGGGGTTAGGGCAATTACATGACGGCTTTGTGGCGCTGGCAGCAGCCAGTGATGTGCTGGTTTTGGCCCTACCCGGCGCTGACGATTTGACCCATGTCGTAGGCGCAAAGGTGCTTGCTGCGCTGGGGCCGAAGGGGCGACTTGTGAATGTTGCACGCGGCAATCTAGTCGATACCGAGGCCCTGATCGCAGCCCTTGAGGCGGGCCAAATCGCTGGCGCTGCGCTGGATGTTCTGGACGACGAGCCGAATGTTCCTGCCCGCCTATCTGTCCTTTCCAATGTTGTTTTAACACCGCACATCGGCGCACAAACATGGGGACAGCGTGCGCGCGCAGCGCAGATTGCGCAGCGTGAAGTTCTGGCGTTTTTGGGCCAAATTGGATTACATAACGCTTAACACGATACCAGACTGGGGACATATTATCGAGATCGACCCAAAGAAACTGTTGTACTTTGCCGCTGTCATCGAACACGGCAGCCTGAACCGTGCAGCGGCGGCGTTGGGCGTTTCACAACCTGCGCTGTCAACCTCAATGAATAGGCTAGAGCAGGAAATGGAAATGCGCCTTTTGGAGCGTGGGCCTCGCGGCATCGTTCCAACAGCCAATGGCGACATATTGTATTGCCACGCGCGACTGATCCGCGAAGAAGTGCAACTTGCCAAGCGCGACTTGCAAAACGCCGCAAGCGGTCAAGACGACACCATCCGCATTGGCAGCCTGCCCAGCATGGCAGGCAGTATCATTCCAATGGCGCTGGGGCGGTGGCGCGCGCAGCATCCAGCCAGAAACTTGCAAGTGGTTGAAAACGCACAGTTCGATTTACTGACGGGATTGCTACGTCGCGATTTTGATTTTGTAATCGGCTTCACCGAAGTTTTCGATATGCTTGATGGCTTGCGCCAACAAGTTTTGTTCCGCGACAGCCTTTGCGTTATGGCGAGGGTTGGCCATCCGCTGGGCGACGTGAGCACGTTATCTTGGGAACATTTGATGCAGTATCCGTGGATTTCCCCCACGTCGCGGCGCAGCCATACGGTCCTTCAACATGTCCTTAGCACGTTAAACGTAGGCCCACCGCCCCAGATAACTGTGTGTGGTTCGGTTTCCTTATTGAAATCTTTGGTTGCCCAGTCCGATCATTTGGCATTGCTGCCTGTCTATGCCGCAAGCGCCGAAATGGCCGAAGGGCATTTGCTGTCGCTTCCGTTTACAGACCCTGTCTTGCAGCGCAACATCGCCGTGTTTTTTCGCGATGGCTTTGAAATGGACCAAGCGCGGCGGGATTTGGTTGCTGCGATAAAGGACTGCGGTCATGCTTTGGCCCGCAGTCCTTAATTAGGTTTTGGCCAGTTTAGGAAAATTCAGAATTTCGGCAGCGTGACTGCAAAGAACACGGATTCTGCGCTGGCTTTAATATCTACAGGCGCGTCATTGGGCAGCAGTTCGATCGCGGTTTTGTCGCCATAGGACTTGCCATCTACGTGGATAGCGCCCGCCCCCATAAACAGCACTTCGATTTGATCGCGCTTTCCTGTGTTGAATGTGGCCCCAGCATCCAGCTTTATCAGGCTGATTTGGGTGTTTCGTTCAGTAAATGTGCCCAAAAGTTTGCGCGATACGCCGTGCTGATCGGTTGGCATCCAGTCGCATGCGCTGGGTTCCATCACCACGACATCGTCGTAACGCGCTGGCGCAAAGGTCAGTTTGGTTTTCATAGCCTCTTCAAAACAGGCAGCCGAGCCGTCCATGTTGTGCTTTTGGCCTTTTTCATCGATCCAAGTGAATATTCCATCCTTGAAGGTGCCTTTGGCGTTCAAGCGGTCATTCGCGGCCTCGCGTTGGGGTGTGCTAAGAAACCCTGCGCCGCTGGCGCCGCCGAATTGAATAACCATCATTTCCAGACCTTCGGGGCGATCTTGGGGGCCGTAATGCACGCTTTCAGGAAAATAAGCGACAGAACCCTCGCCCATGATCTTATGCGGCGAGACAGGGTATTTTCCCTTTAGCACATAGCGGATTTGGTCAAAGTTGTGGCGGTGCCTCGGTGTGCCCCACCCCCCCGAACCCGTCAGTCCGACGTTCAAGAGATAGTTGTTTGGAGAGCCGTCCGTGCCTGTCAGTAAGAACTTTTGCACAAGTTTACCCTCGCGCATCGACCCGACTTGGCCAGTTTCTGATGTGTCCGCTTCTGAAATTCTCATGATCCGCTCCTGTGCTGGTTGGCGCATTTAGGACAGGTTTGCGGCCCATGAATATCCCCCGAATCCGCGCGCTATAATCTTGCATTATGCCCCTTCGTGCAGCTGCGCCGCTTTGACTTGATTAAAACTATGCCGAAATCCAAAGCTTTGAGAGAGACATCAACAGTTTGGACACACATTGCAGGCCAAAATAACACAGACCAACCTGACAAAGACCAAAATGGCCAACGGCGGTGTTGCCGTGGGGATGATCGTGCGCCTTATGCGCAACGTTGAAATCGCGGCCATCGCGAAAAGTGCTGGTTTTGATTGTTTATATATCGATCTCGAACATTGCAGCTTTTCGCTGGAAACCGTCAGCCAGATTTGCATGACGGCGGTGGCACTGGGTGTAACCCCTTTGGTGCGGGTCGATAGCCATGATTCTGCGATGATTTCTCGCACCCTAGAGGCGGGCGCGCAGGGGGTCATCGTGCCGCATATGGACACTGCCGCGCAGGCGCAAAATGCGGTGAACGCGGCCAAATTTCCGCCCCTTGGGGGACGATCACTGCTGGGGCCAAACCCGCACACGCTGTTTCGCGTGGGGCCAGCTGCGCAGACCATGGCCGATATGAACGATCAGGTCTTTGTCGCGGGTATGATTGAATCGGTGACGGCAGTTGAGAATGCAGATGCGATCGCAGCAGTGCTGGGGTTAGACATGCTGCTGGTCGGCACGAATGATCTGTGCAATTCGCTGGGGTTTCCGGGGCAATACGATCATCCTTCCGTAATGGCGGCCTATGAAAAGGTGGCGGCAGCCTGCAAAAAGCATAACAAGTACTTGGGCGTTGGCGGTTTGAATGCGCGCCCCGATTTGGCAAAGCAAATGCTGGCCCTTGGCGGCAGCTACGTATCTGCAGGCAGTGACACTGGGTTTTTGATGACTGCCGCAACGGCAACTGCCGCGATGTATCAGCCCGAACCTCAAGCCATCCAGAAGGACAAAGCATGAGTCAAAGTAACATTGTCAAAGCCCCGCAAGATTCAGGCGTGCCCGCTTGGGCGCGCGATTTCTCTGTCGCAGGCCGAGTGGTGCTGATCACAGGCGCGGGGCAAGGTATCGGGCGCGAATTGGCACGCCAATTCGCTGCGGCAGGCGCGACGCCCGTTATTGCTGATGTGAATATTGATAACGCGGTGCGTGTCCAAGCCGAGATTGCTGCATCGGGCGGGGAAGCCATGGCGCTGCATGTGGACGTCGGTGATCCAACTTCAATTCAAGCGATGGTTAATGCAGTGATTTCGGCTCATGGGCGCATTGACGTGCTTATTAATAATGCGGCAATTTTTGCATCCCTAGAAAAGCGCAAGTTCGATCTGATACCGCAGGCTGAATGGGACACTGTCATGCGGGTCAACATTAATGGGCCATTGGTTTGCGCGCGCGCAGTTGTGCCGCATATGCGCCGTGCGGGCTGGGGGCGGATCATAAATATCGCATCGGACGCAGTGCCTAAGGGCGTGATGAACTATATGCATTATGTCACGTCAAAATCGGCCATGATCGGTATGACCAACGCTATGGCACGCGAGTTGGGAGAGGACGGTATAAACGTCAATTGCATCAGGCCAGGCGCGGTGGCAACCGAAGTTGACCGTGCGGTCAACCCCACAACCGACCTGCGCAAAACACAGATCGCCCAGCAATGTATCAAACGAGGGATGGAACCGCCCGATTTGGTGGGCCTTATGATGTTTTTGTCCGCGCCCGCATCATCGTTCATCACAGGTCAGACAATCGCCTGCGATGGCGGTTACACGCACAGCTCATAGGGGATCGGCATGAAAATCGGCGTGGTCGGGCTAGGCTCGATGGGGTTTGGAATCGCGGTATCCTTGATGCGTGCTGGACACCAAGTTGTTGGCACAGATGTCAACTCTGCAGCAGTGTCGCGCCTGATCGATCTGGGGGCGGATGTACAAAATATAACGGCGGCGGCTCCGACGCTTGAGGCTTTGGTCGTCGTGGTGCTAAATGCTGCACAAGTGGGCGAAGTGCTTTTTGGGGCGAACGGTCTGGCCGCTTTGCTGCCAAAGGGGGCATTGATTATGTGCTGTGTCACTGTAGGCCCCGACTTTGCGCGTGATTTGGCCACAAAGGTGCAGGCGCTCGGCCTGCATTATCTGGATGCGCCGATTTCGGGTGGATCGGTCAAGGCGGCGGCGGGCAAGCTGGCAATTATGGCGTCGGGCACGCAGGACGCCTTTGAGGTTGCGCGTCCAATTCTAGATGCCACAGCAGAAACCGTGTTCGATCTTGGGCCACAAGCAGGGCAGGGTTCCGCGATGAAGGCGGTCAACCAAATGCTGGCTGGCACGCATATCGCCGCAATGGCCGAAGCGATGACCTTTGGCATGACGATGGGCATATCGCCGCAGACATTTCTGGATGTCATGCCGAAATGCGCAGGCACCAGTTGGATGCTGGAAAACCGCGCGCCGCATATTGTAGCAGGCGATTACACCCCCCATTCCGCCATTGATATCTGGCCAAAGGATTTGGGAATCGTGCTTGATGCCGCCCGCATGGCCAAGTTTTCAGCCCCGATCACTGCCGCTGCCTTGCAGCAATTTCTTGCGGCATCAGGAAGTGGTCTTGGCTGCGAAGATGACGCAGCAGTTGCCAAGGTTTATGCACGCAATGCAGGCCTGACCTTGCCAAACGGCGGCTGAGACATGGCATGCTTTTTTGGCGCAATTGCCGATGATTTTACGGGTGCCACCGATCTTGCGGCGCTGTTGGCGCGGTCTGGCGTGCCCGTATCTGTGCGCATTGGCGTGCCTGATGACAGCGACACATCCTCCACAATCGAGATTATCGCCTTGAAAATTCGCACCGCCCCTGTGCAGGAGGCTATAGCGGATGCAAGGTCAGCACTGGGCTGGCTTAAACGCGCGGGCGCGCAGCGGTTTTATTGGAAATACTGCTCGACATTTGACAGCACTAAGCAGGGCAATATTGGTCCCGTGGCGCAGGCATTAATGGCGGATTTGGACGCTCCGCAGGCCATTTACTGCCCCGCTTTTCCTGAAAATGGCCGCACTGTTTTTATGGGCAATCTGTTTGTGGGTGACGTTCCGCTGCACGAAAGCCCGATGAAAGATCATCCCCTTACCCCAATGCGCGACTCCAATCTTTTGCGCGTGCTTGCACCGCAAGTGGGCGCTGCCGTGGGGTTGGTCAATCGGCATGTGGTGGCAAGGGGGGCGGACGCTGTGCGGGTGCACCTTTCGCAATTGGCAGCGCAGGGCATTGTGCATGTTATTGTTGATGCCGTCTGCGCGGATGATTTGTCTGTTATCGCGCAGGCCAGCGCAGACATGGCTTTGATCACGGGCGGCAGCGCGGCGGCAATGCCACTGCCCGCAATCTGGCGCGCCCAAGGTCTGCTATCGCTGGACGCGGGCCAGCCCAGCCATCAGCCCGTTTCGGGGCCAGCCCTTGTGCTGTCGGGCAGTTGCTCGGCCATGACCAATGCCCAAGTTGGGGATTACGTTGCAAAAGGCCAACCTGCCTATCGGCTAGACCCGGTTGAATTATCCACGCAGGGCGCAGAGGCGGCGCTGGCATGGCTTGCGTTGCAACCTATGGATGCGGCCCCCATCATTTATGCCACCGCGAACCCATCGGATGTGGCCGCGGCCCAAGCTCTCTTGGGCCGCGATCGGGCAGGCCATTTGGTCGAAGAAACACTAGCACAATGCGCCGTTGCGGCACTGTCAAAGGGCATCCGCAGATTTGTCGTTGCTGGGGGCGAAACTTCGGGCGCTGTTGCCAATGCCTTGGGCATAGCGCGGCTGGATGTTGGCCCAGAAATTGCACCCGGTGTGCCTTGGTGCGGTGCGATCAGCGCGCAAATCCCCATTGCCATCTCGCTGAAATCAGGCAACTTTGGGACGCCCGCCTTCTTTTCGCAGGCACTGGAGATGCCCCAATGACCGCCGAGGCAAAGCTTCGCGAACAGATGTGCCTGCTGGCCAAGTCCATGTTTGACCGCGGGCTTACGGCAGGGTCAACGGGCAATATCTCGGCCCGCACGCCCGATGGCGGGCTTTTGGTTTCCCCGACTGGCACCAGCTTTGGCCGATTAGACCCCGCGCGCTTGTCACGGTTTGATAGCATTGGGCGGCAAATTGATGGGGATGCCCCGACCAAAGAAATGCCACTTCATGCTGCGTTTTATGATACCCGCAGCACAGCAGGGGCTGTGGTGCATTTGCATTCTTGCCATGCCGTTGCCTTGTCAATTTTACCAGATGTGGACGCCGATAATTTTTTGCCACCGATCACGCCTTATGCCATCATGCAACTGGGCAAAGTTAAGCTGTTGCCGTTCTACCGCCCCGGTGATCCTGCCATGGGGGCAGCGGTGCGCGGTTTAGCAGGGCGGCGCAGCGCTGTGATGCTGGCGCATCACGGCCCCGTGGTGGCTGGCAAAGACATCGAGACCGCCTGCAATGCGATCGAAGAACTAGAGGCAACGGCGCACCTTGCGCTGCTGACGCGCGGCATGGGCGCGAGGGTGCTTTCCTCAGGTCAAATTGCGGATATTGTCAGTCATTTCAACGTCGAGTGGGACGTATGAAGTTTTCTGCCAACTTGGGGTTCTTGTGGTCTGGCCTTGCGCTTCCAGATGCAATTCGTGCAGCCAAATCTGCTGGGTTTGACGCGGTGGAATGCCATTGGCCCTACGCCACGCCCGCCAACGAAACGCTTGCCGCATTGCAGGAAACGGGCTTGCCGATGCTGGGCCTAAACACGCCGCGCGGCGATGTGGCGGCAGGTGAAAACGGCCTTAGCGCCTTGATTGGTCGCGAAAGTGAAGCCTGCGCTGCGATTGATCTTGCGCTGGAATATGCACGGCGCACGGGCACCCGCGCGGTGCATGTCATGGCGGGTAATGCCAGTGGCCCCGGCGCGCATGCCGCTTTTGTCGCCAATTTGGCCTATGCGTGCAAAGCTGCTGCACAAGATGGGATCAAAATTTTGATCGAACCCCTAAACCCCTATAACGCGCCTGGCTACTTTCTGAATTCAACGGCGCAGGCGGCGGCGATCATCCGAGAAGTGAGCCAGCCGAATTTAGCCCTGATGTTTGATTGTTATCATGTGCAAATCATCGAAGGTGACATCACCCGCCGATTGGCTGCGCTGCTGCCGATCATCGGGCATATCCAGATTGCCGCAGTTCCAGATCGGGGCGCGCCCGACCACGGCGAACTGGATTACGCCTATGTGTTGACCAACGTGGCGCAATTGGGCTGGCAAGGGGAAATAGGTGCGGAATACACGGGGGCAGACCCCTGCGCGCCCCAGCTTGGCTGGCTGACCAAATACCGCGAAACGTGACACAAAAGGAAAGTTTGACATGACGCAAAAACCAGTGATCGGCTTTATCGGCCTTGGCTTTATGGGCCACGGGATGGCGGCCAATTTGCGCAAAGCGGGGTATGAATTGCATGTCCGTGGCCGCATGAACCGTGCACCGATTGATAGCCTGCTCGCCCTTGGCGCGAGCGAGGCGCAAAGCCCTGCGCAAATGGCGCAAACCTGCGATATCATTCATATCTGCCTCTCTAACTCGCCGCAGATCGAGGCTGTGTTTCGCAGTGCTGATGGCATTTTGGCAGGCGCAAAGCCTGGGCTGATTGTGATCGACACCTCAACCGCTGATCCTGCATCGACTGCCGCCCTGGCGGGCGAACTTGCGGCTGCGGGGGGCCATTTTGTCGATGCGCCTTTGGGGGGGACACCTGTGCAGGCCGAAGCTGGGCAGCTTAGCGCTATGGTCGGCTGCGAGGCAGACATCTTTGCGCGCGTATTGCCTGTAATGGAAAGTTGGGCCGCAAAAATCAGCCACGTTGGCCCCGTTGGCAGCGGGCATAAGATGAAGCTGTTGATGAATTTCATCAGCCTGTCCTACGGCGCGCTATATTCCGAGGTGTTGGTGCTGGGCGCAAAGGTCGGCATTTCGCCTCAAACCGTGCGCGAGGTGATTTCGCCCAGCCGCATGGGATGCGGTTTTTTTGAAACCTTCATGGGATATGCTGTGGATCGCAATCGTGAGTCCCATAAGTTTTCAATCGCAAATGCCGCCAAGGATCTGCGATATTTGAACGCGATGGCCGCCGAAGCGGGAATGATGAACATCATGTCAGGCGCGGCAAACCAATACTTCGCCCATGCAATGGCTCAGGGGCGTGGCGATGACTACGTTCCAATGCTAAGTGATCTGGTTGGTGCGCTGAACGGCGTCGAAATGGCGGCTGTCGTCGAAAAAGGCCGCACGACATAAGAGCCCACTTTTGGCAACGTGGGCAAAAGTCATTTAGAGTGAGCGTAGAGCAGATAGCGGTGGCCCAATCGGTGCATTTGTTATGTTGATTTTCTGGCAACCAAGCCTCGCCTAGTGGAGGGGCCGGCGCGAGCGTGCTGCGATCTGGCAAAATTTTCGATGCTGTGGGTGACGCCACGTTGATCGAGCCATCGCCATAAACCACCAAACGCCCGTTTTTGCGCGCCTTTTGAATGGCCCCGCGCGAGAGGCCAGAGTGGGCGGAATACTTGCATTTGGACATACCTTTCACCGCACTGCGCTAAGCCTTAAGATGTTGATTTTAAATAGAAATAACTTCTGATTTGAGTTGATTATACTCCCGCGTAGAGCGAATTATTCTGTCGTGAAGCGGGCGCATCCTGCCCCGCCAAAGTGACGGATGAGAGACATGAGTAAGCAAACTGAAGCCCACACCGCCCAGCGCGATGCGCTGATTTTGGAGATCGCCAAGCGCCAGTTCTTCATTGAAACGCTGGAGACCCGCGAGCGCGATAGCCTCGACTTCCACGATGTGGCGGTCTGGGCAATGCGCGCGGCGCTGGAAGAGGCCTTTGAAGCGGGGCGCGCGAGCGCCGCCAAACGCTAGGAGTCGGGTGATGGACTTGATCAGCACTGTCATTCGCATCCACCACAATGCCATTCCTGCCGATCTGCGGGACGCAGACGCCGACATCACCGCAGCCAAGATCGAAGCGCGCATGCGCGAGTTTGGCGTGAACGCCGAGGTTTCCGAAGTGATCTCGCATTTCAAGATCGAACTGCCGACCGCGCATTTGGCAAATGCCTGCGCCGCGCTGGTGGTGATGCGGTTGATAACGCCGCTGCAACTGAGCGCGAAGGGGCAAAGCTAATGAGTACGCGCGCGCAGATCGCCGTTCAAACGGGCCCCGAACAATGGGCGCACATTTACGTTCACTTCGACGGTTATCCGGAACATATGCTGCCCGCACTCGCAGGTTGGACGCCTGCCGACATCTTGGCCGCCCGCGAGTTGCGCTCCGTGTCAGCGCAGCGGCTGGAGGCCTATGATCCGCCCCGCGCGCCGCAGACCGAACCCATGCCAACCCGCGCGTTTGAGTATCTTTACGGCTGGCAAGACGGGGCGTGGACGGTGATATCCGAACACTCATGGCCGCGTTAAAGCACTGAAATTGCTGCGATTATACTACACTCCCGTGCCGATTAGAGCGAATGTAATCACACCAAAACGATGCAACTCACCCAAGGAGACACTGCCATGGCCACCCGCCGCGCCCAAGTAACGAACGACAAAGCTCTCGATGCGTTCATCGCCGCCAAAGCCGAGATTGACGCGATGCTGGACCGCCTGAAGGCCCTGAGCGATGACCACTTTGAATCCAGCCCCGACGAGATTCATTGGGGCCATGTTGGCGATCTGAAACGCTACGCTAGCCTTCTGCGTCAAATTACTGACGCCGCCTTCAAAGAAGGCGAACACGCCGAATAAGCGCGCAGCCATCCCACGCGCGGCCCGCCTTTTTGGCGGGCTTGCCTCCGTAGAAGGCCGCGCATCCCGCGCCGCTGAGCAATGGAGTAACCGATGGCCTACCAAAAACTGCTGCACGAACTTGCCCCCGATATGAACCCTGCTGGGGTCGAAGCGATGATGCGCCAACGCCATCACACGCTGAACCACCTCCCCCGCGAGGTCTTTGTGGTCGAGGCAAAACTCGCCGCCGAAATGGAACGCCAATCGCCCGGTTCCCTGCGTGAGATCGCCGAATGCATGGGTAAGGAGGGCGAGGTCGCAAAGTGGGAGGCGGGCAATGCCGCATGATCCAACCCGCCCCAAACTGACCGACACCCAAGCCATTATTCTATCTACCGCAGCCAATCGCCCCGAAAACATCGCCCTGCCGTTGCCGAGTGAACTGGTTGGCGCGGCCGCAAAAATGGCTGTCACCAAGATGATCGAACGCGGCTGGCTGCAGGAAGTCGATGCAAACCTGCGCCGCAATGAACCTCTCTGGCGCGAAACGGGCGATGGCCACGGCACTACGCTGGTGGCCACTGAAGCGGGATTGCTCGCCATTGGGATTGAACCGTTGGTGGCGAAAACTATGGTGGCGATCCGCGAACACGCCGCCAAAACGCCCGCGCCAAAGCCACGCGCCCAGCGCGCGGGCACAAAGCAGGCGCAAATTATCGCTGTGCTGCAGCGGCCCGAGGGGGCAACCATCGCTGAGATCGTTGCGGCGACCTCGTGGCAGGCTCATACTGTCAGAGGTGTGATATCGGGGGTGCTGAAGAAAAAGCTGGGCTTAGTGGTAAGATTGACCAAAGAAGACGGAAGGGGGGCGGTGTACCGAATTGGCTGACGACGCAAAGAGCTCAGAGTGACCACTAGGTGTTTGATCCCAGTATTGTGGTAATCAATCCGGAAAGCCAAAGTATGGCTGGCCACAGAACAATCAGAACGGAGAGCAGTCCGCATACACTTTCGCCTTTAAGCTGCAGAATTTTTGTCCCTATCTCTCGATGAGTGAAGGTGAACTTTAGCAAATTTTCCACTGACGACAAAGTCCTCAAAGCGACGCTGGCCGCAAGCCGCACAGGTGTCAATACGCAGCAAACATCGCCCTCCCTCCCGTCGGGGATGGCGTCAATCGTACCCAAAACCGATGTCAATCAACGGTATTTTTTATGGTGGCTAGTTGCCGGGGTGGCTTCCGAGTGGTGGCTTCGGTGGCTTCTCAAAAGAAGCCACCTGTAATGCAGGTGGCGGCATGCAAATAATTGATATTATTAAATAAAGTTAGTTGTCCTCGTGGAGGTGGCTTCCAAGTGGCTTACCCGGTGAAAAAGCCACGCGCTAACGAAACGCTGCGCTGCGCCCCCCCGCATACAAATGAGGCCGGGGAGGAACCATGCCGAGGGGGGAGACATTGTCGGCACATTGCGGCCGCTCGACGCGCAGCTGCATTCTGCAACTTTGTGACACTCAGCCACGCGAGAGGCAGAGGCGAGGCAAACTGTTGGAAATGTTTGCAGTTGACACTAGCAGCGACCTTGGTAATTAGCACATACGTGATATGAATATGAACATAAGGTAGAAGAGCATGTCTAGTGACTTGGCGCGAGCAATACGCGAAGCCTTGAATTCGCACGACGCCCCTGTTGAGAAGCTTGCCGTAACAATGGGTGTTTCTCCGTCCACCATTACTCGTTGGAAAAACGGAAGCGTAGAGCCGAACATCTCGACAGCGCGCCGCATACTGGAAGTGATAGAACATTCGGATTCCCAACTAAGACCTGCATCAGGAAACTTTTTGCACCACCATGGCCAAGATAGCGATCGAACAGTCGAATATCGACGTAGGTTCTCAGAAACACTCAGATCGCTCCGTGAGGCCATCCATCGGAGCGGCAATATCTCTTCGCGGAATGAGGCTTTGTCGGAACTAACAAAGCTCCTTTTCGCCCATGTTATGGTTGTCGCGCATGGGCATCCCGGACTTCCATCGATCCAAGAAGCCGAGAACCCCGCAAGCTTTCTGAAGAAGTTTGTTCGACAGGCGTACGAAAACTATCTGCCAGCGTCACTGTCCCGCGACATGGAGGCGCACGACTTTGAGTTGCACATTCGAGACGGATCTGATGATTATGCCAGAGAGCTGGCCCGTTGCTTTGAGCCAATTTCCTCGGACGAAATTGTCCGCATGTTCAAGGGACAAGAGGGCGTTGATGCCCTTAATGACACTTTTGCCCTTTTTCTTTCACAGGCATTTCATGACGAAAAGGAGCTTGGACAATACTTGACACCTCCAAACGTGGTCGCATTCATGACCCGTCTGGCACTGTCAGGCCTTTCGCACAGTGAGCTAGAAGTGCTGATGCATCCCGATCGCTGTGACAAGTTTGGCGCGATCCTTGATCCCTCTTGCGGCACGGCATCATTCTTGTCCGAGGCGGTAAGAACCCTTTATCCCGAAGTGAAAAAGCGCCATGGTGCCGACGAGACGCAACTCTGGGTCCGAAGAATGACCTCAGACATCTTGGTTGGGATCGACAAAAGCGACAGGATGCTTGCGTTTGCTCTAACAAGCTTGGCGCTGCTTGGTGCGGAGAAAGTTCATTTAAAGTCAGCGAACTCACTTCGCAGTAAGGCTACAGAAGTTAATGGCCTTGGGGACATATCCGGTCGCGTTGGGCTGATCCTCACAAATCCACCATTTGGAGCCGAGTTCTCAGGGCCCGACCTTCTAGAGTATAGGCTCTTTTCAGAATGGGCCGAGCGAAGACCTGCTTCAATCAATTCCGAGCTGCTGTTTATGGAACGCTATTTGGATTGGCTTCGTCCCGGCGGAATTGTTTGCGCAATCGTTCCTGACAGTATTCTTTTCAACAAAGGTATCTTTTCGGACTTGAGACACGGGCTTGGGCGCTACTTTGATGTCCGATCTTCCGTTTCCTTGCCGCCAGTAACGTTCGCTTCTGCCGGGACGAGCACCAAGACATCAGTCTTGACCCTGCAGAAGCGGAAAGCCAGTAAAGATCCGCGTCATCCAACCTACTTCGCAGTCTGTAATGATGTCGGATATGGTGTGGCGTCGCGTGGCGCGCAGCGGACGATAATCGCTAATGGTCGTGACGAACTTCCTTCAATTCTTGAAGAGGCAACTTGCCAGAGCATGCCGTTAAAGGGCAGATTGGTTTTGTTGGAACCTGAGGCAAGCCGCTGGGATGCCAACTTCAATATGGGCCTTCCCGCTTGGATTGAGGAAAAGATCACTGCAAAAGAAAAAGAATATGCATTGTTGAGTGATGTAGTGCGAATTCTTACACGAAAGGGCGATCCACGTCGCCTTACTTGTGAGACTTTCAATTATATCGAGATTTCAAACGTCGATGCCGAGACCGGACGCGTGAGTTGCAAAGCTTTACAACCAGATGATGCTCCAAGTCGGGCTCGAAAGAGGGTTTTGTCTGGGGATATTCTATTTTCTACAGTCCGTCCGGATAGAAAGTGCATTGGTGTTGTGCCGCAAGAACTCGACGGCGCGTACTGCTCGACTGGATTTGCTGTGTTTGAGCCCAAGAGCAAAGAGTTGGATGCAATTGTCATCCGACAGCTCTTGGTCTCTGATTTTGTGACCCAGCAAGTAATGAGACACAACGTGGGGATTTCGTATCCGTCTGTTGATGAACAGTGCCTCGGCTCTATTGTCCTTCCGTGCACCATGGACGAACTGCACGAAATTTCTGAACTAGGAAAGAACGTCGCTCAAATTGGCGAACAGCTGTCTCGAGCGGAGAGTCGCCTCAAATTGGCTGTAGGGGCCCTCCTAGACTAAGCGAGGTTCCAGACATCTTCGATTGTTGCAAACCAAGTTCCGTTTCCAATTTCGCAGATTGGATTCTGGTGCACATGCTCCGGATAGGAAGATGAACGTGGTAGCCCATAATGCTTTATGTCAATTGGAACCGAACGCGCAAATGCAAAGTCCTGAATGTTGCCTGTTCGCAGAAAGAGACTGACGGCAAAGATGTCTTGAGTGGTGAACCTACAGCTGCTCGTAGGGTAATAGGTGGCGATCTGATCTGGCGTCCAAGTAGCGGGATCACCTTTGGGTCTAGTGGTGGTGCTATGGATTAGACGCGCAAAACGGGTATTTGTTCCCCAGAGAGACTTGACTTCTACGCGGCGGCTTTCGCCCCCGCGCTGGAAGTTGAAGTCATAGTTGGGGTAGGCGCCAAGATGACGAGCCATATCTTCTGGCATCCGATAGACCTCGAAGCCCGCAGAAAGATACTTTTGGACAAGGTAGTATTCTGCAAGCGCGCTGAGCACCTTCGCTGAGGCACCGTATTGGTCGATCTCCAAAAAATCATTGTTCGAGAGAAGATCAAGTGCGTCCTTTAAGTCCCCACGTGAACTTCCAAC
The DNA here is from genome assembly GCA_965248485.1 of Cypionkella sp. Lineage (GTDB taxonomy): Bacteria > Pseudomonadota > Alphaproteobacteria > Rhodobacterales > Rhodobacteraceae > Cypionkella. The sequence goes on from OZ252107.1 coordinate 830,614, forward strand.
ATAAATCTCTCCCGAAGCTATGTTTGCTGCATTGTCGACATCAACGATGCGGCCCTTCGCAATTTCAGTCCAAGCAGCCCCATTTTGGAAACTCCCCGGAACGAATTTTCCAGTACGGCCTCTTTGAATAACGGATCGGTTCTCATCATTGAGCTCGACGGTGAAGCTAGCTCGATAGTGGGATTGACCAGGTAGTTTGGTGATGTGTTTGTCGAGCGTTCGCAATGGGACCAAAAGAGGGCACATAACGGCGGTCAATGCCTCTGGCGAAACGCCTCGGTAGCGCCGCGTTAGTTGACGGAAGCTTTCTTCATAAGGGTTTGGTTCTTTTGTCATCTTGCCGATCCGCTTTGCTCAGCAAATTGATATCACGCTGCCTATAGTTGGCACAAGCGGTTGGCTGTTGTGGTCAATCAGTTATCCATCAGGACCGAATGTGTTTGTTATGGCGACAATGGAACGGGGCGATCCGAAAGAGGTGCGGATGCAGGTGCTGGATACGCTCTCAAAGTGAGGCGACCGCTATTTCTGGTGGGCATCTTGCAACAAATGAAAGCAAAAGGTTACGTCGCCGTCCGATTTTCGGGGGGTAACTCATCGTAACGCCGAGGTTGTGCCAAGAAAGGTTTTGGCCCAATAATTTGTGTAATGAAGCTGATGGATTCGGTGGTGTGGCCATCTCTTGAACGACGTATAATTTCAGGTGGGAGCGGCAGATGGGCAAACCTAGGTTGATTTCGATAATTCTGTATGATGGCGACCCAGACGGGCTGCGCGAAGCCGACATCAAAATTTCAACCATCAAAGCCGTCGCGTTTCCGAGAAACCAATTGGCACGTGCCATTCAGGAAGTGCCGGAGCTAAACTCTCCAGGGGCTTATGTTTTGTTTGGTCAAAATCCGAACAAAGACGACAGGATGACCGCGTATATTGGTGAAAGCGAGCACGTATCAAAGAGATTGGCGCAACACCTGCATTCTGGGAACACCCCTGCAAAGCAAGAGCAATATGAGCACTGGGTCGATACAATTGCGCTGGTGAGTAAGGACAAAAGCCTGACTAAATCGCATGCGCTTTTTCTTGAAAGCCGATTGGCCGACATTGCGGCAAAAAACCCAAGCTGGGTGGTTCGCTCTGGGAAAACTCCCGGCAAAGACGCAGGGGCGCTCACAAAACCCGAGAAAATTGCCGCCGAAGAATTTCTTGAACAAGCAATCTTGCTGATGGGTACACTTGGTTTGGACCTATTTCAGATTGCATCTGCAAAAGCGGTGTTTAACGCCCAAATCGCACCACAACAGGCTACTGCGTCCGCAAACCCAAACAATGGGGACCTTACGAACCTCGAGTTCGCCTATGAGGGCGCAGGGTGGAAGGCGCGAATGATCGTCTCTACATCGGGCCGGTTCACGGTCAAAAAGGGCAGCCAATTTCGCAAGAACGAAGCGCCGACTTTGTCAGCAGGCCTTAGGAAAATTCGATCTGATTTGCTGGACAACGGATTGCTTGCCAACGAGCAGGGCGGTTTCTTTCTAAACGAGGATTATGAATTCGCCTCGGTGACTGCTGCTGCGGCGGCGGTGTCGGGATCGACAGTTAATGGCCGTATTTCGTGGCGGACCGCAGATGGGAAGACCTATGCGCAATTAGAAGAAGCTGGAGTGCCAGTTCAAACTGAAAACGAGCTAGTTGACGAATAGCAGCGACTTGGATCCGGTGGGGCGATGCAACAACGAGGCATTGCTACGGCTTGGATCGCTGCTTACATGCGGCAAGTCGCCTTTTCATCAGTGAGACAAGCCTAGTTGGACCGCATCTCCGTGCGGCTGGGCTCAGCCATGTCAAACCCGCCCAGCGCGGCAAAGCGCGCGTCGATCACCGCCCCAAAGTTGGTATCGGCCCCTGAATTGCCCACGACTTGGCGCAGGATTTCGCGTGCCTCTTCCTCCATGGAACGGCCATGTTCTGCCGCCCGCATGCGCAGTTTGGTTTTGATGGTGTCGTCGAGTTTTCGAATGGTGATGCTGGCCATGGTCACCTCCTAGGTTGAAACTAACCTAAGGCTTGCTTGCACTGCAATCAAGCGCGGCTTTGAACTGAGTGTTTGATTTGGGAAACACTGTGGGGCGTGGTCAACCGCTGCTACTCGCACATAACTCACTGATCAAACGTACTCGCGGCGACCACGCCTCACAATCATAGGGCGAATCGATCTATGATGTTTGCAGTAAGCCTTCCAATCTGGACCAAAATTTGTCAGCGATTTGAATAAATTAAGGCTATGATTTTAATACATTTTTCATGATATTTGTTAATCTGTTGTTAACCAAGGCTGTGCCATAAACAACCCATGGTTTATTCATTCCGCATATGCCGCGATCACGATGGGGCCGATACAGCGCAGGGCTGGGTCGTGGCACAATCTGAACTACGGGCACGCGAGCTTCTGGGTACCAACGCCTATTTGCATCGTCTGCCCAACAGTCATTTGAGCGAACTTCCCGATGACACGGTCTATGTGGCCAAAGGGGCTTTGCTTCCTGCGCATTGAAATTGGCGCTGGGCGGTGGTTGTGCCATCGCCCAGCGTTGCTGCCGTAGCACAATTTGCCCAGCGCCTTCGCAATCGCAACTGCGCGTTCGATAGATTGCCCCAATGAACGCAATTATCGCCGCGCCTCCCACGGCCGCACCCTCGGCATTACCGCCGTCACCTCCATCTGCCGAAGCACCCCTCCCACGATTAACCCATCGCGCAGCCAGTTCAGCGCCTGCCACCAATCCTCATACCCCTGCCGGGCTGCCGCGATCTGCTCGGGATATGGCCGCCATGTGACTGGGCAGGCTAGCACCTCGACCGTGCGCCATTTGCCGCGCGTTTTCACGCGCTCGGTGCCGACGACGACCGTCACCGCCCGTTCGCCATGCTGATTTTGGCGCGTTTCTACTGGCACGCAGCGCGGCACGACCCCTGGCATCCAGTCGGGTGTTATTCCCGCGCGGGCGAGTTCTGCCACGCTGATCGCCATTCGAATGCCGCCGAGCCGGTCGGGCATGCCTGCGACGGTGGCGGCGATCACCTCTGCGTCGGGATGGGTGTAACTTCCCATTTTGTGCTGACCGCCGTCGACTTTGCAGCCCAGCGCGGCGCGTTGCAGCAAGACATATTCGAGACCAAAGCCGAAGCCTTCCTCGACCACATCCTTTCGCTGCGGCAATTCCAGCTGCGCCTTCTCGGTGCGAAACGCCCATTCCAGTGCGGCTTGCACGCCCATCGAGCGTTTGACTTTCGTGCCCATGGCGCGCTGGGCATTGGCGCTGTTCGAAACTGCCATTCACGCCACCACACGCTGGTTTAGGCGTTCGCGCGTCACCAGCCCGCGCGCCAGCATCAATCGGCACAGGGAGTTGGTGATCATGCCCTTGGGAAGGTATTCGTTGGAATTGACCTTGGCCGCATAGAAGGCCGCGAGTTCATCTTCGCTGGGTGGGGGGCCCACATGTGCCTTGCGCCGCCGCTTGGCCTTTGCGCCTTTCGCGTCCGCCATCGCTGCCTGTGCATCGCGCTGGGCGGCCCGTTCCATGAAGCGATCAAGGGCTTTCGGCCCATCGGGGGGATTGGGATGATCGGCCCGGGTTTGGGCAGCAACTTCGATGATCCGCGATTGTGACAGCCCGAGGGTTTCAGTCCAGCGGCGCACATGCACCTGCGCTGGCCAGCCCTGCCACCAAGCGGGCCGGGCGGCGTTGGCGGCAAAGCCCAGCGCTGCGAGGAGTTCTGCAAAGAACCGATCAAAATCGGCCTCGCGCGCCTGCGCGTCCTCCTCCTCCTTTACTGGTTTACTTAAAGGTTCTCTTACAAGGTTAGTCTCCGGATTCCGGAGATGGCTTTGGGCAAAATCCGGAGATGGCTTTCCCGAAAATCCGGAGATGGCCCCATCTCCAGAATCCGGAGATGGCGCGCCGCCCTGTTCTTCCTTCGTTCCCAAAATCCCAACTCCGCATTCCGGAGTTGGCTCTTGTGGAAAGCCATCTTCAAACCCCAAGATGTAGCGTGTCGCTTGGCGCTTGTGGGTGCGCGGATCGTGCACGCGGACACGGTGGATAAGGCGCAATTCTTCCAGCTTGGCGAGATGCTCGTTCAGCGCCGAGATCGACATTTCGGCATCATGGGCCAGCCGCGCCTGCGTCGGAAAACACCCGAAGTCTGGATTGTGGCGATCGCATAGGAACCAGAGCACGATTTTGGTGGCGGGTTTGAGCCCGCGCTGCTGGATGGCCCAGACGGTTGCTTTGTGGCTCATGGGGCACCGCCGTTTGGAAATGCGGCCGCCGCGATGACATGGAGTGGGCGGCGATCCAGTTGCTGCAGCACGCCCAGCGCATCGCTGCATTCGCGCGAATCATCGGTATGACCAACCACGACGCGCGCGGCGAGGATGACCAGCGAATTCGGATGGCGATCGCTTTCGGCCAAGATGCCGCGCGCCTCGGTCAGGCGGGCGCGCACCCAGTCAGCCGCGACCATCGCCGATAGCGGCGTATTGAGCGGGAATGGCAAGGGCGCGTTCATCGACGACCCCGATGCGATTTTGCAGGGCGCAGTTGTTCCTGCGCGTTGATCCAGCTTTGTACCGATGCGCGCCGATAGAGCACTTTGCGGCCGATCCGTGTGCAGGGCGGGCCAAACTGGCGGGCCTCCCAACGGGACAGCGTATCGGCGGTGATGCCCAGCGCGGTGGCAAGGTCCGGCCTTGTCATCCAATCTGCCAAAAGCGCTTGGTCTTTGTCCTGCGGGGCAGGGGCGGTGTCATTCATGTGTGATTCCCTTTCCTCATCCGGCGGGTGCGGGATGCGGTGGGGAGGGAAGCAGACAGGCGGGACCGGAACCTAGGCAATGACCGGAATTGGCGGAGGAGAGGCCATTCCGGTCTTTTTTTTATTGGGTTTTTGGCGAGAAAGCGGAATTGGGGGCGGAATTGCGGAAAAGCCAATTCCGCCAATTCCGCTCAAATGCGTCACGACAGGGCGCGCATGTGCGGCACAGCACCCTGCGCGTTGGGTTTGACACGTGCACGGACGGTTTCACGGGACGGAATCAGCGTCAGCCGCGCGGCGAGGGGGAAATGCCCGTTCCGCCGTTACGGCAGTGCGCAAAAATCATCGCGGCGATGGGCTGCAACCAAATCGCACAACGCCACTGGCGCGATCACCTCAACCTTGTCGCCCCACTTGTAGAGATGCCAGGCCATTTCCAGCCAGCCGCCTGCGCTAAAGCGCACGGTCAGGCTGCCGTCCTCCTCATTGGTCAGCTGCTGATCAGGGTGGAACACAAAGCTGCGGGCGACATCGGCAGCGGCTGGCGCAAACCGCCACTCTACTGGGCCATACTCAGCGTCCGAGTGGAAAGAGCCGAAGGCCCGCGCCGCGTGCGTGCCAAGGTCAAACTCGGGATCGCGCACAAAGGAATCTTGCAGCAGGGCGGCGCGGGCAATCCTGTCCAAGCGGTAATGTCGATATTTGCTGCTGCCAATCTCCCGCGCGATCAAATAACCGCGCATGCCAAAGAGCACGCCATAAGGCTCGACCGGCCTTGACCGTGGTTCAGTCTCTTGCGCTGCGGCATAGTCGATCTGCATGGTGAAGGGGCCCTTCAGAGCCGCATCGATCACACCCAGCACATGAGGGCTGTACTGCGCGCGGGGGCCGGGGCGGCAGGCATGGCCGCGCGCTTCCAGCACGGCTTCCGCATCCACCTCAGCGCGCCGCGCAAATGATGCTGGCATGGTGGCCAGCAGCCGATTGCGAAGCGACGTCAGCGCCGCCACCTCCGTCAGCGCACCATCGCGCTCAGCACGCCGTATCCCCATGTTCAGCGCCGAAAGCTCGCTGTCGCGGATCCCTTGCATATGCAAAAGGCGGCTATCAGACAGCTGCCACCATTTGCGCCGATCCTTGTCAGTTCGCGTCTGAACCATGGGAAAGGCGCGTTCCAGCGCCCTCGACATCCGCTGCGCGGTGCGTAGGGTGACGCCATAGGTCTCGACAATTTGCACAAGGCTGATGCCGCCCGGACGGGAGGCCGCATCTTCGGCCAAACGCATGATATCGAGCGCTTTTGTCAGCCGTGTTTTGTCCATTTTGCATCCCTGACCTACTATGACAGGGATGATAATGACAATTCGTTTCAAATGCGAATAGGTGATCTCTGTCAGATCAAGATGATTCTACCTGTGCGTGTTTTAGGCCACTGGGTGCATTCTCACCCGGTTCTCCAGACATGGGCGGCTGACGCATCTTGAAGCGCGCACGCCATTGGCCTAGCTGCTCGCAGGCCTCTGTTTATGCGCGTTTCCTGCCAATCTCGGTGCTGGCCCGGGATTGGTTGTTTGCAGTCAGAAAGATCGCCCGATGTCTCTTCCTCCCAAAGCCTTTTACTCCTTCACCGAAGCCTGCGCCCGCTGGGGTTGTGCCTCCGCCGACTTGGCCGGATGGGCCGCAACCGACCATTTGACGCTGGTGACCAGCATTGCAGCCGTGACTTGTGGCAAGCAGCCTGTTGCTGGGATCGTTGCAGTGCCAGCTGCCGACATGATGGCGATGTTTCGCCGCCATGGTCCAAGCGAGGAGGAATGCCGGGTGTTTCGCATCAGACCGCAAGGCAGCAAAGACTGGCAATATATCACCGAACCAGCGGGTGGCATCGTCGTCAAAATCACCGACATTCTCCTTCTGGCCGAAGACGTCCAGAGGTTTGAGGAAGAACGCGAACTGCTGCGCCGACCGCTGACATCAAACGGATCTTCGCCGCGCTATGATTGGGAGGGCGTGAACATCATGCTGTTTCGGCGGTTCAACGACCAAGGGGTGCCCGCGACGCAGGCCGAACTGGTCGCAGAGGTGCAAGACTGGTTCGTTCAGAACTCACCCACCGGCGAAATCCCCGAGGAAAGCACGACGCGCAAGAAGATCGCGCCGATCTGGCGAGCGCTGCGTGAACGGGAATGACAGCGACAATGGCCACAACAATGACAGCGATCAGGCGCGCTTCTGGTCCTGATCGGCGTCATGCACCAGTTGTGGGCGAGGGCGGAAGATGCTGGCCACGGCATTGACACCATCGCGCAAGGGTGAATCCATCAGATGGGCATAGCGCTGGGTCGTCTGCATCTGGCTGTGGCCTAGCAGCTTGCCGATCATTTCCAGCGAGGCCCCGCCGCTGACCAGCAGCGATGCGAAAGTGTGACGCAGGTCATGGATGCGAACATCGGGAATTGCGGCCTCTTTCTGGATGCCCTTCCAAAAGCGGCGGATTTCCCTGACCGGCTGACCGGGCGTATCGCTGGGAAACAGCCATGGATTGCCGCGCGGCACCAGCAATTGGCGCTGGCGCACGATGGCTGCGACTTCGCCAGAGATCGGAATGCGGTGGATTTTGCGCTGCTTGGTGGTCGCCGCAGGCTTTGACCAGCTGCCAAGATCGAGATTGAACTGCTCAAACCGCGCCTGCCGCACCTCGCCCGATCGCGCCCCTGTCAGCATGCACAGCCGGATGATGCTGGCCGCGCGCTGATCTTTGGCCGCGTCCAGCGCCTTGGCCAGCCGCGCAATCTCCTCGGGCGTCAAGAAACGTTCGCGTTCGTTTTCGATCCGGCGGCGGAACCCGCTGACGGGATTGTCCGTGCGCATACCCCATTCGATGGCCAGCGTGAACATTTTGCGAAGCGTTTCGCCAACCCTGTTGGCGCGCACGGGCGTCGGCTTTGCCCCCATCAGTTTGCGCGCGCGGTTGTTGGGCTTATCCTTGGACGGGCGCGCGCGGCCAGCTGCGATCTTGTTCAGAAGCTTTTCGACATCGGCCTTGGTAATTTCTGTCACCAACCGTTTGCCCCAGTCGGGCGCGACCAACTTATACATGATGGTGTGGTGGTCGGCAGCGCTGCGGGGGGCAAGGTGTGGTGTGTGTTCCGCGAGATACCGCGCAATCAGATCATTGACCCGAGGCGCTTCGCGCGACGCAACCCGCAGGCTCAGAGGGTCAATGCCCTCATCAATATCGCGCCGCAATTCCTTGGCCCGTTCGCGCGCGGCAGTGGTGTTCCACTCCGGCCAGCGCCCGATGGTCATCCGCCGCTGCCGCCCCGCGATCCGGTAATCCAGCGTGAAAGCACGGTTGCCAGACGGGTAGATATTGATCGAGAACCCGCGCACATCGGTGTCGAAAATCTGGTAATTCCGCCCGATGTTCGCCGCCTCTCGGACAGTTTTCTCATTAAGTTTCAGCCTGTTGACCATGGATCACTCCCCCATCTGCTCGTCCAACATGAGGCGTAGATTCGCGCCCATATCAAGCAAAGCATGGCGGCAGGACCGGAATACAGGCGGTGACCGGAATTGGGGAGGGGAGGGGCGTTCCGGGGGGCAATCAAAGGTATTCAGAGCGGAGTGCGGAAGTTCGCCTTATTCACAAACACAACGATCTTGCTGCGACAGAGATTGTACTCGAAGCTGCTGCTAGTTTTTCGTTTGCAAACTAGGTGTTTGATCCACGGTTTGATGGTGTGATACTTTCTCAGGAATGGAAGGAAGCACTAGCCGCGATCAACAACCTGTGCGACCGCGTCGCGTTTAAACTCGTCTGTGTACTTGTTTACGGACATCTCGTCCTCCTTGCTTGCGAAGTTACCAAGCAAGGCGTCTACAAATCTAGGGGCTATTCACAAGCGACTTGCGGCCGAGCGGTAGGGATTCAGTGCAAGCGGTTGTCAGAAGTAACCACTAGTGCTATTTCAGGAGTTGCAGCGAAGGGGACACAAGTGGACGGCGACGGACAAGCTCACGAAGAGAGAGCACCAACACCAGCGCGTGGTCTTTATGCAATTCTTCATTCAATTGATAGTCGCCTTGAGCTAATTGTTAGGACTCTTGGCTACGTCAGTGTGCTGGTTGTGACACCAATGTTTTTTGTCCTCACCGTGGTTGGAATTGATATTTTTTCAATCATTGGCATTCGAGAATTATCTGAATCGCAAAAAGGAGCCCTCGCCGATCTTGAGGTAAGAGGGTGGGAAGTTGACTCTAGTGGTGCCCTAAAAGCCCTGTCTGCGGGAGATGCGGATTTCAATAAGTTTCTTTATGTCGGTGTGCGACCCAATGCAGATGCCGCAGCTGAAGTTGTTAGAAAACACATCGTATCCGCTATGAATCCACCGTTTGATACTCCCGAGTTCAAGGCATACTTGAATTCCTCTGTTCAAATAAAGGACACTATTGCACACCTTTATAGAGAGATTAATGCTACAATACTCGAGGTTGAATCCGGGGAGCTGAGTGATGAATTTGAATACTGCGCTGCGATGAGTGCATTCCTAGAAAGTAGAAACTACTATTTCAGTCTTGATAAAGTTTCAGATTGCACCTCATCGGTGAGGACCGCAAGATTTGTGGAATATGTTGTCTCGATTGAAAGTTCAATTCAAGAATGGACAAGCCTTGTTGATATTGAATCAATAGATAGGTCGCGCGAGGGTTGGGATAATCGCTTGGCAAATCTACTCACTGAATCAAGACTGGGAGTGGCCGCTAAGCTCCAATCGAAAAATTTGTCGATGGATGCAAATGGAGCGCTGAAAGCTCTAAAATATGGCGACAAAGTTTTTGAAGATTACTTGTTTCTCGGGATACATCCAAATCCCAATGATGTATCGACTGTTGTTTCCGAGTTTATTGTTAGTGCTTCGAAACCACCCTTTGCCTCCACGCGGTTTCGGAGTTTGATAATGGAAAATAGTCAAGCTCTGGCAGAAATTGAAAAATCGGTCGACTCAATCAATTCCATCATCATCAAAGTAAAATCTTTAGATTCTAATGTGATCTTGGATGCGTGCTTTCAAATTCGAGATCTTCTCAATAGTGGAGAATTTTCTTTCGAAGTATCTGGTGTAACTGATTGTGAAGCGTCTATTCGCAAAGGGGTATTTATTTCATTTCTTGAGAGATTGCATAGCGCTGTAACAGCTTGGTCAGACTTGGTTGAAAGCAAAAGATTGGAGGAGCTTACAGATTTAACCAAGATAGAAATTCAGCTCAGCCTAATGCAAGCTGGTGAATATTCAAAATTTAGTCGCACTGATGCGCTGGAAAACAGATTGTATAGATTCTCCTTGATGGTTACCGTTTTGGATAGGCCAGAGACTTTGCAAGCTTCTGAAAGTATCAATGTGGCTGTGGTGAACCATGATGTTGATTTTTCTAAATCAGCGAAGAATCCTTTGTTTTTTTTGAAAGTAAAGAATATCAACCCACATGACCTCGAAATGTGTATTTTTTCAACAGGTGTTATTTTGGGTGAATACTGCCACTTCGATTTACTTGCGATGGTAAATGAAGATGAACTTATGATCATTGGTTACGAACCTCCTACTGTAGTCAAAGTTACCGATATGGGAGCGTGGCAAAATCTGAATCGAAAAGTGGACCGACTCTGGTTTTGGTGAGATCTTTAGTAACATGTTCTAGACCATGTGTCCGAATCAGACATTGCTTTGTGTCGTGAGTCGTTGCTGACTGCGGATGACTGGTCTAGCAGAAAAGGCGGTGCCGCATGTCACTCTCAAGCCGCGCCGGCCGAATCGATCTATGACCGTAGCGTCGATTTGAAGCAGTTCGATAACTCCTCGAAGCTGCTCGGAACGTTCCTGCCTAAGTTCAAAAGTAGCTGCGGTACAATGCCTGCTAAGCTCGGCTCATGTGTCGTACTTGTATAGTGGGTTACTGACCACGTTTCACTGGCTGCTTGCTTAGAATTATTGTGTTTTGTGAATGAGGTAGCGCACCAATGCAGGTTTTGTATAGGCCGCCCATCTTGCCCTCTTGGCGGCGCTGTATCCACAACTGGATCATAATCCGTCACCTCAACGCCACCTCAACCATCCTACGCAGTTTTGCCCCATCCTGAACCGTCTTAATCCTTTGAAATCCGATGATTTCCACCCAACGACGGCCATCAGGTTTTGTGATTTCAAAGGCTTGTCGGCTAAGCTACTGTTTTGAAAAGATTAGATAATTTCAGCGAATGTTGCCTCATAACCTGAAGGCCGCAGGTTCAAATCCTGCCCCCGCAACCAAAAAATCACGTGAAATCAGACGCTTAAATGTTGAGAAAAACACTGGGGATATACAATCCCCGTTTTACATCAACGCCACATCAACGTTTTGAGAGTCGCCCCTCCCAACAGCCCGATTATTGCTGGAAACCACGTCCGTCGCGTGGCACCATTGCCCAATGATCGAGTTCAAGACCCTTCCCGATGATCATCCCGATTTGGTCCATTCGCCGCTCTTGCGCGCGGCAGTCTTGATGACCTGCCACTGGTTTTTCATCCAGCCACGACTGGAGCCCGATGGTCATTTACGCCTATTGGCGTGGGTTGAGCAATCGCCCGGCGCGCGGAACTTTCATCGCGTGCAGCGGGACGGGCGATTGCGGTGGTCAGGCGCAGGGCGAAGCCTGCAGGGGTTTGGTATCCGAGGGCCGAGTGAGGGCGTTCGGTGTTGTAGTCGGTCACCCAAGCCGCGATCAGATCGCGGGCATGAGCGAGATTGCGGAACAGTGTTTCGTTGAGAAACTCATCCCGCATCCGGCCGTTGAAGCTTTCTACACAGCCATTCTGCATCGGCTTGCCCGGCGCGATATAGTGCCATTCGATTTTGGTCTCGGCGCACCACTTCAGAATAGCGTTCGAGGTCAGTTCCGTCCCATTGTCAGATACGATCATTCCGGGCCTGCCTCTACACTCGATCAGCTTCGTCAATTCCCGCGCCACGCGGCGGCCCGAGATCGACGTGTCTGCGATTGCTGCCAGGCATTCCCGAGTGACATCATCGACCACGTTCAAGATGCGGAAGCGCCGCCCGCAGGCGAACTGGTCATGAACGAAGTCCAACGACCAACGCGCGTTTGCCCGCGCTTCGGTCATCCCAGAATACTTCGCCTTCCAGGTGTAGAACGTGCCTTCCGACATCCCATGCTTGCGGCAAAGATCAGCACACTTCGCGCCTGCCTCATGCTCATGCAGGATACCAATAATCTGTTCTTCGGTTCGTATCGTTCGCTTCATCGTCCATCCCTTCCTTGGGGCGGACTCTAGTCGTAACTGGAGGAAAAATCCCGTGGCAGGTCAGCCGCGTTGAAAGCCTTGCGGTATTCCTCGACGAAGGTAGTGATCAGGTCAGGATGCAGAAGGGCTTCGCGTAGGCCGTCCAGAACGCGGGCCTCCACTTCCTCACGCAGGATGGTGGCCCAGTTGGTGGGTGATCGCCCGGAAAAATGTCTATTTGGCAGGCGGAAAGCCTACCAACCGAGCAAGAAACCCTTCGCAATTTTGTGGCCAATCAGCACTGCGAACATCAAACCATGACATCCCTGCAAGAATGGCAGCCTGGATGCCTTGATCACTGTCTTCGAGGACAACGCAATGCTCTTTTTCGACGCCGAGGCGCGCCGCCGCCACAAGGTAAAGGTCAGGAGCTGGTTTGGGCTGGGTTGCGTCTTCGCAAGTGGCGATGCAGTCGAAAAGATCGTACAAGGAAGTCTGGATCAAGAAGGCCTTCGCGATCGCAGCTTCGCTGTTAGTGACAACAGCAATGGGCATGCGCCCAGCGGCATTGCGCGCAATTGTTGCAACTGACGGGTTCTCCCGCGCCTCAGCGGACATCGCGACGGTCATGGCAACGCTATCCGCAATAATGCGTGGCAAGTTCAGGTCGACGGAAAAATCGGCAGCAAACTGTGCAAAGAGGTCGCTCCTGGAAAGGCCGGTTTGCGCCATGTACCAGTCCCGTGGCATCGAATAACCTTGCTGCGCCGCAGCAGTCGAGATGGCCTTGTAATGCAGATCCGAGGTCAGGAGGAGGGTGCCGTCACAATCAAAGAGAATCGCTTGTGGCAAGGGGGCGAAGTGTTCGTTCACGGATATTTTCTTTCAGGTTCAGACCTGCAAGCGCCGCGTAGAGCGATTCAAGGGTCAGGGGTTTGGTCAGGGTTGCGATGCGGCCGGGAAAGCGCGGCGACAATGGATCGACTTCGGGCAGATGTCCGGAAACCACCACCGCCGATGCTGCCGGCCATCGGGTCAGCGCGGCTTCTGCCAGACGCCAACCTTCGATCTTGCCCTGAAGGGTGAGGTCGGTGACGATAAGGTCAAGCGGCTTGGACAGACGCGCAAGTGCAGTCGCGGCGTCGCTGGTCTGGCTCAAAGTATCGGCAGCGGGCGCAAAGAGTGCGGCGGCAACGGTGGCGTCCAGCGCATTATCGTCGACAAGCAGCACATGGCCAAGAGCTGGAAGAGAAAGGCTCGCGGACGTATGCAGCGGCAGTGTCAGCCTTACCGTCGTTCCACAACCAAGGACCGAGGCGATCTGGATATCTCCGCCCGACTGCCGGATAAAGCCGTAGACCATCGCCAAGCCCAGCCCCGTACCTGTGCCATCGGAGCGGGCGGTGAAGAACGGATCCATTGCATGGGCAAGCACATCGGGGGGCATGCCGACACCATCGTCGGCAACCTCGATCAGCGCTTGATCCGCGTCGCGGCGAACGGACAGGGTAATCCGCCCCACTCCATCGATCGCCTGGCTCGAATTCAGGCAGAGGTTCAGTATCGCACTTTCCAGCTGGCCGGGGTCAACGCGGACGGGCAGGCCGCCCGCGTCGGTGTCGATGACCAGTTCGACCCCGTCGCGCAGGGCAAAGCCGATAAGGTCAGCAATCCCCTCGACCAGTGTAGGCAGGTCGACCGTCTCGGGTTCCAAATGCTGGCGGCGCGCAAAGGCCAATAGCCGCCCTGTCAGCGATGCGCCTAGATCAACGGCTGCGGCAATGGTCTGGCGCAGCATCACTTGCCGTTCGGGGGCGGCACTATCCATAAGGTGCAGGCTGCCCGAGATGGTCGAAAGGATGTTGCCGAAGTCATGGGCAACCTCTCCCGAAACCTTGCCCAAGGCTTCGATCCGCTGGATCTGGCGCAGACGATCCTCCATCTGCCGCCGTTCGGTTGCGTCCGAAATTAGTGCTACGCTGCCGCCGCCTGGTAAGGGGCTTTCGCGCAGTTCGGCATGGGCACCATCCAGCAAGGACAGGCTGGCCAGACCGGCATGGCTTTGCCCGCGCTGCCAGCCAGCCTCGGCAATCACATCGGAAAGTCGGGGCCGTCCGGTCAGGCGGTCAGGGGCCACCCGCAATACTGTTGCCAGCCGCTCATTCTGCGCAACGATCTGGCCTTGGTCAGAAAGAATGGCAACCCCGTCGCTGATTCCGGCCAGTACGTTTTCATAAAGCGCAGTCCTCAGCGCTAGTTGCCGGTGCGAACGATCAAGTCGCAGGGCATTCGCGCGAAAGGTGCGAAAGGCGTGGAAAAGCTTGCCGATTTCATCACCTTGGCCTTCCCCACGTTGAAGGCGGGTCTGCCGATCACCCGAGGCAAGGCGGATCATCGCCTCTGAAATTGCGCGCAGGTTGGAGGTCACATGGTCCGAAACATAAAGCGCCGCAGTCAGCGCAAGGATGGCGCTGGCCAGAACCACGGCAAGCAGCGTGGATTTGGCCACAGCGATGGCGGTCGTGGTGCTGTCGCGCTCGGCGGCGATGACGGCCTGCGCCTCGGTGGTGGCAGCGGCGGAATGGGTCGTAACGGCCGCAGCACCTTGGCGTATGCGCACCAAAGCTGCCTCGGCACCAATCTGACGGGCAAGTTCCAGACGGCGCAGCTCGAACAGGCTTTCGGGGCCAGCGGCAATGGTCTTTAGCCGCGCCAACTCCTTCCATTGTGCTGTGGCGACAAGCCCATTGGTCAAGTGGGTATAATCGCGCTGGAACTCCCCGACGCCGATAAGATTCTCAGCTCGGCCTCCACCCAGAAGTGCGGCGGCGATGCGTTGCAGGGCAAGCCACTCTTGCCGTTCGCTAAGCGAAGCATCCGACTGCGCCGACAGCGCGGCAAAATGGCGTTCGGTTGCCGCAAGCTCGGCGTTCAGCCGCAAAGTCCGGTCACGCAGCCCTGCCCGAAGCGAAGTGTCGCGGATAAGCTCTGCGATGGCGTCGCGGGTATCGTCCAACGTGGCATGGAGCGGGTGGCTCTGCGGCAGGCCCCGTTGCAGCGCATCGACCAGGGCACTGGCCTCCTGCCCCTCTTGCGCAATGCGGAAAGGGCTATCTAGCGTCAGCAGATAAGGCGCTAGGGTGGCAAGGTCCGCAGCGCGCTGCGACAGGGTCAGCGCGCGATCAACGCCCGCCAACGTATCGCCATGCAGACGGTCCAGCCGGTCATTGCCACGGCTAAGTGCACCCCAAGCGATCGCGCCAACCGTCAGCACGGCACAGGCCAGCAACCCCAGCGCCAGAAAAAGACGGAACCGCACCGACAGTCGCTTCATGACGGCATACCAATGACGAAGATATAGCCCTGACCGCGCCTTGTTTGCAGATGGGCTGGCTTGGACGGCACTACCTCAATCTTGCGGCGAAGCCTTAGGATCAGCACGTCAATCGTGCGATCCATGTATTGCGAAAGGTCGTTGCCCAGTTCGGTCAACAGTTCGGTGCGCGGAATGATCCGGCCGGAGTTGCGCAGGAAATAGTCCAGCAGTTTGTATTCGGCATTGGTCAGCGGAACCTCGGCCCCCTCGCTGTCCAATAGTTCACGGCGTGTCTGGTCAAGCCGCAACTGACCAAAGGGGCGGATCGTGCTGGTGCTGCGGTCTGGCGGTTGCATCGCCGGATGGCCTGCCCGGCGCAAAACGGCGCGCAAGCGGGCCAAAAGCTCGCGCGAGTTAAAGGGTTTCATCATATAGTCATCGGCCCCAGTCTCTAGCCCGATTATCTTGTCCATTTCGTCGCCCCGACCCGTTAGCATCACAATCGGAATGCCCATCGTCTCGCGAATGCGGATGGCCAATGTAAGCCCGTTTTCGCCGCGCAGACGCAGATCGATCAGCGCGAGGTCGACAACGGGGCGCGGCCCAAGTGCCAGAAACGACGGGCCATCCGGTAAAGGCAGCGGCGTAAAGCCGTTTTCGGCCAACAGCTCGGCCACTGTGCGGCGCAGATCGGGATCATCATCGATGATAGCTACGACAGGGCAATCACCCATAAGGTGCCTGCCTTTTTGTTATGGAAGTATGTTCCATAGCCTTTGTCCTCCCTTTGGCCATGATGGCCGAACTTTTGGGCACTGCAATCTCTATTGGGTTTCAAACATTGCGGCTGGGGGCCGATCTTGTAACAATGTTCACAATAATCAGGCCTGCGCGACAGTCTGTTAACCTGCTACCCTCTGCCGTGTCTGATATGTTTGTGCCACCCTTTTGCTGTGCCGCATAGGAGAGCGGTCGATTTGGGAGGAAAATCATGAAGTGTTTCACAATCAGTGCGTTGGCACTGAGCGCCGCCATGGCAACATCGGCCGTGTCGGCGCAAAGCCTTAATGTTGTCTGCTCTAACGAGCAGGCGTGGTGCGATTTGATGGCGCAGAATTTCAAGATCGACACGGGTGTCGATGTCGCCATGGTTCGCAAATCAACAGGCGAGGTTTTGGCGCAGGTGCGCGCCGAGGCTGGTAACCCCAAGATTGATGTCTGGTGGGGTGGGACAGGCGATCCGCACCTGATCGCCGCCAACGAAGGCCTGACTGTAGCAACCGGTGTCGACGTTTCGGGCCAGCTTGGTTGGTCGCAGAATATGACCGAAATGTCGGGCGGCAAGGCCGTGGGCGTGCATGTCGGCCTTTTGGGATTTCTCTACAACACCGAGGTTTTGGCTGAAAAGGGCCTGCCTGCCCCAGCTTGCTGGAAGGATTTGGCAAAGCCCGAATATAAGGGCGAGGTAACGGTGTCGAACCCGCAATCTTCTGGCACAGCCTATACCCAGCTGGCCACGCTGGTGCAGCTTTTCGGCGAGGATGAGGCATTCAAGCTATTGGCTGAAATCGGTGCCAACGTGAACCAGAACACCAAGTCGGGGTCTGCCCCCGGCAAGATGGCCGCACGCGGCGAAACGACCATCGCCGTCGGCTTTATGCACGACATGGTGAACTTGAAAAAGCAGGGGTTTCCGGTGGAAATCGTATCTCCCTGCGAAGGAACAGGCTACGAGGTGGGAGCGGTCAGCGTGATCAATGGAACTCCGAACCTTGAAGCTGCTAAAAAGTGGGTTGAATATGTCATTTCGGCCGAGGCACAGTCGCGCGGGCTTGAGGTGGGCGTGTTCAACATCCCGTCGAACCCCGCCGCCGCCACTGACCCCGAAGCACCAGACATGGCTGCGGTCAAGCTTATCGACTATGACTTTGCCACCTATGGCGCGTCCGAAACGCGCGAGCGTCTCCTGACGCGCTGGGAAGCTGAAGTAAAGTCCAAGGGCGGCAACTTCGAGGAATGATCCAATAACTTGCCCGCGTCAACAATGGCGCGGGCCACTTCTTTTTTCTGGGAATTTTGTGATGCAACGCACGGCGGGGCTTTGGCTTTTGATCGGGCTGGCAGGTTATGTCCTGCTGCCGTGGTATATGGTGGCGGGGGGATTTTGGTCCTTTGGCTGGTTATCGGCAATTGGTGACGACGCGCGATCGGCGCTCTTTTGGTCGCTGGCCGACCGCGCATGGCTTTTTCTGCCCCTAGCTGGGTTTGCGCTGGCAGGGGCGGCACTTGTGATGGCACGCGATCAGTTAACTGTTGCGCGCCTGCTGGTTGCAGGCGGTTTGCTGGGCCTTGCGCTGATTGCGGCCCAAGGGATGATCATCTTGGGCAACGGTTCGCGTTTCGGGCTGCTGGAAGGGGCAACGCAGCGCGGCATGGGGGCGGGTGCCTTCGTCGTAGCCATAGCCTTGCTGTTTATCCTAACCACAGGGATTTCGGGCCTTGGCCGGGGCCGCGGCGATGCGTTCATCACTGGCATGATCGGCGCCATAATCGCTCTTGTCGGTGTTTTTGTCTTCTATCCGATGAGCTTTATCCTCATCCGCGCGTTCGAGTTGAGGGGCGGCGCTGGCTTAGGCCTTTCGGAATTTCTGCCTCGCTTTTTGGCAGCCGAGATATGGTCGCCTGCCTGTTTAACTGGACGCGGCTATTGCGGGGCGGCGCTGAACTCGCTGCTGTTGGCCATCACCACGGCAACATCGACGACACTTCTGGGGCTGGCCTTTGCGCTGATCTTCACGCGCACAAATTTTCGGGCCAAACGCCTATTACGGGTGCTAACGATCCTGCCAATCATTACACCGCCCTTTGTAATTGGTCTGGCCTTGATCTTGTTGTTTGGCCGATCTGGCACCATCACCGAATTCTTTGCCGATGCCTTCGGTTGGGAAAAAACACGCTGGCTTTACGGCTTTTGGGGTGTCTGGTTGGCGCAGACATTGTCGTTCAGCCCCATCGCCTTTCTTGTCCTAATCGGGGTGGTCGAGGGTGTGAGCCCTTCGATGGAAGAGGCATCGCAAACTTTGGACGCGACCCGCTGGCAAACCTTCCGTTTTGTCAGCCTGCCCCTGATGCGTCCCGGCCTTGCCAATGCTTTCCTGCTTGGATTTATCGAAAGCCTTGCAGATTTCGGCAACCCGCTGGTTCTTGGCGGAAATTTCAATGTCCTTTCGACCGAAATTTACTTTGCCATCGTCGGCACCGTGGCAGACCCAGCCAAAGCTGCGATCTTGTCGCTGATCCTTTTGTCCCTGACCCTTGGCGCCTTCCTAGCACAGCGCAAATGGCTGGGAAAAAAGAACTATGCCACAGTTACAGGCAAAGGGGATTCGGGCCGCCACGCTGCGCTGAACCCCGCGCTGCGCTGGACATGCTATGCTATCGCACTGCCTTGGGCGGCGTTTACGATGATTCTTTATGCGCTGATTGTTTTTGGCAGTTTCGTGAAACTATGGGGGTATGACCACAGCCTGACGTTTGAACATTACAGCCGCGCCTTTGGCATCGTCATCCGCAATGGTTTCCACTTCACTGGGGCGGCATGGGACAGCTATTTCACCACCATCACCATCGCCGCCATAGCCGCGCCCCTTACTGCTGCCGTTGGCCTTGCGACCGCCTATCTGCTGGTTCGTCAGAAATTCACTGGCAAAGATGCGTTTGAATTTTCGACTATGCTGTCCTTTGCCATTCCCGGCACGGTGATTGGGGTGGCCTATGTCATGGCCTTTAACTTCCCACCGATCGAGCTGACAGCAACAGGTCTGATCCTGATCATTGTCTTTGTCTTTCGCAACATGCCTGTTGGCGTGCGCGGCGGCATCGCGGCCATGAGCCAGCTGGACAAATCGCTGGACGAAGCTTCGATCACGCTTGGCGCCAGTTCCGCCACCACGCTGCGCCGGGTGATCTTACCGCTGATGGGGCCAGCAATTCTGGCCGCACTCACCTATGCGTTCGTGCGCGCCATTACCTCTGTCTCTGCTGTGATCTTCCTGGTCTCAGCCCGTTATAACATGGCGACCAGTTTCATCGTTGGCCGTGTCGAAAATGGCGAATTCGGCATCGCCATCGCCTATGCGACTGTGCTGATCTTTACCATGCTGGCCGCTATCCTTGCCCTACAACTGATCATCGGCCGCCGCAAACTGCGCCGCGCCGACCGTATCGAAGCTCATTGAAAGAGAGTTGCCCATGAAAGGCTCTGTCCAGTTCCAGAATGTGACAAAAAAGTTTGGCAATGTAGTGGCGTTAAAGCCCCTTTCGCTGGACATTACCCCGGGGACACTGGTGACCCTGCTTGGCCCGTCGGGTTGCGGCAAAACCACAACCTTGCGCCTGATCGCTGGGCTGGAAAGCGCAAGTGAAGGACGCATCTTAATCGGCGGCGAGGATGTGACCCATCTATCAGCTACCTATCGCCGCGTGTCGATGGTGTTTCAATCCTATGCGCTTTTCCCGCACATGACGGTGCTGGATAACGTTGGCTACGGCCTGTCGGTCAAGGGCATGGCCAAGTCCGAGGTCCGCGACCGTGCCGAAGCAGGGCTACAGACGGTTGGGCTAAAGGGGTTTGGTGCGCGCCTGCCGTCCGAACTTTCTGGTGGCCAGCAGCAGCGGGTTGCGGTGGCGAGGGCGATCGTGCTGGAACCAGAGGTTCTTCTGCTGGACGAACCCTTGTCTAACCTGGATGCCAAACTTCGTCGCCATGTCCGTGAAGAAATCCGACAAATCCAGCAGCGGCTGGGCCTAACAGCGGTCTATGTCACCCATGACCAAGAAGAAGCGATGGCCGTTTCCGACAGGATCATCGTCATGAAAAACGCCGAAATCGCTCAGGAAGGCACGCCTCATGATCTATATGACCGCCCTGCCAATGCCTTCATCGCCGACTTCATCGGTGACGCGAACTTGATAGATGTCGAGGTGACGAAATCTGGCCCCCAGACCGAGATCGTCTTGCTAGATCGGCGGTTTACCCTGCCTTTGGTCAGTAGCTTTACCGGCCCAGCCAAGATGGTGATACGCCCGCACCATATTCGCCTTGGCTGCGATGCTGGGACGGCAACGCTGCCGGCCGAAGTGACCTATGCCACCTGGTTGGGCAATTCAGTGCAATACACGCTGACAACGGCGGCTGGGTTGATTTTCGCCGTCGGCGCACCGCAACCGACCCCCTTCAAGCAAGGTGACAGCGTCCACCTTGACATTGAGTTGGCGAACGTTCGGTTGGTTCTTGCATAGGGTATATCGCGCTCGCGCAGCAATCGTCCTGACCTGAGCCCCTGAATCTCCTGCAGATTTGTGTAGAGTCCGCCCAACAAAAGGACGGACAGATGAAGATACGATTCACGGACGAACAGATCATTGCGATGATCAAGGAACAGGAAGCTGGCGAGCGGACGGCAGATGTGTGCCGTCGGCATGGGATCAGCGAGGGCACGTTTTACAAATACAAGTCGAAGTATGGTGGGATGGAGCCGTCAGATGCCAAGCGGCTGCGTGCGCTCGAAGACGAGAATGCGAAGCTGAAGAAACTGTTGGCGGAGCAGATGCTCGATAATGCCATGTTGCGAGACATCAATTCAAAAAAGTGGTGACGCCCGAAGCGAAGCGGCAAGCTGCTCAGCATCTGTGCGCAATGCATGGGGTCAGTGAGCGTCGGGCGTGCGAGGTTCTTAAAGTTGATCGATCAACAATACGATATCAATCGGTGCGCGCTGATGATGGCGAACTGCGCGAGGCTATCAAACGTGTTTCCAGAGAGCGGCGGCGGTTTGGATATCCATTGGCCGGTAGGCGATTGCGCGCAATCGCCGTAAGGTGCCGCATCCACGTCATGATCGAGCGGGAAGGCCACAAAGTGAACCATAAGAAACTGCGGCGCATTTACGCTGAAGAGAAGCTGCAGGTGCGCCGCAGGGGTGGGCGCAAACGGGCCTTGGGTACAAGAAAGCCAATGGTTTTGCCCGATGGTCCGAACCAAAGATGGAGCCTCGATCCTCGCCATGGTCTCTTGAACCAGTGGCGTGCCCATGGCTCGATATCAGACGCTTTCACTGACGGACGTCCGTTTCGGATTCTGGCCGTGGTGGACGACTTCACGCGCGAGAATTTAGCCTTGGTTGCGGACACGTCGCTGTCAGGGCTGCGCGTCACACGCGAGTTGGATCGGGTTATTGCGGAACGCGGTATGCCAAGAACGATAGTTTCCGATAATGGCACCGAGTTTACCAGTATGGCCGTCCTCAAATGGGTTCAGGACACCGCCATCGACTGGCATTACATTGCGCCTGGTAAGCCCCAGCAAAATGGCTTCATCGAAAGCTTTAACGGCAAGCTGCGGGACGAATGTCTCAACGAGACGCTGTTTCGATCATTGCGCGATGCCCGAGAAACACTGGCAACATGGCGACAGGATTACAACTGGCACAGACCCCACTCAGCCTTGGGCAACCTGACACCCATCGAATTTGCAGAGAGAATGAGCATGGACAAACTGGCGGCTTAAAGCCAACAATCTAAACACAAGGACTCTGCCGAGGCTGGAGGATACTTGGGGCTCAGGTCAGAAGCCATCGGCAGGATCGCACAACTTTACGCCGTCGAGAAGGAGGCTAGAGGGTCGCCACCGGATGACCGGGTCGAGCTTCGCCGCGTTCATGCCGCCCCAGTCTTCGACGATCTTGAGCGATGGCTGGCCATGCAACTCACCACAATCTCGGGAAAATCCCCGCTGGCTGGAGCAATCCGCTATGCCCTAACCCGCATGGAACGCCTGCGCCCCTACCTTGACCACGGCATCCTTGAGTTGGACAACAACGCCGCCGAGCGTGGCATGCGCGCAATAGCCATCGGGAGGAAGAACTATCTCTTCGTCGGTTCGGAAGCAGGCGGCAAGGCCGCCGCCATCGCCTACACCTTGATCGAAACCGCCAAGCTCAACGCTGTCGACCCACACGCTTGGCTCGCCGACACCCTCGCACGCATCCCTGACTACAAGATTACCAAGGTCGACGAATTGCTGCCATGGCACTGGAACGGATAGCGGTCAGACTGGACGCTTACGAAAAGTTAGCCTCTCGGTTACCCCACCGCACTTACCTTATTCGATAAGAAAGGGCTTGTGTGCTTTTTGAGAGCGCAAAACTTACTTTTAGAGATAAGTGGTGTTGCAAATCCAACCTTACACTTATGCTTAACAAAAAGGTTAAGGTGACGCAGATGGTCGATGATGCCGAAAACAGGCTGTTGGCGGATGCTGGCAACCACGCCACCGCCGACCGCGCGTGAGATGGCTGTGGCGGCCACGCCGCTGGCCGCCAGCTCCTTTGATCGGGCTGGAGCATGGGCCTTCACGTAGTCGATCATGCGTGCGCGTTGGCCAGTATCGGTCATTACTGAGTTGGAAATTCAAGGACAGATTGTGTTTTTGTCCGAGGTTTTGTAACACCAAGAACCGCTCAGAGCAGCCAGCTTGTCCTTGCCGCTTGGCGACGTCGATCTGTTCTCGATGCAGCGGCCCAATCGTCCTAAGCAGACAAATGGTTCATATGCCTGTGCGAGTTAAGGTGCAGTTGAGGGCGTCAAATGGCTGCGCAGAAGATGCATTCTCAACACAAGGTGCGTTAGCGCATCATACTTTACCCAATCGCAGCGCATCCTTTTGTGCTGGGGACGACCCGCCCTCCCAACGCTTGGTTGCGCTGATATGGCTTTTCGGCCAAAGTGTTCGGCGACATTGAACCGCTGAATGAGCGAGGTGCGCCTTGGGTTTTGTAGCAATCTTGCTGTCATGGGTTTAGCGCCAGATGCGCCTGAATGCAGCGTCGTTTATCGTTACGATCTACGGGGATGTTGTTGTTCCGCGCGGTGGAGTCCTTTGGACCGGCTCGTTAATTCAACTTTGCGGGCGAGTTGGCATCAACGAATCGCTTGTGCGAACCGCGCTGTCACGGCTGGTAAGTGCAAATCAACTTGCTGGCGAAAGGATCGGAAGGCGCAGCTACTATCGTTTGCAAGGTGACGCCGTTGCGTCGTTTTCGCTTGCCGCTGATCTGCTTTACGGGCCAGAGCTGCCAGCGAGGGGCTGGCAGATATTGTATGATCCAAACCTAAGCCCCGACGCAGCACGTCGCCAAAGAATGGGCCATATGGGCGGGTCAGTGTTCATTCGGCCTGACCGAGGCCAATCCTGGCCAAAGGGGGCTTTGGTCTTTCATGCTGACACGCTCACAAAAGAAAAGCGAGTTCAGGACTTCTGGGATCTTAGCCGTTTGGCCGAAGGCTATGTCCAGTTCGTCCAGCGTTTTGCGGATATAAACCCAAGCAGACTTGGGGATGACGACGCATTGGTCACGCGGTTGCAACTGGTGCACAGTTATCGCTTTGTGATGCTGCGCGATCCGGGCCTGCCTGTCGAACACTTGCCACCCGGATGGAAGGCTGCCGAGGCGCGTGCCCTTTTTCGGCGCATTTACACTGGCCTGACACCAGCTGCCCAGCGTAGCATTGCGGGTTGCTGCGCTGATATGGACGGTCAATTGCCCGCCGAAACAGAGGCGACGCGTCAACGGCATGCTGCCTTGATAGCCCCAGAATAGTCGGGCCAGCACAGCACCCTCGCCACAATGTCGCACTAAACGTCACAGATTATGCGAAAATTCTATTTGCATGTGATGTTTTGTCATGTATATATTAACCGATCGGTCGGTTATTTTAAGAAGCCTTCACCAAAAAAGCACAGCGAGGAGTAAGGATGCAGCACGCCTTCATTTGCGATGCAGTCAGAACGCCAATCGGGCGATACGGGGGTGCATTCGCCCAAGTTCGCGCAGATGATCTTGCCGCAGAGCCGCTGAAGGCGCTGATGGCCCGAAATCCCAAAGTGGATTGGTCGGCGGTGGATGATCTGATCTATGGCTGCGCCAATCAGGCCGGCGAAGATAACCGAAACGTGGGCCGGATGGCAGTTCTGCTTGCGGGTATGCCTGTTGATGTGCCGGCCACCACGGTGAATCGGCTGTGCGGTTCTGGGATGGATGCTGTGGGTATGGCGGCGCGCGCCATCAGGGCGGGCGACTGTGATTTCGTGATTGCAGGGGGCGTCGAATCCATGTCGCGCGCGCCCTTTGTTCTTGCAAAAGCAGATGCAGCCTTTTCGCGCGCTGCCGCGATCTATGACACCACCATCGGCTGGCGCTTTGTCAACCAAAAGATGGAGGCGCAGTTTGGTGTCGATTCTATGCCGCAAACCGCTGACAATATTGCCAAAGACTTTGGGATAAGCCGCGCAGATCAGGACGCTTTTGCGGCGCGTTCGCAAGGTCGCTGGGCTGCTGCGCAGGCGATCGGTTTGTTCAAAGACGAAATCGCGGCAGTCGCGATACCGCAAAAGAAAGGTGATGTGATCATAGTTGACACGGACGAGCATCCGCGTCCGGGAACGAGCGTTGAACAGTTGGCCAGGCTGAAGGGCGTGAATGGCCCCGATCATTCCGTGACCGCAGGGAATGCGTCTGGGGTAAATGATGGTGCGGCGGCATTGGCAATTTTGTCAGAGCAGGCTGCGCAAAGGCAAGGATTGATCCCCCGCGCCCGCATCGTCGCTATGGCTGCGGCTGGGGTCGAGCCGCGCATCATGGGTATCGGCCCAGCACCAGCAGCCAAACGGGTGCTTGCCCGCGCGGGTCTTTCCATAGCGCAGATGGACGTGATCGAATTGAACGAGGCATTTGCCAGCCAAGCGCTGGCGACATTGCGCGACCTTGGTCTGCCCGATGATGCCGCGCATGTGAACCCAAACGGCGGCGCGATTGCGATGGGGCATCCTTTGGGCATGTCAGGGGCGCGGTTGGTGACAACTGCGATGTATCAACTGCACCGCACGGGCGGGCGCTTTGCGCTTTGCACGATGTGCATTGGTGTGGGGCAGGGCATCGCCATTATTATCGAAAAAGTCTGAGAAAGGATCACTTCATGTACGCACAGATGGTCAAAGCTGAAGGGGCGAAATCTCGCACCGAAATGTCCGCCGAAGAAATTGCCTTTCAGGATCGTATCGATCGCGGCGAAAAAATAGAACCCAAAGAGTGGATGCCCGAGGGCTATCGCAAAACGCTGATCCGTCAAATCGGACAACACGCGCACAGCGAAATCGTCGGGCAGTTGCCCGAGGGAAATTGGATCACGCGGGCGCCGACACTAGAGCGCAAGGCAATCTTGCTGGCAAAGGTGCAGGACGAGGCAGGGCACGGGCTTTATCTTTATTCCGCGGCTGAAACCCTAGGCATCAGCCGCGATGACCTTCTTGAAGCACTGAACGAAGGTCGGATGAAGTATTCCTCGATCTTCAATTATCCAACGCTGAACTGGGCCGATATGGGCGTTGTTGGTTGGCTGGTTGATGGGGCCGCAATCATGAACCAAGTGCCACTGCAAAAAACCTCTTACGGCCCTTACAGCCGCGCGATGATCCGAATTTGCAAAGAGGAGTCATTTCATCAGAGGCAAGGCTACGACATCCTCATGAAAATGTGCCTGCAAGGCCGGGCGGACCAAAAGGAAATGGCGCAAGATGCCCTTAACCGGTTTTGGTATCCTGCTCTTATGATGTTCGGCCCATCTGACAAGGACTCGGTTCACTCGGCGCAGTCGATGCAGTGGAAGATTAAGATCAACACCAATGACGAGTTGCGCCAAAAGTTCGTGGATCAGACTGTGCCGCAGGCCGAGTATCTTGGCCTGACGATTCCGGATGAACAGCTTCGGTGGAACGCGCAAAAGGGTGGCCACGACTTTAGTGAGCCTGACTGGAACGAATTCAACGATGTGCTGGCGGGCAACGGCCCTTGCAATGCTGAACGTATGGAGGCCCGCATCACGGCTTGGCAAGACGGCGCGTGGTTTCGTGATGGGTTGATGGCACATGCCAAAAAGACCGAGGCCCGCCGCGCCGCCGCGCGACTTGCCGCCGAATGACCAAACTTGGGCGGGTGCCCGCCGCCCTGCCGATATCCCTTTAAGTTCTGTGAGGAATCTTTATGTCCAATGAATGGCCCCTTTGGGAAGTCTTTGTCCGTGGCCAACATGGCCTGAATCATCGCCATGTCGGCAGCTTACATGCTCCGGATGCCGAGATGGCCCTGTGTAACGCGCGCGATGTCTACACGCGCCGAAGCGAAGGCGTGTCTATCTGGGTGGTGAAGTCGAATGACATCACAGCTTCTGTCCCATCGAACAAAGGCCCACTGTTTGAACCGGCAAATTCAAAGGTTTATCGGCACCCAACGTTTTACGAAATTCCCGCCGAAGTGGGGCATATGTGATGCCAACCGTCGATCAAACCGCGCTGTTCGACTGGTTATGCCGTATGGGCGACAATTGCTTGATTCTGGGTCACAGGGTTTCGCAATGGTGCGCCCACGCGCCTGCCTTGGAAGAAGATATCGCGTCGGCCAATACGGCATTGGACTTGATTGGCCAGACGCAGCTTTGGTTGGGTCTGGCCGGCGAGGTGGAAGGCAAAGGACGCGATGCTGACCGATTGGCCTATCATCGAGATGCAGCGCAGTTCCGCAACGTGCTGCTTGTCGAGCGCCCTAACGGCGATTTTGGCACAACTGTGATGCGGCAATTCCTGTTTGACGTATGGCATGCCGAAATCTTGCGCGCTTTGGCAAAATCCAGCGATAGGCGCGTGGCAGAAATCGCGGCAAAGGCCATTAAAGAAGTTGCCTATCATCTGGAAAGGTCGGCTGATCTTGTCATTCGTCTGGGCGACGGCACAGAGGAAAGCCGCACGCGAATGCAAAAAGCTTTGAACCTTTTGTGGCCCTATACGGGCGAGTTGTTCTTGACCGATGCCGTAGATCAGGCTGTTGTTGCAGCGGGCATCGGCCCCGATCTGGCCAGTCTCAAGCCCGCATGGGAACGCATTGTCGGCGAGGTAACAGCGCAAGCAACGTTGATCTTGCCCACCAGCCCATTTCACCACAAAGGCGGAAAGTCTGGGCGCCACAGCGAGGCACTCGGGTATATTCTTGCCGATATGCAGTTTCTACAACGCGCTTATCCGGGTGGCGTGTGGTAAAATGCAGAAATCTGCACTCCCAGATATTGAAACCGTCCGTTCTTGGCTGGCCGAAGTGCCAGACCCAGAAATTCCAGCCGTGAGTTTGGTTGATCTTGGGATCATACGCGGCATCGGTTGGAACGGCGACACATTGGTCGTGACCGTTACGCCGACATATTCTGGATGCCCAGCCACGGCGGCTATCAATCTGGACATCGAAGCTGCTTTGCGGGCGCGAGGCTTGGATAAACTTAGGCTAGAGCGTCAGTTGTCGCCGCCTTGGACGACGGACTGGATCACGCAGCAGGGGCGCGAAAAATTGCGTGCCTATGGGATAGCACCGCCCATTGACGGCACAGCGGCAGACGGGCGGCTGGCGGGGCGCATTGCCCGTCTTGCTGGCGCCTCAAACTTGACAATCGCCTGCCCGCGCTGCGAATCGACCGCCACCCAGCGAGTCAGCCAATTTGGATCCACCCCCTGCAAGGCAAGCTGGCGGTGTTCCGACTGTTTGGAACCCTTTGACTATTTCAAATGCATCTAGCGATGTGCCGCATCGGAAGGAAGCCATGTCCCGATTTCATACTTTAAAGGTCACCGAAGTTCGCCGCGAAACCAAAGACGCCGTCGTGGTCACACTTGTTCCGCGCGACGACGATCGCACCTTGTTCGATTTCACCCAAGGCCAATACCTGACATTTCGGCGGACATTCGATGGCCAAGAACTGCGCCGCTCCTACTCGATCTGTGCGGGGCGGCATGAGGGAGTGTTAAAGGTTGGCGTCAAGCGTGTCGAAGGGGGCGTGTTCAGCACTTGGGCAAATGAAAATCTTGCACCTGGCGATGAAATCGAAGCGATGCCACCGATGGGTAAGTTCTTCACGCAGATCGACCCTTTGGCACAAAAGCACTACCTTTGCCTAGTGGTAGGTTCGGGCATTACGCCCGTGCTTTCCATCATCAAGACCGTTTTGGCCGACGAACCACAATCGCGCTTTACGCTGGTCTACGCCAACCGCGCGGTTGCAACGATCATGTTCCGCGAAGACCTAGAGGATTTGAAAAACAAATATCTTGGCCGTTTTTCAGTGATTCATGTCCTAAAGACCGAAGCGCAAACCATCGACATGTTCACGGGCCGCATTGACGCTGCAAAGATCGCCGATTTGTTTTCAGGCTGGATTGATCCCCAATCCGTGGACACGGCATTCATTTGCGGGCCTGAACCAATGATGCAAGAAGTTGCCGCCTGTTTGCGGGCACATGGCCTGACCGAGGCGCAGATCAAGTTCGAGCTTTTTGGAACCGGTCAGCAGGGCAGGGCCAAAGCACTGCTGAAAAAAGACGATCCCCTGACGCATGAACAAGCAACGACCTGTACAGTGACGCTGGATGGAAACACCCGAAAGTTTGCCATGCCGAAATCTGGCCAAAGCCTGCTAGATGCTGCGATCGCAAACGCGATGGACGCGCCTTATTCTTGCAAAGCTGGGGTTTGCTCGACCTGCCGTTGCAAAGTCATTGCGGGCGATGTCGAGATGCGATGCAACCACGCATTAGAAGATTACGAGGTGCGGGCAGGCTATGTGCTGTCGTGCCAAAGCTTTCCGCTGACGGACTCTGTCGTTGTGACATTCGATGAATGATGATCCCTGCGTCGTCGTGACAATTGCATCAGCCTTGCTGGCAGAAAACAAGGCATCAGAGGCTGTCACGGTCTTCGCGCTCCGAGAAAACAAATCCAAGGAAATCCCATGACCAATTTGGACCATGCCCCGCGCCGACTCGAAAGCTATGTCTTAGGCCACTGGGTGGCTGGCCAACGCGATGGTCAGCCGCTGCGCGATGCGGCGACTGGTCGGGTCGTGGCGACAATCGATTCAACGGGTGTCGATTTTGCAGCAAGTCTTGCCTATGGGCGCGACGTGGCTGGCCCGCTTTTGCGCAGACTAACCTTTCACGAAAGGGCCGCGATGCTAAAGGCTCTTGGTCTGAAACTGATGGAGATGAAAGAAGAGTTCTACATCGAAAGTTTCCCGACGGGCGCTACACGCGCCGACAGCGCGATAGATATAGATGGCGGCATTGGCACGATGCTAACCTTCGCCTCGAAAGCGCAGCGTGAGTTGCCAAATACAAATGTGCTAACAGACGGTCAGATCGAGAATTTGTCAAAGGACGGCAGCTTTGTCGCGCAGCACATTATGTCGCCTTTGCAAGGTGTGGCGTTGCATATCAATGCTTTCAACTTTCCCGTCTGGGGTATGCTTGAAAAGATCGCGCCCGCGCTGATTGCAGGGGTGCCTTGCCTTGTGAAGCCTGCAAGCCAGACGGCCTATCTGACCGAACGGGTTGTTCGCCGCATCGTGGAGTTGGATATTCTTCCAAAGGGGGCATTGCAACTGATCTGCGGCTCGGTAGGCGATATGTTGGATCACATCACAGGGCAGGATGCCGTTTCCTTCACCGGTTCTGCGGCGGTAGGGCGAATGTTGCGGTCGCATCCTGCGGTGATCGAAAATGCTGCGCGCTTTACGATGGAGGCCGATAGCCTAAATGTGTCGATCTTGGGGCCAGACGCTGGGGTGGGAACCCCCGAGTTTGATTTGTTCACCAAGGAAGTCGCCCGCGAAATGACAACAAAGGCTGGGCAGAAATGCACAGCGATCCGCCGCGTCATCGTGCCGCGCGCCCAAGTTTCTGCGCTGATCGCAGCCTTAAGCGAAAGGTTGCAGAACATGCCTGTGGGTTTGCCTGATGATGGCACAGTGCGTATGGGGCCGCTTGCCAGCCTTGAACAGCGCTCGGACGTGCTGGCGCGCTTGAAAGATCTACAAGCGGATGCCGAAATCGTGGCGGGCAATCCGGACCAAGCGCGACTGGTATCAGGTGATGCCGCGATAGGGGCCTTTATGAATCCCGTGTTGATGTATTGCGACCGCCCCTTTGCGGGAAGCGCGGTGCATGATGTCGAAGCCTTTGGCCCAGTTGCAACCATCATGCCCTATGACGATCTGGACGAGGCTTTGGCGCTGGCCGCCAAAGGGAAGGGATCGCTTGTGTCGTCGGTCTTTACGGATGATCCGGCTGTGGCCCGTTCGGCGGTTCTTGGACTGGCTCCGCATCATGGGCGTGTGCTGATTGGCAACCGCGAAACGGCCAAATCTTCCACTGGACATGGCTCTCCCCTTGCAGCTTTGGTTCATGGAGGCCCAGGTCGTGCGGGGGGAGGCGAGGAAATGGGCGGTATGCGCGGTGTTATGCATTACATGCAGCGCACCGCCGTTCAGGGCAGCCCGCGCCTGTTGTCGCAGGTCACAGGACGCTGGATTGAAGGTGCCGCAGTCCAAAGCGGCGTTCATCCGTTTCGCAAATCGTTGGAAGACCTACGGATTGGGGATCAACTGATTACCGCTGCACGGCAGGTTACACAACAGGATGTAGAGCATTTCGCCCATTTTACAGGCGATACGTTCTATGCGCATATGGATAGTGCCGCCGCCAAGGCCAACCCGTTCTTTGACGACCGCGTGGCGCATGGGTATTTGATCGCGTCTTTCGCGGCGGGCCTATTTGTCGATGCAGCCCCCGGCCCTGTGCTGGCCAATTACGGTGTGGATAACCTGCGATTCTTGACGCCTGTCTATTTCGGCGATACAATGCAAGTGCGGCTAACATGCAAGGAAATCAATGCACGCATTCATGCCGAACATGGCGAAGTGCGCTGGGATTGTCATGTGACAAATCAGACGGGGCAGCTTGTTGCCAAGTATGACGTGCTGACCATGGTCGCCAAGGTCTGGCCGTCCCTTGCCACGCAGGCAGGCTAACAGTGGGCGGCGTTTATAGCTGGGATGGGATCATCCCAGTTGTCGACCCAAGCGCCTTTGTTCATCCCGATTCCGTGTTGATCGGCGATGTGATCGTTGGGCCTGCCTGCTATGTCGGCCCGGGCGCGGTGTTGCGCGGCGATTTTGGGCGTATCAAAATGTGTGTGGGCAGCAATATTCAGGAAACCTGTGTCGTTCACGCATTTCCGGGCAAAGATGTTATTGTTGAAGAGTCAGGCCATATCGGCCATGGGGCGGTGCTGCACGGATGCCGCATTGGGCGCAACGCGATGGTCGGTATGAACGCCGTTGTGATGGATGAGGCCGTGATCGGCGAGAATTCAATCGTCTCTGCTATGGCATTTGTCCCCGCAGCAACGGTGATACCGCCGCGCTGTCTTGTTGTTGGGATCCCTGCAAAGGTAATTCGCCAACTGACTGACGAAGAAATTGCGTGGAAAGCGCAAGGAACAGCAATCTACCAGAACCTTGCCTTGGAAGCCCCAGAAAAACTGCGTCTTGTGCAACCTCTGTGTCGCGTAGAGGAGGGGAGAAGGCGGCCGATCGCACCGCGTTATGCGCCAAAAATCTTTGGATGATGGGCGCGGCATTTTCGGCGCGAACATTGGCGCGTTGGTCGTTTACGGCTATTTGACGGCGTTGATCCCTTCTAGGATAAGCGTCGTTGCGACATCCGCGTAATCGTCGCGGCTGATGGCACCGCCTTCGCGGAACCACATGTAGACCCAGTTCATCATGCCAAATAGCGACATGGTGACAGGCAACAAAAGCGGGCGCTCTTGGGTGTTAAGACTTGGGTTGATCTGCGTCAGCACAACCGAAAACCGTGCAACGATGATCCGTTCCATTGCTTTGATCTGCGACTTTTGCGCATCAGAAAGGGCGGCTGCGGCGTTCAACTGAACTTTGTGCTGATTGTCGGCACCACGGTAAGTCTCCAGCACAGCCCCAACCAGCCTGCGCAGGCGCTTTGGTGCGGGTAGCATCGGGTCGTCTGCCGCCTCGATGGCAGCGTCGAGCTCTTCCAGATGTGTCATGATGATGGCAAGGATCAACGCATCTTTGCTGGGGTAGTAATGATATAGAAGCGCCTTTGACACCTGCGCAACCGTAGCGATTTGCGACATAGAGGCCTTTTCCATGCCCTGCTCGGCAAAGACCTGCGCGGCCTTTTCCAAGATTCCGCGCTGCTTTTCTTCGAAATCGGCCGCTCGCGTCCGTGCCATGCTTTTCGTCCTGACTTTACCCTAACGATCGGGCGTTATCGGACTTATAGCACATGCTCAATATTTTGTCACCGACCGGACGGTCAATTTGTTTACCCCGTTTTGATGGCACTGACGGACTTGCAACTAAGGCCAAAGCTGGCAGATTGTTGGGCCGTGGCCGCGTAGACTGCTTTGGCCAAAGCCTTGGGATCGGCATGGCAGAGAAAGGGCGTAGAGTGTGAACAACCATTGCGTCTTATAAACACCGATTTTGGCGAAGTTGGATAGACCGCGCCGCCTTGGACACAAGAACAAAGCGCCCGGCGCAGGCGCGGGCGATGCAGGCACGCAGCGTAGGATGTATCGTGATGTTTCGGAAACTCGGGTGTTCGGGGCGGTACAACGTGACGTTCCAGTCGTCTTCCACTGGCCCTGAAAGAACGGTGTTTTTGCGCCGTCAGTGCGGCCTTTTTCCCAGAAATTGGGGCTGGTCTTCCAATAAAAAGTCTTGCATAAACCGACTGGTCGGTTAATAATATGGATGTTGCGGAGGGTGTTGCGATGACGGATTTCTTCGAGCGTCACAAGGATTTGCTCCTATCGGCCATTGATGCCGCGACCCTGCGTAAGTTCTGGTCGCCGTTTCCAGAGATTCCAAGCGCTAAGTTTTACGGAGAAACGGCAAAGCCAGACGGAAAATCTGCCTTCGATGCGCTACTGTGTGGCAACTTCGCGCTTTCAGGGCATCCTGCCGATGGGTGGGCTGGCGTAGAAATTTCGCCCTTTGGTATTGATCTTGCAATCCGTTACCCGCGCGCACCCATAGAGACGCTGATCGCCTGCGCGACGGCGGCAGCGCCCGCCCTTGCTGCTGCGGCGGTTTCGGTGCGCGTTGGGGCCTGTTTGGAAGCGCTGGTGCGGCTGAATCAAATGAGCTTCCTGCTTGGCAACGCCACGATGCATACAACGGGCCAAGCCTTTGCAATGGCATTTCAGGCAGGTGGCCCACATGCACAAGATCGCGGACTTGAGGCAGTGGCCATCGCCTATCAAGAGATGACGCGCTTTGCCGCGCAGGTGCAGTGGGCAAAGCCACAAAGCGCGGCTGCGCCAATCCTTCTGCAAAAAACCTGGGGATTGCGGCCAGCTGGCATCGCGTTGACCATCGGATGCAACACCTTTCCAACATGGAACTCTTATCCAGGTTTGTTCGCCAGCCTTGCCACTGGAAACCCTGTCATCGTAAAGCCGCATCCCCGCGCTATTCTTCCATTGGCCTTGACCGTTCGCGTCTTGCGCGAGGTGTTTGTCGAAACAGGGCTTCCAGCCGATGCCATTTTGCTTTCGGTCGACGAGCCTGGGCAGGAGGTAACTCAGGATTTGGCCACGCGGCCCGAGGTCAAGCTAATTGACTATACTGGATCATCCGCTTTTGGCGACTGGCTGCGCGGCAATGCACATCAGGCGCAACTTTTCACCGAAGAGGCGGGCGTGAATAGCGTTGTGATTGCGGCAACGAATGATTTGAACGGTGCCTGCGCGAATCTGGCCTTTGCGCTTTCGCTTTATTCTGGGCAAATGTGCACTTCGCCGCAAAACTTCTACATCCCAGCGGCAGGGATCGAAACGGACAAGGGCCATATGTCTTTTGACGCAGTCGCTGGCGCATTGGTCACGGCGATCGACGACTTGTTGAGCGATCCCGCCCGTGCGGCCGGAGTTTGCGGAGCGATTGCCAATCCGGCAACCAAAACGCGCGTTCAGGCGGTTGCCGCAAAGGGCCGGGTCCTGCGGGCTGGGCTTTCTGAGGGCGGTATTGGGCCCTTGCTGCTTGCGGTTGACGCAGCCCAACCCGAGGCCGCGGAAGAGTGCTTTGGCCCCGTTGCGTTTGTTATTGCGATGCCTGATGCCGATGCCGCCATCAACCGTGCAGCCCAGCTTGCGCTGGAAAAGGGGGCAATCACTGTAGCGCTGTATGATATCGACGAGGCCCGCATTGCCCGCGCAGAGGCGGCGTTTCTAAAGGCGGGTGTAAACCTGTCGATCAACCTGACAGGCAACATTTTTGTCAATCAGTCCGCAGCCTTTAGTGACTTTCACGTCACAGGCGCCAACCCTGCCGGCAATGCAAGCCTGACCGACACCGCCTTTGTTGCAACCCGCTTTCGTCGGGTCATGTCGCGTCGAGCCGTCCTCAACTAGGATTGCCGTAGCTGCACCCAAAGGGTTCGGCATATGAGTTGGGCCGCCAAAGCCCATCTCAAAAGACGCGGCGTTTATCTGACCAATCCTTAGGGTCATCCTTGTTTAGCACTGAACTGGAAATGTGAAATGCGCAAACTTACCATCGACAAGCACGGCGAAATCGCGGTGGTCACCCTTGATAACCCACCTGTCAACGCATTAGGCCAAGCGCTTCGGCAAGAGATTTGGGATACTGTCGAGATGCTGGATGCTGACCCATCGGTTCAAGCGGTGGTTCTGATCGGCGCGGGCCGAACGTTTATCGCTGGGGCGGATATCAGCGAATTCGACATGCCCCCAGCGGCGCCGCACCTGCCTGAACTGGTTGATCGAATCGAAGCAGCGGCAAAGCCTTGGATAGCGGCGATTCATGGATCAGCCTTGGGTGGCGGGTTTGAGGTGGCCATGGGGTGCCGATTTCGGGTAGCTCTGGAAGGTGCATTGGTCGGCTTGCCCGAGGTCAGCTTGGGCCTTGTCCCTGGGGCTTCGGGCACGGTGCGCACACCAAGGCTTGCCGGCATTCCGGACGCCGTGGATCTTGTCACGTCGGGCCGCCCTATTCTAGCAGAGCGGGCCAAGGAGATTGGCCTTATCGATTCCGTCATTGCTGGTGACCTACTGGCCACGGCTTTGGACTTTGTGCGCGCAAAACTGAACGGGCCGTTGCCGCCGCCCGTTTCAGCGCGAACCGTGGCTGTGCAGAACGATGCATGGTGGGCGGAAAAACGCGATGCAACTGCAAAGCGGGCAAAGGGCGAAACTGCGCCTTTGCGTGCGCTGGACTGTCTGCGCACGGCCAGCGAACGCCCGTTTGCGCAAGCCTTGGCCTATGAGCGTGCCACCTTCCTGGAATTGCGCGGATCAGATCAAGCGGCAGCGCTGCGTCATGTTTTCTTTGCCGAACGCGCAGCCCCCAAACCCGCCCATATTGGCAACCAAAGCTCTTTGCCAATGCGCTCGGCCGCAGTGATTGGCGGGGGAACTATGGGCGCGGGTATCGCGGCATCGCTGCGCGAAGCGGGGCTGCCAGTGGTCTTGATCGAGCGTGACGAAGATGCGATGGCCCGTGGTTTGGTCAATATTCGCGGCATTTTTGACGGCGCGGTCAAGCGTGGCAAACTCACGCAAGCGCAGGCGGTTGACCGCATGCAAGGCATCTCGGCGGGCTGCGATTACACGCTTCTGGCAGATGTGGATTTGGTGATCGAAGCCGTGTTCGAAGATTTTTCCACAAAACGCGCGGTTTTCGATCAGCTCGGCCAGACATGCCGCCGTGATGCCGTGCTTGCCACGAACACAAGCTATCTTGATCCAAGGTTGATCGCCCAAGGCTTGCCCAATCCTGCGCGCTTTATTGGACTGCATTTCTTTAGCCCAGCGCATGTTATGAAACTGCTGGAAATCATTCCGACGCCAGACACCGCAGTAGAGGTGCTGGCTACGGGATTTGCTCTTGCCCGGAAAATTGGCAAGATTCCTGTCCAATCTGGAATTTGCGAAGGCTTTATTGGCAACCGCATCTTGAAACGCTATCGATTTGAAGCAGAGCTTTTGGTGCGTCAAGGCGTTTCCATCATGCATGTCGATGCAGCAATGCGCGGCTACGGCTTTGCAATGGGGCCATTTGAATCGCAAGATTTGGGCGGTCTAGACATTGCTTTTCTTCAACGCGAGGGTGCCCGTGCAATGGGGCAGAGTGTGGCGGAAACGTTGGGCGACATTCTGGTTCGTGCGGGTCGCAAGGGCCAAAAAAGCGGCGGCGGCTGGTATGATTACGCCCCAAATGACCGCACAGCGCGCCCCTCACAAACTGTTCAGGCATTGCTTGGCGATGCTATTGGGGTTCAAATGCCGCTTGGCCCTGATGCCATCGTCGAACGCCTGACGACTGCGATGGCGCACGAGGGCGCAGCGATCTTGTCAGAAGGTATTGCTTTGAAATCTTCTGACATTGATCTGGTACAGGTGCATGGCTATGGATTTCCCCGATGGCGGGGCGGCCCTATGTTTGCGGCTACCCGCCATACCGTTCCCGCGTAAAGTGACGCGCCCTGCGGCCGTTTCCGTCTGCCTGGCCTGCAGGGCGCGATTTTTGGGGCTTAGCTGCCCAAAAGAAGGGCGTCGCTGTCTACGTCTGCCTTTGCTGCCTTTGAGAACATCGCCAACAAATCAGAAACTCCCAGTTTAGCACGATCGTCGTTGCTAACATCCAACGCGATCCGCCCAGCATGCAACATAAGCGTGCGCGTTCCATAATCGAGTGCTTGGCGCATCGAGTGGGTTATCATAATCGTCGTCGGGCGTGTGCGACCCACAACGCGCTCGGTCGTTTTCAGAACAAACTCTGCGGTGCGAGGGTCAAGCGCGGCGGTATGTTCATCCAACAGCAGCACCGACACATTCGCCAGCGTTGCCATCAACAGGCTTACAGCTTGCCGCTGGCCACCAGAAAGGAGCCCGATCCGGTCATCAAGGCGATCTTCCAGCCCAAGTTCCAATTGGGCAAGTAGGTCACGATATGCGGCCCTGCCACCGGGCCGAGTGGCAAGGTTGAGACCACGGCGCAGGCCGCGGCGGCCCGCGAGTGCCAGGTTCTCTTCAATCGTCAAGGCATCGCATGTGCCCGCCAAGGGGTCTTGAAAAACCCGTGCGACACGGCCCGCGCGTTCATAGCTTGCTTGGCCCGTCACATTCTGCCCGTCAATCAAAACCGATCCAGCAGTTGGCGTGATTTCACCCGCCACGACATTCAAGAAAGTTGATTTGCCAGCCCCATTGGAGCCGATCACGGTCACGAATTGCCCCGTTTCGATGCGGCAAGACAAACCCTTTAGGGCGCGGTTCTCTATATTCGAACCTGGGTTAAAGACGACGTGTATTTCTTTCAATTCGATCAAGGCGTCTTCTCCTGGTGAACAAGTAATGCCCGCGTGACATTCTCGGCCATGATCCGAGCGCGCTTTTTTGCGCGCCAAGTTGGCAAGATCAGCGCGAGTGCCACAATGGCGGCAGTGATTAGGTTAAGATCCGAGGGTTGAAGGCCAAAGGTGCCTGCTTCCAGTGCAAGCGCCACCGCCAATCTGTAGAATACCGAACCGATGACGCAGCCGTTAACGGCCAGAAGCATTGACTTGGGTGAAATGATGGATTCGCCCACGACAACGGCAGCCAATCCGATCAAGATTGTTCCAATGCCCATTGTAACGTCTGCAAATCCGTTCATCTGGGCAAAAAGAGACCCACCTAAAGCAACAATGCCGTTGCTAAGGATCAGAACCAAGTTGGTTTGCCGATCTGTATTCACGCCATTGGCGCGTGCCATGCGTTGATTAAGCCCTGTCGCTCTGACGGCAAGACCTGCATCAGAATTCAGAAAACGCACAACGGCAGCGCCAACAAGGATCACGATTACCAAAGCAATCGCGGGCTGCGTCCAAAGAGACTGCGGAACCAGCGCCTCGATGTCATCAATGATTGTGGGGCTGTTGATCAGTGCGATGTTGGGTCGACCCATGATCCTGAGGTTGATCGTAAACAGCGCAGTCATCGCCACAATACCTGCCAGAAGATGCAAGATGCGGTAGCGCAGGTTCAACTGCGCTGTCAGCAGGCCGGAAACCCCGCCAGCAAAAACGGCAACGCCCGTTGCCAGCCAAGGGTTTACCCCAACAATAATCAGCGCGGCAGTGACCGCCGCGCCCAAGGGAAAGCTTCCGTCAACCGTAAGATCGGGGAAGTCGAGAACGCGAAATGTCAGGAACACGCCAATCGCGACCAGCGCGAAGACGAGCCCAATTTCGATTGCTCCAACGAAACTGAACAAAGACATGGGCTCGTCCCCAACCGTTACTTAACGACTGTGGTGGCGTTCGAGACCACCTCGTCAGGAATCGCGACCCCTGCCTGCTGGGCAGCCAGCATGTTCACAGTAACCTCATTGCCAGTGGCAACACGCGGCGCAATCGCCCCTGCCGATTGACCATTCAGAATATCGACAACCATTTGGCCTGTTTCTAGACCGATGTTGTAATAGGAAAAGCCAACTGTCCCCAGCGCACCGCGTTTCACGGTATCGCCATCGCCTGCAAAGACGGGAATCCTTTCCGCAGTTGCGATGCTGATCGCAGCTTCGGCAGCGGAAATAACGGTATTGTCGGTTGGCAAATAGATTGCATCGACTTTGCCGACCAAAGACCGAGCTGCGCTTTGCACATCTGCCGATTTGGTGGCGATTGCTTCGACAACTTCGACGCCTCGGTCAGAGGCGACGTCCGACAGCGCAGCCATCAGGGAAACAGAATTGCTTTCGCCAGAATTGTAAATGACACCAAGTTTACCAAGGTTAATGGTGGTAAAGCAGCGCCTTCGGGACTTGCGCGGTGGTTGCGATCTGGGAAAAAGATGCTTTTTTCATCCCTTGCTCAGCAAACACCTGTGCGGCGAGGTCGCGTATGACACGCTGTTTTGCTTTGAAATCCGCTGCCCGGATCCGCGCCATTGTGTGCTTCCTGACGCTACCGTTGAAAAAGGGGCATTGCAGCCCCTTTACACTGGTCAGATGATATTGTCGCCGACCGATCGGTCAGCTTATGGGGCGATTGTCCACGACGCGCTTTGCCTTGCCTTCGGAACGGGCAATTGCATTAGGATCGGTCACGTTGATGCGCGTCGAGACGCCAACGGTGGCTTTGATGTGATGCGCCAATTCCTTGGCCGATTTGACGCGGGCGTCTGCGTCGGCCCGGTCGTGGGCACATTCGACGTGGACGGTCATCGTGTCCATCCGACCTTCGCGCGTAAGTTCGATCTGGAAATGCGGGGCAAGGCCCCTGCACTTCAAGATTTGCTCTTCGATCTGGGTCGGAAAGACGTTCACCCCGCGCAGGATGATCATGTCGTCGCTGCGGCCGGTGATCTTTTCGATCCGCCGCATCGAGCGCGCTGTCCCGGGCAGCAGACGGGTCAGATCGCGCGTGCGATAACGCACCATGGGCAGGCCTTCCTTGGTCAGTGTGGTGAACACAAGCTCGCCCATCTGGCCATCGGGAAGGGACTCACCCGTCACCGGGTCGATGATCTCGGGGTAGAAGTGGTCTTCCCAAATGTGCAGGCCGTCCTTGGTCTCCACACATTCCTGCGCGACGCCGGGGCCCATGATCTCCGACAACCCGTAGATGTCAACGGCGTGCATGTCGAAGGCCTGCTCGATTTCCTCGCGCATCGCGTTGGTCCACGGCTCGGCCCCGAAGATGCCGACCTTGAGGGACGATTGGCGCGGATCAAGACCCTGGCGGCGGAACTCGTCAAGGATCGATAGCATGTAAGATGGCGTCACCATGATGATCTGCGGCTGAAAGTCGGTGATCAGCGTCACCTGCCGCTCGGTCTGACCACCGGAAATCGGAACGACGGTGCAGCCCAGACGTTCCGCCCCGTAATGTGCGCCAAGGCCGCCGGTGAATAGGCCGTAGCCATAAGCGTTGTGCAGCATGTCGCCCGGACGTCCGCCCGCCGCCCGGATCGACCGCGCGATCAGGTTGGCCCAGACGTCGATGTCATTCGCAGTATAGCCTACGACCGTGGGCTTGCCGGTGGTGCCCGACGATCCATGCACCCGCACCAGCTTGGTGCGCGGCACGGCGAACATGCCGAACGGGTAGGTGTCGCGCAGGTCCTGCTTGTGGGTGAAGGGGAATTTTGCGATGTCCTGCAGGGTCTTAAGATCCTCGGGGTGGACATGAGCGTCGATGAAGCGGTTGCGGTAGAAGGGCGAGTTTTCATAGGCGTGCTTCAGTGACCGCTTCATGCGATGAAACTGAAGCGCCTCGATTTCATCGCGCGAGGCGATCTCGATCGGGTCGAGGTCCTGCTTACGAGGGGTAAGGTCATCCATGGTATCCTCCCTTGGAACTGCGTAGCCCGGTCAGACATCGACCGGAAGATGGGTGCCTTTGACGGTGCGTGAATGGCCGCGGAATTCGGCGATGTGCACACCATCCTGATTGGTGACGCGCACGTCATAGACGCCGGACCGGCTGTGACGCGACACTTCATGGCAGGCGGCGGTCAGGCGGTCGCCCAAACGACCGGGCGAAAGGTAGGTGATCGAGGCCTGCTGCCCGACTGCCCGCTGGTTATAGCCGTTGCAGGCAAAGGCAAAGGCGCTGTCGGCCAGCGTGAAGATATAGCCGCCGTGACAGGTGCCGTGGCCGTTCGTCATAATCTCGGTCACGTGCATCGACAACGTCGCCTCGCCGGCGGCAATATGCTCTATAACCATGCCCAGCCGCTGGCTGGCAGCATCGTCGTTCCACAGCGCCTGGGCCGAGGCTTCGGCAAGCTCTTGCGGGGTCATTTGTGCGACGGGTTTCATTTGCCGTTGAACCTTGCCGGGCGCTTTTCCAGAAAGGCGGTGACGCCTTCGGCATAGTCTGCGCTGCGTCCCGCTTGCTGTTGCAGATCGCGTTCCATGTCTAACTGTTCGTCGAGCGATGTCGTCGCTGCTGCTTGGATCAGCCGCTTGGTCAGCCCAAGCCCCAGCGTTGGCCCGGCAGCCAGCGAAGTGGCGAGTTTGGCGGCGTCAGTCATCAACTCGGCATCGTCCACTGCCTTCCAGATAAGTCCCCAGTCCGCGGCCTTTTCGGCAGACAAAGGCTCGGCCGTCAGTGCCAGCGCCTTAGCGCGGGGTTCGCCCAGAATGCGGGCCAAAGACCAGCTGCCGCCTGCGTCGGGGATCAGGCCGATCTTGGCGAAGGCCTGAATGAACTTTGCAGATTTTGCAGCAATGACGATGTCACAGGCGAGGGCAATGTTCGCGCCCGCGCCTGCCGCTACGCCGTTTACCGCGCAGATGACCGGTTTTTCCAGCTGTCGAATCAAGCGCAGCGTCGGGTTGTAAAAGCGGTCCAGCGTCTTTCCCAAATCGGGCGCAGGCCCGCCTTTGCGTGGATCGCGGTCGCCAAGATCCTGACCCGCGCAAAAGCCGCGTCCCGCCCCGGTCAGAAGAACCGCCCGCACGTGCGGGTCGTCATGCGCGCGCTGGATCTGGGCACGCAGCGCCAGATGCATATCTTCGTTAAAGGAATTCAGCTTGTCCGGCCGGTTCAGGGTCAGACGCAGAACACCTTCGTCAAGGCTAGCAAGAACGGTGTCGTTTGGGGTCATCATCTTCCTCCTCCCGCGTCGTCTCGGGCGTCAGAAAAGGTCTTACATAATCCGACCGGACGGTCAATCATAAATGAGCCGAGGATGAGATCCCTCGGCTGGAGCACAGCATGTCGGATGTCTTCGACCTTCGTCAAACGACGCTTGAAGCGGCGGTCACGGCTTTT
This sequence comes from Cypionkella sp., assembly GCA_965248485.1. GTDB lineage: Bacteria > Pseudomonadota > Alphaproteobacteria > Rhodobacterales > Rhodobacteraceae > Cypionkella. The sequence goes on from OZ252107.1 coordinate 872,791, forward strand.
GTATGCCTTGAATATTGGACGCCTAACCCAGAAGTGCCCAGCGGCAAGATCTATGACGAAACCGCAAAGGCAGACGGCGAGGTGGCTTTTCCCGCGCTAATCGGCCAAGATTTCGATATGCAGTAGCGTCCCAGCAAATCCCGCGCCGGTGCAGAGGTGTCGCCCTTTGGCCTGACACTCGCCATCTGCTATCCCTCTGCGACCTCCGACGCATTGATCTTTGCCGCAAGCGGTGCTGCGCAGGCCCTTGCTGCTGCATCGGTTGAGGCGCGCTTACCCGCGCTAGCGTGGGGTGGCGATGTTTAGGCCAGGCTGAAACTGGTTTGACGAGATACCGGTCCCGCAAAGATTCTGGTTGACTAATCGCCCATTCGGTCATCTACTATGGCCGAGGCTGCCGAAGCTGCCAACGCGACGGAATACACAAGCAATGAACCTGACGCATCGCGAATCCGATCTGGTTTTTGCTATCATGCGCGAACTCTCGGGGGAGTTTTCACATGTCGAAGTTCGCAGGCGCGTTGGTAAGTTGCTTTTAGAGCTGTTGGACGCCGATTTCTTCGCCTCTTTCGTCTGGGACGAAGGCGATGAAAAGTTTGTTTCCGGTGTCAGCATCAACATGACCCCATCCAACCTGCAACGCTATGAAGATCATTATCAGTATTGCGACCCGATAACGCCCACCTTGCAACGGCGCCGGCATGCCACCCCAGTCAGTGAAATCATGTCGCATGATCGGTTGCGGAAGACCGAGTTCTTCAATGACTTTCTTAAGTGCGATGGCCTCTTTTTCGGAATCAACTATTTCGCCTGGGACAGGGGGAATAACATCGGTGATCTGCGAATCTGGCGGGCGAACACCAAAGAGGACTTCAGCCAACGCGACGCTTTGCTGGTTGACGCAATCGGCCCTAGCATCGTCAATGCCCTTGTTCGCACGAACCGGTCGTCGCTGGGTTCTGACGCGGTTCGGTTCACTCAACGGACAGATGTGTGGGGTTTGACCCTGCGTGAGGCCGAGATTGCCGACATGCTGATTACTGGCCTTTCAGATGACGAAATCTGCTTGCGCCTTGGCATTGCCAAACCGACGTTGCGCACACATGTCGGCGCGGTCTTTCGCAAGACTGGTGCCACGCGACGCAGTGGGTTGTCGCATATCTTGCTGCATCAGTAGGGCGCCCTTCCCGGCGCTGACGCCCAAAAAATCAACATTTCTGATGATAGAACTTGAGCCTTGCACGGGCCACACTTCGGCATGATTGCCGGAGATTTCGATGCCAAACACACTCAGACAAGCCCTTGCCGACCTTGAAGCGGGGCACACCACTGCCGAACAAGAGGCGGAAGCTATCTTAGCGCGCGCGGCCGACCACGCGCATTTGAATGCGTTCATTACCATCGACGACGCCGCTTTTCTTGACGCGGCAAGACAAAGCGATGCGCGAAGGCGTTTGGGAAAGACCGGCAAGCTGGAAGGCGTCGCTTTGGCGGTCAAGGACAATATCGACACCCAAGACTTGCGGACTTCGGCTGGCACCCCGGCACTGACTGGGCCTGCAAAGGCCGATGCTCCACCCCTTCGGCGATTGAGGGATGCCGGTGCCCTCGTGGCGGGCAAGACAAACCTGCACGAATTGGCATTTGGCATCACGTCGAACAACGCCGCCTTCGGACCAGTCCGCAATCCCGCTGATCCAACTTTGATTGCCGGGGGATCTTCCGGCGGGACGGCGGCGGCGATCGCCGCTGGCATCGTGACGGCCGGTCTTGGCACGGATACCGGCGGCTCGGTGCGTATTCCGGCGGCTTTATGCGGGGTGACAGGGTTTCGTCCTAGCATCGGTCGCTATCCATCGGGGGGGGTGGCGCAGTTGTCTTCGACCCGCGACACAATCGGCCCGTTGACCCATGACGTTGCAGATGCTGCGCTGCTTGATGCACTGATGGCGGGGCAGGGACCACAGGACCTGACGCCTCGGGACCCGACGACTTTGCGTCTGGCAGTGCCGCGCCGAGTCCTGTGGGAAGGGCTGGAACCACTGGTCGCGGCGCGATGTGAGAATGCACTTGGTCTTCTTCGGGCCGCTGGTGTCAACTTGGTCGAAACCGATCCCGAGGACATCTGGGCAGACGACAGCGCAGCCTCTTTTCCCATTGTCCTTTTTGAGACCAAGCGTGAACTTCGCGCGTATGTGGAAAACCGGGGTATGGCCTTTGAGGATCTGCTTGCCCGCATCGCGTCGCCGGATGTCAGTGCTATTCTGAACAGCCTTGATGGCCCCGGCGACATTCCCGAAGCGGCATACCGCGCCGCAATGGACCTGCATCGCCCGGCGATGAACCGAAAATGGCAGTCCTGGTTTGAATCGATGCGCCTTGACGGCGCGCTGTTTCCCACTTGCCCACTGACCGCGCAGCGCATCGGTTGCGACGAGACGGTTTCGCTGAACGGCACAGACCTGCCCACCTTCCCCACCTATATCCGCAATACGGATCACGGCTCGGTCATGGGGATACCAGGTATTAGTTTACCTGTTCCGGGAGCGGGCCTGCCGGTGGGGCTTGAGATCGACGGCTGCGCCGGAAAAGACCGCGCGCTGTTGTCCGTGGCCATCACCGTCGAACGAATTCTGCAAGGTTAGAAATCAACAATCATAGGGAGTTAGAAATGAAGAAACTGTCAGTTTTGGTGGCGCTTGGCCTTTCGATGGCCAGTGCTGCAAATGCCGAAGTGAAGATCGGGGTTCTGGTCCCCGACAGTGGGCCTGCGGGTCTTTTCGGGCCCTCGGCCCGACAGGCCGCACAGCTCGCCGCAGAGGACATCAATGCCGCAGGTGGCATCGGTGGCGAAATGGTCGAACTGATCTTTGCCGATGCAGGATTGCCGCCATCGGATGTGGTCCAGTCGGTTCAGAAGCTCTGGCGCGGGGACGGCGTGCAGGCAATTGTCGGCATGCATGACAGCGCCGTCCGGGCGGCGGTGATCGGGCAATTGGCAGGACAGGTTCCCTATATCTATACAGCGGTCTACGAAGGCGGCGAATGCGCGCCTGGAACCTATGTGACGGGCGAAACCCCAGCACAACAGCTTGGCCCGGTGATTCCATGGGTCACCGAAAAACTGGGTACCAAGAAATGGTATCTGATTGGCAATGACTACAACTGGCCACGCGACACAAACGCCGCGGCAAAGGGCTTGATCGAAGCAGCAGGGTCCGAAATCGTCGGCGAAGAATATGTGCCTCTGGGCTCGTCTGATTTCGACGCTTCCCTGGGCCGGATCAAAGCATCCGGCGCTGATGGGGTGCTGGTCACATTGGTCGGCGGCGATTCAGTCGGCTTCAACATCGCCTACGCCGCATTTGGTTTGGACAAGCAGGCCATTCGTCTGGGGACCCTGATCGAAGAAAACACCCTCGCCGGCATCGGTGCGGCGAATGCCACAGGCCTTTATGCCTCGATGGGCTACTTTGCGAACATCGACAGTGACAGCGCGCGGGCCTATGCCGAACGTCTGAAGACCACTTTTGGCACAGATGCTGCCCAACCAAACGGCTTGGGGGAATCGGTCTATGATGGCCTGATGCTCTTGGCCTCGATAGGCAACAAAGCGGGATCTTTGCAAGCCGAGGCCGTCGCGGCCGCAGCAGATGGTGCCACTTTTGCCTCTCCTCGTGGTGCCGCTGTCCTGACGGGAAACCATGTCGCACAGTCGATCTATCTGGCGGATGGTGCTTCGGGAACCTTCGAGGTGAAGGCCAAATTCGACAACGTCCCACATGGCGTTGAGTGCAAATAAAATGATTGATCTCGTCCTCTTCGCATTGAATGCGGCGTGGCAGATCTCGGCCCTAGCGCTTACGGCGCTGGGGCTTGGCATTGTTTTTGGCCTCTTGAAGATCATGAACATGGCCCACGGCGAGTTTTTTATGCTGGGTGCCTATTCCACAGTTTTGGCCAGCCTCTTGGGCCTGCCCCCGATTTTCGCCTTGCCGATCTGCCTTTGTCTGGCGGGGGCGGTGGCGTTTGTGGTCGAAAGACTGGTCGTCCGGCATTTCTATGCGCGGATGTTCGACAGCTTGCTGGCAACTTGGGCGGTGTCCATCTTGATCCGCGAAACGATGGAATTGGCTTTCGGCAAGCAATTTCGCAATGTTCCGATGCCAATCGAAGGGGTCACCGAGATTGGCGGAATCGGCTATCCCAGCTATCGGCTTTTTCTGATCTGCCTGATCGCGATGGGATTTGTCGCCCTTTGGGTCTGGTACAGGCGCAGTCCGACGGGATTGCGGCTGCGGGCCATGGTTGACAATCCATCGCTTGCCCGCGCCACGGGGATCAACACTATGCGCATGTCATCGCTGGCTTTTGTCGTTGGCTGCCAATTGGCGGCACTGGCCGGTTTGATGCTGGGGCCAACCATGAGCATCGACCCCAGCATGGGACTGGATGCGCTGATCCGATCCTTCTTTGTGGTGGTCGTAGGCGGCGTTGGCACGATAGAAGGGCTTGGCCTTGGTGCCGCGATAAACGGCGGCCTGCAAGCTGGCTTGAACGAACTCTTTGACCAGACGGCTGGATATCTTGGCGTCCTCCTTCTAGCGGTCCTATTTTTGTGGAGGCGTCCTGATGGGATCTATCGCCGTAAGTAGCGCTGGGCTTTTGATTGCCCTGTTGCTGGTGCCCTTGTTGGGCGGTGATTTCCTTGGCTGGCAAATCGGACTTTTCCTGATTTTCGGGCTGGCCGCACAAGGCGTCGGCTTTTCCTGGGGCCGTGGTGGGTTCTTGCCTTTGGGCAATGCTCTGTTCTTTGGCATTGGTGCCTATGGTGGGGGTGCCGCGTTGAAGCTGATGAACGGCGCGTTCTTGCCCAGTTTCTTGGCCTTCTTGGCCGTTGCCCTGATGGCGAGCCTTTTGGCCTATACGTTGGCCATACTGCTGTTTCGTGGGCGCAGCGGATCAGGACCGGGCTTTTCCCTGGTGACACTTGCCCTGGTCCTGATTGCCGCACAACTGGCGGAATCCCGGTCCGATATCACCGGTGGTTTCAATGGGATGGGTGGGATTCCGCCATTGGGCGGGCTGTCGCCCTTTGGCAGCCACTACTACCTGATCGTTGGGGCGGTGCTGACGTTCTCGATCCTGCTGATGATGGTGGATCGGCTTCCGGCTGGGTTGGTTCTGCGCGGGTTGGTGTCGCAGGAGAATCGCTTGGAACTGCTGGGCTTTGCGCCCCATCTGATCAAGGCTTCGGTCTTTGCTTTTTCCGCATTCATGACAGCCATTGCTGGTAGCCTGTTCGCCAGCCACCAGGGGATTGTCACACCCCAGGCCATCGGCTTTGCGTTTTCGACGGAACTGGTGATCTGGGCTGCGGTAGGCGGACGGTTTCATCCGCTTGGCCCGCTATTTGGTGCCGTCATCATTGCCTGGCTGTCGGCTTCGATCCGGGATGTCTTTCCCTCGTACGAAGTCATCGTCGCCGCCGTTTTTCTTCTTGTTGTACTTCTCGTGCCGGGTGGCGCGTTTCAACTTGTCGCGCGCATCTTTAAGGGAAAGTTCGGTCCAAAGGCCACCTCTTCTTTGCCCTCGATTGATGCCCCCCCATCAAAAGCCAGTGCTCAGTCCGGCCCTTTGACTCTGCGGGAGGTTCATTTATCGGCCGGAGAGATCAAGATCTTGAATGGCCTAAGCCTTAGTGTTCCAGAAGCCGGAATCCTATGCGTTATCGGGCCTAATGGGGCAGGCAAGACGACGATGCTGAATGCCGTGACAGGCAAAATGCCGGTTACATCGGGTGAGATCGCACTGGGGAAACGGTCGCTGCGTGGTCTTCTGTCTTATAGAATGCTGTGGTCAGGGATTGGCCGCAAACTGCAGATACCCACGGTCTTTGGCGACCTTACTGTGCGCGAAAACCTTGGCTTGGCGATGCTTGCCGGCCGCGTTCGTCTGGCCGACTATTTCTTGCCCTCCGCCCTCAGATGGAGCGGCCCGGCCTTACAGCAGCTACTTGCCGACCCCGAGGTCACGCTTGGGAACAATATGGACAAGATGGGCGGGCAATTGCCCCAAGGTCATCGTCAAGTCCTGGAACTTGCAATGACTATAGCGGCCGAACCCAGTATCTTGCTGTTGGACGAACCAGCCGCCGGATTGTCTCCTGCTGAGACAGCTCTTATGGTGCGGCTGATCCGCGAATACCAAAGCCTGTCGTCGGCGAGCGTCGTGATTATCGAACATGACATGGCCTTGGTCGAGGCTTTGTCAAACGAGGTCGCGGTTCTGCATCAAGGCCAGATGATCGCACAGGGTGATTGGCATGATATACGGAAAAATCCCGATGTCGCGGCCGTATACGCCGGAGAGCACAAATGACGCTTAAACTTTCTGCCGTAAGCGGCGGCTACGGCGATACGATGGTGCACCGAAATCTGAGCCTGGACCTCAAACCAGGAGAAGTTCTGGCCATCGTCGGCCGAAACGGGACAGGCAAGTCCACACTGTCGCGGCTGATCTCGGGCGATCTTCCGGTCGCAGGCGGAGAGATGTGGCTTGACGCGCGGCCAATCGCGCACCTGCCAGCCTGGGAAAGGGCTAAACTAGGTATCGTATTGATGCCGCAGACGGACATGGTCTTCGGTTCAATGACTGTGGATGAGAACATCTTGCTTGCCGGAGGCACAGATCTCGACATTGCCGCACTCAAAGGGCGTTTCCCGCGTATCGCGGAACGTGGGCGCCAAACTGCGGGGTCTATGTCAGGTGGCGAACGGAAGATTCTTGGCTTCGTCCGAGCGATGCTGATGCCAGGAAAAGTTGTGGTTCTGGATGAGCCCAGTGAGGGCGTACAGCCCGAGAACATTCGTCACATGAGTGCCGCAATCGAGAAGCGTCGATCGGACGGTGCAGGCGTGCTGTTGTTGGAGCAGAACATTTCAATGGTCACCGCGCTTGCTGATCGGGTGGTCGCCTTCGACGATGGCGGCATCAGCTTCGAGTTGGCCGAGAAAAAACAAATCACTCGGGAACGTTTGCTGACGGCGTTGGTCGTGTAGAGGCGCAAGATCTCGCACCAGATGGGTCATCCTCAATTTGTGTGTCACTGTTTGACCGAGCGTCTCAGATCGAAGGGATCAGGTCGTAGCATCGAAGAAGCATTGGGCACCCACCAATAGCGTGCTGGTGGGCGAGGTCCGCCAGACTGAGATGGGTGCGTGGGTCGTGTCTGACAGGCCCCGAATGGCATCTGCCCTCAAAGTTCAACTTGCGGATCGGCTAAGTAATTGATCTTATGTGTTGTGGCTCTAGGAATCGCCACAACATCGATCGGTTTAAGCGTAGCCGACCGGTTGTTTCCGCTGTGACTGCGCCTTGATGCGGGCGACGAGTTCTGCGTCATCGACGAAGCCATCGAGGAAGGCGTGCTAGGTTTCGGTGGTGAAGCTAACTGATACCCAAGCCGCCCGCAACGCCACCCCGCGCGCGCAATTGCTGGTCAGGGTCGGTCATCGCGGCTCTTCTTGCATCCGAGGCGGCTGCGTTGATTGATCCGTCTGCGAAAAGCACCAAGCGCCCGTTTTTGCGTGCCTTTTGCAAAGCCCCACGCGAGAGGCCCGAGAGGGCTGCGTAGGCGCGTTCAGATATACCTTCCATGACGCTTCAAAAACTCTCAAATAATTGAAAATAAACAAGAAAGATTGTCTATTTGAGTTGATTACACTCCCAGATAGAGCGATTCATTGTGTCAGAAAGCGGGTGCATCGCGCACCCCCTGACAAGGGATCGGAGGCAGCCATGCGCGCGCAAGAGAAGATGGGACATAGCTCGATGAGCGAGGGGTGGCGCAGCCATACCAGTCCCGCGCAGGAGCGGGTGAACTGGGTGATGGACGAGGTGATGTCGGGGCGGATGAGCCAAGCCGAAGGGATGGTCGAAATGGAGCGCGCCCACGAAATGATGCGCGAGGAAGCCCGCGCGCGCACCACCCATCCTGAACATCGCTGGGAGGATTGATCATGGCAAACGCCGCACAACCAAATCCGCAGACGATGCAATTGGAAACGACTGCAGAACACGAGGCGCTGATGCTTGAAATCGCCAAGCGGCACTTCTTCATCGAGACGCTGGAAACTCGCAATCGCGATCGGTTGGATTTCCACGATGTGCCTGTCTGGGCGATCCGCGCGGCGCTGGAAGAGGCCTTTGAAGCTGGTCGCGCCAGCGCTGCCAAAGCGTGAGGACATAAACATGGACATGATTTCCACCACCATCCGCATCGATCACAAGGCGATCCCGCAGGATCTGCGCGATGCAGATCTCGACATTACCGCCGCCAAGATCGAGGCGCGGATGCGTGACTTTGGCGTGAACGCCGAAGTGTCCGATGTGATCTCGCATCTGAAGATCGAACTGCCCACCGCGCAACTGGCAAACGCCTGCGCCGCGCTGGTGGTGAGGGTAATCCCCCCCGAATTTAGTGGGGTGCAAAAGTAGAATTTTCTCGGCAAGATGAACGAGGAGATTTCGAATGAAGACAAGCAGATACACTGAAGCTCAGATCATCGCGATCCTGCGACAAGCCGAAGGCGGAGTGCCGGTTGCCGAGCTGTGCCGCGAGCATGGGATGAGCGATGCGTCGTTCTACAAATGGCGGGCCAAGTATGGCGGGATGGATGCGTCCATGGTTGGCCAGATGAAGGCGATGGAGGAAGAGAACCGTCGCCTGAAGCGCATGTATGCCGATCTGAGCATGCAGAACGATCTGTTGAAGGAAGCCCTTGGAAAAAAGTGACAGGGCCATCTCAGCGCCGCGAGATGGCCGAAACGGCGGTGGAACGACGGGGCGTCAGCATCGCGTTGGCTTGCAGGGCCTTTGGGGTCAGCGAGACCTGCTATCGCTACAGCCCCAAGCTCAAGGACGAGAACGAGGTGATCGCCGATCTGCTCACGGGGCTGACCGATGCGCGCAAGACTTGGGGGTTTGGTCTATGTTTCCTGCACCTGCGCAACGTGAAGGGGCATCCCTGGAACCATAAACGGGTTTACCGCATTTACTGCGAGCTGGAGCTGAACCTGCGGATTAAGCCACGCAAGCGGCTCAAACGGGAGAAGCCTGATGTCCTGGCTGTGCCAGCCGCGCCCAATGTGACCTGGTCCATGGATTTCATGGCCGACAGGCTGGGTGACGGTCGTGCGTTTCGCCTGCTGAATGTCCTTGATGACTTCAATCGCGAAGGGCTAGGGATCGAGGTTGATTTCTCGCTGCCTGCCGAGCGAGTCATACGGAGCCTCGACAGGATCATCGAATGGCGGGGAAAGCCGGGCACGATCAGGGTGGATAATGGGCCCGAATACATCAGCGAAAAGCTGAGAATATGGGCTGAGAAGCACAAGATCACCATCCAGCACATCCAACCTGGGCAGCCCCAGCAGAACGCATATGTCGAGCGCTACAACCGAACGGTACGGCATGAATGGCTGGATCAATACATCATCGAAAGCATCGAGGAGGCACAGGATCAAGCCACGAAATGGCTCTGGACTTACAACAACGACCGCCCCAACATGGGCATCGGCGGCATCACACCCGCCATGAAATTGAAAATGGCCGCGTGAATTCTACGAACGCACCCCGTTAAAAATGGGGAGATTACCCCGCGACCGGCACGGGGACAGCCCTGCCGAACTCCGCCATGCTGGCAGCGATCTTGGCGACCTGATTGGCGTCGTGGGTCTTGGCGTGACTGGCGTAAGGTTTCAGACGGGCGAGGGGCCAGTGCTCGATCTTGCCCGGCAATAGGGCCGTATTCATGCCGCCAGCCTCTTGGCCTTCAGCTCGGCGAAGGTCTCGCCAGTATCCGCCAGAGTTGCGGACGCGCCCGTGAACTGCTGCCAGCGCTCGATGGCCACATCGACGTAAGCAGGGTTCAATTCGATGCCAAAGCAAACGCGCCCCGTGGTTTCGGCGGCGATCAACGTTGTTCCAGAACCGATGAACGGTTCGAACACCGCCTGACCCGGGCTGGAGTTGTTCAGGATCGGGCGTCGCATGCATTCGACCGGCTTTTGCGTGCCATGCACCGTGTCGGCATCTTGATCCTTGTTCGCAATCTGCCACAGCGTGGTCTGTTTGCGATCGCCCGCCCAATGGCCCTTGCCGGTCTTTCTCACAGCATACCAGCAGGGTTCATGCTGCCAGTGGTAATCGCCGCGGCTGAGAACGAGGCGGTCCTTGGCCCAGATGATCTGCGATCGAACAGCAAAACCTGCCGCAATAAGACTTTCTGCCACGGTCGCGGCGTGCAATGCTCCGTGCCAGACATAGGCGACATCGCCGGGAAACAGCGCCCAAGCCTCGCGCCAGTCTGCACGATCATCGTTCAGCACCTTGCCCGTGCGTTTGGTTTTGGCCGCACCAGCCTGATTGCGCCAGGACGGATCGTATTCCACGCCATAGGGTGGATCGGTCACCATCAGCAGCGGACGCACATCACCCAGCAACCGCCCGACCACATCGGCGGAAGTGCTGTCGCCGCAGATCAGGCGATGCGATCCCAGCTGCCACATATCGCCCGCCACTGACACAGGTGTGACGGGTGGCTCGGGGATATCATCTTCACCCTCGACCGCTCCACCCTCGACCTGATCTGGGTCGCGCAGCAGGGCGTCGAGATCCTCGCCGGTGATCCCAAGCAACGATAGGTCAAAATCCTCGGCTAGCAGCCCCGCGATCTCGTTGCGCAACATCGCCTCGTCCCATTCGCCAAGCTCGGTCAGTTTATTGTCGGCAATACGGTAAGCGCGGCGTTCGGCCTCATCCAAATGCCCAAGCCGGATCACCGGCACATCCGTCAGCCCCAGCATGGTCGCGGCCAGCACACGACCATGGCCAGCAATCAACTCACCATCGTCGGCTACCAAGCAAGGAACGGTCCAGCCGAACTTTGCCATGCTGGCGGCAATCTTGGCCACCTGATCCGTGCCGTGGATCTTGGCATTGCGAGCATAGGGGCGCAGCCGATCGAGAGGCCAAGTCTCGATCTGGCTCGGCGCAAAGACGAGGTCCATGGGGTGGCTTTCATGTGGGGCAGGCGGGCAAGCCGATGCGCGCGGGACGGTGCCAGCGCCAGAATCGGATCCGCGATGTCGGAAAAAACAAACGCCCGCGAGGGGTATCCTCCGGGCGCAATTCTTCGATGCTCAATAGGTAGGTCAAGGGGGCTAGAAATGTCAATCCACAATTCGACACGAAATAACTGTGTCCCAGGGAGCGGATAAACCAAATCGAATACTGTGCATCTATGGTGGCCACTGGCTAGGGTGGCTTCCGAAAGGTGGCTTCCGTGGCTTCCCAAAAGAAGCCACCTGTTCTTGCGTTAGTGCCGCACAAGCCACTGATATTGTTTCATAATGCTGGAATGCCCCGTCGGGGTGGCTTCCAAGTGGCTTCCCCGGTGAAAAAACTACGCGCTAGCGAAATGCCGCGCTGCGCCCCCCCGCATAGGTTTATGGCTCGGGAGGAACCAATGAAGGGGGGTGAGGTTCTGGGCCCTTACCGCAGCAAAGTGCCGACCATGTAGGTCGTCAACACTTTGATCGATCTAGACAACCCATGGCGTTGATCTAATGTTTAATACACAGCATTCTTGCAGGGTGGTTAGGAAATGCTAAGGACACGCGTGGCATAGTCTACCTGTTGCGGGCGAATTTGTGCTTTGCAGCCAGCCTCAGATCGACTATGGATATGAAAAGGAATGCCGTGATGCTGAAAATCATCGTGAAGAAACTTGACCAAAGCCAGTCTGCTGGACGCGCCAAGAACGCGACAGTACAAACCAAGCGTATGCGCGACAGCGATGGAAAGATTTTCAACCTAAGAACAGTCGATGCTGGTGGCGACAATCTGTCTAGAGATTTAACTATCGTTTTTAGTAAGAATGTGGATAGGGCACGTCGGGAAAATAAGAAGCTTCTGGGTGTGAGAGACGTTGCGCCAAACAGATAAGGAGCGCCCAGTCTTGGTGATCGTCGCCGGACCGAATGGGTCCGGAAAAAGTACGGCCTATGACAACGTTGATCTGGAGCTCGAGGGAAGATCGATTAGGATCGTAAATCCCGACCTCCTAGCAAAACGCATCCGTGATGATGAGAATAAGGCTGATGAAGAGGCGAACCTTATTGCCGTAAACAGAATTCGTTCTTGGCTTGATGCTTCAGTCGAAGTCTACCAAACAATCGGAGTTGAGACAGTCCTATCGACCGATAAGTATCGGAGCTTGGTTTTATCGGCCAAGGCAAGAGACTTTGAGGTCTGGTTTATGTATGTCTGCCTCGATTCACCGGAAAAGAATGTTGAACGAGTAAGCATTCGGGTCAAGAAAGGAGGGCATGATGTTCCGCCCCAAAAAATACGCGATCGCTACTGGCGAAGCCTCAACGAAATGACCTGGTTTATGGAACAGGCCGACCGAGGCTGGTTGTGGGATAACAGCGGGGAAAAAGCCAAACTAGTAGGAGAAAAAGCTGGCGATACTTTGTCGATAGATCCATCTTGTCCCTCGAACATAGTTAATGCCCTCAGCAATAACAATTAATTATTGCACCATGTCAAAAACAATCAATTAACTTGCGGTAAAAATATTGTTGCTGGCATTTACGACTGCAGCATTAGCAGCGAACTGATGAACCCAGTCCAGACCAATCCTTTGATAAGCTATGTAGGGTTCACCAGTTCGCACCCCGCCTGCTTAACTATATCAGTATTCCCACTAGGTCGGACTCGCAAAGCTGACTCTCACGTTGCACGTCGCCTGAATGACCAGGCTCGCAAGCCTTCTTCGTCCGCCATACCGCGTCTCGGCTGACGGCTTTTCACCCCTTGTGAATCTTAGGACCTGCTCGGCCCACAGCCGCCGTTAGGCTTAACTCAGCGATTTCGCAACCCGTTGATCGAAGCGCTCAATAGCTGCGGTCGCATGACCTCCGTGGAGCGATCATAAAGGATGATCGCGCACAATATGGTCAAAGCAAGCCTTGTCGGCCTACTGTCGGATCATTCGTAAAGGACTGTAATGTGGTATTGATACTTACTTTCTCCGGTGGGTCGGCATTATCGAACAAAATGAATTGCCCTGTAGAACTTATCGAGGTCAGGTGCTCAAACATCCTTTCCTTCAAATCCGAATTTCTGATCGCCTTTTCGTCTTCGCTGAGTGCGCCTTCCCGAGAGCGGATCGGATCACGATAGGTGATCAAAGGTGTATCTAGAATGACGAAGCCTGGATGTGGTAGCTTACGGGTGCGGCAAAAGGTGAGAAGCGCTACCTTGAAAGCCGCATGGGTGATTGCTCGAACGCCCTTCCCGTTATTCCCCCGCTGCTTACCGTCAATGATGAGATCAAACGTAGCCTCCAGATCGAAAAAGGTTGAGCAATCGCCTGGAAATCCCCATGCGCGAAGGACATCGCCGACTTCTGAAGCGAATTCCTGCGCGGTGTGCGTCGAAAGGCCCATTTGGGCATTCGTCACGGATTTAGTCTGCCGCCGCTTTGCGACCTCGTCGCGCTGCTTTTTCAGATTGTCGCGCCTCAGCACGAGTTCCAAGGCGCGTTTTATCCTATCTCGCTTAGGGATGATCTCAGAGAGCTTACGTAGGTTGTCATCGGTGTCGGGAAGAGCGGTCGAAAGGTCTATCTCGAGATCATTGAGCTTTTCGCGGTTTGAAAAAAGTCGCTTTCCTGTACGCTCAAGCTCTTTGCCGGTATCAGACATGGTCAATTTCAGTTCGTCCGCATGCGCCCTGATCTTCGCGATCTCGATTTCTGCCGCTGCCCGCGCCGCTTCAATTTCGACTAATGCATGCTTATGGACCTGAGCTGCTGGCGGTGCGCCACAAACTGGACAGGTAGTGTCGGTGTTAAGGCTCAGTAGAAACCCTGCTTCTTCGAGAGCCTCCAGCCGCTCGATATCGCTGCCATATACCTTCATGAGCTGTTCAAAATTTTCAAGCGTGATTACGATGTCATTTACCCGCTGTTGATCGCGCCCGATTTCGCTCGCAAGCTCTTTCTTTCTTTCAAGTTTTGTCCTCACAGATTCGCGAACAAAGGCGATTTCCCTCTCGGCGCGATCCAGTTCTCCCTCAATCTCGTCCAGCTTGCCTTCGAGTTGGTCAAGATCAGGGTAATTGTCTGCGATCTCGGTTTCGAGTTCAAGGATCATCTCATCGATGATAAGCACCTGCGCGCTACGGCCTGTGGCGAAGTCTTTCGGTTTTGTGTGTGTGACGAGCGCAGAGTCATCTTCACCCGTTAACATGAATTTGAAGATGTTCTTCTCAAGCATTGCTAGGGTTACATTTCCGCTCAAAGCCGGAGATGTTTCCGACTGAATAGATGTTTCGTCGGTGATGCAAAGTTTAACGATGTCACGAAAGCTAAGGGGTTTCTTTGTGCCTGATTTATCGCGCGCAATCTCTTGGCCCGTTATCCCAAGGATGGTCAGAAGATAGTTCGAAAGATTATCGTCACCGTCATTGCTGTGGCGAGCACTTAGCGTCCGCTGTGCTTCTTTCCCAATTTCTAGGCTATAATCCCCACCAACAATCGCCCGCTCCAGTTGGGCGATCTCATCACTGGGGAGTCGCAAATCAAGCTCGACCCGATTATAGGGCTTGCGCTCACTAATGTCGGGAAGCTCCTTGCCTCCGCCTAGCATGAAGTCAATTGCCTTTACTGCAAAAGACTTTCCAGTGTTCGATGCGCCGAAAACAAAAGTGAAGGGCTTGCTAAAATTAAGCGCTGCCGACTTCTCATTATTCTTGCTTGAGAAGCGTAGTTCTTCGATTCTGACGGTAGGTTGATTCATTGCGTAATCTTCAAAGATTGAAATTCAACAGACCATCTGCCGACCTTCTCGCTAATCAATTGCGCGAGAAATTTCGTGTCTGCCGTGCTTATATATTCGACTAACCATTCCGCTCGTTCTCTTAAGGATCGACCATATGAGGAGCGCACGAGTTGCACAAAGAGATCTGCCTCCTCGGTCGCGACATAGGAGATGCCATCAGAGGAATAGTGCGCCTTGATGAGATGGAGTCGTCGCATCAGCTGAAGGCCTTCTTCCACATTGGTCCGTCGAACGATCAGCTCGCCGTTGCGCTGAGGAATGTCTGGATGAAGGCTCGGAGGGCCACCGAGGTCCGAGGTATGAACAACTAGATGATCGAGCCATGTTAAATGAGTGAGATCATAGGCTCGCGGCCGTGCTGCGTAGAGGAGCAGAACACTCCGTGTGCCGGTCTCCAAGGCACTGTTGAAGAGCTGGTTCGATGAAGTAGGCTGACGGCTCATTTCCTGCCCTTCCAGTTCATCTCGCCGTCATTCACAAGATGGTGGCAAATGCCTTGCTTGACCGGAACATAGGCGTATCGGGCCAGTGGCCCAGCAGGGGTCACCACTGAGGCCTGCGCCATCGCGATGCCAATGCGTGTTAGCTGATCTTTGGCAGGCTCCTTAAGCTTGTCCCGAACGCCCCAGTGGATATCCTGGCGAAAGGAGGAAATTGTATCGGGAGAGGTACTGTCACGGTAAAATTTCTGAAATCCGTCTGCTTCGAAATAGCGCTCTCTATGCAATTGCAGGTCGGAGCCATGCGTCGGGTCGTCGAACACCTCGTCATGGCTCTTGAACTTGCCAGACTCGCGTTCATTGTATGCTTCAAGAAGAGCGGTGAGATAAGTCATCTCTTCGGACTGCACGTCGACAGGAATTGCGACTTTTGGATACTTCCCGGGGTCATCGCCATACAACTCTACGAGAAGCTGCTTTGCGGCACTGTCGGAAATCATTTCGTCAACATCGAGCGTGACAATATTAGAGAAGTCGAAATCTTCAATAGCTTTACGAAGCTTGTCGTCGAATTCTATTGTCTTGCCCGAGATGATTTTCGTTGCGCAGCTGTTTGCCCAGTCGTCTACCAGAGATTGGCAGAAGGTGGCGGGCCTGTTTACAAGTTCAAGAAGAGGCCCGTTGAGCCCTTTCGGCGCAACGAAGTAAAAGTTACGAGGTGCCGTGAAACTGCCTTGAGAGGCCCAATAGAGCACCTTACCAACCGCGAGCAAACCTTGGGATTTGCCGAGCTTGGTTCTGTATTGCTTGCACTGATAATTGTCCCATTCGCCGTCATGCCTTGACGTTGTGCAAAATCCGACGACATCGCGCCCCTTGTCACCGGACGCCCCGAAGCGTTTCACCTCAAAGTATCCCGAGCGACGTTCAACCCAACGCCGACAGAATTCTTCAAGCTCGGAGTCATCCATAGCAAGAATCAGGCGATCATGTCTTATCTTCATCTTGTAAAATCGGTTACACTAGACAATTTATCTACTCGAAACGAACGCTAACAGCGTTGGTGACTTTATACAACCTATACGACTCCAAGTTTTTTGTGTTCGCTCGTGCTGCCTCAGCCAGAGTCCAGTCGGGTGCGCCGCCGTCGTCAGTCTGCTTTCCGCTCCTTGGCAGTTTATCGCATCCTTCGCCATGGTTTCGCTTTTGGCATTACTGTTGTCAACGCCAGTTCTCGTAACATCGCGCCCATCGATAACCCATCGCGCACCCAATCCAACGCCAGGCATCGGTCGCTACAACCTCGGCGAGCACCATCAGCCTGTCGCAGAGTAGGAAAAAAAAAATCACGGGACAGGCGTGAACTTCAGGCGTCCAGGGTTTGTCGCGGACCATCACCCTCCCCGTGCTGACCAAGATGCTAACTGAACGATCACCGTGCCGATTGCATTTCATGTCAACTAGCGCGCCGGCTTACACAACACCTGACTTTCGCGCGGGTTTAGGGAACACTGTGGGGCATGGTCAGCCGCTGTTACTCGCACGGAACTCACTGGTCAAACTTACTCGCGGCGACCACGCCTCACAATCATAGGGCGAATCAATCTATGATTTTTGCATTAGGCCTCCCAATCGTGACCAAAATTTGTCGTCGATTTGAATAAATTAAGGCTATGATTTCCATGTATTTTTTCCGATTTTTGTTAACGGTTTGTTAACCAAGCACGTGCCATATTCAACCCATGGTTTATTCATTCCGCATATGCCGCGATCACGATGGAGCCGATACAGCGCAGGGCTGGGTCGTGGCACAATCTGAACTGCGGGCACGCGAACTTCTGGGTGCCGACGCCTATTTGCATCGTCTGCCCAACGGACATTTGAGTGAGCTACCTGATGACACGGTCTATGTGGCCAAAGGGGCTTTGCTTCCTGCGCACTGAAATTGGCGCGGGGCGGTGGCTGTGCCTTGGCCCAGCGCTGCTGAGTTAGCTCGTTTTGCCCAGCGCATCGTTTCGCGCAATGACGCGGTTCGATAGCTCGGCCCATTGAACGCAATTAACGCCGCCCCCCCCAGGGCCGTGCTTTTGGCATTATCGCTGTCAACTCCAACTCACGAAGCATCCGCCCCGAAAGCAACCCATCGCGCACCCAATCCAAGGCCCGCCACCAATCCCCATATCCACGGCGGGCGGCATCAATCTGCTCAGGTGACGGCGAAAATGTCACAGGACAGGCGCGAACTTCAACAATCCGGGACTTGCCGCGGACCATCACCCTCTCCGTGCCGACCACAATACTGACCGCACGATCACCATGCCGGTTTCGCTTCATGTCAACTGGCACGCAACGCGGCACGGCGCAGGGCATCCAGTTGGGGGTTATCCCAGCCCGCGCCATTTCAGCCACGCTGATCGCCATTCGAATGCCGCCCAAGTTGTGGGGTATCCCTGCCACGGTGGCTGCAATCACCTCGGCGTCGGGATGGGTGTAACTGCCCATCTTATGCTGCCCGCCATCCACTTTGCAGCCCAGCGCAGCGCGTTGCAGTAGAACGTATTCAAGGCCAAACCCGAAACCTTCCTCGGCCACATCTTTCTGCTGGGGCAGTTCAAGTTGCGCCTTTTCGACCCGAAACGCCCATTCGAGCGCTGCCTGAACGCCCAGAGCGCGTTTGACCTTCGTGGCGCCCGCGCGGCCAATTCGGCTGTAGATGCTCATGCCTGCACCCCATCAAAGAATGCTAGCTGCGCTGGGCTTGGGTCTTGGCCTTTTGTCAGCCCGATCAACAATGGCCGCGCGTGCACAGAGGGGCAATTGGCGCTGGGAATGTGAACTGCCGCCATTTACCGAACCCCTCGCTGTCGAAGGCGCTCGTGGGTGACAAGGCCACGCGACAGCATCATCCTGCAGATGGCGGCGCTGATCATGCCCTTCGGCAGGTACTCGTCAGAATTGACCTTACTGGCATAGAACGCCGCCACGTCATCCTCGCTGCACATCTCGGCTGATCCCGCTTTTCGCCGCCGTTTGACTTTGTGTCCGACAGCTGCCGCGCGGGCGGCCTGCGCATCGCGCTGGGCTGCGCGTTCCATGAACCGATCGAGTGCCTTGGGTCCATCGGGGGGATTGGGGTGATTTGCCCGCGTCTCGGTAGCAACCTCGACGATCCGCGCTGGGGATAGGCCCAGATCATCGATCCAGCGGCGCACATGGGTTTGGGCGGGCCAGCCTTGCCACCAGCTTGGCAGGGAGGCATGGTCGAGGCCCAGCGCTGCCAGAAGCTGGACAAAAAACAAATCAAACTCGGCCTCGCGCGCCTGCGCGTCCTCCTCCTCCTTTACTGGTTTACTTAAAGGTTCTCTTACAAGGTTAGTGTCCGGATTTCGGACACGGCTTTCGCCATTTTCCGGACACGGCTTTGGGCAAAATTCGGACACGGCTTTCGCGTTAGCCCCATGTCCTGAATTCGGACATGGGTCGGGGTTTGGGGGAAAATCCAGCTCGCAACCGTCTGCACTCGATGGGTTTTCCAAATCCGCGGGAATCCCATGTCCGAGTTCTGGACATGGGGCCCCATCCAATGGTGTAAAACCCGGCTCGAAACACAGAATGTAGCGGGTGGGGAGATGCCGCTTGGTTGCTGGATCGATGCGCGGAACTCTGCGCAGCAGCCCTGCTGCCTCTAGCTGCGAGATGTGATCGTTCAGGGTCGAGCGGCTGATTTCGCAATCATGGGCAAGCCGCTCTTGCGAGGGGAAGCACCCGTAATCTGGGTTGAACCGGTCGCACAAATGCCAGAGCACGATTTTGGTCGTGGGTTTCAGGCCGCGCTGTTTGATGGCCCAGTTGGTGGCTTCATGGCTCATGGCGCGTCCCTCCGCCCATGGGCACTCACGCGGCTGGTCAAACCAAAGTCGGCCAAAGCGCCCAGCGCATCGTCGATGCTGCGCACCATGGCCCAGCCGAAGCCCTGGGCCAGAACCGCAGATCGGAACGCCTCTTGCTCGGGGGCAAGGCGACCCTTGGGGGCCTTCAGCTCCAGAAACAAGATACGGCCATCGCAGATCACCATCAGATCGGCAAAGCCCGAGTGCACACCCATACCAACTAGGATGGCCTGACGCTTGGCGCCGCGGGGGCCTGCCTCGGCCACCTCATTGGCACAGTGATGGATGATGGCGGTGCGGGGCAGGGCGAAGCGCAGGGCGGTGACAACCGCGCGCTGCAGATCGGCTTCAGGGGTTCCTTTGCGTTTCATGTCCGCCCCCGCAGTTGTGCAGATCCAGCTGCGCCGATTTGCAGCCGCGCAGGGCTGCGTGCGTCGATGGCAAACAAGAGCGCCCTTGCTCCCGCGCGCTCGGTCTCACCCTCGGCATGCGAGATCACAACTTGGCAGGCGAGGCGCAGCAGATGATCGGAATGTGCGCTCGCCTCACGAATTATCGTCCGCGCTTCCCTAAGACGGGCGGCGATCCAGCTTTGGCCGATGCAGCCGCTGGTGCCGGATGATTGGGGCAGGGCGCTCATCGACGGCCCCCAGAACGCTTGCGGCGCGTGGCGTTGTTTTCTTGGTCATCCAACCATTCAAGAACGCCAGTGCGTCGATAGAAGACCTTGCGGCCCGCCCGAATACACGGCGGCCCAGATCTCAGCACGTCCCAGCGGCGCAAAGTGTCCTCGGACACCCCGAGTTGCAGCGCGAGGTCAGTCCGACTGATCCAGCCGCCGAGAAGCCCCCCTGACGGTTTTGCGATGCTTTCGGTTGTCTCTTGCAGGTGCATGGCATTCCTCCAGTTTAGTGACCCGTTGCGGATCACTTCCGAAGGCTACTGACGCACAGTCTTTGGGGTGGAAGGGAGGAACGGGGTGGAATGAAAACGTTAAATCCATTCCACCCCCATATTTTATTGAACATTTTGCCTGATTTGCCCCGACAGCATCATATCCTGGTCGAGTGGCGAACATGCGGCTACTTTGGGTTTCGACGGCAATAGTCGGCAAATCCACACATTTTGGGGTGTTCGCGTGCATTCGCCTGAAAATTGGGGGTGGAACGCCCCAAAAGCCATTCCACCCCCATATTTTATTGAGACTTTCTGGCCTCCGCATGGCGATTGCTGGTGAATCGCAACGCGCGATGTTGCCTTTCATGCGCTGACATGCCCGCCGCAATACCCGCCTTTTGGAGCCTCAACGCGGAATTGCCAATAAAACATAGGGGAGGAACGGGTCTGTCACATCGACGCCACCCCGTTCCTCCCTTCCACCCCGCAGCCCATGCTTTGCTTGATAACTGACGGGAATTACGCGTCATGACAGGTCCAAGAGAGAGGTTTGTATATGGTGCACAGACAAAAGCTGACCGAAAAGGTCCTCCGATCTGCTCTGCCCGCCGAAGGGCGGGACTACCAGATTTTCGACACGGAAGTGCGCGGTTTTGCCGTTTGCATCTACCGCGGCGGCGGCAGAGCCTTCACGATCGACTATCGCTTTGCTGGGTGCCAGCGCAGAATGACGTTCGCGCGCTGGCCGGAATGGGGCGTAACCGCCGCGCGCGAACGCGCCAAAAAGCTGCGCCGCGAGATAGATGCTGGTGGTGATCCGCTGGCCACGCGGGGTGCCCTGCGCGAAGCGCCACGCATCAATGATTTGGTCAAACGCTATATCGAAGTGCATTTGCCCCATCTTGCCCCCCATAATGCCGCTGATCAGCGGTCCATGTTGGAAAAGTTCATATTGCCGGCATGGGGCAAGAAGCTGGTCACTGAAGTGTCGAGTTACGATGTCGAACTTCTCTTAAACAAAGTGGCTGCGGGACGCGCCCGCCCCGCCAAGAAAAAGCCAAACAACCGCGCGCGCAAACTGCAGGGGCCAAAACCTACGCCCGTGCGCGCCAATCGGACGGGCGAAGTGATCCGCAAAATGTTTGCCTATGCGGTCAAGTGGAACTGGCGGGGTGACAATCCCGCCATGGGGTTTCGCCGCCGAATGGAAACGCCTCGCGATCGGTACCTTTCCAAAGAGGAAATCGCCCGCCTCGCATCAGCGCTGGATGCGGCGCAGGATGACCGCGCCTCAAGCATTATCCGGCTGTGTATGCTCACTGGCGCGCGGGTTGGCGAGGTGCGTCAGGCGCGATTTGAACATTTTAACCTCGAGCATCTAAGCTGGACCAAGCCCGCGATCATCACCAAGCAACGCCGCATCCACCGTGTGCCAATCTCTGATGAAGCCGCCGCCATCGTGCGCCAGCGGCGGCTTACGGTCGTCAAAGGCTCGCCATGGCTGTTTCCGGGCGACACGCCCGGCCAGCCCGTGCAAGAAATCCGCCGGTTCTGGAAACACATCCAGAAGGAGGCGGGCATTGAGGATGTGCGGATCCACGATCTGCGCCACACCTTCGCGTCTTTGCTGGTCAGTGGCGGCGCATCGCTCGAAATGATCGGCAAGCTGCTGGGTCACAGCCAACTACAAACGACCCAGCGCTATGCGCATCTGATGGACTCGCCGCTGCGTGCAGGCGTCAGCGCTGTCGCCAGCGCCTTTAAGCTAAAGCCGAGGCTTGTGCATAACGCCGACCGCGAGCCTGCGCGCGCCGGATCGACCCCAGCGGATGCGCGTGGGCTGGATGATAACCCTCTCATCGCTTCGGGTGCTTGAACTTCACTGCCCTCAAGATCGGCGCAATGCGCAGCCTGATCGATTTTTCATCGGGGAATTTGCCATCTTCCGACCTTGCCAGAAACCAATCCTGCAGTTCGCGGACCCATTCGGCTTGCGAATTTGGCAGCCCTTCTTCAAAAACACGGCGGACAATCTCGACATACATCGCGGCCCAATCATAATCGCCATCACTACCAAGCCCAGCGCCTCCGGCCACGCGGCCAAAGAGATCATTGGCGACCTCAAACTGCAGAACGTCGGGGCCTAGGAGCATCAAATCGCCAATTGAGACCACCACGCCAGACTCGGGCGCTGTGATGTAAAGCCAGCTTTCTGTTTCTGCGAGCTGAATGCGCAGCAAGCGCGCTTGTTGTGGACCCGTCCCACAGCGCCTGAACATGGGTAGAATATCGGTGGGGTCGATGCCGACGAGGCCGGCAACCCGTTGATCACCGCAATGCACCGGCGGAATGCCGGTGACGATCTTCAGCGTTCCCATCGCAGCCCAGCCAGCGATATCAGAAACTGTGCAGCCCCACCTGATGGCTGCTTCATGGACGGGGTAAAAGGCGCGCTGTGGTAGTCCCATGGTATTCGATCCTTTCAATCGGGCTGCCGCGAGGCTGATGCAAGTTGATGCCAAATGGGTTTGGCTTTTTGGCGCGCCGCCAGCAGGCATAGGATGCTCCTAACCCACTGATTCGGCTCGACCATAAGGAAATGTTAATCTATCGATGGGGTAAAAAACTTACCGCATTACACTTTATGCGGGTATCTTGGTGTGGAGCCTGTGAATGTCGTATGTCAAAGCGCGCGAGCTTTTGCGCATCGCCGAAATGGCCAAAGCGCGGTACCGCGGAGTTAGCCTGCGCGATATCATGAGCGAATTGTCAGTGAATGAGCGGAGCGCCCGCCGCGTGGCACGAGAGCTGGAGGATCTGTGCCCCAAGGTGATGATCACCGATGACGTGGATCGGCGGCGCTGGTGGAAATTGGCGCAGGTCCCGTTCATCGAGCACCGCGTCGTCAATGACAAAGAACTGTCCGCGATGGATCTGGCAATACGGCGGGCCGCGCGCGATGGCGCTGAAAACGAGGTGGTCGCATTGCAGCGCGTGCGCGATCACCTCGCCGCCTCCGTGCCGCGCCCGCTCGCCCGATCAGCGGAAGTAAGCTCTGAAATCATGTTGATCGCCAATGGCTTTGCTTGCCGTCCCGGACCCGCAGCCCGCGTCAGTCAGGCCCATCTCGACACATTGTTTAACGCCTTCAGCCATCCGACCATGGTCGAGATCACTTATACCAGCGCCCGCGACCCCAGGCCGCGCACGAAGTTGGTCGAACCGCACGGGGTTATTGTCGGCACGCGGCATTACCTCGTCGCCCGCGATGCGATCAATGGCGCCGACAGGAAATTCAAACAGTACCGGATGGATCGCATCATCGACATCAAGGGGACAACGACATTCTTCGTTCGAGATCCAGATTTCGACATCGAGACCTACAGCACATTTGCCTTTGGGTCATTCTTTTCCCAGGCGGAGCATCGGCTCGTGCGCTGGCGGTTTACGCCGCGCGCAGCGGCAGTGGCGCGTGAGTTTGTGTTCCATCCAAAGCAGGTCATGAAAGATATGGATGACGGGGGTCTGCTGGTTGAGTTCACGGCCAGCGGATGGGTGGAGATGGCTTGGCATCTGGTGTCCTGGGGTAACGCAGTTGAAGTAATTGAGCCGCCGGAATTGGTCGAAATGCTCGGACGTGTGCGGCGCGGCGAAGTGGAGGTGCTGCCGTGATTGGGGGCAACGTATAATGACGTCAAGTGCGGGAAGCGGACTGTGAGGTCGCATCAACTGGTGATAGTCGCCATTCGTCGCTGCGACCAAAGATGTAGCGCTGCCCAGCAGGAGAACGTTGTATTTTCCTTGGCATTGTCGCGCTAGTTCCGAAAATCACTTGATTTTTGTTGGCGGAGTCAAACTTGTGTTGCGATAAAGGAAATCAACTAGAAGTACATTAGGGCAGAATACATGATGGACGGTTCAGCAACACCGCGTGACATTCACTTACTAACAATTGACGCCTTGCTCGCCGATCTGGTTGGTGGGCGTGCCGTGGCCCTCGGCGGTGGCGATGAACTCGCGATGGCTTCGGATGACGCGCGGGCGGTCCTCGACTGGTATCGGCAAAATCGCAGCAGATGGCAGGCAAATCTGTCGGCAGGAGATACCGAGGCGATCATAGATATGATCGGCACGCCTCCGCCGACGACCGAAGCATCGGCCGAGGAAGGTAGTAGCCGCGCAATCAAGACTTTGCGTCTGGTGAAGGTCGAGGCGCACCGCTTCGCGGGGTTACACGCCTATGGCCGACCAAGCGCCCCGCCTGCATCCTTCGTATTTGAGCCGGGAAAGCCCGTAACGCTGCTGGAAGGCGTCAACGGTTCGGGCAAGACCTCGATCGCTAATGCGATTGTCTGGTGCCTGACCGGCCACCTGATCCGGTCGCAGCGGCCGCCAGAGGAGGGGCCGCTGGATTTTGCATGCGAGATTTTGCGTGACGATGGCGCGACCACGACGCACCCTATGTCGTCGATCACCCCGTTGCCGCCCAAATCGGCTGAGCTTCCCGCGGATGGCCAACCGATTCCCGCAGATAGCTGGGTCGAAATGACATTTTTGGATTCCACTGGCAGCCCATTGCCACCGCTACGTCGCTCACAAGTCCGTACGACTCGCGGCAAGATCAACGAATCGCCTCCTGATTTGGGCGCAACGGGCGTCGATCCTATCGCATGGCGGATTGCCACGATTATGCCCGCAATGTTGCCGTTCCTTTCGGTGGGTTCGACATCGCAGCTGGGCGAAGCGGTGGCACGACTTACTGGTCTGGCTGACCTCGTGGACCTCGCGCGGCACGCCGAAAAGATGGCCGGCCGTGTTGCCAAGACTGCGGCGCCCGAACTTGAAAAGGATCGAATGAAGAGTGCGGGCTACTATCAACAAGCGGCCGACGACTTAACCGCAATTCTCACCGAAACACCGAGCATCGCATTTGAAGGAGACAGGCCGACGGTAGATGCCGAAGGCGCACAAGCACGAATTGCTGAAATCACGAAGCATTTCGTCGAACTAAAGGCCAAGGCATTGAGCGAAGCGCGAGAGGTACTCGGTACAGAGTTCGACGCGGAGAATAAACAGGCCCGCGACGATCTTGAAGCCAGCATTCGCCCGGCAATAGAAGGGCTGAAGGTCATCGGAGAATTGCCGTCGATTGTCCGCCTTTTGGCGCTGAAGTTGGATCCCGCCGAGACCGCTAAAGTCGTTGAGTTGCTCGCGGAGGTGGAGGCTCAAGCCGCGACGCTATCGACGTTGGCTGCCGATCCCGATCGAGCGCGTCGTGCCCAACTCTATGCCAAGGTGTCAGCGTGGATGCACGATCATGCCTATGTTGACGATGGCACCTGCCCCGTTTGCGTCGGTCAACTTCACGGCGCCTGCGATCCGGTAACAGGGGTGCCCGTAACCGATCATCTCGTCGAGGCGGCACGCGACCGGGAGGTAATTGCGCGGACGATCACCGAATGGTCAGAATATTGGTGCGGACGCCTCCTTCATGAACTGCCGCCGGCTATATGTGGCGAGGTGCGCCGTGACCTGCCCACGTCTCCTGCCGCGCTACTTCGGGCTGGTCTGGCTGATGATCTTTTCGCAACCGAACCGTTCCGCGGCACCTTGGCGGCGTTACGCACTGATGCCGTTGCGTTGATCGACGCGCGGCTTGCGGCACTTCCACAGTTTCAGGAAAAGGCTGGTCGACCGCTGCCCGCCGCTTTGCAGGAAGAGTCTGCCCGGTTGCAACAGATGACCGATCGCATCTTGCGTGCATTAGCTTTCGCGGAATGGCGAGAGCAAAACGGGGTGGCGCTGAGAGCCTTTGTGCACACGGTGCGACGCGGCGACGATGGGGATGCGGACGCAGATCGTGCGATCGGTAGACGATTAACCTCGCTTCTTCGGATCGTGGAAGGCGTCGCTCCGCTCAATTTAGCGAGCGAACAGGTGCGGCGAATGGAAGCCGCGCGCAAAGACTATGACGCCAAAAAAGTCCGTATCGCAGCGTGCACGCGGGCGGTAACGGCGCTCAACCTACTCGTGCCGCTCGGCGGTTTGGCGCAGACGCAGGTCGACACGCTGCGCCGCAAGCTCCACATTAGGTCTGAACACTGGCGCCGCGCGATCTTTCGCAACGCCACGACCTTTGCGCCCGACCTAATCGATACGGACATGACCGCGAGAGGTGTACTGGACCTCAAAGCCGGCCGGGAGGGTGTCGCCGCGCCAGCGCAGCATATTTCCAACGCCTCCGCACTGCGCGGTGCACTGTTCGGCTTCTTTCTCGCTTTCCGGGAGCATGTGCTTGCAACGCGGGGCGGGCTTTCGCTACTCATTCTTGACGATCCGCAGGAATTGCTCGATCACGACAACCGTCAGAGATTAGCGCATGGGCTTGCCGCAGTTGCCGAGGCAGGCGCCCAACTGCTCATCACCACCCACGATCGCCGTTTCGCCCGTTCAGTAGTTGCAGAGAATCGTATGGCCGATCGTGTGCAGCATCTCTCTGTTCACGCGGTAAACAGCGTCCATCCGACCCTGAGCTTGTCGCCGACCATCGAGGAGATCGACCGGCGTCGTCTGGCATTCATCAACAATCCCGATTCAACGGTGGCGGCACAGGATTATGCTTCTGACCTGCGCGTCTTTATCGAAGCGCGTCTGGGCGATCTGTTCGATGATTTGGCGGAGCCGGCCCATGCGACATCGACGCAGGCTCTTACCCTCTTCCCTCTGCTTGATCGACTGCGCGCGTTGATAACTAATGGCGGCGGCGAATTGCTATCCAATCCGGTACTGCGGCGTTTCGTCGATGATCCTGGGCTGCGAGATGGGGCGGCTCCGCGACGCGTTCTTAACAAGGCCCATCATGGCGAACGGGCAACCATCACATATATCGATGTGAAAGACGTCGAACCGGCATTCGTTCGCCTGCGAACCGAGATCGAGAAGGTGCACGAGCAGTTCCGATTGTATCGTTGGCGTGAACCGCTGGCGCCGACCGATGCCTCAGAGAATAACGTCGTGTCTTTGCCAACGGTAGCGCAACCTACATTTTCGGTGCCGATCTGCCCCGACATTGCAGCCTTCTCCCGCTCTTTACCGGCCGGTGGCTCCCAGGACATGCCCACTGAACAACTCAACGGCGAATGGTTCGACGGAAAAGCTTTGTTCTACGTTCGAGGCGAGACACTGGGCTTCGCAGTTCCATCCGGCGCGGTCGCGATCGTGGAGGCGGAAGCCTATCCTGGCCGCGACCGAAACCTCGTGATCGCCCGGCATCAGGGTAACGTGTTGGCGCGGCGGCTACTTAAGGCGCCCGGCTCACTTGGTATTTCACTCGCGGCGGAAACGCCTGATCCCCGAATCCCGCGCCCTACCTTGACCTATGACGAGAGTAAGGTTCGACTGTTTCG
This sequence comes from Cypionkella sp., assembly GCA_965248485.1. GTDB lineage: Bacteria > Pseudomonadota > Alphaproteobacteria > Rhodobacterales > Rhodobacteraceae > Cypionkella. The sequence goes on from OZ252107.1 coordinate 900,337, forward strand.
CATCGTTGGCGTTATATTCACCGATTTTGCTCCGCCATCCGGTGGTGGCGAAGCGACTGCAATTGAAATGGCGCCGGAACTCGGTCGGATTGAGGTCGCTTACCGGGTCCGCGAAGACAGCGCCGTGCCCCTCGCACTACCCGGCCAGGTTATTCTAGGTGGCGCCGAACTGACATCAAGCGAACTCAACGAATGGGAAGGCAAACTCGTCGCCGTAACGCTCGACGATGGGACGAGCATCCTTAAGCGCGTCGGCGCGAGGCTTCCAGGAAACCTTGCACACCTCCGTCAGTTCGAGACTATCGGGGGCCTTGGGTCATCCATAGTGGTTGCTACAGAGGCGCCTTTCGAAGTCACTAACCTGCCGGCGATGGTTTCAGCTCGACGGGTTTTGGGAGTGCTGTATGATCAAGCATGAAAGCTTTTGTTCACGGGCATTACTCGGTCGCTTCCCCGTGCCTGAACGGCTGTTGCGAGAAAAGCCGCGTCGGGGCGCGGCCAACGGGAATGGGCCGAGTGCGTTGGTCATGTCATCGCCTTCGCAAAGAGCGGGGAGCGGCCATATGCGAGTGCAGCGCCCCACACCTAGACTCTCCGGATAGCGGCCAATCGCCGTGACAGCGCTGCCTGGTTGCAAACACCGGTCTTCTTTACACCTTGGCGTTTGGCACGACTAACGATAAGCATAAGCAGAAGCAGCAAAATTAAATTCGCCATTAGGTTGTTATTGTTGAAGGTATTTATTGATAGATCGGGGGCGCGACTTGGGGCTGTATGAAAAATGGTGCGAGTCCACTAGAGAAAAGGACAAGCGCAAGCACTACTGGACCTATGTCGAGAAGGATGGCGGTCGTAACGATATCCGTAATGACCTCGCCAAGACCATCCGCTCCCACTATGATCGACTCGAACGCATCGCCGAAGATGTGCAGAGGCTCGGATATGAGGTCGCCGCCAAGATACTCAGCGAGGCGATGCCCAAGACGCCTAAGGGTCGCTCCGGCGATCTCGGCGAAATTCTCGCGACCGAATTGGTCGAAGAAGAGATTGGCCTGCGCGTCCCCGTGCGCCGCCTCCGCTACAAGGATGGCCGCAACATGGCCATGCGCGGCGACGACTTCATCGGCGCCGGATACGACGGAACCGGCGAGAAGCTTTGGCTCCTCAAAGGCGAAGCCAAAAGTAACAAGGTGCTCGGAAAGGCCACGGTCACTAGCGCTCGCGCTGTACTCAACCGTGACAATGGCCGCTGCACACCCGACTCGCTCCTGTTCGTCGCCAACCGCCTGCTGGAGAGTAGCGATCCAGATGACAACGCGCTAGGTCGCGACCTCCGTGACGAGGTGGGCCTGAAGTCGCTTCGTGCCGATCGCATCGACCACATGCTCTTCACCGTGTCGGGCAACGGCCCCCACGCTTCACTTAAGGTGGACCTCCACGCCACAGGGACCAATCGGGACCAGTACGTCGTGAACATCCACGTAGAAGACCACCAAGACTTCATCGCGGCCATGTACCTGGAGGCTGAAGACCTTGGAGACCACTGACGAACTAGCCGCATTTCTTGCGACCGCAACCGTTGATGGCATCCTTGGGCGCCTACTCTATCGCGGTACGGCGTGGTCGCTGATGCGCCAAGACGGTGTGCTGCCGCCGAGCGCGCCGCCCCTTGGCTCTACAATCGAAACTGATCTCGCTGAACACGGCTTCGCCCTACTTCGGGGCGCGATGGCCTTTCGCGCTCGAGCTGGAACTTCGGAACTGACCAGCAAGGCCTTTGAGCGCGCCGCCAACTCCTTCGAAGCTCTGGTGCGCAACGGCGACCCGGAGTCGCCCGATCGCGGCTTCCGTCGCACCATCGCCGCCGCGGCCTATCACTTGGCCGGTTTCTCGGCCGTCGCCTATTCACTCTTCAACGAGACGGCAGAAGACCTTAACACTTCGCCAGGCGAAGTGGCGATCCGATACCTGATCCTGCGCGATCTCGGCCAGCTACGCCGCTTCGTCCGAGAGTGGTTGGACGACGAGGCTCATGGCGACGGGCAGGTGGCCGAGACGCTACGGGGCGAAGCCCCCGATGTCGACGAGGTAGTGTCGACGATCCTCAACACAACGATCTGTCGGGCGTTGGCACATTTTGACTTCGCTCTCGAGACGGGCGAATCCGAGCCCATCGAAAATGCGCGGGCCTTGCTCGCAACTGCGGTCAGCTTGGCAGACAATGCGGAGAATGTTCCGCTATGGTGGATCTCGAATTTGTGTCGACATCTTGTCGATGATTTGTGGCAACATTCGCTACACCAGAACCTGCCTACCGAGCCGCCTAAGGGCGCGGAGGAAAAATATCCGGACCTGAGGCGACTGTTCATTTCCTCGCTCTACGCTCGCAAGACCTCCGAAGTGGAACTCTGGCCCTCGCAGCGCGAAGCCGCTCAGCGCTCCACCGACATCACGGACGACCTCGTCGTCGCCCTGCCAACCAGCGCGGGCAAGACTCGGGTAGCTGAGATAGCCGCGTTGATGACACTTTCTTCGGCGCGTCGGGTGCTGATCGTTACGCCATTGCGCGCCTTGTCGGCCCAGACCGAGCGGTCCTTCAGAAAGACCTTCGCGCCCCTCGGCCTGAGCGTCTCCTCCCTTTACGGCGCAAGCGGCCTTTCGGCTGGTGATGAAGACGCTCTGCGCACCCGTGACATCACCATCGCGACGCCTGAAAAGCTCGACTTCGCGCTGAGAAGCGACCCGTCTCTCATCGATGATGTCGGTCTGATCGTCCTCGATGAGGGCCACATGATTGGCCCGAGCGAGCGCGAAATCCGTTACGAAACACTGGTGCAACGACTTCTGCGGCGTACAGACGCGGCTGAACGGAGAATCGTCTGTCTTTCTGCCATCCTGCCGAGCGGCGACGAGCTAGACGATCTCACCGCTTGGATACGTTCCGACGAACCGGGGGAGCCGGTGCGGTCCGACTGGCGTCCCACACGCCAGCGGTTCGGCGCCCTGACCTGGCGCGGCAGAGACGCGCTGCTCCGGCTCGACCTCGAAGACAATGGGCCCTTCCTCGACAGATTCGTCGTAGAGAAACCTCCGCTTGGGAAGGAAAGGAAGCCCTACCCGCGCAAGAACTCGGACCTCGCGTTGTTCGCGGCGTGGGAATTCGCAAGCCAGGGGAAGCGGACCTTGATCTTCTCTACCCAGGCGAACTGGGTCGAGAGCTACGGCAAACAGGTCGTGGACCTCTGCAAGCGCGGTTACTTGGACTCCTTGCTAGATGACGAGGCGTTGATCGCCCGCGCCCTAGAGGTCGGTAAGGAATGGCTGGGTGAGGATCATCCCGCTGTCGCCAGCCTGAAGGTGGGCGTCGCCATTCACCATGGCAGATTGCCGAGCCCGTTCCTGCGCGAACTAGAACTCCTTCTGTCTGAGGGGGTACTGAAGGTCATCGTCGCTTCACCGACGCTTGCGCAAGGCCTCAATCTAAATGCCGCTGTGCTGCTTGTACCCGCACTATATCGCGCCTCTGAGAAGATCAAAGGCGAGGAATTTGCAAACGTCGCGGGCCGTGCCGGGCGCGCCTTCGTCGATGTCGAGGGGCTGATCGTCCATGTCATGTTCGACAAAATCAGTTGGCGAGAGAGAGAGTGGAGGAAACTGATCGCTTCCGCCAAGGCACGGACGCTCAAGAGCGGCCTTATCCAGATTGTCGCCGAGATCCTTGAGCGCCTGTCACGTGAGGGCGTCTTGGGTCGCGAGGATGCCTGGGAATTTCTCGCCAATTCCCGTGAGGCATGGAAATCTCCCGACGAAGAGGCGGACGTGGCCGAACGACTGGCCCCCGCTGTGGAATACGACGCCGACGGTGATGACGCCGATGAAGGCGCCGCAGACGATGAGGAAGAAACCATAGATGCGGAGCCTCTATCTCAGATCGTCGAACGGCTCGATGCGACTGTGTTCGGCCTGATCGAAGCACTGGACGCCGATCGCGCTGATCTACCCAAGCTTCTAGACGAGGCGCTCAAGGGATCGCTCTGGGCCCGCCAGATCGCTCGCGAGGAAGAAGAGGTTGCACCATTGCACAAGAAGGTGTTCGAGGCGCGTGCCGATCTCATTTGGAAGACCACTGCGGCGCAGACCCGGCGCGGGCACTTCGCCATGGGCGTCGGACTTGAAGCAGGTCTCGCCATCGACGCAATGGCCGACGAACTGGCCGAACTCCTCGACCGGGCCGACGCGGCCGCACTGAGCGGCGACATCAACGAGCTCGCCGAAGCCCTCAGCGCTCTCGGTGAAAGCCTGCTGTTCATGCGTCCCTTCATCCCCGATAAGGCGAACGCGCTGCCAGCAAACTGGAAAGCCATCCTGCGCAGTTGGGTTTCAGGCGAGGAGGTTTCCAAGATCGGACCGCAGAATATGCGGGTGGTCGAAGAAGCCTTCACGTATCGCTTGGTTTGGGCGCTGGAAGCCGTCCGTACCCGTCGCATGTCCCTCGGCTGGATGCCTGAGGCAGTGGCGGGCGGTGCTGCGGCGGTGTTAGAAACCGGCGTCCCGCAGTTCATGATGGCGATGCTGATCCGCGCTGGCCTTCCGTCACGGCGCGCGGCCATGGCGGCGATCAAGGGTGCCAAACCAGTCTTCGTGACGCCCACCGAGATGCGGACTTGGCTCGAATCCGACGAGATCACCGCTTTTACGGACGGCGGCGACTGGCCGACAGCGGACACTGCCGCACAATGGGCACGCTTTCGAACCGAAGCCCTCAGCGGTGGCATCCAGAAGTGGTCGGTCGAATACTTCAAGCGACTGCTTGACATCGCGACTGCCCCGCCCGCTGGCCTCTATCGGATCCTCACCGACAAGGGTGATGGAAGGACTTGGTTGGCGACCCCCGATTATCAGCGGGTCGCTGCCTTTAAGAAGTCGGCGGTCGATCCCAAGCCGAGCCTCTTTTCGGGTCGGTTGCCGGGTGACACTAGGCTTGTGCAGGCCTTGCGAGTCGGTCGCGGAAAAATGCGCTGGCCGCGCGCCGAAGCTTGAATAGGTGCGACAATGCTGCTCCGCTGCACTCGGAACGAACGCTGGCTTCGGGGTAGGAGTCCTACAGCATCCTGAATGGCCCGAAAGGCAGCTATGGGCCGATAGCGAAGGAGATTTGCGACGTTAGAGTGATCCTTTTGGATTATAATTGACGAACGATTGATCATTCTACATCAACGCCACATCAACCCGCGAATGCGGGTTTCGCGCTGGGTTTGCGGCTGAATGCAGGTGAATGCTGATGTATGCGGACTGATTAATTGCACGATTTCAAAGGCTTATCGCATAAGTCATTGGTTTTTCTAAGTTATTGAAATTGCTAGAGATTCGGCTCATAACCTGAAGGCCGCAGGTTCAAATCCTGCCCCCGCAACCAAAAAAACCAAATATATCAAATGGTTAGTTCCCGATAGAAATGCTGGGGATATCCCGGTCGCGTTTTGTGTCAACACTGAGTCAACGTTTGAAGAGTCCCGTTCGAAAGGAAGGGGCGGGTCACGTCAAGTCGCCTTTAACAGTGTTTTGAGATTGAATTGGGCAGACGCGATGTCGGTCGGTCTCGCCACTGTGCGCCGTTCGATCAATTTCTGAAAAATCTTGAAGTCCCTAGCTTCTACCATGCCGACACTGAGTGAAGCAGCGGCTACAACCGTTCCACTCGTGTCATCCATTTGGAATGCGATCTTTCCATGTTCGCTGAGAATCCGTTCTTGAATAGGCTGTGCGGGGTCAAATATCCCAGCGACTTGCAAGGATAGGTCATACTGATCTGACCAAAACCAAGGGACTTGATCGAACATCGTATCTGCCCCAAGCATTGAGGCCGCTACATGTTCCGCTTGGTCAACGGCGCACTTCCAGCTTTCCATGCGCAGGTGCTTACCCCGCCATGGGAAGTTGCAGCAATCACCGGCTGCATAGATGTTCGGGGATGACGTCCGCAAATTCCCATCCACTTTGATGCCGTTTCCAACATCTAGGTGTGCTTGTTCAGCCAGTTCTACATTTGGAACCGCGCCAACACTGGCGATTACGCAGTCAAATTTGACCGTTAGGCCATCACTTAGCTTGATTGACGTCGCATCAGCCGATTCAATGGTGGCGCCCATGTACAAATGGACACCTTCAGCCAAATGCCGTTTAGCTATTTGATTTGCGATCGGGGCAGGGACGGCTCGTGAAAGAACCTGCTTTCCTGCTTCAAACACATGCACCTCGGCACCTGCCGTTCGTGCAAGTGCTGCAAGTTCTAGGCCGATAAATCCCGCGCCGATGATCCCAATTTTTTGGTCAGCCTTCATGTATTTACCAATCTTCACAGCGTCGGCCACTGTGCGCAGTGTCAACGCGTCACGGAGTGATGGGGCTACGCGCGCGCGCGCCCCTGTTGCAAGCAGCAGCTTTGAGTAGCTTATCGTGCAATCATCCAGCACGACCTGCTGTGAGCGCGAATCGATTTGTCTGACAATTGTCGCCTGGCAAAGGTCGATCCCTGCCTGTTCAAATGCTCGCAGCGGTTTAACAACCCGCACATTCACATCCAAGCTTTTGGAGAGCGGTGGTCGTTCATAGGGCAAATCCGCCTCTGCCCCGATCAGTGTAATCGCGCCCTGAAAACCGATGTCGCGCAGCTTGAATGCGGCTCGTGCACCGCATTCGCCTGCGCCGACAATCACTATACTCATGTCTTTGTCCGCCCCATCCTTTTCGGCCCGTGTTGATGGGCCAATGCTATCCGCTCACCCGCTTATAGTTTTCAAAGCCACGGGTGCACCTGACTTTGCCGAAAGGGTCGCCGCCTCGGCCATTGCCAGTGCGGCCACGCCATCGGCCAATGTCACGGGCAGGGCGCTGTTTGTCGTGACTGCAGTCACAAAAGCGGCCCATTCGGCGGCATAGGCGGGCATATAGCGTTCTAGGAAGAAATAGGTTGGTTTGGCGCCTGTCACACCTGCGGTGGTGGACTTGACCACGGTGTTTTCCAGCATGTTTTGCGCCTGAAGCAGGCCTTCGGATCCCAAGAGTTCCACACGCTGGTCATAGCCATAAACCGCGCGGCGGCTGTTTTTGATCACCGCAATGCGCCCGTCCGCATAGGTGAGTGTCACAACGGCGGTGTCCACATCCCCCGCCGCGCCAATGGCGGCATCAACAATGCTGCTGCCAACCGCGGAAACCGAAACAGGCGCGGCCCCCATGATGAAATTGGCCATGTCAAAATCGTGGATCATCATGTCGCGGAACAGCCCGCCTGATACTTTGATATAGGCCACGGGCGGTGGGGCAGGGTCGAAGGAGGTGATCGACAGCAGTTCTGCCTTGCCAATCTCGCCCTTGTCCAAGGCCGACTTCAGGGCGGCGAAATTGGGGTCGAACCGGCGGTTAAAGCCAATCATCACGGGGCGGCCCGTCTTGGCAACGGCCTTGGCGCAGGCCTGCGCGCGGGCCAGCGACAGATCAACCGGCTTTTCGCACAAAACCGCTTTGCCCGCCGCCGTGGCGCGTTCGATCAGGTCTGAATGCGTATCGGTCGAGGTGGCGATCAGCACAGCGTTGATGGAGCTGTCCGCAAGAATGTCATCGGTGCTGCGCGCAGTCGTGCCATACTGGGCGGCCAGTTTGGCGGCAGCTTCTGAGTTGATATCCGACACTGCAGCAAGCCGCGATCCCGCGTTCGTGCTGATCGCTGTGGCATGCACCCCCGCAATGCGCCCAGCCCCCAATAGTCCAACGTTAAGCATGGTATATTCCTTATGTTACAGGCCGAGTGCGGCCTTGAATGTGTTTGATCCGTTCCGGAGGCAATGGATTGGGACGCTGTAGTTAAGGTATCGGAAGCCCCCTAAACCACTTCAAACTCGGCCCCTGTCTTTGCGCCGGTGATATATGCCACCACGTCTTGCCCATCGGTTTCCTTGGCCAAAAGGTTGGCGACGATGCGGCCACGGCGAAAGACGACTATTCGGTCAACTAGGTCGAACACCTGCCGCATGTTATGGCTGATTAGGATCAGGGGTTCGCCCGCTGCCTTAAGGGTGCGGATTATGTTTTCCACCTGCGCGGTTTCCTGCACGCCCAGCGCGGCTGTGGGTTCGTCCATTATGATCAGTTTCGAGGCAAAGGTTGCCGTGCGCGCAATCGCCACGCATTGCCTTTGCCCGCCCGACATGTTGCGGATGGTGTTCGACAGGTTCGGGATTTTTACAGCAGTTTTGACCAGCGCTTCTTCGGTAGCGCGGCGCATCGCGCGGCGATCCAGAATAGAAAACGGGCCAAGGTTGAACAAGATTTTCTCGCGGCCCAAAAACAGATTGGACGGCACGTCAAGATCGTCGGCCAGTGCCAGATTCTGAAACACCGCCTCGATCCCTGCTTCGCGAGCGTCCAATGGCCCTGCGAAATTCACGTCGCGCCCGTCAAAAATAATCTTGCCTGCGGTGGGCGCCTCGACCCCCGTGATCTGGCGCACAAAGGTGGATTTACCCGCGCCGTTGTCGCCCATGATGGCCACATGCTCGCCCGCGTGAAGGGTGAAATTGGCATCGGTCAGCGCTTGAACCCCGCCGTAATGTTTGGTCAGGCCTTGGGTTTGAAGAATGATCTTTTCCATCACACGCGCCCCCGTTTGTTCTGCCGCCATTGGTCCAGCACCACCGCGCCGACAATGATCGCACCCTTGACCATTTCTTGGTAATAGGCGTCCAGTTTGAGAAAGGTGAAACCTGAAATGATCACCCCAAAAATCAGCGCGCCAATCACCGTGCCGATGATCGACCCGCGCCCACCTTGCAAGGACACGCCGCCAATAACGGCCATCGCAATTGCGTCCAATTCATACATCACGCCCATGCCCGCCTGCGCGGTCAGATTTTTGGATGAGAGGACAATCGCAGCAAAGGCGGCCAGCATGCCGGCAATGGTATAGACCAGCACTTTATGCCCCGTCACATTGATGCCCGCCATGCGCGCGGCCTGCTCGTTCGAACCAATCGCATAGCAATGTTTGCCGTATTTCGTATAGGTCATGATCAGGTGGAACAGCGCGGCAAGGCCGATGAAAATGAACACTGGACTTAGCCCCTGGCCAATGCTTGCGTAACCTTCGGTCGGAAATGAAATCGGGTTGCCCTTTGACCACCACTTTGCCATGCCGCGCGCTGTCACCATCATGCCGAGCGTCGCAATAAAGGGCGGAATGCGGGTATAAGCAATCAGCGCGCCGTTGATAAGCCCTGCGGCAAGGCCCATGGCTAGGCCAACAACAACGGGCACGATCACGGGCAAGTCCATCCATTCAGGGCCAAATATGGCTTTTGGATTGGGGTTGCCGTTCACCATCGCCACTTGGGCAAAACTCATCGCTACCATCGCTGTCGCCCCAACGATAGAGCCAGAGGAAAGGTCAATGCCGCCTGAAATAATCACCTGCGTCACGCCTATGGAGATAATCCCCACAATGGATACTTGCAGGATGATGATTTGTAGGCGTTGTTCGTTGAAAAACGTATTGGCATCGTCGCGCGTGTTTAGAAGAAAACTCTCGCCTAAGATTGCCCAGCCTAATATCTCGAAGGCCACGACAATCAACACCAAAGCCGCCAGCACGTTCCATTCTGGCGCGCGGTGGCGCTTTGCTGCGTCATAGGTCAGCCCACCAATTCCATGTGTCGCGTTTGCCATATCTATCCCCTTTTCCCGCCAATGTTGTGCAAATGGTGGCGCATTGCTGCGCCACCACCGATCCTTCTAGGGAGGGATTAGTTTTTGGCAGTGTAGTTTGCCAAGTTTGCGGGGGTCACCAGTTCAAAAGGAACATAGACCTTCTGTTCGACAGCTTCGCCGGCTGCCAGCTTAACGGCTGCGTCCAGTGCACCGCCGCCTTGCGCTGCTGCGTTCTGGAAGACAGTGATGTCCAGTTCGCCCGCTTGCATGGATGCAAGCGCATCTTGGGTCGCGTCCACACCGCTGATGATGACAGACGCCATGTCGATATTTGCGGCCTTCATTGCCTGGATCGCGCCAAGCGCCATTTCGTCATTGTTGGCCAAAACACCATCAAACGCAGCGCCCGCAGATAGCCAGTTTGTCATAAGGCTTTGTGCCTGATCGCGCGACCAGTTGGCGGTTTGCTGATCAATCACCGTAACTTTCACGGCACACTTGCCTGCGTCCATGACGTCATAATAGTTTTGGGTGCGCTGCACGGCTGCTTGGTTGGAAAGTTCACCCTGCATAACGTAAACGCTTACTTCCGTTTTGCCAGCCGCAGCCCACTGGTTGCACTGCTCGATGAAGCCTTGGCTCGAGGATTCCACTTCGTTCGATGCGACGAATGCTTGGTTGTCGGGCAGACTGTCTACGTTGACGGGCTGGCGATTCACATAGACCAGTGGGATATTCGCCGCAGCGGCTGCATCTGTCATCGCTTGGGTGGCCGAGGTGTCAACGGGGTTGACGATAATCGCCGAAACGCCCGACGCGATAAAGTTGTTGATCTGATCCAATTGCTTGGCAACATCGTTTTGCGCGTCTTCGATTTGCACCGAAAGACCCTTTTCATCGGCGGTCTTTTGGATGCCGTTGCGCAGCACGGTCAGGAAGTTATCGTCAAACAGCGCCATCGAAACGCCGATACCATCGGCCATTGCGGTGGTCGCCATCAGGCTGGCAAAACCTGCAATCATAAGGGTCTTTTTCATCTTGTCTCTCCCATAGTGGATGCCGGCACATCCGTTGTTTGCCGGAGAGGCCGTTCTCCCAAACGGCCCCAATTCAGCGCGCGTTAGGCAAGGCCCGCCGCGATGAAATTCATTGATGCGCGCAAATCCTGCGCAGGCGTTGTGCTGGCATGGGTCTGCGGGGCAAATGCCTCAAAGCTGATGGGGCCATTCCAGCCCGCCCCGCGAAGTGCTTTGATCTGGCCGATATTGTCCAAACGGTCTGCGCCATCGACCAAAATGCGGTGCGCGTCCGTCATCTGCGCCAAGGTCACAGATGGGTCGACAACGCCAGAAATATGAACAATTCCCGTATGTTCGGGGAAATAGGCCCCGCCATGCGCCAGCGCGTGGTGGAAGGTGTCATGCACCAATTTGAATTGGGCCCGCCCGCCGACCGCCTCGATCATCTCCACCGCCTCTGCCTTATAGCGCAGCGCGCAAATTTCAAAACCCAGCGGTTCAACCATGCCCAGCAGACCGTGATCTTCTAGCATGGGCTTTAGATCGGTCAGCGCGGCGCGCAGGGCAGCGGCGCGCTCGGCCTGACCCATCACCAGATTGTCATTGCGGGGGATTAGCGAAACCGCCTCGGCCCCTGCGGCGTGGGCGATTTTCATAAGCGCCAGCGCCTCGGCAGCCTTATCTTTTGACCAGTCATTGAAGCGTTTCACTTCTGCCACAGCCAGCAAACGCAATCCCTTTGCGCGGGCCATGTCGCCTGCTTCGGCTGGGCTGACGCCGTCAAACAACGCTTGCGGCAGATCGTTGCGCACCTCGATGCCTACCATGCCAAGGCTGTGGGCCGTATCCAAAAGCTGGACGTAGCTTTGCCGAGCAACCGTCATGTGATTCAGCGCGAAATTCCTCATATCGTCCCCATTCCTGAGCGCTGCGTTCCGCCGCGCCGTTGGGATGGAATTAATGTTCTAAATTTTCCGCTATCAATCAAATTCGGCAACGTGACGAAAATTCGCAGAAAAATCGGCGCAAAAATGATGATTTTTCGTCAGAGCGACTCGGCAACATGGATCTCGGGCGGCATGAAAAATTGGCCCATATCAGGCACTTCGCCACCGCTTTGCACAACTTGCACCATGCGGGCGAAAAGCTCGCGGCACAGCTTGTCTAACGGGGTCTCGGTGACCAAAGTGACCAGCCCTTCGGCCAGGCCTGCCCGCGAATCGGGGGTAAGAACGGGGGCGACAAAGACCAACTCACCGGGCGCGCGCCTTTCGCGAAGGGCGGCAACTGCCCCCTCCATCCCGCCGCCTGATACATAGATGCCGCGCAGGTCGGCATGGCGGTCTAGGCTGGCGATGGTGGTTTCATAAGTCAGTTGCCTCGTTTCCAAATTGACGATGGTTTCCAGCACTTCCAGATGCGGGGCCACTTCGCGCAAATAGGTGCGATAGCCTGTTTCCCGCAATTCGTGCCCATGCCAGCGATGCCCGCCCACAAAGAGCAGCAGCTTGCCTGGCCCTTTGGCGGCAAGGGCCGTGATCCAGCCCGCTGTGCGGCCAACCTTCAGATTATTCAGGCCTAAATAGCCAACTCGCACGCCTTGCGCAAAGTCGGACAGCAAGGAAAAGGTGCGAATGCCTTTGCTGCGCAGCTCTTCAATGGCTGCGGTGACTTCGGGATGGTTCACCGCCGTCGCCGCCAAAACATCACAGCGACCCGCCATGGCGCGCAGGGATGCGGCCATTTCGCTGGGCGATTGCGAAGCGGAAAATTCCAGTACCAAACTGGCGCTTACCCCCTGCACTTCGCGCACCGCGTGGTGCAATTCGGCGGCAAAGGCTTTGTAAAAATCCTGCCCCTGTTTGTGCAACACCACGCCAAGGCGGATCTGGCGAGGGGCGGAAGGCGCACCCTCTGCTGTAAGGCGTAGAGCGGCAGGGTGGCCGATGCGCTGCGCTGCCGCCAAAATACGCGCTCGCGTTCCCAACGCCACCGATTCGCGCCCGTTGAGCAATCGATCCACCGTGGCCATAGAAACCCCCGCCGCCGCTGCAAGTTCTGCCAGCCCTGCCCGCCTTGCCATATTTCGCTCCGTCAATGATGGTTTTTCGTCAAAATCATCTAACACGCCTGACGAAATATGACGAGAGAAAAATCAACCACCTTTTCCGCGCGTAGAATATGCATTCTATTCGCAGCACAAGCTGGGTCGACTAAGTTCGGGGGACGAAATGGGAAAGCGCGACTATTCACTGCTGGGGCCAGATGCGCAGCGTGCTGTGCAAACGGGGCTGGCGGCGGCGCAGTGGTATCATTCTGATGTGCCGCGCCGAGAGATGAAGGAATTGATGCAGCGCAGCGATTCCCCCGCGATCCGCGATACGGTTCTGCTGTTCGGGTCGATGATCCTGTTTGCAGGCCTTGGCGTTGCGCTGTGGCCAAGCCTGTGGTCGCTTCCTTTTTGGCTGGCTTATGGTGTTCTTTATGGCAGCGCGATGGACAGCCGTTGGCACGAATGCAGCCATGGCACGGCGTTCAAGACCCCTTGGATGAACAGCGCCGTTTATGAAATTGCCAGTTTCTGCATGATCCGCAATTCGGTCGCCTGGCGCTGGAGCCATGCGCGCCACCACACCGACACGGTGATTGTGGGCCGCGACCCCGAGATCGCCGTTATGCGCCCGCCTGTTTTCTTTAAATTGATTGCCAATTTCTTTGGGATTTTTGATGCTTACGCTGGCATCGCGCGGATGCTGTATAACGCCGCTGGGCGCGTGCATCCCGAAGAGGCGAGTTATATTCCCCAGCAAGAACAGCACAAGGTCATCCGTGTGGCGCGCATTTGGACAGCGATTTATGCGGCTGCCATCGCATTGGCCTTGGCCACAGGGTCGATCCTGCCGCTGATGGTGATAGGCCTGCCCCGTCTTTACGGCGCGTGGCATCATGTGATGACTGGGCTTTTGCAGCACGGGGGGCTGGCCGATAACGTCACCGACCACCGCCTGAACAGCCGCACGGTCTATATGAACCCCATCAGCCGATTCATCTATTGGAACATGAACTACCACGTCGAACATCACATGTTCCCGATGGTGCCCTATCATGCCCTGCCGGCCCTGCACGCGCGGATCAAGCATGATCTGCCTGCGCCTAGCCCCTCGATCTTGGCGGGTTTTGCCGAAATGTGGCCCGCGCTGCGGCGCCAACTTGCCAACGAGGATTACTTCATTCACCGCGATTTGCCGCCTACCGCGCAGCCCTATCGCACAGATTTTCACGCCGCCGCCTTGGGCAGCGCCGCCGAGTAGAGGGATACTATGACCAACTGGACATTAGCCTGCGCCACCGATGACATCGACCAAGAGGATCTGATCCGCTTTGACCATGGCACGCAAAGCTTTGCGATCTACCACTCCCCTGAGGGAGAATTTTTCGCCACAGCGGGCCATTGCACCCATGAAGACGTGCATTTGTGCGATGGTTTGGTGATGGGCCATCTGATCGAATGCCCCAAACACAACGGCCAATTCGACTATCGCACAGGCGAGGCGATGCGCTCACCCGTCTGCGTGGCCCTACGCACCTATCCCGTCAAGGTCGAGGCGGGCCAAGTTTATATCGACCTGGGGGCATGATGCGCAATAATCGCATGACAGTGGCCGACTTGCGGGCCGCAAAGGGCCAGCGCGCCTTGACGATGCTGTATGTCGAAACGCTGGACGAGGCGGCTGCGGCCGCTGCTGCTGGGGTGGATATTTTGTCTATCATCGCGCCCGTCTGGACGCCCGACATGCGCGCGGCAGCGGGGGATTGTTTTGTGCAGGTCGGCCTGCTGTATGGCGATCTGGTCACGACGACCGATTATCTGCGCGCAGCCTTTGCCGCCCGAGCTGTGGGGGGTGACGCCTATTACTGCGGCGCGGGTCTAGGCACCGTGCGCGCCTTGGCGGATGAGGGCCTGCCCGTGGTGGGGCATGTGGGCCTTGTGCCGTCCAAGGCGACATGGACGGGCGGGTTCAAGGCCGTGGGCAAAACCGCCGCCTCGGCGCTGCAAGTGGCCGCCGACATGCGCGCGCTAGAGGCAGCGGGCGCCGTGGCGGTGGAACTAGAGGTGGTGCCCGCTCGTGTGGGCGCGGAATTGTCGCGCAGATCGCCGCTTGTCACCTTTGGCATGGGGGCGGGCAGTGGCACCGATGCGCAATATCTGTTTGCCGAAGATGTCTTGGGATGTACACGCGGACACCGCCCGCGCCACGCCAAAACCTATCGCAATTTTGCCTCCGAATATGCGCGACTGCAAGGCGAACGGATTGCCGCCTTTGGCGAGTTTGTCGCCGATGTGAAGGCGGGTCGCTATCCCGCAGCAGAACACGATGTGCCTGTCGACGAGGCAGAGTTCGCGGCCTTTTTGAACGGGCTGCAACATGGCTGATTTGGGTGCCGCGCTGATTGGAACGGGCTTTATGGGCAAGGCTCATGCCTTGGCCTATGGATCTGTGCGCGCCGTGATGGGCGATGTGCCCAGCCCGCGGCGGGCGCTTTTGGTCGACACGCCTTTGGATAAGGCGCAAGCGATGGCCGCGCAGTTTGGCTTTGATCGGGCGAGCGATGATTGGCGCGAGGTGTTGAACGATCCTGCTGTGCAGATCGTGTCCGTCACCACACCCAACGGGATGCACCGCGAGATGGCCGTGGCTGCACTGGCGGCTGGCAAACACGTGTGGTGCGAAAAACCGATGGCGCTGACGCTGGATGATGCGCGCGCCATGGCGCAGGCCGCTGCCAAGTCGGGGCGCAAAACACAGCTGGGATATAACTATATCGGCAACCCGGCCTTTACCCACGCCTGCCGCCTGATTGCAGCGGGTGAGATTGGCCGTATCGTGCATATCCGTGGCTGGGTGGACGAGGATTATCAGGCCGACCCATCCCTGCCTTGGACGTGGCGCGCAACGATCAACGACGCAGGACTTGGTGCGCTGGGCGATTTGGGCTGCCATTTGATTTCGATGCTGACAGCTCTTGCTGGCCCTATCGACAGCGTTCTGGGCGAGATGGCGACGGTGCACAAAACGCGCCCGCATGGCGCTGGGCAGGCGTGCGTTGAAAATGAAGATATCGCCAGTGCTTTGCTGACGTTTTCCAGTGGGGTGCAGGGGGTAATGACTGTCTCGCGCAGCGCTTGGGGCCGCAAGTCGCGCTTAGGGTTCGAAGTGCATGGAACTGCGGGCATGGTGATGTTCGATCAAGAACGGATGAACGAATTGCAGCTGTTTCGCAACCAAGGTGATAGGGCAACGCAAGGCTTCACCACGATTTTGACCGCGCCAGACCATCCGCCCTATGGCCAGTTTTGCCCCGCCCCGGGCCATCAATTGGGATTTAACGACTTGAAGGTGATCGAGCTTGCTGGCTTTTTGCGGGCCATCGCAGGCGGAACGCGCCCGCCCTTGGACTTTGAGGCAGGGCTGGAGATTGAACGCGCCATTCATGCAATTGCAATTTCGTCACATGAATCGCGGCGGGTAAATCTCGCTGCACTAAGCTAATAAACCTCATGCTGCGCCCGATGCATCATTATGTACAAGGTCTGATCTGCTGGGTGTCTAACGATCAACTTCCAAATGATATCTGTCATCATCAAGACATCGTTGAAGCGCGGTTCGAAAGAACTAAGCCTTTTTCGCAAACCCTTAAATGCGCATCTTGGATGTCGCGAATTCCCTCCGAGCAAGGTCGCTATCATGATTTTTATCAGGTTTTTGCAAACGCGGTTCGATCTGGCGCCTCACTGCATGTAAATGCCGTTGAAGGCGTGCGTACCCTAGCGGCGCTCCGAAGCGCCGCTCGATTACGCTTTGGTTCCCAAAAATCCAGCTTTGAAGGATGATCTTTACCAATGACACATGTTCAGCGCATTGACGGCAAGGCTTTGGCTGCCCAAATGACCACACGGATCGCGGATGAAGTTCGCTCACTGCGTGCGATCACCGGTGTCGAGCCTAGTTTGGCCGTTGTTCTGGTAGGGAATGACCCCGCAAGTCAAGTCTATGTGAGATCCAAACACAAGGCGACCATTGCCGCGGGTATGCGGTCCTTGGAATATTGCCTGCAAGCAGACACGGCAAATGACGCGCTACTAGATCTGATCGGGCAGTTGAACGCTGATCCGAATGTGCACGGGATTCTGGTTCAGTTGCCGTTACCCGCGCATCTTGACGCCTCCACAGTTATTGCGGCGATTGACCCTGCCAAAGATGTTGACGGGTTTCATGTCGTCAACGCGGGCAATCTGGCGACAGGGCAAAACGCGTTGGTGCCCTGCACGCCGCTCGGGTGTTTATATCTTTTGCAAGATCATCTGGGCGATCTGTCGGGCCTGCATACTGTCATCGTTGGACGGTCGAATATCGTTGGTAAGCCGATGGCGCAGCTGCTGCTGGGAGCAAATTGCACGGTAACAATCGCCCATTCGAAATCGCGCGATTTACCCGCCTTGTGCCGCGTGGCTGACATTCTGATTGCAGCTGTCGGAAGGCCCGAAATGATCCGGGGCGACTGGATCAAACCGGGCGCAACGGTGATTGACGTGGGTATCAACCGCATCACCGAGGCTGGCAGCACGCGTCTTGTTGGTGATGTGGCCTTTGCCGAGGCGGGCCATGTCGGTGCCATAACCCCAGTTCCCGGCGGGGTAGGGCCGATGACAATCGCTTGCCTTCTTCAAAACACACTGACTGCCTTTCGCCGTACGCTTTCGGCGCAGGCCTGATTACAGGAACAACCATGCATCATTCATCTTCTCGTTTTGCCCTGCGCGTCACCTGTCTCTCGACCCGCGGAATTGTTGCTGCAATTTCGTCGTATTTGGCGGACAACGGTGGCAACATCACCGATTCCGCGCAGTTTGACGATGCAGGGACTGGCTACTTTTTCATGCGCACCAGCTTTGTGTCCGAAGACGGGCGCAGCCTTGCTGATTTGCAAAGCGGTTTCGCGCCCATAGCCCAGCGCTTCGGTATGGATTTTTCCTTCTTCGATGAAGCGGCCAAGCGTAAAGTTGTCGTCATGGTCAGCCGCTTTGGCCATTGCCTGAATGATCTGCTTTACCGCTCGCGCATTGGGGCGCTGCCTGTGGAAATCGTGGGTGTCATCTCAAACCACGTGGACTATCAAAAAGTGGTCGTAAATCAGGATATTGCCTATCACTTCATCAAGGTGACTCCGCAAAACAAGGCCGAGGCAGAAGCCCAACAGATGCGGATTGTCGAGGATTGCGGTGCGGAATTGATTGTGCTGGCGCGATATATGCAGGTTCTGTCCGACGCGATGTGCCAAAAGTTTTCGGGGCGTATCATCAACATCCACCACTCCTTTTTGCCCAGCTTCAAAGGCGCAAACCCCTATAAACAAGCCTTTGAGCGGGGGGTGAAACTGATAGGGGCAACATCGCATTACGTCACCGCCGACCTTGATGAGGGCCCCATTATCGAACAGGACATCATTCGCGTCACCCATGCACAGTCGAATGAAGATTATGTCAGCCTTGGGCGGGATGTCGAATCCCAAGTATTGGCACGGGCGATCCACGCACATGTCAACGGGCGAGTTTTCATAAATGGACATAAGACTGTGGTTTTCCCTGCATCGCCAGGTTCCTATGCTTCGGAACGTATGGGTTGAAGACGCAGGGCAAGAATGGGTTTGTCACTGCGGCGCAAGCTATGCTGGTCCACAGCGTGGCCCCGCAGCAAGACGAAGTAACCAAAGCATCACCGTTTCGCGAAGGCGCGCTCCTTTGCCTCAAACGAGTTGGAATCGGCTAGCATGCAATTCTGGATCGATGTCGCCCGAACCTGACTTCGATCCATGGTGCCAATTCGGACATTCACACTTTGCAGTGTCAGATAAAAGCATCTGAGATTGCCAACAGTCTCGCTATTGCAGGCTGAACTGAGGCGATTTGCATGTTGAGCGTCACTGATCAAGTTCATCCAAGTGTAGGTTAAGTGGCACAGGTAATCGGCTGACTCGTGATGTCTGCTTTTCGTCAAAAGGTGCAAAACTTTGCCCTTTTTAGGCAAAACTTTGCACCTCTTAGTTCGCCGCATGCGCTGCCTTCCTGATAACACTGCAAGGTTCAACCCCGAACGTCGGTGCGTACCATTCGGAAGGACACCAACGGGGACCGGGACCCATCAAGCGCCGGGACCGCGGGAGACGCCGTTGGGAGGGACGGATCAATTGCGGGGTGGGGATGGCGGCGAACCCGTTCGGAGCCCACCACGGTCGGCGGAGATATCGCCGACCAGGCAGGCGGTTAATCCGGATTGTCTGTCGTTATTGGGGGCGTGCTGTAATGTTGTTTGGCGACAGTGATCAGTTCAACATGCAGCACGCCTTGGAAAGGTCGTCTGCGCGCACGTGAACGTGCAGACCGCTGGCAAGAGGGGGCAAGGGCAATGCCCCTCGGGTACGGAAATTGCCTGTACCAAATGAGCTATTCACAGGCCCGTGCCTGATCCCGCATGACGGCATAATCGGCCAACCAGCCGGGGATTAAAGCCCCAGCTGGCAGAGCCGCAAGCTCACGCGCGACCTGTGCCTGCGCCTCGCGCGAATAAGGCACAACGGGCGGGCAGAGGGCTTGCGGGTTAGAATTTCCCATCACGCAGGCGCTGATTGAGAGCATCAGTGTCAGCGGGACGGCGCGCTGCAGCACCCAGCATGTCTTGGAGAGTTTCATGGGCGTGATCCTTTGCGGCAAGGCGCTCGGTCAGGCGGCCGACTTGCTCGCCTGACTTGCGCAGATTGAGGAGGAAGAGAGCGATTGCAGCGATCATCAAAAAGAAAATGACCACGCGGCGCGTAAGTGGACGCTGGAGGAGGGCGATGAGGGCTGACATCAGCGACGCCCCCGTTTCCAGTCATCCAATCGGGCATAGATCGTCAGCGCAATGCCCGCGATGGCAAGGCCAATGAAGACCCAGCGGAGGGTGTCGAGATAAGGGATCAACGGCTCAATGGCTGTTTGTGTATCACTGAGGGTCGAGCGGGCGATATCCACGCCTGCTGCCCCGAGGGTCGCAAGTCCTGCCGTGCCACTGCCGGCCATCGAGCGGCTTTGCGCCAATGCCTCGCGGGCAGGGGGCACTTCAGGCACAAAGGGCGTTTCGCGCGGTGCAAAGCGCGTGCCCCATTCGCGGGCAGGCCCAAGATCAATATGCATGAACCCCAAGCGCGGGTAAAAGCCAAAGCCGCGGAACCCAACAGCGCGGGCTGCGGATTCAAATGCCACGGGGTCGTGGTTGGCCATGGCGATGTCAAAGGCAATGCCCTGCATATGCTTGGAGTGAGGCGCACCGCCGACGGCGCGATTATGCGCAGGGCTGCGATAGCCAGAGAGAACGATCAGCGGCTTGCCCAGACGGTTGCGCAGGCTTTGCAGCTTGTCCATCGCATCGGTGTCGATCTTGATCGCGCCCGTGCCGCGACAAGCGATCTCGGCGGGCGAGAAGCTGGGCCAGTGCCATGCGGCTTCGGGAACATCTCAAAAATGTTGGTAGAGGGTGGCAGTCATGAAGGGTCTCCATGTCATGATAACAAAAAGCCCCGCAGCCGGAATTGGCTGCAGGGCGGGGTGATGTGGGAAAGGTCAGTAGTGCAGTGAGGGCGATAGATTTGGCGCGCAGCCTATGGCGGCGTGCCAAAGAGTTTGAACTTCACCGCGATGCCCGCAATCAGCGCAATGATCAGCGCCGTCGTGAGCATGCGGGCGATGGTTTGCAGCGCGGTGCGGCGGACAACGCGAATGCTGTCCAAAAGTGATCGCAAATCGCGGATGTCGACAGCGGCATCACGGCCATCGAGACCTACATCGGCGAGGGCGCGTTTGGCACCTTCTTCGGCGGCGCGCGCGAGGATGATCTCGAAATCGGCCTCAGACATTTGAACTTGGGCGGGGGCAATACGGCGGGGTGTCATGCAGACAAAATCCCCACTTCAGTTGGTAGGGTCGCGCTGGTCCATAGGGCGTTTGTGCTCGGGTTTTGCGCCCATGTCGAATAGATCGGCCTTGGCGCAAGAGGGGGTGCTCCTTGGGCGGCGGCATCAAAGTTCGCAGAGCCGATCCGTAGGAAACCTGCGGTATTGGTCGGACCCATTGTGCCACCTTGGGTCAACTGCTTGACGTGGACAGCAGCAATGGCGGTATTGGCCGCAGGGCCAGTAGGTCCGCCCAGCGTAAACGACAGCCGCTGACCAGCAACGCTTACAGCAACGCGGGTGGACGGGTCCTCATCGCGCAGCGCCTCAATCGCGCCTGCCATCTGGTTGAAGGTGGCGATGCTGGCGGGGGTGCGGCGCACAAAGCGCCGCCCAATGGTGGAGACGCCATCCAGAACCGCGATATGGGCATAATACCATGTGCGCGTGACGATCGTGCCATGCAGGCCGATATTGGCAAAGACGATCTGGACGGGTTTGCCCTTCACACCGCCGTTGGTGCCTGCAGTGTTGGCGGCGGTCGCTGTGCTGTGCAAGAAACCATCGACGTAGAAATCCACGGTGATCTGCGCGCCAACGGCCACGCGCACATCGACCCATTGGATTTGCGCCGCGCCCGCCACATAGCTGGAATTGCCCTGCACCGCGGTATCACCGCGCGCGACAGCGTGATAGCGGTCGGTCGCCGCCACGGGCTGGATTTGCGCGATGCGGTTTTGTGCAGTGTCATAGAACTCAAGAAAGCTCGCTGTGCTTTCGGTGATGCTTTGCGCATCCAAATTGGGCGTGACATAGCGAAACCCGAGCCATAGATCGCCCGTTGGCGGGGCGATGTTGATTGCAAAGGGCGTGGCCGCGGTGCGCTCGGTCGATATCCGAATGCCGTTGACGTCAAGGTTGGGGTCAAACCCAAGTGCCACGGTCGAGAGCAGCCCCGCGACGCCGGAGATATCGGTGGGCTGATGGCCAAGGTGCAAGATGTAACTCATGATATCTCCAGTTCGATATAAAGGGCGGCTTCAAGGATGCTGATGCCTGCGGCGCCAGAACCCCGCTCGATGTAAAGGCTGGTATCGGCGATGGTCAGCGCGGCGGAGCCGCCTTGCTCTGCCCAGATTGAGACTTCGCCGATGGACAGGGGCGCATCCCAGCCAATCTCCCAGAACGCAGCGGCTTCCAGAATGCTCAGCCTAGGTTCGCGGTGGCCCAGCGCGCGGCAGCCTCGCGGGATGGAATAGCTGAACTGCGATGGCAGCGATCGCAAGGTGCCGCCATCGCCAATGTTGCGGCCATGGATGTAGGGATAGAATGCGGGGCTGAGGGCGGCGGTGAAGACGGGCGGGCCTGTTACAGGATCGCTGTGCCAGATACCGTTCTTGCCCAGCCAGATTTGGCCCAAGGCGGGATCGAAGACAAACATCAGCACATCGCCCGCGCCAAAGGTCGGAAGGCCCGTGACGCGCTGCTGTACGGTGGTGCTGGTGTTCGAGAACAGACCACCCGTGCCGCGCCAACCGATGGAGCCGCGGATCGCAGGGGTCGTGCCTGCATTCCACTCACCCAGCTGCGCGGCGGAGACGAGGCCAAAAAACCCATCGAATTGTGCAGCGCCGCTTGGCGCGCAGGCCACCTCCCAATAACGCCGTCCGTCGAGGGGCAGGATGGCGCGCGTGGCGGGCACCCAGCGCAGGTAATTCGCCCCGCCCGATGTGTTGATCGCAGTTTGGTTGGCATTGGAGAGCGTATAGCCCGAGGGCCTGCGCGCCGTGTCCAAGGTGACACTGGCCCCGATATCCACGCTGGGCGGCAGGATGGCGGCCTGAGAGAGCAGCCCTGCGCGGGAAAGAAGCAGGCTCATACCACAGCCCCCGCCAGCGCGCCTTGGATCACCCAAGCGTCTGCGCCGCGTTTGGTCAGCGCCACACCCGACCATTGGCTGGCCAGATCAACACCGCCCGCGACAACGCCGTTCAGCGAGACGTTGGATGCGGCAACGACCCGCGCAGTGCCGCCGCCGATTTGGCTGACATTGATCATTGTCCCAATGGGAAAGGCGACGCTCGCGTTTGGCGGGATCGTAATCGTGACGCCCGAAGACCCTGTCGTCTCGATGATGCTTCCAGCGTCGATTGCTTGCAATGTATGAGCAGTGACGGTGAGTGTGCGCAGACGTGCAGTGCCATAGGGCGGCTCGTCTATCCATGCGCTGCCTGTGAAGCGCACAAAGCGCGCCTCATCGGTGATCCAGACCAGCCAGCCGATCTGAGGGGGCAGATAGACCCAACCAGGGGTGCCTGCGATTTGATCCCAGAGCGCCAGCGCATTTGCATTTTGCGCCGCGCCCACAGGCACGATCATGATCTGGCCAGCTGCGCCTGTCGCAGGCACGGCAGTCGTTCGCGATGTCGCGCGGGGTTGGACCAGAGCGGACAATCGGCGGAGATCTTCGCTCAGTGGCGTCCCCCAATTGCGTTGCCCCGCGTCGTAAAAGCCGCGCAGGCCAAGGCCCGGAAGAATGCGTTCGGCCATGGTTACCCCTTTGGGTTGGTGGTGGTTTGACTTTGTTGGCTGAAATTGCCCAGCCGAGCTTTGCTGGTCGATCCGCCGCTCAATTGCCCCAGAACATGCCCCAGCCGCGATCCCAGCCGACGGCGAAGGGCGCGATCTGTCGCAGGTAGCGGGCGTCGTAATCTGTCAGCCAAATCCCATCGACATTGCGCCGCGCGCGAACGGCGATGTCGATCTCGGATGTGCGATCAGGGGCGCTGGCTTCGGGGATGTCGGCGGGATCGAGGCTAAAGCTGGTACCACTGCCCACGTTCAGGGTGAGAGCTGCGGAACCAGTCGTCCGCAGCCCCGTATCTGGATCCACCCATTCAATCTCGACCTGATACTGCACCCCTGGCTCTGGCCCAATCGAAGGCGCGGTATAGTCCGCAATCACTGGGCTGGTTTGCGTCAGCCTATCTCGATGCGCCCAAGTCAGCGTGAGCGGCCCTGCTACCAGCGAAATCGGGTCTGGCGCGTAGCTGCCATTGCCCTGCACCCTTGCAGGCGGCAGGGGCCGCATGGCGCGGCGGCTGAAGGTGACGTGATCTTCGGGGGCGAGCGCATGCGCCAGCGTTCCGCGCCCCGTTTGTGGCAAGAGCCTCACGCGGGCCTCCTCGCCAGCGGCAAAGGACTGCGACGTGATGGTGGTGCCTTCGCCCCAAAAGATGATCGGCGTGCCCGATGGATGCGCGCGCGGAGCTGTATCAAGGCAGCCCCGCCCAAGGGTCACGGAAGCTGCACTGATCCCGTCCACGCGGACAAACTCTCCGCCGATACTTGCAATCGTGCCGATCTGCACTTCCCCAATGTCCTGCCAAGCGGTCACAGCCACCACGCGTGCTTCTGGATTATCGGAGAGATCATCGGCCAGAACTGCCGATGGGGCAAATGCCTTGCTGCCCGCGTCCTGCGGCCCAGCGCCCAGATCAATCCAAAGCTCCGCCGCCAGCGCGTCAGAACTTGGCCGCGCGCCAGTGGCCATCAATGCCCCAGCGCTGGCATCTTCAGCCAACAGCCGATCTGCCTCGGTGTGACCAAGTTCACGCACGAGCAGCCAATAGGGTGCTTCATCTACCATCCGCTGCATCATCGCCTTTGGCGCGGTGGCCATACCCCGTGCCGCTGGCATTCGCCCGCCCGCGACGGCAGCGCTGCCCAACGCAAAGACATCTTCTGCGATCTTCAAACGGATCCCATTGTCGCGCCCATCGCCGTGGCCAATCTCGGAGATGCGCATCACCACATGGTGGAGGCCAAGGCGCGGGGAGTTCAGGCGGATCACATCCCCTGGCCCAAGGCTGGAGCCTTGGCGGTTGACCACGATCTCGCCCGAGAGAAGCGGCGTGGACAGCGCGCGCAACTCCCGCTCGGCCACGCGAATGGCGAGGTTTTGGTAGCGAATGCCGCTGTAAGTCAGCGTGGTGGCCAGCACTTCGCCCATGGATTGGACGCGGGCGGTATCGGTGACAGACACAGCCCCCGTCTGATCTGTCCACGCATCGGTATAGCGCACAGTGACGGAATTGATCAGATCACTGGGTGCACGGCGGCCCAAACGTCCCCAATCGACGACGTTGGTATCGTCAAAGACGGGCAGATCGCTGGCTGTATAGTCGGCGCGGATCAGCTTGATCTGCCAAAGCCCCGAGCGACGGTCGATGAACAGCGTCGCATCGATATGATCCAGAACCCCAGAGATAAAATCCTCGATCGAGCCGTCTTGTTGCCAGATGAGCGACATGCCAAAGCCTTCGGCATAAAGCGAATCGGCGGCGGCGATAAAACTCTCCCCGATATCCGCGCTTGGATAGCCCAACCCCCAATCGCGGTTGGTCAGGCATTCGCGGATGATATGAGCGGGGTTCATATCCGGACCATTGCCAAAGGCCCCGCGCAAAGATGTGGTCAGTGCGCCAGCATCGCCTGCTGGGATCACGGGCACGCCGTCGACGGCAGTGTTATCAATCCGTGCCGTATGGGAGGTATCTGCCACGGCAATGTTAAAGCCAAAGATATCGACGGGCGGCAGGGCGCGGATGAGGGTGAGTGCGGCGTCGACCGAGGAGATAGGCGATGGCTCACCATCCGTGACAAAGACTATCACGCGGCGTTTGGAGCCTGTATTGGCAAAGAAGGCCGCCGCTTCCATGAACGCTGCATTGAACGCTGTGCCGCCAAAGATGGGGCTGGTCTGCGCCAGCATCCATGTCTCGAGCTCGCGGTAGCCTTCCACCGTGACATCACGGCGCTCGATTGCGCCGATTGGGGCGTTGTTCCAGAGCACAATGCGGATATCATTGGGCTGGTCAGCATCAACGCTGGCGGCAATCTCGCGCATGAGCGCTGCAACACCTGCCTTTTGCGCCGCCATCCGCGCGCCATACATCGAGCCCGAGGCATCGAGCGCGATATAGATTGCGGCATTCGATATGCTGGCCTCGGGCGTAATGGCTGCGCGCTCGGGATACCACTGCCCAGCGCCTGCCTCGCCAGTCAAAACCCGCGTTGCCCGAATGGCCCATGGTTTGATTTAGGGGTTAATACCCATATAGACCTGACGCAGGACAAGACTGCAGAGACCGCGATAGGCAGGAATGACACCGCCCAAACGGGCAGCGAGGTAATCATTCGGCCCCTGCGCAGGCCCGCCCATCAGCACATCGATATCGCCGACGATGCCGCCTTCGCGGCCTTCACCGCCGAAAAGGTCTGGCTTGTCGATCCGGATGCGCCCGCCGCCCGCGCCGGAATTGTTTGCGGGGGAAACAGAGGTGAAAACGGAAGCAGATGTCGCCGTGAATGCCAGGCTCGCAGGTTGAACCGTCCAGCGGGTGGTGTTGCTCACCCCGTCATAGCTTACGGCCAGAAGCGTAAAGTCATGCGATGCGCCGCTGCCCAGCGCTAGGCGGTAATCGCGCCCAATGCGCATGCCAGCGAGGCTGCCCGCAAAGCGGACACTGGCCCCGAGATCGCCAGCCAAAGCTGGGACGGCTGTGACAGCGCCAATAGTGCCGATCCGAACTTGGGTTGCACCGCCACCGCCACTAAAGCCACCGCCGCCTGTTGCAGCCGACCATGCCGTTCGGCCATCGACCAATATCTCGCGCACGGCATCGATCGGCCCATGGCAGAGCGCCAGATGCGCGCCGAGGCTGTAGCGATAGCCGACATTGACGGATTTGTTATTCCCGCCCATCTTGGGTGTCCTTTGGGGATTGTAGAGGGTTTAGCCGATCAGGCGTATCTCCTGAGGAAGCCGCGCCCAAGTGCAGAGCGGCCTCACGCAGTTCCGCGGCGCGGATGACGGGTTCGATCAGCGCATCGCTCGTCGCGCGGAGCCTTTCCGCAGAAATGCCTTGCTCAATGAATGCCTGCCAATCGAAGCCGTTCCGCGCAAACCAAGGCCGCACGCCCGCAAAGCAATAGCCGACGGCACGCAGATCGGCGGTCGTTACGATGGTCGGTGCGATTGGCTGGGCCCCAGAAATAGTGGCCGGTGGTATTGCCTCAGCGGTCATCCCTTCTTGCCTCCGTTCTTCTTGATCGGATCAACGCGCAGATCGCCCGCCCACACGACATTCGGCCCCGTGATCAGCACCGTGCCAAAGATCACAGGGATGGGTCTGCCTTCTTCGGCGGTGGGGATATCAAACTCGTCGAGCCCAGCCGCTTGGGGCTTTTCAAACTTCTGCTTGGGGGCCAGTGCATAAGAAATCGCCGACAGCACCAACCCGATCACGAGCTGCGCGATAAAATTCCATGCCATGGGGGAATGCCGATGTTGGTTGCGTCAAACAGAAGATGTGGCGTCAGTGCGCTGTCCGCGCCCAGCGCGGCCTAGGTCAGAAGCGTGGGCGATTAGACAACCGAACCGCCGCTAAAGGGATTGCGCCCCGGAATATCCGGAAAGCCGCCGAAATTGTTCAGGTTGCCAAATTTGCTTTGGCAGGTCGCCACCCGGAGATCGCAGCCAGGAGCGAGATCAACCAAAACGGGAAGCGAGACATTGGTAACTGGATCGCGGTCGGGCGATGCCAGTTTTGCCGCCAGTTCAGGCATTGGCCGCGAGAGTGTGATTTTGTTCCCCGCATGGTTTGTGATGAACCCCATCTGCGCGCCAAAGCGCAAAACTCCGCCCGCATACCAGCCAGCTGCCTGCTGCGCGGCATCTGTTATGGTCAGCGCCGCCCCCGATACCGCGCCCAGCGCAGCGCTCTGCCAATGTTGGTCAATATCCAGATTGCAGCGGCGCCCATAAAGCGCATGGCGGCAGAGCCGTTGATACTTCGCCCGCACACCCGCGCGCCGCAGCGTGCTGAACACCGATTCAGCCTGTAGGATGATGCGGTTGCCCTCCACCTCGGCCCCCACCACTCGCCCTTTCCAATGCGCAACCGTCTCGCCCATCAATTGCTCATGCCCGCGAAAGATTGTCAGCGTTACAACCGCATTGCCCATCGGGGCCAAAAACCTGCGCGCAAACGCATGCGAAATCGGCCAAGTCACTTCCAGCCGCCCCCGCTCGATCTCGCTCGTTTGCACCACATCGCTGTGGGCCAAGCTGGCCGCTGACCATGTGATCTCCGATCCGTCGCTACTCAGGCTTACCCAATCCGCCGCCCGGCTGGTGAAACGCCATATCTGCGCGCTTTCGGCAAACTGGTAGAGGAAATAGGGGCGGCCTTCGGAGGGGGAGGCTTCGATGGTGGTGTAGGTCATGAGGGCTCAATGGTGATGTATTTTTTCCTAAAGACTTAGGGCCCAGCGCACAGTAATCTGCCTAGATGAACCCCCCGTTTGTTGACAATCAAACCGCTCGCCGTCTGTTCTTGGATAGGCATTTGCTGCTGAGAGATGACGCCCAACGAGATTTGGATGGCCTCTTGGCTGGCCTTGGGTTTGTTCAGGTCGACAGTGTAAACACACTCGCCCGCGCTCATGATTTGATTTTGTGGTCGCGCTTTTCAAATTACCAACCCAAAGCACTGGAGGATTTGGTCGCCAAGCATCGCACAGCTTTCGAGCATTGGACTCATGACGCTGCGATGATTCCGATGGAGTTTTTTCCAATGTGGCGGCTGAAATTCGCGCGTGATGAGGCGCGCATGCGTGCGCGTTGGTCGGATGCTCGACGCGACGGGTGGGAAACAGAAATAAAGGCAGTGCTGCGCCATGTGCATGCTAACGGCCCAACATGCTCGCGCGATTTGATCGGAGACCGCGCGCCCAGATCATCGGGCTGGTGGGATTGGCATCCCTCAAAAACCGCGCTCGAGTTTCTATGGCGATCGGGCAAATTGGCTATCAGCCACCGCCAAGGGTTTCGGAAATTCTACGATCTGACGGAGCGTGTTATCCCAGGCCAGCATCTAAACCAGCAGATGACTGAAGCGGACGTTATCGACTGGGCGATGTTTCAGGCTCTTCTGCGTCTTGGCTTTGGCACGGCCACAGAGATGGCGGCTTTTTTTGATTTGGTCACAAAAGCTGAGGCAACTGCTTGGTGCAAGCAGGCACTTGCTACTGGTCGTATTTTTGAAGCCGATTTTGAAATGGCGGACGGCGCGCGGCGCAGCAGCTTTACAACCAACGATATCTTAGAATCGGCGGCATCACTGCCTAACCCGGTATCTCGCATGCGCATATTGTCACCCTTTGATCCGGCGATGCGCGATCGCGCGCGTGCAGAGCGTCTCTTTGGTTTTCACTATCGGATCGAAATTTATGTGCCCGAACCCAAACGCCAATATGGCTACTATGTTTTTCCTGTCATGCAAGGGGATCGGATGATCGGGCGATTGGATGCAAAGCGAGATCGTGATCGGCTCGTTGTGCGTGCTTTTTGGCCGGAGACGGGTGTAAAGTTTGGCAAGGCCCAAACAGCCAAGATCGCCATGGAATTGGAACGCATAAAGACCCTTGCGAATGTGACTTCGGTAGAGTTTTGCGAGGGCTGGCTTCGCGCTTAGTTTCACGAAACTTCGTGAGGCTTTGATCTCGCCCATATGGCGTGCGCGGCAACTGGCGCTGTAAGTTGGGTTGTTTTGTGTCAAGAACCAAGATCCGCCACCACCATCCCCACCTCGCTCCCCTCGACCCGATGCCGAACCTCCACCCGATCCGTATCCGCCCGAACCATCGTCAAGAAATGCACCTTTGCCCCAATCGGCAGCGGGACGCCCAAACTCGATGACAGCGTCAATCGATGGTTCGCCCCGTCCATCACCGCGGAATTAATCTTGCGGAACCGCAGCCCAGCGCTGGTTTCGATCATGATATGCCGCCCAGCATAGGCTGCGAGATCGGCGATCGGCGCGATGCGCATCAGTGTGGTGCTGGCGGTCATGGCGGTGCGCAACTGCAGTTCCGCGCCCCACGTTGGCAGCCAGAAGGGGGTTTGCCGTCCGCGTAGGGCGAAGAGCCAGCGGCGCAGATCGTGGCGCGCGGCTGGCGTTTTGGCTTTGAGGGTTATGGTTTCCCCTCGCTCGAAGATGTCGCGCAGGGGCTCAACGGTGACGGGGCCGAAGCCGTTGTCGATGTATTCCACGGTTTGTTTCAGGGTGGAGCTTAACGGCGCGCGGGTCAGCGATGGATTGGTTTGAACCATTGCGCCTTGGTAGATCGGCAGATCGGGCGCTGGGAGATCAGCGGTAGCCTGCAGCAAGAACGTTGCTGTGATCGTGGCATCGTTCTGGCGGCGGCGGGTGATTTCCATTGGCGCAGCGATTTGGGCAGAACGCAAAGGCATGACTGCGACGCGGGTTGATTTAACCTGAGGGGCGGGAAGCAGGCCAGTCATTGGCACTGCCAAGATCAGCCGATCTGGTTCGATGGCCGCGATTTCAACTTGGACCCCTGCGCTGCCGTCTATGGCGATCGAAGCGAAAGAGGGTGCGCCGATCGACGCCGTGTCAAACTCTGCAAGCCCAGTCGACAAATGGATTTCCGTCCTGCCCTGCACCAAGTCAGCCGTCGGCTTTTGAGCCATGTGCCACATCGGCAAGAGCCACGGCCCAGCAAATCTAGCGTGGGCAAGTTCGGTGGCTTTGGCAAGGCCCAACGCATCCATGCGGTGCGTTATTGTGACGATTTCACGGGGCAGCGTGCGGAGAGCGATACGCTGCTCTCCTGCACGCGAGCTAAGGACATTGGTGTTCCATTCCAACACTTCAATTATTTCACCGCTGGCGGCAAAGGGCCATAGCCTTGGCATTTGGGCGTCAGGCATTGATGGCCCCGCGATTGCGGCGGATGACATTTAGAATGGCGCGCTCGCCCGATGGCGTGGCGAGGTAATCGCCCACGACCGATGGATCGAGCACGTTGATGATGCGCGTGGAACCAGCCGCAGATGCCCCAGCGCCATCGTTATTCAGCTCAACACCCAAGCGGCCACCACGCCCTCGGCGCAGGGGCAGGATTGCCTCTGGCCCCGCCTCGCCCATCAAACCGATGCCCTTAGCAAAAGGAAACACTGTCGGGCGGTTCACAACGCCGCCGCGTGCAAAGGCTGTGAGTTCCGCCCCGCCCGCAAAGGCACCGCCTTTGGCAAAGCCAAACAGACCCGCAAAGAACCCGCCACCACCCATGCCGCCAGTGAGCGCATTGATCAGCGCGTTCTCGATCGGTTTAAATGCCAGATCAATCAAACGCGTCGATAGGTTCTGCGCGATGCGCGAGATGGCCCCTGCGAATGTCTCCCATGTGAACTGCCCCGATGTCAGCGCCTCTTTGATGGGGCCCGTGATATCCTGCGCCAATCCCTGCGCGATTTCGCGGGAGCGCTCTTGGGCTGCGCGAATGGCCTCGGAAGTTGTCTCCCACGCCGCCTTTGCAGCATCGGCACCGCCTTTGAGCGCCTCGCCCGCACTGCGCCCAGCGCCACCTGCGTTTTCTGCCGCTGCTGCCGTGTTTTGCAACGCGCTGCCAACTCCCGCCACGCCTGCCTGTGCAATCTCGGCGCTGGCGGCGGTTTCTGCCGATGCCGCAGTCATGGCTCCGCGAAGGGCGGCAATGGATTGCAGCGGCGCGGTCGCACTGGCGGCAACCGTCCCCATGATCCCGCGCAAGCGCTCCGCCTCTGCTGTGGCATTTGCGGATGCCGCAGTTAGCCCCAGATCAGGCGGCGCAATCGGGTTTTTGGCAAAGGCCGCCGCAAAGGCCGCGCGCGCGGCGCTACCAGCTTCAGCCGCTGCCCCTGCAAAGGGGTTATCAATACCGCCAAGTTCTATTTTTCCAATCAGAGGAACTGTGGTCTCTAGCCCCAGCGCACCAAGCCCCTTGTTCACACCCGCCAGGAACTGATCAATCCGGCCCGCGACGCCGTTCAGCATCGCCTCAACTCCGCCAATCATCGTATTGGCTGCACCATAGGCAAACTCGCCAATCGTGGCAGGCAGCGCAGCCCAGAGCACCTTGATCGCTTCAAATGCGCCTTCAAAGCTGTTCAGCGTGGCATTGGCAAAACCAACCACGCCTTCGAGTGCGGATTGCAGCGCGCTGATGATACCGGCTTTGATATCTTCCCAGCCTGCCAGAATGCCAAGACCCAAAGCTACCATGCCAAGGCGCATACGCTGCCAGACTTCGCTGGCGACATTGCCCAGCGCATCCAGCGCCCCGCCGACGGAACCTGTGTCGCTGACGAGTTGACCAAATCGGTAGATCAACTCACCCGCGCCAACTACCAAAGCGCCGATCCCCGTGCGGATCAGCGCACCGCGTAGAAACACAAGCGTTGTGGCCAGTCCCCGCACGGAGAGTGCAGCAGCTGCAAGACCGCCCACCCACCTTGTGGCCATAATGCCCGCGAAGGCCGCTGCGTAAGTTGCCATGCGCCCCATGTTCGCGCTGAGCGCATCTAGAACCAGCCGCAGCGCGCCGCCCTCGGAGGCAAGGCTGACAAAGGTCTCAGCCAGCCACGTCACGGATGGTGCAATCGCCACCGCGATCTGGTTGCGGATCCCGTCAAACACTAAACCGAGCGTGCCCAGCGCCACTTGTGTTTGCCGCAGCGCGCCCAGTGCATCACCGTCCAGAACTGCGCCCACGGATTTGGCCTGATCGCCAAATCGCGTCATCTCGGCACCGCCATTGCGCAAGAGCGGCAACAGCCGTGTGGCATCTGATGCCATGGCTTCGAGATAGAAGGTCATCTCCTGCTGGCTTGCCCCAGCCTTCTCCAAGGACGAGACGTAAAGCTGCAGCGCCTCGGGCCCCGACAACCGTGCAAACTGCTCTGCCGTCACCCCAACGCGCGGGGCGATCTGCTCAAAGAAATCCTTCATCGGCCCGCCGCCCGTTTGCAGGAAGTCCCCGACGCGGTCGTTCACGTCTTTCAGGATATCAGCGAGCTTCTCTTGCTCAATCCCCACGGTGCGCGCTCCTGCGGACCAGCGTTGGAAACTCTCTGGCGTGGCATTGGCCACCTGTGCGAAGAGACGGATTTGCGCAGCTGTCTCGGCGGCATTCTTCACTATGATGCCCAGCCCCGCCGTCGCCGCCGAAGCTGCCGCTGCCATGGCAATGCCAGCCTTGCGCGCGAAACCCGCGAGCCGCGCGTTCGCCGCTTCCATCTCGCGCGACAGGCGGCCAAAGCCTTTCGCCCCAGCCTCGCCCACGCCTTCCAGCTCGGCGCGCACATGTTTGCCGCCCGTCGCCGCAATGCGCACGGAGACACGTTTTTCTGCCATAGGGGAGAGTCCTTATGGGCCACTAACTTTGGCCATCAAGATCGGATTGATTGTCTGATTTATTCACCTGCCGCACCATTGCGGCCTCGATTGGTGTCAGCAGCTCGACCACAGCGCGGGTGTCGATACCCAGCGCAGCGCCCATCGCAAGTGCGGCGGTCATGTCAAATCCAAGCACCGCGCGCGGTGCCACACGCAACTGGCCACCCATGCGCTGCGCCAAATCCCAGACCTGCCAGCCCTCTAGGCTTTGCGGCGCGTTTTGGATTTGCGGGCAGGCGGCGCAGACCCCGTCGCAATTGGCGCAGTACCGATCGCCCCCACCGAAGACCCAATCGGCAAGGGCGCTGAGGCGTTTTTTTCCGCCTCAAGCTCCAGACCCTTGGCGACATAGCCGGTTTGGAAGGCTTCAAAGATTGGCCAGATGTCGAGCAGGGCCTCGATCCCCTCGGGTGTGACGGGGGTGATATTGCCATCCGCATCGCCCACACCCTCCCATTCGATGATTGCCCGCACAGCGATCGCCTTGGCAAAGGCCACGGCGATGGTGTCATCGGGCGTGCCCAGCGCGATACCGCGCACGGCGGGGTCGGTGCGTGCGGCGACCATGATCGCGGTGGTCAGGGGATGAACCTTCAGACGCACGCCCATCGGCATT
This sequence comes from Cypionkella sp., assembly GCA_965248485.1. GTDB lineage: Bacteria > Pseudomonadota > Alphaproteobacteria > Rhodobacterales > Rhodobacteraceae > Cypionkella. The sequence goes on from OZ252107.1 coordinate 933,966, forward strand.
GCCAGCCAGTAGGGTTCACGGTGCAGTGTTAGCTTGAGCATTGGGGAGGTACTCCTGAATGTTGTTTTGCAAAACGGCGCTGCACATGATGCCGGTATCGGTGCTGCGTGCGGCCTGCCAGTCAAAGCTGGCCTGAACACCCTGCGGCCCCGAAATCTCGATACGGGGGCGGGGCAGATAGACGGCATAGGCGATGAAGGTGAAACTCTCGCCCCCAGGCAGCACATAGGAGAATACTAATTCGCAGGGATCGCCTGCGATTGCTTGATTGACGAGGGTCTGATCAGCAAAGCGCACTTCGATCTTGCCGGTCAGCGCGGCGATTGTGGGATCAGCCCCGTCGATTCGCCCGTCCGATCGGATGGTCTCCACGCGGTCGAGGGTGTTGGCATAGGTGATCCCTGCCGAGACGATATTGCCGAGCGCCACCCCATTGCGAATGATCTGGCCGTTGAAGTGGCCAAAGCGTTTGAGCTCGATCTCATTTGGTTCGGGGATAACGGAACTGGGCGAGATCGCCTCGCCCTGTGCAATCAGGCTGACCGTGGCCGTCAGCAACCCAGATCGCTGCATTTGCCAGGACAGGCTATCAACCATGCAGCCCGTGTAGATCGCATAGCGCGGCACTTCGGGCATCGCTGTTTCGATTGTCAGCGAGGGCAATTCCCAAGCGCCCGAGAGGAACTCATGCGAATAGGGGCCATTTCCCGATGTGTGCGGCGCACCGAAGGCCGCCGTCAGCCAATAGCCAAAGGCACCAGCGTCGATCGGCACGACGACATTGCCATCCGCCGTCACCGCATCCTTGATCGGTGCCAGCGGATCGCGCCCATAGCCCAAGAGTTCGCTGTTCAAGAGCGGTTGCTCTGACCCCAGCGTCGTGCTGGCGAAGGGCATTTTGACAAAGCCATCCACCGGCGCAGTGCCGTATTCCGTCTCAAACGCAAGCGCCATCCGCGCCCGCGCGCCTTGCGCTCGTGCCATGTGGGTCTCCTTGATGGTGGGGGTGTCAAGCCAGTGAGCTGGCGGTGGTATAATGCAAAACAACGTTGATCGACGCGGCCTTTACAGTTGCTGCCCCCTCGACGGGCAGATCAAAGGGCTTCGGCGCCTCTGGCTCGATCCAATCGCAAAGCCCGCCCAGCGTTCTATCGGCTTCAAGAGCAGCACCAATACTTGCGACCAAGCTGTCAAACGCAGCATCACGCCCAGCGCTCTGCACGACCACCTCAATCTCGGCGCTGTGCTGATAATGATAGCGCAGCGGTGACATGGTGACCTCAGGCTCCCCCGGATCGCCGTCGCGCAGGATCAACAGCCCTTCTGACGGCACGCGCTCAGGCAGCACCTCTCCGCGCAGGGCGGTCGCGGGCAAAGACTTGAGACGCGCGTGCAGCGCGGTGAGGATGGTTTCGCGGGGGGTGGGCATGGCTTCCTTTAGGACCGTTCTTGCAAAATTAATGCCTCTAAGCTATATAGCTTGGAAGCAATGAGGATCGAATGCCCTGGACTGTTTTATTCGCCGACGAGTTCGAGCCGGAGTTTGATGAATTCGACGCCGAAGTTCAGGACGCGATCCTTGCGCGAATGCTGCTTCTTGAACGCGAGGGGCCTTCGCTTGGACGACCGCATGCCGACACTCTAACTGGGTCGAAACATGCGAACATGAAGGAATTGCGTTGCACCGCCTCTGGTGGCGTTTGGCGCATTGCGTTTGCATTCGATCCCGACCGACAGGCGATCTTGCTTGTTGGCGGGGATAAATCAGGTGGCAGCGAAAAGCGCTTTTACAAGCAGCTGATCGCACGTGCCGACGATCGGTTCGATCGCCATCTGGCTGAACGGAAAGGATGACGACAATGGCACGGACCCTACAGGACAAGCTGGCAGGACTTGATCCCGCCCGTCGCGCTTGCATCGAAGCCGAGGCTGCGCGTCTGCATACCGAATATCTGACCTTGCAGGAATTGCGCAAAGCCAAGGCCCTGACGCAGGTGCAACTTGCCGAAACCCTTGGCATCCAACAGGCGACTGTCGCCAAATACGAACGCCAAAGCGATTTGCTGCTATCGACGCTGACAAGCTATGTGCGTGCGATGGGCGGATCGCTGAAGTTGATGGTCGAGTTTCCCGGCAAGGATCCAGTCGCACTGGAAGGCATCGGCGATACCGAGGAACCCAGCCGTAAGCGGCGCGGACGGGATGTGGTGACCGCTCGTCCTTGATGTTCACTCTGTGTCCCGCCACTCAGTCACAATTGCCCCCGGCACCCCGTCCAACACGCGCATGGCGTCCCGTGCGAGGTCCAGCCGTTTGCGCAGGCTGAATAGCCCCTAGATTTGTAGATGCCTTGCTGGGTAATTTTGAAGGCAAGGAGGACGAGATGTCCGCAAACAAATTCGCAGACGCTTTCAAACGCGACGCGGTCGCACAGGTTGTTGATCGAGGTTACCCGTGCGCCGCGCAAGCTTGCGAATGGGCAGCTTATCTCGAAGCGCCCACTTCCGGATAACCGTGAAAAATGCCATGTCTATCACTCCAAATGCTCCCAACTGCTTCAAGTCGGGACAAGGTTGCACATGGGTCATTTCTCAGTGACATTTTCGGACGTTGCTGGGTCAATTCTCAGTGGCAATCAACAGAACAAAAGCATCAGGTGATTACTTCGCCACCAGCAGGTTGATGCCTCGCGCCTCGAAAGCCTTAGCATCTGTGTCAGAGATCCCGTCATCTGTTATAAAGGTTTGCACAACCTCAAGAGATGCAAGCCGGGTGAACGAGGATTTGTTGATTTTGCTTGAGTCAGCCACAAGGTAGACATGGCTCGCGGCCTTTATCATAGCCTCTTTCAACTGCAGATCGGCAAAGCTCGGGTAGGTCAGGCCAGAGTCAATTGAAACACCGGCGGTGGCGAGAAATAGTTTCCCAGCGAATATGTTTCGAAAGTATTCAACCGACTTGTCCCCCGATAGCGACAAGGTAGGCACTTTGAATTGGCCGCCGGGCATGTGGACAGCAAATCCCGGAACGGCACCAAGCGTAATCGCGATATTGAGCGCGTTCGTAATGATGGTCAGGTTTTTGCGGTTGGCCAGCCGGATCGCGACTTCTGTGGTTGTCGTGCCCGCATCAAGGATAAGCGTTTCGCCATTCTCTACCAGACTGGCCGCAAGAGCACCTATCTTTGCCTTTTTGTCCATGTTGTCCTGATGATGCAAGATCATGGTGCCTGCAGGGCTTGCACTGGAATTGAGGTATGCCCCGCCATGCTCGCGCGTGATCTGGCCATCGGCTTCCAGACGCTCTAGGTCTTGGCGTATCGTTGCCTCTGACACCTGAAAGGCTGTGGCAAGATCGCGGACCCGGGCAGCACCCTCCTCTTGGATCCATTCCAATATCCGTCGGCGCCGTGGTTCTGACAAAAGCCCAATCATGGAGTCGTCGCGTTCCAAGCTGCGGTTAGAGTTCATGTCGCTTGCTCCGTCTTGGGTTTGGGCGCGTTTGGCGTTGAATGGTAACAGTTGATCCCTAGCAGTTTCTCCTTGCTTGCGAAAGACTGGTCTACTTGTCCTGCGAGGCCTCTTGCTGCAGGGCGACCCGCGCCTGAAGGCGGCTTTGCGCTTGGTCAATGACGACAGCCGCAATGATCACCAGCCCCTTGATGACAGTCTGCCAAAAAGACGAAACGCCCATCATGATCAATCCGTCGCTAAGGATGCCGATGACAAACGCCCCGATGATGGTGCCGCCGATCCGGCCGCGCCCGCCCGACATTGAGGTGCCGCCAAGTACTGCCGCCGCGATGGCATTCAGTTCGAAGGTTTCTCCGGTTGCCGGATGGCTGGCCTGAAGCTGGCTGGCAATGACGATGCCCGCCAAAGCGGCGCAAAGACCCGAGAACATGTAGACGAACATCTTGACCCGATTGACCTTTACCCCGGACAGAGCAGCGCCGCGTTCGTTGCCACCGACTGCGTAAATATGGCGCCCTAGAGTTGTCCTGCGCGAGATGTAATGCGCCAAGAGACCAATCACCATCAGAAGCCAAATCATCACGGGTAAACCAAGCAGCGATCCTGTTCCGATCAAAGGAAACGTGTCGGTACCAAATTCAGGCTTTCCCGTGAGGTTTGGAAAGGTTCGCCCGCCCGAGGACAGCAGCGCAAATCCCCTGGCGACATATAAGGTGCCCAGTGTGGCAATAAAGGGCGCGACGGCAAGGCGGGTGATCAGCAGTCCGTTGATCACCCCTACATAAATTCCGATGACGCAGACAATCCCCACGATCTCGACCGTGTTGAACCAGACGGTGTAGCCAATCCCCAGATCGACGCCGTTCAGTACCAGCCAGCCCGCCATCATCGCACATAGCCCGACGATAGAGCCAACGGACAGATCGATCCCACCTGTGATGATGACAAAGGTCATACCAATCGCCAGTAGAGCATTCAAGGCGACGTGTTTAGACACGATCACGGCATTCGCTGCAGACAGAAAGTTGGGTGCTGCAAATGAAAAGAACGCAAACACCAAGATCAACGCGACAAAGGTTCGCATACGCAGCAGCGCAAGGATCAAAGCGGTTTTGTCAAATGGCGATGCAGATACGGTGGTCATACGTTTTGTTCCCTGACTTTGTGGCGGGTGGCTGCGGCGATTACATCTGATGGGCTGGCCTGACCGCTGAATTCGCCCGTCAGTTTGCCATCCGCCATAACGAGAATGCGGTCCGAAAGGGCGCGCACTTCCTCCAGATCAGAAGTTACGAACAGGATGCCCAGACCATCGGCGGCCAGCCTTCGCATGGTGCGAAACACCTCGGCCTTTGCGCCAATGTCGATTCCGCGTGACGGTTCATCCATCAGCAGAATCTTCGGATCGGTCATCAGCGCCTTGCCGATGACGACTTTTTGCTGGTTGCCGCCCGACAGGCTGGACACAGGGTTTTCGGGGCTGGCGACCTTGATTGTCAAGCGTTTGATAAACTCGGCGGCGCCTGCTGCCTCGGCCCTGAGGTTAAGGTGAAACAGCCGGGTAAAGCGCGCAAGTGCAGACAGCGTAATGTTTTCGCGGATCGCCATGATCTGGACTAAGCCATCGCGTTTGCGATCCTCAGGGATCAGGGCTAGCCCGCGTGCAATCCGCCCTGTCACATCGCGCTCTATCACAAGCTTGTCACCAATGAAGAATTGCCCGGTGGAATTAGGGTGCTGCGCCATGATGCATTCTAGAAACTCGGTCCGCCCAGCGCCCATCAGCCCATAAAGCCCGACGATTTCACCCGCTCGCACTGACAGCGACACGTGATCCACCGAGTAGCCGCCGCCCAACCTGGGCAGACAAATAGTGTCGGCCCGAAAAACCTCGTCTCCAAAATTTGGCGGCTGCGTGCGCGGGAATTCCTTTGACCCATCTCCGATCATCGCGCGTACGATCCAAGGGATATCCACCCCTTCCATCGCTTGCGCTGCCGTGATCATGCCATCGCGCAGAACGGTGATGTAATCGCCAATATGAATCAGCTCTTCTAGACGATGGCTGATGTAGACAATCCCCACGCCTTGCGCCTTTAGATCAGAGATCACGCGAAACAGGACCTCGACCTCGGCCGCGGATAGCGCCGAAGTGGGTTCGTCCAGGATCAGAATGCGGGCATTCTGCGCAAGAGCTTTGGCGATTTCGACGATCTGCTGCTGGCCGATCCGCAACGTTCCCAAGGGCGCGTCAGGGTCGATGTCCTGTTCCAACCGCTCCATAAGGCTGCGCACCGCGTTGGCCTGGGCCGCAACGTCGATATCCACGCCAAACCGTGTCGGCTCACGGGCGATAAAGATGTTTTCCGCCACGGTCAGATTTGGAAACAGGTTCAGTTCCTGAAAGACGATGCCAATACCCTTGGCCACCGCGTCACCTTTCGAGCGAAAGGAGACGGCTTGGCCATCCATCGTGATTATGCCTTCCGTCAGTGTCTCGACCCCGGCGATGGCCTTCATCAGAGTGGATTTCCCCGCGCCGTTTTCGCCCACAAGGACATTGACCGCCCCCATGCGCAGGTCGAAATCCACACCTTTCAGGGCGCGGGTGCCAGGGTAGACCTTGACCCCGCCCCGTATCGACATCCCAATTGGATGCTCTGCTCTCATGGTAAAACCGAAACTGAAACGGCTGTGACGATCCATGCTTCTGACACTGACTTAAGCGGGACGGCGCCCTGGAAAGTCAGCATTTTGCCTGTCAAATCGCCTTCGGGTAGCGCCAATTTTGGGGCAACAAGGTCGTTGATGGCGCGCGCCAATTCGGCAAATTCGATCTGGTCGCGAAAATCCCCGAACACATAGAACGGCGCGACATCACGCAGGGTGGTACCATTTATCACAGGGCCGAGCAGCAAGACCACATCCATCACGCCGTCACCATCGGTATCGAGTTCAACTTTTCGGGCACGGCTGGTCAAATTGGCGGCTGTGACCTTGCCTTGGCCTTTGACGGCAAAGTTCCATGCGGCCCCAAGTCCTGCACCGCGGTTACCATGCGCTGCCCCAGCAGCATCCAGGCCAGGCGTAATGGCAGCGCGCAGTTCTGCGACGTCAATCGCATTGTCCGTGATCAGGGGCAGCAATTTTGTGTCGAATGTATCGGCGGCCAGCTTAGCGATGGGACTGACGCCATCGGTGTTGGTCGCTTTGGATGTGCTTGTTGTGTCTTCGCTCTTGGTTTCGACGACCTTGCAAGACGGCAAGGCAAAGGCCACCGCCAACACAAATGGCACTATTAGGGTCGGGCGCATGAAACATTCCAATGTTAAGCCCCGCACAGCGAGGGAGCGCGCTGCGCGGGGGGAATTCGGCCAGTTGGTCAGTTACTTGAGGCCGAACGTCTCGAGTTTGGCAGCGTTCTCAGCCGTGATCAGCACGCAGTCCATCAATTGCTTTTCCTCAACGCCAGTTGATCCGGTTTTGAGGAAGGCGTCTGCCTGGGTTACGGCCAATTGTGCCTGCTCGTAAGCAGGTTGCAGCACCGTCAGCTTTATGCCGCCAGCAAGGATCGAGTCGCGGACGTCGTTGGACCCGTCGAAACCGGCTACAATAACGTCCTTGCGGCCTGCTGCTTCCAGTGCGGCATAGGCGCCAAGAGCCATCGTGTCGTTGCCCGCGATCACGCCCATGATCCCCGGATTGGCCTGCAACATGGATTCCATAACGGTGTAGGCTTCGGTCTGCGACCAGTTGGCAGTTTGGCTGGCGACCATCTTCATGTCTGGATACTGGTCGATCACGTCGTGATAGCCTTTGGACCGGATACCAGCATTGGTGTCCGACTCCTTGCCGATCAGTTCAGCATATTCACCCTTTTCGCCCATCAACTTGACGAACTCGGTCGCACCCAATTGCGCGCCTTGGTAGTTGTTTGACACGATCTGGCTCACGGCCACACCAGTCGCAGTGATTTCGCGGTCGATCAAGAACGAAGGGATTCCCGCGTCCTTTGCCTTTTGCACCGCAGCAACCGACGCGTCCGCACCGGCGTTGTCAAGGATGATCGCCTTGACGCCAGCAGCGATGGCGCTGTCAAACAGTTCCGACTGCTTGTTGGCGTCGTCGTCATGAACCATCATCAGCACTTCATAGCCCAACTCTTTGGCTTTGGCGGCAGCGCCGTCGGCTTCAGCCTTGAAGAACGGGTTGTCGGGGCTTGGGGTGATGATGGCAATCGTGTCGGCTGCGGCAGCAAGTGACGGCAGTGCGCCAGCCATAGTGATGGCAATGGCGGACAGAAGTAGGCGGCGCTTCAAGTTCATTTTGGGTCCTCCCGTAATGTCGCATCCGGGTTGGTTGCGATTCCTCTGCGACATTTGTGGCAAATGTTTGCGTTTGCTGTCAATCAATTTTATTTAGATCGAATTTGTCCCCTTTTCGCGCTCTGCGAGGCGCAAAATTCCCAATAATCCGCCTGTCTGGCCAGATTCCAGCAGCTATTCGGGCGGTCAGGGTGCGAGATCAATAGTTCTTGCATTGCAAATCGCGCCAAGCGAAAGTAATCGAAAGTCAGCGCGGCGCGAATCTTCGAAGATGCACCGCAAGAGGGGGGGGACGACATGACGCTAACCATTCGGCGCAAGGTCACGCTGGGCGTGGTCATCGGCAGCAGGGCTTTCTTCAGCCCGACACCGTGCTTGACCGCCAGAACCGAGGTGCTGGCCCATCTTGACCGCCTTGGCATTGAGGCCGTCATTCTGCCTTATGAGGCGACGGCCAATGGTGCCGTGCAGGGGATCCCCGATGCCGAACTGTATGCCAGCCACTTCAAGACCCGCCGTGATGACATCGACGGTCTGGTGATCTGCCTTCCCAACTTCGGCGACGAGATTGCGATTGCTGAACTGGTCAGCCGGGCCCGGTTGAACGTGCCGATCCTGCTTCAAGCCAGCAACGACGAAGTCGACAAGGTTTCGGTTCATGAGCGCCGCGATGCGTTCTGTGGCAAGATATCGGTTACCAACAACTTTTGGCAATATGGCGTTCCATTCACTGAAACCACATCGCATACCTGTGATGTCGGTGGGGCAGAGTTCGGGGCCGATCTAGAACGCTTTGCCAGGCTGTGCCGGACTGTTCGGGGTATGCGCAATGCCCGCCTCGGGGCCATCGGCGCGCGCACCGGCGCCTTCCAGACGATGCGCTATTCGGAAAAGCTGTTGCAGGCTGCCGGCGTGACGGTCGTGACGGTCGATTTGTCGGAAATGATCGGGAAAGCGGGCGCAATCCGCGACGACGAGCCTGATTTGCTGGCCAAAATGGAATGCATAAAGGCTTATGGCACTATACCCGCTCATATCAAGGCCAGCCAGATTTTGACGCAGGCAAAATGGACCCTCGCGGTCAACCGCTGGATTGAGGAAAACGAATGCGACGCCAGCGCCATCCAATGCTGGCGCAGTTTGCAAGACAATTTCGGCTGCGCCACCTGCGTCACTATGTCGATGATGGGCGAAGAACTGATGCCATCGGCCTGCGAAGTTGATATCATGGGTGCGCTGTCGATGTATGCGCTGGCCTTGGCGTCGGGTGCGCCGCCCGCCATTCTGGACTGGAACAACAACTACGGGTCCGAGGTCGATAAATGCGTGTGCACTCATTGTGGCAACTTCCCGAAAAGCTTCATCGGTGACACCCCAGAGATTTCGGAACTTGACGTTCTGGGCGAAAGCATCGGGCGTTCTAAGTGTTTTGGCGCGGTGAAGGGCAAGGTCAAACCTGGTCCGATGACCTATTTTCGGCTGTCATCCGATGACCGGGCTGGCACATTGAAATGCTATCTTGGTCAAGGTGACTTTACCGACGATCCTTTTCCAATGGATGGTGGCATTGCCGTCACCCAAGTGCCGCGCCTGCGCGAGTTGATGAAGTTTGTCACGCAGAACGGCTTTGAACATCACGTGGCCATGGTACGCGGTCATCATGCCGATGTCGTTGAAGAAGCGGTGACGCGCTATCTTGGCTATCCCAGTTATCACCACGGCGCTGTGCCGGAACCCCGGCTTATCTGGCCCAATCGCTACTGAGGAACCGAATATGACCCTGCAAAACGACCAGGTCGCCCTGATCAAGGAAAAGGCGCTGTGGATGCGCCGCCGTGCGTTCAAGATGGTTTATGACGCGCAGCTTGGCCATCCTGGTGGCGACTTTTCGGCCATCGACATCATGGCGACGATCTATTTCGGGGTGCTAAACTTCGACGCGACCAAGCCCGAATGGGCGGATCGCGACCGTTTTGTAATGTCTAAAGGACACGCGACGGGTGCGCTTTATACCGTGCTTTGCGCTGCTGGCTATTTCTCGGAAGACCGGCTCGACACCTATATGCAGCCACGTTCGTTGTTGAACGGGCATCCGAATCGGAACTATCTTCCGGGGGTGGAAACCAACACAGGTCCGCTTGGACACGGTCTGCCGGTTGCAACAGGTATTGCCATTGCGGGCCAGATCACCAAAGCGGATTTCCGCACCTTCGTGCTGACTGGGGATGGTGAGTTGCAGGAAGGATCTAACTGGGAGGCAGCAATGACCGCAGGTAACCGAAAACTGGGCCGCCTGACCTGGATCGTTGACCGCAACCGCCTGCAACAAGGTGCTGGCACCGAAGAAACCAACGGGCTTGACCCTTTGGACAAGAAATTCGAAGCCTTCGGTTGGGATGTAGTGATGGTAGACGGGCATGACCCTGCGGCGTTGCTGAAGGCACTTGGCGCCGTTCCAGGCGACAAGCCCCGCGCAATCATCGCCAATACAATCAAAGGCAAGGGCGTCTCGTTTATGGAAAATAAGGCAAGCTGGCATCATGGCGTGCCCAACGCTGATCAGTTTGCCGCCGCTATGCAGGAGCTCGTTTGATGGCCGTCGCCGCACCAGTTACACAAGGCCTTTACGACTGCCGCGAAGCATGGGTTGCCACTCTGGAATCCCTTGCGTCCGTGGACGACCGCATTGTGGCTGTAGTCAACGACTCGGTCGGGTCTTCAAAACTGGGGGGGTTTCAAAAAAATTTTCCTGATCGGCTGATCAACGTCGGAATCGCTGAACAATGCATGGTTGGCGTCGGTGCTGGTCTTGCCAATGGCGGACGCATTCCCTTTGTGTCGGCGGCGGGGTGTTTTCTGACCGGACGTTCACTTGAGCAGGTAAAGGCCGACATCGTTTATGCTGGGTTCAACGTCAAACTGGTTGGCCAATCTTCGGGCGTGGCTTACGGCGAATTGGGGCCGACGCATCATTCGATCGAGGATTTTGCTTGGCTGCGGGTACTGAACAACCTAATCGTCATTGCGCCTGCTGATCCATGGGAAACTGCCGAGTCGATCAAATGGGCAGCTTCATATGAAGGCCCAGTCTATATCCGCTTGTCACGCATGCCAGTCCCCGATCTGGCTATCACCGACCGTGTGTTCCGCGCGGGCAGGGCCGAACGCGTGCGCGAAGGGCGCGATGTGACCATCGTGGCCTGCGGCACGACGGTGCATCTGGCCGCCGCCGCCGCGGACCGGCTCAAGGCCGAAGGGATTGCGGCCCGTGTCTTGAACATGGCCACGATCAATCCCCTGGATGAAGCCGCGATTCTTTCTGCCGCCAAGGAAACCGGCGCGATTGTGACGGTCGAAGAGGCATCGGTGCGGGGCGGTCTGGGCGGTGCTGTTGCAGAATTGACCTCGGCCAATCTTCCTGTGCCAGTGGAGCGGGTGGGTTTCCCCGGCTTCGTGCCGACCGGATCGGTCGAGTGGCTGTTCCATGAGTACGGGCTTAGCGCCGAAGGCATTGCCAACGCCACCCGTCGCGTAATCAAGCGGGCTGGTAGATGACTGGGCGGCACGTTCTGGCGATTGACCAGGGAACCACCAACACCAAAGCCATTCTGGTCACCGACGAAGGTGAGATCGTGGCGCGGGCGTCCAGCCCGCTCACCACGCACTATCCGCAGCCTGGCTGGGCCGAACAATCCGCCGCCGACATCTGGGCCTCGGTGCAAGCGGTGATCGCAGAAGTGGTGGCCATGTCTGACGGCATCCAGATTGATGCCATTGGCATCACAAATCAACGCGAAACCCTTGTCGTTTGGGATGCCCGCACCTCAAAGCCGATTTGCCCTGCAATCATCTGGCAGTGCCGCCGCACAGCGGATGCCTGCATCAGCCTTATGGCGGCAGGCCATAACGACGCTATCGTGGCCGCGACGGGACTTTCGATTAATGCGTTGTTTCCGTCCAGCAAGCTGGCGTGGATACTGCAAAATGTAGCAGGCGCAAAAGAACTGGCGGACCAAGGCCATCTACGCGCGGGCACAGTGGACGTATGGCTGCTGTGGCAGTTGACAGGCGGGGCCGCCTTCGCGACGGACCATTCCAATGCCTCGCGGACACAACTTTTTGACACCGGCCTACTGCAGTTCAGCCCTGCACTTTGCGCGATTTTCGAGGTGCCGGTGACCTGTCTGCCCACCCCTTTGGCCTCGGACGCGACATTCGGGCACACCGTCGCCGGTGTTACGGCATTGCCAAAAGATGTGCCTGTTTTGGCAATGATGGGCGACAGTCATGCGGCGCTTTACGGCCACGGGGTCAGGGCACCTGGCACGGTCAAGGCGACGTTTGGCACTGGATCGTCCCTGATGACCCTGACGCCGGCGCGGACCGCGTCACAGCACGGGCTATCCGGCACCATCGCCTGGACAAACGCGCAAGGCACCGCCTATGCGCTGGAGGGAAACATTACGGTATCCGCACAGGCGGCGGCCTTCATGGCCGCGATCCTGGGACTTGGTTCGGCGCAGGCGCTTTCGGACTTGGCGAAGACGGTCGCTGATGCGGGGGGGGCAGTTTTTGTGCCCGCCCTTGCGGGGCTTGGAGCGCCCTATTGGGATGACCGCGCGACGGGCACAATCACCGGCATGACCCATGCCACCAAGCCAGCCCATCTCGCGCGCGCCACTTTGGAGGCAATTGCGCACCAAATCGCAGACGTCTTCGATGCAATGGAACTGGATATCGGCGGCGAAATATCTGGGCTGAAGGCAGATGGAGGTGCCGCGTCCAATGGGTTTCTGATGCAGATCCAGGCCGATATTCTGGGGCGAAGCGTTGCACGCAATGATGTCGAAGAAGTCGGTGCGCTGGGCGTAGCGTCGATGGCCATGGGCAAGGATTTTGCGGCGCGACATGTGGCCGAGTTTTCGCCCGTTCTGCCCGCCGACATGCGCGCAAGGGCGCGGGATAGCTGGGCGCGGGCACTGATCAAAGCGCGCGCCTGAATGTGAGGGTCGGTGATGCCCCCCCGTTCTTTTTCAGGCAACTTTCGCTGACCGGACTTGTCGCGTAATCGTGCCGCTCCAAGGGCTCGTTTAGGCCACTTTCCGTTCAAAAGCGACCGGACTTTTCCAGCCCAATGCTGAGTGCCGACGGCGTGGGTTATAGAAACCGTTGATGTACTGGAAGATGGCAGTCTCGGTCTGGCGGCCGCGGTCACTGTGGAAGATGCATCCCGTCGGCGGGGATCGCGGAGCAATGGCCATCCTTAGCGCCCAGATCGCCAGATCGCGCTTCATGCGGTTGCTGACGGCCCAGCCTATGATGCGCCGCGAATGCAGGTCCAGGATCATGGCCAGACACAGCCACCCATCGCGGATCCAGATGTGGCTGATGTCACCCGCCCATTTCTGGTTTGGTCGATCTGCTGTGAAGTCACGATCCAGCAAGTTCGGCGCGATGTTGAACGTGTGGTCGCTGTCGGTGGTCGCCTTGAATTTCCGCGTTATTTCAACGACAATTCCGTTTTACGCATAAGCCGCCCAACACGCTGGTGCCCAACATCGACATCGACCTCCTTCAACTCTTCGGTCATCCGAGGGCGGCCATAGCTGCCAATGCTCAGCCGCGATTGTTCCTTGATGTGGGCCAGAACAACCATGTCCACGTGGTGCCTGCGACTGGCCAGAAGACTGCGAAAGGCCCGCAACCCGCGCGGACTGACGTTCATCACCGGACACAGCCGCTCGCTTGGGAACGCCCCGCTGTGTTCTTCGACAAACCTGAACCTCACGGCTTTTGGCTCGCTAAGAACTGGGTGGCCTTTTTTTGGATGTCCCTCTCCTCGCGCTGTATGCGGTTCTCACGCCAAAGCCACTCGTTCTCAAGCGCAAGGTCACGATCCATTGATGACACTACATCGGTGTCACGATGCGCCGTAACACACTTGTTCAGCGTCGAATCCCGACACCAAGATCATCAGCATTCTGTTTGCGTGAAAGCCCGTTGGTCAGCGCGATCTGCACCGCATCCTTACGAAGTTCGTCCGTTCTTCCTGCGCCCATGATTCATCTCCTTTGCTGCACATTACGCTATCAAAGGAGCGGCACCAAACCGCGACAAGACCAGTCTTAGCCCTGTGGTGCCAATATTTTGCGGAGGGCGGACATTGGCACGTTTATTGCCCCGATTTATCCGACTTGGGGCTGCCTTCGGATGGTTGCCAAAGCCGCAAGACCAACCCGCAGGCGCGGCCAGATCAGCTCCATGTCTAAGGCGATTTGGCGCAAAACCCCGCCCTATAGGCTGGCTTTGCCGTGCAACCGACCCGTCTGCGCAATTTTGGCAGGACGGCAGCCCATGCAATGTTCTTGGCGTTGCGCCCATAAAAAACGGGCGCAGATTTGCGCCCGTTCTCATAGCTGGATCAGGTGGGCTTATTTGCCCCAGATCGCTGCATAGGCCTCGCGGTAGCCGTTTTGCGGATCAAAGGCGTTGCTGTCGCCCATGGCTTTCAGGCCCTCTTCCGTGACCAATGCAGGGGCCGTGACATAGCCCGAGCATGCCTCGCCCGAAATCGCGCGGTTGAGTTCGTCGACCAACTGCCAGCCTTGCAGGTTCAGTGGTTCTGCCACCGTCACCGCTTGATACTGGCCGGAACGGATGCGCTGGAATGCCGCTTCCGACCCGTCGCCAGCAGATCCTGCTTTGGGGTTGCCTTTGCCGTCCACGCCAGCGGCGGCAAGGGCAGGGCCCATAAAGTCGAAATACAGATCATTGATCGCCAGCGCATGCGTCCATTCTGCACCGTATTTCTGCAGCAAAGACGTGGTCAGCGGGCCCATACGGGTCGAGGTGTCGGCGATCGGCGTGTCAACATATTCCAACACTTTAACGCCTGCGTCTTCCAGACCTTTTTTCATGCGGTCGGCTTTGTCGATGGCAATTTGATAGGTGCTGTCGGTGAAAATCACCACGCCCTTGGCCCCATCGTCAATCGCCCATTTTGCTGCAACGTCAGACACTTGCATCGCATCGGTCGAGACGTTTGCAAAAATGCCGCCAGGCGCATCGCAGCCAATCTTTGGCCCCGAATGCCACGACACCATCGGAATTTTGGCCGCGGCCACGCCTTCGATAGCAGCTTGCTGTTCGGTCGCGTCAAAGCCGTTGATGATGATGCCTGCAGGTTGCAGCGCCATGGCTTGGCCAAAGGCCGCCGTGCGCCCTTGCACCGAACCCGCGCCGTCCAGAACACGCACCTCCCAGCCGATTTTGGCGGCGGCTTCTTCGACGCCCGTGGTCACACCCAAAATGCCACCATTCTTCAAATCGGCAGCCAGAACGACAATGGTTTTACCCTCGGCGGCCTTTGGGCCTGCGGTTGGCCCGTCAAATGTGCTTTGCGCAAAGCTGGGCAGACCCAGCAGGGTTGTGGCCATCAGAGCCTTGATAAACATACGCTTTTTCATAGTATCCTCCCTTGGATTGGTTGTCTTATCTGCGTGCAGTGCCACGTTTGCGCTGCGCATATCCCGCGATGCCGATGGCTATCAGCAGCGTCGCGCCGTTAAACAGCGGTTCGACCCAGAACGATCCGCCGAATTGTTGAATTCCCGAAATGCCCACCGCCAGAATAGTCACACCGATGATGGTGCCCCATACATTTACGCGGCCGGGTTTGATGGTGGTCGATCCCAAAAACGCGCCGACCAGCGCAGGCAGCAAAAATTCGAGCCCGACCGAGGCCTGCCCGATCCGCAGTTTCGACGCCAGCAGCACCCCTGCAATTGCCGACAGCGTGCCCGAGGCAATGAACGCCCACAGCACAAACTTGCGGGTGGGAATGCCGTTCAACTCTGCCGCCTTTTGGTTCGCGCCAATGGCATAAAGATAGCGGCCTACAGCAGTATATTCCAACACCACCCACAAAATCACGCTGATCGCTGCAACGTAATAGGCCGTGATTGGCAGACCAAAGACCCAACTGCCGCTGAGCAGGTAGAACTGCGGGTCAAGCTCGCCCACCACCTGCCGCCCGCCTGAATGCCACAGCGCAATCGCATATAAAACCGTGCCCGTGCCCAGTGTTGCGATAAAGGCGTCGATCTTGGCGACCTCGACAAGAACCCCGTTGAAGATGCCTGTGATCACGCCCAAAGCAATCACGATCAGCACCGCTACGGGCCAAGGCATGCCATAGTTGATCTGAAATGAAATCGCCAAAATATGCCATAAAACAATGCCGTAGCCCACGGTCAGGTCAATGCGCCCCGCCACCATTGGGATCATCGCGGCCAAGGACAGCAGCGCGATGATAGCCTTGTCTGATAGTATGGCGCGCAGGTTCAACAGTGTGGGGAAGGTATTGGGCAGCAGCACCGAGAACAGCACAATCAGCGCGGCAGTCAGAATGACCAATCCGTAAACTGGGGCAAGGCGCACCAATCGTTGCGGCGTGCTAAGGCGCGCAAGCTCGTCACGGGTGGGTTCCAAAGCGTCAGATTTCAGCGATGTCATTCTATTCTTCCCGTTAGGCCGCCGTTGCGCTGGCAGCTTGGATCAAGGTTTCGGTGGACAAGGCGGCACCGCTAAGTTCGGCCGTCACTTGGCCCCGACTAAAGACAATAGCGCGGTGGCAAATGTTGGCGATTTCTTCGAAATCGGTCGACACAACCAACACCCCCATCCCCGAGGCAAGCGCCTCAAACAGCAGGTGATAAATCTGCGCTTTGGCCCCCACATCCACACCTGCAGTCGGGTCTTCGGCGATCAGCAGGCGGCGGCCCGTGTCCAGCCAGCGCCCAACAACGATCTTTTGCTGATTGCCGCCCGACAGCGCCTCGATTGCCAAATGCGGGGTGTTGGGCGACAAGCCCACGCGGGTGCCCAGTTCCACTGTCAAGGCATCCTCGGCTCTGTGGGACATCATTGTCAGCAGTTTGCGCCCCGTCGCCAAAGGGTTCAAAAAAGCGTTCTCGCGGATAGACAGCGAGGGCGCGACAGATTCTACAACGCGGTCACGCGCGACAAATCCGATGCCCGAGGCCATCGCGCTGCGCGGCGAGCCGAGGTTCGGCGTGCGACCTTCCAGCGACACTGCGCCAGAATGGGGCTCTAGCCCGAACAGGGCGCGGCCAATTTCTTCATGACCTGCGCCGCGCAGGCCCACCAGCCCCACCATCTCGCCCCGCCTGATTTGCAGATCAATCGGCCCCGCAGTTCGGGTAGCAAAGCGCGCAGCCCGCAGCAATTCAGGCCCCTCTTGCACGGGGGGGCGTTCGATGGCGCGGGTTTTGCGGCCCACGATCAGGCCCACCAAATCTTCGGCATCCGATTGCGCGGTTTCGCGGGTTCCAACCATTTGCCCATCGCGCAATACGGCCACGCGGTCGGAAATCTGGAACACTTCGTCCAAGCGGTGCGAGACATAGATCATGCCGACACCTTTTGCCTTTAGGCGGCGCAGCACTGTAAACAAACGCTCGACCTCGTCGGCGGGCAGGCTGGCGGTTGGCTCGTCCAGCACCAAAAAGTCACATTCCACCGCCAAAGCGCGGGCAATGGCAACCAGCGATTTTTCGGTGCGCGTCAGGCTGGCGACACGAGCCGACGGTTCAAATTCTGCTTCTACCAAGGCAAGGGCCGTGCGGGCGATTGTGTCGGCCTTGGCCCAATCAATCCGCCCGCCGCGTTTGGGGTATCCTACCGCGAGCGCGATGTTTTCGGCCACGCTCATCCATTCGATCAGGCCCAAATCTTGGTGGATAAAAGCCACCGCTTGGCGCGTTTGCAGCTTGCCCGTGATATGGGTATAGGGCACGCCATCCACCGAAACTTGGCCGCTGTCGGGGGCAAAAATGCCGCCCATAATTTTGATTAGCGTCGATTTCCCCGCGCCGTTTTCCCCCAGCAACGCCACAATCTCGCCCCGCGCCACGCGCAAGGAAACACCCCGCAGCGCGCGTGTGCCGCCGAAAGATTTGACGATGTTGTCAAAAAACAGCCCGCCTTGATCTGACATTTCCCCTCCCACGGCTGTATCGGCCTCCTCCAAGGTTACCGATAACATCGCCACAGTTGCGGGAATGTGGCCTTAAGTCAAGAAAAAAGTTATCGATAACATTTTGACGGGCAAGCCCCAAAGACAATGAGAGTATTGTGGGAAAATCTGCGGCGCGGGCCTTGAAAACCAAATGCAAACAAGGGCTTAATCCCCAGTCTTTGGCAGATAATGGGCGGATGCGCGCGCCGAATGTGGTAGGGGTTGTTTGGCAAATGTATTGCGCTGCGGCGGCGGCGCGCAAAAGCACTGCCATGTGCTGCCGAATCGCGCGGGCGAGCGGACAGGCAAGCAGGGAAATTGCAGCGCGGTGTCGCCCGAAATTGCCCAAATCCGAAAGGCCGAAAGGCCAAAACGCGGCACTTGCCCCTAGCGCCGCCACTGCGCGGCAGGCTGATCTAAGGGTTTTGGATGCCCTTGCGGTTCAAAGTAATGCGGTAAAGGCTTGTCGTCGCGGTGATGTAGAGTTCATGCTTTGCACGCCCGCCAAAGCACAGGTTCGACACCGTTTCGGGCAGGAAAATCTTGCCCATCAATGCGCCGTTTGGCGATATGCAATGCACCCCATCGCCTGCCGATGACCAAACATTACCATCGCTGTCCAGCCGTATCCCATCGGCGCAGCCTGTGTCGATGGTGTGAAAATGTCGCCCGTTCGACAGGCTTGCGTCCGCCGCGCAGTCGTAAACGCGGATCATTTGCGCATCATCCGAATGCATCCGCCCCGTGTCGGCCACGTATAGGCGCGTCTCATCGGGCGAAAATGCAAGGCCATTGGGGCAGTTCATATCCGTCACCACCGCCTGCAAATCGCCATCGCGCCAACGATAAACAACGCAGGGGTTTTCTTGGGGGGCGGCAAACCCCTCGTAATTGCTGGCAATGCCGTAATGCGGATCGGAAAACCAGATCGACCCATCAGATTTGACCACCACGTCATTGGGCGAATTCAGCGGCTTGCCGTTAAAGCTGTCTGCTATCACCGTGATGCTGCCATCATGTTCGGTGCGGGTGACGCGGCGGGTTCCGTGTTCGCAGGAAATCAGCCGCCCCTGCACATCGCGGGTATGGCCATTGGCATAGTTGGACGGCGCGCGATAGGTGGAAATGCCGCCCTCGGGCGTCCAGCGCAGGATGCGGTTGTTTGGAATATCGGAAAACAAAAGACATCCCGCATCGCCAAACCAAACAGGGCCTTCCACCCAGTCAAATCCCGTGGCCAATTGCTTGGGCGGCGCGTTGCCCAAGATATAGCGGCCAAAAGCGGGATCGATGATTTCGAAAAAGGACATGGTGGGTTCCTTGTTGGCTTGTGATATGTTATCGTTAACACAATCAGTCGTCAAACCAGTTGGGGCCTAAAATGACGTATTTTCAAGAAACAATGCGCCTAACCCATGCGGGGGTGATGGCCATGCTGGCGGCGGCAATAGCCAAGGCCGAGACGATGGGTGTTCCGCAGTGCATTGTGATTGTTGATGCCAGCGGTGAAGTGCTGGGCGAAATTCGCATGACGGGCGCGCGGTTTTTATCGCGCAGGTCGGCGATGGCAAAGGCGTTGACTGCCGCCAGCATCGGCGCTGCGTCCGAGACTATTCCCGAAGCCGTGCGCCCCGCTTTGGGCATGGCCAGCCAAGGCGCGGTCACAGGGCTAAAGGGCGGCCTGCCCATTCGTATGAACGGCGCGCTGCTGGGCGGCATTGGTGTTGGGTCGGGCAGCGGCGACCAAGACGCCGAAGTTGCCCGCGCCGCATTGGCCGCCATTGGCGCAGAGGTTTAGGAAAAGGCGATCTGCGCCTTCATCGCGCGCGCGCGATCCCCTGCGGTTTCAAACGCCTCCACCGCGCGATCCAAAGGAAAGGTCTGCGTGATAAAGGGTTTTACGTCGATCAGCCCTTTTTGCATCAGGCTGACGCCTGTAAAAAACTCGTCATGAAAGCGGAATGATCCCTTTAGAATCAATTCTTTGGCGGTCATTG
Source organism: Cypionkella sp. (assembly GCA_965248485.1). Classification (GTDB taxonomy): domain Bacteria; phylum Pseudomonadota; class Alphaproteobacteria; order Rhodobacterales; family Rhodobacteraceae; genus Cypionkella. The sequence goes on from OZ252107.1 coordinate 953,800, forward strand.
CCTGCACGGGCAGGGTCATATCGCCGCCAAGGCCCAGTTGAATGATCGTGGCCCCAGGCCGCAGCGCAGGAATGGCGGCGGTCAGGGCAGGGGCCGCGCCCGAACATTCAAACAGCGCGTCAAAATGGCCCTTGCCACCCGTATAGGCCGACAAATCGCCCCCCGCGCCCATGTTTACCGTCACATCCGCGCCAGCCTTGCGCGCCATTCCCAAGGTGAAATCGCCCAAATCCGTGGCGACGATCAAATCCGCCCCCGCCCGCCGCGCGGCCAGAATGCACAAAATGCCAATCGGCCCGCAGCCAGTAACCAGCACCGATTTGCCCAAAAGTGGCCCCGCGCGCCCCACGGCATGCAGGCAAACGGCCAGCGGTTCGGCCATCGCCGCCTCGCCCGCAGTCAGCCCATCTGCGGGCGCGCATTGCGCCGCATCCGCCACCAGCACCTCGCGGAACGCGCCTTGGATATGTGGAAAAGGCATGGCCGAGCCATAGAACCGCATGTTCAGGCAGTGGTTGAACATGGCCGCACGGCAATACTGGCAATCATGGCAGGGGCGCGAGGGGGATACCGCCACCAATTGATCCAACTGCAGGCCCGTCACCCCATCGCCCAGTTCAGTGATATGCCCCGAAACCTCGTGCCCCAAAATCATCGGCTGCCGCAGGCGAATTGCGCCAAAACCGCCATGGTTGAAATAATGCAAATCCGACCCGCAAATCCCCCCCGTGGCCAGTTTGATTTGCACTTGGCCCACGGCGGGGCGTTCGACCGCGTGGTCTTCGATGCGCAAATCGCGGGCGGCGTGGATGACGATGGATTTCATGTGCAGCCCCTTACAGAACAGGCGTCAGCAGCGGCTTGCCTGCGAAATGCGCCATCAGATTATCGCGCACCAGCGCGCCCATCGCCTTGCGCGTCTCATAGGTGCCCGAGGCGTGATGCGGTTGCAGCATCACATTGGGCAGCGTCAAAAAGCGCGGGTTTAGGGCAGGCTCGCCTTCAAACACATCCAGCGCGGCCGATCCCAGCGCGCCTGTTTCCAGCGCATCCAAAAGCGCCGCCTCGTCGATGTTGGACGCACGCGAGATGTTAATCAGCATCCCCTGCGGGCCAAGTGCGGCGATAACTTCCGCATTGACGATATGTCGGGTTGCCGCCGATGCCGCCAAGGTGACAAACAGAAAATCCGACCGCGCCGCCAGTGCCTTGGCATCCGCCACAAATTCCCACTGGCTGGCATAGTCTTTGGGGCCAATGTCGGAATAAGCGATGTCCATATCGAACCCCGCCAGCCGCTTGGCCACTTCAAACCCAATACGGCCAAGGCCCAAAACGCCCGCCCGTTTGCCCCAAACGCGGTGCTTTAGTGGATAAAGGCCCCTAGCCGCCCAAGACCCATCGCGCACCCAAGCTTCGGCCCCGATCATGCCGCGCGAATGGGCCAGCATCATCGCCACGCCCAAATCGGCCACGTCATTGGTCAGCACGTCGGGCGTATTCGTCACCCGAATGCCGCGCGCGCGGGCGGCGTTCAGATCGACAGCATCATAGCCCACCCCGTAAACCGAGATCAGTTCCAGCTTTGGGCAGGCGGCGATCATCGCCGCATTCGCCCCAAGTTCCCCGCGTGTCGCAATTGCGCGGATATTCGGGCCGACCTTCGCCAAAAACGCCGTCTTATCGCCCGCTTCGAAATAACGATGCGCGGTAAAGGCGGCATCCAGCGGCACTTGATCCCATTCGGGGTAGGGGCCAACTTGCAAAATTTCCACTTTGGACATGATATGCTTTCTGATTGACGTTCGCTGATCGCGCATGTTATCGATAACATATCGCAACTAAATCGGCTTTGCCAAGCCCCAATTTTCAACAGCATGGGAATGATATGAGCCTACAGCTTTTCGATCTGACAGGAAAACGCGCGCTGGTCACAGGGTCGTCGCAGGGGATTGGTCTGGCTTTGGCGCGGGGATTGGCCGCTGCGGGCGCGCAGATTGTGATGAATGGCCGCGATACGGCCAAGCTGGATGCGGCGGCAGAAACCCTGCGCGGCGAGGGGTTTTCCGTGCAAACGCTGGCTTTTGACGCGACCGACCACAGCGCCGTGCGCGCCGCGGTGGATGGGTTCGAGGCAGCGCATGGCGCGATTGACATTCTGGTCAACAATGCGGGCATGCAGCATCGTGGCCCGCTAGAAGATTTCCCCGCCGAGGCGTTTGAAAGGTTGCTGCAAACCAATATCGCCTCGGTCTTTCATGTGGGCCAAGCGGTGGCGCGGCATATGATTGCGCGCGGCGCAGGCAAAATCATCAACATCTCGTCGGTGCAATCCGCGCTGGCCCGCCCGTCGATTGCGCCGTACACGGCGACTAAGGGGGCGGTTACGAACCTGACCAAAGGCATGGCGACCGACTGGGCGAAATACGGGCTGCAATGCAACGCCATTGCGCCCGGCTATTTCAACACCCCCCTGAATAAGGCGCTGGTCGATGACCCCGCCTTTAGCGAATGGCTGGCCAAACGCACCCCCGCAGGGCGCTGGGGCAATGTCGGCGAATTGGTGGGGGCCTGCATTTTTCTGGCATCCGAAGCCTCAAGTTTCGTCAACGGCACGGTGATTTTTGTCGATGGCGGGATCACGATTTCGCTATGACCTCTTATGTCGTTATGGGCGTGTCGGGCTGCGGCAAAAGCAGCATCGGCGCGGGGTTTGCAGCGGCGATTGGCGCGCGCTTTGTTGATGGCGATGATCTGCACCCCCCCGCCAATATCGCCAAAATGTCGCGCGGTCAGCCGCTGAACGATGATGACCGCGCGCCCTGGCTTGACCGCGTGGGCCGCGAATTGGCGCAGGGAAATACGGTCGTCGCCTGTTCGGCGCTGAAACGCAAATACCGCGATCAGATCCGCGCGCAGGCGAGTACGGTGTTTTTGTTTTTGCGCGGGTCGCGGGAAACCCTGCTGGCCCGCATGGCGGCGAGGCCAGGGCATTTTATGCCGCCCAGCCTGTTGGACAGCCAGCTTGCCACGCTAGAACCGCCAACGGCGGACGAAGCACATCTGGTGCAAGATATTGACGCAACGCCCGCCCAGATTATCGCGGGTTTTTTGGAGGGCGTGACATGACCTTAAAAGTTGCACTTATCGGTGCAGGCGCCATGGGCGGGGCGATTGGCGCGCGGCTGTTGCAAACGGGTCAGGCAGTGACAGTGTTCGATTTGGACGCGGAAAAAGTCGCGGCTTTGGTCGCGCTGGGCGCGCAGGCCGCACCTTCGGCGGCGCAGGCGGCGGCGGCGGCCGATTTTGTCGTGATCAGCCTGAATTCGGCGCGGATTGTGGATTTGGCGGTGTTCGGCGCGCAGGGCGTGGCCGAGGGCGCGCGAGCTGGCACGCTGATTATCGACCTGTCCTCGATCGACCCTGATGCCACGCGCGAAATGGGGCTGCGGGCGGCGGCAATGGGGCTGGGTTGGGTGGACAGCCCGCTTTCGGGCGGTGCGCCAAAGGCCGCCACGGGCGAACTTACATTGATGGCAGGAGGCACTGCCGATGACGTGGCAAAGGCGCATAACGTGCTGCGCCATCTGTCGACCAATTACACCCATATGGGGCCATCTGGCGCGGGGCAGACGACGAAACTGATCAATCAAGTGTTGTGCGGGCTGAACTTTATGGCCGTGGCCGAGGCGACCGCACTGGCGCTGAACGCGGGCGTAGATGCCGCCAAAATCCCGCAGGCCCTGCGCGGCGGGCGCGCCGATAGCGCGATTTTGCAAGAATATATGCCGCGCTTTGCGATGCGCGATTATCGCCGCACGGGGCGTATTGATAACATGGTCAAAGACCTGAACGCCGCGCAAGATTTGGCGCGGCGTAGCCATACCTCGATGCCGCTGACCGCGCTTTGCGCCGAGATTCACCGCATGCTTACAGCCGCGGGTTTGGGCGGCGAAGACCAAGCTGCGCTGATGGAATATTTCAAAGGCCCCAACAAGGAACATTTCGCATGATCACCCGTTTCGCTTTGTTCGAAGGCAGCCTCAAGGCTGGCAAATCACCCGCCGATTTTCGCGCGGCCGTCACTGCCCGCCTTGTCCCCTTATGGCGGCAATTTCCGGGCAACTGCGCCGTCCGCGTGATGTTTGGCGCAGAACGCGACGAAGGCGCACCCGAATTCCCGCTGATTTTGGCAATCAGCTATCCCAGCCGCGCCGAACTTGAGGGCGCGTTGACCAGCCCCTTTCGCGCCCAGTCGCGCGATGTCACGGGCGAGATCGTGGCGGAATTTTTCGACGGGCGCATCCATCACCATGTGACCGAAGCCGATGAATATCTGCCCTAGGCACAGGCAAGCAGGCGGAATGTTATCGGTAACCAAGACATAGACAGCGCCGCACAAAGCTGGCAGATAGATGGCACAGATCGAGGTCGTCATGCAGCACAGCGCCAAAACCATGAAGGACATCGCCCTTGCGGCGGGCGTTTCGGTGATGACAGTCAGCCGCGCCTTCAAATCAGAGTCCTCGGTATCCGAGGCGACACGCACCCGCATCCGCGCGATGGCCGAAGATTTGGGCTATGTCTTTGATTCTACAGCCGCAAATCTGCGCACGCAAAAGACGAATTTTGTGGCGGTGACGATCCCGTCGATCAATAACGCCAACTTTGCCGATACCGTGGGGGCCCTGTCTGACCGCTTGGCGCAGGCGGGGATGCAGGTTTTGCTGGGCCATTCGGGCTATGACATCGCGCAAGAGGAAGTGCTGGTCGAACAGTTGCTGCGCCGCCGACCCGAAGCGATTGTGGTCACAGGCGGGCGGCACACGGAACGCACTCGAAAAATGCTATTGAACGCGGGTATTCCCGTTGTGGAAACATGGGATTTGCCCGAAGACCCGATTGACCATGTTGTCGGCTTTTCCAACGCGGCGACGATGGCGGGAATGGTGGATTATCTGGTGGGCAAGGGCCTGACGCGCATTGCCTTTATTGGTGGTGATACCGATGGCGATACGCGCGGGGCTGATCGGCGGCGCGGGTTTGTCGCTGCGATGCAGGCGCGCGGGCTGGATGCGGGCCGCCTGATTGGGGCTGGCAAGCCGCCGATTTCCATGCGCGAAGGGGCCAGCGCGATGGGCCAATTGCTTGACAATTTGCCAGATACGCAAGCGGTTGTTTGCGTGTCTGACCTGTCGGCCTTTGGCGCGCTGACCGAATGTCAAAGGCGCGGCGTGCGCGTACCGCAAGACATTGCCATTGCAGGGTTCGGAGCCTATGAAATTGCAGGCGTCTCGCACCCCACGATCACCACGATCAACCCCCATCCGCGATTGATCGGCACAAAAACCGCCGATCTGATCTTGCAGGTTTTGGGCGGTGATGCGGCGATCACCCCGCCCCAGCGCATTGAAATTGATTGGAATTTCCAAAAGGCAGACAGCGCCTAGCACGGCAAAAATTCGCAAGGCATTGTCTTTTGAGGGCTGCAAATTACCCGCCCGTTAGCCGCGCGGCGGTAATCCTATCGGTGATCAGAACGTCAATCAGGCCAAGGCGCAACGCGCCCGCAATGGCCGCCGTTTTGGCCGCCCCCCCCCGTAAGGGTAATCCCCCCCGAATTTAGTGGGGTGCAAAAGTAGAATTTTCTCGGCAAGATGTACGAGGAGATTTCGAATGAAGACAAGCAGATACACTGAAGCTCAGATCATCGCGATCCTGCGACAAGCCGAAGGCGGAGTGCCGGTTGCCGAGCTGTGCCGCGAGCATGGGATGAGCGATGCGTCGTTCTACAAATGGCGGGCCAAGTATGGCGGGATGGATGCGTCCATGGTTGGCCTGAATAGCCCCTAGTTTCCTAGACACCTTGCAGTTTCAGTTTCTGCTGCTGTTCGAAGTCGATCGGTGACAGCATGCCATTCCTAACGTGCTTGCGCTGCGGGTTGTAGAAGAATTCGATGTAATCGAACACGTCTTTGCGTGCTTCTTCGCGGGTTTTATACTTTCTGCGCCGGATGCGTTCGCGTTTGAGCAGGTTGAAGAAGCTTTCCGCGACCGCATTATCCCAACAGTTCCCGCGACGGCTCATGCTTTGCGTCAGGTTGTGCTGTTCGAGGAACTCCTGCCACTCGTAGCTGGTGAATTGTGAACCTTGGTCGGAATGCACCTGGACCTTGGTCTTTGGTTTGCGGCGCCAGACGGCCATGAGCAGGGCTTGCAGCGGTAGGTCGGCATAGGTGCGGCCCTGCATCGACCAACCAATGACCCGCCGAGAAAACAGATCGATGACGACCGCGAGATAAAGGAAGCCCTCATGGGTGCGGATGTAGGTGATATCTGTGACCCAGAATTGGTCTGGGGCATCAACATCGAACTCCCGATTCAGGGTATTGTCCGCCACGACAGCAGGGCTGCCGCCATAAGAGCCGGGCTTCTTTTTGTAGCCAATCTGGGCCCTTATCCCTGCCAAGCGCGCTAAACGCCAAGCTCTGTTCGGGCTGATGTCTTCGCCAAGGTCACACAGATCGTCATGCAGCTTGCGGTATCCGTAGACCTCACCACTTTCTTCCCAAGCTGTCTTGATAAGCTTGGTTTGCCGCTGATCCTCCAGCGCCCGTTGGGAAAGGGGTTCGCGCAGCCATGCATAAAAACCGCTCGGATGAACCAGCAGCATTCGGCACATCGCCCGGACCGCAAAGATCAGCCGGTTCTCGGCTATAAACGCATACCTCACCGGGATTCCCTGGCGAAGTATGCGGTCGCCTTTTTTAGGATGTCCCGTTCCTCCGTGACCCGCAGCAGATCCCGCTTCAACCGCCGGATCTCGTCAGCTTGCGCATCCACCTCTTGGATCACCTTTGCGGGCCGCGAAAACTGCTTCTGCCATGTGTAGATCGACTTGGTGCTGACACCCAACCGCTCGGCCACCTCGCGCACAGGGTAGCCCCGATCAACAACTTGCGCGACCGCATCGCGTTTGAACTCGTCTGTGAATTTTTGCGTGGACATCTCGTCCTCCTTACTTCCAAAGTTACCAAGCAAGGCGTCTACAAATCTAGGGGCTATTCACAGCCAGAAGCCGTTTCAGACGCGCGTTCTCGTCCTCAAGGCCCTTCAGCCGCTTCGCCTCGCTGACATCCATGCCGCCATACTTGGCTTTCCACTTATAGACCGTCGCATCGCTGACGCCGTGCTTGCGGCACAAATCGACGACGGACACCCCCGCCTCGTGCTCCTTCAAAATCCCGATGATCTGGTCTTCGGTGAACCTGCTGCGCTTCATCTCTGGTCCTTTCGGTTGGGCCAGAGTCTATCTCAAACTGGATTAGGCGGAGGGGGCAACGTCATCCCCATTATACATCCAGTTATACATCTGGCGAATGGCGTTGATCCAGCAATCTGTCAAAGCGCTCGTGTTGATTTCCTTGTTGACGCGAGTCTCAATAGGCGCGACCAAAATATCTTCGCTTTTGGCTTTTCCCGCGATTGTGCTCAGCACCATTGCCGCCAAAAGTAGGACTGTCTTGTCGGTGCCCTTGCGCGGTTTCTCGCGCATTTCTGGAACGAAGGCCCGCGCTATGCGGCGGATCATACTAAGGCGCGGTGGGGTATCTGGTGGTAGTAATTGCATGGATACTCTCCTTTTTGGAACACTATGTTCCTAAATATACCACCCATAATGTGCATGGTTTGAAGTGAAAAAACCGAACAGAACGTTCGGCATGGAAGAATTTGCGAAAAATCTCAAAAAGCGGGCGGCGGAAATGAAAATTTCGAACGCCGAGGCGGCGCGACGCTGTAAATTGGAGGAACGCCGCTATGCAAATTACATCAACAATTCCCGCGAACCTGATCTTGCAACATTGGCCAAGATTGCCACGAAGCTTTCGGTGTCAGTCGATTGGCTTCTGGGCCTGACTGAGAAAAGACCAACCACGGCGGAAGACGACCTGATCGAACGGCTTGCCTTTGCGGCCAAAAGCCTGCCTCTAGACAAGCTGGAGATGATCGTCACCCAAGTCGAAGCCCTCACCCCCAATCGCCCCAAGCCTGTAGGGCGCAAGGTTACAGGGCTGGATTAGGGGCACATGCAAACCCCACTGCAAACAAGGTTTTGCACATTGGGTTGGCCCGCGCTAACTGTCGAAGGGAAGATCAAAAACAACCTTGTCCAGCTCTTCTTTCATCAGCTTGAAGGGTGGCTTGCTGCCATAATTGCTATGCACAGTCCCCTCTTCATGCCCCGCGATTGCATATTCCACTGAGCTTTGAACCTTTGCCTGCTTCATGAGGTCGATGAACTTATGGCGGAACGAATGGAATGTGGTTTTGTCACTGGCAAGCCCAACTATCTTCATGTAGCGGCCCCACCACTTTGAAAAGTTGTGCGACATATACCCATCATTTCCGGGCTTGATCTGGATGAAAATGCGTTCTTGCCCCTCGCGGCCTTTGACGTAATCCAAAAGCCCCAGCTCGATCAACTTGGCATGGATCGGAACTTTGCGAAGGCTGGATTCTGTTTTGACTTGGTTTTTGCCTTCTTCATCCCGCCGCACTTCCATGACCCAAACACCTTCTACCTTATGCACGTCGCAAGGTTGCAACTGAACAATCTCGCCAAGGCGCATACCAGAGAACAATGCAATCAATGGCAGCCAGAAATAGTCATCACGAATGATTTTCGGCCCAGAGGTGCTGCGCCGCGATGCGCTCAAGCAGCCTGCGTAAAGCGGTGACTGGAACAGCGCGTTCAGGGTGCTGTCGCTATAAGAGTGACGGGCATCCTTTTCGGAATAGCTTTTTGGTTTGACCGCCTTGATCTTGGTTCCGGGCACCGACGGAATGATCTCTTCATTATGTGCCCAAATCAGAAAAGCACCAAGAAAATCCACGTGCTTCTTTTGGGTGCGGTAGGCAATGACTGGGTGGTCTTTGTTGGCTGCGGCTGCCTGTTCTGCGGTCATTCCTTTGAAGGCAGGCAATTTCTCATAGTTGGTCGGTAGTCTGGACAAGACATCGCGCAACCGCTTTTTGGCGGTTGCATCATATTGGCGCAAGGGCTTGTTTGGCCCGAATAAGCCTGCCGCAATTGTCAGCGCTTTCAGGGTCGCGTCATAGGTCTTGGCCACACAGCTTTTCTTTTGATGGGCCAGATATTCCTCCATGACCTCGGAAAAGCTGGGGTCTTTCTTAGGTGCTGGGGGTGCTTCGCCGGGCAAGGGTGGCAGACCGTTCGCGGCCATACCCAGAAACAGCGGATCAGTTGGCATCGTGCCCGAATAATCCCCCGACAGTTTCGACGCCAAAATGCGGGCGTGTTCGATATTGGCGCGCGCGACAGCGCGGCAGGCATAAGCAAAGAGTTCCGAAGCCTGCGCCTCTTTATCAGACAGCCCATCGGGCATTAGGTCTGTAGCAGTGGAAAGAAGGCTTGGGCTAAACTTGGCCAACGCCAGATCGGCGCGCAGCTGATCTACCCTTTCCCGCAAATAGGCCACTTCCGCCGCCACATCAGACATCGGGTCAGATGGCAACAGCATGGCCTTTTCTTCCCCGTCATTTAGGCAGGTCTGGAAATAGGCCCTGATCCGTTCGTCGATGTCTTCAAATGAGATATCTGGCATTTCGCGCAATTCTTCGAACAAAAGCTCGACCCAACTGGAGATTTCACGAGCGCTGCGTTTGGCTTTGGACAGGTTATCAGTGCGCAGCGACACGGACACTTCTGCCCTTTGAAGCCTCCGCGTCAAGTGGCGCGGCACAGCCATGCGGAAGTAGTAAATGCGACCACGTTTTACTAGGCCAGATGACAAAATCATAACGCATCCTGCTGGTCTATGTAGCAGACCTATGTAGCAGTGCGCGATTTTGCCCTATTCTGGGCCATTTCCCTGAAAAAGCCCCAGCAAAATAAGGCTAAAATGGCTGCATGGCGGAGAGACAGGGATTCGAACCCTGGGTCGGCGCAAACCGACATCGGTTTTCGAAACCGACGCATTCGACCACTCTGCCACCTCTCCGCGGTAGGGCCGTGGCGGGCGATTTAGCGGCTGTTGCGCGGGCTTGCAAGCCCTGTTTGGGGGGAAGGTGGGGAAATTCGGTGAGAGCGGCGGTGCTTGGGTCGGCTTTGCGGAAGCGCGGCGAAAGCCTTGATCAGGCGGCCAAGCCTTCGATCCGCAGCACATACCTTAACCAAAAGTTAAGAATCTATCTCCAATCGGCGCAGTTTTGCTATACCTTTGGTCAAGCATCTAACCTTTGGCGCTGGATGCATTATATTGGGGTTTGGGTTTGCGAAAGGTTTTGTGATGACGCGATCACGCAAGGTGTTTAGGTTTTTAACGTCTATTGCTGTGGGTGTGGCGGTTTTGGGCGCGCCCAATTTTGGCGCGCAGATGGCGCAGGCGCAAAGCCAGCCATCGGTTGGGCAGGCCTCGCCCCAGCTGCTCGCGGCCTTGGGCGAGGCGCTGCAAATGGATCGCACCTTGGTCATCATGCAGCGCGAGGCCGTGAAAAGCAGCGCGCAACTGGCTGATGAATTGTTTGCAGTCGGGGCTGATCGCGCATGGAACACCACTGTCACCGCCTTGTTCGACCCTGCCGCGGCGCGCAAGCGCTTTGATCAAAGCTTGGCTGCCGCGTCGGCGTCGATCGATGCGGCGCATGTGCAGGCGGCGATTGATTTCTTTCTTTCGCCCCTTGGCCGCAAAACCATCGAAATGGAAACGTCGGCGCGCGAACAGTTGCTTGACCCCGCGCGCGAGGCTGCGGCCAAACAGGCCTGGGCCGCAGGGCAGGGCGACAACGACCCTGCGACCAGCCTGCGCGCGCAGCTTGTGCAAGATGTCGTCGCGGCGAATGATTTGATTGAAACCAACGTGATGGCGGCGCTGAACGGCAATTTGGCGTTTTATCAGGGCATGTCCCTCTCGGGCGCTTTTGCAGCCCCGATGAGCAGCGAGGACATGCTGGCAGAGGTTTCCGCGCAAGAGACGCAAATCCGCGCTGACATGGAAGACTGGCTGTTTCCCTATCTGGGCATGGCCTATTCTGGCCTGACAGAAGATGAACTTCGCGCCTATATCGCCTTTGCCAACAGCGCGGCGGGAAAAAGCCTGTCAAAACTGGTGTTTTTCGCCTTTGACGAGCTGGGCAAAGAACAATCGCGCGCGCTGGGGCTTGCTGCGGGGCGCATGATGGCAGGGCAGGACATCTAGGCCCGATTTTGCCTGCATGTCGGTGCAAAATCTGCGCCAATACGCTTGACAAGGGGGGGCTTACGCCTTCATAAGCCCGCATCTTGGGGCAGGTCTGATTCTGGCCCAAGTTTTTATTCATGACGCCCAAACGGGCGCGCTGTTCGAGGCGGGGCCAAATCTTTACGGATTTCCCCACGAAACGCCGCAAGGCTGCCACAGAACGCGGAGCAAGAAAAGGAAGACCCATGTTCGCGGTCCTGAAAACAGGCGGCAAACAATACAAGGTGCAGGCGGGTGACGTGCTGCGCGTTGAAAAGTTGGACGCTATCGCTGGTCAAAAAATCCAGTTCAATGACATTCTTATGGTGGGCGGCGATAAGCTGGTCATCGGTGTGCCCTTTGTGGCAGGGGCTGCTGTGCAGGCCGAAGTGATCGACCAGATCAAAGGCGAAAAGGTCATCCATTTCGTCAAGCGTCGCCGCAAGCATTCATCGCAGCGCACCAAAGGCCACCGCCAGCATCTGACGCTGGTGCGTGTTACGGACGTTTTGGCCGCTGGCGCAGACAAGTCGGGCGTGGCTGCGGCCACTGGCACGGCGGATGCGCGCCGCGCAGCCCATAACACAACCGCTGCGGCCCCTGCGGCCGAAGCCCCTGCAAAACCAAAGCGCGCGCCCAAAGCCGCCGCTGTAGCCACGGAGTAATCGCAAATGGCAACGAAAAAGGCAGGCGGTTCGTCCCGCAACGGTCGCGACAGCGCTGGCCGCCGTTTGGGTGTGAAACTTTACGGCGGGCAAGCGGCTATCGCGGGCAATATCATCGTGCGTCAGCGCGGCACCACCTGGTTCCCAGGTGAGGGCGTTGGCATGGGTACCGATCACACCCTGTTCGCCAAGGTCGAAGGCGTTGTTTCCTTTAAGAAGGGTTTCAAAGGCCGCACCTTTATTTCGGTTCTGCCAAAGGTAAAGGCAGCCGAGTAGCCGAACTTTTACAATTGACGTGTAAAGGGGTCGGCGAAAGCGCCGGCCCTTTTCTCGTTCTGGGGCTCGCGCATAGATTGAAATTGGGTTTGCGTGACCCTCATGCGCTTCAGGAGGGAGCCATGGTTTTAGATATGATCGCCGCCGCACAGGCACAAGAAATTGCCGCAGGCCGTTTCGTTCTGCGTGCGGCCCGCAAGTCTGATGTTGGGCTGATTGCGTATTATGCCAGCGATGCCCGCGTGGCGCTGGGCACCCATTCTATCCCGCATCCCTTGCCGCCCGGCGCGGCAGAGGCATTCGTTGCCCGTGCCATGGCCCCGCGCGCGGACGAGGATGTTTGGGTGATGGACGGATCGGCCACCGGCCTGCCTGAGGTGCTGGGCGTCATCAACCTAAAGCGTATGGACTGCGGCCCGCGCGGGGGCACGGCTGGTCAATCGGAAATCAGCTATTGGGTCGCCCCAGCGTTTTGGAAAACGGGGATCGCCTCCGAAGCGGTTCAGGCGCTGATTGCGGCAAACCCCCAAGCCTGCCGCACCCTGTTTGCGGAAGTGTTTCAGGACAACGCCGCATCGGCCCGCGTGCTGACCAATTCGGGATTTGCCTATCTTGGCGATGCGGAAACCTTTTCGGTCGCGCGCGGCGCGCGGGTTCCGACATGGACCTATGTGAAAAAGCTGGATTAAGGGACATGACAAACCCCCGCGCCCAGCTTGCCTCGGCGCGGATTACCCTGCGCCCTGTTTCGCCAGGTGATCAGGCGGCTGTAGTGGCCGCGATGAATGATCTGGCGGTCAGCGGCTGGCTTACCCCTATTCCGCACCCTTATACCCCCGCCGATTTTGTCGTTTTCCAAGGCGAATATGCAACGCACGGGGAGACCTATGCGATAGAGGATCGGCGCGGGTTTGTTGGGGTGATCGGGGTGGAAGATCGCACTTTGGGCTATTGGCTGACCCCCGCCGCCCAAGGCAAAGGCTATGTGGCCGAGGCCGCGCGCATCGCTTTGTCGGAACATTTTCGCGTCGATCAATCGCCCATCGCATCGGGCTATTTCGTAGGCAATCACCGTTCTGCCCGTGTTTTGTCAAAGCTTGGTTTTACCCAAACGGAGCACGGCATGCGCTTTTGCCGCGCGCTGGGCATTGACCGCGACCATATCAATATGTCGCTGACCTGTGCAGATTTCATCGCCGCCTTGCCTGCGCAAGCATCGTCACGGTTAACCTACCGCGATCTGCTGCCGCATGACGCGCCCGCCCTCCATGCGCTGGTAAGCCAGTGGCAGGTGGTGCGCCAGTTGGGCAGCTATCCTTGGCCCGCCGACCTTGACTTTTCGCTTGGCCGCGCGGCGCCCTATCTTGGCGAAGGGTTTGAGTGGGGGGTTTTCTTGGGCAGTGCGATGATTGGAACTGTTGGGATTCATGCGGGCGAACTCGGCTATATGATCGACCCCGCCCATCACCGCAAAGGCTATGGGCGCGAGGCTGCTGCCTTTGCCATGGCCCATTCCAACCTGCCCCATATCGAGGCCGAAGTATGGGAGGATAACGCCCCTTCCAAATCCCTTTTGCAAAGCCTTGGCTTTAAGGTGCTGCGCGATACGCAACATATGTCGCGCGCACGCGGGGTGATGACGCAGGGTTTGCGCCTTGGCTGGGATGCGCCGGCCCCTTAGGGCGGACGGGGGTTTCACACCCCCGCGCCTGCGCTGCGCGCGCAGGCTTCCCCCGTGGGATATTTGTGAAAAAGAGAAGCTTGAAAAGCAAGGCTGGACATGGAAACCCCGCACTCACTTGAGACTTGGCCCGCAATCGGGTATCGCCCTTAAATCCTAACCGAAAGCCAAACCGATGAAGTTCCTTGACCTGACCAAAGTTTACATCCGCTCGGGCGGGGGTGGGGCGGGCTGCGTGTCGTTTCGGCGCGAAAAGTTCGTCGAATTTGGCGGCCCCGATGGCGGCGATGGCGGCAATGGCGGTTCGGTCTGGGCCGAGGCCGTGGACGGGTTGAACACCCTGATTGATTTCCGCTACCAGCAGCATTTCTTTGCCAAATCGGGCCAAGGTGGCATGGGGGCGCAGCGCACGGGCAAGACGGGCGATGACATCGTGCTGCGCGTGCCTGTCGGCACCGAGATTTTGGACGAAGACGAGGAATCGGTGATTGCCGATTTGGTGCGCGTGGGCCAGCGTGTTTTGCTGGCCAAGGGCGGCAATGGCGGCTGGGGCAACCTTGCGTTCAAATCATCCACCAACCGCAGCCCGGCCCGTGCGAACCCCGGGCAAGAGGGGATTGAGCGCACGATCTGGCTGCGCCTGAAACTGATCGCCGATGCTGGGCTTGTCGGCCTGCCCAATGCGGGCAAATCTACCTTTTTGGCGGCGGTTTCCAACGCCCGCCCCAAAATCGCCGATTACCCCTTTACCACCCTTGTTCCTAACCTTGGCGTTGTGGGCATCGACGGAGCCGAATTTGTGATGGCCGATATTCCCGGCCTGATCGAAGGGGCGTCTGAGGGGCGCGGTCTGGGCATGCAGTTTTTGGCCCATGTCGAGCGGTGCAAGGTTCTGCTACATTTGGTTGATGGCACGTCAGAAAACGTGGCGGATGATTACAAGGTGATCGTGACCGAGCTAGAGGCCTATGCCGAGGCGCTGGGCGATAAGGCCCGCGTTGTCGCCCTGAACAAATGCGATGCGCTGGATGGCGATACCATCAAGAAACGCAAGAAAGCCTTGGAAAAGGCATCTGGCGGGCCAGTTATGGTGATTTCGGGCGTGGCAGGTTTGGGGCTGCAAGACACGTTGCGCGCCTTGCATGGCCATGTCAAATATCAGGCCCCTGCGGTGGATGACACACCATGGCAACCCTAAGCGCGCCTGACATTCGCAGCGCAAAGCGGCTTGTCGTGAAAATCGGATCGGCGCTGCTAGTGGATCGCGCCACAGGGCTAAAGGGCGCATGGCTCACCGCGCTGTGCGCCGATGTCGCCGATGCCAAATCGCGCGGGGCGGATGTTGTGCTGGTCTCGTCAGGGTCGATCGCGCTGGGCCGCACGGTGCTGGGGCTGGGGCTGGGGGAACTTACACTAGAGCAGTCCCAAGCCGCCGCAGCGGTGGGGCAAATCCAACTGGCGCGCGCCTATCAGGACGCGCTGGCCCCCCACGGCATTGTCGCGGGGCAGGTTTTGGTGACGCTGGAGGATACCGAAGATCGCCGCCGTTATCTGAACAGCCGTGCGACGATGGAAACCATGCTGGGCCTTGGTGTGGTGCCGATTGTGAATGAAAATGACACTGTCGCCACCGATGAAATCCGCTTTGGCGATAACGACCGCTTGGCTGCGCAAATTGCGGTCACAGTGGGGGCCGATCAGCTGATCTTGCTGTCCGATGTCGATGGGTTTTATTCGGCCAACCCGAAAGAGGACGCGACGGCCCAGCGCTTTGATCTGGTGGAAACCATCACGCCAAAGATCGAGGCGATGGCGGGCGATCCAATTTCTGGCCTGTCCAAAGGCGGTATGAAGACCAAACTGATGGCGGCGAAAACCGCTGTGGCGGGCGGCTGCGCGATGGCGATTATGGAAGGGTCTACCCTGCGCCCTCTGTCGGCGCTGGCCGCGGGTGCGCCGCGCACGTGGTTCTTGGCCAAGGGCGATCCGCAGGCCGCGCGCAAACGCTGGATTGGGGCGATGAAACCGCGTGGCGAGGTGCGTCTGGACGCAGGGGCGGCGCGCGCGATGGCGCAAGGCAAATCCCTGCTACCCGCTGGCGTGACCGAGGTCGCGGGCCGTTTCGGGCGCGGCGAGCCTGTGGCGATACTGGCCCCGAATGGCGATGTGTTGGGCAAGGGCCTGATCCGCTATACCGCCGACGAGGCGCGGGCGATTGCGGGGCACAGGTCTGGCGATATCGAGGCGATTTTGGGTTACGCGGGACGGGCGGCCTTGATTCATAGGGATGATCTTGTGATTTAGCTTGCATCTACTGCAAGATGCAAGCCTTGGGCGGGAGCCTTCGGCGAGGATATTTGGGCCAAAGTGAAAGGGCTTAAGCGATGAGCGTGGATGCAGGCGCGTTGATGCGTGACATGGGGCAGGCGGCCAAGGCTGCTGCGGCGGAATTGGCAATTGCGTCAACCGAGCGGAAGGTTGTGGCGCTGCAAGCCGCAGCCTCGGCCATTCTGGCGCATGAAAGCCAGATTTTGGACGCGAACGTGTTGGATTTGGCGGCGGGGCAGGAAAAGGGTCTGTCCAAAGCTATGCTTGACCGATTGATGCTGAACTCTGCGCGCCTGCGCGGTATGGCCGATGCCTTGCGGGCGGTGGCCGAACAAAAAGACCCTGTTGGACGTGTGCTAGCGCAGTGGGACAGGCCGAACGGGCTGCATATTCAGCGGGTCGCCACCCCACTAGGCGTGATTGGCGTGATCTTTGAGGCGCGTCCCAATGTCACCGCCGATGCGGGAGCGTTGTGCCTTTGGGCGGGCAATGCGGTGATTTTGCGCAGCGGTTCGGACAGCCAAAATTCGTCCGAGGCGATCCACGCCTGTATGGTCGAAGGCTTGCGCGCTGCGAAATTGCCCGAGGCGGCGATCCAATTGGTGGCCACACCCGACCGCGCCATGGTGACGGAAATGCTGCGCGCGACCGAGTATATCGACGTGATCGTGCCGCGCGGCGGCAAGGGATTGGTGGGGCTGGTGCAGCGCGAGGCGCGCGTGCCTGTTTTTGCCCATTTGGAAGGGATTTGCCACGTTTACGCCGACCGCGACGCCGATCTGGAAAAGGCGCGCCGCGTGGTGCTGAACGCCAAAACCCGCCGCACGGGCATTTGCGGCGCGGCGGAATGTCTGCTGATTGACTGGCAGTTTTACACCAAACATGGCGCGGTTTTGATCGAGGATTTGATCAAGGCAGGGGTCGAAGTGCGCACCGAGGGCGAATTGCTGAAGGTTCCTGGCACTGTACAAGCCGCGCCCGATGATTTTGGCCGTGAGTTTTTGGATATGATTATTGCCGCCAAATTGGTGGACGGGGTGGATCAAGCGATTGCCCATATCAAACGCTATGGCAGCCAGCACACCGAATCGATTCTGACAGAAAACACCGCTACCGCCGCGCATTTCTTCAAACATCTGGACAGCGCGATTTTGATGCACAACGCCTCGACCCAGTTTGCCGATGGCGGCGAGTTTGGTATGGGCGGCGAAATTGGCATTGCCACGGGCAAGATGCACGCGCGTGGGCCAGTGGGGGCGGATCAGTTGACCAGTTTTAAGTATTTGGTCACGGGCAATGGCACGATCAGGGGCTAAAACCTGATCGTCAAGGTGCCCTCTGCGTCGCTGCCACTGATCGAAACGCTGCGATGTTGGCGCGCGGCCTCTAGCGCGAGCAGCGCAAAATGCACCTGGCCTGCGGCGATATCGGTAAAAGCGCCCTCGCGGTTGGGATGGGCCAAAGCGTCCCACAGGGCGGCATCGCGGCGCATGCGGGGTGCGCGCGCGGCAAGGCTCCAGCCGTGATCGCCCATCTCGACCAAGACCTCGCCGCCTTGGATCAAGGCGGTCTCGATACACATCAGCGCCAAGAACGCCAGTTTCACGTCGCGGCGGGCAAGGTCTTGCGGGCTGTCCCAAGCAACCTTGATCCGCCCCCCTGCCGCGCCATCGTTCAAAATGCCCTGCACTTCGCCGCGCCCAATGCGCTGATCTTGTCCGCACAGCCCAAAGGCCACCCTAAAGTAACGGATGCGCGCATTTGCATTGGCTGCGCTTTCCAAAATCAGCGCCATTTCTTGGCCCGAGGTGCCTGCGCTGTCCATCATCATCAACTCTACCCCGTTGCCGATGGCCCCAATTGGGCTAATAAGGTCGTGACAGATACGCGAGCCGACAAGGGCCGCAAGATGGATAGGATCAAGCACGGGGTGTTTCCTGTGATAGGGGTAAGATGCGCAATTTGTTAGAGCCGGGAATGCTGGTGCGCCATCCAAACCAGCCCGATTGGGGCTTGGGGCAGGTGCAATCAGCGGTGGGGGCCAAGGTGACGGTCAATTTTGAACATGCGGGCAAAGTGGTGATAGACAGCGATCAAGTGACCCTGATGCGCGATTTCTCAAACTAGGCGTTATATTGGTTAAAACAATGTTAAAATTGTTGGTATTTCGGCAAGATGCGCCAGGTTCCGGCCCAAAATCACGGGGATGACGATGGATGTTGCGCCTGCGGGCGATCCCGTTTTTGAACTGCGCCTTGCGGCTGGGCCTGCCGATTTGCGGGCCGCGCAGGCGTTGCGGTACCGGGTTTTTGTGCAGGAATTGGGCGCTGATGGCCCGCTGGTCGATCATGCGCAGGGGCTGGAAATAGATGCGTTTGACGCGGTCTTCGACCATCTTTTGCTGATGGACTCTGCGCTCGGCGCGCAGGGCGAAAATCCTGTTGTCGGGGTTTACCGCCTGCTGCGCGGCGCGGCGCTGGGCGCGGGCGGGCGTTTTTATTCGGAAGACGAGTTCGATCTTGCCCCCCTGCGCGCTAGCGGGCGTCGCCTGATGGAGCTGGGGCGATCTTGCGTGCATCCTGACTATCGCGGCGGTGCGGCCATGCTGCATTTGTGGAACGGGTTGGCTGATTATGTGCTGACCCACAAGGTAGAGGTGATGTTTGGCCCTGCGTCTTTGCATGGCACTGATGTGGCGGCGCTGGCGCAACCGCTGTCCTACCTGCACCACAACCACCTTGCCCCGCCTGACATGCGCGTGACTGCCCGTGCGCCAAACGGGGTCAGAATGGATATGATCCCCGCAGATCAGATTGACCCTGCGCAAGCTTTGGCGGGGGTGCCCAACCTGCTGAAAGCCTATCTGCGGCTGGGTGGGTTTGTGGGGCAGGGGGCATGGGTGGATCATGCCTTTAACACCACCGATGTCTGCCTTGTGATGGACACTGCTAAGATGAGCGCGCGGCACCGTGCGTTTTACACGCGCAAGGCGGGGCGAGGGTGATGGGCGGTTTTGGCATTGGCGACTGGGCGCGCATTGCCCTGCGCGGCGGCATTGTCGGCGCGCTGGTTTTCGGCGGGCTGGCGATAAAGCTGATCTTGCGCGCCATCGAAGCCCCATTATTTGGCAGGTCTCGTCCCTTTACCCCCTACCTAACCCAAACCGTTTGCCGCGCTGCGCTTTGGATGATGGGATTTCGGTTTTCGGTGCAGGGTAGGCCCATGTCCCAGC
Organism: Cypionkella sp.; assembly: GCA_965248485.1. GTDB lineage: Bacteria > Pseudomonadota > Alphaproteobacteria > Rhodobacterales > Rhodobacteraceae > Cypionkella. Next base: position 973,222 of record OZ252107.1, read on the forward strand.
ACGGGCTTGTCGTGGCCAACCATGCATCTTGGTTGGATATTTTTGCCCTGAACGCCGCGCAAAGGGTCTATTTCGTGTCCAAATCCGAAGTGGCCCGCTGGCCCGGCATAGGCTGGCTGGCCCGCGCCACGGGAACGCTGTTCATCACCCGCAAATCAACCGAGGCGAGGCGCCAGCAGCTTGATTTCGAATCCCGCCTGCGCGCGGGCCATCGCCTGCTGTTCTTTCCCGAAGGCACCAGCACCGACAGCACCTTTATCTTGCCGTTCAAGCCGACGCTGTTCGCCGCCCTTTATGCCGAAGGGATGGGCGATCTTTACGTGCAACCCGCAACAGTGATCTACACCGCCCCGCAGGGCGCGCCCGCCAATTTCTACGGCTGGTGGGGCGAGATGGACTTTGCCCCCCATCTGGCCGAAACACTTGCCGCGCGCCGCCAAGGCAGCATTCGCATCGTGCTGCATCCGCCGCTGCGGGTCGCGGATTATGCAGGGCGCAAGGAATTGGCGGCGGCCTGTGAAAAGGTGGTGCGTGGCGCATTGGGGGCGCTATAGTCGCCCCATCATTTGAGGGCGCAAATGGCAAACGAAACTTTTTGCAGGGGCCAAATCATGCCTAGGATGACATGCAAAAGATCTTTTGATGCACAGGGCCTAAACGCGCTAAGCGCAGCTTGCCACTTCCTTGCGGTTTTATGACCGACCAAACCCAAATCGCGCAGACCATCACCGCCCTTCAAACGGTTCTTGGGCCAAATATGCTGGGCGCTTATCTGCATGGCTCTGCCATCAGTGGCGGGTTGCGCGGCCAAAGTGACATCGACATCATGCTGGTGTTGCGGGCAGACCCCAGCCCCAGCGAATTCCGCCTTGTCCTGCACAGTTTGATGCGCCTGTCCTCGCGCCATCCGCGGCGCGAAAGCCGCCGCCGCTGCCTAGAGGTGATTGCGTTTCGCGCGCAGGATATGGTCCATCCGCGCTGCCCTCAACGCGCGGCCTTTCTCTATGGCGAATGGTTGCGCGCTGGGTTCATGGCGGGGGCCGCCCTGTCGCCGCATGAAAAGGCCGACCACACCCTGATTTTGGCGCAGGCGCGCGGGCAGTCGCAGGCGCTATACGGCCCGCCAGTGCAAGCTTTTCTACCACCGATGTCGCAGCCCCTCATCCGCAAGGCGATTGGACTGGCTTTGCCAGACCTTTTGAACGGGTTGGCGGGCGACGAACGCAATGTCATGCTTACATTAGCGCGGATGTGGCGCAGCGCAAGCCACGGCGATTTTCTGCCCAAAGATCAGGCTGCCGCTTGGGCCATTGCGCAATTGCCCGCGCAAGAATGCGCCGTTCTTAACCTTGCGCGGAAAGGATATTTGGGCACTGAAGTCGATGACTATAAGGCCATCGGCGCGCAGGCTGCCGATCTGGCGGAAAGCTTAACCGCGCATATCCGCCAAGCCTTGAAAGGCAACACTACAAGCCTTTAAGCAGCGCCCCCAGCGCCGCCGCCGCATCTTCCGCGCCCCAAATCTCGGCCCCAATGCCGAAGAAATCTGTCACAGGGCCAAATCGGGCGACCAATTCCGCCGTCAGCGCGCCTTCAGTTATGCAGGGCACTTCGATGACCTGGCTCCACCACTCGATGGTGTCAAACTCCAGCGGTTCGGCGCGGCCCAGCGGCGTCTCGCCCGCAGGGCCAAAGGCCACATAATCCGCCCCCGCTTCGGCGGCGTTCATCCCGTCATGGCGCGATCCCGCGCAATAGGCTCCGATGATTGCATCCGCGCCCATATCTTTGCGCAAGGCACGCACTTGGCGCGCGCCATCCGTCAGATGCACCCCGTCCAGCCCATGCGCCTCAACAAACTTGACATGGTTTTCGATCACAATCGCCACATCGCGGGCATGGGCAACTACGCGGCAGGCATCGGCAGCGCGGGCGATGGTGTCGGCATCCGTGGCGGCCAAGGCCAGCCGAACGCAGGCAATTTCATGCGCGTCCATCACGGCGGCGAGTTTTGTCGGAAACACCTCTAGATCAAGGCTTGGCGGGGTGATCAGGGTGATTTGCGGGCGGTCAGTGTCTGGCATGGTCAATCCTTGGCTTTGGGCCTGCATAGCGCAAAGCTGCGGGCTTGGCGAGGGCGCAGCGATGCCCTATCAGGGCGGCAAGGAAAGGGACAATATGACACAAGACATCATCCCCCCCGCCTTTGTTCTGGTGCGCCCGCAAATGGGCGAAAATATTGGGGCTGCGGCGCGGGCTATGCTGAACTTTGGCTTGGAGCGGATGCGCGTGGTCGCCCCGCGCGATGGTTGGCCCAGCCCGCAAGCTGTAGCGCTGGCATCGGGCGCTGGGCGCGTGCTGGACGGCGCGCAGATCTATGATGACGTGCAAGGCGCGGTGGCCGATTGTGAATATGTCTTTGCCACGACCGCGCGCGGGCGCGAGTTGACCAAGCCCGTTTTCACCCCCGAAGCCGCCATGGCCGAGGCGCGCGCGCGTGTGGCGTCGGGCCAGCGCGTGGCGGTGCTGTTTGGCCCCGAACGCGCAGGGCTGGAAAATGACGATATCACCCGCGCCAATGCGATTGTTACTGTGCCCGTAAACCCAGATTTTCCCAGCCTGAACCTTGCGCAATGTGTGCTGCTGCTGGGATACGAATGGCGCAGACAAACCGTGCCTGGGAAAGATGTTGTGCATCACATGGCCCGCACCGATTGGGCCAACGGGGCCGAGATCGAGGCGCTGGGCGATCATTTTGAAAGCCGTTTGTCGGATGCGGGGTTCTTCTACCCGCCCGAAAAAGTTGCGGGCATGAAGGAAGGCTTGCGCAATATGTGGACACGGCTGAACATGACAAAGGCCGAGGTGCAGACCCTGCACGGGATGCTGCGCCAAATCGCCTATAAGCTGCGCCAGCAAGAGCGGGGCGAGTAGGGGGGCTAGCCCCCCTCGGAGCATGCGCTCCTCACCCCCTAGGATATTTGGAGAGCAAGGAAGGAACAGACCGCGCGCCTGCTTCCCTGTTCTGCAAATATCCTGTGGGAAGCGCAAAGCGCTGGGGGCAACGCCCCCCTTACCCCATGTGGACACATTGCCGCGCGAATATTGGCGTGTTGGGGTTGAAGCGGATAGCGCCGCGCCCTAGTGTTTGGCGCAAAGCAGGAGGCCGATATGGCAGGAAAAACCCCGTCAAAACGCAGCATTTTTGAAGAGGTCGGCAGCGAGGTGTCCGCCAGTGCCGCCCCCACTGCGGGCGCAATCGCAGGTGCGCAAGCTGCGGGCGCGCGGCGCGGAATTCGGATGTGGTTGGCCGTGCTGTTTTTGCTTGTGGCCTCAATGATTGCCGTGGGCGGTATGACGCGATTGACGGATTCGGGGCTTTCGATCACCGAATGGAAGCCGATCACCGGCGCGATCCCGCCGATGAATGATGCCGATTGGCAGGCCGAATTTGCCAAGTATCAGGCGATCCCCGAGTTTCAGTTGCAAAACAGTCAGATGACGGTGGATGCGTTCAAATCGATCTTTTGGTGGGAATGGGGGCACCGCCAGTTTGGCCGTGTGATTGGGCTGGTTTGGGCCTTGGGGGTTGTCGGGTTCTTGGCCGCAAAGTCTATCCCGCGGGGCTGGACAGGGCGGCTGCTGGGCCTTGGCGCGCTGGGGGGCTTGCAAGGCGCGATTGGCTGGTGGATGGTATCCTCTGGCCTTTCGGGCGATATGGTGGATGTGAAATCGTACCGCCTTGCCACGCATCTGGGTCTTGCCTTTATTATTCTTGGCCTGATTGCGCATTACATTTTTGAACTGGGGCGCAGCGAGGTTGATCTGATTGCGGCGCGGCGCGCGGGCGAGGGGAAGTTGGCCCGTATGTCCAAGGGGCTGATGCATTTTGCGTTCTTGCAAATCTTGCTGGGGGCGCTGGTGGCGGGGATTGACGCGGGTCGCGCCTTTCCCACTTGGCCAGATATGAACGGGCAATTCTTTCCGGCGGATGCGTTTTATGTGCCCTCGGGCGGCGGGGTTTGGCATGCGTTTTTTGAAAACCCAGGCCTTGTGCAGTTCATGCACCGCATGTCGGGTTATGTGCTGGCGGTCTTTGCCGTGGTGGTTTGGCTGCGCGGGCGCGCCTCGGCCTATGGCGCGACACGGCGGGCGTTTCACGCGGTGCTGGCGCTGCTGGCGTTGCAAATCTGCATTGGCATTTACACGGCGTTGACGGCGGCGCAGATGCATGTGGCGATCGCCCATCAGATCACGGCGGTGATCCTTTGGGTGGCCATAATTCGGGCGCGGCATTTGGCGGCTGCGCCAGTTGCTGGGTCTTTGCGGGAGGGGTCGCTATGAACGCTTATCAAGATATGATCGCGCATCAGCGCCAGACCGAGGCTTTGGGCCGCGTGATGGAGCGTCTGGGCTGGGATCAAGAAACCATGATGCCCGAAGGGGCAGCCCAGCAGCGCGGCGAAGAGATGGCGGCGCTGGAAGGCGTGTTGCACGCCCGCCGCACCGATCCGCGTTTGGGTGATTGGCTGGCTGCGGCAAAGGCCCCCGACGCTGCGGGCGCGCGCGCTTTGCAACTGATTGCCCGATCCTACGCCCGCAATGTCAAAGTGCCCGCCGATCTGGCGCAAAAGCTGGCGCAGGTGACATCGACGGCGCAGGGCATTTGGGCGGGCGCACGCGCTGCGGATGATGTCGCGGCGTTCCTGCCGACCCTGACCGAAGTCATCGCCCTGCGCCGCGAGGAGGCCGCTTGCTTGGCCCAAGGCGGCGATTTGTATGATGCGCTGATTGATGATTATGAACCCGATACAAAGGCCGCCGATCTGGCCGCGATGTTTGATAAAATGCGTCCCCGCCTTGTGGCCCTGCGCGGGGCGGTTTTGGATGCAGCGCCGCCCGAACCCCTGACAGGGCATTTTTCAAAGGACGGGCAACTGGCCCTGTCTCGCAAAATGGCCGAGGTGTTCGGCTATGATTTCACGCGCGGGCGCATTGACCTTGCGGTGCATCCGTTTTCTTCGGGCGGTGGCGATGACAGCCGCATCACCACCCGCGTGGCGGAAAATGACCCGTTCAATTGCCTTTATTCCACCATCCACGAGCTGGGCCATTCCTGCTATGAACTGGCGATTGACCCCGCCTATAATTTCACACCCCTTGGGCATGGCGTGTCGATGGGCGTGCATGAAAGCCAAAGCCGCATTTATGAAAACCAAATCGGGCGCGGGGCTGCGTTTTGCGACTATTTGTTCGGGCAAATGCGCGACCAGTTTGGCGAGATGAACGCGAAAACCGCCCGCGATTTCACCCGCGCCGTGAACCGTGTTCACGCAGGTTTTATCCGCACAGAAAGCGATGAGGTGCAATATAACTTGCATATCATGATGCGCTTTGATTTGGAACGCGCGTTGATTTCGGGCGATCTGGCCGTGGCTGATTTGGAAGCGGCGTGGAATGACCGATTCCTTGCCGATTTTGGCGTGGCCGTTCCCCGCGCCAGTTTGGGGATGTTGCAAGATGTGCATTGGTCGGCGGGGCTGTTTGGCTATTTCCCCACCTATACTTTGGGCAATGTTTATGCGGGGTGTCTGAACGCTGCAATGCGCCGCGATCTGACCGATCTGGACAAGCATCTGGCGCGCGGCGACACCGCGCCCGCCACTGCTTGGCTGCGCGAGAGGCTGCAGCGCCACGGTGGCCTTCGCGGCGCGCGCGAGACGATTGAACACGCCTGTGGGTTTGCGCCCAGCGAGGCCCCGCTGCTGGATTATCTCGAGGCCAAGTTCACCGATCTTTACGCGCTATGATGGCGCGCGCAGGTCTTGGGGTTTGGCTGCTCGCGCTCGCGCAAACGCTTACCTATGCAGGGGTCTACTATGGCTTTCCAGCGCTGCTGCCTGATCTGATTGCGCAAACGGGTTGGAAGGTGGGCGATCTGGCGCTGGGGCCGACCTTGGGCTTTTTGGTGATGGCGGCGATGCTGCCCGTGACGGGGCGGCTACTTGACCATGGGCACGGCGCGGCCTTGATGCTGGGGGGCGCGGGTTTGTGCGCGCTGGGGCTGGCGGCCCTATCGCAAGTAAGCACCCTTTGGCTGTGGTGGGCGATCTGGGCGGTGATTGGTTTGGCGCAATCGGCCTGTCTTTATGAAACCTGCTTTGCCCAAGTCACCCGCGTTTTGGGGGGTGCCGCGCCGCAGGGGCTGACCGCGCGGGCGGCGATCACGCGCATCACACTGGTCGCGGGTTTTGCGGGGACGCTAGCCTTTCCTTTGGGCCATTGGTGGGGGGCGGCGCTGGGCGGGCAAAGCGCGCTTTTGCCCTTTGCCGCGCTGGCGCTGCTGGCGGTTCCGATCAACTATGCGGGTCTTGCCGCGCTGGGCCATGCGCGCAAAAGCGCCGCGCACCCCGCCCCGCCCAAGGGCGCCCTTCAGGCGGCGCTGGCGCGGCCCTTGTTTTGGGGGCTGATGGCGTTGATCTCGGCCCTCTGGGCGGCGCATGGCATCTTGCTGACCTATGTTTTGATGCTGTTTGGTGAAAGAGGGGCCAGCGCAGGCATGGCGGCGCTGGCGGCGTCCTGCATTGGCCCCGCGCAGGTGCTGGCGCGGCTCGTCATGCTGGCGGGCGAAGCGCGCGTTTCCAACCTGCGCGCCACGTTCTTTGCGCTGATCTCGATTGTGGCGGCGGGTCTGGTGTTGCTGGCCGCTGGCGCAGCGCCCGCGCTGATTTTCGTTTTTGCCGCGTTGCAGGGCGCGGGAATGGGGCTGATGTCCATTTTGAAGCCCGTTTTGGTGGCCGATTTGCTGGGTAAAGGCGGCTTTGGCGCGGTATCTGCCGCCCTGTCGGTTGGCCCGGTTCTGGCCGCTGCTGCCGCCCCTGCGCTGGGGGCGCTGCTGTTGGCACAGGGCGGGCCTGCGGTGATTTACGCAAGCAGCCTTGCGCTGGCTATTCTGGCGCTTATCCTTGGGCTGGCGATATTGCGGCCCCGCCGCGCTTTGACTGATTAGGACATGACCATGCCAGAACTCGCCCTATCTCGCGCCGATTTGCAGGCCTTTCTTGACCGCGATTTCGGCCCCCTAGGCGGTGACTTTATCGTCGACCGCGCCGAGATGGACGGTCTGACGCTGCGGATGAAATCATCCGACAAGTTTTTGCGCCCCGGCAATACCGTCTCTGGCCCGGCCATGTTCGCCCTTGCCGATGTGGCGGTCTACCTTGCGATATTGTCGCGCATCGGCATGGCTGCGCTGACCGTCACCACCAATTGCAGCATTGATTTCATGCGCAAACCCGAGGCGGGGCGCGATGTGCTGGCCCATACGCGAATTTTGAAATTGGGCCGCACGCTGGCCATTGGCGATGCGCTGCTGTTTATGGATGGCGGCGATGCGCCTGTTGCGCGGGCAAATCTAACCTACGCAATCCCGCCAAATTTCAAACCCGCCAGATAATGTCGCCTATCGCCTTGCATGGCTTTGGCAATCTGCTTTGATACCCAAAACAGGAGGCTGCATTGGATACATTTTTCCGCCCCGTATCTGGGTTTGATCTGCCGCGTTTTGCGGGCATTCCCACCTTTATGCGCCTGCCGCATGTCCCGTTTGACCATCCCCGCTTTGGCGAGGTGCAAATTGGCCTGATCGGCGCGCCTTGGGATGGCGGCACCACCAACCGCCCTGGCCCGCGCCACGGGCCGCGCCAGTTGCGCGATCTGTCCACCATGATCCGCGCGCAAAATGGGGCGACTTGGGTGGCGCCTTTTGAATTGGCCCGCTGCGCCGATTTGGGCGATGTCGCCCCCAATCCGGGCGATTTGATGGACAGCCTTTCGCGGATGCAGGCGTTTTACACGCGCGTTACCGACGCGGGCATCCTGCCCCTGACGGGCGGCGGCGATCATTTGTGCACCCTGCCGATTTTGCGCGCGCTGGCATCGAGGCGCCCATCCGATCAAAAGCTGGGCATGATCCAATTCGACAGCCACACAGACCTGAACGATGTGTATTTCGGCACCTCGCGTTACAATCACGGCACGCCGTTTCGGCGCGCGGTCGAGGAAGGGCTGCTGGACCCCAAACGCTATGTCATCATCGGTATTCGCGGCACGGCTTACGGGCGTGAAGATTGGGATTTTGCCGCGTCGGTCGGTATCCGCATCATCCCGATAGCCGAGTTTCACGCCCGCGGCGCAGATGATGTGATGGCCGAGGCCCGCGATATCGTGGGGCAGGGCGATACCTATGTCACCTATGACATAGATTTTGTTGACCCCACCTTTGCCCCTGGCACTGGCACGCCCGAGGTGGGCGGCCCAAGCTCGTGGCAGGCGCTGCAGGTGGCAAGGGGCCTGCGCGGGGTGAATGTGGTGGGCGCGGATTTGGTCGAGGTGTCGCCCCCCTTTGATCCTGCGGGCGGCACAGCGTGGTTGGGCGTCAGCCTGATGTTTGAAATGCTGTGCGTGATGGCCGAAGGCTTGGCAATGCGCGGCTAAGCAGGGTTCTGGCGCATTTTGTGCATGGATTGCTGTTGCGGTGTCGTTTAGGCTATAACTTACGCAAGTTTTTTCTCAGGAATAGGCATTTTCATGCAGCTAAATCAATCAATCCGTCTTGCCGAGGGTCTGGTCGAAAAGTTCGATGCCGAGCGCAATTTCTCTTCGGCGTGGAGCGCGTTTCAGCCGACGATTTTGCAGATCATGTCGCACAATGATGTGTCCAACGTGATGGAGCTGGGCGCTGGCCGCTCGCCTTCATTTGACCGCGAGACATTGGAAAAATTGGGAATAACCTATTGTTCCAATGACATTTCGCAGCGCGAATTGGATCTGGGGCCAAGCTGGACACGCAAAGCTTGCTTTGATTTGTGCAGTAAAAATTCGCAAGATATCGCAGCGTTTGCAGGCTCTAGCGATGTGATCTTTTCCAAAATGCTGATGGAACATGTCGGCGATTACCGCGCCGCCTATTGCAATATTGCCCAGATTTTGCGGCCAGGGGGGATAAGCATTTCATTCCACCCCGTGTTGTTTTCTGTGCCCTTCATCGCAAATCGGTTGATGCCAGAGAGATTGTCCGCATTGATCCTAGAATCGGTGTTCCCAGACCGCAATGATGCGCAGACGCCCAAATTTCCAGCGCTTTATTCTGGGTGCCGTATATCGCAATCGGTTCGCGCATCGATCAAGGCGCAAGGCTTTAGCGCGGTTTGGCAAATACCGTTCTGGGGCCACGGATATTACAAAAAGTTCCCCATTGTGCGCGACATTCATGCCAAATCTTCAGCTATTGTGCAGCGGGCGGGCCTGACCGCCTTTGCGACCTATTCCATCACAGTTGCGGTCAAATAGTGTATTCATGGGTTGGGCAACACGCCGGCATGATGGCCAAGGGCTGGAAATCACAAAAACACTATTTTCCAATGTGTTTGCTTTGCGTCGATAAAATGCAAAGGCTGTCGTAAAACGGATTGGTCTTGACAAGAACGGCCCGCTTGTTGCGCGCGCCAAGTCTTTAAGGAGAGCTAGGTGCGCAGTCAGTCCCAATCGGCAGTGGTCGATATCTTTGTCATCGGGGGCGGTGTGAATGGCTGCGGCATTGCGCGCGATGCGGCGGGGCGCGGTTTGACTGTCGTGCTGGCCGAACAAGGCGATTTGGCGCAGGGCACGTCTTCGGCCTCGACCAAGCTGTTTCACGGTGGGCTGCGCTATTTGGAATATTTCGAATTTCACCTTGTCCGTGCGGCGCTTGCCGAACGCGAAACCTTGCTGGTGGCGATGCCGCATATTTCTTGGCCAATGCGCTTTGTGCTGCCCTACAGCGATGACATGCGCTTTGAAGGGGATACGCCCACGGGGCGGCTGTTGTCGGCGGTGATGCCATGGATGAAGGGGCGCAGGCCCGCGTGGCTGATCCGCCTTGGGCTGTTCTTGTATGACAATTTGGGCGGGCGCAAAATATTGCCTGCAACGCGCAGGGTTGATCTGAAGGCCGATGTTGCGGGGGCAGCGCTGCAACCGCGCTTTGGGCGGGCTTATGAATATTCCGATTGCTGGGTCGAAGATGCCAAACTCGTGTCGCTGAACGCGCGCGATGCGGCGATGCGGGGGGCGGAAATTTTAACCCAAACCCGCGTGGTCAGCGCGTATCGGCTGGGCGATCTGTGGCAGATCAAAACCGCAGGGGCCGAGGGAGAGCGCCAGTTTCAGGCGCGCGCGCTGGTCAATGCGGGCGGGCCTTGGGTGGAAGATGTGATCCGCAATGTCACCAAAATCAATTCCAGCGAAGGGGTGCGGCTGGTGCGGGGCAGCCATATCGTCACGCGCAAATTGTATGATCACGACCGCTGCTATTTCTTTCAGGGCAGCGATGGGCGCATCATTTTCGCCATTCCATATGAGCAGGATTTCACCCTGATCGGCACCACCGACCAAGACCATATGGGCCCCGCAGGCAGCGCCGAATGCAGCGACGCCGAACGCGATTATCTGTGCGCTTTTGCCAGCCAGTATTTTTGCCAGCCCGTCACGCCGCAAGATGTGGTCTGGACATATTCCGGTGTGCGGCCCCTGTATAATGACGGCGCGGCATCGGCCACGGCGGCAACGCGGGAATATGTTCTAAGCCTTGATCAAAGCGGCGCGCCGCTTTTGAATGTGTTTGGCGGCAAGATCACCACCTATCGCCGCTTGGCCGAGGCGGCGCTGGCAAGGCTTTCCCCCTATTTTCCCACTGCAGGCGCGGCATGGACGGCGCGGGTGCCTTTGCCGGGAGGCGATTTCGCCCATGATCAGGTTGACACGCTGACGCAGGATTTGCTGCGCGACTATCCGTTTTTGACCAAGGCTTGGGCGGCGCGGCTGATCCGCGCCTATGGGTCAGAGGCGGGGCAGGTGCTGGGCGGCGCAAAGACCGCTACCGATTTGGGCCGCGATTTTGGCGCAACCCTGACGCAGGCCGAAGTGCGCTGGCTGATGGCGCATGAATTTGCCCGCGCGGCCGCCGATGTCGTTTGGCGGCGCACCAAGTTGGGCCTGCGCCTGTCGGGCGATCAAATCGCTGCCCTCGATGGGTTTATGGCCGAAGAATTGGCCAAAGCGCGCGGCGCGACAGAAACGGTAATAGGGACGCAATAAGATGGGCTATATTCTGGCAATTGACCAAGGCACCACCTCGTCGCGCAGCATTGTGTTTGACGAAACATTGCAGTCCAAGTCCAGCGCGCAGCAAGACTTTGCCCAAATATATCCGCACCCTGGATGGGTGGAACATGACCCCAGCGATTTGTGGGCCACAGTGCTGGCAACGGCGCGCGCCGCGCTGGAAAAGGCCGGCCTGAGTGCGCGCGACATCGCAGCGATTGGCATTACAAACCAACGCGAAACCACGCTGATCTGGGATCGCGCTACGGGCCAGCCGATTTACAACGCCATCGTCTGGCAAGATCGCCGCACCGCCGATACCTGCGCGGCGCTGACAGCGGCAGGCCACGCGCCGATGATTTCGGCACGCACGGGGCTGCTGCTCGACCCCTATTTCAGCGCGACCAAGGTAAAATGGCTGCTGGATCATGTGCCGGGCGCGCGGGCGCGGGCGCAGGCGGGCGAGCTGGCCTTTGGCACAGTGGATACATGGCTGATTTGGAACCTGACAGGCGGGCGCGTGCATGCAACCGATGCGACGAACGCCGCGCGCACGATGCTGTATAACATCGCAACGGGCGGGTGGGACGCGGATATTTGCGCCCTTTTGGATATTCCCATGTCACTGCTGCCGAGTGTGAACGATTGCGCGGCGCAGTTTGGGATGACCCGCGCCGATCTGTTTGGCGGCGAGGTTCCCATTTTGGGCGTGGCAGGCGATCAGCAGGCGGCCACAGTGGGGCAGGCGTGTTTTGAACCGGGCATGATGAAATCGACCTATGGCACGGGCTGTTTTGCGCTGCTGAACACGGGCGCGCAAATGGTTCCATCGAAAAACCGTTTGTTGACGACCATTGCTTACCAATTGAACGGGCAAGTCACCTATGCGCTGGAAGGGTCGATTTTCATCGCGGGCGCGGTGGTGCAATGGCTGCGCGATGGGATCAAGATCATCGATGCCGCATCAGAAACCCAAGCCCTTGCCAGCGCCGCCGACCCCGCGCAAGAGGTCGTGCTGGTGCCTGCCTTTACGGGGCTGGGCGCGCCCTATTGGCGGCCTGAAAGCCGCGGCGCGATTTTTGGCCTGACGCGCAATTCGGGCCGTGCCGAATTGACCCGCGCCGCGCTGGAATCTGCGGGCTATCAAACCCGCGATCTTCTCGAGGCGATGCGCGCCGATTGGGGCAGCGCCCAAGGCGGGGTGTTGCGCGTCGATGGCGGGATGGCGGCAAATGATTGGGCGATGCAATTTCTGTCCGACATTTTGGGCGCGCCCGTTGACCGGCCTGCACTGACCGAAACCACCGCGCTGGGGGCTGCGTATTTGGCTGGGCTGCAAGCAGGTCTTTGCCCCGCCCCGCAGGACTTTGCCCAAACTTGGGCGCTAGAGCGCCGCTTTACCCCGCAGATGCCGCAGGCCGACCGCGATGCCAAATACCACCGTTGGAGCGCGGCCGTCGCGGCGACGATGGCGCTGTAAACGCGGTAAATACCCCTTTTGCGGGTGATCGCGCCATTGGTTTCGCGTTTGCCGATATACAAACGCCTTTTCTCGCGCTAGCCTGACTGTGGTGCAGATGTCATTCAGCGTTCCGCCGCGCATTACGCGGTAAGTGACTGCAGGGTAACCGCCTGAATTTATTCCTTAAAAGTTCTGCTGGGCCTTTGAAACAGGGGATTTGACATGGCATTTGTTTACACGAATCTGTCATTTAAGACGGAAAAACAATCGCTTTGGCGTCCAGGCCCTGCCACGGATTTAACCATTACATCGGGCGATACGATGATCTGGGATCCAGATCCAATCGTCAAAGATTTTGGCTTTAGCGCACTGGGTTTTTCGCTGGATGCGCAGTTTTATCTGGATGTGAAATTTGGCCTTTTGGCCTATGCCAGCCTTGGAACGGGGGGGCATTTCAACGCCGATTATACGATTGGCGTGAATATCGGCCTACCTGCCGCGATCATTGCGGGCAATATGATGACTTTTGACTACCGCAGTTTTGAAGTGGTGTCGTCGTCAATCACAACGGCGGGGTTTGGCACGCCTGAATCGTCCTCGGCGGGAAAAATCGGTGCTGGGCTGGATTTGATTATCGAGGTCTCCTCGGGCTTTCGCAACATCACCTTTGGCCATTGGTTCGGAACCGAAGGCCCCTACAATTTTTCGCTGATCAACGTGAACGAGCGGATAGAACTGCTAAAGGTTGATCCGCTGTCGCCCGAATTTTCGATTGATCTGACCGATGGCGTAACGCTGACTGCGCGGCTGCCCACGGGCGCCAGCATTGATGAAAGCACCTCTAGTAACGGCGGGGGCAGGGTGGAAGGCGCTGGTGTCTCGGAGCGTCAGTTCCTGTCGCTGGACGCCGATTTGGACGCGCTGCTGGTCAAAATGCTTGAGAAAATCTCTTTCCCGCCCGTCACAGCCGTGGCCAAGTTTCTGGGCGAGGTGGTATTTGCCGAACACAGCTATGATATTTCCGATTATCTGCCGTTTTTGGGCAAAGATAAGGTCAAGTTCAATTTTACCCTTCTTGATATCACTGCCAATGCTGGGCTGAATGTAACCGAAGAGGTGTCGCTGGATATCAACCGCGCAGGCACGCAGACGCCCGATGTGCTGATTACCCTAGTGTCGGACAATGGAACCGCAGGCAATACGGCGGATGATATTCGCACACAGGGCCTGCTTGGCAATATCCTGACCCTGCAATCGCCCAACACCACTGGCACGGGCACGGCGATTGTGACCGCCACCTACGAGATTAACCGCGGCACGTTCTTTCACGGCGTGGGGGTTGGGATCAACGCCTCGATCACGATTGATGCGCTGTCGGGATATTTGTCAGGCTCTTGGGTGCCCGATGCGCTGGCCTTTAGTTTCGGCCCGCTGTTTTCCACGCAAATCCCCCAAGGGGGGTTGCAGATCAATCTGGGCAATATCTATGAGGACACGTTCGAAATTGACGGCGATGTTTTCAACAAACAGACCGAGCAATACGAGGTGTTCTATGTCGAGGCGGCGCTTGCGCCGACCAACTGGAACCCCAACCTACCAAATGCGGAAGAGACGATTTACAACTATTTCCGCGCTGCGCACACGCAACTGGCGGCCATTCAGCAGCAATACAGCAATTCAGGGTTCTTGCTGGCCCCGCCCACCACAGGCTCGCCCCAATCAAGCTATAACTATACGACCGAGGCGCAGAAGGTGATGTTCATCTGGACGGGTCTGTTCACGCAGACTGTCACCTTGAACACCACGAATGGCAGCGTGGCGACTGTCGATTTGGCCAGCAGCCTGCCGCCTGCTGCGCAGTTGGTTGCACGTCATTCGACCAGCGCTAATTTCATGGATTTTGGGGCAAATGCCTTTTTTGTCTACAACTCGCTTTTGGCGATTTCAAACAACCCCAGTGCCAACACTTTGTATCGAATTGATGGGAAAACCCTGTCCGCCAACCAGTCGATCAACGTCGAAGGCACTGCAGGGTCGGATGCGATTGTGCTGGCGGGCAATCACACAGCGTTTATTGACGGCGGCGGCAGCGGCGCAGGCCAAACCGATTTGTTTGTGGCCAATTTCGCCGCCCTTTATGGCAATGTTGCCATCCGCTGGGATTTGAACCGATCCGTCACCGAAGAGCAGGACGGCAACCCAGCAACTTTGGGCGGCATCACCCTGTTTGATAAAGACGCGGGCATTGTCGATTTGACGGTGCGCAACATCGAACGCGCGGCGCTGATGACGGGCAGCGGCAATGATTATCTGGTCGGCTGGCAGGCGGGCGATATCTTTGTCACGGGCGAGGGCGCGGATGTTGTGATCCTGCCCGCCGATGGCGCGCAGGATTTGGCCGTGCTGGGCGGCGGCGATGACGCCTATATCAGCGGGTTTTTGGCGATTTCCTTTGCTGTCAATTCGGCGGATCTCGTCTATGGCGGCACGGGGCTGGACAATGCCTTTATCACACCGGGCATCAATGGCCTGCGCTATAACATCATGGTCGATTCCTTTGAATCGCCCAATCCCGTGCTGCGCTTTGGCGCGACGAATGGCATTGGCTATCTGGCTAGTTTTGACGACATCACCACCTTTTACGGCGATCTTGAAAGCTTTGGCTATTCGATCTTTGCGACAAATCCCGCAAGCGTTTCCGTGGCGGTGAACCCCACCAGCCCCGCCTATTATGTGCAACTGCAAGATGGCGCTGCAGGCTATGCGATGCGCTTTGCCCAAGATGTCGAATATATCAGCGTGGTGGATGGCGGGGCTGGCAATGATCTGGCCATTTACATGGGCGGCACCCGCTATGAGGGCGGCGGCGGGATTGATACTTTTGCGGCAGATTTTCAGCGCACCGAGCGGTATTTTGGCGACCGTGGCGGGCTGAACATTGTTCTGGACCGCGCTGGGATCGACGGTTTGTTTGGCACGACCACCATCGACGGGTTCGAGAGGTTGGTTGTCAGCGGGACAACCACCAAAGACGTGCTGATGGGCGGCGGGCTGAATGATTATCTGGAGGGTAATGACGGCGATGATATTTTGTCGGGCGGCACGGATACGGCCGCCGACACGATATATGGCGGGTCGGGCAATGATCTGATTTTCTGGTCAAATTCGGGCGCTGATCGCCTGCGGGGCGGCAATGGTATCGACAGGTTGGAAATTTCCACCAACGGGGCCGAACTGCACGGCCTGATCTATCGCTTTACGTCCTTTACCACGGGGCAAGTGCTGGCGGGCAGCGAGATTTATTATTGGGCCTACGACCCTGCATCGCTGTTGTTAGATGCCCTCAACTACAGCAAAACCACGAGTTTTGGCTATTCGATGGATATCAGCTTTGGTCTTGGTATCTATGCCTCGACCCACCAAATCGAGGTTAGCAATATTCGCGGCTCGGGCGCCCGTGATGATCTGATGATCTATCAGGGCGGCACGCATTATGTGGGCGGCGAGGCAGTTTTTGACCAAGACACGTTTGTCGCGGATCTAAGCGCGTTCAAGATGGGCCTGAATTTCACCATCAAAGATGACGAGGCGCTGGATGGGTCAGACGGGTATCTGCTGGCCAATCAGATTTATCTGCAAGGCATCGATCGCGGCGTTTTGATCACGGGCGATGGCGATGATCGCCTAATGGGCGGGCGGCTGAATGACTACTTCGCGGCGGGCGCGGGCAATGACACGCTGTTTGGCGATGGCGGGGCCAATGTGCTGTATGGCGGCGATGGCAATGATTTGTTCCTGTGGACAGGGGCGGGCAGCGATACGATGGTTGGCGGCGCATTCCGCGATTTGCTGGCCAAAGATGTGCTGCTGCAATCGGGGGGCAATGCCCATTCCTCGCTGCGGATGTTCAACGCCAGCGGTGCGGAACTGACTGTGTATGGCCCTGCAACCGCCTTTTCGGCGCTGACCGAATTGGAAGGCGTGGCGCTGGACGCGATTTCCGCCAGCCGTTTTGTCTATAGCGCGGGCAGCGTGTCGCTGGATTATGCCAATATGTCCAAGGTGATGTTTGCCGGCACGGATGCCTATAGCGAGATTGCCTTGTTCCAATACGGCACCCGCTATTGGGGCGGCGAGGGCGATGGCGACGGCGATCTGTTCATTGGTGATTTCAGGTATTTCGGCAATCCGGGCATTGATTTTGGCAATATGACCTTCGATGCGCGCACCGATGCGGTTTATGATGCGGGCGAAGGGCTGCGCATAGGCGGGTTTGAACGCTTTGTCGTGCATTTGGGGCAGGGCACGCATTTGGTGCGCGGCGGTGATCTGGGTGACGGCGTGTTTGGGCATGGCGGGCAGATCACCTTTTTGTCGGGCCTGGGCGATGATCTGTTCGACGTGGGCAATGGTGGCGGATCGTTCGACCATACGGGCGGGCACGATACCCTGCGCGGCGGCGCGGGCATTGACGTGTTGTCCTACACCGCGACATCGGCGGTCGAGGTCAGCCTGCTGGATGTTTTTGGCGCACCCATCGGGCCAGTTTTGTCGCGCGTGGGGGGGCTGCAATCCATTTCCACATTCCAAACCGCGCTGCAAACCATCTCTAACAATGTGTTGGTCAGCTATGGCAGCCATTCGATTTTGCACCAAGGGTTTGATGAGTTTTTCGCCACTGGCAGCCAAGAGAATGACGTGCTGCTGGGCGGCTATGGCACCAACCTTTTGCAAGGCGGCGCGGGCGATGACGTGCTGATCGCGCGCTATGGCACAACGGTGATGATGGGCGGCGCGGGTGTTGATACCTATGTCTTTGACAAACTGTTCTATTCGGCGGTGATCCTGAACGAAAACGATGCATACACCGATACATTGCTGATGTTCACCGGGGCAAACTTTGCTGATCTGACTTTTTTCGCGGAAGGCGCGGATTTGCTGATCACGGTATCGCCGCTGAATGTCATCGACAGCGTTGTGCGCGTGGTTGATTATTTTGCAACTGCGCCAAATGGTTACGATTTCTCGATCATGACGCAGGACGCGTATTTTGTGATCGACCTGTCAGGCTTTGGCGCGTTTACGGGGCTTGCAAAGGCGCAGCGCAGCCTGCTTGCGGGCAGTGCTGCGGGTGATGATTTTGGGGCAGGCAACCATGTTGGCCGCGAAATTCACATGGGCGGGGGCGATGATTTTGCCCGTGCAGGTGCGGGGTCTGATTGGTTCTTTGGCGGCACGGGTCAGGACGGCGTGTCCTATATTGATGCAACGGCGGGTGTTGCGCTTAATCTGGGGCTGCAATCGGGCACAGGCGGCTTTGCGGCGGGTGATCTTTACAGCAGCATCGAGCATGTCGCAGGTTCGCTGTTTGACGATACGATTGCGGGCAGTATCGTGGCAAATACGATTGTGTCCGATGAGGGCAATGATCAGATTTTTGGCGGCGACGGCGATGATGCGCTGTTTGCCGGCAAGGGCGATGACCTGGTCGATGGCGGCAATGACGACGACATGATCCAAGGTGATGAAGGGCATGATTCTCTTTTCGGCAATTACGGCAGCGACGCGCTGTTTGGCGGCACGGGTAACGATTATATCGACGGCGGCGAGAATGACGATCTGATAGAAACGGGCGATGGCAATGACACGGTGCTGGCAGGCGCGGGCGACGATGTTATCACCTATACGGGCAGCGGGCTGGACCTGCTGGACGGCGGCATTGGCAATGATTGGCTTAGCTTTAAGGGGTATGGCCACGCGGTTTCGGTGAACCTGCTCAGTGGCGGGCCAGCCATGTCGCAAGACAGCGCAGGTCTTGATGTTACACTTGCTACGGTCGCAGGTATCGAAAATCTGCGCGGCACAGATTATGCCGATGTTCTGATTGGCGACGGCGGCGACAACATCATCGACGGCGGGCTTGGCTTTGACGCGATGACGGGCCACGCTGGCAATGACACCTTTATCAGCCGCGCGCGGCAATCGGTGGTGGATTATTCGTCCGAGACGGGCGGCAGCGGCATTGATCTGGTGTTCCAAGCCTATACGCCTGGCCTAAGCACCCATATTATGGGCACCGACAGCCACGGCGACATCGACCGTTTGTTCAATATCTTTGCGATTATCGGCACGGATTATGGCGACAATATCCAAGGCAACGATAAGGACAATGAAATCATTGGCGGCGCTGGCGCCGATTTCCTAAACGGGCTCAGCGGCAACGATGCCGTCTATGGCGATGCGGGCAATGATGTGCTTTGGGGGTTTGACGGCAGCGATACGCTGGTGGGTGGATCGGGCTATAACATCCTGCGCGGCGAGGCTGGCAATGATGTGCTAATGGCCGAGCCAGCAGACGAAATGGTCCCGCCGAATTTTGATGTGTTTTATGGCGGCACTGGGTTTGACGCCGCAAGCTATCAGGTCTTTGACACGGGCATCGAGCTGCGTTTTGGCACGCAGGTTTGGCACAATGGGGTGCAGGTCGGTGCGCTGGATGGGGTGGAACATCTGATCGGCGGCATGGGAAATGACACGGTCCAACTGGCCGCTGTCGACCAATTCAACCCCTCGACCGAGATTTTGTCGGTCTATTCCTACACGGGCGGCTATGACAGCGTGACGGGCGCACCGATTTATGCAGGTGGCGGCACGATTTCCTATGCGTTGCTGAACGCGGCGGTCAGCGTGAATATGGCGGCGGGCGCAGCCTTTACATCGGATTCGGCGGTTTTTGGCCAAGGGATCATCCGCGGTATCACGCAATTCTCGCAAATCACGTCGATCGTCGGGTCGAATTTTGGCGATTATCTGCAAGGCGCGGCGCTGGTGCCGTGGGGGCAAACCCCCAACTTCTCGCAGCTTTACGGCGGGGCGGGCAATGACACGCTGATCGCGCTGGGCGGGATGACCGAACTGGACGGCGGCGACGGCGATGACCAGTTGGACATTTTTGTGCCCATCTTTACGGGCAATAACGATCCTATTATCAATTACTTTGTCTACGGCGGCGCAGGGTTTGACACGCTGAAACTGACGAACGCAGTGGGCTGGAGTATTGATCTGGGGTCGCAATATTCCAACCTTGAGATTTCAGGGGTCGAGGGTTTTATCGGCGGCACCGGCAATGATACGCTGGCCGGCGATGCGGGGGCCAATCGGTTTGAAGGTGCGGGCGGCGATGACAGCTTTGACGGGCGCGACGGCGCCGATGTGCTGGTTTACACCGCAGGGATCGACAGTTTCACAGGCGGGCTCGGCATCGATACGCTGGATGTGTCGCTTTTTGGCGCGGCGGCATTGGTTGACCTCTCGCAAACCACAGGCACGGCGCGCACCAACGACACGGCCTCTGCACTGGGCGGCACGCTGCGCGACTTGGTCAATACGCCCAACTTTGATGTCGAAAATGTGCGGGGCACCGCGTTTAGCGACCAAATTACCGCCAATGGCTTGCGCAATGTATTGGATGGCGGCGCGGGCAATGACACGATCTATGGCGCGGGCGGCAATGACGTGCTGGTTTATTCGGGCGGGTTTGATCGCTGGTATGGCGGCGATGATGCCGATGTGGGCAGCTTTGCCACCTTTGGCTATGCGGTGAATGTGAATCTGGCACGCGCCGCAAATACTGCATTTCATCGCGGCGGTGCAGACGTTGTGTCGGGCACGACCGTTAACATCGCGGTTCTTGTGGAGGTCGAACATTTGATCGGCACGCTTTATGCCGATCTGTTGGCGGGCGATGGCGCGGATAACATGCTGTGGGGCAATGGGGGCGCGGACCGGCTGTATGGACAGGCGGGCCACGATTCGATTTACGCGGGCAATGCGGGCGATCTGATCTTTGGCGGCGATGGCAATGACAGCATCGTTGCAGGCATCACCGAGGCCGACCTTGCCGATACCATCGACGCGGGCGCGGGCGATGACACGGTTTTGGGCGGCGCAGGGCACGATTCTGTGCTGGGTCAAGCGGGGTTTGATGCGCTTGCGGGCGAAGCGGGCAACGACAGTATGGACGGCGGCGCAGGCAATGACACGCTTTATGGCGGTCGCGGCGACGACAGCCTTTTGGGCGGGTTGGACCAAGACATTCTCTATGGCGGGGATGACAACGACACGCTGCGCGCGGGCGCGGGGGGCGATGCGGTTTACAGTGGCAGCGGCGATGATCTGATTTACGGCGATGATGACAGCGATTTCCTGTATGGCGGCGACGGGTCAGATACGATGCTGGGCGGTGTTGGCGGCGATTGGATGGAAGGCGGCGATGGGTTCGACATTGCCTCTTACGCCGACAAAACAGCGGCGGTTTTGATCACCCTGCGCGAAGGCGGGGATTCCGCGATACTGGGCGGCGCTGCGGCCGAAGATGTTCTGTTTGGCTTTGAAGGTGCAATTGGCACGGCGGCGCATGACACGCTAACGGGCAACTCTGCGGCCAATATGTTGATCGGCGGCGCGGGCAATGATGCGCTGGTGGGGCAGGGCGGCAAAGACATGCTGCAAGGCGGGCTTGGGCAAGATACGCTGGACGGCGGCGATGCCGAAGATTTGCTGACGGGCGATGCAGGCAATGATTTGGTCTATGGCGGCGCGGCCTATGATTTGATCTATGGTGGCGATGGCAATGATAAAATCTACAGCGGGGCGGATCAGGACGAGGCCTATGGCGGGCTGGGCAATGATCTGATTGTGGGCGATGCGGGCGATGATCTGCTGTATGGCGATGATGGCAATGACACTGTGAAAGGCGGCGATGGCATTGACGCACTCTTTGGCGGCATCGGCAATGACACGCTGGCGGGCCAAGCGGGCGGCGATGCGCTGTATGGCGGCGCGGGCATTGATACGGCGGATTATTCCAGTGCCGCGGCAGGAGTCACGGCTAATCTTGCAAATGCCGCGCTGAATTTGGGCGAAGCGGTGGGGGATATTTTCTCCAGCATCGAGAATATTCTTGGCTCGGCCTATTCCGACATCCTTACGGGCGATGGGCAATCGAACACGATTTTTGGCGGCGCTGGCAATGATGTCTTGGATGGTGATTCTGGGGCTGACACATTGCTTGGTGGGTCTGGGAATGACGTTTACATCGTCAATTCCAGTTCTGACCGCGTCTATGAAACAACGACGACAACCAGCACAACAAACGCGGGCGGCAAGGATACTGTGCAAAGCAGCGTAAGCTTTGACTTGGATGCCTATGACGGGGTTCGCCCGATTGAAACGCTGATTCTGACGGGCGCGGGCAACATTTCGGCCCTTGGCAACGCGCTGGCAAACCTGCTTGTCGGCAATGGCGGCGCGAACATTCTTGATGGTCGCGGTGGCGCTGACCGCATGATTGGCGGCGCGGGAAATGATGTCTATTATGTCGATATCAATGGTGATCAAGTCTTTGAAACAATAGACGAAAACAGCATTATTGATGCTGGTGGAATAGACACGTTAAACAGCGCATTCTCGTATAGTTTGGATGCGAGCGTGGGGGTTCGTTTTGTTGAAAAACTGGTGCTGCTGGGCACGGGTAACTTCAACGGCTATGGCAACGCATTGGACAATACCCTGACTGGAAACGCTGGAAACAACCTTTTGAATGGGGGTTTGGGCAATGATTCCATGTTTGGCGGCGCAGGCAATGATACTTATGTGGTCGATGCAATCGCTGATCGCGTGTTTGAAACGATAACCTCGACCAGTTTGGTGGATACTGGCGGAGTGGACACAGTTCAAAGCGCCGTCACCTTTAATTTGAACGGCTACACTGGGGTGCGGTTTGTTGAAAAGTTGGTTCTGGCTGGAACTGCCAATGCCAACGGCACAGGCAATGACTTGGCCAACCAAATCACTGGAAACAGCGCCAACAACACCCTGAATGGTGGGCTTGGGGCCGATACCCTGACGGGTGGCTTAGGGGCGGATACGTTCGTTTTCTCGACGGCACTGGGGGCATCGAACGTCGACGTGATCACCGATTTCACCGCTGTGGATGACACCATTCGGCTGGATGATGCCATATTTACAGGCTTGGCCTTGGGCGCGTTGACAGGCGGGTTTGTCGCCAATACGACGGGGCTGGCAGGCGGGATCTTTGACCGCATCATCTACGAAACGGACACGGGAAAACTGTTCTTTGATGCCGATGGCAGTAACAGCGGTGCGGCGGTGCAATTTGCCACGCTGACCCCGAACCTAACCCTTGGCAATGCCGATTTCTTTGTGTTCTAAGCCCAGTTTTCTAAGCCGTGTCAAAAGGCGTTTGGATAATGCAGGCTTGGCTCGGCCAGCGCGCCGTGGTGATAGCTGGGCCAGCACAGATTTCGCGTCACGGACTCGGCCACCACATCGGCGTGATGACCGCGCACCATGGCGACATGGTGTTCAAAGCCGTTTTGGGTAGCGAACCGCATCAGGCGGCGCAAATCCGCAACCTTTGTAACGGCGATGCCGCCGTCCATGGCAAAGGGGTGATCGGAAAACTCACCCTCGTCCAGAGAGCATTTCAGCGTGCCTGCACGGTCGTCCAAAGACAGGCGGAAACAGGTCATCGGCCCCGCCTTCACCTTACCCTTCACCGCGCCAAAGCATTTAGATTTGCCATTCACGCTGCCCCCATCATTTCCGACAGATCAACCGTAACAACGGTGATCCCCGCCGCCAGGAGCAGCTTTTCCGAATAGCGCATGGTCTGGAACGCCCCCGTGCGTGCGCCAATCGCCCCCAGTCGCGCGCCGCGCAGCCCCCGCACCCTGCGGCATAGGCGCGCAAGACGGTCAAGATCGGCACGGAATTAGGTGCCAGATATATCGCAGGTGCGATGCGTGGTTTCGATGAAAGGCACGCCATATTGCCAGAAATTATTCGACACGCTGATCTTGCCGCAGAATGCATCGTGCCGCTGCGAGACGGAGACTTTGTCCACCTCGTCATGGCTCGCTTGCAGCAGAATAGGCACGTTCAGCTTGGCGCGATTGACCAGTTCAATAATCGCAATCTCGTCGCCAAAATTGGGTAGGCAAATCACCAGACCGTCAATTTTATCGGCATGGGACTTGAAATGCCGGGCGTAAAGTTCGGCGTCTGGCATGCTTTACACCGCGCCGTTTTGGGCGGCCTGATAGGGCAGGATAATCGCATCAACCCCCAAAGTCGCAAGCTGGGCAAGCACCTCGTCGCGCGCGTCTTTGCAGGGCGATGGGCTGAAAAAAGCGTGGCTGCCGATGACGACACCAAGGGTGGTTTTGTGCTGAAATATCGACGACATGGCAAGGCTGCGGTGCTTGGCCGCGATGATAGTCTGGTGCAATGCTAAAGAAGGGCCCGAATTGCCGCAACTGAAAAGACAGCCAAGCCCGCCAGATCGAAAAATCAACCAAAATGCAGGAACGATCACAAATCGCAGCGCAAACCCTTGCGCCCAGCTATTCGGGCGCGGGCATTGGCGGGCGGTCAGCCCAAAGGAAAATTCGCCAAAGCGGCAGAAAAATTGTTGTTATTCAGCGGCGCACACCTATCATCATCCTATGTCCCAGCGGGAGGAAAGACTGGGGCCCAACATGGAGGGTTACTATGGATCGTCGCTCGTTTCTAACCAAAGCATCTGTCGGCGGGGTTGCGGCCGCAGCGGGTGCGGCGCTGGCCAGCCCAGCAATTGCGCAAGAAAATCCCAAAATCACGTGGCGCGTCACCTCTTCCTTTCCAAAGGCGCTGGATACAATCTTTGGTGCCGCGGAAACCATGTCGAAATATGTCAGCGAGATGACAGGCGGCGGGTTGACGCTGCAGGTATTCCCTGCAGGCGAATTGGTTCCGGGGCTTGAGGCGGCGGATGCCGTTGCCGCTGGCACTGTCGAGGCGTGCCACACCGCGCCCTATTATTTCTGGGGCAAAGATCCGACCTTTGCCTTGGGCTGCGCCACACCCTTTGGCATGAACGTGCGGCAGATGAATGCTTGGCTGTATTACGGCGGCGGCCAAGATATGATGAACGAGTTTTACGCCACCCAAGGGCTGATCGGCTTTGCCACGGGCAACACGGGCGTGCAGATGGGCGGTTGGTATCGCAAGGAAATCACCTCGGTCGCAGATTTGCAGGGGCTGAAGATGCGCATCGGCGGCTTTGCGGGCAAGATCATCGAAAAGCTGGGCGTTGTGCCGCAGCAAATTCCCGGCGGCGAGATTTATCAGGCGCTGGAAAAAGGCACGATTGATGCCGCCGAATGGGTCGGCCCCTATGATGATGAAAAGTTGGGCTTTTACAAAGTGGCCCCCGTTTATCACTATCCCGGCTGGTGGGAAGGCGGGCCAACCTTGGCCACGATGTTCAACCTTGCCAAGTGGAATGAACTGCCGCCCCAATACCAAGCCGTGATCAAAACTGCCTGCGAGGCGGCGAATGGCAATATGATGGCATCGTATGATTACAAAAACCCTGCAGCGCTGAAATCGCTTGTAGCGGCTGGGGCGCAACTCAAACCGCTGCCTGCAGATGTGCTGTCGGCGGCTTTTGACGCGGCGCAGGCGACCTATGCGGAAATTGGCGCAACCAATGCGATGTTCAAAAAGATCAAAGACAGCCAAGATGCGTTCAAGCGCGATGCCTATCTTTGGGCGCAGATTGCCGAGTATAACTATGATCTGTTCATGATGGGCCAACAGCAGGCTGGCAAACTGTAAGTTGCAAAATCACAAATAAGGTCGGCCCCAAAGGAAACTTTGGGGCCGATTTCGTTTATGGGTTCACCACGGGCGGCCCCAGCTTTGGCTGCTCTAGTTTTGGCGGTGCCAATGTCGGCAAACCGTTTGTTTTTGGTGCGGCGGGGGCTGTGCCCAGTTGCTGCAGCGCGGGCATTTCGATTTTGACCTTGGACGGGTCTATCGCCTCGCCCTTGTAATGCATCACCATCTGCGGAAACGCGATGACCAGCCCCACCATCACCACTTGGATCACGACAAATGGCACGGCACCCCAGTAAATCTGCCCCGTTGATACGCCAGCCAGCCGTTGCCCCGTGACCACATCGTTATATGGCGCTTTGGGCGCGACCGACCGCAGATAAAACAGGGCAAAGCCAAAAGGCGGGTGCATGAACGAGGTTTGCATATTCACCCCCAAAATGATGCCAAACCAAATCAGGTCGATGTCCAGCGCCACGGCGGGGGCGACCAGCAGTGGCACCACGATGAAGGCCAATTCGAAAAAGTCCAAAAAGAACGCCAGCAGGAACACAAGGATCGAGACGAAAATCAAGAATCCAGTTTGCCCGCCTGGCAGGCCCGTTAGCAAATGTTCCACCCAGATATGGCCGTTCACCCCGTAGAATGACAGGCTGAACACCCGCGCGCCCACCAGAATGAACATCACAAAGGCCGACAGCCGCGTGGTGGATGTCAGCGCCTGCGTGATCACCCGCATGTTCAGCCGCCCCTTCATCGCCGCCAAGGCAAGCGAGCCGACAGCCCCCATCGCCCCGCCTTCGGTGGGGGTGGCAACGCCCAGAAAAATCGTGCCAAGCACCAGAAACACCAAAGCCAAAGGCGGGATCAGCACCATCACAACTTGGCTGGCAAGGCGCGACAGCAGGCCAAGGCCAAACTGGCGATCTGCCAGTGCCAGCAGATAAATCGCAACAACGCCCAAAGTGCCGCCCAGAATATCGGCGTTTGTACCGTGGGTGGGATACAGCCAAATATGCGCGCCGTAGCCAATGGCCATAGCCGCCACGACCACCACCAACAGCGACATGCCGCCATGCCCCAGCGTGCGCGCCTCGGGTGGTAGGGCGGGCACCCAATGGGGGCGCAGGATCGAAACGGCAAAGATATAGGCGATGTAAAGTCCCGTCAGCACAAGGCCGGGTATCATCGCCCCCGCATACATGTCGCCCACCGATTTGCCCAATTGGTCGGCCAGCACAATCAACACCAAAGACGGCGGGATGATCTGCGCCAGCGTGCCCGATGCGGCGATCACCCCCGATGCCACGCGCCGATCATAGCCATAGCGCAGCATGATCGGCAGCGAGATCAGCCCCATCGCAATCACCGATGCCGCCACAACGCCGGTGGTTGCGGCCAAGAGCGCGCCCACCAAAATCACCGCATAGGCCAGCCCGCCGCGGATAGGGCCGAACAGTTGGCCGATTGTGT
This sequence comes from Cypionkella sp., assembly GCA_965248485.1. Taxonomy (GTDB): domain Bacteria; phylum Pseudomonadota; class Alphaproteobacteria; order Rhodobacterales; family Rhodobacteraceae; genus Cypionkella. The sequence goes on from OZ252107.1 coordinate 999,980, forward strand.
CCAGCAAGTCTTCGGCCATGCCCGACCGTTCCAGCACAATGCCCATAAAGGTAAAGAACGGGATCGCCAGCAACGTCTCGTTCGACATCGTCCCCCAAAGGCGCTGCGGCATGGAATACAAAAGCGGCCAGTCAAGCGTAATGGTATTGGCCGAATAGGGGGCCAGCCAAACACCAATGGCAAAGAACAAAAGCCCGTTCGCCGCCAGCGAAAAGGCTACGGGATAGCCCAGCAGCAAAAACACCACAAGCGAGGCAAACATGATCGGGGCCATGTTGATGGCGATAAATTCCAGCATCAGCGCGCCTCTTCTTTCGCAAGTTTCGCCACTTCGGCGGCAAGGGCCGCGCCCTCTAGCTCGGCTGCCTCATGGGCGGACACAAAGGGATGCGGATCGTCGATCAGCCCGCGCATGACAGCGATTTTCTTGACAATCTCGGACAGGGACTGCGCCAAAAGCAGCACAAAACCAAAGGCCAAAACCGCGCGGGCAGGCCAAATGATCAACCCGCCTGCGTTCGATGACACTTGCCCCGAAACCCATGCCGCATAGGCATAGGGCACCAGCATCCACGTCATCAGCGCAGCAAACGGCAACAGAAAAAACACATGGCCCAAAAGGTCAATCCAATGCTGCGTGCGGCGCGGTCTGCCGCCATAGATCACATCAATGCGGATATGTTCGTTTTCTTTCAGCGTATAGGCGGCAGCGAGCATAAAGGACGCGCCGAACAGATACCACTGCGCTTCGAGCCAGGCGTTTGACGAAAGATCAAACAGTTTGCGCATAATCGCATTGCCAGCAGAAATCAGGATCGAGGCGAAGATCAGCCAAATCACCTTGCGGCCGATCCATTCGTTCATGGCATCAATGCCGCGCGCCAGCGCGATGAAAGGTGTCATTGGCATTCCTCCCAAACCATACCGTTTTCGGCTTTAGCGCGATTAAATCGGCGCGCCTGCCATGCGTCAACTTTATTCTGGTTTGGCGATTGAGCTGGCTTTAGGCCCAAAGGCCAGATTGATCCAATTGCCCGCAAAAATCACCGCCCCGCCAGCGATGACAAAGGGGTCGATCGCCTCGCCATAGGCCCAAGCGCCGACAAATGCGATCAGCGGCAGGCGGATAAAGTCGATGGGAAAGACAAAACTGGCAGGGGCAAGCGACAGGGCCGAGGTCAGGCTAAGATGCGCCGTCACCCCCGTCAGGCCAATCAGCGCCAGCCAAGGCAGGGTCTGCGCATTGGGCGGGATCATATCGCCGTCATAACCCGCGATGATCAGGCCAAAGCAAAATTGCATCACCGTCAGCCAGAACAAAATCGAAACGATGGTTTCGGCGCGGGTCAGCGATTTTGTCATCAGGGCAGTGGCAGCAAAGAAAAACCCACAAGCTATGGCGGCCAGTGTGCCCGTGTTCATGGTGCCAAAATCGGGGCGGGTGACAAGGATGATACCTGCAAAGCCGAAGGCCGCTGCGATCAGGCGCGGCGCAGTCAGCCTTTCGCCAAAGACCAGCGGCGAAAGCAGGATCACCCAGATCGGCGATGTAAACTCTAGCGCGAACACCTGCGCCAAGGGCACTGTCATCATCGCGTAAAACCACAGGTTTTGGCCCGTGAAGTGCAAAATATTGCGCACAAGATGCCGCTGGATGCGGTTTGCGCGAATGTCTTGCAGCCGCCCCAACACCGCCGCCCCCGCAACCACCAAAACCATGCTAATGGCCGAGCGGTAGGTCAGCACTTCGAACGTGTCATAGGTTGTGCCCAAGGCGCGCACAGCGATGGCCATAATGGAAAAGGATGCGATGGAACCGAGCATCCACAAAACCGCGGCCACGGGGCGAATGGGGGTATCGGATGGGGTCATAGCGCGTCCTTTGGCCTATCCTTTAACGCGGGCGGTTTTGGCCCGCCATAGGCCCAATCCAACAGTTCCACCGTATGCACCACAGGCACGCCCACCGCCGCGCCAATTTGCATCATGCAGCCTATATTGCCGGCGGCGATGACATCGGGGTTGGTTGCGCGCAGACTGGATACTTTGCGCGCCTGCAAATCGGCGCTGATTTTGGGTTGCAGCAAGTTATAGGTGCCCGCCGACCCACAGCACAAATGGCTGTCGGCGGGTTCGGCCACCGCAAACCCTGCGCGAAGTAAAAGGTCTTTTGGCGCGGTTTTCACGCGTTGGCCGTGCTGCAGGCTGCAGGCCGCGTGATAGGCCACACGGATGGGTTTGGCGGGCAGCGCTTCGGGGGCGATTTGCACCAAAAATTCGCTGATATCGCGTGCCAATCCCGCCACGCGCACCGCCTCTGCGGCGATGTCGCTGCGGGCAAACATATGGCCGTAATCCTTAACCGTTGTCCCGCAGCCCGAGGTGTTGATGATAATGGCGTCCAGCCCATCGCCCTGCGCCTCGGCCGTCCAAGCGGCGATAGTGGCGCGGGCAGAGGCAAGGGCCAAACCCTCTTTGCCCATGTGATGGGTCAGCGCGCCGCAGCAGCCCGCACCGCGCGCCACCACCACCTCGCAGCCAAGGCGGCACAGCAGGCGGATGGTTGCATCGTTGATATCAGTGTTCAAAACCTGTTGCGCGCAGCTGACCTGCAAAGCCACGCGATAGCGCCGCACGCCCGTTGCGGCAAACACTTGCGGCGCGTCATTGGGGCTGGGCGCGGGCAGGCGGGCAGGGGCCATCGCCAGCATCGCGCGCAGGCGTGCATCAGGTATCAATCGAGCAAAGGGGCGTGCCAGCATTGCTGCCCTTAGCGCCGTACGAAAGCGGCGCGGATGGGGGATCACCCGCGCCAGACCTGCGCGCAAAATACGGTCAACCCACGGGCGGCGATAGGTTTTTTCCACATGCACGCGGCCCATATCAATCAGATGCATGTAATCCACCCCGCTGGGGCAGGTGGTGGTGCAGGCAAGGCAGGATAGGCAGCGGTCGATATGCAGCGCGGTTTTGGCATCGGCCGCGCGGCCCTGTTCCAGCATGTCCTTAATCAGGTAAATCCGCCCGCGCGGGCTGTCCAACTCGTCACCCAGCACTTGGTAGCTGGGGCAGGTCGCAGTGCAAAGCCCGCAATGCACACAGGCCCGCAGGATTTTGTTCGCCTCTGCAAGGGTGGGGTCGGCCAGTTGGGCGGGGCTGAAAAAGGTTTGCATCAGATGACACCTTGGGCAAAGCGGCGATCAGGGTCGAACTGCGCCTTCAGCGCCGATTGCAGCGCGCCCACTTCCGCGTTTTGCGGCGCAAAGGGCGCAGCCCCCGCGCCGCGCAGTTTGATCGCGGCGCCGCGCCCATGCACTGCTGCGCGCACGGCGGCATCAGCCCCTTCGGGCAGGGCCAGCCAGACCAGCCCGCCGCCCCAATCATACACCGCATCGCGCACCGCATCGCCCCCCGCTTGGGCCAAGATGCCCGCCACAATCGCGCCCGCATCGCTGGGCAAAACCGACAGCCGCCAGATATCACCCGCGCGGCTGTGCAGGGGGGCCACATCGCGGATGCTGGCCCAAAGGGCGGCGCTTTGGGCACCGTCAATCAGATCCGCCTGCATCCATTCTTGCAGCCGCGCCGCGCGATAGGCGACCGACCCCGCCATGCCTTCTAGCCTGATGTAACTGCACCCGCCTGCCCGCGCCGCGCCGGAAATGTCAAAGGGTGATCCCAGCGCGCGGCGCAAGGCGGCAAGGCCCGCCGTATCATCCAGATCGCCCAGCACCAGGGTCGCCTCGGCCTCGGGGATGGATTGCACCTTCAGCGACACTTCGGTCAGCGCGCCAAGCCCGCCATAACTGCCCGCCATAAGTTTGACCAAATCATAGCCCGTGACGTTTTTCATCACCCGCCCGCCGCTGGAAATCGCCACGCCGCGCCCATCGACAAAGCGCAGCCCCAGCATCGCATCGCGCGCCGCCCCAACCTGAACCGCGCGCGGCCCCGAGGCGTTGCTGGCGGCCACCCCGCCGATGGTGGAAATCCCATCGCGCCGCAAAAGCCCGCGCAGATCGGGCGGCTCGAACCCAAGGCGCTGACGCTCGCCCGCCAAAAGCGCGGTGATTGCGGCCAAGGGCGTGCCCGCATGCACCACCAGCGTCAGCGCTGCAGGTTCATACTGAACAACCCCCGTCAGGCCCGATACGTTCAGCAGATCGCCCGCCGCATCGCCAATACGGCGCGTGCCACCGCCCTGCAGCACAAGCGGCGATTTGGCCGTTGCCACCGCCTCGGCCAAGTCGGCCGCGCTGCGCGGCGCGATCATGACGCCTCTCCGCGCCGCGCGGCTGATGCGGCAAGTGGGAACACTTTGGCAGGGTTCAGCAGCCAGTTCGGGTCGAACACATCTTTCACCCGCATCTGCGCCTCTAGGTCATCGGGGGAAAATTGCACGGGCATCAAATCGCGCTTTTCCAGCCCCACGCCATGTTCGCCCGAAAGACAGCCGCCCACCTGCACGCAAAGTTTCAAAATCTCGGCCCCCAGCGCCTCGCACCGCGCCAGATCGCCGTCTTTGTTGGCGTTGTACAGGATCAGCGGGTGCATATTGCCATCGCCTGCGTGAAACACATTGCCCACATCCAGCCCATATTCGCCCGATAACTCGCCAATGCGGCGCAGCACAAAGGGCAGGCTGGACACGGGGATTGTGCCATCTAGGCACATGTAATCATTGATCTGGCCCATCGCGCCAAAAGCCGATTTGCGGCCCAGCCAAATGCGTTTGGCCTGCGCCTCGTCTGCGGCTTCGGTGAATTCGACGGGGTCATGTCGCGCTGCAATCGCGCGAATACGGCCAAGCTGTTCGTCTATCTCGCCTGCGCTGCCTTCGACCTCGATGATCAGCAGCGCCTCGCAATCGGGATAGCCTGCATGGGCAAAAGCCTCGGTTGCGCGGATGCAAGGGCGATCCATAAATTCGATCGCTACGGGCAAGATGCCCGCGCGGATGATATCGGCCACGCAGGCCCCCGCCACTTCGGATGCGTTAAACCCCACCAGAACCGGTCTTGCGCCTTCGGGTTTGGGCAAAATGCGCAACCATGCCTCAGTCACCACGCCAAGCTGCCCTTCTGACCCGCAAACCACGCCCAAAAGATCAAGGCCAAAGCCGTTCCCCCAAGGACCGCCAAGGGTGACAACCGTGCCATCCATCTTCACCAGCGTCACGCCCAAAAGGTTGTTCGTTGTCACCCCATATTTCAGGCAATGCGCGCCGCCGCTGTTCATGGCGATATTGCCCGCAATCGCGCAGGCCAATTGGCTGGACGGGTCGGGCGCATAGAAAAATCCATTCTCTTCGACCGCGCCCGTGACAGACAGGTTGGTGCGCCCCGCCTGCACATGGACACAGCGGTTTTCGTAATCAGTCTGCAAAACCGCGGTCATGCGCGCAACACCCAGCACCACGCAATCTGCCGATGGCATCGCCCCGCCCGCAAGCGACGTGCCCGCCCCGCGCGGCACAACGGGCACGCCCAGCCCGTGGCAAATGCGCAGCGCCGCCGCGACCTCTATCGTGCTGCGCGGCAACACAACGGCCAATGGCGCGCAGCGATAGGCCGACAGCGCGTCACATTCATAGGCGCGGGTTTCCAGCGGGTCGTCTATCACGCAATCCTTGGGAAGGCCCGCGCGCAAGGCGGCCACAATCAGCGCGCGGCGCGACAAGATCAGGCTATTGGGGCGCGGCATCTGCATGTGACATCTTTCAAATCATTGCGCAAATTGTGGCGCAGAATAACGCGCGGCGCAACGGGTTAGGCGGAAGTGACCCAAGCAATCACGCCTGTCAGGGTTAGGATACTGAAGGCGGTTGAAATCAGGATAGCCGTTGACACGCGCAGCGGTGCAACCCCGTAATGCTGCGCCAAAATATAGACATTGCCCGCCACGGGCAGGGCGGCGGCGGCCACCATCACGCCCGCTGCATAGGGATCGACCGCCAGCAGATGCGCGGCAACGGCCACGGCGGCGGGATGTATCACCAGCTTTGCCAGGCTAAGCCAGCCCGCCACCTCTAGACGCTGCGCCTGCCGCCCAGCCAGCGACGCCCCTATGGCAAACAGCGCGCAGGGCGTGGCCGCAGCCCCCAGCAGCGCCATAAAACTGCCGACGGGCGCGGGCAGCGCCCAGCCCGTGGCCCCCCAGCCCAGCCCCAAGACAATCGACACAATCATTGGATTTTTCAGCAGCCCAAGGCCAAGACTGCGCAAAAGCCCCCAGCGCATCCGCCCTTCGCGCGCGGCGGTGACAATCAGCGTCAGGATCGAGGAAAAGACAATCAAATCCACCGACAGAACCAGCAGCACTGGCCCGACCGCGTTTGGCCCTAGCAACATGGCCAGCATCGGAATGCCTAGGAACCCGACATTGCCGATCACCCCGCAATGCGCCTCGAACACGGCCTCTTCCAGCCGCGCCCCGCGCATCAGCCCCGCCCCAAAGACCAGCGCCCAAACCGCGCCGCTGCCCAAAAGATAGGCCCAAACAAAGGCCCAGTTGAAAATAGCCGCCAGCCCCAAATTGGCCGCGAATCCAAATATCATCGCCGAAAGCGGAAAGTAGAACACGAATTTGGTCAGATATGCCGTCGCCTCGGGCGAGAAAAAGCCGGCACGCCCTGCGCCAAATCCAAGTGCGATCAGGGCAAAGAAAGGCAAGGTTTGCATAAAAATGGTGGTCATGGGCCAGTGTCATTCGCGGCGGGGGCGAATGCAAGACCCAGGTGCGCAGCGTGTGTTCTGCCGCGTCGCGTTGCGGTGATGAAAGCGCCATAATCGCCGCCCATGTTTCACCGTCTATGCGGCACAAGACGCATCCAAGAAAGCAGCGTCAAACCGCGACAAGACCATGCGCTGCAGCAATCAACCCGTGGTGTAGGAATTGTAATACCCATCATAGCGATAGTTGCCTGCCCGTGCTTCATCGATGCTTAGCACGCTGAAAACATTGGCCTCTTGCGGCAAAGAATCGGCCAATTGGCCGTAAGCATGGCGCAAGTCGCTTTGCGTGGTGGACGAAAACCGCACCACCAGAATCGCCGTATCGACCAGTGGCGCGATGTAGCGGGCATCCACCACGGGCACCAAGGGCGAGGTGTCGACGATGACAATATCCAGCCGTTCGCGCGCTTGGGTGATAAGGCGCACAAAGGCGTCAGATTGCAGCAATTGGTCGGTTGCTTGAGTTGGGCGGCCACCGCCGACCAAGATCGACGCTTTGGTCAAGTTGTCACGCACAAAAAATTCGGAATCGGCGGCCAGCGCAATCTCGCCTGACAAATATTCCAAAAAGCCGCCGCGCGGCAGAATGTTCAGGTGTTTGTGAATCGAGGGTTTGCGCAAATCGGCGTCGATCAGCATGGTGCGCTTGCCTGACATCGCGTAGGTGCGCGCCAAGGACATTGCAATCGAGGTTTTCCCCTCGCCCGGAATGGCGGAGGTGACCATAATCACCTTGCAGGCGGTCTGATCGCGCCCCGCGTTGCGGCTGGCTTGGTCAATCGTGGCGCGCAGTTTGCGGAAGGCTTCGGCGAAAATGGACAGCGGTTCTTCAACGATATTGTCGGAAATCGAGGCTTGATCGCGCTTGGGTTCGGTGCGCGGAATGATACCGCCCACGGGAACGGGCAGCAAATTGGACAGTTGGCTGTCTGAAACCACGCCGCCGACATAATATTCATTCAAAAACGCAAGCCCCAAACCCGCGCCTAGGCCGACCATCAGCGCCAAGGCCAAAACCAGATTGCGACGCGGCGACACGGCGGCGCGGGGCGGCAAGGCTTCGGAGACAAGGCGGCTGTCGGCCAATTGCACCACGGCCTGCGCCTCAAGATCGCGCAAACGGGTCAAAAGAGTGGAATATTGGCGCTGAGCAATGTCGGCCTCTTGTTGCAGCGAATAAAGCGCCGTCAACGTGGTGGCCGAAAGCTGCGCCGATAACACCCGCGTGCGCAGGTCTTTGCGCAAATCGTTGATTTGCCCGCCAAGCGAGGTCATTTCCGTGCGCAGGCCTGCGATGGCGGTTTGCGCCTCTTTGTCCAGATCGGTATCGATCTTCTGCAACTGGGCCGCCAAATCGCTGGCCTCGGCGGAATCAACCGCTGTTAGTGCCAACTGCTCTGCGATCTTTTCGCGCTGATCTTTCAAAGCAATCAGCGCGTCGTTTTGCAAGCTTTGGCTCAGCGATTGCCAGTCCTTTGATTGCAACGCCGCGTCCAAACTGGCCTGAATTTTTTCGCCGTTCACACTGCGTTCGGCCAGTGCGGTCACCTTTTGGTTCAACTGCGCGATTTCAACATCGCCCGTCTCTTGCGCGATCTGGTCAATGTTGCGGGCGATGAATTGGTCAAGGTTTTGTTCGGTCGCGGCAAGGGATTTTTGCGCGGCATCCAATTGGCCCTGCAACAAATCGCGCGAGCCAAGCGCAAGCTCGACCTTCGACTTCACTTGCAGGTCAATATAGGTTTTCACCAGCGCATTGGTCACCCGCGCGGCGCGTTCGGGCGATTCGGACAAGACGGCCACTTCGATGATATACGTTGCCGCGCGGCGTGTGGCGGTAACAGCCGACGACAAATGCGCCATCGTGGCCGCCAGTAGCGCCTCTGGGTCGTCATCAGCGCCGACATCGATGCCAATCGCGATTTTTAGTTTATCGAAAAACCCAACGGTTGGGCCGAATTCAGGGTCACTGACCAGCCCCGCCGCGTCGATGGTAGACAAAATCACCTTGGGCGATTTCAGAATAAGCAGCTCGCTTTCCAGTTTGGCATTTTCCGAATTGCTAGAAAGCGTGCGCAAATCGTCTGCTTCAAGAATGTTCTTGGACGAGGGGTCAACCACCACCATCGCCGTTGCGCGATACATCGGTGTAGCTTGAAACAAATAGGCAATCGCCAAACCCAAGGTGCACACTACCGTCAAACCGATCAGACGGTATTGCCGCTTCAAAATGGCCAGAATGCCGCGAATATCAATTGTATCATCGCTTTGGTCGTTCATCATGCATCCAATGTTTGGCGGTTTTGGGGGGCACGCAGCGATGCCCAATCGTTGCTGCGTCTGCTACTGAATTTCGGTGTTTTGTGCAATCAAGAACGACTGAGGCCCCGAACGAGACAACTCTACCGCCGTCAAAACGCCCGTTGCATAGGCACCCGTGTCAACATTGATGCGCCCCTCGCTCGCCATGCTTTCGCCGCGCGCGATGGGCACATGGCCGTGCACCACCGTCACAGGCAAGGGATGATCGTCAAGGCGGGCAGGATTGCCCCACATCAAATCGCGCGCGGTCTGTTGCAAAACTGGCAGCGATGGATTGGCCCCGGCGTGGCTGAACAAGTATTTTGGCAAATGCACGGCAACGGGAAGCGATGCTACAAAATCGATATGCTCTTGGGGAATCGACATCCCCAAAGCTTGGCCCAGCCTTGCGCCCCGCAGCGAAGTTTCTTGCATTTCGTCTATGAAAAACCCGTAAGAATTCAGCGTTTCGCGCCCGCCAAATTCCAGCCACGCATGTGACGCGCTTGGGTTTTCCATGAATTTCAAAAACATATCCTCGTGATTGCCGCGCAGAACAATTCGCGTGACGTGGTCGGGGGCAGGGGTCAAGAAATGGTCGATCACCTGCGCTGAATTTGGCCCGCGATCGATGATGTCGCCCAAAACGATCAGCAGATTTTGTCCACCCGCTGCAGCGGCCTTTTGGGCGATCATCCGCTCTAGCGCGATATACAGATCCAGGCAGCCATGCACGTCGCCCACGGCAAACACAAGATTGGGCATTGATTTTATCACCAGTTGAGCAGGCTCTGGCGCAGGCTTGGCTGGGGCAAGGTGTGACTTTGCCCATCCAAAAATCTTGTCCATCCCACTGCTCATTCGCGCGCTGCTTTTCTGCGGAATGGCGCGATGGCCAGCGCCAAAATGATGATCAACACCACGTTGTTGGCCTCGATCTCAAACGAGAAATCCACAGTCGAATGCACGCCCGCCAGCGCGAGCGCGCCCAAGGCGACCGATGTCGTCACCTTGGGCCGCTGCGGCATTTGCGCGACACTGCGCAAGCGCCGCAGATACAAAAACGCCGCCACCAGCATGGCCGAGCCAAAAATGATACCGCCATCGACCCAGTTTTCCAAATAGGTGGAATGTGCATCCTCGGTGATAAATGCCGAAAGGTTGTCTTTGCTGCGCCCCATTTCAAAGGCCAATGGAAAGGCATCCAACCCATAGCCAACCAAAGGACGCTCGGAGATACGGGCCAGCGCATTTTGATAAATCTCAAGGCGGTTGACGCTGTCATTGACTGCGAAAATCGACCGCGTTAGCACAGCTTGGCCCATCAGCGCGATCAAAGCGGCGGCTGCTAACACATAAATCGCCCGTTGCCGCCAGCCGTTGCGCAGCGCTGCGGGCGCATCGGCACGCGGGGTATAGGACGCAATCATAACCCCCGCAGTCACCGCCGCACCGATCAAACCAGACAGCAACCCCATCCGCGATTGCGATGCCAAAAGGGCAATCAAAATCAACAGCATGCAAATCGAAAATGCAATGCGTGTCAGGCTTTCTGGCGTTAGAATGGCGATCTGGCTGGGGCGGCGCATATGGGGTTTGTTGTTCATATCCAAAAATAAGCCTATGCCCACCACAAGGCCAAGGCCCATAAAGCTGGCAAAGGAATTGCGGTTGATGAAGGTTCCCGTCGCAACACCCAAATAATCCTGCTTCACGCCCCAAGTTGAAATATCGCCCAGCACCGTCAAGTTTACCATGGCCCAAACGGCATGGAAGGTGATGGCAAAGAACATGCCATGCAAAACCCGCAGCGCCGTCGAGGCGCGGCTGGCCGTTAGAATGACAATGTAAAACAGCAGCACATGCCCCACCATGCGCATGATGGCGAGGCCAGTTGCATCGGGTGCCAGCGACAATGTCTGTGGGATCAACTCGGGTGGCAATTCTGTGGGGAAACCCGCAAAACCTGACCCGAATGGCAGAATTTGCACCAAACCCCACAGCGGTTGCACCAAGGCCGCACCGAGCAATGGGGCAATCCCATCCATCGCCTTGATTGCGCGGTTGCGGTGGCTTAGCGCCAATTGAATGGTCAAGGCAATGCCATAAAAGCTGATCAAAAAGGCCCAAGCAACAGGTCTATTCGAGCCAAGAGGAATCGGGGTTAAAACCACCAAGGCGATCAAAATCCACGCATAGACCTTGTTCACCCGTGATGCGCTTTTGATATGATCGCCTGCTTCGATTGCGCGCGGGATGTCATCTGGCACAAGCGTTTCAATGACGATCGCGCCCGAAGCGTTCGATCTGTCCCCATCCGCCATGTCTGGCAAGGCGCCTTTTTGCTGCCCGCGCTTACCTGCCTGAGCGGGCGATGTAATTTCTTGCGGCTCGGGCCAGATCGCATCGCCTGTGCCGCGTGGTGCCACAGGTGCGGCGGGGGCTTGGGGCAGGGGCAGGGGCAGGTCAAGCCCTGCATTGCTTTGATCGGCAGGTTGTGGCCTTTGGTCTTGCGCGTCCGTTGCCGATGTTTTGGGGCTTTTGCGGGGGGGGAGCTTGGTCATTCTGCACCCCCAGTCGCGGGCGCTGTTTGATTGTCGCGGCGTTTTTGCGCCACGACGCTGCGCAATTTTCGGGCAAAGTCATCGGCCGCTGCCGCCGTGATCTGGCCCTGCAGCCCCCCAATCACGGGGCGAATCGCGGGATAAAATTCGTAGATTTGCGCCAGCCAGATGCGGTCTTGCGGAATTTCGATGATACGCGAAACCGCGTCTTGCGCCAGCGTTTCGAAATCAGATCGCGGCACATTCGGTAGGGTCAAAATCTGCAGCAACCTGCGTTTGTGCAACCAGATCGTGTTCGGGCCAACCAAAGCCGAGGCGCGCGCCGCTGCAAAACCTGTGGCCGAATCACCCAAGAATAGCGCCGCCTCACTGCGCAGTTGCTGCGCTGCGGCATGGGTCGGCGCGCGGTTTAGAATCTGATCTGCCAGTCGCTCGCAGTTCGCAGCGCCCTTATTTTGGGTCTCTTTGGTCAAAACCGAGCGGTTTAGCCCAGACAGCCCAATAAAGCAGCGTTCAATTTCCCGTGAGGCCGACTTTAGGCCATAAGGGCGCACGGGAAAGGCGTTGTCCGAGACGATGTAAAGCCGCTCACCCGTGCGAGCCCCAGCATAGAAGCCATTGTACTCGCGCACGAAAATGGAAAATGACCAGAACGAAAACGCCAACAGGACGGCCAGAAAAACCCTGTGAAAATTGAAAAAATTGGTTAACAAAACGCCATCCCTTTGCGCGGTTCTCGTGACCCTTCGAACGATATTTAAGCAGCATAAACACAGCGCCGCCACCCCATGCAAGCTAAGATGGTGTGATCTTGCCGTTCCACAACGTAAAATAGGGTCGCCGCCATTCGGCACTTGCAGATTTCGCGTGAAAGCGTGTATAACGCCTTAACGTATTAACTTGGGGTAAATTTCATGCGTGTTTTCTCTGCTTTGCTTTTGTCCGCAGCTTTGACGCTGCCAATGTCGATGGCTTCGGCGCAGGTTCTGCCCGGCACGCCCCCTGCCTTTACCCTTACCCAAGCGGATTTGGACGCGCTTTTGGCGTCATGCCGTGCGGGTGGATGTGCTGGCGCAGTGCAGGCGATCTTGGCGGCCGCGCGCGCCGCAGGGCTTTCGGTGCAAGAATTGGACGCAATTATCCAGCAAGTTGCGACCTCGCTCGTAGAGGCCGCGCGCCAAGACCCGCAGTTGGCTGCCGAAGTGTCTAACGCGATTGAAGTGACCGCAGCAGCCAGCAGCAGCGCTGCATTGAGTCAGGCCCTGCTGGATATTGTCGCAGCGATTGATGCGGGTCAGATCGACACGATTGATTTGACTGCTTTGGCGCAGGCAATTGACGACGGCGGCGATGCGCCAGAATTTCAGGACGGCGGCGCAAACCTGGCCGAGATCGACTCGAACGCCTAAGTCGTCGGTCATCGAAATATAAAGAAGGCGGCCAGTTCGGCCGCCTTTTTTCATGCGCACTCAGCAAAGCCCATTTGGATCAGTTGCGATCCTGATACACGGTAATAAGTTCCCGTGACGTAGCGCGCCGTGGACACAAACCAACTGCGCACAGGTTCAGGGTAGTAATTGGCCATTGCGGCCGTCACACGCTGAAACTCATCCAGTGGCAGGCCCAAGCCGCGCGTGGCAGCCGATGGGCCGTGAAAGCCAAATTCAGCGCTGCGCCCAACGCAGGTATTGGGCAGACCCAAATACAAGGTGCAGGCCGAAATGCACCGCCCATAGGGGATGGCCGCGCCCACCCCCTGACTGCGCATCCGGTCCACCCGCCGCATCCGTTCAATCACTGGGCCGCCCAAGTCATTCGTAACCAAAATCTGCGATGGCGCTTTCACCCAAGCAAGGCCAGGCTTTGCCGTGCCGCCCAATATGGCCAACGCTGCCGTCAGCCCCAAGGCCAACTTACGCGCAGCATTGCTGTGCCGCGCAAACACTGTACGCTTCATCTATCTCACCCACGTTTCCACCAGCACCCACTGGTCTGCTTGGCGTGCTTGCCAATGCATGGGTCAAATAGACACTTTGCGCCTTAACAACTGGTTACGTAACCTAGGCGAGATTTGGGCGCTAGAATCAGGTTCGAATCGAATTGTTTGCTTTGACCGTTTAGCCCCGAGTTCTTCCTCGCACGGCAACCGCAACGGGGCGCAATACAATCTTTGGTTGATCGCAGGTGAAAAAGCGGGCAAATTCTGCGCAAAATATAGCTAAAAGCAACTGGTAACTATGAAAATGCATAGAAAACTATCCTAAAGTAGACTATGCAGGGGAATGGCGGTTTCTACTGCCAAATTGCGAAGGTTTGATGTAATTTTGATTGCCGCTCGCCTCATATTAGTAGGGGCAGTGTTTTTTTGAGGCGAAAATGAAAGATGAAATTGGGGAAGTTGCTGCGTTAGCAGACCAAACGTTCCGCGTAGGCTCTGCGCAGCAGGGGCGTGGGTTTTTTTATAGCGGCTTTGGAAAACGTGCATTTGATTTGGTTTTTGCCGCCGTTGCCTTGGCCGCGGTGTCGCCGGTGATTGCAGTGCTGTGGCTGTTGGTTAAAACTGATGGCGGGCAAGGGTTCTTTGGGCATCAGCGGGTGACTCGCGGTGGGCGCGTATTTCGGTGCTGGAAACTGCGGTCTATGATCCCCAATGCCGAGGCTGCGCTGCAAGAGCATCTTCGCAGCAACCCAGAGGCGGCTTTGGAATGGGCCAACACCCAGAAACTGGTCAATGATCCACGTGTCACGCGAATTGGTCGCATTTTGCGTAAGACGCGGCTCGACGAATTGCCGCAGTTTTGGAATGTGCTGATCGGCGAAATGAGCGTTGTCGGCCCGCGTCCTGTAACCCAAATGGAAACACTTCGCTTTGGCGAGCAAAGCCATTTGATTTTGTCGATGATGCCTGGCGTCACGGGGTCTTGGCAGGTCAGCGGCCGCGGCGACATCTCTTATGAGGAACGTATCGCAATGGATGCCGCATATTATCGCGACATGACATTTGCCTATGATATTAAAATCATTGCGAAAACCGTGTTGACCGTTTTTCGGATGACAGGCAGCTAGGCCTGCGGCCTAAGGCTGCACGCCCAGCAGCTTTGCCGTGATTTTGCGCGCAAATGGCGCGACGAAGAAAATCACAGGAACCGCCACGACGTAGGCAATCACATAGGCCCGCGCCCAAGCCGCCAGAAAATGCGGCCCCCAACCTACATTCGCGGTGGTGATGACAAAGGTCATCAGGAACACCATGATTGCAGCCATCACAAGGCTAAAGATCAGGTGGAACTTCTTTTGAGGATGCATGGGGCTGGCGTTAGGTTGGGGAGAGTGCTGCGTATTGCTGCATCCGATATATATAAAAAACGGAATATGTGAAAGTGGATTTTACCGCGCCTCTGCAACAGGCCCAAAGGGTATTCACCGCCCCAAAATCGCCCCCGAAATACCCTCGTGTGGTGGGCGCTTACCCTTGCAACGTCCGCACGCCATAGCCCTCGCCGCGCGCTTTCATCGCGGCGACAACGGCGATGCTGGCCGCAATCGTGGTGAAATACGGGATCTTGTCCATCAGCGCCACGCGGCGGATGTCGCGGCTGTCAGCAATGGCCTGCGCGCCAGTCGTCGTGTTCATCACCAGCGCGATGTCGTTGTTTTTCAAACGATCCACGATGTTCGGGCGGCCTTCATAGACCTTGTTCACCAAGGTCGCCGCAACCCCTTGGGATTTCAGCCATTTCGCCGTGCCGTCGGTTGCGACCAGCTCAAACCCCATGCCGACCAAGTCCTGCGCGGCAGCGGCAAAAGCGGGCGTCTTGTCCATATCTTTGATCGACACAAACACGCGGCCGCTCTCTGGCAGGGTCACGCCTGCGCCCATCTGCGCCTTTAGGAAGGCCAGCGCAAAGCTGCGGTCCCAGCCCATCACCTCGCCGGTCGAGCGCATTTCAGGCCCCAGAACAGGGTCAACACCGGGGAAGCGGGCAAAGGGCAGCACCGCCTCTTTCACCGAAAACCACGGCGTGATCGGATCGGCCAGCGTAAAGGCATCGGCCAAGGGCAGCACGGTATCGGGGCCAACGCCCGCCGCATAGGGCGCGCGATTGGGGAAGTTCGCCATCGGCTCGCCCGCCATCAGGCGCGCTGCAATGGCGGCAATGGCGCTGTCGGTCGCCTTGGCCACAAACGGCACAGTGCGCGATGCGCGCGGGTTGACTTCCAGCACAAAAATTTCGCCGTCTTTGATGGCGAACTGCACGTTCATCAGCCCAACCACATTCAACGCGCGGGCCATGGCTACAGTCTGCGCCTTCATCTCGTCAATCAGGGCTTTGCTCAGCGAATGGGGCGGCAAGCAGCAGGCAGAATCGCCCGAATGCACGCCCGCCTCTTCGATATGCTCCATAATCC
The DNA here is from genome assembly GCA_965248485.1 of Cypionkella sp. GTDB lineage: Bacteria > Pseudomonadota > Alphaproteobacteria > Rhodobacterales > Rhodobacteraceae > Cypionkella. The sequence continues at coordinate 1,015,989 of OZ252107.1, forward strand.
CCGCGACATGGACATTTGTCCCATCCGACAGGGCATCGACATCCACCTCGATCGCGCCAGACAGATAGCTGTCCAGCAAAACGGGGCTGTCGCCCGACACTTGCACGGCGGTGGTGATATAGCGTTCCAACTGCGCATCGTCGCGGATAATTTCCATCGCGCGGCCGCCCAGCACGAAGCTGGGGCGAATGACCAGCGGGTAACCGACGTCCTTGGCCACGGCAAACGCCTCGTCGCGCGAGCGGGCCGTCCCGTTATGCGGTTGGCGCAGGCCCAATTTGTGCAGCAATCCTTGGAACCGTTCGCGGTCTTCGGCAAGGTCAATCGCATCGGGTGTCGTGCCCAGAATCGGGATGCCTTCGGCGTGCAGGGCATTGGCCAGCTTCAGCGGAGTTTGCCCGCCGAATTGCACAATCACCCCATGCAGCGTGCCGTTTTCCTGCTCCACGCGCAGAATCTCCAGCACATGTTCCAGCGTGAGGGGCTCGAAATACAGCCGATCCGAGGTGTCGTAATCGGTAGAAACCGTTTCAGGGTTGCAGTTGACCATGATGGTTTCATAGCCCGCATCCGTCAGCGCATAGCAGGCATGGCAGCAGCAATAATCAAATTCAATGCCTTGCCCAATGCGGTTGGGGCCACCGCCAAGGATGACCACCTTTTTGGCAGCAGACGGGCGGCTTTCGCATTCCACATCGCCCATCGCGGGGGCCTCGTAGGTGGAATACATATAGGGGGTCTGCGCCTCGAACTCGGCGGCGCAGGTGTCGATACGTTTAAAGGCGGCAACCACGCCAAGGTTGCGGCGCGCGCGGCGAATTTGCGCCTCGTCGCGGCCCGTCAGTTTTGCAAGGCGGGCATCAGTAAAGCCCATCATTTTCAGCGCGCGCAGGCCAGCGGCATCAACCGGCAGGCCGTTTTTGCGCACTTCGGCCTCGGCGTCGATAATCTCGCGGATGCGGGCAAGGAACCACGGATCAAAGGATGTGATGCGATTGATTTCGTCATCGGTCAGCCCATGGCGCATGGCCTGAGCAATCACGCGCAGACGGTCGGGGGTTTGTTTGGACAGGGCGCTGGTGATCGCGCTGCGATCAGGCGCGCCGGGAATGACAATCTCGTCAAAGCCTGAAAGGCCCGTTTCTAGGCTGGCCAGCGCCTTTTGCATGGATTCGTGAATGGTGCGGCCAATCGCCATCACCTCGCCCACCGATTTCATGGCGGTGGTCAGGTTATTTTCCGAACCTGGGAATTTTTCAAACGCAAAGCGCGGAATTTTGGTGACGACATAGTCGATGCTGGGTTCAAAGCTGGCAGGGGTGACGCGGGTGATGTCATTGTCCAGCTCGTCCAGCGTATAGCCCACCGCCAGTTTCGCGGCCACCTTGGCAATAGGGAACCCCGTGGCTTTGGATGCGAGCGCAGAGGAGCGCGACACGCGCGGGTTCATTTCGATCACTACCATGCGCCCATCGGCGGGGTTGATCGCCCATTGCACGTTGCTGCCGCCCGTTTCCACGCCAATCTCGCGCAGCACGGCAATCGAGCCATTCCGCATGATCTGGTATTCCTTATCGGTCAGCGTCAGGGCAGGGGCGACGGTGATGCTGTCGCCCGTATGCACGCCCATCGGGTCGATGTTTTCGATGGCGCAGATGATGATCGCATTGTCGGCGGTGTCGCGCACCACCTCCATTTCAAACTCTTTCCAGCCCAGCAGGGATTCGTCGACCAAGATTTGCGCAACAGGGCTGGCTTCCAGACCCGAGCGGCAAATCGCCTCGTAATCGTCGCGGTTATAAGCAACCCCGCCGCCCGTGCCGCCAAGGGTAAAGGCGGGGCGGATGATGGCGGGCAGGCCGACATATTCGATGGCGGCGATGGCCTCGCGCAGGCCTGAGGCGATGTCGTATTTGCCAGATGCCAATTTTGGCGCAGCGATGATCGTGGCTTTGGGGTTTTCAAGGCCGATCCTGTCCATCGCCTCGCGGAACAGCTTGCGGTCTTCGGCCATTTCAATGGCTTCGCGCTTGGCCCCGATCAATTCGACGTTGAATTTTTCCAAAACGCCCATATCGGCCAGCGCCAGCGCCGTGTTCAGCCCCGTCTGCCCGCCCATGGTTGGCAACAGCGCATCGGGGCGTTCTTTTTCGATGATTTTGGCCACAACTTCGGGGGTAATGGGTTCGATATAGGTGGCATCGGCCAGTGCAGGGTCGGTCATAATGGTGGCGGGGTTCGAGTTGACCAGAATGACGCGATAGCCTTCTTCGCGCAGCGCCTTGCAGGCCTGTGCGCCCGAATAGTCAAACTCGCAGGCCTGACCAATGATAATGGGGCCCGCGCCGATGATCATGATGGATTTGATATCGGTTCTTTTTGGCATGGCGGCCCCCTGATGCGCAAACTTGGCGGGTTATAGCCGCGATGCGGCGGGGCGCAAGGGGGGAAGTGGCGTGCAAGGGGCATATCGCGGAACTGGAGGGTTTTGCACCCTCCAGACCTCCCGCAGGATATTTGGGGAGCAAGGAAGCAGGCAGAGGGGTGAGATTAAAAAAGGGCCGCAGGTTTCCCTACGGCCCGATTTCGCTTTTGTCTTTGTGTTACGCCTCGCCCACAGCTTTTTCGGCGGCTTTGATGGCGGCGGCGCGTTTCTTCACCTCGTCACCAATTGGCGGGCCTTGGAAGCGGCGGTTTTCAAAGGCGAACCAAACCACCAGCGCCAGCACGATAAAGCCGACAACCACGGTCAAAACCCGCTCGTTCGGGGGGGCGACGGCGATGAACAAGATCACCGCCATGCCGATGATCGCAAGCACGGTCACCAGTTTGTAAAGCCCCGCCGACATGGCCCAAGGGCCAGGGCTTGGCCATTTGGCGGTGCCATAGGCCAGCAAACCCGCCACCAGCGGGATAGAGAAGGAAAGGAACAAGAACACCAGCGTCGAGTTCACCACGATCACATAGATCGAGGTGCCGTCCAATTTGATCGACAGTGCAAGCAGCACATACAGGATGCACAGCACAGCCGATGTCCAAATCGCGGCCACGGGGGTGCGATATTTGGGCGAAACGCTGGACAGGGCCTTGGATGCGCCCGGAACACCATCATCGCGCGAAAAGGCAAACAGCATGCGGCTGGCGGATGTGACAGTGGCCAACCCGCACAGCAGTTGCGCAATGAAGATGCCCAAGTAAAGCACTGTTTTCAGGCCCGCTGGCATGATCGCATCCATCGTGCCAAAGAACATGCCCCAGCCTTGGCCAGCGGCCACTGCCATATCAGGGATCGCCAGCGTGATCGAGCAAATCATCACCCAGCCCACAATCGACGACCAGAACACCGCCGTTACAATGCCGCGTGGCACCGAAGTGGCTGCGTTTTTGGTTTCTTCCGATGTATGCGCCGAGGCGTCATAGCCCGTGATCGTGTAGACAGGGAGCAGCAGGCACAACAGGAACAGATAGCCCATATTGTCCGAAGCAGGGAACACGCCGCCGCCTGCATCCCCCGAATAGTTGGTGAATGTCCAAAGACGCGAGATGTCGATGGCAGGGGCAAAATAGAGGCACGCCAGCACCAGAACCGCGGTGGTTGCGAAAATGATATAGCCCGATAGATCGGTCAACATCGTGGTAACTTTGATGCCCAGATGGTTGAACAGCGCCTGAATCGCGGTGACCACCGCCACAAACACCACCACTTGCATATCCGTGCCCGTAAAGCCGAACATGCCGCCAAAGGTGCCTGCAAAGAAATAGGCCGTGCCGATGTTGATCGCGCCCAAAACCGTGATCAGGCCAAGAAGGTTCAGCCAAGCCGTCAGCCAGCCCCAGAAACGGCCCCCAAGAATGGATGCCCAGTGATAAAGCCCCCCCGCCGTGGGAAAGGCCGAGGCGATCTGCGCCATAGCCAGCGCGAACATGCCCGACAAAAGGCAGCCGACGATCCAGCCAATGCCTGCACCCGCGCCGCCCACCGAACTGATGGCCTGCGCGAAAGAGTTGATGCCGCCCGACAAAATACAAATGATCGAAAATGAAATGGCAAAGTTGGAAAACTTTGACATCGAACGCGAAAGCTCTTGGGCATAGCCCATACCGTGCAGGACTTTGATATCCTCCTGCCGATCCTTATCTGAATAATCGTCCGCAGCCATTCTGATTCCCTCCAGGCCGTTTTGGCCCAAGTTTTGTTATGGATATAGATGCAGGCTGCGGCCCATTACCGCGCCTTAAGGCAGCTAAACCCCTAAAAATGCGTCTGGCAAGCATTCTTTGACCTTTGATTCAAATTTTCGCGGCCAGGTTGAAGTGGGTGGACGATTGGGCAAAATTTGCGCTTGGGCTTTGGGCAGGGCTGGCACTGATGCGGGGCTTGCCCTAGGTTACGCAGGCAAAAGGGGGCGCGCGGGTGATTTTACTGGAAGATGGGCCAGCAGGCGCGCCTGCGCTGTTTGACCGCCCCCTGCGGCGCGTCTTTGCCTATGATTTGGCCGATGTTTCTGCCGCGTTGACGCATTTAGATCGCGCGCGGGCGGAAGGGTTTTGGGTTGCGGGCTATCTCGCCTATGAGGCGGGTTTTGCGTTTGAGTCGCGGCTGTTTGATCGGGCTGCAGATCTAAACGGTCGGCCCCTTTTGGCCTTTGGCATTTATGAGGGGCCGCAGGATGGTGCCGCCGTCATGGCTCGCGCGCGCGATGCGGCGGGGGCGGTGGCGGTGGCCCCGCCCGCGCCAGTCCTCAGCTTTGCCGATTACAGCCGCGCCTTTGAGGCAGTGATGGGCTATATCGCGGCGGGCGATTGCTATCAAATCAACCTGACCTTTCCGATGATTGCGCGGCTGATTTCGGGATCGCCGCTTGGACTTTATGGCGCTATGGCCTTGCGGCAAAAGGTGGGGCATGGGGCCTTTTTAGATTTGGGCGAAGGGCCGATTTTAGCCTCGCGCAGCCCTGAATTGTTCCTAAGGACAAGTGCCGAGGGGCGCATCGAAGCGCGCCCGATGAAGGGCACTGCGCCGCGTGACAGTGACCCTGTGCTGGACGCCGAACTTGCCGAAGCCTTGCGCGCCTCGGCCAAGGGGCAGGCGGAAAACCTGATGATTGTGGATTTGCTGCGCAACGATATTGCCCGCATCGCGCGCATCGGATCGGTCAAGGTGCCAACGCTGTTCGGTATCGAAACCTATGCCACGCTGCACCAGATGGTCAGCCGCGTGGTGGGCGATTTGCTGCAGCCCCCCAGCATGGCATCCATCATGGCGGCGCTGTTTCCTTGCGGGTCCATCACAGGCGCGCCGAAAATTCGCGCGATCGAGATTATTCGCGCGGTCGAGGCCAGCCCCCGCGCCGCCTATTGCGGGGCGATTGGTTGGATGGGGCCAGATGGGGCGTCATCGTTTTCGGTGGCCATCCGAACCTTGCAGATCGAGGGGCCGCAGATCACGCTGAATGTCGGCGGCGGGGTGGTGCAAGACAGCACGGCTGCGGGTGAATGGGAGGAGGCGCTGTGGAAAGCACGCTATTTCAGCACGCTGCCGCAAACCGCGTAAGGCTGATTGAAACGCTGGGCTGGGATGGCGCGGAACTGGTGCGCCTGACGTTGCATTTGGCGCGGTTGGCGCAGGGGGCGGCAGCGCTGGGATATGCCTGCGATCTGGGCGCCGCGCGCGCCGCCTTGGTGGCCGCAGGGCAGGGCGCACCCGCGCGTCTGCGCCTGACACTGGGCGCAGTAGGGGATTTTGAGGTGACTTCTGCCCCAATGCCGCCCGCCAAAATCCTATGGCGTGTTGGGCTTTCGGATGTGCGGCTGGACAGCCGTGATCCCTATTTGCGCGTCAAGTCCACCCAGCGCCCTGCCTATGATGCCGCCCGTGCGGCGCTGCCCGCGGGTCTGGACGAGGTGATTTTGTTGAACACGGCAGGCGAGGTGGCAGATGGATCCATCTCGACAGTGTTTTTCGACCGTGGCGCTGGCCTGCGCACCCCGCCTTTGTCATCTGGCGCGCTGCCAGGTGTTCTGCGCGCCGCAATGAACGCCCCAGAAGAAACGCTGGTTGCCGCCGATTTGCCGCGCGTAAAGCTTTGGCTGGGCAATTCGCTGCGCGGGCTGATCCCTGCGGTTTGGGCGAAGGGTTAACTTTCATATTGGCCCAAATATCCAAAACCTGCGCAAGGGGCCGCGGGCGGATTTGGATATTTAAGCCAATGTGAAAGGGCAAAGGCTTGACTTCGCCCCCTGCAAAGTATGTATCGGGGCGAATGTTTTGCCACGAACGGGGTTTCCCATGCACGCCTATCGCAGCCATACTTGCGCCCAGTTGCGCGCCACCGATGTTGGGGGCGAGGTGCGCCTTGCAGGATGGGTGCACCGCGTGCGCGACCACGGCGGGGTGTTGTTCATTGACCTGCGCGACCATTACGGCATCACGCAGGTTTTGGCCGACAGCGATAGCCCCGCCTTTGCCGATATTGAAAAGCTGCGCGCCGAATGGGTTGTGTCGATTGATGGGCGCGTCAAGGCGCGCGATGCATCCTTGGTAAACCCGAAAATCGCCACGGGCGAGGTTGAAGTTTACGCAATGTCCTTGCGCGTTTTGGGCGCGGCGGAAGATCTGCCGATGCCCGTGTTTGGCGATGTGGACTACCCCGAAGAAACGCGCCTAACCTACCGCTTTTTAGACCTGCGACGCGACAAGCTGCATGGCAACATGATGCTGCGCAGCAATGTTGTGCGATCCATGCGGCAGCGCATGTGGGATCAGGGGTTTAACGAATTTCAAACCCCGATCATCACCGCCTCCAGCCCCGAAGGCGCGCGTGATTTTCTGGTGCCCTCGCGCCTGCATCCGGGAAAATTCTACGCCCTGCCGCAGGCCCCGCAGCAGTTCAAACAGTTGATCATGGTCTCGGGCTTTGACCGCTATTTCCAAATCGCGCCCTGTTTCCGCGATGAAGACCCGCGCGCCGACCGCTCGCCCACCGACTTTTATCAGTTGGATGTTGAGATGTCTTTCGTCACCCAAGAAGACGTGTTTGCCGCCGTGCAACCCGTTATTCAGGGTATTTTCGAAGAATTCGCGCCCGCAAAGAAAACCTATGCCGATTGGCCGCTGATTGCCTACCGCGATAGCCTGAAATGGTATGGCAGCGATAAGCCCGATCTGCGTAACCCTATAAAGATGCAGGATGTTTCGCAGCATTTCGCGGGATCAGGCTTTGCCATTTTCGCCAAGCTTTTGGAACAGCCGGGCTGCGAAGTGCGCGCCATTCCCGCGCCCAAAGGCCCATCGGGTGAACCCGTAGGGCGCAAGTTTTGCGACCGTATGAATGCCTTTGCCCAAAGCCAAGGCTTGCCAGGCATGGGGTATATTTTCTGGCGCGATGCCGAAGATGGGTCGGGCATGGAAGCCGCTGGCCCCTTGGCCAAAAACATCGGGCCAGAGCGCGCCGAGGCGATCCGCCTGCAGCTTGGCCTTGAAAAGGGCGATGCGGCGTTTTTCCTTGGCGGGCGGCCCGAGGCGTTTGAACCCACCGCCGGGCGTGCGCGCAATGTGATTGGCGAGGAATTGGGGCTGACCGAAAAGGATTGCTTCAAATTCGCATGGATTGTCGATTTCCCGATGTATGAGAAAACCGACGAAGGCACGATTGATTTCAGCCACAACCCGTTCTCCATGCCCCAAGGCGGGCTGGACGCGCTGAACGGTGATCCGCTGTCGGTTTACGCCTATCAATACGACCTTGCCTGCAACGGCTATGAGCTGATTTCGGGCGGCATCCGCAACCATAAACCTGAAATTATGTATAAGGCGTTTGAACTTGCGGGCTATCCAGCGTCCGAAGTGGACAAGCGGTTCGGCGGCATGGTCAAGGCGTTCAAATACGGCGCCCCACCGCATGGCGGCTGCGCAGCGGGGATTGACCGTATTGTGATGCTGCTGGCGGATGAGGCGAATATCCGCGAAGTCATCATGTTCCCCATGAACCAGCGTGCCGAAGATTTGCTGATGGGCGCGCCATCGGAACCCTTGGTGAAACAGTTGCGCGAACTCAATCTGCGCGTGGTTCCAAAGGAAAGCTGATGCCACCGCTTTACGCCGCTTCGGTTCCCGTATTTCTGCATTATATCAAACAGATGCAGGTTTTGGCGGCGCGGGCGACGGATGCGAATTTGCAGGCGCGTCTGGCCGAGGGCATGTTCACGGGCGGGCAGCAAATGGCCACGGCGGCAGGGTTTGCGCTGCGCGTGGCCTTTCCGCTGGCGGGGCGCCCCGTGCCCAAAATGGCGGCGCATGGGGTGAATCGGCTGGGCCTTGCGCAGACATTTGCCGATGTGACGGCGGCGCTGGCAGCGCTGAGCCCTGCCGATTTTGCAGGGGCAGAGGCGCTGCGCATCACCCACCGCGCGGGCTTTGCCGATTTAGACCAAACCGCACCTGCGTTTTTGCACCTGTTTGGCATGCCCAATTTCATCTTTCACACCGCGATGGGTTTTGCCGTGCTGCGGGCCGAAGGCCTGGCCATCGGCAAGGCCGATTTTGACGGGTTGCACGATTATCCGCAGGGTTTTCGCTTTTAGCAGGCTTGTCTTTGGGCTGCAGGGGCCGCAGGTTGGGGCAAATGCGGGGGAATCATGATGGCTGAATTGGGGCGGGAAGTTGTAGATTGGGCGGCGGTGCCCCGCCCGGAAGCACCTGTTTTGCAAGGGAAATTTTCTCGGCTAGAGCGGTTCGATCCCGCCCATGCGTCGGGTTTGTTCGATGCCTTTAACGGCCATGACGCGCTATGGGACTATATGCCATACGGCCCGTTTCATGCCGCCTCTGCCTATCACCGCTGGGCTAAAGACACCGCGCTGGGGCAAGACCCGTTGTTCTATGCCATCCGCGATGCGGCCACGGGCCATTTGGGGGGCGTGGCGAGTTATCTGAATATTGTGCCCGCGCATGGCACGATCGAAATTGGCCACATCTGGCTTGCGCCCAGCATTGCCGGAACGCGGGTTTCGACCGAAGCTTTGGCGCAAATGGTCGCCCATGCCTTTGAATTGGGGTATCGGCGGGTGGAATGGAAATGTAATGCGCTGAATATGCCTTCGCGCCGCGCGGCGCAGCGTTTGGGGTTTTCGTACGAAGGTATTTTCCGCAACCATTTGATTGTGAAGGGGCGCAACCGCGATACCGCCTGGTTTGCAATCACCGATGCCGAATGGCCCGGCCTGCGCGAGGCTTATTCTGCATGGCTATCCCCGCGCAACTTTGATCAAAATGGCCAGCAACGCGAACGCCTGTCAGATTTGACGCGGCTGGTCTGCGTCGCGTTTGACCCCGCGCTTAACCCATGAACCTGCCCCGATAAACCTGCCCCATCGCACCCGCCACAGGTCTGGCGGGCAGGTTAGAAATCGCGTCGACTGGCCACATCGCGCAGCCGTTCGTTGACCAAATCGCGAAGCTGACGAAACCCCGCGTCCCCCTGCGCAGCGTCGCCTGTCGTCTGGTTTTGTGCGAACAGCAAGGCATCGCAGCGCGCTTCGATCCATTGGTCATGCGCGGCGCGCTGCAATTCGGCATCGCCAAGGCTACCGCCAACGCCGCGCAAAAAGCCAGCCCAATATTGCCGCGATGGCAGATCAAGCCTGTCCCCTTGATCGGCCTGATCGCGCTGTAAAACGCTGGCCGCAAGTTGCAGATCATCGTGCAGGGCAATCGGGTCGGGCTGGGGCGGGCGCGGCGTGTCTGGCAACAGGTTCATTGGCAAAGGGCCAGGAAAATGGTCAACCAACATCGCGCGAAACTCTGCGATATTGGGCATCGGTTTTTCGATAAACACATCCGCCCCCGCATCGCGCGCGCCCGCCGCCATCCCCGATTCGCCCGAAACCGCAATCAGCAGCGGCGGGCGGGCAACGGCCTTGGCCAACTGGGCGATCAGCCCTTCGCCGCGCCCATCGGGTAGGCCCAGATCGACCAGCACAATGTCAGGGCGATACAGCCGCAGATGCGACTGCGCCGTTTCCAAATCGGCCGCGCGGCGCAGGCGCAGACCCAGCGCGCGGGTGTAAAGGCGCAGCACCTCGCAGGCATAACGGCTGTCTTCGACCACCAGCATCGTCGGCATTCGCAGCGGGGTCGCTTGGGCAAAGGCGCGCGGGGCGGGGGCATAACTGGGCCGCAGCGCCGCACCCGTTACATGCGGCAAGGCGGCGATTTGGGCAGCGAGGGGCGACGGGTCGGGCATCGGGCGTCTCCTTGCGGTGATTCCCTTATACTATGCCCCATCATCCCTAAAATTCGGTTAAGCGCCCTTTGGCCTGCGACCATCCTGCCCCTTGCACGCGCCCGCCCGCGCCCCCTATATGGCCAAAAGAGGGAGCCCGCTATGATCGGACGTTTGAACCATGTCGCCATCGCCGTGCCCGATATCGAGGCGGCGGCAGCGCAGTATCGCGGCACTTTGGGTGCATCGGTGCGCCCGCCGCAGGACGAGCCTGACCACGGCGTGCGGGTGGTGTTTATCGACCTGCCCAACACCAAAATCGAACTGCTGACCCCCTTGGGCGCGGGCAGCCCGATTGCGGGATTTCTGGAAAAGAACCCTTCGGGGGGCATCCATCACATCTGCTATGAGGTCGAGGATATTCTGGCGGCGCGCGACCATCTGCTGGCCAGCGGCGCACGGGTTTTGGGCAGCGGGCAGCCGAAAATCGGCGCGCATGGCAAGCCTGTCTTGTTCCTGCACCCCAAAGATTTTAACGGCTGCCTTGTGGAATTGGAGCAGGTATGACCATCACCGCCGCCCTTGTCCTTTTCGCAACCCTTTGGTTTTTAACGCTGTTCTGCGTGCTGCCAATCCGCTTTCAAAGCCAATCCGAGGCGGGCGAGGCTGTTACGGGATCGCCGCAATCCGCCGCCCCTGCCAGTTTCAGCTTTCGGCGTAAGGCGCGGGTGACCACTGTTGTGGCGGTGGTGGTTTGGGTGGCGCTTTATGCTGTTATCACCTCAAAACTTATCACCATCGACAATATGGATGTCTTTGGCATCATGTCGCATGTCCCGCCTGCGGGGCAGTAGCGCTAGATCACGTCGCTTGCCACGCTGCGCCCTGCAAGGCCGTGGAAAATATGGGTATAGGTGGCCACGCCCAGCACGGGAATGATCAGGTTCAAGACGGGGATCGACAGCGGGATTGCCATGCAAATCCCCGCCAGCCAGACCTTGCCCCAGTTGGCCCGCCGCATCGCCTTGGCTGCGGTTTTATCCATGCGGCGCGAGGAGACGAGGGCGAAATATTCCCGCCCTAGCAGATAGCCGTTGATCGCCCAAAACAGCACGGGGGCCAATGGCGGGGCGATCACATATAAGATCAGTGCGGGGACGTTGACGGCGATCACCAGACCCAAAAAGTTGATGCCTGAACGCAGCCCCTCATACACGCCTTGGCCCGTGGCGGGGGGCAGGTCGGGGTAATGGCGGGTTTCGACGGCATCGGCAACCTCGTCCAAAAACATGCCAGAAAAGACAGAAGCCACGGGAATCATGAGGAAAACCGAAAACGCCATCATCAGGAAAAAACCGCCCCAAGACAGGATCGCCGCCACACCATCGACGCCGCCAACAAAGGGCAGATCAACCGTGTCGGGGGAAATGGCATAGACCGCTTGGGAAAATCCCCATGTGATGGCGGCCAGCAGCGCCAGCGCCAGTGCTGCGCCAAGAAAGATCACCTTGAGAAAAGCCCAAGATCCCATCTGCCCCAAAGCGCGGAAAAAGCTAGAGAAAATCAGGCTCATTCGGGGATCCACGCGATGATTTTGGCGGGGTCGGGGCGGGGTCGGTCGGGGGCTTCGGTATCGACTGCGCCGATGTGGATGATGCCTGCCACGGTCTGCCCTGCGGTAGCACCGAACGCTTGGTTAGCAAAGCGTTCATCATGGGCGACCCAGCCCGACAGCCATTGCGCGGCCCAGCCTGCGGCGTAGGATGCGTTAACGATGTTCATGCACAGCGCAGCGGCAGAGGCCACCTGTTCCGATACGGGCACTTTATGCGGGATCACGGGGGCAGACAGCACCACAACCGCCAGATTTGATCGCTCAAACTGCCCGCGCCCTTTGAGGGTGGCCACCTCGTCCAGCCCCATTTCCGCGCCGCGCTGGGCGGCGATACCCGCCACGCGCAAAAGCGCCGCGCGCTGCAAAACCAAGACACGCCAAGGGGTTAGCATGCCGTGATCGGGCACACGCAGCGCGGCCGCAAGGATAGGCTCTAGGGCGGCGCGGTCTGGCACGCGGCCGTTGAACGTCTTGGCAGGGTGCGAGCGGCGGGCGGCCAGAAAGGCAAAGGCGGCAGGGTTTGCGGGGTGGGGCATATGGCTCTCCTTTGCCGCCATAGCACCCAAGTTAGGGGGCGGGGTCAAGGTGGAATGGGGGAAAGGTTAACGCTGAGGCGTGGATTTCGGGCGTCTGGCCTGCGTCTGGTTTGCGTATGGCATGCGTATGGCATCCGTCCCGACACGGGCCGCGCGGCGCGTTAACGGATTTTCGCTTGCACGCCAAGGCGTGACGCGGCCAAATGCGCGGATGAGCAAAGAGACAAAAGGCATCTGGGCCGATCTGGCGGCGGTGGGGGCAGAGTTCGCCGTCCACGTCACCCCCCGCGCGCGGCGCAATAATGTGGAGTGGCGGGAGGGCGTGTTCCATATCCAAACCACCACCGCGCCAGAGGATGGCCGCGCCACGGCAGCGGCGGCCGAGGCGCTGGCGCATGGGCTGGGGGTGGCCAAATCGCGGCTGGTTCTGGTGCGGGGGGCGGCCAGCAGGGATAAGGTGTTTCGGCTGGGGTGAGGGTGGTTGCCACGGGGCGCGCGCACCGCCATAGTTGCGGGGAAAGGGTGGAGTATGGCGCAGCTCAAGATAAATGATCGGAGAAGTTTCCGCTCGTGGTTACATGAGCGTCCTGCCTTCGATGATTTCCTCGCAGTCCGAATTGGACTGCGCGTTTTTCCTCTTTGGGCTAGGGCCATGAAGCGAGATTGGGCGATTGCAAGTAATCTCTCAGCACTTCCTATGCTACGGATACTTCTTATTAAATCCATTCCTAATGAAGAAGCGACCAAGTTGGAGCGATGGCGAGCGAAACACGCTGTTGCCGCCGCCAGAGCCTTTGCCGCTGCGGGCACCGCTGCCGCTGCGGACGCTATTCTTGCCGATGACGCAGCAGGTGCCGTAGACGCAGCAATTATCGCCGTCGCTTTTGCCTCGACGTCCGCGTATTCGAAACGCTCAATTTGGGCTGCGGTTTCCGTCGATGCTTTGGCTTTGCAATCAGGCCAAGACGTGACCCTTATCCCTCTATGGCACGACATGCCTCCAAATTGGTGGGCACCCGCAATCAAGGACAACCGCGCCATTTGGGCCAAAGACCCCGACACTTGGGCCTTTTGGGTGCGGTGGTGGGATGGGGTGATTGCAGGCAAGCCTTTGCCGATTGATCTGCAACGCGATGTTGCCTTGATCGAGGACGAGGTTTGGCAGCAGGGGCCGAAGGCCGTAGCGGAGGCGATTAGGGCGATAGAGCGCGCCCGCGAAGATAGACTAGCCACAGAACAGCAACCAGTGCAGGGCGAGCCAACCCCTTCCATCAATACTGCCGAGTTAGATCGCGCAATCGACGCCACGCAGACAGGTTCAGAAATTGTTCTGAACGTTGACACTGGGAAGCTGCGCGAAGAACCACTTTCCGATTTGCCAACCGATCACTTGCAAGATGCACTCGATTTCATGCGCGATGCAGCAGAGGTTTTCAATCTGCCACCAGATGGCAATGACACATATGCGATGATCAGGCCCGAAATTGCACTGCTTGATGCGGGTATCGCCCGATATGCGGCGCGTCCCTGGCAGCTTTATTCGTTGTGCCAGCGCGTTTTGGACAGGGTTGATAAGAAAATAGCGATAGGCGATTTGCCCAAGAATGACCCGCTGATTGATGATCTGCGGGGTTTGCTGGCCAAAGCGTCGGCGCAGTTGCACCAATTCGATCCAAAGGTGCGCGAAAGCATTGCTGCCAATGTGCAGTTTGGCGATCCGCAGATTGATGGCGCGCAAGCTGATCTATTGATCGATGCGGCGGATACGATTGGGCAGATTGCGGAGGAGTTTTTGGCAGAAGATGCGCCAGAGGTTGCGCGCGTTCTGGCCGACCCAAATGCGACCCCAGCCGCGCGAAAAGAGGCATTGTTGATTACCTCAGGCCGTATCTTGCGCAGCTATGCATTGGCAACTGGGCGCGGGGTTGTGAAGGTTTACAAGGGTGGACGGGTGGTGTTGTCTGAAACGGCTGGGATTGCAAAAGATGTGAATGAGATTACCAAAGCAGGCGCAGCGATAAGTGCGGCGGTCTTCATCATCATTGCGCTTTTGGGATAGCACCCAGCCCGGAATCAAGGCGCTTTAGCGCCGCCGGGCCGCGCCCTCCCTCCCCCTTGGGAGGGCGCGATGCAACGGGTGCCAGCAGAATTTCTGGGGAAGAAGGGGAGCCATAAAGTGCCTAGAACTGGGCTTGGTGCGCCCGCCCGAGGGAGGGCGCGGCCCTGTGGTGGGCGTGTTGTGAGGGGTGGTGCGTGCAAGCACGCACCCTACGCCAATACCGCAAACTATTGGGATTATTCCGAAAGTAGCGCCCCGCTCCCCCTACTTCCTCTCAATCCGATAACTGCCCTCGGGCAAGTCCAGCGCCATCGCCAGATCCTGCACTTGGCGCAGCGATAGGGTGATGGTCACTTCGCTGTCGGTCATCTCGTCCAATTGGCGCAGCACGATGCAATCTTCAAAGGCTTCGATGGTGATATCCTCTTGCAGGGCGTTTTCGGGGGCGCCTTCGTCGATCAGGGTGATGATGCTGGCGTCAAAATCGTGCTCGATGGTGAACATGGGGCGTCTCCTGGGCCAGTCATTCGTTTGGGGCCATTTCACAATGAATTGCGCGGCTTGTCGCGGGGAAAATTGCAAAAGGCGGTGAAGGGCGGCTATACTTGGCGCATGACGGCACAGCAGATCATATATGCGGCGGTTTTGGCGGTGTTGGCGGGGTGCGGGGCGGTCAACGCGCCGCAAAGCCCGATGGCAGGCCAGCCCAATCCGCCCAGCTTGCCGCCCCAGCAGGCAGCGCGGAATTTTGTCGCCGTGGTGGGGGCGGTGGAACCCGTGGCCGAGGCGGTTTGCCTTGGCGCGGGCACGCAAGAGACCTGCGATTTTCAGATCGCCATTGATGATCGCCCAGGCCAGCCGCCCAACGCCTTTCAAACGGTGGATGAGGCGGGCCGCCCGATCATCGCCTTTACCCTGTCGCTGATTGCCACGGCGCGCAACCGCGACGAGTTGGCGTTCATTATGGGACACGAGGCGGGGCATCACATTGCGGGCCACCTTGCGCGCCAACAAGACAGCGCGATGCAGGGCGCGGTGCTGGCAGGGGTGATGGCGCAGGTCAGCGGGCTAAGCCGCGATGCGGTAGACCGCGCGGCGCAGATGGGCGCGGGGCTGGCGGCGCGGCGTTATTCCAAGGAATACGAACTGGAGGCCGATCTGATCGGCACGCGCATCGCCCTTGCGGCAGGGTTTGATCCCGTTCTGGGGGCGGCGTTCTTTGACCGTTTGCCAGACCCGGGCGACAGGTTCCTTGGCACGCATCCCGCGAACGGCGCGCGCAAGCAGACCGTGCTGCGCGAGGCTGCGCGCCTGCGGGGGCAATAAGTGCTGCAAATCGAGGATGTTTTGCGCGACCGAGGCTCTCGTTATGCCGTGTCAGGCGGGGTGGTGGCAGGGCGGGCAGGGGCGGCGACATTCATCGCCGATTTGAAGCGCCCGAAGAAATTCGCCAAAGCCACACATCACTCTTGGGCGGCAGTCCTAGAGGGCGAAGCGGTGCGGAGTGACGATGGCGAGGCAGGCGCGGGCGACGTGATCTTGCGGATGATCCAGCGCGAGGGGCTGGACAACCACATCATCGTCGTCACCCGCTGGTATGGCGGCGTGCATTTGGGCGGCGATCGTTTTGCCCATATCGTCACCTGCGTGCGGGTGTATCTAGAGGCGCTAAAGCGCCCTAGTTCGTCCACCGAGCATCCGCTACAGCAAAAAATCGCCCGCATCAAAGGTCAGACCTAGGCCGACATGAATGCGAAACTCGGCTGTCGTAAAACCTGCCGTGTTAAATTCAAGATAGCCGTCGAAATATCGGATCTGCCCCTCGCCCGAGAATAGGTTGGAATTGGGGCCGAATTCTTGGACAAAAGTAAAGGCTTGGTTGCCCGTAAAAGAAAATGACGCATCCACGCGCCACACGTCGATGCGGTCGACCCCATGTTCGAAATTGACGATTGTATCGCCTTCCTGCGCGCCCGTTGCGAGAATTAAGAACACATCTGCGCCAGAACCGCCTTGCAACACATCTGCGCCCACACCGCCAATCAGCGTATCATTTCCCGCGCCGCCAAAGATGAAATCATTGCCGCGATCGCCCCAGATGCTATCGGCCCCGACATCGCCATAAAGATCATCGCCGTCGTCGCCGCCAAAGATCGTATCGTTGCCAGTGCCGCCAAAAGCTTCGTCTTGGCCCGCGCCTGCATAGATCAGATCCAGCCCCGAACTGCCCAAAATCGCATCAGCACCATCGCCGCCCAGAAGTGTATCGTTGCCGCCTTCGCCATTGACGATATCGTCACCGCTGCCGCCATCCATCGAATCTTTGCCCGCGCCACCTGACAAAACGTCATCATCGCCGCCGCCATTCAGACTGTCATTGCCAATCCCACCTGCGATCTCGTCTGCCCCTGCGCCGCCCAGCAGCGTGTCATTGCCGTGATCGCCTGTGATGTAATCATCCCCATCGCCGCCATCGGCAAAGTCGTGACCCGTGCCCGCCATGATGCCATCTGCATCTGCGCCGCCAAAAAGCGTGTCGTTAAATTTACCGCCCGCAATCGTGTCATCACCGCCGTCTCCATAGGCCAGATTGCCGCCAGCACTGACTTCGTAAAAAATGATCTGGTCATGCCCCGCGCCGCCGTAAATCGTGTCTGCGCCGCCGCCTGAGGCGATGCTATCGTCGCCATTTCCGCCATCGATAAAATCCCGGGCGAATAGGATCGGCCCGCCACCGATACCATCGGAAATGAGGTCATTGCCGTCGCCGCCAAAGATTGTGTCGTTGCCATCGGCACCTTCGATCAGGTCATTGCCCGCGTCGCCATAAATCAGATCATGCAAGTCGCCCGTGGGCGTTGACCCGCCGCCGCCGTTGATGGTGTCGTCGCCAAGACCGCCGTAAAGGGTGTCACTGCCCTTATCGCCGACAACCGAGTCGTTGCCTGCAAGGGCATAGATTAGATCGTTGCCCGCGTCGGGCGCAAAGAGCCCAAACGAGGCAGAGCCGCCAAAGATTGTATCGGCCCCCAGATCGCCGACGATTGTATCATCGCCCGCATCGCCCGACAAAAGATGCGCATCGACGGTTGCGGTTGTGGAGAAGGTTACGCTGGTGACCGTGCCATTTGGAATGTCGGCAAAAGCGGCGTTTAGGTAATCATTGCCAGAGCCGCCAAACAGCGTGTCGCTGCCGCCAAGCCCAGCCAGAATATCATCGCCCGCGCCGCCGTATAATATGTCATTGCCCGCAGGCTGGGCCGCAAGCGCGGCCTCGATATAGGATTGGGGCAGGGAATATTCGGTCAAAAATCGCTGATCGACCAGATAATCGCCTTGGATATAGTCATTGGCCGAATTGCCATACAGCGTGTCGTTGCCGCCTGCGCCGCGCATGATGGATGCAACATTAAAGGCAGAAATGGAATCGTTGCCCGAAGTGCCTTGATGTTCGTTAATATATTGGCCGATTGACATGTGACATTCCTAACGGATTTGGGAAGATTGGCCAACGCTATAGCGGGCAATACGATTTGCATAGCGTGGAATCAGGTCTTGGCTTTGAATTTTTTTAACGGTTCAAACACGCGCATCGGTTGCGGTGCGCGTTGCCGCGGCTTGACTGGACGCCTTGGGACTGCCGCGCTAACCTTGCCGAAACGCGCCGTATGCGCGCGGCCAAGAGGGGGGACATTATGAACTGGCTGATGGGTGAAGTGCGGCGCATCGGGAATACCGCGCGCTGGTCTTATGAGGGGTGGGTGGCGGCTTGGGCGCGCGAGAAATCTTTGCGGCAGTGGACGCTGGTCAATGCCCTGTCAATCGCCCTATCGCTGATGGTCGAGATGTCCACGCCAGAGCGGGCGCTGATCTATGCCTTGGGGATTTTGGTGCTGGCGGCCGAGATGATCAACACCGCCATCGAAGAGGTGGTGGACTACATTTCCGAAGACATCGACCCGCGCGCCAAGCGGGCCAAAGATGCGGGCAGCGCCGTGGTGGCCCTGACCGCGATTGCGGGCGGGGTGGCTTGGGCGGTTATCTTGATTGGCTGATGCGTTGGCGGCGCAGGTGCAATCGGTAGATGAGGGGCGCAAGCGCATGGTCATAGACGGCGCAAAGGGTGGGGTAGACCACAGGCCAGCGGGCCAGCCGCGCAACCCAAGCCCAGCGCGGCAGGCCAGCCCAAATGGCGATAAAGCCGTCGATCCCCGCCAAAAGCTGCCCGTCTTTGACCACATGCAAACGGCGGGCGGCAGTGTCTGCGTCAAGACCAAAGGTGTCATGCAGGCGCAGGGCGCAAAACTGCATCGCCTCGCCCCCATCTGCGCGGGCGTAAACCCCAATTTCGCGCGCGCAAATCGGGCAAGTGTCGTTGTAAAGGATGCGTATTGGGGCAGAGTTTTTCATAGCGGCCAGCTAGCGCCCAGCGCGCCCCTGTCAAGTTTGTGCGAACACGTTGGCGCGAAGGCGCGGTGCGCGTAGGGCGGCGCAAGGGGGGCGGCAGGCGGCGGCAAATTCACTTGCAATACTGGGCCACTGCTGCAATTCTGGCACGGCTCGGCCCGCAGTTGTGGAAAATCAGTGCCCTATACGCCCCCCGCCCATCTGGCTGACCCCAGTGATGTTGAAACATTGCCAAAGGCGTTGGTGGTGGCTGGGGCGCAAAGCCTGATTGATGTGCCGCCCGATCAGCGCGGTCTTGCCCTTCATGCTGCAAAACCCCTGCACCGCATCGGCGTGCGCGCCTGCGATGGCAGCATCCCGCTGCACGGCACCGATATTTATCGCCACCGCTGGACCACCCCGCTCGAGGCGGGCGAAGTGCAAGGCGAGCGCGGCCATATCGCCCAGCGCGCCTTTTATGGCGGCGTCGCCGGGCCGCAGTTTGGCCATTTGATCACGCAATCCTTGGGGCGGCTTTGGGCCGTGCCCGAAGATGTGCCGATTTTGTTTTTGGCCGCCAATGCAGGGTTTACGCAACTGCCCGCCTATTTTGGGGCGTTGTTGCGGCTGCTGGGGGTGCAAAACCCTGTCCAACTGCTGCCCCATAGCTGCAGCATAGACGAGCTGATCCTTGCGCGCGATCATTGCAACCTTGAACGCCGCCCGCCTGTTTCGGCGCTGTTTGCCGATTGGCTGGCCAGCCGCCGCCCCAATGTGGCCGTAGAGGCGGGGCTTTCAGTTTATTTCAGCCGCGCGCGTCTGGGGCCGCATTTGGGGCAGTATCTGCAAGAGGCAGCGCTAGAGGCTGCCCTGCGCGATCAGGGCTATCTGATTGTTTATCCAGAACAAATGTCCATGGAGGCGCAGGTAGATCTATATTTGCGGGCGGGGCGGTTGATTTTTGCCGATGGGTCGGCGGTGCATCTTTGGTCGCTGTTTGCGCATAAAGATCAAATGGCGGCGGTGATTTGTCGGCGCGCGCCCTACACCAAAATGTTGGCGTGGTTTCAGGCGCTGCCGCACGCCAATGTGCAGTTTTTGGACAGTCGATTGGGCGAATTTGGCAGCCGTGCCGTGGGGGTGAACAATGGCGCGGCGGTGTTGGATATGGATCAAATCTGGCGCAGGCTACGCAGGCGCAGCTTTCACAGCACACGCGCGGCCCCCTTCCCCCCCCGCGCATTGGTGATGGACTGGCTGACCGCCATCGAGGGGGGGGGCGACCTGACCGCCACCGCCCCCTATGAGATAGACCCCACCGCGCGCGCGCTGCTAGACCTGCGGCCCCGCCTGCGCGTTGTGGGGGGCCAGCGTCACCCGATCCGCCCCCCCAGACCATAATTCGCCAGGGCCAAAGGCTGGGTCCTATAAAGCGGGCCCGTTATCCACAGATATGGAAGCAAGCCGCCCCTGTTGGGGCGGCCGCAGATTTAGGCGTTCTTATACAGGTTGATGGCCCAAGTGATGATGCCGATGGCAACAAGCCCTTCAAAAATGGGCATGATCGGGGCAACGGCCGGCGCGATGCCGCTGACCAGCAGGAACAGGAACAAAAGCGTGCCGCCCGCACCGATTTGGTGCAGCCAGAAATGCGCACGGCCCAGCGCATTGCCCGCAAGCGCAGGGATCAGGCGATAGGCCAGCCCGAACAGCGTCATCAGGGTAAAGCCGAGCAGGTTAATATGGGCATGAACGGGGGCCAGGGCAAAGTTCTGACTGCCGCCCATATACATGCCAAAGCCAATGCCAACGATCAGATAACAGGCACCGATAATCAAAAAATTCCGCGAAATATTCATGATGTCCCTCTCTATAAAGGTGCGGCGGTTTGCCGCAGGCAAAGGGTAGCAGATTTTGAAGGTGGGGGAAGGGGGGATGTGGGGGGTTAAATGTAGTCAAACACCCAAGGCGCGGTGAAATCGGACACATGCAGACCTGCCAAGATGCGGTGGAGCAACGCCTCGTCGATGGGGTCTTTCAAAACAAACTCACCATTCTGGATGCATAACAAAATCTTAGAAGCGCTGCGCTTTTGGATTTCCTTATACAAAACATAACTGTCTTTCACGATGAAGGGATGCTCGCCCACGGCGATTTCACAAGCGGGGTCATGGAAGCGATTATGTTTCTTAGAAGAGATTGGTATCAGCAACCGAAAATCGGGCAAAGGGCGCGGTGCGCTGGCGACAACATGCAGGTGTAGAAACCAGAGGGCACAAGAAAAGCAGCGCCTTGTGCAAGCATCTCCTAAATCGCGCGATCAAGCGCTTCGGCGGTGCGTCGATACTGAATTACAGCTTCGCCCAGCAAATTTGCTTCTTGCTTCTGCAAGAACTTAAAGACCCTGTCATGCGGGATTGGTTCGGATGATCCGTGCGGGGTTTCCCATTCAGGGCAATTTTCATGCGTCCAGTCGCGGAGTTTGTATTGGGAAAACGCGCTAAAGCGCTGCCAAAGGTCTTCCAAAACACGCAAATCGGCACGCGACAAAGTATCCAAATTGTCAAGTTGGATACCCTCTGCGACCAAAACATCATTGCCGTTTCGGCCTGCAATAAACGTTTCCCATTCATCGCCTTGTGTAAGGCCATTGATTTGGTTCAAAGAGATCGATGCAACTGGGCCGTGATCCATAGACACAAGGCGATCATAGAACATAGGCGCATCGTAACGCGCCATTGACTCGCGTTCCGCCAGATAAAGCAATTTGGCAAGTTTAAGAACATTGATCCGACCGCCAGCCTTTAATGCGAAAAAGGCGGCGACTTGTCCTGCTTTGCGTTCCTGATAGCCAAACATGATGTGCGTCCAATGATCCTCACAGTATTCACATAGTGCAATTTTGTGAAGTTTTCACTAGCGGATGAGAAAATTGGCTGAGTGTTGCATTCACCCAAGCCGCCCCCACAAATCATAATCCCCCGCCTCGTCGACCGTGACGCTCACGATATCCCCCGCCTTCAGCCCCTCAAACCCTTTGTCAATGAACAGGTTGCCGTCGATTTCGGGGGCGTCGGATTTGGTGCGGCAGGTGGCGCCTTCGGCGTCGACTTCGTCGACGATCACATCTAGGCGCTTGCCCACTTTGGCGGCGAGTTTGGCGGCGGAAATTTCGCCTGCTTTTTCCATGAAACGGGCGTAGCGTTCGGCCTTTATCTCGTCTGGCACGTGATCGGGCAGGGCGTTTGACCGCGCGCCTGCTACGTTTTCGTATTGGAAGGCACCCACGCGGTCGAGCTGCGCGCTGTCCAGCCAATCGAGCAGGGTTTGAAATTCCTCTTCCGTCTCGCCCGGATAGCCAACGATAAAGGTGCTGCGCAGGGTGATGTCGGGGCAAACGCCTCGCCATGCTGCGATTTCGTCTAGCGTTTTGGCGGCGGCGGCGGGGCGGGCCATGCGGCGCAGCACATCTGGGTGGGCGTGTTGGAAGGGGATATCCAAATACGGCAAGATCAACCCATCTGCCATCAGCGGGATCAGATCGCGGACATGGGGGTAGGGATAGACGTAGTGCAGGCGCACCCATGCGCCAAGCGAGCCCAGATCGCGGGCAAGGTCGGTGATATGGGCGCGGTGGTTTTTATCGGTGGCGTGTTTCAGATCAAGCCCATAGGCAGAGGTGTCTTGAGAGATGACCAGCAGTTCCCTAACCCCCGCCTGCACCAGTTTTTCCGCCTCGCGCATCACGGCATGGGCGGGGCGCGATTGCAGCAGCCCGCGCATATCGGGGATGATGCAAAATTTGCACTTGTGATTGCAGCCTTCGGAAATTTTCAAATAGCTGTAATGGCGCGGCGTAAGGGATACGGCAGAGGCGGGCAAAAGGTCGATAAACGGGTCGGGGCGGGCGGGCACGGCAGCGTGGACGGCGTCCAGCACCGCCTCGTATTGGTGGGGGCCTGTGACGGCCAAAACGCGGGGGTGCGCGCCTGTGATATATTCGGGTTCGGCCCCAAGGCAGCCCGTGACGATCACGCGGCCGTTTTCGGCCAGCGCCTCGCCAATCGCGGCCAAAGATTCCGCCTTGGCACTGTCCAAAAAACCGCAAGTGTTGACGATCACTGCATCTGCGCCGCGATATTCGGGTGAAATCGCATAGCCTTCGGCGCGCAGGCGGGTCAGGATACGCTCGCTATCCACCAGCGCCTTTGGGCAGCCAAGCGAGACCATGCCGATAGAGGGTTGCCCCGCGCGCGCTGTCTCGCGCAGCAGGGGTTTGGGGGCGATATCGGGGCGCAGATTGGGGGGATTTGTGCTCATACGCAGCCTATAACGCAAGTTGCGCAATGGGAAAAGGCCCCGAGCATCGCGCGGGGCCTTTGCGTGGGGAACTTCAGGATTTAGAACGTAAAGTCATAGACCAAACTTGCGCCCATATCGTTTGCCGTGCTGGTGATCGCGCCGTAGTCCACATCAAACCGCAGGCTGCCTGCGGCCAGTTGCCAATTGACCCCCAGCCCAAGGCGCGGCTTGGTAAAGGTGTCGAAGGCCACGGCGTTTGACCCTTGGCGGCGATACTCAGCGCCCAAGGTGACATAGGGCAAGATGCCGTTTGGCAGGCGCTGGGCAGGTTCGGCGCGCACCGACAGGCTGGCTTGGGTATTTTCCAACCGATCTGCGGCAAAGGTGCCCGCGGCGGGCAAATCTTCGCGGCTGGCAAGCAAGCTGGCCAGCGGTGTCAGGCGTAGCCCGCCCGCGTCAAACTGGCCAGACAACGACAAGCCGACCACCTGCCGCGTGGCTGTAAAGCGGGTGGCGCCTGTGGTATAATCGGGGCGGCCATAGCCGACAAATCCACTAAGAAACAGGCCATTGTTCAGTTTGCGCGCCGCATAAAGGCCAAACAAGGGCGAGCGGGTTGTGGTGGTGGCCCCGCCCACTGTGGCGGTTTGATCGTTATAGCTGACATAGCCGCCGACAACCAAATTAGGGGATACCAAGCGGTCAATGCCAAAGGACAGGTTGCGACTTTCTCCCGTGGTCGTGCCCGAAAGGCGGCGACCCTCGATGCCGACCCATGCGTTCAATTCCGGCTCGCCCAGATCGGCAATGGCAGTATCCAGGCCGCGTGTGGACACTGTCAGACCATTCGCATCGGCCGAAATCCCGCTGCCGCCAAAGCGGCCTTGGACGTTGGTATTGATGGCGGTTTGCGTCACGCTGGCCTGCACTGTGACCGAGGCGCGCGCGGCGAAGGTGGGAGTGACAGAGGCAGCGGCGGCTTCGCCACATTTAACGCGCGGAGTTCCTGCTAAAGCGTTGACGATACTTGCCAAAACTGTCCCGCCATTGGCGCCTGCGGGGACTGTAAATGTTTCATTTACCCTGAGGTTTGCGAAACCAATTTGGTTGAGCGAAGTATCAAACGCGCGCACCAGTGCCATGCTGTCATCTTGCACGTTTATGTAGACATCACCCGTTCGTGCAGGGAATTGATAGGTGACGTCAAGCGTCCGCGGGGCACCATCGCATGTCGCATCGATGCCCTGCGCCTGCGCGCTAGGCCCAGTGCACAAAACCGTCGCCACCGCGAGGCCGAAGCAGGTAATTAGGCTGCGCGCAAGGGCCTGCGCTGGGGTGGTTGAAAACAAGGTGATCCCCAAAATAAATCCGATTCGCAATTGGCCGATGATTGCAAACAAACAAACAAACCAAAAGCCCGTCTTATATGTGCAAAACCAGTCGCACCCCGCCTGTGGCGCGAAAGCGACATGCAAAACTTGAGGGCCTTGTTTGCGCCCTGTGACCCCAAATCACAGACCAGACACGCGCTCAATTCATTGGCGGCGCAGGTATTGTGACCACAACCCAGATCAACGCACAGGGTGCCTGCGGGCAGCCACCAAAACGCTTGATCGGTGCGGGGTTTCAGCGCAAGGTTGCGGTATTGCCAAAAAGGAGAGCGATCATGCGTTCTGCTGCATTTGTTTTATCCGCAGTTCTATTGGCCCTTTTACAGCCCAGCCCATTGCCCGCACAAACCGCCTGCCTTGAACCAGCGGGCCGCGTGCCGGCCTGTATGGTGGGCATCTGGAGCGGGTCAAACGATATGGTTGAACGCATGGACGCCATTTTTGCGACATTGCCCGACACCGTCAGAGCGCAGATGGCGCCGACATCGGGGCAGTATTTGTTCCTGCGCGTGCTGCCCAATGGCAACTTTGCCACCTCGCCCAGCGAAGCGCAGGCAGACCTGAATTTGTTAACCCCCGAAGGGGCCGATCAGGTGATGATCAAAGTGCAAACCTATGGGATGAGCGGGTATTTCACCGCAGGCCCAGATGATGCGCTGGCCTATTGCAAGTGGTCCAGCGGGCCAGACACGATGACCACGCAAAACACCGTTGATGGCGCAACCTATCAAGAGATCACCCCGCTGCCCGCTTTTGGCACATCGAGCGTGCCGTTTCGCTATGACTGTGCGGGCAATAGCATGCGTATTTTCATGGACTTGCCGCCCCCGATGGGCACGATCACCTATTTTATGACCAAGGTTGATGAAAGCGCGCTGCCAGCGGATGTTGTTGATATTTTGATGGGCGATTAACGTTGGTCGATGAGCGTTGGGCGGTCAACGTTGCTCGGTTAAGGGGGCGCATCACCCAGATACCCAAAATTGGGCATGATATCTGCGATGTTTGGCACGGTGCCCGTCCCCCCCGCCATGCCCGATAGGGCCAGCATCGCATAGCCATGCACCAGCGACCACAGCATCAGTTCCGCGCGGCGGTCGGCATCTGGGGCCTTGGATTTGTCCCAATCAAGACCCTTGGCTATGCCCGCCAGCACCGAATAGCTGTCGGCGGCGGCGGCCTGCAATTCGGGGTCATCATAGGCGCATTGTGCGGGCGAAAACATCAGTCGAAACAGGTGCGGATGGGCGCGGGCAAAGCGGATATATCCTTGCATTGCAGCGGTTTGGCGGGATTTCGGGCTATCGGTCGCCCCGTCACGCATCATGGCGGCATGGCGGCGAAACCCCGTGGCGGCAATGGCCGTAAGAAGACCTTTAAGCGAGCCGAAATGGTTTTTCGGCGCTGTATGGCTGACACCGACATGGGCGGCAATGGCGCGCAGGGACAGCGCCTCTAGCCCGCGCTCTTCCAAAATCTCGATGCCAGCGGCGATCAGCGCCGCCTTAAGCGCGCCGTGGTGGTAGGGCTTCTTGGGGATAGGGGCTTGGTTCATGTTTCCAGTGTAAATATTTTGCTGGACAATGCAAGGGAAACGCATCACTAATATTTCCAGTGGAAACATAAAGGAGGCCGCAATGACTGCAGATGATCTATTTGGGCTGGCCAGTGCCGCTGTTCTGCCCGGCTGGCTGATATTGATAGTCGCGCCGCGCGGCAAATGGGTCTGGCTGGACGCTATTCCTGCGCGGGTTGTCCCGTTTGGGCTGGCTGCGCTGTATACGGGGCTGATCTTGGCACATTTTGCAGGCGCGGACGGCGGCGGCTTTGGCAGCATCGCACAGGTGCGGGCGCTGTTCGCATCGGACTGGGGCCTGCTTGCGGGCTGGGTTCATTATCTGGCCTTTGATCTGATGATCGGGGCGGCGATGGCGGCGCGTATGGATGCGATGGGCCTATCGCGCCTAAGCCAAGCACCGCTGTTGGGGCTGATCTTTATGTTCGGCCCCTTGGGGGTGTTTTTGATTTGGGCAGCGCAAGGCAGTTTGCGCCTGATCGGCAAGGGGGCGGCGGCATGAACGGCGTGGCAAAACAGCTTTGGCTGCTGACGGGGATTTCGCTGGCGATGATGGCCGCAGGGCTGGTCTGGGCGGGGTTTGAGACGCGGCTGTTTCAAGACGCCTTGGTTTGGATCAAACCCTTCAAATTCGCGCTGTCTTTGGCAGTTTTGTTTGCCACGCTGGCATGGGCGGCGGGGCAGATGAGCGCGCCTGCCTCAAGCACGCGCATGCTGCGCGCGGTGGTGGCGATTATGGCAGCGGCATTTTGGTTTGAAATGATCTATGTCACCGCGCAGGCCGCGCAGGGGCAAGGGTCGCATTACAACAGGGGCGATCTGTTCCACGGGGTCATGTATGGCATCATGGGCGTGGGGGCGGTGTCGCTGGTGATCGGCACGGCCGTGATCGGCTGGGCGATCCTGCGCGATACGGGTGCAAAACTGCACGAAGATCTGCGCTTGGGCCTAGGGGTTGGGTTTATCCTGTCCACCGCGCTGACGCTGATCACGGCGGGGGCGCTCAGTTCCATGTCTGGGCATTTCGTGGGCACGCCTCCTGCGGGGGCGGCGGTGATCCCGTTCTTTGGCTGGTCGGCCGCGGTGGGTGATCTGCGCCCCAGCCATTTTCTGGCCCTGCACGCGATGCAAGGGCTGCCATTGCTGGCTTGGGCGGTGCAAGGGCGCGCATCGGCGCGGGCGTGGATCATCGGCGGCGCAGTGGGCTATAGCGCGCTGACACTGGCGCTGTTCGCGCAGGCGCTGATGGGGCTGCCGTTGGTGCGGCTGTAAAACCAAAAGGGGCCTTGCGGCCCCTTTTTGCCGTCAGCGGCGCCCGTTATCGCCTACGGTCGCGCCGCGCGCTCATTGGCTGAAACGCCACGCCGACATGCGCCTCGCAATAGGGTTTGCCAGGTTGGCTGGGCAGGCCGCAGAACCAAAACTCTTCCGTGGCAGGGTCGCCAATCGGCCATTTGCAAGTGCGTTCTGTCAGTTCCATCAGCGTCAGGCGCGCGGCGCGCTTTTCCACCTCGCGCACCGAGGCCAAGGCTTCGGGCGAGATTTCGTTGGCAGATGGCTGTGGCGGCAGGGGTTGGCCTGCGGGCACGATAGATTTGCGCAACGGGATTGGCGCGTTGGACGATGCCAAAACCGATGCCGCCGTGCTGGAATTTGGCAGCGCGCCCGATGGCACGGTGCTGACAGGGGCGGGGGGCGGTGTGGGCGCAGGGGGGGCAACCTCGGCGCGGGGCGTTTCCTTGACTGCCTCCGCCTTGGGCGCAGCGGCCACCTCAACTGCCTCGCCCTCATCCTCTTCGCGGTTGGACAGGCCAAGGCGGTGGACTTTGCCGATCACCGCATTGCGCGTGACGCCGCCCAGCTCTTTGGCGATCTGGCTGGCAGATTGACCTTCGGTCCACATCCGCTTAAGCGTTTCGACCCGTTCATCTGTCCAAGACATCGCGCACCTCGTTTGCCCGTTCGGGCCATACCACAGGGACAACCCACAGGGCCGCGCCCCGTTTCACCCTATTCTAACGTCAGGCACACGGGATACAAGCAAGGCGCGCGCAGATCAAGCCGCTGATTCGCGACAATTGCGCCAAAGGTGAGGATGGGGGGGACAAATGCACGATTATGCCGATCAACGGGGCGACACGTTCAAAACCTTTGAAAAGGTGGGACGCGGGGTCAAACTGCCCAAAACCGCTGTCGTCGCCTATGAATTTGTCGCCGAAGAGGTCGATACGGCTTGGGCCGATGTCCATGCCGCCCTGCGCGCCAAAGGGTTTAAGACCGCCCATCGCGGCGATATCCTAACCGCCAAAATCGGCCCGATCACGATTGACGCCGAAACGGTCTGGCATTGGGAACGCATCGCCACCGAAATTTGCCTGCCCTATGAATTTTATCCCGATGGGTGGGAACTGGACGACTGATTTTTCAAATTGGCGGCTTTCATATTGGCTCAAATATCCTCGCCGAAGGCTTCTGTCTTTGATGCAGGACGCTCCGCGGGGGATATTTGAGCCAAAATGAAAGCTAGGGCGTTTTCACCCCTGCCACATAGGTCGCGCGGATGGCGCGGTCGTCGCCAAGCATGATGGTGGGGAAAAGCTGCTGCCACAGGTTTTCGGCGCGGGTTGTGGCCTGCGCGATGGCGGGGGTGGAGGAGAGGTTGAGGATGGTCAAATCCGCCTCTAGCCCCGCCGCGATATTGCCGATTTTGCCCTCGGCATGCAGGGCGCGGGCCGAGCCTGCCGTGGCCAGATACCACAAATGCGCGGGGTGCAGCGATTGGCCGCGCAGCTGGGCAACCTCGTAAGCCGCGGCCATAGTGCGCAGCATGGAAAAGGACGAACCGCCCCCTGTGTCGGTGGCAAGGCCCGTGCGGATGGTGTGCGCAAGGGTCATGTCGAACAGGCCCGATCCGATGAACGTGTTCGAGGTCGGGCAATGGACAAGGCTTGCGTCCACCTCGCGCAGGCGGGCGATTTCGCGGGGCTCTAGGTGGATGGCATGGCCGTAAATCCCGCCTTTGCCCAAAAGCCCGTGCGCCTCGTATGTGTCGAGATAATCGCGGGCCGTGGGATACAGGGATTTGACCCATGCGATTTCATCGACCTGTTCGGACAGATGCGTTTGCATCAGGCAGGATGGGTTCTGCGCCCAAAGCGCGCCCAAAGCGGCCAGTTGCTTTGGCGTGGAGGTGGGGGAAAAGCGGGGGGTAATCACATAGGACAGGCGCTGCGCCCCATGCCATTTTGCAATGAGTGCGGCACTATCGTCATAGGCCGATTGCGCCGTGTCGCGCAAGTTGCCCGGGGCATTCGTGTCCATACAGGTTTTGCCTGCCCATGCCCGCATCCCGCGCGCGGATGCTGCGGTAAAGATGGCGTCCACCGAGGCGGGA
Organism: Cypionkella sp.; assembly: GCA_965248485.1. Taxonomy (GTDB): domain Bacteria; phylum Pseudomonadota; class Alphaproteobacteria; order Rhodobacterales; family Rhodobacteraceae; genus Cypionkella. Next base: position 1,045,471 of record OZ252107.1, read on the forward strand.
TGGATTGTGCCATAGCTGCAAAAGCTGGTTGTGCCATGCGCCAGCGCCAGCGTGGTATAGGTTTCGGCGATCTTGCCCGCATAGGCCGCATCGCCAAAGCGCGCCTCTTCGGGAAAGGTATAGGTGTTTAGCCAATCAATCAGCCGCTTGCCCCACGAGGCGATGATCGCGGTTTGCGGGTAATGCACATGCGCGTCGATAAAGCCGGCCGAGATAAGATCGCCCCCGTAATCGACAATGCGCGCCTGCGGATAGGCGGCGCGGATTGCCTGTGCAGGGCCATGCGCGATGATTTTGCCCCCGCCAAGGGCGACCGCGCCTTGCGGTTCAATGCGGGCGGCATCAACGCCGCTGGTGAACGGATCGCCCGCAAAGGACAGAACTTGCCCCAATAAAATTGTGTCTGTCATGCCTGTCTGCCCGCCCCGCTATGTTGGGCCAGTTTAGCGTGCAATCGCCGTGATGTATATTTTGCATTTGCGCGCCTTGCCCCCTGTTTGAATGAAACAGCTTTCGCTATGCAGGGGGGAATTGGGGACAATAGGGCGCAGTATGGACGACAGCTTGGGCATCATGGACAAGGACGCGCTGGACGCAGGTCGCCTTGAGGCGATTTTGGCGGCGGTTGGCCTTGGCGATGCCAGCCGTTTGACCGCGCTGCTAGAGCCGCTGCACGCCGCCGATATTGCCGATCTGTTGGAACAAATCGGCGGCGCCGACCGCCGTGCGCTGTTGGCGATGTGGTCGGGCGAGGTGGACGGCGAGATCCTATCAGAAATCGACGAGGCGATCCGCGAAGAGGTGATCGAATCGCTGCCGCGCGAAGTGGTCGCCGAGGCGATGCGCGAATTGGACAGCGACGATGTTGTCGATATTCTGGAAGACCTGGATGCGCCCCAGCAAGAGGAAATCTTGGGCGCGCTGGACAAGGCCGAGCGCGCAGCCGTCGAGGCGGCGCTGGCCTATCCCGAGGGCAGCGCAGGCCGTTTGATGCAGCGCGAAGTTGTGGTCGCCCCGCGCGATTGGACGGTGGGCCAAGCGATTGACCATCTGCGCGCCGCCAAGACGCTGCCCGACCAGTTTTACCACGTGATCCTGACAGACCCACGCGCGAAACCCACCGGATATGTCACCTTGGGGCGGCTTTTGTCATCCAAACGCGATATGCGGCTGGACGCGATTTTGGAGGATAGTTTTCGCACAGTGCCCGCCACGATGGACGAGGCGGATGTGGCCTATATGTTCAACCAATATCACCTGATTTCTACCCCCGTGGTCGATGGGGCAGGGCGGCTGGTGGGGGTGATCACGATTGATGACGCCATGAACGTGCTGGACGAAGAGCATGAGCAAGACATGCTGCGCCTTGCCGGTGTGGGCGATACATCGGCCATGTCGGATGGGGCCTTGGCCACAGTGCGCCAACGCCTGCCGTGGCTGGTGGTGAACCTGTTCACGGCAAGCATTTCGGCGCTGGTCATCTCGCAGTTTCAAGATACGATTGCATCGCTTGTCGTGCTGGCGGCGCTGATGCCGATTGTTGCCTCGACAGGGGGGATTGCGGGCACGCAATCGCTGGCGGTGGCGGTGCGGGCGCTGGCGACGCGCAGCCTGACGGCGGCCAATGCGCGGCGGGTTGTGCTGCGCGAGATGCTGGGGGGCCTGATGTCGGGCCTGGCCTTGGCGCTGATTTTGGGCGCGGCGGGGGTGATGATTTTTGGCGACTGGCATTTGGGCGCGGTGCTGGGGCTGGCGATGATTGCCAACCAAGTTGTCGCGGCGCTGGGCGGGGTGCTGATCCCGCTGGGCCTGCATCGCATGGGGCTTGACCCTGCGCTGGCATCGGGCACGTTTGTGACCACGCTGACGGATGTGTTGGGCTATCTAACCTTTTTGGGGCTGGCGTCATGGATGCTGCTGTAAAGGCGGATGCGCGGCGCGCGGCCTTTGCGCTGCGCCGCGCGGTGTTTGGCGCGCAGGATGCAGCGCAGCGGGTCGCTGCGGCGAACGGGCATTTAAGCGCGGTATTGGCGGGGTTTTCGGGTCAGGTGCTGGCGGGCTATATGCCGATGCGCACGGAAATCAGCCCGCTGCCCGCGATGCATGCCCATCAGGGCGCGGTCTGCGTGCCTGTCATCATGGCCCCTGCCACGCCGCTGCGCTTTGCCGCCTATCACAGCGGGGCCGCGATGGTAGAGGGCGCGTTTGGGGCGTTTATCCCTGCCGATCTGGTCTATTTGACCCCCAGCGTTTTGATTGTTCCGCTGCTGGCCTATGATCGGCGCGGCTATCGGCTGGGCTATGGCGGGGGGTTTTATGACCGCACGCTAGAGGGGCTGCGCGCGCAGGGCGCGATCACCGCCATCGGCTTTGCCTTTGCGGGGCAGCAGGTGGACAGCGTGCCGATTGAGGCAACGGATCAGCCGCTGGATATGATTGTGACGGAAAACGGTGTTTTGACGCTGTAGCGGGGCCGCAGCGGTTGCGGGGCGCTAACCGCCTGCCGAAATCACCTTGAACACGCAAGGGTCTGTGACCAGTTGCGGCGGGGTGGCGCAGAGGCCGCTGGCCACTGTCCAAGCCGCCAGCACTTTGGGCACGTAATCGCGGGTTTCGGGATAGGGCGGCACGCCGTCATTCGCCTTTACCGCGCCTTCGCCTGCGTTATAGGCGGCCAACACCATCAGGGGGTCGCGGTCAAATTGGCCCATCAGCCAATCCAAATAGGCCACGCCGCCCTTGATATTCTGCGCCACGTCTTTGCTGTCTTTCACGCCAAAGCGCGCGGCGGTCGCGGGGATCAGTTGCATAAGCCCTTCGGCGCCTTTGGGGCTGACGGCATCGGCCGCGCCGCCGCTTTCAATGCCCATCACCGCCAGCGCCAGCGCGGGCGAGACTTGGGTGCCGATCGTCGCCTTTAGAATCTCGGTGCCGTATTTCTGCGCCAGCCCCTGCATGGCCTGCATGCGCGGCGCGCCCACCATCGCGCCCTTTGGCCCTTGGGCAAGGGCGACCAGCGCCTCGTTGAACTTGCCAGCCATCTTGCCGCGCGCGGGGTCCACCAAATCCCAATACCAGGCATAGGCGGCGCTTGTCGCAGGGGCGGGGGCGCTGGCCAGATCGACAGGATCGTCAGGGCGTTTCAATTCGACCTTGGGCAAGGATGCCAAAAGCCGCGCTTGTTCGGCAGGGTCGATTTGCACTGTAATCCGCTTGCCCGGCGTGGGCGCGCCCACTTTCACCCGCTTAAAGGTGAAATTGCTGATGGCGGGCAGGTCTTGGCCCTGCGCCGCGCCCGCGCCAAAGCCCGCGCCGAATAGGGCAAGACTGATTCCCACCGCCCATGCTGTTTTCAAAATACCTGTCATGTCCCCGCTTTGCGGATGATTTTTCTAAACTGCTTGGGACAAGAATCGCAGAATCGGGGGCAAATATCCATCGAAATCGGTGCGTTTCGCCGCAATGCCGCCCAAATTGCCACGGGTCTATCGGGTGTTTTCCTGCCGAAAACAAAAAATCAAAACTTCTTTTTGTTTGTTTTCAGTGGGTTAACCTGTTGCATTAAGATTTCCCTAACGGCCTGCAAAATGCCCTGTTTCCATCCAATTCTTGCCACGTGGCACAGGCTATATGTCCTCACCGAAGACGAGCAGAAGCGAAACAGAGGTTGCTTCAAAACGCGAGTTGACGGGTTAACCTGAGCAACCCCAAGAAAGGGACATACTATGAAACTGCTGAACATTTTCAAATCCTTCAAAAACGACGAAGCTGGTGCTGTGACTGTTGACTGGGTGGTTCTGACCGCCGCTGTTGTTGGTCTGGGCGTGGCTGCTGGCGGCGCTATCTCGGGCGGCTTGACCACGGCTACGGGCAACGTGACCTCGGCTCTGGGCACTGCAACCGACTAATCGGTTCGGGGAAACCCACAAGTTTAAGGCTGCACTCAGGACAGAGTGCAGCCTTTTTCTTTTTTGTTTCAGGCTGTTACGACTGATTTCCCCCCTGAAAATCACCACAAGATTACCCCGCTTTTGCCCCAGTTTCACCACCATTGCGCTGCAAGGCTGACCCTTAAGATTGCGTCAATTTACCCCCGCGCCCCCGCGCCCCTATCACCCTGTTTCTGTCGAGGTTCCTATGACCAAAACATCCCCCCTTTCCCCCACCGCGCCGCCGCGCTGCGTTTTGATCAAGGCTGCGGGCATGACAGCATTTGGCCAGCGCTCGCGAGTGTTTTTGCGCAGCGAGTCGGGCGCGATCACAGTCGACTGGGTGGTGCTGACTGCCCTTGTCGTGGCGATGGTTGCGGCGATTATGTCCAGCTTCTCAGGCTCGCTTGTGGCCACGATCGGCACTTTCTTTGCTGGGTTGATCCCGTAGTCCCTTACAGTTTCCACGACCGTTAAACATCTAAAGGAAAAAACATGCGTGCGATTTTCGGTTTGGTTTTCATTGTTGGCCTCGCCCTTGCGGGGGCGGCCGTTTATCTGGCGAAAAGCTATCTGGGCCAGCAAGAGGCCGCCGCCGCCTTTCAGGCCGAGGTGATTAAACGCACGGGTGGTTTGGTTGAGGTCTTGGTCGCGGCCAAGCCGAAAGATTACGGCGACACGCTGGAAAAAGAGGATGTCCAAGCGATCCTGTGGCCCAAAAACGCCCTGCCCGAAGGCGCATTTCTGAAAACCGCCGACCTGTTTCCCAGTGACGATGCGCCTGCGCGCTATATCACCCGCCGGATCGAGGCGTTCGAGCCGATTTTGGCGGTGAAAGTCACCGAACCCGGGCAGCAGGCGGGGCTGAATGGCGCGCTAGAGCCGGGGATGCGGGCCTTTGCGATCAACGTGGCGGTGTCGGATTTGCTGCAAGTGGGCGACCATGTGGATTTGTATTGGACGGGTATGCCGACAGGCGCGCAAGCCGAAGTCACGCGGCTGATCGAAAGCCGTCTTAAGATCATCGCCATTGACCGCCAAACCGAAGAGGGGCTGTCGGATGGCACCATCACGCAGCGATCGCTGACCGTTTCGGTGACGCCGCAGCAAGTGGGGCGTTTGGCCCAAGCGCAGGCCACGGGACGGCTTGTCACCTCGCTGGTCGGGCTAGAAGATACGACCCAAGGCGGGGCTGTGGAAATTGACAGCAATGGGCTGCTGGGCATCAGCGCCCCCACCGCCGAACCCGTGGCCGAGGCTGCCCCTGCGCCCAAGATTTGCACCATCCGCACCCGCAAGGGCGGCGATGTGGTGGAAATTCCGATCCCCTGTTCCAACTGATTTCGAACTGATCTTCAGACATAGGTTCATCAAAACCGCGCAGGGCCATCTTCAGCACTGGCTAGATAAAGTGGCCCCGCGCAGCCCAGACTCTAGGTTTAGCATTTGTGCAGGGCAGTATGGCCCAAATACATCAAAAACACCTGCCAAGGTTTTGATTCTTGATTAAAATTAAGAAATACGGCACACTAAGGCTTGGATTGGGCGCATAAGACCCAACCAGAGGCGAGAGCGAAAGGGCAGATCAAATGCGGATGCGTGATCTTTTGGGCGCAACAGTGCTGGGCATTGGCCTGTGCATGGGCGTGCCAAACCCTGGCTTTGCACAGTCATTGCGGGTGATGCAGGGCACTGCATCCGAACCGCTGATCGTGCCGATGAACCGCGCCGTTGTGGTGGAAAGCGATGCCTCGTTCGCCGAAGTGTCCATCGCCAACCCCGGCATTGCCGATATTTCCACCCTGTCGGATAAATCCATCTACGTGCTGGGCAAAACCCCCGGCCGCACCACGATGACGCTGCTGTCCCCCGAAGGAAAGCTGATTTCCAACGTCGAAGTGCAGGTCAGCCCCGATATTGCCGAATTCAAAGAACGCCTGAAGCAGATTTTGCCCGGCGAGCCGATTGAAGTGCGCACTGCCAATGACGGGATCGTGCTGTCGGGCACGGTATCTTCGGCGGCCAAGCTGGACTTGGCGCTGGATTTGGCGGGCCGCTATGCGCCCGACCGCATTTCCAACCTGATGACCGTGGGCGGCACGCAGCAGGTGATGTTGAAAGTGCGCTTTGCGGAAATGAGCCGCACTGTATCAAAAACCATCGCCTCGTCGCTGTCGGGTGTGGGGGGCACCGAACTATCTGCCCGCACGGGCAACCTTTTGGGCGAGCGGTCGGTTTTGGCGGGCCGCGAGGCGGCGCTGGGGCTGGCGGGCACGGCGGGCAGTTTGCAATTTGCCGTGTTGATGGAGGCACTGGAAAGCAAGGGCGTGGTGCGCACCTTGGCCGAGCCGAACCTGACGGCGCTGTCGGGCCAAGAGGCCAAATTTTTGGCGGGCGGCGAATATCCCATTCCCGTGGCGCAAGATGATAAAACCATCACGGTGGAATATAAACCCTTTGGCGTCGAGCTGAACTTTACCCCAACGGTGGTGGACGGCGACAGTATCAACCTTGTGATCAATGCCGCCGTTTCGTCGATTGATACGGCCAATACGCTGAAAACAGGCAGCTTGACGATCAACTCGTTCAAGCGGCGCGAAACCTCGACCACGGTGGAAATGCGCGATGGCGAAAGCTTTGCCATTGCGGGCCTGTTGCAGGACGATTTCAAGGATTTGAACGGCCAAGTGCCGTTCCTTGGTGATCTGCCGATTTTGGGCGCGCTGTTTAGATCGGCGGCCTATCAGCGCAGCCAAACCGAATTGGTGATCATCGTGACGCCGCATTTGGTGACCCCATCGCGCGGCGATGCGATTGCATTGCCCACCGACCGCGTGCGTATTCCCACCGAAGCGGAACTGTTCCTGCTGGGGCGCACCGAAGGCAAGGCGCGCGGGCCTGCGGGCGAAGTGGCGCGGCAGGATTTCGCCGGCTCTTACGGCTATGTGATGGAGTAGGCGATGACCCAATTTGCAAAGCCCGTATTGATTTTGGCGGCCACGCTGGCGCTGTCGGCCTGCACCCCTGGCCAGCTCAGCCGCGAGGCGGGAAATTACGACAACGGCGATTTCGGCAATTCAACCATGCAAAACACCATGGTCGCATCGGGCCAGATTCAGCCGCAAATGAGCCATGACAAATATGATGCGCCCGCAGCAGGGCGCAAGCTGAACGGCAAATACGCCGCCGTTCTGTTCAAAGACTATGTCGCAAGCGCCGTGCGCACGCATCCCGGAAATACCGCCGTGACATCGCAGGTGACGGGCGGCAGCGGCGGCGGCGGCGGCAACTAAACGCCGCGCCACGCGCGCCCGAACCTGCCGCATTTATTGCCCAAATCGCAAAAAATGCCCCAGACCTGTGCCGATTTGGCCCCAATCTCGCCCTTATCCCCTGCCATACCATAATCCAGCGGAAACGGTCTGCCTGCCTTGCGGCATGGAATGGACATTGGGCAGAAGGCCCGAGGTCACTGGCAGACTGCCCGCCCTTGGAAGGACGATTGTGGTATGTCGAATGTAGCGATTATTGAAACTCTGCCCTCTGCGCTGGTGGCCTGCACCATTTCGCGCAATATCGAGGAATTTGAGTTGTTGATCGACGCGATGGAAGAAAGCTTTGGCGAAAGCTGGGGCGATATTCCATTTGATGACGCGCAGCCCTTTCTGGCCCAAAACGATTCGCACGGGCTAAAGTTTATGGTCGTCGCGGTGAATGCCGCCGACGAGCCCGATTTGGAACGCATTGCGGCGATTGTGGCGCAGGGCAAAGCGCGCGATCTGGGTGTGATCGTGCTGACTGATGCGCTTAGCCCTGCCGCCTTGCACAAATTGATGCGGGTTGGGGCGGATGATTTTCTGCCCTATCCGCTGCCCGAAGACGCCTTTGACGAGGCGATTGCGCGGCTGGAAGATAAGATGGAGGCGGCGGCGAACCCGCCTGCGCCCCAAGCTGCGCCCCAAACTGCGCCAGCCCCCGCGCCCCAAGCCGCGCCAGCACCTGCGCCCGCGCCCGACACCTATGCGCCCGCGTTCAAACCCAAAGGCGACCGTGACGGGGTGATTTTGCCCGTGCATGGGCTGGCGGGCGGGGTCGGGGCCAGCACGCTGGCGATCAACCTTGCGCATGAAATGGCCATTGCCGACGGCGCGGACAAACCGCGTGTCTGCCTGCTGGACTTTGATTTTCAGTTTGGCAATGTGGCGACTTACTTGGATTTGCCGCGCCGCGATGCGGTGATGGATTTTCTGACCGATGCGGCGCTGTCGGATAGTGATGCGATGCTGGGCGCGATGCAAACCACCAAAGAGGGATTGCACGTTCTAACCTCGCCCGCCGATATGATGCCGCTGGAAATCGTCTCTGCTGCCGATGTCGGCCATATTCTGGATATGGCGCGGGCCAATTTCGACTATGTGGTGATCGACATGCCCACTGCGATTGTCTCGTGGACCGAGGCGGTGCTGACGCGCGCGCATGTGTATTTCGGTGTGATCGAATTGGATCTGCGGTCGGCGCAAAACGTGCTACGCCTCTTGCGCGCGCTAAAGGCCGAAGGCCTGCCCTATGAAAAGCTGCGCTATGCACTGAACCGCGCGCCCGGGTTTACCGATTTGGCGGCGAAATCGCGCGTCAAACGCATGGCCGAAAGCCTGGACATTGCCATTGAATTGCAACTGCCCGACGGCGGCACGTCTGTGGCGCAGGCCAATGACCAAGGCCTGCCTTTGGCCGCAAACGCGCCCAAAAACGCCTTGCGCCGCGAGATACAAAAACTTGCCAAATCACTGATCGATGTCAACGCAAAAGCCGCCCCCGCCTCTGCCAAGGCCAAGCGGTAACTAAACGAACGCATCGCCCAATCTCTGCCAAGGGCGGGGGATGTACGACGAAACCAAGGGCGATCTGCCATCGCCATTTTGAATGAAACTGTTGCTTAACCGTCTGGGGAATACCATGTTTTCACGTTTCAAAAAGCCCGAGGGCGACGCCCCTCGTATGCCAGGCCAAGCGGCTGCGCCCCATTCGGGCGGCGCGGCGATGCCCGCCCGCGCCCCCCTTGGCGCCGCCCCCAGCCCGCGCCCCGAATCTGCGCCCGCGCCGCGCGCTGCGGCCCCAATGGCCCCTTCTGCCGTGGCCCATGCCGCAGGTGCCGCCGCTGCCAATGCCGCGCGCAGCCCTGTCGAATTGGCCGCCGCTGACAAAGAGAAAAAGCGTAAGGAACGACTGGCCCAGATCAAGCAAGACCTGCACAAACGCCTGTTGGAAAGCCTGAACTTGGCCGCGCTGGATCAGGCCAGCGAGGCCAATCTTAAGGCCGAGATCAGCGCTATTTCCGCCGAAGCCTTGGAAGAAATGTCCATCTCGCTGGCCAAGGACGAGCGGGTGACGATGATCCAAGACCTGTATGACGAGGTGATGGGTCTTGGCCCGCTAGAGGCGCTGCTGCGCGACGAAACGGTGTCGGATATTCTGGTGAACGGCCCCAACCGCGTGTTCGTGGAACGGTCGGGCAAGTTGGTTTTGTCGGACGTGACCTTTAAGGACGAACGCCATCTCCTTCGGATCATTGACAAAATCGTCTCGGCGGTGGGCCGCCGTGTGGATGAAAGCAACCCCTATTGCGACGCGCGCCTTGCCGATGGGTCGCGCTTTAACGTGATGGTGCCGCCCGTGGCGGTGGATGGATCGCTGGTGTCGATCCGCAAATTCAAAAAGGAAAAGCTAGGCATCCCCGATCTGGTGAAATTTGGCGCCTTTACCGAAGAAATGGCGATGTATCTGCAGGCGGCTGTGTCGTGCCGTTTGAACATCATCGTGTCGGGCGGGACGGGGTCGGGCAAAACCACCACGCTGAACGCGCTGTCTTCGTTCATCGACAACACCGAGCGGGTTTTGACAATCGAAGACACCGCCGAATTGCAACTGCAACAGGTGCATGTGGGCCGCATGGAAAGCCGCCCCGCCAACGTGGAAGGCAAGGGCGCTGTCACCCAGCGCGACTGTCTGCGCAACGCGCTGCGAATGCGCCCTGACCGTATCATCGTGGGCGAAACCCGCGGCGAGGAAGTCATCGACATGCTGCAGGCGATGAACACAGGCCATGACGGGTCGATGACCACGATCCACGCCAACAACGCGCGCGACGGTATTTCCCGCCTTGAAAACATGGTCGCCATGGCGGGGATTGAAATGCCGCTGAAGGCGGTGCGCAGCCAGATCGCATCGGCTGTGAACCTGATCGTGCAGGCAAGCCGCCTGCAAGACGGATCGCGCCGCATGGTGTCGATCACCGAAATCACGGGCATGGAAGGCGAAGTTATCTCGATGCAAGAGGTGTTTCGCTATGAACGCCTGGGCATCGAACCCAATGGCAAAATCATCGGGCGCTTTAATGCTACGGGCGTGCGCAGCCACTATTCCGACCGCTTCCGCCAATGGGGCTATGATTTGCCAGCCTCGATCTATGACCCTGTAATGTAAGGACGAATGCAATGTCTATTGGACTTGGCCCTATTGTCTATGTGGTGATTTTTGTTGCCATTATCGTGCTGGTGCAGGGCGTTTACATGCTGGCCTTTGGCAAATCTATCAGCATGAACAACCGCCTGTCGCGGCGCATGGCCTTGCTGGAAAAAACCCAAGACCGCGAAAAGGTGTTGGAACAACTGCGCAAGGAAATGTCGCAGCATGTGAAGTCGCGCGGGATTCCGCTGTATTCGCTGCTGGCGCGCAAGGCGCAGTTGGCCAACATCGCCTTTACCCCCAGCCAGTTGATGCTGGTGATGCTGGGGGCGGCGGTTTTGGCCTTTGTCGGGCTGACCATCGGCACCGAAGTGGGCGTGGCGGTGCGGGCGCTTTTGGCATTTGGCATGGGCTTTGGCGGCGTGTTTTTCTGGATCAGCAAACAGGCCAAGGCGCGCATGTCGCGGCTAGAGGAACAACTGCCCGATGCCATCGAGCTGATGGTGCGCAGCCTGCGCGTAGGCCATCCGTTGCAATCGGCCATCGCCATCGTTGCCAAAGAAGTGTCCGACCCGCTTGGCACAGAATTTGGCGTGATCGCAGACGAGGCGGCCTATGGGCGCAACGTGGCCGACAGCCTAAAGGCCTTTGCCGAACGGATGGACAATCAGGACATCCGCTTTTTGTCGGTGGCGGTGAATATTCAACAATCCTCGGGCGGCAACTTGGCGGAGATTCTGGACGGGCTGTCCAAGGTGATCCGCTCGCGGTTTAAGCTGTATCGCCGCGTGCAGGCCATCACCGCCGAGGCGAAATGGTCGGGCATGTTCCTGTCATCTTTCCCTGGCCTTGCGCTGGTGGCGATTTTGATGATGAAACCTGACTATTTCGACGATGTTATGACATCATCCTATTTCTTGCCCGCTGTGGGCGTGGTGGTGGTGTTTCTGGTCACCAACGTGGTCTTTATGAAGATCATGACCAACATAAAGGTGTAATGATGGGTATGTTCTATTCCTTTTACGCGATGATCGAGGCGCAGTTTGGCGCGCTCGCACCGCTGATGCTGCTGGGCGGGGGGGGGCTGTTGCTGATTATGGCCGTGCTGCCGTTCTTGCTGATCAAACCTGCCGAGCCGTTTGACAAGGTGAAATCGCAGCGTCTTGGCGGCGAAGGCCGCGATGCGCGCGCGCAAACATCCGAAAGCCTGCTGCGCCGCGAGGAGAAAACCGACAAGCTGCAAAAATTCGCCTCGTTCCTAGAGCCGCAAAATGACGGTGATTTGGGCGAAGCGCGCATGAAGATGATGCGCGCGGGTTATCGGGGCAAAAATGCCGTGCGCCTGTTCCACTTTGCGCAGCTTGCGCTGGGGATCGGCGGTTTGGTGCTGGGGTCGGCCTATGCAATGCTGATGTCGCTGCAACAAGAATTGACCATTCAGTTCATGGTCTATTCCACGCTGGGGCCTGCGGCGGCGGGCTATTTCCTGCCCAAATACTGGATCACTCGCAACATTCAGTCGCGGCAAACCGAAATTCTGGAAGGGTTTCCAGATGCTTTGGATTTGATGCTGGTCTGCGTCGAAGCGGGGCAATCGCTGGATCAATCCATCAACCGCATCGCCAAAGAGGCGCGCGCCGCATATCCTGCGCTGGCCGACGAATTGGACATTGTGGCGCAAGAGGTAAAGGCGGGCAAAGAGCGGGTCAGCGTTTTGAAAGATATGGCGGCGCGGGTCGATGTGCCTGACATCACCTCTTTCGTGACGACGCTGGTGCAATCGGCCACATTCGGCACATCCATCGCCGAAGCCCTGCGGATGTATTCTGCCGAAATGCGCGATAAACGGGTGATGCGCGCCGAAGAAAAAGCGAATAAGCTGCCCACCAAGATGACTTTGGGCACAATGATGTTCACTTTGCCACCGCTGATGATCATTCTGATTGGGCCCTCGCTGTTCGGCATTACGAAAATTATGGGTGGAGGCTGATCGTTGCCCAAAACCGCCGCCGTTTTGGCCCTATGCATGACCCTTGCCGCCTGTGGACCCACGGGCGGCATTGGCGCATTGGGCAAGACGCTGCGCGCGCCGTCGATTGCCACGGGGGATAAAACCTTTGCGCCGGGCTTTGACGGGGGAAAAAACGGCATTGATGGGCTTATGGTGGGGCATCGGCTGATGGCCTCGGGCGAGCATGAACTGGCGCTAAAAGCCTATCTGCGCGCGGCCGGCGAACGCGGGGCGACGGTGGATGTTTTGTCGGCCATCGGCAGCGCCAACTTGGCCTTGGGCCGTTTGGGGCAGGCCGAACAAATCCTGCGCCGCGCCATTGAAGAAGACCCCCGCTTTGTGCCCGCGCAAAACAATCTGGGCGTTGTGCTGATGGAAGCGGGCAAAATCGGCGAGGCGCGGGTGGTGTTTCAGCGCGCCTATGCCTTGGATAGTGGCAAAACGGACGAGATTCGAGAAAATTTGAAACTGGCTATCGCCGCATCGGAAAAAACCATCTATGGTGGCGACGAGGTTGCGGAAAAACCCACGATGGCTTTGGTGCGGCGCGGTCAGGGCAGTTACGTTCTGCTGTCGCAGTTTTAGCCAAAACTGGGCGTTTTCGCATAAATACACGAGCAGTCGATCCAAAAAGGACGCAAAATGCGCCACAGGATACAGAATTTGCCGCGCCACGGGCGCGCGCGTTTTATGATAGCTACAGGGCTTGGCCTTGCCGCCATTTGGGCGCTATCGGCCTGCCAACCCAACAAAAACCCCGCTCAAGTGCAGCGCGCCTTGCAATCGGTCAACACGATTGACGACAATAATATGGCCGATGTGATGCTGACGGTGGGCAAGCCCGAAGAGGCAGTTGCCTATTTTCAGCAGGCGGTTGCGGCCAACCCCAGCAGCCTTGACGCAAAACGGGGCCTTGGCAAATCGCTGATGAAAGCGGGCCGCGCCGCCGAAGCGGGGCAAGTCTGGACAGGCATCATTGCCCTGCCCGAGGCCATGCCCGAAGACCGCGTCAACTATGCCGAGGCGCTGATCCGCGGCAACGATTGGCAGCGCGCGGCGCAGGTGCTGGCGCAAATCCCGCCCACCTATGAAACCTTTGAACGCTACCGCCTAGAGGCGATGGTGGCCGACAGCCGCAAAGATTGGAAAAAGGCCGACAGTTTCTATGAAATTGCCGCAGGCATGACGGCGCAGCCCGCGCCCGTGCTGAACAACTGGGGCTTTTCCAAACTGACGCGCGGCGAAAATGGCGCGGCGGAAAAGCTGTTTTTGCAGGCCATCACCTATGACAACACGATGTTCACCGCCAAGAACAACCTTGTTTTGGCGCGCGCGGCGCAGCGCAAATATGATTTGCCCGTGATCGAAGTGACGCAAGTGGAACGCGCGCAACTGTATTACACGGCGGGTTTGGCTGCGGTAAAACAGGGCGATACCTCGGTCGGCAAGCAGCTTTTGCAATCGGCCATCGACACTCATCCGCAATATTTCGAGGCCGCCGAACGCAGCCTTGCCGCGCTGGAGGGCTAGGCGATGACCGCGCTGGACGCTGCGATTTTGCTGCCCTTCACCCTTGCCATCGGTATTTGGGTGGCGTGGAGCGATATGAAATTCATGAAAATCCCGAACAAGGCCGTGATGGCTTTGCTGGCGGTGTGGCTGATCTTGGGCCTGATTTTGGTGCCGTGGCAGGTTTGGGCCTGGGCCTTGGCACTGGGCGCGGTGATGCTGGTGCTGGGGTTTTTGGCCAGCGCGGTAGGGTTTGTCGGGGCAGGGGACGCGAAATTTGTCGCCGCAATGGCGCCATTCTTTGTGCAAGGCGATCTGCGCATGATCTTGGCGCTGTCGGCGGCCGTGCTGCTTGCCGCCTTTACCGCGCACCGCGCAGGCCGCATGTTGCCCGCCCTGCGCGCCGCCGCCCCCGATTGGGAAAGCTGGGCGCGCGCCGATTTTCCCATGGGGCTGGCGCTGTCGGGCATTTTGAACATTTACCTGATTTTGCGCGCGCTGCCGCTGGTTCTGGCCTAAGTTAGGCCCAAATCTGGCCGCTTTTTGCGGGCAGGTCTTGCAGGGAATAATTGCGAGGTCTGCCATGAATATGCACCCCCAAATCGGCATTGCCCCCCCGTCCGAACCGCGCGATCTGCGCGAGACGGGGCTGTCTTTGGTGATGATGCGCGATATCGCGCTGAAAACCATTTTCCGCACCAATCTGGCCCAAGTCAGCGATATCGCCCGCGCCATCGCGCTGCCCTTGTCCTTGGCCCAAGCCTTGATCGAGGCGATGCGCGCCCAGCGCCTGATCGAGGCGATGGGAACCCTATCCCCCACCGCCAGCGCGGAAATGAGCTATCAGTTGACAGATGCGGGGCGTGCCCGCGCGCTGGAAGCCTTGGCGCAGTCGGAATATTTTGGCGCGATGCCCGTGCCAATGGGGGCTTATGCTGCGCAAATGCGCCGCCAGTCGGTGCGCGATATTAAGCTGACCCGCGCCGATTTGGTGGCCGCGATGGGGCATTTGATCTTGCCCGACGATCTGATTTCCAACCTTGGCCCTGCCATCACCTCGGGCCGCTCGATCCTGATGTATGGCCCACCCGGCAATGGTAAGTCATCGATTTCTAACGGAATTCGCGCGGCCTTGGGCGATTTGATCTATGTGCCGCGCGCGGTGGAATATTCGGGGCAGGTCATTACGGTGTTTGACCCGATCGTGCATAACCCCGCCGCCGATACCGCAATCGACCCGAACGCGCTGCGCCGAACTGGCCCGCGCTATGACCCGCGCTATGTGCTGTGCCAACGCCCGACGATTGTGACAGGCGGCGAGTTGACGCTGGACATGCTGGATTTGAAATACAATGCCGTCGCGCGCACCTATCAAGCGCCGCTGCAACTGAAGGCATCGGGCGGGATTTTCATTGTCGACGATCTGGGACGCCAGTCCGAGCCGCCGCAAAAACTGGTCAACCGCTGGATTGTGCCCTTGGAAGAAGGGCGCGACATTTTGCAACTGCAGTCGGGCGAGAAATTCACCGTGCCGTTCGACACGCTGGTGCTGTTTTCCACAAACTACCACCCGAACGAGATTTTCGATGGCGCGGCCCTGCGGCGGATTTTCTTTAAGATCAAAATCGACGGGCCAACGCAGGATATGTTCCTGAAAATCTTTGGCATGGTGGCGCGCAAAAAAGGCATGGCGATTGACGAAGCCTCGATCCTATATCTGCTGCGCGAGAAATATCCGTTGATCGACAATAACTTCGCCAATTATCAGCCGACATTCCTGATCGACCAAATCATCGCTGTGTGCGATTTTGAAGGTATGCCCTATCACATGACCCCCGCGCTGGTGGACCGCGCTTGGGCGAATATGTTTGTCAAAAACGAGGTGATCGCGAAATAGGGGGGCTCGCCCCCCTCTTGGCCATTGGCCAATTCACCCCGAGGATATTTACAGAGCAGGGAAGGGGCAGAAATCTTTCGGCCTTCCTCGCTCTTGAAATATCCTCAGGGGGTGAGGCCAAGGGCCGAGGGGGCGCGAGCGCCCCCTGATCCCCTAGCCAACAATCGTGGCTTCGGTCGCGGCGCGCAGGTCGGCTTCGCTGACGCCATCCGCACATTCGACGATTTTCAGCCCGCCTTTGACCACATCCAACACGCCCATATTGGTGATGATGCGGTTGACGACGCTGCGGCCCGTCAGCGGCAGAGTGCAAGATTTCAGCACTTTGGACTCGCCCGTTTTGCTGGTGTGATCCATCACCACCACCACACGGCCCACGCCTGCCACCAAATCCATCGCGCCGCCCATGCCTTTGACCAGCTTGCCGGGTATCATCCAATTGGCCAAATCGCCATTTTCGGCCACCTCCATCGCGCCCAAAATCGCCATAGCGATCTTGCCGCCGCGGATCATGGCAAAGGATTGCGCACTATCAAAATAGGCGGTTTGCGGCAATTCGGTGATGGTTTGCTTGCCTGCGTTGATGAGGTCGGCGTCTTCTTCGCCTTCAAAGGGAAAGGGGCCCATGCCGAGCATTCCGTTTTCCGATTGCAGCGTCACCTCAATCCCTTTGGGGATATAATTGGACACCAAGGTTGGAATGCCGATGCCAAGGTTGACATACCAGCCATCTTGCAATTCTTGCGCCGCCCGTGCGGCCATTTGGTTGCGATCCCACATGATTACACCTCCCGCTTGCGCGTTGTGCGCTGTTCAATCCGCTTTTCATGTTGGCCCTGGATCAGGCGGTGCACATAGATGCCCGGCAGGTGGATGGTGTCGGGGTCAAGGCTGCCCAAGGGGACGATTTCTTCGACCTCGGCAATGCAAACGCGGCCGGCGGTGGCCGCGGGCGGGTTGAAATTGCGCGCGGTTTTGCGGAACACAAGGTTGCCCGAAGGATCGGCCTTCCACGCCTTTACAATCGAAAGATCGGCGACGATGCCGCGTTCCAGAATGTAATCCTGCCCGTCGAAATTCATCACGGGCTTGCCTTCGGCAATCACAGTGCCGACGCCCGTTTTGGTGTAAAATCCCGGAATGCCCGCCCCGCCTGCGCGGAGACGTTCGGCCAGGGTGCCTTGGGGGTTGAATTCCAACTCGAGTTCCCCCGAAAGATACTGGCGCATAAATTCGGCATTTTCGCCGACATAGGACGAGATCATTTTCTTAACCTGCCGCGTGGCCAGCAAAACGCCAAGGCCAAAACCATCGACGCCCGCATTGTTCGAAGCAACTGTCAGGTTCTTGGTGCCCGCGCGGCGAATACCGTCAATCAGCAGTTCTGGAATACCGCAAAGGCCAAAACCACCAGCGGCGATCAACATTCCATCGCGCAAAAGCCCGTCCAGCGCGGCATCGGCGCTGGGATAGATTTTCTTCATGGGAACCCCTCGTTGCAAACTCTCGCGCATATATGGGCGCGGCGCGGCGGCGATGTCAATTCGGCCTGATAAATCGCCCGCCCGCCCTTGCAGCCGCGCGCATGGGCGCTATGGTGTCGCGCACCCGCTGCCCGCGTGGTGAAATGGTAGACACAGGAGACTTAAAATCTCTAGGCCGTATGGCCGTGCCGGTTCAAGTCCGGCCGCGGGCACCACGCCATTTTGGCGCGCGAAGATTTCATTGGCCCTGCGGGGGGTGGTTGCGGGGCCAATTCGGGGCCAAGTATAGATTAATTTTGCGGGCGCAAATGAGGGGCCGAGACGAGCGCGCGCCGTGAAAGGCGCGGTGCTGCGCCAGATGAGCGACGCTGCGCCCTTTAGGGCTGTGTCCGTTTACCGCCATGTTTTTACCGCCATGTTTTTAACGCCATGTTTTTACCGCCATGTTATTACCGCCGTGTTCTTGCTGCGGTGTTTTGCCGCCGCATCATTGCCGCAGGCAGGGTTCTGGCCGATTTGCGATGCGCCAAAGCGATTTTTCTGGCCGCCTAAGGGCGCAGGACGACTGAGGCAATGGCCGCCTCGAACCGCCGCGTGAAATCTTTGGCGTCGCCCAAACTGCTTTGCCATGCCCCCGCCGCCAGACGTGATTTGAGTGCGCCCAGCAGATCGGGGTTTTGTGCCAATTCGATCGCGCGCGCTTTGAATTCGTCAATCGTGCGCGTGATGCCTTCGGGCAGGCCAACCGCCGTCAGCAGGCTAGAGGCCATGCGCGCCGAAAACGCCTGCCCTTGCAGGGTGACAATCGGCAGGCCCATGCGCAGCGCGTCCGAGGCGATGGTGCCCGCATTATAGGGGCTGGTGTCAAGGAACAGATCGGCCAGTGGCAGGCGCGCGCGATAGCGGTCTGGATCGACCCGCGCGGCAAAAATCAACCGTTCTGCCGCGAGCCCAGCCTCTTGCCAGCGCGCCTGTGTTGCGGCCTTTGCCTCTGGGTTATCATCGACAAGCCACAAAACCGAATTGGGCACGGCCCTGACAATGTCCGTCCATGCCGAAAACATCGCTTCGGTGATTTTATAGGCATGCGAGGCGCAACTGAACACAAAGGCACCGTCTGGCAGGCCTTCATCCTTGCGCGATACCGCCACCACGGCAGGCGGCGTGCTGTCATTTGCCTGATAACAGCCCGCAATTCGCAGCGGTTTCGGGCTGTAGGCGGCCTCAAGTTCGGGGGGGATGGTGATATCATCGCACAGCAGATAGTCGAGTTCGGGCAGCGGCACGGGGCCGATATAGCCCAAATAGGTTGCTTGCACGGGCGCGGGTTTCCAGCGCAGAATTTCGGGCCGCGCGCCTTTGGTCAGGCCGTTCAAGTCGATCAGCACATCAATCTCATCAGCGCGAATTTGCGCCGCCGCTTCGGCATCTGATAGGTGTTTGATCACGGTGAAATGTTCGAACGCCGCCATCACCCGGGCGCGAATAGCGCTGCCATCTTCGGGCGAGGCGCAGTAGCCGTAGACATCAAATTGGCTGCGGTCGTGGCGTTCCAACAATTCGGCAATCAGAAAGCTCATCGCGTGGCGGCAAAAATCGGTGGACAGATAGCCGATGCGGATGCGGCTGTGGGCATAGCCCTGCGCAGGTGCCAAAGGATCGCCCGGGCGCTGCACCTTGCGCGCAATCCAATCGGCGCAGGCACGGGCCTGCAAAGCGGGATCGTCAAACAATGCCAAGGCCGCCAATGGCCCCGAATGAAGCGCGGCGGCATCGCCCGGCAAGCCATCGACGCCCAAAGCGCAGGGCGGCCAAGCCATCATCCGCTGGCGCAAATGCACCATGTGTTGCTGCACATCGGGCTGATCTGGGGTGATTAACAGCGAGGCGCGAAGCTCCTCGGCGGCGGGGCCAAGCTGGCCCTGCTGTTCCAAAACGCGGCCCAACTGATTGTGCAAAACCTGCCGCAGGGCAGGGGGGGGCAGCGCCGCGCGCCAGGCGGAAAGGGCGCTGTCGATGTGGCCCATCGCCTCAAGCGCGGTGCCAAGGTTGATCGCGGCCTCTGTCATGTCAGGTTTGATCTGCAAGGCGGCGCGATAGGCATTGGCGGCGGCGTTCGGATTGCCCATTTGCCCGTGCAAAACCCCAAGATTGAACCAAGCGGCGCAGGCGGTCGGCGCGGCGCCATGCACCCGCAGCCACATCGTATAAAGGAATGTCGCATCTTCGCGGCTTGCCCCCTCGGCCGCGCCGACAATGCCCATCAGATCCAAGCCGCCAACAGCCCGCGAAAGGTGCGGCATCATCGCGGGCGGCGTGGCGGCAAGACCGCCAGGCTTGGCCAGCGCCGCAGCCAGTGTTTCCCCGTCATTGGGCAGGGCAAAGGAAGGTCTGAAAGCAAGGGTCATAGGATTCTCCTAAAAGCTTGGCCCTTTCTCGCCCATAAAGTGTCAACATTTCGTAAAGGGATTGGCGCTGGCCGCAGGATGTGACTGCCAAAAAGTCACTAAAATACCAGATAAATTGGAGGGGGTTTGGTCGCGGCCGTGACGCGCTGATTATGCTTAAATCTTCTAAAAAGCGCGATATTTTCAGGGGTCGATTGCGGCAAAATCAAGGCAGGACGCGAAAGATTTAATCTTTGAGCAAGGCGTGCGTGCCAGATTTTTGGGAAGTTTGTTCTAACCCCAATTCTGCCCGCGCCAGATCATCACCCGCTGACGCCTACCCAAAACGGAGCCCCCATGTCCACGATCGCAACGCTGACCCCCGCCCAGATTGCTGCCCTTAGCACGGGGGCGATTGCCGCCCTAAGCACTGCGGATATTCGCCTGCTGACCACGGCGCAAATTCCCGCGTTGACCACGGCGCAGCTTCAGGCGCTGACCACGGCGCAGGCGGCGGTTTTGACATCGGCGCAGGTGGCGGCATTGCAAACGGCCCAGGTCGAATCGCTGACCACGGCGCAGGTCGCAGCCCTTGCCCCCGCCGCGTTGGTGGGGCTGGAAACGGCTGACATCGTTGCACTTACCACGGCGCAAGCGGGGGCTTTGTCATCGTCGCAAGTGGCGGCCATCAGCACAGCTGCCATGGCGCGGATGGAGGCGGCAGATATTGCGGCGCTGTCGTCGTCGGCGATCAAGGGGATGACGGCGGCGCAGGCCGCAGGGCTTAGCACGGCGCAGGTTGCGGCGCTGACCACCGAACAGGTTGCAGCCCTGTCTACCGCCGTGGTCGCGGGCATCAGATTGCCCAATATCGCCGTTATGTCGACAGATCAGATCGCGGCGTTGACAACGGCGCAGGCCGCTGCCCTCACCTCGGCGCAGGTGGCGGGTTTGACCACGGCGCATGTTGCGGCGCTGTCCACGGCGCAGGTGCGCGCGCTAAAGGCTGATAGTTTGCGCGGGCTGGAAACCGCCGATGCGGTGGCCCTGACAAGTGAACAGGCGGCGGTGCTGACCTCGGCCCAAATTGCGGCGATCAGCACGGCAGCGATTGCAAAATTTGAAACCGAAGATATTGCGGCCCTGTCCACGGGGGCGATTGCTGGCCTGACCACGGCGCAGGCATCGGCGCTGACCACAGGGCAAATGGCGGCGCTGACCACGGCGCAAATTGCAGCGCTGAACGCGGCGAATATCGCGCGGCTGACTGCGTCGGGCATTGCCGCGCTGAGCACGGATCAGGTGGCGGCGCTGACCACGGCCCAAATGGGCGCGCTAAGCGCGGCGCAAGTGGCGGCTTTGACCACCGCGCAAGTGGCGGCGCTGTCAACGGCGCAAGTGCGCGCCATCACGCCCGCGGGCATGGCGGGGTTAGAGACGGCCGATATCGTCGCGCTGACCAGCGATCAGGCGGCGGCCTTGACTGCGACCCAAGTGGCCGCGATTGGCACGGCGGCGCTGTCAAAAATGGAAACGGCAGATGTCGCGGCCCTGTCCAGCGCCGCCATTGCGGGCATCACTTTGGCGCAGGCGCCTGCCTTGACCAGCGCCCAAGTGGCGGCCATGTCGACCGCGCAGTTGCGTGCGCTGACGGTGGCGGCGGTCTCGGCGCTGGATGGCGTGGATTTGGCTGCCTTGTCCACGGCGCAGATCGCAGCCTTTAGCACTGGGCAGGTGGCCTCATTTGGATCGGCCCAAGTGGCGGCTTTGACCACGGCGCAAATCGCCGCCCTGTCTACCGACCAAATCCGCGCGCTGACCCCCGCAGCTTTGGCGGGGCTAGAGACGGCCGATATGGTCGCGCTGACCACCGCGCAGGCGGCGGCGCTAAGCAGCGGACAAGTGGCGGCGCTAAGCACGGCTGCCATCGCAAAAATGGAAACCGCCGATCTTGCGGCGCTGACAACTGCCGCCATTCGCGGGCTAAGCAATGTGCAGTCCAAAGCTTTGACCAGCGCGCAGGTCAGCGCCCTGACCACCGCGCAACTGGCCGCTTTGACGACGGCGGCTGTTTTGGCGATTGATGGGGCCGATTTGGCGACCTTAAGCACAGATCAAGTGGCGGCGCTGACCACAGCGCAGGCCGCAAGCCTTGATTCGGCGCAGGTTAGGGCCTTGACCACGGCGCAGATCGCGGCACTTAGCACCGGGCAAATTGCGGCCCTGACGGGCGGCGCGGTCGCTGGTTTTGAAACGGGCGATGCCGTCTCCTTGTCGACCGCGCAGGCCGCCGTTCTCACATCAGCGCAGATTGCCAACCTGACCACGGCTGCAATTGCGGCCATAGAGACAGCGGATGTTGCCGTGCTCAGCACGGCTGCGATGCGGGGGCTGACTGCGCCGCAAGCCACGGCGCTGACATCGGCGCAAGTGGGCGCTTTGACCACCGCGCAAATCGTGAACATTTCTGCCTCGGCCATTTCTGCGATCAGTTCGGGGGATATTGCGGCGCTGTCGACCGCGCAATTTGCGGCCCTGACCACGGCGCAAACCGCCGCCCTGACCACGGCCCAAATTGGGGCCATGACAACCGAACAAGTGGCCGCATTGACCACGGGCCAAATCTCTCGTCTGACGGCGGTGCAAGTTGCCAGCCTGAACACCGCTGCTATGGCCGCGCTCAGCACGGGCCAAGTGGTAGCCTTGACGACGGGTCAAGTGGCGGCCCTGACCTCGGCGCAACTGCGGGCGCTGAGCACTGATCATATTGCGGCCATGACCACGGCGCAAATCGCGCGGCTTTCGACGGCGGCGATGGCGGCGCTGGGCACGGATGATGTCGTGGCCCTGACGACGGGGCAAATCGCGGCGTTGAGCGCGGCGCAAATCGCGGCGGTTTCGGCGACGAGTTTTGCAGCGATGGAAACAGCCGATATTGCGGCGCTGACAACGGCGGCGGTCGCGGGGCTGCAAACGGGACAAGTCGGTGCCATCGGGTCGGCGCAATTTGCCGCCCTGACCACGTCGCAAATGGCCGCCCTGTCGACCGCGCAATTGCAGCGCGTGACCACGGCGGCGATGGGGGCCTTGACCTCGGCGCAAGCTGGCGCTTTGGGCACCGCGCAAATTGCAAGCCTGAGCACCGCGCAACTGGCCGCTTGGACAAGCGCGCCCTTGTCTGCGCTGAGCACGGCGCAAATTGCTGCCCTGTCCAGCACGCAGTTTGGCGCGCTAACGGCGGGCAAAGTGCCCGCGCTGACCTCGACGCAGTTGCGATCGCTGACAACGGCGCAGATCAGCCGTTTTTCCACCGCCGATATTGCCGCGCTGGAAACAGGCCAAGTCGCCGCGTTGCTGACGGGGCAAATCGCCGCCCTTGCCTCGGCACAATTGGTGGCCCTGACCACTGATCAAGTGGCAGCGCTGACCACGGCCCAAGTGCAAAGCCTGTCCAATGCCGCGATTGCGACACTTGAAACCGCCGATTTCACCGCGCTGACTACGGCGCAATCTGCTGCTTTGACCTCGGCCCAGATTGCCGCCCTTGGCACCGACGATGTTGCCGCCTTTGAGGCACAGGATTTGGCTGCGCTGAGCACGGCCGCAGTGCGCGCCCTTTCCACAGGGCAGATTGCCGTTTTGGACACGGCGCAAGCGGCGGCTTTGACCAGCCAACAAATTGCCGTTCTAACCCCCGCCCAAGTGGCGGCGCTGGCCACA
Organism: Cypionkella sp.; assembly: GCA_965248485.1. Lineage (GTDB taxonomy): Bacteria > Pseudomonadota > Alphaproteobacteria > Rhodobacterales > Rhodobacteraceae > Cypionkella. The sequence continues at coordinate 1,068,873 of OZ252107.1, forward strand.
GCCAGCATCGCTGCGATTGACCCTGCAAACTTGGCCCGCCTGACAACGGCGCAGATTGCGGCAGTTGGACCTTCGCAGTTTGGCGCCCTGACGACAAACCAAATCGCTGCGCTGACGGTGCCGCAATTGGCCGCCGTTAGCACAGCAGCAATCGGCGCTTTGGGCACGGCCAGCGCGATTGCTTTGACCACGGCACAATCGGCTGCGCTGAGCTCGGCGCAGGTGGCCGCCATCGCAACGGACGCGCTGCAAGAGATGGAGACGGCCGATATTGCCGCCCTCACCACGGCGGCGCTGCGCGGTTTGACCACGGCGCAAGTGGTTGCATTGTCTTCCGAACAGGTGGCGGGGATGAGGACGGCGCAGCTGGCATCGCTGTCCACGGCGCAGGTGGCGCGGCTGGACCAAGAAGACATCGGTGCGCTGAGCACCTCGCAAATTTTGGCTCTTTCCCCCACGCAAATTGCCGCATTGGGCGCGGCGCAGGTTGCAGGGATTGATCCAAGCCTGGCGGCGGCGCTGAGCACGGCACAGATTGCCGCGATGGGAACGGCGGCGCTGGGCGGGCTGGCGACGGGCAGTGTCGCGGCTTTGACGACAGCGCAGGTCGCGGCCTTTTCAACTGCGCAAATCGCAGCTTTGGCCAGCGATGCGATTGGCGCTATGACCACCGCCCAAATTCGGGCGATGGGCACGGGGCAAGTGGCAGCCTTGCAATCGGCGCAGGTTGCCGCGCTGGAAACGGCGCATATCGCCGCTTTGACCACCGCGCAAGTCGCAGCTTTGCCAACCTCCGGCCTTATGGGCCTGTCAACTGACAATATCGCCGCGCTCAGCACCGCGCAGGCCGCGGTTCTTTCGGCCGCGCAAATGGTGGCCTTGGGCACGGCGGGCGTTGCCGCGCTGCAGCCTGCCGATTTGGCGGCGCTGTCAACAGCGGCCACGCGCGGTTTGACCACAGCGCAGATCGCCGCCCTAGATGACATGCAGATCGCGGCGATGCGCAATGCGCAACTAACGGCGCTGACCACGGGGCAGGTCACCCAATTGGCGACCGAAGGCATTGCAGGGCTAAGTACGGCGCAAATGCTGGCCTTTTCGACGGGGCAAATTGCGGCCTTCACTTCGTCTCAGATCGCGGGCTTGACGCAGGCGCAAACGGCGGCGCTGACCACGGGCCAAGTGGCAGCCATCAGCACGGCTGCAATTGTGGGGCTTGAAACGGACGATGTTGTGGCCCTGACCACAGCGCAAAGCGCGGCACTGTCATCGGGCCAAGTGGCTGCCCTGACGACCGCGGCTGTAAGCGCGTTGGAAACCGCCGATTTGGCCGCGATGACCGCCACTTCGCTGCGCGGGTTGACCGCGTTGCAATCTGCCGCCCTGACCGAAACGCAAGTGCTGGCGCTGACCACATCGCAGGTTGCCGCGCTGTCGACGGCGGCAATCGCGGGGCTGGATGCCAGCGATCTTGCTGCGATGTCCTCGGCGCAACTGGCCGTCATCACAACGGCGCAGACAGCCGCCTTGAGCAGCGCGCAGATTGACGCCTTGTCCAGCGATCAAATCGCTGATCTGACCAACGCACAGGTGGCGGCCATTTCCAGCGCCGCCATCGCGGGGCTTGATGCGGATGACATTGCCGCCCTGTCCAGCGCGCAAGCGGGTGTTCTGACCAGCCATCAAGTGGCCGCGATGAGCGTGGTCCAAATTGCCGCGTTTGAAACCGAAGATCTTGCTGCGCTGACCACTTCGGCGCTGCGGGCTTTGACATCGGCCCAGCTTGACGCCATGGACACCGCGCAGGTAAGCGCCCTGTCGACGGCGCAATTGGCGGCCCTAACCACGGGCGCGATTGTTGGCATCACCACCGATGCATTGGCCGCGCTGGGCACAGAGCAAACAACCGCCTTGAGCACGGCGCAGATCGCGGCCCTGACCTTGGGCCACATTGCGGCGCTGACGACTGAACAATTTGCTGCCCTGACAACGGGTCAAATCGCGGCGATTTCAACCGCGGGCATCCTTGGCCTTGAGGCGGACGATGCTGCGGCGATGACCACGGCGCAGGCGGCCGCTTTGACCGCGGCGCAAACGGCGCGGCTGTCTACAACCACGCTTGCCGCAATGGAAACCGAAGACATTGCGGTGATCACAAACGCAGCACTTGCCGCCCTGACCACCGCGCAGATTGAGGCTATGACCACCGATCAAGTGGTGGCGCTGACCCCGTCGCAAGTGGCAGCCCTGACCACAGCGCAAATCGCAGCGCTGACAACTGACAGTGTCGAAGCTTTGACCACGGGTCAGGTGCAGGCCCTGACCACGGCACAAGCGCATGCATTGACAGCCGATCAGATTGCTTCGATGGGCACCGAGCAGGTGGCGGCCTTGTCGCCCACCCAAATTGCGGCCATCGACAGTGCTGCGCTGGCAGGGCTTGAAACCGAAGATATCGAAGCGTTGTCCACCGCGCAGGCCGCGGCGCTGACATCGGCGCAGATCGCTGCGATATCGGCCTCAACCTTTGCCGCTATTGAAACGGCTGATCTTGCCGCATTGACCGTGGGGGCGATTGCGGGGCTGACGGGCGATCAAATCTCGGCGCTGGAGTCGGCGCAGATAAATGCGATGACAGGAACGCAAATTGGGGCATTTACAGCGGGCCAAATTGCGGCGATTGACGCGATGGATTTGGCCGAAATGTCCACCACGCGCATTGCGGGGCTGACCACGGCGCAAGTTGGCGGGCTGCGATCGGACCAAGTGTCTGCACTGACCACGGCGCAATTTGCCGCCATGACCACCAGCCAAATTGCAAGCATCGGCACGGATGCTATGGCGGGGCTGGAAGGGGCGGATTTTGCGGCGCTTGGCACGGCGCAGGTGGCGGTTTTGAACGCAGGCCAAGTCGCGGCGATTTCGGCCAGCAGCTTTGCTGACGTGGAAACCGCCGATTTGGCGGCTTTGACCACAGGGTCGGTTGTGGGCATGACCTCGGATCAAATCCGCGTTCTCACCTCGGATCAGGTGGCCGCTTTGACCACGGGCCAACTCGCGGCACTGGGCACGGCGCAGATCGCCCAGCTTGAGGACGAGGACATCACGGCGCTGTCGACTGCGCAGGTCGCAGCCTTGACCACGGCGCAGGCGGCGGCGCTGACCTCTGGCCACGTTGCTGCACTGACGGGCGCGCAAATTGCGGCCATGAGCACGGGCCAAGTGGCGGCCCTGTCCTCGGCGGCCTTTGCGGGGCTGGATGCTGGTGATATTGCCGCCTTGACCACGGCGCAGGCGGCGGTTCTGACCTCGGCCCAGATCGCGGCCCTGGCGACGGATGCCGTAGCAGCCCTGCAAGCGGCCGATTTTGGCGCGCTAAGCAGCGCGGCCATCGCTGGATTGACGAATGACCAAGTGGCGGTATTGGGATCGGCCCATGTGGCGGCCCTGTCCACTGCGCAGGTTTCTGCCCTGAGCGCCCCCCAAATCGCACAGATTGGGGCGGCGGCGATGGTCGGGCTTGGTTCTGCGCAGGCGGCGATTTTGTCGACCGCGCAAATTGGCGCCCTTTCGACAGACCAGATTGCCGCCTTTGCAACGGCAAGTCTTGCGGCCCTGTCCACGGCGCAATTGGCCCGCCTGAGCACCACGCACACCCAAGCGTTGACATCGGCGCAAGTGGCCGCCTTGACCACGGCACAGATTGCGGGCCTGTCCACAGCGCAGCTGCGCAGCTTGAATGTGGAAGATGTGGCGGCGATGACCTCGGCGCAGTTGCAGGCGATGTCGACGCGTCAAATCGCGTCTTTGACCACTGCGCAGGTTGCGGCATTGGCGGCACCTACGGTGGCAGCGCTGAGCACGGCCCAAATGATCAAGTTGACAGATGCGCAAATCACGGCACTTGGGTCTGACCAAGTGGCCGCGCTGACAACAGCGCAAATTGCAGCCCTGCGCACCGCGCAGATTGTGGCGCTGAACACCGAAGATGTGGCCGCCTTGACAACGGCGCAAGCGCGGGCGTTGACGGCAGGCCAGATGAAAACGCTGACGACGGCACAAATCGCGGCGCTGGGCGAGGCGGCTTTGGCCGCGATGAGCACGGCGCAAATTGTGGCCTTGACCAGCGACCAAGTGACGGCGCTGAACACGGGCCAAATCGCCGCGCTGACCACGGCGCAACTGGCTGGCATGACGACCCAGCAAATTGCCCGCTTTGCCAGCGAGGATATTGCAGCACTGTCCAGCGCGCAATTGTCGGCACTGACGACGCGGCAGATTGCTGCCCTGTCAACCGCCCAAGTGGCCGCCTTATCCAGCGATCAGATCGACGGTTTGACAACGACCCAAGTTGTCAACCTGTCCAGCGCCCAAATCTTTGCCTTGTCCAGCGACCAGATTGCGGCGCTGAACGTTGGGCAGATTGCCGCCTTGACCACGGCGCAGGTGATCCGGTTGCAGGCCGAGGATGTGGCCGCCCTGACCAGCGATCAAGTGGCGGCGCTGACAACGGCGCAGCTTGGGGCGCTGAACTCGGCGCAAATTGCGGCACTTGGCGGCGATCAGGTTGGCGCGCTAACCTCGGCGCAGCTTGGCGCGCTTACGCCAGCGGGAATGGCGGGTTTGCAAGGGGCAACTTTGGCCGCGCTTAGCACGGCGCAAGCTGCGATACTTAGCGGGGCGCAAGTGGCTGCACTCAGCACAAACACCCTTTCCAATATGGAAACCGAAGATTTGGCCGCCTTGACAACCGCCGCAATCCGCAGCCTGACATCGGCGCAAATCGTGGCCTTGTCCAGCGATCAAATGGCCGCTTTGACCACGGTGCAAATCGCCGCGCTGAGCACGGCGCAAGTGGCCAGAATTGAAACGGGCGACATCGCGGCCTTGGCGGGTGCCCAAGTTGCAGCTATGTCCACGGCGCAAATTGCGGCGTTGACAACTGACCAAGTTGTCGCCTTGTCTGCTGAGCAAATTGCCGAAGTGACCACGGCGCAAGTTGCGGCGATGACCACTGGGCAGGTGACGGCCCTGACCACGGATCAGATCCTTGCCTTGACAACGGGGCAGGTCAACGCCCTGACGCAAAGCCAAATCAACGTGCTGTCCATCGAGGCTGCGGCGGCCCTAACGGTCGAGCAGGTTGCGGGGCTTGAGACGGGGCAGCTGATTAAGTTTTCGGCATCGCAAATCGCCGCCGTTGGGTCGGATCAAATCGCAGCCCTGACCACGGCGCAAGTGGCCGCGCTGACGACCGGGCAAATCGTTGGGCTAACCAGCATCCAATTTGCGCAGTTGGGGGGCGAGCAACTGGGCGCCTTGAGCACTGCGCAGATCGTCCGAATTCAAACCGAAGATGTCGCCGCGCTGTCCACCGAACAAATTGCGGCCTTTGCGACGGGCCAAGTGGCGGCGTTCACTTCGGCGCAAATCGCGGCTTTGACGACGGACCAAATCGTAGCGATGACGGTCGATCAAATTGCAGCGCTCAGCGACACCAGCATCGCAGGACTTGGCACGGATGCGCTGGTGGCAATCACGGTTGAACAGTCGGCGGCGCTGTCATCGACGCAAATTGCGGCGCTTGGAACATCTGGCATCGCCGCGCTAGAGGTCGAGGATATTGCGGCCTTGACGACGGACGCGGTGGCGGGGCTTACCTCGGCGCAAGTTACGGCGCTGAGCACGGGCCAAGTTGCGGCACTCACCTCGGATCAAATCCAAGCCCTGTCGACGGCGCAGATCGCGCGGCTGGAAACCACCGATATGGCTGTCTTGTCGAGCGAGCAAATTGTCGCCCTTGCCACGGGCCAAATTGCGGCCTTGTCTTCGGCGCAGATCAGCGCATTGGACACGGCGCAAATCGCCAGCTTATCGGCCGACCAAATTGGTGCATTGACCACGGCCGCGATGGTTGGCCTAAGCAGTGACGATATTGTCGCCCTCAGCAGCGATCAGGCGGCAGCCCTGACATCCGCGCAGGTTGCCGCCCTGTCGACCGCAAACATCGCCGCGATGGAGGTCGAGGATTTGGCGGCCTTGGCCCCATCGGCGATCCGCGGGCTAAGCACTGCGCAAGTTGTGGCCTTGTCGGTTGGGCAAGTGGCAGGGCTTACCCCTGACCAGTTGGCCGCGATGACCACAGCGCAGGTCACCAGGCTGGAAACCGCAGATATCGAGGCGCTGAGCATAGATCAACTGGCCGCCATGACCACCGATCAAGTGGCGGTGTTGTCTTCGGGGCAGGTGGCCGCGCTGTCAACCGACCAGGTCGCAGGACTGACAAGTGCGCAAGTGGCGGTTTTGACCACCACGGCAATGGCAGGTCTGGGCACCGATGATATCGCGGCGCTGACCACGGCGCAGACGGCGGCCTTGGGGTCGGCGCAACTGGCCAGCCTGTCCACGGCGCGCTTGCAAGCGATCGAAGTGGAAGATCTCTCGGCGCTGAGCACGGGGGCAATCCTTGGGCTGTCCTCGTCCCAAATCGCGGCGCTGACCTCGGCGCAAGCGGCGGCGCTGACCTCGCAGCAAGTCGCAGCTTTGGGCACGGGGCAAGTCGCCGCGCTGACCACGGCGCAGTTCAGTGCCCTGTCAACTGACGCAATCGTGGCGCTGACCACCGCGCAAGCGACAGCTTTGAGCACCGCGCAATTGGCCGCGATGACAACCGACCAGATCAGTGCTTTGGAAACGGCCGATATTGTGGCCCTTTCGGGAACACAAACCTCGGCGTTCACCACATCGCAGTTGAATGTGATGAGCACGCAGCAGCTTTCGGCGTTGTTCCTTTAGATCCGCGCCGTCCATGCAGGGCGAAACCCGCGCAAAGGCCCCAGTTTTCTGGGGCCTTTGTTTTGCATAGCCTGAGGATTGCGCAGAATTTGCATATGAAAAAGCCCGCGCGTCGCGGGCTTTTGCCGTGCTGAAATGGCGCGCTTTTGCCGCGAAGTGATCGCGCTAGCTTGGGTTGACCGCGCTGGCCCACAGCGCAAAGGCCCCGTCGCGCTGCACTTGAATGCTGGTAAACCCGGCGCGGGTGAGATGCGCCGCAAGGCTTGTGGCGGTAAAGCCGGTGCGGTGGCCCATAAAATCATTCCCCCGTGCAATAGACTGGCCAAACCCATACACCATATCCAGCGGCATAATCGGCCCCATCGCCGACATATAGGCCGCCTCTTCCAATTTGTCGTCGCAGATCAGTTGGGCGATTTGCTGCAAATCGGGCATGGTGACAAGGATAAACCCGTTCGGGCGCAGCACGCGGCGAAATTCGGCCAAGGCCATCGGCACTTCATGCGCGCGCAGATGTTCAAGGTTATGCGCCGACCAGACTGCATCGACCGAGGCCGAGGCCACGGGCGACATATCGGTGATCGACGCCACGATGTCGGGGGCAACATCTGGGTCGATATCAAGGCGCAGCTCTGACCAAATACCAAAGGGAAAAAAATCTTGCGGGATTTTGCTGGGGTCAGCTGCGCCGCAGCCGACATGCAGCACTTGGCGCAGCGCGGTGCTCGCCACAGGGGTGGCGGTGTCCAGCGCGACAGGGGAAGCTTGGGTCATCATGTGCCTTTCAGGGTTCACGCAGGCTTTCCGACAGGCCGCGTTCGATGGGATCAAGGAAGTAATTAAGGACAGACCGCGTGCCGGCCCGCACCTCGGCGGAAAGGGTCATACCCGAGGCAAGGATCATGCCATCGGGCAAGGTCGCTGGCGACGAAAGCAGGGCCACACGGGCAGGATGCACCGCCTCGCCGCCGTTTTCGGGCGTTGAGGATACCGGGCCAAGCGACGAAATTTTGCCAGCCACGCCGCCAAATTTGCGGAAGGGAAAGGCATCTATTTTCAGCGTCACAGGATCACCCGTTTCGACACGCCCCAAATCGGACGAGGCAATGGAAATTTCGGCCAAAAGTCCTGCATCTGTCGGCACAATGGCAACAAGGGGATCGCCTTCGGCCACCATCGCCCCGACGCCGCCCGGGGCCACTGAAATCACCACCCCCGCGCGCGGCGCGCTAAGTTCGGTCAGCGCGCTTAGGCGCTGCGCCTTTGACAAGGCATCTTGCACTTGGGTCAAGCGCAGTTGCAATTTCGGCAGGGATTCGCTGGCATCGCGGGTGCTTTGTGCCACAAAAATCGCGCGCTGGTCGCGCGCCGCGCCCAATTGCCGGGCCAAATCGGCAAGCTGAGCCTTATGCGCAAAGGCCTGTTGCGCGGCATCAATGCGGGCTGTCCGCGCCTCGAGCACGGTGAACATCGCCGCGACATTGCGGCGTGCAAGTTCGCTTTGAATATCCTCGATTTGCTGGGCGATGATCACGCGATCCTCGACCGACGGGGTCAGTTCTGTAAGGTCGGCAAGCTGCCGCTCCAAGGCGCCAATCGTGGCATCAAAGGCGGCCAGACTGGCACCCATTTCCGCGCTGCGGCGTGCTAATATCGCGGCCTGAGCGGCAAATTCGGGGCCGCTGCCTTGCAACGGCGCGCCGGATACTTCGGCCTGAATTCGGGCGATTTCGGCGGTGATGCTGCGCTGTTCGGCCAAAAGTGCGGCAAGGTCGGCCTGCGGTAAAGTCGCGTCAAGCCGTGCCACAATCTGACCCTTTTGCACAACGTCGCCGGGTTTCACCAAAAGATCCTGCAAAGTCGCGCGGGCGCTGGGGCGCAGCAAAATGGGCGGCGCGTCGGTGGTGATGCGGCCTTGGGCGGTGATCACCACATCTACGGGCAAAAGGGCCGCGCCCGTGATCAGCGCCGCAAAAAGGCCAATTCCCAAGGCGGGCCACAGCCGCACAAAGCGCGGGGTTGGTTGGGCGATCAGCCTTTCCAAATCCGATTGAAACGGCAGCGCGGCGGGCGCAACGCGGGGCGGAGGCGACCAATGCATCATGACAAATGCTCGGTTTGTTGATGCCACAAATGCTGATAAATCTCGCAGCGCTGAAGCAAGGTTTGGTGCGGTGCGAAATCCACCAATTTACCTTGATCCAAGACCATAATCGCGTCCGACCCCACAAGCGAGGACAGCCGGTGAGAGACGATGATCAGCGTGCGATCTTTGGCGATGGCCTTAAGGTTGCGGTTGACCAGCGATTCGGATTCTGGGTCTAGCGCCGAAGTTGCCTCGTCAAAAATCAGCACTTTGGGCGCGCCCATCAGTGCGCGGGCGATGGCGATGCGTTGGCGCTGGCCGCCTGACAGGTTCGATCCGCCTTCTTCGATGGGCGTGTCATATCCTTTGGGCAGGCGGCGGATAAAGTCATCGGCGGCAGCCAGCCGCGCGGCAAGCGCCACCTCTTCCAAACTGGCACCCGGCCGCGCCATCGCGATATTGTCGCGGATCGTGCCGCGAAACAGCAGGTTTTCTTGCAAAACGACGCCGATATTGCGGCGCAGATGTTCCAAATCAATCTGACGCAAATCCACGCCGTCGACCTGGATAAGCCCCGATTGCGGCGGCTCGATCCCTTGGATCAACCGCGTCAGCGTGGTTTTGCCAGACCCTGACCGACCCACAACGCCGACAACTTGCCCCGCCGCCACCGCAAACGACAACTGATCCAGCGCCGGGGTAGCGCCCCCCGGATACGTAAAGCCAACCCGATCAAAACTGATATGGCCGTGGATCGCGTGGCGCGCAGGACGGTTGTGTAGCCCCTTTTCGGGGGGGCGATCCAGCACACCTGCCAGCATCCGCACCGATAGCGCCGCCTCTTGATATTCGTTGATTAGCCCCACGATTTGCACCAGCGGGCCCGACACTTTTCCCGAAAGCATGAGAAAGGCAACCAAGGCGCCCACGCTCATGTCGCCGCGCAAAACAAGGGCGGCGCCAAGACCTATCACACTGATTTGCATAAGTTTTTCTAAAAGGCCCGTCAAGGCGCTGGCAAAAGCCCCCATCGCGCCGACATCCCATTGCCGCTGCAGCGATGCGGCCAATGAATCGTTAAACACCCGCCCACGCGCCGTTTCCAAAACCAAAGATTTCACCGCCCGCATGTTGTGCAGCGTTTCGACCAAATGCGCCTGCCTCTCTCCCTCGGCCTGATAAAGGGCGTTCAGGCGGGTTCGGAAAAACGGCAAAAGCAGACCGATGCAGGCCGCAATCGCCAGCGCAAAACCCAAGACCACCAGCGTCAGGCCAGGGCTGAGAACCGCCAAAATCAGCAAAAGCAGCGGCAGAAACGCCGCATCAAGCCCCGTTTGAAACAGCCGCCCCGTCAAAAAGGCGCGGATCTTTTCGGTTTGTTGAATGTGCCGCGCCATCACGCCCGCAGGCACGGTTTCAAACGCGACCAAGGGCAGGGTCAGCAAATGCGCAAAACTGCGCCCGCCCACCATCGCATCCACTTTGCCGCCCGCAATCATCATCAGGCGCTGGCGGGCATAGGAAAACCCAGCGTCAAACAGCGCCAGAATCACGAAAATGGAAACGATGGTGGCAAGGGTATTCCACGCCTGATGCGCAATGACGCGGTCAACGATGGCCTGAAACATCAGCGGCAGCGAAAAGGCGATCAAATTGCCCGTCAGACCCGCGGCAACCACCCCCGCCAACAGCCATTTTTGCGTGGCGAGCGCAGGATAAAACCACGACAGGCCAAAGGGTTGCTGCGCCGCCATGACCTGCGGCATCGGTTTGACCAGCAAAATCTGCCCGCACCACTGTGCCAAAAGCTGCGCACGCGGGATCATTTGAATACCCTGCGCTTCGACAACAGGGTCAAGAATGGCGGCCATCGGCCCCTCATCTTTGGTCACAACCAAGACAAGGATCACCCAGCGCCCATCTTGCATCGGCAAAAGGGCGGGATAGGCCGTGCCCAGCCCCGCGGCCGTATCCCAAGTGCAGTTTTCCAGCAGTTTTGCGGAAAAGCGGGCCTTGGCAAAGGCCGAGGCAACCGCCTGCGCCATGTCGCCTTCGCCCAGAACGGGCAATTCTTCGGGCAGAAGGGTTACGCCGTGATGCGAGGCGACCAAAAAGGTTGCCCGCAACGCCGAAACGCGCCGCTGTTGATAGGCCAATTCTTGGCCGAGTTTGGAATCGGAGATCGTCATGTGGCGACCCTAATCCCGTTAATCTTAATACGAGGTTACGATGCGGGGGGGCTGAAACAAACTTTGCAAAAGGCAGCAAAGCGGCGCGGCGCGGGACAGGACCGCGCAGATGGGAAAAATTCCTGCCGATCAAAAGGGCCACCCGAACCCCATTTGAAAACGGCGGTGGAACGGTCGCGGCCCCGTTCAATGATTAAGCCCGCACCAGCCGCTGCGCCCGCCATATTTCAGGCGCGCATGGGGGTAAAGGGCAAGGGCGATGCGCTTGCACCCTTGACGCCCGATTCCAGATCGCCAAACATGCGCCCATGTTCCCGATCCGCGATCATAACCCTTCGGGGCGGCGGCCCTATGTGACCTACGGGCTGATTGCGGTGAATTTCGCCCTGTTTCTGGCCTATTGGTATGGCATTGACAGCGAGGAACGTCTGGGCGGGTTTTTCTTTACCTTTGGGCTGGTGCCCGCCTATATCCGCGACAATGGGGTGGATTACGGCGTGATCACCCATATGTTTTTGCACGGCGGTTGGGGCCATTTGCTGGGCAATATGCTGTTTTTGTGGATTTTTGGCGACAATATGGAAGATGCCTTTGGGCATGTGAAATATGCGGCGTTCTATCTGGCCTCGGGGTTTTGCGCGGCGGCGTTTCAGTATTTCGCCGACCCAAGCGCCAATTACCCGATGATCGGCGCGTCAGGGGCGATTGCAGGGGTTTTGGGGGGGTATTTGCTGCTGTATCCCCGCGCAAGGGTGGATATTTTGTTCATCTTCATCATCTTTTTCCGCATTTTCGCCATTCCCGCTTGGGTCGTGCTGGGGGTGTGGTTTGGTCTGCAAATCCTGTCCAGCGGCGCGGATGATGGCGTGGCCTATATGGCCCATATCGGCGGGTTTATCGGTGGGGCGGCCATGTCAGGGGTTTACCTGATGCGCCACGGCGGACGCGCATTTTGGGCGCAAAACGCAGGTGCGCCGCCCAATCCTTCGGGCGAGTTTCGCATTATGCGCACGTCTATTCCGCGGGTGGGAAAACGCTAAAGGCAGCGCCCGCGATCACGCGCCGCGAATGATTTTGGTGAACCCTGCAAACAGCGGGTCATTGGCCGCAATAATCCCGCCCGATGCCAGAATATCGGCCCCATCGACCACGGGGGCGACCATGCCGCCCGCCTCGCGCACAATAAGCAGGCCCGCGGCGATATCCCAAGCTTTCAACTCGCGTTCCCAATAGCCGTCATAGCGGCCAGCGGCGACATAAGCCAAATCAAGGCTGGCAGCCCCCCAGCGCCGCACGCCTGCGCAAACGGGCATCAGGCGGGCAAGGTCGGCCACGGTGGCGGGCAGGGTTTTCTTGGATGCAAACGGGATACCCGTGGCGAAAATAGATTCGATCATTTTGTTGCGGCCCGACACGCGAAGGCGGCGGTCGTTCATCCACGCGCCCGCGCCTTTTTCGGCGACGAACATCTCGTCCTTGGCGGCATCGAACACCACGGCGGCGGTAATCTCGCCCTTATGTTCCAGCGCGATGGACACCGCCCAATGGGGCAGGCCGTGCAGGAAATTGGTGGTGCCATCCAGCGGGTCTACAATCCAGCGGCGGGTGGGGTCGGCCCCCTCGGCCCCGCCGGTTTCTTCGCCCAGCCAGCCATAGGTGGGGCGCGCGCCCATCAGATCTTCTTTGATGATCGCCTCGGCGGCTTGGTCGGCCTTGGACACAAAATCGCCCGGCCCTTTGGTCGAGACCTGAAGCTGTTCCACCTCGCGAAAGTCTTTGACCAGCGATTTGCCCGCGCGGCGTGCGGCCTTGATCATCAGGTTCAGGTTGGCGCTGCCTTGCATGGGGAAACCTCGTGTGGATTTGAGATGCGGCATTACACGGGCAAGGCGGGGAAGGGAAGGGGGTGAGGGGCGGCGCGGGCAGGTCCGCGCGAAAACGCTCCAGTGGAGCGTTTTCAGCCCCGAACGCGCGCGCACGCCTGCGCGCGCTGGCAAAGGGGCGGCGCGGGCAGGTCCGCGCGAAAACGCTCCAGTGGAGCGTTTTCAGGCCCGAACGCGCGCGCACGCCTGCGCGCGCTGGCAAAGGGGCGGCGCGGGCAGGCCCGCGCGAAAACGCTCCAGTGGAGCGTTTTCAGCCCCGAACGCGCGCGCACGCCTGCGCGCGCTGGCAAAGGCGCGGCGCGGGCAGGCCCGCGCGAAAACGCTCCAGTGGAGCGTTTTCAGACCCGAACGCGCGCGCACGCCTGCGCGCGCTGGCAAAGGCGCGGCGCGGGCAGGCCACGAATGCTTTATGTCGGCTTTCGTCAAATCCGCCCAGAGCGGATTTGACCGCGCCCGACCCGCCCCCCGGGGCGGGCGCGATATATCGCACCTACCCCGCGTGTCAGGCGCGGTCAAATCCTTGCCATGTCGCCGAATTGTTTTCCCAATGGGCTGCTTACCCGCGCTGCAGTTTCACGGGCTCTGACCGCCCCAGCCGCAGGAAATGCGCCATATAGGGCTTTTCGGCGTCCTCAGAACGGGTGGCGGCGAAAAGGCGTTTGGTCACTGTCTGCGGGCCAAGGGGCCTTGTGATATAATCGGCGTGGGTTTTGATATCGCGCAAAACCCAGTCGGGCATCACCGCCACACCGCGGCCTGCTGCGACCAGCATCAGGATAACAGCGGTCAGTTCCACCGCACGGGTGGCGGCGGGTTCCACTTTGGCGGGGGTCAGAAGTTCGGTGAAGATATCCAGTTTATCGCGGGTGACGGGGTAATGCAGAATAGTTTGTTCGCGGAAATCCGAAGCCTCGATATAAGCTTTGGCGGCAAGCGGGTGGCTGGAGGCCGCGACAAAGACAGGGTGATAATCAAACAGCGGGTGAAAGGTGACGCCATCCAAGTCTTCGGGGTTTGACGATATCACCAAATCCACCTCTTCACGCACAAGGGCGGGGAAACTGTCAAACGCCAGCCCTGCGCGGATATCAACGTCCACTTCGGGCCATGAATGGCGAAACATTTCCAGCACGGGGAATAGCCAATCAAAACAGGCGTGGCATTGAATGGCGATATGCAAGCGGCCGGTTTTGCCGTGGTGCAGGGCGGCAAACTCATCTTCCAGCGCTGCGATTTCGGGCAAAATGCGGTCGGCGGCGCGCAGCAGCCGCATGCCTGCCGCCGATAGGGTCATCGGGCGCGAGCGGCGGGCAAACAGCGCCATGCCGACCTGATCTTCTAGCCCCGCGATCTGGTGAGACAGGGCGCTTTGGGTGACATTCAGCACCTCGGCCGCGCGGGCCAGCCCCCCCGCCTGCGCGATGGCGCGGATAGACCGCAAATGACGAAGTTCGATATACATGATGTGCGCCTCATGTTATAGGTGAATAATATGAATTAGACTCATGTAGCGCGATGTGGGATAACATAGCAAGTCAAAGGAGCCAGTCATGACCACGCCCCGTTCTTCAGCACCGCGCATTAGTTTTGAGTTTTTCCCGCCCCAAGGCATCGATGCCAGCTTTCGTCTTTGGGACACAGTGCAGGCGCTGACGCCGATGCGGCCCGAATTTGTATCCGTGACCTATGGCGCGGGCGGCACAACACGGAAATTGACGCATGAAGCTGTCGTTGCGATCAAGCGCAATTATGGGGTGAATGTTGCGGCGCATTTGACCTGTGTCGATGCAACCCGCGCCGAAACGCTAGAGATTGCGCAGGCTTACGCCGAAGCGGGCATCACCGAAATCGTCGCTTTGCGCGGCGATGCGCCCAAAGGTGCGCAGCGTTTTACCGCGCATCCCGATGGCTTTGCATCGTCTGTCGATTTGGTGGCCGCGCTGGCCAAGACGGGAAAATTCACCCTGCGGGTTGGCGCATACCCCGAACCCCACCCCGATGCCGCCCATGCTGGCGCCGATATCGAGCATCTGAAGCGCAAATTTGATGCGGGGGCCACCAGCGCCTTGACGCAATTTTTCTTTGATCCCGACACGTTCTTTCGGTTCCGCGATGCGGCGGACAAGGCGGGGATTACGGGCAAGATCATCCCGGGTATTTTGCCTGTGCAAAGCTGGGAAGGGGCCAAACGCTTTGCCGCCCGCTGCGGCGCGCAGGTGCCGCCCAAGCTGGACGAGGCATTCACGCGCGCGGTGCGCGATGGGCGCGAGGCGCTGTATGCGCTGGCGCACTGCACCTCGCTGTGCGAGCGGCTGGTGGCTGGCGGGGTGCAGGATTTGCATTTCTACACCCTCAACCGCCCTGATCTGACCCGCGATGTTGTGCGGGCTTTGGGCATAACCCCCGATGTGGCGCTGGAAAAGGTGGCATAACCCCCAAGGATCGCTCCCTGAAACGCGGGGGATTGGGATGCTGAATTGACCATGCCACGGGTGGTGCGGGGCGCGGGGCAACCTGCGCCCCTTTTTGCCTTTTGCGATTGCAGGCGGGCCCTGCTATGCTGGGCAAAATGCGCAAAGGATGCCTTAGATGAAGCCCGTTTTTGTGATCAATGGCCCCAATTTGAACTTGCTTGGCCTGCGCCAGCCCGAGATTTACGGCGCGGAGACGCTGGCCGATGTTGTGGCGGGCTTGCAGGTTTTGGCAAAAGAGCTGGGGTTTGCGGTCGAGGCGAAACAATCGAACCACGAGGGCGAGATTGTCGAGATGATCCATGCCGCGCGCAATGATGCGGCGGGGATTATCATCAATCCTGGTGCTTATAGCCACACATCCGTGGCGATTTTGGACGCGCTGAACGCCTATGAGGGGCCTGTGCTGGAAGTGCATATTTCCAACATCCACAAGCGCGAGGCGTTTCGGCATCATTCGTTCGTGTCTGCCCGCGCCGATGGGGTGATCGCGGGGTTTGGCACTATGGGCTATGGGCTGGCGTTGCGGCGGATGGCGGCGATTCTGGGGCGGTGAGCTTGCGGCGCGTGCGGATGCCTTCGGCAAGGATATTTGGGCCAATATGAAAGCTAGGTTTTCATGGGCCAAGGGGGCGCGGCTGCTGCAGGGCGGTGCAGGGGTTGAGGCGGATTTGCGCCGCGCGCTGTCGGGTGCGCCGTTTCGGATTGGTGGAACTGGCCCGTTAGAGGCAGGGGAGGGGCAGTTTGAAACTCTGACCTCTGGCAGCAGTGGTAGCCCGCGCCGGATTTTGCGCGGGGCGCAAAGCTGGATCACCTCATTCGACGTGAACGCGCGGTTGTTTGGCATTGGGCGGGGCTGCCATGTGGCGGTGTTGGGCGGGCTGGAGCAATCGCTGTCGCTGTATGGCGCGGTGGAGGCGCTGCATTTAGGCGCGGATTTGTCAATGTTGGGCGGTATTGCCGCGGGGGCGCAGGCGCGCGCACTGGCGGGGGTGGATGTGCTGTGGGCCAGCCCTGCGCAGCTTCGGCTGTTGTTGGCGCGCGGGGATATGCCGCGCGTGGGGCGGGTGATTGTGGGCGGATCAAAGCTGGACGCAGCGTTGCGCGCGGCTATGGGGGATATTCCTGCCTGCGAATTTTACGGCGCGGCGGAGGCGAGTTTTATCACGATTGCAGGGGCGGGCACCCCGCATGACAGCGTGGGCGCGCCCTATCCTGGGGTGGAATTATCGGTGCGGGGGCAAGAGGTTTGGCTGCGCAGCCCCTACAGCTTTGTGCGCTATGCGGGGGCCGAACAGGGCAGTGCGCGCTGGGATGATGGCTGGCTGTCGGTGGGGGAAATGGGGCGGATGCAGGAGGGGAACCTGTATCTGTCGGGCCGTGCGGGGCGGATGGTGACGGTGGCGGATCAGAATGTCTTTCCCGAAGAGATCGAGGCGCGGATGCTGGCGCTGGCAGGGCTGCGGCAAGTGGCGGTTTTGCCGCGCAGGGACGGCTTGCGCGGGGTGCATTTGGTGGCAGTGGCCCAAGGCGACGCCGTGCAAGAGGGTGCGATTTTGGCGGTTTTGCGGGGGGAGATGGGGGCGCTGAAGGCACCTAAATCTATGATGTGGTTGGATGTTTGGCCCTGCCTGCCTTCGGGAAAAACCGATTTGCGTGCGCTGCAAACGCTGGTCGATGCGTCATGGCCTTAATCATCGCCGCCAAACGCAGCGCGATTGTGCCGCGCGGTGGGGCCTTTGCGGGGCTCGAGATTGAGGACATCGCAGCCCCTGTGATCGGCGCCTTGCTCGCGGGGTTTACGCATAGGGTGGACGAGGTGATTTGCGCCAATGCCCTTGGCGCGGGGGGCAATGTGGCGCGAATTATCGCGCTGGCGGCGGGGCTGCCGCATGTGGCGGGGCTGACGATTGATCGGCAATGCACGGGTGGCTTAGATGCGATTTTGCTCGCCCGCGCGCTGGTGGAGAGTGGGGCTGCGCGCGTGGTGGTGGCGGGCGGAGCCGAGAGTTATTCGCGCGCGCCGCAGCGCTTGCGCGATGGGGTGGCCTATGCGCAGGCGCGGTTTGTGCCCAAGGGTTGGGATGACCCTGACATGGCGCAGGCCGCGGATTTGATTGCGGTTGAGGCGGGGATAAGCCGTGCAGATCAGGATGTTTATGCCGTTGAATCCCATAGGAAATATCGCGTGGCGGCGGGCGAAGTTGTGCCCATTGCGGGGGTGGCGCGCGACCCATTCGCGGGGCGGGTGACAAAGGCGCTGGCGGCGCGGGCGGTGCCGATTGCGGGCAGTATTACGGCGGCGAATTGCGCGCTGGCCGCGGACGGGGCGGCCTTTGTGCTGGTGGTGGCGGATGATCTGGCGGCAGGAATGGCCTGCGGCGGGTTGCAGATTTTGCGCGGCGCGAATGTGGCGGGCGATGCCGCGCGGCCTGGACTTGCGGCGCGCGATGCTATCGCGGCAGTGGGGGGCGCGGGCGCTGATCTGGCGGAGGTGATGGAGGCTTATGCGGGGCAGGCGATGATTTGCGCGGCGGGCCTGCGGGGGGTCAATATCGGCGGCGGCGCGCTGGCGCGGGGGCACGCGATTGGCGCATCGGGCGCGGTGCTGGCGGTGCGGCTGTTTTATGAGATGACGGCGGGGCAGACAGGGGTTGCGGCTATTGCGGGCGCGGGGGGGATTGGGGCGGGGATGGTGGCGCAAAAGACTAAAAACGCTCCAGTGAAGCGTTTTTAGTCTTTTGCGCCTGCGCACGCCTGCGCGGGCAGGGTGTCGATGCAGCAAACACCTTACACCCTAAATCCAGCAAGCCGACGATGGGGTGCAAATCTGACGGGGGGAGGGAGCGTTAGTTTGCACAAGCGGTGCGTGCAAGCACGCACCCTAAGCTTGCTTACGTTTTTTCTTGTTTTGGAAGTCCACCAACTCCAAATGGTTATCTTAATTTGGCGGCATACTTTTTTCTGACATTCCTGTTGATATAAGAATTCAAACCATCGCCTTTTTCAGCCAACCGCTTCATGTTTGCTAAATGAATTGGACCAACTGAACTTAGCGTATACAAATACTTTGATTGATCCTTGAAAGTTACCGCTATTGCGTCATGGTTGGATTCAAAAGCAGCGACGCCCGAATCGCCACCGATGTCTTTGTATTCCCGCATTTTTTTGCCTCGCTTACTAGAACAATGCGGGAACATTACCATATCTTGTGTAGGCTTGGAAGTATTTCCATAAATATGGCCCTCAAACATCCAACTCCTCCACAAACCGCGCGTTTTCTTGAATATACTGAAACCGCAGTTCAGGCTTTTTCCCCATCAGGCGTTCCACCAAATCGCCCGTCTCGCCGGGGGCGTCCTCGTCGATGGACACGCGGATCAATTTGCGGGTGGCGGGGTTCATGGTGGTGTCTTTCAGGTCTTTGGCGTCCATCTCGCCCAAGCCCTTAAACCGCTGCACGTCGATTTTTCCTTTGCCGCCCAGACCCTTGGCCAGCCACTTTTCCTTTTCGGCATCGTCGGCCACATACAGGCGGCGGGCCCCTTGGGTGAGGCGATAGAGGGGCGGGCAGGCCAGATAAAGGTGGCCCTTGTCGATCAGGGGGCGCATTTGGGTGAAGAAAAACGTCATCAAAAGGCTGGCGATATGCGCGCCGTCCACGTCTGCATCGGTCATGATGACGATTTTATCATATCGCAGATCATCGACATTAAACCGCGTGCCCATTTGCACGCCCAAAGCCTCGCATATATCGCGGATTTCGGAATTTTCATTCAGCTTGCCCGATGCCGCGCCAAGCACGTTCAGGATTTTACCCTTTAGCGGCATGATGGCCTGCGTTTCACGGTCGCGCGCGCCTTTGGCGCTGCCGCCTGCCGAATCCCCCTCCACTATAAACAATTCGGTATTATCGCGGGTTTTGCTGGAACAATCGGTCAGCTTTCCCGGCAAGCGCAGCTTTTTCGTGGCCGTTTTACGTTGGGTTTCTTTTTCCTGTTTGCGTTTTAGCCGTTCTTCGGCGCGCAGAATAAGAAAATCTAGAATCGCGCCAGCGGATTTAGTGTCCCCCGCCAGCCAATTGTCAAAATGGTCGCGCACCGCGCCTTCGACATATTTGGCGGCCTCTTCGGTGGCCAATCTATCTTTGGTTTGCCCTACAAATTGCGGCTCGCGGATAAATACCGATATCAGCGCGCAGCCGCCTGTCAGCATATCGTCGCGCGTAATAAGTTCCGCCTTGCGGTTTTTAATCAGCTCGCCATAGGCGCGGATGCCTCTTAAAATCGCGCTCCAAAACCCAAATTCATGCGTGCCGCCTTCGGGGGTTGGAATGGTGTTGGTATAGCTTTGAATAAACCCATCGCGCACGGGCGACCAGTTAATTGCCCATTCGACTGACCCCGGCACACCGTATTTTTCCTGAAACGAAACCTTACCCGCAAAGGGGCGGTCGGCGTAGGTAGTGGTTTTTTGCAGCGTATCGGCCAGATATTCGCCAAGCCCGCCCGGAAAGTGAAACACCGCCTCCATCGGCGTATCGCCATCGGGAATGGCGGTTTTCCAGCGGATTTCGACGCCTGAAAAAAGATAAGCCTTTGATCGCACCATCCGCATCAATCGGCTTGGGCGAAAGCCGTGGCTGCCAAAGATTTCCGCATCGGGATGAAAAGTGGTGGTGGTGCCGCGGCGGTTTTGGGTTGGCCCCAGCTTTTCAATCGGGCCCAAGGGTTTGCCGCGCGAAAAGGATTGGCGGAAAAGCTCTTTGTTTTTAGCCACTTCCACGACCATGCTGTCAGACAAAGCATTCACCACGGATGAACCAACCCCGTGCAAACCGCCCGACGTCTCATAGGCTTTGCCGTTGAATTTTCCGCCCGAATGCAGCGTGCAAAGGATCACTTCCAGCGCAGATTTATCGGGGAATTTCGGGTGCGGATCGACGGGGATGCCGCGCCCGTTGTCGCGGATGGTCAGCGCGCCGTCGCCATGCAATTCCACCTCGATCCGCGTGGCGTGGCCCGCGACCGCCTCGTCCATCGAATTGTCCAAAATTTCGGCGGCAAGGTGGTGATACGCCCGCTCGTCAATGCCGCCGATATACATGCCAGGGCGCAGGCGCACCGCTTCAAGCGGCTCCAGCACCTCGATACTCGAGGCGTCATAGGTGTCTTGTGGGATCAGGTCGGCGGGCATGTGGCATCCTTTGGCTGGGCCATCATTAGACCACGCGCGGGGGGTGGGGCGCAAGATGTGGGGTTAGCGGGAAAGGTTTTTGCGCAGCCAATAGGCCAACTCGCCCTCGTCCAGCAGAGCTTGGGCGGCGCGTATGATCACGGGGCCGATTTGGGTGGCGTCGTCAGGGTAAGGCAGCCCATGCAGATCAAGGCAGGTTTGCATGGCGCGGTAAGCCGTGCGTTTGTTGGCATCATTAAAGCAGTGGCCCTGCGCAATGGCAATCGCATAGGCGGCGGCCAAATCGTATGCGTCTTTGATCATCCCATAGGCAAGTCGGTTTTCGACGCGGGCCAACGCGCCATCCAGTGATTTGTCCAGCGCAAGGCCTGCAAGTTCGCCTTCGTTCAGCACAGCGTCATGAATGGCGATGACGATGTTGACCGTCAGAAGAATCACTTATTTGTCTTTCAAATAGTCCAGAACGGGCTGCACGCGGGCTTTGCTGCGCGCCAGACTTTCCATCACTTCCTCCATTGTGGCGGCGCGGAGCTGGGGCGCGGTATCCACGGCCTCGGCGGGCACCAGATACCCCACCAGCGCCGAGTTCTTCAAAATCGCCACGGGCTGGCCGTTTGCGCGATCAAACACCTTTTGCGGCTCGCGCAATTCGGTCATGGTGCAAATCTGAGGGGTGGCGAGGCGTGTCATGGGCTTGGCTCCGGCTGATGTGTAATGTAATATGCACTGTAATGCACATTTATGCAATGATCTGTTAACGGAGGCGGCGATGCGGGTATTGTTCACGGGTGGTTCGGGCAAGGCGGGGCGGCATGTGGTGCCTGCGCTGCGGGATGCGGGGCACCGCGTTCTGAATGTTGATCTGCTGCCGCTGGGGGCGGCGGGCGTGCCTGATCTGATCGCCGATCTGACTGATTTGGGGCAGGTCTATAGCGCGATGCGCAGCCATAGCGGGATGGACAGTTTGGAGACGGGGCAGGGCGCGCAAGTGGTTGATGCAGTTGTGCATTTCGCCGCAATCCCGCGCATTTTGATCGCGCCCGATAGCGAAACCTACCGCGTCAATGTGATGTCCACCTATAACGTGATCGAGGCGGCGGCCAAGATGGGCGTGCGCAAAATCATCATCGCCAGCTCTGAGACCACCTATGGCGTGTGCTTTTCCGAAGGCCAAACCGACCCCGCCTATCTGCCGCTGGACGAGGACTATGACGTGAACCCGATGGACAGCTACGGCGCGTCTAAAGTGGTGAATGAGGTCACCGCCCGCGCCTTTGCCCGCCGCTTTGGCATTGATATTTACGCCCTGCGCATCGGCAATGTGATGGAGCCGCAAGACTACGCCGCCTTTCCAAGCTATGCCGCGAACCCCGCCCAACGCCGCCGCATCGCGTTTTCCTACATCGACGCGCGCGATTTGGGGCAAATGGTGGATTTGTGTTTGGGCCGCGATGGGCTGGGGTTTCAGGTGTTCAATGTGTCGAACGACAACAATTCGGTGCCGCAGCCCAATTCGCAGCTTGTGGCCGAGCATTTCCCGAACGTGCCGCTGAAGCGGGCGGTAAGCGAGGATGAGGCGCTGTTTTCATCGGCCAAGGCCAAGCGGATGTTGGGGTTCGCGCCAAGGTTTAATTATCGGTGGTAGGGTCGCTGGTAGGGTTAGTCTTGCCTACTGCGCTGCATAATCCCCACCCATCAGCTTGACGCCGTTCTGCGCGCAAGGCTCCAAAGCTTTCGCCCATATCGCCGCGATAGGTTTATCTTCAACAGCAGTTGGGCGGGTGTTGTCTTTGCGCCAGTCATCTAGGGCTTTATACCGCATACACGTAATCTGCGCGGGAGAGGCGCGCTTGGCAAAGGGGATCGGGGGGCATCAGGCGTGGCCACCCCTGCGGCAACTCCCTGCGCATCGGCGAGCAAGGGGCTACTCTTGCCGCTGCGCGCCTGCTATATTTTGGATATGCGCCGCGCTGCCCTAACCCTTGCCCTATCCCTGCTCGCCGCCCCCGCGCTGGCGCATCCGCATATGTTTTTGGACACTTCGGTGGCTGTGCTGTTCAACGCGGGGGGGCAGGCGGCCTCGGTCAAAATTACTTGGGTTTATGATGACCTCTCGTCGCTTCAATACATCGCCGACCGCGGGCTTGACCCCGATGGCGATGGGGTGCTGACGGCGGATGAAAAGGCCGCCCTGACGGGGTTTGATATGAAATGGGATGCGGGGTTTCCCGGGGATAGTTACGCCCTTGTCGGCGGGGTGGATCAGGGCCTGTCGCGGCCGCGCGACTATACCGCCGATTACAAGGGTGGCAAAATCATCACCACCCATATCCGCGATTTGGCCGCGCCTGCGGCGCTGACCAAAGGGCAGGAACTGGTCATTCAGGTCTATGACCCCGGCTTTTACACAGCCTATTCCCTCAAAGGCGCGGCGTTGGAATATGCTGGGGCCGCGCGGGCGTGCAGCGCCCAGATATGGGAGCCTGACCGCGGCGCCGCGGACGAGGCGCTGCTGGCCGCGCTGGCAGAATACACCGCCGATCAAGATGTCGAGGCCGATTTTCCCGCCGTCGGCGCGGCCTATGCCGAAGAGGTGCGCGTGTCATGTGGCGATTAGTTTTGGCCGTTGTGGTGTTTGGCGAGTTGTTCGCCGTGCTGTGGGCAAAGGGCATGTTCGCCGAGGTTGGCGCATGGCTACTGGCATCGCAGCATCAGGTGCAAACCTTGCTGGCGGGCGCGATCCGCGCGCTGCGGGCAGGCGAGGCGGGCGCGCTGATAGGATTTTTGGGCATGTGTTTTGCCTATGGCGTTTTGCATGCGGCGGGGCCGGGGCATGGTAAGCTGGTGATCGGCGGATACGGGCTGGCGCGGCGGGTGACGGCGTGGAAACTGGCGGTGCTGTCGGTTGCGGCCTCGCTTGCGCAGACGCTTGTCGCGGTGGGTGCGGTTTATGCCATTGTTGCGGGATTGGGCCTTTCGCGGCAGGTGGCGGGGGATGTGGTTGACCAAATCATGGCCCCGCTTGGCAGTGCGGCAATAGGGGCGCTGGGGCTGTATCTGATCTATCGCGGGGCGCGGAGAGTGCGCGCGCAAATGGCGGCGCGGGCGCATGGCCACCACGACCACGACCATCACCACGGCCACAATCACAATCACAATCATCACCACGATCACGGGCCAGACTGCGGCTGCGGCCATGCCCACGGGCCAACGGTGGATCAGGTGCAAGCGGCCCATAGCGCGCGCGAGGTTGCCGCCCTGATCGCAGGCATCGCCCTGCGCCCCTGCACGGGGGCGGTGTTTGTGCTGATCCTGACATGGCAGCTGGGGATTGGGCTGGCGGGCATCGCGGGGGCCTTTGCGATGGGCTTTGGCACGGCTGCCTTTACCGCCGCCGTGGCGCTGATCGCCGTCTTTGCGCGCGAGGGCGCTTTTGGCGGGCTGGGCCTTGGCCAACTTGCACGGGTGCAGCCCATCGCAGAAATCGTGGCGGGTGGGGTGATTGCGATAGGCGCGGGGGTGGCGCTGATCGCGGCGCTATAACCCCACCCCCACCTTGCCTAAATCTTGGGCAACCGCTACCACGGGGGCATGACGCATCCCGCCCGCCTGACCTATTCTGCCCATGCACGCGCCACGTTGCTGCTGGGCGTGCCGCTGGTGGGCAGCCATCTTGCGCAGATGGCGCTGCATGTTGTCGATACGGTGCTGCTGGGCTGGTATGGGGTGACGGAACTGGCCGCGATGGTGATTGCGACCTCGTTGTTTTTTGTGGTGTTCATCCTTGGCTCGGGCTTTGCCAATGCGGTGATGCCGATGGTGGCGCAATCGGTCGGCGCGGGGGATGAGGCGCAGGTGCGGCGCGCGGCGCGCATGGGGCTGTGGCTGTCTATCGGCTATGGGCTGCTGACCTATCCGATGTTCTGGAACGCCGAGGCGGTGCTGCTGGCGCTGGGGCAAAAACCCGAGGTTGCAGCCTTGGGGCAGGTGTTTTTGCGCATTGGCGGCTTGGGGATGATCCCTGCCTTGGTGATTATGGCGATCAAGGGCTATCTGGCCGCGCTGGGACGCACGCAGGTGGTGCTGTGGGTGACAGTCGCCGCCGTGCCCGCCAATGCAGCGCTGGCCTATGTGCTGATTTTTGGCGTGGGCGGCGCGGCAGAAATGGGGATCAGGGGGGCGGCGATTGCCTCGATCACGGTGCAGATCCTGTCGATGGCGGTGCTGCTGGCCTATGCGGGGCTGCTGCGCGATTTGCGCCATTACCGCCTGTTTCAGCGGTTTTGGCGGCCAGACTGGGCGGCTATGGGCCAAGTGTTCCGCCTTGGCTGGCCGATTGGCGTGACGCTGCTGGCAGAATCGGGCCTGTTTTCGGCGACCGCAGTGATGATGGGCTGGATCGGCACGATGGAGCTGGCAGCGCATGGTATTGTTTTGGAAGTGACGGCGATGGCCTTTATGGTGCATTTGGGCCTGTCCAATGCCGCAACCATCCGCACGGGCCATGCCTTTGGCAGCCAAGATGCGCAGGGGCTGCGCGATGGGGCGCGGGTGGTGATTGCGCTGTCTTTGGCCTTTGCTTTGGTGGTAATCACGGCCTTTCTGACCCTGCCGCGCCCGCTGGTTTCGGTGTTTTTAGACCCCACAGCGGCAGAGGCGCCGCAAATTCTGGCCTTTGGCGTGACCTTGTTGGCCATTTCGGCGCTGTTTCAGCTGGCCGATGCGATGCAGGTGATCGCGCTGGGCCTCTTGCGCGGTATTCACGACACGCGCGTTCCGATGATTGCCGCCGCCTTCAGCTATTGGGGCGTTGGGATGCCAAGCGCCTATGGCCTTGCCTTTGGCGCAGGGATGGGCGGGGTTGGCCTGTGGCTGGGGCTAACGCTGGGGCTGGCCTGCGCCGCAGTCACGCTGATGTGGCGGTTTTGGGCCAAAGCGCCCAAGCTATAGCGCCGCCTAAATTTGTTTACAGGCTGCGCCGTTTCATCCTAACCTTTGGTCAACCATAACAACCAAAGGGAACAAAGGGATGTCTACGGATGCTGGCCTTGCAAAAGGCGCGCTGGGAACGGCGGAATCTATTGTGATGGGTATTGCGGGCACTGCACCTGCATTTTCGGTCGCTGTTACGACGGCGACGATTGTGGCTGCGGTGGGTGATTTGTCGGTGGGGGCCATTTTGTATTGCGGGCTGATCATGTTTGGCCTGATGCTTGCCTTCAAAAACCTGAACAAGATGTCGCCCCATGCGGGGGCAACCTATGCCTGGGTTGGCGCGGTGTTTGGCCCAACATGGGGGTTCTTTGCGGGCTGGGGGCTGCTGGTGGCGTCGGTTGTGTTCATGGTCTCGGCAACGATTCCTGCCGCGACATCGACGCTGGTGTTGATCGCGCCCAGTTTGGTGGAAAACACAGGCTGGGTGACGTTTACCGCCGCGATTTGGCTGACGGTGGTCACGGTGGTGGTGACCAAAGGCATCAAACACGCATCTTATGCGCAGATCATGCTGACCATCATTGAAACCGCCATCATCTTTGCCCTGATTGGCGCGGCCTTTTGGCAGTTTGGCAGCACGCCCGCGCATACGCCCAGTTGGGCGTGGATTTCGCCGTTTTCGTTCACGCCCGAATTGTTTGCCACAGGCGCGCTGACGGCGGTGTTCTTTTACTGGGGCTGGGACGTGACGATGAACTTGGGCGAGGAAACCGCCGATGGCACGCCAAGCCCAGCAGGCCAAGGCGCGTTTTGGGCCATGGTCAACCTGATTTTGTTCTTTATCATCATGATGATCGTGGTTCTGATCGTGCTGACCGACGAAGAAATTGCTGCCGCCAATACCAACGTGCTTTATGCGATTGCGGAAAAGCTGTTCGCTTCGCCTTGGTCATATCTGGCGGTGCTTTCGACCATTTTATCGACCATCGGCACGATTGAAACTCAGATTTTGCAATTCAGCCGTTCGATGTTTGCGATGGCGCGCGATAATATGCTGCATCCGCGCTATGCCAGCATTCACCCCGAATGGCAGACGCCGTGGATTGCGACTGCGGTGATTTGGGGGCTGGGCGTGGTGCTGCTGTTTTCTTCGTCTTACATGCCCACAGTCGCAGCGATTTTGGAAAGCTCGATCTTGGCAATTGGCATTCAAATTTGCTTTTACATGAGCCTTGCCGGCTATGCCTGCGCTTGGCATTACCGTGCCATGTTGCGCGACGATGTCAAAGGCGCAATCACCCATGTGATTTGGCCCGCGCTTGGGGCAGGGTTCATGACCTTTATCGGCCTTTATTCCATTCCCACCTTTGACACGATCACGTTGGTCATTGGTGTGGGCGGGCTGGCGATTGGGGCCATTCCGTTTGCGCTATCGCGGATGCGCGCGCGCAGGCCGGCTTAAATCCTGTGCGAAATGCCAAAGGGCGCAGCGATATGCTGCGCCCTTTTCCTTTGGCCTGAATTTTCTATTCCGCCGCCTCGCCGCGCATCAGGCGTTCAGATTTCTTGCGCACCAAAACCATGCGCAGATCATGCATCGCCAGCAGCAGCGCGTCTGTCACAGCCTCTAGCTGGTCTTCCGTGGCGCGCGATTGCACCCATTGCGCCGTTAGGTTCAAATGATCGACTGCGCGCAAGATATCATCTACATCGCGCGCAGCGAGCAAGGCCACGCGCTGCTCCATCCACGATTGAATGGCGGCAATATCGGCGTTGGTCAGAACTGTGTCACCATGCGGTTTGACTTGGCCGTTCTTGACATTGACCAGCGCGATCTCTTCCAAATCAATGCGGCGCTGGCGGTTTTCGGTATCAACCCGAAACACCGCCGCGCCGTTTTCACGGGTGCGAAAATAATACTCTGGAAGATCGCCCGCCATTCTACCCCTTACACCAATGCCGCGCAGAAGTTCTGAATCCGCGTGCATGCTTCGGTGAGTATAGCATCAGAGGTTGCATAACTCACCCTAAAATTTGGGCTAAGGCCGAATGCGGCGCCAAAAACCACGGCGACCCCCGTATCTTCTAGCAAATATGTCGCAAAATCTTCGTCATTGGTGATCTTTTTGCCCGCTGGCGTGGTTTTGCCAATGCAGCCCGAGATGTCGGGATAGACGTAAAACGCGCCTTCGGGCTTTGGACAGGTCACACCTTTGGCGTAGTTCAACATCTTAACCACCAAATCGCGGCGTTTTTGGAACATGGCGCGGTTGGGGGCCAGAAAATCTTGCGGGCCGGTCAGCGCCTCTAGCGCGGCATATTGCGAAACGGACGACGGGTTCGATGTGCTTTGCGATTGTATCGTGCCCATTGCTTTGATCAGATGCACTGGCCCGCCCGCATAGCCAATGCGCCAGCCCGTCATTGCATAGGATTTGGACACGCCGTTGCAGGTTAGCGTGCGGTCATACAGCTTGGGTTCAATCTGGGCGGGGGTGGTAAACTTGAAATCGTCAAACACCAGATGTTCATACATATCGTCCGACATGATCCACACATGCGGATGGCGCAGCAGCACATCGCACAGCGCGCGCAATTCGCCTTCGGTATAGCCCGCGCCCGTGGGGTTCGACGGGCTGTTAAAGATAAACCATTTGGTTTTGGGGGTAATGGCGGCCTCTAGCTGGGCAGGGGTTAGTTTGAAATCGGTTTCAATCGTCGCCACAACAGGCACAGGCGTGCCGCCCGCCAATTCCACCATATCGGGGTAGGACACCCAGTAAGGCGCGGGAATAATCACCTCGTCGCCTTTGTTGCAGGTGGCCATCAGCGCATTATACAAAATCTGCTTGCCACCCGTGCCCACGCTGATTTGGGCTGGCGTATAGGTTAGCCCGTTTTCGCGGGCAAACTTATCGCAAATGGCTTTCTTCAGTTCTGGGATGCCGTCAACGGCGGTGTAACGGGTTTTGCCGCCGTCAATCGCCCGCTTTGCCGCCTCGCGGATGTTGGCTGGCGTGTCGAAATCGGGCTCGCCCGCGCCAAGGCCGATCACATCACGGCCCTGCGCCTTCAGTTCCGCCGCCTTGGTGGTGACAGCGATGGTGGGCGATGGTTTCACACGGGCAAGCGTATCGGACAAAAACGGCATAAAAGCCTCCCTGATCTGGCATATTTTCGCGGGGTGTTCTATGGCGGGGGCAGGTGGGGCGCAAGCGGGAATGGTGATGGAGCAGCACGAAGCACGGATCAAGCGGATGACCATGCGGTCATGGCGGCGCGGCACCAAAGAGATGGACCTTATTCTTGGCCCCTATGCGGACGCATATCTTGCGCAAATGGGCGAAGGCGCGCTAACCCTGTATGACGCGCTTTTGGAAGAAAACGACCAAGATCTGCTGGCGATGATTCTGGGCCAGCAAGACAGCCCGCCGCAGTTTACCAAATTGCTGGCCGAGATCGGGCAATTCGCGCGGGGCAGGCTGGCAAAAAGCTAAGTTTTGCCAAAATAGGCGAAATAGAACGGCAAAAAACGGTAAAATTCGTCGAAAATCCCCGTTTCGTTTACCATATGTTTCCGTTTTGCCCTCATTCTGGCCACAGTTGCCCCCGTGCTGTGGAGATACCGTATGACAGCTTTTACCCCCGTGCTAGATGGCTCGCACAAGGCCATGATGGTCGGCTATTTGGACAATTTGGCCTTGGTTGAACGGTTGCACCGTTTGCTTTTGGATGTGATCAAAGACGAATTCGAACGCCTTGCGATTTTGGAAATCAACTCGGTTCAGGCGCTTTTGTTGTTTAACATTGGCGAAAACGAAGTGACTGCGGGCGAACTTAAATCGCGCGGTTATTATCAGGGCAGCAATGTTTCCTATAACCTGAAAAAACTGGTGGAACTGGGCTATATGCACCATCAGCGCAGCGAGATTGACCGCCGTTCGGTGCGCGTGCGCCTGACGGAAAAAGGCCGCCGTGTGCGCGGTTTGCTGAACGAATTGTTCGCACGCCATGCCGAAGGGTTGACCAAACGCAATTTGGTCGATGCCGCGGGCATGGAACATATGAATCAAAGCCTTAAGCGGATGGAACGTTATTGGACGGATCAAATTCGCTACATCTATTAAAGGTTCAGGTTTGGGCGTGGGGGTGGCCCAGAACCTATGTTGGAATGCAGCTACGCGCGGCGAACAGCCCGCGCTGCAGTTGATTAAGCGGCCCTAGAATGGGGAAAGGTTTGGTTGCAAAACGCGCCAATCCTGCGGGGGCAAAGACCCCCGTCCGCGCAAATAGCAGGGCAAAGCCCAAGTCGGCGCAAATAGCAGGGCAAAGCCCTGTCTTGGATTGCTGCACAAGGTGCAGCACCCATCAGAGGGGGCAAAATGCCCCCTCTTTTTTGGGGGGCGCCCGGCGGCGCGTTTCAGGTTTGGCCGCGTGCTTAGGGGTTGAACGGTAATCTCCCCATTTTTAACGGGGTGCGTTCGTAGAATTCACGCGGCCATTTTCAATTTCATGGCGGGTGTGATGCCGCCGATGCCCATGTTGGGGCGGTCGTTGTTGTAAGTCCAGAGCCATTTCGTGGCTTGATCCTGTGCCTCCTCGATGCTTTCGATGATGTATTGATCCAGCCATTCATGCCGTACCGTTCGGTTGTAGCGCTCGACATATGCGTTCTGCTGGGGCTGCCCAGGTTGGATGTGCTGGATGGTGATCTTGTGCTTCTCAGCCCATATTCTCAGCTTTTCGCTGATGTATTCGGGCCCATTATCCACCCTGATCGTGCCCGGCTTTCCCCGCCATTCGATGATCCTGTCGAGGCTCCGTATGACTCGCTCGGCAGGCAGCGAGAAATCAACCTCGATCCCTAGCCCTTCGCGATTGAAGTCATCAAGGACATTCAGCAGGCGAAACGCACGACCGTCACCCAGCCTGTCGGCCATGAAATCCATGGACCAGGTCACATTGGGCGCGGCTGGCACAGCCAGGACATCAGGCTTCTCCCGTTTGAGCCGCTTGCGTGGCTTAATCCGCAGGTTCAGCTCCAGCTCGCAGTAAATGCGGTAAACCCGTTTATGGTTCCAGGGATGCCCCTTCACGTTGCGCAGGTGCAGGAAACATAGACCAAACCCCCAAGTCTTGCGCGCATCGGTCAGCCCCGTGAGCAGATCGGCGATCACCTCGTTCTCGTCCTTGAGCTTGGGGCTGTAGCGATAGCAGGTCTCGCTGACCCCAAAGGCCCTGCAAGCCAACGCGATGCTGACGCCCCGTCGTTCCACCGCCGTTTCGGCCATCTCGCGGCGCTGAGATGGCCCTGTCACTTTTTTCCAAGGGCTTCCTTCAACAGATCGTTCTGCATGCTCAGATCGGCATACATGCGCTTCAGGCGACGGTTCTCTTCCTCCATCGCCTTCATCTGGCCAACCATGGACGCATCCATCCCGCCATACTTGGCCCGCCATTTGTAGAACGACGCATCGCTCATCCCATGCTCGCGGCACAGCTCGGCAACCGGCACTCCGCCTTCGGCTTGTCGCAGGATCGCGATGATCTGAGCTTCAGTGTATCTGCTTGTCTTCATTCGAAATCTCCTCGTTCATCTTGCCGAGAAAATTCTACTTTTGCACCCCACTAAATTCGGGGGGGATTACCGAACCTACCCCGATTTATGGCAGCTATGCTGGCCCTTCGCAAAGGCCCAAAACTGCGGTGCAAACCAGTTTTCCCCGATGCCCCTACCGCCACCAATGGGCATAGCTGGCGAAATGGCCCTGGAGTTTCGACAAAAGGCGCAGGCCCAACCCTTGCGGCAGGGCGGGCCCTGCACCCTGCGCTTGCGCGAGGCGTAACAATGCCACTTCGGGCGGGCAGGGGGTTTTGGTGATGGGATCGAAATAGCGCGGATAGGCGATCAGCGCGGCATGGGCCAAATGCAGCAGATCGGGGGCGGGCAGGCCTTGCTGATCTAAGGCGCGCAAATGGTCTTTGCGCCGCTGGGGCACATCGCCCAAATCGCGCGTCAGCCCCCAACCTGCATAAAACGGCGCGCCCAAAGTGGTCACAGGCACCCCGCGCAGCAGCGCCTCGAACCCGTAGGTCGAGGTTAAGGTCACCAGCACATCGATCTTGTCCAGCAGGGCCATCGGATCGGTTTGGCTGGCCACCAAATCGGCCAGACCGGCCAAATCTTGCGCCGCCACTGCGCCCAAACGCAGGCCAGCCTCGACATCGGGGTGCGGTTTATACAGGATAAACCCCTGTGGATAGGCCGCCCTTGACGCGCGCAGCAAATCCATATTGCTGCGCCCGCCCGCGCCCAGCCGCACGGATGCGTCATCCACCACCTGTCCAACCACCAGAACAATCGTGCGGCCCTGTGCCTGTTTGGGCAAATCGAACGCAGCCCCGCCCAAATTGTATTTGGAAAGCCGCGCTGCGCGCAGCCCATCGACCAAAACCTGAGCGCGCACGCGGGCATCGGGCGGCAGCGGCTGCATCATCAGCGCTTCAAACCTGCTGGGGCGGCTTGGGTCGTAATAAAGGCCAATGTCATCCAAAATAAGGCTCAGCGGCGGGGTCAATGCCGCGCCCAGCCCGCGCGAGCGTAATAGACCATCTTCCAGCCGAAGCACGGCCAAATCTGGCTGCGTATCGGCCATACCCCAGACCATCAACTTGCGCCCAGTGTTTTGGGCATGCACAACAGCCGCCGCGATATCTCGCTTAAATATCAGCGGCTTGACAGAACCAAACACCGCTTGCAACCGCGCACGTTTCCACGCGCGCATTCCGCCCGCCACATAACCCGCGCTGTCCTCGCGCCGTGCGCGAAGCTGCGCCTCTAGCGTGTCAATCGCCTCTTCAAAGCTGCACAGCCGCTGCCGATAGGGGCAAAACCACAGCGGGGCCATCAGGTAAGCCGCCGCAAAAAGCTGCGCCTTAGTCAGTTTGCGCCCGCGCCGCGCGGCAGCGGTTTGGTCATCCGTCAGCCCCCAGCCTGCATAAAACGGCAGGCCAAACAGCTTTGGCCGATGCCCTGCAAAAATCGCCTCTAGCCCGAGTTGCGAGGAAACGGTGTAGACCGCAATCGCCCCGTCCAGCGCGGCATGGGGCGAGAGATTTTCTTGCAAAAGCTGCACCTGCGCATCGCAATCGGCAGGGCCGAAATGCCCCGCGCGATAGCCTTGGGCCGTTTCGGGATGGGTTTTGATCAGGATGCGCGCATGGGGGAAATCGCTGCGCGCCGCCTCGAGCATTTGGGCAAAGCGCGCGGCATCGGCGCCGCTATGGGCAATAGATGCATCGCCGCGGGTCTGGTCAACCACCAAGACATAGCCCGCCTGAGGCGGTGTAACCCTTTGATCATGTGTGTTATATTTCGAAATGTCCAAGGCGCGCAGCCGCGCCATGCCCGCCTTGGCCCGCGCCAAAAGTTGGGTGTCATCCAGCGGGTCTTTGGCCAAAATCTGCTCTAGCTGCGATGGCCGGGCGGCATCAAAATGCACGCCCACAGGGTCCAGCAGCAAACCAATGGGCGGATCGCCCGCGCGTCCAAGACATACAGAGCGCACAAAGGCGTCCTCTACGCGCAACAGGGGTAAATTGTGGCGCGCGGCATATTGTTCGCCCCGATGGGCGGTTGGCGATTTGCCCCAAACCACCACAGCGTCATTTGGGCGCGGGCGCGTCAGCGGGCCGAACACCAATTCAAACCCAGCCGCCTGCAAAATCGCGCGCAGTCGCTTTTGCGTGCGAAAGCCCGCGTTAAAATACAAAAGCCGCAGCACCTGCGCGGATGCTGCGGCAAAAACGGGGTGGCGCGCGCCCGCCACGGGTTAGTTGACAGCGTTGCCCAGCGCCGTTCCCGCCGCCGTGGACAAGGCCGTTGCCGCCGACGTGGTGCCCGTAATGGCCGAAAGTACTTTGGTCCATTGGGTAAAGGGCGCTTCGGTCACATAAACTGTGTCGCCGTCGCGGATCAGGAAATCGCGCGCCTCGAACATGCCCGTGGGCTGGGTCAAATCCAGCACATAGACAAAGCGTTGATCGCCCTGCAAGTCGCGCCGCCCCAAAACCGTGTTGGCAATTTCCGACGGCTCGTTGCGGAACACGAACACGCCCGTTGGGTCTGCGCTGCTGGTGGACAGGCCGCCCACGGTGGCAATCGCCTCGATCGCCGACAGGGTTTGCGTTTCAAATTTGACAAGTTCTTGCGACCCTGTCGCCCCGAGCGCAGTGAATTTGCGGGTGTCCCGTTCGACGGTGATTTTATCGCCCGCGCGCAGCGCGATGTCGAGTTCGGGGTTTCCATATAAGTCTAGCAGCCAGACTTGCCCCGTTTGCGTGCCGCGCGTGACGCGAATGATTGCGGTTTCTGGTTCGATAGAAACACCGCCCGCTTGGGCAAGCATCGACATCAGCGTGCGGGTGGGACGTTCAATCGGGATCACGCCCTGCGCGCCGGCAAAGCCCGATACAGTGACAGTCGATCCGTCCCCTGCCAGACGTTGCACAATCACCTGCGGGTCAGGGGTTTGACTGTCAAGCTTTTCAGTCAGGATGTTGCGCAGCCCATCGGTCGATTGGCCAGCCGCTTTGATTTTGCCCGCATATGGCACAAAGATATTGCCAGAGCCGTCAACCTCGATTTCGGTCAGGCTGGCAACGCGCTGGCCCGTATTGCCCAAAAGCGGGTCGTCCTTCACGTTTTCAAACACCGTCAGGCCCAGCTTATCGCCTGGCGAAATTGAGTCAGACCCAAGCAGGCCTGCATTTTTGAAATTCGACGAAAAGCCAAAGGAGGGCACAACGGCGGTGGCACGGGTCACGCGGCTGTTCACAGTGACGATAAAGGCATCGCCTTGGCGAAGCACGGAACCTTTGAAGATTTCCGATTTATTGGGGCCAGAACGCGGCAAACCACAGCCCGCCAGCCCCGCAACTGCGGCAGCAAGGGCCAGGGCTGATGCCCCCCTTGATAGATACGATGTCACTGCCCGGGCTCCTTTAGTGGATTTGCCTCAAGTTTTGCCTGTAACTATAGACAGGATCATCAGAAAAAGCGAGAGGCTTTTTTCCGATCAGGAAACAATCCGCAGGTGGAGGCGCGGCGCAGGGCTGCCCGTGGCCAGCGCGTCATAGGGATCTTCGCGTTGCAGCATCATATCGACGATCTGGCGCAGCACCTCGCGCCGCCCACGGGCCGAGTAAAAACCGCCCTGCACTTGGCTGGTTTCCAAGAGGAAATGGCGATAGTCGCGGTAGGCGCGGCTGTCGGGGCGGGGCGGGGCGGCGAAAAATTCGGGCAGGGGCAAATCCGAAACAAATTCGGGCTTGGCGTAGACCGCTGCGCCAAAGCATTTCAGCGGCAGACCGCGCCACAGCGCCTGCTGCGCGGCGGTGGAATTTACCGTGACCGCAGTGCGAGCGTGGTTCAACAGCCCCGCCAATTTGCCGCCGCGCACAAAATGCACCCGCTCGCCCACGCCATGCTGGGCCGCAAGACGGCGTATTTCGCGGGCAATCGGCGCGCGCCCATCTTCCAGCGGGTGCGCTTTGAAGACGATATGATGATGCGCAGGGGCCCCGCGCGCAAACCCTTCCATCACCACGGCCAAAAACGCGGCCATTGTTTTGAAGGGCGAATGCATTTGAAAACTGGCGTCATGTTCCAATTGCAACAGCACCAGATGATAGGGAAAGCCGCCGCGCTGAATGGCCCGCGTGGCCAGCATCCGCTCCCACCGATGGGGCAGCATCAGGGCAAGGCGGCGCAGATACAGCAGGAATTCTTGCCCCACAGTCAGGCTACGGTGCGGGCGAAAATTGCGAAAATCCCAAAACCCTGTCAGCACGAACCAATGATAAAGCGCCCCCCAAAACACATGCTGGCGCATATCGCCCCAGCGGGCAGGGGCATCGGGCAAGTCCATATCATAAGGCGCAATGGCGGTTTGCATTTGCGCCACAGTCAAATCCATCAGCCGCGAATTGCCGTTCGAGCCGCCGCGTTCGTAGGTGATCCAATAGGGGCGCAAATACCCTTCTTCAAAGACATGCACGGTGATGCCGCGCGCGCGCGCGGCCAAGATCGCCTGCGCGTGGATCGGGCGCGTGTCGCCATAAAGCACAAGGTCGGTAATCCCCCGCCCATCCAGCAAAGCGCCGCATTCATCGGGCCAATCTTCATGGCTGCCGCGATAGGGGATAAACCCCGCATCGGGCCAAAAGGCGCGATCCCCGCGATTGAACCCCACGCGCCAAACCTGCGCGCCCGCGCGCCCCAGCATTGCGCCAAGCCGCGCGAAAAACGGGCCATGCGGGCCTTGTAAAAACAAGAACCTGCGCGTGCTTGCGGGTCGATCCGCCATGATGGGTGTCACTGCCATATTGCCTACCTCTGCCCCATCTTTGCTATGGGGTCTTATGCCAAGGTTAATCTTGGTCGCTCTTTTGGGTAAAACTAAGGCGAATTTGCCTAAAAAGCAATGCAATCTGGCCAAAGCCTTTGGACGCGCCCTTGCAGCGGCCCAGCCCGCGCTTTAATTGATAGGCAAGGTCGAGGAGGCGGGCGATGTTCACAGGAATTGTCACGGATATGGGCGAGGTGATTGACCTTATCCAAAAGGGTGATCTGCGCGCCCGCATTGCCACCAGCTATGATGTGGCGTCGATTGATATCGGCGCCTCGATTGCCTGCGAGGGGGTTTGTTTGACGGTTGTCGATCTGGGCAGCAGCCCGCGCAAGTGGTTCGATGTGGATATTTCCGCTGAAACGCTGCGCAAGACCAATATCGGCGGCAATAAGGGCTGGGTGCTGGGCCAACGCGTTAACCTTGAGCGCGCGCTGCGTGTGGGCGACGAGCTGGGCGGGCATATCGTATCGGGCCATGTCGATGGCGTGGCCGAAGTGGTTGCGGCCACCCCCGAAGGCGACAGCCAGCGCGTGACCTTTCGCGCGCCAGACGCCCTTGCGCGGTTCATTGCGCCCAAAGGGTCGGTTGCGCTGAATGGCACTTCGCTGACGGTGAACGATGTGCGCGGGGCAGAGTTTGACATCAATTTCATTCCCCACACCCAAGCCGTTACCACTTGGGGAAGCGTCAAAGTTGGCGATCTTGTCAACCTTGAGGTGGATACAATGGCGCGTTATGTCGCCCGCTTGCGCGAATGGGATTAGGGTCACGCCCCCGCCTTACATTCTTGCACAGATGATGCGCAGCGCTGGGCCAAGTGCCGCACTGGCAAAGCCCCGCGCAATCGGCTAAGGGCTAGCCAAGCCAAAAAGCAGGATTGCCGCCATGACTGAAAAGACCGATTTTTCCGATGCGATTTCCTCGATTGAGGAGATCATCGAAGATGCCCGCAATGGCAAAATGTGCATCCTTGTCGATCATGAAGACCGAGAGAATGAGGGCGATTTGGTGATTCCCGCCGAAATGGCCACGGCGGATGTGATCAACTTTATGGCCACGCATGGGCGCGGGCTGATTTGCCTGACGCTGACGGGCGCGCGGATTGATGAATTGGGACTGCCGCTGATGGCGGCGCGCAACTCGTCGCGCCACGAAACCGCCTTTACCGTATCGATCGAGGCGCGCGAAGGGGTAGAGACGGGCATTTCCGCCGCTGACCGCGCCCGCACGGTGGCCGTGGCAATCGATCCCAAATCCAAACCGACCGATCTGGCAACCCCAGGCCATGTGTTTCCGCTGCGCACCCGCGATGGCGGTGTTTTGGTGCGCGCGGGCCATACCGAGGCGGCAACCGATATTGCCCGCCTTGCAGGGATGAACCCATCGGGCGTGATCTGCGAGATTATGAATGACGATGGCACGATGGCGCGCCTGCCCGACCTGATTGCCTTTGGCCAAAAGCACGGGCTGAAAATTGGCACGATTTCGGACTTGATCGCCTATCGCCGCCGCCATGATAACCTTGTCAAAGAACGCGCTGTGCGGCGCGTCACCTCGGCCCATGGCGGCGAGTGGCTGATGCGTATTTTCGCAGATGACACCCACGGGGACGAGCATATCGTTCTGACCAAAGGCGATTTGGCCGGCGATGTGCCCGTGCTGGTGCGCGTGCACAACCTGAACCCATTAGAGGATGTGTTGGGCATATCCGACGGCCATTCCAGCGATATTCACGGCGCGATGCGGGTGATCGCGCAGGCAGGGCGCGGCGTGGTGGTATTGCTGCGCGACACGTCGATGAAAATGGTCGAAGGGGGCGAAGCCTCGCCGCAGACGCTGCGCCAATATGGCCTCGGCGCGCAGATTTTGGCCGCCCTCGGTTTGACCAAAATCACGCTTGTGACCAATTCCGCCGCCCCCCGCGTGGTGGCATTAGAAGCTTATGGCCTGACCATCGCAGGCACCAAACCCATCACGGAGTAGCCCATGGCCGCCGCTGAACAGCATTACACCCTTCCCGCGCCCGTGTTTGACAAGCCTGTGCGCGTTTTGATTGTGGTCGCGCCCTATTACAAAGATATCGCCGATCAGTTGGTCGCAGGCGCGCGCGCGGCAGCAACGGGCTGCGGGGCCGAGGTGGAGGTGATCGAAGTGCCCGGCGCGTTGGAAGTGCCGACTGCGATTGCCATGGCCGAACGGCTGCAAAAATTCGACGCCTATGTCGCGCTGGGCTGCGTGATCCGCGGCGAGACGACGCATTACGACACGGTCTGCAATGATAGCTCCCGCGCCATTTCCATGCTGGGCCTTGGCGGGGCCTGCATTGGCAATGGCATTCTAACGGTGGAAAACCGCGCGCAAGCCTTGGCGCGGGCCGACGTTGCGGGCCAGAATAAAGGCGGCGGCGCGGCGCTTGCGGCCTTGCATCTGGTCGCGCTCTCGCGCAAATGGGCGCGCAGCACCACGGGGATAGGCTTTCGCGCATGACCGACAAAAAGGCAGACCAGCGGCAGATGAAATCGGCGGCGCGGCTTTATGCGGTTCAGGCGCTGTTCCAGATGGAAACCTCTGGCCAAACGGTCGAGGCGGTCTGCGCCGAATTTGAAGACCACCGTTTCGGTGCGATTTATGAAGAGGGCGCGTTTGCCGAAGGCGACGCCGCGCATTTCCGCGCGGTTGTCAACCATGCCGTGAACCGCCAAGCGCTGATCGACCAAATGACCGACCGCGCGCTGGTGGCCAAATGGCCGCTGGGCCGCATTGACCCTGTTCTGCGCGCCCTGTTTCGCGCGGCGGGGGCGGAACTTGTCGAAATGCCCACCCCGCCGCGCGTGGCGATCACCGAATATGTCGATGTGGCCAAGGCGTTTTTCGACGGCGGCAAGGAACCCAAATTCGTCAATGCCGTGCTAGACCACATGGCGCATGAGGCGCGGCCA
Organism: Cypionkella sp.; assembly: GCA_965248485.1. Classification (GTDB taxonomy): domain Bacteria; phylum Pseudomonadota; class Alphaproteobacteria; order Rhodobacterales; family Rhodobacteraceae; genus Cypionkella. The sequence goes on from OZ252107.1 coordinate 1,107,779, forward strand.
GAGGGGTTTTAGGGCGCGCTCCCCTGCGACATCTGTTCACTTTCCCTTAACCATTTACCTGCTAGGCTCGCGTCAAAGGAGCCAGCCCATGCCCAAACTTATCCGCCTTTACATCACCTCGGTCGCGCTGGGCTTTGCCCTGTCGGCGCTGTTTTTGGGCCTGCTGATTTGGGCCAATGTCGCAGGGCTTGGCCATTTGGTGTTGGAAACTTCATCGGGCGGGGTGGCGGCCATTATGCTGTTTGTGATGAACGGGATTATCTTTGCTGGCGCGCAATTTGCCATTGCGATCATGCGGCTGGCCGAGGAGGATGATGCAGGCCCCAAAGGTGGCCTGCGCGCGCCTTTTGCCCTGCGCCCCATTCCCGTGAAAGCTGCGAAACAGGTGGCGGGCCCGCAGCGGCCGTGACGGCGTGAATTTCCCGAGAGCCTGAGTGTTCAGGTGGTCGCCAGATAACAAGACCAGGATCTTGCCAGAGCCAGCAGCCTCGGAGATGCTTATCGGCCACTGGAAAAGGGCCATTCACGAGAAGAGCAGAACCCGCCGCCCCAACAGATAGGCCCCATCCTGCCCGCTTGCAAGCCCGCGCGACTGCCGCCATTGTGCGCAGATGGACCAAATGCAAGATATTCTGCCCGCATTGGCAGGCCAGCAACTGGCGCGGGGCGTCTCGCGCCTGCTTCGCAGCTATGATTTCGCCACATTAGAGGAATTCGTGCCTGTTTCGGGGCTGCGCGTCGATGTCATGGCGCTGGGGCCAAAGGGCGAATTTTGGGTGATTGAATGTAAATCGTCCCGCGCCGATTTCATGGCCGACGCCAAATGGCAGGGGTATCTAGACTGGTGCGACCGATTCTTTTGGGCCGTCCCGCCCGATTTCCCGCGCGAGATTTTGCCGCAAGGCGCGGGGCTCATTTTGGCCGATGCCTTTGGCGGAGAGATTGTGCAGACGGGGCCTGAAACCCCACTTGCCGCCGCCCGCCGCCGCGCGCAAACGCTGCGCTTTGCTCGCACAGCAGCTTTGCGCGATCAGGCGGCGCGCGACATCGGCGTCAGCGCTTTTTTGAACCCGAATTTGCTGCAGCCATAGCCCGTGCCACTTCGGCCGCTGCGCGCAGTTCCTCGGCGATTTCTTCGGCCTCGTCGGCGTCAAAATCAAGGGGAAGTTCAACACCGCCCTCGGCCTCGATGTAAATGCGCACCATGCCCTGATCGGTCGGGCCAATTTGAATATTCGCCGCCACTTCGCTTTGTTTATTGATGCTCATTTCCGCCGCCCTCATTCTGCGCCCCACTCGCGTAACAATATGCCGCGCGCTTGGCAATCCTGCTCTTGCAATCTGGGAATAGGGCGGGTAAATCGCCCCTAAGTGCCGCGTTAGCTCAGTTGGTTAGAGCGCTTGATTGTGGATCAAGAGGTCCCCCGTTCGAGCCGGGGACGTGGTACCATCCTCCCCCCGATATTGGCGCTTTTTTTAGGGACGCGGCGTTTGGCATGCGGTCGGATGCCTTCGGCGAGGATATTTGAAGAGCAAGGAAGCAGGCAGACAGCCGCGCCATCTGGCGAGGTCTGGCCCTTGGTTTATCTGCAAGCAGCTTCGCCAAGGGCCTTCCCCGCTCACGGTCATCGGCGTCCCCGCCTGTACCGTGAAAACATCATCGTGCAGCATGGTTAAGATCCCGTAAAGGCGGCTTCCTCGCTCTAAAAATATCCTCAGGGGGAGTCTGTGAAGGCATGCCTTCACAGGCGGGGGCGCGAGCGCCCCCTTACGCCGCTGAACCGCCTACCGTGAGCCCGCCGATCATCAGCGTCGGCTGGCCAACGCCCACGGGCACCCATTGCCCTGCTTTGCCGCAATTGCCAATGCCGGGGTCTAGCGCCAGATCATTGCCGATGGCGCGGATTTGTTTCAACGCGGTGGCCCCGTCCCCGATAAGGGTGGCACCTTTGACGGGTTCCAGAACCTTGCCGCCCTTGACGCGGTAAGCTTCGGTGCAAGAGAACACAAACTTGCCGTTTGTGATATCGACTTGGCCGCCGCCAAAGCCCACCGCGTAGATGCCGTCTTTCAGATCGGCCAAAATCGCCATGGGGTCGTCCTGCCCTGCCAGCATATAGGTATTGGTCATGCGTGGCATCGGGATATGCGCATAACTTTCGCGCCGACCGTTCCCCGTTGGGGCCACGCCCATCATCCGCGCATTTTGGCGGTCTTGCATATAGCCAACCAACCGCCCGTCCTCGATCAGAACATTGCGGGCCGAAGGGGTGCCTTCGTCGTCGATGGTGATGCTGCCACGCCGATCCGGCAGGGTGCCATCATCCAGCACGGTCACGCCTTTTGCGGCAATCATTTGCCCCATCAACCCGGCAAAGGCCGAGGTTTCTTTGCGGTTAAAGTCGCCCTCTAGCCCGTGGCCAATCGCCTCGTGCAGCAAGATTCCGGGCCAGCCTGGCCCCAGCACCACATCCATCACGCCCGCAGGGGCAGGGGCGGCATCCAGATTGACCAGTGCGATGCGCAGCGCCTCGCGCAGCAGCGGTTGCCAGTGGCTGGGGGCCAGCAACCCCGACAGGCCAAAGCGCCCACCCCCCCCAGTGCCGCCCATCTCGCGCCGACCTTTATCTTGCACGATCACCGAGACGTTAATCCGCGCCATTGGGCGAATATCGCTGTAGCGCGCGCCTTCGGGGCGCAGGATTTCCACCTCTTGCAGCCCCGCCGAAAGGCTGGCCGACACTTGCACCACCCGCGGATCAAGGCCGCGCGCGTAGGCGTCGATCTCTTTCAAGATGTCAATCTTGGCGGCAAAGGTCGCGTCCAGAATTGGGTCGCTATCGCCGTAAAGCCGAATGTTCGTGCGGTGCGGGGCAGGGGCCAACACGCCGCCACCATCGCCCACCGCCAGCTGAACAGTGCCCATCGCCCGCAGCAGCGCGCCTTCGGATATTTCCGAGGCATGGGCATAGCCTGCGACATCTGCGCGCACGGCCCGCAAGCCAAACCCTTCCGAGGCGTCGTAACTGGCGGTTTTGATCCGCCCATCGTCCAGCACAATCCCCTCCGAGCGTTTGCGCTCGATGAACAATTCGCCATCATCGGCGCCTTGCGTGGCTTGGCGCAAAAGGGCCAGCGCGCGGGCTTCGTCAAGATGGGTGTCAAACGGGCGGAAGGGCGCATCGCTCATGGCATGTCCTTGAAAATTGCATTGATTTAGGTCAAAGGCTGCGATTTTGTCGCACGGTTTCTCTTGTTTCTCTATGTCTAATATGGTTTTACCTAAGAGATAAACAATCGGATTCTGCGCGCCCCGCGCGCATCTGTGAAAAGCGCAGCTTGGCTGCACCAGAAGTGGGAAATGACGATGATTTCTAGATTTGCGCGCGTGAACTTTGCGGCGGTTGTCCTTGGGGCGTTGGCGCTGCCGTCGGTGGCATTGGCCCAAGCCTTGGAAAAGGTGGGCGTTCCTGTGCCTGCAGGCACAGACCATCAGCCAGCGGCAACCGAACTTGCGCGCGAATTGCAATGGCTGGACAGCACAATCAACGTCATCATCATCGCCATCGTGATCTTTGTGACGGCGCTGCTTATCGTGGTCATGCTGCGCTTTAACCGCCGCGCGAACCCGACCCCTGCACGATTTACCCATAACACCCCGATTGAAATCGCATGGACGCTGATCCCCGTGCTGATCTTGGTCTTCATCGGCAGCTTTAGTTTGCCCGCCCTGTGGAAAAGCCAAGTGATCCCGACCGCCGATATCACCATCAAAGCCACGGGCAACCAGTGGTTTTGGTCCTATGAATATGTGGGCGAAGATGTCACCTTCGACAGCTTTTTGTTGGAAAAAGATCAGCTTGCCGCCGCTGGATATGAGCCGAGCGATTATTTGCTGGCCACAGATACGGCAGTGGTGATCCCTGTTGGCAAGACGATTGTTGTTCAGGTCACGGGCGCGGATGTGATCCACGCTTGGGCGATACCCGCCTTTGGGGTGATGCAATCGGGTGTGCCCGGCCGTTTGGGCCAATTGTGGTTTACCGCCGAAAAAGAGGGTATCTATTTTGGCCAATGCACGACGCTGTGCGGCAAAAACCATGCCTATATGCCGATCACTGTAAAGGTGGTCAGCCAAGAGAAATACGATGCATGGCTGGCGCAGGCCAAGTCGGGCGACGTGGTTTTGGCGCAAAACTAAGCCTATCGGTTCGCGCTGGCCCGATCATGGGCCAGCGTCCTTTGTAAAGCGAGCGCAGCATGACCGACATCCGGTCGAGTGATCTTTCCCCACACGAGCCAAGCTTTGGCGATTTTGTGCAGCTTCTTAAGCCGCGCGTGATGTCGCTTGTGGTGTTCACCGCGCTGGTGGGGCTGCTGGTGGCCCCCGTGCAATTGCACCCTGTCGAGGCATTTGCCGCGATTTTGTTCATCGCGCTGGGGGCGGGTGCCTCGGGCGCGCTGAACATGTGGTGGGATGCGGATATTGACGTGAAGATGCGCCGCACGATGAACCGCCCCGTGCCTTCGGGCCGTGTTCAGGGCGGCGAGGCTTTGGGGCTGGGCATGGCGCTGTCGGGCATTTCGGTGGTGATGCTGTGGCTGGCGACCAATGCGGTGGCGGGCGCGCTGCTGGCCTTTACGATTTTCTTTTATGCCGTTGTCTATTCGATGTGGCTGAAACGGCTGACGCCGCAGAACATCGTGATCGGCGGCGCAGCGGGGGCCTTTCCGCCGATGATTGGTTGGGTGGCGGCGACTGGGTCTGTCTCGGTTGAGGCGGCGCTGATGTTCATGCTGATTTTCATGTGGACGCCGCCGCATTTCTGGGCCTTGGCCCTGTTTATGAAAGAGGATTACCACACCGCGGGCGTGCCGATGCTGACGGTGACGCATGGGCGCAAATCGACGCGGCTGCATATTCTGGTCTATACGGTGCTGCTGGTGCCTTTTGCGCTGTGGCTGGGGTTCACTTCGGTGGGCGGGCCTGTTTATCTTGCGGTCGCAGCGGTGTTGAACGCCGAATTTCTGCGCGGCGCATGGCGCATTTGGCGCCGCGACGAGACGGTCGCCGAAGCCGATAAGTATAAGGTTGAAAAGGCATTTTTCCGCTTTTCGCTGATCTATCTTTTTGCGCATTTTGCCGCGCTTTTGGCGGATGCGGCGCTGCGCGCGGCGGGTGTCTCTTTGGGCGGGTGGTGGTAGACAATGGCCCTGCAGGTCGAACATGAAATTCACAAGCGCCGCTTTGGCCGCAACTTGGGCGTTGGCCTGTCGCTTGCGGCGTTTGTGGCGCTGATTTTGGCGCTGACTGTGGTCAAGGTGACACGCGGCATGGCCCCGCACGAAATGGACGCGCCGGGCGCTTTGGGCGCAACCCAGCCGATCGAGCCTGCGCAAAAGGTATCGCCATGAACGCACCGCAAACCCGCAAAACCGCAGGGGTCTTGGCGCTGGTCGCGGCGCTAATGCTGTCGCTCAGCTTTGCTGCCGTGCCGTTCTACGATTGGTTCTGCCGCGTAACGGGATATGGCGGCACAACGGGCGTGGCGGATGCCGCCCCGAACCAAATTTTGGACAAGACCATCAAAATCCGCTTTGACGCCTCGCGCGAGGCGGGGATGCCGTGGGAGTTTAAGGCCCAGCAGGTTGAAATGACGCTGCGCATCGGGGAAAACGGCCTTGCCTTTTACGAGGCCTATAACCCCACCGACCATGTCGTCGCGGGCACCGCTAGCTATAACGTGATGCCCGATCAGGCGGGTGGCTATTTCATCAAAATCCAATGCTTTTGCTTTAACGAGCAAATCCTAAAACCGGGCGAGCGGGTGGTGATGCCCGTGTCTTTCTTTGTTGACCCCGCAATCATGGATCACGAAGAAGCGCGCGAGATTGAAGAGATCACCCTATCCTACACGTTCCATCAAACCCCGTTGACGGATGAGCAGGCGGCATATTACGCCCCCAGCAGCCCCGCGCCGACCAAAACCCTAAACTAAGACCAAAAGGGAGACCACCATGGCCCATGCCAAGAACCACGACTATCACATTCTACCCCCGTCGATCTGGCCGTTCTTTGGCGCGGTGTCGGCCTTTGTTATGCTGTTTGGCGCTGTGCTGTGGATGCACGGCAACACGCCCTTTGTTGGGCTGATCGGCTTTGTCGGCGTTTTGTACACGATGTATGCGTGGTGGGCCGAAGTGGTGGGCGAATCGCGCGTGGGCGATCATACGCCCGTGGTGCGCATTGGCCTGCGCTATGGCGTGATCATGTTCATCATGTCCGAAGTCATGTTCTTTGCCGCGTGGTTCTGGTCGTTCTTCAAACACGCCATGTATCCGATGGAAACCTATGCGGGAACGGCTTATATCAAGCCCGAGATTATCCCAGTGGATGCGTGGAACCTGCCCCTGATGAACACGCTGATCCTGCTGCTTTCGGGCTGCGCGGTCACTTGGGCGCACCATGCGCTGGTGCATGAAAACAACCGCCGCGATCTGATCACAGGCCTTGCTGTTGGCATCGGTTTTGGCGTTTTGTTCACTGCGCTGCAAGCCTATGAATACGCGCATCTCGTGGCAGAGGGGTGGACATTCTCAGGCGAGATTTTCTTTGCCAACTTCTTTATGGCCACAGGCTTTCACGGCTTTCACGTGCTGATCGGCACGATCTTTTTGACAGTCTGCCTGATCCGCGCGATCAAGGGTGATTTCACGCCCGAGCAGCATGTCGGCTTTGAAGCGGCGGCATGGTATTGGCACTTTGTGGACGTGGTCTGGCTGTTCCTGTTTGCCGCCGTCTACGTTTGGGGTCAGTAAACCCTTAGTCTTGCACAGAACGCGGGCCAGTCGATGGCCCGCGTTTTTCTTTTGGGGCGGCAGATGCGGCGTTTGATATTTCCAATCCTGCTTGGCATCGCGGGCATCGCGCTTTTGTGCAGCCTTGGCATTTGGCAAGTCGGGCGCATGTATGAAAAGCGCGCGCAACTTGCCGATATGGCGGCAGGCATTTCCACCCCCGCCATTGATGTGCCCGCAACCCCCCGCGCCGAGGGTGACCGTTTTCGCCCCGTCACCGCAACGGGCCGCTTTACGGGGCAGCATCTTTATGTGCTGTCGAGCCAGCCAATGATTGGCGCAGGTGTGCAGGTGATTTCCGTTCTGCAAACCAATGCAGGCCGCCGCCTGCTGATTGATCGTGGATTTCTGATTGACCAAGACAAGCGCAAGGCGCTAATCGCCACGGATGTGACGCTGACGGGCAACCTGATGTGGCCGCGCGACGCAAACGAATTTACCCCCCCGCCGGACCCGCAAACAGGCATGTGGTTTGCCCGCGATGCGGCGGCGATGGGGGCCAAGCTGAACGCCGAGCCGTTTATCATCGTGGCGCGCAGCGACACGGGCGATGGCATCGCGCCGATGCCCGTCGACACGTCGAATATTCCGAACGATCATTGGGGCTATGCCATCACGTGGTTTTCGCTGGCGGGTGTTTGGGCGGTGATGACAGCCGCTTTGATCTGGCGTATACGCATCGGCGCAAGTAAAGGGCGGGCATAATGCGCTATATTTCCACGCGGGGGGCTGCCCCTGTTTTGACGTTCGAGCAGGCGATGATGACGGGGCTTGCCCGCGATGGTGGCCTTTATCTGCCCGAAACAATCCCGCAGTTTACCCAGGCGCAAATCGCCGCCCTAGCGGGGGCCAGTTACGAAGACACCGCCTTTGCCGTGATGCGCCCCTATCTGGGGGATGCCTTTGCAGATGACGAATTTCGCAGCCTGATCGCTGCTGCCTACAAAGGCTTTGGCCACGCCGCACGCGCCCCTTTGGTGCAACTGGGCGCAAACCATTTCTTGCTGGAATTGTTCCACGGCCCGACCCTTGCTTTCAAAGATTTCGCCATGCAACTGATTGGCCAAATGATGCAGGCCAGTCTGGCCAAATCGGGCCAGCGGATCACCATCGTCGGGGCGACCTCGGGCGATACGGGATCAGCCGCGATGGAGGCGTTTCGCGGTCTTGCCAATGTGGATTTGTTCATCTTGTTTCCGCATGGCCGCGTCTCGGATGTGCAGCGCCGCCAGATGACTACCCCTGCCGAGGCGAATGTCCACGCCCTTGCCATCGACGGCGATTTTGACGATGCGCAGGCCCGCGTCAAAGATATGTTCAACGATTTCGCCTTTCGCGATGGGGTGCATTTGGCGGGGGTGAACAGCATCAATTGGGCGCGGGTTTTGGCGCAGGTGGTCTATTATTTCTATGCCGCCATCGCGCTGGGCGCGCCGCATCGGCAGGTGTCTTTCACCGTGCCTACGGGAAATTTTGGTGACATTTTCGCAGGCTATATCGCCCGCCAAATGGGCCTGCCGATTGAGAAATTGGTGATCGCCACCAACCAAAATGACATTTTGGATCGCGCCATCAAAACGGGCGGTTATCACGGCACGGGGGTGCGCCCCTCGATCAGCCCGTCGATGGATATTCAGGTGTCCTCGAACTTTGAACGCGCGCTTTATTATGCCTATGGTCAAGACGGCGCGGCGATTTCCGCCCTGATGGACAAGATGAAAACCACGGGCGGTTTTACCATTTCGCAAGGCGCATTACAGATGCTGCGCAGCACCTTCGCATCGGGCGCCTGTAGCGAAGGGGAAACCTATGCCACGATCCAGCAGGTCTTTGCCACCACGGGCGAGGTGCTGTGCCCCCATACGGCCGTCGGGGCCTTTGTCGCCGCCGATCATGCGTGCGGCGCGCCGATGATCACGCTGGCCACGGCCCATCCTGCCAAGTTCCCCGATGCAGTGGAACGCGCCATCGGCGTGCGCCCCGCGCTGCCCGTCCGCATGGCCGATCTGTTCGATCGCCCCGAACGTGTGACCCGCGTGCCGAATGATCTGGCCGCGCTGCAATCGCTTATCCGTGAAAGGATCGCCCGTTGATCTTGCCCAATTCTACGCGCCTGACGACCCTGCCCAACGGCTTTCGCATTGTGACCGAAACCATGCCAGGGCTGAAATCTGCCTCGGTCGGGGTTTGGGTGATGGCGGGCGGGCGGCACGAAACGGCGGCGCAAAACGGCATAGCGCATTTTCTGGAACATATGGCGTTCAAAGGCACAACGCGGCGCAGCAGCCTGCAAATTGCCGAGGAAATTGAAGATGTTGGTGGCTATATCAATGCCTATACCTCGCGCGAGATGACGGCCTATTACGCGCGCGTTTTGCAGGCCGATGTGGGCCTTGCGCTGGATGTGATTGGCGATATCGTGCTGAATCCCGCCTTTGCGCCCGCCGAAATCGAGGTGGAACGCGGTGTGATTTTGCAGGAAATCGGCCAGTCACTGGACACGCCCGACGATATTATCTTTGATTGGCTGCAAGAGGTGTCCTATCCCGATCAACCCTTTGGCCGCACGATTTTGGGGCCAGAAGAACGGGTGTCCAAGTTTTCGCGCGAGGATTTGCAAGGCTTTATCGCGGCCCATTACGGCCCTGCGCAGATGATCCTTTCTGCGGCGGGCGCGGTGGATCATGACGAGATTGTGTCCCAAGCCACCGCTTTGTTTGGCCATTTGCCCGCGATTCGCGCTGCCACTTTCCAACCCGCCAAATTCACAGGCGCGATGCGGCGCGAGGTGAAAAAGCTGGAGCAAGTGCATTTCGCCATGGCCTTTGACGCGCCCAGTTATCGCCACCCCGATGTGCATACGGCGCAGATTTACGCAACAGTGATGGGGGGCGGCATGTCATCCCGCCTGTTCCAGAAAATCCGCGAAGAGCGGGGGCTTTGCTATTCGATTTTTGCCCAATCGGGGGCCTATGAAGATGCGGGCCAGATCACGCTTTATGCGGGCACATCGGCGGGCGATATTGCCGATTTGATGACGCTTTGCGCCGATGAGATGAAGCGCGCCGCAGATGGCATCAGTGCGGCCGAACTGTCGCGCGCGCGCGCGCAGATCAAGGCGGGGATGCTGATGGGGCTGGAAAGCCCATCCTCGCGCGCCGAAAGGATTGCGCGTCTGCTGGCGATTTATGGCCGCGTGCCTGATATTGACGAATCGGTCTCTAAGATTGACGCGGTGACGCTGGACGATCTGCGCCGTTATGCGGGCGCGGTGACGCAGGCCGATCAGGCGTTGGCCCTTTATGGCCCTGTGTCAAAGGCCCCCGATCTGGATGCGATGCGGCGCGCTTTGGCCGCATGATGGTGTTTCTGCGCCGCCGCCCTGTTTTGGAAACCGAGCGGATGGTGCTACGCCTGCCTCGGCAGGGCGATTTTCGCGACTGGGTGCATCAGCGGGCGGCGTCAGCGGCGCATCTGATGCCGTGGGAGCCGGTTTGGGCCGAAGATCACCTGTCGCGCCGCGCCTTTTCGGCCCGCGTCTATTGGGCCAACCGGTCTGAAACCCAAGGCACGGCACTGCCGCTGTTTCTGATACGGCGGGCGGATAACGCCCTGCTGGGGGCGATCACGCTGGACAATATTCGGCGCGGCCCCGCGCAGGCGGGCACCATCGGCTATTGGATCGGCGCAGAGTTTACCCGCCAAGGCTATATGCGCGAGGCGGTGTTGGCCACCGCCCACCACGCCTTTAGCCAGCTTGACCTGTCACGGCTGGAAAGCGCCTGTTTGCCCGAAAACGTCGCCTCGCGCGGGGTGCTGGAAAGCTGCGGTTTTAAATATGAAGGCGTGGCCCAATCTTATTTGCAAATAGACGGGCGCTGGCGCAACCATGTGCTATACGCAAACCTTCGGGGCGATCGGCGCGGGCGCACGGATGTAGGGTAATACCCGCAACGGCGCGTTCGGGGGCGGCCCCTTGGGGTGAATGGATGAACGATATCAATGTGTTACTTCTGCGCGGCGTGAATGTGGGCGGGGCGAACCGCCTGCCCATGCCCGAGTTTCGCCAGTTTCTAACCGAGCTGGGGCTGACCCATGTGCAAACCCATATCCAAAGCGGTAATACAGTGTTTGCGGGCAGTTCGGCGGGGCTAGAGGCGAAGATCCTCGCTGGGATGAAACTGCGCTTTGGCTTTGCGCCGCGCCTGTTTTTCTTTCCCGTGGCCGAGTATTTGTCGATATTATCCACAAATCCCTATGCCGCGCATGGGGCGGCGATGGGCGCATCGGTGCATATCTTTTTCCTTGCTGCACCGTTTGCGCCTGCGGACGCGGCAGCGATCACAGCCCTTGCCGCCAAGGATGAGGCGATCACCTTTACGCCGCGCGCGGTGTATTTGCATGCCCCTTCGGGCATAGGCCGATCAAAACTGGCAGAAAAGCTGTCTGCGACCAAAATGGTTGACCTGACGGCGCGGAACTATACCTCTGCCCAAGCCATCGCGGCGCTGGCCGCAACCATCCCCGCCTGAGGCCCCATGCTGAACCCCGCCGACCCCGCCTTTATCGCCCAACTATCTGGTCTTGTTCCACAAGGCACGCTGCGGACGGCTGAACCCCGCGATTTGACCGAACCGCGCGGGCGGTGGGCGGGAATGGCGGGGGCGGTGGCGCGGCCCGCCAGCACGGATGAAGTGGCGCAGATCGTTCGCGCCTGTGCTGCCGCGCGCGTGGGCATTGTGCCGCTGGCGGGGGGCACGGGGCTGGTCGGGGGGCAGATCATGCCGCAAGGGGCGGGGCCTGCGCCGCTGCTACTGTCATTAGAGCGGATGACGGCCCTGCGCGCCGCCTACCCATCCGAAAATTGCATGGTGGTCGAGGCGGGCATGATCTTGGCCGATGTGCAGCGCCATGCGGCGGAAATGGGGCGGATTTTCCCGCTGTCGCTGGCGTCCGAAGGGTCTTGCCGCATTGGCGGCAATCTGGCGACCAATGCGGGCGGCACGGGGGTTTTGCGATACGGCAACACGCGCGATTTGGTGCTGGGGATCGAGGCGGTTTTGCCAGATGGGTCGGTTTTGAACGGGCTGAAACGCCTGCGCAAAGACAACACGGGCTATGATCTGCGGCATCTGCTGGTTGGGTCAGAGGGCACCTTGGGTATCATCACCGCTGCCGCGCTGCGCCTTTTTCCTGCGCCTACGTCTACCGCCACGGCGCTGCTGACGGTGCCGTCGCCCGCCGCTGCGCTGGATTTGCTTGCGCTGGCCGAAGGGCGGCTGGCTGGGATGATTTCGGCCTTTGAACTGATTGGCCAGCAAGGGCTCGCGTTTTTGGCCGAAAAAATGCCCGAGGTTGCCCAGCCCATGACTGCGCCGCAGGGTTGGCTGGTGTTGGTGGAAATTGGCCTTGCGGCAGGGCTTGGATCTGCCGAGGCGCAGCTGGAAAGTCTGTTCGCCGCCGCGCTCGAGGCAGGGTTAACCGAAGACGGTATCATTGCCGCAAGCGAGGCGCAGCGCGCCGCCCTGTGGCGCATCCGCGAATCAATTCCCGAAGCGAATCGCCGCATTGGGGCGGTGTCCAGCCACGACATTTCCGTGCCCCTTTCCGCGATCCCTGATTTCATCGCAAAGGCGGATAAGGCGCTGGCCGCTATGGGCGATATGCGGGTCAATTGTTTTGGCCATGTGGGGGATGGAAACCTGCATTACAATGTCTTTCCGCCGCAGGGGCGCAAAGCCGCTGAATACGCAGATAAGCGAAATACAATCAAAGCCTTAGTGCATGAAGTGGTGCATGAAATGGGGGGGTCAGTTTCGGCTGAACATGGGCTTGGGCGGCTGAAAACCGATGATCTGATCCGCTATGGCGACCCTACAAAGATCGCCGCCATGCGCGCGATCAAGGCGGCGCTTGACCCCAATGGCATTATGAACCCCGGCGCAGTGCTGGCCTAAAACGAAGGACACCTCGCCAGCTTGCGCCAGCGAGGTGCTTGGGGTGGGTGGTCTTCACGTGTTGCAAGCAGCGTGACCAAAGGGTGCATGGGTGTTTACCCCTTTGGATAGGTTCATGGTTAAGCTCTGGCCGTAAATTTCTGGTTAACGCCGTAAAATATTTTGCACAAATCGCAAAAATTATCCGCGCGACAACAGCGCATCGGGACGCGAACGCGAAATGGCGGCGGTGATCAGGCCCGTAAGCACGGCTTTTATGCTGTCACCCACCAAGAAAGGCGCAGCCAGCAGCGCGGCCTCGGGCAGGGTTTTGCCCAGCATCACCGACATGCCCATCACGCCGATCACATTCAGCACGATCACCCCGCCAAGCGCCGCACCTGCAAAGGCGGCAATACCCACGTCGGCCTGCCACAATTGCACGACCCAGCCCGCGACATATGCGGCAATCGGAAAGCCGATCAGATAGCCAACCGATGGCCCTGCAAACACGCCAAGACCGCCGCGCCCGCCAGACAGCAGCGGCAATCCAACCGCGACAAGCCCCAAAAACAGCAGCACCGCCAAAGCGCCGCGCCGCGCCCCCAGCACTGTGCCGCACAGCATGATGCCCAAAGACTGCGCCGTAATCGGCACGCCCGAAATCAGGTCAATTTTAGGGATCAGGCCCAAAATGGCGATCAGGGCCGCAAACAAGGCGATTTGAGTGACGGACTTTTCCATGGGGTAGGCTCCTTTGATTTGCGACTGTCTAGCGGCAGGGTTCGGCCCAGTCTACCTTTATCATCGTCCAGCCCGCCCTTAATCCACCCCACCCCGCGCGCGCAGCGCCTCGGCGACGCGGGCGGCATCGTCCAGCGCCGACAGGGTCAGCGCGGGCAAAATCCGCCAGCGCGCCGGGCGGGGGCTGCGCGCGCGCCATGCCAGCGCCAATGCCTCGGCGCGCAGCAGCATGACGGGGATAAAGCGGATGGTCAGCGCAATGGCCAGCGCCAGACGGGCAGGCGGGATCACGCGTGCAAAGGGGCGCAGCAGCCAGTCGATGACAGCAATCATATCGGTCAGCCGCGTGGTCATGGTCACGAAATTGGCCAGCGCCACGGCGGTAATCATACGTAGAATAATCGTAGCCCCCGCAGGGTCGCGCAGCCAGATATGCCACGCCGCGACAATGGCGACAAAGGGCCAAAGCATGAACAGCGGGCGCAGGGCGGCACGAGCAAAATCGCGCCCACCACTGGCCGTCAGCGCCGTTGCGCCACATGCCGCAAGGGCCAAATGGGCGGGCGATGACAGCGCGAACATCGCAGGCGTGGCGGCGGCCAGCGCGGCCAGCTTGGCCCCCGCTGGCAGCCCATGCGCCCAAATGCGATCAGGATAGGTCAGTGTCAGCATCCGCTGCCCCCCGTTCCTGCATGGCGGCGCTAAAGGCGGGCAGAACCGCCGCGGGCGGCCCATCGCCCTGCACGCACCCACCTTCCAACCAGATCACCCGATCTGCCCCAGCGACGCTGGCGGCATCGTGGCTGATGGTGATGATCTGCTGGGCCAAGCTTTCCAATCGGCGGGCCAGTCGGATTTGCGTCGGCATGTCCAAGCCCGCGAAAGGTTCGTCCAGACAGATGGTTTTCGGGGCCATGGCCAGCACAGACATCAGGCACAGGAAATGGCGTTGACCGCCCGACAAAGTATGTGTGGGCGCATCGGCCCAATGGGTGCGCCCCTCAGCGGCCAAAAGATTTAGGGCGGCGGCGCGGGCCTGCGCGGCGGTTTGGCCCATCTGACGCAGGCCAAAGGCGATTTCCTCGGCCACGGTGGGGAACAATATCTGCGCATCGGGGTTTTGAAACACAATGCCAATCGCCCCCAGCATGGCGCGACGGTCATCTGGGGGGGCGCCATGCACGGTGACGCGGCCCGATGTTGCGGGGATCAGCCCCGAAATCAGGCGCAAAAGCGTGGTCTTGCCCGACCCGTTGCGCCCGATGATGCCGATGCGGGGTTCTGGCAAAGATAGCGTCAGCGGGGCCAAGATGTGCCGACCCTGCAAAGTGACGGATGCGCCGTGCAGGGTGATCATAGCGGCGCTGCGACGATCAACTGCTGCCCGCGTGGCAACTCGGTGGGCAAAAACTGCGCCGCAAATCCAGAGGCGGCAAGGACATGTTCCGCGTCAACGCGCAGCATGTGATAAGGGGCGCGGGCAGCATGGGTGACAACGCCATCGGGCTGGCGAAAAGGCGTCAGATAGGCCGATTCGGGGGCCAAGAACAGCGTCAGCATCAGCTTTTGCAGCTTCGGGCAGGCCGCGCGCAAGGACAGCAGCGCGCGGCGCAGATGGTTCATCGGTAGGTGGGTAAAAACGGCAAAGGCGATGGCATGGGTGATCGTATTTGGCACGCCTGCAAAGGAAAACTCGGCATCTTCGATCAGATGATGGGCGGGCAGGCGGGCGGGATCGGGCACTTCGGACATATGTCCTGCCCGCATCAAATCGCCCGAAAGGTCGGTGGCCCAGTAATGGCCGGGGTGTAGGTAGGGCACAGCGCGGCAGCCTAGGCGCAGGCTGCCTGCGCCGATGTCCAAAAGCTGGTGATGCGGGTCAAGCCCTTGATCCAGCAGGATTTGCATTTGGATAAGGCCCGTCTCCTCCCACCGCCCGCCAACGATATCGCGGTGGCGACCCTTGGCGAGGGCTTCACGGAAAAAATCGGGCGCGTGATAGGGGGAGATATGGGCGGGTTTGGACATAGGGGGGGTATAGCAGGGCAGGGGCGCGCAAAAAAGGGGGCCGCGCGCCCGATTGCTGCGCTGCCCCCCCGTCATGAAATTTGGCAAGAAAAGAGAATGTTTTTACCGAATGCAAAACGCGCGCCCCTGATGGGACGCGCGCTATATCTTGCAGCCGAACTGCTTACTTCAACGACGGGTCAATCGCCTTGCAGGCCTCGACAAGGCCCTTCACCGCATCGACCGATTTGGTGAACATCGCCTGCTCGTCATCCGACAAGTTGATATTCACAATCCGCTCAATCCCGCCAGCGCCGATGATGGTGGGCACGCCAACATACATGCCTTTCAGCCCAAACTCGCCATCACAATAGGCGGCGCAGGGCAGGATGCGCTTTTGATCCTTAAGGAAGGCTTCGGCCATTTCGATGGCCGATGTCGCAGGCGCGTAGAATGCGCTGCCCGTTTTCAAAAGGCCGACGATTTCCGCGCCGCCGTCACGGGTGCGCTGCACGATCGCGTCCAGCTTTTCTTGGCTCGTCCAGCCCATGGCGACCAGATCAGGCAGCGGGATGCCGCCGACGGTCGAATAGCGCACCGAAGGCACCATCGTATCGCCATGCCCGCCCAGCACAAAGGCCGTCACATCGCGCATCGAAACGCCAAATTCCACCGAAAGGAAATGGCGGAAACGGGCCGAATCCAAAACCCCAGCCATGCCAACAACCATGTGATGCGGCAGGCCCGAAAACTCGCGCAGCGCCCAGACCATCGCATCCAGCGGGTTGGTGATGCAGATGACAAAAGCGTTTGGCGCGTGAGCCTTAATGCCCTCACCCACCGATTTCATCACTTTCAGGTTGATCCCCAGAAGGTCATCGCGCGACATGCCCGGTTTGCGCGGAACCCCTGCGGTCACGATGCACACATCCGCGCCCGCAATATCGGCGTAGGAATTTGCGCCCTTCATCACCGCGTCAAACCCCTCGGACGGGCCAGATTGCGCAATGTCCAGCGCCTTGCCTTGCGGGGTGCCTTCGGCGATGTCGAACAAGATGACATCGCCCAGTTCCTTGATCGCGGCCAGATGCGCCAGCGTACCGCCAATTTGCCCCGCGCCGATCAGCGCAATTTTTGCCCGTGCCATGAGAGTGCCCCCTAGGGTTAACGTGGATATCGCCGTTGTCCTAAGCGCAAATTGACCCCGCGCGCAAGTGTGGCGTGCGTCCCATTTTACGCTTTGTCTGGCGGGCGCGCGATGTTTGCGCTAACGATTTGAAAATTGGATGAGGGCGGGCCATGGACGGCACTTTTTTCTGGGCGATGGCGGTGTTGGCGGCGGTGCTGGTGGGCATGGGCAAGGGGGGGCTGCCTGTGGCGGGGATGCTGGCTGTGCCCGTGCTGTCGCTGGCCATTTCGCCCGTCACTGCGGCGGGGCTGTTGCTGCCCGTCTATGTGGTGTCTGATATGTTTGGGCTTTACGCCTTTCGCGGCAGTTTCAACAAGCGGGTGCTATGGATTGTGGGCGCAGGCGTGACGATTGGGGTCGCGTTTGGCTGGGCGACTGCGGCTGTCACGCCCGAATGGGCGGTGACGGGGATTGTCGGGGCGATTGGTTTTGTGTTTGCGCTGAACGCTCTGGTGCGGCGCAGCGCGCCTGCCCCGCGCAGCGCGGACGTGCCGCGCGGTGTTTTTTGGGGCAGTTTGACGGGGTTTACCAGTTTTGTCAGCCATTCGGGCACGCCGCCGTTTCAGGTTTATGTGCTGCCCTTGCAGATGGAGAAATTGGTTTTTGCGGGCACGCATACGATATTGTTTGCATATCTGAATGCGATCAAACTGATCCCCTATGCCGCGCTGGGCCAGTTTTCGCCTGCAAATCTGAAAGTCGCGGTGATGCTGATGCCCGTGGCGGCGCTGTCCGTTTTCCTAGGGGTGAAACTGGTAAAAAAACTGCCTGACCGTTTGTTTTTTCAGATCGTCACATGGGCGCTTTTGGCGATTTCGGCCAAGCTGGTCTGGGATGGGCTGCGCGGGGCAGGGGTGGTTTAACACTTGACCTTGCGCAGCGCGCAGGCGGCACCAAAGCGCCGCCTTTTTCCCAGCGCCCCGCTAGAATGTTGTGTTTGCTTGCACAATACTTGCCACGGTCAGGCCCAGAACAGTGGTGTTGACGCGGGCAAAATAGATGCCTGACCCATCGCCCAGATTGCTGGCATCGGCGATCGCTGCGGCATAATTGGCATAGGCATCTGTCAAATCCAACACATCGGTGCCCGGCACAAAGTCGCTGACATAACTGGTCGTCGCCTGCGCCAAGGCCGCGGTTGCGGGCGCTGGGGCCACGCCGCCCTCATCCTCTAGGACAAAGGTATCACTGCCTGCGCCGCCTTGCAGGGCATCAAGCCCCGCGCCGCCCTGCAGCGTATCATCGCCATCACTGCCAGATAAAAGGTCATTCCCCGCGCCACCATCCAGAGCGTCGTTCCCCGCATGGCCATTCAGAGTGTCAATCCCAGCACCGCCAAAGACAAGGTCGTCGCCAGATTCGCTTTGAATGACATCATTGCCGTCATCGCCATACAAAGTGTCATTGGCGGCGCTGCCGTTCAAATTGTCAGCGCCCAGCCCACCGTAGATCAAGGATGGATCACTGCTGGAATTGAACCCCGGCGAATCATCAATCAGGTCATCGCCATCGCCGCCGTAAATTGTATCGATCCCAGTTCCGTCATAAAGTGTGTCATCGCCATCGCCGCCGAAAAGCAGGTCCGCGTCCGTGCCGCCGAACAAAGCGTCATTGCCTGCGTCGCCCTTCAATGTGTCGTTGCCCGCCGCAGAGGTGAGACTGTCGTTTTCGCTGCCGCCCTCAAGCGCATCGTTGCCTGCCTCGCCCAAAATCGTGTCTGCGCCCGCGCCGCCAAACAGTGCATCATCGCCCGCCAAACCGTCAAGGCTGTCATCACCCGCGCCGCCAAGCACGGTGTCATCGCCCGCCTCTCCCGCAAGGCTGTCATTGCCATCGCCACCGTCGAGGCTGTCGTTATCGTCCCAACCCAAAAGGGTGTCATTGCCTGCGCCGCCTTCCAGAGTGTCCGCGCCAATCCAGCCATCAAGGGAGTCATCGCCCGCCTCGCCTGACAGCGTGTCGTCGCCATCGCCGCCGTCTAGGATGTCGTTCCCTGTGCCGCCTTGCACCAAATCATTTGCCGCCTCGCCAAATATCTGATCATCACCCGCTTCGCCTGACAAGGTATCGCCGTTCAGCCCACCATAGACCGTGTCATTGCCCCCGCCCGCCTGGGCGGCATCAGCCCCGGCGCCGCCATAAATAAGGTCGCTGCCATCGCCCGCCGTAATGTCGTCGTCATTCGCGCCGCCATAGATCAAGGCTGCAGCCGTGGCGCTGCCAAGGATCACGTCATTGCCCGCATCGCCATACAAAGTGTCTTGGCCATCGGTGCTGCCAAGCGTGTCATCGCCCGTGCCACCGTAAAGAATGTCATCACCCAGCCCGCCCGCAAGGCTGTCTTGCCCATCGCCGCCGTCCAGCGTATCGGCCCCATCTTGGCCGAGCAGACTGTCATTCCCCCCGTCGCCAGACAGGCTATCGTTGCCAAGGCCGCCATCCAGGCTGTCATCGTCCGCGCCGCCCAAAAGATCATCATTGCCGTCTTCGCCCAGCAGCGTGTCATTGCCTGCGCCGCCGTCGGATACGTCCAGACCAACTCCCGCCGCAAGGCTGTCATCCCCATCGCCGCCTTCCAGAATATCGGCCCCATCCGCGGTGACCAACGTGTCGTTGCCCGTGCCGCCCTGCAAAGTGTCATCTCCGCCACCGCCAAACAGACGGTCGGGGTCTGTGCCCCCGTCCAAACTGTCATTGCCGCTGTTTCCGTCCAAAGTGTCGCTGCCCGCGCCGCCCAGTAGCGTGTCGCTGCCCGCCCCGCCCAGCAAAGTGTCATCGCCCGCGCCACCATCGAGGCGGTCGTTATCAACGCCGCCTGTCAGACTGTCATCGCCCAGATCGCCAAGCAATGTATCATTGCCATCGCCGCCAAAAAGCTGATCAAAATCAGCGCCGCCATCCATGCTGTCATCGCCCGCATCGCCGCTTAGGTTATCAAGACCCGCGCCGCCGATCAGCGTGTCATTGTCTGCGCCCCCGTCCAGCGTATCGTCGCCAGCCCCGCCATCCATGCTGTCGTTGTCTGTGCCGCCAAAGACCAGATCGCCGCCTGCGCTGGCCAAAACCACGTCATTGCCTGCGCCAGCCGTGATTTCATCGCCGCCATCGCCGCCATCAACCGTGTCATTGCCAAGGCCCGCGTCAATGGTGTCTGCCCCCGCCAGCCCATTGATCGTGTCGTCATTGCCGTCGGTGCCATCAATCTGATCGCCCTCGATATCGATAAAGCTGGTGGTCATCGCATCGCCCAGCATAGTGCCGACGATAGGGCCCGTCGGGTCGCGCAGAACAGTTTCGATTTCGCTGTAGCTGATCGTCACGGTTTGGCCCGCCGCATCGGTGTAGGTCGCCGTGCCCGCCTCGACCGCGCTGGGCGTGACCACCACGCCAAGCAGGCCGCGCAGATCCAATATGTCCCCCGCCAATTCGCTGCCCTCACCACCCGCAAGTGTGATACCCGTCACCCCAATTTGGCCAATCAAGTTATCGGGGGTAAAGCTGTCATCACCCGCGCCGCCCGCGACGGTATCGCCATTGGCGATGAAGATCACATCATTGCCCGCGCCGCCCGTCAGGCTGTCGGTGTCTGTGCCGCCGATCAGCGTGTCATTGCCTGTGCCGCCAAACAGCGTGTCGCTGCCGCCGCTGCCCTGCAACAGATCATCGCCTGCGTCGCCGTCTATGCTGTCATTTCCTGCGTCGCCGTCCAGCGCATCATTGCCGCTTTCGCCGAACAACGAATCGTCGCCGCTGCCGCCAGCAAAACTATCGGCCCCATCGCCGCCGAAAAGCTGGTCGTTGCCTGCATCGCCGCGCAACGTATCGTCATTGATGCCGCCATAGACCGTGTCATCGCCAAGGCCCCCCGCAAGGCTGTCTTGGCCATCCTCGCCATAAAGCAGATCGCTGGCATCGCCGCCCGTCGCCGTGTCATTGCCCAGCCCGCCATACAGGTTTTTTCCGCCAAGACCTGCACCAAAGATGATGTCATCGCCATCTTGGCCAAAGAGCGTGTCCGCGCCATCGCCTGCCTCAAACGTGTCATTCCCCGCGCCGCCCAGCAGGCTGTCATCCCCTGCGCCGCCCGTCAGGCTGTCATCGCCCGCGCCGCCGTCCAGCCTGTCATTCCCCGCCTCACCCAGCGCCGTATCGGCACCATCGCCGCCAAAGATCACGTCATTGCCAAGATTGCCCAGCAGCAGATCCACGCCCGCATCGCCGTAAACCGTGTCATCGCCGCTGCCTGCATCAATATCGTCGGCGTCATCACCGCCAAAGATCAGATCATCGCCGCCGCCCGCGTCATCGGAAAGGACATCGCTGCCTGCGCCGCCATAGAGGGTTTCCCCACCGCCGCCGCCCAAGACCGTATCTGCGCCTGCCCCCCCATACAGAAGATTGGCCCCAAGGCCGGCCAAAAGAAGATCGTCGCCATCACCGCCCACAACCGTGTCGTCCCCGTCGCCCGCGTAAAGACTGTCATTGCCAGCCCCCGCATCCAAGGTATCATTGCCCGCCGCGCCATAAAGCGTGTCATTGCCGCCCGACGCAGCAAGCAAGTCATCGGCGCCGCCGCCATCTAGCACATCGTCATCGAGGCCCCCTGCCAGCGTGTCATTGCCGTCACCGCCAAAAAGCGTATTTGCGCCGCCCAGATCATCGTTCAAGAAATCATCGCCCAAACCGCCAGCAAGGCTATCGTCACCAAGCCCACCGTTCAGCGCATCATTGCCCGCATCCCCCTGCAGAACATCGTCCCCATCGCCGCCGAGCAACCCATCGTCGCCATCGCCGCCCGCCAGCACATCGCCCGAAGTGCCCCCGCCAAGCGTGTCGTTTCCTGCCCCACCGAACAGCGTTTTCGCCCCAGAAAACACCGCCAGCAATGCATCATCGCCCTCTTCGCCGAAAAGGGTGTCCGCGCCGTCACCACTGCTGAGCGTGTCATTGCCGATGCCGCCGAACAGAATATCATCGTCCAGCCCGCCCAAAAGCGTGTCATTGCCGTTCTGCCCATAAATCGTGTCATCGCCTGCCAAACCGTCCAGCACATCGTCGGGAAAGGTGGTGTCCAGCCCCAGCGCCCCTTGTGCGGCGGTTGTGCCAAGCAGAACATCGCTGTCTGCTGTGCCCGTGGTCACGCCATCATCCAGGCCATTCGTATCGTCATAGAGCTGCGACGATGGGCTTGGCCCATCTGTCCCGCTGCCAGGATCGCCGTTATCCCGATCAAAAATATTGTTTCCCGATAGCCCAAGGAAATCAAGAAATGCAAAGGCAAAGGAAAATATGCCAAGGATAACCAGAGTGTCCATTCCGACCTCGTTCTGATGCCATGCAGGGGCATTTTGCCCCGAATCTGCATCATCACTTGGCCCGCTTAACCTTAATAAAAGGTCAATCTGCCCCGCTGCTTGGCATCATATTGGCGCAAAAGCCTGAGGGAAACAGATTGTTTCCAAAAGGGCGCGAATGTTTGAACACTTTATTGCGCTAAAGACTACACGGTAAAGGTGGTGTTGCCGATCACAAACCCGCCCAAAGTCAGCCCTGCGACATAAAGATTTGCTTGTTCAAAAAACACAGCGCCACCGCCCAAAACAGGGTTAAGGGCGGCATCCGCCTGAGCTGCGGCAAAGTTTGGATAGACTTCTGTCAGATCCAGCACATCAATGCCAGATTGGAAGTTGCTGATATAGTTGGCATTGGCCTGCGCCGAGCTATCGTCGATCGGTGCTGTGAAATCGCCCGCCTCGGCCCCGCTGACAAAAACATCGGCATCCGCGCCGCCGTCCATAAAATCAAGACCATCACCGCCCACCAGCGTGTCGGCGCCAATGCCGCCATAGAAGGTGTCGCGCCCATCGCCGCCGTCTAGCAGGTCATTGCCATTTTCGCCAACAAGCCGGTCATTTCCGTCCTCGCCCATCAACGTGTCGCGGCCATCAAATCCCAAAACCGTATCATCACCTGCGCCGCCGTTGACACTGTCATTGCCTTCCAGAACGTCGATATAGTCATCGCCATCGCCGCCAAAAACATCATCTCCGCCCGCATTGCTAAAGACAGAATCGTTGCCCGAACCCGCGTAAATTTCGCCGCCGCCAAAGCCTGCGCCCATAGAGATGCGGTCATTGCCAGTGCCGCCGTAAATCAGGCCATATGCGCCAACGCCTTGCACAGTGTCATCGCCCGTGCCTGCATCGACCGTATCTTGGCCTGCGCCCTGTTCAATACTGTCATTGCCCGCGCCGCCATTCAGGCTGTCATTGCCATCATGCCCCGCGACAAAGTCATTCCCAGCGCCGCCGAATAACATGTCATCGCCGTCTTCGCCGCCCATGCCATCGTCGCCGTCGCCGCCATAGATTCGGTCTTCGCCAGTGCCGCCATAAAACCCATCGTTGCCCACACCGCCGTAAAGCAGGTCAGACCCTGCTTCACCCGAAATGCTGTCATTGCCATTTTCGCCAGAGGCGGTATCTGCGCCAGCGCCCAGCAGCATTGCGTCGTTGCCCGCGCCGCCATAGACCGAATCATTGCCATCGCCTGCGTCGATGCGGTCTTCACCGACACCCGCATAAATCGAATCGTCGCCCGCATAGCCTGTGATTGTGTCATCGGGCGAGGTTGTGTCGTTGCCATCGAAACCCTGCGCCTTGCTGTTGCCGTTCAAGGTATCGCTGGCCGCAGTGCCAGTGACCACGCCGTTATCAGCGCCGTCATTGTCATCGTAAATTGTCTCATCGCCGTTCAAAAATCCGAAAAACGCCATTGCCAGACCGGCAACCATCAGCAAAACAATCGCTTCCATCGCAATTCCCCGTTTTTGGGCGCGTGGAATTTCGAAATCATGGCAATTTCGAAATCTGGTCTGTGCGCCAATGTCACATTCTTGCCTTAATTGTGCGTATCGCAAAACATCAATTTCGTTAACGCATATTTTGGAAACAAACAGTTTCGAATTTGGCAACAAACTGGCCCTCGCCGCAAAGCTAAGCCGTGTCAGGCACTTTTAGGGCAAAACCAAACCAATTCTGCGGCGCCCTTAGGCGGGCGCGCCTTTGGCGGGGGCGGGGTCGTTGACGGCCTCAAACTCTGTGCCCGAGGCAACAAGACATGAAATTCCATCGGGGCGCGTGGCGATGATCGTCCAAGTGCCAGTTTCCGCGTTGCTGAACAGTTCCATCACCACCACGCTGCCTGCCATGCCAATGCCGCGCCGTGCCTCGTTATATTTATCGGCCAAGGCAGACAGAACGGCGGCGCGCGGGGCGCATTGCGCGGCTTGCGCAGGCGGCGCGCTCTGCGACATCGCGTTCTGAGTGGCCAAAATCCACAGGGCAAACCCAAAAGACAGGGCAAAGAGGGGCTTTTGCAAATGGGGGGGCATGGCAGAACCTTTCATATGATTGCCTGCTCATCCTGCGCCCTGAAGGCTTGGCGCGGCGTAAAATAAGGGAACGTTCCGCCTGTGTTCCTTGCGCCCCGCAAAGTTTTTCTGCGCTGCGGCATTTCACCCCTTGCTGAAAGTGACAAATTCATGCCACCTGACGCAAGATTATTGCTGATAGGAATCACGTCATGCGCCCCTACCGTTCGGTTCTATATATCCCTGCCTCAAACGCGCGGGCGCTGGAAAAGGCACAGGGACTGGCTGCGGACGCGATCATCTTTGATCTGGAAGACGCCGTTGCCCCCGCCGAAAAACACGCCGCCCGCGCAACCTTGGCGCAGGCATTGGGTGCCGATTACGGCCGCCGCGCGCGCATCGTGCGGGTCAATGGGCTTGACACGGAATGGGGTTCAAAAGACATCGCGGCCTTTGCCGCCCATGCTGGCGCAGATGCGCTGTTGCTGCCAAAGGTCAGCTTCCCCGCCGATTTGGACGCGGCCCACGCGCTGGCCCCGCACAAACCGCTTTGGGCCATGATGGAAACCGCGCTGGGCATGCTGAACGCCGCGCAAATCGCCGCGCACCCTGCGCTGGCGGGGATGGTGATGGGCACCAATGATCTGGCCAAGGAACTGGGCGCGCGCCACCGCGCCGACAGGCTTGCGCTGCAAACGGGGCTGGGCCTGTGCCTTTTGGCCGCCCGCGCGCATGGCCGCGTGATTGTGGACGGGGTGTTCAACGCCTTTAAGGACGAGGAAGGTTTGGCCGCCGAATGCGCCATCGGCCGCGATATGGGCTTTGACGGCAAAACCCTGATCCACCCCGCGCAACTGCCCATCGCCAACGCGGCCTTTGCGCCTTCGGATGCTGAAATCGACCTTGCGCGCCGCCAGATCTCTGCCTTTGACGTGGCGATTGCGGCAGGCCAAGCGGTGGCGGTTGTGGATGGTAAAATCGTTGAAAACCTGCATATCGTCACTGCACAGGCCCTGCTGGCAAAAGCAGCGGCAATAGCGGCGATGGAGTAGCCAATGATTTTTATTCTAACCTTGGGGGTCGCCTTGTGGGCCTATTCCCATTTGATGAAGCGCGTGACCCCAAATTTTCGCGCAAATCTGGGCGATCAAAAAGGCAAAGGCGTGGCGACGGCGCTGACCTTGGTATCGCTGGCCCTGATGATTTGGGGTTATCGCGGGGCCGAGGTGATACAGCTGTGGAACCCGCCTGCCTTTATGACCCATATCAATAACTTATTGATGCTGGTCGCGGTATTTTTGCTGAACCTTGGCTATGTGCCAGGGCTTTTGCGCAGCAAACTGCGCCATCCAATGCTGGGGGCGGTCAAGGTTTGGGCGCTGGCGCATTTGCTGGTGAATGGCGATTTGGCGTCGGTCATCCTGTTCGGCGGCATGCTTGCTTGGGCGGTGTTTGATATGATCAAGATCAACAAAATGCAGGCTTGGGCGCGGCCCGCCGCTGGTCCTGTGATTTATGATGTCGGCTATGGCATTGTAAGCCTTATGGTTTTTGCCGCAATCACCTGGCTGCATACATATCTTGGCTATTGGCCGTTTGGGTGACGCATGGCACAGCTTTACCGCTTTCTCACCGATGACGACACATCCGCCTTTTGCCACAAAGTCAGCGAAGCGCTGTCCAAAGGCTGGCAGCTTTACGGCCCGCCGACCTATGCCTTTGATGCCAAAGCCGAGGTGATGCGCTGCGGCCAGGCCGTGGTGAAGGATGTCGCGGCGGATTATGACCCCGATATGAAGCTGGGCCAGCAATAGGGAAAACTTATGGGTGGTAAAACCAATTCAGGGCATTTTTTCGAAGATTATTGCCTTGGGCAAGTGATTTCCCATGCCATTCCGCGCACTTTGTCGGGGGGGGAGCGCGCGCTGTATCATGCGCTCTATCCCGCCCGCCACGCGATGTATTCCTCGGATGAATTTGCCCGCGCCTGCGGGTTGCCCGCCAGCCCGTTGGATGATTTGATCGCCTTTCACACGGTGTTTGGCAAAACTGTGCCCGATATTTCGCTGAACGCCGTGGCCAACCTTGGCTATGCCGAAGGGCGCTGGCGCGCGCCTGTTTTCGCGGGCGATACGCTGACCGCGCGCAGCACGGTGATTGGGCTAAAAGAAAACTCGAACGGCCAGTCGGGCGTGGTCTATGTCCGATCCGAAGGGATCAACCAGCATGGGCGCTGCGTGCTGGATTATACCCGCTGGGTGATGGTGAAAAAGCGCGATGCTGCGGCTCCCGCGCCAGCGCCCGTGATCCCCGATCTGCCAAAAGCGTTGGCCGCGGCCGACCTGACCGTTCCGCAAGGGCTTGATTTCACAAACTATAATTTCACCCTCGCGGGTGAGGCGCACCGCATGCGCGACTATGCGGTGGGCGAGGTGATTGACCATGTCGACGGGGTCACGCTGGAAGAGGCCGAACATATGCTTGCCACGCGCCTGTGGCAAAACACAGCCAAGGTACATTTTGACGCCACCCATCGGCCCGATGGGCGGCGGTTGATCTATGGCGGGCATATCATATCGCTGGCGCGCGCGCTGTCCTTCAATGGGTTGGCCAATGCGCAAATGATTGTCGGCCTGAACGGCGGTGCCCATGCCAACCCTGCCTTTGCGGGCGACACGGTGCGGGCATGGTCAGAGGTGCTGGATATGGCCGAAACCACCGCCCCGCAGGTCGGCGCGATCCGCCTGCGGCTTGTGGCGCATAAGGCGGCCAAGGCAGGCCCCCTGCGCAAAGAAGATGGCAAATACAGCGCCGATGTTCTGCTGGATTTGGACTATTGGGCGCTGATGCCGCTCTAGGACGAAATCTAACCCAGGGCCGCCGCCAACCGATCCCATTCTTCGGCATTGCCTGCGGGGCCAAGGCGCAGCCATGTGTCTGAATAGGGGAAAATGCGGCTCCAAATATGGGCGCGGGCAAGCCGCGTTTGCGCGGCGATAGCACCTGGTGTTTCATAAAGGCGAAACAAATCGCAGCCCCCTACCACATTCCAACCCGCCCCGCACGCCAAGCCATCCATGCGGGCAGCGTCCTGTGCCAGACGCGCGCGGGTGGCATCGGCCCAGGCGGTATTGGCATAGGCATGGGCTGCGATCTGCAGCGCTGGGCCTGAAACAGGCCAAGGCCCTGCCATTTCGCGCAGCCTATCAACATCCGCCTGCGCGCCAAAGACAAGGCCCAGTCGCGCGCCTGCAAGCCCCCAAAATTTTCCGAAAGAACGCAAAATCAATAGGTTATCCTGCCCAGCGAAGGGCAGCAGCGACAGATGCGGAGCCACATCGCCAAAGCTTTCGTCCACCACAAGCAGCCCCACTTCGGGCAGCAGCGCGCGCAAATCCTTTGGTGCGAACTGCTGTCCATCAGGGTTGTTCGGGTTGACCACCACAGCCAAATCCGCCCCGCGCATCGCCGCCAAATCACGCGCGGGCACCACCTGCCAGCCCTGCGCCGCCAAACGCGCCGCATGTTCGTTATAGCTGGGCGACAGCACTGCCGCCCGACCTTTGGCGCGCAGCATCGGGATCATCTGGATCGCCGCCTGCGCCCCTGCGCAGATCATCGCAGGGGCCTGCGTGCCATAATGCGCCTGCGCCGCAGCCAAACTGCGCGCCATATCCTCGCCCGTGGGCAGGCGTTGCCACACATCAACGGGCAGGTTGGGCAAAGGATAGGGCAATTGGTTGATCCCCGTGGACAAATCAATCCAATTACCCGCGCCGAACCGCGCCATCGCTGCGCCAATGTTGCCGCCATGATCGCGGGATATGTCAGACATTGCGCCGCATCCTTTGGTGACAAAAGGGGGGGCTCGCCCCCCCTCGCTTCGCTTCCCCCGAGGATATTTGCAGAGCGAGGAAGCTGCAATCATCTGCCTGCTTCCGCTGAGGAAAATATCCTTGGGGGGAGGCGGACCAGTTTTCTGGCGCGCAAGGGGGGGGGGCGAGCCCCCCCTATGCCCCCCTTTATACCAGCGCGGCCACTGCCAGCATCAACGCGGCCATCAGCCCCACTGCGCGAAGGTAATGCTGCAGGCCCTGTGTGATGTGTTCTGGGCTTGGGTCGGGTGCATCGCCATTCAACCAAGGCTCGTTTGCTGTGTGGTCTTCATAGATGCGCGGGCCAGACAGGCGAATGTTCAGCGCGCCTGCCAGCGCCGCCTCGGGCCAGCCTGCATTGGGCGATCGGTGCGATTTCGCATCGCGCAGCATCACCGCCGATGCGCGGCGAAAGGCAGGAGAGGCCAGCGCAAACAGCGCCCCCGACAGGCGCGCGGGGGCAAGATTTACCCAATCATCCGTGCGGGCCGAAAACCAGCCAAAGTCTTGATAGCGCGGGGTTTTATGGCCGATCATACTGTCCAGCGTGTTGATCGCCTTATAGGCGGCGATGCCGGGAAGACCAAAGATCACCCCCCAAAACAAAGGCGCAATTATTCCGTCCGAGGTATTCTCGGCCAGACTTTCCAGCGCCGCGCGCGCCACGCCTGCGCTGCCGAGCTTTTTCGGGTCGCGCCCGACGATCATCGACACTTCGTGCCGCGCCTGCCCCAAATCCCCTGCCAGCAAGGGCCGCTCGACTGCTGCGACATGGGTATACATCGACCGCGCTGCGACCAGCGGCCACGCGAGGATGCCTGTGATCAGTGTGCTTGCCCAGCCGCTTGGCAGGGCCTGCGTGACCGCTATCGCGGGCAGGGCGGCCGCGGCAACCACCACCGCGCAGGTGATCACCCCGTTGCGTTTGCGCGGCGCGCCGTCGCGGTTTGCCCGCGCCTCGAGCCAGCGAATAAGCGCGCCGATCCATGTGACGGGGTGGCCGATGCGGCGATAGAGCGCGTCTGGCCAACCAAGGGCTGCGTCAATAGCAAGGGCAATCAGCATGGCGGCCGCGAACATCATGCGCCGCCATAGCCAAAAACCATGGGCTGCGATAGGCCCGCCGCGCGCAGGGTTGCAATCCCGTTTTGCGGCACGCCGCCGCGCGCGAAAATCAGCCCGCGCGCCGAACCTGTATGGGCGATCAGGTGGCCCAGCGCG
This sequence comes from Cypionkella sp., assembly GCA_965248485.1. GTDB lineage: Bacteria > Pseudomonadota > Alphaproteobacteria > Rhodobacterales > Rhodobacteraceae > Cypionkella. Next base: position 1,136,981 of record OZ252107.1, read on the forward strand.
CCAAGTCGGGCTGCCAGTGCGTCTGTTGGATCATTGTGTAGATTTCGCAGTTTTGCAGTGGCCTGCGCAGATGTTGTGGCCAGTTTTGCAATCGCTGCTAAATCTTGCGATTTCGCGGCCGCCTGCCATGCGGGAAGCAATCCAGAAATATCGGGAAAGTGCAAATCTGCGGGGTCTGTGCGCTGGCCTTGGCCCCAAAATCCGCCCAAAATGTCAAATGCGGGCAAGGCGGGCAAACGGGCCAACACCCGCGCCTCGCGGCTGGCCCAAAGCAATTCGGCGGGGCGGGGCAACATCAACGGATCGCTTGCGCCTTCGCTCGCCACACAGGCGCGGGCAAGGGCAAAATCATCGCCCTGCCACCCCGCAAGCCGTGCCAAAGCGACCAGCGCGGCGGTGGACGCCCCCGCCCCCGCGCCCAGTGGCATTTGCGGCGCAAGGACGACGCGGGCGTTAAGGCGCACTCCCAGCTGCGCCAAAAACGCGCGCGCGCGGGCAGGGGTGATCAGGGACGCGCCCTTTGGGACATGCAAAGAAAGCCCTTTGGCAGGCGCGGCGCTGGCGGTCAGCACCAGTTCGGGGCAGGGCAGCGAGATCAGGACAAGCGGGCCATTTGGGCCAAGCCTGCCTTGCATCAACTCGCCAAAATGGCCCGCGATGGTAACGCTGCGGCCCGTCATGACGCCGTCCAATTGACGACATGAATGGCCCAAGTGCCCGTGGCCAAATCGCGTGAAAGACGGGTTAACGACAGCGGTGCGACCGAAAACCCAAGGCCCAGATGCGCCGCGCCCAGCGCAAGGCCGATTGCCGCCCGCACAATCCCCGCATGGGCGACGATGATATGCCGCCCTGCGGGCATATCCATCAGTGCGGGCTGCGCGCGCGCTGCCAGCGCCTGAAAACTCTCGCCCTTTGGCGGGGCAAAAAGGGCGAGGCGCGCTTGCGGCAGGGGCCCCAAATCAGGCAGGCTGGCATAGGGCATACCTTCCCAATCGCCAAAATCCTGCTCGCGCAGGCGGGGGTCAATCAAAGGCGCAGCAGCGGGCCAAAGGGCGGCGGCGGTCTGCAGGCAGCGCAGCGCGGGGCTGGCGTGCAGCCGGTCGCCCGCGCTCTTGCCGACTTTCACCTGCAAGGCTGCAATCGCCGCGCCATCGCTGCAATCGGCGGCCACATCGCGCCGCCCTGCCATCGCGCCGCCGTCTTGGCTTGGCGCGTGGCGGATCAGCCAGAAATCGGCAATCATCGGGTCGGCTCTGGTGGTCATTGGGGCGGATTCGCTCTGGCATTGATGCTCTCTATCTGATTTGTTTGCGGGCATTGGGCAAGGGGCGGCACATGATTGTTTTGGTGACAGGGGGGGCGCGGTCGGGCAAAAGTCGCTTGGCCGAGGCGCGGTGTTTGGCCCTTGGCTCCCCTGCAGTCTATATCGCCACGGCCGAGATCTTCGACGATGAAATGCGCGCCCGTGTCGCGGCGCACCGCGCGCGGCGCGGGGACGAGTGGCGGGACTTTGCTGCGCCCTTGGACGTGGTTGGCGCGATTGCGGCCAGCGAAGGGCAGGGGCCGCGCCTGATTGATTGCCTGACGATGTGGCTGAATAACGTCATCTATCACGGTCAAAACGTAGAACTTCAAATGGTGCGGCTTTGCGGCGCGCTGCGGGGGGCCCGTGCGCCCGTGGTGCTGGTCACGAACGAAATAGGCATGGGCATCGTGCCCGATAACGCCGCCGCGCGCGCCTTTCGCGATGCGCAAGGGATCCTCAATCAACAGGTTGCGGCGCTGGCGGATGAGGTGATACTGGCCGTCAGCGGTTTGTCGCTGCGGGTGAAATAGGAAAGACTATGCCATTGAAATTGAACTCTCTTGCCGAAATTGCTGCCTTGGCCGGCCGTTTGCCCCTGGCCGATGAGGGCGCGCGCGCGCAGGCGGTGGCGCGGCAAAACAGCCTGACCAAACCGCCAGGATCGCTTGGGCGGCTTGAGGGGTTGGCCGTGTTTATGGCGGGCTGGCGCAAGACTGCGCGTCCCGAGATTTCCCGCGCGCAGGCGCTGATCTTTGCGGGCAATCACGGGATTTGCGCCCAAGGGGTGAACCCGTTTCCGCAGGAAGTCACCGTGCAGATGGTGGCCAATTTTCAAGCGGGCGGGGCGGCGATCAACCAACTTTGCCGCGCGAATGGTGCCGATCTGCAGGTGATTGCACTGGAATTGGATCGCCCCACGCGCGATTTTACCGCCGATGCCGCCATGAGCGAGGCCGAGGTTTTGGCCGCCCTACACGCGGGGGCGGATGCCGTTGATCCAGCCGCCGATGTGCTGATATTGGGCGAAATGGGTATTGGCAATTCCACCGTTGCCGCCGCCCTTTGCGCGAGCCTGTTTGGCGGCGGGACCGGGGTTTGGGTTGGTGCGGGCACGGGGGCCGATGCTGCGGGGCAGGCGCGCAAAGTGGCGGCCATCGAGGCAGGGCTTGCCCGCCACGGCGCGCCCAAGGGGATGGCGGCGCTTTTGGCCTTTGGCGGGCGCGAACAGGCGGCAATTTGCGGGGCCGTGCTGGCGGCGCGGGCGCAGTCGATCCCGGTGATTTTGGACGGGTTCATTTGCACGGCAGCAGCGGCGGTTCTGTATTCGCTGGCCCCAACCTTGTTGGATCATTGCCTGATTGGGCATCTTAGCGCTGAAAAGGGCCATGCAAAACTGCTCGCGGCGATGGAAAAATCGGCAGTTCTGGAATTTGACATGCGCCTTGGCGAAGGGTCGGGCGCGGCGCTGGCCTTGGGTATTTTGCGCAGCGCTTTGGCCTGTCACAACGGCATGGCCACCTTTGGCGAGGCAGGGGTTTCGGGCGGATGAGGCGGATATCCGCCCCCCGTTTGGCCGCCCCCCGTTTGGCCGAGATGCAAGTGGCGCTGATGCTGCTTACCCGCTTGCCTGCAGGGCGGATTGCGGGCGCGGCCCCCAGTTTGGCCGATGCCGTTTGGGCCTATCCGATGGTGGGGGCTGCCGTGGGGGCGGTTGGCGCGGGCGTTTTGGCGGGCGCGCTGGCGCTGGGCCTGCCCGCAACCATCGCGGCCCTTCTGGCCGTGGCAAGCTGCGTTTTGGCCACGGGCGGGCTTCACGAAGACGGGCTGGCCGATCTTGCTGACGGGTTGGGCGGCGGGCGGGATGCGGCGCAAAAGCTTGACATCATGCGCGACAGCCGCATCGGCAGCTATGGCAGTTTGGCGCTGATTTTGGCGCTGATGCTGCGGGTCTTGGCGCTGGCCGCGCTGGCCGAAAATTCGATGGGCATGGCCGCGCTGGGTCTGATCGGGATCGAGGCTGCCACGCGCGCGGGGCTTGCAGCGATGCTGCGCCTGATGCCGTCGGCGCGCGCGCAGGGACTGGGGCAAGCGGCCGCTGGGGTGACGCGCGGGCGGTTGGGGGCCAGCATTGCGCTTGGGCTTTTGGCGCTGGGCCTTTGTTTGGGTGCAGAAAATGCCGCTATTTTGGCAGGGGTGATCGCGCTGGCGCAGGGCGGGCTTGGCGTGGTTGCGATGCGGCAGATAGGCGGACAAACGGGTGATGTCCTTGGCGCGGCGCAGCAGTTGGGCGCCCTGGTGGCATGGACTGCGCTTGTGGTGCTGGCGGCGTGAACCTGCCTGACTTATGCCGCCAAATGGCGTGACATTTCGGCCTTGGTCTTGGCCCAAAGCGTCACCAATTCGGGGTATAGTCCCCGCGCCTTTGCATGGTCGCCGCGTTTCAAATGGGTTTCCATCTGCGCCAAATGTGCCTGCAAAGCCTGCGCGCCAAAGGTTGCTGCCGCCCCCGCCAGGCTGTGCAGGCTGGCCGTTGCCTGATCAAACTGGCCGCCGTCCAGCCAGCCCGCACTGCTTTTCACCGCTAAATCCCCTTCGGTGATAAAACGGTCTGTCAGGCCCGACAGGCGCGTCAGGCCAAAGGCGCTGCGCAAATCACCCAAAGTGCTTTCTCGGACAAGAACGGGGGCGGCATCGCGCGCGGTTTTGGCTGTTGGCAGCTTTTTCTTGGGCGAGCTGAGCGGGGCCACCCTTTTGCCCAAAGCCGTGCCCAAACTCTTGCCCGAACCAGCGCGCGACGCGCCCTTTGCCGTGTTCCCAGTTGCAAGTGTAACCTCGCCCAAGACCTGTCTTAGCATCGCACGATCCAGCGGCTTGTTCAAAACCGCGGTCATCCCCGATGCCAAGAACAGCGCGCGATCGTCGGGCAAGGCGTGGGCGGTCAGCGCCACAATCGGGGCCAGCGCGCAGGGGCCATTACCCGCCCGCAGACGCACTGTCGCGGCAATGCCATCCAGCCTTGGCATGGAAATATCCATAAAAATAACGTCATAAGCGCGGACCTGCGCCATCGAGACGCCTTCCAGCCCATCGACCGCTTCACTGACATTATGGCCATCAGCGGCCAGCATTTCCCGCAGAATAAAGCGGTTGATCTGGTTGTCTTCCACCACCAAAACATCCAGCTTGCGCAGCGCAGGCGCGCGCGCCATCGCGGGCGATTTGCGCGGTTGTGCGCGCAGCGTACCTGTTTGCGCAGGTGTGGCATGGCCTTGGGTTGCGTTCGGCTGCGCGGCAGGCTCGTAGGGCAAATCCACCCAAAAGGTCGCCCCAAGCTTGGGCTGGCTGACAACGCCAATCTCGCCGCCCATGGACTGAACGATGCGCCGCGCAATGCCAAGACCAAGTCCCGTGCCATCAGCCCTGCGGCCAAAGCTGCTGTCGAGGGTGACAAAATCGTCAAACACCCGCGCCTGATCGCCGGGCGCAATGCCAATGCCCGTATCGCGCACCCGCAGCGAAAGCCGCCGCTGCGCCTCGCCGCTGGCCTTGGACTCTGCCGCCACATCCAACTGCGAGGCTTGCACCTCTACCAGACCATTTTCGGTAAATTTGATCGCGTTATTCACAAGGTTCAGCAACACTTGGCGCAGACCAATCGCAGAGCCCATCATCACGCCAATCGGCCCTGCTTCGGGGCGATAGCGCAAATCCAAGCCCTTCGCGCGAGCCAGTGCCGATTGCGTTTCCAGCACGTCATGGATCAGCGCGTCCAAATCCACCGCCACACGGTCGCCCACAATTTTACCGCTTTCCAAACGGGCGATATCCAGCACGTCGTTGACGTGGTGCAGCAGCAATTCGCCCGATTTTTGCATGACATCGGCAAATTCCGCCTGTTTTGCAGTCAGTTTGGTCGCCTGAATCAGGCTGAGCGCGCCCAAAAGCCCGTTCAAGGGCGTGCGCATTTCGTGGCTCATCACCGCCATAAACCGCGCTTTTGCCCGCTCGCCTGCAAGGGCCTCGTCGCGGGCGCGGGTCAGGCGATTTTCGGCCTGAATCCGTTCCGATATATCGCGCAGATAACTAACAAAAATTTCGCCTTGCGGCGACATGGTTTTGGCAACCGACAGCTCGACAGGAAACACTTCGCCCGATTTGCGTTTGGCCTGCACCTGCACCCGCCCCGCGCCAATCACCCGCTGCACGCCCGTTTCCAGATGCCGCCGCATCCCCGCATTATGCGCCTCGATCAGATGGTCGGCAAAGATCAACTGAGTCATATCGCGGCCAATCGCCTCGTCGGCGGTATAGCCAAAAATCTCTGTCGCAGCGCCATTGAATTCAATGAAATGCCCGCGCCGATCCACCACCAAAACCGCGTCAAGTGACGTATTCAGCATGGCTTGCAAACGCTCGCGCGTGGCTTTGTTTTCAATGGCTTGGCGGTGCGTAACTCCGTATATTCGCGCCAAAAAGAACACGGCCAGCAGCAGCAGCAAAATCAGCGATACCGTCAAAAGGGCGATGCGCCCCATGGTTTCGCTGACAGATCGGCGCTGCACATCGGACACGCGCGAGAAAACCCTAATTCCCTCAAGCGAGATATTGCGGATACTGGGCCGCAGGCTGGCAGATTGCGCCACTAAGTCGGGCACTTTCTTGCGCAACTCGGCATCAGGCCCGTCAATCGCTGGCAAGGTCGTGGCTAGGAAATTGTTGATCTGCGCGAACTCTTCCATGGTCGTGGGCTGTCCAGCCAGCGTGCCATAAATCGGGCCTTTCGCGATGGTGTCCATGCGGCTGTAAAACACATTAAACCAGCGGCGCAGCGCGCCCAGATCACTGCTTTGGCCAGACTGTATTTGCAATAACGCGTTGTGGAACAACAAAAATTCTACTTCTGTTTGCGAAAGTGTCCATTGCAAATTGTCCGAATTGGCGGTGTTCAATTCGCGCATTTGCACCAAAGCTTGGCGCGCCAAAGTGGTGATGCTTGCTGCCAGAAGGATAAACAGCATTGACGCCGCAACGGTTGCAACAAACCGTTGCCGTGGGGCCTGTAACCCCAAGGCCGACCAAGATAGGCCCAGACCGGTCACAAAAGCCTCTGCGTCACAAGAGCGCTCTTTCCACTTTAAGGTGCAATTTCGATAGTCGTTAATTGCCAGATACTGCGCGAAAACACAACTTCCGTTTGAAATTCTATGGCGCTGTCATAGGGATAGATAATCCAAAGCGGGCCTTTGTCGCGCACCGACATCGGCGCGCCATTCAAGAGATATGCGATCATTGGGCCGCCTGCGGTGATCTCTGACACAGGAATTTCAACGCGGTAGTCATTGATCGCCCCTGCGATCACCGTTCCCTTATCCACGTTCAGAGTGTTCAGCAGGGTTTTCAATTCTACCCCTTCAAACGTTTGTATTCCCTCTGTCCACATGGTCGACGTTGAAAATACCGTCTTGGGCAGGGCCTGCAAATCGGCAAGGCTAAATGTAACGTCGATTGGGGCACCATTGGCGTCGGGGCCACCAGAAACCTTTAGAATAACCTCCGAACTGGCCAAAGTTTGTGCGGCCAAAGGTGCCACCAACGTCGCCAAAAGCATCGCCGCCGTCGTTGCCAGCAGGGCCAATTTCGCGCGAGCGACCATCCAAAGATGCGTTGGGGAAATGCGCGTAGATGAAGACATCTTGTCCAGTCCTAGGTTAGCTTTTGTTGCTTTGCGTTAGTTTTTCATGCCAAAATAGAAAAAGCTAGAAATCTAAAGTCTACAGACCTATCCTTTTGGTTAGGATTTTATTCCAAAACGCGGTATTATCTATGCTACGGTTGCCCTATTCGCGCCATGATTGCACTGATAAATCGTCCAAACGGGCGAAAAAAACGCCAAACGGGTTTGGCATCGCGCCGCTTGCGATACGGGTGCACAAGCACGAACGTTAGCAATTTGGAAGGCTGGTTGCGCTATTGTCTGGTTGGGCAGGTGCGGCGGTAAGAGGTAAGTATGAAAATTCTTTTGGCAGACGATCATGATCTGGTGCGCGACACGCTCGCCGCATTCTTGGAAAATGAACCCGACCTAGAGGTGCGCACTGCCGCCAATATAGCAGGCGCACTGGGCATTGTGGCCGCTGAGGGCGCGTTCGAATTGGTGCTGCTGGATTACACCATGCCTGGGATGGATGGGCTGACAGGCCTGTCGAAAATGATCGCGGCCAACGGGGGCAAGCCCGTGGCGATTTTGTCGGGCACAGCCGACCGCAACGTGGCCGAACAGGCGATTAAGGCGGGTGCCGTGGGATTTGTGCCCAAAACGCTGGCGGCAAAGTCGATTGTTTCGGCGGTGAAATTCATGGCCTCGGGCGAAGTGTTTGCGCCTTTTGGCTTTATGCACCGCGAAGAGGTGGACGGAAATTCTGCGATTACCAAGCGCGAGCGGGATGTGCTGGTGGGCCTGACGGCGGGCAAGTCGAACAAGGAAATCGCGATTGATCTTGATTTGCAGGAGGTCACTATAAAACTGCATGTCAAAACCCTGTGCCGCAAACTGGGGGCGAAAAACCGCACCCAAGCCGCGATGATCGCGCGGGATCGCAAGCTGCTTTAATCGCTTTCCTTACGTCTGATCGCGCCCTATCTTGCCTTCAATCACAGGAGGGCGGTATGGGGCTGAAATATTTGCACACGATGGTGCGGGTGCTGGATTTGGATAAATCCATCGCATTTTACGAACTTTTGGGCCTGCGCGAGCAGCGGCGTTTTGTGAATGAAAAGGGCCGCTTTACCCTTGTGTTTCTCGCCCCGCCAGATCAGCCCGACGCGCCGATTGAATTGACCTATAATTGGGATGGCGACACGGGCCTGCCCTCGGACAGCCGCCATTTTGGCCATTTGGCCTATGAGGTGGATGATATTTACGCCACCTGCGCGCATTTGGCCGCAAATGGCGTTCTGATCAACCGCCCACCGCGCGATGGGCATATGGCCTTTGTGCGCAGCCCCGATAACGTGTCGATCGAGATTTTACAAAAGGGCGAAAGTCTGGCCCCAGCCGAGCCTTGGGCCTCCATGCAAAACACGGGTCATTGGTAGGTTAGAACCGCCACAGGCTGAACAGGTCGGGGCCGATGGCGCGGCTTTCGATCAGGCGGGGGCGGGGGGCATCCGCCAGGTGCAGCGCGGCCAAATCGGCCAAACTAGGCAGTCCCGCCGCGCCAATCGCAAAGCCAGCGGTGAAAAGCGCGATCTCGTCAACCAATCCCGCCCGCAGAAGTGCCGCGCCCAGCCCGCCGCCGCCTTCGCATAAAACGCGGGTGATCCCTTGGGCCGCCAGCGCAGACAGACCAGCGCGCAGGTCTAAGTGATTGTTCTGCATAGGTGTTTCGATCAGCTTGGCCCCCACCGCGGCCCATGCTTGCCGCGCAGGCGCGGGCGCCTTTGGCCCGTGCAGCAGCCAAACGGGCGCAATGGCAATGCTGCGCCCCGCTTTCGAATCGGCCCCAAACCGCAGGGCGCTATCCACCACCACCCGAACGGGTTGGCGGACATCGCCCAATCCCCGCACCGTCAGCATCGGATCATCGGCCAGCGCGGTGTTCGATCCCACCATCACCGCATCATGGCTTGCGCGCAGCCCATGCACATGGGCGCGGGCAGGGGGGGCGGTGATCCATTGGCTTTCCCCTGATGCCATCGCAATCCGCCCATCCAAACTGCTGGCCAGCTTCAGCGTGACCAAGGGCAGGCCCTGCGTCACCCGCTTTAGAAACCCTGCATGATCGGCGCGCGCCATATCGGCCAAAACACCCGAGGTCACCTGAATACCCGCCTTGCGCAGCATATCGGCCCCGCGCCCCGATACACGCGGGTCGGGGTCTTCGATGGCGTAACTGACATGGGCAATCCCTGCGTCGATCAACGCCTGCGCGCAGGGCGGGGTTGCGCCAAAATGCGCGCAGGGTTCCAACGTGACATGGGCGGTCGCGCCCCGTGCCAAATCGCCCGCCTGCGCCAAGGCGACCACCTCGGCATGGGGCCGCCCGCCAATTTGGGTAAAGCCACGCCCCAAAATGCGACCATCTTTTTCAATGATACAGCCAACAGCGGGGTTAGGCCAAACCTGCCCCATGCCCCGCGCACCAAGGCGCAAGGCATGGGCCATCAGGGCGCGTTGATCGCTCACTCTTCCGAAGCAGGGCTTGGCCGCAGTTCGGAAACAAAGCGGTCAAAGTCATCGGCAGCTTGGAAGTTTTTGTAAACGCTGGCAAAACGCACATAACCCACGGTGTCGATGCGCGCCAAGCTTTCCATCACAATCTCGCCGATTTGCTTGGATTGAATATCGGTATCGCCAAGGCTTTCCAGCCGCCGCACGATGCCCGAGATCATCTGATCAATCCGTTCCGGATCAATCGGTCGCTTTTGCATCGCAATGCGGATCGAACGTTCCAGCTTGCTGCGGTCAAAATCCTCGCGCTTGCCCGATGATTTCACCACCACCAAATCGCGCAGTTGCACACGCTCGTAGGTGGTAAAGCGCCCGCCACAGGCAGGGCAAAAACGGCGGCGGCGGATCGAAACGTGATCCTCCGCAGGGCGGCTGTCTTTCACTTGGGTGTCGACGTTACCGCAGAATGGGCAGCGCATGGGCTCCCTCCTTGCTTGTTATGGTTTCCTGCCTGATCCGATGTGCCTCGGAATTGCGCAACTCATAGCGCAGGGGCCCAAGACTTGGCCAGTATTCTTTGCGTATCGCTAGATATAGGGAAAAAGTGTTGCGGAAAGGAATCAGGTGCGAGGTTGCATCTGCGCGCTAGATGTTGACGGCGCAGGGGCAAAGCGCCAAGTTGGGGTGATGAAATTCAAGAGGATGCCATGACCAAACCGCCCTATAATCAACCGCTTGGCGGCAATGACATGCCGCGCTTTGGCGGGCCTGCAACTATGATGCGCCTGCCTGCGCAGGCCAGCGCGGCAGGATTGGACGCCTGTTTCATTGGGGTTCCAATAGATATTGGCACCTCGAACCGATCTGGCACGCGCCTTGGGCCGCGCCAAATCCGCGACGAAAGCCGCATGTTGCGCCCCTATAACATGGGCACGCGGGCCGCGCCGTTTGAACGGATGCAGGTGGCCGATATTGGCGATGTGCCGATCAACACCTTTGATCTGAAAAAATCCGTGGCGATAATCGCAGACCATTACCGCGAGGTTTTGACCCATAACGCGATGCCCCTGACGCTGGGCGGCGATCATACGTTAACTTGGCCGATTTTGCAGGCAATGCGGGATAAATATGGCCCCGTGGCACTGATCCATGTCGATGCCCATTCCGACACCAATGACACGATGTTTGGCGAAAAGGTCGCCCACGGCTGCCCGTTTCGCCGCGCCTTCGAAGAAGGTTGTTTGCAAAATGACAAAGTGTTTCAAATTGGCCTGCGCGGGTCGGGCTACAGCGCCGCCGATTTCGATTGGGGCCGCGATAAGGGTTGGACAGTTGTCCAGGCCGAGGAATGTTGGCACAAATCCCTGTCCCCGCTTATGGCCGAAATTCGGGCAAAAATCGGCCCGGCGCCCTGCTATTTATCCTTTGATATTGACAGCTTAGACCCCGCCTTTGCGCCAGGAACGGGCACGGTTGAGGTGGGCGGTTTGACCACAATTCAAGGGCTGGAAATCATTCGCGGCTGCGCGGGGCTGAATTTGGTGGGCGGTGATCTGGTCGAGGTGTCGCCCCCCTATGACCCATCGGGCAACACGGCGATGATCGCGGCAAATTACCTTTTTGAAATGCTCTGCGTGCTGCCGGACAGGCGGTGAAAAGCGGTCTTATCATCGGCCCTGCGCCAAGGTCTGCCCAACTGGCGTTTCATCTGTCCCAGAGGCGCGCCCATCACGCCAGCGCGGCGGCCTTGCCAAATCCTTATCTTGCGGGCCGTTTCAAACAAAAACGGCCCGCATGGTGCGTTCGGGCGTTTAGGCCGCGATCATTGCCTCGATCTGCGGGCGGGTGCCGATGCCAAGTTCGACCGCCGTATCAATCACCGATGCGCCCTTGTTCAGCGCCTGTTTGGCCACATCGGCCGCGCGGGTGTAACCGATATGGGGCACCAGCATGGTCGCCAAAACCAGACTGTTTTCCAGCGCCGCCTCGCATCCCGCTGCATTGGCCGTGATCCCCGCAATGCAGCGCGTGGCCAGCGTATCCATGCCCGCCATCAGAATCCGCATGGATTGCAAGATGTTCAGCATGATCACCGGCTCGAATGCGTTCAGTTGCAACTGCCCCGCTTCGGCGGCCATGGTGACAGTCAGATCATTGCCGATCACCTGAAAGGCGATTTGGTTGACGACCTCGGGAATAACAGGGTTAACTTTGCCCGGCATAATCGACGATCCCGCCTGCATGGCGGGCAGGTAAATTTCCATAAACCCAGACCGTGGCCCAGAGGATAGTAGCCGCAAGTCGTTGCAAATTTTCGATATTTTCACCGCGATGCGTTTAAGAACCCCTGAAAACGTCACATAGGCCCCGCAGTCCGATGACGCCTCGATCAGATCGCTGGCAAGCGTCACAGGCAACTTTGTGACGCGCGACAGTTCGGCCACGGCAATATCGGCATAGCCTGCGGGCGTGTTGACCCGCGTGCCAATGGCCGTGCCGCCAAGGTTCACCTCAAGCAGAAGTTGGCTAAGGCGTTGAATGATTTGCACATCTTCGGCAATCGTATTGGCCCAACTGGTAAATTCCTGCCCCAGCGTCATTGGCAGCGCGTCTTGCAACTGGGTGCGGCCAATCTTTTTGATATGGGCAAAGTCCGTTCCTTTGGCGCGCAGGGCCGCGATCAGGCGGTTTTGGGCGGCGCAAAAATCGGCGCATTGGCTGACAATGGCCAGCCGCATGGCGGTGGGGTAGACGTCATTTGTGGACTGCGATTTGTTGACATCATCATTGGGGTGCAGCCATTGGTAATCGCCATAGGCGCGGCCCATGCGGCGCAGGCCCAGATTTGCGATCACCTCGTTGGCGTTCATGTTGGTCGATGTGCCCGCCCCGCCTTGGATCATATCCACCGCAAACGCATCATCATGTGCGCCCGACATGATGTTGGCGCAGACAGTTTCGATCACCCGCGCCTTTTCGGCGGGCAAGACCCCCAGCGTGCAATTGGCCCGCGCGGCGGCCAGTTTGACCGCGCCCAATGCGCGGATCACTTCGGGGAAAAGCGATAGTTTTATGCCCGAAATCGGGAAATTTTCAATGGCGCGCTGGGTGTGGATGCCCCAAAGGCTGTCAATGGGCAGCTGCATTTGGCCCAAGCTGTCGGTTTCAATACGGGTTTGCGCGGTCATATCTGGCCCTTTCATGGCGGTTGCGCATGACTTGGCACGGGGGGGCTGCTTGCGTCCAATGCAAGGATTGCATGGGCCATGCGCGGGTTAAAAATGGGCTGGCATCACGTATGCCCCCGTATGCCCCCCGTATGGCGCGCGTATGGCGCGCGTATGGTTTGCGTATGGCATCCGTCCCGACAGCGCGCGCGCGGGGCGGTAAGGCTGCGTTAGGCGGTTTGGCCCTGCTGCGCCCGCGTTTGCAGCGCGGCCCAAAACGCCGCCACCTCGGGGCTGGGCGCGCGGGCGGGGCGATAGGCACAGACAGCCAAATCCATCGCCCATTCTGGCCCGCCTATGGGCGCGATCAGGTCGGCGCTGGCGGCGTCCACTGCGCTGGCGGGCAGCCAGCCAATGCCGCGCCCTGCCAAAATCACCTCTTTCAACACATCCGTCATATCGCATTGCACTGCGATGCGGTAGGCGGCCGCGCCCTCGTTACGTTCTAGTATCGCTTCGAACACTTGGGCGAAATAGGCGCGCTGGGCATAGGCGATCAGCGGAAAGCTGGCGCGCCCTTGGCCTGGAAAGGGAAAATCGGTGCCAATCGCGGCGTAGGGGGCAAAGCGATCATCGCGCAGCACAAGGCGGGTATGGGCGGCCAGTTCTTGCGGGGCACCATCGCCGCCTTCGCCTGCCAGCGCAGGGCAGTGGTGGGCGATCAAAACATCGGCATCCCCCGCCAGATAGCGCGCCGTCACCTCGGCCGTGGTGCCGACCAGCACCGAAAAGGAAGTTTTCGGATTGCCCATCGCGCCCAGCAGGGGGCGAAAATCTGACCGCGCCAGCACATTGGGCATGGCAAGGCGGATTTGGCTCATCGCGTCAAACTGGCCCGCGCGGATGCCTGCGCGCGCGGTCAGCAGCCTGTCCAGCGCCGCGGCCGCCTGCGATTGAAACTGCGCGCCCGCATCGGTCAGGCGCACAGGCTGCGTGCCTTTGACCACCAGCGCCGTGCCCAGCCATTGTTCCAAACTTTGGATTCGGCGCGAAAAGGCGGCCTGCGATATGGCGCGAAATTCCGCCGCGCGGGTGAAATTGCGCATCTCGGCCAGCGCAAGAAAATCCTGCAACCAGCGGATATCCACCGCTTAACCGTCGATCTTGGCGGCGATCAGCGCGATGGCCTGTTGATACACTGTGGCTGCATTCCATTCGTTCAGCACGCGGAAATTCGGCTGCCCTTCGCCATAGCCAACCCCCGCCTGCCAACCCATCGCGCGCAAGTAATTGGCGGTTGTCGCCAGCGCATCAACGGCGTTCGAAAGGTCAATGCGCCCGTCGCCATTGCCATCGATGCCATAGGTATAGGCGTTGCCCGGCAGAAATTGCGTATGCCCCAACTCGCCGTGTTTTGCGCCAATGCTGCCCGCATCAATCGTGCCTTGGTCAACCAGATGCAGCGCGCCCATCAGGTGGGGGCGGAAAAAATCGCTGCGGCGGCAATCAAAGGTCAGCGTCGCAATGGCCGAGACGATGTTGGTATCGCCCATGAAATTGCCAAAGCCCGTTTCCATGCCGTGAATGGCAATCAAAATTCCCGCAGGCACGCCAAAAGCGGCCTCAAGGCTGTCGTAAAAATCTTTGTTCTTGGCCCGCCGCGCCCGCCCCTGCGAGGCGATGTCATTCGCGCCGCGCACCTTTAGAAACTTATCCAGCGGGTATTTAAAGCTTTTTTGGTTGCGATCCGCGCCGATCGTCGCCTTGGAATAGCTGGCCCCTGCCAAGGCGGCCAGCCCCGCCGCGCCGATGCCTTCGGCCGCAGCCTCGGCGGCGATCTCGGCTTTCCAGGCGTCAAAGCCTTGCGATGTGTCGCTGCAACTGGCGGCAAAGGCGGGGGCGCTGGCCAGCATCATTGCGGCGGTGATCAGGGCGGTAAAGGGGCGCAAAGCGGCGGCGCAGATCATGTAGCAAATCCTTAAAATTTTTCCCATCTTGGCGGCGGAATTGGCCCCGCGCAATGGCCCGCGCGCGCAAAGCTGTTGATAACTTTGCGCTAGGCGGTTGCCAAATGGGCGGCAATTTCAGCCAAAGGCGCGGATATTGGGCTGGTTTTGCGCCAGACCATGCCAATTTGGCGCTGCGGTGCGGGGGCGGGAAAGCGCTGGATGCAGACCTGCGCCGCGCGGGTTTCGACAGGCAGCGCCATTTCGGGGATCAGCGTCACCCCCATGCCCGCCGCGACCATTTGCACCAAAGTGGTCAGGGCCGACCCATCCATCACCTCGCGCGGGCGGGCGGAAATCGCGCCGCAAAACGCCAGCGCTTGGTCACGAAAGCAGTGGCCTTCCTCGAGCAGCAGCAGGCGCATCTGCCGCAAATCTTGGGCATTGGGCACGGGAAAACCCACCTCATGCGCGGGGCGCACCAGCACGAAATCTTCGCAAAAGAGCGCGGTTTGCATCAGGTTGGGCGTATCCAGCGGCAGCGCCAACAGGGCCGCATCCAGCCGCCCTTCGTCCAATTCAGCCAGCAAAACCTGCGTCATCGCCTCGCGCAGGGTCACGTCCAGCCCCGCAAATCCCTGCTGCAAGGCGCGCATCATTTGCGGCAGAAAATAGGGGGCAACCGTGGGGATCACCCCAAGCCGCAGGGCGGCAAGCCCACTTCCCGTACGGGCGCGCACAAAATCACCCAAAGTTTCCACCTCGCGCAGAACGGCGCGGGCATGGGGGGCGAAGGCTTGGCCAAAGGGCGTCAGCCGCAGGCCCTTGGTGCTGCGTTCAAACAAGGGCGCGGCAAGCTGGGCTTCCAAATCTTTGATCTGCATCGACAGCGCAGGCTGCGAGATGGCGCAGGCATCGGCGGCAAGTCCGAAATGCCCGTGGCGCAGCAAAGCCTCGAAATAGCGCAGTTGTTTCAGGGACAGCGACTTCATAAGAAAATCTTATTGTCAGTATCAGAAAATGCAAGTTTTATCTATTGCGCCCGTCTGTTACACAGCATCCAGACCCCAAACACACAGGAGGCTGGCATTATGGACGGCAACAACACTTCGGGCGGCAAATGCCCCTTTCCGCACGGCGAGGCGGCGCATGTCGTCGCGGGTCGGCGCGGCAATAACGATTGGTGGCCTAATGCGCTGAACCTGAAAATCCTGCACCAAAACCCTGCGCCGCTAAACCCTTTGGGCGCGGAATTTGACTATGCGGCGGCGTTCAAGGCGCTGGATTACACCGCGCTAAAGGCCGATCTGACCGCGCTGATGACCGATAGCCAGCCGTGGTGGCCTGCCGATTGGGGGCATTATGGCCCGCTTTTCATTCGGATGGCATGGCATTCGGCGGGCACCTATCGCACGGCGGATGGTCGGGGTGGCGCGGGCAACGGCACGCAGCGCTTTGCCCCGCTGAATTCTTGGCCCGACAATGGCAACCTTGACAAGGCACGCCGCCTTTTGTGGCCGATCAAGCAGAAATACGGCCCTGCGATTTCCTGGGCCGATCTGATGATCTTGGCGGGCAATGTCGCCATTGAATCGATGGGGCTAAAGACATTCGGCTTTGGCGGTGGGCGCGTTGATGTTTGGGAACCAGAGGAAGACATTTACTGGGGCGCCGAGGACACATGGCTGGGCGACGCCCGCTATGAGGGCGAGCGCGACTTGGAAAACCCCCTTGCAGCCGTGCAAATGGGGCTGATCTACGTCAACCCCGAAGGGCCGAATGGCACGCCAGACCCTGTTGCCTCGGGCCGCGACATCCGCGAAACTTTTGCCCGCATGGCGATGAACGATGAAGAAACCGTGGCGCTGGTTGCAGGCGGCCACACCTTTGGCAAGGCGCATGGCGCGGGCGACCCCGCCCTTGTCGGGCGCGAGCCTGAGGGCGCTGCGATAGAAGAGCAGGGCCTTGGCTGGGCCAACGCGCTGGGCACGGGGCGCGGATTGCACACCACCACCAGCGGCATTGAGGGCGCGTGGAAGCCGAACCCGACCAAGTGGGATATGGGCTATTTCGACGTTCTGTTTGGCTATGAATGGAAATTGGTGAAATCGCCCGCAGGGGCGCAGCAATGGCAGGCGCAGAATGTGGCGGACAAGGATATGATCCCCGATGCGCATGACCCATCGGTCAAACACGCGCCGATGATGACCACCGCCGACATGGCGATGCGGATGGATCCGATTTATGGCCCCATCTCGCGCCGCTTTCACGCCGACCCTGCCGCCTTTGCCGATGCCTTTGCCCGCGCATGGTTCAAGCTGACCCACCGCGACATGGGGCCAAAGGCGCTGTATCTGGGGCCAGAGGTTCCGGCCGAAGATTTGATCTGGCAAGACCCAACGCCCAAAGGCCCAACGGGGCTGACCTCTGCCGACATCACTGCGCTGAAAGCGGCGATTTTGGCCAGCGGGCCATCGGCGCAGCAGTTGATCGGGGCTGCATGGGCATCGGCGGCCAGCTATCGCGGGTCGGATAAGCGCGGCGGCACCAATGGCGCGCGCCTGCGCCTTGCCCCGCAAAAGGATTGGGCGGCGAACAACCCCGCCGATCTGGCCGTGGTTTTGGCCGCGCTGGAAGGCGTGCAAAAGGGTTTTGGCAAGCCTGTCTCCATCGCCGATCTGATCGTGCTGGGTGGCAATGCCGCGATCGAGGCCGCCGCCGCCAAGGCGGGCCATGCCATAGAAGTGCCCTTTACCCAAGGGCGCGGTGATGCCAGCGCGGCGCAGACCGATGCCGCCAGCTTTGCGCCGCTGGAACCGCAGGCCGATGGATTTCGCAACTATCAGGCCAAGGCGTTTAAGGTTTCCGCCGAAGAAATGCTGATCGACCGCGCGCAGCTGTTGACCCTGTCTGCCCCCGAAATGACGGTGCTGGTGGGCGGATTGCGCAGCTTGGGCATCACGGCGCCTGGCACGCAGCACGGGGTGTTTACATCGCGCGCAGGCGCGCTGACGACCGATTTCTTCACCGGGCTTTTGGATATGTCCACCAAATGGACGCCAGATGCGGGCGGTCAAACCTACACGGGCACCGACCGCGCCACGGGGGCCGCGCGCTATACCGCAACCCGCGCCGATCTGATCTTTGGCTCGCACAGCCAACTGCGCGCCATCGCTGAAACCTACGCCGAGGCTGGCGGCGAGGCGCGCTTTGTCGCCCGCTTTGTTGCCGCTTGGGCCAAGGTGATGGAGCTGGGCTTTACCCGTTTCTGATCGGGCACAGGGGCTGCACAGGCGTTCTGTTTGAAAAAGAAGGCGCAGTTTGAAAAAGAAGGCGCAGTTTGAAAAAGAAGGCGCTGTTTGAAAAAGAAGGCGCGGGGGGCAACCTTTCGCGCCTTTGTTTTGGGGCAGTGGTAGGCCCGGAGGGACTCGAACCCCCAACCAAGGCGTTATGAGCGCCCTGCTCTAACCAATTGAGCTACAGGCCCACGGGAAACCTGCCTACGCTGTGGTGACTAAGGCCAAGTCGGGGCTGGGTCAAGATACCGCTTGCGCCTTTCCATTCCCGCCCCATTGCGATAGGCAGCCGCCATAATTACCCCCGTGATTCCCCACATAAGAGGCACCCTCATGAGCAATACAGTCACAGGCCGAAACGGTTTGACCTATGCCGAGGCGGGGGTGGATATTGACGCGGGCAATGCGCTGGTCGAGGCGATTAAACCTGCCGCCAAACGCACGGCGCGGTCTGGGGTGATGTCGGGGCTTGGCGGGTTTGGCGCGCTGTTTGATCTAAAAGGCGCGGGGTATAAAGACCCGATTTTGGTGGCGGCAACGGACGGAGTGGGCACCAAGCTGCGCATTGCGATTGATACGGGCCATGTCGATACAATCGGCGTAGATCTGGTGGCGATGTGCGTCAATGATCTGGTCTGCCAAGGAGCAGAGCCGTTGTTTTTCCTTGATTATTTCGCCACGGGTAAGCTGGATGTCGCGCAGGCCACCCGCATTATCAATGGTATCGCGGCAGGGTGCGAGGCCTCGGGCTGCGCGCTGATTGGCGGGGAAACCGCCGAAATGCCCGGCATGTATCACGGGCCAGATTTCGATCTGGCAGGCTTTGCCGTGGGCGCGATGGAACGGGGCTGCGATCTGCCTGCGGGCGTTCAGGCGGGCGATGTGATCCTTGGGCTTGCCTCGAACGGGGTGCATTCCAACGGCTATTCTTTTGTGCGCAAAGTGGTCGAGATGTCGGGGCTGAACTGGGCTTCGCCTTCGCCGTTTGGCGCGGGCAGTTTGGGGGCTGCGCTGCTGGCCCCAACGCGGCTGTATGTGAAACAGGCATTGGCGGCGGTGCGGGCAGGGGGCGTTCATGCGCTGGCCCATATCACGGGCGGCGGCATTACCGAAAACCCGCCGCGCGTGGTGCCCGAAGGGCTTGCCTGCGAAATTGACCTGTCAACTTGGGCCTTGCCGCCCGTGTTCCGCTGGCTGGCGACAACGGCGGGGATGAGCGAGCCTGAACTGCTCAAAACCTTTAACTGCGGTATCGGCATGATGCTGGTGGTGGGGCATGACCGCGCCGATGATCTGGCCGCGCTGCTTTCGGATATGGGCGAAACTGTCACCCGTATCGGCCGCATCACCGAAGGGCAGGGCGTGATTTACAAGGGCAAACTGCTGTGAAGCGGGTCGCCATCCTGATCTCGGGTGGCGGGTCGAACATGGCGGCGCTGTTGCGCGATATGGTGGGGGATCATCCCGCGCGCGCAGTGCTGGTGGCCAGCAATGACCCCGCCGCCAAAGGCTTGGCGTTGGCGGCGCAGGCGGGGGTTGCAACGCGCGCGCTTGATCACCGCGCCTATCCATCGCGCGCCGCCTTCGAGGCGGATTTGGCGGCGACATTGCACGACAGCGCCCCCGATATCATCGCCCTTGCGGGGTTTATGCGCATCCTGTCCTCCGCCTTTGTGGCGCAGTTCAAAGGGCGGATGCTGAACATTCACCCCTCGCTTTTGCCCAAATATCCTGGCCTGCACACCCACGCCCGCGCCATCGCGGCAGGGGATGCAGAGGCAGGCTGCACCGTGCATGAGGTGACCGCCGATTTGGACGCAGGGCCGATTTTGGGGCAGGCGCGAGTGGATATCGCGCCGGGCGAAACCGAGGCCAGCCTTGCCGCCAAGGTTTTGCGCGCCGAACATCGCCTGTATCCCGCCGCGCTGCGCGCTTTTGCGAGGGGCGATAAAACGCCGATTTATCTTTGATCGCCGATGCCCTAGGCTGGCGCGTAACCTAGGTCGCCCGATGTCCCAAATGGAATTGCCCCAACCCCAGCTTGTCTGGCAAAACCGCGCCGCGCAGCATCGCAGCGCCGTTTACCTATGCGCGGATGATCGCTATGCCCCCTATGCGCTGTTCTTGGCGCATCAAATCGCAACCGCCAACCCGTCGCGCGACTTTGATATTTGCATCGTGTCTGACCAGACAATTTCGGCCCATCCGCTGCATGATGTGCTGGATTTGCGGCTTGTCCAAATCGACATTGCCGCCCTAGAGGCGCATGCCTTGGTCGGCGAAAGGATTGGCTTTGCGACCTATCTGCGCATTTTCATGCCGCGCCTGTGGCAAGCGGAATATGATCGGCTGCTGTATCTGGACGGGGATATCTTCTATCAGCGCGGCGATATTTCTGCGCTGCTGCATATTGATCTGCGCGGCCATGCTCTTGCCGCGGTGCTGGACACCAAACAGTGGCATAAACCACGCCGCGCGGCCAAAGATATCACCGCTTTGGGCCTGCCCGCCTCGCCCTATTTCAACGGCGGCGTGTTGCTGATTGACGTGCCCGCCTTTAACGCCGCGCGCTGCGGCGAGCGGGCTTTGGAATTGATTTTCGCGCGCGGCAAGGAATTGGTCTGGCACGACCAGACTGCATTGAACGCGATATTGCTGGATGCTTGGGTCGAATTGCCCGTGCAATGGAATTACCAATACAGCCACAAAACAATGCTTTGGGCGGGGCATTTCGATGTGTGCTTTTTCCACTTCATTGGCCGCCGCAAACCGTTTTACGCAAAATATGGCGGCTTTTCCCGCCGTTTCACCAGCGTCTACCATACCTTTCTGGCGGCACATTTCCCCCCTGTTGCGCCCTTGGTGCAAGATGGCGCTGGCGGCCCTGCCCGCTGGGGCGCGCTTGTCTGGATCGTGCTGTTCAACTTGCCCATGCTGCGCGGGGCGTTGCGGATGGAGGCCCGCGCCGACGGTGATTTCGATCTGCGCTGGCCGCATCAAAACCACCTCTAACCCTGCAGCCCCCTATTTTGGGCGGGGCTTTTCTTTGCCCGCGCACTCGCCTATAGGGGGCTTTGCGGGATACCCCCGCGCCAGATGAAAGATGCCCATGCGCACGATCACGACGACGACCGACCTTGCCGAATTTTGCCAGCGTGCCAAATCCGAGGCCTATGTTACCCTTGACACCGAATTTCTGCGCGAGCGCACCTATTGGTCAAAGCTGTGCCTGATCCAAGCCGCCCTGCCGAACGGCGGCGAGGCTGTGTTGATCGACCCGATCGAGGGCGCGGATATGTCGATGGAACCGCTTTATGATTTGTTCCGCCATACAGCTACGGTCAAAGTATTCCACGCAGCCCGGCAGGATTTGGAAATTTTCTTTGTCGAGGGCAATGTCTTTCCAACCCCGATGTTTGACACCCAAGTCGCCGCAATGGTCTGCGGTTTTGGCGAACAGGTGGGCTATGAAACCTTGGTGAAAAAAATCGCCAAGGCTGATTTGGACAAAACCTCGCGCTTTACCGATTGGTCGCGCCGACCGCTGACCGTGGCGCAGGCCGAATATGCGCTGGCCGATGTCACGCATCTGCGCCAGATTTACGAACATTTGTCGGCGCAAATCGCGGCCAGCGGGCGCGGGGGCTGGGTGGCCGAGGAATTGGCGATTTTGACCGACCCCGCCACCTATACAGTCCATCCAGAAGAGGCATGGCTGCGGGTCAAAACCCGCACCACATCGGGGCGGTTTTTGGCGGTTGTCAAAGAATTGGCGCAGTTTCGTGAATCCTACGCCCAAGGCAACAATGTGCCACGTAGCCGCGTGATGAAAGACGACGCGCTTTTGGAACTCGCCTCGACCCGTCCGACCAATGTAGAAGAGCTGGGCCGATCCCGCCTTTTGATGCGCGAAGGTCGCAAAGCCGAAATCGCCGAAGGGATACTGGCGGCAATCAAACGCGGGTTAGACATGCGCCCCGAAGATATGCCGCGCATCGATCACCGACCCGAACAGTTGCAGGTCAACCCCGCACTGGCCGATCTGCTTCGCGTGCTGCTAAAAGCGAAATCGGAAAGCTTGGGCGTCGCCCCGCGCCTGATCGCCTCGGCATCCGAATTGGACGCCATCGCCGCAGGCGCGCGCGATCTGCCCGTTTTGCGCGGCTGGCGGGCAGAGGCCTTTGGCAACGATGCACTCCGCCTGTGCAAAGGCGAGATTGCGCTGGGCGCCAAAGGCAATGACGTGCGCGTTGTGGTTCTTTAGAAATCAGGCCTAAGGCCGCGCCGATTTTTCGTTCTGCGCCCCGCGCAAGATGATCCGCTTGGCCGAGGCCAAAGTATCGGCGCGAAGGCTGACAGCCGCCGTTATTTCGCGCGAGCGGGGGGTAGACACCGCCGCCCCCGCTGCCGCTGGCACGGCGCGGAAATCAATCACCAAAATGCCCTTTTCATCCACCTCATTGACCACCAGCTCCGCCAGCCAATAGCCCTGCGTCGCCGCCCGCCCCGTTGCGCGCACCAGCGCGCCCGAGGGCAATTTTTCGATATGCATGTCCACGATCATCTCGATCAAAGGGCGCGGATCGGCGGGTTTTTCGATGGAAAAACTTGCATAGGTCTTATCGCGCGGCTTGAACCAATTCAGCGGATTGATGCGCGAATTGGATAGCCCCGCGCAGCCTGCCAGCAGGCCAAGGGCAACAAGGGCGGCGATGGTGCGGGTGGTCAGGCGCATGTTGATTCCTATTTGCTTGTCACAGGGCTAGCTGAAATGCCGCGCCTTGGAAAGCCTATGCCGCACTGGACACAAGCTGCGCGCCGCCTTAGATCATGCCCAAAGGAGCCATCCATGCCAACCGCCGCCTTTGAAGATCTGGTCGAAACCTTTTCGTTCTTGGACGATTGGGAAGACCGCTATCGCCATATCATCGAGATGGGCCGTGCCATGCCCCCCTTGGACGCGGCGTTTAAGGTGCCCGCCCTAAAGGTGCAGGGCTGCGCCAGCCAAGTCTGGCTGCGCCCGACGCCCGCGCATGGGGCCTTTGATTTTCAAGGCGAATCTGATGCGCAAATCGTGCGCGGGCTGATCTCGGTGCTGCACGCGCTTTATGCGGGTGTCCCGATGGCGGATGTGGCGGCCATCGACGCGCCCGCCGAATTGGCCCGCCTTGGACTTACAGAACATCTGTCCTCGCAGCGATCAAACGGGCTGCGCGCGATGGTGCAGCGCATCCGCGAGACGGCGCAGTCGCGCTTGTAGCCCCTTCCTCGCTCTGCAAATATCCTGCGGGGGAGGCCTGCGCCTGCGCAGGCTGGGGGGCGCATAGCCCCCTTCGCGCTGGGGATCAAAGCGGCGCGCAGGCCGCCTTGCACCAGTCGAGCGCTGGGGCCGACAAGCGATCTGCCAGCCTGTCCAAAACCGCGCCGTGATAGGCGTTCAACCACGCGCGATCGCCGCGCGACAGTGCGCCTGCGTCGATCAAGCGGCGGTCAAAGGGCGCATAGGTTAGCGTTTCAAAACAAAGCTGTTCGCGCCCCGCATCGCCCCCCGCCATATCGGGTGCAGGCTGCACCACGATTAGGTTTTCCAGCCGAATGCCAAACTCGCCCTCGCGGTAATAGCCCGGCTCATTCGACAGGATCATCCCCACCTCTAGCGGCACTTCGGATATGCGCGACAGGCGCTGCGGCCCCTCATGCACCGACAAGAACGCCCCCACGCCATGCCCCGTGCCGTGGTTAAAATCCTGCCCCGCCATCCACAATGCCGCCCGCGCCAGCGGGTCCAAATCGCGCCCCGCCAGCCCCGCAGGCCAGCGCACCCGCGAAATGGCGATCACCCCTTGCAGCACGCGCGTATAACAGGCGCGGGCATAGTCCCCCGCATCTCCCACGGCCACAGTGCGGGTGATGTCGGTTGTGCCATCGCGATACTGCGCGCCACTGTCCACAAGCAAAAGGCCATTGCTGCCGATCTTGCGGTTGCTGTCTTCGGTCACGCGATAATGCATGATCGCGCCATTTGGCCCCGCGCCGCAAATCGTGTCAAAGCTGATGTCGTGCAGAACATTGGTCGCGCGGCGAAACCCTTCCAGGGCGCGCACCACGTCGATTTCTGTCAAGTTCGGGTCTAAGGTGGCCCCATCCAGCCAAGCCAAAAACTCTACCATCGCCGCCCCGTCGCGCAGATGCGCCGCGCGCATCCCCTCAATTTCCGCAGCATTCTTGCGCGCCTTGGGATAGCGACAGGGATCATCCGCCCAGGCCACCGCGCCGCCCGCACCCTGAATGATATGCGCCAGCGCAAGCGGCGCGGTTGCAGGGTCAAGGCGCACGGGGCCTGTCAGCGCAGCAATCGCGCCCGCAAAAGCCGCAGGTGGATGCAGGGCCACATCCGCGCCCATATGGTCGATGGTGCCAGCGTCAAACTTGGCGCTATCGGCAAAAAGATCAACCTTTCCCGTATCATGCAAAATCGCAAACCCCTGCAGCACAGGGTTGCGCGGCACATCTGCGCCGCGAATGTTCAAAAGCCAGCAGATCGAATCGGGCAAGGTAATCGCCGCCGCGCGGTGTCCTGCGCTGCGCAAATCCGCAGCCAATCTTGCACATTTGTCCGCATGAGCCTCGCCTGCCAGCGACAGATCATGCACAAAGGCGCGGCCCATCGGCGCTGCGGGCTGATCGTGCCAAATCGCATCGACCAAATTCGCCGCGGGCGTCACCACCACGCCGCTGCCCGCAAGCTGCGCCTCGATCTTGGCAATCTCGTCGCGGGTGTGCAGCCAAGGATCAAAGCCGATTTTCCCCGCGCCCTGATGCTGCAAAATCCACGGCCCCGCTTGCATCTCGGGCCAAGGCACGGGGGTGAAATGCGCCAAATCAACCTGCCCCTTGACTTGCGTGCGATAGCGCCCGTCGATGAACACCCCCGCCACGCCCTGCAAGACCACGCAAAACCCAGCGCTGCCGGTAAACCCTGTCAGCCATTCCAGCCGCGCATCGCGCGCCGCGACATATTCGCCCTGATGCACATCTGCCCGCGGCACGATAAATCCCGCAAGGCCCGCAGCCTTGATCTCGCGGCGCAGCGCGGCCAACCGTGCTGGCCCATATTCAGGTGTCGCAGTGGTGTCAAAACTTTGGAACATTTAGGCCCCGCATATATGAAACGCAAAGGTTTGCGTTTCTTCTTTTCACAAATATCCCACGGGGGCGCGGGGGTGTGAAACCCCCGCTCCAACCGCTCCGCTATCCCGCGCGCCGAACCCTCGTGCTGCCGCTGCTGCCCATCGCCCGCGCGCGTTTGCGTGCGTCCACTTCGAACAGCCCTGCCAGTTGCTCGGTCATCGCCCCCGCCAGTTGTTCCACATCTGTGATCGTCACCGCGCGTTCGTAATAGCGCGTCACGTCATGGCCGATGCCAATGGCGATCAGTTCCACAGCGCGGCGCCTTTCCACCATTGCGATCACATCGCGCAGGTGTTTTTCCAAGAAATTCGCGGGATTGACCGATAGGGTGCTGTCATCCACGGGCGCGCCATCGGAAATGACCATCAGAATCTTGCGCGCCTCGGGCCGCGCCATCATACGCCGATGCGCCCATTCCAGCGCTTCGCCGTCGATGTTTTCCTTCAGCAGCCCCTCTTTCATCATCAGCCCCAAATTGGGCCGCACCCGCCGCCACGGCGCATCGGCGGCTTTATAGATGATGTGGCGCAGATCGTTCAGCCGCCCTGGCCCTTGCGCGCGCCCGTTTGCCAGCCACCGCTCGCGCGATTGGCCGCCTTTCCACGCGCGGGTGGTAAAGCCCAAGATTTCCACCTTAACGCCGCAGCGTTCCAGCGTGCGGGCCAGAACATCGGCGCAAATCGCGGCAATCGAAATCGGCCGCCCGCGCATCGAACCCGAGTTGTCCAGCAAAAGCGTCACGCAGGTGTCGCGAAACTCGGTATCCTTTTCCATTTTGAACGACAGCGGCGTCGTGGGCGAAACGACAACCCGCGCCAGCCGCCCTGCATCCAAAACACCCTCTTCCAAATCAAACAGCCAAGATCGGTTTTG
The DNA here is from genome assembly GCA_965248485.1 of Cypionkella sp. Classification (GTDB taxonomy): domain Bacteria; phylum Pseudomonadota; class Alphaproteobacteria; order Rhodobacterales; family Rhodobacteraceae; genus Cypionkella. Next base: position 1,162,933 of record OZ252107.1, read on the forward strand.
CTGCGCCTGAAGGCGGCGCTGCAATTTGTTGGCCAGCCTTGAAACCGCGCCTTTTAGGGGTTCCAGCTGCTGATCCAAATAGGCGCGCAGGCGTTCCAGTTCGGCAGGTTCTGCCAAATCTTCTGCGCGCACTTCTTCGTCGTAATCGGTTGTAAAAACGGTATAATTCGGGTCGGCATCAGAATAGGGCGCAGGGGCAGGCGGCTCTAGCGGGGCCTCGCCCTCGGGCATTTCTGCCTCTTCACCCTCTTGCATTTCGGCCTGATCTTCCATCGAGACTTCGGCCTGCTGCTGATCGTCCTGATCCTCTTGGCTGCGCTCTGCCTCGGCATCCTCTTGCTCGGCCTCGTCCTGTTCGGGCTGATCCTGTTCGGGCTGATCGGGGCTTTCCTCGGCCTCATCGCCTGCCTCGTCCTGATCGTCGCGGTCGGGGTCATCGCCGATTTGGTCGCCATAGCCGATGTCCGAAATCACCTGCCGCGCCAGCCTTGCAAAGGCGGCTTGGTCAGACAGAACATGATCGATATTATCCAGCGATTTGCCAGCCAAACTTTCGATATGCTCGCGCCAAATTTCCATGATATTATCGGCCCCTGCGGGCATGGGGCGGCCCGTTGCCAGATGGCGGACAAGGTATCCCGCCGCGACCGATAGCGGCGCATCTTCGGCGCGGGTCACGGATGCATAGGCCTTGCGTTCGGCCTCATTGGCGATTTTCGCGTCGATATTGCCCGCCGTGCCCGGCATCATCCGCGCGCCCATCGCCTCGCAGCGGGCGGTTTCCATCGCTTCAAAAATCTCGCGCGCGAGTGGGCCTTGCGGGGCATAGCGGGCGGCGACGCCCTCATTGTGAAACTTGCGTTTCAGGGCAAAGGCATCGGCGGTTCCGCGCGCCAGCATCACCTCGGATTGGGTCATGCGGCGGGTGACTTGCGGCAGGCGGATGCCCTCGCGGTTCATCCCCGCAGGGTCAACCGAATAGGTGACGGTCATCTCAAAATCTTCGGCCAGCGTGCGCGTGGCGTCCGCTAGGGCCTTTTTGAACGGATCGGCGGGGTTGTCGGATGGTTTGCTCATGCGCCATTTAGATCATTTGGGGGGCACATCGGCAAGGGGTGGCGCCCATGTTCATTTGCGCACATGGCCCGCGCATCCGCGCAGAATTGATAGAAAGGTGGCGCGGGCGCATATATGCCCAAAGCGTAACATTTTCTGGAGTTTTCCGATGTCCACCAAACCCAAAATCGCCCTGATCATCACCTCGACCCGCGCGGCCCGCGTGGCCGATATCTTTGCCCAGTGGATGCTGGCGCAGGCACAGGCGCGCACCGACATGACCGTTGAACTGGTTGATCTGCGTGATTTCGCGCTGCCCCTGTTCGACGAGCCTGCCAGCAACGCCTATGTGCCATCGTCCAACCCTGCGGCTGTTGCGTGGCAGAAAAAGATTGCCGAGTTTGACGGCTATATTTTCACCGTGTCCGAATACAACCATTCGATTTCGGGCGCGCTGAAAAACGCGCTGGATCAGGCCTCTGTCGAATGGGCGAAAAAGCCCTTTACCGCAATTGCTTACGGGTCAATGGGCGGCGCGCGCGCTGTCGAACATTTGCGCAATATCGGGGCCGAGTTGCAGATGGTGTCCACCCGCAACATCGTCCATGTCGGCGGTGGTGATTTCTGGCGCGTTCACCCCCATATGGGCGGTTCGGGCAAATTGGCCGATATCGAAGCGACGATCCTGCCATCGACCAAACTGGCACTGGATGATCTGGTCTGGTGGGCAAACGCAACCAAAGCCGCGCGCGGGTAAGGGGCGGCGCGGCCGCAAGGCCGCGCAAAAACGCTCCAGTAGAGCGTTTTTAGGCCCGAGCGCGCGCGCAGGGTGTGGATGCAGTTGCCCATTTTTGAAGCAGACTGCCGATTGAGTGCGAATTTAACCGCGACCGAACCGCTGGGGCACTTAGGGCGCGGCACTGACGCGCCCGCCCCAGGGGGGCGGGTCGGGCGCGGTTAAATGCGCTTTGGGCGCATTTAACGGGTGCAATGATCTGCAAGTTCTATTGATTTTTGATTTGCCTTGCGATGAGATCAATCGAAATGCCCAAATCCATCAAGGCATGCCTAGCGCATCGCCATACTAACGGCACTCTCAGGCAGTTCTTCGGCAAAGCATTTCTGATAAAACTCCGCCACGGTCGCCCGTTCCAATTCGTCACATTTGTTCAGGAACGATAGGCGGAACGCATAGCCGACATTCTTGAAAATCTCGGCGTTTTGCGCCCAGGACAGCACGGTGCGCGGCGACATGACCGTGGACAGATCCCCCGCCATAAAGGCCTTGCGCGTCATATCGGCCAGCGTGACCATTTGGCTGATAATCTTGCGCCCGCCTTCGGTGTTGTAATGCGGCGATTTGGCCAGGACGATGGCGGTTTCGGCATCGTGGGACAGGTAATTCAACGTGGCGACCAGTGACCAGCGGTCCATCTGCGCCTGGTTGATCTGCTGCGTGCCGTGATAAAGGCCCGTTGTGTCGCCCAGACCCACAGTGTTCGCCGTGGCAAACAGGCGGAAGGAGGGGTGCGGGGTGATAATCTCGTTCTGATCCAAAAGCGTCAGCTTGCCATCGGTTTCCAACACGCGCTGGATCACGAACATCACATCGGCGCGGCCTGCATCATATTCGTCAAACACAATCGCGACGGGGTTGCGCAGCGCCCAAGGCAAAATCCCTTCGTGAAATTCGGTGACTTGCTTGCCGTCTTTCAGCTTGATCGCATCTTTGCCAATCAGGTCGATACGGCTGATATGGCTGTCCAAATTCACCCGCACCGTTGGCCAGTTCAGCCGCGCGCCGACCTGTTCGATATGGGTCGATTTGCCCGTGCCGTGATAGCCTTGGATCATCACGCGGCGGTTATAGGCATAGCCGGCCAGAATCGCCAAAGTGGTGTCTGGGTCAAATTTATAGGTCGGGTCAATCGCGGGCACGCGGTCAGACGCCTCTTCAAAGCCCTTCACGCGCATATCGGTGTCAATTCCGAAGACCTCGCGCACGGAAATATCAACAGTTGGCTTTACGGGTTTGTCTGACATGGTCTTGTCCACTGTGCGGCGCAGGGCCAGCCCCTGCGCAATCGCCCTGTTATGGCGGGGAATTTATGCGCCTGCAAGGGCGCGCGGTCACGCTTTATCGCAATTTGGTGAGGGGCTGAAACCTTTGCGCCACGCCCTTCGTATCTGTGGTAGACCCTGCAAAACCAACAAGGAGACACCCATGAACCGCCGTGCCCTGATTGCTGCCTTTGCCGCCATGCCCTTTGCCTTGCGCGCCGCCCATGCCGCCGAGGATGAAGTGTTTGAAGTGACCTTGACCGAGGAAGAATGGCGCGCGCGCCTGTCGCCGCAGGCCTTTGCCGTGCTGCGCGAAGAAGATACCGAACGCCCCTTCACCTCGCCCCTGAACGAGGAACATCGCGCGGGCACGTTCCACTGCGCGGGCTGCGATTTGCCGCTGTATGACGCCAGCGCCAAATACGATTCTGGCACAGGCTGGCCTTCGTTCTTTCAGCCGATAGATGGTGCGATCCGCACCAAATCAGACGTTTCAATATTCGGCTTTCGCACCGAAGTGCATTGCCGCCGCTGCGGCGGCCATTTGGGCCATGTGTTCGAAGACGGGCCGCAGCCCACCGGTATGCGCTATTGCATGAACGGGGTTGCGATGAAATTTGTTGCCAAAACGTAAACAATTCTGCGCAATTGGTGGACAGTGGCGCGCGCCAGCGTTACCCATAGTTGTGCGATAGCTTTGGCCAATCGCCGCCCCAATTGCGCAGGTTCCTATGGCCGATTCAGAAACAGACACCGTTGCAGCGCCGCCGCCAACCTATGACGACAATTTGCGCGCCGAGGTTTATACACGGCTGACCAGCCTGATGGCGCAACCGCAAACCGCGCAAAACTTGTTGCTGATCACGCGGCTGATGGCGAAATGGCGCTCGATGCTGCTGCTGCAAGAGGTGCTGCGCCGTGACGGGCGGGTGATCAAGAACGGCCCGTTTACGGGCATGGTCTATGGCGGGATTGCATCCGAAGGGTCAACGGCGACGCGGCTTTTGGGCGCATATGAGGCGACGCTGGCCCCGATCATCGAAAAAATCGTGCGGCGCGGCTATGGTCAAATCCTCGATGTTGGATGTGCCGAGGGTTATTATGCCGTTGGACTTGCGCTGCGTCTGCCGCAGGTGCGGGTCATGGCGCATGACGCCGACCCTTTGGCGCGCGAGAAATGCGCGCGGTTGGCGCAGGTCAATGGGGTAGAGGGGCAAATCACCATTGGCGGCGAAGTGACGCACAGCGATTTTGACATCTGCACGACCGCAAAGTCACTGGTCATTTGCGATATCGAGGGCGGCGAAGGGGCCTTGCTGGATCCAAGCCTAGCGCCCGGCCTGCGCGCCGCTGATATCTTGGTAGAAGTGCACGATTGCTTTCATCCGGGCCTGTCGGCAAGCTTGACCAAACGGTTCGAGGCGACCCATACCGTGCAAATGATCCAACGCGGACTTGCCCCCGAATACCTTCCTGAATGGATGCAAAGCCTGAGCGATCTGGACAGGCTTTTGGCGCTGTGGGAATGGCGCACGGGTCCGACGCCGTGGCTGTGGATGACGCGCAAAGGCCGCGGCAAAGACAATCAAAAGGACTAGCGATCAGATGACCTTCGCGCACCGCAACGCTGCAATTTGGTATGCTCAAGACGGGTTCGACCCAAAGGCAAAGGGCATCAACGGACGCCGCGTTGCGGGGGAATCCTTTCTGAAAGGGTTTCTGCGCCATGCCGATGTCGACGAATTTGTGCTGCTGGCCAAAGGCGACAGCGAGGTTGACCCCGTGCGTGCGATTGCACGCGAATTGCGCCCAGATGTGCCCGTGCGCCATACCCCGCTGCTGCGCCCCCACCGCATTGGGGTGGGCACGGTGTTTTACCCCAGCCCCAATTTTACAACCGAGGCGTGGCGCAGGGGGCCGCATGGCACGGGGGCGTGGTCGCTGTGCGGGATCACGCATACCACCTCGACAACTGCGGTGATGCAGGGCTGGATGGAACTGCGCACGGGGCCTGTGCAGCCGTGGGACGCGGTGATTTGCACCAGTCAGGCGGTGCTGCAATCAACCACCTTCACGCTTGATCTGATCGATCAGCATTTGCGCGGCCGCTTTGGCGCAAACCTGCCGCCGCGCCCGATGTTGCCTGTTATCCCCTTGGGTATTCACACCGATGATTTTGCGCGCGACACGGCCGCCCGCGCCGAGCTGCGCACCCGCATCGGGGCTGCGCCGCAGGATGTGGTTTTCGCCACAATTGCCCGCCTTACCCCGCATGAAAAATTTGATCCGCTGCCGATTTATCTGGCGATGCAGGCCGCGCAAAGCCAGCTTTCGGGGCAAAAACTGCATGTGGTGTTCTGCGGCCAATTCCGTGAAGATTACTCGCGCCGCGTGTTCACCGACGGCGCGGCCAAACTGATGCCCGATGTCGGCTTTCACCTGCTAGACGGGGCCTTGGCGCAAGATCGCCGCGCCACCCTATCTGGGGCAGATGTTTTCACCTTTCTGATTGATAACATTCAAGAAACCTTTGGCCTTGCCCCGCTTGAGGGCATGGCTGCGGGCCTGCCGCTGCTGGTGTCAGACTGGGACGGGATGAAAGATACCGTCTCGCCCGATGTCGGATTTCGCATCACCACGCGGATGCTGGAAGGCCCCGCGCTTGCGCCCGAAGCGCTGCGTTATCACGGCGGGATCGACAATTACGTGCAATATTGCGGCAATACCTCGGCGATGACCGAGGTGGATTTGCCGGAATTGACCGCGCGCATTTTGCAACTGGCGCGCGATCCAGACCTGCGCGCCAAAATGGGCGCAGCGGCGCTGGCGCGGGTGCGCGCGCTGTTTGATTGGCGCGTGGTCGTGCCGCAGATGCAGGATTTGTGGGCCGAGCAAAACCGCATCCGCCTTGCGATGGCGGATCAAAATCGCCGCTATGCCCCGCATTTGCTGCCCATTGCCCCATCGCCCAGCGCCCTGTTCGCGGGCTATCCGACACAGGCGCAAAACCTCGGCAGCCTGCGCCTGCGCGCGGGGCCAACGCCTGTATCGCTGGCCGAAGTGCTGGCGGCGCGCAATTACAAAGCTTTGGGCCGCATTTTTGCCGATCCCGTGCAAATCGAGGCGGCTTTGGCTTCGCTGCACGCGGCGGGGGCGGGGGGCATTGGGATTGACGACCTTGTCGCGCAAAACGCCGCAGGTCGTGCTGCCTTTTCGAAATTTGACGCCGAACGTATCGCGATGTGGCTGCTGAAATACGGCTTTGCCCAGCGCGTGTGATGGCTGCGCAGCTATTCCTTGAAATAGCGGCTGTCTTTGATCTGATCCCAGGCCCAGACCACCTCTTGCAGGCGGTCTTCATCGCTGCGATCCCCGCCGTTCATATCGGGGTGCAAATCTTTGACCAAGCTTTTGTAAGCTTTGCGAATTTCCGTTTTTGTCCATGTGTCGCGCACGTCCAAAATTTCAATCGCCTTCCGCTCGGTCGGGGGCAGTTTGCGCGTGGCATTGCTGGCGGGCTTGGCAGGGTTGCGCGTGGCGTTTTCGCCCAAGAGAGCGTGCGGATCATCGACGCCCAAGCGGTGCCACGCATTGCCATCATCTTTGCGCGAAAAGGGTTTCGTCTCACGCTCCCACAGACGATCTTTTTCAAGAAGTTTCTGAAATTCCTCATCCGTGGCCGTGCCAAAGAAATTCCATTTCAGGTTATATTCGCGCACATGGTCGCGGCAGAACCAGAAAAATTGATCCAAAATATCGGGATGTTTGGGCGCACGATACGCGCCCTTTTCCTTGCAGCCCGGAAAATCGCAGCCTTTATTGGATGTTTCAAACGCCCCCGACATGCCACGCCGCGTGGTCTTACGCTTGGCTTTGTCAGATTTGACGCTGATATCAAACTCAAAAGGGGGGCGAGAGGACATGTCGGGCCTTTCCTATTCGGGGCCACGAGCATAGTCTTATTCCCACGCCTTTTGAAGAGGAAATCATGCAAAAAATCACCGCAGCGCAAGAGATTACCCAGCGGCTGACAGCGGCCCTTGCCCCGACCGAGTTGCGGGTGGTCAACGATTCTGCGCGCCATGCGGGGCACAGCGGCGATGATGGCACGGGGGAAAGCCATTTTTCAATATTCATCCGCGCGCCAGACCTGGCGGGCATGACGCGCCTTGCACGGCACCGCGCCGTGAACGCGGCTTTGGGCGATTTAACCACCCGTATCCATGCGATTGCGATTGACGCAGGCTAGGGGGCAGGCCCGCTAGATCAGGCTTTGCGCATAGGCCTCTAGCTGGCTGGCAACCGTGCCCCAGCCATCAAAAAACCCCATCGCCTTGTGCTGCGCGGCCGCGTCTGCGCTGCGGTGACGCGCCACAGCCGTATAGCGGGTGCGGCCATCGCCGATGTCTTCAAATGTCAGGATCGCCGTCATGAACGGCTCTGGCGAAGGTTTCCACCCTGCGGTGTAACTGTCTGTGAACACAAGTTTTTCATTGGGGATCACTTCCAAATAGACGCCATTGTTTTCCATGATCTGCCCGTCCACATCAAACGTGGTGCAACATGCCCCCCCTGGGCGCACATCCAATTCGCATTTGGTCACGCGGTGCGGTTTGGGCACAAACCAATGCGGCAAATGGGCGGGGTCTGTCCAACATTTATAGACCAATTCGCGCGGCGCGTTCAGATCGCGGGTCAGGATCAAATCAAGGGCGGGGTCATAGGTCATTCGATGTCCTTAAACAGTGTGTCCAGATATTGGCCCAGCCTGTCGGTCTGCGCCTCCATCTTTTGTTGGGTTGTCAGCAGCCAATCGGCCACATCAGCCAAAGTTTCCGTGCGCGCGGCGCAAATGCGGGTGCGGCCCTGCTTTTTCGTGGTGATCAGCCCTGCTTCGGCCATCACTTCGATGTGACGTTGCACGGTGGGCAGGGCAAAACCCGTCGGCGCGGCCAGTTTGGCCAGCGGCATCGGCCCCGCGCCAAGGTGTTGCAGCATCGCGCGGCGCGTTGGATCGGCCAGCGCGTGGAACACCAAGGATAGATTTGGCTCATACTTAGTCATTTAGCTAAGCTTTCATAACTTTGCCCCGCAAGCAAGGGGAATTTTTGGGCATATTTCGCAATCTTCAAGTATCGCGCGAAACTGTTACCAACTGGTTTCGTAAAATTCGGGCTGGGAAAGATTTGCGCTTTGTCTTGGGACGTGTAGGCTGGAATTGCAGCAAAAGCAGGGGGATCAGATGGCAAAGCAAACGTCGCGGACAGAGCGCAGCGGCCTGTTGGTGGACATTCGTCTGGCCGATTTCATCGATGGTCCCGCGCTGTCGGGAACGGGGCTGACGCCCACCGATTTTTGGGCTGGATTTGCCGCGCTGCTGGCCGATTTCACGCCGCAAAACCGCGCGCTTTTGGCCCAGCGCGAGGCGCTGCAAACCCAGATCGACGATTGGCACCGCGCCCACCGCGCCGCGCCGCATGACCATACTGCCTATCGTAAGTTCCTGAAGGATATCGGCTATATCACCCCCGAAGGCCCCGATTTCAAAATTGATACCGCCAATGTCGACCCCGAAATTGCCTCTATCGCAGGGCCGCAATTGGTGGTGCCCATCACCAATGCCCGCTATGCGCTGAACGCCGCGAACGCGCGTTGGGGCAGCCTTTATGACGCGCTTTATGGCACGGATGCGATGGGCAGCCCCGCCCCTGCAGGCGGATACGAGCGTGGGCGCGGCGCGCGGGTGGTGGCGCGGGCGCGGGTGTTTTTGGACGATACGTTCCCCATCGCGGGGGCATCGCACGCCGATGTGCGGCGCTATCAGGTGATAAATGGCGCGCTTTTGGTCGATGATCTGCCGCTGGTGCATCCTGAAAAATTCGCAGGCTACCGCGGCCATCCAAAGGCCCCCGATGCCGTGCTTTTGCGCAACAACGGCCTGCATGTGGAACTGGTGTTTGACCGCACCCACCCTGTCGGCAGCCGCGATCAGGCGGGGCTTGCGGATATCGCGCTTGAATCCGCCCTGTCTGCGATTATGGACTGCGAGGATTCGGTGGCCTGCGTCGATGGCGAGGATAAGGCCCTTGCCTATGCCAATTGGCTGGGGCTGATGCAGGGCAATCTCACCGCGTCGGTAGACAAAGGCGGGCGCAGCGCGACGCGCGCGCTCAGCCCCGACCGCGCCTATACCGCCCCCGATGGCAGCCCGCTGATACTGAAAGGCCGCGCGCTGATGTGGGTGCGCAATGTGGGCCATCTGATGACCAACCCCGCGATTTTGCTGCCCGATGGCAGCGAGGTGTTCGAAGGGTTGATGGACGCGATGATGACCACCACCATCGCCCTGCACGATCTGCGCAAAACAAATGGTTTGCGCAATTCGGCGCATGGGTCGGTCTATATCGTCAAACCCAAAATGCACGGGCCAGACGAGGTGGCCTTTACCGATGCTGTTTTTGCGCGCATCGAGCAGATCCTTGGCCTGCCTGCCCATACGATCAAAATTGGCGTGATGGACGAAGAACGGCGCACTTCGGTCAACCTGAAGGAATGTATCCGCGCCGCCCAGCACCGCGTCGCCTTTATCAATACAGGCTTTCTGGATCGCACGGGGGACGAGATTCACACCTCGATCGAAGCAGGCCCGTTTTCGCGCAAAGATTTCATCAAGCGCAAGTCGTGGATTGGCGCCTATGAAAACCAAAACGTCGATATCGGCCTTGAATGTGGCCTGTCGGGGCGCGCGCAAATTGGCAAGGGCATGTGGGCCATGCCCGATATGATGGCCTCCATGCTCGAGACGAAAATCGACCATCCGCGCGCAGGGGCCAATTGCGCATGGGTGCCCAGCCCCACTGCCGCCACGCTGCACGCGCTGCATTATCATAAGGTTGATGTGTTCGCGGTGCAGGCCAAAATCGCGGCGGGCGGGCGGCGCGGGCATTTGGAAACGCTGCTCGAAATTCCGCTTGCCAGCTATCGCAACTGGTCGCCAGCGCAGATCATGCGCGAGGTGGATAACAACGCCCAAGGCATTTTGGGCTATGTCGTGCGCTGGGTTGACCAAGGCGTGGGCTGTTCCAAAGTGCCCGATTTGAACAATATCGGCCTGATGGAAGACCGCGCCACGTGCCGCATTTCGGCGCAAGGCCTGGCAAATTGGCTGCTGCACGGCGTGGTGTCGCAAGAGGATGTGATGGCATCCTTGCGCAAAATGGCCGAGGTTGTCGATGCTCAAAACGCCGCCGACCCCGCCTATCGCCCGATGGCCCCCGATTTTGACGGCATCGCATTTCAGGCGGCCTGTGATTTGGTGTTCAAAGGCCGGGTGCAGCCTTCGGGCTATACCGAACCAATTTTGCACGCCGCGCGCCTCGCGCTGAAAGCGCGGAATTAGACAGAGTGCTGAAAGCGCGGAATTAGACAGAGTGCTGAAAGCGCGGAATTAGACAGAGTGCTGAAAGCGCGGAATTAGAGGGCGCGCTGAAAGCGCGGAATAACGGCAGCGCCAAAAGCCCATGCCGCGGCGTCGCGCCCTCTGGCTTCTCTTTTTCACAAATATCCTCGGGGGAAGTCGCTAAAGCTTGGGCTTTAGCGACTTGGGGGGCGAGCCCCCCCTTTGCCCGACCTGCACGCATCCGAGCAGTATTTGACCTGATCCCACACTTTTTCCCATGCCTTTCGCCACACCATTTCGCGCCCGCAGGCAGCGCAGGTTTTGCGCGGCAGATCGGCCTTGCGGCGCATCTTGGGCATTTAGAACTCCATCACCATCTGCCCCCTATCTGGGCCAGATTTGCGCGGCGGCAAGGTGGAATTGTGGCTGGGGCTGCGGCGCGGGCCTTGGGCCGTGTGGCGTTCCAGCACCTCAAAGGCTTCGGCGCGGGCGCGCGGCGTGGCGCGTATGTTCGACAACCGCGCCTTCGCCTCGCGCGCGGCTGCACTGGGTTCGATCAGCGGTTCGGGATAGCGCCGCCCCAGCACTTGCCCCGCCCCCGCCCAGCGCCACGGCGCATGGATATGCGCGTCGGGCACTGCGCTCAGTTCAGGCAGCCATTGCCGAATGAACCGCCCCGTCGGGTCTTGGTCAAAACCCTGTTTTATGGGGTTGTAAATGCGCGGAATATTCACCCCCGTCACCCCCGATTGCATCTGCACCTGGGGCCAATGGATGCCGGGTTCATAATCGGTAAACTTCCGCGCAAGTTCCGCGCCAACATCGCGCCAATCGAGCCACAGATGATAACTCGCAAAGCTGGTCAGCATGGCGCGGGCACGAAAGTTGATCCAGCCTGCCGCGTTCAAATAGCGCATGGCCGCGTCGATAAAGGGCAGGCCCGTTTGCCCTGCGCTCCACGCGCCCAGCAGCCCCGCGTCGCGCACCCGCCCCAGCGCGTCGCTGGCAGGCTGCATCGCCATTTGGTCAAGGTTTGGCTGATCTTCCAGCTTTTGAATAAAATGATCGCGCCAGGCAAGGCGGCTTTCAAAGGCAGCGAGGCTGCGCGCCCAAGTCCCGGGCATCCCCGCTGCGCGCCGCGCGGCCAGCGCATGCGATACCTCGCGCAGGCTAAGGCTGCCCAGCGCCAAATGCGGCGAAAGGCGCGCGCAGGCGCGTTCGGCGAGCAGGGGCGAGGAGATGCCCCCCGCATATCCCGCCCCGCGCGCGGCGAAAAAACTGTCCATCGCGGCAAGACCTGCCGCGCGGCCCGCGTTCTGTCGATGCGGGCAAGGGTCTGGTGCCATACGCAGCGCGCCCGCGTTGGGAATGGGGCCAGCCTCGATCCCGACCACGGCGCGCAGGGCTTTGGGCGCTGGGATTTGATCGGCGGCAACAAAGGCATCGCGGGCCGCAGCCCAACCCGAGCGCCCGCGAAACCCCCGCCGCACGCCCGAACCTTGCAATTCTTGCCACGAAATCCCCGCGCCGCGCGCCCAAGCGGCCACCGCGCGGTCGCGCGCAAAACTGGCGGTGCAGCCTGTTTCCATATGGCTGACGATATGGGTAATGCCCGCGCGTTTGGCGATGCGCGCGATCACGTCAACCGCATCCCCAACGCGAATGATCAAAGGCGCGCCCAAGGCCCCCAAATCGCCCCGCACATCGGCCAGCGCATCGGCCACCCCCGCCCATTGCCGCGCCGAGGCATCCTTTGCCCCCCAAATCAGCGGCTCGGCAATATAAAGCGGCAGCACCGCCCCGCCCATATCGCGCGCCATCTCCGCCGCAAGCGTCAGCGCGGCGTGATCATGGATGCGCAAATCGCGTTTGAACCAGACAAGAACATTCATAGAACATCTATCGCGCGCGGCAATCGATTCGACAAGGGGTAAAGCACCCCCTTGCGCCTGCACCCCCTTGCGCCCGCGCCCGCTTTGCGAAAGCATCGGCGCAAAGGAGCCTTGCCATGAATATGCATTCGCCTGCGACTGACCCGCGCACCATCCGCCTGTCGGACTATCGCCCCTACAGCCATATCATCCACGCGGTGCATCTGACCTTTGATCTGCACCCAAGCGCCACAAAGGTCACGGCGCGGCTGGACATTTCCCCCAACCCTGCAGCGGATGCTGGGCAAGATTTGGTGCTGGACGGGGTCGATCTGCGGCTGATTTCGGCCAACATCAACGGCGCGGCGATTGATGTTGCGCCCGATCAAACGGGCCTGACCATTCCCGCGCATCTGCTGCCAAATGGCCCTTTCACGCTGGAAACCGTGGTCGAAAACAACCCAAGCAGCAACACCGCGCTCGAAGGGCTATATATGTCGCGCGCGATGTATTGCACCCAATGCGAGGCGCAGGGCTTTCGCAAGATCACCTTCTACCCCGACCGCCCCGATGTGATGTCGCGCTTTACCGTGCGGATAGAAACGGGGCGCATCCATTCCGATTTGCCTGTGCTTTTGTCCAACGGCAACCCTGTGGGGGCGGGCAAGGGTTGGGCCGAATGGCATGACCCTTGGCCCAAACCCGCCTATCTGTTCGCACTGGTCGCGGGCGAATTGATCGCCCATCGGGGCGCGTTCAAAACCATGTCGGGGCGCGATGTGGCGCTGAACATCTATGTGCGCGCAGGCGACGAGGGGCGCTGCGCCTGGGGGATGGAAAGCCTAATCGCCTCGATGCGCTGGGACGAGCAGGTCTATGGGCGCGAATACGATCTGGACGTGTTCAACATTGTTGCGGTCGATGATTTCAACATGGGCGCGATGGAAAACAAGGGGCTGAATATCTTTAACTCCAAGGTCGTTTTGGCCAGCCCCGACACCGCCACCGACGAAGATTACGCCCGTATCGAGGCGATCATCGCGCATGAGTATTTCCACAACTGGACGGGCAATCGCATCACCTGCCGCGATTGGTTTCAACTGTGCCTGAAAGAGGGGCTGACGGTGTTCCGCGACCACCAGTTCAGCGCCGATTTGCGCGGGGCGGCAGTGCGGCGGATCGAGGATGTTCTGGCCCTGCGCGCGCGCCAATTCCGTGAAGACAGCGGCCCGCTGGCCCACCCGCCGCGCCCATCGGAATACATCGAGATCAACAATTTCTACACCGCAACCGTCTACGAAAAGGGTGCGGAAGTGATTGGTATGCTGAAAACCCTTGTCGGGGATGAGGGATACGCGAAGGCGCTCGATCTTTATTTCACCCGCCACGATGGCGATGCGGCGACCATCGAAGATTGGCTCAAAGTGTTCGAAGATGCCACGGGCCGTGATTTGGCGCAGTTTTCCAACTGGTATTTTCAGGCAGGCACCCCGCGCCTTTCCGTGGCCGAGGCGTGGGATGCAGGCGCGGGCCGTTTTACCCTGACCTTTACCCAAGACAATCCCCCCACGCCAAACCAACCCCGCAAAGACCCCAAGGTTATTCCAATTTCCCTTGGTCTTTTGGGGCCAAACGGCGACGAGGTGCTGCCGACCCAAGTGTTAGAGATGACCAAAGCCACCCAGTCCTTTGATTTTGAAGGGCTGGCGGCACGGCCTGTTCCGTCGATTTTACGCGGGTTTTCCGCGCCTGTCCTGCTGCTGCACGACGTTGATGTCGCGCGCCATGCGTTTCTTTTGGCGCATGATACCGATGCGTTCATTCGCTGGGAATCTGCCCGCGCGCTGGGCTATGCCAGCATGATGGGCACGATCACAGGCGGGGCCGCTCCGCTGGCGGGGCTGCTCGATGGGCTTGCGGGCATGGTGCGCGATGCCGCGCTTGACCCTGCGTTTCGCGCGCTCTGCCTGAAATTGCCATCAGAAGATGATATGGCGGGGCATCTGCACGGGGCGGGGATCACGCCCGATCCTGACGCGATTTACGCCGCACGCAGCGCGCTGCACAGCGCCATTGCCACAGCTTTGGCCGATGATTTGCCCGCGCTTTTGGCCGCCCACGCCCCGAATGGCGCGTTTAGCCCCAATGCCGCGGGTGCAGGGCGGCGCGCGCTGCATGGGGCGCTGCTGGCCCTGTCGGCACGGCTGGATGACGGGGCAGGGGCCAGCGCAGCCTTTGCTGCTGCCCGCAATATGACCGACAGTATCGCAGCGCTTGCCGCCCTGCTCAACGTGGGCGCGGGGGACGCGGCGTTGGCGGCGTTTTATGACACATGGCGGGGCGAGCGGTTGGTGCTGGACAAATGGTTCACGCTGCAAATCGCGCTGTCGCACCCGGGTAAAACGGCGGCGCTGACGGATGACCTGACGCAGCACCCTGATTTTGATATGAAAAACCCCAACCGCTTTCGCAGCGTCATCGGCGGGCTGACGGCGAACCATGCAGGCTTTCACCACGCTTCGGGCGCGGGGTATGATTTGCTGGCGCATTGGCTGATCAAATTGGACAGCGTGAACCCGCAAACCGCGGCCCGCATGTCCACCGCCTTTGAGGCCTGGCCGCGGTATGACGCGGGGCGGCAGGCCCGCGCGTGCGCAGCCTTGGACAGGATTTTGGCCACCAAAGGCCTGTCGCGCAACCTGTTTGAAATGGCACAGCGGATCAGGGCTGCGGCCCAGGGTTAACGCGGCGGAAACCCGCAATAAGGCAAGAATGCGGCGATGGAGGGAAACCTGTGCCCAACGGCGCGCAACCTTGCGGTGAAATGCCTGAAATTTGCGCGCAATCTTGGGGTATTTGTGCCATGAAATCAGCGCGTTAGGCGCGTTTTGGGCAGGGATGAAAATATGGTTAATTTTTCTGCCGCCCGCGCCGTTTTTGCCCAAAACCCGCCGCATTCGCTTTGCACATTTGGGGCACAGGCTGCTGCCAAGTTTGCCTGCAGATTTTGGGGAATATATGATGAAAAAGCACCGCCGCTGGCTAAACTCTGCTTTGCTTGCTACCAAAACCCAAGAGGTGTTTCTGCCTTGGGAAATGACCCGCGCGGCCAGACGCGCGCCCATGGGGATGACGGCCATGGCCATTGCCTCGCCGCAAACGCCAGCCGCGCCGCGCCTGTTTCCCTTTGCCTTGGCGGCCCGCTAGCCCCTTGCGAGCCCAGCGCCCCCCCTGCTAGAGAGGGGGGGAGATAACGGGGGCTGATATGCTGGACATTACCTATACCGCGCCGAAACCAAAGGTGATTGCGGGGGTCAAGCAAGATTGGGAATTGGTGATTGGCATGGAAATTCATGCCCAAGTTGCCAGCAATGCCAAGCTGTTTTCGGGCGCGTCCACGGGGGTCGGCGCAGAGCCAAACGCGCATGTGTCCTTTGTGGATGCCGCGATGCCCGGAATGTTGCCCGTGATCAACGAATTTTGTGTGGAACAGGCCGTGCGCACGGGGCTGGGGCTAAAGGCGCAGATCAACCTGACCTCGGCCTTTGATCGCAAGAATTATTTCTACCCCGACCTGCCGCAGGGCTATCAGATTTCGCAGCTGTATCACCCCATCGTGGGCGAAGGGCAGGTTCTGGTGGACATGGGCGGCGGTATCGCCCGTTTGGTGCGGATCGAGCGTATCCATCTGGAACAGGACGCGGGCAAGTCGATTCACGACATGGACCCGACAATGTCTTTTGTGGATTTCAACCGCACGGGCGTGGCGCTGATGGAAATCGTTTCCCGCCCCGATATTCGCGGCCCAGAAGAGGCGGCGGCCTATGTCACCAAACTGCGGCAAATCCTGCGCTATCTTGGCACTTGCGATGGCAATATGCAAAACGGCAACCTGCGGGCGGATGTGAACGTGTCAGTTTGCCCCGTGGGCCAATATGAAAAATATCAGGCGAGCCAAGACTTTAGCCATCTGGGCACGCGCTGCGAGATTAAGAACATGAACTCGATGCGGTTCATCCAACTTGCGATCGACTATGAGGCGCGCCGCCAGATTGCCATTCTGGAAGAGGGTGGGACGGTTGTGCAGGAAACCCGCCTTTATGATCCCGATAAGAATGAAACCCGCTCGATGCGCAGCAAGGAAGAGGCGCATGATTACCGCTATTTCCCCGACCCCGATCTGCTGCCCTTGGAAATAGATCAGGCTTGGGTCGATGATATCGCAGCCAATATGCCCGAACTGCCCGATGCCAAAAAGGCGCGGTTTATGGCGGGTTTTGGGCTGACCGATTACGATGCCAATGTGCTGACCGCCGATCTGGAACAGGCCCGCTATTTCGAGGCGGTGGCCGCTGGGCGCGATGGCAAGCTGGCCGCAAATTGGGTGATCAACGAATTGTTCGGGCGGCTGAACAAGGCGGGGCTTTCGATTGAAACCAGCCCGATGTCGGCGGGGCAACTTGGCGGGCTGATCGACCTTTTGGGGCGCGGCGAGATCACCAGCAAAATGGCCAAAGACCTGTTTGAAATCCTGTGGACGGAAGGCGGCGATGCGGCCGAGGTTGCCGCCGCGCGCGGGATGAAGGCCGTGACCGACACGGGCGCAATCGAGGCGGCGCTGGACGCGCTGATTGCCGCGAACCCCGAGCAGGTGGAAAAGGCCAAGCAAAACGCCAAGCTGGCAGGTTGGTTCACGGGGCAGGTTTTGAAAGCTACGGGCGGCACGGCCAACCCCGCCGTTGTGGGGCAGATGGTGGCGGCGAAACTGGGGCTATGAGCGCGACCTTATACTATTCGCGCAACCCCAACCCGCGCCTGTGCGTGGCGGTGGTGCGCTACCTCAATGCGCCCGTCACGCTGGAATGGGCCGCGCCTTTTGACCCTGCGCAATCGGATAAATTCCGCCCCCTGAACCCCAGCTTGCGCATCCCGATTTTGGTTGAGGATGGCCGCGCGCCCCTTTGGGAAACCGATGCGATCACCGCGCGCCTGTGCCAGATAACGGGCAGCGATTTTTGGCGGATGGGCGCGGATATGCCCGACATGATCCGCTGGATTTCTTGGGGGCATAATTACTTTGTGCGCGCCTGCGACGTGGTTTCCTTTGAATACGGCACAAAACAGCGCTACGGCATCGGCCCCGTTGACCCCGCCGCTGTGGCGCAGGGGTTGGCCGATTTTGCCGCCCATGCCGCCCAGTTGAATGACCATCTGGCGGGGCGGGATTTTCTGCTGG
This sequence comes from Cypionkella sp., assembly GCA_965248485.1. Classification (GTDB taxonomy): domain Bacteria; phylum Pseudomonadota; class Alphaproteobacteria; order Rhodobacterales; family Rhodobacteraceae; genus Cypionkella. The sequence goes on from OZ252107.1 coordinate 1,180,556, forward strand.
ACAGCGGGCTGTGCTATGCCGATTTTCGCATGGCAACCTTTTTGCCCTTTAATGATGTGTCGGGTCTGCCGCTGCAAGATTACCCAAATCTGGCCGCTTGGGCCGCGCGGCTGGGGGCTTTGCCCGCATGGGCCGACCCGTTTGCAGGGCTGAATGCGCCCGATTTGCCCCCCATTCCACACAATCCCTAGGGGCTGCATGGGCGCGGCCCGCTATCGGTGGCGCAAATGTTTCCAATCCGTGCAATATCGCGCAACCGATGCGATTCCTTTTTGAAAATTTTAGCCATTCAGGTAGTATTCCGCCACAGCTTGGGGGTGGTCATGTTAAGTTTGAATTATGAATATCGCGTGATTCCTGCGCCACGCCGCGCGATCAAAGCAAAGTCGATACCCGATGGCGACGAACGCTTTGCCTTTACCTTGGCCCAAACGATGAATGAAATGGGCCGTGACGGTTGGGAATATGTGCGGGCAGATACGTTGCCGATGGACGAACGCGCGGGGCTTGCGGGCACCAAAACCAGCTTTATGAACATGCTGGTGTTTCGGCGCGTGATCGTGCGCAACAGCCTTGCCATTGACCCCGCGAATGAGGATTTTGACAGCAGATCGGCCTTTTTTGAAGCGCCCGCGCCCTTGCGTGTGGTGCAAGAAAACGATCAAAAACGTGGCGGCACGGTTGATGTGTTTCCCGAAAACATGGCAGCGGAATAGGCATTATACGGCCTGCCAGCCCTAGGCGCTGTGCAAAACCTTGTGTAGCGCAGTGGCAAGTTGATCTAGATCTTGCGCAGTGCCGTGGCTGATGCGCAGGCACCTGTCGTGCGGCGGCGCTGCGGGCATCCGAACGAACACCCCTTCTTGCGCCAGCGCGGCAAGGCTGGCGCGGGTAAAATCGCCGTTTTTGCCCAAATCCACACAGGTGAAATTGGTCGCCGAGGGCAGGGCGCGCAGGCCCAATCCTTGCGCGATTTGGCCAATGCGCGCCCGCGCCGCGATGCTGCCCGCAAGCACTTGGGATAAATGCGCGCTGTCTTGCAGCGCCGCCAATCCGCCCGCCTGCACAATTCGCCCCAGCCCGAAATGGTTGCGCACGCGGTCAAAGGCGCGGGCCAAGTCGGGGGCACAAATGCCATAGCCCAGCCGCACCCCCGCCATGCCGTAAGCCTTTGAAAAGCTGCGAAAACGGATCAGGCGGGGGTCATCCGCGTCGATCAGGGGGGCCGTGCCTTCGGGGGCAAATTCGATATAAGCCTCGTCCAAAATCAGCAGGGTTTGCGGTGGCAGGGCATCTAGCATGGTGTGGATCGTCTGCGCCGTATGATGGCTGCCCATCGGGTTGTCGGGGTTGGCAATATAGACCAGTTTCGCGCCCACATCGCGCGCCTTGTCCACCAGCGCCTGCGGATCGCTGGCATCCCCTGCATAGGGTACCAGTTCCAGCCCCCCGCCATAGCCCGCGACGTGATAGTTGAACGTCGGGTATGTCCCGCGCGAAGTGACAACCCTATCCCCCGCCGCCACGCACAGCCGCACAATCAGGCCAAGCAGCCCATCCACCCCTTCGCCCAGCACGATATGGGCAGGCGTGCAGCCGTGTTTGGCCGCCAGCGCCGCCTTCAGATCGTGGTTTTCAGGGTCGCCATAAATCCACGCCTCGCCCGCCGCCTGTGCCATCGCCTCCACGGCAAGAGGCGAGGGGCCAAAGCGCTGCTCATTCGCGCCAAGACGCACAGCAAAGGTGCGGCCCATCTGCCGTTCTATCGTTTCTGGCCCGATGAAGGGAACCGAGGCGGGCAGGGAGGCAGCCAAATCGGTCAGCGGCCAATGCGGGGTGCGTTTTTGTGTCATCCCGCCATGATGCCCAAAAACGCCACCTGTGCAAGCGCGGCCAAAGATGGGGCACTAGACGGGGGGCACGAGACGGGGGTCTTAGACGGGGTGGCACTAGACGGGGGGCATCTGCGCGCCTATCTGTTGCAAAACGAAAAAAGGATCCCGCCATGGCCGCATCACATGAAAACCTTGCCCTGATCACAGGGGCCTCATCTGGCATTGGCCGCGAATTTGCGCGGATACATGCCGCGCGGGGCGGGGATGTGATTTTGACGGCGCGGCGCGGCGCGGCGCTGGCCGCCTTAAAGGGCGAGCTGGAGGCCGCGCATGGTATCACTGCGCATGTGATTGCCCTTGATTTGGGCGCGCAAGGCGGGGCCGCGGCGCTGATTGCAGCAGTGGCCAAGCTGGGGCTTGCGCCGCGCATTTTGATCAACAACGCAGGTTTTGGCGGGGCGGGCCAGCATATCGACCGCGATATCGCGGCCGAATGTGCGATGATTGATCTGAACATCACCGCACTTGTGACCCTGACCCACCATTATGCCAAGACGATGGTGGCGGCAGGTGGCGGTCGGATTTTGAATGTCGGCTCGACGGCGGGATTCTTAAGCGGCCCCAACCAAGCGGTGTATTTCGCAACCAAAAATTTCGTCAATTCCTACAGCCAAGCGTTGGATATTGAATTGCGCCCAAAAGGCGTGGGCGTCACCGTTCTGGCGCCGGGATATGTGGAAACCGAATTTGCCCAAGTGGCCGATTTGACCAATGCAAAAATGGTCAAGGCAGGCGGGGCCAGCGCCCATTCAGCGGCGCTTGCGGGCTATAACGCCATGATGGCTGGGCGCGCGGTGAAAATTTCTGACCCCAAGCTTGGCTTTATGATCACTTGGATTTTCCCCCTGCTGCCGCGCCGCTTGCTGGCAAAAATGGTTGGCCAAACCCAAATGCCTTAAGGGAGGCCCCCCGTAAATCCACTGGCCAGAGCGGCGATTTTGGGCTAAGCTATACCCCAGACCTTGGGCAAACCAAGGCGCAGCAGCAGTGTTGATCCAAATACAGGCGGATACCCCATGACGGAAATGGTCTATGGCGCAATGCCAAAACCCCTGCGCGAACCCGTGTTGCCGCGCTGGTGGCGCACAGTGGATAAGGTCAGTTTGGTGGCCGTGCTGATCTTATTCGGCATCGGAATTTTGCTGGGCTTTGCGGCATCGGTGCCCTTGGCCGAACGCAATGATTTGCCGCCCTACACTTATGTTTCGCGCCAGCTGATCTTGGGCGGTTTTGGCATGGGGCTGATGATTGTGCTGTCAATGGCCACCCCCGATCAGGTGCGCCGCCTTGGCGTCTTGGGCTTTGTGATGGCGGCCCTTGCCGTGGCGGCGCTGCCCGTTGTTGGCACTGATCTGGGCAAAGGCGCGGTGCGCTGGATCAACTTTGGCTTTACCACCTTGCAGCCTTCCGAATTTCTGAAACCCGGCTTTATGATTTTGGCCGCATGGCTGATTGCCGCCGCGCAAGATTTGAACGGCCCGCCAGGCAAGTCGATGTCGTTTATGATCGCCTGCATCATCGCCGTGACCTTGGCTGCGCAGCCCGATTATGGGCAGGCGATGCTGGTGCTGTTCGGCTGGGGGGTGATTTACTTTGTGGCAGGCGCGCCGATGCGTTTGATCATTGCGATTGTGGCGCTGGTGTCGGGGGGGATGTATTTTGCCTATCACACCTCGGAACACGTGGCCAAACGGATCGATGGCTACCTGACCGAGGAAATCGACCCGCGCAGCCAAATCGGCTATGCCGCCAATGCCATTCAAGAGGGCGGGTTTTTCGGCGTGGGCATTGGCGAGGGGCAGGTGAAATGGACGCTGCCCGATGCGCATACCGATTTCATCATCGCTGTTGCCGCCGAAGAATACGGGCTGATGTTGGTGCTGATCATCATTGCGCTGTATATGACGGTGGTTTTGCGCGCTTTTTGGCGGCTGTTGTCGGAACGCGACCCCTTCGCGCGCTATGCGGGCATGGGCCTTGCGGCGATTATCGGCGTGCAGGCGATGATCAATATGGGCGTGGCGGTGCGGCTGTTGCCCGCCAAGGGCATGACGCTTCCGTTTATATCCTATGGCGGCAGTTCGGTGATTGCGGCGTCGATCACCGTGGGCATGTTGCTGGCGCTGACACGGGCACGGCCGCAAGGGCAGTTTTCGGATATCTTCAATCGGGGGCGTTAGACGCCAGCCAATCGGCCAAGCCTTGCAAGGTTTGAAACCCGTATGCCACTGCGCCAAAGCCGATCACCGCCGCGCGCCGCGCGGCGCTGGGGTGCAATTGGCGCAAGGTCAGCACGGTTTTGCCATCGCTTTGGGCATCAAAGGTCACTGTCATGCGAAACTGGTCGGGATCGTTCGGCGCGGGGGTTCCGTAGATCACGACAATTCTTTCTTGGGGGACAATTTCGACAAAGCGCATCAGGTTTTCAAACCGCTGCGCGCGCCCGTCAAAACTGCCCACCATGTCAAACCGCCATGCGCCGCCCTCGCGGATATCGGCGCTGATCGTTTCAATCGCCAGCCCCGCAGGCCCATACCATTGCGCCAGCGCGGCAGGGTCTGTCCAGGCGGCAAAGACCGCCTCGCGCGAATGATCCAGCAGTTTGGTCAGCACAATCTCGCGGTCTAGCGCCCAAGTGTCGATCGGGTTGGTCATGTCGTTTCATCCCTTTTCGCTGCGTCCAGATAGGTTTCCAGCCTGTCAAGCCGCGCCTGCCACTGGGCGCGTTCGGCTGCGATCCAATCGGCGATTTCGGCCATTGGGGCAGGCTGCAAGCGGCAATAGCGGCTGCGACCCCGCTTTTCGCTGATGATAATGCCAGCCTTTTCAAGAACTTGGATATGTTGCAGGAAAGAGGGCAGGGCCATGGCAAACGGTGCGGCAAGGTCAGATATGGGCAATTCGCCCGTGCCAAGCCGCGAAATTACCGCGCGGCGCGTCGCATCGCCCAGCGCGTGAAAGGCGGCATCAAGGGTCGGGCCAGTTTGCTGCATGGCACAGCGGTAGCGGGCAATACTGCCTTGGTCAAGAACATTAAGGTGGTTACCTAAGTGATTGCGGCCAAACCGCCCATTGGGCCGCGCGCATGTGCCTCTTGCCCGTGGGCGGTTGCGGCGCTAAGGACAGCGGGCGCGGCGCGCTGCATCATGGCTGCAAGCAGGCCGCGAACATGCCGATCTGCGGCGCAATCGGGAAGGGGGGCGCAATGCCAACACCACAAACCACGACCCGCCTTCTGGTCATCGCCGCTGGCGGCACGGGGGGGCATATGTTTCCCGCTCAGGCGCTGGCCGAGGAAATGCTTGGCCGAGGCTGGGACGTTGTTTTGTCAACCGATGCGCGCGGCGCGCGCTATGCGGGCGGGTTTCCGCGGGCGGTGATGGTGGTGCAGTCTGCTTCGGCAACCTTTGCGCGCGGGGGCGTTTTGGCCAAGGCGCTGGTGCCGCTGCGCATTTTGGGCGGGGTCTTGGGCGCGATTTTTGGAATGATCAAACACCGCCCCGCGCTGGTGATTGGCTTTGGCGGATACCCTTCTATTCCTGCGCTAACGGCTGCGTGGGTGCTGCGTATTCCGCGTGCGATCCACGAACAAAACGGGGTTTTGGGGCGGGTGAACCGCCTGTTTGCCCGCCATGTGCAGGCGCTGGCCTGCGGCACTTGGCCCACCGCCCTGCCAAAGGGCGCGGCGGGCCTGCCCATCGGCAACCCTGTGCGCGCCGCCGTTTTGGAACGCGCGGGCGCGGATTACATTCCGCCCGGGGACTATCCTATGTCGCTGCTGGCGATTGGCGGCAGTCAGGCCGCGCGGGTGATTTCCGATGTTCTGCCCGCCGCCTTGGCATCTTTGCCGCCCGCGCTGCGGGGCCATATTCGCATCGCCCATCAAGCCCGCCCCGAGGATATTGCCCGCGTCTTGCAAGCCTATCAGGCAGCTGGCATCCGCGCCGAGGTAGAGCCGTTTTTCACCGACATCCCCCGCCGCATGTCCGAGGCGCAACTGGTCATCTCGCGCGCGGGTGCGTCAAGTATTGCCGATATAACGGTGATTGGCCGCCCCGCCATTCTAATCCCCTATGCCGCCGCGATGGACGATCATCAAACCGCCAATGCCGCAGGGCTGGTGCAGGCAGGCGGCGCTGTGCTGCTGGCGGAAAGCGCGGCCAGCCCGCAAAACCTTGCCGCCGAGATAACCCGCATTTTATCCTCGCCCAAAGAGGCGCAGAAAATGGCCGCCGCCAGCCTTGCTGCAGCCCGCCCCAACGCCGCCCGTGATCTGGCCGACCTGGCCGAAACCCTAGAGTGATCCCATTATGAACGCCACAAAACTGCCGCTCGAACTTGGCCCCATCCACTTTATCGGCATGGGGGGCATTGGCATGTCTGGCATTGCCGAAGTGCTGATCACCCTTGGCTATAAGGTGCAGGGGTCGGATGCGAAATCCAGCAAGATCACCGATCGGTTGGTCAGCCTTGGGGCCACCTTTTTCGAAGGCCAAGCGGGCGCGAATGTGGCGGGGGCGGCCGTGGTTGTGATGTCTTCGGCCATCAAACCAGGCAATCCCGAACTGGAAGAGGCGCGGCGGCGCAAGCTGCCCGTGGTGCGCCGCGCCGAAATGCTGGCCGAGTTGATGCGCCTGCGCAGCAATATCGCCATCGCAGGCACGCATGGCAAAACCACGACCACAACGATGGTGGCAACGCTGCTGGATAAGGGCGGGTTTGACCCGACTGTGATCAACGGCGGGGTGATACATGCCTATGGCAGCAACGCCCGTGCGGGCGAAGGCGAGTGGATGGTGGTAGAGGCGGACGAAAGCGACGGATCGTTCAACCGCCTGCCCGCCACCATTGCCATCATCACCAATATCGACCCCGAACATATGGAACATTGGGGCAATTTCGATGCTTTGCGCAAAGGGTTCTATGATTTTGCCAGCAACATTCCCTTTTATGGGCTGGCTGTTTGCTGCACTGACCACCCCGAGGTGCAGGCGCTGGTGGGCCGCCTGACCGACCGCCGCGTTGCGACCTTTGGCTTTAACGCGCAGGCCGATGTGCGGGCGGTGAACCTAACCTATCGCGGGGGGGTGGCCCATTTTGACGTGGCCTTGCAGGCCGAGGGCGCGGTGATTGCAGGCTGCACTTTGCCGATGCCGGGGGATCATAATGTGTCCAACGCGCTGTCTGCCGTGGCTGTGGCGCGGCATCTGGGCATGGGGCTGGACGAAATCCGCGCGGCGCTGGCGGGTTTTGGCGGCGTGAACCGCCGTTTCACCCGTGTGGGCGAGGTTGGGGGCGTGACGATTATCGACGATTACGGCCACCATCCCGTTGAAATCGCAGCCGTTTTGCGCGCCGCAAGGCAGGCACTGGCGGGGACGGGCGGGCGGGTGATTGCCGTGCATCAACCCCACCGCTACACCCGCCTGCATTCCCTGTTCGAGGAATTTTGCACCTGTTTTAACGAGGCAGATTCCGTCGCCATCGCCGATATCTATGCCGCAGGCGAAGACCCGATTGCAGGGGCAGGGCGGGATGATTTGGTCGCGGGGCTGATCGCGCACGGCCACCGCGATGCCTCTGTTTTGCAAGGAGAAAATGACCTTGCACGGCTGTTCCGCGAGAAGACGAAGGCGGGGGATATGTTTGTTTGCCTTGGCGCGGGGAGCATTTCGGCTTGGGTCAACGCGCTGCCTGCGAAATTGGCATGATGGGCAGCGCCCCGATTATCGCCGCCTGTCTGTGGCTGATTGCGGGCAATATCGCCGCCGTTTTGCCCAGCCGTGACAACCACTGGCGCCGCGCCTATGTGCTGATTGTGCTGGGATTTCCGATACTTATTTGGGTAGCGCTGGCGCTGGGGTTTTGGCCTGCCGCGCTGTTTGCCCTTGCCGCGGCATCGGTGCTGCGCTGGCCATTATTCTATTTGGGCCGCCTGCTGCGGCGGGTGCTGGGGTGGTAAGGCGCAGCTAACCCGCCAAATTGAAGGGGAATTGGGCCTATGGCATGCGTCCCTTTTGCGGCTGGTTTGCGTATGGCATCCGTCCCGACACCTCTCGGGACGTTCTGACCCCGCCCTTGCCCCCTTTCCCAAACCCCTTTATCACCGCCCCATGACCCAGCTTCCCACCCCGCGCGGCGCGCTGACGCCCAATCGCCCCTTGGCTGACCTTACTTGGCTGCGGGTGGGCGGGCCTGCGGATTTTCTGTTTCAGCCTGCGGACGAAAGCGATCTTGCGGAGTTCCTTGCAGCACTTCCCGCCGACACCCCCGTTTTCCCGATGGGGGTGGGCAGCAATCTGATTGTGCGCGATGGCGGTATTCGCGGCGTGGTCATTCGCCTTGGGCGGGGGTTTAACGCGATAGAGATCGAGGGCGATATTGTGACCGCTGGGGCCGCCGCGCTGGATGCGCATGTGGCCAAACGTGCGGCAGAGGCGGGGCTGGATTTGACATTTCTGCGCACGATCCCGGGCAGTATTGGCGGGGCGGTGCGGATGAATGCGGGCTGCTATGGCAGTTATGTGGCCGATCATCTGATCGACGTGACGATGATCACCCGCGCGGGGCAGGCCCAAACCATTCCCGCCGCTGATTTGCATTTGGCCTATCGGAGCAGCCAAATTCCAGAGGGCACTGTTATCATTCAGGCGCGGTTTCGCGCCAGCAAGGGCGAGCCTGCCGCGCTGGACGCCAAGATGGCCGACCAGATCGCCAAGCGCGATGCCAGCCAGCCCACGAAAGACCGCAGCGCAGGCTCGACCTTTCGCAATCCTGCGGGACATTCCAGCACGGGCCGCAGCGATGACACGCATGAGTTGAAGGCGTGGAAAGTCATCGACGAAGCGGGGATGCGCGGCGCGCGCATTGGGGCTGCGCAAATGTCGCCCATGCATTCCAACTTTTTGATCAACACAGGCGGCGCTTCTGCCACAGATTTGGAAGAATTAGGCGAGTTGGTGCGAAAAAGGGTTTTGCAAACGCGCGGGATCACGTTAGAGTGGGAAATCATGCGGGTAGGCGACACTTTGGCCAAACCTTAGTTCCATCTGGCCGCACAAAAACAATAATCACGCGCCCTAAGGTGCGGATGAGGCAGCAGAACTATGGCAGGTGGCCCCCCAAAGGCAGCCTCCACAATTGCAGTATTGATGGGCGGCCCCTCGGCAGAGCGGGAGGTTTCGTTATCTTCAGGGCGTGAATGCGCCACTGCATTGCGAGAGGCGGGATATACGGCGATTGAGGTCGATTGCGGCCCCGATCTGGCCGTGCGCTTGGCGCAAATCAACCCCGATGTCGCCTTTAACGCCCTGCATGGCCGCTGGGGCGAAGATGGCGCGGTGCAGGGCCTTTTGGAATGGCTGCGCATTCCCTACACACATTCTGGAATTTTGGCCTCGGCCCTTGCGATGGACAAGGCGCGCGCCAAGGAAGTGTTCGCGCAGGCGGGCCTGCCTGTGGCGCAGTCTGTGCTGGCCGCGCGCGAGGCGGTCGAGGCCGCCCATATCCTGCCCCCACCCTATGTGGTGAAACCCAATAACGAAGGCTCGTCTGTGGGGGTTTACATCGTGCGCCCCGGCAGCAACGCGCCGCGCTTGGCGCAGACTATGCCGCAAACGGTGATGGTGGAAAGCTATGTCGCGGGGCGCGAATTGACGGTTGCGGTGATGGGAAACCGCGCGCTGTGCGTGACCGACATCATCACGGATGGCTGGTATGATTATGACAGCAAATACAAAACGGGCGGCTCGCGCCATGTTGTGCCTGCTGACCTGCCGCCTGAAATCACTGCGGCCTGCCTTGATTTTGCCCTGCGCGCGCATGATGCGCTGGGCTGCCGTGGCCTGTCGCGCAGCGATTTTCGCTGGGATGAGGCGCGGGGTCTGGGCGGGCTGATCCTGCTGGAGACCAATACGCAACCCGGCATGACACCCACCTCGCTTGCCCCCGAACAGGCGGCGCATTGCGGCATCAGCTTTCCCGCGCTGGTCGATTGGATGGTAAAGGACGCCTCATGCAATCGCTAGCGCGCCGCCCCAACCACGGCGCGCTGCGCCCCAACCACGGCGCGCTGCGCCCCAACCATGGCGCGCTGCGCCGCGACCCTGCGCCTTCGCGCTGGGCATATCGGTGGCAGCGGCTGTGGCTGACCCCGCTGTGGCGCTTTGGTTTTCGGGTGGTTTTGCCGATTGCCGTGCTGGTGCTGGTGGGGCTGGCCGTTTGGGCCGACCCTGCACGCTCTGGCGCGATCAAGGCGCATATCGCGGCCATGCAAGAGGCGGTGCAAAACCGCGAAGAATTCCAAGCGACCACTTTGGCCATTGAAGGGGCCTCGCCCGACCTGGCCGATGCGGTGCGCGCCAAGTTGAACCTATCGCTGCCGATCTCGTCGTTCGATCTGGATTTGCTGGCGCTGCGCGCCGCCGCCCAAAGCCTGCCTGCCGTGGCCGATGCCGAGGTGCAACTTCGCGCGGGCGGTTTGCTGCGCGTGGTCATCACCGAACGGGTTCCTGCGCTGGTCTGGCGCAGGGGCGATGATCTGGTGCTGCTGGATGCCGAGGGCCACCGCATTGCAGGGCTACATGCGCGCAGTGACCGCGCCGATTTGCCGCTGGTTGCGGGCGAGGGGGCCGATGCCGCCGCCGCCGAGGCGCTGGATGTCATCGCCGCGGCAGGCCCGATTGCGGCCCGTGTGCAAGGTCTGGTTCGGATGGGCGCGCGGCGTTGGGATTTGGTGCTGGATTATGGCCAACGCCTGATGCTGCCCGCCGAAAACCCGATTGCCGCGCTGGATCGCGCCTTGGCGCTGGATCAGGCCGAACGCCTGTTTGACCGCGACATTCTTGCCATTGACCTGCGCAACGGCGCGCGCCCCGTGCTGCGCCTTACCCCCTATGCCCTATCCCTGCGCCAAGCATCGCAGGGTCTATCTCAACCCGTGGAGAGTGCCCTATGAGCGATTTGTATCAATCCCAACGCGCCATGCGCGAGATGCGCAAAGCTGCCCTGCAACGCGGGGTGATTGCGATTTTGGACATTGGCACGTCAAAGATTGCCTGTCTGCTGCTGAAATTTGACGAAAGCGCCAGCGCCCGCGCGATTGACGGGGTGGGGCCGATGGCAGGGCAAAGCAATTTCAAGGTGATTGGCGCGGCGACCACAAGGTCGCGCGGCGTGCGATTTGGCGAAATTGCGATGATGAGCGAGACAGAGCGCGCCATTCGCACGGCCGTACAGGCGGCACAGAAAATGGCCAATGTGCGGGTGGATCACGCCATCGTCGCCTTTTCGGGGGGCGAGCAGCGCAGCTATGGGCTGGCAGGGCAGATCAACCTAGACGGCGCGGTTGTGTCAGAGCAGGACGTGGCGCGGGTGCTGGCGGCCTGCGATGTGCCGCCTTTGGGGGATGGGCGCGAAGTGCTGCACGCCCAGCCTGTGAACTTTGCGCTGGATCACCGCTCGGGTCTTGGTGATCCGCGCGGGCAGGCGGGGGGCAGTCTGGCCTGCGATATGCACCTTTTGTCGGTGGACGCATCGGTGGTGCAAAACGTGCTGTATTGCATCCAGCGCTGCGATCTAGAGGTGGCGGGCATCGCCTCGGCGGCCTATGTGTCGGGGGTGGCGAGCCTGGTCGAAGACGAACAGGAATTGGGCGCGGCCTGCATTGATATGGGCGGCGGATCGACGGGCGTGTCGATTTTTATGAAAAAGCATATGATCTATGCCGATGCTGTGCGCATGGGCGGCGATCATATTACGTCGGATATTTCCAAAGGTCTGGGCGTTGCAACCGCTGTGGCCGAGCGGATGAAAACCAAACATGGCGGGGTTTTGGCCACCTCGATGGATGACCGCGAAATGATCGACACGCGCGGCGATCTGGGCGGGGAAAGCGGCGATTGGGATTTGGACAGCCGCCAAATTTCGCGCACGGATTTGATTGGCATCATGCGTCCGCGCGTGGAAGAGATATTAGAGGAAACCCGCGCGCTGCTGGATGCGGCGGGCTTTGACAGCCTTCCCTCGCGGCAGATTGTGCTGACGGGCGGGGGCAGCCAAATACCTGGCCTGGACGATCTGGCCAGCCGCATCTTGGGCCAGCGCGTGCGCATGGGCCGCCCCTTGCGCGTGCAAGGCCTGCCGCAAGCCGCCGCAGGGCCTGCGTTTTCCAGCGCAGTCGGCCTGTGCCTGTTCGCCGCCCATCCCCAAGACGAATGGTGGGATTTCGAGGCGCTGCAAACCCCCTATCCCGCCCGCAGCCTGCGCCGCGCGGTGCGTTGGTTCAAAGACAACTGGTAACGCTAGATAATGCCAATGGGCCAAAATGTGGGAAAAAGACAAAAATATTTCCTAGATTTTGCGTAAAAGCGCATTTTTCGCGTGACCTTGCCCGAATCTGTGGATAGAATCGGGGATAAGATCAAAAACCGTGTCAAGCAAAAGATGCGGAAAAGGCAAAAAGTCAAAGAAAACCACGGGTTTGGGCAACCTTACCTGCAAACAGCGGACAGATATCATGGCGTTAAACCTTATCATGACTCCGGAAAGCGAAGACCTAAAGCCGCGCATCACGGTTTTTGGGGTTGGAGGTGCAGGGGGTAACGCTGTCAACAATATGATCGAGCAGCAGTTAGAAGGGGTCGAGTTCGTGGTTGCGAACACCGACGCGCAGGCCCTTCAACACAGCCGCGCCCCGACCAAAATTCAGATGGGGGTGAAAGTCACTGAAGGCCTGGGCGCTGGCGCGCGGCCTTCGGTGGGGGCGGCATCGGCAGAAGAGACGATCGAAGAAATCGTCCATCATTTGGCAGGGGCACATATGTGCTTTATTACAGCAGGCATGGGGGGCGGCACTGGCACAGGTGCTGCCCCCATCATCGCCCAAGCCGCCCGCGAATTGGGCGTTTTGACGGTGGGCGTGGTGACAAAGCCGTTTCAGTTTGAAGGCAACAAGCGGATGCGTCAGGCCGAAGAGGGCATCACTGCCCTGCAAAAGGTTGTCGATACGCTGATCATCATTCCCAACCAAAACCTGTTCCGTCTGGCCAATGAGCGCACCACCTTTACCGAAGCGTTCGGTATGGCGGATGATGTGCTTTATCAAGGGGTTAAGGGTGTCACCGATTTGATGGTGCGGCCAGGCCTGATCAATTTGGACTTTGCCGATGTGCGCGCCGTGATGGACGAGATGGGCAAGGCGATGATGGGCACGGGCGAAGCCTCGGGCGAGGATCGCGCGCGCCAAGCCGCCGAAAAGGCCATTGCCAACCCGCTTTTGGATGAAATCAGCCTGCATGGGGCAAAAGGCGTTTTGATCAATGTGACGGGCGGGCATGACCTGACCCTGTTCGAATTGGACGAGGCGGCGAACTTGATCCGCGAAAAGGTCGATCCAGAGGCCAATATCATCATCGGCAGCACCTTGGATCCGTCGATGGAAGGTGTGATGCGGGTATCGGTGGTGGCTACGGGCATTGATGCGGCAACAGGGCGCGCCGATGTGCCTGCGCCGCGCCGCAGCATGGCCGAACCGCTGCGCCCCGCCGCAGCGCCGCAGCCCGAACCCACGCAAGCAGCTTTTGTGCCGCCCCCCGTTGCCAAGGCGCCCATTGCGCAGTCGTCGGATTTGTTCGAAGCAGCGGCCCCTAATTTTCAGCCCAATTTTCAGCCCAGCCAAGCCGCACAGCGCCGCGAACCCGAAGATGTTCTGAACGACGATTTTGCGATGCCAAGCTTTATTGATCGGGCGGCGCCGCGTGCGGATGCGCGGCCAGAACCCCACCACGAGGCACGGCCAGAGCCACGCATGGAAGTGCGGGTCGAGGAAGAAACCGCCAATTTTGTCGCGCCGCGCCCTCGCCAACCTGGTGCGCCCTCGCCCGAGGCTTTGGCCCGACTGCAGGCAGCCGTTGCCAAAACGCCAATGTCTGCAGGCACGCGCCCCAATCCAAGCCCAAGCTTTGGCGCACCGCAACGCGCCCCTATGTCAACCTCTGCGCCTGCGCCCAAGCCCGCAAGCGAGCGACCCCGCTTTGGCATCGGCAGCCTGATTGGCCGCATGGCGGGTAACACTGATGGCGGCAGCGACCGCGCACCCGCCCCGCGCGCGCGCCCGGCCGCACCGATGGGCTATGACGACGAACAAGACCTGTCCACCGACCATGAAAAGATCGAAATTCCCGCATTTTTGCGCCGTCAGGCCAACTGACGCAAACAGCGGCGAAACCCAAGACATTGTAAATTGGCCCACGCAAAGACGTGGGCCAATTTATTTTAAGTATATCAATGCCTTGGCCTCTGTTACACTTCGTCACAATCTGTGAATTGTGCGTTATGATCGCTTTGCCTAGAACAGCTGCAACGATGCTGCGCTGCGGCAGTGATTCGGGATAGGGGTGATCTTACAGATGGCTGTGCAACAAACTTTGGCGCAATCGGTGACCTTTGCAGGCTTTGGCCTGCATTCGGGCGCACCTGTGCGCATGGTGTTGCAACCTGCGCCTGCTGGATCGGGCATTGTGTTTCAGCGCACCGATATGCCTGGTGTGAACCCCGATGTTGTGGCGCTGTGGGACAGGGTTGTGCCCTCGCGTCTATGCACGCTGATCGCCAATGACGATGGCGTATCGGTGTCCACCATCGAACACATCATGGCGGCCTTGGCGGGTTGTGCGATCCAGAATGTGGTTGTGCAGATTGACGGGCCCGAAGTGCCGATTTTGGACGGCTCTGCCGCGCCCTTTGTGGCGGGCATTTTGCAGGCGGGCATTGCGCCACTGGACGCGCCCTTGCGCGCGATTGTGGTGAAAAAGACCATTGAAATCCGTGAGGGGGAGGCCTTTGCACGGCTGGAACCTGCCGATATGCTGGAAATTGATTTTGCAATCGATTTCACCGATGCCGCGATTGGGCGGCAAGAAATGTCGCTGAATATGGCCAATGGCGCCTTTGTGCGCGAATTGTCCGCCAGCCGCACCTTTTGCCGTAATGCCGATGTGATTGCCATGCGCAAACGCGGGCTGGCATTGGGTGGCACGCTGGAAAACGCCGTTGTGTTTGACGGCGACCGCGTGCTGTCGCCCGGCGGATTGCGCCACGAAAATGAACCCGTGCGCCACAAGATGCTGGATGCTTTGGGCGATTTGGCGCTGGCGGGCGCACCGCTGCTTGCGCGCTATACGGGCTATCGCGCTGGCCATGCAATGACCAACGCCGTGCTGCGCGCACTGTTTGCAGACCCGGATGCTTGGGCGTTGCAAGATGTGGCGCAGCGCACCTTTGGCAAGCTGCCCGGCATTGGTGTGCACAGCGGCGATTTGCCCGTGCTAACCCGCGCGCTATAACCCCCTTCACAATCGTTGCTAGAATAATTGTCGCTGGGCGGAATGGGCGGAAATCTGCCCGCCAAAACGACAAAGCCGTTTTGCGCCTTGGAAAGTTATGTGTTAGCACTGACAAAGCCAACGCGAACCGTGCTGCTGGGTCGGGGGCGATGGCGCGCATCATGGGGCTTGGGTATGACCTTCAATCGTTTTGGAACTGCAACGCGCACCCTGCGTTTATTGGGTGTTTTGCTGTTTGCCACCACGCTTGCGGCCTGCGCACCCGCCCCTGAAGAACGCGCGCTGGACAGCTATACCGCCGAAGAAATCTATAAGCGCGGCGAGATGATTCTGGACGGGGGCGGCAAGCCCAAAGACGCGATTGTCTATTTCACCGAAGTGGAACGCCTGTATCCCTATACCGAATGGGCCAAGCGCGGGCTGATCATGCAGGCCTATACCCTGCACAAAACCCGCAAATACGAAGAGGCGCGCATTGCCGCCCAGCGCTATTTGGATTTTTATCCCGGCGAAGAAGACGCCGCCTATGCGCAGTATTTGCTGGCCCTGTCCTATTACGACCAAATCGACGAGGTGGGCCGCGATCAGGGCCTGACCTATCAGGCGCTGCAAGCGCTGCGCGTGGTGATCGAGCAATATCCAGACAGCGAATACACCAAGTCTGCTATTTTGAAATTTGATCTGGCCTTTGACCATTTGGCAGCCAAGGAAATGGAAATTGGGCGCTTTTACCTGAAACGCAAAAACTATGCCGCCGCGATCAACCGTTTCCGCACCGTGGTGGCCGATTTTC
The DNA here is from genome assembly GCA_965248485.1 of Cypionkella sp. Lineage (GTDB taxonomy): Bacteria > Pseudomonadota > Alphaproteobacteria > Rhodobacterales > Rhodobacteraceae > Cypionkella. Next base: position 1,196,587 of record OZ252107.1, read on the forward strand.
AAACCACCTCGCACACAGCCGAGGCGTTGCACCGTCTTGTCGAGGCCTATCTCGCCCTTGGCCTGAACGACGAGGCGCAAACCGCAGCGGCGATTTTGGGACATAACTATCAATCCAGCCCCTTCTACCAAGACAGCTTTAACCTTTTGAAAAACAAGGGTCTTGCGCCCGAATCAAAAGGCAATAACTGGCTGTCGGCGGTCTATCGGCAAATGATCAAAGGCGAATGGTTATAGGGCAAAGATTTGTAAGGCACGGCTATGCTGCGCGTTCTTGATATTCGCGATGTGCTGATCATCGACCGTCTGACGCTGGAATTTTCCAACGGCTTGAACGTGCTGACGGGCGAGACGGGGGCAGGCAAGTCGATTTTGCTGGACGCTTTGGGCTTTGTCCTGGGCTGGCGTGGGCGCGCGGAACTCGTGCGCGCGGGGGCCGAGCAGGGCGAAGTGGTGGCGATTTTTGATCTGCCGCCCGCGCATCCTGCCCGCGATGTTTTGGAACAGGCGGGGATTGCAGCCACGGACGAGCTGTTTTTGCGCCGCATCAACACAGCCGATGGGCGCAAGACCGCTTGGGTCAATGACCGCCGCGTCACCGCCGAGGTGCTGCGCGATTTGTCGGATACTTTGGTGGAATTGCACGGCCAGCACGATGATCGCGGGCTGCTTAACCCGCGCGGCCATCGTGCGGTTTTGGATCAATTCGCGGGGCTAGACCTTGCCCCGATCCGCGCCGCATGGGAGGCGCGCGCGCAGGCCGCCGCCGCCCTGACCGCTGCGCGCGAGGTGCTGGCGCGCGCCCAGTCGGACGAAGATTTCCTGCGCCATGCCGTGGCCGAGTTGGAAAAACTTAGCCCAAAGGCAGGCGAAGAGGCGGAACTTGACACCCGCCGCCGCCTGATGCAGGGCGCGGAAAAGGTGCGCGGCGATATCGCGCGTGCGGCGACCGCCCTGTCAAACGAAGGGGCGGAAGGCGCGATGCGCGATGCGCTGCGCTGGCTGGATGGCGCGGCAGATCGCACCGAAGGGCGGCTGGACGCAGCCTTGGCGGCGCTGATGCGCGCGCTGATCGAACTGGGCGACGCGCAGGCGGGCGTGGACAGCGCGCTGACGGCGCTGGATTTCAACCCCGCCGATCTGGAGGCGCTGGAAGAGCGGTTGTTTGCCATTCGCGCACTGGCGCGCAAGCACGGCGTTTTGCCCGATGATCTGGCGCATCATGCGCAAACCCTGACGCGCAAGTTAAACGCCATTGACGGCGGGGCTGCGGGGCTGGCCAAGTTAGAGGCCGATTTGGCGCGCGCCGATGCCGCCTATCACGGCCTTGCCGCGCAGATCAGCGCCCAGCGCGGCGCGGCGGCAAAGGCCCTGGACAGCGCTATGGCGGGCGAACTTGCCCCCCTAAAGATGGAGCGCGCGGTGTTTGCAACCGAGGTTTCGCGCGCAGAGGCGGGGCCTGACGGCGTAGATCATGTGCAATTCACCGTTGCCACCAACCTTGGCGCGCCTGCGGGGCCGTTGAACAAAATCGCCTCGGGCGGCGAGCTGTCGCGGTTTTTGCTGGCGCTGAAAGTGTGCCTTACCGCGCAGACGCAGGGCCTGACGATGATTTTTGACGAGATTGATCGCGGTGTTGGCGGGGCGACGGCGGACGCTGTGGGGCGCAGGCTGGCCGCGTTGGCGCGCGGGACTGGCGAGGGCGGCGCGCAGGTGCTGGTTGTCACCCATTCGCCGCAAGTGGCGGCGCTTGGCGCGCATCATTGGCGGGTGGAAAAGCGGCTGGTGGGCGAGCAGACCCTGTCAAACGTGGTCGCCTTGCCTGCGGGCGCGCGGGTGGAAGAAATCGCGCGGATGTTGGCGGGCGATGTGGTGACGGATGCGGCGCGCGAGGCGGCACGGGCGCTGCTTGCCGCCAAGTAGACTGGCGCCCAGTCTTCCTAGCGGGGGGCCTTCCTAGCGGGGGGCCTTCCTAGCGGGGGGCCTTCCAAGAGGGCGGTCTTCCTAGCGGGCGGCCTTTTCGTCAATCCCCGATTGCCCCGCGCGGCGGGCCAGTTCCGCCTCGACATCGGCCAAAGTCACCCCGCGCGCGGCGAGCATGACCAAAAGGTGATAGATCACATCTGCCGCCTCGCGCGTTAGGGCGGCGGCATCGCCTTTGACAGCTTCGATAATCGCCTCGACGGCCTCTTCGCCGAATTTCTCGGCGCATTTTTCGGGGCCTTTGGCCAAAAGCTTGGCCGTCCACGAGCTATCTGGATCGGCGCCGACACGGGCTGCGATGGTGGCGGCTAGGGTTGAAATCTCGCTCATGTCATCCTCATCGCAATGCCCGCGCGCGCCATATGCGCCTTGGCCTGCGCGATAGTATAGGTGCCGAAATGAAAGATCGATGCGGCCAGAACTGCGCTGGCGTGGCCGATGGTGACACCTTCGACAAGATGATCCAAATTGCCCACCCCACCCGAAGCGATGACGGGGATAGAAACGGCATCCGCAATCGCGCGGGTCAGGGGCAGGTTATAGCCGCCTTTGGTGCCATCGCGGTCCATCGAGGTCAGCAGGATTTCCCCCGCGCCTTTTGCGGCGACAGCCCGCGCAAATTCGACAGCATCAATTCCCGTGGGTTTGCGCCCGCCATGGGTGAAAATCTCCCATTTGTTCGGGGCGGTGGTTTTGGCATCTATCGCCACGACGATGCACTGGCTGCCAAAGCGGTCTGCCGCGCGGGCGACAACATCGGGGTCGGCCACGGCGGCGGAATTGAACGAAACCTTATCCGCCCCCGCCAGCAGCAGCGCGCGCACATCTTCAGGCGTGCGCACCCCGCCGCCCACAGTCAGGGGCATAAAGCACGCCTCGGCGGTGCGGGTGACCAGATCGAACATCGTGCCGCGGTTTTCGTGCGTCGCGTGAATGTCCAGAAAGCACAGCTCGTCCGCGCCAGCGGCATCATAGGCGCGGGCCGCTTCAACAGGGTCGCCCGCGTCGATCAGGTTGGTAAAATTCACGCCTTTGACCACGCGGCCATCGGCGACATCAAGGCAGGGGATGATGCGGGTTTTCAGCATGGGGTTGGTATAGCGCGTGGGGGCGGCGCCGAAAAGGGGGCTTTGCGCCCCCTCTGTCCCTGCGGGCCATTCACCCCCGCAGGATATTTTACGAGCGAGGAAGCCGTTAGCGGCGGAGCATATCCAGCGCCGCGCGTAGATCTATTGCGCCATCATATAGGGCGCGGCCAGAGATGGCCCCTGCAATGACGCCAGTGGCGCGTAGGGCGGCAAGGTCGGCGATGGAGGAAACACCGCCAGAGGCGATAACGGGGATGGATACGGCGCGCGCCAAACCTTCGGTTGCGGGGATGTTCGGGCCGCCCATCGCGCCATCGCGGTCGATGTCGGTGTAGATGATGGCCGCCACACCTGCGTCCTCAAAGGATTTGGCAAGGTCGGTGGCCTGCACGTTCGTCTCGTGCGCCCAGCCTTTGGTGGCGACCATACCTTTGCGCGCGTCAATGCCCACGGCGATTTGGGCGGGATATGCACGGGCGGCCTGCCGCACCAGACCCGGATTTTCCACGGCGACAGTGCCAAGGATCACCCGCGCAATGCCGCGCGATAACCACATCTCGATTGTGGCCATATCGCGGATGCCGCCGCCCAGTTGGGCGGGGATGGTGGTGGCGGCCAGAATCGCCTCGACCGCCGCGCCGTTTACGGGCTGGCCTGCAAAAGCGCCGTTCAAGTCAACCAGATGCAACCATTCGCAGCCCGCATCCTGAAAAGCGCGGGCCTGGGCTGCGGGGTCTGTGCCGAACACCGTCGCCGCATCCATATCGCCGCGCAAAAGGCGCACGCAGGCCCCGTCTTTCAGGTCAATCGCAGGGTAAAGGATCATCACCGCCTCCGTTTTGAAAATTCCCTTACGGCACGGCGGGGCGGGATGCAAACTTATGTCTTGCGCGAATGTTGAATATGGGGACAATTTGACGCAGTTTGTCGCAACTTCGGGAGGAATGTTATGCGCAAGGTGTTTATGATGGCGGCAGGATTTGCCGTGATGGCCAGCGCCGCACTGGCGGGGGATGCGGTGGAAGGTATGTGGAAGACCATCCCCGATGACAATGGCAATTTTGGCCATATCAAAGTGTCGGCTTGCGGCGCTGCGATTTGCGGCGTGCTGGTGAAATCCTTTGACAGCGCGGGTGCGCCGATGAAAAGCGAAAATATCGGCAAGCAGATCATCTGGGACATGGTGCCAAATGGCGATGGCACCTATGGCGGCGGCAAAATTTGGTCGCCCGACCGTGACAAGACCTACAGCTCGAAGATGCAACTGAACGGCAATTCTTTGACCGTGCAAGGCTGTGTGATCGGCATCTGCCGCGATGGTGGCACTTGGACGCGCGTGCAATAACCAATGGAGGCGTGATGAAGCGCTTTGGCTTGGCCCTGATCCTGTCTGCGTTGCCGTTTGCGGCGCAGGCAGGCGATGCGATTGAGGGTATTTGGAAAACCGCGCCGCAAGATGATGGCGCCTTTGGCTATGTTCAGATCGCGCCATGCGGGCCTGCGTTTTGTGGCACTTTGGTCAAGGGTGTGAATGCCCAAGGCGAGGTTGCCACGTCAGGCGGGAATATCGGCAAGCAGATCGTTTGGGATATGGTCGCGCAGGGCGATGGGCGCTATGACGGCGGAAAAATCTGGTCGCCTGATCGGGACAAGACCTATAGTTCGAAAATGCAGCTTTCGGGGGACAGTTTGGCGGTTTCGGGCTGCGTCATTGGGATTTGCCGCGATGGCGGGACGTGGCAGCGGCAGTAGTTAGGGTCGCCACGCCAAAAAATTGCCGATCAGTCGCAGGCCAAGGCTTTGCGATTTTTCGGGGTGAAATTGGGTGCCGATGATATTGTCGCGCCCCACAATGGCCGTGATATCCCCGCCGTAATCAGCATAGGCGAGACGCTGGGCGGGGTTTTCCACCCGCATGGCATATGAGTGGACGAAATAGGCGTGATCGCCCGTTTTCAGCCCGTCCAAAACGGGGTGCTGGCCTTCGATCACCAGATCGTTCCAGCCCATATGCGGCACTTTTAGCGCGGGGTTATTGGGCGCAATCCGCGTGACTTCGCCGGGGGTCCAATCAAAGCCGCGGGTGTTTTCATACTCGCGCCCCCAAGTGGCCAACATCTGCATGCCGACGCAGATACCAAGAAAGGGGCGGGCATGGGTGATGACAGCCTCGGAAATGGCATCGAACAGCCCGTCATAGCCGCCAAGGGCGGCACGGCAGGCGGGAAAAGCGCCGTCGCCGGGCAAAACGATGCGGGTCGCGCGGGCAACATCGCGCGGGTCAGAGGTGACGATGATGTCGCCGCCGCCCACCTCGCCCGCCATCCGCACAAAGGCCTTATGTGCGGAATGAAGGTTGCCAGAGTCGTAATCTACAAGGGCGGTAAGCATCGGCGGCCTTTGGATTTAGGTATTTGTATCAGTATGATAGCGCTAAAGCGCGCCTTTGGTCGAAGGCAGTCTGCCCGTGCCGCGCGGGTCGGGCTCCACGGCCATGCGCAGGGCGCGGGCGACGGATTTGAAGGCGGCCTCGGCGATGTGATGGCTGTTCAGCCCGTGGATTTTATCGACATGCAAGGTGATGCCGCCATGTGTGGCAAGGGCCTGAAAAAACTCGCGCACAAGTTCGGTATCAAAAGTGCCGATTTTGGGCGTGGGAAAGGGCAGGTTCCAAACCAGAAACGGGCGCGCGGACAGATCCAGCGCGCAGGCGACCTGCGCGTCATCCATCGCAAGATTGAAATGGCCATAACGGCGGATGCCCATTTTGTCGCCCAAGGCCTGTGCCAAGGCCTGACCCAGCGCGATGCCGCAATCCTCGACCGTGTGGTGATCGTCGATATGCAGATCGCCCGTGGCGGTTAGGGTGATGTCAATCAGGGAATGGCGCGCGAGCTGGTCGATCATATGGTCGAAAAAGCCAACGCCTGTCTGCGCGCTGCATTTTCCAGTGCCGTCCAGATTGATCGACACGGTGATGGCGGTTTCGTTGGTTTTGCGGGTGATCTCGGCGCTGCGCATGGGGCCCCCATTACTTTTGGCGGCTTTATAGGCGGCAGAGGCCCAGATGCAAAGCGAAAAGGCGGCGCTGGGCTGCGCCGCCTTTAGGTTTTGCCGCAGTGCAGCGATTTACGCCAAGATTTAGCGTTTGCTGACGGGCACGTAATCGCGCTTTGGCGCGCCGACGTAAAGCTGGCGCGGGCGGCCGATTTTTTGGTTTTTCTCGCCGATCATTTCTTTCCACTGCGAAATCCAGCCCACGGTGCGGGAAATGGCGAAAATCGGAGTGAACATGGCGGTGGGGAAACCCATCGCCTCAAGGATGATGCCCGAATAGAAATCGACATTGGGATACAGTTTTTTCGAAATGAAATAGTCATCCGTCAGGGCGATGCGTTCCAGCTCTTTGGCCACTTGCAACAAGGGGTTGTTGTGGATGCCCAACAGTTCCAGCACCTCGTCAGCGGATTCCTTCATCACCGTGGCGCGCGGGTCAAAGTTTTTGTAAACGCGGTGACCAAAGCCCATCAGGCGGAAGCCCGATGTTTTATCCTTGGCCTTGGCGATATATTCGGGGATGCGGTCAACGGTGCCAATTTCGCGCAGCATTTCAAGGCAGGCTTGGTTCGCGCCGCCATGCGCAGGGCCCCAAAGGCAGGCGATGCCCGCGGCGATGCAGGCAAAGGGGTTTGCGCCCGACGAGCCTGCAAGGCGCACCGTGCTGGTCGATGCGTTTTGTTCGTGGTCGGCGTGCAGCATCATGATGCGGTCCATCGCCTTTTCGATGATCGGGTTGACCACATAATCTTCGGCAGGAACGGAAAAGCACATATGCAGGAAATTGCCCGCATAAGACAGCGCGTTCTTTGGATACACAAAGGGTTGGCCGACCGAATATTTATAGGCCATCGCCGCAATGGTCGGCAATTTCGCGATCATGCGGATCGAGGCCACTTCGCGCTGCCAAGGATCGTTGATGTCAAGGCTGTCGTGGTAAAAGGCTGACATCGCGCCCACAACGCCCACCATCGTGGCCATTGGGTGGGCATCGCGGCGGAAGCCACGGAAAAAGTTGTGCATCTGTTCATGCACCATCGTGTGGCGCGTCACGCGGGTGCGAAAATCGGCCAATTCGGTGGCAGAGGGCAATTCGCCGTAAAGCAGCAAAAAGCACAGTTCCAGATGGGTGGATTGGTTGGCAAGCTGGTCAATCGGATAGCCGCGATGCAAGAGTTCGCCTTTATCGCCGTCGATAAAGGTGATCGCGCTTTCGCAGGCGGCGGTCGAGGTAAAGCCAGGGTCAAAGGTGAAGACATCCGCCGCGTCATAAAGTTTGCGAATATCAATCACATCGGGGCCCAAAACGGGCGACATGACGGGCAGGTCATAGGTCTGGCCGTCAAGGTTCAGCGTGGCGGTGCGGTTTGGTTCGGTCATTTGGTTCCCCAGTTTTGAACCGTCCCAGCCAAGGGGCGGTGTTCCCTTATTCGGCGGCGTCAGACAGGCGCAACAGCGTCTCGTCCTGCCCCAGCACCAGCATCATATCAAACACGCTGGGCGTGGCGCTGCGCCCTGCGAGTGCGGCGCGCAAAGGCGCTGCAAGTTTGCCAAAGCCGATGCCATTTGCTGCGGCTGCATCATTGAGGATCGGCTCTAAAGCGTCTTTTGTCCAGTTAACATTTTGCAACTGCAGCGTCAATGATTTCAGTATACCACGGGATACCGAATCCAATGATTTGCCCGACGCCTCGTCTGGCACGATCGGCCGCGATGCCAGCGCAAATTCGGCCTTGTCCAGCAGATCGGGAAAGGTTTTGGCGCGATCCTTGACACAATACAGGGCTTTTTGCAGCAATTTGGCCTGTGCGGGCGTCAGGGCGGGCCTGCCCGCGGCAGCCAGATAGGCGGTTAGTTCCACCATCAGCGCGCCATTTTCCATCATTCCCATATGGTGGCCGCAGGTGTTTTCCAGCTTTTTGAAATCCAGCCGTGCGGGCGCGCGCCCGATTCCCGCCAGATCAAACATCGCCTTCGCCTCATCCGTGCTGAAAATTTCAGCATCCCCCATGGCCCAGCCAAGGCGCGTGAGGTAATTGCGCATGCCAGCGGCGGGATAGCCCATCGCCTGATATTCCTCGACCCCCGTTGCGCCGTGGCGTTTGGACAGTTTCTTGCCATCTGGCCCGTGGATCAGCGGGATATGCGCCCAAATCGGCACGTCCCAGCCCATGGCGGTATAAACCATTTGCTGGCGCGCGGCGTTGTTCAAATGGTCGTCCCCCCGTATCACATGCGTAACCCCCATGTCATGGTCATCGACCACAACGGCAAGCATATAGGTTGGCGTGCCGTCCGAACGCAGCACGATCATATCGTCCAAAGTATCGTTCTGAATGGTTACGATTCCCTGAACTTCATCCCGAATTTCGCTTATGCCCGTGCGGGGGGCCTTCATACGAATGGCAAAGGGGGCGCTTGGGTGGGTCGCAGGGGGGGCATCGCGCCACGGGCTTTGGAACACGGCATAGGATGCGCCGCCCGCCTCGGCATTGGCGCGAAAGGCGGCAATCTCTTCGGGCGTGGAAAAGCATTTATAGGCCGTGCCGCGCGACAGCATTTCATGCGCCACTTCGGCGTGGCGGTCTTTGCGCGCAAATTGGCTGACAGGTTCACCATCCCAGTCAAGGCCCAGCCACGTTAGGCCGCGCAGAATGGCGGCGGTCGCCTGCGGGGTCGACCTCTCGCGGTCGGTGTCTTCGATGCGCAGCAGGAATTTGCCGCCCCGCCCGCGCGCGTAAAGCCAGTTGAACAGCGCCGTGCGCCCGCCGCCGATGTGCAAATATCCCGTGGGGGATGGGGCAAAGCGGGTGACGATTTGGGCAAGTTTTTGGCCATCTTTCGCGCGGGCGTCGTTCATAATTAACCTTTCATAAACCAATCTGCGGGTAGGCTTGGCGCTAGCAATAGGCAAATCACGGGGTGGCGGCAAGGTGGGCGCGCACGGCTTAGATTGGGGGCGATATGTGCTGCTGTGGCCGCTGCATTGGCTGATGGCGGCGCGGGGGCAGTTGTTTGCCTTTGTGCCTGTTTTTATCGGCGCAGGCGTGGGGCTGTGGTTTGCCCTGCCATGGGAACCTTTGGCCCTGCACTACAGCGCTGCGCTGGCGCTGGGCCTGCTGATGCTCGCGGCTATGTTGCGCGGGCCAGATCTGGGGCGGCCAATTTTTGTGGCGGCTTTGTGCGCCTGCGCAGGGTTTGGCGCGGCGGGTTTGCGGGCCCACACAGTGGCAGCGCCGATGCTGGAATTTCGCTTTTACGGCCCCGTCCAAGGCCGCGTGATCGAGGTGGATCGCAGCCAATCGGACGCGCTGCGCATCACGCTGGACAATGTTGTTCTGGGCGATGTCGCGCCCGCCAAAACGCCGCGCCATGTGCGTATTTCCCTGCAAGGCGCGGCGGATGCGCCGCAGGCGGGGCAAGTGGTGATGGTGACGGCGCATCTTGCTGCCCCTGATGGGCCAACGGAACCTGGTGCATTCGATTTTCGCCGCACGGCGTTTTTCGACGGTTTGGGCGCCGTGGGCTACACCCGCAGCCCTGTGATGCTGTGGGCGGATGCCGATGCCGATGCGCAACTGATTGCGCGTTTGCGCGCCTATCTCACCCGCACCATGCTGGATCATATGCCCAGCCAAGCGGGGGCCTTTGCAGCCGGCGCCATGACGGGGGATCGCGCGGCAATCACGCAAGACACGGTTCAGGCGCTGCGCGACAGCAACCTTGCGCATTTGCTGGCGATTTCGGGCATGAATCTGGCATTTATCTCGGGGTTTGTGTTTTTTCTTATTCGCTATGGCGTCGCGCTGGCCCCGCCCGTGGCCCTGCGGGTCAATGCCAAAAAGATTGCCGCCGTGGTCGCGCTGGCGGTGGCGCTGTTTTACTTGGCGCTGTCGGGGGCGAATGTATCGACCACGCGGGCGTTTTTGATGATTTGCGTGATGCTCGGCGCGGTGCTGCTGGACAGACGTGCGATTTCGATGCGCTCGGTCGCGTTTGCGGCGATCATTCTGCTGCTGGTCACGCCCGAATCGCTGCTTGATCCGGGGTTTCAACTGTCATTTTCGGCAACAGTGGTTCTGGTGGGGGCCTATGGCGCGCTGGACCGCGGCATTATGCGGGGCCGCGTGCCGCGCTGGATCATGCCGCTGTTTGCGCTGGTGCTGACCTCGGTTCTGGCGGGGGCGGCGACGGCACCCTTTGCCGCGGCGCATTTCAACCGATTTACCGATTACGGGTTGCTTGCCAACCTGCTCACCGTGCCTGTGATGTCTATACTGATGGCCGCAGGGGTGCTGGCGGCGCTGCTTGCCCCTTTTGGCGCGGCGGCCCCCGCGCTGTGGGTGATGGAGCAGTGCGGCGCGTGGATTTTGGCTGTGGCGCATTGGGTTGCGGGGCTGGACGGGGCGGTCACCCCCATCGTTGCGCCCAGCCCAGCGGTTTTGCCGCTGATCAGCCTTGGCGGGCTTTGGCTGCTGGTTTGGCAAGGGCGCAGGCGACTGTTGGCGTTGCCCGTGCTGGCGCTGGCGCTGGCGCTTTGGGCAACCTCGCCGCGGCCTGATGTGTTGATCAGCAGCGATGGTCGGCTGGCGGGGGTTATGGGGCAAGCGGGCCGCGCGCTAAGCCATGAAAAAGGTGCGGGATTTTCCGCAAAGACCTGGCTGGAAGATGATGGCGATTTGGCCCTGCAACCCGAAGGCGCGGCGCGGGCCGGGTTTGCTGGCCCGAAAGAGGCGCGCGCCTTTTCACTTGGCCCGTTTGCGGCGGTGATGCTGTCCGGCAAAGGCGTGGCAGGTGCCTTTGCGCAGGCTTGCCGGCACTATGACATTGTGATTTTGCCTGCCGCCTTTGATCCTGCCGAATTGGGGGCCGCGCCGCGCACGGGCTGCACCGTGATCGACCGCGCGGTTTTGGACAAAACGGGCGCGCTGGCGGGGCAGGTTTTGATTGACAAACTGGTCTTGCGCCCCACCCGCAGCACAACCCGTATTTGGAGCGATAAGCGCCCAATTTTACCCGCCATTATCGTGGCCGCGCCGAAATTGGCAGCACCAAATGCGGATGCATCCGCCGCTTTGGCCCCTTAACTTCGGTTCCAAAACATTGGCTAATGCAGATATGCAAAAGGCGCGGCACATATGCGCCGCGCCCCATGCAACACCCAAAACTTCGATCAATAACTGCGGATCAGCCCGACCAATTTGCCCTGCACCTTGACCATGTGATCAGGGAAAACACGGGTTTCATAGGCGGGATTGGCCGCCTCGAGGGCGATCATGTTGCCACGGCGGCGAAAGCGTTTCAGCGTCGCCTCGTGGTCTTCGACCAAGGCGACCACGATATCGCCATTCTCGGCGTCAATCTGTTCGCGGATCACCACGATATCCCCGTCATTGATCCCCGCCTCGATCATCGAATCGCCTTTGACTTCCAGCGCGTAATGCTCGCCGTTGCCAGACAACATCGTCGCAGGCACGGTCACATGGTGCGAGATTTGTTGAATGGCCTCAATCGGAACCCCCGCCGCGATGCGCCCCATCACGGGCAAGCCCACAGCAAGGGTGCTGTCCACCGCAATCGCCCCGCGCGGCGGCGGCGCGGGCCGATCGCCAGCAATCACGCGCGGCGCAAAGGCAGGTTTGGCGGCGCTTGCCGCCTTGTCCTGCGCCGCGCTCCGCTCCATCGACTCGGGCAGTTTGACGATTTCCAACGCGCGGGCGCGGTGGGCCAATCGGCGGATAAATCCGCGCTCTTCCAGCGCGGTGATCAGGCGGTGAATCCCCGATTTTGACCGCAAATCCAAGGCATCTTTCATCTCGTCAAACGAAGGGGGAACGCCGTCCTTGTCCATCCGCGTGCGAATAAACTCCAAAAGTTCAAGCTGTTTGCGCGTAAGCATGGCTTGCTGCCCTTTCCAAACGGGGTGTTTTCACAATGTTCTGCCCATGTTCTTGCTTTGTGTCAACAAAATTCATCTTTCCGCAACCATAGCGGGCGAAAGATTAACGCAAAGTAAAGCAAAAGCGCGCAGTTTGAAGAAAATTTGCCTAAAGTGGAATGTAATTTACCTGCGCGCCTTTGGCATAGGCGGGCGCGCCTTCGGGGTGGATCAGCAGCGCGTCGGCATCGGCGAGCAGGCGCAGGCGAGCGGAATCTTGGGCAGCAAAGGGCGTGATCACCCCATCAAGCACCCGCGCGCGCATGTAATGGGCGCGCGGCCCGTTGGCTGCAATATCTGCGCCTAAAATGGCCGTTTTCACTGTAATATCAGGGCTTTGCCCCTGCATCGCGCGCAACATTGGCACCAAAAACAAATGCGCGCAGGTGATGGCGGACACGGGATTTCCGGGCAGTCCCAGAAGGGCAGCCCCCAAAAGCCGCCCTGCCATCAAGGGTTTGCCCGGCCGCATGGCTATGCGCCAAAAGGCGCGCTGCATCCCCAAACTTGCCGCCACCTCGCCGACCAAATCGTGATCCCCTACCGAGGCCCCGCCAATGGTGACGATAACATCCGCGCCGCGCGCCAGCCTAAACACATGCGAAAGCCCCTCGCGGTCATCGGGCGCAATCGGCAAAAGCCGCGCAATCGCCCCCGCGTTTTCGGCAATGGCGGCAATGGCATAGCCGTTCGATGCGATGATTTGATCCTCGTTCGGATTGCCCCCCACGGGAACAAGCTCGTCCCCCGTGGCCATGATCGCCACGATGGGGCGGCGGTGGGCGGCGATTTCGGGAATGTTCATCGCCGCCAGCAACGCCAGATCGGCAGGGCGCAGGATGCGGGGGGCAAGGCTATCGCCAGCGGCAAAGTCTTGTCCGCGCGGGCGGATATGGGCGCGCGGCGCGGCTGCGGCGGTTAGGGTGATAATGTCGCCTTCGCGCGTCACATCTTCTTGTATTGCGATGCTGGCCGCGCCTGCAGGCACAGGCGCGCCCGTAAAAATGCGCACCGCTTGGCCCGCGGTCAATGCGCCTGAAAAGCCGCGCCCAGCGGCGGCTTCGCCGACCACTTGGAACCGCGCGCCAACCGCGCCGACAAAGGCCAGCGCGTAGCCATCCATCGCCGATGCATCAAAAGGCGGCTGGGTCAGGCGCGCAATCGCATTTGCTGCCATCATGCGGCCATTGGCGGCCCTCAGCGGCACGGTTTCCAGCGGCAACGGCGCGGCCAGCGCAAGGCAGCGCGCCAGCGCTTCGGCCACGGAAATCATGCTCATTTCGCGTAGCGGCCAGATTTGCCGCCCTCTTTCAGCACCACTGCAATGCCCTCGATCACCATATCTTTTTGCACGGCTTTCAGCATGTCGTAAACTGTCAGGCAGGCGATGGACACGGCGGTCAGCGCCTCCATCTCAACACCCGTTTGACCTGTGGTTTTGCACATGGCTTGCACCGTGACGCCGTCTTGCACAGGTGTCAAATCCAGCGACACATGGGTTAAGGGAAGCGGGTGGCACAGCGGGATCAGATCGGCGCATTTCTTGGCGGCCATAATCCCCGCCAGCCGCGCGGTGCCCAAAACATCGCCCTTTTTCGCCGTGCCTTGGCGCACCAGATCAAGGGTTGCGGCGTTCATGCGCACAAAGCCCTGCGCGATGGCCGTGCGCGCGGTGGTCTCCTTGCCCGACACATCCACCATATGCGCCGCGCCTGCATCGTCAAAATGGGTTAGCTTGTCGGTCATTCCCCATCCGCCGAAAAGGGATTTGCCAGCAGCGCGCGGGTGGCGGCGGTGACATCCGCCTGCCGCATCAGGCTTTCGCCAATCAGGAACGCGCGCGCGCCATAGGCGGCGACATCGGCCAGATCGGCGGGGGTGAATAGGCCGCTTTCCGACACGATCATCCGCCCTTCGGGAACAAAGCGCGCGAGATCGCGGGTGGTTTGCAAGGTCACATCGAAGGAATGCAAATTGCGGTTGTTGATGCCGATCAGGGCGGATTTCAGCGCGCAGGCGCGGTCAAGCTCGCTGCGGTCATGCACTTCGATCAGCACATCCATGCCAAGGGAAAACGCCACATCTTCCAATTCGGCCGCTTGGGCATCTGACACCGAGGCCATAATGATCAAGATGCAATCGGCGTGCAGCGCGCGCGATTCGTAAACCTGATAGGGATCATAGAGGAAATCTTTGCGCAAACACGGCAGGGCGCAGGCGGCTGAGGCGGCCAGAAGATAAGCATCATCGCCCTGAAACGAAGGGCCGTCCGTCAGCACTGAAAGGCAGGTTGCCCCCCCTGCGGCATAGGCGCGGGCAAGGGCGGGCGGGTCGAAATCGGCGCGGATCAGGCCCTTGGAGGGGCTGGCCTTTTTGATCTCGGCAATCAGGGCGTAACCCGTTTTGGCGGCCGTTTGCAGGGCATTGGCAAAGCCGCGCGGGGGCGGGGCGGCGGCAATCGCCTCGTCCAAATCGGGCAGGGGGCGCACGGCTTTGCGCTGCGCAACCTCGTCCAGCTTATAGGCTTTGATCTTGTCTAGAATGGTGGGCATATCAGCGCCTTATGCGTTTGTCAGTTGGGCGACTTGCGCGATTTTCGCGCGCGCGGCGCCCGTGTCGATGGACTGGGCCGCCAGTGCGACGCCATCTGGCAGGCCGGTGACGCGGCCAGCGACCAGCAAGGCTGCAGCAGAGTTGAGCAGCACCGCGTCGCGGAACGCGCCCTTTTCCCCGTCCAGCAATGCGCGGAACGCCACGGCGTTCTCAGTGGGGGTGCCGCCTGCAATGGCGCTGAACGGGTGGCGCGGCAGGCCCGCATCTTCGGGGGTGATGGTAAACTCGCGGATTTTGCCGTTGTCTACAGCAGCCACGGCGGTAGGTTCGGCGATGGATATTTCATCCGTGCCATCAAGCCCATGCACCAGCCATGCCGATGTTGTCCCAAGTGCCAGCAGGGTTTCGGCCATGGGGCGGATCAGCGCGGGGGAAAACGCCCCCGTTAGCTGCATCTTCACCCCCGCAGGGTTGGTCAGCGGCCCAAGGATGTTGAAAATCGTGCGCGTGCCAAGTTCGGCGCGCACGGGCATAACGTGGCGAATGGCGGGGTGGTGCATCGGGGCCATCATAAAGCCGATGCCCGCCTGCGTAAGGCAGCGTTCCACCACGTCGGGCCCGACCATGACGTTCAGGCCCATTTCTGTCAGCGCATCTGCTGCGCCGGATTTGCTGGACAGGTTGCGGTTGCCATGTTTGGCGACGACAACGCCCGCGCCCGCCACAACAAAGGCGGTCGCGGTGGAAATGTTCAACGTGCCCTTGCCATCGCCGCCCGTGCCAACAATATCCATCGCACCCAAAGGCGCGCGAACGGCGTTGCACTTGGCGCGCATCACCGATGCGGCGGCGGCATATTCATCCACCGTTTCCCCCCGCACCCGCAGCGCCATCAGGAACCCGCCCATTTGCGCAGGGGTGCCCTGGCCTTCGAACAGCGCCTCAAAGGCCGCAGTCGCCTCGCCGCGCGTCAGCGGGCGCGTGGCGGCAATGCCGATCAGGGGTTTGAGAACGTCGCTCATGCCGCCACCTTTTCGCGCGCCGAGTCCAGGAAATTGCGCAAAAGGTGGTGGCCGTGCTGGCTGGCGATGGATTCGGGGTGAAATTGCACCCCCTCGATCAGCTTGTGCTTATGCCGCAGGCCCATGATTGTGCCATCCTCCAGCCATGCGGTGACTTCCAGATCATCTGGCAGGGTGGAACGCTCGACGATCAGCGAATGATAGCGGGTCGCCTCAAACGGGCTGGGCAGGCCGCGAAACATACCCCCCCCCGCATGGTGCATTTTGCCCATTTTGCCATGCACAATTTCGTGGCAGCGGATCACGTGGCCGCCAAACGCCTCGCCAATGGTCTGGTGGCCAAGGCAGACGCCCAAAAGCGGCACATCGGCGCTGGCGGCAGCTTTTGTCAGCGGCACGCAGATGCCTGCGGATGCAGGATCGCAGGGGCCAGGGGACAGAACAATCGCCTCGGGGCGCAGCGCAATCGCCTCTTGCACAGACAGCGCATCGTTGCGCACCACGCGCACGTCGGCCCCCAGCTCGCCCAGATAATGGACAAGGTTATAGGTGAAACTATCGTAATTATCGATCAGCAGCAGCATGGGCGGGCCTTTGGGCGTAGGGTTTGCATCCTTATTGCCCAAGCCCCCCCTGATGTAAACTATGGCCGAAACCTTGCGCGCCTAAAACGCGGTTTTGCCGCCCAAGGTTTCGGCAAACCAATCGGCGATAAAGCTGCGCCCATAGCTCATATTATCCGCGCCCACATGTTCAACCCCGCCTTCGCGCGCGGTAAAGATTTTCAATTCGCGCCGCGCGGAATTGGTCAGCTGGTCATAGCTGGAATGGGCGTAATCCACGCTGATTTGCCGATCCTTTTCGCCGTGGGTGACAAGGAAGGGCATTTTGATCCGCTCCATCACGCCGTCCAGCGTCATGCCTTTGGTCTTTTCCAAAAAGTCGTCCTGATCCTTGGCCCCGAACACCCACCAGACATGCGCCCAGTAATGCGGCACGGGGTTTTCGCCCTCGCGGCGCATGCGTTTCACCTGCACTTCGGCCCAATTGTGGTTGGCCCCCCACACCGCGCCAGAGGCATAGCGCGGCTCGAACGCCGCGACGCGGGGCACGTAATAGCCGCCAAGGCTGATGCCCGAAATGCCGATGCGGGCGGGGTCAATGCCGCTCTGCGCGGCCAGCCATTCGTAAACGGGGGTGCCCCAAGCTTCGCTGTCATAGCGGCCAACAAGGCCCTGAAGGCGCAAGCTTTCGCCCGTGCCAGGTTGGTCGATGCACAGGGTGGAAATGCCGCGTTTGGCCAGCGCTTGGGGCAGCCATGTCCAATACAAAAGTTCCTTGCAGCTGTCCAAACCATTGACGAACACCACGCAGGGGGCATCCCCGACCACGCCGTCTGCGCGGGTCAGATAGGCGGGGATAATGCGGCCCTCATAGGGGATTTCGACGCGCGCGCAGTTTTCGCGGCCATAGGCGACATAGGTGTTAAAGCAGGCCAGCGCGCGGGCAAAGGTCGCCTCGCGCCCTGCGTGGCCGTGCCCCTGCATCCGTTCGGCCGTTAGCAGATAAAGGCAGGCGCGGCGGTACTTGTCAGCGGCAGAGATCAGGCGGCCCTTGCCCTCGTCCTCCTCGGCAAGACCGATCAGCGTTTCGGCCTTTTTCATCCATTCGGCCAAGAAGGCCCCCGTGCCAGCATCCTCGCCCTTTTCAGCCGCCGCTTTCAGGGGCGCGCACATATCGA
The DNA here is from genome assembly GCA_965248485.1 of Cypionkella sp. Classification (GTDB taxonomy): domain Bacteria; phylum Pseudomonadota; class Alphaproteobacteria; order Rhodobacterales; family Rhodobacteraceae; genus Cypionkella. Next base: position 1,213,968 of record OZ252107.1, read on the forward strand.
TGATCTCGCCCAACTCGCCGCCCGATTGAATGGCAATCGACAGCGACAGGTTCCAGACATAGTTGGGAAAATATTCAAACAGGGCCATGGGATTCTCCTTTGCTTTGCGCTTTTGTAGGGGGGGCGCGGGCGCAGGGGAAATTGAAAGGATAGCGCGCATCTATCGGGCAGGCCGATAGACGCGATGGGAAATAACAATTTCCCCAATAGGCGGGTGGGCGTTTAGGTTTTGACCAAATCGGCGAATAGGGGGGTATCCATGCGCATTATCGGGCCAGATGAAATGGTGTTTGGGGTGGACAATCTGGCCGCCAGCCGCGCGTTTCTGCGCGACTATGGGCTGGAGGAAGTGGATTGGTCAGACGCGGGCGGCACATTTGCCGCGCTGGATAACACCGCCATCACCATCCGCGCCAAGACCGATGCCAGCCTGCCGAAACTGCTGGTATCAGGATCGACCCTGCGGCAAACCGTGTACGGCGTGGAAGATGCCGCAACGATTTACGCGATCGAGGCAGAGCTTTCGCGCGACCGCACTGTCGCCCGCGCGGGCGATGGCAGCATCACCTGCGAAGATGACAATGGCTTTGCCCTGAAATTCCAAATCACCCGCCGCAAGCCTTTGAAGATGGAGCCAGAGCGGGTGAACAGCCCCGGCGCGCCACCTGCGCGCGGCATCAACCAAATCGGCGCGAATGAAGATGCCGACGCCCGCCCGCGCACCCTGTCGCATATCGTCTATTTCACGCCTGACATTGTGAAGATGGAGGCGTTTTATGTGCAGCGGTTGAAGTTCGTTGTGACCGACCGTTTCACCGGTGTTGGCCCGTTTCTGCGCCCGCAGGCCTGCATTGACCACCACACCTTGTTCATGCTGGCGACCCCGCCCTATATGCAGGGGCTGGAACATCTGGCCTTTCACATGCAAGGCCCGACCGAGTTGATGCTGGCAGGCGCGCGGCTGATCAAAAAGGGCTATGAAAGTTTCTGGGGCCCGGGGCGGCACAAGTTTGGGTCGAACTGGTTTTGGTATTTCAACTGCCCGATTGGCACCCATTTCGAATATGATGCCGATATGGATGTGCATGACGACACATGGGTGCCGCGCGAAACCAATGTGGGGGCGGAATCGGGGCAGATGTTCCTGTTTGAAAACGTAGAAAAATGGTTCCCCGGTGGCGGCCCCCCAAAGTGAGGCGCGGCTGATTTGCCGCATGGATGATTTGGGGGACGGGCGCTCGCACGGGTTTGACCCGCTGCGCGAAGGGCGCGATACGATGTTTATCGTGCGTCAGGGCGCGCGTCTTTACGCCTATCGCAACGCCTGCCCACATTACGACATGGCGCGGATGGCGTGGAAAAAGAACGAATTTTTGAACGGCGATGGCAGCCAGATCATGTGTGCAGCCCATGGCGCGCTGTTTGACATTGCCACGGGCGATTGCACAATTGGCCCCTGCCTTGGCCAGCGCCTGACCCCTGTGGAAATTGCGCTGCGGGGCGATCAGGTGTGGGCCATTGGCCCCTATGCCCCCGGGCGGCGCGCGCGCCAATCGGGCGCGGCCCCCCAAGAGATAACCCCTGAATAGGAGCCTGCTATGCCGCGCCGTATCGTTGACCTTTCCGTGCCGATGATGGGCGGCATTGCATCCGACCCGCCACCGCTGCGGCCCAAGATCACCTACCGCGATCACGCCTTTGGCGCAGCAGAATTTGCGCCCATGGCGGGGCTAAAGCCCGAAGATATGCTGGGCGGGGCGGGGCCTGCCTCGGAATCCTGCGAGATTACGACCCATGCGGGCACGCATTTGGACGCGCCTTGGCACTATCACCCCACGATGGGGGGCGGCGCGCGCGCGATCACCATCGACGAGGTTCCGCTGGATTGGTGCATCGGCGCGGGGGTGAAACTGGATTTTCGCGCCCTGCCAGACGGGCATGTTGTGACCGCCGCGCAGGTGCAGGCGGAACTGGCGCGCATTGGCCATGTGCTAAAGGCGGGCGATATTGTGCTGGTCAATACCGCGGCTGGCCTGCGCTATGGCCATGACGATTATCTAGACCGCGGCATCGGCATGGGGCGCGAGGCGACGCTGTATCTGACATCGCAAGGCGTTAAGGTGTGCGGCACCGATGCATGGGGCTGGGATGCGCCCTTGAAATACCAACGCGCGGAAATAGAACGCACGGGGGATAAATCGCTGTTTTGGCAAGGGCATAAGGCGGGGGTGGACGCGGTTTATTGCCATATCGAAAAGCTGCACAATTTGGAAAGCCTGCCCGCGCATGGCTATACCGTCTCGGCCTTGCCAGTTAAGGTCGCGGGCGCTTCGGCAGGGTGGTGCCGCGCGGTGGCCATTTTCGATGAATAAGCGGCTGGCGGGCAAGCGCGCCGTTGTGACAGGCGCAGGGCGCGGCATTGGCCGCACGATTGCGCAGATGTTCGCCGATCAGGGCGCGGACGTGCTGGCCTGCGACATCAACGCGGGCGCTTTGGGCGGACTTGGTTTGAACGGCGGCGGTGTTGCCGCAGATTTGACGGGCGAAAGCGGGGCCGAGGCATTGGCAATGGCGGCGCGCACCCGCTGGGGCGCTGTCGATATTCTGGTCAACGCAGCAGCCATTGTGCGCTTTGCCCCGATTGCCGAGATGAGCCTTACCGATTGGCGCACCACCACAGCGGGCGAGATTGACACGGTTTTCCTTGTCACCCGCGCGATTTGGCCGCTGCTGGCCGCCTCGGGAAATGCATCCATCATCAACTTTTCATCCGCCAACGCGCATCAGGCGCTGTCTGGCCTGCCCGCGATTGCCCATACCGCAGGCAAGGGCGCGGTGCTGGCGATGACGCGGCAAATGGCGATGGAGGGCGGCGCGCTGGGTATTTGGGCCAATTCGATTGCGCCGGGCTTCACCGTTACCGAAGAAACTGCGCAGCATCTGGATACGCCCTTGATGACGCAGGTGCGCTCGAAACTGATGGTTGGGCGGCTGGGCAACACCGCCGACATCGCCCATCTTGCGGTGTATCTGGGCAGCGATGAGGCGGGCTTTGTCACGGGCGCAGATATGCGCATTGACGGCGGCGCGACGGCCTGGTGATCAACTGCCGTCCGAAATCAGCGTGCCGCCATCGACCACAATCACCTGGCCCGTGACAAACCCACCAGCGGGCGCGGCCAGCCACTGCGCCGTTGCCGCAATTTCCTGCGGCGTGCCCACGCGGCGCAGCGGCGTGGCCGCCAGCCTGCGCGCCATAAATTCGGGCTGCGCCATCAGCCCTGCGGCAAAGGGCGTTTCGATCAGCCCCGGCGCGATGACATTGGCGCGGATGCCGCGCGGCCCGTGGCTGACGGCGATATTGCGCGCCAGTTGCGCCAGCGCCGCCTTGGTCATGCCATAGGCCCCTATTGCCCCATTTCCGCGCAGCCCCGCAATAGACCCGATCAGCACGATCGCCCCACCGTTTTGCATCATCGGCAGCGCTGCCGCGCAGGCCCAAGTGGCGGCATGTAAATTGATGTCAAAGCTGCGCATATAGGCGGCCTCGTCTATGTCCTTTAGTGGGCCCGTGGGGCCTTCGACGCCTGCGGCATAAACGAAAATATCCAATCCGCCCAAGACTTTACCCGCGCGCTGCACCATATCCTCGGCGGCGGCGCGGCTGGAAAGATCAACCTTGATGGCCGTGCCCCCAAGATCTGCTGCAACCCGATCCGCCCCTGCGCAATCGGCCACGCAAACCCCCGCCCCCGCCTGCGCAAAGGCGCGCGCAATCGCCGCCCCGATCCCGCCCGCACCGCCCGTGATCAGCGCCCGCTTGCCCTGCAAATCAAACATACCGCCCCCCATTTGGCCCCCATAAAACCCCGCGCCCAGCTATTTACAAACCCGATTGATCCGATACATTCCATCAACCAAACCGAAGGATGGCGCATGCGTTTCAAACGGCTGGACTTGAACCTATTGGTGGCGCTGGACGTGCTGCTGACCGAGCGTAATGTCTCGCGCGCAGCGGAAAAGCTGTTTTTGTCGCAATCGGCGACATCGGGTGCGCTGGCCCGCCTGCGCGATTATTTCAACGACGAATTGCTGGTGCAAGTCGGGCGAAAAATGGTGCTGACCCCGCGCGCTGTAGCGCTGGCGGGCAAGGTGCGCGCGGCCTTGGTGCAAATCGACGGAACCATTATTCAACCCCCGGAATTCGACCCCGCCACGGTGCAGCGCACGATTCGCATCATCGCGTCCGACTTTATTACGATTGCCGTTCTGCGCACCGCCGTGCGCCGTGTGGCCGCACTTGCACCTGGGCTGACGCTGATCATCGAATCGCCTGGCGAAAAACCGCAAGAGAAAATCCAGCGCGGCGAGGTGGATTTGGTTCTGATGCCCGAGGTATTCTTGGCCCAAGATCACCCGTCTGAAAAAGTGTTCACCGATGATTATGTCGTGGTCGCTTGGGCAGGCAGCGCCGCCTTTGGCCCTACTTTGGATGCCGCACAATTCTTTGCCGCGCGCCACGCCACGGTAATGTTCCAAAACCGCACCCCGTCCTATGAAACATGGTTCATGAAAAACGCAGGGCGCGAAAGGGATATCGCCGCCGTGGCAGGTAGCTTTGCCGAATTGCCCTTTTTGATCGAAGGCACCGATTTTCTGGCGATGATGCACCGCAGTCTGGCCGAGGTTTTCGCCAAAATGATGCCACTACGCCTGTATCCCAGCCCTGTGGAAATTCCCCCCTTGGTCGAATGTGTGCAATGGCATTCCTATGCCAGCGCCGATGAATGTCTGATTTGGCTGCGCGAGCAAATCCTTGCGGCAGCGCCAACGCATCAGCCAAACGAATAGGCCCCATCCAATCAATCGCTTTGATCGACGCCTGCGTGCTGGCTAGGTTGGTCAGAATTGGGGCGCGTTTCACGGGCCTTTTGGCATTTGGGAGGATGCGATGAGCGGATATTTGGCAAGCCATGGAACCCGCGTTTTGGTGATTGGCGGGGGCGTGGCGGGGCCTGCCGCTGCGATCAAACTGGCCGAGGGCGGGGTGCGCGTCGAGGTGATTGACAGCGCCGAAAACTGGGGCGCAGTAGGCACCGGGGTGTCGCTTTCGCCGCTGACATTGCGGGCGCTGGGGAACTTGGGCCTTGCACATGAGGTGATGGCGAAAGGCCATCTTCACGACACGCTGACCTTTTGCAACCCGATGGGCGGTGTGATTAACACGCTTACAAATCCACGCCTGTTTTCCCCAGAAATTCCTGCAGAGGGTGGCATCATGCGCCCAATCCTGCATCAGATCATGGCCGCGCGAATGGCCGAACTGGGCGTGAAAGTGCGCACCAAGCTGACGGTCTCGGCACTGGCGGACGATGGCAAGGGCGTGGACGTGACGTTTTCGGATGGATCATCGGGCCGTTATGATTTGGTGATCGGGGCGGACGGGCTTTACTCTAAAACGCGCGAGATGGTGTTCCCAAATGCGCCAAAGCCAAAGTTTACCGGCCAAGCCTGTTGGCGCGCGCAGATGCCGCTACCAGCAGATTGGGAGGGCGGGCGCATGTTCTTTGGCCCGATCAAAGTGGGTTTCACGCCCTGCAGTGCGGGCGAGATGTATATGTATTTGCTGGAAAATATCACAGAAAACAGCCATCGCGCGCCCGAGACGATGCTGCCGCGCCTTATGGAACTGCTGGCCCCATTTGGCGGGCCCGTGGCCGAAATTCGCAAAGCTTTCACCGAAAAAACCGAAATTGTCTATCGCCCGCTGGAATCCATCCTGATCGAGGGAGATTGGCATAAAGGCCGCGTCATCCTGATCGGTGACGCGGTTCACGCAACCACGCCGCACCTTGCTTCGGGGGCGGGGGTGGCGATGGAGGATGCACTGGTGCTGGCCGAGGAATTGGACAAGACCGCCGATTACAGCGCCGCAATGGCGGCCTTTATGGCGCGCCGCCTGCCGCGCGCAAAGCTCGTTGTCGGAAATTCTTTGCGCTTGGGAGAGTTGGAACAAGATCACGCCCCAGCCGAGGAAATGGGCGCGCTGATGATGCAATCATTGCGGGCAATCGCCGCGCCCTATTGATGCGACCAAAAGGGGGCGCTCGCGCCCCCTCGGAGCATCCGCTCCTCACCCCCTGAGGATATTTAGCGAGCAAGGAAGAAGCCAGACCAGTTGCAGGCTTCCTCGCTCTGCAAATATCCTGCGGGGGTGAGAAGCGTCAGCTTCGAGGGGGGCGCATAGCCCCCCTGCGCCGCTTCAACCTTGCACGACCTTTTGGTCAATCGCGCCAAAGATCGACTGGCCATCTGCGCCGATGACTTCCATCCGCACGCGATCGCCAAACTGCATGAAGGGGGTTTTCGGCTCGCCCTGATCTATCATTTCAATGCCGCGCCGTTCGGCGATGCAAGATGATCCGATCTCGCGGTAATTGGCGTTGGACACGGTGCCCGACCCGATCACCGTGCCCGCCACCAGATCGCGCGAATAGGCGGCGTGGGCGATCAAATCGTCAAAGCCAAAGCCCATGTGATAGCCGTTCGCCGCGCCAAAGCGCTGCCCCTTCCAATCAACCAGCAGCGGCAGATCGACCCGTGCATCGCGCCATGCCGCGCCCAATTCGTCGGGTGTCACCGCCACCGGGGCCATCGCGCAGGGCGGCTTGGCTTGTATCCAACCAAAGCCGGTTTTCATCTCGATCGGGGCCAGTTTGCGCAGCGACCAATCGTTGATTTGCACGATCAGGCGGATATGCCCGCGCGCCGCGGCACCATTGGTTTGCATCGGCACTGCATCGGTGATGATGCCAAATTCGCCCTCAAAATCAATGCCATCCGATTCGGAGGGCAAGGGCACATCGGCGCTGGGGGCAAGGAATTGGTTCGAGACGCCTTGATACATCAGGGGGCGATTTGACTTTTCCTTTGGGGCCATGCCAAAGACCTTGTCCATCAATGCGCCGTGGCTTTCAAAGGCGGAACCGTCCAGCCATTGCCATGCGCGCGGCAGCGGGGCGAGGGCGGCGGCAGGGTCAAACGCCGCGCCTGCGCCTGCGTTCACGGCCGTATATTCGGCCTGCAGCCGCGGTTCGATCTGCGTCCAGTTTTCCAGCGCCGATTGCAAAGTTTGCGCGGCGGCAGCGGGCGCTGAGCGGGATAAATCGCGGCTGACGATGTGCAAACGCCCATCAGGTGTGCCATTGGCAAGGGTGGCAAGTTTCATGTCGGCTCCTTTATGTCGGCAGGGAATTGGCCACCAGATCCGCGGCATTATTGTCACGCACAAAGCCCAAGGCATCAGCCGCGGCGGTTTCCATCCGCGGATAACTGCCGAACAGTGCTTGGATCGCGGGGTCTGGCGCATAGGTGACGCGGCTGCCGCTGGCGGGATAGGCGGCGCGCAGGGCGGCGACCAATTCGCCAAAGGTCAGCGCCAAGGCAGGCAGCGTCAAAGCGCGCGGAGCGGTGCTGGGAAGCGGGCCCATCAGCGCCGCATGGGCGAAGTTTTGCGCTACGACATTGATCGAGGACAGCCATGTGCGCCCGTCTTCGGCAACGGGAAGGGTGATATCCTCGCCCCGCCGCACCGCCCAAAAAAGGCGCGACATAAATGCCGATTTCAGGGCCGCATCCGCGCCATCGCGGGCCATAACCCCCGAGGGGCGCAGGGAAATCCCGTCGATCCAGCCCTTGGCTGAAAAGTTCGTCAGCGCCACCTCGGCCATCAGTTTTTGCGCGCCGTAAACCAGTGTTGGCCAAAGGGCGTGGCATCGGTGACAGGGTCTGGCATTGGTTTGGCATAGACTGCGATGGTCGATGCAAAGACCATGCGGCGCGGCGCCTCGCCACGGGTTTTGGCAAAGGCAGCTTCGAACAAATCTAAGGTGCTATCGACATTCACACGGCGGGCAAGCGGGTAGTCCGCCTCGGCCGCGCCGCCCAAGATCGCCGCCAGATGGATGACTGCATCTGCGCCGCGCAGAACATCTGTCCGAATATCGCCCTGGGCCAAATCACCAATAATTTTGCGCGCAGCTTTCGGTGCTGCGAAATCTGCGCGGTCAAGCAGGGTAAGTTCGCAGCCCGCTTCAGACAAAATCTGCGCGACTTTGCCCCCCACAAACCCGCCTGCCCCAATCACGGCTACCCGCATCGCCCGACCTCCCGTTCTTGGAGCAACACTAGGGCGCAGCCCCACCCCGCGCAACAAAATGCCCCCGTTTCAGCTATCCAATTTTGCGCCAAGACATATCGACACAAACAATAGGACAAGCTGTTCAATATCGGTTTGAACGAGACAACTGTTTGGGGGGCTTGTAATGGCAAAGATTCTGAAATCGGGGATGGACAGCGCCACGGCCAAGGCGGCGGCGGCATCGGTGCGCGAAACTGTCGAGGCGATTTTGGCCGATATCGAGGCACGCGGCGACGGCGCAGTGCATGAGCTGTCGGTCAAGTTTGATGGCTGGGATCGGCGCGATTACCGGCTGACACAGGCCGAGATTAACGCCTGTTTGGCCGAACTTTCGCGCCAAGACATCAAGGACATCGAATTTGCCCAGACCCAAGTGCGCGGCTTTGCCACGGCGCAGCGCGCGGCGATCACGGATATCGAAGTGGAGACCCTGCCAGGCGTGATCCTTGGCCATCGCAATGTGCCGATTGCCAATGCTGGCTGCTATGTGCCGGGGGGCAAATACCCGATGCTGGCGTCTGCACATATGTCGGTGCTGACGGCCAAGGTGGCGGGGGTGGGCCGCGTTGTCACCTGCGCGCCGCCCTATCAGGGCAGGCCCGCAGCCGCGATTGTGGCCGCCCAGCACATGGCGGGCGCAAACGAGATTTACGCGCTGGGCGGCATTCAGGCCGTGGGCGCGATGGCGCTGGGCACACAAAGCATTGCGCCCGTTGATATTTTGGTCGGCCCCGGCAATGCCTTTGTCGCCGAGGCCAAGCGGCAGCTTTATGGCCGCGTCGGGATTGATCTGTTTGCGGGCCCCACCGAAACGCTGGTGATTGCCGATGACACGGTGGATGCGGAAATCTGCGCGACCGATCTTTTGGGGCAGGCCGAACACGGGCCCGATAGCCCCTCGATCCTGCTGACCACGTCGGAAAAACTGGCGCGGGCGACGATGGCAGAAGTTGAGCGGCTGCTGACCATTTTGCCCACAGCGGGCCACGCAGGGCGCGCTTGGGCCAATTATGGGCAGGTGATTGTGGCGGACGATCACGACGAGGCGCTGCGCATCGCCAATGATCTGGCCAGCGAGCATGTGCAGATCATGACCGACCGCGATGAGTGGTATCACGACAATATGGTCAATTACGGCGCGCTTTTTCTTGGGCCGCGCACCAATGTCGCCTATGGCGATAAGGTGATTGGCACCAACCACACCCTGCCCACCAAAAAGGCCGCGCGCTATACGGGCGGTTTGTGGGTGGGCAAGTTTCTGAAAACCTGCACGTATCAGCGGGTTTTGACCGACGAGGCATCCGCGATGATTGGCCGCTACGGATCGCGCTTGTGTATGCTAGAGGGCTTTGCGGGCCATGCCGAGCAGGCCAATATCCGCGTGCGCCGTTTTGGGGGGCAGAACGTGCCCTATGCCGAAGGGGCCGCGCCAATTGCTGGCGTGGATTTGGTGTCTTAGATGGATTTGCCGCGCAGCCCCAGCTTTCGCCTTGATGGCAAACGCGCCTTGGTCACGGGGGCGGGGCGGGGTATTGGGCTGGCGGCTGCTTGCGCGCTGGCTGAAGCGGGGGCGCATGTCACCCTTGCCGCGCGCAGCAGCGATGAGATTTCGGCAGCAGCAGATGCCATTGTCGCGGCGGGGAGGCAGGCCGCGCCGCTGCGCCTTGATGTGATGGATATTGCGGGCGCAGGCGCTGCGATTGCGGCGGCTGGCCCCTTTGACATTTTGGTGAATAACGCAGGCACCAACCGCCCCAAACCCTTTGCCGAGGTGAGTATCGACGATTACGATGCGGTTTTGGGCCTAAACCTAAAGGCCGCGTTCTTTGCCGCCCAAGCCGTGGCGCAGGGGATGACCCGCGCAGGGCGGGGCGGGTCGATCATTCATATCTCCAGCCAGATGGGCCATGTGGGCGGCGCAAACCGCAGCCTTTATTGCGCGTCGAAATGGGGGATTGAAGGGCTGTCCAAGGCGATGGCGCTGGATTTGGCCGCGCAGAACATTCGCGTCAACACCATCGCGCCGACCTTTATCGAAACCCCAATGACCGCGCCGTTTTTTGAAAACCCCGCGTTTTTGGGACAGGTTTTGGCCAAGATTAAACTGGGCCGTTTGGGCCGCGTGCAGGATATTATGGGGGCGGTTGTGTTTCTGGCCAGCCCTGCGGCGGCGCTGATCACGGGCACGTCGCTGGTGGTTGATGGTGGTTGGACGGCAGATTAGGGGGGAAGCGATGCAAAATCCAATTCTGAACTGGCAGGTTGATCCCGCCGATCTGGCCTATATTGGCGAGGGTTTGCAGCGGCCCGAATGTATTTTGGCCGAACGGGATGGAACGATCTGGTCAGCTGATGGGCGCGGCGGGGTGGTGCGGATTGCACCTGATGGCGCGCAGGACTTGATCTTGCAGGCGGGGCAGGGCGTGAACACCGCCACTTCGTTCGAGGATCGCCTTGTCAACACCACGGGCAGCCTGCCCAATGGGCTGGCCTTTGACGCAAACGGCGATTTTCTGATTGCCAATTTTGGCACAGATCGGCTGGAATGGATGTCGCGCAGCGGACAGTCCAAGGTGCTGCTAGACCAGATCGACGGACGACCTTTGGGCAAGGCCAATTTCGTGACGCGCGATTCCAAAGGGCGTTTGTGGCTGACGGTGACCACCCAGCTGATCCCGTGGACGGATCATGTGAAAACCAATTCGCGCGATGGCTATATCGCCCTGATTGACGAAAAAGGCGCGCGGATTGTGGCCGATAACCTGTGTGGCACCAATGAGCTGCGCTTTGATGCAGCCGAAGAATGGGTTTACGTGGCTGAAACCACCTCGCGCAATATCACCCGCTTTCGCGTGCAGGGCGATAGGCTGACGGGGCGCGAGGTTTACGGCCCCTCGGCCCTGTCGGGATTTTGCGATGGGATTGCCTTTGATGCCTTTGGCAACCTGTGGTCGACGCTGATCATGGCCGACCGTTTGGTTGCGATCACCCCACAGGGGGATGAGGTGACAATCTTGGACGCGGGCGGCGACAAGGCGGCGCTGGCGGCGCTGGATGCCGCTTGGGCGGCGGGCACGGTCACGCCTGAATTGATGGGCGCTTGCGGGGGGGCGATTGCGCCGTGGATGGCGTCTTTAACCTTTGGCGGGGCCGATCTGCGCACCGTCTATATCGGATCTTTGCGCGGCAATCGCATCCCCTATTTCCGTGCGCCTGTGGCGGGCCTGCCCCTGATTTATTGGTGACATATGGACTATGCACTCAAACATGACGCCATCGGCACCCATATCGCATGGGAGCTGGAGGGCGTGACCGCGCGGCAGATCGACTGGTTCTGGTCGAATATGGAAAAGGCGTTTTTGCTGTGGCATCCCGAGCAGCACGAACCGCTGACTTGGGCGATTGCGCCCCAACATGGCAACCCGCTCGGCGCGGTGCATCACGCGCCGCAAACATGGGATGATGGGCGGCGGTTGAACCTGTTTATCCGATTTGAAAGGCTGGAAGATGTGCCGCCCGCCCTGCGCGATGTGATTTGCCATTCCCATGTGATGATCGTGGCGGGGCTGGGGTTTGATGCGGGGGCGATTGGCACCAAAACGCCGCTGGGCTACCGTGTGCATCAATGGTCGCCGTCCGATATGGGCGTGCGGGGCATGTCCACGGCGCATGGGGCGGCAAAACCTGAAACTCAGGCTGAAGGGCGCATTTGGGCCGCACATGCTGCCAGCGAAATCGGCAATTGGGCGGCGTTCTTGCCGCAGCTTTACGCCCTTTACAAACCCCTGACTAACCCCGCCCGCAACCCGTTCACCGACTTGTCTGTGGCGGGCAAGGGGCGCGAGGCGGCCTATGTCCACCTCTGACCTTGGCCAACTTGCCGCGCATTTCGCCCCGTTGCCGTGGCGGGCAGGGTGGATTTGGGCGGCGCAGCAGGTCATTGCTCCCTCTAGCCCGTTTCATGTCGATCACACCCCCCAGCCGCCTGCCCATGCGCAATTTCGCAAGGGATTTACGCTGGACAGCCTGCCCAAACAGGCCCCTGCACGCATCGCCGCCGATAGCCGTTATCGGCTGTATTTGAACGGGCATCTCTTGGGCCACGGCCCGATCCGCGCGCAGCCCCGCCGTATGGTTTACGATATCTATGATCTTGTACCCTATCTGCGCCTTGGCGAGAATGTGCTGGACGTGCAGGTCAAATACTATGGCCGCACCAATGCGTTTTGGATGCCCGCCCCCGCCAATGCGCGACTTGGCAAATCGGGCGCTCTGGTGTTCGAGGCGGATTTGGGCGGCATTGCGCTGATTTCCGATGCCACTTGGGCGGCGCGGCTTGATCCCGCCTATGGCGCAGAGGGTGGCGCGGGGCATATGGTGTCTGGCGGCGTTCCAGGCGAATTTTATGATGCGCGTTTGGCCCCGCCCGATGCGCAGGGCTGGCAAGAGGCGCAGGTTTTGATGCCTGTGCATATGGGCGCGACTGGGCGCGCGCAGCCCCCGTCCGATCCCTATGGCGCGCTGCACCCGCGCCCTATCGCGGCGCTGGGCGGCGAAACGTTGGCGCCCAGCGCCGCCACGATCTGCCAGATTGCCGCAGATTTTCCCGCCGCCAACAGCCCCGCCGCGCGGCTAGAAGCATCGGTTTTGGCCCATCCTGACAGCCTTGCCGCGCCCGCCACGTGGCCGCTGATCTGCGCCGATACGGGCGCGCGCTATACCCGCATCCGTCTGGATTTTGGCCGTGTTGTTGCGGGCTTTGTCGATTTTGATCTGACTGCGGATGCAGGCACGATCCTAAACATCGCCTTTCACGAAAGCCCAATCACCGCGCCCGATTTCTTTGGTGCGCATGGCGGGGTGCGTTACATCGCGGCGGGGGGCGCGGCGCGGCACCGCGTGTTTGACAAGCGCGGCTTTCGCTATGCCTATATCGCGGTGCAATGCGGTGCGGGGGGGACGGCTGCACTGCACAGTTTTAGCGTGGCCGAAGACCTGTATCCTTGGGCGGGGGCGGCAGATTTCACCTGTGATCTGCCCGATATGAACCGCCTTTATGCCGCTGGCCTGCGCACGGCGCAGCTTAATTCTTGGGATGCTTTTCTGGATTGCCCCACGCGCGAGCAGCGCGCCTGGGTTGGCGACAGCGTTGTGCCGCTGATGGTGCATCTGGCGCGCAATGCCGATCTTTCCCTATGCTGGCGCGCGCTGGATCTGGGCGATTCGCCCCGCCCCGATGGCATATTGCCGATGAGCGTGGCCGGCGATGTCGAGGCTGATGGCGGCTTTACCATCCCCGATTACGCGCTGCATTGGCTGCATGGGCTGCACCAGATGTGGCGCTATACGGGTGATGCGGGCCGCGTGCTGGCCCATCTGCCCAGCGCCGCGCGGATTTTGCGCTGGTTTATGCCCTATTTGAACAGCGCGGGGCGGCTCGAACACCTGCCCGAATGGAATTTGGTCGATTGGGCGGCGCTGCATATGGGCGGCGAAAGCGCGATTGCAACGGCGCTTTATGCCCGCGCTTTGGCCGAATATGCCGATATGGCGCAGGCCTTGGGCGAGGCGGGCAGCGCGCAATGGGCGCGCGGGGTTTACGCGCGCATCGCGGCGGGGTTTGAAGGGTTTTGGGACAGCGCCCGCGGGCTATATGTCGACCATATCGCGGGCGGCGCGCGCCATCCTGCCGCCAGCCAATTGCCCAGTGCTTTGGCAATTGTGGCAGGGCTTGCGCCGCAAGACCGCTGGGCAGACATGATTGACGCGATCACCAACCCCGCGACGCTGGTGCGGGCGATGTGGGCGCATCCGCCTGATGGCGCAGACCCCGCCGAAGGGCGCATCCGATTTGGCCGCATGATCCACGGCGGGCATGTCCCCGATTGGGATGTGCAGGCCCAAGTGGTGCAGGCCCAGCCCTTTATGTCCTATGTGGTGCATGATGCGGTGGCGCGGGCAGGGCGGGCCGATATGCTGCCCCAGCTTTTGGCGCAGTGGTTGCCGCATCTGGAGGGCGGCTATGACAGTTTTGGCGAAAACTGGGCACGCGGCAGCCGCGCGCATGGCTGGTCGTCGATCCCTGCGCGCGACATCATCGCCTATATCGCGGGCATCACCCCGCTAGAGGCCGGCTTTGCCCGCGCGCGGATTGCGCCGCGTTTGGGCGTGATGAAAGGTTTTGGGGCGGGGCAGGGGCAAAAAATCACCGCGTTTCGCGCCAGCCAGCCCTGCCCTCAGGGGATGATTTCGCTGGCGCTGAAGGGCGGGCTTTTGACCATCGACAGCCCTGTTCCCGTGCAATTGGATTTGCATTTGGAATTAGACTTGGACGGGCGCGGCGAAGACCTGCCTGCAGGCCGCCACATCCGCGCGCTTTAATCGCCCATTTCCATCGCCGCCCGCGCGCCTGTGATCCAGCCTACAACGGCGTCGCGGTCGGTATCGGCGGCGCGCACATCGGCCACTTTGCGGCCGCGGTTCATCACCACGATGCGGTCTGACACGGCAAAGCACAGCGGCAGGTTATGCGTGACCAACACAATTGCGATGCCCTGATCGGCCATGCGGCGGATCAGCCCTTGCACCATTTGCGTCTGCTCGTATCCCAGCGCGGCGGTCGGCTCGTCCATGAGGATAACCCCTCGACTACCGCGCTCCATCACGCGCACGGCGGCGCGGGCAATGGCGACCACTTGGCGCTGCCCGCCTGAAAGCATTTCCACAGGCCGCGTAGGGGGCGCGGTGCGCACGCCCAAACGATCCAGTTGCGCCACAGAATCGGCCTGCATCGCGCGGGTGTCCAGCATGCCAAACAGGTTCAAGGGAAAGCGGCGCAGCTTTTCTTGGCCAAGCTGCAGGTTGGTGGCAATATCCAGCGCCTCGATCAAAGCAAGGTCTTGATACACCATTTCAATTCCTGCATCGGCCGCATCGCGCGGCGAGGTGAGGCGCAGCGCCTGCCCCCGCACCTCGATTGTGCCAGCGCTGGGCCGATGCGCGCCTGACATCACCTTCAGCAGGGTTGATTTGCCCGCGCCATTATCGCCCAACAGGCTGACGACCTCGCCCGCGGCGACGTGAAAATCCACCCCTTCCAGCGCGCGGACATAGCCGTAGTGTTTGTCGATGCCGCGCAGGCGCAGCGCGTTTGGTTTATCGGCCATTTGCTTGCCCCTTTGTGCCTTGTGCGCTGTGCGCCGACATCGTGCTGACCATAACCAACCTTTCGGAAATCACTTGGGTCAGCACCTTGTCAATCACCAGCGCGGCAATCATCAAAACGCCCGTGGTGACAGTGGCCCAATAGGGCGGCACGCCTTTCACGGTGAGACCGTCAGATATGGTCGCCAGCACAATCGCCCCCACCAACACGCGCGGCATAGACCCGCGCCCGCCTGCCAGCGACACGCCTGCAAGGGCAACAGCCGTCAGCGCCTGAAAGATAATCGCAGGGCTGGCTTGCGGGCTGGCCTCGGTGACAAGCGCGGTCTGCATCAGCCCCGCCAGCGCCGACAGCGCGCCGCACAGAACGAACCCCAGCAGTTGATAGGCCGAGGCGTTGATCCCCACGCGGCGCACGGCCTCGGGGTTGCCGCCCACGGCGACCATGCGCACCCCGTGGCGGGTTTTGGTGACAAAGAACGTGACCAGCACAAACACGGCAGCAGTGATATAGACATGGGACGGCACGCCGAAATACCGCGCCGTGCCCATGAATTTCAGCGCCGTCAGCCCCGAAATATTATACCCGCCCGATATCACCGCCGCGAGGCCCGACATCACCGACAGCGTGCCAATCGTCACCACCAAAGGGTTCAGGCCGCGCTGGGCAATCAGCCCGTTGACCAGCCCTGCCAGTACACCCGCCGCCATCCCCGCGCCAAGGCCAAGCGCCACAGGATAGCCCGCCACGATCAGCGCCCCGCAGATGACCGAAGCCAGCGCCGCGGTGCCAGGAACCGACAAATCCAGCGCCCCCGACAGCGCGCCAATCCCCACGGCTGCCGCAAACACCGCCGTCAGCGAGGCGGCGGACAGGATCAGCAGCCCATTGGCCACCGATCCGAAATAGGGATAGGCCCAGATCGTAAAAAACGCCAAAAGCAGCAAGAGCAGCACAACGATGCCGCGATCGCGCACAAAGATCAGCGCCTTGATCGAAAAGGGCAGGTGATCAGACTGGGGCGGCGCAGACCCCGCTGCGCCGCCTGAAGATGGAACGGAATGTGCCATGGATGTTAGGGTGCTTTCTGAACAACCATCGGAACCGATTGTTGGCGGCCCATTGCAGCGGGGTCTTTCATCATCGCTTCGACCGCGTCAAAGGTCTGCATCAGATCGCCTTCAAAGTTCAGCACCACCGCGCCATACATCTGGCCCGCATCCACGGCTGCAACCACTTCGGCGTTGCCGCCCAAGTCTACAAGGCACGGAATCTCCTTGCCTGCCGCCTCGAACGCGCCCAGCGCGCCCAAACCACCCTCGTCATGCGCGGAAATCACCACGTTGATATCGGGGTTGGCCTGCAAGGCTTGGCTGACCTTTTCCAGCGATTCGGCGCGATCGGTGGTGATCAGGGTTTGCACCACCTCGACACCGGGCGCGCCCGCCTTTAGCTGGCCTTCCATCGCCGCGTCCACCTCGGCCTTGCCAGCGGTGCCTTCTTTGTTTTGAATAATCAGGGCCTTACCCGCGCCGCCCAGTTTGGCATTGGCACATTCGGCTGCCAAGTCGCCGCCTTGGCCCCCAAAGGCCTGATAGTCGATATTGGCAAAGGTCACGCCCGGCTGCATCCCGTCAAAGCCGTAATCGGCAGGCACGCCATTGACCACCAGCGCCACGCCAGCCGCCTTTGCCGCCTCGATCACGCCGCCCATCGAGCCAGGGTTTACAGCAATAATCCATGCCCCCTTGATGCGGCCCGTGGTGATCAGTTGCTCTAGCTGCTGGGCCTGCGTTGGCGCGTCGAACTTGGGATCCAACACAATCACGTCATAGCCTTTGGAACCGCCAATGCCTTTGACCCCTTCGGATAGGCCTTTCAGGGCGGGGATGTCCAGCGACAGGGGCGAAAAGGCAAAGCCTGCGCCTTCGGCAAGGGCGGCGCTGCCCGTCAGGGTGGCGGCGGTTATGGCCGCGCTGGTCAGCAACGCGCGCAGGCGGGATGGGGCGGAATAGGTCATATTTGTCTCCTCCAAGCTGGCAATCCAGCGGTTGATCTATCGGTTGCGCCGCTTCTTTGGCGGCGTGGATTTTGCAGTTCTGGGGAAACTATACAGGCTGCGGCCTATTGGCATAATTGTTATTGGGAAAATGACCTATCGGCGAAAGTGATAGGTGCGCCCCCTCATCTTTCGCCGCAACTGCCTGCTTCCCTGCTCTACAAATATCCTGCGGGGGGGCGCGTGCCTGCACGCGCTGGGGGCCGCATAGGCCCCCATTCGTCAGTCGCCAAAGCGCATGCGCGCCGCGGTAATGGCGGTGCTTTGCGCTTCGATCCAAGCCAGCAATCGGCCAAATTCGCGCGTCAAATCGGCCCCCATCGGGGTCAGCGCATAGTCCACGCGGGGCGGGACGGTGGGCAAAATGGTGCGGGCGACAAAGCCATCACGCTCGAGTGCGCGCAGACGCAGCGTCAGCATCCGCTGCGAGATGTCGCCTTCGCTGGACAGGGCCGCGATCACCCGTTTCAGCGTGGCATGGCGATAGGTTCCCGTCGCCAGAACCAGCAGGATCAGCGCCGACCAACTGTCGCCAAGCCGCGCCATCACCTCGCGCACGGGGGCGTCGCGGCCAGGGGCGTCGCGACCGGGGGCGACATCGCCCATGCGTTTGGCGATTTCCAAAAGTCCCGCAACGCGCGGATCTGCATCGCGCGCAGCCCCCTCACCGATTGCCAACAATTTAGCAATGGCGTCGCGGGTTTTGGGATGGGGGTTTGCGCGCTGCATGATGCAAGTCTAGCGCGGCAAATTCCCCGCGGCTAGGGTTTGCTTTGCCCCCGCACCTTGGCCTTTGCGGGTTTGCTGCGGCGAAACAGCAGGGTCAGCACAAACCAAACCGTGCGCGCATCCAGCAATTTCAGGGCGGCGCGCGCCTCTTCTGGAGAGAGCTTTGCTGTCATCGGCATGGCGCCAAAGATTTTGCCGCGAATGACCAAAAAGTTGCGATCATCGCCCGAAATGCTGGCCACGCTCATCAATTCCTTGCCTGTGTTGTCGACGATTTTCATGCGATCCCCCCTATGAAACCACCGTTTCAAAATCTATGCCCAAATCATCAAACATCCGCAGGGCCGTGGCGCGGCCTGCGCCGTAAACCCCGCCGCCGGGGTGCTGGAATGGGCCAACCAGATACAGCCCATCAACCCCCGGAACGGTATATTGCCCAAGGTCGGGCGTGGGGCGGTGCCCTGCCGATTGATAGAGGAACGGCGCGCAGCCGTGCATATCGCCGCCAACAAAGCTGTTTGGCGAGGATCGTTCCATATCAAGGGGCGACCAATGGGTGGCAGCAACAATGTTATCCGCGCCTAAGTTGCTGATAAATGGATCATATTGGCGCAAGGTTTCGGCTGCGTATTGGTCTTTATACTCGTCCCAAAACTGCGGGGTTTTGCCTGCGATGCAATAGGGGGCCATCGTGATGGAATGGAAAATCCCCGCCCCCGCAGGCGCGCGGGTGGGATCGCCATGGGTTTCATCGCCCCCGCCCAGCAATCGGCGCGGTGAGATGCGTTTGCGGCGCAGATGGTCGAAATCGTCCAGCAGGCTGGAAAGGTCGGAATAGGGGAAATATTCCAGCATCGTGGCGGTCGTAATCTCTTCCCCCGCGCGGTAAGTGGTGCGCGCCCGCAGATCATAATGCGAGACGAACAGCGATTGGGTGGATAGCGTTACCGCTTTGGCGCGGCGGTCAACCTCTGGGTCGATGCCCGCAACAAATCGCGACAAAACATGCGGATGCAGGGCGGCGATCACAGCGTCGCGGCTGCGCAGCTCTTCGCCCGTGGTCAGGCGCAGGCCCACAGCGGCCCCGCCTTCGACCAGCACTTTGTCCACCTCGGCATTTAGGCGCAATTCGCCGCCCAGATCGGCAAAACAGCGCAGCAGCGCATCGGTCAGCCCGCCCGACCCGCCCACGGGCTGGCTTACGCCATAGGCGTGGATAATTCCAGGCATGATGAAAATCCCCATGCCTGTGCCAATCTCATCGGGCAGTTGCAGGTTTTCCGACACCAGTTTCAGCAGGTGGATTTTTACGCGGTCATCCTCGAACTCGCGGTTCACGATATCAAGGGTCGAGCGGTTCATGTTATCCAAAATCTCGCGCCCTTCATCGCTGCTGTCCAGCATGGCCATAAAGGGGCCAAAGGGGATCGGCGGGGCATAAAGGCCCGACAGAAACATCGGCAGCATTTTCATCGCGCGTTCGGCAAAGCGCCGATAGGTCGCCGCATCGCGCGTGCTGAAACGGGCGATTTGATCGCAGGCTTTATCAAGGTCTTTGTAGGTGATCAGTGTTTCATTATTGGGAAAGATCGAGGCATAGGGCACCTCGGAATAACGGTAATTCAGCCCGTATTTCGATTTCAGTTCCAGCTCGTCCTCGGTCAACATCGGGTTGCCCTGGATCATGATATGCGCCGATGAATGCAGATCGTGGAAGTAGCCAGGCGTGTTGATTTGCTGGGTGACCACGCCGCCGCCAGCATGAGGCTGGCGTTCGCAAATCAAAACCTTTTTGCCCGCGCGGGCCAAATAACAGGCCGCGACAAGCCCGTTATGCCCTGCGCCCATCACGACGATATCATAGTCTGCCATGCAGTCCCCTTGCGATTTGGCTAACGCATAGCGGCCCCGTGAGATTTGAAAAGCAGGCACATTTTTGTGCCGTATTGCGGGGCGGGGCGGCGCGCGCATAAGCTGCACCGAACAGCATTTGCAAAGGTGAACTATGCCCGACCTGTTCCCCGATTTGGCCCTGCATCACGTCGGCTTTTCCGTGGCCGATCTTGACCGCGCGATTGCCTTTTACAGCGAAGTGTTCGGCATGGCGCTGGAAAGCCGCAGCCATATCGCCCCGATTGACACGCATCTTGCGTTTTTGCGGCGGGGCAATTTCCGCTTTGAAATCTTTCAAAAGGCAGGCTCGCGCCCTGTGCCCGCCCACCGCGCGGCCCCAAATACCGACCTGGCCGAACAGGGCACCAAGCACCCTTGCTTTTCGGTGGGTGATTGCCAGCGCGCTTTGGACATTCTGGCCGCGCGGGACGATGTGCACATTGTGGGCGTGGTCTATAAAGGGGGCGAGCCGATGGTGCCCTATACCCCCGCAGCAAAGGGCGGCGATCCGCGCCCTGCTGCCGCGTTTTTCTTCACCGACCCCAATGGAGTTATCGTCGAAGTATTGGCGGCCGGAAATTTCCCCGCCTAAGGAGGTTTAGATGACCCAATTTCCAAAATCCTTTCTGTGGGGCGCTGCGATTGCAGGCCATCAGGCCGAAGGCGGCAATGCCAATTCCGACACTTGGTTTGCCGAAAATGTAACGCCTTCCGTGTTCAAGGAAAAATCAGGACAGGCGTGCAATGCGTTTGATATGTGGAGCCAAGACATTGATATGGTGTCAGATTTGGGGCTGACGGCCTATCGCTTTTCCATCGAATGGGCGCGGGTAGAGCCAGAGGAAGGGCGTTTTGACCCCGAAGCTTTAGATCATTACGCCGCAATGCTGGCGGCCTGCGCGGCGCGCGCGATTGCACCCGTTGTCACCTTTAACCACTTTACTGCGCCGCATTGGTTTGCCGCCAAAGGTGGCTGGCTTGCGCCCGATGCCCCTGCTGTTTTCGCCCGCTACTGCGCGGCCATCATGGCGCATATGGGCGGGCAAATCGGCCATGCGGTAACGCTGAACGAGCCGAACCTGCCGCGCCTTTTGACTTGGGTGAACATGCCGCAATTCGTGCGCGATTTGGAACGCGCCACACTGGCGGCCTGCAGCGCGGCGGCGGGGGTGGCGCGCTATCGCCTTGCCAATGTGGTGCTGCCCGAAGAGTTGGACGCGCTGGAAGACGGGCTTGCCGCCGCCCATCTGGCCGCGCGCACCGCGATCAAATCTGCCCGCCCCGATCTGCCTGTGGGCCTGTCTGTGGCGATGGTGGATGATTGCGTCATAGGCGATGATGCAACGCTGCGCGACCAAAAACGCGCGCAAACTTATGACCGCTGGCTGACGCTGGCGCAGGGCGATGATTTCGTTGGCGTGCAAAATTACGAGCGGTATTATTACACGGGCGCGGGCCAAGTTTCGGCCGATGGGGCCCCCGTTCAAGGCGGGCATTTCAGCCATACCGACCCGCAATCATTGGCCGAAACCTGCCGCTATGCCTATGCGCAATCGCAGCGCCCCGTGATGGTAACCGAGCATGGCATGAACACGGGCGATGATGCCAAGCGCTGCGATTTCATCACCCAAAGCCTGCCGCATTTACACAAGGCTATGGGCGATGGCGTGCCTGTTTTAGGCTATTTGCACTGGTCGCTTTTGGACAATTTCGAATGGATTTTCGGCTATGGGCCAAAGCTGGGGCTGGTCGCAGTAGACCGTGAAACCTTTGCCCGCAGCCCTAAACCCAGCGCGCAAATGCTGGGAAAAATCGCGCGCAAAGGCGGGCTTTAACAGCGAAGGGGGCATGTCCATGCAATTTGGGCTAAAGGATAAGGTCGCCATCGTCACAGGCGGGGCGGGCGGTATTGGGGCCGAGGTTTGTGCAATGCTTGCGGGTCTTGGCGCACGCGTTGTTGTGGCCGACATCGCTTCCGCCCGCGCGCAAGATCTGGCACGCAGCCTGCCGCAGGCCATCGGGATGGGCGTGGATTTGGCCGATGAGGCGCAGATCATTGCCCTGATCGCCGCCACCTGCGCCCAGTTTGGCCGCGTTGACATTCTGGTCAACAATGCCGCCCTGCTGACCCCCGACATGGCGATGCGCGACCGCGATATCGAAACGATGGATACATCCGATTGGGATGCCACTTTTGCCGTCAACACGCGCGGCGCGATGATTGCCGCGCGCGAGGTGCTGCGCACCTTTACCGCCCAGCACAGTGGCGGCGTGATTGTGAACACCGCCTCGAACCTTGCGTTGCAGGGCAATGTCATTCAGGCGGCCTATTCGGCCAGCAAAGCGGCGCTGATCCAGATGACACGCTCGATCGCCACATCACACGGCGCGCGCGGGGTGCGCTGCAACGCCGTGCTGCCAGGGCTGACGGGAACCGAGGCGGCGCTGGCGCATCTGCCGCCCGAACTTCTTGACACTGTGCAGTCCGAGACGCTGACCCCCTATTTGGGCGCGCCGCGCGATATTGCGGCGCTGGTGGTGTTTTTGGCGTCTGATGTGGCGCGATATATCACGGGGCAGGCGATTGCCGTCGATGGTGGAACCTCGGCCCATATCCCGGGCTATGCGCGGCTGTCGCGGTTTTTCGCAGGGGATGCGGTTTGATGCGAATTTAGGGGTGAAGGCGCGGGCAAGGCAGGCTATAGTCGCGCCAACTGGCCATAAAGGCCGCAGGCGGGTGGGGCATTGATGCGCAATTATCTGATGGGCTTGGTCTGGGGCACAGCTTTGGCAGGGCTGGGGTTGGGGACGGCATCTTATATGCTGCCTGCCCGAATTGATGTGCCTGCGCCCGCGCCCGAAGCAGAGCCAACCGCAGCCGAACCCACGGCTGCACCAGCAACTTCAGACCCAGCACCCGCGCCAAGTGCAGCCCCCGCAACTTCCCCCGTAACTGCCCCTGCTGCGCCCGCCCCTGCTGCGCCCGCCCCCGCTGCGCCTGCGCAAGACCCCGTCGCGCCGGCCGCCTCTGCCCAGCCCGCTGCAGAAACAACCGACCCCGCCGCAGCAAAGCCCGCAACCGATGCCTTGCTTGACCCAGCCCCGGCTGCCCCTGCCACGGGGGCAAAGGTGGCCACCCCGCCCGCTGCAGGCCAAGCGGTGCAAACGCCCACCATCGCCGAACCTGCGGCGGCGCAGCCTTCACCCGCGCCCGCCGCAGCCCAAAGCGCCGCGCCGCTGCAGGCCTTTGCCGCGCCTTTCGCAGGGGCGGGCGGCAAGCCGATTTTCGCCATTGTTGTGCTGGATACAGGGGCCGAAGACATCGACCGCGCGGTTTGGGCCAGCCTGCCGCTTCCCATCACCTTTGCCGTTGATCCCGAAAGCGCCACAGCCGCCGCCGCTTTGGCGCTGTACCGGGCTGCGGGCAAAGAGGTGGTGATCGTGCCCAAATCCCTGCCCAAAGGCGCCGCCGCCGCCGATGTCGAACAAAGCATGGCGGCCTATGCGCAGATGCTGCCCGAAACCGTCGCCGTGATGAGCGCGCCCGAGGGCGGTTTTCAGGATGACCGCGATATGGCCAGCCTTGTTGTGCCCGCGATTGGGGCACAGGGGCGCGGCGTGCTGCTGATCGACAAAGGGCTGAACAGCGCCGCGCAAATCGCGCAGCGCGAGGGTATCCCCTTTGCCACCATTGGCCGTGCGATCGACGCGCAGGGGGAAACAGTCTCGACCATGCGGCGTGTTCTGGACCGCGCCGTGTTTTCTGCCGCCCAAGACGGCGCAGCCGTGGTGCTGGGCCAAACCCTGCCAGATACGATGACCGCGCTGACGGAATGGTCGGTCGAGGGTCGCGCCAGCGATGTGACCTTGGCCCCGATTTCAGCGCTGATGCAAGCCGCGCAATAAGGGGCTTCACGCCCCTTACGGAATTGGCAAGCCAATTCCTATCCCCGTGGGATATTTACCGAGCGAGGAACACAAAAAATGTTTGCCTGCTTCCTTGCTCGTCAAATATCCTGGGGGGGAAGCTTTGGCCTGCCAAAGCTGATGGGGGGCTAGCCCCCCAAGGTTCCGTTAGCCATTGCCCTTTTGCGTGAAAAGCCCAGCATCCAGCGCGGCGCGGCGCAGGGCGCCTGATTTGTTCACCGTCTCTTGATACTCGGCTTCTGGGTCGCTGTCATAGACCACGCCGCCGCCCGCTTGGATATAAAGCTGGCTGTCTTTCAACACGGCTGTGCGCAAAGCGATGCAGAAATCCATCTCGCCATTGGCGGCAAAATAGCCCACGCCGCCGCCGTAGACGCCGCGCTTTTCGGGTTCCAATTCGTCGATAATCTCCATCGCCCGCACTTTTGGTGCGCCCGAAACCGTGCCCGCAGGCAGGCCCGCAAGCAGAGCTGACAGCGCATCCTGCCCATCGGCAATTTCGCCCACCACATTGCTGACGATGTGCATGACATGGCTGTAGCGTTCGATGATAAACTGCTCGGTCGGGCGCACTGTGCCAAGGCGCGCCACGCGGCCCACATCGTTGCGCCCCAGATCCAGCAGCATCAGATGTTCGGCGCGCTCTTTGGGATCGGCCAGCAAATCGGCCTCAAGCGCGCGATCTTCTGCCTCATCTTGCCCGCGTTTGCGGGTGCCTGCGATGGGGCGCACTGTCACCTCGCCGCCCCGCAGGCGCACCAGAATTTCAGGGCTGGCCCCGATCACCTGATACGCGCCGAAGTTAAAGAAAAACATGAACGGCGACGGGTTGGTGCGGCGCAGACTGCGATAAAGGGCAAAGGGCGGCAGCGGGAAGGACTGTTTCCAGCGCTGAGAGGGCACGACCTGAAAGATATCGCCCGCACGGATGTAATCCTTGGCCTTTTCCACCGCGTCCTTATAGCCTTGATGGGTAAAGTTTGACTGCGCCGCGCCCACCTGCGCGCCCGCCTCGCCAAAGTCGCGGCTGGTCGCGGGGGCGCGGTCGAGATCGCGCAGGCAATCCATCACACGCTCGGCCGCTTGGGCATAGGCGGCACGGGCAGAAAGGCCAGATGCCGCCCAAGCGGGGGCGACCAGCGTCACCTCGCCCTTGACCCCATCGAGAACGGCAATCACCGATGGGCGCAGCAGCACCGCATCGGGCAGGCCCAGCGGGTCGGGATTGACGTTGGGCAGATGTTCGACAAGGCGGATCATGTCATAGCCGAGATAGCCGAACAGACCCGCTGAAATGGCTGGCAAATCGCTGGGCAGGTCGATGCGACATTCGGCCAAAAGCGCGCGCAAGCTGTCCAAAGGCGCGGCATCTTGCGCGGTAAAGGCTGCGCCATCAAAGCGCGCCTCGCGGTTGATCGACGCTTTCGTCCCTTCGCATTTCCAGATCAGATCGGGCTTTAGCCCCACCACGGAATAGCGGCCGCGCACCTCGCCGCCCGTGACGGATTCCAGCATAAAGGTGTCGCCCCGCGCCTCGCCCAGTTTCAGCATCAGCGATACGGGCGTGTCCAAATCGGCGGCGATGCGGGTATAGACCAGTTGGTTTTGCCCCTTCTCCCAGTTGGCTGCAAATTGGTCAAAGGCGGGGAAAAGGGTCATGGCGCGGCCTTAGTTGCCCATTTGGGTGTGGATCGACGAGATCACGTTTTGGTCGATGGAAATGCCAACTGCGCCTTCGATTTGCTTGCCGTAAAGATCGAAAATATCAGCAGAAAGCGATTGCGAAAGCTGCGTGTCCAGCGTTTCGCGCAAGGTGGCGGCATCGGGGTTTTGCGCGGCGGGGGTGATAGTATCCAAACGCATCAGCGCGGTGAAATCGCCTTCGGTCACCAATTGCGCCGCGCCTGCCTTGGCGGCAAAGGCGGCGGCGATCAGGGCGGCAGGCGCGCCATCGATACTGCCATCGCGGGCAAGGGCGCTGGCGGTTTTCACCGCGCCAAGGCTGGCGAAATCTGCGCCGCCCTTCAGCGCGGCAAGCTTGGCCTCGGCTTCGGTTTTCAGGGCGGCGGCCAATGCCTTGGCGCGCCAAGCGGCGGTGACCTTATCCCTGACATCGGCCAAAGGGCGCGGCGTGGGCGGCACAATTTCGGTTAAGACCATTGCCACAACGCCGCCATCTTCCAGCAAGATCGCCTCGGGGAAATCACCCTCTGCCAGCGCATCAGCGGCCTTGATAAAGGTACCATAGGTGGCGATTTTGTCGTTGTCATCCGCGCCTTTGGCATAATCGGTGCTGGCCAGCGCCAGCTTTTCCGATGCCGCCAAATCTTCCAGTGTCGCCCCGCCTGCCAGCGCATCATCAATCGCCTCGACGCGGTCTGCAACGGCTTTGCGCGCGGCATCCGTTTGCACTTCCAGTGCCAGGTCGGCGCGGGCGGCGTCCAGCGCGGTTTCTTGCGCGGGCAGTATTGCGTTCATGCGAAACAGAGCAGGGCCAAGGTCGCTGTCCAGCGGGCCGACAACGCCCGCGCCCGTCAGGGCAAATACGGCATCGCCTGCTGCGCCAAGTTCAGTTTTGGTGACATCGCCAAGGTCGATGTCGGCAAGGGTTAGGTTGCGCTCCTTGACCAAATCTTCAAAGCTGGTGCCAGCGTCCAGCTTGGCGCGGGCGGCATCCGCCTCGGCGGCGCTGGGGTAGACCAGACGTTCGACAAGGCGCTTTTCGGGGATGACGTATTGGTCAATCCGCTCGTCATACAGCGCCTTCACAGCCGCCTCATCGACGGGCATATCTTTGGCCAGATCTTCGGGCAACAGCGCGGCATATTGGATGCGCTTGGCCTCGGGGCGGGTGTAGGCAGCGATATTGCTGTCATATTCCGCTTGCAATTCGGTATCGGTTGGCGCGGGCAGGGGCTGGGGCAAATCGGCCTCGGTCAGGGGCAGATAGGTGATGGCGCGCGTCTCGCCCGAATAGGCAAGCAAGGTATCGGTCAGCGCGGCAGGCGGTTTGGCCGCGCCCGAAATCGCCGCTTGCAACAAACCGCGCGCGATATCGGCGCGCAAATTGGCCTCAAACTCCGCCTCGGTCAGGTTACTGCGTTTGAGGGCATCGCCATAGGCGGCGCGGTCGAACGACCCGTCAACACCCTGAAATGCCGCGATTTTCACCAGTTGTGCGGCCACTTCCGTATCGCCCACCGACAGGCCAAGGCTTTCCATCTCGCCGTCCAGCGCCTTACTGCGGATCAGCCCTGCGATGACCTGTTTGTCAATGCCCGCGCCCAGCAAATCGCGCAGCGGAACGGGCTGGCCCACCATTTGGGAAAAGCGGTTCACCTCGCCTTGCAGGGCGGTGACATAATCATTCACCGAAATGGTCTGCGCGCCCACAGTGCCCACGCGGGCAGAGCCGCCCCCGAACGAGGTCACACCAAAGCCCAGCATCGACAGGGCAATCAGCCCCAGCAAAGCGCTGCCCAAAATGCCCGCGCCACGGCGTTTTTTCACCACCAATTCATCGGTCTGAGGGGCGGGTTTAGCGGGTGTCTTGGCCATCGGATCGCCTGCATGCAAAAGGTTTTCGCCTATCTATGCGGTCGCGCGGATGGGGGCAAGGGGGATGGGGGGCGGGGAGATGGATCAGCCCGATACAAAGATAAGCAAACTTACACCAAGCATAATCAGCGGGCTAAGCTTGTATATGATCTCATATGCCTTGAACTCGGGACTTTCACGCACCTTATCGGTAAGTTTGCCCAAATTGGCCCGCCATGCCTGCACCTTAATCATAATCCGCGCGCTGCGGCCAAGGACGCGCGCGGCCTCGTCATAGCCAAGGATGCTATCGGCGCGCGTGACGCCCATCAGGCGGGGGTAATTGGGCGGAGGGGCGAGAACTGCAATATCCTCGGCCATTTGCGCCTGCAAATCACCTTCAGTCAGGGCCTCCAACACGGGGGCGGCATTGGCGATGGTTGCGATGTCTTTTGGCGTCAACTCACGCAGGGCTTGGTCTTGTTGCAGGCGGCGGTTGGCGGCGATATCGGGATGGGTGGCGCGGATGCCTTGCGCGCCCTCAAGCGTGACCCTTTGCAGATGCTGGTTTTCGTCTGATGCAGGCAAATCCCCCACCGCCATTTGATAGGTCAGGCTGGCATGGGCGTTGGTGAAGTCTTTCTCCACGCGCTGGGGATCGTTGGCGTATCGTTCCAGCGTGCGTTTCAGCCGAAAGATGACCGGGCTGTCTGCGTTCAGCCCATTACGCGGATCGCGCAGCACATCGGCCACCGCATCGGCCACCTGTTCCAGATCAACCGCATAAAGATCGGGCTTGACCGCAGGGCGCGGGCGCACATCAAACGCGCCTGTTTCGGGGTTTTGGATGATGTCCTCTGCCAAGGGCAGCGCATCGGCCAGTTGCTGCGCCTGCACCGCGATATCATCGCCAATTGGCTGCGGCGGGCTGCCGTCTGGCGTGGCGGCGGGGGTGTAGGGCAGGGGCGGCGGCGGCAGGCTGCGCAGATAGGCCAGGGTTTGGCGGGCGCGGTCTGCCGTATCTTTAATATCCGCCAGTTCCGCCAGCCGCGCATCGCGGGCAGTGGCGGGGGTGTTTGAGAATCGGAACAATGAAAATTCATCCGTGCCCAGCTTGTCCAACCCCGCAATAGGACGCATGTCCAGAACGGAAGTGTCGTCTAGGGATAAATCCTGCAACCCCGTCACCCCTGCCAGCGGGGCCAGATTGGTGATTTGAGTGCTGTCTAGGCGAAGGGTTTGCAACCCCGTCAAGCCTGCCAGCGGGGCCAGATCGGTGATTTGGGTGTTGTTTAGCCAAAGGGTAGCCAACCCCGTCATGCCTGCCAGCGGGGTCAGATTGGTGATTTGGGTGCTGTCGAGCCAAAGGCGTTGCAACCCCGTCAAGCCTGCCAGCGGGGCCAGATCGGTGATTTGGGTGCCTTCTAGCCAAAGGGTAGCCAACCCCGCCAAGCCTGCCAGCGGGGCCAGATCGGTGATTTGGGTGCTGTTCAGGTAAAGGGTAGCCAACCCCGTCATGCCTGCCAGCGGGGCCAGATCGGTAATTTGGGTGTTGTCTAGGTCAAGGATTTGCAACCCCGTCAAGCCTGCCAGCGGGGCCAGATCGGTGATTTGGGTGCTGTCTAGGCGAAGGCTTTGCAACCCCGTCAAGCCTGCCAGCGGGGCCAGATCGGTGATTTGGGTGTTGTTTAGGCCAAGGCTTTTCAACCCCGTCAAGCCTGCCAGCGGGGCCAGATCGGTGATTTGCGTGTTGTTTAGCCAAAGGTTAGCCAACCCCGTCAAGCCTGCCAGCGGGGCCAGATCGGTGATTTGGGTGCTGTTTAGGCCAAGGGTTTGCAACCCTGTCAGCGTGGCAATTTGGGCGGGGATTTCGGTTAGGTCGCGGTAGGCGGGTTTGTCGAAATCCAGTTCCGCCTTGCCAGACTTTGCAGCCTTCGCAATATCCCTTTCGGCGCGGGTAAAGGCCTCGCTGGCTTTGCTCATATCACCCCCCACTTGCGCACAGTTTGGCCTGCGGTGGGCGGGGTGGCAAGGGGGATATGTTAGGGCCGATAGGCGGCGAGCCTGCGCGCCACTTCCCCCAGCGCTGCGCCGTCCACATTGGCAAAGGCGATGCGCAGCTCGCGCATGCCTGCGGGGTCGTCCTTTGGGCGGAACATGGTGCCAGGCAGGGCCAGCAGGGATGACTTGCGCACAAGGTCGCGGGCGAGGGTCGGGCTGTCCATCTCGAACGGGTGTTTCACATAGGCGAAATAGGCCCCGCAACCCAGTATTTGCCAGCCGTCCACCTGTGCAAAAGCCGCCACCAGCGCGGCGCGGCGGGATAGGATTTCGGCCCGCTCGCCCGCCAGCCATTGGGGCAGGTTCTGCATCCCCCAAAGGGCGGCGATTTGGCCCAACTGGTTTGGGCAAATGGCGACGGTGTCGAGGAATTTCTCCACTTGGGCAAGCCGTGCCGTGCTGGCCACCATCGCCCCCACGCGGTGGCCCGTCAGGCGGTAGGCCTTGGAAAAGGAGTAAAGCTGGATCAGGCAATCGTCCCAATCTGCGGCGAACAGATCATGCGGCGCGCCGCTGCGGGCGTCAAAATCGCGGTAGGTTTCATCGACGATCAGGGCAAGGCCCCCCGCGCGGGCAAGATCGCGGAAATCGCGCAGGGTTTGGGCGGGGTATTCCGCGCCTGTGGGGTTGTTGGGGGTGACCAGAACAATGGCCTTTGTCCGCGCAGTCAGCAAGGCGCGGGCATCTTCTGCCGATGGGATCATCCCTGCGCCGCAGGGCAGGGGAACGGCGGAAATGCCCTGCATATCCAGCCACATTTTATGGTTGAAATACCAAGGGGTCGGCAAAATAACCTCATCCCCCGCCTGCGCCACTGTGGCGATTGCGGCGCAAAAGGCTTGGTTACAGCCTTGGGTTATGGCAACTTGATCGGCCACAATCGCTCCGCCATAGGCGCGGGAAAACTGCGCTGCGACCTCGGCGCGCAGGGCGGGCAGGCCCAGCACAGGGCCGTAAAGATGCGCATCGGGATTGTGCAGCGCCGCATCGGCAATCGCCTGCCGTAGCGCCGTTGGCGGCAGATCGACAGGGGCAGCCTGGCTGACGTTGATCAGCGGGCGGTTCGCGGGATGGGTGACCCCTTCTAGCCAGCGGCGCGCCTCCATCACGGGGGGCGCGTCGGTTGCGAGTAGGGCGGGGTTCATCGGTTAATCCTTACCGCGAAACGGCTGGACATATTGCAGCGCCATGTCCCATGGGAAGAAAATCCACGTATCCTGCGACACTTCGGTGATATAGGTATCGACCTGCGGCTTGCCCGAGGGTTTGGCGTAAACTGTGGCGAAATGCGCTTTTGGATACATTTTGCGCACCAGTTCCAGCGTTTTGCCGCTGTCCACCAGATCATCGACAATCAAAATCCCCGTGCCATCGCCCATGAGTTCGGCTTGCGGCGCCTTGGTCATCACCGCATCGCCGCGATCTTGGTGGGCATAGGAAATCACCGAGATTGTGTCCACCACCCTTACATCCAACTCGCGGCTGACGATCATCGCAGGCACAAGGCCGCCGCGCGTGATGCCGACCACAGCACGCCAAGCGCCATTGTCAGGCCCCTTCCCATCCAGCCGCCAAGCCAGCGCGCGGGCATCGCGGTGAATCTGATCCCATGAGACATGGAAGCCTTTTTCATGCGGCAAACGGTCGATCATAATGGCTCCTTCAGGTGAGGGCGACGCGGATGCCTAGCAGGGCCAAAAGCCCGCCAAAGCTGCGGTCGATGATGGTTTTCAGGCTGATATAGCGCGCCCGCGTGGCCGATGTCGAGAAGATGCGCGCCACTAGAATGTTCCAGATGGTTTCATTCGCCATTACCACCGCCAGCAGCGCGCCGTAGACCCAAACGGGGGTGCCTTGCGGCACAGTGCCAAGGAAAATCGCGGAAAACATCACGGCGGGTTTGGGGTTGGACAGCTGGGTGAACAGGCCCAGCCGAAAGGCAGATAGGGGGCTGCGGGGCAGCGCGCGGGTATCGTCGGTGTTAAAGGGGGTTTTGGCGGCAAGCCACAGCTTGACCCCCATCCACACCAGATAGGCCCCCCCGCCGATTTTCAGCGCCCACAACAGGGCAGGGGCGGCGGCGAACAGGATGTTCAGCCCGAACATGGCGGCAGCGGCCCAAAACACCGCCCCCCGCGCCAATGCCCACCGCCAGCATCGCGCCTGTGCGAAACCCCTCGGTCAGGCCCGTGCGCGCGGCCATCAGCACGGCAGGGCCGGGGGAGATGGCGGCGAACAGAGACAGGGCGGCAAAGGCAAGAAAGGCGGTGAGGGTCATGATATATCCTTTGCGCCAATTTGCGCTGGGCGCGGGGCGGGGTAAAGGGGGAAAGTGGGGCTGGTTGCGCGCGCTGGGGCGCGCTAGCCTGCGTTAAATAGGGTTGGGGGCGATATGGCACATAAATCTTGGGGTTCGGCGCTGATCGGGGTGGCGCTGCTGGCCGCCCCGCCTGCCTTTGGCGATGTGCTGTTTGACTGCGCGATTGGCGCAAAGCAGCTTTCGGTCACGCTAGAGGGCGATGCTGCCACCTACACTTTCGGCCCCAAAGGCGCGCCAGAGCTGACCATCACCGCCGCCCCGCGCGATTTGACCTATCTGCCATGGGATGGCTGGGGTATCGAGATGCCCGAGGCCGTGCAGTTTCAAAGTGCAGGTATCACCTATGAGGTTTGGTATTCGGTGCGAAAGCAGGGCGATAAAGATGAACATGTGGCGCATGTTCCAGCGGCTGGCGGTGTGCGGGTGCTAAAAGGCTTGGCTACAATCAGCACCCTGAGGTGAAGTGCCCCGCCCACCGAATATCTTATGTTGAACCGCATTTACGATTCGAAAGAGGCGGCAGGCCAGTGCTATGACTGGGTCAGCCAAAGCTGGAGCGAAGGGTGCGCCGCCCCATAGCGCACAGCGCCCCTTTTACGCCGCGCCGATTTCTTTTAGGGGGGCACATAGCTTGCCCGTAAAAGGATCGTTCATGCGCAGCGCTGCCCCCAACACAAACCTTGCGATATTTTCCATGGCCGTCTGCGCCGCAATGCTGGTGGCAAGCGAGTTCATGCCGCTGGCAGTGTTGTCGCCACTGGCGGCGGGCCTTGGCAGCAGCGAGGGGCAAACGGGGCAAGCCAATGCCATCTCTGGCGTATTTGCTGTGCTGGCCAGTCTTGCAATCTCTACGCTGGGTGGGCGGCTGGATCGCAAATTCGTGTTGATTGGCGTCTCTGCCGCACTGGCCATTTCAGCGGCGGCTTTGGCACTGGCCACCTCGCTGTGGGGTGTGGTTTTAGGACGAATGTTCTTGGGGCTGGCGGTGGGCGGGTTTTGGTCGCTGTCTACGGCCACGATCATGCGGCTGGTGTTGCCCGCCCGCGTGCCAGCCGCGCTGACGGTGATGTATATGGGCCAAGCGGTTGCGGCGGCATTTGCCGCGCCTTTGGGTGCTTGGTTTGCCGATGTGATTGGGTGGCGCGCGGTGTTTTGGGCGCTGGTGCCGCTGACGGGTGCGCTTGCGCTGTTGCAAGCTGCAGCCTTGCCGCGCATGGCGGGGCGTAAGGGGCAAAGTTTTGCCGCGCTTTGGCGCGTGCTGCGCCGCCCCTATGTGGCGCGCGGGCTCGCAGCGGCGATGGGCACTTGGGCGGCTGCCGCGACCATGTTCACCTATCTGCGCCCTTACCTCGAGGGAGCAATGGGCGCGGATGCGGGGCAGGTGACGCTGATGCTGACGCTGCTGGGCATGGCGGGCTTTGCGGGCACATGGGCGGGCGGGCGGCTGGCAGCGCGCTTTGGTGCGCGGCTGCTGGCGGGGCCTGCGCTGGTGATGGCGGGGGTGACGTTCGGGCTGATTTTTGCCTCTCAGTCTGCCACTTTGGTCGGCGCGCTGTTGTTAATCTGGGGCGCGGTCAATACGGGCATGTCGGTGGTGTGGATGACGTGGCTGGCGCAGAATATCGACGATCAGCCCGAACTGGCGGGCAGCCTGATTGTGCCTGCGCTGCAAACCGCGATTATGGGCGGGGGAATCTTGGGCGGCGCACTGCTGGATGGGTTTGGGATTTCAGCAACTTTTGGCGCCAGCGTGGCGATAGGGCTTATCGCTGCGGCGCTGGCCGGCACGGGGCGGGCCTTGGTCAAGGGTTAGCCCCCATTTCAATGCGCAACCGGCAATAGGCCACAGGTTCCATCGGGGCGCTCTCATAGCGGTGGTACAGGGCTAGGGCGGGGTGGTTGACAAGTTCGGTCGCAACCCAAGCCTCGGCGCAGGCCTGCGCTGCGCCCCATGTCAGCGCGTGTTCGACCAAACGGCGCGCGATGCCTTGGCGTTGATGGGCGGGGGCCACGCCCAGATTGTCGATATACAAAACAGGCGGCGCATCGGGTTGGTGCTGCACCATCGAGCGGATTTGGCCGATGGTGATACCATCGGCCACCGCCACCGCTATGAAATGATTTGCCTGCGCCAAAAAGCCTGCCAGATGCGCTGGGAGGATATCCGCGTCGAACACATCGGGCGCGATAGCGTCCAGCACATGGGCGTTTTGCGGGGTTATCTGCAGGATGTCGATCATCGGGAGATCTTGCGGAAGATTGGGAGTTCAGGCAAGTCCCGCCAGCAGCCACAGCCCCAGCGCGCCAATCACCACTGCTGCCACGCGGTCAATGATGGGTTTGGCACGCAGGGCGCGGGCGCGGATGCTGGGGGTGGTCAGCGTTAGGGCTACGGCGGTAAAGAACGACAGCTCTAGCGCCAGCATCGACAAATAGACCACTGCGCCAGATGCCAGCGTAAACGGGTCGGGAAAGACCGACAGGAACAGGGACGAGAAGAACAAGATCGGCTTGGGATTGGAGACATTCAGCCGATAGCCCGCCCAAAACCCGTTCGCGGCGGCGGTGCTTTCGTCTAAGGGGTCATCCGCCCCGCGCCAGATCGCCCAAGCGACATAGATCAGATACCCGCCGCCCAGCAGGGTCATAGCGGTGATCAGCAGGGGAAAGCGGTGAAAGATAATCCCCAGCCCCAGCATGGATGCCAGAACCCAAGACGTGGCCCCAAACCCAAGGCCAAGCCCGAACAGAAGGGCAGGGCCGCGCCCCTGCGCAATCGCCTTTTGGGATATGGAAATCAGCGCAGGGCCAGGGGTTGCCAGCGCCACCGCCTGCGCGCCCAGAACCAGCGCAAGCTGGGCGGTTGAAACGGGCATTTACTTCGTCGCGTCGATATCGGGCGCGTCCACCGCCTTCATGCCGACAACGTGATAGCCCGCATCCACATGCAGGTTTTCCCCCGTGGTGCCGCTGCCCAAATCGGACAGCAGATAAAGCGCGGCCTTGCCCACCTCTTCTTGCGTGACATTGCGGCGCAGCGGCGAGTTCAGCTCGTTCCATTTCATGATATAGCGGAAATCGCCGATACCGCTGGCGGCCAAAGTTTTGATCGGCCCGGCCGAAATCGCGTTCACGCGGATGCCGTCTTTGCCCAAATCCTCGGCCAAATACTTAACCGACGCCTCTAGCCCCGCCTTGGCCACGCCCATCACATTGTAATGCGGCATTACCTTTTCCGCGCCGTAATAGGTTAGCGTCAAAAGACTGCCACCGTTTGTCATCATCGCGCTGGCGCGCGCGCAGACGGCAGTAAAGGAATACACCGAAATATCCATCGTCATGGCAAAATTGGCGCGAGATGTGTCCACATAGCGCCCGCGCAATTCGGCCTTGTCAGAAAATCCAATGGCATGGACCAGAAAATCAATCGTGCCCCATTTGGCCTGCAAGGCCGCGAAAAGCGCGTCCATCGACGCCTCGTCTGCCACGTCACATTCGATGAACGTATCCATCCCAATTGACGCCGCGAGCGGCTCGACCCGTTTGAGCAGCGCTTCACCCTGATAGGAAAACGCAATTTCCGCGCCTTGGGCGGCAATGGCCTGCGCAATGCCCCAAGCGATGGATTTGTCATTCGCCAGCCCCATAATCAGGCCGCGCTTTCCCGCCATCAACCCGTTTGCCATTCGCCATCTCCTCAAACTGCTCTATAACGCCTTCTAGGGCATAGGCCCCACAATCTCAAGTCAGGAGCGCGGCATGGACATTTCGGCGGACAGGTCAGGAATTTTTGCAGGCGATGACCCGTTCGACATCGCGCGCCGTTGGCTGGCCGAAGCCGAAGCGCGCGAGATCAACGATCCCAACGCAATTGCCCTTTCGACGGTGGATGCGCAGGGGATGCCCAATGTGCGCATGGTGCTGCTGAAAGACATCGAACCCGCCGCCTTTGTGTTTTACACCAATTACGGGTCTGCCAAAGCGCGCGAAATCGAAGGGGCAGGGCGCGCGGCCTTTGTGCTGCATTGGAAATCGCTGCGCCGCCAAATCCGCGTGCGCGGGATCGCTTCGCGCGAAGAAGGGGCGGCAGCCGATTCGTATTACGCTTCGCGCAGTTTGCCCTCGCGTTTGGGCGCTTGGGCGTCAAAACAGTCCTCGCAGTTGTCCTCGCGCGGCGCACTGATGGCCGAGGTTGCAAAACAAACCGCCCTGCATGGCACTGCCCCTACTCGCCCGCCTTTTTGGGGGGGATACCGTATTTTGCCACTTGAGATTGAATTTTGGGCAGATGGGGCGTATCGTTTGCACGATAGGTTTCAGTGGACTCGCGCGCAGGTTGAAAACCCGTGGCGCGTCATTCGCCTGTCGCCATAAAAGGGCTTGCACTGGCGGATTTTTTTAGGATGTTAACGACTTAGGTGATGTGACGATGGTCAGAGTTAACCCATTTCAACGCAATTCGCTGTTTTCGCGAAGGATCGGCTTTTTCAATGACCGACGACATCAACGATTTAGAGGTGCAGCTGGGGCGGGTCAAATGGTTTGACCCGGTGAAAGGGTTTGGCTTTATCGTGGCAGATAAAGGCGGGCCTGATGTGCTGCTGCACGCCAATGTGCTGCGCAATTACGGCCAAAGCTCGGTCGCGGACGGCACGCCAATTTCCTTTAGGGTTCAATCCACTCAGCGCGGTCTTCAGGCGGTGGAGGTGGTCAAGATCGAAGCGGCAGTTGGGATGCCGCTGGCCCTGTCGGAAGAGGAAAACCCACTGACCCCGGACGAGTTGCTGGCGCTGCCCATTGAACCCGCGCGGGTGAAATGGTTCGATAAAATCAAAGGTTTTGGCTTTGCCAATGTCTGGGGCAAAAGCGACGATGTGTTCGTGCATATCGAGGTGCTGAACCATTCAGGTTTTGCCGATTTGCAAGCGGGAGAAGCGGTGTGTTTGCGCGTTACAGATGGCAAACGGGGAAAAATGGCGGTGCATGTGCTGGCGTGGGACGCTGCGCTGTCGCGCTGATTTTCGCTGCCCTTGCGGGCACGGCTTCGCAGGCGGCGGCGGCGGGCTGCGCGCCAGACAGGGTGCAGGTGCAAACCAAATCCGCCACAGCCGAGTTTTCTGTAGACGTCGCCGATAGCGAGGGCGAGCGCGCTATTGGCCTGATGAACCGCCCCGAAATGGCCAGTGCGGCGGGGATGCTGTTTGTCTATGACCGCCCACAGCACGCGCAGTTTTGGATGGCCAACACTTTGATCCCCTTGGATATGATTTTCGCGGGCGAGGATGGGCGGATATTGAATGTGCATGAAAATGCTGTGCCCTTGGATCGCAGCGTGATCGATGGCGGGCAGGGCGTGCGCTTTGTTTTGGAAATCAACGGCGGGTTGGCTGCGCGCCTGGGTATCACGGCGGGCGGCGCGCTGCATCACCCTTTAATTGCGGGGTCAAACTGCGCGCCACAGGTGGGCGGTTAAGTTTTTTGCGTTTTGGCGCAAATTTTTTGCAGCAACGTCTTTTCAAACCCGCGCTTTGCGCGTAATCAGCCCCTCGCAAGGTAACGTCGGGGCGTAGCGCAGTCTGGTAGCGCGACGGTTTTGGGTACCGTAGGTCGCGAGTTCGAATCCCGCCGCCCCGACCACCTTGCGCTTTCCCTAAAATCCAAGGTTCAGTATAGCGGCTGCAATTGTGCTGCTATTGAATAGCTTGACAGCTATATAGCCAATTGGCTATTAAGCGGAAGGGAGAACGCCATGCAGCTTGACCTGATATTCAGCGCTTTATCCGACCCGACCCGCCGCGCGATTTTGGCGCAATTGGGCCGCGGCGAGGCCAGCGTTCAGGACCTGGCCGCACCTTATGGGCTGAAACAGCCGACGATTTCCAAGCATTTGAAAGTGCTGGAACAAGCAGGGCTGATCGAGGTGCGGGTGGATGGCACATCGCGCCCGCGCCGTTTGGTGCCCGCCCCCCTGCAACAGGTGGATGATTGGCTGGCGACGTTCAGATCGGATTGGCAGGGCCGTTTGGACAATCTGCAAACTCTGCTGGCCCAAGAAAAACATAGGTGAAACATGACCCTTACAACCCGCTTTGACATTGACGTCCCGCGCAATGCGGTGGTGTTGCGCCGCCAAATCCCGGCTGCCCCGGCCCAAGTATTTGACGCCTGGACAAAGCCCGCCCTGCTGTCGCAGTGGTGGGACCCAAGCGGCGCGCCTTTGGCTGAATGTTCGGTTGATCTGCGCGCAGGGGGTGGGTTTCGGCTGGTCAACCAAGGCGCGGCCCATGCCTTTGAAGGCCGCTATACCGAAATTGTGCCCCCGACCAAACTGGTCTTTTCGGCGATGGGCGCGGTCGGCACGGTTGAGATGCAGGCGACAGGCGCGGGCACTTTGTTGGTGGTGACAATGGTGTGCGCCTCGGCCGAACATCTGGCGCAATTTGTCGCAATGGGCATTGCCGAGGGCACGGCGCAGACGCTGGACAATCTGGCGGCACATTTTTCGCAGTAGTGGGCGTTCACGCATCACTCACAATCATGTGGTTTTGATCCTGCCTTTTCCTGCGCTAATTGGGTGAAAAGGGAGATCGCGGATGCTGCAAATAATCCTTGCCTATCTTGCGGGGCTGGCGACACTGCTGAACCCTTGCGTGTTGCCGCTGCTGCCTATTGTGGCCGCCTCGGCCTTGCAGGATACACGGGGCGGGCCTGTGTATTTGGCCGCAGGGCTGGCCATTGCCAGCACGATGACAGGGTTTGTGCTGACCGTTTTTGGTGCGGCGCTTGGTGTTGATCAAGGGCTGCTGACGCAGTTTGGCGCAGTGTTGCTGATCGGCTTTGGCGCGGTGATGCTGCTGCCTGCGCGCGTGTCGCCCTTTGCCGTGCTTGCGGGGGTGGCGGGGCGCGCGCAGCAGGTGTCGATGGGGCTGGCAGGCAGCCCCTTTGCGCTGTTTGGCGCGGGGGCGGCGCTGGGCCTTGCTTGGTCGCCCTGCATTGGCCCGACAATGGGGGCGGCGATTGCGCTGGCCTCGACAGGGCAAAATCTGGGCATGTCCTTTGGCATAATGGCGGCCTATGGCGCAGGCATTGCCAGCCTGATGATCGCGCTGGGCTATGGCGGGCGCGCGGCCTTGGCGCGGCGCAAGGGGCGCTTGCAGGCACTGGCCCCAATGGCGCTGCGCATCTTTGCTGTGACTGCCATTCTTATGGGTCTTGTGTTGCTGTCCCATGCCCATTTGGCGCTGGAGGCATGGGCAGTTGGCATTTTGCCCGACTGGCTGCTGGCGCTATCCACCACGATCTAAACCCCACCTCACATCTGAAAGGAAACCACATGACCCTATCTCGCCGCCACGTTTTCGCCCTTGGCTTGGGCATCGGCTTGATACCCTTGGCCGCCCGTGCCGCTGCCCCTGCGCAAATGACCCCCGCGCAGGTGCAGGATTTGCAGGCGGCGGGCACGCCGCTGCTGGTGGTGTTTCGCGCCAGTTGGTGCAGCACCTGCGCAGCCCAGGAGCGCGCGATCAACGCCATTCTGGCCGATGACCCCGCCTTGGGGGATGCGGTCACGATTGCGCTGCTGGACTGGGACACGTATGGCGACCATCCTTTTACCACTGGGCTGAACGTTCCGCGCAGATCGACGCTGGTGCGGTTTAACGGCAGCGTTGAAATTGGCCGCCTTGTTGCCCAAACCGACCGCGCGCAGATCGAGGCCTTGCTGCGGGCCTAAGAACCGCGCCTCTGGCCCCAAACGAAATTCGGGCCGATTTAGCGTTATTGGGTCGAAAATCAGCGTCACTGGGTCGAAATCCAGCGTCACTGGGTTATTAATGTTGATTTAATTTGATGGCATTCTCTGCCTTTCGTATAGAGGGTGGCCCTTTGGGATGGGTCGCTCAACTTGCAAGGGTGTTATGGTGCCATTCGCTAAACCACAGATTTTATTTGCTAATTTCAACGCGAAAATCCAGATTGTCTATGTTCTTCGTCGCCCCATGCGCGCGGCGCTGCTGGGGGCTGCGCTGGGCTGTGCGATGCTGCCCGCCTTTGGACAGACGGTGATCGATTATACCAACGGCCAAACGCGCAATGTGGGGATTTTCACCCCAGGGCCGGGCACGCTGACGCTGAACACGGGCGCGGGGGTGACGGCCATTGACGCCTCGACTTTTGCGGGGGCGACGGGCGATGTGACCAAAACCGGCGCGGGGCGGCTGTCGATCACCGCTGACAACGGCGGTGGCTTTTCGGCGGGGGCAGGCAACTGGGTCTTTACCAATTTGCGCGTGGCCGAGGGCAAGCTGGATGTGGCAAACAGCATTGCGGGCGGTTCTTCCTTGGGCCGTACCTTCGTGCAGCCAAACCGCGTTGTTCAAATCGATGCGGGCGCAACCCTTGTAACGGATACCAGCGAAGCCAATTATGGGCGGTTTACCGGCGCGGGCATCTTGGCGCTGCGCAGCGCAGGCACGATGATTGGGGCGAATACCAGCACGTTATCAGGCCATATCGGTGCGCATATTGTGGCCAGCGATACAACGGCAACCGCGACCAACCGCGCGGCGGTCAGCGGCTTTGCGTCGCTATATATTGTTGACGGACATCGATTGAATTTCTCTGGCACCAGCTCGGATGTGATGTTTGATATGGGTGTCAGCGGTACCTCGGCGAGCGCGGGCGCAACTGTTGCCCTGAATGGCGCGGTTTTGGGCGAAGTGATTAACCGTACAGGGCGCGGCTTGCCCTATGGCGATTTACAGGCCTTGCGTCTGACCCGCACCACAGACACCGCCCTGATCGAAGGCAGCAGCAGCGTGGCCAGCCTGCAATCCAAGGGCACGGTCGATCTGGGGGGCAACACCCTGACGCTGTTTGACAATCAGGCCGCTATTAACGGCAACTTGGTCACCAGCGAAATGGGCGTGGCGGGCGAGGGGGTGCTGAAAGGCGGGGCGGCTTCGGTGCTGCGCAAAACGGGGCAGTCCAAGCTGAACTTTAACCTTGGGGATTCATCTGGGTTTTTGGGGCGGATCGAGGTGGACGGCGGCGATGTGACCATCACCAAAGCCGTGCTGGCCGATGACAATGCTTTGGTGGTGACGGGGGAAAAGTGACCCTAGCCGACACTGACCGCGTGGGCGCTCTGTCGGGCACGGGCGGCGAGGTGGCCATTGCAGCGGGCAAGCTGCTGCAAATCGGCGGCACGGCGACCAACCGCGGCGTGCAAAGCTTTGGCGGGGTGCTGTCGGGCGCGGGCGGGCTGGAATTTACCGGCACACATAACACCACGGTTCTGACGGGCACCAACACCCTCACGGGCAATCTGGCGGTGAATGTGGGCAAACTGGTGGTAAACGGCAGCCTTGCCAATGCGCAGGTGACGGTGGGCGCGGGCGGCAGCTTGGGCGGGACGGGCACAATCGGCGCGCTGGCCCTTTCGGCAGGCGCGGTCTACATGGTCGAGGTGGATGCGACCAAGGCCAGCCAGATGACCTCGGCCGGGGCGGTGACGCTGAACGGCGCAACCTTGCGCGTGGCCGATACGGCGGGCACCCCGACATCGGGGCAGTTGCATACGATTGTGCAGGCCGCAGGCGGGGTGACGGGCACCTTTGGCAGCGTGACGGATGATTACGCGTTTTATGATGCGGCAGTGGGATACGAGGCGAACGCGGTCAAGCTGACGATGACGCGCAATGACACCTCGCTGGCAGCGGTTGCGGGGACGGACAACCAACGTGCAGCGGCGACGGGGTTGAACGCCCTGCCCGCCAGCAACCCGATTGCGGCGGCGGTGCTGGGCCTATCGGGCGCGCAGGCGCAGGCCGCCTATGACGGGCTTTCGGGCGAGGTTTATGCCGATGTGCAGGGCCGCGCGGTGCAGGGTGCGGGCCAGATCGCCGATGCGACGCTGGATTATCTGCGCCCGAACGCGGGCGCGGATGCGGGAGCGGGCAGCAATGATGGGCTGACCTTTTCGTCGCGCGGAACGGGGGATGCGGTGGCAAGCGCTGCGCGCGCAGCGGGGCCGCAATTCTGGGGCCGCATCCTGGGCGTGGCCAGTCAACAATCGCGCAACGACGGTTTCGCGGCCGTGACTGCGCAAACCGTTGGTCTGGTCGGCGGGATGGATTTTGCCAGCGATGGGCCTTGGACATTTGGCGCGCTGTTTGCGGGCAGCCGCACCAGCACCACAATGTCTGACCGCTCCTCGAACGCCGATACCACGAATGCCAGCCTTGGTATGTATGGCGCGCGTGATTTTGGCGATATGGCACTGGGGTTTGGTCTGCTGCACGACATCGGGGCGACATCGGCGCAGCGGACTGTCAGCGTCGGCGGGATTTCGCAAACCCTGTCCAGTTCTTACACCACCAACACGACCTTGGCCTTTGCCGAGGTGAGCGGAAAGGTTCCTGTGAATTTCGGCACCTTGACGCCGTTTCTGCGCCTAAGCCATGCGCAAACCCAATCGGGCGGATTTACCGAAACGGGCGGAAGCGCCGCCTTGACCCGCGCCGCGCAGACGAGCAACGCCACCATCGCCGAACTGGGGCTGCGCGGCGCGGCGGCCATCAAAGTTGCGGGTAAAGACGCCACTTTGACAGGCGGGATCAGCGTGCAATCGGTTGTCGCGGGCAGCTATGGCACCTCGCTGCACGGCTTTGCGGCGGGCGGTGGCGCGTTTAACGTGGCGGGTGGCGTGGGGGCAAACCAAGCGGCCCGCGTTGATCTGGGGCTAAAAGTAAAGCTGGCCGAAGGGACGGATTTGGACTTTGGCTACAGCGGCACCCGTTCGGGCGGGGTGGCCAACCACCAGCTTGGGGTCAGCCTGTCGATGAAGTTCTAAAACCAAGGTCTGGTGCACAAAGGTGCGGGGGGGGGGCGCGCGCGATCGCCCGTTGGCAAAGCCGCGGACGCGCCCTAGATTGCCAGCATGGATATCACCCTGCACCACAGCTTTGCCCATGACGTGCCCCTTGGGGTGCTAGAGCAAACCCCCGATCCCGCCCCATCCCCTGTGCTGGTGGTGCTGAACGAGGCATTGGCGCAGAATTTGAACTTGCCAGTTGACGCATTAAGCGCCCATGGGGCAGACTGGTTTTCGGGGGCAGCCACGCCCCCCAGCGCCATTCCCCGCGCCATGGCCTATGCGGGGCATCAGTTTGGCGGGTTTTCCCCCGTTTTGGGCGATGGGCGCGCGCATTTGCTGGGCGAAATCGTCACCCCAGAAGGCACACGGTTTGATCTGCACCTGAAAGGGTCGGGCCGCACCGCGTTTTCGCGCGGCGGGGACGGGCGCGCGCATTTGGGGCCGATGCTGCGCGAATATCTGATTTCGGAATCGATGGCGGCGCTGGGCATCCCCACCACCCGCGCGCTGGCCGTAGCCACGACGGGCCGCGAAGTGCTGCGCGACGGCGGGCTGAAACGCGGCGCGGTTTTGGCGCGCATCGCGGCCAGCCACATCCGCGTGGGAACGTTCGAATATTTCGCCTCTCGCGGCGATGTGGCTTCGCTGCGCGCCCTGCTGGATCATACGCTGAACCGCCATTACCCCGATGCGCGCCCCCCCAGCGCGCTGAGCCTTTTGGACGGCGTGATTGCCGCCCAAGCGCGGTTGATTGCGGCATGGATGGGGGTTGGCTTTGTGCATGGGGTGATGAACACCGACAACATGGCCCTGTCGGGCGAGACGATCGACTATGGCCCCTGTGCCTTTTTGGACGGGTATGATGAAAACGCGGTGTTCTCATCCATCGACCATTCGGGGCGCTATGCCTATGCGATGCAGCCGCGCATTTTGGCGTGGAATATCAGCCGCTTGGCGCAGGCGCTGCTGCCGCTGATGGACGGCGAGCAGGATGCGGCGATTGATGTTTTGAACGCGCGGCTGGACGGGATTGCGGGGATTTACCGCATCGCATGGCGGGCAGTTTTTGCGCGCAAACTGGGGATTGACGCGCCCAGCCCCGCAGATGATGGGCTGATCGAAACGTTTCTGGGCCTTCTCCAAGGCGCAGATTTCACCCAAAGCTTTCGCGCGCTGCACGCCGCCAAAACCAATGCCGCGCCTCTGTTGGCGCTGATCCGCCCCCCCCAACGCGCCGCGCTTGAGGCGTGGTTGCCCCAGTGGCGCGCAAGGGTGGGGCAGGGCGACTTGAACCGCGTCAATCCCGCCCTGATCCCGCGCAACCACATGGTGCAGGCGGCCCTTGACGCGGCTGAGGGCGGCGATATGGCCGCCTTTCACGCCCTGCTGGAACGGCTACAGCGCCCCTTTGCCCCCATTGCTGGCGATGACGCATACCTTTTGCCCGCCCCCACAGGCTTTGGCCGCTACACGACCTATTGCGGAACTTAAGGTCATCCGAAGGCGGCTGATGCAGGTCAGCGCAGCGATTGCAGTTTTGAGACAAACAGAGGCCGCGCGACACCACGCGCGATCCTCGTAACCTTTCAAAGGAATACATGATGCAACGGATAATCATCGCGGCTTTGCCGCTGTTTTTGGGCCTTTCGGCCTGCGCAGAAACCGACGCCGAGCGCGGTATCTATGGCGCGGCGGGCGGCGCGGTTGTGGCGGATGCGGTTGGAATTGACCCGCTGACGGGCGCTGTTCTGGGCGGAGCTACGGGCTACTTCTGCCGAGATCTGAACGTGCTTGGCTGCCGCAAATAACGCAAAATCGCATGGGAAAGCGGGGAGAGGTTGGTGGAGGCGGGTACCGGAATCGAACCGGTCTTCATGGATTTGCAATCCAGTGCATAGCCTGCCTGCCCACCCGCCGTTGGGCCTCAGATAGTCCAAGGCAGGGCGGGGTGCAAGGGGGGAATTGGCGTATGGTTTGCGCCCCGTTATCGCCGCATCATCTTTAAGGCAATCGGCGCGAGGTGGGCCAGTGGTGCCGTAGAAACCAAAAAGGCGCACAGTGATGTGCGCCTTTTAGAACCGATGGAGCGGGCGATGAGATTCGAACTCACGACCCTAACCTTGGCAAGGTTATGCTCTACCCCTGAGCTACGCCCGCGCGCCGTCGGTGGGGGTGAATTAAGAGATTGCGCGCCCCCCTGCAAGAGGGAAAACGCATGAATTTGA
Organism: Cypionkella sp.; assembly: GCA_965248485.1. Classification (GTDB taxonomy): domain Bacteria; phylum Pseudomonadota; class Alphaproteobacteria; order Rhodobacterales; family Rhodobacteraceae; genus Cypionkella. The sequence goes on from OZ252107.1 coordinate 1,258,960, forward strand.
CAGATTTATGATTTTACCGCCCCATCACAGCCGTGGCGGCATCCACAACGGCATGGGCGATGAAATCCAGCTCGGCGTTTGTCAGCCGCGTGGGCAGGCGCACATCGCAGGCGCGCATCAACATGGCGCGGGTTTGGGGCAGTTCGGGGGCGGGGCCAAGGAATTCCCAATTCCAGAACGCCCTTGCATTGCCATCCGACAGGCCAAAAACCTGAACGGCCACGCCGCGCGCCGATGCTGCGGCTTGGAAGGCGCGGGCCTGTGCATCGCTCCAATCGCCGCGCAGGTTAAACTGAATGGAATCAGGCGCGCGATTTTCGGGGGGCAGGGCATTGGGAACGGTCAGCCAATCGCAGGTGTTCAGCACAGCCGCCACGCGGTCATGCCCCGCGCGGCCCTTGGCGACGCGGTCTGCCAGCGCGGGCAGTTGCGGGCGGATCACGGCTGCGGACAGGTTCTGCATCCGCAAGTTATACAGCGGCAATTTGTTCTGCCAGTGGCAATAGCTGTTCTGCAGGCCCGGATGCTTTTTCCAGTTCTGCTCATATGCGCCCGACATAATCACCGCGCGGGCGGCAAGTTCGGGATCATCGGTGATCATGATGCCGCCTTCGCCCGCATTGACCATCTTATAGGACTGAAAGCTGAAACACCCCACCCGCCCTATCGTGCCAATGTTGCGGCCATGCCATGTCGTGCCCAGCGAATGGGCGGCATCCTCGATCACGGGAATGCCGCGCGCATCCGCCAGCGCCATGATCGCATCCATATCAGAGGTGTGCCCGCGCATATGCGAAATCATCACCGCATCCGCGCCATCCAACTTGGCCGCAAAATCGGCCATATCGACGCGGTAATTGTCGCCAACCTCGACCAGAACGGGGATGCAATCGGCATGCACAATGCTGGACGGCACGGCGGCAAAGGTGAATGCAGGGATCAAAACCTTTGCCCCGCGTGGCAAATCCAGCGCCTTCAACGCCAAAAACAAGGCCGCCGAACAGGACGAGACTGCCAGCGCATAGCGCGCGCCCAAGAGTTCGGCAAACTCGGCCTCGAGCAGGGCCACAGGCGCGCCTTCGGCGGCGGTATAGCGAAACAAATCGCCCGATTGCAAAAGACGTTCGATCTCGGCCCGCGCTGCCTCTGGGATCGGTTCGGCGGCATGCACATCGGGCGCATCGGCGGGGTGAAATTCCTGGGCGCGCAGTTGTCCATCAGGGGCCATGATTGCAGCTTTCCTTAAACTTAGTTTCACAAAGTCTTAAACCCGCCCTGTGTAACATGCCAGTGACAAATGCGCAGCCCGCCCCTGATGCGGCGATTTGTTGCGCATTTGGAAACGCGGCGCTGTGGCGAAGACAAGGGGCAAAGCCCCTACCAGCCCAGCCGATCGCGCAGGGAATACCATGTCATCGCCCCCAGCAGCAAAGGCCAGCGCAGCCCGCCTGCACCCGGAAAGGCGGCGGGGGCGATTTGGGTCAGCAGATCAAAGCCGCTTGATTGGCCAAGGGCTGCGTCGGCCATCAGTTTGCCCGCCATTGTCGCCAGCGCCAAGCCATGGCCAGAATATCCCGAGGCTGTCAGCACAGGGCCAAGGCGGGCGGCATAGGGCATGCGGGTGCGGGTAATGGCCAGCGTGCCGCCCCAGGCATAGTCTACCTTTACCCCGCGCAGGTGCGGATAGGTTTGCAGCAAGGGTTTCATCACCGTGGGGATAATATCGGGAAAGCGGTAGCCATAGCTTTCGCCCCCCCCGAACAAAAGGCGGCCATCGTCTGACAGGCGCCAGTAATTCACCACAAAGCGGTCATCGGCGACAGCGATGTTTTGCGTCAGCACTTTGGCGGCATCTGCGCCCAAGGGTTCGGTTGCGACGATGAAATTGTTGATCGGCATCACACGCGCGGCGGTTTGGCGCATCAGGCCCGCCCCGTAGCCGTTTGTGGCAAGGATCACCGTATCGCAGATCACGCGGCCCTTATCGGTTTGCACGAGTGTCTGTGGCCCCTGCACGATATGATGCACAGGGCTTTGCCCGTAAATCTGCGCGCCCGCCTCTGCCGCCGCATTGCCAAGGCCGATGCAGAAATTTAGCGGGTGGATATGGCCTGCGCCTTTGTCCAGACTGCCGCCGACATAGGCGGGCGAGGGGACGAGGGCGGCAAAATCGCCCCCCTGCAGCATTTGGATTTCCGTGTAGCCATAGTCGCGGGCAAGCTTTTCTGCTGTGGCAAACTCGTGGTCAAAACTGGCTGTGCTGCGCGCGGCATGGGCGATGCCATGTGCAAAGGGGGCAGGAATATTGTGCTGGGCGATCAAGGATTTGACAAGCGCCTTGGCCTCTTGGCCCATGTCCCACAGACGGCGCGCGCGCTCGCGCCCATAGCGCGCCTCTAGCCAGCCTTGATCTTGGCGCTGGCCGCTGCCCACCTGGCCCCCATTGCGGCCCGATGCGCCAAAGCCCACGCGGTGCGCGTCCACCACCACCACCGAGACGCCCGCCTGCGCCAGATGCAGCGCGGCAGAAAGGCCCGTATAGCCCGCGCCGATCACGCAGACATCGGCGCGCATCTCGCCGCGCAGGGGGGCGAAATCGCGCGCGCCAATGGCAGTTGCGGCGTAATAGCTGGGGGGGAACTGCCCCGCGCTGTCATTGGCGTAAAGCAGGTTCATAGCTATACGTTCAGCAGCAAATGCTCGCGCTCCCACGGGGAAATCACTTGCAGGAACTCTTTGTATTCATTGCGCTTTACGCTTGCATAGACCTTGCAGAAATCGGGGCCAAGTACATCGACAAGCGCTGTATCCTCTTCCAGCAAATCCAGCGCATCGCCTAGGTTTGTTGGGATATCGTCGCTGTCGATATAGGCGCTGCCTGCAAATTCGGGGCGCGGCAGTTTCTTTTCGATCAGCCCCAAATAGCCGCAGGCCAAGGTTGCCGCGATGCCAAGGTAAGGGTTGCAATCCATCCCCGGCAGGCGGTTTTCGACGCGCCGCGCGGCGGGGCTGCTGATGGGGATACGCAGCCCCGTGGTGCGGTTGTCGCGGCCCCATTCCAGATTGATCGGCGCCGCAAAATCGGGAACATAGCGTCGATAACTGTTCACATAAGGCGCAAGCAGGGCGATTGCCCCCGTCAGATGGTTTTGCAGGCCGGCGATGAAATGCAAGAACGCATCGGTTTCCGCGCCGCCCTTGGCAGAGAAGATGTTTTTGCCCGAGCCGCTGTCTACCACCGAGGTGTGGATATGCATGGCAGAGCCCGGCTCGCCCGCGATGGGTTTGGCCATGAAGGTGGCAAAACAATCGTGCCGCAGGGCGGCTTCGCGGATCAGACGTTTGAAGAAAAACACATCATCGGCAAGGCGGATCGGGTCGCCATGGGCGAGGTTCAATTCGATCTGGCCCGCGCCACCCTCTTGCAAGATGCCGTCAATTTCCAGCCCCTGCGCCTCGGCGAAATCATAGATGTCGTCGATGACCTTGCCGTATTCGTCCACCGCAGATAGCGAATAGGCCTGTTTGCCTGCGGCGCGGCGGCCTGATCGGCCCATCGGCGGGATCACGGGCTGGTTGGGGTCGATGTTGCGGGCGGTCAGAAAAAACTCCATCTCTGGCGCTACAACGGGTGTCCAGCCTTGCGCGGCGTAAAGCCCCATGATGCGGCGCAAGAGGTTGCGCGGGGCAAAGGGGATAAGATTGCCCTGCTGATCCTTGGCGTCGTGGATGACCTGCAGCGTCACATCCGCCGTCCAAGGCGCGGCGGTGGCGGTGGAAAAATCAGGCTCTAGGATCATGTCGGGTTCGGTAAAGGCGTCAAACGGGTTGTCGGCCCATTCGCCTGTAATGGTTTGCAAAAAGATGGAATTGGGCAGGAAATAATTGGCCTGATGGGCAAATTTCGCCGCCGGCATCGCCTTGCCGCGCGCGACACCTGCGATATCGCCGATCACACATTCCACCTCGTCCACGCGGCGGCCCCCGATGAATTCGCGGGCGGCTTTTGGCAATTGGTCTGTCCATTTAGACATTTGAAACACCGTTTTGGGGGGTATCCCCCAGCCCAAGATCGGGCTAAGGGCGCATTCAGGCGGCGGTTTTGGCGCGCGCTTTGGATTTGAAGAAATCCGCAATGCGCGCCGCCAAGTGTTGCCGATCAAGAGGCTCCGCCAACCGCTGCGCGGCGGCGGAAAGAACCGCTTCGGGAACCAAACCTTTCCCGCGCTTTTCGATCAGCCCTTCCATGAACCTTGCGTCAAATTCAGGATGGGCCTGCACAGTGAACATGCGATCATCATACAAAAGTGCCGCGTTTTCGCAAAACGGGTTACGGGCCACAACGCGCGCGGCGTCTGGCTTTTGCACAACCTGATCTTGATGCCATGCGTTCAACTTGACCTGTTGACCTTCAAAATCATACTCGGTCGCCCCTGCCGACCAGCCGCCGCTATATTTCTCGACCCGCCCGCCCATTGCTTGTGCGATGATCTGGTGGCCAAAGCAGACCCCTACCATCGGCACTTGGGCATCATAAGAGGCGCGGATAAACGCCTCGAGCGGCGGGATCCACGGATGATCTTCATAGGCCCCAAAGCGCGAGCCAGTGATCAGCCAACCATCGCAATCGGTGACAAGGGCCGGAAATTCGCCCCGCAAGACGGGATAGATCGCAAAGTCAAAGCCATACCCTTGCAACAGGCGCACAAACAGGTCGGGGTAATCGCCCTGATCGCGCAGCGCCTCTGGCGCCTCGCCCGTTTGCAAAATGCCGATCTTCATCGCCCGCCTCTATACCGTGTCCAAATACAACTCGACCCGTTCTTGGTCGGTCAGTTCCGCAATGTAATGATGCTCTTGCCGTTTTGTCGAGACAAGGTTTTTGATGATTTCAGGATGCAAAAAGCGCGGCACGATTGTCGATTGTTCCAGCGCGTCTATCGCCGCCTCCCAACTGGTGGGAATCTCTTCCAGACCATCAACAGCATAGGCGTTGCCGACGATGGGGGTGGGGGCCTCCATCTGGTTTTCAATCCCGTCCAGTGCCGCACCAAGAATGACGGCCAGCATAAGATAGGGGTTCACATCGCCGCCCGCGACGCGGTGTTCGATCCGCCGCGCCGAAGGGCTGCCTGCGGGGATGCGAATGGCGGCGGTGCGGTTTTCATAGCCCCAGGCAATCGCCGTGGGCGCGTGTTTGCCGGGAACAAGCCGTTCATAACTGTTTTGATGCGGCGCAAAGATCAGCGCCGAATCGTGCATGGCGTTCAGGCAGCCCGCCACAGCATGGCGCATCATCGCTGTGCCTTTGGGGCCGCCACTGTCGAACACATTGTCGCCCGCCTCGTCGATAACGGAAAAATGCGTGTGCAGGCCCGATCCCGAATATTCGGGGTAGGGTTTGGCCATAAAGCTGGCAGCAAAGCCATGGCGACGGGCAAGCCCCTTGACCAGCATTTTGAACAGCCAGGCATCATCGGCGGCGCGCAAAGGGTCGTCGCAATGCATCAGGTTCACTTCAAACTGGCCAAGGCCCGTTTCCGATGTGGTGGTGTCGGCGGGAATATCCATCGCCTCGCAGGCATCATAAAGATCGGTGAAAAATGTATCGAACGCATCCAGCGCGCGGATCGAGAGGGTTTCGGCCGCCTTGCGCCGCTTGCCGCTGCGGGGGCTGGCGGGCACTTGCATGGTTTTGCCCGAATCGTCGATCAGGAAAAATTCCAGCTCCATCGCGCAAACAGGGGTGAGGCCCCGCGCCTTGAAACGGTCAACAACAGCGCGCAGGGCATGGCGGGGATCGCCCTCGTATGGGGTGCCATTTTCGCGGAACATCCAAATGGGCAGCAGGGCGGTTGGCGCCTCGAGCCATGGCATGGGCATAAAGCCGCGCTCGGTGGGTTTCAAAACGCCGTCTTGGTCGCCCTGTTCAAACACGAGCGGGCTGTCGTCGATATCTTCGCCCCAAATGTCCAAGTTTAGAACAGAAAAGGGAAAACGGGTTCCGTTTTTCACTACATTATCGGCAAAGCGGGCAGGCACCCGTTTGCCGCGCGCTTGCCCGTTCAAATCCGCTGCCGCCACACGAATGGTGCGCACATCGGGATGCTTTCTCAGCCAGTCTTTCATCATATCACAAAGGCGGGGCACGTCCCGCCCGCGCTGCGGCAAAGGGCAAGGCCCTTGTCGTCAGCAATGGCGGATGCGGATCATGCCCTTGATCCTATCCTATTTTCACGATCTTTGCCGCGCCCCTATGGGCGGCATAATTTGATCAAATTTACGATAGCTTAGGGCTGGGGGGCAAAGCAAGCGAAAATTATGCGGGATTTTGTGCGTTTGATGGCGAAAGGGCGGCGAGCCCCTAATGTCCCACGGGCGCAGGCGGGATTGGCAGCGAAAGATAGGCGCTGGCAGGGATTTGGGCCAAACCGCGCAGGTGCAGCGCGGCGCGGTCGGCGGGCGCTAGGGCGGTGATGGCTTGCGCCAATGCGGCGCGAAGGGGGGCAGGGTCGCGAGTCTTGGCAGTGATAAAGGGCAAGGCGGGCGACGCGGGCGTTGCACCAAGGACCTGCAATTGATCAGCAAAACCATCATAGGTTTGGATCAGTTCCCATGTCAGCGCGTCAAGCGCGGCGTAATCGGCGCGGCCTGCCGCCACCGCCATGGCCGAGGCGCGATGCTCGCCGGTGTGCAGAGTGGCGTTCAAGCTCAGCCCCTGCGCCAGATGGTCTGCATAGGGCGCGGCCCAGCCAGAATGGGACAGCGCCTCGTTAAAGGCAAAGCGGCGGCCCGCGGCCTGCTGCAGATTGGCAAAAGCGGCATCTTTGCGCGCGACATAGACAGATCGGTAATGCCCCACAGGGCAGCCTTCCAGCGCGTAATCAGGACTGGCGATCAGCGCGACCTTATCCGCCAATTTGGCGCGATACGGCAGGCTACAGGTTTGCGACAGCACCAGATCGGACGAGAGCCAGCCCGCCATATAGGCCAAATCGCCGCGCACCAACGCATCGGGCACGTCTTGGCCCATATCGCGCAGCGCACCCTGGATCAGCCGCCACAGCCTGTCATTCGCGCCCGCGGTTTCGGCGCGGTCATACATGCCAAGGGCGGCGATCAGCGGCATTTACAGCGCAGCCTGCGCGCGCTGGCGGGCAAGACCAGACTCTACATCCGTCAGCCCCAGCAAATTTGCGATCAGTCGCAGCATTTGGTCTTCGCCGCCATCGCGCGACCCGTCCACCAGCGCGACCGACCACAGCGCTTGCACAAGGCCTGCGCGGTCTTCTAGCGCCACAGCATCTTTCAACGCGCGGGTAAAGCGGATGGTGTCAGGGGCCTGCGATTCCAACTCTTCGGCGCGGGCGCGCAGATCCATCGCCTCGAACGGCGACAGGCCATAGCGCTGCATCAAAATCGCCTCGATCCGTTCGATTTCCTCGGCGGCATACATGTGATCGGTGCGCGCCACCCGCACCAAAAGGGCGGCGAGCGCAATGCGGGCATCACCATTGGCCAAAGGGGCGGGAGTGGGGGCAAGCAGGGATTTGAGCAGTTTGTCAAACATAAGGGTCACCTAGGGCGCGGGGCGCGTGGTTGCAAGGCTGGCAAAGGCGGCGGCGATGCTGGCAGCCTCGGCATCCAGCCCAAAGGGGGGATTGACCACAAACATGCCAGTGCCGATCATCTTATGCCCCTCGCGGACAGGGGGAAAGCGCGCTTCGGTCCGCAGGGCGTCTGGAAAATCGCGCTGCAGGGCGGACAGCATGGGCCCATGCGCGCCCGATGTCAGCAAGGGATACCACAGCGCGATGATCCCCACATTCCACTTGCGCGCGATGGCGCGGATATGTGCGGGGATGGCGTCATAATCGGCCTTCACCTCGTAGCTGGGATCAATCAGCATCAGGCCACGGCGCGGGGTGGGCGGGGTGATCGCCAGCGCCGCCGCAAAGCCATCGCGGGCATAGATATGCGGGCCCCAAGGGTTCATCGCGTGGCGCAGGGCCTGCACTTCGGTCGGGTGCAATTCGGCCAAATGAAGGGTGTCGATGTCGCGTAAGGACAGGGCTGCGATCAGGGGCGAGCCAGGATAGGCAGCGGGGCCAAAGCTGGCGCGCACCTCGTTCAGGCGCTGTCGGTAGGGGTGAGCGGGGGGGAAATGCCCCTCAAGCCGTTCAATCCCCAACGCCGCCTCGCCCGTTTTCAGCGCATATTCGCTGCCCAAATCATACAGCCCCCGCCCCGCATGGGTTTCGATATAGCTGAGGGGTTTGTCCTTTTGGGTCAGATAATCCAGCATCCACGCCAGCAGCGCATGCTTTTGCACATCGGCCAGATTGCCCGCGTGGAAATGGTGTTGATAAGACAGCATGGCGCAAGGCTAACAGGCGCGCGCAGGCGCTTCAAGACGCTATCCAAACGGCGGCAGTCGCGCTGCGCGTGTAAGGTGCTAAATTTACAAGATTTTCCCCCTAATTTGTGCTACTTTTCTCTTGAGTTTGCCCCGAACTGGGGGCAAAAAGCCCGCGCAGAAGCATGGCTTTTGCTTCCTTATTTGGCCAACGGAGCTATTATGAATACCACCTTGAAAATTGCCGTCGCTGCCTTGACCCTTGGCGTTGCAGCCCCAGCCCTTGCACAGCAAGTGGACATTTCGACCATCACCTGCGCCGACGCAGTTGCGATGCCTCCTGAAGCGCTGACCATGACCATCGCCTTCATCGACGGTTTCACTGGCGGCGAAGCGGGCGACACTGTTCTGGACATCGACCGTCTGAACGCGGACCTGGGCAAAGTGGGCGACGCCTGCAAAGCCGACGCGACTGTCACGCTGATGGACGCAATGAAAGCTGCTTTGGGCCAGTAATTTCGGCCGGGAATTCCTGTTAGGATTTTGCGGAAAAGGCGGGGGAAACCCCGCCTTTTTAGTCCTGAACGTGCGAGCACCCTTGCGAGCGCACAATCAGCCCCGAACGCCCGCGCACGCCTGCGCGGGCAGGGTGGTGATGCAACAAACTATCAATGCAGTAGACCGCCGATCGGGCGCGATGAAATACGCTTTGGGCGTATTTCATGGGTCAAAGGAAGCACCCAAAATGTTAAAGGTTTGGCACAATAGGAGCCATCGACACGGCCAACATTGCGACACTCGCGACCGTTAAAGCTATGCCAAGCATCGGTGCCACCGCCACCGCTGTGGCAGGTGCGCCAATAGTTCCTGCAACATAAAGGCTAGCTTTTGTCGCAATCCATTTGCCGCCAACGTGGCGAACAGCCGAAACTCCAAGCGACTTCAGGGCTGTTGTCCCACCCAAAGCTGCTATTGCGGCAGCGCCAGTATTAAGTCCCGTTTTGCGTAGCGTATTTGCGATGTAAGCCATAGCGATTCTCCCATGCTTCAATTTGCAGATAGGGATTCAATCAAAGGTTACAACCCCCTAAACCAACCGCGCCCCCTCCACCGCCGCCCTGACAAAATCCGCGAACAGCGGGTGCGGGGCAAAGGGTTTGCTCTTCAACTCGGGGTGAAACTGCACCCCGATAAACCACGGGTGGTCTTTCACTTCGACAATCTCGGGCAGTTTACCATCGGGGGACATGCCCGAAAACATCAGCCCGCAGGCCTCGAGTTGGTCTTTATAGCGCATATCCACTTCGTAGCGGTGGCGGTGGCGTTCCTCGATCGCGGTGGCCCCATAAATCTGCGCAACATGCGAGCCTGCCGTCAGGCTGGCCGAATAGGCCCCCAGCCGCATCGTGCCGCCCTTATCATCGCCCAGTTTGCGCTGGGTGACATGGTTGCCCTGCACCCATTCCTTCAAATGATAGACCACGGGCGTAAAACGCTTTTCCCCCGCTTCAACGTCAAATTCCTCTGACCCCGCATTGGCGACCCCTGCCAAATTGCGCGCCGATTCAATCACCGCCATTTGCATGCCCAGACAGATGCCCAAATAAGGCACGCGGCGGGTGCGGGCGAAAGTGGCGGCTTTGATCTTGCCTTCCGTGCCCCGCTCGCCAAAACCACCGGGCACCAGAATGGCGTGGAAAGGTTCCAGATAGGGCGCGGCGTCTTCGCGTTCGAAAATCTCGGCGTCGATCCATTCGGCGCGCACGCGCACGCGGTTGGCCATGCCGCCGTGGGTCAGCGCCTCGGCAATCGATTTATAGGCGTCTTCAAGCTGCGTGTATTTGCCAACAATGGCGACGCGCACCTCGCCTTCGGCGTGGGTCAGGCGGTCCATCACATCTTCCCAACGGGACAGGTTGGGTTTGGGCGCGGGGGCGATGCCGAAAGCGTCCAGCACCGCCTGATCGAGGCCCGCGCGGTGATAGGCCAAGGGTGCCTCGTAAATGGTTTTCAGATCATAGGCGGGCACGACATGGGATTTACGCACGTTGCAAAACAGGGCGATCTTTTCCAACTCGCGCTCGGGGATCGGGTGTTCGCTGCGGCAGACCAGAACATCGGGGGCAAGGCCGATGGATTGCAGTTCCTTGACGCTGTGCTGGGTGGGTTTGGTTTTCAACTCGCCGCTGGCGGCCAGATAAGGCAGCAGGGTCAGGTGCATCAAAATGCATTGGCCGCGCGGGCGTTCGTGAATGAATTGGCGGATGGATTCGAAAAACGGCAGCCCTTCGATATCGCCCACAGTGCCGCCAATTTCGCACAGCATGAAATCAACCTCATCCTCGCCAATGCGCAAGAAATCTTTGATTTCATTGGTCACATGCGGGATGACTTGGATGGTTTTGCCAAGGTAATCGCCGCGCCGTTCCTTTTCCAAAACATTGGAATAGATGCGACCTGAGGAAATGCTGTCGGTCTGGCGGGCCGAGACGCCCGTGAAACGCTCATAATGGCCAAGGTCAAGGTCGGTTTCCGCGCCGTCATCGGTAACGAACACTTCGCCATGTTCAAAGGGCGACATCGTGCCGGGATCGACGTTGAGGTAGGGGTCAAGTTTGCGCAGCCGCACCGTATAGCCGCGCGCCTGAAGCAGCGCACCCAAAGCGGCCGAGGCCAGCCCCTTGCCAAGGGAGGACACCACACCGCCTGTGATGAAAATATACCGCGCCATGTGGAAGCTCCCGTGCCAAAAACCAATGCGATTCGAAGGTGAAAGAATCGCTATATCACGGGAGTTAAGCAGTAACCCAAGATCAGACTGCCTGCAACCGCGACGCTAGATGATGATGAAAAAACTTTCCCAAAAACAAAGGGTAGCGTTTTGGGCGGGCGGCGGACGGGGGGCTTGCCCCCCTGCCTGCTTTGCCAAGGCAAAGCAGGCCACCCCCTAGGATATTTAAAGAGCAAGGAAGCGGGCAGACCGAATTTGTCCTTCCTCGCACGAGAAAATATCCTCGGGGGAGGCCTGCGCCCTTGCAAAGGAGGGGGGGCCTTCTGCCCCTTGTTAATTGCTGGCTGGCGGCGTTGCAGGCGCTGTGGCCGCGGGTGGTGTGGCCGGTGCGTCGGTTGCAGATGGGGGCAGCAAATCGCCCTCAGGCGCAGGGGCGGTTGCAGGCTCTGCCGCAGCGGGCGCCGTGCCGCCAAGTTGGTCGATGACCGAAGAGTTACCAGCATCGCTGGCGGCAAGAATGGTCAAAGTGATCGACGTGGCGATAAAGCCAATCGCAAGGCCCCAAGTGATTTTGCCCAAGGCCGTCGCCGCCGCGCGCGACGACACCGCCCCGCCGCCCATGCCCAAACCACCGCCTTCCGAACGTTGTAGCAGCACAATGCCGATCAGCAACAGCGCAAGGATCAGGTGAATGGTCAGGATGACATTTTCCATCGAGGCAGCCCTTTTTCAATCTGCCGCCTATCTAGGCGAGGGCGGGGCAAGGTGCAAGTGTGAACACAAACCCGCCAAAGCGGCGGCTTTGGTCGGGACTTGTTTAGAAACTTTGGGTTTCGCAGACGGCGGAAAGTTTATTACCATCAGGGTCGCGCACATATGCGGCATAGAAATGCGGGCCGTAGGGGCGCAGGCCTGGCTTGCCTTCATCGCTGCCGCCATGATCCAGCGCTGCCTTGTAAAACGCATCGACTGCGGCGCGGCTCTGGGCGTCGAAACACACCATCGTTCCGTTGCCATGCGTAGCGCGCGCGCCGTCAAAGGGGTTGGATATCCACAAATGCACGCGCGAGGCACGCGGCGGGGCATAGCCCAGTTCGAAATTGTCATCGGTGCGCCGCACAATGCCCAAGGGCGCAAGCGCTGCGTCATAAAACCGCTTGGACCGGGCCAAATCATTGGAACCAAGGCTTAAATAAAGAAACATCGCACTCCCTGCGTCACACGCTGCATCATCCTTTGTCCAATTATCTTTAAGGCGCGCGCGCAAATTTGCAACTTAGGTGTTTCGCTGGGCGTGACGGCTCGCTATAGCTCGCGCGGTTTCTCCAAAATGATAGGATACACCATGGCGAATGTTGTCGTTGTCGGCGCTCAGTGGGGCGACGAGGGCAAGGGGAAGATTGTCGATTGGCTGTCAGAGCGCGCCGATGTGATCGCGCGGTTCCAAGGCGGGCATAACGCGGGCCATACCCTTGTGATTGACGGGGCGGTTTACAAGCTGTCGCTGTTGCCATCGGGCATTGTGCGCGGCGGCAAGCTGTCGGTCATTGGCAATGGTGTGGTGCTGGACCCTTGGCATTTGGTGATGGAAATTGACAAGCTGCGCGGGCAGGGGGTGCAGATTACCACCGAAAACCTGATGATTGCAGAAAACGCGCCGCTGATCTTGCCCATCCATGGCGAGTTAGACCGCGCGCGCGAAGAGCAAACTTCGACGTCTGGGGCCAAGATTGGCACCACGGGGCGCGGCATTGGCCCTGCTTACGAGGATAAAGTGGGCCGCCGCGCCATTCGCGTCGCCGATTTGGGCGATGAGGCGACGCTGATCGCCCGCGTTGACCGCCTGATCGGGCATCACAACGCGCTGCGTGCGGGTCTAGGGATTGACCCTGTGAACCGCGACGATCTGCTGGCCAAACTGCGCGAGATTGCACCGCAAGTTCTGCCCTATGCCCAGCCCGTTTGGAAAGTGCTGCATGACGCGCGCAGCGCAGGAAAGCGCATTTTGTTCGAGGGCGCGCAAGGCGCTTTGCTGGATATCGATTTTGGCACCTATCCTTTTGTCACATCTTCGAACGTGATTGCAGGGCAGGCGGCAACGGGCACGGGCATGGGGCCGGGCGCGATTGATTTCGTGCTGGGTATTGTCAAAGCCTATACCACCCGCGTCGGCGAGGGGCCGTTTCCTGCCGAGTTGAAGGACGAGGTGGGCGAGCGTTTGGGCCAGCGCGGGCATGAGTTTGGCACAGTCACGGGGCGCAAGCGGCGTTGCGGTTGGTTTGACGCGGTTCTGGTGCGCCAGACCTGCATCACGTCAGGGGTCACGGGCATTGCCCTGACCAAATTGGACGTGCTGGACGGGTTCGACGCGCTGAAAATCTGTGTTGCCTATGACTTGGATGGCAAACGCTTGGATTATCTGCCCACGGCGGCAGACGCGCAGGCGCGTTGCACCCCGATTTATGAGGAAATCGACGGGTGGAGCGAGACCACCGCAGGCGCGCGCAGTTGGGCCGATTTGCCTGCCGCCGCAATCAAATATGTGCGCCGCATAGAAGAGTTGATTGGCTGCCCAGTCGCCCTACTTTCCACCTCACCCGAGCGCGAGGATACCATCCTTGTGACCGATCCATTTGTGGGGTGAAAGATGACGCAATCCGCAGCAGGACAGATGTCCTATAAGGCGCGCAAGCGCTGGGCGCTGGCGGCACTGCTCGTGGGGATGCCCATTTATATCGTGATCGTGCTGAACCTGCTGGCATCCATCGAACGGTTGCCATTTTGGGCCGAAGTGCCGACCTATATCTTTTTGGGCATCGCGTGGATTTTTCCGCTTAAGCGGGTGTTTCTGGGGGTAGGTCAGCCCGACCCTGATACCGAGCAATCGGAAAAGCCGAAGATCTAAGACCTGGAGATAAGCGAAATGGGCGTTGACCTACATGCGTTACAGTTGTTCTTGCGGGCCAAGTCCGAAAAGCCATTTGGGCAAACCGTTACGTTGGGCCGCCAAAATCTGCGCGTATCGCCCGCGGATGTTGCGCGGCTTTTGGGGCAAATCGACTATGATGTGACAAGCGATTTTACCGACTCTTTGCTGATGGCGGGGCTGGGCGCGTCTTCGGTCGATTCGATTGACAACAGCGCCTATGAAAACGCCACGATCTTGCACAATATGAACGCGCCCATTCCTTTGGCGTTGCATCAAAAGTTTGATACCGTCATCGATTGCGGCACGCTTGAGCATGTCTTTGACATCGCAACGGCGCTGCGCAACTGCACCGATTTGTGCAAAATTGGCGGTCAGATTTTGCATGTGGCCCCCGCAAATAATTTCTGCGGCCACGGGTTTTGGCAATTCTCGCCTGAACTGTTCTTTACGCTTTACAGCCAAGATCGTGGCTATGCCCAAACCGAGGTGTTCTTGGCAGAACTGTCAAACACGAAAGTTTGGTATCAGGTGAAGCAGCCCGAACCGGGTGCCCGAGTGGATGTTTTATCGCATACAAATATGTATGTCATCGTGCGCACCACGCGGGCGCAGGCCGCCTATTCGCACGAAAACGTTCAGCAAAGCGATTACGTTTATGAATGGTCTGGCAATGTGTCCAAAACTGCACAGGTGGCGACAGGTTCAGGCTTGCTGAGCCGTGTCAAAAAGGCGTTGCGCGGCAATGCTTTGTTTTCGGCGACGGTTCTGCCAATTCAGGCAGCATTTGCCCTGCGCACTTCGCCCAATGGGCTGAATGCGAACAATCCAAACCTTCGCAAGCAAACATTGCCCTAAGGTTTGGCGCGCAGTGCGGGGATGATCGGTCGTTTGGCGCAGGCCGTTCCCTATATCGCCTCGCGCAGCGCTTCGGCCAACAGGGGCGAGCGGTCGGTGACGGCGAAAAGGCCAGGCTCTACTTCGGTAAAACGGCCAAGCCCCATCAGTTGATTGAAAATCGCAACTGACGCCTCGCGCGTCATGGGCAACGCATCGGGCAGGCTGGACATATGACGGATCAACTGACGGCGGCGGAACAGCGGCTGTTTTTCCACATGGGCCACATAAATTGCAGCCGCCTCCATTAGTTCTATTTGTTCTGAAGCGCCCAGACGGTCGGCGAAATCTTCAAAGGTTTCCACGCCGGTAAAGATATTGCTTTGCGGGCCTGTGACCTCGCCGTCCTCATCATCGCCGCGAAAGATATTTTCTGCGGGTTTGTTTGCGGGCGCAGGGGTGAGTTTCAAATGCGATTCGGGTTTTGCCGATTGCGCCACGGGCACGCTGTCATCGCGTTTGATGCGCTGCTCTGACACCAAAACCAACGGCGTGCCGCGCGGGGCGTTTGCTGGTGGTGCGGCGCTGGTCAGATCGTTTTTGTAGCTGTCCATCACATCAGATGCGCCCGTGGGCAGGCCCAAGGCGCGGTCTGCCTGCGTAGCGGCAGCGGCGGCTTTCAGATGGGCCATTGCCGCTTGGCGGCGTTTGACCGCGTCATCTTCCATATCCGAATTGGCGCGGGCCACCAGTTTGTCCAGCGTTTCCTCGTTCAGGTTCAGTTTGGCGCGGCCGGGTGTGGCAAGCTGGGGCGCGGGCCCGTCAAGCGCTGCAAGTTCGGCGGCCAAAGCGGCCTCATCTGCGGCGGAAAGGGCCGTTGGCGCGGCAGGAGGGGAAACGGTGGGCGCAAGTTGCGACACACCGCCCACTTGGGCCACGCGGCGAATACGGATGATGCGCGCGCGGGGGGCATCATTTGGCGCGTCGCCCGCAGGAACAAGGGGGGCTGCGCCCTTAGTTTGGTCATCGGCCTGCCCACCCCGCACCACTTCGACGCGGAATTTGCCAGCCTCGGCACTGGGCAGATCGGTTGCGGCCTTTTCAGCGGCGGCTTTCTCGGCGGCGGCTTTGTCTGCTGCGGCTTTGTCTGCTGCTGCTTTTTCGGCTGCGGCCTTGTCTGCTGCTGCTTTCTCGGCTGCTGCTTTATCGGCTGCAGCCTTTTCAGCGGCCGCTTTTTCCGCTTCTGCTTGGGCGGCGGCAGCCTTTTGCGCCGCTGCTTCTTCTTCGGCTTTCAATTTGGCGGCGGCTTCGGCCTTTTGGCGTTCTGCCTCTGCTTTTGCAGCCTGTGCTTTGGCCGCTTCTTCCTTGGCGCGGGCGATTTCGGCCTTGGCGGCCTCGACGGCCAAGACGGCAGGGTTTGCCGCAGACTTCGCGCCAGAGGTTGCCACGTCGTCGGCGTGTTGATCTTCGGTATAGGTGTCATCGCCCGCATCCAGCAGCGCCTCGATCTTGGCGGCTGCAGCCGTCGCAGGGGCAGCCGTGGCGGGGGCGGGGGCAGGTGTAGGTGCAGGTGCAGGTGCAGGTGCAGGTGCAGGGACTTGCGCCTCTTGCTGCGCGGTTTTTTGGTCAATCTCGGCGCGCAGACGGGCAAGGCGGGCTGCCGCCTCGTCTGCTTCGATCTGGGCGGCATCGCCCCCAAGAAGGGCTGGGGCGGGTTTCACCACGGGCGCCACGGCGTCCGAAATCGCATCCCCTTGGCGCAGCACAACGCCATTGTCTTGCACCTGCGCCTGAACGCGGCGCTGTGTTGCGCCTTCGGCGATGCGGTGCAGCATGGCGGTATCTGGTGTGGGCGGCTCGGCCCCAAAATAGCGGTCATCGGCGGCCAGATCGCGGAAATACTCTGCAATCGCCTTCATCGTGCTGAACGGATCGTCAAACCCCTCCAAAGTGCAGGAGAAAGTTCCATAAGAAACCGTTAAAATTTTACTAGCACCAGTCATGGAGCCTGCCTTTACCAAACCTATTCTTTCGCACCTTGCGAGGCAAAGCGTTCAATTCCGTGGACAGACAAGGGCAATTTGAAGGATAGATTGTGTCACGCGCCCTAAAGCGCTGCCTTAATCCTTCCGCCACATACGGAGTATGCCTTGCCCGCCGACAATATGCCAAAACGCGCCAAAGTCAAAACGACAAATGGGGTGACGCTGGTGGGCGGTGGCCGCGTTGGCGCGCGCGATTTGGCCGCGTCGCTGGCGCTTGCGCCCGAAGTGGTGGCCGCCGACAGCGGCGCAGATCGGATTTTGGCGCTGGGCGGGCCTGCGCCGCGCGCGGTCTTGGGCGATATGGATTCGATCAGCCCGCGTGCAAAGGCGCTGTTTGCCGATGTTTTGCACCCGATCCCCGCGCAAGATGACACCGATTTTGATAAATGCCTGTCGGCAATCGAGGCGCCCTTTGTGCTGGGTCTGGGTTTTGTCGGCGCGCGGATGGATCACGGGCTTGCGGTGCTGGCGGGGCTGCTGCGCCGTCCTGATTTGCCTGTTTTTCTGCTGGGCCCGCGCGATGTGATTTTTCTTTGCCCATCGCAGATCACGCTGAACCTGCCGCGCGGCGCGCGGGTGTCGTTGTTTCCCTTTGGCGCGGTGACGGGGCACAGCACAGGGCTGGAATGGCCGATTGCGGGGCTGAACTTTGCCCCCGATCGGATGATTGGCACCTCGAACCGCGCGCGGGGCGGGGCAGTTGCCTTGCAGTTTGATGCGCGCAAGATGCTGGTTATTTTGCCGCGCGCGCATTTGGGGGCGGCGCTGCGCGGGTTTGGGATCAGCCCTGTTTTTCCGCCGCCAAAACCCGCTCGCGCTGGATAATATAAAGGCCCGCGCCGATGATCAGCGCAATGCCTGCCCAAGTGATGGCAT
The DNA here is from genome assembly GCA_965248485.1 of Cypionkella sp. Taxonomy (GTDB): domain Bacteria; phylum Pseudomonadota; class Alphaproteobacteria; order Rhodobacterales; family Rhodobacteraceae; genus Cypionkella. The sequence goes on from OZ252107.1 coordinate 1,276,731, forward strand.
TGGGGAAATCGCCAAAAATCAAATAGCCCAGCGTGACCGACACGACCATTTCAAAATAATGCAAGGGCGCAAGCGTGCTGGCAGGGGCAAGGCGCAGCGAGATTGTCATGCACATATGCGCAATCGCCGCCCAAAACCCCACGCCAAACAGCCACAGCCAGACCCAGCCACGCGGCATCACAGGGTCTAGCGTGGCAATCCACATGCCCCTATCGCCCAGCCCGTCACAGGCCCAAAGCACGGGCACAATCACCGCCGCCCCCAAAAGCGAGGTGTGAAGCTGTTGCAAAACAGGGTGCATCAGCGGGCCGATGCTTTGCGTCACCGCCATGTAAAAGGCAAAGGCAAAGGCGCAAGCAAGGGCGAAAAATGTCGCCGTGCCATAGGTTTGCAGGCTGGGCTGGATGACCAGCAGCGATCCTGCAAAGCCGACGACAGCAGCGGCAATGCGGCGCGGGCCGACATGGTTGCCAAAAAAGAAATGCCCCAACACCAGCAGGATCAGCGGCGACAAGAAGGCAATCGCCAGCGCATCGGCCAAGGGCATCACGGCAACGGCCGCAACAAAACTGTAGGTCGAGGCGATCAGCAGCAGCGCGCGCAACAGCAGCAGCCACAGCACGCGCGCAGGCACGCGCCAGCCAAGGCCCATAGCTGCCGCCACAGGGATCATCAGCGCGCCTTGCACCACAAAACGCGCGGCCACAATTTGCCCCACGGGAATGGTGGCCGTGGCCAGTTTGCTGGACACATCCAGCATCGGGGCCAGCACGCAAAAGGCCAGCATCAGGGCAATGCCCAACAAGGTGCGGTCTGGGGTTTGGGCGGGTGATGCGGCTGCGGTCATACCGCCTTGTGCCAGCCTGCGCGCAGCCCTTCCAGCCCAATTGCGACAAAAATGCGCGAAGCCTTGCACGAAAAGTTGTAGCAAAGCGCTGCAGTTTGCCCTTGCGCGCCGCCCCCGCTTTGGGCAGCGATAGGAAAACCTAAGGGGGCAAGATGTTTGACGGAGCGCTGCGCAGGCCAATAGATCGGGCTTTGGCCCCCGTGGGGGCCGCCTTGGCGCAGGCGGGGGCCAGCGCAAATAGTGTCACTTTGGCGGGGCTTGGCTTTGGCCTTTTGGCGGCGGTTGTTGTGGCCAGCGAGGGGGCTTTGCTGCTGGCGTTGGCGCTGATCTTGGCCAGCCGCATCGCCGATGGGCTGGATGGGGCCGTGGCGCGGGCCACCCAAAAATCCGATTTCGGCGGCTATTTGGACATCACGTGTGATTTTATCTTTTACGGCGCGATCCCGCTGGCCTTTGCCCTGCGCGCGCCCGAAAACGCACTGCCCGCCACGGTTTTGCTGGCGGCCTTCTACATCAACGGCGCAACTTTTCTGGCCTATGCGATTTTTGCCGAAAAGCGCGCGCTTGCCCCGCGCCAAGCAGATGCCGCGCGCGGCGACAAATCGCTGCATTTCACCGCCGGTTTGGCCGAAGGCTTTGAAACCATCGCCGTTTTTGCAGCCTTTTGCCTCTGGCCGGCGGGGTTTGCCGCGCTATCTTATGCCTTTGCCGCCCTATGTCTGGCAAGCGCTTTGGCCCGCATGGCGCTGGCATACCGCGCTTTTGGGGCGGCAAAATAAAAGTGCGTCCCTTGCAGCGGCAGGCGCGTGACACTAAGCTTTGGTTAATCCTTGGGCGATAGAGCTGAGGCAGACAGAAAGAGGCGAAGCAATGCGTGATCCAGCAGACTATTACATGAATACCCTTGTGCCGATGGTGGTTGAACAAACCTCGCGCGGCGAGCGGGCCTATGACATCTTCTCGCGGATGCTGAAAGAACGCATCATTTTTCTGGCAGGCCCCGTGCATGATGGCATGTCCAGCCTGATCTGCGCCCAGCTTTTGTTTTTGGAAGCGGAAAATCCATCGAAAGAAATCTCGATGTATATCAACAGCCCTGGCGGGGTTGTGACCTCGGGCCTGTCGATTTACGACACGATGCAGTATATTCGTCCCAAAGTGTCGACTTTGGTGATTGGGCAGGCGGCGTCGATGGGCTCGCTCTTGCTGCAAGCGGGCGAAAAGGGGATGCGGTTCTCGCTGCCAAACAGCCGCGTGATGGTGCACCAACCTTCGGGCGGCTATCAGGGGCAGGCGACGGATATTTTGATCCACGCGCGCGAGACAGAGAAATTAAAGCGCCGCTTGAACGAAATTTACGTCAAACACACGGGCAACGATCTGGCGACGGTCGAGGCGGCGCTAGAGCGGGATAATTTCATGTCCGCCGAAGATGCCAAGGCTTGGGGCCTGATTGACGAGATTTTGGAAAGCCGTGGCAAGGCCGACGAGGCCAAGTAAGGCAAATTACCAATCGCCCCCTGTGCCGCGCGTGGGGGGCGATTTGACATTGTGGTGGGGCAGGGCTTGTCATAAGCTGACCCCAATTCGGATGATGAGGTTAAGCGATGGCGACAAGCGCAAGCGACAGTAAGAACACGCTGTATTGCTCTTTCTGCGGCAAAAGCCAGCACGAGGTGCGCAAGCTGATCGCGGGGCCAACCGTGTTCATTTGCGACGAATGCGTCGAGCTGTGCATGGATATTATCCGCGAAGAAACCAAATCGGCTGGGCTGAAGTCATCCGATGGTGTGCCCACCCCGCGCGATATTTGCGCCGTGCTGGATGATTATGTCATCGGGCAGGTTCACGCCAAGCGGGTTTTGTCGGTGGCGGTGCATAACCATTACAAACGCCTCAATCATTCCACAAAAACCGATATCGAATTGGCAAAATCGAACATTTTGCTGATTGGCCCCACGGGCTGCGGAAAAACCTTGCTGGCGCAAACGCTGGCGCGGATTTTGGATGTGCCGTTCACGATGGCGGACGCCACCACGCTGACCGAAGCGGGCTATGTGGGCGAGGATGTGGAAAACATCATCCTAAAACTGCTGCAAGCATCCGAATACAACGTCGAACGCGCCCAGCGCGGCATTGTCTATATTGACGAGGTCGACAAGATCACCCGCAAATCGGACAACCCATCCATCACCCGCGATGTGTCGGGCGAGGGGGTGCAGCAGGCGCTACTCAAAATCATGGAAGGCACTGTTGCATCGGTGCCGCCGCAGGGTGGGCGCAAGCATCCGCAGCAAGAATTCTTGCAGGTGGATACGACCAATATTCTGTTCATCTGCGGCGGGGCCTTTGCGGGGCTTGAGAAAATCATCGCGATGCGGGGCAAAGGGTCGGCCATTGGCTTTGGCGCCGATGTGAAAGACCCCGATGCGCGCGGCGTGGGGGAACTTTTTGGCGAACTTGAACCCGAAGACCTGCTGAAATTCGGTCTGATCCCCGAATTTGTTGGTCGCCTGCCCGTGATTGCCACCCTGACCGATCTGGACGAGGCGGCGCTGATCACCATTTTGACCGAACCGAAAAACGCTTTGGTCAAACAATACCAGCGCCTGTTCGACATCGAAGGCACCAAACTGACCTTTACCACCGACGCCCTGTCGGCCATCGCCAAGCGCGCGATCAAACGCAAAACAGGCGCGCGGGGGCTGCGGTCGATCATGGAAGATATCCTGCTGGACACCATGTTCGAATTGCCTGGCATGAATGACGTGGAAGAGGTGGTTGTGAACGAGGAATCGGTCACGAACGCCGCCGCGCCCCTTTTGGTGCATGCCGAGGGCAAGAAGAAAAAAGAACCTGCGACAGCGAGTTAAGGCGGGCAGCCCATGATCACCCGCATCAAAACGGGGTCAACATGGGAAGACCGCATCGGATACGCCCGCGCGGTGGTGGCGGGTGGCTGGGTGCATGTGTCGGGCACAACGGGAACCGACCATGCCACGGGAAACATCCCCGCCAGCGTTCAGGATCAATGCACATTGGCGCTGTCGATCATTGAAGGGGCGCTGAAACGCGCAGGCGCTGGGTTTGAACATGCCGTCCGCGTGACCTATGTAATGAAACACTCCGCCGATTTTGAAAGCTGCTGGCCAATCCTGTCCGCCACCTTTGGCGCAAACCCACCCGCGGCCATGATGATAGAGGCCCCGCTGATCGATCCGCGCCATTTGATCGAAATCGAACTGACGGCCTTTGTGGGGCAAGGCGCCTAGGCCGCCCAACCCCCCTAGACCTTTGCCCCAATTTCCGCCATATCTGCGCCAAGAACGGAGGCCGCCGATGAATTTTCTTTTGCGCTTGCTCACTTGGTGGAACGGCCAAACCCTTGGCACGCAGTTTTATACGTGGCGCAAGGGCACGCGCGTAGGCAGCGATGATCAGGGCAATGTCTATTACCAAAACAAAGGCGGCGCGCGCCGCTGGGTGATTTACAATGGCGAGGCGGAAGCCAGCCGCGTGTCCCCCGATTGGCACGGCTGGCTGCACCACACTTGGCCGCATCCGCCCACAGATAAGCCCTTGAAACATAAAGCTTGGGAGGCGCCGCATCAGGAAAACCTGACAGGCACGGCGGCGGCCTATGCCCCCGCCGGGTCGATCCGCGCCCAAAATATCAAAGGGGGCGCGCCTGCCCCGCGCCGCGACTATGAGGCGTGGCAACCAAAGTAACAGGAGCGCGGCAGCCAAATGGCCGAGAATCGCACAGAAATTTTGGCAGGGGCTGGCGTCTTGGCGCTGGCCATCGGCTTTATGGTCTATGCGGGCGCGGGCCGTATGGGCGGCGGCGATGGGCGCTATGCGCTGACCGCGTCTTTTCGCAGCGCTGATGGTATTTCCGTGGGCACCGATGTGCGCCTTGCGGGCGTGAAAGTGGGTGCAATCACCGAAATGGCGCTGAACCCGCAGACCTTTTTCGCTGATGTGGTGGTCGAATTGGACAATTCGGTGCAATTGCCCAGCGACACGGCGATTCTGATTTCCTCCGAAGGGCTGCTGGGCGGTAATTTTGTGGAATTGGTGCCAGGCGGCGCGGAAGATGTGCTGGCGGCGGGCGATCAGATCGAAGACACGCAAAGCTCGGTCAGCCTGATTTCGCTGCTTATGAAATTCGTCTCGGGCGGAGATAGCAAATGATCCGCGCGGGCAGCCTTGCGGCGCTGATCGTCTTGACCCTGCCCAGCCCAGGCGGCGCTATGGACATGGCGATCGCCAAAGGCGCGCAGGTGCGGGTACTGGACAAATTGACGGGGCAGTTGTCAGACGTGGATTTGGCGACAGGGGAAAGCCAAAATTTTGGCAAATTGACCGTGCAAGTCAACGAATGCCGCTATCCCGCCGATAACCAAACCGCCGAAGCCGAGGTGCATCTGACGGTGCTGGACAGCGCGGTCGCAGAACCCGTGTTTCGGGGTTGGATGATCGCCTCTAGCCCAGCGCTATCGGCGCTGGATCACCCGCGCTATGATGTTTGGGTGATGCGCTGCGATGTGCCTCAATTGGCGCTGCCCGAAGTGGAACCGCTGCCAGAGGATGCCCCTGCCGAAGGCGCGGGCGCAACGGATGCGGGCACGGGCCAATAATCAACGGGGTCGAACTGGGCGCTATGGGTCAGCGCCCGCGCCAGTCGCGCCTCGTATTCTGCGCGGGGAATTTCCACCGCGCCTAGGCTCGCCAAATGCGGCGTCAGGTATTGCGTGTCAAACAGCACAAATCCCCCCGCGCGCAGGCGATGCACCAGATAGGCCAGCGCGATTTTGCTGCCATTGGGTGCCTGCGAAAACATCGATTCGCCAAAAAACGCGCCGCCCAGTGCCAGCCCATACACCCCGCCGATCAGGTGGCCATCGCGGTAGACCTCTAGGCTGTGGGCATGGCCCAACTTGTGTAATTTTCCATAAAGATCAATAATTTCGTTATTTATCCAGGTGCTTGGCCGCGCAGCGCAGGCCTGCATCACGCCCGCAAAATCGCAGTTGATGCGCACGGTGACATCGGCGCGCAAAATCTGGGCGCGCAGGCTGCGCGAGATGTGAAACCGGTCCAAATCAAACACGCCGCGCAAACTGGGCCGCATCCAATGCAGGCCCGCCGCCTCGCGCGATTGCGCCATCGGAAACACGCCTATCCGATAGGCATTCAAGATCGTGTCAGGGGTGACGTTGGCCACAGTCATATGTGTCAAAGGCGGGGTTGCCCCCGCCCGCCTTTATGCGCCAAATTTTGCCGCCAAGAATTTTTCCAGCCAGTGAATGTTATAGTCGCCCGTCTGAACATCAGGCTCGGCGAGCAGGTCGTGAAACAGCGGCACCGTGGTGTCGATGCCGTCGATGATCAACTCGCCCAAAGCGCGCTTGAGACGCGCCAGCGCTTCGGGGCGGTCACGGCCATGCACGATCAGCTTGCCAATCAAACTGTCGTAATAGGGCGGGATCGAATAGCCCGAATACAGCGCCGAATCCATTCGCACGCCATAGCCGCCGGGGGCGTGGAACATCCGCACGCGGCCTGGGCAGGGCGAAAAATTGGGCAGTTTTTCGGCGTTGATGCGCACTTCGATGGCATGGCCGTTGATGACCAGATCGTCTTGGTCAAAGGACATTTCCATCCCCGCTGCAACGCGAATTTGCTCGCGCACCAGATCGACCCCAAAAATAGCCTCGGTCACGGGATGTTCGACCTGAAGGCGGGTGTTCATTTCGATAAAAAAGAACTCGCCATCTTCATACAAAAATTCGATGGTGCCTGCCCCGATGTAATTGATTTTCGCCACAGCATCGGCGCAGACCTTGCCGATTTTGGCACGCAAGGCTGGGGTGATGGCGGGGCCGGGTGCCTCTTCGAAAACCTTCTGGTGGCGGCGCTGCAGGCTGCAATCCCGCTCGCCCAGATGCACGGCGCGGCCGCGACCATCGCCAAACACCTGAATTTCAATATGACGCGGCTTTTGCAGGTATTTTTCGATGTAAACTTCGTCATTGCCAAAGGCGGCTTTGGATTCGGATCGCGCGGTGCGAAAGGCGATTTCCAGCTCTTCTGCGTTATGCGCCACTTTCATGCCGCGACCACCGCCGCCAGCAGTTGCCTTAATGATCACGGGAAAGCCGATACCCGCGGCGACGCCGATCGCGGTTTCATAATCGGCCACGCCGCCGTCGCTGCCCGGAACCACGGGAATCCCCAGATCTTTGGCAGTGACTTTGGCGGTGATCTTGTCGCCCATAATGCGGATATGTTCCGCCTTGGGGCCGATAAAGGTTAGGCCGTGATCTTCCAGCGCCTGCGCAAAGGCAGCGTTTTCGGACAGGAACCCATAACCGGGGTGAACCGCCTGCGCGCCTGTAATTTCGCAGGCAGAAATGATCGCGGCCTTGTTCAAATAGCTATCGGTCGAGGAATTGGGCCCAATGCAAACCGACTCGTCCGCCATGCGCACATGCATCGCATCGGCATCGGCGGTGGAATGGACAGCCACAGATTTGATGCCCATCTCGCGGCAAGCGCGGATCACGCGCAGGGCAATTTCGCCCCGATTGGCGATCAGGATTTTGTCAAACATCGCGCTACTCGATGATCATCAGGGGCGCGCCGAATTCGACCGCCGTGCCATCGCCCACCAAAATCCGCTTGACCGTGCCTGCGCGCGGGGCGGGGATGTGGTTCATGGTTTTCATCGCTTCGATGATCAGCACGGTTTGGCCTTCGGTCACAGTTGCGCCCACGGTCACAAAGGGCGTCGCCCCAGGTTCGGCGGCCATATAGCAGGTGCCGACCATGGGCGATGCCACTGCGCCTGGATGTTTGGCAGGGTCTTCTGCGGCGGCGGGTGCGGCCGCAGGGGCTGCGGCGGGCGCAGGCGCAGCGGCGGCAGGGGCTGCATACACAGGGGCAGGGGCGGCCATTTGCACGACATTGGCCTGCTTGATCACACGCACATCAAGGCTGTCATCTTCGCCATATTCGCGCTTAACGGAAATTTCCGTCAGATCATTTTTGTTCAAAAGCTCTGCCAAAGCCGCGATAAAGGCGACATCCGCGTCGGTGGATTGTTTGCTCATGCAGTCCTCTGCCAGTTTATGCGTGCCGCGTGGCGGCTGCGTTTTCCCTTTGTGCAGCATCTTTTGGCGCAATTTGGCCGAAAAATCGCCCCGCGCCGTGCTGTGTTTGACCCCTATATAGAAAAACTACCGCAGAAAAAAGAGGCGATGGCGCGTTAAACTTTCCTAAGGGCAAGAAAATCGCGCGCGGAATAATTTACCATTTGGAAAAATTTTGAACTTGTGGCAGCCTGATTCGAAAGAACAGCCAAACGGGAGAAGCTATGCCAAACAGTCCCTTTTCCGCCGGTGTTGTGCCCGCGCGCCTGACAACCGGCGAGCTGGCGCAGAATTTCGCCGATATCGCCCCGAAACTGGACGCGCATGAGGCGCGGGTGGCAGCGGATCGGTGCTATTTCTGCCATGACGCGCCCTGCGTCACCGCCTGCCCGACCGATATCGACATTCCGCTGTTTATTCGCCAAATCGCCACGGGCACGCCCGATGCGGCGGCAAAGACCATCCTTTCCCAAAACATCATGGGCGGCATGTGCGCCCGCGTTTGCCCCACAGAAGTGCTGTGCGAGGGGGCCTGCGTGCGCGAGATGGCCGAGGGCAAGCCCGTCGAGATTGGCCGCCTGCAACGCTTTGCCACCGATGGGCTTATGGATCGGGGCATCCATCCATTCACCCGCGCAGCGCCTACGGGAAAGACGGTCGCGGTTGTTGGGGCGGGGCCTGCGGGCCTGTCCTGCGCGCACCGTCTGGCGATGCTGGGGCACGAGGTGGCGGTGTATGAGGCGCGGGCCAAATCGGGCGGGCTGAACGAATACGGCATTGCGGCCTATAAGGCGGCGGATGATTTTGCTGCGCGCGAGGTGGACTGGCTGCTGCAAATTGGCGGGATTTCGGTGCATCACGGCAAAAGGCTGGGGCAGGACATCTCGCTGGCGCAATTAGAGGCCGATTTTGGCGCGGTATTTCTGGGCATTGGTCTGGGCGGGGTGAACGCGCTGGCGCTGGATGGGGCGAATTTGGACGGCGTGCAAAACGCCGTCGATTTCATCGAAACGCTGCGCCAGTCGGACAAATCGCAAGTGCCCGTTGGCCGCGATGTGGTGGTGATCGGCGGCGGCATGACGGCGGTAGATGCCGCCGTGCAATCGCGCCTTTTGGGGGCGCAAAACGTGACGATGGTCTATCGCGGCCCGCGCGAGAAGATGAGCGCATCGGACTACGAACAGCAGCACGCCACATCGGCAGGCGTTCGGATTGTCTACAACGCCGCCCCCGTGGCCATTCACGGCGCGGGCCATGTGACGGGGGTGGAGTTTGCCTATGCGGGGGGCGACAGTTTCACCATTCCCGCCGATCAGGTGTTTTTGGCGATTGGCCAAACCTTAGAGGGTGCGCCCATCGCGCTAGAAGGCAAGAAACTGAAAACGCAAGCGGGTCGCGTCTGGGCGGGCGGCGATTGCGCGGCGGGCGGGCAAGATCTGACGGTGACGGCGGTGGCCGAAGGGCGCGATGCCGCGCTGGCCATTCATGCGAAACTTATGGGCTAGGGGAAAACCATGGCAAACCTGACCACGAATTTCATCGGTATCAAATCGCCCAACCCGTTCTGGCTGGCATCCGCCCCGCCCACGGACAAGGCCTATAATGTCGAGCGCGCCTTTGCGGCAGGCTGGGGCGGGGTGGTTTGGAAAACCCTTGGGTCGGAAGGCCCGCCCGTGGTGAATGTAAACGGCCCCCGCTATGGCGCGGTTTGGGGCGCGGATCGGCGGCTTTTGGGGCTCAATAACATCGAACTCATCACCGACCGCCCATTGCAGGTGAACCTGGACGAGATCAAGATGGTCAAGCGCAAGTGGCGTGATCGGGCCTTGGTCATCTCGCTGATGGTGCCTTGTGATGAGGACAGTTGGAAAGACATCCTGCATCGCATCGAGGATACCGAGGCCGATGGGGTCGAGCTGAACTTTGGCTGCCCGCATGGCATGGCCGAGCGCGGCATGGGCAGCGCAGTGGGGCAGGTTCCTGAATATATCGAAATGGTCACAAGGTGGGTGAAAACCCATTCGCGCATGCCTTGCATCGTAAAGCTGACGCCAAATATCAGCGATATCCGCAAACCTGCCGAGGCGGCCAAGCGCGGCGGCGCCGATGCGGTCAGCCTGATCAACACGATCAATTCGATCACTTCGGTGAACCTCGACAGCTTTAGCCCCGAACCGATGATCGACGGCAAAGGCACGCATGGCGGCTATTGCGGCCCTGCGGTCAAACCGATTGCCCTGAACATGGTGGCGGAAATTGCCCGCGCAGAAGCCACGCGCGGCCTGCCGATTTCCGGCATTGGCGGCGTGACCACATGGCGCGATGCGGCGGAATTCATGGCGCTGGGCGCGGGCAATGTGCAGGTCTGCACGGCGGTGATGACCTATGGGTTCAAGATCGTGCAGGAAATGATCTCGGGCCTGTCTGATTATATGGACAGCAAGGGCATGACATCGACCGCCGATCTGGTCGCCCGCGCCGTGCCCAATGTCACCGATTGGCAGTATCTGAACCTGAATTACGTGACCAAAGCGCATATCAACCAAGACGACTGCATCAAATGCGGGCGCTGCTATGCCGCCTGCGAGGATACTAGCCACCAAGCCATCGCGATGAGCGAGGATCGCACCTTTACTGTGAAGGACGAGGAATGCGTGGCCTGCAACCTTTGCGTCAACGTCTGCCCCGTGGAAAACTGCATCACGATGGAGGTGCTGGACAAGGGCACAGTCGATACCCGCACGGGTCGCAAGGTGGAAGATTACGCCAATTGGACAACCCATCCGAACAATCCATCCGTGGCGGCAAAATAGAGCGCTGGCAGCAATAGTGCGAATCTAGCGCCAAAAATGACGCTGCAATGCAGCAAAAATGTTGCAAATGCACAAATGTTGTAAAAGGGGGGCTTTGCGCCCCCCTTGCTTCGCTTACCCCCCGCAGGATATTTTTAGAGCGAGGAGGGCATAGACCTTCTGCCTGCTTCCTCGCTCTGGAAATATCCTGGGGTGAATGGGCGCAGCCCAGAGGGGCAAGGCCCCTTATATTTGCAACAGGCGCGTCAGCAGGGTTTCCAGATAGCTGTCTGCCCCCGCAAAAGGGTCAATCCCATCGCCCAAAACTGCGCGCACTTGCACGTCAAAATCGGCGTAATGCTGGGTCAGCGCCCAGATGGAAAAGATCAGATGTGTGGGATCACAGGGCGCGATTTTGCCAAGCTTCATCCAAGCCGCGATCACGGCAGATTTCTCGGCCACCAAGGCGCGCAGATCGGTTTCGATCACGCCGCGCATGCGCGGTGCCCCTTGCAGCATTTCATTGGCAAAAAGGCGGCTTTCGCGCGGAAATTCGCGCGCAAGTTCCAGCTTTCGGTGCGCATAAGCTTTGATTTCTGCAATCGGATCACCCGATGGGTCCATCGCGCGCAAAGGGTCAAGCCAGGTTTCCAAAAGCTGGGTCAAAAGCGCGTTATGCACTGCCTCTTTGCTGGGGAAATAATACAAAAGGTTGGGTTTGGACAGGCCCGCGCGCGCGGCGATTTCGTCCAAAGTTGCGCCGCGAAACCCCGCTTGCGAAAACACCTCAAGCGCAGCCTCTAAAATCACCTCTCGGTTGCGGGCTTGGATGCGGGTCGGGGATTTGGCGGGTTTGGGGCTGTAAGGCACGGCACTGCTTTGGTTGACTGCCCGCGCAGACTGGCCCAAGGCGCGCGGCATTGCAAATGTAAATTGCCCCGCCATCCGATGTGGCGGGGCGTTTGGCCTATTCAATGGCCAAGATCAGACCATAGGGCACGGCGGTTAGCATCGCGGCAATCAGCGTTATCGCAAGGGGTAGGCCTTTGAACATGGTGTCCTCCTGTGTGGGTTTACCGCCAGCAGGTAAGCGGCCCGCGTCAAAAGTCTAGGATTTCGCGCCGATTTCGGTCGATCAAGCCAAATGCGCGCGCATGGCGGCGATGACCAGCGCATGGTCGTCCAGTTGCGGCAGGCCCGATACAGTGACCACAGCGACCACGCCCACCCCCGCCACCACCACGGGAACCGCGCCGCCCGCCTCGGCATAGTCGGCGCTGGAAAGCCCGTGCCGCGACACCTCTTGCCCCTTTTCGCGCAAGGTGCAGCCCACCTCTAGCGACGATTTGCCAAACTGGAACGCCAGATTGCTTTTGCGCCGCGCCCAAGCTTCGTTCAAAGGGGCTGATCCGGGCAGGGCGACATGAAACAATGTGCGCGATGGCGTGCGAATATTGATCACAACGCCAAGGCCATCTTCTTGCGCCATTTGCACCAAAGCGCGCCCCAAAGCCCAAGCATCGCCTTCGTCAAAGGCAGGAAAAATCAGCGCTTCGGTTTCAAGGGCGACCATTTGGGCCGCGGGGAAATGCTCTGCGCTCATGTGATCTCCTGTGGCAATGATGCGCCCAGCCTATGCCAAAGCGTGGGCGCGCGGCAAGGGGGCGCGCTGGCTGCCCAAAGCTTGGGCATCCAGTGCGCCATGCCGAAAAATCATGCGAATTTTGTTGACCGATTGGTCAACATCTATAGCCTTGCCACAAAGCTTGCGCGGGGAATCGCGCAGGCGTCGGGGCGACAGACCCCATTTGACGGGAGTTTGCGATGCCAGTTTTGGCCAATCAACGGATCAATGCGCAGCGGTTGTGGGATGCTTTGGGCGAGATGGCCCTGATTGGGCCGGGGCTTGCAGGGGGCTGCAATCGGCAGACCCTGACCGATGCCGACAGCGCGGGGCGGCACCTGTTTGCGCGCTGGTGCGCGGAGGCGGGCATGGTGATGGGCGTTGATACCATGGGCACTATGTTTGCCACCCGCGCGGGGGCGGACCCTGATGCCTTGCCCGTTTACATGGGCAGCCATTTGGACACGCAGCCGACGGGCGGGCGATACGATGGGGTTTTAGGTGTTTTGGGCGCGCTAGAGGTCGTGCGCACGATGAATGATATGGGCGTCAAAACCCGCCGCCCGATTGTGGTGACGAATTGGACCAATGAGGAGGGCGCGCGATTTGCCCCTGCGATGCTGGCGAGCGGGGTGTTTGCGGGGATTCACACGCAGGACTACGCCTATGGGCGCACCGACTTGGATGGCAAGACATTTGGCGCGGAACTGGCGCGGATTGGCTGGGTGGGAGATGAACCCGTGGGCGCGCGCAAGATGCATGCGATGCTGGAGCTGCACATCGAACAGGGGCCGATTCTAGAGGCGACTGGTAAGACGATTGGCGTTGTCACCCACGGGCAGGGCCTGTGGTGGTTGGAAATTACGCTGACGGGGAAAGACGCGCATACTGGGTCTACGCCGATGCATATGCGGGTGAATGCGGGGCTTGGGATGGCGCGGATAACGGAACGGGTGCATCAGATTGCGATGGCGCATCAGCCGGGCGCCGTGGGCGCGGTGGGGCAGGTGAAGGTATTTCCAAACTCTCGCAATGTGATTCCGGGGAAGGTGGTGTTTACTGTCGATATTCGCTCGCCCGAGCAGGGCAAGCTAGACCTGATGCGCGGCGAGGTGGAGCGGGCGGCGGCAGCAGTGGCGGCGGAGTTGGGCCTTGGCTGTTCGATCGAACCTGTAGGCCATTTCGACCCTGTGACGTTTGATCCTGATTTGGTCAAAGTCGTGCGCGGCGCGGCAGAGCGCCTTGGCCATCCGCATATGGATATCATATCGGGCGCGGGGCATGACGCCTGCTGGACAAACCGCGTGGCCCCAACGGTGATGATCATGTGCCCTTGCGTGGGGGGCCTAAGCCATAACGAGGCCGAGGAGATATCCCCTGAATGGGCGGCGGCGGGGACGGATGTTTTGCTGCATGCCTGTTTGGAAGTGGCGGAGGTGGTGGGGTGATGCGCAACCTTGGCACTCGCGGCGCAATTGGGGGTTTCACACCCCCAAACCCCCGTGGGATATTTGTGAAAAGAAGAAGCGTGGAGACTGGGTTAGTCGTTCAGGGGGTGGTGGAGTGAGTGATCTTGCATTTATCAAAAAGTTCGATCTTGCAATGCTAGACATTTATCGCCGCGCAAAAGTCGAAGCAAAATATAATGCGACAGTGTTCTTTCGAATGATCAGCGAAAGGGGCGGGCTGGCAACAGCCAAGTACCTGATAAATGCGCCAAAGGTCTCTGAAGGATATATCGCGCTTTACCAACGAGGGCATCTCAACCTAACCGTTGAGGCCGTAGTGTTCGAAAATCCGATCTGGCATGAATTATTCACAGCGGAAGAGCTGAAAAAGTGCCGCGATATCCTTACCCAATATGAATATATCCCAAATCCTACAGAACATTGAGGTAAAGCCATGACAAGCACAGTAATCAAAGGCGGAACGGTGGTGACGGCGGATTTGACCTATGCCGCCGATGTGCTGATCGAGAGCGGCAAGATCACCGCCATTGGGCAGGGGTTGAAGGGGGATAAGACCCTTGATGCCACGGGCTGTTATATCATGCCTGGCGGGATTGATCCGCATACGCATTTGGAAATGCCCTTTATGGGGACTTATTCCAGCGATGATTTTGAAAGCGGCACCCGCGCGGCGCTGTCGGGCGGCACCACGATGGTGGTGGATTTTGTGCTGCCCGCGCAGGGGCAGGGCCTGATGGATGCGGCGCAGATGTGGCACAACAAATCCACCCGCGCGCATTGCGATTATTCCTATCACATGGCGGTGACGTGGTGGGGCGAGAAGGTGTTTGAAGATATGGCCCTGTCCGTCAATGCGGGGATGACCAGCTTCAAGCACTTTATGGCCTATAAGGGCGCGTTGATGGTGAATGATGATGAGATGTATCAATCGTTCAGCCGCGTGGGCGACCTTGGCGGTTTGGCGATGGTTCATGCCGAGAACGGCGATGTGGTGGCGGAACTGACCGCCAAGTTGATCGCTGCGGGCAATACGGGGCCAGAGGCGCATGCCTATTCCCGCCCGCCGCAAGTGGAGGGCGAGGCGACCAACCGCGCGATCATGATCGCCGATATGGCGGGGGTGCCGCTGTATGTCGTCCATACGTCCTGCGAAGAGGCGCATGAGGCGATCAGGCGCGCGCGGGCGGCGGGCAAGCGGGTTTGGGGCGAGCCGCTGATCCAGCATCTGACGCTGGACGAAAGCGAATATTTCCACCCCGATTGGGACCATGCCGCGCGGCGCGTGATGTCGCCGCCGTTTCGCAATAAGGCCCATCAGGATAGTCTTTGGGCGGGGTTGCAGTCTGGGTCATTGTCGGTTGTTGCGACCGATCATTGTGCGTTCACGACTGCGCAAAAACGCTTTGGCCTGAAGTCGTTCGCGCAAATCCCCAATGGGACGGGGGGGCTGGAAGACCGGATGCCGATGCTGTGGACGCATGGGGTGGCCACGGGGCGGTTGACGATGAATGAATTTGTGGCCGTGACCTCGACCAATATCGCAAAAATCCTGAACTGCTATCCGCAAAAGGGCGCGGTTTTGGTGGGGGCGGATGCGGATTTGGTGGTGTGGGACCCTGAGGCGAGCAAGGTGATTTCGGCCAGCACCCAGCAATCTGCCATTGATTACAATGTGTTCGAGGGGCAAAAGGTAACGGGCCTGCCGCGCTTTACGCTCACGCGCGGGCGGCTGGCTTGGGAGGCGGGCAAGGTGCACGCTGGTGAAGGCCACGGCAAGTTTGTGGCGCGCGAGCCGAAACCTGCGGTGAACCGCGCGCTGAGCCAGTGGAAAGACCTGACCGCGCCGCGCCCTGTGCAGCGGTCGGGCGAGATTGTGGCGGGGGTTTAGGTGGAAGCACAAGCTGAGGCAACTGTATCGTGGTGGGCAGTTACGCTGTCCATAACGGTTGGCTATCTTGCGGCCTGTATCGTGGGCGCGTCAGTATTCGTTTTGTCGCTCGCAATAGATAAACTGATCGGAGGAAGAGATTTCATTGTCAATACGATGTGGGATTTTGTTGCGGATTTGTTCTGGGAATCCATATCGCTTTCGATGATGATGCTTTTGTTATGTTTGCCCGCTTTTTTGATCTTGCGACTATTCCTAAAGTTGGCGCGACGTCGTGATCTCTTTAGTTTTGCGTTAGCTGGTGTATTTCTGCCTGTCATCTCGGCTGGTTATTTTTTTGGGTTTGCCGATGGTGCAACGATTGGTCTTTTGTTTTTTTCGATCTTGGCCTTTGCTGGGGCTTCGGCTGGTGCGATGGCGTGGTTGACCGAGCGGTGGCTCAGTAATCGTTGCCTGACAAAACTGGCTGATAAATCCCGTATACTCAAAATGGAGGCATAAGTCATGCAGAAAGTCGCCCTGATCACCGCAGGCGGGTCTGGCATGGGGGCGGCCTGTGCGCGCAAACTGGCGGAAGATGGCTATAGCGTTGGCATCCTGTCCTCATCTGGCAAGGGCGAGGCGCTGGGAGCGGCGCTTGGCGGGTTTGGGGTGACGGGGTCGAACCAAGACGTGGCCGCGATACAGGCGCTGGTCGATGGGGCGATGGCGCGGTGGGGGCGGGTGGATGTGCTGGTCAATTCGGCGGGGCACAGGCCGCGCGGGGCGCTTTTGGAGATTTCCGACGAGGATTGGCTGCGCGGGCAAGAGGTGTATTTTCTGAACGTTGTGCGGCCTGTGCGGCTGGTCGTGCCGATAATGGCGGCGCAGGGCGGCGGGGCGATTGTGAATATATCCACCGCTTGGGCGTTTGAACCCTCTAACATGTTCCCCACATCCGCCGTGGCGCGGGCGGGGCTGGCGGCGTTTACTAAGCTGTTTGCCGATGAGTTTGCGGCCAAAAACGTGCGGATGAACAATGTGATGCCGGGGTGGATTGATAGCCTGCCCAAGACCGACGAGCGCGCGGCTTCGGTGCCAATGAAGCGATACGGGACGATGGCGGAAATCGCCGCGACTGTGGGGTTTTTGGCATCCGAAGGGGCGGGTTATATCACGGGCCAGAACATCCGCGTTGATGGCGGATTGATGCGGGGGGTCTAGGCAGAATGAACCCTAACGCGCCTATGACTACTGAAAAAGCCACGGCCGTGAGCGAGCGTGTTTCGGCAGCAGTATTTTTTGCGTCATTCTTCGGGCTATTACTGTTTGTGCTTGTCGTAGTCGTGTTGCTGAATGACGTCTCGGGTTTTGCCTTCATCGCAATTGTTTGGTTAGGACCAATTGTCGCCATGGCCTTCGTGTTCAGCGCGGTTAGCTGGGCAATTTCACGCCCTTTGGCGAAATGGGCTTTGCCTTTGCTTGTCATCCGCTATGAGCAGACAAATGCTGCGCGTATTTTGTGCGTATTTCTCTCGGTCGGTCTGGCAACTATTGGGGTTATTGCCCTACTGCTGTCTGATCCAACCAACTTTGCGAAAATGGCATCGATATTTGTGCTTGGCGCTTGGCCGCTTATCACTTGCGTTGTGGCCGTTTTGTTTGCCTTGCTCCTCCTCAGGCAGATGCGACAGGAGATTAGAGCATGACCCTAGCCCTCCACCAATGTCTCCAACTGCGGCAGCAGCACCACGCTTTCCTGTTCATGCGGGTCGGTGCGGGCGATGACGGCGCGGGCGGGGCCAGGGCCGGGGTTGAAGGGCAGGTGCGGCATGCCTGCGGGGATATAGAGCATATCGCCCGCGCGCACTTCCATCGTATGTTCAAGGGATTGGCCCCAGTGCATCACGGTGATCCCCTCCAGCATGTAAATCGCGGTTTCATGCGCCTGATGCATGTGCGCCTTTGCGCGGCCACCTTCGGGGATGGTCAGAAGATGCATACAGATGCCCTGCGCCCCAACGGATTCGCGCGCGATGCCTTCGAAATAGGAAAAGCCCTGTTTGCCCGCATAGGTGTGATCGCTGGACGGGTGCAATTTGACGCAATTCAGTGGCGACATTGGCGCTTCCTTTCCAAAGGGTTTGGGGGCAGCATAGCACAGCGTTTTGAGGGAAAAAGGCCGATATTCGGATGAACAATAAGCAGACAAATGCAGTGATCGAGGCGCTCGATGTGCAGTTGGTGTTTCAAACCAATGACGGGCCTGTGCAGGCGCTGAAAGATGTGAATTTGACCGTGCATAAGGGGGATTTTGTGTCCTTTATTGGGCCGTCGGGCTGTGGCAAGACCACGCTGTTGCGGTCTATCGCGGCGCTGGAAACGGTAACGGGCGGCAGTCTGACGGTGAACGGCATGACCCCCGATCAGGCGCGGCGCGCGCGGGCCTATGGCTATGTGTTTCAGGCGGCGGGGCTGTATCCGTGGCGAAGGGTTGCGGGGAATATTGCGCTGCCTTTGGAGATTATGGGGTTTTCCAAGGCGGAAATTGCCGAGCGCACGGAGCGGGTTTTGGAGCTGGTCGAACTTTCGGGGTTCGGGCGCAAATTTCCGTGGCAGCTGTCGGGGGGCATGCAGCAGCGCGCCTCGATTGCCCGCGCGCTGGCCTTTGATGCCGATATATTGCTGATGGACGAACCGTTTGGCGCGCTGGACGAGATTGTGCGGGATCGCTTGAATGAAGAGCTTTTGAAGCTGTGGGCGCGCACGGGCAAGACGATTGCCTTTGTAACCCATTCCATTCCCGAAGCGGTGTATCTGTCGACCAAGATCGTGGTGATGTCGCCGCGCCCGGGGCGGATTACCGATGTCATTGACAGCCCCCTGCCCAGCGCGCGCCCCTTGGATATTCGCGATACGCCTGAATTTATCGCCGTTGCGCACCGCGTGCGTGAGGGGCTGCGGGCGGGGCATGTGGATGAGTGATCTGCGGCATATGGGGTGGATGGGGGCTGTCTGCCCCCAAGCAGCTTTGGCAAGCCAAAGCTGCCTCCCCCGAAGGTATTTGCACCAATGTGAAAGGGGCGGGCGATGAGCGGTGCGATATATGCCTATTTGGCCGCCTCGACCGCCGTGTTTATGGGGGCGAATGCGCTTCTGAAAACCTATGCGGGTGGGGCGGGGGTTCAGGTTTTGCTGGCGGCGCTGGCGCTGTTTTGTTTGGGCAATTTCATCATGGTTTGGGTGATGCGTAGCGGGGGCCTTGGGGTGGCGATATCATTGTCGGCGATATTCCAGTTGCTGGCGATTACCGCGATGGCGATTGTGGTGTTTGGCGAGAGGCCGACGCTGGTGCAGGGTTTGGGCATGGGCCTTGGCGTCGTGGCGGTGGCCTTGATTGCGCTGGGGGGAAAGGCATGAACCGCGTTTTGCCCATTTTGACCGTTGTTCTGGCCATTGTCGCGCTTTGGTACGGGGCTGCCGTGCGGATGAACATGCCTTGGGAGGTGGATCAGGCGGCGCGGGCGGGAGTGGATGCCCCTGCGGGCGCGGCGCTGATCGCCGCGACGTGGAGCCAAGATCGCCCTGTGCTGCCTAGCCCCCATCAGGTTGCGGTGGAGCTGTATAAATCGACGCTGGGGTTGAAAGTGTCATCGCCAAAGTCGCTGGTTTATCACGGCTGGATCACGATTTCGGCAACGCTGGTGGGTTTTGCGATTGGCACGGGGCTGGGCGTTTTGCTGGCAGTGGGGATTGTGCATAACCGCGCGATGGATGCGTCCGTGATGCCTTGGGCGATTGCCAGCCAGACCATTCCCATTTTGGCGATTGCGCCGATGATCATTGTGGTGATGAACGCGTTGGGGGTGCAGGGGCTGATCCCCAAGGCGATTATCTCGGCCTTTTTGTCGTTTTTCCCTGTGCTGGTGGGCATGGTCAAGGGGCTGCGCGCGCCAGATGCGGCGCAGTTTGATTTGATGAAAACCTATAATGCGAGCCGCGCCAAGGTGTTTTGGGCGCTGCGACTGCCAGCCTCGGTGCCCTATTTGTTCGCCAGCCTCAAGGTGGGGATTGCGGCGAGCCTTGTGGGCGCGATTGTGGGGGAATTGCCCACGGGCGCGGTGGCGGGGCTTGGCGCGCGGCTGCTGTCGGGCAGCTATTATGGGCAGACGGTGCAGATTTGGGCGGCGCTGATGGCGGCGGCGATTGTGGCGGCGGGGCTGGTTGCGATTGTCGGTTGGGTTGAGCGGGCGACTTTGCAGCGGATGGGCTATCGGGAGGCAGCGCGATGAATTGGGTGGCGTTTTCGCTGGCCTTTTGGGCGGGCGCTTGGGCGCTGAATGTGCGGCTGGCGGCGCGTGGCGGCGGCGGGCTGATCGTGCCTGCGATCTTTGGCGCGGCGATTTTGGTCGTGTGGGAGGGGATGGTGCGCGGGCTTGGTATATCCCCCGTCATCTTGCCCCCGCCAAGCGCTATCGCGGCGCGGTTTGCGGCAGAAATCCCGACGCTTTGGGCCGATTTCAACCAAACCTTCATCAAGGGCGCGCTGCGGGGCTATGTGCTTGGCTGCGGGGCGGCGGTGGCTGCGGCGATTGCGATTGACCGTTCGCCCTTTTTGCAAAAGGGTCTGCTGCCGGTGGGCAATTTTGTGGCCGCCCTGCCGATTGTGGGGATCGCCCCGATTTTGGTGATGTGGTTTGGGTTTGACTGGCATTCCAAGGCCGCCGTGGTGGTGGTGATGGTGTTCTTTCCCGTGCTGGTGAACACTGTGGCAGGCCTAAAGGCGGCAGACCAGATGCAGCGCGATTTGATGGCGACTTATGGGGCGAGTTACACCCAAAACCTGTTCAAACTGCGCCTGCCTGCGGCGATGCCGTTTGTTTTCAACGGGCTTAAAATTGCGACAACACTGGCGCTGATTGGCGCGATTGTTGCTGAATTTTTTGGCAGTCCGACAGTGGGGATGGGGTTTCGCATCACGGCAGAGGTCGGGCGGCTTGGCCTTGACATGGTTTGGGCCGAGATTGCGGTGGCGGCATTGGCGGGATCGGCGTTTTACGGCGCGGTCGCGTTGATCGAACGGCGGGTGACATTCTGGCACCCTTCGCAAAGACGGTAAGCAACGGGCAAAGGCCCATAACTTGGAGGTTGAGAGATGAAAAAACTACTGACAGCAGCGCTTTTGGGCGCAATGGGCACATCTGCCCATGCCGCCGATGATGTGACGCTGCAACTGAAATGGGTGACGCAAGCGCAGTTCGCGGGCTATTACGTGGCCGCCGCAAAAGGCTTCTACGAGGAAGAGGGTCTGAACGTCACCATCCTGCCGGGTGGCCCTGATGTGGCACCGACCCAAGTGATCGCAGGCGGCGGCGCGGATGTGGTGATTGACTGGATGCCATCGGCGCTGGCGGCGCGCGAAAAGGGTCTTGCCTTGGTCAACATCGCGCAGCCCTTCAAACAATCGGGCATGATGCTGACTTGCCTCAAGGAATCGGGCGTGGCGAGCCCTGCCGATTTTAAAGGCAAGACGCTGGGCGTGTGGTTTGGCGGCAATGAATATCCGTTCCTGAACTGGATGAACAAGCTGGGCCTGAAGACAGACGGCACAGATGTGACGGTGCTGAAGCAGGGCTTTAACGTTGACCCCCTGCTGCAAAAGCAGGCGGCCTGCGTTTCGACCATGACCTATAACGAATATTGGCAGGTGATTGATGCTGGGATCAAACCCGAAGATCTGGTCACGTTCAAATATGCTGACGAGGGCGTGCAAACGCTGGAAGACGGTTTGTATGTGATGGAAGACAAGCTGGCCGATCCTGCCTTTGAAGACAAGATGGTGCGGTTCGTGCGCGCGTCCATGAAGGGCTGGAAATATGCAGAAGGGAACGTGGACGAGGCCGCGCAGATTGTGATCGACAACGATGCCACGGGCGCGCAAACGATCGAGCATCAAACCCGCATGATGGGTGAAATTGCCAAGCTGACCGCTGGCAGCAATGGCGCGTTGGACGAGGCCGATTATAAGGCCACGGTTGCGGCCCTGATGTCGGGCGGCAGCGATCCTGTGATCACGGCAGAACCTAGCGGCGCTTGGACGCATCAGGTTACGGACAAAGCGCTGCAATAAGCCATAGTTTTACAAATTGAGCGCGCCCAGAGATGACTTTGGGCGCGTTTTTCATTGCCTAACCGCCCCCGTGTTGTAAAGATTTACAAAAGAGGGCGCGATGGTAGCTTCTGCATTATCAGGATCAAAACTGCGGGCGCGGCGCATGGCGCTGGGGCGCAAGCAAGGCGATGTGGCGCAGGCGGCGGGGGTGTCGGCCAGCTATCTGAACCTGATCGAACACAATCGCCGCCGCGTGCCACCGGATGTTTTGGCGCGTCTGGCGCAGGCGCTGGGCCAACCGCCCGAAGCCTTTGCCGATGGTGGTGGTAGCGCGGTTTTGGACGATTTGCGCGCTATTGCGCTGGCATGGCCTGCCGCCGAACTTGACCGCGCCGAGGAATTTGCGCAGCGCTTTTCGGGCTGGGCCGAGGTGGTCTTGGCCATGCACCAGCGCCGTCTTGCGCTGGAATCCGCGCTGGCTGCGGTGAATGACCGTATGAGCCACGACCCCCATCTTTCGGCGACCTTGCATGAGGTGCTGTCTGCCGTGTCATCGGTGCGGTCAACCTCGGTGATTTTGGCCGAAACAGACGATTTGGAACCCGAATGGCAAGATAGGTTCTTGCGAAACTTGGATGAGGACAGCGCAAGGCTGGCCAAAGGGGCCGAGGCACTGGTGCGCTATCTGGACAGTGGCGGGCAGATCGAAGCCGAAGGCCCCGCTGCCCCGCAAGAAGAAGTCGAGGCATGGGCCGCTGCGCTGAACTGGCAAGTTGCCGAGGCATCCGATTTTGCTGGCCTGTCTGTCGCGGCCAAAGGCATGGCGCAGGCGCTGCAGGCCGATGTGCGCACCGATGTGCAGGCGCTGCCTGAGACGCCCTATCGCGCAGCGCGGCAACGCTTTGGCCCCGATCCTTTGGCGATTGCCAGCGCTTGCAATGCGCCGCCTTTTGCGGCCTTTCGCCGTATCGCCTTTGATCCGCTTGGCCCTGCGGCGGGCTTGGTCGCCTGCGATGGGTCTGGCACGTTGATGCTGCGCCGCCCAGTGGCGGGGTTCTCGCTGCCCCGCTTTGGGGCGGCTTGCCCGCTTTGGCCGCTGTTTACCGCGCTGGGGCGGCCTTTGCAGCTGATCGAGGCGCAGGCTGTTGCAGGCGTAGGGGCGGCAGGCGTTGGTGGGGCGGCCGCTGCGCGCTTCACGCTGCGCGCCTTTTGCCAGTCTAGCCATCCCTTTGGCTTTGGCGGCCCCGAACTGCGCAAGGCGATGATGCTGATCGTGCCAAACCCGCCCGCAGAGACGGCCCAGCAACGGGCAGAGTTGCATCTGGGCAGCACCTGCCGCGTCTGCACCCACCCCCGTTGCCCCGCGCGGCGCGAACCGTCGATCTTTGGCGGTTAACGCCTTTGACACAGCGCGATTTTGCCGTGATAGTGCGTGCAATGGCATTGGGAGATGCCGCAAAAACGGTCGAGAGCAAGACCGAAAAATCGGCCGCGTGCATTGCCGAAAAATCGGCCAAGGGAGAGGCCAGCGATGGGCAAGATTCTGCTGATAGAAGACGAGCCGAACATCGCCGAGGCGATCCGCTTTTTGCTGTCGCGCGACGGCTGGGACGTGCAGCTTTTGGCCAACGGAACCGAAGCAAGCGCTGCGATTGCCAGTCAGCGGCCCGATTTGGTGATCTTAGATTTGATGCTGCCCGGTAAATCGGGGATGCAGATTTTGACCGATCTGCGCGCCAGCCCCGAATTTGAACGCCTGCCCGTTCTGATGTTAACGGCCAAGGGGCAAGAGCGTGACCGAGAGGCGGCGCTGGCGGCGGGTGTTTCTGCTTTTATGACAAAACCGTTTGATAACAGCGATATGCGCGCGGCGGTGCGGGCGCTGCTGGGGGGGCAGTGATGGCAAAACTGCGCCAACCCTTGTTTCTGGCCCGCGCATCTTATCGCAAACGCCGCCTGCGCGATGGGGCGCGGCTGTTGCCGATTTTTGGTCTTGGCATGCTGCTGCTTCCGATGATGTGGCCGCAAAATGGGCAAGATGTAACGCGCCATTGGGCCTATATTTTTGCGGTTTGGGCGGGGCTGATTGCTGTGGCGGCGGCATTGACGCGCGGGCTTGGCGAGGCGGAGGTGAAACCTGATGCGCCGCTTTTGGACGAAGGCAAAATCGCCGCTCGGGCGGCTGCGAAGGCTGATTAGCCATGCCGTTCAATTTGCTGGTTCTGTCCTGTATCATCTATGTGGCGCTCTTGTTCATTCTGGCCGCTTGGGCAGACGGGCGCGCGGGGCGCGGCGGGGCGCGCATCTTACGCGCGCCTTTCATCTACCCGCTATCGCTGTCGATCTATTGCACCGCTTGGACGTTTTACGGCGCGGTCGGTTATGCGGCACGCTCGGGGCTGGAGTTTTTGACAATTTACCTTGGCCCCACTTTGGTCTTTGTCGGCTGGTGGTGGATTTTGCGCAAATTGGTGCGCATTGGGCGGGTGCAGCGCGCCACGTCGATTGCTGACCTGATCTCGTCGCGCTTTGGCAAATCCAACCTTTTGGGGGTGCTGGTGACGCTGATCGCGGTCATCGCCTCGACCCCTTACATCGCGCTGCAACTGCAATCGGTGACGCAAAGTTTCGCGGTCTTCGCCTCGGAGACGCCCGAAGGCTGGGCGCTGCCCAATTCGGGGGCAACGGCGATTTGGGTGGCGGGGGGGCTGGCGCTGTTCACCATTTTGTTCGGCACGCGCAACCTTGCTTCGAACGAACAGCACCACGGCATCGTCACTGCGATTGCCGTTGAGGCGGTGGTCAAGCTGTGCGCCTTGTTGGCGGTTGGGGTGTTTGTGGTCTGGGGCCTTGGGGGGGGGATTGCCGCTGTGGCGCAGACCATCGCCGCCACCGACATCGCCGCGTGGCATCCCAGCCCCAGCCGCTGGACGGCGCTGATTTTCGTCTCTGCCGCCGCCGTCATCACCCTGCCGCGCATGTTTCAGGTGATGGTGGTTGAGAACATCGACGAGGGGCATTTGGCCCGCGCCTCTTGGGCCTTTCCGACCTATCTGTTTTTGATGAGCCTGTTCATTCTGCCCATCGCCGCTGTGGGCATGCAGCGATTGCCCAGCGCAAACCCCGATATGTTGGTGCTGACCTTGCCGCTCAGCGAGGGGAAGGGCGCGCTGGCAATGCTGGCGTTTCTGGGCGGGTTTTCGTCTGCGACCTCGATGGTGATTGTCGAAACCATCGCGCTGGCGACGATGCTGTCGAACCATATCATCATGCCTGCCTGGCTGTGGGCGCGGCCGAAATCGGCCATGCGGTCTGATCTGCGGGCCTGGGTGCTGGCGGCGCGGCGGGTGTCAATTGTCGGTGTGCTTGGGCTGGGGCTGGCTTATTTCCGCCTGTCTGGCGGATCAGGTTCGCTTGCCGCCATCGGGCTGATCGCCTTTGCGGGCATGGCGCAGGTGCTGCCTGCGGTTTTGGGCGGCATATTTTGGCGCGGGGCATCGGGGGTGGGCGCGGTCTGGGGCATGGTCGCAGGGCTGGTAATTTGGGCCTATACGCTGTTCTTGCCATCCTTCGGGGTGGATGCGGTGCTGCCTGCTTCGGTGTTCAGCAGCGGCCTTTTCGGCCATTCTTGGCTGCGCCCCAACGCGCTGTTTGGCACCGAAGGCATGGACCCATTGGTGCATGCGATTTTTTGGTCGCTGGCCGCCAATGTGGCGCTATTTTCCATCGGGTCACTGCTGACCTTTCCAGGGCCCGTCGAACGGGTGCAAGGCGCGGCCTTTGTCAACGCCTTTGACGATGAGATTGCCGCCGAGCGTTTGGGCTGGGTGCAGGGCCAAGCCGAGCCGGAGGCGCTGCTGAACATGGCGCAGCGCATCATGGGCGAAGATGTGGCGATTTCCTATTTCGAAGAGGCCGCTCGCGCCCAAGGCAAAGAAGGGTTCTTGCCCGACCTGACCCCCGATTTTCTGGCAGGGTTGGAAAGGCGGATGGCAGGCGGCGTGGGGGCTGCGACGGCCCATGCCATGATCTCGCAACTCTTTGGCCGCGCGATGGTGACGGTCGAGGATTTGATGGCCGTGGCCAATGAAACCGCGCAGATTTTGGAATATTCCACCCAGCTTGAGGCGCAGCAGGCCGAAGTGACCCGCACCGCCCGCGCCCTGCGCGAAGTCAACGAAAAGCTGACCGCGATTTCCGTGCAAAAAGATGCGTTTTTGGGCCAGATTAGCCACGAGTTGCGCACGCCCATGACCTCGATCCGCGCGTTTTCGGAAATTCTGACCGAAGGCGATTTGCCCAGCGAAAAAGTGGCCGAATTTGGCCGTGTGATCCATACCGAAGCGCTGCGCCTAACGCGGCTTTTGGACGATTTGCTGGATTTGTCGGTGCTGGAAAACGGCACGGTGCAGTTGAACATCGGGGTGGCAAGCCTTGGCGCGATGATTGACCGCGCCTTGGCCGCCGCCAGCCAGACCCGCCCCGAACGCAGCTTTGACATTCAGCGCGACCCCTTTGGCGAAGAGATTTTTCTGCGCACCGACGAGGGGCGGTTGGTGCAAGTGTTCATCAACCTTATCTCGAACGCGCGTAAATATTGCGATGCGGCGGCCCCCAGCCTGCGCATCGCCGTGCGCCAAAAAGGTGCGCGGGTGGTGGTGGATTTCATCGACAATGGCACGGGTATTCCTAAAGATCAGCAGGGGATTATCTTTGAAAAGTTTGCACGTCTGTCCGATACGGCAGCGGTGGGCGGGGCGGGCCTTGGTCTTGCGATATGCCGCGAAGTGATGGCCAGCTTAGGGGGCACGATTTCGTATCTGCCAGGCCAAAAAGGCGCTGCGTTTCGCGTGTCGATCCCGCTGCGCATTGGCAAGCAAGGATAATTTTCGCGCGATCCGCCGTCAAAGGCCATAAGGATTCACGCTTTGGTAAGCAGTTTGTCCGATAACTCAGGGGTGATGGTCACCAACAGGGGCAGGCGTTGTCAGACGGGCAGGGATCAGCGGCTGGTATGGGCGTTCTGGCGCGCAAACTTGCGCGCGCGCGCGGCGCACTTGCTGGGCCTGTGGATGATCTGCCCGAACCCGATTTTGGCAGTGCGGGGTTTGCAGGCATGGCCGCGCCCGATGCGCCCGATCCTGTGCTGCGGGCATGGCGGCTGGCGCTGGCGCGCGCGGCGCGCGATCAGTTGAAAATGACTGTGGGGTTTTCGAACATCGCCGGCGCGCAATCCAGCCTGACCGAGGTGCTCGAAACCCCGATGCAGCGCGCGCTGATCTTGATGCTGCAAGGGCCGGGCGATGCGATGGGCCTGATGGTGCTTTCAGGCCCAATGCTGGCGGCGATGATTGAAATGCTGACCCTGACACGGCTGGCCCCCACAGGGCCAGACGAGGCCGATTTGCGCAAGCCCACCCGCACCGATGCCGCGATGGCGGTTGAATTTGTCGATGCGGCGCTGGCAGGGCTAGAGGGCGGTTTGACCGAAGCCGATGGCGCAGCTTGGGCCAAGGGCTACCGCTATGCCGCCTTTATCGATGATCCGCGTCCGCTGCATCTGATGCTGGAGGATGGCGAATTTCATCTGCTGACCACGGACTTGGCGCTGGAAGATGGCACGCGCACGGGGCAGGTCACGCTGGCCCTGCCCGAAGGGGCGGCGGCCGATTTCGGTGCAGGGCTGGCGGGGGCAGGGCAGCTGGGTGCAGGGCTGGCGGGTGCAGGGATTGGCGGTTTTGATCTGGGTCTTGACCTGTCATCGCAGGGTGATGACAGCGCGGCGCAGGATATGGATTTTCAGATCGAACTTGCCGCACAGGTGCAAGATTTGCCTGCGCAGGTCGATGCCGCGCTGTCGCATATCACCCTGCCGCTGGAACGGGTGCTGCGCCTACAGGTGGGCGAGGTGCTGCCACTGGTGGGCGCGTCTTTGGACGCGATCGGCCTTTATGGGCTGGATGGACGGCGCGTTGCGGGGGCGCGGCTGGGGCAAAATCGCGGGATGCGCGCCCTGCGCCTGACCGATGTGCCAAGCCTTGGCACGGTCAATCGGGCCTTGGATGCCGCCCCTGCCAACACCGCGCGCGCCTTTAATCCCAGCGCGGCAGAGCATGGCCAAGCCGCTACACAAGATGCGGCGCAGATGACCCGGGAAACGGCGACTATGCCCGATGACGCGATGGGTGCGGCAGGCTATGATCTGCCGGCCCTGCAAAGCGCCTAAAACCCCTTACCTAGCCGCCCAATGTGGCGCGCAAATGTTCAAGATTGTAGCCAAATTTGGCGGCAGTGCCGATCAACTCATCCGCGGGTTTTTTGCCCGCATGGGCCAGCGCCCAAACGATGGACGAGCGGTTCCCCGATGCGCAATAGGCCAGCACCGGCCCCTGCGCGGCAGCCATCGCCTCGGCCTGCGCGGTGACATTTGCTTGTGTGATCGCGCCGCCAATCACGGGGTTGACGTGAAACACCAGCCCCGCCGCCAGCGCCGCCGCGCGCATCGCCTCGGTGTGGATGTCGGGCGAAATTTCGCCATCGGGGCGGTTGTCGATGACATCGGTAAAGCCCGCGGCCTTGAGCGCGGCAAAATCGGCCAGCACGATCTGCGGGCTGACGGCATAAGTGGGGGTCAGGTGCCGAATATCCATTGAACGCTCCTTATCTTAGTTGGGCCAAGCTTAGCTGCGGCGAAGCGGCCCTGCAAGCAGCGCGCCCGCACAAAGCGCGCCGATAAAAACCCACCCTTGCCAGCCGCCAAAGCTGAGAGAGGCGAGCGCAGGGCCAGGGCAAAACCCTGTCAGCGCCCAGCCTGCGCCAAATGCCATTGAACCGCCAATCAATTTGGCGTCAAACCGTGGGGGCGGCATTGCAGGAAAGCTGCCGCCCAAGACGGGGGCGCGGCTGCGCGCGGCGATGCGCCACGCCAGCGCCATAGGCAAAATCGCGCCCGCCATGACAAAGGCCAAGGTGGGGTTCCAATCGCCAAAAATGTCCAAAAACCCTTGGACAGCGCGGGTGTCGGTCATGCCAGACAGCATCAACCCCAGCCCAAAAATCGCGCCCGAGATGGTCGCCAAAATCACCCGTTGCATCAGATCAACCCCCAGATTGTGCGCGCCAACGCCATCGTGGCCATGCCCGCGCCGATATAAACGGCGCTGGCGACAACCCCGCGCGGCGAAAGGCGCGAAATGCCGCATACCCCGTGCCCCGAGGTGCAGCCATTGGCCAGCCGCGTGCCAAATCCCACCAAAAGGCCGCCCAGCACCAATTGCACCAGATTGCTGGGGGCATAGGTGGCCGCAGGTAAGGCCAGAACGATCAGGGCGGGCAGCGCGACAAGGCCCGCCAAAAAGCCAAACTGCTCGCCGCTGCGGTCTGACCCGTCCAAAATCCCGCCCACAACCGAGGATGGCCCCATGATACGGCCATTCCCCAGCAAATATACGGCGCCCGCCATGCCAATGATCAGCCCGCCGATCAGGCCCCAAATCCAATCTGCTTCCATCGCGTCCCCCAT
Organism: Cypionkella sp.; assembly: GCA_965248485.1. Lineage (GTDB taxonomy): Bacteria > Pseudomonadota > Alphaproteobacteria > Rhodobacterales > Rhodobacteraceae > Cypionkella. The sequence goes on from OZ252107.1 coordinate 1,306,118, forward strand.
ATCTGCGCGCGTATTGTCTTAGTTTGCACCCTAAGCCAAGCAGGCGCAGGTGCAAGTGGCCATGGCTTTGCGCGGATGGGGCCATGCGCGCCGCGCGCGGGTGGGCGATGCGCGCCGCGCGCGGGGGCTTCACAACTTATGCAGGAAAAGCGACCTCGTCAATCATCGCCTGCGCGCTTGCAGCCGTTGCGCGATTGCACGTAAACTTGCGGTGCAAGTCGCGCCTGCTGCGTGGCGGATCGGCAGGAGGGCTGGGTGAACAGCGGGTCGGATCAGGCGACATGGGTGACGGTGCAGCAGGCGGATGACGTTGCGCTTCTGCGGCTGGCCCGCGCGCCCACCAATGCGGTGTCAGCCCCATTTTGCGACATGATTGGCGATCACCTTCGCCGCGCGATGGATCAGGCGGCAATTCGGGCGGTGGTTATCGCCTCGGACTTGGGAGTGTTTTCGGCAGGCTCGGATGCTGTGCAGGCCTTGGGAAAAGAGCGGGAGCAGGACGGCCCTGCGCTGCTGCAGGCGCTGTGCGGCTGGATTTCCGCCGCCCCAAAACCGATTGTGGTGGCGATTGAGGGCGCTTGCCTGACGGCAGGGCTTGATCTGGCGCTGGCAGCATCAGGGCGGGTGGCAGGCCCTGATGCGATCTTTGGCTACCCCGACGGCAAATTTGGCCTGTTGCCGCCTGCAGGGGGCGCCTATCGTTTGGCGCGGCGGGTTGGGCCAGAGGCTGCGTTGCAGATGCTGCTGAATGGCACAAAACATACGGCGGACATGGCGCTTAAGGCGGGTTTGGTGGATGTTCTGGCACCGGCTGGGAAGGCCACGCAGCTGGCGATTGACCGCGCGCGCGACCTGGCCAATACGGGCGGCTGGGCGGCCCGCCGCCACCTTGCAAAATATAACGCGCAGGACATCGCGGCAATCGCGGCTGCAAAGGCGCGGGTGGGCGGGTTGCCTGCGCATTTGCCCGCGCCCAAAGCGATGGTCGCAGCGGTTGAGGCTGCGTTTTTGTTGCCCGAATCCACCACCCTAGCCCAAGAGGCAAGCGCCGCTGATGCGCTGCGATTTGGCCCAACATCACGGGCGCTCGTCTATGCCTTTGCCGCGCAAGAACGCGCCCGCGCGGCGGCATTGGCGGCGTCGAACGCTGTGGATTTGCCCGATGTCAGTAACCTGCCCCCGCTGTCCCAAATCCATGTTTGGGGCGCGGGCGCGGGTTTGGCGCAGCTTTGCACCTCGGCGCTGGCGGCGGGCATGATGGTTTGGATGCTGGACCCCGATGCCGCACAGCGGGCCGAACTTGCGCGCGCGGTCGAGGCGCGGCAGGCGCATCAGATTACGGCGGGACGCTTAGGCATGGCCGCGCGCGATGCAGATTTGACCCGTCTGCGGCTGCAGCCGTCGGGCGGGGCGGCCAAGGACGCAGCGGCGCTGCGGGCGGTGTTTTGCGGGCAAACTTTGGCGCTGCCCCCCCCTTTATGGCCGCGCGTCGATGTGGCCTTTGCGCCACAACAGACGGGGCAGATCGCGGCGCTGGAATTTGGCGATGCGCTGCTTGAACTGAAGCCCCAAGCAGACTTGGCGCGCGCGGACGCCCAAAGCCTGCGCATTGCTATCGCACCCACGGCGCCGCAGGAATTGGCGAGCCTCTTGTCGGCCTTGCTCGCGCGGCTGGACTGGCACCAAGATATCGCAGCCCAAAACAGCCAGATGGGCGGCCAAATGCGCCGCGCCATGACGCAGATCGTCACGCATTTTTGCGAGGCGGGCCTGACGCGCCCGCAAGTGCTGGGCGCTATGGCGGCCTATGGTGTGGCAGTGCCGCCAGATGCCCTATTGCCGCCATGTCCTGCAGGGGCTAGCGATGTCATGCCCGCATTGCTGGCCGTTTGGGCCAATATCGGCGCAAAGATGCTGCGTTTGGGGCAGGCCAAAGAGGCCAGCGCCATTGATGCGGCGGCATTGGCTGCGGGCATTTGCCCGCCATGGCGCGGCGGGCCGATGTATCAGGCCGATATGCGCGGGCCTTTGGTGATGCGGGCCGATTTGCGCGCCCGCGCCGCGCGCGCGATCACTCCCGCCGCGCGCGCGCTGTTCGACCCTGACCTTGCCTGGGATAACATGATCGCGCAGGGCAAAAATCTGGCCGAATACTCAGCGCCAAATGGGGTTTGACCACGCCCGTTTGCCGCCCGCGTCCACCACCACCGCCCGCACCCAAGGCGAGCCGTTCAGCCGTGCAAGCGGCACTTCGGCGCGGGTCATCGACCGGCCTTGCACCGACTTTGCCCCCGTGCCATGCCCCAGCGCCATCACCGAAACGGCGGCGCTGCACTCGACAACCAAAAGGTCGCCTTCCAGACGCACATCGCGCAATTCTGGCCCTTGGCTGGCATAGAAATGCCCCGCCTTCAGCGCAGACAGCAGCGCATCGGGCGTGTTTTCGGCGGCTTTGACCATCACCCAGCCGCCGAAATGGTCAGGCTCGTGGAAATGCGCGTCATCGGTGGCAATCAGGGTCAGGCGGCGGCCGCTCGTCAATAGCAGATCAGCAATTGCCGCGCCATCGGCGCGGTCACAGCCCGCCCAGCAGCCGTGGTTGTAAATCTCAACCGCGTGGGCGGCGGTGATCGAACGCGCATCTGCCAGCGTCAGGCCAGACCATTGCGGGTGGGCAATGGCGACAAAAGCCCCCGCTGCCACGGCGCGGGCGGCAATCTCTGGCCCCGTTTCTTGGCCCTGAACGGGCAAAAAGCTGGGGCTGTTCGACGGGGCGAAATCGGCCGGCAGGCCCACAGCCAGAATATGCCATAACTCGCCATTCTCCATAGCGCCCGAATGTAGTTCTGCCCCCAAAAGTGTCGTGAACCCATCCCCGCGCATCGGAACGGTATCGACAATCGGATAGCCGTAATCGCCGATGAAATGGTCGGTTAAGGCAATAAAATCATAGCCTTCTGCGCGATAACGGCGGCAGACCTCTTCGGGGGTCAGCACACCATCCGACCGTGTCGAATGGGTGTGCAGATTGCCGCGAAAAAAGCGGCCAGTGGCGGTGAATGCTGGGTCGCGCAGGGTCATAGCGTGCTCCTTTTTGGGCAACAGTATCGGATTTTTGCCACAACTCAACACCTGCCACGGGCTTGCCCTAGCCATTGCCCGACATATATGCTATGCTGAATGTATAAAGGCAGGAGAGCAGCATGCCCAAACCCGAAACCTTTGCGCCAACGTCGTGCGGTGATGATCATCTTGACCTGATGGCCGCCCGCGCGGGCGAGGCGGCGGCCTTTCTTAAGGCGCTGTCGCACGAAGGGCGGCTGATGATTTTGTGCCACATCACCGATGGGGAAAAATCGGTAACAGAATTGGAAGAGCTGATCGGCGCGCGGCAATCGGCGGTGAGCCAGCAACTTTCGCGGCTGCGCATTGAAGGATTGGTGGCAGCGCGGCGCGATGGCAAGGCGATTTACTATTCCATCGCGGACGCGCGGGTGCGCCAACTGGTGCGGCTGATGTATCAAATTTTTTGCGGGCCAGAGGCGGCAAAGGCGGCCTGACGCAATCCCTTTACCCGCGCCCGATATAGGGCATATCCCGCGCCATGATGGTTTGGAACGGAATGTTCACCTCGAGCGGCAGGCCCGCCATATGGGCGACGGCGCGGGCCACATGGGCCACATCCATCACCGGTTCCACGGCGGTTTGGCCATTGGCTTGCATCGTGCCTTTGGGAAAGCTTGCGGCCATATCGGTTGCGGCATTGCCAATGTCGATCTGTCCGCAAGCGATGTTATACGCGCGCCCATCCAGCCCCAAGGTGCGGGTTAGCCCCGTGACGGCGTGTTTCGACATCGTATAGGGCACTGATCCCGGGCGCGGCACATGGGCGGAAATCGAGCCGTTGTTGATGATCCGCCCGCCTTGCGGGGATTGGCTGCGCATCAGGGCAAAGGCCGCGCGCGCGACGTAAAACATACCGATGATATTGGTTTGCACCACAGCCAGAAAATCGGCGGGGTCTATTTCGTCAATCGGGGCTTGGCGCGCGGAAATACCTGCGTTGTTGAACAGAACGTCCAAACGGCCCCAGCGGGTTTTGATCGCGTCAAAGGCGGCGGTGACATCGGGCAGATGGCCGACATCACCCGCCAAAATCAGGGCGGGGGCATCGCCTGCGGTTTCGCGCAAAGCGGCCTCACGCCGCCCCATCAGGGCCACATCCCAGCCTTGGGCAATGAAGTGACGCGCGGTTGCGCGGCCAATGCCCGCCCCCGCGCCCGTAATCAGGATGGTTTTAGCGCCCAAAGCCTGAACCGATCAGATCTCTGTCATCAGTTGGGCCTTGGCCTCGCCCATCAAAGTGGCGAGTTTGGCGCGAATCTCATCTTCCGAGGCTTTACCGCCAAGGTCGGCGGCCACTTTGCGCACCACATCTTCGCTCCCCGCCTCTTCAAAATCGGATGCAACGACGCTGGCGGCGTATTCCGCCGCATCATCGCCCGATTTTCCCATCAGGCCCGCCGCCCAAAGGCCCAGCAATTTGTTGCGGCGCGCTTCGGCGCGAAATTGCATTTCGGCGTCATGGGCGAATTTGGATTCAAAAGCGTTTTCGCGGTCGTCAAAGCTGGTCATGGTATGTCCTTTGTCTGGCGCGCCCGTTGCGGGCAGGATACGAGATGTTCCCCCCTCATATGCCTGCCATATGCGCGCCGTTCAAGGGGGATCAACCTGCCTTTTCGCCCTGCTTTGCCAAGCCATAGCGCGTGGCTGTCCATTGCGTGGAGACTGCGCAGCTTTTGCTGTCGATGAACCCGTGCGCGCGGGCATAGCTGCGAATGGCCGTGTCCCCTATGGGCGCGGCTTTGCCCTTTTGCGATACGGCCCAAAGCGCGCCCGTGGCCGCAGCGCCCAAGGCCGAAAACGCCGCCGCCATATCCTGCGCGCTGGTGATTTGGGCGATCAGCAACGGCGCATCTGTGCGGCTGTGCGCTGCGCAAACGCTGGCAAGGTCGGCATCATGCAAAGGGCCCAGCACCCGCACGCCTGCCTTGGCCAGCCCCAATTTTTGCGCCAAACTGGCGGGCGGTTTCACGATAGCCTTGGCCCAAGTCGCGGCCAAACTGGCCCCCAATTCTGCGGCGAGCGGGCCTGACGGGTGGCCTATGTGCAGCACATCGCCCGCGACGGTTACAGATGTGATGTCGCCGCGCGCCAAGCGGCCGCGATGTGCGCCGCGCCAGATCAGGGCATCCGCCTCAAGCAGCAGGGTGCACAGACCAGCCTGCGCGCCAAAAATCACATTTGCCTGCGCCTCGCGTCCCATTTGCGCCGATCCTGCCCCCCACGCGCGGCCAAGATTGCGCTGCGCCTTGCTCAGGGGCACATGATGGCCTATAGGCAGGGTTTCACGCAAGGGAACAGTTTTGGCATGGCGCGGCGCAAGAAAATCTATGAAGGCGGGGCCAAGATTTTATACGAGGGGCCAGAGCCTGGCACCCTGATAGCCTATTTCAAAGACGACAGCGCCCCCACCCCCGAACAGGCCAACCCTGCCGCCGTCGATGGCAAAGGCGTGTTGAACAACCGTTTGTCGGAATTTTTCATGTCGGGGCTGAATGGTATTGGCATGGGCACGCATTTTATGCGCCGCGTCAACATGCGCGAGCAATTGGTGCAGATGGCCGAAATGTTGCCCCTTGAAATTGTGGTGCGCAACTATGCCGCTGGTGAGATGAGCGCGAATCTTGGGATACCTGAAGGCACGCCGCTGCCTGGGCCGATTGTGGAATATTACCTGAAAAACCCCAGCTTGCCGCATAAGCCGATGGTATCGGAAGAACATATCATGGCGTTTAACTGGGCCAGCCAGCAGGATATTGACGATATCATCCGCATCGCGCTGCGGGTGAATGACTTTTTGTCGGGCCTCATGCTGGCCGTCGGGGTGCGCCTTGCCGATTTTCGCATTGAAATTGGGCGTGTCTGGGAGGGCGATTTTATGCGCCTGATATTGGCCGATGAAATCAGCCCCGACACCTGCCGCTTGTGGGATTTGCGCGTCGCAGGCGATCGCGCATCCGAACCGCGTTCGGTGCAAATGGGCGAAATGCCGCCCCCTGTGGACACGACCGCTGTGGCGGATGTTTACACCGAACTCGCGCGCCGCCTTGGCGTTTTGCCCAGCAATGTGACGCATCAGATTAAACCCAGCCTGATCAACTAGCCCTTTCACCCTTGCCGCGCCGCCGCGCTTTGGCTAAGGCAAGCGCAGCTCGAAAACAGGAGAATGCCGATGAAAGCCCGTGTCACAGTGATGCTGAAAGCTGGCGTTTTGGATGTGCAGGGCGAGGCGGTGCGCCACGCGCTGGGCAGCCTTGGCTTTGCGGGCGTGAACGGTGTGCGGCAGGGCAAGGTGATCGAGCTGGATTTGGCCGAAACCGACGCCGCAAAGGCCCGCGCTGCTGTGACGGCGATGTGCGATAAGCTTTTGGCCAATGTGGTGATTGAAAGCTATCAGATCGAAATTCTGTAACCGCAGGAGGCTGCCATGAAAGCTGCTGTCATTACGTTTCCCGGATCGAACTGCGACCGCGATTTGGCGGTGGCCTTTGCGCGGGCGGGCTTTGACGTGGCGCGGGTTTGGCACAAAGACACGGCTTTGCCCGCAGGGGTGGATGTTGTGGGGGTGCCGGGCGGGTTTTCCTTTGGCGATTATCTGCGCTGCGGCGCGATTGCCGCGCAAAGCCCGATTGCGGGCGCGGTGCGCGCTCATGCCGATAAGGGCGGCTATGTTTTGGGCATCTGCAATGGCTTTCAAGTGATTACAGAAATGGGCCTGCTGCCTGGCGCGCTGATGCGCAATGCAGGGCTGAAATTTATCTGCAAATCGGTGGATTTGGTGGTAGCCAGCGCCGCCAGCCCCTTTACCGCCGCCTATACGCAAGGCCAAACAATTTCCCTGCCGATTGCCCACCATGATGGCAATTACACCCTTGATACAGCGGGCCTTGCCCGCCTGCAGGCCGAAGATCGCATCGCGCTGCGCTATGCCCAAAACCCCAACGGGTCGATGGGCGGTATCGCGGGGGTTTTGTCGGAAAATCGCCGCGTTTTGGGGATGATGCCGCATCCCGAACGCGCTGTGGACGGCGCTACGGGCGGCACCGATGGGGCAGGGGTCTTTGCCAGCCTGCTGCAATCGGCTGTCGGCAATATGGCGCTTGCCTGACTGCGGACGCTTGAGCGCGCCTGCGCAAGCGCCTAAGTTTGGCGCATGTTACGCCCAAACACCCAAAATATGATGCGCACTGATCCCAAGGGCGAAGAGGGGGCCGATGGCCCTGCTGCATGGCGATTGCGGCTGGTTGTGTCGCTGCTTGCGCTGATTGGCCTTGCTACAGTGCTGATCACCAACCATTTGTTGACCCAGCGCTTTACCGAAACCACGCGCAACCGCGCCGAACTGCGCCTTGCGCTGTATTCGGGCAATATCTTGGGTGATTTGCAGCGCAGCTCGGTGGTGCCGCTGCTGCTGTCGGGCGATCCTGCCATTTTGGACGCGCTGCAAAAGGGGGATTTCACATCGACCAGCCGCCGCCTGATCGCTGTGCAGGGGGAAATCGGGGTTGCCTCGATTTTCCTGCTGGATGAAACCGGCCGCGTGGTGGGCGCAACGGATCGCAATTTATTGGGCACGGTTTTCCGCGCCGCGCCGTTTTTCGTGGACGCGCAGCGATCCGCCGACACGGTATTTTCCACCGCGCCCCGTGCGGGCGGGGCCGTCGATTTTACCTATGCCCGCAAAATCGAGGCAGAGGGGCGCAGCCTGGGCGTGATTGTTGTTGCCGCCGATTTGATGAAACACGAACGCGCTTGGGCGGGTCTGCAAGACGCGGTTTTGGTCACCGATAGTGCGGGCGTGGTTATTTTGTCATCCAATCCCAAATGGCGCGGCAGCCCTGTGGACAGCGCACTGACCTCGTCTGATGGGGCGGGTGCGGTTGCGCGGGCGCTGTCGCGCGCGACCGATTGGGCGAAAAACCCGCCCGATGCCTATTTGTCAGGCGAAGCGGTGATGCGCACCGAGGCGCGGGTGCCGTTTCAGGGCTGGAAGATGCTGAATTTCACCGCCTATGATTCGGTGCGCACCCAAGTGAATGGCGTGATTGCGCTGGAAATCATGGGCATCGCCATTTTGGCGGCGGTGGTGTTCTACGCCTCGCAGCGGCGGGCGCAGTCGCAATCGGTGCTGGCGCTGCGCGAATCGGCAGAACTGCGCAAGTTGAACGCACGTCTGAACCGCGAAATCGCCGAACGGGAAAAGGTGCAAAAAACGCTGGAAGTGGCTGAAACCTCGCTGGCGCAATCGTCAAAACTTGCCGCCTTGGGCGAGATGTCTGCCGCCGTCAGCCACGAGTTGAACCAACCGCTGGCGGCGATGAAAACCTATCTGGCGGGCGCGCGCCTGCTGCTGGAACGCAAACGGGCCGACGAGGCGCTGTCCAGTTTTCAACGCATCGACGATCTGATCGACCGCATGGGCGCGATCACGCGGCAGTTGAAATCCTATGCGCGCAAGGGGGGCGAGGCGGTGGAACCTGTCGATCTGCGCGCCTGCCTGTCCTCGGCCCTGTCGATGATGGAGCCGCAGTTGAAAACCCGCGCGCTGCGCATTGCGCGCACCGTGCCGCGCACGCCCGTGATGGTGATGGCAGACCGTTTGCGGCTGGAACAAGTGATCATCAACCTGCTGCGCAATGCGCTGGACGCAACCAAAGACGTGGCCGACCCGATGGTGGAATTGCTGATGGCCGTGGGGGATGAGGCAGTTTTGTCGGTGCGCGATAATGGCACAGGCATCAAAGACCCTTCAGCGATTTTTGAACCCTTTTACACCACCAAAAAGCAGGGCGAAGGCGTGGGTCTTGGGCTGGCAATCTCGTCCGGGATCATGGCCGATCTGGGCGGGCGGCTGACTGCGCGCAACGGCGATCAGGGCGGCGCAATATTTGATCTTAATCTTCCCCTATTGGGAAAAGCAGTAAAAGCAGCGGAGTGAGCGATGGCGCGGGCGATGAAAGTGGCAATAGTAGATGACGAGGCCGATATGCGCCAATCCATCAGCCAATGGTTGGCCCTGTCGGGCTTTGATACCGAAACCTATGCCAGCGCGGAGGACGCGCTGAAGGACATCACGGCCGAGTATTCGGGCATCGTGCTGTCAGACATCAAGATGCCCGGCATGGACGGGATGGCGTTTTTGAAACGTCTGATGGGGATGGACAGCGGTTTGCCGGTGATCTTGATCACGGGGCATGGCGATGTGCCGATGGCAGTAGAGGCGATGCGCATTGGCGCGTTTGATTTTCTGGAAAAGCCGTTTAACCCTGACCGTATGAACGAACTTGCCAAACGCGCCACAGCGGCGCGGCGGCTGACGCTGGATGCGCGGGCGCTGCGCCGCGAATTGGCGGACGGGTCGGTTTTGATGAAAAAGCTTGTCGGCTCTAGCCCCGCGATGGAACGCTTGCGCGAGGATATATTGGATCTGGGCCAAGCGGACAATCATGTGCTGATCGACGGCGAAACGGGCACGGGCAAAACGCTGGTCGCCCATGCGCTGCATGCGGTGGGGCCGCGCGCGGCGCGCAAATTTGTCACCATATCTTGCGCCGCCTATGCCGAAGATCAGCTTGCCGCCCGCATCTTTGGCCCCAGCGAAGACAGCAGCCTGCCCCTGATCGAAGAGGCGCGCGGCGGCACGATTTGCCTTGAGGATATCGAAGCGCTGTCGCACGCGCTGCAATCGCGCCTGCTGACGCTGATCAATGACCAGGCCAGCCCGCCCGAAACCCGCATCATCGCCATTTGCAACGAACATACGGCGGATAAAACCCTAGAGGATGTGCTGCGCCCCGATCTGTTTTACCGTCTTGGCGCGATGACCATCATCTGCCCGCCCCTGCGCACGCGCGGCGAAGATATTCTGACGCTGTTCAACGCGGCGGCGGCGGAATATGCCGATGAATATGGCTGCGAAGCGCCGCAGGTGTCTGCGCAGGAAGCCGCCGAATTGCTGCAAGCGCCCTGGCCGGGCAATGTGCGCCAACTGGTCAATATCGCCGAACGCGCCGTGCTGCAAAGCCGCCGTGGCACAGGTTCGATCGCGTCGCTTTTGATGGCCGACAACGAGGCCTCTGGCCCCGCGATGACAACCGAAGGCAAACCGCTGAAAGACTATGTCGATGATTTTGAACGGATGTTGATCGACAGCACCATGCGCCGCCACAAGGGCAGCATTGCCGCTGTGATGGACGAATTATGCCTGCCGCGCCGCACGTTGAATGAAAAAATGGCCAAATACGGCCTGCAGCGCGGTGATTACGTATAACGGCGAAGTGGGGGGCGTATGCCGCCCCCCACGCCCCCCCCCCCCAAGCCCCCCTGCAGGATTTTTATCGAGCGAGGAAGCAGGAAGACGGGCAAAACGCGCACCCCAAGGCTGGGTGCGTCGCGCCGTTCAATTAAAAGTTGAACGGTTGATGACCCTTTCGCAACAATTACCCATTGCCCTTTGGCCCCAATTGCCGCTAGGGTCACAGCAGGCGGCATGAGGCTGCCAAGAAATTCTCTGCTTTGCGTGCAAAGGCGCCATTTGCGCCGCGCGCATCCGCAGTCGGATTGGCCGATTTGGCCAGATAAACACCCGCAAGTGCCTGATATGATGGCGCAAAACGGGATCAGCTTAGGCGGGCAGCATCGCTGCCTGAACATAAACGCGATGAGACGCGAGGCGACAGCACCAGTGATGCAGACCTGCCCCAAAGGCAGGGCGCATCCGCTGCGCCCCCGCGCCAGCGCCCAAACAAGACGCCCCCCCGCCCATGACATCAGGTTTGGCTTGCCGAACCCGCCGTGGATTGGCAGGCGCAATGGATTAACATGTCAAAGAAAATGCTTATCGACGCCACCCACTCGGAGGAGACCCGGGTTGTTGTGGTGGACGGAAACCGTGTTGAAGAATTCGATTTTGAAACGGTAAACAAACGGCAGCTTGCGGGAAATATCTATTTGGCCAAAGTGACGCGGGTTGAGCCTTCGTTGCAGGCGGCTTTTGTGGATTACGGCGGCAATCGGCATGGGTTTTTGGCCTTTGCCGAAATTCACCCCGATTATTACCAAATCCCCTTGGCCGACCGCAAAGCGCTGCTGGAAGAAGAGCGCGCCTTTGCCCGTGCCGAGGAAGAGGAAGAAAATCGCCGCGCGCGTCCGCGCGAAGAGCGGGCTGCAGATGGCGCGCGCGATGGATCGCGTGAGGGTGGGCGCAATGATCGGCGCACGCGCGGGCGCGGCGGGCGGGATCGACGCACGGCTGGGCCCGAAGCGGGCGGCGAGCAGCCGGGTGTGATGGCCGATGCAAACGCGCCCGAAGATGCATTTCAGCATGGCAGCACTATGGCCGAAAATGCGGCGCGCGATGCCGTTTTGGCCGGCCCAGACCTGTCCTCGCCCACTGGGATGGAAGTGGTGGATTTGGACGCCGACGATGCGCCTGAGGCGGTCGCAGATGAAACCGCCGCCCCAGACGACATGGGTTCCGAAGACATGCGCGCCGAAGATATGGGCGCCGAGGCGGCAGACGCAGATCATGCCGATGATCACAATCATGGCGAAGGTGCCCACAACCACGAAGGCGACAGCGACGATCACGCCCCGCATTTGGGCCATGATCACAGCCATGACAGTGCCCATCACAGCCACGACGAAGACGGCGCTTTCCGCGCCATAGATCATGCCGCAGACACCGACGATGAGATCGAATCCATCGCCGAGGAAGATGTGGCCGAAGAAATCGCAGCTCCGCGCCGCCCGCGCGCGCGGCGCTATAAAATTCAAGAAGTGATCAAAGTTCGCCAGATCATGCTGATCCAAGTGGTCAAGGAAGAGCGCGGCAACAAAGGCGCAGCGCTGACAACTTATCTGTCGCTGGCAGGCCGCTATTGCGTTCTGATGCCCAATACCGCGCGTGGGGGCGGCATTTCGCGCAAAATCGTGCAAGCGGCCGACCGCAAAAAGCTGAAAGAAATCGCCCAAGAAATCGAAGTGCCAGATGGCGCGGGGCTGATCATTCGCACGGCGGGCGCAAAACGCACCAAGCCCGAGATCAAGCGCGATTACGAATACCTCATGCGCCTGTGGGAGCAGATCCGCGAGCTGACGCTGAAATCCATTGCCCCTGCTGCGATTTACGAAGAAGGCAACCTGATCAAACGCACGATCCGCGATCTTTATTCCTCGGAAATTGAGGAAATTCTGGTTGAGGGCGAGGGCGGCTATCGCACGGCAAAAGACTTTATGCGCATGATCATGCCAGCGCACGCCAAGCAGGTGGTGCGCTATACCGACAGCACCCCGCTGTTTGCGCGCTATGGCGTGGAAAGCTATTTGGGCGGTATGTTTAACCCGACTGTTCAGCTAAAATCGGGCGGCTATATCGTGATCGGGATTACCGAGGCACTGGTGGCCATTGACGTCAACTCAGGGAGAGCGACCAAGGAAGGCAGCATCGAAGATACGGCGCTGAAAACCAACCTAGAGGCCGCCGAAGAAGTGGCGCGCCAATTGCGCCTGCGCGATTTGGCCGGCCTGATCGTGATTGACTTTATCGACATGGAAGAGCGGCGCAATAACATCGCCGTAGAAAAGCGCCTGAAAGACCGCCTGAAAACCGACCGTGCCCGTATTCAAGTGGGCCGCATTTCGGGATTTGGTCTGATGGAAATGTCGCGCCAACGTCTGCGCCCTGGCATGCTGGAAAGCACCACCCAGCCTTGCGCGCATTGCCACGGCACGGGCCTGATCCGCAGCGATGACAACCTTGGCTTGCAGGTTTTGCGCGCCCTAGAGGAAGAGGGCACGCGCAAACGCTCGCGCGAGGTGCTGCTGCGCGCGCCGATTGGGATTGTGAATTTCCTGATCAACAACAAGCGCGAACATATCGCCTTGATCGAGGCGCGTTCGGGCATGTCAGTGCGGATCGAATGTGATCCTGCCATGATCAGCCCCGATTTCACGATTGAAAAGTTCAAAACGCAAACGCGGATTGTGGCGGAAAACTCTTCGGTGATTTCGGGCAATGCGAGCCTGATGGGCGAGGCTGTGGCCGAAGAGGAATTGGATGACGAGATCATCGAAGCGGAAGTAGATGATGCCGTCGGCGAAGCGGATGACGCCAAAGGCGAGGCGGTGAAAGCCGAGGCGCGCAGCGAAGGCGATGGGGGCAAGAAACGTCGCCGCCGCCGCCGCCGCAAGCCGCGCAGTGGTGCGCAAGCGGGCGAGACCGCGCAAGACGATGACGACGACAGTGAGGGCGATGCAGACCTCGACACAGACGTTGAGGGCGAAGACGGCACCGCGGCCGAAGCCCCGCAAAGCCGCGCCGATGTCGCGCCCGAAACGGCCAGCAAACCCAAGCGCACCCGCGCACCGCGCGGCGGCAAAGCGGCGGCAGACCCTGCCATCGAACCTGCCAGCGCAGAAGATGCCGTGGCCGCAGCCTTTGCAGCCCCTGCAGATGTCCCAGTTGCCGATGCACCCGCCGCCAAACCTGCGCGCGCGCGCAGCAAAGCCGCGCCAAAGGCAGCCGCGACGGATGCCCCAGCCAAGCCAGCCCGCGCGCCCCGCGCCGCCAAGGCCAAAGCATCCAGCGTGGTGGAAAGCGCTGTGATTGCAGACGAAACACCTGCGCCCGTGGCCGAAATCGCGCCTGCTGCCGAAGCAACAGTGCCAGAAACACCTGCGCCTGCGCCCGTCGCACAGGACGCACCTGCGCCCGAAAAGCCGCGCAAAAAAGGCTGGTGGAGCGGGCGGTCTTAAAGACCTGATTTAACTTCAAATAGAGCTGGGGCAGGGGGCAACCTCTGCCCCTTTTTCATCCCCCACAACCCTCATCCCCCGCAGCGGATCAAATAGGCCGTGCCCCCCGTGATCTGCGACGCCCCCAAGAACCCATGGCCCGCCTGCGCGCAAAAATGCGGCAGGTCAATCGCCGCCATCTCGTCCGATGCCAGCACGCGCAGCACTTGGCCCGCCGCCATAGCCAACAGCACCTTTCGGCTGCGCAAAACGGGCAAGGGGCACAAAAGCCCAAGGCAATCGACCTCTGCATCCCATTCCATACCGCGCCCTTTCACTTTGGCCCAAATATCCAATTCCGCCCTATGCCCCGCGCGCCCACGCATCTGTGACAATCGCGCCCTTAACCTTGTGCCCTATCTGCGCTATCACTGGCAAAAAGGGAATCCCCATGTTCGGCATTGATATTTTGGACGCAAGCCTGCTGCCCAGCCTGATCGTGGCGCTGATTGCGGGGGCTTTGTCGTTCCTTTCGCCTTGCGTGCTGCCCATCGTGCCGCCCTATCTTGCTTATATGTCGGGCATTTCGGTGGGCGATATGAAAACCGGCCGCAGCCCCATCCTTGCTGCGCTGTTTTTTGTGCTGGGACTTTCGACGATTTTTCTGTTGATGGGGCTTGCCGCCTCGGCCTTTGGCGCGTTTTTTCTGGGCAACGCGGCATGGTTCAACACCGCCGCAGCCCTTGTGATTATGATCTTTGGCGCGCATTTTCTGGGCATATTTCGCATTGGAATTCTTGACCGCGACCTGCGGCTGCAACCTGGCGCGCAGGGCGGCACGGCCTTTGGCGCCTATGTCTTGGGCCTTGCTTTTGCCTTTGGCTGGACGCCCTGCATCGGCCCGCAATTGGGCGCGATCCTGACCCTTGCCGCGCAAGCGGGGGATACGGCGCGCGGCATGGCGCTGCTTGCGGCCTATGCGCTGGGGCTTGGCCTGCCCTTTTTGCTGGTTGCTGCCTTTTTCGCCCGCCTCGCGCCGCTTGTCGATTTCCTCAAACGCCACGGCCAGCGGATCGAGAGGGTCATGGGCCTGATGCTGTGGACGATCGGGCTGTTGATGTTGACGGGCGGGTTTTCGGCCATGTCGTTTTGGCTGCTGGATAACATCCCCTTTCTTGCCAATTTGGGGTGATGCAGCATAGGGTAGGGCATGACCCACGCGCCCAATCCCTTTCCCAAACCCTTCCGCCGTAAGGTGTTCTATATCCCGGGCTATGATCCCTTTCCCCCGCGCCGCTACCGCGAGCTGTATCGGGCAGAAGGTGCGGCGCAGGCGGCGATTTCGGGCTATAGCATCACCATGCAGGCCAGCGCCGCGCGCAAAAAAAGGTCTGATGCGCCCTATGGCTGGCACGTTTTGGGCGAGATGGATGGCGCGCAAACGCATGTGGATATGGAGGTGATGATCTGGTCTGATATCGTCAAATCTTCGATGCAAGACGGGATTTTGGCGACCTATTGGCAGATGGTCAGCACGATGTGGGTTTATTTCGCCTCGGGCGCGTTTTTCCGCCAGATGCGCCTGCGCAAAGGGCCAACGGTAGCGGCGCTGTATCCAGTGCTGCATTTGCTGGGCCAAGCGGTGATTGCAGCTGCAATCGGCGCTGCGGTGGCTTGGGCGCTGTCTTTTGCCCACCCCGCCCTTGCCGTTTTGGGGCTGGCGGCCGCCTATGCCTTTTTGGCGCTGGCCAAGAAATACGATCACCACATTCTGGCCCATTACCTGATGCATGATTTTGCCTTTTCGGCGCAGGACTGGGGGGCGTATCCGCCGCAGCTATCGCATCGGATGGAAACTTTTGCCGCCCGTATCCGCGCCAGTTTGACAGGCGACTTTGACGAGGTGCTGATCGTCGGCCATTCGTCTGGGGCCTATATGGGGGTGACGATATTATCGGATATCTTGCGGGAAGGTCTGCCCGAAAGCCGCCCTGTCATCAGCTTTCTAACCCTTGGCCAAGTGGTGCCGATGGTGTCTTTTCTGCCGCGCGCCACGCGCTTGCGCGGCGATTTGAATTATCTGTGCCAGCGCGCTGAAATAACTTGGGTGGATGTCACAGCGCCGGGCGATGGCTGCGCCTTTGCGCTGTGCGATCCCGTGGCGGTGACAGGTATCGCCCCACAGGCCGAAACCGAAGGGGCGGGGCAAAAATGGCCGCTGATCATCTCTTGCGCCTTTACCCAAACGCTGTCGCCCGAAACCTGGGCCAAGCTGCGGTATAAGTTTTTCCGCCTGCACTTTCAGTATATGTGCGCGTTTGACCGTGTCGGGCATTACGATTACTTTCGCATCACCGCGGGGCCGCAGACCTTGGCGCAGCGCTATGCGGGCATTCCCCATTCGCCCCAGCGCATCACCCGCGCGCTGTCACACTATCGGGATATGCAATGACCTTGCCGCCCAAACCCGCATCCCGCGCGCCGCGCGTGTCGCTGTGGCGCTATCTGCGCCTGTTTCGCCAAGACATCCTCTCGGCCCAGCCGCAGCGCCTGTATCACGCATGGATGGCCGAATTTCGCACGCTGTTTTTTCGCAGCTATATGATCAACGACCCCGCACTGATTGCCCGCGTGTTGACCGAAGCGCCCGAACTTTTCCCCAAATCGGGCCGCATCCGCGAAGGGCTGGCCCCGCTGCTGGGCAATTCGGTTTTCGTGACGAACGGTGAGGAGTGGAAGCGCCAGCGCCGCATCATCGACCCTGCCTTCGAAGGCGGGCGGTTGCGCGATACCTTCCCTGCGATGCTGGCGGCGGGGCAAGCGGCTGTGGCGCGCATGGGCGCGGGCGAGACTGAGATCGAGGCCGTCACCTCTCACCTTGCCGCCGATGTGATTTTCCGCACGCTGTTTTCCATCCCGATCGAAGATGAAACCGCATGGGCGGTGTTTTCCGAATTTAAGGCCTATCAGCGCAGCCAGCCCCTCTTGAATATCGCCGCATTCCTGCCGCTGCCAAAGTGGTTTCCGCGCGCGCATCGCCGCGAAACCTTGGCCTCGGCGCAGAAAATTCGCGCGCTAATCACAAAGCTGACCCATGCCCGCGCCGCCGATATTGCCGCGGGCATTGCGCCCGATGATTTGGCGACCAAGATCATGATCACCATCGACCCCGTCACGGGCAAAGGGTTTGAACCTGATGAAATGGTCGATCAAGTCGCCATCTTCTTTTTGGCCGGGCATGAAACCAGCGCCTCGGCGCTGGCTTGGGGGCTGTATTTGCTGGCGATGCATCCCGAAATTCAGGCGCAAGTTGCCGTCGAAGGCGCGGGTTTGGGCGATAGGCCGACCTTTTCCGATCTGTCCAAACTGCGCCTTACGCGCGATGTGCTGCGCGAAACCCTGCGCCTTTATCCGCCCGTGCCGATGATGGTGCGCCAGAACGCGCAAAGCGAAACCTTTCGCCAGCGCATCGTCAAACGCGGCGCGCAAATTGTCATCTCGCCGTGGCATTTGCATCGGCACGAACGGCTGTGGGAAAGCCCCGACGCCTTTGACCCCGCCCGCTGGCAGCGCGCGCAGACCAAAACCAGCCAGAGAGATGCCTACATCCCTTTCTCCGCAGGCCCGCGCGTTTGCACGGGGGCAGGTTTTGCCATGGCCGAAGGGGTGCTGCTGCTGGCCCTGCTTGCCCGCGATTTTGCCTTTTCCCCCGTGAAGACCCGCCCGCCAATGCCCGTTGCGCATTTAACAGTGCGCGGAAAAGACGGGATATGGCTGGAGGTGCGCCCAAGGGCGTAAGGGGGGCTCGCCCCCCTGCGTGCCAGCAAGCTGGCCCGCCACCCCCGAGGATATTTGTCGAGCAAGGAAGCAGGCAGAGGGTTTGGTCTTCCGCGCTTGTCAAATATCCTGCCGGGGTGATGGCCGCACAGCCCCCATTGTTGGTCACAAAAGCGACATTTGACCGAAAGGTGGCTGGAACTGGGCGCAGTCCAGCGCAGGCAAGCGGTGCGCGAGGTTAAGGCGATGGGCCGCGCGGGCAAAGCGCTGCGCCAGCAAATCGGCCCATAGGCCCGTTCCCGTCATGCGGCGGCCAAATTCGGGGTCGTAATCGCGCCCGCCTTGCATGTCGCGCAGGCGGGCCATGACTTTGGTCGCTTGGTTTGGGACGCAGCGCGCGAGCCAGTTTTGAAACAGGGGCGACACCTCGCGGGGCAGTCGTAGGGGAATGTAGCTGGTGGCAATCGCGCCCGCGGCTTTGGCGGCTGCCAAGATGGCTTCGACTTCGTGATCTGTCAGCGCGGGGATCACGGGGGCAATCATTACCCGCACGGGAATGCCAGCGGCGGCGAGTTCCGCCACAGCGCGCAATCGGTGGGCGGGGGCGGGCGCGCGGGGTTCAAGTTGGCGCGACAGGGCAGGGTCCAGCGTGGTGATCGAGATACCCACGCGGCACAGATTGGCGCGTGCGAGGGCGGCAAGCTGGCCAATATCGCGGGTGATCATCGCGCCTTTGGTGGTGATCGCCACGGGGTGGCGCGCGCGGGCCAGCACCGACAGGATTTGCGGCATCAGGGCATAATCCGCCTCTATCGGCTGGTAGGGGTCGGTGTTGGTGCCAATGGCAATGGGGGCGGGGCGGTAGGATTTGGCTGACAGTTCGCGCGCGAGCACCTCTGATATATTTGGCCGCGCGATCAGGCGGCTTTCAAAATCAAGGCCCGGCGATAGATTCAAAAAGGCGTGGCTGGGCCGTGCGAAACAATAGCAGCACCCGTGTTCGCAGCCGCGGTAAGGGTTGATGGAACGGTCAAAGGGCAGGTCTGGGGATTTGTTGTAACTGATCGCCGTGCGCGCCACCTCGTCCCGCACCTCCGTGCGTAGGGGGCGCTCCTCTCCCCCCGCCCAGCCATCATCCACCGCCACGCGCGCGGCCCCCTCAAACCGCCCTACGGCGTTTTCAAAGGTGCCACGCCCGCGCAGCCGCAGCCCTTTTGTCACTGTGTCATCACGATCCATCCCGCCATCATAGAACAAAATAAGAACATATAAAGCGCAATTTGCCGCGCCGCCCCCTTGAAGTCGGGAAAAACTTAGGCCATGTCGGTATTTGATCAGTTGGGCGCGGCGGGATGCCGCAATTATAGCGCAACACTTTAGGAGTGACCGATATGGCCGACGACGAAATCATCCTGTCCGAATTGTCTGACGATGAGCTGGTCTTGCAAATGCATGACGACCTGTACGATGGCCTGAAAGAGGAAATCGAAGAGGGCGTGAATATCCTGATCGCCCGCGGCTGGACGCCCTATGATGTGCTGACCAAGGCGCTGGTGGCGGGGATGACGATTGTCGGGGCCGACTTCCGCGATGGGATCCTGTTCGTGCCAGAGGTGCTGCTGGCCGCCAATGCGATGAAGGGCGGGATGTTTATTTTGAAACCGCTGCTGGTGGAAACGGGCGCGCCGCGCATGGGCAAAATGGTGATCGGCACGGTCAAGGGCGATATCCACGACATCGGCAAGAACCTTGTCGGCATGATGATGGAAGGCGCAGGGTTCGAGGTGCGCGATTTAGGGATCAACAACTCGGTCGAGAAATATCTTGAGGCGATCGAGCAGGAACAGCCCGATATCCTTGGCATGTCCGCCCTGTTGACGACCACGATGCCCTATATGAAGGTGGTGATCGACACGCTGAAGGAAAAAGGGATGCGCGATGATTACATCGTGCTGGTCGGCGGCGCGCCCTTGAACGAGGAATTCGGCCGCGCCATCGGCGCCGACGCCTATTGCCGCGATGCGGCTGTGGCGGTGGAAACCGCCAAGGCGCTGGTGCTGAGGAAGCATAATCAGGCGGCGGTTTAGCGGCTGCGGGACGGCGGAGAGAGATGGGAAAGCCCTGCGCAAGCGGGGCTTTTTTGTTATATGAAAAAGGCCCGCTCAACGAGCGGGCCTTCCTTCAATAGGTGGAGAGTCCGTTACTCCCGAAGAAGGCTGCCGACTTTGCCTCCACCTTTCGCGTTCTTGTTTATCCTAAATCTCTGCGGTATGCAACAAAAAAGCGGAGGGAACGCTGTGGAAGAGGTCGAATTTATTTCGGAAGAACGGCTTAGAACGTTCGCTAAGCTTACGACGCGACAAAAAAACGCTGTTGCATTACACAACCACACTTTGCAGCTAGGTTCTTCTTTAATGTCTGTAATTGCGCTGCTTGAGCTGGCCCTACGCAACAGCACAAATCAGCGACTAATTCAAGATTTTGGTGATGAGGAATGGCTAAAGCCTGATTCCAAGACTATTCCGCTCGGATCCTTTGAACAAAATGCAGTTAAATCTGCAATAGCACATGCCCGAAAGGCTGCCTATGCAAAGCTCAACTATAAAGAAAAGACAGCGCTTGACGACAGGGCATTTCCCGCTGGCGTGCCTTCAGGTATCAAACACAAAAATCTGGTAGAAAAGCGACAATCTCTCTTTGACGTATCGCATGGACAAATCGTTTCGCAAACGACATTTTCGTTTTGGAAGCGGCTTTATTCAAATGATTACGAATCCTCGTTGTGGAAAACTTCGCTGAAAAAGGTATTTCCTAACAAAAGCTTGAGTAGAAGTCAGGTAGCAGCACATCTTGAAGTCGTCTACTCTACAAGAAATCGTGTCGCACACCATGAACCTGTCTACGGCCCTCGACTTGATGATGCGATGAAGGCGTTAAGCTTTTTTCGCATTGCACTCGGCGCACGAAAGAATGACGAGGAAACTGCGTTTATGAGATTTTCTCAGGTGCAGACTCTCCGTTTGCAAATGGACTATGAGGCATTTGTCAGGGCTTGGGATACATTAGTCGATTAACATCCCCCTTCCATCCCCCTTCCATTCCCCCCAAAACCCCCTACATTCCCTCTAAGGGGAGACACATCATGCCACTGACGCATTTCCTATCTATGATTGCTTTTGTCATCATCGCCGCAGGGGCCACTGTGCTGGGCATGCAGGCGCTGGGCTTGCCGCTGGCGGTGATGGGGCTGATCGCGCTGATTGCGGCGGTCACCTTGCGGGCGACTTTGTGGCGCTAACGCTGCCAGACGATACCGCGCTGACAGAGGCGGGGTTTAGCGATACATCGGCGGGCCGCGTGTTGCTGATCGCCTGCGGGGCGCTGGCGCATGAAGTGCTCGCCATCAAACGCAGCGGAGGCTGGGACCACCTCGACCTACACTGCCTGCCCGCCAAGCTGCATCTGTATCCTGACCAGATCACCCCCGCCGTCACAGCGATGGTGGAAGCCAAGCGCGCCGATTACGCTGCCATCTATATCCTATATGCCGATTGCGGAACGGGTGGCCTCTTGCAAGCCGAATGCAACCGCCTTGGCGTGGAAATGATCGCAGGGCCCCATTGCTACAGCTTTTACCAAGGCAATGACGATTTCGCAGCGCGCGGGGATGCCGACATGACCGCCTTTTTCCTGACAGACTTCCTTGTGCGCCAGTTTGATGCCTTTGTCTGGCGGCCAATGGGCCTAGACCGTCACCCCCAGCTGCGCGATATGTATTTTGGGAATTACACGCGGCTGGTCTATCAGGCGCAGACCGATGACCCCGCGCTTGATGAGAAGGCGCAAGATTGCGCGCGCCGCTTGGGGTTGGCGTATGAGCGGCGGTTTACGGGCTATGGCGATTTGGCGGGATTTGTCGCCCGCGCGACCCTACAGCCCTAGGCGCGGGATTTCAATCGCAGGGCAGGCGTTCATCACCACTTTTGCCCCTTGCGCGCGGGCAAGGGCGGCGGCCTTGTCATCCATAATCCCCAGCTGCATCCAGATCACCGATGCGCCAATCGCAAGGCCTTCTTCAACAACGCCATACACCTCTTCGCTGCGGCGAAAGATATCGACCATATCCACAGGCTCTGCGATGTCCGCAAGGCTGGCGAATACAGGCGCGGATAGGCCCACATCCTGCCCCGCTTGGCCGGGGTTCACAGGAATTACGCGGTAGCCTTTCGACATCAGAAACCGCGCCACGCCGTTCGACGGGCGGTCAGGTTTGGGCGACCAGCCCACCACGGCAACGGTTTTGACCGAGGTTAGAATATCGCGGATATCGTCATTCATAGTGGCCCCATTTGAAAAAAGGCGCCCCAGACCTGCAATTGCCGCAGCACGGGGCGCCAAGGTGTGGAACGAGGGACAGTAAACTGAAGACATGGGAGTTCCAGCCCATATCTCATCAACACATAGGTGGGTTAACAAAGTGTTAAAGCCCCCGCAGGCGCCCCTCGCAAAAACGTGAATATGTCAGCGGGTTTTCGCCGCATACAGGCCCACGGCGGCGGCGTTCGACACGTTCAGGCTGCCGAAGGCCCCCGCAAAGGGAATACGGGCGATGATATCACAGGTCTCGCGCGTCCGCTCGCGCAGGCCCGGCCCCTCGGCCCCCAGAACCAGCGCAAGGGGGCGGCCCTTGAGCGGGGATAGCGCGGCAGCAAGGTCAACATCGCCCGTGCCATCAAGGCCAACCATCGTATAGCCCATCTCCTTCAGTTCCAGCATCGTATCGGCCAGATTGGTGACTTTCAGGTAAGGCTGGCGTTCCAGCGCGCCGCTGGCGGTTTTGGCCAGCGCCCCAGACTCAGGCGCGGAATGGTGGCGTGGCGCGATAACAGCCCGCGCGCCAAACACCTCGGCACTGCGCAGCACAGCCCCTACATTATGCGGGTCTGTCACGCGGTCAAGCAGCACGAGCAAAGGGTCGCCCGCGCCCGATATGGCGATATCGGCCAGCTTGCCCCAGTTCAGCGCCCGCACTTCCAAAGCCGCGCCTTGGTGGACAGAGCCCTCGTCAATGGGCACATCAAAACGGCGCGGGTCCGCGATTTCGGGGGCCATGCCGCTTTTGGCCACGGCATCCTCCAGCTTATCCAGCGCGTTCTTGGTCACCACCAGCCGCAGCTTTTCGCGCGAAGGGTTGACCAGCGCATCGCGCACCGCGTGCAGGCCAAACAGCCAGACGGTTTCGCGCGCCTCAGCCCGTTTGCTGCGTTCTTTATCGATCACCCAATCGGGCTTTTGTCGCCCAAAGTTTTGGCCTGCCATAGCGCGCTCCTTTGCCCTTGTTTGCCGCGCCGCGCCCGCGCGTGCAAGTGCGAAAGCCCAAAACAAATCCCGCATTATGCCTTGACGCCCCCCAGATCGGCGGCTATTCACCCCCTCAGTGGGCGATATGCTGCAAGGTGCGGCAGCGGACTGTAACTCCGCCGAGGCGACTCATGCTTGGTTCGATTCCAAGATCGCCCACCAGTTTCCTGACATGATGATATGCTTCATACAGGTGCCTGCGGCGCAGGTATTTATGCCAAAATGAAAGTGGTTTCAATTTGGCCCAAATACCTGCCGCGCAGCGTCCTGCCCGTGGGGCAGGGCACGCCTATCCGATATCAGCGAGGCGTTTCATGGCTGCCGCCAGTTTGCTTTGCTCGTCTTCCCGCAGGGTCAGATTGGCGCGCACTTCTTCGACCACTTCTTCGGGCGCAGAGGCCACAAAGGCAGGGTTTTTCAGCCGCCCTGCCAGCCCGCCGATTTCTCGGGCTAACTTCTCCATCGCCTTTGCCAGACGCGCCTTTTCCTCGGCCACGTCGATCACCCCGTCCAGCGGCAGGGCAAAAGATGCGCCTTCAACCGCAAGCGATATCGACCCTTTCGGGGCTGTGCCATGCGTGAGCGTTTCAATCCGCGCAAGGCGTTTGATCAGCACCTCGTTGCGGGCAAAGGCGGCTTGGGCGGCCTTGTCCATTTCAGTTGCCACGATGTCCAATTTCAGCCCCACAGGCACATGCATTTGCGTGCGCGCCGATCGGATTTCTTCGATCAGGGCGATGACCCACGCCATTTCGCTGTCAGCTGCGGTATCGACCAGCGTCACGGGCAACTCTGGCCAATCGGTATGCACCAGCAGTTTGGCGCGCTGGCCCGTTTGGCCCCACAGATCTTCGGTAATGAACGGCATAATCGGGTGCAGCAGGATCATGCTGCGATCCAGCACAAAGGCCATTGTGGCGCGGGTTTCCGCTGCATGTTCGCCGTCCAGCAGGGGTTTGGCGAATTCGACATACCAATCGCAGACGCGGCCCCAGACGAATTTGTAAAGGCTATCTGCGGCTTGATCGAACCGATAGCCTTCCAGCGCGGCGTTCACTTCCGATAGGGTTTTCGCCGTCTCGCCAATGATCCATTTGTTCGCGGTGGCGGCGGCTTTGGGCGCGGCGTCTTGCGTGGCATGCCCCTCCCACACGCCATTCATTTCGGCAAAGCGGCAGGCGTTCCACAGTTTCGTCCCAAAATTGCGATAGCCCGCAATCCGCGCGGTATCGAGTTTCAATGTGCCGCCCAAGGACGCCATCGCCGCATTGGCAAAGCGCAGGGCATCTGCGCCGAATTCGTCGATGATCTCTAGCGGGTCGATGACATTGCCCAAAGATTTCGACATTTTCTTGCCCTTGGCATCGCGGACAAGCCCGTGCAGATAGACAGTGTCGAAGGGCACCTGATCCACCACGGCAAGCTGCATCATCATCATGCGGGCGACCCAGAAGAAAATGATATCTGCCCCTGTGATAAGGGTCGATGTGGGGAAATATTTTTCCAGTTCAGGGGTTTGGTCAGGCCAGCCCAGCGTGCCAATGGGCCAGAGGCCAGAGGAGAACCATGTGTCTAGGACGTCGGGGTCGCGGTAGAGGCCCACGCGCAGGTTCTTGTCGGAATCGCCAACCCAACCACTTTCGACCATGCTCGGACTTTTGTTTGTTCGTCCAGCAGCATCCTGCCTCGTCGTAAATGTCCGCTCATCAATGGTGACAATTACTGTGACATTAGGGTTAGCTTTTTCATGATGTTCTTTAGCCGCAGCGACCGCTTCGGCTTCCGTTGGCGCACAGAATTGGTTTCCATAAAGATCGAACCAAACAGGTATCTGATGCCCCCACCAAAGTTGGCGCGAGATACACCAAGGCTCGATATTCTCTAGCCAGTGGAAATAGGTTTTCTCCCCCGACTCTGGCATGATCTTTGTGCGGCCCGTGCGCACCGCGTCCAGCGCAGGCTCCACGATTTTCGCTGTGTCCACAAACCACTGGTCGGTCAGCATCGGCTCGATCACGACCTTCGATCTGTCGCCGAAGGGCTGCATGATTTTCTTGGCTTCGACCACGGGTTGCAGCGTTAGGTGTTCGCTGCCCGTATCCTCATCGATGGTTTTGACCAGAACCGTCACCGCCAGCCCCAGCGCGTTGATATCGGCCACAACTGCCGCCCGCGCCGCAAAGCGATCCATCCCGCGATATTTTTCGGGCACCAAGTTCAGGCTGTCCACTTCCGCCTCGCTCGCCTCGGCCCCCGCCGCGATTTCGCGGGCGCGTGCCACGGCCTGCTCATACGCTGCGCCATCGGCCCGCATCGCCCCGCGCGTGTCCATTAGCCGATACAGCGGCAATCCGTGCCGCTTGGCGACCTGATAATCGTTGAAATCATGCGCGCCCGTGATCTTCACCGCGCCCGATCCGAAATTCGGGTCAGGGTATTCATCGGCGATGATCGGGATCAAACGATCACACAGGGGTAGGTGCACCATCTTGCCCACAATCGGGGCATAGCGGGCGTCCGCAGGGTTCACCGCAACTGCGCCATCGCCCAGCATGGTTTCGGGCCGCGTGGTGGCGATGGAAATATAATCGCGCGTCTCGCGCAGCGTGACGTTGCCATCCGCATCGCGTTCGACATATTCATATGTCTCGCCCCCTGCGAGACGATATTTGAAATGCCACATATGGCCCGCGACTTCGGTATTTTCGACCTCAAGATCCGAAATCGCCGTTTCAAAATGGGGGTCCCAGTTGACCAAACGCTTGCCGCGATAGATCAGCCCTTTGTTATACATATCGACAAAAACCTTAATCACCGCATCGGGGAAATTGCCCGACATGGTAAACGCCTCGCGGTCCCAATCGCAGCTTGCGCCAAGGCGTTTAAGCTGGTTGATGATCGTGCCGCCAGACTGGTCTTTCCACTCCCACACACGTGCCAAAAACGCCTCGCGCCCCATCTCGCGCCGCGTGGGGGCCTGCGATTTGGCCAGCTCGCGCTCTACCACCATTTGCGTGGCAATCCCTGCGTGATCCGTGCCCACCTGCCACAGCGTGTCATGGCCCTGCATGCGGTGCCAGCGGATCAGAATATCTTGCAGCGTGTTGTTGAACGCATGGCCCATGTGCAGGCTGCCCGTCACATTCGGCGGTGG
The DNA here is from genome assembly GCA_965248485.1 of Cypionkella sp. Classification (GTDB taxonomy): domain Bacteria; phylum Pseudomonadota; class Alphaproteobacteria; order Rhodobacterales; family Rhodobacteraceae; genus Cypionkella. Next base: position 1,332,267 of record OZ252107.1, read on the forward strand.
GATCATGATGGAAAACGCCTCTGCCCCCGGCTTGGCATTCGCCCCCGCCGCGCCTACCTTACGATCCTGCCACAGGGCAGAAATCCGCGCCTCGGCGGCGGCTGCGTCAAAGTTCTTTTCCATTGGCATTTGGGCACCTCATATTTGCGCCCAGCCATAGCGGGCCTTGGGCAAAAGGCCAAGATACGGCTTTCATATTGGCACAAATATCCGCGCCGCAGGCTCCCGCCCTATACCGCCCGATCCAGCCGTGTGGACAGGTGGATCAGGCTTTCGGATGATTTCACCCCCGCCATCTGGCCGATCTGGTCCAGCACCGTGTCCAGCACCGACGTATTCGCCGTGGCCACTTGCAGCAGCAAATCGACGCGGCCCGAGGTGGAAAACACGCGCTCCACCTCGGGGATAGATTTCAGCCGCGCCAGAATTGCGGCCTGCGCGCGCGGTTCAATGGTCAGCAAAACCGATGCGCGCAGGCGGCCCTGCCGCGCCGCCTCGCCCAGTTTCACCGTATAGCCAGCGATCACGCCCGTGGTTTCCAGCCGTTCCAGCCGCGCCTGGATCGTCGAGCGCGCAACCTTTAGTTTGCGCGCCAGCGTCGCCACCGAGATACGGGCATCCGCCCCCAAAAGCGCCAAAATGCCGTTGTCCAAATCATCCATCTGCCTACCTTACAACTTGTAGTGCCTTTTCGTCATTATAACGCCTTTTCGCGCCATTTATATAGTTTTGTTCGGTGAAATAGTGCCCCATATGCGGCATTCTGAAATGGCAGGAAAAGGGCGGCTCATACGCACCTGGCCTGGTTGGAAAAACCGCGCTGGGACTGCTTTTTTGCGGCTGCAGCGTCTTATTGGCCGAAAGGAAACGCCGATGGGACTGTCAAAAACAATCTGGACCAATCCGACCGAGTATCTGCGCGCCGAGGCACCAGAAAACCCTGTATTGTTCTTTTCGCCCGCCGCCGTGCAATCGGTTGCGCGCCGCTTTTTGGCGGGGTTTCCGGGACTTGTCACCTATGCGGTGAAATCCAACCCCACCGAAGAGATGATCGAAAATCTGGTCACCGCTGGCGTGCAAGGGTTTGATTGTGCATCGCCTTTTGAAATTGCGCTGATCCGCCGTTTGGCCCCAGATGCGGCCATTCATTACCACAACCCGATCCGTTCGCGCACAGAGATCCAGTTCGCTGTCGATCACAAAGTGACGTCCTATTCGGTGGACAGCGCCTCGGAACTGGCGAAACTGGTGGCAATGGTGCCCACCCAAATCGGCGCGCAGCGGGTCGAAATCTCGGTGCGCTTTAAGCTGCCCGTGCAGGGTGCGGCCTATAACTTTGGCGCGAAATTTGGCGCAACCAGCGAACTGGCTGCCGAATTGCTGCGGCAGGTGTCAGCTGCGGGCTATACCCCCTCGCTCACCTTCCACGGCGGCACGCAGTGCAATGACCCCAGCGTTTGGGCCACCTATATCCGCGAGGCCGCGGTGATTGCGCGCGCGGCAGGTGTGAAAATCGCCCGTCTGAACGTGGGCGGCGGTTTCCCCAACCACCGCGAGGCAGCAACCGCCCCCAATTTCGACGCGATTTTCAAAACCATCGGCGACACTGCTCGCGCGGCCTTTGGCGGCGATCTGCCCGCCTTGGTCTGCGAGCCTGGCCGCGCCCTGTGCGGCGATGCCTATACGCTTGTCGCGCGCGTGAAATCGGTGCGCGATGGCAACCATGTGTTTTTGAACGATGGCATTTATGGTGCGATGTTCGAATTCAGCCAAATCGGCATTATCGACCGGATCACCGTTTTGTCGGAAACGCTGCAGCCACGCAGCGCGCCTGTCCAGCCGCGCGTGACCTTTGGCCCAACTTGCGATTCGGTTGATCGCCTGCCGGGTGAAGTGCCATTCCCCGCTGATATCGCCGAGGGTGATTATGTCGTGGTCGCGGGCATGGGCAGCTATTCCACCGTCACCAACAGCCGATTTAACGGCTTTGGCGAATTGGGAATGGTCACGGTTTTGGGGCTGGCCCTGTAAACCACGCCGTATCGGTGCCAAGAAAACGCCCTTGCGAGGGCGTTTTTTATTTTTGGGCGACAAAAATTGCCGAGCGCGGCGTTAACGCAGTATTGGGATGCCTAGGGCAGACTCAGGTGACGTGAATTGGCAATGCCAAAAGCAAGGGCAAGAAAACGCATGTCGCTATATGAACGGGCACGGCGCTGGTGGAACGGCTATGTCACGGTGGAAACCGCGTCTGCCGACGTGCCGCCCAGTGGTCGGCGCGGCGCCGTCGATCATGTGATTATTTTAGATGGCACATTGTCCACACTTGAGGCTGGGCAAGAGGGCAATGCAGGGCTGCTGTATCATTTGTTAACTCAGCACGGCGCCCGCCCGCGCCATAGCCTGCACAATGTCTATTATGAACCGGGCCAGCAGTGGGAAAGCTGGCGCAAGGGCATACACATCATCGAAGGGCGCGGGATCAATCCCCAAATCCTGCGCGCTTATGGTTGGCTTGCCAGTCATTACCGCGAAGGGGATCGCATATTTCTGTTTGGGTATTCGCGCGGCGCATATGCCGTGCGCGCGCTGGCGGGGATGGTGGGGCGGGTGGGTTTGCTGCGCCACAGCGAGGCGACGCAAAGCGCGGTCAATCTGGCGTTTCGCCATTACATGCACGGCGGCACAAGACCAGCCGCGCGCGACTTCGCCCGCGCCTATTGCCACCCCCATGCCCGTATCCGAATGGTCGGGGTCTGGGACACTGTCAAAGCGCTGGGTTTGCGCGTGCCGATCGTGTGGCGATTCGTCTCGAAAGTGCATGATTTTCCAGATAAATACCTGCCCGATGTCGTCGATGCGGGATTTCACGCGCTGGCCGCCGATGAAACGCGCACCGCGTTTCACCCCGAAATGTGGGACCTTCGTCCCAATAGCAAATCGCGGGTGCAGCAGATGTGGTTTACGGGCGCGCATGGCGATATCGGCGGCAATATCGGCCGTTACGCACAGTGCCGCCCTTTGGCCAATATTCCGCTGACGTGGATGCTTGAGCGCGCCGAAGAGATGGGATTGACCCTGCCCAATGGTTGGCGCGCGCAGTTTCCCTGCGATGTCAACGCGCCGATGGTCGGCACGTGGCGCGGGTTTGGGTTGTGGTTCATCGCCCGCAAACACCGCCCAATGCAAAAAGATCAAAGCGAATCGCGCCACCCCAGCATGGCCCAGCGCCGCGCAAGCCATTGGTGGGAGTTTTAGGCCCGCCCCCCGCGCTCCCCCCTGCAGGAATTTTCACAGCAGGGAAGCAGGCGCGCGGTCTGTTCCTTCCTTGCTCTGCAAATATCCTGGGGGTGAGGCCATGGGCCGAGGGGGCAAGGCCCCCTTTTGCGCAGGCCTATCCAATGGCGAGCAGCGCGTCCACCTCGGCGCGGCTGGGCATTGATGCGGCCGCCCCCGCGCGGGTGACGGAAAGCCCCGCCACAGCGCAGCCAAAACGCAGCGCCTCGCCCATATCGCGCCCTTCTGCCAAGGCCACCGCAAACCCGCCATTAAAGGCGTCGCCCGCACCTGTGGTTTCCACAACGGGGCCCGCATGAAAGGCGGGCACGTGAAGGCTGCCCGCGCTGCTGCGATAAAGCACGCCCTTTTCGCCCAATGTCAGCACAACCGCCCCCACCCCGCGCGCCATCAGCGCATCGGCAGCAGCCTCGGCGCTGGCACGGTCGGTGACGGTGACGCCTGTCAGCGCCTCGGCCTCGGTTTCGTTGGGGGTGATAATGTCGACCAGCGCCAGCATCTTATCTGTCAAAGGCGCGGCAGGGGCGGGGTTCAGAATGGTCATCACCCCATGTTTGCGCGCCAAGGCCAATCCCGCCTCGGCGGCAGGTAAGGGCTGTTCCAACTGGGTGATGAAAATTCCCGCGCGCGCGATCAGCGCCTCTTGCGCCGCAACATCTTGAGGCGAGATGCGCCCCGCAGCCCCCGGCGAGACGATGATTGCATTGTCGCCGCTGACCTGATCAACAAAGATCATCGCGGCCCCTGTATAACTTTCGCTGTCTTCGATGACGGCGGGTGTGACGCCTGCTTTGGCCCAAACACTATGGGCGATACGCGCGAAATCATCGCGTCCAAGGCGGGTGATGAAATGCACGTCCCCCCCCGCCTTTGCCGCCGCGACCGACTGGTTTGACCCTTTGCCCCCTGGCCCCAGCGCAAAGCCTGTGCCCAAGATCGTCTCGCCCATCACGGGAAGGCGCGGGGCGCGATAGGTGGTGTCAGCTACAAAAATGCCAAGGATGACGATTGTTTTCATCGGGGAAGTCATCGCCTAACCCTTTGGCCCAATCACGCCTTTGCGCAGCATGAAACAGCCGTAAAACCGCGCTTCGCCCGTTTGCACCACGGCAAAGCTTTTCCCCGCCAGATCGTAAAAGGCAAAGCGTTCCACCCCCAGCATCGGGCGCGGCTTGCCCTCAATGCGATCAATGACAGCCTGCACTTCGGCCTGCACTGCGGGAATTTCGGCAGGCGCGCCCACCACTTGCATCCGGGCTGCGAAATCATCGACAAATGTATCCAAGGGCAGCACAGACAAAATCGCCTCGGCCGCTTCTGCCGCTGTCAGATTGTCCATTCGCACCGTGCGGCCCAGCACGGTTTGCCGCGCGATGGTTTCGGTGGGAAAGTTGCTGTCCACCAAGACCACCGCATCGCCGTGCCCCATCAGGGCCAAGGCATAAAGGGCGTCGGGGCTCAGGCGGGGGTCAATGCCTTTCAGCATGGCGGTCTCCGTTTTGGGTTGCGGGTACCAGAACGATTTTGCCCGCGCCCGTCAAGCGTGATATCTCGTGACGCCTGATATCCCGTCACGCAGCAGATACAGGCAGGGGCAGATAAGCCCCATCGCGGTAGGCCAGCGATCCCAACTGCGGCGCGCTGTGCAGCGAGGTGATCCGCGCGATGACAATCGTATGGGTGGCGCGGTCGATCAGGTCTTCGATCTGGCAGGCACAGGCCAAGGCCGCGCCGACCAAAAGCTGCGCGCCATGTTCCACCCGCCATTCGGCCCCCGCAAAGCGCGCCGCGCCCTGCACGCCGCCCTTGCCCGAAAACCGTTCCGCCACGGCCTGTTGATCTGCGCCTAAGGCCTGCCAGCCCAAAGCCGCGCCCACCCGCAGCGCGCCATGCGCCGAGGCGCTGCGGTTCACGCAAGCAATCAGCATCGGCGGGTCGGTAGACAGCGACGAGGCCGATGTCAGCGTCAGCCCTGTTGCCTCCTCTGCCAGTCCAATGCTGATTACGGACACTTGCCCCACCAAAGCGCGCAGCGCGCTGCGAAAGGTTGCGCTGTCGGGCAGGGCAGGGGGGGGCAGGGGGGCGGCGCTCGGCGTGGCACTCATGGGGGCACTTCTTTTATACGCGATCATAGGCCCTATCTAGGGCGGCAAGCGGGCAGGGCAAAGCCTAAATACGCCAAAGACCCTGCGAAAGGCGCAATTCTGCACCTGCCTTGCGCGCATTGCCCCTTTTACCCTTCGGCCATATGTGGCAAAAGGAAATCAGTGATTTTGCCCGCGAAAGAACGAAAGAGTGACGCCGATGACCGATTTTACCGCCCTCCGCGTGATGATGGTTGATACGCAAGTGCGCCCTTCGGATGTGACGAAATTCCCCATCATCGCAGCGCTGTTGGCTGTGCCGCGCGAAAACTTCGTGCCCGAGGCGCGGCGCGAAACGGCCTATGTGGGCGAAACCATTGATCTTGGGGCAGGGCGCGTGTTGCTGGATGCGCGGGTGTTTGCCAAGCTCTTGGATGCGCTGGACATCGCGCCAGATGAAACGGTTTTGGATATTGGCTGCGGGTTTGGCTATTCTGCGGCGGTGATTGCGCGTATGGCCAAAACCGTTGTGGCACTAGAGACAGAGGCGATGGCCACGGCAGCGGCGCAAAACCTGGCTTCGGTGGGCAACGCAGTGCTTGCCACAGGGGCATTGCATTTGGGTGCGGCGGCGCATGCGCCCTTTGACGTGGTGATCGTTCAAGGCGGAGTGCAGCAGATTTCGCCTGAAATTTTGGCACAAGTCAAAGATGGTGGCCGCATTGGCGCGATTTTCATGGACGGGGCCCTTGGCATTGCCAAAATTGGTCATAAATCTGCCTCACAGGTGACGTGGCGGTTTGCGTTCAACGCCAGCTTGCCCGTTTTGGATGGGTTTGAAAAAGCAGCGGCTTTTGCGCTGTAGGCGCGACGGAATTTAAACTTTGGGGCGTTTGCCCAATACAGGATGACGCTGCGGCGCAAAGGTGGATCAAATGCGGAAGTTTATCGCGGTGGCGGCCTTGGGCTTTGGCCTGTTAACCCCTGTGGCAGGGCAGGCCGAATCCTTGGCCGATGCGCTGATCGCCGCTTACAAAACCTCAAACTTGCTGGCGCAAAATCAGGCGGTGCTGCGCGCCGCAGATGAAGATGCAGGTGCGGCCTTTGCCCGCCTGTTGCCTGTGTTGCAATATACGGCGCAAAAATCCACCACCACGGTCAGCTCGGCCCCGGGTGTGAACATCGACCGCGAATCGCAATCGCTGACCGCCAGCTTGACGCTGTATGCGGGCGGGCGCACGCGCAATGCGATGAATATCGCGCGCGAGGCGGTGATGGCCACGCGCGCCAGCTTATTGAATGTCGAACAGCAAGTGTTGCTGGATGCCGTATCGGCCTATGTGAACTATGGGCTGCAATCGGAAATCGTGGCACTGCGCGAATCAAACACGCGGTTGATCACAAAACAATTGCGCGCCGCCAAAGATCGATTTGATGTGGGCGAAGTGACGCTGACAGATGTGTCACTGGCCGAAGCGCGCCTTGCGGCGGCCAGTGCTGGACTGGCTGCGGCGCAAGGCCAGCGCGATATCGCGCGCGAGAGGTTTAAGGCGGCGATTGGCGCCTATCCAGCGGACTTGTCCCGCCTTCCAAAACTGCCCGCCATTCCAAAAACCTTGGAAGAAGTGCGCGCCATTGCACAGGCAGGTCATCCCGCCATTTTGCAGGCACAGGCGCAGATCAAGATTGCCGATTTACAGGTGAAAATCGCCGAGGCGGGGCTTGGCCCGACTGTGTCGGCGCAGCTGAGCCTGTCGCGCGACCAAGCGGGGCTGGAAACCAAAACTTCGGCCTTGCAACTTAGCCAGACATTATATGCGGGCGGCGGTGCTGGCGCGGCGCTGCGCAAAGCGCTGGCGCAAAAGGAGCAGGCCCAAGCGGGGCTGCTGCAAGCAACTTTGACGATTGACGAAAATGTCGGCCGTGCTTGGGCGGGTCTGGCTGTGGCCAATGCGTCGATCCGCGCGGGCGATGCCCAGATCGAAGCCGCGCAAAAGGCGTTTGACGGGGTGAGCGAGGAAGCAAACCTTGGCTCGCGCACCACGTTGGATGTGCTGAATTCGGAACAAGAATTGCTCTCGGCCCGCAACACCAAGCTAGAGGCAGAGGCGAACCGCTATATCGGCGTGTATCAACTTTTGTCCGTGATGGGCCAGCTGACGGCGGAAAAATTAAACCTTGGCATCCCGACTTATGATGTCGAGGCCTATTACAACGCCGTGAAAAACGCGCCGCCTGCCTTTGTTCAGCCATCGGCGCAGGGTGCTGCCTTGGATCGTATCGCGCCGAAATAAGCGGATTTACGCAACTTTGTGGTGCGCAGCGCAGCTAAAACGTGTGCGCGCCGCAAATCTGCCCAAAATCTGCCGCCTTCAGGTTGTGTAAACCGTCAAGCATATGGTTGTCACGCGCGCAAAGCCGCGTTAATCTTTAACAAACTGGGCGAGGGGAATTATGGCAGAGCCGATGACATCAAACGAGATCGAGGATGTTCTTTCCTCTATCCGCCGTTTGGTGGCACAGGATCTTAAGCCTGCCGATCGGGCCAAATTGGCCGCCGTCGCGGATGCAACCAACAAACTTGTTTTGGCCCCAGAGCAACGGGTGGAAGACACGGTTGGCAAATTTGTCACCGTGCGCCGCCCGTCGCGCCGCGCCGCTTTTCCGCCCGTTGACGCTGTGCTGGCGGGGGTTGCGGCCTTTGCAGGCAAGGGCGGCGGGCAGGGCGCGGCCGATGCGGGAGCGGGCAATTGGGCCTTGGGCGAGGCGGCATCCCAGCGCGCCAATGACGCGGCCGCGCTGGCCGGCGCACAAGACAGCGATCAGGCCAGCCTGTATGCTGGCGCACAAGACAGCGATCAGGGAAGCGAGGCGGCAGAATTTGCCCACGAAGATTACGTTTATTACGGCAATCAAGACGCCGCGAGCGGCCACACAGACCCTGCCGATGATATGGCCCCCGATTTGGCCGTCGATTTGGCTTCAGGGCCTGCGCCGTTACCCGCCGCAGCAATTGAATTGCCGCCCTCTTACGAAGAGGATGCGGTAGACCTGCGCATTGATCCATCGGCGCGCCTGTTCGACATGGCCCCGAACGCGTTTTCCAATGCGAAAATGGAATCAGACCCTGCCCCCGCTTGGGCCGCGGAAGAGCCCGATGACGTGGCCGATTTGGACGCGGATTATGGCGGGCGTGCCGATTTTCTCAGCGATGACAGCGCCTCGCCGCAAAGCCTGCAAGGCACCATCGAACCAGATGCGGCCTGGGCCGATGCCGCCGAAGCGCGGGTGATTGCCGAACTTGCGGGCGAAGCGGTGGAAGAAGAAGTGTTCCATCAGGCGCAAGAGTCATTCCGCGAACCCAACTTTAGCGCCTCGGCGCCGCAATCTGCGCCCGAAGTTTTGTTCGACGAAGAGGTTCTGCGCGCCATGGTGCAGGCGATTTTCCGTGAAGAAATGGCGGGCCCAATGGGCGAACGGATTACCCGCAACATTCGTAAATTGGTGCGCGCCGAAGTGGGCCGAATGCTGGCAGCGCACGAGTTGGAATAGGCCGAAAGAAATAGGCTAACGCTTTGATCCAAAATAAAAAAACGCGCCCTAGGGCGCGTTTTTTAATAGAATATTCTTGTGCGTTACGCAGCTTCGGCTTGTTCCAGCTCGGCGGCGTGGCGACGCTCGCTTTCTTCGCGCGACAGCGCAACCGAGGTGCGCACGCCTTTGGACACAAATTCCATCAGGCCTTTGACCACACGTTCGTTCGGGTCGATCCCTGCGCATGACAACACCTCACGCCCATCGCGCGACCGCGCCCAGCGGGCGATCTGGTCAGGGCCGTTGCCATATTTCTTGTCATCAGCAATCGCATCGTCAAGCGCAGCCAAAACCACCGCTGCAAACAATTTGCGCGCGCGCTGGCCTTGTTCAAAATTGAATGCCGTGCTGTCAATCGAATCAAACATCACATCGTCCTTTGTTCTACGCTGCACCGAGTGCTAAAGTCCCGAGCGCTAAAGTCTGTGGCACATGCCTACCTTGCCGCTGCTTGTAACCAATTTATGACGATTCGGGTGGTCGCTTTTGGAATGGCTGCTATGCGCTGGGTGCATGGCTGAGTTTTGCCTCTACTGTATTTAGTTTGCTTGCAGGCCAGCAACTCCCCATATATAGAGCATTTGAAAATTCCTTCAACCTTTTGTCAAGGTTTTGCCACAATGCCTAAGATCAACGGAAACGAAATTAAGCCTGGAACCATCATCGAACATGATGGGGGGCTTTGGGCCTCGGTCAAGGTGAACCATGTGAAACCTGGAAAAGGCGGTGCCTTCGCTCAGGTCGAGCTGAAGAACCTGCGCGATGGGCGCAAATTGAACGAACGCTTCCGTTCAGAGGACAAGGTAGAGCGGGTCGAGCTGGAAAACAAAGACCAGCAATTCTTGTACGAAACCGATGGGCGGTTGGTGTTCATGGATGCCGAAACTTTCGAGCAGGTGGAAATTGATGCCGAACTGCTGGGCGATCGTCGCCCGTTTTTGCAAGACGGTATGACGGCGACCATCAACTATTTTGGTGAAGAAGCCCTTAACGTGACCTTGCCGCAAAAGGTGCGTTGCAAAGTGGTCGATACCGAACCTGTGCAAAAGGGCCAAACCGCCACTTCCAGCTATAAGCCCGCGATTTTGGACAATGGGCTGCGCATCATGGTGCCGCCATTTATTGGTACGGATGAAGACATCATCGTGCATACCGAATTGATGGAATATTCCGAACGCGCCTAGGCGCGCCCTGCCTCTTCGCGGCGGCGGGTGTCGATCAAGGCCGAGATTTCACGGGCGCGGGCCGCAGAAAACGCCGCGCCCGTTTGCATTTGCGAAATGCGATCCACCCGAAACATGCGGGCATCGCCGCGCAGGGTGCAAAACGCGCCCAGCGTCCAGACATTGCCCCAAAAGAACAGGGCATCGGGCAGAACCTCGCGTTGACTGTCTGCGCCGCCCATATCGCGGTAAGTGATGTGCAGCGACAGGCGCGCGGTGATGGCGCGGTCGATGGCGTCCAGCGCGGCGCGGGTGGCCGCGTCCTGCCCGCCAATCACATGCAAGGGCAGGGCGGCCGTGCGCGCGGCCATACCCTCGGGCAGAACGGCGGCGATTTTGTCCATCGCCTCGGCGGCGGCGCGGCCCAGATCGGCCCCGCCAAAGGCGCGCAGCATCCGCGCCCCTGCCATAAGGGCGGCGGCCTCTTCTGCAGTGAACATCATTGGCGGCAGGTCATAGCCCGCCCGCATCAAATAGCCCACGCCCGCCGCCCCCTCGATGGGAACCCCTGCGCCAATCAGATCGGCGACATCGCGGTAGATCGTCCGTTTCGATACCTCTAGCCGCTGCGCCAGCGCCTCGGCCGTGACCAGCCGCGCGGGGCGCAACTGCTCGACGATCATAAACAGACGATCCGCGCGGCGCATCAGGCAGGCTCAAACAGGCCGATGGAATTGCCGTCCAAATCTTCGATTTTGGCAAAGCGGCCCGGCGGGATAGTGATAATTGGCGTCGTTTGCTTGGCGCCAGCGCTTGCTGCGCGGGTCAGCGCATCTTCCAGTGCGCCGTCCACTGCCAGATGCAGCGTCATCCCCTTGCCGCGGGGGGCAGGGGCGGCTTCATACAAATGCGCGGCCACGCCATTTGCGACAATATCGACCACGGGCTTGTGGCCAGAATTATCGGGGCGCATTTCGGCCCCCAGAATGGCGGCATAAAACTTGGCCGCGGCATCAAGGTTGGACACGGGAATTTCGGCCCAGACGACGGCGTTTTCAGGTTGGTATGGCATGAGATGTCCTTTCACGTTTGCTCATGCCCCCTTATAGCCCCCCCCTGCTGACAGCATCATGTCAGCAGGAATTTTACGCAAGCGTAATTTTTGCATCCCCCGCCGTCATCGCGCCCAGCGCCCAATCCAGCCGCAGATGCGCAAGGGCAAAACCGCCGCTTTGGGTAAACAGCGTGCCTGCAGCCCGATCCCCTGCCATAATGGCGCTGCCCACGGGCGCGCTACCCTGAACCGCAACGCGCACAAGGGCCTTTTTCAACTCGGTCTTATGCCGCATCCGCGCGGTCACCTCTTGGCCGACATAGCAGCCCTTGCGAAAAGAGACACCGTTCAGGCGATCAAACCCCACCTCTAGGATATAAGTGTCGTTCGGGATCAACTCGATCCCCGTTTCGGGGATAATGTGGGCCACGCGCAGCGCGTCCCAATCGACCGTTGGTTCGGGTTGGGCAGGCGAGGGCTGGGCAGGGCCATAAAACCGCCAGCCCAGTGCGGGGTGGCGCGGGTCGGCAAAGGCGCCTTCGGGCGGGGTATCTAAGCCGCGCGAAACGGCACAATCCGCAGGCGCAATCTGCACATCGGCGCGCAGGCGATACATCGACAAGCGCTGCACAGTGCTGGCGGCAATCGCGGCGTCCATATCCAAAAGCAGCGCGCCGCCTTGCGACAGCACAAACATATCCGCCAGATATTTGCCCTGCGGGGTCAAAAGCGCGGCATAGGTGATGCCGTCAGCCCCGCCCTCTTTGCCAAACTGCAGCACATCGTTCGACAGCAGCCCCTGCAAAAAGGTCAGCCGATCTGCGCCCGTCATTCGGAACAGGCTGCGCATCATGCCACCCCATCGGATGCAAATTGCAGCGCGCAGAGGCTGGCGTAAATGCCGCCCCTAGCGATCAGCGTGTCATGTGTGCCCTCTTCGGCCACGCGGCCCGCGTCCAGAACCACGATATGATCGGCGTGGCGGATGGTGGCAAGGCGGTGGGCGATCACCAAGGTGGTGCGCCCGCCAGCCCGCGTGCTGTTGCTGGCGGCAAGCGCCTCGGTCACGGCGGTTTCAGACCCCGCATCCAAAGCCGAGGTCGCCTCGTCCAGCAGCAGCACGGGGGCGGCGGCATAAAGCGCGCGCGCAATCGCCACGCGTTGGCGCTGCCCGCCCGAAAGGGCCGATCCGCGCGGGCCAACGCGGCTGTCCAGCCCATCGGGCAGGCTGGGCAAAAACGCATCCACTCGCGCCGCCGCCAAAGCATCCGACAGGTGCAGCGCATTCTCCTCGCGCCCCAGCAGGATATTGTCGCGAAGGGTTTCATCAAACAGCGCGGCATCTTGCGAAACGCTGGCAAACAGCGCGCGCAAATCGGGCAAGGACAGGCTTTGCGTGTCAATCCCGCCAAGGGTGATCTGGCCTGCAGATGGGTCGTAAAGCCCTGTCAGCACGTGAAAAACCGTCGATTTTCCGGCCCCAGACGCCCCCACAATCGCCGTGGTTTTGCCCGCTGGCGCGGTAAAGCTAAGCCCGCGCAGCACCTCTCGCTGCCCGTGGGCAAAATGCACATCCCGCAGGCAAATTTCGGGCGCGCCTTGCGGCAGGGCGGCGCTGGTGGCGGGGCGCGTTCCCAGTGGCGCGCGGTCAAGCAGGGCATAAATCCGCGCCAAACTGGCCTTGGCCACTGTCCAGGTGCCCGACAATTCGCCCAAACGGCGCAGCGGCTGGAACGTCAGCGACATCGCGGTGAAAAACGACATAAACTCGCCCGTGGTGCGCGCGCCCGAGGCGATTTTGTCCCCTGCCATCCACAGAACAGCAAAAAAGCCTAAGCCTGTGATCAGATCAATCATCGCAGGCATCAGATTGCGCCCTGCGGCGGATTTCACCTCGGCGCGCAGGATGCTGTCCAAAACGCGGCCAAAGCGCTGGGTTTGGTAGGATTCAAGCTGGTTCAGCTTGACCGATTGAATGCCGTGAAAAATCTCATCCAATCGCGTGGCGCGCAGGCCCGCTTGGTCGCGCAAATGGTCTGATTTGCGGCGGATATAGCGCTGCACCACCACCGAGGGCAGCAGCAAAAGCGGCGCGCCAATCAGCGCGGCCAGCGTCCAGCCCACGTCAATCGACAGGGCCACGCCCAGCAGAACCGTTAGCCCCAGCGCATCGCGCCCAACCCCCGTGACGACCGCCGCCCACAGCCCTTGAACCGCCATCGTGTCGCCCTGCACCCGTTCGATCAGCGCGCCTGGCGAATTATCTTGGAAAAAGCCCTGATCCAGCCGCAGGATATGGCCCAAAAGGTTGGTTTGCATCACCGCCGACACCCGCTGCGCCAAGGCCGCCAGCAGCGTGCGCGAAGACACAACGCAGGCCGCCCGCACTGCAAACAGGCCAAAAATCGCGCCCCCCACCCAGATCAGCGCCGATTGCCCGCCGGGTTGGAAGACTTGGTCAAACAGGGGCTTTAACAGATAGGACAGCGCGCCCAGCGCCGACCCTTCGATCAGCATCAGCGCAAAGCCCAGCGCCAGCCATGCCCATTCGGGGCGCAAATAATCGCGCCAAAAGCGGCGGGTGAGGTTGGGGTTTGGCGCATCCATCCGCCCTACTTAATCGTGCGGGGGCAAGGGTGCAAGCTGGGATGCGGGCGCGGCTTTGGCAGGGGGCCATGCCAAAATCAGCGCGGCGCAGATCAAAATTGCAACGCCCACAAAGGTGTAAGCGTCTGGAAAGTCAGCAAAAATCAGCCAGCCCAGCAGGGTGGCCATAATCATCTCGGTATAGGCCAATGGCGCCAGCAGGCTGGCCTCGGCATTGTCATAGGCGCGCAAAATCAGAAAATGGCCAAAGCTGGCGATGGTGCCCAAGGCGGCCAGCATGGCCCATTGCGGGGCGGTGGGCGGGGCCCAGACGGCAGGCATCACGCAGGCCAGCGCCAGCGCGGCAATCGCGTTGGTTTGAAATGTCACGACAATCGCAGGCGCCTCGCCCGACACCCAGCGCGACAGCAGGAAATACAGTGCCAGCGCCACCCCCGCGCCCAGTGCCAGCAAGCTGCCCGTGGATACCGCAATCATCCCCGGCCGCAAAATCACCAATATGCCGATAAACCCAAGGCCAACCGCGCCCCAGCGCCGCGCATCGACAGCCTCGCGCAGGATCAGCCCGCCCAACGCTGTAACGACGATGGGCTGCACAAAGAATATTGCCAAAGCATCGGCGATGGGCAGGGTTTTCAGGCTGGAAAAGAACAAGAACGTTGCGCCCGACAGCAGCGCGGCGCGCAGTGCGTGCACCCAAAAGCGTTGCGGCCACAGGCTGCGCACAGGCCCCGCCCGCAAGGCAAAAGGCAGCGCCGCCACCGCGCCAAAGGCCATGCGCGCAAAGGCAATCTGCACAATCGGAATGCCGCCCGCGCCCAAAAGCTTGGCAAACACGTCAATAAACGGCAGGCTGGCCATTGCCCCCAGCATAAAGGCAATGCCACGCAGGGTTTGGCGGCGGGCGGATGGGGCGGTCATCCTGCCTATGTGCCCTGCTTTTGCGGGCGGTGCAAAGCGTGATCTGCGCTGGCCCTATCAGCCGCCCATTTTGGCGATAAAGGCCTGCATTTGGGCGATCTCGGCGGCTTGGGCGTCGATAATCGCCTGCGCCAACGCGCGCATTTCGCGGTCGGTTCCGTGTTCCAACTGAATCTGGGCCATCGCCACCGCGCCTTGATGATGGGCCAGCATCGCGCGGGCAAAATCCAAATCGGGATTGTCCGAATAGGCAATGGCCATACCCTGATGCATCACCCCATTGGCAGCCTCATATTGCGCCGCCCAAGGCGACATCGCGCCCAAGTCATGCCCGCTGTGAGCGGAATGGTCGGTTTTGTCCTGCGCCAATGCGCCACCGGCGCCGATCATCAGCGCTGCGGTTAGACAGATTAGTTTCATCATCGCCTCCATTTGATGCGGTCAGTCCTGCACTTAGCGTCTGCCGAACACAAATCACAAATCTGTCACATTTTCTGCCTGCCCTTACCTTCACATTAACCTGCTTTTTGCTATAATGGGGGTGTTTTTAGGATGGGCCGCACAATGTCCTGTAAAAAGCCGATCATTGGCATCATTTCGAACCTGCATCAGGTGAACCATCGCTATGCGGTGCATGGGTCTGGCTTGATGAATGCCGAGGCGATCTTGCGCGTGGCGGGCTGCGTGCCGCTGATTATTCCGACCGATCCGAAAACCGCAGATTTGCAGGATCTGTTGGCCACCTGCGATGGCTTTTTGCTGACGGGCGGTCAACCGAATGTCCACCCTGAAGAATATGGCGAAGAGGCGACGCCCGCCCATGGCAGTTTCGACCGTGGCCGCGATGCGATTACGCTGCCGTTGATCCGCGCCTGCGTGGAACGGGGCCAGCCTTTCCTTGGCATTTGCCGTGGGTTTCAAGAGGTGAATGTCGCCATGGGCGGCACTTTGCACCCCGAGATTCGTGAAATTCCAGGCCGTATGAACCACCGTATGCCCCCCGATGGCACGCTGGAAGAGGTGTTCGCCCTGCGCCATGCCGTGCGCTTTACCAAGGGCGGCGTGTTTGCTCGCCTGTTGGGCGCGGGTGAGGTGATGACGAACACCTTGCACGGCCAAGGCATCAAAGACGCGGGCCCGCGCATTGTGATTGACGGGCATGCCCCCGATGGCACGCCAGAGGCGATTTATGTGGCAGGCGCGCGCGGCTTTACGCTGGCGGTGCAATGGCACCCCGAATTTAACGCCGAAAATGATGCCGTCTCGCGCCCGCTGTTTGCCGCCTTTGGCGATGCGGTGCGCGCTTGGGCCAAGGGCGAGGTGCGGGCCGCGTAATGCCCCTTTCCTGCGCGCACGGCCCGCGCTAGCATCCCCCCAAATCGGGAGGGATTGATGAAACGGTCACGCATAAACGAGATTATGGCAGCGGCGGATGATATGATCCGCCAGTATGGCTTTGTTCTGCCGCCCTTTGCCAATTGGTCGCCTGACCAATTTCGCGCCAAGCGCGATGTGGCGCGGCGCGTGATTACAGGGCGCTGCGGCTGGGATATCACCGATTACGGGCAGGGGCGGTTTGACGAAATGGGCCTGTTCCTGTTCACGCTGCGCAATGGGGAACTTGCCGATTTACAGCGCGGCGGCGGCATGTGTTATGCTGAAAAGCTGCTGATTTCCCGCCAAGATCAGCTGTCCCCCATGCACACCCATGTGATTAAGGCCGAGGATATTATCAATCGCGGCGGGGCGACGCTGGTGGTGGAATTGTTCGGGTCGGACGATAAGGGCAACTTTGCGCCCGATCGCGGCGGCATGGTGCGCTGCGATGGGATTGAGCGGCCCTATAAGGCTGGCGATAAGCTGAAACTCGCGCCTGGCTGCTCTGTCACCCTGATGCCGGGCGATTGGCACGCCTTTTGGGGCGAGGGCGGCGATGTGCTGATTGGCGAGGTGTCGACCGTGAACGATGATGTTACCGACAATGTTTTCCAGCAGCCCATCGGCCGCTTTGCAGAGATTGACGAGGATGTGGCACCGACGCACCTGCTGGTATCAGACTATGATAAGTGGCTGAAATAAAATGAAAAAGGGCGGCGCTATGCCGCCCTTTTCCCAACTATGGCCCTAAGCCTAGGCCTTATCAACAGCCAGCGCGCCTGCGCCATGCAGATACAGTTGCAAGAAGCCGCCCGTCATGGCGAGGTTCTTCAGGAACATGATCATCTGGGTTTGATCTGCGAAATTGTTGTGAAACAAAGCTGCCGAAACCACGCAAAACGCGGCCAGCGCCAGCGAAACGATGCGGGTCTGATAGCCCACGATAATTGCCAAACCGCCCAGCAGTTCCAGCGCGATTGTTGGCCAAACCAAAATACCTGGCAAGCCAACAGAACTTATATAGCCCGCCGTGCCCGCAGGATCAGCCAATTTGCCAGCACCTGCCAATACGAAAATCAACCCAATCAAAATGCGCGAGATCAGGGGGATATACTTTTTCAGTCCGTCCATGAGTGTCTTCCTTTTGTTTCCCTTTCTGCCCTGCGCTTTTGGCCGGGTCAGAGTGGGAAGCTTATCCTATGCTTGGATTGGTGCAATTGGGATAAATGCGCAGTCAGCTGTGCGAAAATGCGCAGCTATGCCGTAGAATTTATTTGACGGCACCCTGCGCCCGCAATCGGGCGCGCTGATCGGCCACAAAGGCGGCCGGATCGCTGGTGACATTGCTGTCCAGCTCTGCCGCCTTTTCGAAAAAGCCCAAAGATGGCAGACCATCGCCCAAGCGCCCCTCTAGCACCGCCGCCAGAAAGGGGCGGCCAGCGGCGGCATCCTGTTCCATCAGCGCTTCCAACAGGGTGGTCAGGGTTTGGATTGCGGGGCTGGGCAGCGCCAATTCCCGCGCCAAATCACCGTAGGTGATGGTTTGGCCAAGGGCGGCCAGCCCCGCTAGCCGCGCCTTAAGCTTTTCCACGTTCCAGCGCCGTTGCAATGCGTTCCAAGGCCGCCGTTTGCCGCGTGATCAACTCTTGCGTTTGGGCGCGCTGCTGGGCCAGCTTTTCGGCATTTTCGCTGGTGCGGGCCATAAAGGCCTTTTGGCTGCGTATGTTGAACCGCCCCATCACCACAAAGACCAAGCCGAAGGCCAGCATCGTTAGGAGAAAAATGTGTTTATCAGGCATTATTCTTCCTCTTGCTCGGCAACGCGGGCCACCGAGACGACCTCTTCACCCGCGCCCACGTTGAACACCCGAACCCCGCCCGCCGCGCGCGAGCGAAAGCTGATTTGATCGACGGGCACGCGGATGGATTGGCCTGTGCTGGTGGCCAGCATGATCTGATCAGACATGACGACGGGGAAAGATGCAACAAGTGGCCCAGCG
This sequence comes from Cypionkella sp., assembly GCA_965248485.1. GTDB lineage: Bacteria > Pseudomonadota > Alphaproteobacteria > Rhodobacterales > Rhodobacteraceae > Cypionkella. The sequence continues at coordinate 1,350,364 of OZ252107.1, forward strand.
CGCATCGCCTTGTCCATCGCCATCACACCCATGCCGCCGCGCCCGCGCACAGGATAGCCGTGGGATGAGGATAGTTTGCCCGCCCCGCCTGCGGTGATGGTCAAGATCAGGTCTTCGGCTGCCGACATTTCGGCATATTTTTCTTGGCTCAACTGGCCCGCAGCGACTGCCTCGTCATCCTCGTCTGCCTCAACCTCATCTTCTGTCACGCCCGCCATCAGGCGGCGCTGCTTGAGGTAAGCTTCGCGTTCGGCGGGGTCGGCCTCAAAATGTCGAATAATCGACATCGACACAACCTTATCGATCCCTTGCAAGCGGATGCCGCGCACCCCCGTTGATCCGCGCGACTTGAACACGCGAATTTCCGTGGTGGGAAAGCGGATCGCGCGGCCAAGGGCTGTGACCAGCATCACATCGTCATTTTCATCGGCAATGGCGGCATTCACCAGCGTCACCCCTTCGGGCAGGTTCATCGCAATTTTGCCGTTGCGTTTGACATTCACGAAATCGGATAGATCGTTTTGCCGCACATCGCCGTCAGAGGTGGCAAAGACAATTTGCAGGTTGTCCCAATCTTCTTCGGGCGCGTCCACGGGCATCAGTGCGGCGATCGAAATGCCTTGGGCAATCGGCAGGATATTGACCATCGCCTTGCCCTTGGCCGTGCGCCCCGCCAGCGGCAGGCGCCATGTTTTCAACTTATACACCATGCCATCGGTGGTGAAAAACAACAGGTTCGTGTGGGTATTGGCCACGAAAAGGGTGGTGACAACGTCGTCCTCTTTGGTCGCCATCGAGGCCAGCCCCTTGCCGCCGCGATTTTGTGCGCGAAACTCAACCAAGGGCGTGCGTTTGATATAGCCGCCACTGGTGATCGTGACCACCATATCCTCGCGCTCGATCAGGTCTTCGTCGTCCATATCGCCCGACCAATCGACAATCTCGGTGCGGCGCGGCACGGCAAAGGCGGCGCGCACCTCGCGCAATTCGTCGGAAATGATCGCCATAATCCGCTCGCGGCTACCCAAAATTTCAAGGTAGTCTTTGATTTTGGCAGCCAGTTCCTGCAATTCATTGGTGATTTCATTCACCCCCAGCGCCGTCAGGCGTTGCAGGCGCAAGTCCAAAATCGCGCGGGCCTGAATTTCCGACAGGTTATAGGTGCCATCTTCGTTGATCGGATGGGCAGGGTCGTCGATCAGGCGGATATAGGGGATTATCTCGCCCGCAGGCCAGCGCCGCGTCATCAGCCTATCGCGGGCCTCGGCAGGGTCGGCCGAGGTGCGAATGGTCGCCACAACCTCGTCAACATTCGACACGGCCACAGCAAGGCCGCACAGAATATGGCTGCGCTCGCGCGCCTTTTTCAACTCGAACACCGTGCGGCGCGCGACCACCTCTTCGCGGAAGGTGATGAAATGGCGCAGGAAATCGTGCAGCGTTAGGGTTTCTGGCCGCCCGCCATTCAGCGCCAGCATGTTGCAGGCAAAGCTGGTTTGCAGCGGGGTAAAGCGGAACAACTGGTTCAGCACCACATCCGCCGTGGCATCGCGTTTGAGCTCGATCACCACGCGCACGCCGATACGGTCGCTTTCGTCTTGGATATGCGCAATACCTTCCAGCCGCTTGTCGCGCACCAGTTCGGCGATGGTTTCAATCATCCGCGCCTTGTTCACCTGATAAGGAATTTCATCGACGACAATCGCCCAGCGATCTTTGCGAATTTCCTCGATATGGGTCTTAGCGCGGATAATCACCGACCCGCGCCCTTCCAAATAGGCCTTGCGCGCGCCTGATCGGCCCAGAATCGTTGCCCCAGTTGGAAAATCGGGGGCGGGGATAATTTCCATCAACCGTTCGGCCGACAGATCGGGGTTTTCGATCAGCGCCAGCGTGCCGTCAATCACTTCGCCAAGGTTATGGGGCGGGATGCGGGTGGCCATGCCCACAGCAATCCCTTCGGCCCCGTTGACCAGCATATTGGGATAGCGCGCCGGCAGCACAGTCGGCTCGCGGTCTTTGCCATCGTAATTGTCTTGAAAATCAACGGTTTCCTTGTCGATATCCGCAAGCAGCGACAACGCAGGCTTGTCCATGCGCACTTCGGTATAGCGGAAGGCGGCGGCAGGGTCGCCGTCCATGCTGCCGAAATTGCCTTGCCCGTCCAGCAGCACCAGCGACATCGAAAACGGCTGGGCCATGCGCACCAGCGCGTCATAAATCGCGCTATCGCCATGCGGGTGGTATTTGCCCATCGTATCGGCCACAGGGCGCGAGGATTTGCGGTAGGGTTTGTCGGGCGTATTGCCAACCTCGTGCATGGCAAACAGGATGCGGCGATGCACGGGTTTCAGCCCATCGCGCAGATCGGGGATCGCGCGGCTGACGATCACCGACATGGCATAGTCCAAATAGGCCGTCTTCATTTCCGCCGAAATATCGATCTGCGGGCCATCGTGATGGGCACGGACAGGGCCAGATTCGGGTGCAGCTTCGGGTGTTTCTGGCGGGGTATCGATAGGATCGCTCACAGGTTTGGCCTTTGGTCAAAACTCTAGATATTGTTGGGCCAACCCTATACCAAACCCCATCTGTGGTGCAAGCAGATGGGGGGCAGATCAGGGTTTTATCCTCATCAAAAGCTGCGCGTGACGCGGTCAAACACCTTGCGGCCCATCAGGCTGCCCACCAGATCAACCATCAGCTTAGCCGTGCGGCCGCGCTCGTCCAAAAACGGGTTGAGTTCGACCAGATCAAGGCTGCTGACCAGCCCGCTTTCGTGCAAAAGTTCCATCACCAGATGCGCCTCACGAAAGGTGGCGCCCCCTGGGACGGTTGTCCCAACGGCGGGGGCGATGGCGGGGTCTAGGAAATCGACATCCAAAGACACATGCAACAGGCCATTTGCCGCGCGCACGCGGGCCAAAAACTCGGCCAAGGGGGCGACAATGCCGCGCTCATCCAAAACGCGCATGTCATTGATGGCGATATCAGCGCGCAAAAGGGCGGCATGTTCGGCAGGATCGACGCTGCGAATACCAAAGAGGCAGATGTTTTCGGCAGGCACGGGGGCGGGGAAGGGCGGGAAGGGGGCAAAGCCCGCGCGCCCCGCGATATAGGCGACAGGCGTTCCATGTAGATTGCCCGAAGTGGTGGTCTCGACGGTGTGAAAATCGGAATGGGCATCGAGCCAAAGCAAAAACAGCGGGCGGCCGTTTGCTGCGGCGTGGCGCGCGGCCCCCGCAACGCTGCCCAAGGCAAGGCTGTGATCGCCGCCCATAATCAGCGGCATCGCGCCAGACTGCAGCGCGATTTCGGTTTTTTCGGCCAATAGCGCCGTCCATGCCATCACGTGCGGCAGATGATGCACGGCGGGGTTTTGGCAGGTAGCGGGCGGCACATTGCCCAAGGCCAGATCGCCCCAATCTTCCACCGCATGGCCCAAATCTGCAATCGCGGTGGCAAGCCCTGCCACGCGATACGCCGCGGGCCCCATGATGCAGCCCAAATTGCGTTGACCCTCGTCGATGGCCGCGCCGATCAGAATGGTTTTGGCCATCTCGCCCCCTATTTTTGCAGCAGTTTGGTCAGTTCGGCCTGCTCTTCGGCTGTCAGGTCAGCGGGTTCGGCGGCGCATTGGCGGCTGCGCAGCATGGCAAAGGCAATGCCCGCCCCAGCCAACAACATCAAAGGCCCCGCGAGCCATAAGATCAGCCCAGACCCCGATCTGCGGGGTTTGAACAGAACAAATTCGCCGTAGCGCGTGGTGACATAGTCGATGACCTGATCGTCGCTGTCCCCTGCCACCAAGCGCGCGCGCACGGCAAGACGCAGATCGCGGCTGATCGGGGCGTTACTATCGTCGATGCTTTCGCCTTGGCAGACGGGGCAGCGCAGGGTTTCGGTAATCGCGCGGGCCCGCGCCTCGAGCGCGGGGTCGGTCAACATCTCATCGGGCTGCACGGCAATGGCGGGGTGGGCGATAAAGGCGATTAAGATCAAAAACTTGCGCATTGCCTACTCCGCCGCCACGGGCATTGCGCGCGCCCGCGCCCCCGCCGCCACACGGTAGCGCCGGTCCGATAGGCTAAGCGCCCCGCCCAGTGCCATCAACAGCGCGCCGCCCCAAATCCAGTTGGCAAAGGGCTTGATATAGCCGCGCACCGCATAGCCGCCCGCGTCTTGGCGATCGCCAATCACAAGGTAAATGTCGCGCAGGATGCCTTGGTCAATCGCGGCCTCGGTGGTGGGCATGGCCGCCACGGGGTAAATCCGCTTTTCTGGGAAAAGCGTCACCACATCGGCGCCGCCCAACGTGACGCGCATTTCGGCGCGCTCGGCAGTGTAATTGGGGCCTTGCACATCGCTGACGGCCACCAGTTGCACCGAATAGCGCCCCAATGGAAAACTTTCGCCGATGTTCACCGCGCGGATATCCTCGACCAGCCATGTCGTCATCGCGGCCACGGCGAAAATGGTAATGCCCATCCCCTTATGCGCAATCGCGCGGCCCCAATCGGCGCGCGGTAGGCGCAGCGCACGGCCAAAGCGTGCCGCAATCGTCCCGCGCCCCGTGCGCTGGGCGAAATCCATCCCCGCGCCCAACACAACCCACAGCCCAAGTCCAACCCCAATCGGCCCTACGGCAGAGCGCCCCGTTTGCAGCGCAAATGTCAGCGCCAGCCCCGCAAGCGCCAGCGCCGCCGCCCCGATCAGGGGCTTGGACGCACGCGCCAAATCCGCCCGCTTCCACGGCAGCATCGCCCCTACGGGCAAGATCAACGCCAAAAGCACCATAAAGGGCGTAAACGCCGCATCAAAAAACGGCGCGCCAACCGACAATTTGCGCCCAAAGGCCAGTTCGGCAAACAGCGGCCACATCGTGCCGACAAACACCACAAAGGCCGACACCGACAACAGCAGGTTGTTGGCGACAAGCGCGCTTTCGCGCGAGATCATGCCAAACACGCCTTTGGCTGCAAGGGCAGGCGCGCGCAGGGCAAATAGGGCAAGGGCCCCGCCCATGAAAAAGGCCAAAATCAGCAAAATGAACATGCCGCGCGCGGGGTCGGAGGCAAAGCTATGCACCGAGGTGATCACGCCCGAGCGCACGATGAAGGTGCCCATCAGCGAAAAGCCAAAGGCGAGGATTGCAAGGAAAATTGTCCATGCCTTCAGGCTTTCGCGTTTTTCCACGACTATCGCGCTGTGCAGCAGGGCCGCGCCAATGAGCCATGGCATGAAGCTGGCGTTTTCCACGGGGTCCCAAAACCAAAACCCGCCCCAGCCCAGTTCGTAATAGGCCCACCAGCTGCCCATGGCGATGCCGATGGTCAGGAAAATCCATGCCGCCAGTGTCCAAGGCCGCACCCAGCGGCCCCATGCGGCATCCACGCGCCCCTCCAAAAGGGCGGCGATGGCGAAAGAAAAGCTCATCGAAAGGCCGACATAGCCAAGGTAAAGAAAGGGCGGGTGAAAGGCGAGGCCGGGGTCTTGCAGCAAAGGGTTCAGATCGTTGCCATTCATGGGCGGGCTGTCCAGCCGCAAAAATGGGTTCGACGTGAACAGCATAAAGGCAAGGAACGCCGCGCCAATGCTGCCCTGCACCGCCAAAACCCGCGCGCGCAAAGTGGTCGGCAGATTGCCGCCCCAGATGGCCGCCGCAGCCCCAAACACCGCCAAACACAACGCCCAAAGCAATAGGGACCCTTCGTGATTGCCCCAAACCCCGCTGATTTTATACAGCATCGGCTTGGCGGTATGCGAGTTTTCGACCACCAGTTTCAGCGAAAAATCCGATGTGACAAAGCCATAGGTCAGCGCCGCAAACGCCAGCGCAATCAACCCCGCCTGCGCAAGTGCCGCAGGCCCCGCCAGCGCCATCAGCCGCCCGTCGCGCGCATATGCACCCCACAGCGGCAGGGTGGTTTGCACCAAAGCCACCATAAAGGCGAGTATCAGCGCGAAATGCCCCAATTCAATGATCATGTGCGGCCTCCCATTTCATCTATCATAGGGCAGGGCAGCGCAGATGCAAATGGGCACGGGTCATTTTGATGTGCGGCAAAAGGGGCGCTGAGAAGGGGGCTAGCCCCCTCACTGCGCTAACCCCCAGGATATTTTCGCCAATGTGAAAGGGGGCGGCGGGATTAGACCCCGCGGGCGAGGGCGGCAACGCCTGTGCGGGCAATCTCGACAAGGCCCAAGGGGCGCATCAAATCGGCGAAAGCGTCGATTTTCGTGGGCGTGCCGGTCATTTCAAAGACAAAGGATTCAAGGGTTGAATCGACCACATTGGCGCGGAAAATCTCAGCCAGACGCAGCGCCTCGATCCGGTGCTCGCCTTTGCCAGCGACTTTCAGCAGCGCGAGTTCCCGTTGTACGGACGGGCCTTCGACAGTCAGATCATGCACCTCGTGCACGGGCACCATGCGGGCCAGCAGGGATTTGATATGATCGATCACCTGCGGGGTGCCAGTGGTCACGATGGTGATGCGGGATCGGTGGCTGGCGTGGTCGGTTTCGGCCACGGTCAGGCTTTCGATGTTATAGCCGCGTCCCGAAAACAGCCCAATCACCCGCGCCAAAACGCCGCTTTCGTTATCGACCACCACAGCAAGAGTATGGCTTTCGGTCACAGGCGCATTGGGATCGCGCAGCTCGTATGCGGAATGGCGGGTCGTGCCTTTTTTGATATTCAGGGCTGACATATTTGGTCTTTCATATAGGTTCAAATATCCACGGGGGGTGAGCCTGCTTGCAGGCGAGGGGGCGCGTGCGCCCCCCCTGCGGACCCTACACCAACACCGCGCCGCCCGCTTTGATCACGCCTTGGGTTTCGGCGTCCCCCAGCAGCATTTCGTTATGCGGTTTGCCCGATGGGATCATGGGGAAGCAGTTTTCGTGCTTTTCCACAAGGCAATCAAAAATCACGGGGCCATCGTAACGGATCATGTCCATGATCGCATCGTCCAGATCTTTGGGGTCCTCGCATTTGATGCCCTTGCAGCCAAAGGCCTCGGCCAGTTTTACGAAATCGGGCAGGGATTCTGACCAGCTTTGCGAATACCGCTCGCCATGCAGCAGCTCTTGCCACTGGCGCACCATGCCAAGGCGTTCGTTGTTCAGGATGAACTGTTTGACAGGCGCGCGGAATTGCATCGCGGTGCCCATTTCTTGCATGTTCATCAGCCAAGACGCCTCGCCCGCCACATTAATGACCAGCGATTTTGGGTGCGCAATTTGCACGCCGATGCTGGCGGGCAACCCGTAACCCATTGTGCCCAAACCGCCCGAGGTCATCCAGCGATTGGGCGCCTCGAACCCAAGAAATTGCGCAGCCCACATCTGATGTTGGCCGACTTCGGTGGTGATATAGCGATCCATCCCTTTGGTCAGCGATTCCAGCCGTTCCAGCGCATATTGCGGTTTGATCACCTTATCCGAGTTTTTATAGGTCAGGCATTTCACGGCGCGCCATTCGTTGATCTGCGCCCACCATTTGGAAAGGCCCTCTTTGTTCACTTTTGATCCGCGCGCGCGCCATTGGCGCAGGGCCTCGGCCAGAACTTCGGTCACATCGCCCACAATGCCGACATCGACATGGATCACTTTGTTAATGGATGACGGGTCAATATCGACATGCACCTTGCGCGATTTCGGGCTGAAATCGGGGATACGGCCTGTGATGCGGTCGTCAAAGCGCGCGCCGATGTTCAGCATCAGGTCGCAGCCATGCATGGCCAAATTCGCCTCATACAGCCCGTGCATCCCCAGCATGCCCAGCCAGTTTTGCCCCGAAGCGGGGTATGATCCCAGCCCCATCAGCGTTGAGGTGATGGGAAAGCCCGTTTCAGCCACAAATTCGCGCAGCAGTGCGCTGGCCTTGGGGCCAGAATTGACCACGCCGCCGCCCGTGTAAAACAGCGGGCGCTGCGCGGTTTCCATCATTTCGACCATGCGTGCGATCAGGCCCGCGTCCCCCGTGGTGCGCGGTTGATAATGCGCCGTGCGCGCAGCGGGCATTTCGGTGTAGGCCGCAGTGGCAAATTGCACATCTTTGGGAATATCAATCAGCACAGGGCCAGGGCGGCCAGATTTGGCCACGTGAAACGCCTGATGGATGGTTTCAGACAGGTTCGCCGTATCTTTCACCAGCCAGTTATGCTTGGTGCAGGGGCGGGTGATGCCGACGGTGTCGGCCTCTTGAAACCCATCCGTGCCAATCATAAACGTCGGCACTTGCCCCGACAAAACCACCAAGGGGATGCTGTCCAGCAGCGCATCGGTTAAACCCGTCACAGCATTTGTCGCCCCTGGGCCAGAGGTGACCAGCGCCACGCCAACCTTACCAGTCGAGCGGGCATACCCTTCGGCCATATGGATCGCGCCCTGTTCGTGGCGCACCAGAATGTGGCGGATATCGTTTTGCTGGAAAATCGCGTCATAGATCGGCAGCACAGCGCCGCCAGGGTAGCCAAAGACCACCTCAACGCCCTGATCCTTTAGCGCCTGAACCACCATATCTGCGCCTGTCATCTGCCGTGCCATCTGCGAACCACCTTTGCCGTTTCTGGATGCGCCCTGATCAGCGCTGGCGGAACCTATTGGGCGCGGTGGGGGGCGTCAACCCGCAAAATGCAATTTTAATGTCGTGGGTGGGCGAAATTTTGAACTAATATTGCGTCAGCCCAGCCATTCACGCAATTTTCGCAAATTAGTTGCGCTGCGCGGGTTGAATCAAGTCCCATCGATTGCCCCAAGGGTCGCGCCAGACTGCGACGCGGCCATAGGGTTCGTCGCGGGGAGATTCTTCGAACAACCCGCCTGCGGCCGTGATGCGGGCGGCGTCGCGGGCAAAGTCATCGCTGTGCAAAAACAGCCAGACACGCCCTGCGCCTTGATGCCCAATGGCCGCAGTTTGCGCCGCGTCGCTTGGCTCTGCCAGAACCAAAACCGCGCCGCCCCCTGCGGGCTGAACGGTGACCCAGCGCTTGCGGACTTCGTCGATGTCGGCCACCAATCGAAAGCCGATGGCGGTGAAAAATGCGATGGCTGCGTCATAATTGGGGATGATCAGCGTCAGCGCACCAATGTATTGGCCCGCGATTGGGCTGGCGCTGCTGCTCATTCGGGCAGGTTCAGCGGCACGGGCAGGTGAATGCGCGCGACTTGTTCGGAAATCGGATCAACGGCCAAGGGATGCAGCGTGGCAATATGGTCGGACGGATCGCCAATATCTTGCCAGACCCCGGCTTTGAACACTTCCAGCGCAGAAAACGCCGCCTTATACCCCATTTTGCGGCTGCCGGGCACCCAATAGCCAAGGTAGACGTAGGGCAGTCCCGCCTCTCGCGCCAGCGCGATATGGTCTAAAATGGCGTAGGTGCCCAAAGACAGGCGGTCAAGTTCGGGGTCGTAAAAGCTGTAGACCATCGACAGCCCGTCATCGAACACATCTGTCAGGGTGACTGCGATCAGGTCAGCATCGCCGCCTTTTTGCGGCAGGGAATATTGGATGACGCGGGTACGGATCGGGGTTTCCTCGATCATCGCGGCAAACTCGAACGTGTCCATATCCGCCATACCGCCATCTGCGTGGCGCGCATCAAGATAGCGGCGAAACAGTTCATACTGTTCTTCCGTGGCCCAAGCAGAGGTGGCTTGGCGGCGAATGTCCGCGCCGCGCGCCAGCACTTTGCGCTGGCTGCGGTTTGGCGCAAAATCGGCCACACGAATGCGCGCCGACAGACAGGCCGAACATTCGGCGCAAGATGGGCGATAGACCACGTTTTGACTGCGGCGAAACCCCTGTTTGGACAGACTGTCATTCAGACGCTCGGCCCCATCGCCTTGCAGCGAGGTGAACAATTTACGCTCCATCCGCCCGTCCAAATAAGGGCAGGGTTGGGGCGCGGTCACATAAAACTGCGGTGCAATGGGAAGGGTGTGGCGCATGGGCGAAAGCTATCCGAAAGGTGAATATAGCCTAGCAAGAGTGGCAAGACGCGCCAAGCGCAGAATGCGGTTTTTTCGGAAAAGGGCGAAAAAAGGTAAATTCGCCTGTGTATGCCTCAGCAATTTTGGAGGACAAAAGGTGAAAACCGGCGTCGGGTGAGGGCGGGTGATCCGTCATATTAGTCCGTGACCAATTTCGGGCGAGGGGCCAAATAGCCGCGTCATCTAGATGGTGCCGCGTTCGCGGCGCGGCAGACCACCCTCACTGTGGTCTAGGCCGCCTGGGTCACATCGCCAAATTCGGCGATTTCCTCTGGTGAGGCAGAGGTGGTTTGAAAACGTCCGACCAGTTCCGACAGGTCCTGCGCAACCGCCGTCAGCGAGGCACATTCGGCTGTGGTTTCCTCCACCATCGCGACATTGGTTTGAGTGACCAAATCCAGTTTGGACACGCCCTCGTTGACTTTGATCAGACCTTGAGATTGCTCGACGGCGGCCACAGCGATGCGGGAAATCAAGCCCGAAATTTTCTGGATATGTTCACCGATATCTTCTGATGACGCTTCTGCTTCGGCCACAAAATCCACGCCTTTGGCCACTTCCATCCCAGACGCGGCGATCAAAGTCTTGATGCCTTGTGCGGATTCGGCAGACCTCTCGGCCAATCCGCGCACTTCTGATGCAATGACCGCAAAGCCAGACCCTTCTACCCCTGCGCGGGTGGCTTCAACCCCAGCATTCAGTGCCAAAAGATTGGTTTGAAAAGCGATATCTTCAATCACACCCACGATTTGTTCGATTTGTTGCGACGAGGTTTTGATCGCCTCCATCGCGGCGACTGTTTGGGCCATTGTGGCCCCCATACCTTGACCTTTGTCTTTGGCGAGTTGGGCCAGTTCATCGAGTTCCTTCGCGTCTGCTTGAGAACCGACGATGTTGCGGGTCAACTGTTCCAAGGCGGCTGCGGCATTTTGCAAGGTGACACCTTGGGTTTCGGTGCGCTGCGACAACTCGGTGGTCGCCTCGGCAATACCGCGCGCGCCAGACAGGATGCTTTTGGCGGTTTCGATCACATTGGCCACCAGATTGCCCAAAGCGTTTGTGGCGGCGTTGAAATCATCCGCTAGCCCCTGATATTTGGGATCAAAACGGTCCGTGATGCGCTGCGATAGATCGCCTGCCGCCAAGTTGTTCAATCCCGAGGTCAGGCAGGACATGACATGTTTCTGCGCGGCTTCGGAATTGGCCAGTTCGGTTTGGGCGGCATCGGCGCGGCGCAACTGGGCCTGCAGGTCTATCAAAGCACCCGACAACAATTGGATTTCCTTCAAATCGCCTTTTTTGTGTGCGACATCGCGGTGCAAATCCCCTGCTGTCAAGGCGGCAAGATCTGCCAAGCCGCCCGCCAAGCGCTGCGTCACTTTGCGAGAGACAACCAACAATGTGAACATCGCAAGGGCTGCGACTGCAAGCGCAGCTGTGATATCGTAAATCATCTCTCGGCGTTGGGCGTCCGCCTTTTCTTTCCACGCATCATCCAAAGACAAACCCACAATTTTGGCAAGATCGGTGGCCGTTTTCAGCGATGCGCTAGAAGCTTCAAAGAAATCTGCAAAACTCATGCCATAATCGACGCTGCCAGTATCGGATGGCGTTTCAGATGTTGCTGGCGGAGTATCGTTATTTGCCAAACGGAGTGCATCGCCCTTGCCATTCAGTGTGGTCACCAACTTGGAGAAATCCTGAACAAAGCCTTTGTTTACAACATCCAATTGCGACTTCACGGAATCGGGTATCGGCACGGTTTCGGAAATATGGATCACTTCTGCCCAAGCCTCCAACGCGCGCGCAATCATGGTATACGCATACTTCCTATCAACTTCGCTGACCTGGGCTTTAAGCAAGGTCGCGATGGCATAAATACTGCGGGCTCGCCCCCCATATTCACGTATTTCAAAGGCCGATTCTTGGAGGCGAGACAATAAGATTGTGCTGGTGGGCGTAACATCATTGGGGGTGATCATATGAACCGCCATCCCCTTCATTTCGGTGATTTCGGCCTTGATATTATCAATCAAAGCTTCGACCTTGGCCATGTCGCGGCTTTCCAAAGGTTTGTCCAACCAACTATCCACCTCGCCGCGATAGCCATCAATGGCGGTGCGCGCGTCGACAATGTCGCCCAAAAGTTCAGTTTGCGTATCAAATTCGCCAAGATTGACCAGTTGGCTTTGCGCCTGATCTATCAGCCCATTGGTGGTTTCAATTGCCTGGGCGCGCATTGTCTTAATGTTGTCGTACCCTGTTTGGGGCGAGTTGAGCAATACTTGGCTGAAGCTGCGTTCACTGGACAGGCTGGTCAGGGCGTCAAACCACACACCGCGCGCGACGACCATCGCGCGCAGTTTCTGCACCGTTTGATAGTTTTGCGCAGCGTGATAAGCGGCATAGCCAAAATCAGCGATAGTGATCGTGCCGACCACGACCAATGACAGGGTGAGAACGGTTGAAATTTTCATGGCGCATCCAAAATGGCTTTCTCCACTATTTAGACGACCACAGTTTAATATTGCCCTAACGCCACTGCCCCAGTTTCGCCCTATGTAAAGCGCGCTAGACATGCCCCCGTGATGCGGGCCAAGTCCTGCGGCGCAATCGGAAAAATATGGCTCGGCGTGCCGGCAGCGGCCCAAACTGTTTGAAATTGCAGCAGGTTTTCGTCCATCCACAAGGGAAGCGGCGTCAGGTGTCCAATAGGTGAGACGCCCCCGATGGCAAAACCTGTCACCTCGCGCACCTTGTTTGCATCTGCGCGGCCCAGCGTCTCGCCAGCAAGCGCCGAGGCGGCGGCCGCGTCCACCATTCCGCCGCCTGCGGTTAAAAATAGATAAAGTTTTCCAGATTGCCCTGCGAAGATGATCGACTTGACAATTTGATCCAGCCCGCAGCCCGCAGCATCGGCGGCCTGCTGGGCGGTGCGGGTTTCGGAAGGCATTTCAATGGGGCGGATGTCCATTCCTGCCGCAGCAAGGGCGGCAGTAACGCGGGTAAGGCTTTTGCTCATGGTTTTCCTTTGCTTGACCTTGGGGCGTGGCGGTTGCAAGTTGCGCGAATGTCCGCCTTTGCCGCCCGTATCACACGCTGCCCTATTCCCTTTGACGCCGCAATGGGGGACGAGGCGGCGCAGGATTTTGCCGATCTGCCACCCCCCCTGCGCGCGGTGATTGCGGGGGCGGCGGGGTGTAGCCCCTATCTAAAAGATGTGCTGCGCAGGCAGGGCGACTGGCTGCGCGAGGCGGCTATGGGTGACCCCCAGCACGCGCTGGAGGGCGTCTTGGCGGGGCTGGACGCCGCGACATTGTCCAGCCTTGGCAGCGATTTGCGCCGCGCCAAGTCGCGGGTGGCCCTTTTGGTGGCACTGGCCGATTTGGGCGGGGTCTGGGGCACGATGCAGGTCACGCGCGCGCTGACCCAGTTTGCCGACCGCGCGGTTCAACTGTGCGTCACCCACCTGGTCGCCGATGAGATAAGGCGTGGCAAGTTGCCACGTTCTGACCTAGGTGATGCGGCCACGGGCGCGGGGCTGGTGGTGCTGGCAATGGGAAAAATGGGCGCGTATGAGCTGAACTATTCCTCGGACATCGATCTGATTTGCCTGTTCGATCAAGACCGTTTTGGCGCGGATGCGGGCGAGGCGCGCGCCAGTTTTGTGCGCGTGGTGCGGCGGATGTCGGCGCTGCTGCAAGATGTCACCGATCAAGGCTATGTCTTTCGCGTTGATCTGCGCCTGCGCCCCGATGCCGCTGTCACCCCTGTCTGCCTGTCAATGGCGGCCGCTTTGTCCTATTACGAAGCCGAGGGCCGCACATGGGAGCGGGCGGCCTATATCAAAGCGCGCCCCTGCGCAGGCGATATTGCCGCGGGGCAGCGGTTTTTATCGGCGCTTCGACCATTCGTGTGGCGCAAGCATTTGGATTTTGCCGCCATCCAAGACGCCCATGACATGCGGCTGCGTATTCGGGCGCATCGCGGTTTGAACGGGCCTTTGCAGCTGGAAGGGCATAATATGAAACTGGGCGCGGGTGGGATCCGCGAGATCGAGTTTTACGCCCAGACGCGGCAATTGATTGCGGGGGGGCGGGATGCAACCTTGCGCGACCCGACCACGCTGGGCGCGCTGGCGGCATTGGCCGAAAAAGGCTGGACAAGCCCTGCGCAGGCTGCGGCGCTGTCGCGCCTGTATCTGGCCCACCGCGATTTGGAACATCGCATTCAAATGGTGCTGGATGCGCAGACCCATGATTTGCCAAGCACACAAAGCGGTATCGCGCGACTGGCCGCCTTTTGCGGGCAATCCGAGGGCGATTTTCGCCGCGATGTGCTGGCGCGTTTGGCCGAGACGGATCGGCTGACGGACGAGTTTTTTAACCCCACCGCCGAGGCAGCGGCCCCGCTTGCAACGCCAGCCGAAGGGCCAGCGCTTTCGCCCGAATCCCGCGCCATCATTGCAGGCTGGCAGGCCTATCCTGCCCTGCGATCGGCCCGCGCGCAAAGCCTGTTTCAGCGGCTGCTGCCAAAACTAGAGGCGCGCCTTTCGCGCGCTGATACCCCTTCCGAGGCGCTGGTCGCGCTGGATGGGTTTTTGGCGGGTCTGCCAGCGGGGGTGCAGATTTTCGCCCTGTTCGATGCAAACCCTGCGCTGGTCGATCTGATCATCGACATTGCCGCCACAGCGCCCAGTTTGGCGCTGTATCTGTCGCGCCATTCGGGTGTGCTGGACGGGGTGATCGGCGGGTCGTTTTGGTCGCCTTGGCCCGATGATCTGGCGCTGCAACGCGAGCTGTCCGCGCATTTGGCGGCCTTGCCCGATTACGAGGCGCGGCTGGACGGTGCGCGCATTTGGCAAAAGGAATGGCATTTTCGCATCGGCGTGCATCTGTTGCGCGGGCTGATTTCGGCCGATGATGCGGGCGCGCAATATGCAGCCCTTGCGGGGGCGGTGATTGGCGCGCTTTGGCCCATGGTGGCCCAAGACTTTGCCCGCCGCCATGGGCCAGCCCCCGGGCGGGGCGCGGCAGTGCTGGGCATGGGCAGCCTTGGCGCGGGGCGGCTGAATGCGGCCTCTGACCTTGATATTATTCTGATTTATGACGCGGGCGGGGCCGAGGCATCGGACGGGCCGCGCCCGCTGCCCACACGGCAATATTTCGCGCGGCTGACGCAAAGCTTTGTGACGGCGCTTTCGGCGCAAACGGCCAAGGGGCGGCTATACGAAGTGGACGTGCGCCTGCGCCCTTCGGGTCGAAAAGGGCCAGTTGCCACTTCGCTGGCGGCGTTTAACGATTATCAGCGCGGGGATGCTTGGACATGGGAGCATTTGGCCTTGACGCGCGCGCGGGTTCTGGCGGGCGGCGCGGAACTGGCCCGTGATATCGAGATGCTGCGCTGTGCCATCATTGCCGAAAAAGGGCGCAATCCCAGCCTTGCAGCCGATGTTGCCGACATGCGTGCGCGGCTTGGCGCAGCCTTGGGCGCGCTTGGCCCATGGGAGGCAAAGCTGGGCGCAGGCCGCATGATGGACATCGAATTATGCGCGCAGACGCTGGCGCTTTTGTCGGCAAGTCCTGCCCGCGCGGCCCCAGATCAGATTAAAGCGGGGGTTTTGGCGGGCCATATGCCGCAATCAGACGCGCAGGTGCTGCTGCATGGTTACAGGTTAATGTGGCACACGCAATGCGGCTTGCGCCTGCTGGGCGATGGGGCGGGGCCTGCCGACCCTGCCCAGCTTGGCGCAGGTGGGGCCGGTTTTGTGGCCAAAGTGGCGGGGTGCGCGCCCGACGATTTGGGCGCAGAGCTTGCCGCCGCCGCAGACCGCTGCGCGCAGATCATCACCGCCTTTCTGGGCGCACAACATCCGAGTGAGAGATGACCGACCCTCGCCCTACTGCCCTTATTGCCGCCGACCCAAAGGGTCTGATCCGCGAATCCTACGCGATAGAAGGCATTACGGCGGCGGAATGTCGGTCTATCCTGATCGACTGGGCGCTGTCCTTGCCGCTGGGTGCCGACAACCGCGCGGCGATTGCGCAGTTGCAGGCCGCCTATGCATCAGACCGCGCCGCACATCCAATGACGCAGCTATTGGCCGCAGCCTTGGGTGATACGCAGGCACCAAAACGGCGCGGTGGCAGGTTAGGGCGCGTGGCGGGGGAAACCTAAGGCGCCTCTACGCGCCCGTGCCACCGCGCCCGATCAGGCGCAAATGGGTTTTGGGAACCAAGATGCGGTTTTCTGTGCCCATGATATTCATCAACACATAAATCCGTGCGTCTGGCGCAGCGGCCTCGATTTTTGCCAGCGCATCGGCAAAAGGGCCTTGGGTCAGCGCCACGACATCGCCGCCTTGCAAATTTGCATCGGCGCGCATCACGCCATCCGCATCACAGCGCGCGCGCAAGGCCCGCACCACGGCGCTGGGCACAGGGGCGGGTCTGCCGTCAAAAGCGACAAGACGCGATACGCCCGTGGTAGAGTTGATCTTGCGCCACGGCGCGCTCGCCTCGGCCAATGCGACAAAAATATAGCCGGGAAACAGCGGCGCAACGCTGGTGACAAACCGCCCGTCACGGCGCTGGGTGCGCTGCTGTTTGGGAAGAAAGGTTTCAAACCCCTGCCGCGCAAGGTTCGCCTCGGCCAAACTTGCCGCGTTTGGCTTTGTTTGCGCCAAAAACCAAATCGGGGACAAAAGCGATTCTGTCATAGAACCAGACAAAAAAGAGGGCAGGGCGCAGTCAGCCTCTATGATGGCAAATTCTTTGGAAAAAGGCAAACCAAAGCTTGGCCGCAGCTGGCGCGCACGCGCGTATCCTTGGCCCTGCGCCACATGGGGAAAAACTCGTTTGACCTGACCCTTTGTAAAATGTAGATCAAAGGCAATGTTAATGGTTCGCAAGGCACAGGCGCCACGATTTTGCAGCAGGGCGGCGGACACTTGCGCCATGCCTTGTGCGGTAGCTATGGCGGCGGATCGCCTGGCTGTTCTTCCGTTGGAAAAGACGATCTAAGCCGTGGTTGAACCTGTCATCGCAGAACCAAACCGCGCGGAACCTGCGGAGCAATCGCCCGTGCAGCCCATCCGCGCGGCAAACTCCCCACCGCTATCTGCGCTGCTGCGCCGGCTTTGGGATGCGATCCCCTCCCGTCGGCGTGGGCAGTTTGGGCTGGTTTTGGGGCTGATGGTGCTGGCCTCTTTTGCCGAAGTTATCAGTCTGGGCGCCGTGTTGCCGTTCCTTGGGGTGCTAACCTCGCCCGAGACGGTGTTCCATCATCCTGCGGCGCAAGGTTTGGTCGCTGTGACGGGGGCGCAAACCCCGCGCGATTTGCTGCTGCCGATCACCATTTTGTTTGCTTGCGCGGCTGTGCTGAACGGCACAATGCGGTTGACGCTGCTGTGGTGCACCATGCGGCTGACAGTGCTGGTCGGGGCAGAGTTAAGCCACCAGATGTATCGCCGCACCCTGTATCAGCCCTATGCTGTGCATATTGCCCGCAACAGCAGCGAGATTATCAACACCATCACCGCCAAATCGGGCATGACCATTTACATATTGAACATGATCATGAACCTGTCCAGTTCATCGATTATTTTGGTGGCGGTTCTGTCGGCATTGCTGGCGGTGGATACGCAGATCGCCCTACTGGCGATGGCTGGCTTTTCCACGATTTATCTGGTGGTGATCCGCTTTACCCGCCGCTCTTTGGTGGAAAACAGCCGCCGCGTCGCGCGCGAAACGGACAAGGTTATCAAAGCCTTGCAAGAGGGGCTGGGCGGTATCCGCGACGTGCTTTTGGATGGCAATCAAGAGGTGTTTTCCGAAATCTACCGCCGATCTGACACCCGCGCGCGCGTCGCAAATGGCAACAGCGGGTTTTTATCGGGCAGCCCGCGTTTTGCAGTCGAGGCTTTGGCGATGATCTTTATCGCGGGCCTTGCCTATTACATGGCAACCTCAAGCGAGGGCTTGGCGCGTGCTATCCCAGTTTTGGGCGCTTTGGCCTTGGGCGCGCAGCGGATGCTGCCCGTTTTGCAGCAGGGCTATGCGGCCTTGTCCGAAATAAGGGGGCATCAATCCTCGCTGGCCGATGCGCTGGATTTGCTGGAACAGCCTTTGCCCGACTGGTTTGGCAGCGTGCAGCCTCAGATCGCATTTCAAAAAGACATCGTTTTGAAAAACGTTGTGTTTCGCTATGGCGAAACCTTGCGGCCTGTTTTGAATGGCCTGAACCTGTCCATCGCGCGCGGCGCGCGGGTTGGGTTTATTGGCCAAACGGGCAGCGGTAAAAGCACTTTGCTGGATGTTGTGATGGGGCTTTTGGTGCCAAATGCAGGGCAGATTTGCATTGATGGCACTGCGCTCAGCGGCGAAACCATACCCGCCTGGCAGACCCATGTCGCCCATGTGCCGCAATCTGTGTTTTTGGCCGATGCCAGCATTGCCGCTAACATCGCCTTTGGTGTGCCGCCGGATCGCATTGATATGGATCGGGTGAAACGTGCAGCCGATCAGGCGCAAATCTTGGCCACCGCACTGGCCTTGCCAAATGGGTTTGACACCGTTGTTGGCGAGCGGGGTGTCAGCCTATCAGGCGGTCAGCGCCAGCGCATTGGCATCGCGCGCGCGCTTTACAAAAATGCCGATGTGATCATTTTCGACGAAGCCACCTCGGCCCTTGACACCCAAACCGAACACGCCGTCATGCAGGCCATCGAGCAGTTGGATAAAAACCTGACAGTGTTGATGATCGCGCACCGCGTTTCAACTTTGCGCAATTGCGACATCATCTATGACATAAAGGGCGGCCAAGTCTGCTGGAGCGGCAGCTATGCAGCGCTTAGCCAGCGCAAAACCGGCCCGTCTGCCGCCACACCGCCCGAATCCGCAGCCATGCAACCAAGTGAGACCGATTTAACATGAGCAAAAACATCCTTGTCACAGGTGCAGATGGGTTTATCGGGTCGCATTTGACCGAAAGCTTGGTGCGTGCGGGGCACAAAGTGCGCGCTTTTACACTGTATAATTCGTTCAGTTCTTGGGGCTGGCTGGATCAATGCGCGGCGGATGTGCGCGGCCAGTTTGATGTGTTTCAAGGCGATGTGCGCGACCCGAACGGGGTGCGCACGGCGATGCAGGGCTGCGATACAGTGCTGCATCTGGCGGCGCTGATTGCTATTCCCTATTCCTACCACTCGCCTGACACATACGTCGATACGAATGTCAAAGGCACGCTGAATGTGCTGCAAGCGGCCCGCGATTTGGGGGTGTCACGCCTTGTGCATACATCGACCAGCGAAGTCTATGGCACGGCGCGTTTTGTGCCGATAACGGAAGAGCATCCTTTGCAGGGCCAGTCGCCCTATTCGGCCACCAAAATCGCAGCCGATCAACTCGCCTATTCCTATTATGCCAGCTTTGGGCTGCCCGTGGTCACGGCGCGTCCGTTCAACACCTATGGGCCGCGCCAATCGGCGCGGGCGGTCATTCCCACCATCATCACCCAAATCGCCAATGGCGCGCGGCAGATCAAACTGGGCGCGCTGACCCCCACGCGCGATTTCAACTTTGTTGCCGATACGGTTGCGGGCTTTATCGCCGCGATGGATGGCACGGGCGGGCTTGGCGAAGTGGTGAATTTCGGCAGTAATTTCGAGATTTCCATCGGCGACACTGTCCGCCTGATTGCCGAGGTGATGGGCGCCGAAGTCGAGGTTTTGGCCGATGAGGCGCGGATGCGCCCTGCCAATTCCGAAGTGGAACGCCTTTGGGCCGCCAATGCCAAGGCGAAAGAGCTGTTCGGCTGGCAGCCAGCCTATGGCGGGCGCGATGGGTTTGCGCGCGGGCTGAAGCAAACCGCAGACTGGTTCACGCAGCCCGAAAACTTGGCCAGCTACAAATCGGGCATTTACAACATATGACCGCGCAGATGCCCTCCACAGATGCGTTTGTAGACCAAATTGTGCAGGCCCTGCGCAGCGTGGTCGGCGACGCGCCAGCCCCTCTGCACGCGCCCGAATTTGCGGGCCGCGAATGGGACTATGTCAAGGAATGTTTGGACACGACATTTGTCTCGTCGGTTGGCAAATTCGTTGATCGGTTCGAGGTGATGCTGGCCGAATATACGGGGGCCGCGCGGGCGGTGGCTGTGGTCAATGGCACGGCGGCGCTGCATATGGCGCTGCTGCTGGCGGGCGTGCGCGCGGGCGATGAGGTGCTGGTGCCTGCCTTGACCTTTGTGGCCACGGCAAATGCCGTGGCCTATTGCGGCGCGACCCCGCATTTTGTCGATTGCGAGGCGCAGTCGCTGGGTGTGGATGTGGCGCGCTTGCGTGCCCACCTGACGCAAACCTGCGATATAGAGGGCGGGGCGCTGATCAACCGCGCTACAGGGCGGGTGATCCGCGCGATCGTGCCAATGCACAGCTTTGGCCATATAGGCGATATTGCGGGGCTTGTGGCATTGGCGCGCGATTTTGGGCTGGCGCTGATCGAAGATGCCGCTGAATCGCTGGGCAGCCATGTGAACGGGCAACATTCGGGCACCTTTGGGCTGGTGGGAACGCTGTCGTTCAACGGCAATAAAACCATCACCACGGGCGGCGGCGGCGCGATGCTGTTTGCCGATGCCGATTTGGCCAAAAGGGCCAAGCATTTGACCACCACCGCCAAACAGCCCCATGCGTGGGATTTTGTGCATGACGAGGTGGGCTATAACTATCGCCTGCCCAATATCAACGCGGCGCTGGGCTGCGCGCAGATGGAAATGTTGCCGCAGTTCTTGGCCGAAAAGCGCGCGCTGCATGGCAGATATTTGGCGGCTTTTGCAGGGCTGAATGGCGCTACGATCCTGACCGAAGGGGCGGGGCGGACGGCAAATTATTGGCTGCAAACCCTGATTTTGAACGGCGATCACGCCAGCGCCCGCGATGCGCTGCTGACGGCTACCAACGCAAGCGGCATCATGACCCGCCCGATTTGGCGGCTGATGCATCGCCTTGCGCCCTATATCACCGCCCCTCGCATGGATTTGACCTGCGCCGAGGATTTAGAGCAGCGCATCATCAACATCCCCTCTAGCGCAGTGTTGGGCCGAGCATGAACGCGCCTGCGCAAGACATCGTGCTGATCGGGGCAGGGGGGCACGCGCTGTCCTGTCTTGATGTCATTTTGGCGCGCGGAAATTATTGCGTGGTTGGCCTGATCGGGACAGAGCAGGATTTAGGCCGCAGCGTTTTGGGCCATGATGTGCTGGGCACTGACGCCGATCTGGCGATTTATGCCAAAGCGGGCCGCGCAGCGCTGGTGGCGGTAGGGCAAATCACCTCGCCCGATCTGCGGATACGCCTGTTTGATGCGGTGCAAGCGCTGGGCTTTGATCTGCCCGCCATCATCTCGCCCTATGCGGCCGTGTCGCCCTTTGCCTTCATAGGTGCGGGCAGCATTGTGATGCATGGCGCGATTGTGAATGGGGGGGCACGGGTGGGGCGAAACTGCATCGTCAACTCGCGCGCGCTGATCGAACACGGCGCGGAGATTGGCGATCATAGCCACATTTCCACAGGTGCCGTCGTGAATGGCGACGTGCGCATTGGGCCCGGCAGTTTTATCGGCAGTGGCGCTGTTCTGCGCGAAGGGATAATGCTGGATGCGCGCGCAGTTGTGCCAATGGGCACGGTGCAAAAATCAAATACGGTGCAAAAATCAAATATGGCGGTTGGCCCGAAATGAAAATATCCCCTGATCCCAAGACCTTGATCATCGCCGAAGCGGGTGTGAATCATAATGGCGATTTGGATTTGGCGCGCCAACTGGTCGATGTCGCCGCCGCGGCGGGCGCAGACTATGTGAAATTCCAAACTTTTGACGCGCGGCGCGTGGCATCGGCCAGCGCGCAAAAGGCGCAGTATCAGCAGGCCACCACGGGCACGGGCGAAAGCCAGTTGGATATGCTGCGCCGCCTTGAACTTTCCCCCGCCCATCACAGCCTGCTGATGCAACATTGCGCCGCGCGCGGGATTGCGTTTTTGTCCACGGGCTTTGATCTGCAAAGCAATGACTTCTTGCGCGGTCTGGGCCAGACCTTGTTCAAAATTCCTTCGGGCGAGATAACAAACCTGCCCTATCTGCGCCAAATCGGGGCCTATGGCGGCGAGGTGATTTTGTCGACGGGCATGTGCAGCCTTGGCGATGTCGAAGCGGCGATTGCGGTGCTGACAGGCGCGGGCACGGCGCGTGCTGCGATCACGGTGCTGCATTGCACCACCGAATACCCAGCCCCGATGCGCGATGTAAACCTGCGCGCGATGGTGACAATGGGGCAGGCCTTTGGGCTGCGCTATGGCTATTCCGATCACACTAACGGCATTGAAGTGCCGATTGCCGCCGTGGCACTGGGGGCCTGCGTGATTGAAAAGCATTTCACCACCGACCGCGCCTTGCCTGGCCCTGACCATAAGGCCAGCCTAGAGCCTGCGGAACTGGCCGCAATGGTCGCCGCCATTCGCAACATCGAAACCGCGCTGGGTAGCGCCACCAAACAGCGCACCCCGTCCGAGGCGGCCAACGCCGCCGTGGCGCGCAAATCCATCGTCGCCGCCTGCGCTATTGCCAAGGGCGCGGTGTTTTCCGATGAAAACCTTACCACCAAACGCCCCGGCACGGGACTGTCTCCGATGCTGTGGGATCAGGTGATTGGCCGCACCGCCCCCCGCGATTTTGCCGAAGACGAGGCGATTACCCTGTGACCGCCGATATGGCCGCCCCCCAAAACCAGCCGCGCAAAATCTGCGTCGTGACGGGCACCCGCGCCGAATACGGGCTGCTGCGCTGGCTGATGCAGGCTATTGCAGATGACCCCGCCATGCAGTTGCAGGTGGTGGCGACGGGGATGCATCTGTCGCCCGAATTTGGCCAAACGTGGACAGCGATTGCGGAGGACGGCTTTACCATTGATCGCAAGGTCGAAATGCTGCTGTCGTCTGATACGCCTGTGGGCATCACCAAATCGATGGGTCTTGCAATGATCGGCTTTGCCGATGCGTTTGACCAGTTGGCCCCTGATATTGTGGTGCTGCTGGGGGATCGGTTCGAAATTCTGGCCGCGGCCAGCGCGGCCATGATCGCCCGCATCCCGATTGCGCATCTGCACGGCGGCGAGTTGACGATGGGCGCGATGGATGATGCCATCCGCCACGCCGTCACCAAGATGTCGCATTTTCACTTTGTTGCCAATGACATATACCGCCAGCGCGTCCTTCAACTGGGCGAGGATCCTGCAAAGGTGCACACGGTGGGCGGGCTGGGGCTGGACAATATCGTGCATTTGCCGCTTTTGGATCGCGCGGGGTTGTCTGCCGCGCTGGGCTTTGATCTGCGCCCGCGCAATCTGCTGATTACCTTTCATCCAGTCACCTTGCAGGCCAATTCGGCCGAGGCTGAATTTGCCGAACTTTTGGCCGCGCTGGATGGGCTAACAGATACGGGCCTGATCTTTACCCTGCCCAATGCCGATACGGAAAGCCGTGGGTTGATTGCGATGGTGCAAGACTTTGTCGCGGCGCGCCCGCATGCGCGGGCCTATACCTCGCTGGGGCAACTGCGCTATTTGTCGGCGTTGAAATGGGTCGATGGGGTGGTGGGCAATTCGTCCAGCGGTTTGGCCGAAGCCCCTGCCTTTCACATCGGCACGGTCAACATCGGCGCGCGCCAAGATGGGCGGCTGCGCGCCGCATCGGTGATTGATTGCGCGCCCGAGCGAAGGTCAATTGCGCAGGCCATTGCACGCCTTTATGCAGCCGATTTTCAGGCGATCTTGCCAAAGGTGCAAAACCCCTACGGCAGCCCCGGGGCCAGCGCCAAGATTGCCGCGCATTTGCGCAGTGCCCCCCTTGTGGGCGTGTTGAAAAAGCAGTTCCATGATTGGGATATCTTGTCCTTGGCGCAAAAAGGTTGACCTGATGACGGACACCATCGCATGGCAAAAGGCGCTGCTGGGCCAAGGCGCTACGGTGCAAGACGCCATTCGCAACCTAGACAAGTCGGGGTTGCGGATTGTCATGGTTGTCGACAGCGCGGGCGTGTTGCAAGGCACGGTGTCGGACGGCGACATTCGGCGCGGCTTGCTGCGCGGGTTGACGATGGCAGAGCCTGTGGCCAGCGTCACGCATCCCACCCCCCTTGTCGTGCCGCCCGAATTGCCGCGCGAGGCGGTTTTGCAACTGATGCTGGCAAATAAGGTGCAGCAACTGCCCATCGTGAACGCCGCGCGCCAAGTGGTTGGCCTGCAAGTGTGGGATGCGGTCAACGCCTTGGCGCAGCGCGAGAATATCATGGTGGTGATGGCGGGCGGCAAGGGCGTGCGCCTGCGCCCCCATACGGAAAACTGCCCAAAGCCGATGCTGCTGGTTGCGGGCAAGCCGATGCTGGAACATATTTTGCTGCGGGCTAAGGCGGCTGGCTTTCACCGCTTTGTCTTTGCGGTGCATTATCTGGGCCATATGATCGAAGAGTATTTTGAGGGGGGCGCTGCTTGGGATGTGCAGATCGACTATCTGCGCGAAGATGAACCCTTGGGCACTGCAGGCGCGCTGGGCCTTCTATCACCCCATCCGACCCGCCCCTTTGTGATCAGCAATGGCGATGTTCTGAGCGACATAAACTATGGCGATTTGCTGGATTTTCATCTGCGCCACGAGGCTGTCGCCACAATGGCCGTGCGCGCGCATGAATGGCAAAATCCCTTTGGCGTGGTGCAAACGCGCGGCATTGATATCACGGGATTTCAGGAAAAACCCGTCTATCGCAGCCATATCAATGCGGGGGTCTATGCGATGAACCCCGCCGCGCTGGCGCATCTGCCAATCGGGCGCTGCGATATGCCAACTCTGTTTGAACGGCTGGCAGATCAGAACCTGCGCACAGTGGCCTACCCCATGCACGAGCCTTGGCTGGACGTGGGCCGCCCGACCGATTTGGCGCAGGCGCAAAGCGATTTTGATACGGAGGCAAGCGCAGTATGATTGATGGGAAATCCGTTATCGCCATTATCCCCGCCCGCGCAGGCAGCAAGGGATTGCCTGGCAAGAACATCCGCCCGCTGTGTGGCAAGCCGCTGATCGTTTGGTCGATTGAACAGGCGCTGGCCAGCGCGCATGTAGATGTCGTCGTGGTCAGCACCGATGGCGCCGAAATCGCAGCAATCGCGCAGGATGCAGGGGCCGAAGTGCCCTTTTTGCGCCCTGCGGACTTGGCCAGCGATACGGCCAGCACCTATGATGTGATCCGCCACGCGCTGGGCCATTATGCGCCGCGTCAGTTTGACTATACCCTTCTGCTAGAGCCGACATCACCCCTGCGCGCAGCAGGCGATATCGATCGCGCGATTGCGGTGATGCACCAGCAAAGCGCCAGTTTCGACAGTTTGGTTGCGCTGGGGCTGACCGACCATTGCCATCCCAGCTATCTAAAAAAACTGGATGGTATGGCGATGACGCCTTTCCTCCCCGACGCGCCGCGCCGTGATCGACGGCAAGAATTGGACCCTGCCTATTTTCCCAGCGGTGTGCTGTTTATTGGAAAGACCACAGCCGTATTGGACGAAAACACCTTTTACACCCGCCGCTGCATCGGGCATGTTCTGCCGCATCATCAAAACTTTGAAGTGGATGATATTGTAGACTTTTTATGTGTAGAGGCGATCATGTCCGCCAGGCTAAAAGGCACTATATAGATGTCAAAGTTGAAAATATGCTTGCCCGTTTTGGGCAGCAAAATCCGGTTTCTAGGAGCGATCTGATGGATTATCAAAAACGCCTGTTGCGCGCCATTCCAGGCGGGGCCCACACTTATTCGCGCGGCTTTGACCAATATCCCAGCAACGCGCCGCAAATCCTTGAACGGGGCAAGGGTGCCTATGTTTATGCGCCGGGTGGGACAAAGTTTCTAGACTATGGCATGGGCCTGCGCGCGGTGAACGTCGGCTACAGCGAGCCTGAAATTGACCAAGCGGCGATTGCCCAAATCATGAACGGCAACACACTGACCCGCCCGTCGATGATAGAACTGGAGGCGGCGGAAACCTTGGTCGATCTGATCGATTCGGTTGATATGGTTAAATTCACCAAAAACGGATCAACGGCGGTGTCCGCAGCGGTCAAACTGGCGCGCGCCTTTACAGGCAAAACCCTGGTGGCGCGCTGCGCAGAACATCCGTTCTTTTCCTATGACGATTGGTTTATCGGATCGACCAATGTCAAGCGCGGCGTGCCGCAGGAAACGATTGATCAGACAAAAATGTTCCATTTCAATAACATCGCCTCACTAGAGGCGCTGATTGCGCAATATCCGGGCCAGTTCGCCTGCGTGGTGCTGGAACCTGCCACAACTGCCCACCCCGCCGAGGGATTTTTGCCCGCCGTTCAGGCCCTATGCCGTAAACATGGCATCGTCTTTGTGCTGGACGAAATGATCACAGGCTTTCGCTGGCACCTGAAAGGCGCGCAGCATATCTATGGCATCGACCCCGACCTGACCACTTTTGGCAAGGCTATGGCGAACGGGTTCTCGGTGTCTTGCATCGCGGGCAAGCGCGAGATTATGGAACTGGGCGCTATCGAATTCGAAGGGCGCGAGCGGGTGTTCCTGTTGTCCACAACGCATGGGGCGGAAATGTCCAGCCTTGGGGCCTTTGTTGGCACTGTAAAAATGCTGCAGCGCGAACCTGTGATTGACCATCTGTGGAGCTATGGTGAAGCGCTGATTTCCAGCCTGAACCGTATCGCAGACAGTCACGGCGTGGCGCACAGCTTTTCGATCAGCGGTGTGCCCTGTTCGCCCGTGTTTGCAACGTTGGATGAAAACGGCGCGCCCTCGATGCCGCTGCGCACGCTGCTTTTGCAAGAACTGATCAAAAACAACGTGATGATGCCCACGGTCGCACTGTGCTATCGCCACGATCAGGCAGAACTGGCCTTGACCGAACGCGCCTTTGATGCGGCGCTGGCGGTCTATGCCAAAGCGCTGCGCGAAGGGGTGGATAAGTATTTGGTTGGCCCTGCCGTTAAACCTGTTTTCCGCACCTATAACTGAACTGGGCCAGATGTGACCGCATTATCTAACTTGATGTCGCTGCAAGGGCGCCGCGCCGTGATTACGGGGGCGGGGGGGCATTTGGGCCGCACCTTTGCGGCAACTTTGGCCGAAATGGGCGCTGATCTGGTTTTGGTTGACCGCGACGAGGCGGCGTTAATCGCAGCGCAAGACAGTCTGCGGGCGCAGGGGGCCAAAGGCGACATCACGCTGGCCTTGTGTGAATTGGAAAGTCAAGCGGCGCGGCGGGCCCTGATCGACGGGTTGCTGGCCGAAAACCGCGATGTGAATATTTTGATCAACAACGCGGCCTTTGTCGGCAGCACGCAAATCGAAGGTTGGGCAGTGCCCTTTGAACAGCAATCGATCGACACTTGGCGGCGCGCAATCGAGGTCAACCTGACCGCAGCCTTTGAATTGTGCCAAGGTTTGGCCCCGCTGATGCGCCGCGCCGTGGGGGCGAATATCATCAACATCGCCTCGATTTATGGGGAGTACGGCCCGAACTGGGCTTTGTATGAGGGGACGGCCATGTCGAACCCCGCGGCCTATGGCGCGTCAAAGGGGGGGCTGATCCAACTGACGCGCTGGCTGGCGACGACGATTGCGCCGCAAGTGCGGGTGAATGCCATTTCCCCAGGCGGGATTGCGCGTGGCCAACCCGACAGCTTTGCACAGGCCTATGTGGCGCGCACGCCATTGCAACGCATGGGCAGCGAGGCCGATTTTGCCGGCGCAGTGGCCTTTCTTGCCTCGGATATGTCGGCCTATGTGACGGGCCAAATCCTTACCGTCGATGGCGGCTGGGGTGTTTGGTAAGGTGACCAAGCGGCCCAGAATTGCCATTTTGATGGGCGCGCCATTGTCCGCGCAAAACTTTGCACGCACGGGTGTTGCCTTTCTTGCGCCGCATGCCGAATTGATTTTGCTCGATTGCAAGGCGTGGCTGGGGCGAGACACTGCGCTTGCGCATGATGGATCGCTGGCTTGGCCAACGATTGTTGAAGTGGCCAATGTGGGCCAGTTTAGGGCAGCAGTCGCGGGTTTCGCGCCCGATTATGCCTTGGATTTTGTTGGCATATGCCCGCAGACCCCCCTTATTCAGCAAGTTTTAGCCGACCATGGCGCGGCATTTGTTTTGCAAAAAAGCGGGGCATTGCCCATGCCTTCGCTTTGGCAGCGCTTTTGGTGGGCGTATCGTCTGCGCCGCCTTGGGCGCGGCGGTTCGGGTGCTGCATTGCCTCATCCCGCCCTTGAATTGCCCACTCCTTCCGCGCCGCCACGGCCCAGCTTGCTGCGCCGCGTGGTCAATCGGCTGTCTTTTGCGCTGCGCCAGCGGCGGCCCGATTTGGCACTGATGGCTGGGCGCGGGTCAAAATCGCTGGGTGCGCGAAAAATCCTGTGGGTCGGATCGCACGACTATCATGTGTTTCACACCAGCGCCCACAGCGCGCCAACCCATGCGCCAAACGATCCTTATGTGGTGTTTGTAGATGATAACCTGGCCTATGCGGATGATTGGACATTGCTTGGCCTGCCTGCCCCGGTTCAGCCTGACCACTACTTTCCGGCCATGCGAAAGTTTTTTGCGCAGATCGAACAGTCTTGGGGCGTGAAGGTGATTGTTGCGGCCCATCCGAATGCGGCAAAAGATGCACGGTTGGCGGCGGGATTTGCGCCTTTTACGCTGGTGCATGGCCAAACCGCGCAGGCGGTGCGCGGCGCGCGCGCCGTTCTTTTGCACGCAAGCACGGCCACGTCATTTGCTGTTATGGCCGGCAAACCAATGCTGTTTTTGATAACCTCGCAATTGCTTTGCGCGCCCTACGGGCTGCAAATCGTCAACCGCGCGAAGGTGTTCGGCCAAGTGCCGCTGAATATTGACAATTTTGATGCCATCCCTGCCTTGGGGCATTTGCACCCAAATCTGCGGGCCTACGCGCGCTACAGCGACCGCTTCCTGTGCCGCGCTGGCCACAGCGAAGCTGCACCTTGGCAGAATTTCATCACCCATATCACCCAGCCGCAGCACCTCTAACCGAAGAAAGATATCATGGACAACACGTTGAAAATACTCGATCTAGGCTGCGGCACACGCAAACGCGCGGGCGCAATTGGACTGGATATCAACCCCCTGACCCATGCCGATGTGATCCACGATCTGGCGATTTTCCCCTATCCGTTCCCCGACAACCGCTTTGAAGAAATCTATGTCGACAACGTGATGGAGCATCTGGAAGAGGTGATCACCACGATGGAAGAGTTGCACCGCATCACCGCGCCAGGCGGGCTTGTCAAAATCATCGTGCCCTATTTCCGCGCACGCTGGGCCTTTATTGACCCAACGCACAAGCATTTCTTTACAGCCGGCAGCTTTGACTACTTCGATCCAAACAGCCCGATCTCCAAAATTTACCCCTATTCGCAGGCCCGTTTTGTGGCCGAGAAAATTGTGTTCAACGAAAATATCCCCGTTGGTTGGGCCAAGGGGCTGATCAAACGGTTGGCCAACAAATGGCCCAGCCGATACGAGCGGTTCTTGTCGCATTTGATCCCGCTGGATGATTTGTCCTTTTATTTGCGCGTGGTGAAATAGGCGCGCGTGCTGGGTTTGCCGCATATGTCGCAGGGGCCAGATTGGCAGGGCGCGCGCGTTCTTCTGACGGGCGGGTCGGGCTTTTTAGGCTTGCATCTTGCGCGGGCAGTGCAGGGCTTGGGCGCGCAGGTGACGCTGCTGCAGCGCCGCGCCAGCCCAGCGCAGGGCGATTTGCATCAGGTTTTGGGCGATCTGCGTGACGGCGATTTTGTGCGCCGCGCCGTGCAGGAAACTGCGCCGCACGTGGTGTTTCATCTGGCCGCCAGCCGTGCGCGCAGCCACACGCAAGGGGCCTTTGCCGAGACGATCGACAGCAATGTCACAGGCACATTGAATGTGCTGACCGCCTGCCAAGATCTGCCCGCCCTGCGCCGCATCGTGGTTTTGGGCACGGGCGAGGAATATGGCGCAGGCGCTGTGCCCTTTGTAGAAACGCAGCGCGAAGCGCCCGTCAGCGCCTATTCGCTTTCGAAACTGGCCGCAACGCATCTTGCGCAGATGATGGCCCATAACGCGGGCCTGCCTGCGGTGATTTTGCGCCCATCGGTTGCCTATGGTCCTGCGCAGGGCGACGATATGTTTTTGCCCGCCTTGATCCGCGCGCTGATTGCGGGGCGGCGTTTTGCCATGACGGCGGGCGCGCAAACCCGCGATTTCATCTATATCGACGATTTGGTTTCGGCCTTGCTTTTGGCGGGCCAAAGCGCCCTGCCTGTGGGCGAGGTGATTAATATCGGTGCAGGTCAGGCCACCCAACTTGGGGACATGGTCGCGATGATCGAGGCGATGATTCCCGCGCAAGGCTTGGTCGATCGCGGCGCAGTGCCCTATCGCAAGGGCGAGGCGATGGCCTATCATCTGTCGATTGAAAAGGCCGCAAGGCTGCTGCACTGGGTGCCCAGAACGCCGCTTGCCGAAGGGCTGGCGCGCACGATTGCATGGTATCGGGCCCATCCATGACGCGCGCATCTTTGCATTACCATTCCGATTGCCCCTTCTTTGCAGGGTCGGAAAATATGCTGGCCAATTTCCTGCAAGATACCGAATTGGCTGCGGAATTTCAGATTTCGTTCAGCTACCGCGCCTCGCCCGCCTATGATGCAGGTCTGCGCAGGCGGGTTCCCCATAAAGGCGATGAAACGGCGCTGGAATTGCTGACAGACGAAGGGCCAAGCCAATGGGCGCGGCAATTTCCGCGGCCTCTGGCGCTGGTGCTGCTGATGGCGCAAAACATAATGCTGCTGCGCTATTGGGTGCTGGCGATCAATGTCATGCGATTGCGCCGCGCATGGCGGGGTAAGCGGATTGATATTTTGCACATCAACAACGGTGGCTATCCGGCTGCATCTTCGGCACGGGCGGCGGCGATTGCGGCCCGCAGCCTTGGGATTGCGCGGGTGGTTTTTGTGGCCAACAACATCGCCGTTCGGCCGCGCTGGCATCTGCGCTGGGCCGAATATCTGGTAGACCGTGCCGTCTGCCGCGGCGTTTCGGTTTTTGTGACAGGCAGCACCTTTGCAAACGCTGCGCTGCAATCGCGTTTGGGGCGGTTTGGCGCGCGTTTTGCCGCGCTGCACAACGGCATCGGCCTGCGCCCTGCCAGTGAAACCCCCGCCGAAACGCGGGCGCGGCTGGGCGTGGAACCTGATGCGCTGATGATGGTTGTGGTCGCGCTTTTGGAATGGCGCAAGGGGCATGCGGTTTTGCTGGACGCTCTGGCGCTGCTTGCCGCCCAAAACGCCCGCCTGCCCACAGTGTTGATCGAAGGCACTGGCCCCGAAGAGCAGCGCCTGCGCGCGCAGGTGGCACGGTTGGGTTTGCAAGGCAACATCCGCTTTATCGGGGCCGAGGCGAATGTGATGAATCTGATGCAAGCTGCCGATGTTTTGGTGGCCCCGTCGATTGCCAACGAAGATTTTCCCAATGTCATCCTAGAGGCAATGGGCCAAAGCAAGCCCGTCATCTCGACTCGTATTGCAGGCATTCCCGAACAGATCGACAACGGGGTCACGGGCTGGTTGGTTGCCCCAAATGACGCGGGCGCATTGGCAGGCGCGATTGCGCAGGCAGGCACGGCTGATTTGCAGGCGATGGGGCATGCCGCCAAAACCCGCTTTGACAGTGGATTCACCGCCGCGCTTGCAGTAAGGCGTTACGCGGAACTTTATCGCAGTTTGATACAGGAAAAGAGGGGCACATGAAGGTTGTTTTGCTGTGCGGCGGACAGGGCACGCGGATTCGCGATGTCAACGAAAACCTGCCAAAACCGATGATCCCCATCGCGGGCTTGCCGATTTTGTGGCATATCATGAAATATTACGCCAGTTTTGGGCATAAGGATTTTGTGCTGTGCCTTGGCTATAAGGGCCAAGTGATCAAGGATTTTTTCCTGAACTACGATCAAAACACCCGCGATTTTTCGGTGACTTTGGGCAAAGACCGCGCGGTCGCCTATCACACCGAACATCGCGAGGTGGATTGGCGTGTGACGCTGGCCGAAACGGGGCTGAATGCGCTGACCGGCGCGCGGATCAAGCGGATACAGAAATACATCGGCGATGATGCGCATTTCATGCTGACCTATGGCGATGGCGTCAGCGATATTGATATCGACGCGCTGGTGGCGTTTCACAAATCGCATGGCCGCGTGTTGACAGTAACAGGCGTGCGCCCGCCCAGCCGATTTGGCGAATTGCGCCATAAAGACGATGGCGAGGTCACCGAATTTGCCGAAAAGCCGCAGGCGACCACAGGGCGCATTTCGGGTGGCTATTTTGTCTGCAGCGCCAAGATTTTCGACTATCTGGATGACCGCGAAGACCTCACCTTTGAAACCGACCCAATGCGCAAATTGGTGCAAGATCGCCAGTTGATGGTTTACGCCCATGATGGGTTTTGGGAACCAATGGATACGTTCCGCGACTATCAGCACCTGAACAAACTGGCCGATACGGGGCAGGCCCCGTGGATCAAATGGTAGCTGACATGACCGCGCAACCTTGGTTCGGCGGGGCCTTTGCGGGCAAACGGGTGCTGGTGACGGGGCACACAGGCTTTAAGGGCTCTTGGCTTGCGCTGTGGCTGGCGCAGATGGGGGCAAAGGTGACAGGCTTTGCGCTGCCCGCCGACAGCGCCGAGGGGCATTTCGAAAAGCTGGGCCTTGGGCAAATGATAGATCACCGCATCGGCGATATCCGTGATGCGGGCGCAGTGGCTGCGCTGTTTGCCGATGTGCAGCCCGAAGTGGTGTTTCATTTGGCCGCCCAGCCTTTGGTGCGGTATTCCTACCAGCAGCCCAAAGAAACCTTTGACACCAACGTGGGGGGATCGGTCAATTTGCTGGAAGGCTGCCGCCTGACCCCCGCCGTGCGGGCGCTGGTTTATGTTACCTCGGACAAGGCCTATCGCAACAACGAATGGATTTGGGGCTACCGCGAGAATGACGAACTGGGCGGGCATGACCCCTATTCGGCATCAAAGGCGGCGGCGGAATTGGTGTTTTCATCCTATTGCGACAGTTTCTTTGCCAAACGCGCGGGCTTTGGCGCGGCAACGGTGCGCGCCGGCAATGTGATTGGCGGCGGCGATTGGGCACAAGACCGTATCGTGCCTGACAGTATCCGCGCGCTATTGGCCCAATCCCCGATCGAGGTGCGCAACCCCGCCTCGACGCGGCCTTGGCAGCATGTGCTAGAACCGCTGCACGGCTATTTGACAGTTGCCGCCAAACTGCTGGAAAACCCTGCGCGATTTGGCGGCGCGTGGAATTTCGGTCCTGACACCCGCTCGGTTAAAACCGTGGGGGAATTGGCGCAGATCATCATCGATGCTTGGGGCGGCGGCAGTATCCGTACACCTGTCCAAGAAAACTCTGTGCATGAGGCGCGGCTTTTGCATCTGAACTGCGATAAGGCCCATCAATATTTGAACTGGTATCCGCGCTGGAACGCGCAAACCGCCATTGCCGAAACGGTGCGCTGGTATGAAACCGTGATTGCAAAGGGCGGCGATGCACAGACGATGTCTACAAGCCAAATTCAAAAATACATGGAGACGAAATGATTGACGGCGTAAAAATCACTCCCCTGCGCCAAATTTTGGACGAGCGCGGCAAAATCATGCATATGCTGCGCGAAGATGATCCGCATTTCGAACGCTTTGGCGAGATATACTTTTCTTGCGTGCATCCTGGGGCCATCAAAGGCTGGCATATTCACACTGAAATGGTGCTGAATTATGCCGTGCCGCATGGCAAAATCAAATTTGTCATGTATGACAACCGCGAGGGCAGCCCCACGCGCGGCGAGGTGCAAGAAGTGTTCCTTGGCCCCGATAATTACTGCCTTGTGACCGTGCCGCCGATGGTTTGGAACGGCTTTAAGGGGGTTGGCGAAGAGATGGCGATTGTCGCAAACTGCTCTTCCATCACGCACCGCGCCGATGAGATAGACCGCCTTGATCCCTTCGATCCCGCGATCCCCTATGACTGGAGCCTGAAGCACAGATGAAGGTGTTGCTGGCAGGGGGAACTGGCTTTGTCGGCGGACGCGCGGCGCAGGCGCTGGCGCAAGCGGGGCACGAGGTGGTGATCGCCTCGCGCAGGGCTGCTGGCGCGGGTGATTATCCCCTGCGCGCCATCGACTGGGCCGATCCTGCCAGCCTGCGCGCAGCCTGCACGGGGATGGATGCGGTCATCCATGCAGCGGGGATGAATGCACAAGGCTGCGCGGCGGATCCTGCGGCGGCTTTGGCCATTAACGGGGTGGGCACGGCGGCACTGGCGGCGGCGGCGCAGGCGGCAGGCGCCCCGCGCATGTTCTATCTGTCTACCGCGCATGTCTATGGCAGCCCGCTGTCGGGCGAGATTGCCGAAGACACCTGCCCGCGAAATATGCACCCCTATGCCAGCAGCCATCTTGCCGGCGAATATGCGCTGCAACACGCGTTGAATGGCGGCAAGATCGCGGGCTGTGTTTTGCGCCTTTCGAACGGGTTTGGCGCGCCTGCACATGCACAGGCCGATTGCTGGATGCTGCTGGTCAATGACCTGTGCCGCCAAGCGGTGCGCGAAGGGGCGCTGACGCTTGCCAGCACGGGGGCGCAGTTGCGCGACTTTGTGCCGCTGAGCGCGGTGACAGATGCGATTTGCGCGCTGCTACCCGCCCCCGCGACCGATCTGCCGCGCGTGATCAACATTGCCAGCGGGAACACGGTTTCGGTGCTGCAAATGGCCCAGCGCATCGCCGCCCGTGCTAAGGTCGTGCTGGGCGCAGATGTGCCGCTGCGCCTTGGAAGCCGCGCCGAGACTGCCGTTCCGTTTTGGATGTCAACGGCGCTTATGGGCAAGCTGAACCTTGCGCCCTTTGACGACGACGCGGAAATTGACGCTTTGCTGGCCTTTTGCCAAAACCATTTCGCACCATGACAGACCCCGCCGCCCCCTTGGTTTCGGTCGTGATCCCCACCTACAACCACGGCCCCTTGCTGCGCCGCGCATTGCAATCGCTTTTGGATCAAACCTATCCGCATTGGGAAGCGATTGTGGTGGACAACCATTCCACCGATGACACAGATGCGGAGGTGCGCCCGTTTCTGTCAGATCGGGTCAAGATGTTGAAAATACACAACAATGGCGTGATAGCGGCCTCGCGCAATATGGGGATCGAGGCGGCGCGCGGGCAATGGATCGCGCTGCTGGATTCGGATGATTGGTGGACAAAAGACAAGTTGCAGGCCGCGATGCAGGCGGGCGCGGCGGGGGCGGATGTGATCTATCACGATTTGACCATCGTTGGCCCAAACCGCAGGCCGCGCCCGTGGCGGCGCGCCCGTGCGCGCAGGCTGCATGGGCCTGCCTTTGACGATATGGTGCAAAACAGCAATGCGCTGCCCAATTCTTCGGTGGTGGTGCGGCGTGACCTGCTGGCGCAAATTGGCGGGCTAAACACCTCGCCCGACCTTATCGCATGGGAAGATTTTGACGCTTGGTTGCGGCTGGCGCAGATCGGTGCGCGCTTTGTGCGGCTGCGGGGCAGTTATGGGTTTTATTGGGTGGGCGGGCAGAATATGACCAACCCACAGCGCACATTGGCCAATATCGATGCCTTTATTGCCAAATATATCGGGCCGAACAAACCCGTGCCGTGGTGGTGCCATTACAGCCGCGCGGTTTGCGCGCGGATGCTGGGCGACAAAAACGCCGCCGCCGCGCATTTTGCAGCGGCGTGGCGCGCAGGGCCAAATCTGTGGAACCGCGCCCGAATTGCCGCGAAATATCTGCAGGTAAAACTGACATGATCTTGATCCAAGCGATGAACATTCACAACGGCGGCGGGGCAACTTTGCTATCGGCGCTGCTGTGCGCGCCATGCGATGTGCCGCGCCGCGTATGGGTGGATCAGCGCTATACCCTGCCCGCAAATATGGCGGGTGGCATCGACATTCACCGCGTGCGCGCCACCTTGAAAGGGCGATTTGCTGCCGACCGCGCGATTTCCCGTCTGGCCACGCCCCAAGATACCTACTTTGGCCTTGGAAACCTGCCGCCCATTCACCGACCAGACTGCAGGGTTATTGTCAGCATGCAGAATCGGTATCTGATTGACGATGTCTCGCTGGCAACCCTGCCCCGGCGCGACCGTTTGCGGCTGCAGGTTGAACGGGTTTGGCTGCGCGCGTTGCGCCGCAATGTCGATGTCTTTTTGATCCCCACCCCTGTTATCGCTCGGCTGATGGAGCCGCTTTTGGCAGGCACAGCCGTGCAGATGCAGGTGCTTTCGTTTTTGGCCACTAATCCGCATTGGCAGCGCAGGCTAAGGCCGCTTGCGGCCGCGATGGCGAGGCCAATTTCGGACGCGCATCCGTTTTTATATGTCGCATCGGGCGAAGCGCATAAAAACCACGAAAACCTTGTGCAGGCGTGGATTATTCTGGCGCAGCAAGGCATTTTTCCGCCCCTGCAACTGACATTGGACCAAAAGCGGTTTGGCGGCCTCAGCGCAAGGATCATGGCTCAGGCGGCGGCATTTGGGCTGAAGATCACAACCGATGCCTCGGCCCCATCGCGCGATGTTCGGCCCTTGTTTGCGGCGGCAGGCGCGGTGATCAACCCGTCAAAGCTGGAATCCTTCAACCTGACTTTGGTCGAAGCACGCCAAGCAGGTCTGCCGATTTTGGCCCCAGAATTGGATTATGTGCGCGATATTCTAGACCCTGAAGAGGTGTTCGACCCAAACTCGCCCCCCTCCATCGCCCGTGCCGTAAAGCGTTTCATGGGGATAGCCGAGGCCGATTTGCCTGTGGTGGACGCTGAAAACCTGCTGCGACAGGTGCAAACGTGGTAACGATCATGCAGCACCTGCCCAAAACCTGGCCAAGCCTATGAAAATCCTTATATTCTCACAATATTTCTGGCCCGAAACTTTTGTCATCAACCCGATGGCAGCGCGTCTTGTGCAGATGGGGCACGAGGTGACCGTGCTTACAGGAAAGCCGAATTATCCCGAAGGTCGGTTTTTTGCGGGCTATCGCGGGGCAGGGGTGCAGCGCGAGGAGTATCAGGGCGCAAAACTGGTGCGCCTGCCGATGGTGGCGCGCGCCAAGGGCGGGCTGCGGCTGGCGGTGAATTATCTGTCTTTCATGGTATCCGCGGCCATTCTGGCCCCTATCCAACTGCGCAAGACGCAGTTCGATGTGGTGTTTGTGTATGCTCTGTCCCCGATGTTACAGGCCCTGCCCGCGCTGTTGCTGGCCCGCCTCTATCGCAAACCTTTGGTGATTTGGGTGCAAGATTTGTGGCCCGAAAGCCTGTCTGCCACGGGCTATGTGACCAACAAAACTGCCCTTTCGGTGGTTGAACGCCTTGTGCGCCTGATCTATGCGCGGTCTGATGGGATTTTGATTCAATCGCACGCATTCGCCCCGAAAGTGATCGCTTTGGGTGGGGCCGCGCGGAAAATCCACTATTTCCCAAACCCGTTCATCGCCGAGACCTCTGATGCGCCCGATCCGCGCGCGCAGGCCTTAGCGCGCGAGATTGGCACGGGGTTTTCGGTGGTTTTCGCGGGCAACTTGGGCGCGGCGCAGGGGCTGGATACGGTATTGGATGCCGCAGCGATGTGCCAAGCCCAGGGTCTTGAGATGCGCCTGTTTTTGGTGGGCAGTGGCAGCCAGTCTGCGTGGCTGGCCGAGCAGGTTGCCGCGCGCGATTTGCGCAATGTCGTCTTGCCCGGCCGCTTTGCCCCGACCGAGGTGGGCGCGATCATCGAGAGCGCTGGCGCATTGCTGGTGTCTTTGCGCGACGAGCCAATTTTTGCCGATACTGTGCCCAGCAAGGTGCAGCATTACATGGCCGCTGGCCGCCCCATTATCGCCGCGCTGAACGGCGAAGGGGCGCGGATTGTGCTGCAGGCGGGGGCAGGGCTGGCGGCGCCGGCGGGTGATGCTCAGGCGCTTGCGGCAGCCATCACCCGTATCGCGCAAATGCCCGAGGGTGACCGCCGCCAGATGGGCGAAAACGGGCAGGCATTTGCGCAGGCGCATTTTACCTTGGATCGGTTGACAGAAGACCTGATTGCGTATTTTACAGACCTAACCGCGCGGCCCACCGCGCCTGATACAAAGGTGACGCCGTGAAAATTCTGATCCTTGGCGTTTCAGGGATGCTGGGCTACACCCTGTTTCGCAGCCTTTCAGCCAACCCTGACTTGCAGGTCTGGGGATCGGCCCGCAGCACCAAAGTTGCGCCATTTCTGACCCCTAATATGGGCCAACATTTGGTGCAGGGGCTGGATGTGACCAACCCCGACGCGCTGATAGATGTGATGGCGCGGTTGCGCCCCGATGTGGTTTTGAATGGCACGGGCATTGTCAAACAGCAGGCCACGGCGGACGATCCTGCCGTTGTTTTGCCGATTAACACCTTGTTTCCGCACCGCATGGCCAAACTGTGTGCGCTGACGGGCGCGCGGTTTATCACCTTTGGCACCGATTGCGTTTTCGATGGTACCAAAGGCAATTACCGCGAAACCGATCCTGCCGATGCGACCGATCTTTATGGCCGATCCAAGCTGATGGGCGAAATCACCGAAGGGTCTGCCCTGACGCTGCGCGCGCCCTTTATCGGGGATGAATTGAGCACCCATATCAGTTTGGTGAATTGGTTTTTGGCGCAAAAAAACGGGGTAAAGGGCTTTCGCCGCGCGATTTATTCGGGGTTGCCGACGGTAGAACTGGCCCGCGTTTTGCAAGACTATGTTTTGCCAAACCCAAATTTGACTGGCCTTTATCATATCGCGTCCAAGCCGATTAACAAATACGATCTGCTGACATTGATCGGCCAAACCTATGGCCATTTAATCCCCATCACCCCGGATGACAGCCTTGTCATCGACCGCTCGCTGAATGCAGATCGCTTTACCGCGGCCACAGGCTACACTGCCCCCGATTGGCCCGAATTGGTGGCCAAAATGCACACATTCCACACAGAGATGCGCCATGTTTAACGGCAAGACCCTTATGATTACGGGCGGCACAGGTTCGTTCGGACAAACCGTTTTGCGGCGGTTTTTGGATACAGATGTCGCCGAAATTCGCATCTTTAGCCGCGATGAGAAAAAGCAAGAAGACCTGCGCATCGCGCTGAATCATCCAAAACTGCGCTTTTACATCGGCGATGTGCGCGACGAGGCCAGTTTGCGCAGTGCCATGAAAGGGGTGAATTACATCTTTCACGCCGCAGCCCTAAAACAAGTGCCTTCTTGTGAATTTTACCCGATGGAGGCCGTGCGCACCAATGTTTTGGGCACGGAAAACGTGTTGAACATCGCTGATGAGGCGGGGGTAGAGCGGGTGGTCGTGCTGTCCACCGACAAGGCGGTTTACCCGATCAACGCGATGGGCATATCCAAGGCGATGGCGGAAAAGGTGATGGTCGCCAAGGCCCGCCTGCAACGGGCGGGCGAGACAGTGTTTTGCGCGACCCGCTACGGCAATGTCATGGCCTCGCGCGGGTCGGTCATTCCGCTGTTTGTGGCGCAGTTGAAACAGGGCCGCGCGCTGACCGTCACCGACGGCGCGATGACGCGGTTTTTGATGTCACTCGAGGATTCGGTGGATTTGGTGCTTTATGCCTTTGCCCATGCCAAGCAGGGCGATATTTTCGTGCAAAAGGCCCCCGCATCGACAGTTGGCGATTTGGCGCAGGCGCTAAAGGAAATCTTCGGTCGCGCAGATGTGCCAACCCAAGTCATCGGCACGCGGCACGGCGAAAAGCTGTATGAATCGCTGATCTCGCGCGAGGAAATGGCCCATGCAGAGGATATGGGCGGCTATTACCGCATCCCCGCCGATAACCGCGATCTGAACTATGCCAAATATTTCAGCGAGGGCGAGCCTGACATTTCGCAGCTGGAAGATTACACCTCGCACAATACCCATCGTTTGGATGTGGCAGGCATCAAGGCGCTGCTGCACACACTGGATTACATTCAGGAGGAACTTCGTGCTTAAAGTTATGACCATTGTCGGCACGCGCCCAGAGCTGATCAAAATGAGCAGGGTCATCGCGGAATTTGACGCCCATACCCAACATATTTTGGTGCATACTGGGCAGAATTACGATTACGAATTGAACCAGTTGTTCTTTGACGATTTGGGCATTCGCAAGCCTGACCATTTTTTGGAAGCGGTGGGCGATACGGCGGCCGCCACCATTGGCCGCGTTATCGAAAAATCTGATCAGGTGATGGAGGAGGCCCGCCCCGATGCGGTGATGCTCTATGGCGATACCAATTCTTGCCTTGCGGTCATTTCGGCCAAACGGCGCAAAATTCCTGTGTTCCACTTCGAAGCAGGCAACCGCTGTTTTGATCAGCGCGTGCCCGAAGAGTTGAACCGCAAAGTGCTGGATCACCTGAGCGATATCAACCTTGTGCTGACCGAACACGCCCGCCGCTATTTGATCGCCGAAGGAGTGCGGCCCGAGACCATTTTGAAAACCGGCTCGCATATGCGCGAAGTGCTAGAGTATTACGCCCCAAAAATCGCCCAGTCGGACGTTTTGGCGCGCATGGGCCTTGTGCGCGATAAGTTTTTTATCGTGTCGGCCCACCGCGAAGAAAATGTCGACAGCCCCGAAAACCTGACCGATATGATGCACACGCTGAACGCGCTGGCGGCGCAGTATGATATGCCTGTCATCGTGTCGACCCATCCGCGCACCCGCAAACGCTTGGATGAATTGCAAGGTTTGAAAATGGACGCGCGGGTGCAGTTTATGAAACCCTTTGGCTTTTGCGATTATATCCGCCTGCAGCAAGAGGCGCTGTGCGTGATTTCTGACAGCGGCACCATCACCGAAGAAGCGTCTTTGCTGAACCTGCCCGCGATCACCATCCGCAATGCGCATGAGCGCCCAGAGGGCATGGATGCAGGCACGCTGATTATGGCAGGTCTGCGCAAGGAAAGGGTGCTGGATGCCGTGCGCATCATCATTGCCCAATACAGCCGCGCGGGCCATGTGACGCGCCGCGTCGAAGATTACGAAAACCCCGCAGCATCCAAGCAAATCTTGCGCATTGTGCAAAGCTATACCGATTACGTGAACCGCACAGTGTGGCATAAAAGTTAGGGCAAATTGATCGAAATTCGCAAACCATGAAACGTGCTTTTGACATATGCTTTGCGCTGGGCCTGGGGGTGGTTTTGGCGCTGCCGATGGCGCTGACCGCGCTTGCCGTCCGCCTGACATCGCGCGGGCCCGTTTTGTATTGGAGCGACCGCGTCGGCAAATTCAACCGCATCTACAAAATGCCAAAGTTTCGCTCCATGCAGGTGGGAACCCCGGCCAAGGCCACGCATTTGCTGGAAAACCCCGATCAATGGCTGACGCCGATCGGATCGTTTTTGCGCAAAAGCAGCCTTGATGAACTGCCGCAACTGTGGTGCGTTTTGGTCGGAGAGATGAGCGTGGTCGGCCCGCGTCCTGCCTTGTTCAACCAAGATGAATTGATCGAATTACGCAGCCAAAAAGGTGTCGATCGCCTGCTGCCCGGGGTGACAGGTTGGGCGCAGGTCAATGGCCGTGACGAGCTTTCGATCCCGCAAAAAGTCGCCTTTGACGCCGAATATCTGCGCCAGCAGTCCATGGCGTTTGATCTGAAGATTATTCTGATGACGCTGCGCAAAGTGATTTTGCGCGATGGCGTGTCGCACTAGCCCCGCTGTGCAAACCACGGCCCCGTTGCACTTGGCTTACCCTTTTTGAAGGAGAAATGCCCATGACCAAACCTTTTGCCCAGTTGATCGGCCCTATTCTGGGCCTGCCGCGTCTGACCAAAAGGCTTGCCGTGATGTCGGTTGATGTCGCATTATGCGTGTTGACCGTGTGGCTGGCCTATTTCCTGCGTCTTGGCGAATTTGTCCCCCTGTCTGGCCAAGAATTGGTGGCGGTGTTTGTGGCGGTTGTGGTGGCGATTCCGCTGTTCGTCATCTCGGGCCTTTACCGCGCGATCTTTCGCTATAGCGGCTGGCCTGCCTTGGTGGCAGTGGCGCGCGCCACGGTGATTTATGGGGTGATCTATGCCGCCGTGTTCACCGCCGTTGGTGTGGCGGGGGTGCCGCGCACGGTAGGGATTATCCAGCCGATCCTCTTGCTTATGTTTGTTGGTGCCTCGCGCGCCATGGCGCGGGTGTGGCTGGGCGATCAATATCAATCTATCCTGAACGATTCTGCCCGCAAAAAGGTTTTGATCTATGGCGCGGGAAAGACGGGTCGGCAATTGGTGGCTGCTATTTCGAACGCTCCAGAAATGCGGGTCGCGGGGTTCTTGGATGATGACGAACGTTTGCACGGCCATGTGCTGAACGGCCAACCCATTTACAACCCCGCGGATTTGGGGGATTTGGCGGCAACCTTGGGGGTGCGCGATGTGTTGCTGGCCATGCCCAACATCGCCCGCCGCCGCCGCAACGAAATTCTGGCCCAAATGCGCGCCGCCCGCGTCTCGGTGCGCACCTTGCCGCGTGTCAGCGATTTGGCATCGGGCAAAGTCACCGCGTCTGATCTGCAAGACCTTGATATTGATGATCTTTTGGGGCGCGATCCTGTTGCGGCCAATCATATTTTGCTGGCCAAGAACATCCAAAGTAAGGTGGTGCTGGTGACGGGCGCAGGGGGCTCGATTGGCAGCGAGCTGTGCCGCCAAATTCTGGCCGAAAAGCCCGCGCGCCTGTTGTTGATCGAACAAAGCGAACATGCGCTTTACCTTTTGCACCAAGAATTGCTTCACCGCGCGCCAGAGGCCGAACAGTGCCTTGTGCCGCTGCTGGCCTCGGTGCAAGACCGCGATCGGCTGAATGACATCTTTTCGACATGGCGGCCCAGCATTGTCTATCACGCTGCGGCCTATAAACATGTGCCTTTGGTCGAACAAAACCCCGCCGAAGGGGTAAAGAATAACATTTTTGGCACGCTGACGGTTTGCCAAGCCGCGATCGAACACGAGGTTGCGCATTTTGTGCAGATCAGCACCGATAAGGCGGTGCGCCCGACAAATATCATGGGGGCCAGCAAACGGTTGGCAGAAATGGTGCTGCAGGCCTTGGCTGAAACGCAAAGCAAAACCAAATTCTCGATGGTGCGATTTGGCAATGTTCTTGGCTCGTCAGGCTCGGTCGTGCCAAAGTTTCGCCAGCAAATCCGCGACGGTGGCCCGATTACATTGACCCATCCCGAGATCACCCGCTTTTTCATGACCATTCCCGAAGCGGCCCAACTGGTTATTCAAGCGGGCGCTATGGCCAATGGC
The DNA here is from genome assembly GCA_965248485.1 of Cypionkella sp. Classification (GTDB taxonomy): domain Bacteria; phylum Pseudomonadota; class Alphaproteobacteria; order Rhodobacterales; family Rhodobacteraceae; genus Cypionkella. Next base: position 1,393,866 of record OZ252107.1, read on the forward strand.
GGCGATGTGTTCGTGCTGGATATGGGCCAGCCTGTGCGGATCATCGATTTGGCGCAGCGCATGATCGAACTTTCTGGCCTAACCCTGCGCGATGCCGCCCATCCCGAAGGCGACATCGCAATTGAAATCACAGGGCTGCGGCCCGCAGAAAAACTGTATGAGGAATTGCTGATCGGCAACGATCCAAAACCCACGCAGCACCCACGCATCATGCGCGCTGCAGAGGATTTTCTGCCTTGGGCGCAGCTCGAGCCGATGCTGAACACCTTGGCCATGGCCGTGGGAGTGAATGACGTGGATGTTATTCGCCAGACGTTGGAAAAGGTGGTTTCGGGCTATGTTCCCAGCGCTGACATCGTCGATTGGGTCTATGTAGAACAAGGGATAGACCTGCGTTTGCCGCATTAGCCCTTGGGTTGATCAGGTGGCATTTGGAACAAACGCTCGAATACCACCAGCCCCAAAAGGCACCACGACAACCCCATAGGAAACGAAAAGATCGATTCCGATGCCCCGACCAACCCCCAGCTTAGCGCGTAGAACACCGCAGGCAGCTTTTGCCGCGCGGTAAAAATTGGCCCCAACAGCAAAGCAAGACCAGAGGCCAGCCCGACAACACCGCCCCAAATCGCCCAACTGAGGAATTGGTTGTGCAAATGCGGCGCGCCCTGTCCTTGCGGCAGGCCCATGCTGGCGATGGGCCCATCGGCCTTTTGTCCAAACCCAATCCAAGGGCTTTTGGGAAAGGCCTCAATCGCGTTGTTCCAAAACTGCGCGCGCGAGCCGCCTGCGGCATAGATCGGATCGCTTGTGTCCAAAATCGCGGGGGCTGCTTGCCCGTCAAGGCTGGCAGGGGCGGTGAGGTGCAGCGTCTCCAACACCTTTGGTAAAAGGGTGACTTGCTGTCCCACGCGAACGGAAAAATCACAGCGCGATTGAATGTCGATGATAAAGCTGCTGCTTGCACCCAGAACGGCGGCCAACACGAGTTTTCCCGCAGCGCCGCGCTGTTTGCGCCACAAAAGCAGGGCAATAAACACCGCCACTTCAAGGCTAAAGCCGTAAAATGCCATGCGCGCGCCCGTAAATGCGCCAAGGGCGATGAACAGCAGGGCCACCAAAACATAGGCGTTTTTGGACAGATGGCCGCGCCCCACCTCCCATGCCAAAAGCGGCGTGACAACAGCCATCAGGGCCGCGGCAGGCCATTGCGGATTGCCCGAAAAAGCATTGACGCGGCAGGCACTACCATACCAATCGGTGAAATAATCGAGCCCGAGCAAGGCCACGGCCCCCATGATGCCATAGGGCAGAAATGCGGTAATGCGCGCAGGGTCGATCTGCGGCAAAGACAGCAGGCTAAGCGCCAAAAACACGCCCGCCAAAATCACCAAATAGCTGTGTTGGAAGGCATTTCCAAAAGGAATGGCTTCATGATACCAGTTCAGGGCAAATTGCACGGCGATATATTGGCTTGCAAACAGCCAGGCCCAACTGCGCAGATTTGGGCGCGCGCCAAACGCCAGTGCGATCAGGCCAAACACAATAACGGCAACACCAAAAGTATCGCCCGTGCTGGGCAGCAGCCCAAAGCCTAGCCCAAATGCAGCCGAGATTCCGCTGCCAAGGCTGTCGCGAAATGGGCTTACGGCGGAACGCTGTTGCAGGGGCATGTTCAATCTTAACCAGAAATTCAGGGCTCATGTTGCTTTGCACCGCTGATGGGCTGTGTCAAGCAACTGCCACGCGCGGCGGCTTATCGCTTTAGCGCGCTGCTGCCTCTAACGCGGCGATGTCCAGCTTGACCATGCCCATCATCGCCGCCATCACGCGGCCGCTTGTGTCCGATTTCAACAGGCGGGGCAGGGCGCGGGGGATAATCTGCCATGACAGGCCGAAACGGTCGGTCAGCCAGCCGCAGCGGCTTTCCACACCGCCACCCGCCAAAAGCGCCTGCCAAAGGCGGTCAACCTCGGCTTGGCTATCGACATGCACCGAGATCGAGGCGGCTGGGGTCAACGCAAGGTGCGGCCCGCCATTCAAAACCCAATAGCGTTGACCCATCAGGGTGAATTCCACAGTGAATGCCCCATTTGCAGCCTCACCGCCTTTGTAAAACACCGCCGTGATGGCGCTGTCTTTGAACAGGCTGGTGTAAAGTTGGGCCGCCTCTAGGCCGTTGTCGTCAAACCACAGGCAGGTCGCAATTTCGGGCGCGGACATGGCGGGCCTTTCTAGGCTGCGGCGCGCTTTAAGGCAGCCGCCTCGCGCGCAAGGGTTTCAATCGCGGCCCAATCGCCCTGAACCATCGCCTCTTTTGGCGCGACCCACGATCCGCCAACGCAGAGGATGTTCTTAAGGCCCAGATAATCGGGCGCGATAGACAGGCTAATACCACCTGTCGGGCAAAAAGACACCTGCGGAATGGGCGAGCCGATGGATTTCAGATAGGCCGCACCGCCCGCCTGCTGGGCTGGGAAGAATTTTTGCACGCTAAAGCCGCGCTCGAGCAAGGCCATGATTTCCGATGCGGTCGCCCCACCGGGCAAAAGCGGCAAACCTTCGTCTTCGCAGGCGGCAATCAAACGGTCTGTCGCGCCCGGAGAGACGCCGAATTTTGCCCCTGCCGCCTTGGCCGCCTTGACATCGGCAGGGGTCAGCAGCGTGCCTGCCCCGACAACGCCGCCCTCAACCTCGGACATGGCGCGGATCGCATCCAGCGCGCAAGGTGTGCGCAACGTCACCTCAAGAGCGGGCAACCCACCCGCCACCAAAGCGCGGGCCAAAGGTGCCGCATGGGCCAAATCGTCGATGACCAAAACAGGCACGACGGGGGCCAAAAGGCAGATCGCGCGGGCGGCTTTGGATTGATCGGATGGGGTCATGTCTGTCTCCTAAAGCCCGGGGCGGGGCGATTGCTGAAAGGTGCCTTCGGCGAGGATATTTGTGCCAAAGTGAAAGGGATTTCATTCAGGCGTAAACATTCCTAGCGCGGCGCATGTACTATTAGGCGCGGCGCGATGGATCAAATAACCACGCCTGCACCCGTTTCAGATGTGCCGACATTGCGGCGGAACACTTCGAACAACTCGCGCCCGATGCCGCGATTGTTGGCAGAAAGGTCGGCCACCACTGCGGCGCGCGCGTCGAAATCTGGGGCGGATGTGGACAGCGTTCCCGCTTTGGCATCCAGCCGCACAATATCGCCATCGCGCAGGCGCGCAAGCGGGCCGCCAAGGCTGGCCTCGGGCGAGACATGGATCGCTGAGGGCACTTTGCCCGATGCACCCGACATGCGCCCATCGGTGACAAGCGCGACCTTGTGGCCGCGTTCTTGCAGAATGGACAGCACGGGGGTCAGCGAATGCAGTTCGGGCATGCCATTGGCTTGCGGGCCTTGGAAACGCAGCACGATCACCACATCAGATGTAAACTCGCCCGCCTTAAAGGCCGCCTTCACTGCCTCTTGGCTGTGAAAAACGCGGGCAGGGGCCTCGACCACATGGCGTTCGGGGGCGACGGCGGACACTTTGATCACGCCGCGCCCCAGATTGCCCACCAATTGCCGCAATCCGCCCGTGGGTTGGAACGGGTCATTTGCCGGGCGCAGGATTTTGTCGTTCTGAGTATGGGCAGGGCCATCCACCCAAGCCAGCCGCCCATCCAGAAGTTTGGGTTCGCTGCGATAGGCGGCCAACCCATCGCCTGCCACGGTTTTGGCGTCGGGGTGCAGCAGGCCCGCATCCAACAACTGGCCAATCATATAGGGCAGGCCCCCCGCCGCATGAAAATGATTCACATCGGCAATACCATTGGGATAGACTTTGGCCATCAAGGGCACGGCCGCAGAAATATCGTCAAAATCCTGCAAATCCAGCAGCACACCCGACGCCCGCGCCATTGCGGGCAAATGCAGCACAAGGTTGGTCGACCCACCCGTGGCCATAAGGCCCACAAGGCCGTTGACATAGGCGCGCTCGTCCAAAATCTCGCCTGCGGGGCGGAAATCATTGCCAAGGGCGGTGATTTGCGCGGCTTTTTCCACGGCTGCCGTGGTCAGCGCATCGCGCAGGGGCGTGTTTGGGTTGACAAAAGATGCGCCGGGCAGATGCAGGCCCATAAACTCCATCAGCATCTGGTTGGTGTTGGCAGTGCCGTAAAAGGTGCAAGTGCCCGCCCCATGATAGCTGGCCATTTCGGCCGCCATCAGCGCATCGCGCCCCACTTCGCCATTGGCAAAAGCGTTGCGCACGCGCGATTTTTCGTCATTCGGAATGCCCGAGGTCATCGGCCCTGCGGGCACGAACACGGCGGGGATATGACCAAAGGTTGCGGCCGCAATAATCAACCCCGGCACGATTTTATCGCAAACGCCAAGATAAAGGGCTGCGTCAAAACAGTTGTGCGACAGGCCCACGCCAGCGGCCAGCGCAATCACATCGCGCGAGAACAGCGACAGTTCCATCCCCGGTTGGCCCTGCGTGACGCCATCGCACATGGCAGGCACGCCGCCAGCCACCTGCGCCGTGACCCCAGCCGCCGCTGCCGCGCGGCGGATCAGGTCGGGGTAGGTTTCAAACGGGCGATGCGCCGAAAGCATGTCATTATAGGCGGTGATGATGCCCAAATTCGCCACCCGCCCCGCCGCGAGCGCGTCTTTTTGCCCTTCCATCGCGGCATAGGCATGGGCCTGATTGCCGCAAGACAGATGCGCGCGCACCGGGCCATTGCCCGCCGCCCCGCGCAGTTGCGTAAGATATGCGGCGCGCGCCGTTTCGCTGCGGGCGCGGATGCGGTCGGTGACACGGTCAATGGCGGAATGAAGCTGGCTCATGCTGGGAATCCTTTGCTAGGGGCAATATATCATTGCTTGTTAGCGCTAACAACCCCAAGCCGAGCGGCACTTTCCCAGCCGCAATTCACCGCAGGTCGCCACAATTTGCCGAAAATTGTCCTATTTCGGCGCGGATGCTGGCCCAAGGTCGCCACAGTCGGGGGGTACCAAGGATGTATAGATTTTGCAGCCACGAGGTTTGCCATGACACACGTCTTTCGTGCCCCTTTGCGTTTTTCTGCGATTGCTTTGCTTGCCGTTGGCTTGTCTGGCTGCATGATGTCGCAGCCCCCGTCGCGCGGCGTGGGCGGCGCGCAAAGCTTGATGCCAGAAGCAGGGCAAAGCTATAGCGTGAAGCAGGTCAATGTGCTTGTGCCGCGCAATTTGGTTGTTTCAGAAGAAAACAGCTATAAACCTGCGGCGGATATTGTCTGGCACGGCGAATCGGTCGGCAATCGCTATGCGCAGGTTGAAAAGTTGATGCGCGATGGCATTGGCGCGGGCGCGCGCAGCTTTCAGTCGGGCCGCGCGGTGATTTTGGATGTGCAGGTGCAACGCTTTCATGCGCTGACGCAGAAAACCCGCGACAGCATCGGCGGCAAGCATGAATTGATCTACGCTTTGACGGTGCGCGATGCCGCCTCGGGCGAGGTGTTGCGCCTTGTGCCCAAGGTCAACGCCACTGTGCGCGGGGCGGGCGGGGCGGCAGCCCAAGCCGAAGAGGCGGCGGGGCGCACCCAAGCGGTCGTCATCCGCGAAGCGCTGGCAAACTCGATCCAAAAAGAATTGTCGCGCGCGGGCGGCAGTGGCGGGCTGTTTGCATCGGTCACGCGATCGACCATCAGCCCCGCTAAACCTGCCGCGAACTGATCGCCCTTTCGGCCCCGTGCAATGCCCCTTTTCATAAAGGGGCATTGGCATTATGCAGCGGGAATGAATGATAACACCTCCCCCCCCGATGAAGAGATGGATGGCCAAGCCCCCGCAGGCCTGCCCCGCGTGCGCCTTAAACCCAAAGCCGAGGCGCGGGCGATTCGCCACGGCTTTCCTTGGGTTTACGCCGACGAGGTGGTGACAGACCGTCGCACCATGGCCATTGCAGCGGGTGCCTTCGCCGTGCTGGAAGACGCCGAGCGCCGCCCGATGGGGCTTGTGACGGTGAACACCAAATCGAAAATCATTGCGCGGATGATCGACCGCGACCCAGAAGCGGTGATCGACACCGCATGGTTTGCCGCCAAAATCGCCCGCGCGCTGGATTTGCGCGCGCGCCTTTATGATGCACCGTTTTACCGGCTTGTTCATGCGGAATCCGATGGCTTGCCTGGCGTGATCGTCGACCGTTTTGGCGATGTGGCCGTGATCCAGCCCAATGCCGCCTGGGCCGAGGTGCATTTGGCCGCCCTGGTCGCGGCGTTGGTGCAGGTGACGGGCATCACCACGGTTGTCAAAAACGGATCAGGCCGCGCGCGCGGGCTGGAAGGGCTGGTCGAGGAAACCGCGATCTTGCAAGGCGCACTTGGCGGGCCAATTCCCGTGCCGATGAATGGCGCGGTTTATATGGCCGATCTGATCGGGGGTCAAAAGACGGGCCTGTTCTTTGACCAACGCCCGAACCATGCCTTTGCCGCGCGTCTGGCCAAAGGTGCGCGCGTGTTGGACGTGTTCAGCCATGTCGGCGGCTTTGGCCTTGCTGCGCTGGCGGGCGGAGCGCAAAGCGCGCTCTGCGTGGATGGATCGGCGGCGGCGCTGGAATTGGCGGTGCAGGGCGCCAAAGCGGGCGGCGTGGACGCCCGCCTGACCACGCGCCAAGGCGATGCCTTTGATGTGCTGGAATCCTTGGGTGCGGCGGGCGAGACGTTTGATCTGGTGATCTGCGACCCGCCCGCCTTTGCCCCTGCCAAGCCCGCGCTTGAGGCGGGCCTGCGCGCCTATGAGCGCCTCGCCCGACTTGCAGCGCCGCTGGTGGCGCGGGGCGGCTATCTTGTGCTGTGTTCGTGCAGCCATGCCGCCGACATCATGGCCTTTCGCAACGCCAGCGCGCGCGGCATTGGGCGCGGCGGGCGGCGCGGGCAGTTGTTGCACACAGGCTATGCGGGCCCCGATCACCCGATGTTGCCGCAACTGGCCGAAAGCGCCTATCTTAAAGCGCTGTTCTTTCGCCTTGATGGTTGATTTGGATATTTGGACCAATGTGAAAATGCGAAAGCCGAGCCTTTTTCATATTGGCAAAAATATCCCCGCGCGGAGCGCATGACATGATACGTGCCGTGCTGGACGCCTGTGTTTTATACCCGCCCGTGTTGCGCGGGCTGCTGCTGGGCGCTGACCTTGCGGGGCTGTATCAGGCGCAATGGTCTGACCGCATCATCGAAGAATGGTTGCGCGCGACGTGGAAATTGGGGGCAGAGGCCGAGGTGGGCGCACGCCTCGAGGCGGCGCTGGTAACAGCCGCGCATCCGCGCGCGTCCATTCCCGCCGCCCCGCAGATCGAGGCGCGATTGGTCTTGCCTGACGACAATGATCGCCATGTTCTGGCCGTGGCGATTGCGGGATCGTCTGATGCCATCATCACCCTGAACGCGCAGGATTTTCCGCGTGGGCTTTTGGCGGGCGAGGGGGTGGCGCGGCGCGATCCTGATGGGTTTTTGTGGGAGTTGTTCAGCCATCACCCCGATGCGATGGGCCAAGTGGTGGCGCAGGTGCAGGCACGGGCCGAAAGCATGGCGGGCGCGCCCGTCACGCTTAAGGCGCTGCTGAAACGGGCGGGCTGCCCTCGGCTGGCGCGGGCGATGGGGGTTTAACCCATCCAGCGTGCTTCGGCTGCCTTGATCGCGGCGATGCGGTTTTCGGTTTTGGGGTGGCTGGACATCCATTCGGGCGGGCGCGCGCCATTGCCTGTCAGCGCGTCAAGCCGCTGAAACAGGCTGATTTGCGGGGCCGTGCCATAGCCTGATTTGATCAGCAAGGCGGCGGCAAATTCGTCGGCTTCAAACTCGTCGCGCTGCGATAGGCGCGCCATCAGCGCCATGGACAGGGCGCGGGCGATCCAAATGCCAATGATGGGCAAAAACCGCCCCAGGATCGCCGACAGCATCACAAAAGCGGCATTTTGCCCTGTGAAATCAATCATCCGCCGCCGCATATGGCCAAGGCTGACATGGCCCAATTCATGCGCCACAACGGCGGCAAGTTCGGGGGCTGTGACGCGGCCTGCGCGGTAGGCATCGACAAAGCCTTGGGTTAGGTAAATCTGCCCATCGGGGGCGGCCAGCCCGTTAATGGCGGGAATATCATAGACATTCACCGCGATTTTCTCTTGCCCCAGCGCGGCGGCCAATGGGGCGAGGGCGGCCATCAAGCTGGGATCAGACAGCGGGCGCGCGCGCGCGGCAAGGGCCGATTTCGTGCGCCAGACCGAAAACTGCATCATCAAAAGCGCGTAGAGAACGGGCAGAAGAAAGGGGATAAGTTTCAGCATAAGGCAGATATGGGGCGGGGCAGGGCGCTTGCCAAGGACTTAGGCGGATTTCACCGCCTGCGCGCGCATCGCGCTGCGCAGCCATAGGCCCAAAATCACCACAGCGGCCCCCGCCGCGACAAACCCCAGCACCGATCCCAGCATATCGGAAGCCGCCTCGATATTGCCAGCAAAGCCATAGCCAACGCCCACATAAAGCCCCGCCCAAACCGTTTCGCCCGCAACAGAGGCGGCGGTAAATCGTGCGGGGTTATAGCGCGCGCTGCCCGTCAAGAGGTTCACCCAAGGGCCAAGCGGCGAGAAAAGCCAGCGGGTCAGAAAAATGGCGATGATGCCTTTGGCGTCCAGCAAGGCCGCCGCGCGGCTAAGCAGCGCCTCGCGCGCGGGGTCGCGGGCGGCGCGGGCCAGCAGCGGCGCGCCAACGCTGCGCCCCGCCCAAAACCCCAGTTGATCCCCCGCAATCCCACCGCCTGCTGCGGCCACAAAAGTTTGCCACAGCACCAAATCGCCCGCCGCGACAAATCCCCCCGCCGTCATCATCAAGATAGATGCGGGGAAGGGCAGCGCGAGGCAAGACAGGAACGTGGTCGCCGCCAGCAGCCACAGCCCATATTGCGGCACAAGGGCCAGCAGCCATTCCGTCATTGGCCCGCATCCTTTGGCTTTTGCGCCAAAAGGGCTTGCAGCGCCGCCTCGGTCTGCCCGATCACCACATCGACGGCCACGCCGCGATCACGGGCAATTTCGACCAGCGGCTGCGGGTGACCTTTGACTTCGGGTTTTGGAAGGCCCGCCAATGCGTCCAAGGCCATGGGATCAACCCCCCAAGACTTGGCAATGTAACCCACGGTCATCCACCCCTCGACAGTTTGGTTGTGGTGGGCGGGGTTGGCCCAATAGACCGCCCGCACCAAGATGCGGCCGCCGAAAAAGCCCATAGCCAGCACGGCCAGCACAAAGGCCAACACCAGCTTTGGCCGCGCGCGCGCAAGGTGCCACATCATGTCAAAACCTTCATGCCGCGCGCCAGACCGTCCAGCGTCGAAGGCACCATTCTGCCGCCAAACGCATCTGCAATCAATTGGGTGGACTGAGAATAGGCCCAAGCCGGCTGCGGTGTCGGGTTGATCCACACATGGCGCGGCCATTGCGCCGCTGCCCGAGCCAGCCAGACCGCCCCCGCCTCGGGGTTCATATGTTCTACAGCGCCGCCTGGGTGCAAAATCTCATAGGGCGACATGGCGGCATCGCCGATGAAAATGGCGCGATATTCCGGCCCAAATTGGTGCAGGATATCGGCAGTTTTCACGCCCTCGCCCCAGCGCCGCGCAGGATCGCGCCACAGGGTTTCATACAGGCAATTGTGAAAGTAAAACGTGGTCAGGCTGCGAAATTCGGATTTGGCGGCACTGAACAGCGCCTCCATCTGGGCGACATGGGCATCCATCGACCCGCCAATATCCAGAAAAAGCAAGACCTTAACCCCGTTGCGCCGCGTGGGGCGCATCTGCACGTCCAACATGCCTTGGCTGGCTGTGGCGTGGATGGTGGCGGGCAGGTCAAACTCTTCTGCGCCCGTGCGCGCCCATTGGCGCAGCGTGCGCAGAGCAAGTTTGATCGAGCGGATGCCGATGGTCGTATCGCCCGCAAGCGCGCGGTATGCACGCATGTCCCAAACCTTGGCTGCGCGGTTATGGCGGTTTGTATCCTGCCCAATGCGCACCCCTTCGGGGTTATAGCCATAGGCCCCAAAGGGCGAGGTGCCCGCCGTGCCAATCCATTTATTGCCGCCTTGATGGCGGCTTTTTTGCTGCGCCAGACGGTCGCGCAGGGTTTTGAGCAGCGCCTCTAGCCCGCCCAAGGCTTTGATCTTTTCGCGCTCTTCGGCGCTCAGTTGCCCTTCGGCCAGTTTGGTCAACCAATCGGCAGGAATGTCTAAGGCGGCGATGACGTGATCTGTCGAAATCGCCCCCGACCCCGCAAAAGCGGCGCTAAAGGCTCGGTCAAAGGCGTCAAAATGCCGCTCGTCTTTGATCAGGGTCAGGCGGGCCAGCAGGTAGAACCCATCCACATCATTGGTGGCCAGCCCCGCCTGAACCGCGCGCAGCAGCGTCAGGTATTCCAGCAGAGAAACGGGAACCCTTAGATCACGCAAGGCGGTGATAAGGGGGGCGAACATCGCGGCGGTCTAGACGGACAGACGATGCACGATGATGGTGGCGGCAAGGCCAACCAAGGCGCCAATAAGGGCAAAAACCGCGCCGTATTGCAGGGCGTCCGTGCGCTTGCCACCCAATTTGCGCGCCCGCAAAGGCCCCAAAATTGCGCCCATCACAGCGCCCAAAATCACCAACACGTCCCGCCCCCTTTGTGCAAGGCGCGGGGGATTGTCCCTGCGCCCTGCGCTATCCTTTGCGCCCGCGCGCGCCCAAATTGGCAATCTCGGTCTGCCTTGCGCGCACCAAAGCCTCTGCGCCAAAGCCATAGCGCGACCACCGCGAACTGTCGAGCCGAACCGCCCGCGCTGCGGCGCTTTGCCCTGCATTTTCCAGCGCTTCGGCCTTGATCAGCAGCAATGTCGCCAAAAGCGAGGCGTTTTGCGCCTTTTGCGCCACAGGAATGGCGCGGTCGGCAAATGCTTGGGCCTGCCCTGGTTGGCCCGAGGCCAAGGCAATAGCGGCAAGCTGCATATCCACATGGGCCGCCTGCACCGAGGCCCCTGGAATGGCGCGGTAAATCTTGGCCGCTTCGGCAAAGGCGGCCACGGCCTCGGCAGGTTGGCTGGCCGACAAAGCCCGCCCTTTGGCGTAATAGCTAAAGCCAAGGCGGCTGTCCCGCCAGCCCTGCGCCATCGCAATATTCAGCATATGCTCGGCCGCTTGGGCGCGGCTGCCAGGCGTGCCGCCCACGCCAAAGGATTGTTCAACCGCCGCCACCCAAGCGCGGGGCGCGATGCGCTGGGCATGGCCTGCGATACCTTGCCCACGCGGATTGACGCGGGCCAAAATCGCGGGCAGACGCGCGGCCACTTCCGCCTCGTTCATACCTGATTTCAACTCGGCAGAGTAATGGATCTTCAGCATCATCATGTCGAACGAGGTCAACACCGTGTTGAAATTGTCGTCGTTGAACACTGAATCGGGCAGGTGATACAGATCGTTCAGCGGCCCCATCGCTTGGGCCACTTCTTCGTGCAGGCAATCGCGCACCTCTTGCGCTGAGGTGTCAGCAGGCACGAACACCGCCACGGTTTCGCGGCTGGTCATGGTTGTCCAATCAACCGAAGGCGAATTGCGCTGCGCCTTATACTCGGCAAAGGATGTCAGGCGCGGCACCACAAAACAGGCCGCCATTGGCACCACGCGGGCCATTTCGCTGCGCGGCTGAAAATCAATATTGATCGAGGCGGGCACGCTTGGGTCTGCCTCGCGGATATTCAGGCCCGCTTCGCTGCGAAAGCGATGCAGCAACTGGGCCAAATCGGCGCGGGCGCTGTCGGGCACATCGCCAATCAGTCGCACGGTGATGGGGCCTTCGAAACGGGTCAGCACGGGCAGGGCGCGGCCGCTTTCCATCCGAAATTCAAGGTCAAGGAAGGTGCGCAGAAGTTCGGCATTCGCGCGAACTGCGCTGGGAGCAGGAGAGCTGCCAAAGCTTTGCGGAAGGGCAACTGCGCCCTCATTTGCTTTGTCACTGGCAAAACTTCTCGTCACCTGTGCGCCAGTTTGTGGCATACAGGCAGAGATCATACATAACGCTAACACGGGCAATACACGCATGGCTTGGCAGCTCTTTTCCATAGTGCGGAAGGGGGGGCCTTCCTGAACAAATAACACGGCAAGACACTCGTCACCTTTTGGTTCAGCCGCAGTGCCGCAGGTATCCCCATACCCACGACGCTGCGTTTTGCTGAACCGATTGGCCCCGCGCATACGCCGCACTCGAAATTCCCGTACAGGTGTCCTAACGGATACCCAAACAGGCCTGCTGGCGAAGGCAAGTTCCACGTCCCACCGCAGATTGCCCCCTTGCATGGGTATACGTCACCGCCCATGTGCCCAATGTGGGCGCCTTGGCCTGCCTCAACCTTGACCACAGCGGCAGAACGCCGCGACCAAGGGCAAAGGCACCCCGCAGCGGGGCGCAGCTTTGCAAGACAGTCCAAGCATGAGGTGTCACGCATCGAACATGCTGTAGGGACTAATCAACAGGAGACCAGTGTCCGAAACGGGGCCTGTATGTGTCAATCTTTTGATTTTTTCGCAAATGGGGTGAATCTACCCATGGATGGGCTGCAGGGGATTCTCACCAGATTTTCCCCATAATTATCACGCAATGTTGCAATGTATTTCAAAAATTGCAGTCTTCGTGAATGCATTGTGTCGAGATCGTGGCCAAACTATGGCAAACGCAGATGATTCGGCGAAAATGATCAACAGTCAGTGGGGTGTGATTCCCTGCCTAGCGCCCCTCGCCCCGCGACAAAAACGCCAGCTTTTCAAACAGCGCGACATCGGCCTCCGTCTTTAGCAATGCGCCGTGCAGGGCAGGCAACGCGGTTTTCCCGCCCGCACGCAGCTGTTCGGGCGTCATATCGGCGGCCAGCAGCAGCTTAAGCCAATCCAGCACCTCCGAGGTGGACGGTTTTTTCTTAATCCCCGGCATGTCGCGCAGGGCAAAGAACTGCGTCAGCGCAGCCGTCAACAGCGATTCTTTGATATCGGGGAAATGCACCTGCACGATGGCTGCCAAAGTCGCCTCGTCGGGGAACCGAATATAATGGAAAAAGCAGCGCCGCAGAAACGCATCGGGCAGGTCTTTTTCGTTGTTCGAAGTGATGATGACCACGGGGCGATGCAGGGCGCGGATCGTCTCGCCCGTCTCGTAGACGTGAAACGCCATCGCGTCCAGTTCGGCCAAAAGGTCGTTGGGAAATTCGATATCGGCCTTGTCGATCTCGTCAATCAGCAAAACCACTCGTGCAGGGGCGGCAAAAGCCTGCCACAGCTTGCCTTGGCGGATATAGTTGCGCACATCGCCCACTCTTTCGCCGCCTTGGCCCAAAGCCAGGTGCGAATCGCGCAGCCGCGCCACCGCATCGTATTCATAAAGCCCCTGTTGCGCCTTGGTGGTGGATTTGATGCCCCATTCCATCAATTCCATCCCGAGCGCGCCCGCAACCTGCCGCGCAAGTTCAGTTTTTCCCGTGCCAGGTTCACCCTTCACCAGCAAAGGCCGTTGCAAGGTGATCGCGGCATTCACCGCCATCTGCAAATCTGGCGGCGCGATATAACCAGAGGTTGAGCCAAATTTCGCATCCATTTCAGAACCTTGCCAATGTTTCCGCGGGTAGCCTACTGCGCCACTGAAAATCACGCAACCTTGCGCGCAACCGCTAGTGACAATGCCCGCCGCTTGGAGTAGACGCTGCGCCAAAGTGGGGTGACAGATATGGATACCGTTCACGCAAGCCGCCCCAGAGCTGGGGAGCAAACGATGAAAGACGAAGTCTTTTTGCCAGACGACTACCGTCCCTCCGAGGATGAGCCGTTTATGAATGATCGGCAGATGGAATATTTCCGCCGTAAGTTGATCGTGTGGAAGCAGGAATTGCTGGGCCAATCGGCTGAAACCATCGACAATCTGCAAGACAGTGGTCGCAATGTGCCCGATATTGCCGACCGCGCCAGCGAAGAAACCGACCGCGCGCTGGAACTGCGCACACGGGATCGTCAGCGCAAATTGGTGTCGAAAATCGACGCTGCCCTGCGCCGCATCGAGGCGGGCGAATTTGGCTATTGCGAAATGACGGGCGAGCCGATTTCGCTGAAACGTTTGGATGCGCGTCCGATTGCCACGATGACGCTGGAAGCGCAGGAAAAACACGAACGCCGCGAGAAAGTGCACCGCGACGATTGAGGTTGTGATAATCGACGAGCGATGATTGATCTGGCGCCAACGGGTCAGAGCAATCACAGGATAACACCGCCGAAGCCGTAGGGTTTCGGCGGTTTTGTTTGGGGGCATGGCATGGGCTGTTTGGCAGATCAGCAGGTTGTGATCATTGGCGCAGGAATTGCGGGGCTGGCCTTAGCGCGGGGGCTGGCGCTGCGCGGCGCGCAGGTGCAGGTATTGGAACAGGCAGGCGCAATCCGCGAGGTTGGCGCAGGCCTGCAAATCGCATCCAATGGGGCGCGGGTGCTGCGCGGCCTTGGTCTGGGCGATGATCTGGCGCGGATCGGGGTGCAGGCGCGCGCGCTAGAGTTGCGCAACGGCGAGACGGGCGCGCGCGTGGTGCGGATGGATCTGACCCGCCGCCCACAAGACCGCGATTATCATTTCATCCACCGCGCCGATTTGATCGAGGTTTTGCGCAATGGGGCCTTGGCGGCAGGGGCAGTGCTGCATCTGGGCGCAAAAGGTTGCCAGCGTGGATTTAAGCGGTGATCAGCCGCTTTTGCGCATGGCGGGCGGCGACGACAGGCCCGCGCCCATTGTGATTGGCGCGGATGGCCTACATTCGGTGCTGCGCGCCGCGCTGCACGGCCCCGCTGCGCCCTTTTTCACAGGCCAAGTGGCATGGCGCGCCACGATCGCAGGCGATGGCGGGCCAAATGAGGTGCAGGTTCACTTGGGCGCTGGGCGGCATCTGGTGACCTATCCGCTGCGCGGCGGCACGTTGCGCAACATTGTCGCCGTCGAAGAACGCAGCGCTTGGGTGGCGGAAAGCTGGTCGCAGCGCGCCGATCCTGCGCGCTTTCACGCCGCTTTTTCTAGTTTTGCCGCCCCCGTTCGATCTTGGATCGAGGCGGCGCAGGACGCTGGAATTTGGGGCCTGTTCCGCCACGAGATTGCGGAAAACTGGGGCAAAATCACGCCACTTGGCGCGTCATTTCTCCTGGGGGACGCGGCCCACCCCACGCTGCCGTTTTTGGCGCAGGGCGCAGGAATGGGCCTTGAAGATGGCGCCGTTCTGACCAATCTTTTGGACAGCTTGCCCCCCAGTGCCGCCCTCGCCCGTTACCAAACCCTGCGCACCCCCCGCACCCGGCGCATCATCGCCGCCGCCAAACGCCAATGCGCGCAATTATCACCTGTCAGGCCCGACCCGCGCCGTTGCCCATACGGGTCTGCGCGCTCTATCCGCGCTGGCCCCCGACCTTATGCTGCGGCGGTTTGATTGGCTTTACGACTATGATGCGACCAAGGTGGGACTATAGGGGCCTTGCCCCTCGGCCTGCGGCCTCACCCGAGGATATTTCCAGAGCAAGGAAGTCGCAGACCGCTTGCCTGCTTCCTCGCTCGATAAATATCCTCAGGGGGTGAGGAGCGACTGCTCCGAGGGGGCGCGAGCGCCCCCTTTACGCGGCCAGTGTAATCCAGACGGGCACATGATCGGAGGGGCGATCTTTACCGCGTTCGGACTTGTCCACGCCTGCGCCTGTCAGCATGTCTGCCGCCTGCGGGGTCAGCAGGTGGTGGTCGATACGGATACCGTTATTACGCTCCCAAGCGCCGGCTTGAAAATCCCAATAGGAATATAGCCCAGCATGAGGGTTTAACGTGCGCAGGGCTTCGGTCAGACCAAGGTTCACGATGCGGCGATAGGCGGCGCGGCTGGCGGGCAGGGCCAGCGCATCGCGCAACCACGCTTCGGGTTTTGCCGCGTCAATGTTTTGGGGTATGATGTTGTAATCGCCGCAAAAGACGGCGGGGTCTTCGGCGGCCAATATTTCGGCCACGCGGGCCTGCATCCGCGCCATCCAAGACAGTTTGTAGCCATATTTGCCCGATAGGATGGGCGCATCACCGTCAAACTCGACGGGGTTGCCATTGGGCAAATATAGCCCGCAAATCCGCACGCCGCCTGCGACCGCCTCGATCCAGCGGGCTTGTTCGTCCGCATCATCCCCCGCCAGCCCGCGCCGAACATCCGTCAGCGGCAGTTTGGACAAGATCGCCACGCCGTTGAACGATTTCTGCCCGTGGGTTTCAACGACATATCCCATGCCCTCGAACACCTCACGCGGGAAGGCGTCATCCACGGATTTGATTTCCTGCAGGCAAATCACATCTACATCTGCCCCAGCGCCTTGCAGATATTCAGTCAGCCGTTCCAGCCGCGCCTTGATGCCATTGATGTTGAAGGTGGCGATTTTCATGGTGCAGTCCTATGGCGCGGGGAACGGGCATTTCACCAGCCTATGCCGCCACGCGCCCCGCTTCAAGCGCCGCTGACAGCCACAGCCCGTCGATCCTGTCCAACGCATCCAGATCATAGCCCGTCTGGGCAAAATGCCCCGTTGGGGTGGCATAACCCAACTGCGCCTCGCTGTGCAGGGCAGCAAGCGCTGCATCGGCGTTATAGCGCAGCGGCGAAAGGCGGGCAAAATCGCAGCGATGCGCGCGCGGGAACAGTTGGCGCGAGGGCGCGCGCGAAAGATTCACAGTAGCGCAGCCCTGCATGGCCGCCAGCACCATAAGGCGGGCCGACTTCGCCTCGAGACTGCGCAAGGATATGTCGGCGCGCAGCGGGTCAGGCTGACCTTGGCCATAAAAATGCGTGGGGCCAGTGGCGGGGTAGACCATATCGCAGCCATAGACGGCCAGAATACGGGGCCGCAGCGCATCCAGCACCCAATAGGCAGCGGTAAAGGCCATCGTCGCGCCCGCATAGATAAACCCGCCAAAGCGGTTTTGGGCGGGAACGAAAGCGCCCTCGTCAATTAGGCGTTGGCCCTGTTTTGGGCTTGGGATATTTTCCTTGGGGAAATCATAAGGATAAACCAGCGCATCCCAATCAGGGCGGATCGCATGGGCGTTGTTGATGGCGACGATGGTGTCAAACCCATCACGCCGCCAGTTGCGGGCACCGATAGCCGCTGGGCCAGAGCCAAGGAGTAAGGTTGTGGTCATATCGCGCCCCCGTGGTGGTGTTAGGGGGATGGTAGGGCGGGGGAAGCTTTGGGCTAGGGGACTACATCGAAAAACTAACCCCACACCCGCAGCTTGACGTGGCATTTGGGTTTTGCACGACGAACCTTGCGCCGATCAGTTCTTCGGTGAAGTCGATCACCGCGCCGGCCAGCAGGGGCAGGGAAACTTCGTCGATCAGCACCTGTTGGCCTGCGCCTTCCAGCACCAGATCGCCCGCCGCCGCCTCGTCCAGCGTTATCTGGTATTGAAAGCCCGAACAGCCGCCCCCTTCGACTGCCACGCGCAGGGGCTTTGCCTGCCCCGTCATCGCGGCGATTTCGGCCAGTCTTGCAAAGGCGCGGGGGGTAACGGATGGGGGTAGGTTCATTTTGCTCTCCTATACGGGGCTTTGCTGTAATATAGGGGGGATCAGCCCCCTCAACAAGAAGGCAATCAGATGCTCGCCCCCTATGCCTGCCAAAACACCCAATCGCGCGGGCGGCTTTACCCCGAAAGCCTGCCCAGCTTTCGCAGCGAATTTCAGCGGGATCGGGACAGGATCATCCATTCCTCGGCCTTTCGGCGGCTGAAACATAAGACGCAAGTTTTCGTCGAACATGAGGGCGATTATTACCGCACCCGCCTGACCCACTCGATTGAAGTCGCGCAAGTGGCGCGCACGCTGGCGGGGGTTTTGGGGCTGAATACGGACTTGGCCGAGGCGATTGCGCTGGCGCATGATCTGGGCCACACGCCGTTCGGCCATACGGGCGAGGATGCGCTGGCCGCCCTGATGGCCCCCTATGGCGGGTTTGACCACAACGCGCAGGCGCTGCGGATTGTGACCAAGTTGGAACGCCACTACGCGGGTTTTGACGGGCTGAACCTGACATGGGAAACGCTTGAGGGGATTGCCAAGCATAACGGGCCTGTGACGGGCCCCAATGCGGACGCCAAACACGCAGGCCCGTTGCCCTATGCCTTGGCCGAGGTGAACGCGATGTGGGATTTGCAACTGGACACATTTGCATCAGCCGAGGCGCAGGTGGCGGCGATTTCCGACGACATCGCCTATTCCCACCACGATCTGCACGATGGTCTGCGGTCGGGCCTATTCGATGAGGCCGATTTGATGGAACTGCCCGTGACTGGCCCCGCGTTTGAGGCGGTGGATCGGCTGTATCCATCCTTGGACAAAATGCGCCGCCGTCACGAGGCGTTGCGGCGCGTTTTTGGCGTGATGGTCGAGGACGTGATTGCCGTGGCGCAGAACCGCCTTGCAAGCGCTGGGGCGCGGTCGGTCGATGATATTCGCGGGCTGGGAACGACTGTTATTCGGTTTTCCAAACCCCTGTTCCAAGACCTGAAATCGGTGCGCAGTTTCCTGTTCACCCGCATGTATCGCGCCCCTTCGGTGATGCAGGAACGGGCAAGGGTGACGGAAGTGGTGAACGGGCTGTTCCCGCTGTTTTTATCCCGCCCCGCATTGCTGCCCGCCGAATGGCAGGTGTATATTGCGGGTGCGGCAAGCGAGGTAGAACTGGCCCGCGTGGTGGCCGATTATGTATCTGGCATGACGGACAGGTTTGCGCTGCAGGAGGGGGGGCGGTTGTTGGGGTAAGCGGCCTCATAGGGCCAGATCAAACACATTAATGTGATACCTAATTGCCGACCTTCATGTCTTTCATGATGTTGGCAATAGCCAATTGGATATTGATCGGATCGACACCGCCGAGAATTTCGCCATTGCTGGCTAGTTGGCTTTTTTTGAAGCGGTTCAGTACAGCTTGTTCAATTTCCCGCGCCACTTCTTCGCTTGAAGTTGGCTGCTGGAACTCAACCCGCCAGTAGAGGCCCGTTACTTCCGTAGCAATCGGGCCATTGTGGGCCGCCTCCCTTGCCGCTGGCGCATTGGAATACCCTACCTTTACCGCAAGTGGCCGTTTGTGATCGTCTCGCAGAACAAGAGCATAAACATACCAGACATCGTGGTCACCAAACGACCCAGTGAAGCTACCTTGATGCTTCGGGGCTAGCTTGCTGTTCTTCTTAATCACGAGTCCCATGCCGAACTCAGTTATTGGCGCGGCTCGTTCGACTTCGCGTCGTTCTAGTGCCAGTAAAGGCTCAGCCGTCTTTGCGTCTAACTCGACGACTTTCGATTGGGCTTGCAGGTGATGGTTTGGTGTAAGTGGCCCAACCAATTCCGCGAACATGTTGTTAGGGGGCAGTATCTCCCAAACAGCTATTGGGTGAAGGGCAAATGGAAAGCGAGCGATGGCCTCCATGACAGGGATGTCAGAGCGACTTGGAACACCATAGTCCTGTGTGTTGATCTCGAGATCAGACACTCGGTAAACTCCCGACACCCTTCCCCAGTTTTCGGGCGCGGTCGGCTCATTTTTGGTGGACACTGTAAAGACCAGATCTCCTTCCGTCAAAACAGCCTTTGCGTGGGTGCGCGCCGCCTTTGTCGCAAAGGTAAGGGGCCAAGCGGGATTTCCAGGTGGCCCCCAAACGTAGGTAAAGAAAACCTTGGTCATTTTGTAATCCAAACAATAGCGTTACTTTCTAGGCACGTAAGTCGGTTAGTTTGCCATTACCCCTACTTCTCTGGCAACAACCCCTTCGGGCTGAACCGCAGCACAAGCAGCAGCACGGCCCCCAAGGTGATCAGGCGCAGATGCGGGGCGGCCTCGATCAAGTGGGCCTTGAGCACCCCGTCAGGCAGAGGCATGGTGATATACCCCATCGCAACGGGGCCTGCGTTTTCCACGATCAGCCACAGCCAGCCCAGCAAGAGGCCGCCCAGCACCGCGCCCCAGTTGTTGCCCGACCCGCCGACAATCACCATCACCCAGATCAGAAACGTAAACCGCAAGGGCGTGTAGTTCGACGGGGTCAATTGCCCCTCCATCGAGGTCAGCATCGCGCCAGCGAGGCCAACCACGGCACTCCCGATAATAAACACCTGCAAATGGCGCGATTTGATGTTTTTTCCCATCGCGGCAGATGACACCTCGTTATCGCGGATCGCCCGCATCATCCGCCCCCAAGGGCTGTTCAGCGCACGCTGCGAGAAATAGATCAGCACCAGCAGCACCGCACCAAACACCAGCAAATACAAAAGCTTGACCAGAATGGTCGAGGCTTCGATCCCCGAAAATCCCCAATCTGCGGCACGCGCCACAAAGGCGGGGTCGGCCTGCAGATCTACCTCATAGGGCACGGGCCAAGGGCGGGGCAGGTCGATGATGTTTTTCACACCGCGCGCCAGCCAGTCTTCGTTTTTCATCACGGCCAGAATAATTTCTGCAATCCCCAGCGTGGCAATCGCCAGATAATCGCTGCGCAGGCCCAGCGCGACCTTGCCAATCGCCCAAGCGGCCACGGCTGCAAACAGCGCCCCCACGGGCCAAGACAGCAAGGATGGCAGGCCCAGCCCGCCGATATTGCCTGCCGTGGCAGGGTTAAACGCCTCGATCGCCGTCACAGCGGGGTCGATGATGCCGCGATAGGCGAAAAAGCCGACCAGCAACAACACAGTCAGCGACACTTGCCGTGCGCGCCCTGCGGACAGGCGGCTCCACAGCGCAACCGCCGTCGCAATCACCAAAACGCCAAAGCCAAGGCCCACGAGCAGGCGCGGCCCACCTGCGGCCCAGCCCTCGGGCACGGGGGTTCCCGACACCAGCACCACCGCCAGCCCGCCCAGCGCGACCGACCCCATGATCCCCGTGGAAAACAGCCCCGCATAGCCCCATTGCATATTCACGCCCAAGGCCATGATCGCCGACAAAACCCCAATGTTCAGGATTTGCAAGCTAAGGTTCCAGCTTTGCATAACGCCTGTCAGCACGAAGAGCAGCGCCACGCCGGCAAACATCATAAGGTTGCGATTGATCATATCATTTCCCCTTAAAGATGCCCGTGGGCATAACCAGCAGCACCAAGATCAAAATCGTAAACGACACGGCGAATTTGTAATCGGTGGACAGCAGTTGCAGCAGCCCTTCGGGGGCCATATCGGCGGATACCAAATAGGTGACGATTTTCTTCCAAGCGTAGGTGACGAACACCTCGGAAAAGGCGATGATAAAACCGCCCGCAATCGCGCCCAATGGGCTGCCAAGCCCGCCCACAACCGCCGCCGCCGCCATAGGCAGCAACAGCTGGAAATAGATGAAAGGGCGGTAGGATTTATCCAAACCATATAGCGTGCCTGCAATCACCGCCAGCGCCGTTGCGATGATCCAGGTGATCGCGACCACGCGTTCGGGGTTGATGCCTGACAGTAGCGCCAAATCCTCGTTATCGGAATAGGCGCGCATGGATTTGCCCGTACGGGTGCGCTGCAAAAACCAAAACAACGCCGCCACGCACAGCGCTGCCACGATCACCGTGATCACGGTGGTCAGCTTTAGCGCCAAGCCTTCCTCCAGCCCCGACCAAGCCTTAAAATCATTGGGCGCAAGGATCATCCGCGCGCCATCAGCAAAGTTCTGCTCTTCTGGCCCGATGATCATGCGCGTCAAGCCATTGGTCACAAACATAATGCCAGTGGACACAATCACCAGAATAATCGGTGCGGCCTTTTGCTTGCGGTAAAACCGATATACCGCACGATCGGTTGCCAAAACGAAGGCCGCCGTGATGGCAATGCCAAAGGGCAGCGCGATCAGCGCGGTGGGCAAAACGCCCCCTGTGATGCCCACCGATTGCAACGCCCAAGTGATCAAAATCACCCACATCGTGCCAAAGGCCATCGTGTCGCCATGGGCAAAATTGGAAAAGCGCAGCACAGCATAAACCAGCGTCAGCGACAGCGCCCCCAGCGCGAGTTGGCTGCCATAGGCAAGGCCTGGGATGAAGACAAAGTTCAAAAAGGCAACCAAAGCGTTCAGATAATCCATGCCTCAGCCCCCAAGGAAAGAACGGCGCACATCGGGATTGGCAAGCAGTTCGCCCCCCGTGCCCGTAAACCGATTTGCGCCCTGCACCAGAACATAGCCCTTATCGGCAATCTCCAGCGCTTGGCGGGCGTTTTGTTCGACCATCAAAATCGAAATTCCCGTGCGGGCCACTTCGATGATGCGGTCAAACAGCTCGTCCATCACAATGGGGGAAACCCCTGCCGTCGGCTCGTCCAGCATCAGCACCTGCGGCTGGGTCATCAGCGCGCGGCCCACGGCGACCTGCTGGCGTTGCCCGCCCGAAAGTTCCCCTGCCGCTTGATGGCGCTTTTGCTTAAGGATCGGGAACAGATCATAGACCTGCGCCATTGTATCGGCGATTTCATCGGTGCGAATAAACGCGCCCATTTCTAGGTTTTCTTCCACCGTCATCGTGGTGAAAATATTCGAGGTTTGCGGCACAAAGCCCATGCCCTTGCGCACCCGCGCCTGCGGTGACAGGCGCGTGATATCCTCGCCGTTCAACCGCACCGCGCCGCCGCGCAGGTTCAGCATCCCGAACACCGCCTTCATCGCCGTGGATTTGCCCGCGCCATTGGGGCCGACAATCACGGCAATTTCGCCCTTTTCCACCGCAATGGTGCAGCCGTGCAGAATATCCGCAGCCCCATAGCCGCCCGTCATTGCATCGCCAATCAAGAAAGGTTCAGCCATGACGCGCCCCTTTCATATTGGCACAAATATCCATTTTCGCCGCATCACACATGCGCGGCCTCCTTCTTGTTCTTAAGCCCCGTGCCCAGATAGGCCTCGATCACGCGCTCGTTGTTCTTGACCTCGTCGACAGTGCCTTCCGCCAAGACCTTGCCCTCGGCCATGCAAATGACGGGGCCGCAGATGCGGGCGATGAAATCCATATCGTGTTCAATCACGCAGAACGTATAGCCGCGCTCTTTGTTCAGCCGCACAATGGCATCGCCGATGGTGTTCAGCAGGGTGCGGTTCACGCCCGCGCCGACCTCGTCCAGAAACACAATCTTTGCATCGGTCATCATGGTGCGGCCAAGTTCCAGCAGCTTTTTCTGCCCGCCGCTGATGTTGCCCGCCTTTTCATCGGCCAGATGGCTAATCGTCAGAAACTCTAATACCTCATCGGCCTGCGCGCGGAAACGTGCCTCCTCGGCGGCGACAGCGCCGCGCCGAAAGCAGGCGTTCCACAGACTTTCGCCCGATTGATTGGGCGGCACCATCATCAGGTTTTCGCGCACCGTCATCGATGAAAACTCATGCGCAATCTGAAAGGTGCGCAGCAACCCGCGCGAGAAAAGCACATGCGGTGGCAGGCCCGTGATATCGGCCCCGTCCATCAAGACCCGCCCCGATGTGGGCGCAAGGCGGCCTGCGATCACGTTAAACAGCGTGGTCTTGCCCGCGCCATTGGGGCCGATCAGCCCGGTGATTGACCCCGTCTCGATGCGCAGCGACGCACCGTCAACCGCGCGAAAACCGCCAAAATGGCGATGCAGGTCTTGCACTTCGATCATGTCATTTCCCTGTCAACACGCCGCCTCTGTCTGGGCAGCTTTTGCACAAACGGCCCGAAGCTATGCCTCGGGCCGTTCGCATTTCTTATCCGCGCAGATCAGCGATACTGGACGGTTTCAAACTTGCCGCCCTTGATTTCGTATTCACGGTAGCTGCCAGCCGATTCGCCAGGGCCAACCAGTTCAACGCCCGTTGCACCAACATAGTCGATGTCGGTGCCAGCGGCGATCAGGTCAAGCGCCTTGGCCAATTCGCCCGGCAGAATTGGCTCGCCTGGGGCATTGGCCAAATCCATCACTTTAGTCGACCATTCTTTCGAATCCGTCGAACCCGAAGCTGCCATTGCCATCGCAATCAGCGCGGCCGCGTCATAGCTTTCAGGTGCAAAAGCCGATGTTCCGTCCAAACCTCCAGCGGTTGCCATTTCTTTGAACTTTGCCGAGCCTTCGTTGTCGATGCCGGGCAAAGCGCCGAAAGAGCCGTCCAAAGGTGCGCCGATAGCGGCCAGCAGGCTGTCGCCATACATGCCATCCACCAGATAGAACTTGCTGAATGCGCCTGCATCGAGCGAGCCTTGGATCATGCCCTTGCCGCCTTGGTCAACATAGCCTGCAACCACCAGCAGATCGCCGCCTGCCGAGGCCAGAGCGCCGACTTCTGCCGCATAATCAGCCTTGCCGTCTTCGTGTGGTGCGGTCAGGGTGATGGTGCCGCCCTTGGCGGCATAGGCTGCTGCAAAGCTGTCAGCCAGACCCTTGCCGTAGTCGTTGTTGGTATAGGTCACGGCGACATTCATGATGCCTTTGCCGGTCAGAATGTCAGCCATAATTTCGCCCTGACGCGCATCGGATGGCGCGGTGCGGAAGAACAGACCGTCATCTTCAGCGCTCGACAGCGCAGGCGAGGTCGCGGAAGGCGAGATCATGCCAATGCCGTTTGGACGCGCCACGTTTTGCAAGATAGCGCCCGTCACGCCCGAGCAGTCTGCGCCAACCATTGCTTTGATGCCGTCAGCAGTGACAGCGCGTTCTGCCGCCGAGGTGGCAGCAGCGGCGTCGGTGCAGGTGCTATCTGCGCGCACTGGCACAAGGTTGCCAAGGGTAAATTTGCCCGATGCATTCACCTCAGCCAGCGCCATTTCCGCTGCGCCCGCCATGGTGGGGGTGATCGATTCCAGCGGGCCAGTATAGCCCAGAACCACGCCGATTTTCACGTCATCTGCAAACGCAGCGCCTGCCAGAACAGCAACGCTTGCGGTGGCCAGAAGTAGTTTTTTCATATTTCGCTCCCAGTTTGGATTTTTATCCTGCTCGGTAACGTAGAGCGGGTGATTTGAAAAGGAAAGGGGGTTGAATTTGGGAAAGTTTGCCCAGCGCCCTGCGGAAATCTAGTGGCTTTTGGGGCAATAGACGCTAGCGGTTGTAGGGCCTCGCGGGTGCCGCTCTGCCTATGCGGGAAAACCGATGTATCTGCGGGGCGGGCGGCGCGGCGCTGGCGCGATGGGATGGATCGCTGGGCGATTCGGCTTTGTCGTTTCAGGTCAAAAGCGCGTCTGCCGCATCAAGGCCAGACAGCCACGCGCCATGCACGGTGCTGGGGTGATCGCGGCTACACGCCTCGCCTGCAAAGGCGATACGCCCGTCCCAATCCGCCCCGCCCAGATCGGCCCGCGCGGTTTGCGCGGCGCCCACCGCGTGAAAACTGTATGACCCCCGCGCAAACCGATCGGCCCGCCAGCGGGTGATTTGCGCATCCAGCGGCGCGGGAAAAGCGCTGCCAAACATCGCGCGCAACGCCTCGGTTGCGGCGGCGATGGTGCCCGCATCGCTGCGCGCCTCAAACGCATCGGCGCTGGCCGCCGCGTTGAACCCCAAAAGCGCGGGCACGCCCAAAACATGCGCCAAATTCACCCATTCGGGAAAGCTGTCATAAGGCGCATCCAGCTTTTCCAGCCAATCCACCGCAGGAGTGGCGGGCAGGGTGTCAAATCGCAAAAACACCTTGTTCAAAAGCCCCATCCCAAGCGCACCAACCGCCGCCTGACGTGCGGGCGCAAGGGGCGGGTCAAAGGTGACATCCGCCGCCTGCAAAACGCCCAGCGGCAGGGTGACAATCGCCCCATCGGCAGTGATGGTTTGCCCCGCCGCAAAGCCAATTTCCACCCCTGCCGCGCGGGCACGCAGGCGCGTCACCTCGGCCCCTGTGCGAATATCCAGCCCGCGGGCGGCATATTCCACCAGCGCGTCATAGCCTTGCGCAAAAAGCACATCCTCGCCGCCAAAACTGTGGCCCAAATCAAAATAACGCGCCGAAAGCGCGCGCCAGTCGCCGCCATACTCATGTTCAATCCCAAGGTGGATTGTCGCGGCAAGCCTATCTTTTTGCGCGCGGCTTTGGCCTTTCATCTGCGGCAAACGCATCAGCGCCGCTTGCAATGAGATATCTTTGGGCAGGTCGTTTGCCAAATCATGTGCAGCCTCTGCCAAGGCCCAAGGGTCGGCGTCATTGTTTATCTGGTGCCCGCCCGCAAAAGCCGCAGCACTGTCATATCGGGTTTGCACCATCGCCGCGCCTGCCGCTTTTGCCAGTTTGCTCAGCGGGTTGCCGCGCGGCCCATGTATCCAGCTTGCGCCCAAATCGCAGGGAAAATTGGACCAAAGCCGCGACGTAAAGATCCGCCCGCCAATGCGCGCCCGCGCCTCGTAGACTGTCACATCTGCGCCCAAACGCGCCAAGGCACCCGCTGCCGCCAGCCCCGCCATGCCTGCGCCAATCACTGCGATGGATTTGCCGGCCACATCTGCACGGGCAGGGCGGGCCAGCGCCAGCCCCGTCCCGACTGCGGCCATGCCCAGTACAGCGCCGCGCCGTGTCAGGGTCAAATCGCCCGCCCTCAAATCGCCCACCCTCAAATCGACAAACGCCCGCCCATCGGCCCTGCGCCGCCTTGGGCACCCCGCTCGCGGTAGGGGGTTGTGTTGTAATGGCTACGATAGCATTTCGAAAAATGGCTGGGCGAGGCGAAACCGCAGGCCAGCGCCACATTGATCACAGACATATCAGTTTGCATCAACAGGTTACGCGCCTTTTGCAACCGCAATTCCATGTAATAGCGTTTGGGGCTGCGGTTCAGATAGCGGCGAAACAGCCGTTCCAACTGGCGCGTTGACATGCCGACCTCATCGGCCAAATCGGCGGGCGACATCGGGTCTTCGATGTTGCTTTCCATCATCTGGATGACTTGAGACAGTTTTGGATGCCGCACGCCAATGCGCGTGGGGATCGACAGTCGCTGCGTATCTTGATCGGTGCGGATGGTCGAATAGATCATCTGATCGGCGACCGAATTGGCCACATCTTCGCCATGATCGGACGCGATGATCCGCAGCATAAGGTCAAGCGACGAAATCCCCCCCGCCGTAGACCAGCGGTTGCCATCCATCACAAACACCGATTTTGTCAAATCAACATCGCCAAATTCTTCGGCAAAGCCGTCTTGGTTTTCCCAATGGATCGTGGCTTTTTTACCGTCAAGCAGCCCCGCCTTGGCCAAAACATGCGCGCCCGTGCAAAGGCCGCCAATGGCAATACCGCGCCGCGATTCGCGCCGCAGCCATGCCAGAACGGGTTTGCTCGTGTGCTTTTGAATATCAACCCCGCCGCAGACCATGAGGCAATCGTCGCGGTCAAGCTCGTCCAGCCCCATATCCAGCCGCAACACAGCCCCGTTCGAGCAGGTCTTTTCCACCCCGCCCTCGCCCGCAAGCCGCCATTCGTAAACAGCATGACCCATGACATGGTTGGTCAGGCGCAGTGGTTCTATCGCGCCTGCGAAATTGATCATCGTAAAACGATCCAGCAGCAAAAACACAAAGCGGCGCGGCGCGGCAGGGGCTGCAGTGGATGTGGCCTTGCGCTGGGCATCTGCGCGGGCGGTGGTGGACATGTTGCGACCTATTTGTGTCGGATTTGGCGCATGGAAACAGGAAAGCCCGCCGCCTGCAAGGGGGCAGTTCGGCAGATCGGGCGCATTTCCCCACTATTTTCGACGCAAATTGTCGCAATGCGCCCTTTCCCTTATGGGATTTTCTTCCTATACCCTGATCCGACATTGGGTTTAGGGGATCTGTTATGACGCAGACTTGGACAAAAGCGGGCTGGCGCGCAAAACCTCGGGTGCAGATGCCCGATTATCCCGATCAGGCGGCCTTGGGCACTGTTGAAGCGCAGCTAGCCAAATACCCCCCTTTGGTGTTCGCAGGCGAAGCGCGGCGCCTGAAAAAGCAACTGGCCCTTGCGGGTGAGGGGCGCGCGTTTTTGCTGCAAGGGGGCGACTGCGCCGAAAGCTTTGCTGAATTTTCCGCCGATAACATCCGCGACACATTTCGCGTGATGCTGCAAATGGCGGTGGTGCTGACCTATGGCGCCAAAGTGCCGGTGATCAAAGTGGGCCGCATGGCTGGCCAATTTGCCAAGCCGCGCTCGGCCCCGACGGAAATGATCGACGGGGTGGAATACCCGTCTTATCGCGGCGATATCATCAACGGCTTCGAGGCGACATCGGCCGCCCGCATCCCTGACCCTGCGCGGATGCTGCAGGCCTATACTCAAGCTGCCGCTTCGCTGAACCTGCTGCGCGCGTTTTCAACGGGCGGCTTTGCCGATATCCACCGCGTGCATGCTTGGACGCTGGGCTTTGCCGAAC
Source organism: Cypionkella sp. (assembly GCA_965248485.1). Taxonomy (GTDB): domain Bacteria; phylum Pseudomonadota; class Alphaproteobacteria; order Rhodobacterales; family Rhodobacteraceae; genus Cypionkella. The sequence goes on from OZ252107.1 coordinate 1,422,260, forward strand.
ATGACAAGGCAGATCGTTACCGCGATATATCCAACCGCATTTCGGATGCACTGGATTTCATGAATGCAGCGGGGGTCAATTCGGACACCGCGCATAACCTTGCTTCGGTCGAGTTTTACACCAGCCACGAAGCCCTGCTATTGGAATATGAAGAGGCCTTCGCGCGGGTGGACAGCCTGACGGGCCACACGGTGGCGGGCAGCGGCCATATGATCTGGATTGGCGATCGCACCCGGCAGCCTGACGGCGCGCATGTGGAATTCTGCCGCGGTGTTCTAAACCCCATCGGGTTGAAATGCGGGCCAACGACCACTGCGGAAGATCTGAAAGTTCTGATGGCCAAGCTGAATCCAGAAAACGAGGCGGGCCGCCTGACCTTGATTGCGCGCTTTGGTGCGGGCAAGGTGGGCGATCATCTGCCGCGCCTGATCAAAACCGTTCAGGACGAGGGGGCCAATGTGGTCTGGTCTTGCGATCCGATGCATGGCAACACGATCAAGGCGGCGTCTGGCTATAAAACCCGCCCCTTCGATCAAGTGCTGCGCGAAGTGCGCGAGTTTTTCGCCATTCACAAGGCCGAAGGCACTGTGCCAGGTGGGGTGCATTTTGAGATGACAGGTCAAGACGTAACCGAATGCACGGGCGGCCTTCGCGCCGTGTCGGATGAAAATCTGGCCGACCGGTATCACACAGCATGCGATCCGCGCCTGAATGCCAGCCAATCGCTGGAATTGGCGTTCTTGGTCGCCGAGGAACTGGTGGCGCAGCGGGCAGAGCGCAAGGCCGTGGCAGTTTAAAGCAGCGCTTAGACTGCGGCGAGAAAGCCACGTTGAGTGGTTGAAGATGTAGGGGGCGCACGCGCCCCCTCTTTTTTTGCAGGGCAAAAAAATTCACCCCCGTGGATATTTATAGAGCAAGGAAGCAGGCAGAAAATTTTGGCTGCCTAACTTTTAGAAAACGAGAGGTTCGCTGCCTTTTCGCGGTGTTTAGTCGCGCGAATGCACCAGCCTTAGGTGGCTGCGCGCCATTTGGGGGGCGCTGGCGGCGATATCGGGCAGGCGCGATGACAGGGTCATCGGGCGGGCCGGGGCGGGAATAAAGCTTGGCTGCGCGTCGAGCGCTTCGCTGCGCAGGCGCGTGATGCCAAAGCGGCGCGGGCTGCGCCCGATGGTGCCCGACAGGGCCAGCGCCCCGATGGCTTGGTGATATTCGCCCATCGCGCCGCGCACGGGCAGCAAGATCATCCGTGCCGCCAAATGCGGGCGGCCGATCATCCGCTCGGCCTCGAGCGTGAGATCAAGCGCGGTGGCGGTGGTGAACACCTCGTCCAGAACCCGCGTCAGCATGCCGCGCGCGACAGGTTCCAGCAGCATTGTCAACGGCATGCCGCGCGGCTCGATCCCCAAAACGTCACTCACGGCGCTGCCCGCCACGCGAAAGCGGCCCATGCCTGGCGCAATACGTTCGACGACAAAGCAATTTTCCAACGCGCCGCCAAGACCGTTCGGGCTGACCGCCTCGCGCAGGGGAAGCGCGGCGTCACTGCGCAGCGCCTCCCAATAGCCGCGCAAAATTTGCAAGCAGGGAATCGCCGCTGGGTCTGCCAAAGCGTCCTGCATGGACGCGCCAACTTTTGGAAACTCGAAGAACATAAGGCACCTTTGGGCAGTTGTGAGGGCAGCGATGGGTCAGAGAGCGGGCGAGATTTTGAAAAGCGCGGCCCTTCTGGGCCATGAAAAGGGTTAGGGAATTCTATACCGAACAGGAATAAGACTATACGAATGCGTAGCGATTTTGTGGAAAATCTGAAGCTTTGGTAAACGCGCCCGCGTCAAGCCGCCTTGACCTGCGCGCGCGCCTTGGGTTTAAGCAGGCAAATGGGCAGGCAGCGGGGGCGGTTTATGGCATCAGATCAGGGCATTTCCCCGCGCAAAGGCCTGCTGCTTATTTTGTCCTCGCCGTCGGGGGCGGGCAAGTCGACGCTGGCGCGGCGGCTGATGGCATGGGATGCGACATTGCGGTTTTCCGTGTCGGCCACCACCCGCGCGCCGCGCGCAGGCGAAGAGGACGGGCGCGAATATTATTTCAAATCGCGCGATGCGTTTCAGGCCATGGTCGCAGCGGGAGAGATGCTGGAACATGCCGAGGTGTTTGGCAATCTTTACGGCAGCCCACGCGCGCCCGTCGAGGCTGCGATGCACGCAGGCCGCGATACGATTTTTGATATTGATTGGCAGGGCGGCCAGCAAATTCGCAATTCAGCGCTGGGCCGCGATGTGGTGTCGGTGTTTGTGCTGCCGCCTTCCATTGCCGAACTTGACGCGCGGCTGCGCGGGCGCGGGCAAGACAGCGACGCGGTGATCGCCGCCCGTATGCAAAAATCGCAAAGCGAAATCAGCCATTGGGCGGAATATGACTATGTGATCGTCAACCGCGACATTGACACAGCTTTTGCCGAACTGACCACCATTTTACAAGCCGAACGGATGCGCCGCGACCGCCAGCCACATCTGGCCGATTTCGTGCGCGGCCTGAATAGGGAGTTTGAAACGCGATGATCTATGCCTTGGACGGGATTTCGCCAGACATTGGCGACGATGCTTGGGTGGCGGAAACCGCCGTGCTGATTGGCGCAGTCACGCTAGAGGCAGGGGCGAATGTCTGGTTTGGCGCGGCGCTGCGCGGCGATAATGAACGCATTGCAGTGGGGCAGGGCAGCAATGTGCAGGAAAACTGCGTTTTGCACACGGATATGGGCTATCCGCTGACCATTGGCGCAAATTGCACCATTGGCCATAAGGCGCTGCTGCATGGCTGTACCATTGGCGAAGGGTCGCTGGTTGGCATGAACGCCACTGTGATGAACGGGGCCAAAGTGGGACGGTATTGCATCATCGGCGCGGGGTCGTTGGTCACCGAGGGCAAAGAGATTCCCGATTATTCGTTGGTTGTCGGCGCGCCTGCCAAAGTGATCCGCAGTCTGGATCCCGTCGAGACCGAAGCGCGGCTTCTAAAATCGGCAAGCCATTACCGCAGCGCCGCCCAGCGGATGGTGGGTGGTTTGGTGCGGGTGGATTAGGCATGGCGGTTGACCTCGGTGATTTGATGGCCCGCAACTGTCGACACGGGGTGCAGGTGTGGCCGCAATCTGATCAAATCATTGGGCGGGCCTTGGCATTGTATGGCGAATTTGCCGAAAGCGAAAACCGCATGATGGCGCGGTATCTGCCGCAAGGGGGAGTAGCGCTTGATGTGGGGGCCAATATTGGCACAACCACGCTGGCGATGGCCGCCAAGGTCGGCCCAAAGGGCAATGTCTTGGCGTTCGAGCCACAGCCCATCGTTGCGCGCTGCTTGGCTGCGGCGCTGGTGCTGAATGGCATCGCGCATGTGCGGCTATTTACCACCGCAGTCGGGCAGGCGAATGCGATGGTTCAAATGGACTTCTCTGCCACGCGGGGCGGCGGCAATCATGGCGAAGTGGCGATTACCCTTGAAGGCGACCCTGTGCCGATGATCCGCCTTGATGATTTAAATCTGCCGCGCTGCGATTTGCTGAAAGTAGACGTGGAAGGGTTCGAATTGCAGGTGTTTCACGGCGCCCAGCACATGATCACCGATCTTACCCCTGCGATCTATTTTGAAGCCAAACGCAGCCCAAACACAGAGGCGTCGATCGCCCTGTTGATGGGGCTTGGCTACCGCTGCTATTGGCATTTTTCGTTTTATTTCTCGCCGCATAACTTTCACAGCAAATCCGAGAATGTCTTTGTCAATTTAGGTGATATGAATGTTCTGGCGCTGCCACTCAGCGCGGATCAGCCCAAAGACTTGCCCGAAATCGCCAAAAGCGACGAAGATTGGAAAGACACCTACGGTGCGTTTTTCAAGGCGCGCAAGATAGCGATGCCGTAGCGCACAGAATTGATGGCGCGCGCGATGCCCCGCGCGCCAGATGGTTTAGCGTTAAATCAGTTTACCCATCGCCACAGCCGTATCTGCCATACGGTTGGAAAAACCCCATTCATTGTCATACCACGACAGGATTCGCACCATTGTGCCATCCATCACCTTGGTCTGATCCATATGGAACACCGAAGAATGGGGATCGTGGTTGAAATCAGACGAGACATTGGGCTGATCGGTATAGCCGAGCACACCTTTCAGGCGGCCATCGGCGGCGGCGCGAATGGCGGCGTTCACCTCTTCGACTGTGGTTGCGCGCGATGCCTCGAACACCAGATCCACCACCGAGACATTGGGCGTTGGCACGCGAATGGCCACACCGTCCAATTTGCCCTTCAATTCGGGCAGAACCAGACCCACGGCCTTGGCCGCGCCCGTCGAAGTGGGGATCATCGACAGGGCCGCGGCGCGCGCGCGGTAAAGGTCTTTGTGCATCGTATCAAGTGTGGGCTGATCGCCCGTATAGCTGTGGATCGTGGTCATAAATCCGCGCGTGATGCCAATGGCGGAATGCAGCACTTGGGCCACAGGGGAAAGGCAATTCGTGGTGCAAGAGGCGTTCGAGACGACGATATCGTCCTTTGTCAGCGTGCCGTGGTTGACCCCGTAAACAATCGTCTTATCTGCGCCATCGCCTGGTGCAGAAATCAGCACGCGCTTTGATCCGTTTTCCAAATGCGGCGCGCATTTTTCTTTGCTGGTGAAAATGCCCGTGCATTCCATCACCACATCGACATCGGCCCAAGGCAATTCGGCAGGGTTTTTCAGCGCCGTCACACGCATCGGCCCGCGGCCCACGTCAATCCAATCTGGCCCCGTGGTAACAGTGGCTGGAAAGCGGCCATGCACCGAATCAAAGCGCAGCAAATGCGCGTTGGTTTCCACTGGTCCCAAATCGTTGATCGCCACCACTTCGATATCGGTGCGCCCCGATTCGATGATGCCGCGCAAAACGTTACGGCCAATGCGGCCAAATCCGTTGATCGCAACTTTTACAGCCATGACACTCTCCTGATCAAAGCGCGGCCTGTGCCGCTTGCTTGGGCATATGATAGCGCTAACATCACATTTTGCAGCAAGTTTCAACGCCCAAAGCGCGTGTTACCGCCAAAACATCAGAAATGCGACCAAATCCAGCAGTTTCAAGACAAGGAAAAAGCTGGCCCTGCCGCCATTCAGCACCAGATCGGCCAAAATAGCCGCAAAAACCAGCCCCGCAATCCACGCAGCGTCTTTATTGGTCAAGGATCGGCCCCTTAGTTCAAAAGCCGTCCCATCACCCCCGCCACATCGGCCATACGGTTGGAAAAGCCCCATTCATTGTCATACCAGGCCAAAACGCGCACCGAGCGGCCCACAACTTTGGTCTGGTCTGGCGCGAAGATAGACGATTGCGCTGTGTGGTTAAAGTCGATTGAGACTTTGGGTTCGGGATCATAGGCCATAACCATGCCCATATAGCCCGCGCAGGCCTCGGCCACGATGGCGTTGACATCGGCCACGCTGACCGATTTTTGCGCGATAAAAGTCAGATCAACAGCCGAAACATTGGGGGTTGGCACGCGTATGGCCGACCCGTCCAATTTGCCAGCCAATTCGGGCAGCACATCGCCAATTGCTTTGGCCGCCCCCGTGCTGGTGGGAATCATCGCCATCGCCGCCGCGCGGGCGCGATAAAGGTCTTTGTGGCCACGATCTAGCGTGTGTTGATCGCCCGTATAGCTGTGAATCGTGGTCATCACCCCCGATTCAATGCCGATGGCATCGTTCAGCACCTTGGCCAAAGGGGCAAGGCAATTTGTCGTGCAAGAGGCGTTGGATACCACATGATGATCAGCCGTCAGCGCGCGATGGTTCACGCCATAAACCACCGTCATATCGGCGCGCTTGGCGGGGGCAGAAACCAAAACCCGCCGCGCCCCGCGCGTCAGATGCACCGCGGCGCGGTCACGGTCGTTAAACTTGCCCGTGCATTCCAAAACGACATCGACCCCTTCCCAATCCAGGCTGGTCGGGTCATAGCTGGACATCACCCGAATAGGCCCGCGCCCAAGGTCTAGCGCGCCGTCCAGCACTTTGATCTGCCCTTCAAAGCGGCCATGCACGCTGTCGTATTTCAGCAAATGGGCGTTGGTTTCAATCGGCCCCGTGGCGTTGATCGCCACCACCTGCACGTCATTGCGCCCCGAAGATGCGATATGCGCCAGCGTGCAGCGTCCGATGCGGCCAAACCCATTGATCCCGATGGTGATCATGAAACCCTCCCCAGATTTGGGCTTGGCATAGCGGCGCGCGCGATGCTGCGCAAGAAGTTTTGTAATTATTTTCAATATGTTAGCGTTAACAGCCCATGCTTGCGCTAACAGTGCACCCTTGGCAAGCGCACCCGATTGCCCTAGCTATAGGCAAAGCGAGGTGGTGATATGAGCGGACTTTTGGCCCTGTTGGACGATGTGGCGGCGATTGCCAAAGTGGCGGCAGCCTCGGTCGATGATATTGCGGCCGCGGCGGCCAAGGCAGGGGCCAAGGCGGCGGGGGTGGTTATCGACGATGCCGCCGTCACGCCAAAATACGTGCATGGTTTTGCAGCCGATCGCGAACTGCCCATTATCTGGCGCATTGCCAAAGGCAGCTTGAAAAACAAACTTATCATTCTTTTGCCCGCGCTGCTGGCGCTGAATTACTTTGCCCCTGTGGTCATAACGCCGCTGCTGATGCTGGGCGGGGCGTATCTGTGCTTTGAAGGCGCGGAAAAGCTGCTGCACGCCTTCGCCCCCCATGCGGACGAAGATGTCGCGCAGGATATGGATACAGGCGATTCCGCCCATCTTGAAGAAGACAAGGTCGCAGGCGCGATCAAAACCGATTTCATCCTGTCGGCCGAGATTATGACCATCGCCCTCGCCGCGATCCCCGCGAGCGCCCCGTGGCTAGAGGCGCTGACCTTGGCCATCGTCGGCACGTTGATCACCGTCGCCGTCTATGGCGCGGTCGCGCTGATTGTAAAAATGGACGATATCGGCCTGCACATGGCGGCCAACCGCCGCACCGCCCCCGCCCGCGCTTTTGGTCGCGGCTTGGTGCTGGCGATGCCGCGCCTGATGACGTTCCTATCGGTGGTCGGCACTGCGGCGATGCTGTGGGTGGGGGGCAATATCGTGGTGCACGGGCTTGAGGTGACGCATATCTGGGCTTGGCCCTATGAGGCGATCCACCACATGGCCGAAACCGCCGCCCACGCTGTCCCCGCCGCCGCAGGGTTTACGACATGGGCGGTGACCGCGTTTTTCGATGGTATCATCGGCATGATCTTGGGCGCGGCACTGATCCCTGTGGTGACAAAAATCATCGCGCCGCTTTGGCGGATGGTGCGGGCAAAGTAGGGGGCCTTGCCCCCAAGGAGCTGACGCTCCTCCCCCCAGGATATTTTCAGAGCAAGGAAGGTGCCAGAACCGCCTTCAGCTTCTCTTTTTTGCAAATATCCTCGGGGGAGCAGCGGAAGCTTGCTTCTGCTGCAGGGGGGCGAGCCCCCCTTTTGCCTTTACAGCAGGGATTTCGCGGCTGCGGCCGCCGCCTCGGCGGTGATGCCAAACTTGGCATAAAGCACCTCGGCGGGGGCCGATGCGCCAAAGCCCGTCATGCCGACAAAGGCCTCGCGCCCAAACTTGCCACGCTCGCCCAAAAGCCAGCGATCCCAGCCCATGCGCACACCCGCCTCGATCGCTACGCGCACGGGGCCGGGGGGCAGGATTTTGCGGCGATAGGCCTCGTCTTGGGCGGCGAACAGCTCCATGCAGGGCATCGAGACAACGCGCGTGCCAATGCCGCCCGCCTGCAGCAGATCGCGCGCTTTCAGGGCGATTTCCACTTCTGACCCCGTGGCCATCAGGATGACCTGACGCTTGCCAGTCGCCTCGGCCAGAACATAGGCGCCTTTGGCGCTCAGGTTCGTGTTGGTATGAACGCGGCGCACCGTGGGCAGGTTTTGGCGCGACAAGGCCAGAACCGAGGGCGTGGTTTTGGATGCGAATGCAATTTCCCAGGCTTCGGCAGTTTCCACCAGATCGGCGGGGCGGAATACGTAAGTGTTGGGCGTTGCGCGCGAAATGGCCAGATGTTCCACGGGCTGGTGCGTCGGGCCATCCTCGCCCAGACCGATACTGTCATGCGTCATGACATAGACCACAGGAATGCCCATCAGCGCCGACAAGCGCATTGCGGGGCGGGCATAATCGGTAAAGGCCATAAACGTGCCCGAATAGGGGCGCATCCCGCCATGGAGCGCCATGCCGTTCATCGCCGAGGCCATCCCATGCTCGCGGATGCCCCAATACATGTAGCGGCCCACGCGGTTTTCGGGGGTGAACACGCCCAGATCTGCGGTTTTGGTGTTGTTGCTGCCCGTCAAATCCGCCGAGCCGCCGAAGGTTTCGGGCAAAATCGGGTTGACGGCGGCCAGCACCTTTTCTGATGCGGTGCGCGTGGCGAGTTTTGGGGCATCGGCACTTGCCGCCTTTTTCACCGCGCGCACCGTTGCGGCCAGTTTGGCAGGCGCATCGCCCGCAAAAATGCGGGTAAATTCGGCCTGTTTGGCGGGGGAAAGGGCGGCAAAACGCTTGGACCAATCGGCATGGGCCGAAGCCCCGCGCGCGCCAAACGCCTCCCATTCGGCCTTGATCTTGGCTGGCACGTCGAAGGGCCCAGATGTCCAGCCATAGGCGGCTTTGGCGGCGGCCATCTGTTCCTTATCGGTCAGCGCGCCATGGCCTTTTGAGGTATCCTGCGCCGCATGGCCCAGTGCGATATGAGTTTTGCAGGCAATCATCGTGGGGCGATCCGACGTTTTTGCCGCCGTTAAGGCGCGGTCAATATCCGCCGCATCATGGCCATCACAAGACAGCACATTCCACCCCGCCGCCGCAAAACGCGCCTTTTGGTCGGTGATATCGGCAATCTCAACCTTGCCATCAATGGTGATGCCATTGTCATCCCAAAGCACGATCAGCCGCGACAGTTTTTGTCGCCCCGCAATACCAATCGCCTCTTGAGAAACCCCCTCCATTAAGCAGCCATCCCCTGCGATGACATAGGTATAGTGATCAACAATCTTCGCGCCCCAGCGCGCGCGCAGGTTTTCCTCGGCCATGGCAAAGCCCACCGAATTGGCAATGCCTTGGCCCAGCGGCCCGGTGGTGGTTTCCACGCCCGCGACATGGCCATATTCAGGGTGGCCCGCTGTGATCGCACCCCATTGGCGAAAGTTCTTGATCTGATCCAGCGTAACGTCTTGATAGCCCGTGAGGTAAAGCAAGCTATAGATCAACATGCTGCCATGGCCTGCCGACAGGATAAAACGATCACGGTCTGCCCAGCGCGGCGCGCTTGGATCAAATTTCAGGTGTTTTTCGAACAGCACCGTTGCCACATCTGCCATGCCCATCGGCATGCCCGAATGGCCCGAATTGGCGGCGGCGACAGCATCCAGCGTCAGCGCGCGAATGGCGGCGGCGCGCATCCAATGGGCGGGGTTTTTGGCGGCGATTTTGGCGATATCCACAGCGGCAGTCCTATGTATTGGTGATCTGCTGCTTGACTAACGGCTAGGGGGGGCAAGATCAAGCCGCGCGCGCCTATTTGGCGATATCCGCTTGACGAAAGCGCGCGTTGGGCCGACACTTGGGCCAAGAAGACCGCCGAAAATGGGGCCAAGGGGCATGTCCGAAGAGATATCAGAGCTATCGCGCCGCATCAGCGCCGCCTTTGATCGGATGGATCAGGGGCTAGAGACGCTTGCGCGCAGCAGGGCAGCGGTTGCGGTTGCCCTAGAAGCGGCGCCCGAAGCCGCGCCTGAAACTGTGCCAGCGCGTGAAGTGGAGACAGGTGCTGCAACCCCCGCGCTGCTGCGGGCGTTGGAACTGGCCAAGGCCAGCAGCGATGATTGGGCCGAACGCTACCGCGCTTTGCAGGCGCAGATGGGCGAGGAAACCCTTGCGATGGCCGCAGAAATCACCCGCCTGACCGCAGAATTGGACGCAGCACGGGCAGCCGCCGTTGCGCCCGCGCCTTCAACCGCAAGCGATGACAGCGACATTGATGAATTGACCGCCCGCATCGCCGAACAAGAGGCCGAACTTGAATCACTGCGCGCCGAGCGCGCGCGCGAAGCCGCCGAACTCGGCGAGATTATCGCAGCCCTTGATCCTTTGGTGCAGGAGGCGCGCCATGTCTGAATTGGAAATCCAAATCGGCGGGCGTCAATTTATGGTGGCCTGCCAGCCGGGTGAAGAGCAATTCCTGATGTCTGCCGCCGCCATGCTGGACGCCGAGGCGCAGCCCTTGGTCGCACAAATGGGCCGCCTGCCAGAGGCGCGGATGCTGCTGATGGCGGCGCTGATGCTGGCGGATAAAACGGCCAGCTATGAGGATGAACTGCGCCAACTGCGGGCCGAACTTGACGGCCCAGCCCCCGCGCCGCAAACGGTGCAGGTGGCGGTTGTCCCGCCGCATCTGACAACTGAACTGGCAGAAATGGCAGCGCGGGCCGAGGCGCTGGCAAGCCAAATCGAAGACATGGCCTGATACATCGGCCAGATGCCTTCGGCGAGGATATTTGAACCAATATGAAAGCAATTTCACTTTGGCGCAAATATCCGCAGGGGGAGCGAAGCGATGGGGGGCGCGCCCCCCAACTTCGGTGCGTTATCCGTTCGCCTCGCGGATTTTGTCGGCCGCCGATTTGTCGAAGGCGACGCCTTTGTCGGCCAATAATTGGTCAAGCTCGCCCGAAAGCGTCATCTCGATGGCAATATCGCAGCCGCCCACGAATTCGCCTTTGACGTAAAGCTGCGGGATGGTGGGCCAATCGGAAAAATCCTTGATGCCTTGGCGAATTTCAGCGTCTGCCAGCACATTCACATCGGTGTAATCGACGCCGATATAGTTCAAAATGCCCGCGACTTTCGATGAAAACCCACATTGCGGCATCATCTTGGTGCCTTTCATGAACAGAACGACATCGTTTTTCTGCACCATATCGCGGATTTGGTCTTGTGCGCTCATCGCGGGATTCCTTTGCTGTTATTCTGCGGCTTTGGTCGTCAGCGCCAGCGCGTGCAGCGCGCCGCTTGGTCCGTCCATCTTGCCCTTGAGGCTGGCGTAAACGGCGCGTTGTTGTTGCACGCGGTTCATGCCCTTAAAGCTGGCGTCAATCACTGTCGCTGCGAAATGCTGGCCATCATCGCCTTGCACCGAGATTTGGGCATTTGGAAAGGCGGCACGGATCAGGGTTTCGATTTCATGGGCGTCTATGGGCATGGGCCACTCCGTATTCTTGCAAACAATGTAAGGCGCGCATCTTAGCCGCGCAAGACCTGCCTTTGGGCCTGCCATTCGGGGCGCAGAATGCCATAGATCACTTCGTCGCAAGGCCGCCCCAAAGGCGCAATCCAGCCGTGCTGGCGCAGGCAGCCTTCGCGGGTATAGCCGACGCCCTCATAAACCTTTTGCGCGCGAAAGTTATCGGATGCTGTGTCCAGCCAAACGCGGTTTGCGTGCAAGGTTTCAAAGGCGTAATCGGTCAGCATCTGCACAAAGGCGCGGCCCCTGCCGCCGCCCACGTCGCGCAAGGCAAGGCGGCGCAATTCGACTGTGTTGGAACGGCTATCCAAGTCGCAAAACAGGGCAAAGCCTGCGTTCGCATCGACCGCCAGTTCCAGCATGAACAGGCGGGAGTGGGGATCGGCGATATAGCGCGCGAGTGCCGCCTCATCCTCGTCAGTGATCAGCAGCGCATGTTGCGGCAATTGCGCTATCGCGCGAATGGCGGCGAAATCGGCGGGGGTGGCGGCGCGCAGCTTCATGTCAGGGAAAGAGCCTGCGCAAAGGCCGCGCGATAGGTTGCGGTTAAATCGGCAAGCGGCGCACTCTCGGCGCCAAGGCGGACCATATAGCCGCCAAAGGCGCCAACCGCTGCCGCAGGCACGCCTGCCTTCGCGGCGGCGGCCAGCAGGGCAGGGGCACCCGCTGTTGCCACGATATAACGCGCCTGATCTTCGCCAAATAGCTGGGCAATGTCGCTGTCGTTTAACGTTAAACCAATGCCCGCGGCTGCGGCCATTTCAAATGCGGCCAGTGCCAGCCCGCCGTCAGATAGATCGGTGCAGGCGCGGATATGGGCGCGCGCCGACAAGATGAAGTCGCCAAGCTTGCGCTCTGCGTCCAGATCGACGGGCGGGGCATCGCCTGCTTCGATCCCGAAAGCCTCGGCCATAAGGGCACTTTGGCCAAGGTGGCCGCGGGTTTGCCCGATCAGCACCAGCGCATCGCCCGCCACTGGCGCACCTGCAATCAGATCGTCAAGCGACGCCAGCAACCCTACCGCGCCAATCGTTGGCGTGGGCAAAATCGCCGTGCCATCGGTTTCGTTGTAAAGCGACACGTTGCCCGACACGATGGGCATATCCAGCGCCTTTACCGCCGCGCCAATGCCCTGAATGGCACCCACAAACTGGCCCATAATTTCGGGCTTTTCGGGATTGCCGAAGTTCAGGTTGTCGGTCGTGGCAAGCGGGCGCGCGCCTACGGCAATCAGGTTGCGATAGGCTTCTGCGACGGCCTGCTTGCCCCCTTCAACTGGGTTCGCTTTCACATAGCGGGGCGTGACATCAGAGGTGAAGGCCAGCGCCTTATCCGTGCCATGCACCCGCACCACGCCCGCGCCAAGGCCAGGTTTGATGATGGTGTCGCCGCCAACTTGGGCGTCATATTGTTCATACACCCACTGTTTCGCGGCGTAACTGGGCGAGCCGATCAGCGCGCGCAGGGCGGCGATGGGGGTGATGCTGGGAATAGGGCCAAGGGGCGCGGCGGCTGGGGTGGGAACCCAAGAGCGGTCATATTCTGGGGCCGATGAGGACAGTTTCGACAGCGGCAAATCGGCCTTGACCTGATTGCCGTGCAGGATCAAGAACCGATCTTCGGCAATCGTTTCGCCCACAATGGCGAAATCCAAATCCCATTTCACAAAAATCGCCCGCGCCACGGATTCGAGTTCGGGTTTTAGCACCATCAACATCCGCTCTTGGGATTCGGAGAGCATCATTTCATAGGCGGTCATATTCGCCTCGCGCTGGGGCACGTCATCAAGCTGCAGCTTAATGCCAAGGCCGCCCTTATCGCCCATCTCCACAGCGCTGCAGGTCAGGCCCGCAGCCCCCATGTCCTGAATGGAAATCACCGCGCCCGATGCCATCAGCTCTAAACACGCCTCTAGCAGGCGTTTTTCAGTAAAGGGGTCGCCGACCTGCACGGTGGGGCGTTTTTCCTCGATTGTATCGTCAAATTCGGCCGAGGCCATGGTCGCCCCGCCGACGCCATCGCGCCCCGTTTTGGCCCCCAGATAGACCACGGGCATACCTACGCCAGAGGCGACCGAGTAGAAAATCTTATCCGCGTCCGCCAGCCCCGCCGCAAAGGCATTGACAAGGCAGTTGCCGTTATAGCTGGCGTGAAAGCGCACTTCGCCGCCCACGGTGGGCACGCCAAAAGCGTTGCCATACCCGCCCACGCCTTCGACCACGCCTTTGACAAGGTAGGATGTTTTGGGGTGGCTTGGCAGGCCAAAAGACAGGCTGTTCATCGCTGCAATCGGGCGCGCGCCCATGGTGAACACATCGCGCAAAATGCCGCCCACACCGGTGCCCGCGCCTTGGTGCGGTTCGATATAGCTGGGGTGGTTGTGGCTTTCCATTTTGAAGATAACCGCTTGCCCATCGCCAATATCGACAACGCCAGCATTTTCGCCCGGCCCGCAGATCACTTGAGGGCCAGTGGTGGGCAGGGTGCGCAGCCATTTCTTGGACGATTTATAGCTGCAATGTTCGTTCCACATCGCGCTGAAAATCCCCAACTCAGTAAATGTAGGTTCGCGCCCGATGATGCCCAAAAGCCGCTGATATTCATCAGGCTTTAGCCCGTGGGCGGCGATCAATTCGGGGGTAAGGCTGGGTTCGGTCATGGTGTTCCCCTTGGCGCTATGGTTGTGGCGGCTTTACTGGTTTTGCAAGGCAAGGGAAAGGTGGAAAGGACGCCAAGACGGGGGTTTCACACCCCCGCGCGACTTTGCAAGGCAAAGCCGCTACCCCCGTGGGATATTTGTGAAAAAAAGAAACGCGAAATAAAAGCGCCATTTTTCAGAGGCTTGGCAATAATTTTGGGTGACAGATCGAAAAAATCATGCGCCCATGTCGAAAAACAAAAACGGCCAGCGTCTTTATAGCACGGAAACCATCAACACGGAGAAGATCATGACTTTTGAAACAACCGCGATCTATGCTCTTCCATTGGGTGCAATGTACCTTGGCCTATGGATGAACATTTCGTCAAAACGTGCGGCACTGAAAGTGTCAATCGGGGATGGCGGCGACAAAGACCTGCTGTTGCGCATCCGACGCCACGGCAATTTCATCGAATGGGTCAGCATTGTGATGATTATGATGATCCTTGCTGAAGGGCTGGGCGCACCATCGTTTTATCTGCATATTTCGGGGGCATTGCTGCTGATTGGGCGCGTTGTTCACGTTTTTGGGCTAAAGGCCGATAACGTTGCACATCCGCTGCGTTATGTTGGCAATTCGGCCAGTGGCCTTGCCTTGCTGAACGCGATGGTCTGCGTTGGCGTCAATCTTTTGGGTCTTTAGGGAGATATCATGCAATATATGTTTTTGATCTACGGTGAACCTGCGCTGGAACCCACCTATGGCACACCCGATTTTGATGCGATGATGGCAGGGTTCGCGGCGCTGAATGCGCGTCTGAATGCCGATGGCGTCATGCGCGGCGGCGAGGCGTTGCAAAACATCGAAACCGCCACAAGCCTGCGGCTGCGCGGCGGGCGCGTGGAAACCATGGACGGCCCCTTTGCCGAAACGCGCGAACATTTGGGCGGGTATTACATTGTGGATGTGCCCGATTTGGATACAGCACTAAAATATGCCGCGATGGTGCCCGCCGCGCAATGGGGCACGGTCGAGGTGCGGCCCTTGATGAGCTATAACCCAGCGGGCGCATGACATGACAGCGGCCGCCCATGCCCAAGCGATAACGCAGGTTCTGACCCGTGTTATGCGCGAAGATAAAGGGCGGCTGCTGTCTGCACTTGTCTACCGATTGCGCGATATTTCGCTGGCCGAAGACATGCTGCAAGAGGCGAGTATTTCGGCATTGAAACATTGGGGGCGCACGGGCGTGCCCCATTCGCCCCAAGGCTGGCTGTTGCGCGTGGCGCTGCGCCGCGCCATCGACCGTTTGCGCGCCAATGGCCGCGCAGCCATTGGCCAAAAGGATTTGGAAATGCTGGCGCGCGAGGAAGCAAGTGAGACTGCGCCCGAGGCCATACCAGACGCGCGGTTGCGCATGATGTTTGCCTGTTGCCACCCTGCGCTGGAACTTAAAACGCGGGTGGCGCTAACCTTGCGGGTGATTTGCGGATTGACCACAGCACAAATCGCCGCTGTGTTTCTGGACAGCGATGTGGCGATGGGCCAGCGCCTGTCGCGCGCCAAGGCCAAGATTACCGCCGCAGGCATTGGGTTTGAGATACCAGATGAAACGGGCTGGCCTGCGCGCCTGAACGCGGTTCAATCGGCGATTTACCTGATTTTTACCCGCGGCTATGCGATGGGGCCGCAGGCAGGGCAGGATCTGTGCCTTGAGGCGCTGTTCTTGGCGCGGCTGATGCGCGATTTGTCCCCCGATGATCCCGAAATCGAAGGCGCGCTGGCGCTCTTGCTGATCACCCAGGCGCGGGCGGGTGCGCGCGGGCAGGGGGTTGCACTGGCCGCCCAAGACCGTGCGTTGTGGGATGAGGCTATGTTGGCCGAAGGCAAGGCGCTGGTGGTGCAGGCGCTGGCGCGCGGGCGTGCTGGCCCGTTTCAAGTCAAGGCCGCTATTGCCGCCTGCCATGTGGCCGAAGGTGGCCCAGATTGGCCGCAGATTGCCGCGTTGCTTCAGGTTTTGCAGGTATACGAAGATACGCCCGTGACCCGCCTGTCGCTGGCCGTCGCCTTGGCGGAACTGCGCGGTGCGCAGGCGGGCATGGATATTTTGGCGCAGCTTTCGGGCGAATTGTCGGGTTACGGCCCCTATCATGCCGCCCATGCAGATATGGCGGCGCGCTTAGGGCGGACGGGTGAAGCGCGCGCGGCATATCAACGGGCGATTGAATTGTCCGAAACCGATGCGGACGCTGCATTTTTGGCAGCGCGCCTGCAGGCGCTGCCGCGGGCGTCACGCCAATAGGAAACACCGCGCCTTAACCCGCGTTCCCCAAATCCACCCGCCAAAAAAAAGGCCGAGCAAAAGCTCGGCCAAAGTCCAACAGGGAGGTAAGAAACAGCTTGCTGCTTCATGTTTCCAATTAGTCGTATCTTTGCGCATTGCCTAGCCCTTTGCGCCCGTTTTTTCGGCAAACCCGCTATGCGCTGGGCGCATAGCGGGTTTTCAATCCTGCTGCCTGCGGCGAAACGCGAAAATTTCCTCAACCACGAAATCGCGGAATGCGGCGACACGTTTGGAATGGCGCAGCTCTTCGGGATAGGCGAGAAACACGGGCACTTCGCTGCTTTCGATATCGGGCAGCACGCGCACCAGATGGGGGAAATCTTCGGTGATGTAATCGGGCAGAATACCGATGCCAAGGTGCGAAAGAACCCCCTGCAACACGCCAAAATAATTGTTCACCGTCAGGGTCGATGGAATATCAACCGACATCAAATCGGCCACCAAATTCGACCCCGCCGCCACCTGCGGTGTGCTGGAACTTTGGCAAATCAGGCGATGCTGGGTGAAATCGTCGATCTTGTCGGGTGTGCCCGCGCTTGCCAGATATTCGGGTGTTGCGTAAAGGCGCATCTTGATTTGCATCAGCCGCTTGCGGATCAAATCGGCTTGGCTGGGTTCTTTCATGCGAATGGCGACATCCGCCTCGCGCATGGGCAGATCCAGAACCTTTTCTTCCAACATCAGGTCGATCTTTAGCCCTGGGTATTTGGCATAAAGCGCGGGCAAGCGCGGGGCCAGCCACAGCGTGCCAAAACCTGTGGTCGTGGTCACGCGCAAGCTGCCGAACACCTCATCCTCGCTGTCGCGGATGCGGGCCGCTGTGGCATCTAGCCGCTTGACCATGGCCGCCGTGGCCTCGAACAACAATTCGCCTTGTTCAGTCAGGATCAGCCCGCGCGCATGGCGATGAAACAGGGTGACGTTCAAGCTTTCTTCCAGCGCGCGCACTTGGCGCGACACCGCCGATTGCGACAAATGCAGCACATCACCCGCATGCGTCAGGCTGCCCTTTTCGGCCACCGCGTGAAAAATGCGCAACTTGTCCCAGTCCATCAACCACCCCCTGAACTTGGCGCGCTTGTAACATAGAACAGGCGTGGCGCGCGATGGAATATTTAGTCTGTGAGCGGAAAAAGTCTTGCTTGCTAGAATTTTAGGCGTCGAACCTCTGAGTGACGACGTTACCAATTCTGCGCATGACGACAAAGCCATAGCCCCATATCAGGGGAAGCCAATAGGGAATGCCAAACAGACTTGCGTGACTCCAATGTTGGCTGCGAGCAATCAAACCTAAGCCCAACTCAATTATGAGCGCCATAACCACGCCTATCCCAAACAAAACACGCTCTCCTGGCGATGCCTTGTAAAGCAGCAGGGCACTCAGTAAGATAGACAAAACTGTCAACGGAAGTTCAAGAAGAACAGTTACTTGTGCGATAAAGAACGCGATCCACAGCAGCAGCTGTGCGATAACCCAAGCTGGCGAATTCATGAAAAAAGCTCCAATGTTTTTTGAGATTAAGCTTAGCGGCCGCCAGAAGGCCTTCCGCGCATACGGCATTTGGTGGGACATCTTAAACACCGCAACTATTGTTGCCATACTTGCGGTTGGTTTTACAGTCTTTTCTATTGCTATGCTTGCTGGGCGTGTCGACGTTTTGCCATTTCAAGACTTGGTTTGGGCGCAGTTCGTCGAACAAGTTTCGTTGGAAAAGCAATCTGAAATCGGCATCGGTGTTTTGGGAGTGACTGTAAGTGGCACGTCAGCGGCCGCGCTCTACCTCATCCGCGTTGGAACCGCACGCTGGGCAATGAACCGTCGTATTGGTTATATACATGGTTACTTTGCTCAAGAAATAGGCCTTAGCTGCCTTGAAAGTGAATTTAACTATAAGCGTACAGCAGCGATCATGGGCGCATTTATCAATTCTGCGCAGAATGCTTTTGAACAAATCTCGGAGACCCATCCGCGCGCGCAGGTTCTATTTGAGAAAGCTCGGATGAACGCGCATGTTTTTGTTGCCGATCAAGATTCCAATAACATCGATGCTATAGAAGTAGCTGTGCAACTGTATGGTGCCGCGCTCTTGTGCCAAAAGACCGTGCTACTACCATCAGCGCTGCGATCTCTTGCGCAACGTGTGAAGGTCTCCGTACACTAGGTGACCCCAACGCGCTGATGGTTCACTTGCGCGCGCGCACCTATGGCCTTTCCCCCGCGCCAATCTCGCCCTATGATCTGGGTTATGAGTTTGAGGCCAAGCATAAGGCGCGCTAAGCCTGCCTTGGCCCGTTAGGGGGCAGCATGGCGGTTGGCGTATTTGATAGCGGTCTGGGCGGGCTTACGGTTTTGGACGCGGTCGCGCGCCGTATGCCCGATGTGCCCTTTGTTTATTTCGGCGATAATGCCCATGCGCCATATGGTGTGCGCACGCATGACGATATTTTCAACCTGACTTGCGCCGCCACCCAACGGCTGTGGGATGAAGGCTGCGATCTGGTGATCTTGGCCTGTAACACCGCCTCGGCGGCTGCGTTGAAACGGATGCAAGAAACATGGCTGCCGCCGAACAAGCGCGTTTTGGGCGTGTTTGTGCCTCTGATCGAGGCACTGACCGAACGGCAATGGGGCGACAATTCCCCGCCCCGCGAAGTGGCGGTGAAACATGTGGCGCTGTTTGCAACCCCTGCCACAGTGGCCTCCCGCGCCTTTCAGCGCGAGTTGTCGTTCCGCGCGATTGGCGTCGATGTCGAGGCGCAGCCCTGCGGCGGGGTGGTCGATGCCATCGAACAAGGCGACGAGATTTTGGCCGAAGCGCTGGTGCGCAGCCATGTCGAGGCGCTTAAGCGCCGAATGCCCGAGCCCGAAGCGGCCATTTTAGGCTGCACCCATTACCCGCTGATGCAGCACGTTTTTCAAGATGCGTTGGGCCCCAGTGTTAAGGTCTTTAGCCAAGCCAATTTGGTCGCCGAAAGTTTGGCCGACTATCTGGCACGCCGCCCCGAAATGCTGGGCAGCGGACAGATTTCCAAATTTTTGACCACGGGTGATGCCGTGTCGGTTTCGTCGAAAGCCACGCAATTTATGAAAAAACCTGTGCGTTTTGAGGCGGCTTAACCGCCCCCGCATTGGGGCGATTTGCGCCAGTTGAGAAACGATTAATCCCTTTGCGCTAGGCTTTTGCCAGCAGCACGAGGGGACGATGGCGCATTTGCAAGCAAATGCTGCGCGGGGGCGGGGCCGCGCTGAACAGGTGCGCCATCGTGGCGGTGCCCTGCTCAGTGTTGCGTTCTTGGTGCTGCTGGGCTGCGGCGAGGCTGCCGACACGCTGGACGCCGCAGGCGGCGGCGATGGCAGCGGGGCGGGCAGCCTGCCTTGTGCCTTGACGGGCTGCGAAATTGCGAAATTGGCGGCGACATCGTCGATGCCAACGGGCATTGCAACCTATGATGGGCGCGCCAGCATCACGACCCTCGATGCCTTGGACACGGTGATCACCACCAATGCCGACTTTTCCATGGCCGCCAATTTCAATGCGCGCAGCGTTTCTGTTTCCCTAACCGCCATTCAAACGGGCACAACAAATTTCACAGGCAGCGCCACGGGCACGGGCAGCATTTCGGGCAACACCCTAAGTGCGGGATTTTCGGGCGTGATCTCGGCCCCGTCGGTGGGGGCGAGTGTTTTATCTGGCACGCTGTCGGGCACGTTTCGCGGCACGGCGGCGGCGGCGGTCGATGGTGAGGTGACCATCACAGGCGGCGGGGCCACGGGCGGCGATGCCTATGGGCGGTTTTTTGGGAATAGACAGTAGCGAATTTGCGGCGCATTTAGCGGTGCCCTTTTCCACCGCCTTATGTTTATGGGTGTGGTATCAACAAGTATAGCGCTGCATGGTGCAGATTAACCACACCCTAAACATGGCTAACCTTTGGTTGAAAAATAGCCTGTAATTCTACGTTTCCCCGAAATACACTATCGCCCAGATGGTGGGTTTAGATTGAACCAGTTTGCCTTGGGGAGGGCGGTTAATGAAAATAACTGTGGGGTTATTGACTGTGGGGGTTTTGTGTATTGGGTTGAATGCGGGCTGTGTTGCGCCTGAAGCAGGGGTAACAACCCCGCAACTGACACCTGTGTCAGCAATGCCGACGGGGTCTGCGATTTATGATGGTCGCTTGACGCAAGTTAAATCCTTCACCGATGATACAGCGAATGGGGCAGTCTTTACGAACATCCGTGAAACGCTGACGGCCGATTACACACTTTCCGCCAATTTTACCGCGCGCACTGTCGCGGGAACGGCCAGCAATGCGCAGTGGACATCGACCTACAACCGCACACCCACTGGCGGGTCAACAACAAGCTTCACAGATGTGGCGCAAATGTCGGGAACTGCAACTGGGGCAGGCACGATTGGCACCGATGCCACGGGCATCTATTTTAACGCCCCGCTCAACGGCACTTTGACCGCGACCTCTGCCACGCGAAATGGCGTGCCCACCGCAGTGAGCAATGTAATGTTAACGGGCATCATCACCGTATCTGAAACCGTATCGTCCTATTTCACGGGGCCCGCGGCCAATGGTTTTTCAGGCAGCGCGACCATAGCCAGTGTGCCAACGGGCCAAGGCACGCTGTTCTCAACAACCGAAACTGTTACAGGAACCAAGCGTTAAGGGTTTTTCCGCTAGGCAGGCAGGTAGAGGCACGCAATGTGCCATAGGCGGCCAAAGGGGCTGAAAGACATGCGCCGTAACACTTGGGCTTGGGTTTTGGGCTGGATAATCCCAACGCTATTGGGCGGGGGGATAGCGGTTGCACAGGCCTATCCCTCTGATCTAGAGGCGGCGCTGGCGACAGGCTCGCCGCGGCTGAAACTGTTTGCCCTGATGCAGGTGCGTCCCGAAGGGGGGGGCGAACTTGCGACGGCGTTGCAGCGGGGGCTTGGACTGCGCCATCCCAAAGGGGCGGCCCCGCAGGTGATTGATGCGGGTCTATCGCTGGCCCCTGTGCTGGATTATGACAGCAATATCAATGGGGGAACCCCTGGCCAGACGCTGAACATTGGCGGGCTGATATTTGCCCTTACCCCCGAATCGCAGGCGAAATCGGGGCTGGTGATGGGGTTTGCGCCCTTGGCGAGGCTGCGCCTGTCGGTGGGGCAGGGCCGCAGTATCGAGGTTTTTGCAAGTGGTAGCGTCGCTCGCGCGCTCGACTATGACCTGACGCGCCAAACCTATGGCTTTGGCCTGTGCGGCGCGCAGTATTTGGGCCGCGCCGATTGGGTCGATATATGCGGCGGGCGGCGCGGCGCGGTGCGGGCGCTGTCCCAGCCCCGCGAAGATTACATATCCTTGGCGCTGGCGCGGCAATATGCCAGCCAAAACGGGTATTGCGAGGCCAGCTTGCGCCTGCAAAGCGTCGATTATGGCAGTTTTTCAAAGTCCTTGGTCGATTTTGGCATTTCGCAAGCCTCAGCGCGGCTGGGCGTTTTGGACTGGCGTGTCGATTTGGGCGAATACATCGAGGGCCAGCATACACGTCTGGCGGGGCTGACTCTGTCGCAAACCCGCCCGATCTGGGGGCGGCAAACCACGATTTTCGCCTCGGGTGCCTATGAAGGTGGGGCCACGTTTTTTGGCCTTCGCCGCTGGGATCAGGCCTTTGGAATCGGGGTTTCGCGCGGATTTGGCACGGGCGGTGTTTGGACGCTTTCGCTGCAAGATCGCAGGTCTACCTTGGAGAACTACGCAGGCCAGACCTTTGGGTTAAGTTTTTCATGGGCACTTGCGGCGCGCTAGCGCAAAATGACGCTGATTTTCCCCTTGCAAACATGCCCGCCCCGCGCCACATCTGGCGCGTGAATTGGGGGCAAGGCTATGGCCAAAAACATCGCAATCTTGGGGGCTTCGGGCTATACGGGGGCGGAACTTGTCCGCCTGATCGCGGGCCATCCCGAAATGAACATCGTGGCGCTGTCGGCAGACCGCAAAGCTGGGATGAAGATGGGCGAGGTGTTTCCCTTTCTGCGCCATTTGCCCCTGCCCAAGCTGGTGAAAATCGACGAGATTGATTTTGCAGGCGTCGATCTGTGCTTTTGCGCGCTGCCCCATGCCACCACGCAGGTGGTGATTGCGGGCCTTCCCAAAACCCTGAAAATTGTGGATCTTTCGGCTGATTTTCGCCTGCGCGATGTGGCGGAATATGAAAAATGGTATGGCGCGCGCCATGCCGCGCCCGATTTGCAGGCCGAGGCCGTCTATGGCCTGACCGAGTTTTACCGCCCCCAAATCGCGGCTGCGCGCCTTGTTGCGGGCACGGGCTGCAACGCGGCGGCGGGCCAATTCGCCCTGCGCCCGCTGATTGCGGCAGGGGTGATTGATCTGGACAATATCCTGATTGACCTAAAGGCAGGGGTTTCGGGGGCAGGCCGCAGCCTAAAGGAAAACCTGCTGCATGCCGAACTTTCGGGCGGCACGCACAGCTATTCGGCGGGGGGCAAGCATCGCCATTTGGGCGAGTTTGATCAGGAATTTTCCGCCATCGCAGGCCGCCCCGTGCATATTCAATTCACGCCCCATCTTTTGCCGATGAATCGCGGGATATTGGCGACAACCTATGTGCGCGGCGATGCGCAAATCGTGCATGACACGCTGCGCAGCGCCTATGCAGACGAGCCGTTTATCCATGTGCTGCCCCTTGGCAGCCTGCCCTCGACCCGCGACATTGCGGGCTCTAACCTGTGCCATCTGGGTGTGATAGGTGATCGTATCGCAGGCCGTGCTGTGGTGATTTCGGTGATTGATAACCTGACCAAAGGATCGTCGGGCCAAGCCATCCAAAACGCCAATCTGATGCTGGGCCTGCCCGAAACCATGGGGCTGCTGGGCGCACCCCTTTTCCCGTAGGGGGCACGATGGCTGGCCTGAAATCGCTGAAGAAAAAGCGCCGTATCCAGTTGATTGCCGCGGCATTCGTGCTGCTTGCAATCACGGTGGCGCTGGTTGGCTATGCCTTTCGTGATGGCATCAACTATTTTCGCAGCCCCGCGCAGGTATTGTCCGATCCGCCCCGCGCGGGCGAGGTGTTTCGCATTGGCGGGCTGGTCGAGGTGGGCAGTTTGACGCGCGGGCAGGGCGAGACGGTGACGTTTAAGGTGACAGACACCAGCGCCTCGATCCCCGTGCGCTATACGGGCGTTTTGCCAGACCTTTTTGCCGAAGGCGCAGGCATGGTGGGCACGGGCGCGATGGAGGGGGATACGTTTGTCGCCTCTGAAATCCTTGCCAAGCATGACGAAGAATACATGCCCAAAGAGGTCGTCGATGCGCTAAAGGCGCAGGGCGTTTACGTGGAACCTGCCAAAGAATAACGCGCGCTCTGATCGGTTAAATTTAACGTAAAACCTCCAGATTGCCCCCACATCACCAAGGGGGCCGGCAATGAAATCTGTGCAAGACTTGGCGCGCGAGATTGTGGCGCGCGAGGGCGGTTATGTGAACGACCCCGATGATCTGGGGGGCGAGACGAATTTTGGCGTGACCATTGGCACATTGCGCCGACTGGGGATCGATCTGAACCGCGATGGGGCGGTTGACGGGCGCGATATGCGCGCGCTGACCGCAGATCGCGCGGCCGACATCTATATCCAGCATTATTTCACCCAGCCGCGCATTTGCGATTTGCCAGCGGTTTTGCAGCCTTCGGTGTTTGACATGTATGTCAACGCAGGCAGCAATGCGGTGAAAATCTTGCAGCGCTTGCTGGCGCAAATGGGCTATCCTTGCCGCGATGACGGCGTGCTTGGCCCTGCCACTTTGCAGGCGGCGGAACTGGCCGTGCAGGCCGCCCCCAGCCATATCGCTGACGCCTATGGCATCGCGCGGCGCAATTATTACTACGCCTTGGGCGACGCGCGCCCCGCCAGCCGCAAATATGCCCGCGCCCGCGATGGCGGCAAAGGCGGCTGGATTAGGCGGGCCGAAGAATTTATCGCGCCGAAATATCATCTGACAGAAGCGCAGCATCAAGAAAGGGTTTCCAAATGGGCTTGATTGGCAGGATTTTGGGCGGTGTCGGTGCCGCAGGCGCTGGGGCAGGGGCGGCGGCTATCGGCAACGCGGTCGAAGGTGTGGCCGAGGTGTTCACCCCCAACGCCACCCGCCAGATGGAGCTTTCGGCGCAGGTGCAAGAGGCGGCCCTTAGCCAGTTGGGGGCCGAGTTTTCCAGCGCTGGAAAAGGTTGGTTTGACAGCGCGGTCAACGGGCTAAACCGCCTGCCGCGCCCGTTCTTGGCGCTGGGCACGGTGGGGCTGTTTGTTTATGCAATGATCGACCCTTTCGCCTTTTCCCAGCGCATGGTGGGGCTGAACGCTGTGCCAGAACCGCTGTGGTGGCTGCTGGGCGCGGTGGTTGCCTTTTACTTTGGCGCGCGCGAGACGCATTATTTCCGCGAGCAGCGCAGTAGCCCTGCGCAGGCGGCGCCCCTACCGCTTGCGGCGCCGCCTGCGCCCAAAGCTGGGGCGGATAACCCCGCGCTGGCTGATTGGAAGGGCGGAAAATAAGGCAAATCTGATCAAATCCTTGACCATATCCCCAGCCTCTGGCAATGCAGGGGCAAGATAGGATGTGATCAAATGAATCTTTTTTCCGAAATCCGCGCGCTGATTGTTGAAAACCTTGGCGCAATGGCGCAGGCGGGCGAAATCCCTGCGGGGCTGGATACCTCTGCCGTGTCGGTTGAACCCCCGCGCGATAAGGGGCATGGCGAGGCTGCGACCAACGCCGCGATGGTGCTGGCCAAACCCGCAGGTTTGCCGCCCCGCGCGATTGCCGAAAAGCTGGCGGCGCGCCTTGCGCAAGACCCCCGCATTACCCTGGCCGAAGTGGCTGGCCCAGGGTTTTTGAACCTGACGCTGGCCCCTTTTGCGTGGCAAGGGGTGGTGCGCGCCGCATTGACGTTGGGCGCAGATTTTGGCCGCTCGACCCTTGGGCAGGGACGCCGCGTGAATGTCGAATTTGTTTCGGCCAACCCCACGGGGCCGATGCATGTGGGCCATGTGCGCGGCGCGGTTGTGGGCGATGCCCTCTCGCGCCTTTTGGCCTTTGCGGGCTGGCAGGTGACACGCGAATATTACATCAATGATGGCGGCGCGCAGGTGGATGTGCTGGCGCGCAGTGCCTATGAACGCTACCGCGAAGCGCATGGGCTGGAACCCGAAATCCGCGAGGGGCTGTATCCCGGCGATTACCTGATCCCCGTGGGCGAGGCGTTGAAGGCGCGCTTTGGCGATACGCTTTTGGACAGGCCCGAAGCTGATTGGCTGGCAGAAGTGCGCGAGATTGCCACCGAATTGATGATGGCCGAAATTCGCGGCGATCTGGCCGCTTTGGGCGTGCAGATGGATGTCTATTCATCCGAAAAATCGCTTTACGGCACGGGCCAGATCGAGGCTGCGATCAAGACCCTGCGCGATATGGGCCTGATTTATGAAGGCACGCTGGAACCGCCAAAGGGCAAAGAACCCGACGATTGGGAGCCGCGCGTTCAAACCCTGTTCCGCAGCACCGCGCATGGCGATGATGTCGACCGCCCCGTGCAAAAATCGGACGGGTCTTGGACCTATTTCGCCCCCGACATCGCTTATCACTTTAACAAAGTGCAACGCGGCTTTGACGAGTTGATCGACATTTTCGGCGCAGATCACGGCGGCTATGTCAAACGCATGAAGGCGGCGGTTTCGGCCCTGTCGGGCGGCCGCGTGCCCTTGGACATCAAGTTGGTGCAGCTGGTCAAACTGTATAAGAACGGCGAGCCGTTCAAAATGTCCAAACGTGCGGGCACGTTTGTAACGCTGCGCGATGTGGTAAGCCAAGCGGGCGCGGATGTAACGCGCTTTATGATGCTGACGCGCAAGAACGATGTGGCGCTGGATTTCGATTTTGCCAAAGTGTTGGAGCAATCCAAAGACAACCCCGTCTTTTACGTGCAATACGCCAATGCGCGCATCGGCTCGGTGCTGCGCAAATCTATCGAGGCGGGGATGGACGTGTCCGATGCCGCCTTGACGCAGGCAGATTTTACCCTGTTGTCGCATCCTGCCGAAATCGACCTGATGCAGAAAATCGCCGAATGGCCGCGTCTTGTGGACATTGCCGCGCGCGGAAACGAGCCGCACCGCGTGGCGTTTTACCTGTATGAGCTGGCAAGCGAATTCCACGGGCTGTGGAACAAAGGCAATGACGATGCGTCGTTGCGCTTTGTGCAGGCGGGCAATACGGCAACAGCCATCGCAAAAGTTGCATTGGTGCGCGCAACAGGCGTTGCGATTTCGGCGGGCCTTGCTATTCTTGGCGTAACCCCTGTGGATGAAATGCGCTGAAAACAGCCGATCTACAGGGCAGCAGGCGCGATAAAACGTTGAAATAGCAGTAAAAAGCCAAGGGGGCATGTATCCCTGCGGCACAAGAGGCAAATATGTCCGATAGCCGTTTCGCCCCTTATGGGCAGGATGACGACCCTTTTCTGACGCCCCCAGCAGGCGTTGGCCGCGCCCCTGTGCGCGCATCTCACGATGAGTATTGGGGCGAACCGCAGGCAGATTATCGCAGCGCGCCGCCCGCCCAATCGTGGCAGCGCCAGCAGGCGCAGCCCAGCTATGGCCAAGGCGCCGCGCCATCGGCCTATCCGCAAGAGGCACCTTTGCGCGGATACACGCCGGGCCATGCGGGTGCCGGGGCGGGCAATTATGCAGCCTCGCATCAGGGTTCGCGCGGCTATCATCCGCAGGAATTTGATCCCGATGACGCGCAAGGTTATGGGCAAAGTTGCGATCAAGGCTATGGCCAAGACTATAGCCAAACCTATGCCCGCCCTGTCGCCGTCGCCGCAAGTGAGCCCGAGCAGGGCAATTTCGCGCGGCGCGTGCCCGCTGCGCCCCAACACAGCCACCAACCTGCTGGGCCAGCCCGCAGTGCCAGCTTTGCCGCGCCGCCACGGCAAGGTCAAACCCGCGAGCCTGTCGCAGCACCTACCGCGCCGCGCCAATATTACGCCCCCGCGCAGCCTACTCATGTTGCGCAGCACGCGCCTGTCCCAAATCACGGGGCGGCGGGCGCACCGCGCCACTACGCCCCGCCACCGCCCAATGCGGCTGCGGATTTTGCCGCCGAAACCTATGGGTTCACGCCACAATTTGCCCCCCAGATGGGCGCGATCATGCACTGGGCGGGCGCTTTGTGCACTGTGGCCGTGCTGCTTGGGGCGGGCTATTGGGGCTATGCTTTGGCCGTGCGCGATGCGCATGGCATTCCCGTGGTGCGCGCAGCCGAAGGCCCGCTGCGCATCGCCCCCGAAATTCCAGGCGGTGAAACTTCGGCCCATCAAGGGTTGGCGGTGAATTCTATTCCAGCGGCGGCGGCTGCGCCATTGCCCGCAGCAATCACGCTGGCCCCGCAAGTCGCAACCCTTGCGCCCGAAGATACGGGGCAAACAGTGGGCGAGGCCAGCACCATCACCGAAAGTGGCAGCTTTGCCGAAGTGGCGGGCGCCGATACCCAAGCTTTGGCAGGCGCGTCCGATGCGGCCCTGAACCTGCCGCAAGCCGCTGCAGTGGAAAGCGCAGATTTGACAGCTTTGCCCAATGCCCTGCCCGAAGACATGCCTTTAACCGATGAAGAGGCGGTCGAACGCGCCCTGGAAATGGCCCTTTCCGAAGGCGGCGATGGCGCTGTGGCCAGTGACGCCGCGCCAGACCAGCCCGCAGAACCTGTGTCGATGTCGGCCACCGATCCATCGGCCCCCGCAGATGCTCCGATTGCCCCGCCCACCGCCGAAATCGACCCCACCACCATCGCGCTGGGCACGCCTATGGTGCAGCTTGGCGCCTTTGACGACGAGGCGACGGCCCGCGCGGAATGGGCCAATTTGCAAACCCGCTTTACTGAATTGGTGGGCGGGAAATCCTTGGTTGTGCAACAGGCCAAAAGCGGAGGGCGCGATTTTTACCGCCTGCGCGCGCATGGCTTTGAAAGCGAAGACGAAACCCGCCGGTTTTGCGCCGCCATTCTGGCCGAAAACGCCACCTGTTTGCCCGTTGTCCAGCGCTGACCATCGCCAAAGTGCGGCCGCCGAAATCGGCACGGGGGCCGCGATTTTCGGCTGCGCGGGCACGGCGCTGACCGCTTGGGAGGCGGCGTTTTTCCGTGATTACGACCCGTTTGGCTTTATCCTGTTTGCGCGCAATATCGACACCCCTGCGCAAGTCGCACGTCTCTGCGCCGATCTGCGCGCCGCCGTTGGCCGCGCCGCGCCGATCTTGATTGATCAAGAAGGCGGGCGCGTGCAGCGCCTGCGCAGCCCCCATTGGCAAGAATGGGAGCCGCCCTTAGACATGATCTTGCGCGCGGGCAGCCACGCGCCGCGCGCGATGGCGCTGCGCGCCAAGATCATCGCAGCCGAGTTATTGGCGCTGGGGATCGACGCCAATTGCGCGCCCGTTGCCGATATCGCAGGCCCGCAGACCCATCCGTTTCTGCGCAACCGCTGCTATGGCCTTGATGCGAGATCGGTCACAGATTTGGCCCGGGTGGTGGCAGATGCTTATCTGGATATGGGCGTTTTGCCCGTGGTCAAACATCTGCCAGGGCATGGCCGCGCTGCGGGCGATACGCATTTGGAATTGCCCCGCGTGACCGCGTCATTGGACGCGCTGATCGCCAGCGACTTTGCCCCCTTTACCGCGCTAAGCGATCTGCCAATGGCGATGACCGCGCATATTATTTTCGATGCGATTGACCCTGATGCGCCTGCAACGCAATCTGCGGCGGCAATCGGGGTGATCCGCAATACCATCGGCTTTGCGGGGCTGTTGATGACCGATGATCTGAATATGCAGGCGCTGTCGGGCGATCTGGGCGCGCGCGCGGCGCGGTCGATGGCGGCGGGCTGCGATATCGCGCTGCATTGCAAAGGCGCGGCAGATGAGATGCTGGCGGTGGCGGCAGCGGCAGGGCCAATGGGGCAGGGGGCACGCGCCCGTGCAGCGGCGGCGCTTGCCCGCCGCAGGCCCGCCAAACCTATTGACATCATCGCGCTTCAGGCCGAATTTTCAGACCTGACGCAGGACAAAGGGCGGGTTGATGGCTGAAGCGGGCGATCAGATCGGCGATCAAGATGGCGGCTGGGACGGCCTGCCTTCCGTGCTGGATGTGCCCGAAGATGGCGCGCTGATTGTCGACGTCGATGGGTTCGAAGGCCCGCTTGATCTGCTGCTGTCGCTGTCGCGCACGCAAAAGGTTGATCTGATGCGCATTTCCGTGCTGCAACTGGCAGAGCAATATCTTGCCTTTGTCGACCGTGCCCGCGCGCTGCGGCTGGAACTGGCGGCGGATTATCTGGTGATGGCAGCTTGGCTCGCCTATCTGAAATCGCGCCTGCTGCTGCCACCCGACCCGTCCGATGACGGCCCCTCTGCTGCTGACCTCGCGGCACATTTGGCCTTTCAGTTGGAACGGCTTGGCGCGATGCGCGATGCCAGCGCTAAGCTGATGGCGCGCGATCAAAAGGGGCGCGACTTTTTTGTGCGTGGCGCGCCAGAGACGGTCACCCGCCTTGCACATCGCCGCTTTGACGCCAGCCTTTTGGATGTGATGCGCGCCTATGCCCGCATCAAAACACGCGACGAATTTCGCCCCTATGCCTTTGACCGTATTGACGTTTTCACAATGGAAGAGGCGCTGGAACGCCTGCGCCGCCTGATCGGATATGGCGGTGATTGGGCGGATTTAACATCGTTCTTGCCGCAAGGCTGGGATGTCAGCCCGATGCGCCGCCGCGCCGCGCTGGCCGCGCATTTCGCCGCCAGTCTGGAAATGGCCAAGCAGGGCCAAGTCACGCTGCGCCAGTCGCAGGCGTTTGCCCCCCTTCAGATTCGCAGCAAACCCAGCACATGACCTCTGATCTTGACCCTGATGACACGCGTCCCATTACCCGCCCCGCGCGCGAGGATACGCTGTTTGCCGCCCCGCCGATGGGCGACCAAGAGCGTATGGTCGAGGCGATCTTGTTTGCCTCCGCCGACCCTGTCAGCATGGCCGAACTTGCAGCCCGTATGCCGCATGGCTGCGATCCTGCCGAGGCGCTGGCCCATTTGCGCCGTCGATACGAGGGGCGCGGCGTGGCGCTGATGCGGGTGGGGGATGCTTGGGCCTTTCGCACAGCACCCGATCTTGGCTATCTGATGCAAGAAGAGGTGACAGAAACGCGCAAACTGTCGCGCGCGGCGATCGAGACGCTGGCGATCATCGCCTATCACCAACCCGTCACCCGCGCCGAGATAGAAGAAATTCGCGGCGTGGCCGTCTCGCGCGGGACGGTTGACCAACTCTTGGAAATGGAATGGATCAGGCTGGGACGCAGGCGCATGACGCCCGGCCGCCCTGCCACCTTTGTGGTGACCGAAGCCTTCCTTGACCATTTCGGCCTTGAATCTGCCCGCGATCTGCCGGGCCTGCGGGAATTGCGCGCGGCAGGTCTTTTGGACAACCGCCCCTTGCCGGGCAATATCGCGCGCCCAGATGATGGCGAAGATGCCGAGGATAGCGGCCAAACCGAACTATTTGAGGAGTAAGGCGATGAACCTAAATCAACTAATCAACATGGTCATGTCGATATTCATGAAGAAAATCGTGAATATGGCGGTGAACAAAGGCGTGGACTATGCCGCCAGACGTGGCAAGCCCGAGGCCGAGATGACCGAGGCCGAACGCGCACAGGCGCAATCTGCCCGCGACATGGCCGATCGCACCAAACAGATACGCAATGCAACGCGTCGGCTGTTTTAGGGCAGCTTACTCTGTGGCGTTGACGGGGGGCTCGCCTCCCGCGCAGCGCGTCCGCAAAGGATATTGGCAGAGCGAGGAATGGGGCAGACGACCTGCCATGCTTCCCTGCTCGAAAAATATCCTCAGGGGGTGAGGCGCGACGGCGCCGAGGGGGCGCGAGCGCCCCCTAAAGCCTGCGTTATTCGCGCGCGCGGCGTCCGCCACGGCGGCCCGATGTGGCGGCGCTGGCCGCAGCAGAGGCCTCGGCAAAGGTTGCCCCAGCCTCAACCGCTTCTAGAACGCGGGCGAAACGGATCCATTCGCCGCCATTGGCGTCGTGGTTCATCAGCATGTTGGCGGCGCGGATCGCCTCCATTTCCACTTGGCGAACGGGGTTCATGATGGCCGATGTCATGCCAGCGCCAATCGCCATAGGCAGGAAGGCGGCGTTGATCCCGTGGCGGTGCGGCAGGCCAAAGCTGATATTGCTGGCCCCGCAGGTCGTGTTCACGCCCAATTCTTCGCGCAGGCGGCGCACCAAGGCAAACACCTGATGCCCAGCCGTTGCCATGGCGCCGATGGGCATCACCAGCGGGTCAACCACGATATCATGCGCAGGAATGCCGAAATCGGCCGCGCGCTGCACGATCTTTTTCGCCACGGCAAAGCGCACATCGGGGTCTTGGCTGATCCCTGTATCGTCGTTGGAAATCGCCACAACGGGCACATTGTATTTCTTGACCAAGGGCAGCACCAGTTCCAGACGCTCTTCTTCGCCCGTCACGGAATTGAGAAGGGGGCGGCCTTCGCAGGCCATCAGCCCCGCCTCTAGCGCGCCTGGCACCGATGAATCGATGCACAGTGGCACATCGACAACCTCTTGAATACGCAAGATTAAATCGCGCATCAGGGGCGGTTCGACAAAGTTATTGTCGGCATAGCGCGCATCTTCCGCCATTTTGTTGGTGAACACCGCGCCAGAATTCACATCCAGCACCGTCGCCCCGCAGGCCACCTGTTCCAGCGCATCACGCAGCACGGTTTCGAAATTGCCAGCCTCCAACTCGGCGGCCAATTTCTTGCGCCCTGTGGGGTTGATCCTTTCGCCAATCACGCAAAAAGGTTCGTCAAAGCCGATGGTCACGGTTTTGGTTTTGGATTCGATCACAGTGCGCGTCATGGCGGCTCCTTTAGGTTATGCGGCAGGTTGGCGGGCGGGTTGGCAATGTGGCCCGCCATTTTCCGCCGCCCAAGTGGCATTGGTCTTGATCCCGCCTAGCGGGAAAAAGTGCACTTGTTCAATGGCAAAATTGGGATGTTTGGCTTTGTGCGCCGCCAAATCCGCAATCACCTCGTCGGGGTTATAGGGTAGCAGCAGTTTGGTCACATCCATCGCCCGCTTTTGCAAAACGCGCAAGGATGGGCCAACGCCGCAGGCAATGGCGAATTTGATCAGGGTTTGCAGTTTGGCAGGGCCTGCAATGCCGATATGGACGGGCAGGCCGACACCTTCATCGGACAGGCGCTGCGCCCAGTCGATCACAGGCTGCGCTTCAAAGCAGAACTGGGTCGCCATTGCCATTTTCGCGTCTGTCCGCTGCGAAAACGCGTATTTCCAGCGCGCCGCCTCCATCACGGCGCGGTCGCTGCCATCTGGGTCGATGTCTTTGTTCCCTTCGGGGTGGCCCGCGACATGCAGGCGTTCAAACCCGTCAAACGCCCCCGATTCGAGAAGCTGCATCGAGGTGGCAAAATCGCCCACAGGAGCAGGAACCCCGCCCGCCAGCAGCAGGCCTTGGCGCACGCCTACGTCTTTATAGCGGGCAACCCAATCTGCCAAAGTCGCACGGTCTTTGATAATCCGCGCAGGGAAATGCGGCATGACCGCATAGCCTTCGCGGGCAATGCGCGCGGCTGTGGCAACCATATCCTCAATGGGGGTTCCGTCGATATGCGCGATATAAACCCTTGTGCCATGGGGCAAAATGGCGCGAAAATCTTCCACCTTTTCCGCCGTGCGCGGCATCACTTCGATGGAATAGCCGCGCAAAAACGCCGCGAACTCTTCTGCGACGATATTGGTTTTGCTGTCAGATTTGAAATTGAACAGGGCCATCGGCCACCCCCCCCAGATTAGGTTTACGCCTGCGCCCAGCCATCGGCGGCGATCAGCAATTTGATACGGTCAGTGTCATATTCAGCCTCTAGGCGCGCGGCCTCGCTGCGCGCTATGGCATCGGGTTCACCGTCAAGGCTATAGGCGGCGGCTTTGCGCCATTCGGCCAAATAGGCATCGGCATCCTTGGCGCCGATCTTCATGGCGCAGCGGTCAATCGCCTGTTCAAAGCGTTCGGAAAGCTGCACTTTTGCTGCCGCGCGCCCCTTGCCCACGATCACCTGCGCGGGAATATCGCGCCAGAATACCACCACCACATCGGCCATTATAATCCCCTTTTCTGGCTGCATCTAACCATCATTCGCCCCGCGCCATCGCATGATTTCGACATAAGTGCCCTATTTGGCGACCCGTGCCCGATCCAAAGCGGCGCGTTTAAGATGCACACATAGTCCCCTAGACAGGCTCTGTGAAGCGGGTTAGCCTAAGTGCAACCACAGATGGAGGGCGACATGACGCCCACGCGTCCCCAAGGGGCGGACGCACCGCATGGCGTGATCGAGGCGGCTAACCCCGTCTCTCTGTCTGCGCCAACGCCTGCCCCAAATAGGCCCGCATCGGGGCAGCTTTATGCTGCCGTCGATTTGGGCACGAATTCGTGTCGCATGCTGATTGCCCAGCCAAAGGGCAGTCAGTTTGTGATTTTGGACAGTTTTTCCAAAACCGTGCAATTGGGCGCGGGGCTAGAGGCATCGGGAAAACTGTCGCGCGCTTCGATGCAGCGCACGTTGCAGGCGCTGCGGATTTGCCAAAAGAAAATCGAAGCCTTGGGCGTGGCGCGGATGCGCCTTGTGGCAACCGAAGCGTGCCGGCGCGCGCGCAACGGGCGCGAGTTTATGCGCCAGATCAAACGCGAAACGGGCCTTTATTTCGAAATTATCAAAGCCGAAGAAGAGGCGCGTCTTGCGGTGATTTCCTGCGCGCCTTTGGTGCAGGCCGATACCGAGCAGTTGCTGGTTGTGGACATTGGCGGCGGGTCAACCGAATTGGTCTGGGTCGATTTGTCGGCAGTGGCCCCGCATCAGCGCGCGCAATCCATCATGCGGCTGCATTCGGGATTTGGTGCGCAGGCGGTGGGCGGGGCCAAGGTGGTGGATTGGATATCTGTGCCGCTGGGCGTGGCCACGTTGAAAGACCAGTTCAACGATGTTGAAGATGACGGCGCGCGCTTTGCCCTGATGAGTTGGTTTTTCGAAGAGCAGCTGGCCAATTTTTCGCCCTATAACGCCACCCAAGCCCGCGCAGGGTTTCAGATTATTGGCACCTCTGGCACCGTCACCACGGTCGCGGCATCCTTCCTTGGCCTTAAACGCTATGACCGCGCGAAAGTGGACGGGCTGCATATGACATCGGATCAGATACATTCGGTGATCCGCGAATATCTGACCCTTGGCCCCGAAGGGCGCAGGCGCGATCCGCGCATTGGGCGCGATCGGCACACGCTGATTATGTCGGGGGCGGCTATCCTTCAGGCGCTGATGCGGATATGGCCTACCGATAAGCTATCTGTGGCAGATCGCGGCCTGCGCGAGGGGCTGCTTTATGCGCAAATGAGCGCGGATGGCGTGTTAGAGGATGGGCCATTTGAATGAGCGATAATAAGGGCGAGAAAAACACATCCGGTCGCGGTCAGCGCGATTTGCGGGTGCGGGTGAAAACCGCCAAAGGGCGCAAGCTGTCCTCGACGCTGTGGCTGGAACGGCAGTTGAACGACCCCTATGTGCAGCGCGCCAAGAAAGAGGGGTTTCGCGGCCGCGCGGCGTTCAAGATTATGGAACTAGATGATAAATATGGGTTTTTGAAGCCCGGGGCACGGGTGGTTGACCTTGGCTGCGCGCCCGGCGGGTGGTGCCAGGTCGCCGTGCCGCGTGTCAATGCACTGGGTGATCGTGCCAATAAACCCATCGGGACAATTCTGGGGGTGGATTTGCAATTTGTCGAACCCATCGCGGGCTGCCAATTGCACCAGCTGGATTTTCTGGAAGATGGCGCGGATGACAAGGTCAAGGAATGGTTGGGCGGGCACGCCGATGTGGTGATGTCCGATATGGCCGCTGCTGCTTCGGGCCATAAGGGAACCGACCATTTGCGTATTATTGCCTTGATCGAGGCGGCGCTGACCTTTGCCTTTGACGTTTTGGACGAGGGCGGCACCTTTGTGGCCAAGGTGCTGGCGGGCGGGGCGGAAAACGAAATGCAGGCCCAGTTAAAGCGCGCCTTTACCAAAGTGGCAAATGTGAAACCGCCTGCCTCACGCGCCGATAGTTCGGAAAAATTTGTTGTGGCGATGGGGTTTCGCGGGCGGGCTTTTGCCCCGCAGATTGACCCTCGCGATCTGCCAATTTAGCATGAAAAAGGGGCGCATAAAGCGCCCCTTGGAATGAGTTCCGAAATGGTGCGCTGTATCAGCCGCCCCAAGTTCAACCGCCCCAGGTTCAACCGCCCCAAGTGCGCACTGACCCGCAATCCATATGCACAAAGTTTGACCGGTAGTAATGGCCAACCCCGCCTGCACCACAGCTTTCGGCGGCGCGGGCCACCTGTTTCACGCTGCGCGAGGCAAGGCGCAAATCGGCTGCTTGGCCCTGCATATGCAGCGAATTGCGCGCAACCCCGCGCGAATGTTCGCGCAGCATCGCGTTGGTTTCGGGGCTGCGATAGCCCGACAGCAGCATGAAGGGTTCGTTTACATCCAGCAAACGGTGGCTGGCGGCCATGATATCGAAATTGCGCGGATCCATTTTGACAGCTTTGTCATTGCGCCAATCGCGCATGAAATAGTTAATCTCTTTCAGCACTTGCGGAATATATTCGCCTTCGATCCAGTAAATCGCATCCAGACTTTCGCCGGTGCGGCCCGAATACATGCGGATGCGGCGAATATCGCCCGCGCCGCGCAAAAGCCCAAAGGCGTTAGAATATGTCGGCGCTGCGGCAACGGCAGTGGCGGCAAAAATGCCCAGCACACCACGGCGCGAGATCAGGGGCGATCTCTTGGATCTTGTCTGTTCTTCCGTCATTCTAACCTGTGTCCCGTGGTCTTCGACCGCTTGTTCGCTGCGATCTGTGTGTTTTTGTTTACACTTTGTTAACCAGTGCCACAAACATATGGCATAAAAAAGGCAAAGCAAAAAGCACAGATTCGCGGCGACACTGTCAGTTTAGCGGTGATCGGCGAAAAATTGCTGAATACGGGCGGGGTGCGGCCGCGATGTATCAAACCCGAACTATTTTATCGCGCAGGTCGCAAAACGGCCCTTCCTTGCACCAAAAGCGGTGGTTTTTGGGATTTTTGCCACAACATCTGCACTTTTTTCGCGGCCAGCGCAGCCAGGCCTTGCTGGGCGCGCGGCGATGTGGAAAAGTTTTCCACAGGTTTTGATGAGGGATGTTATGCCGCGCTCTGCCCGTTTGACCCGATTTGCCGTAGCTTTCACACTCGCCGCCTTTGCAGCTGGCCCCACCTTCGCCCAGACGGTCAGCACAGCACTTGCCAAATCGGTGGCCGAGGCCGCGCAAAGCGATGATGCGGCGCTTGCCTTTTACACCGACCGCGATTTCGCGCCGTTTTGGACAAGCCCCGATGCCGCGCCGCGCCTGAATGCCCTGATGGCCGCGCTGGACGGGGCCCCCGCCCACGGCCTGCCGACGGCGCGCTACAATGCAGCGGCCCTGCGCGACGCGGCGGCAACCGCCCGCAGCGAAGGCGATTTGGGCCGGCTTGACGTGGCGCTGACAGCCGCTTTCCTTGCCTATGGGCGCGATATGTCTTCGGGCGCGCTGGAACCTGCCAAGGTGGATAAGGGGATTTTGCGCGCCATCACCCGCCCCGACCCTGCGGTGATGCTGGCAGCAATGGCCAGCAGTGCCGATCCTGCGGCCTATTTGCGCGGCCTAGCCCCGCGTAACCCTGCCTACACGCGGCTGATGGCCGAAAAAGCAGCGCTAGAGGCGCGGATCGCGCGCGCCGCTTGGGGCGGGCCTATTCGGGCGGGCAAATTGCAACAGGGCGAGGCGGGCGAGACTGTGATCGCGCTGCGCAACCGCCTGATTGAACTGGGATATATGCCGCAATCCTCGCAGTCGAGTTATGACGGTGTGATGATGCGCGCGGTGCAGTCCTTTCAACGCGCGCAGGGGCTGAACGCGGATGGTGTGGCTGGGGAAACCACCATCGCCCTTTTGAATGCCGCACCCGAGGCGCGGCTGGCATCCGTCATCGTCGCGCTGGAACGCCTGCGCTGGATGGGGAATGCGCCGCTTGGCAGCCGCCATATCTGGGTGAACCAGCCCGATTTCACCGCCAAAGTCATCGATGACGGCGCCGTCACCTTTCGCACCCGCGTGGTGATTGGCAAAAACGTGCCCGATCAGCGCAGCCCTGAATTTTCCGATGAAATGGAATATATGGCGGTGAACCCAAGTTGGGGGGTGCCAAGATCCATTATTGTGAAGGAATATCTGCCGCTGTTGCAGCGCAACCCCAATGCGGTGGCGCATTTGCAAGTTGTCGATGGCAATGGGCGCGTTGTGTCGCGCGGGGCGGTGAATTTTGCCGCCTATTCGGGCAAAAGCTTTCCTTTCAGCCTGCGCCAACCCCCTTCGGCGGGCAATGCGCTGGGGATTGTGAAATTCATGTTCCCGAACGAGAATAACATTTATCTGCATGACACCCCGTCGAAAAACCTATTTGACCACGAGGTGCGGGCCTATTCGCATGGCTGTATCCGTGTGGGGGATCCAAAGGATTTGGCCTATACGCTGCTGGCACCACAAAGCGCCGATCCGAAGGCCACATTTCAGGCGGCGCTGGATACGGGCAATGAAACCAACTTGCAGCTAGATCAGAAAATCCCCGTGCATTTGGTCTATTTTACGGCTTTCCCCAATGCAGCAGGCGAGGTGACCTACCGTGCCGATGTTTACGGGCGCGATAAGGCGCTGTTTGACGCATTGGTCGAGGCTGGTCTGGAATTGCCCGCCAAATCGGGTTAAAGCAGGGCAGGGCGCTGCTGCCCTGCTGTGAAAGAACCCCGCGCATGTCTGCCAAAGTCAACCTGTCGATTGCCGAAATTGCCGCCGCCCTTGGGGCCGAGGCGATGGGTGATACCGCCTTGCGCATCACCCGCGCGGCCGAACCGCAGGCGGCTGGCCCGCAGGATTTGGCGCTGGCGATGGACCCGAAATATGCGGGCGGTCTGGCCCAAGGCAAGGCTGTGGCGGCGCTGCTATGGCCTGGCGCAGATTGGCAGGCGCTGGGGCTAAAGGCTGCGATTTATGCGCCGCGGGGGCGGCTTGCCATGGCGGGCCTTTCCAAAATGCTGGACGCAGGCCCGCAGATTGCGGCAGGGGTGCATTCTTTGTGCGTGATTGACCCTTCGGCGCAGATCGGCGACGGCGCGGCGATTGGCCCCTTTGTGACCATCGGCGCGGGGGCGGTGATTGGCGCGCGGGCGCGTATCGCGGCCCATGTTTCCATCGCGGAAGGCGCGCAAATTGGCGATGACGCGCTGATCGCCCAAGGCGCGCGGATTGGCGCGCGCGTGGTGATCGGCCACCGCGCCGTGGTGCAGATGGGTGCGGTGATCGGGTCGGACGGGTTGTCATTTGTGACGCCCGAAAAGTCGGGGGTCGAGGAAATTCGTGAAACCTTGGGCCAGCGCGACAGTATTCGGGCGCAGTCTTGGGTGCGCATCCACTCGCTAGGGTCGGTCAGCATCGGCGATGACGTGGAAATTGGCGCAAATTGCGCGATTGATCGCGGCACGATCCGCGACACGACCATTGGGCGCGGCACGAAATTGGATAACCTTGTGCATATTGGCCATAACGTGCAAATCGGGGAAGACTGCATGATTTGCGGTCAGGTCGGCATCGCAGGGTCGGCGCGCATTGGCAACCGCGTGGTGCTGGCGGGGCAATGCGGGGTCAATGACAACATCTTTATCGGCGATGATGTCATTTGCGGCGGCGCGACCAAAGTGTTCACCAATGTGCCAGCGGGCCGCGTGATGCTGGGCTATCCTGCCGTAAAAATGGAAACCCATATCGAGATTCAAAAGGCGCTGCGCCGCCTGCCGCGCATGGCCGCCAAACTGGCCCGTTTGGGGCCCAATTCGCGGCAGGACGGTGACACAGAACTGTCACCAAAAGGTGATTAAACGGCGGTGAAAGCAAAGGGGATGGCCGATATGAACCAGATGACCACGCTTGACGCCCAACTTGCCGCGCAGGCCGTCGATGTGCACCAAGTGATCCAGATTATCGCGGCCCAAGCGATGCTGGACGCCGCACAGATCACGCCGCAGACGGCTTTGGCCGATTTGGCCTTGGACAGCCTTGTGATGGTCGAGATTGTGTTCGCGCTGGAAGAGGCGTTCGGCCTGACGATCCCATTCAATGCCAATACCAAAACCGCCGTTGGTGCCGAGTTTGACATGTCGACCCCAACCTCGATTGCCGCCGCGATTGCCGCCGCCAATGCCACCGCAATCGAGCCGCTGCCCACCGTATGAGGCGCGTTGTTATCACAGGTGCAGGGACGGTCAACGCGCTGGGCCATGATGTGGCGCACAGCTTTGCTGCGCTTGGCGCGGGGCGCGGGGCGATAGGGCCGCTGGCCATCGCGCAGGCCGATCGGTTGACCGCGCCCATCGGGGCGCAAGTAACGGGTTGGGATAGCGCGGCGCATTTTTCGGCGCGCGAGATGGCGATGCTTGACCCCTTTGCGCAATTCGCGCTGGCTTCGGCGCGGCAGGCGATGGCGCAGGCCGGGCTAGAGCAAAGCGCCGCCCTAGCCCCGCGCGCGGGGGTGGTGATGGGCAATGCGGGCGGCGGTTTGGCAACCGTGAATGACGCCTACCGCGCCGTTTATGAAAATGGCAAAAACCGTGTCGCCCCGCTGACCGTGCCCCGCCTGATGGGCAGCGCAGGGGCCAGCCATATTTCGATGGCGTTCGGCCTGACGGGGCCAAGTTTTTCGGTGTCCTCTGCCTGTGCCTCGTCCAACCACGCGATGGGCTTGGCGTTTCAAATGCTGCGGTCGGGCGCGGTGGATGTGATGCTGACGGGCGGCTCTGAGGCGATGCTGACCTTTGGCGGGCTAAAGGCGTGGGAGGCGCTGCGCGTGATGTCGCCCGATGGCTGCCGCCCGTTCTGCGCCACGCGCAACGGCATGGTGCAAGGCGAGGGCGCGGCGGTTTATGTGTTTGAAACGCTGGACCATGCCCGCGCGCGCGGGGCACAGCCACTGGCCGAAGTGCTGGGTTTTGCCATGACATCGGATGCCGCCGATTTGGTGATGCCCAGCCAAACTGGAGCCGAGGCCGCCATGATGGGCGCGCTGCAGATGGCGGGTCTGGCACCTAAGGATGTCGATTATATCAACGCGCATGGCACGGGCACGGCCGCCAATGACCGCGTGGAAACGGCAGCTATTCGCGCGATTTTTGGCGGCCACGCGGGGCTG
Organism: Cypionkella sp.; assembly: GCA_965248485.1. Taxonomy (GTDB): domain Bacteria; phylum Pseudomonadota; class Alphaproteobacteria; order Rhodobacterales; family Rhodobacteraceae; genus Cypionkella. Next base: position 1,463,035 of record OZ252107.1, read on the forward strand.
CTTGCGGTGTCTTCGACAAAATCCATGCACGGGCATTTGATTGGCGGGGCGGGCGCTGTCGAGCTGCTGGCCTGCCTGATGGCGCTGCAAGACGGCGTGATTGCGCCCACAATCGGCTATCAAACCCCCGATCCTGCCTGCGATTTGGACTATGTGCCTAACCACGCCCGCCGTGCCCCCGTGCGGGTGGCCATGTCCAACGCATTTGCCTTTGGCGGTATGAATGCGGCGATTGTGCTGGGCTGCGCCCCCTAACGCATGAAAAAGCCCCACCCAATCGGGCGAGGCGTTTCAACCGAATGGGCGCAGGATCACTGCACAGGCGCGGTCTTGGCAATCATATCGGTAAAGCCGCTGAGCGATAGTTTCAGCGTCACTTTGACATCAGAGGCCAGCGCGGGAACAATGGTCACCACCGCCTCGTCGCCCGATTTCATCATGTCCAATTCCTCGGCGGTAAAGCCAACCCGTGCGTTGCAGCCATAGCTGTTGCAATAGGCAAACGGGTAGGCGCGGGGGGCGTTGTCATCCACCTGGATAACCAAACCCGTTTCAAGCAAGGTTTCCAGCGGCACGATAACCATCGCGCCCGCGGCCGCGCCGTTGCCATCGGGGATTTCAAACATGTTGAACTCGGCCACCGCGCCGCCAGTTTCGTCTTTCAGCAGTTGGAAGATCTGGCAGGAATCCTTCTCGGTTTCGCCCTTTGTGCAGCGCAGCTCCCACGGGTCGCTTTTCTCGGCCAAATACACCTCGCCCAGCTTGGCGGTTTCTTTGGTGGGGGGGGTGACGGCGGTTTCTTGGGCAAAGCTGGCGCTTGCTGCCAAGAAAGCGGCGGCTGCAATGGGCATTATTTTGGCAAAGGCGGTCATGTCAGTCCTGTCTGCTATGAACATATTGTTTTATGGGCGCGGATTAACATGGGTTTGCCGCCTTGTCAGGGGCTGGGGCGCGATTTTTTGACCATTGGCTGAAACTCGCCCAAACGGGGGCAGGCTGGGCGCGCATCGTGGCGCGCATCGTGCCAATGCAAAAGGCTGGCGCATGTTCTGCACCAGCCTTTATTTTATCTCCCTGTCGGACTGGCCGACTTATGGGGCGAAAGCTAGGCGCAAAAACCGCGCCCGTCAACGCGATTCGTGCGCGTTTGCGCAAGTTTCTTGCGCGGGCATTTTACCGCGCTAATGCTATGATAGTTAAAGAAAAAAGGCCGCACCCGAAGGCGCGGCCAGTCAGACAGGGAGGAAGTCACAATCGCAGCCGCATCAGCCGCTGCGATAGATCCGTTATGACAGCGATTGGTTAACAATCCCTTTCGCATCCGCGCGGCTTTGCGCTATCAAAGGTTGAAACGAATTTAGGGGTGATTCATGGCGGATGCAGGGTTCGAGACTATTTTTGTGGGCGGCGGCGGCGAGGGGTACTCGGCCCCGCAGAACCTGCTTTTGAAATATGGCAACCGCCACGGGCTGATTGCGGGGGCCACGGGAACAGGTAAAACCGTGACGCTGCAAGTCTTGGCCGAGGGGTTTTCTGCTGCAGGCGTGCCGGTGTTCATGGCTGACGTGAAGGGCGACCTGTCGGGTCTTGCCGCCGCTGGCAGCGAAAATCACAAGCTGCACGAAGCCTTTACCAAACGCGCAGCCCAAATCGGCCATACCATCGCCTACCGCCCCTATCCTGTGACGTTTTGGGATATGTTCGGGCAGGGCGGCCACCCGATCCGCGCCACTGTTGCCGAAATGGGGCCGCTGCTGCTCTCGCGCCTGCTTGAATTGACCGAGCCGCAAGAGGGCGTCTTGAACGTCGCCTTCCGCTTGGCCGATGAAGAGGAACTGCCGCTTTTGGATTTGAAAGATCTGCAGGCGCTGCTGACCTTTATCGCCGAACATGACAACGATATTTCGGCGCGCTACGGCCTTGTTGCCAGCACATCGATTGGGGCCATCCAGCGCCGCCTGCTGGTGCTGGAAAATCAGGGGGCAGCCCAGATGTTCGGCGAGCCTGCGTTGGAACTGGCTGACCTGATGCGCGTGGATGCAAACGGGCAAGGTGTGGTCAATATTTTGGCGGCGGATAAGCTGATGAATTCGCCCCGCCTATATGCGACATTCCTTTTGTGGCTGCTGTCGGAACTGTTCGAAGAACTGCCCGAAGTCGGCGATCCTGATAAGCCCAAGTTGGTGTTCTTCTTTGACGAGGCGCATTTGCTGTTCAACGACGCCCCGCGCGCCTTGGTGGAAAAGGTCGAACAGGTCGCGCGGCTGATCCGTTCCAAAGGCGTGGGGATTTACTTTATCACGCAAAACCCCGCCGATGTGCCCGATGTGATCTTGGGCCAGCTTGGCAACCGCGTGCAGCACGCCCTGCGCGCCTTTACCGCCAAGGATCAAAAAGACCTCAAGGCCGCATCCGAAACCTACCGCCCCAACCCGCGCTTTGATATTTCCGATGCCATCCGCGATGTCGGCACGGGCGAGGCGGTGACATCGTTCCTAGAGGCGAAGGGTATTCCTGGCATTGCCGAACGAACCATGGTGCGCCCGCCAAATTCCCAGCTTGGCCCCATAGACCCGATGCTGCGCGCAGGGGTGATTGCCACCTCGCCGATGGCCGCGAAATACACCACGCCCATTGACCGCGATAGCGCCTATGAACGCCTGCGCGGGAAGGCCGAAGCCGCCGCCCGCGAGGCAGAAGCGGCAGAAGAGTCCGAGGCCCGCGCCCGCGACGACGAGGCCCGCCGCAAGGAAGACGACCGCGAATATTCCCGCGCGCGGCGCTATGACGGGGAAGGCTACCGCGAACCTGCACGCCGCTCAACAGGGTCGTCGCGCAGCGATAGCCTGACCACGACACTGGCCAAAAGCTTCGTGCGCCAACTGGGCACCCGCACGGGGCAGGCGGTGGTGCGCGGCATTTTGGGAAGCATTTTTAAGCGGTAGGGGCCATCGCTGGGCTTGGGCGGACTATGGAAAAGGCACTGCCTTTCCCCGCCCAAGTCGCAAGGCCGCCGCTGAAGGGTGGCCTTGGCCAAACCCCATCACACCGCCCGCACCCACAACTTCACCACCCGATTCTCCCTTCTCTGCACCACCTGAAACCTGAAACCGTGAAAGATAAACGCCTGCCCCTCGGTCGGGATCATCTGCGCCTCGTGGATCACCAGACCTGCAATTGTGTTCGCCTCGTCATCGGGCAGGTTCCAGTCCATCGCGCGGTTCAGGTCGCGGATCGTCATCGCCCCGTCCACGATATAGTCGCCGCTTGCCGATTGCTTCAGCCCCGCGTTGCGCACCACGGCGTCGAATTCGTCGTTAATCTCGCCAACGATTTCCTCTAGAATATCTTCCAGCGTGATCAGCCCCTGCAAGCTGCCGTATTCGTCCACCACCAGCGCCAGATGCGCGTTGCGGGCCAGAAAGGCGCGCATTTGTTCGTCCAAACTGGTGGTGTCGGGGATGAAATAAGGTTTCATCGCCACTTTCACCACGTCCAATTCCTGAATGGTCGCGGCTATTTCTGCGCCCATGTTCAGGCGGCGCAGACGGTCAACCTCGCGCAGCAAATCCTTGGCGTGGATGATACCAAGGATATTTTCCTCGTCATCCTTAAAGATCGGCAGGCGCGAATGGGGCGAGGCCAGCACTTGGGCGATAATCTCGTCAGGGGTTTGGCCTGAATTGATCATCTCAATCTGGCGGCGGTGGCGCATAATCTCGTCCACGGTGCGGTGCGAGAGGTCTAGCGCGCCCAGCAGGCGGTCGCGGTCTTCCTTTTCCACGGCGCCTTCAGAATGGCCAAGGTTGATTGCGCCCATAATCTCTTCGCGCAGAGCCAACATTTTGCCGTTGGGGTCGGCGCGCACGCCAAAGATACGCAAGATGCCCCGCACCAGCGCCCGCACCAGCGACACGATGGGCGAGAAGACGATGATCAGCAGCCGCACAAGCGGTGCCACCCGCACCGCCACCGGTTCGGGAAAAGTGATCGACAGCGTTTTGGGCAGCACCTCGCCAAAGATCAGCACCAGCACTGTCATCACCGATGTGGCCAGCGCAACGCCGCTGTCGCCAAACATCCGCGTCAGCAGCGCCGTGGCCAATGACGCGGCCAAAATGTTGACAATGTTGTTGCCCAACAGCAGCGCGCCGATCATCCGTTCGCTATCCTCAGTCACTTTCATCGCCGATTTCGCACCCTTTGCGCCGCGATCTGCCTGCGATTTCAACTTCCCGCGCGAAGCGGCTGTCAGGGCCGTTTCCGACCCTGAAAAGAATGCCGATAGGGCAAGTAGCGCCACAATAGCGGCGGCGGTTAGCCAAAAATCGGTGTCGAAGGCGGCGGCATCGGGCATGGGAAAGCCTTTGTTTTGGGCGAAGTTACTTGGCTTTTGTCATGGCAAGCGGGTGGTGGTTTAGAACCAAATCTTTCAAGCTTTGGTCTAGCACATGGGTATAAATCTCGGTCGTGGCCAGCCCTGCATGGCCCAGCAAAGTTTGGATCACCCGCAAATCCGCACCATGCGCCAGCAGATGCGTGGCAAAGGCGTGGCGCAGGGTGTGGGGGGTGACAAGGGCAGGGTCAACCCCGCCGTGGGCGGCGATAGATTTGATCAGCGTGTAGAAGTACTGCCGCGTGATATGGCCTGCGGCAGCCATGCTGGGGAACAGAAATTTCGGCGCGGGCCTGCCTTTGGCGCGGGCGGCATCCGCCGATTTGTCCCATTCCACCAGCCAGGCTTTTGCCGCCACGCGGGCGGGCGGGGATAGGGGCACCAGCCGTTCTTTGCCGCCCTTTCCGCGCACCAATATCATCGCAGGATCGCCGCGCAGGGCATGGGCAGGCAGGGTGACAAGTTCGGATACCCGCATCCCCGTGGCATAAAGCAATTCCACAAGGCACAGGTTGCGGCAGCGGTCGGCGGGCGCGCGGCCATAGGCGGCGCTGGCGGTTAGGATCGCGCCGACATCCGCCTCGGACAGGGTTTTGGGCAGCGATTTTTGCGCGCCTGGCCCTTTGATGCGCAGGGCAGGATTATCGCCGCGCCACCCCTCTTCAAAGGCAAAGCGGAACATCTGTTTGATGGCCGACAGGCGGCGCGCGCGGGTGGATTGGCCAAGGCCCGCCGCCTCGCAGGAAATAAGATAGGCGTGGATATCTTCGCGCGCGAGGGTTGCGAAAGTGCAGCCTTGCCGCGCCGACCATGCTGCGAAATCCAGCAAATCACGCCCATAGGCCAGCGCAGTGTTGGTCGCGGCCCCGCGTTCGGCGCGGGCAGCGTCCAAAAAGGTGGAAATCCATCCCTCATGCGCCACGGGCCCCGCCATCGCCTAGCCCCGCCGTTCCAAGATCATCAGCTCTAACGCGGTGCGCCGCGCGGCCGTTTCCAGCCCCAGCGCGCGCAGCAGTGCAAGCCCTTCGGTCACGGCGCGATCCTCGCCCAAAACGCCTGTTTGGATGCGCGAAATGGCGGCCAAAATCCCCATCCCAACATTGCCCGTTGCTGCCAGTTGCGCCAGATCATCGGGCAAAGCGGGTGCGGCAAAGCCTGCGGCCACGGCGCGGCCCAAATCGCCCGAAGCGGTTTGGCCTGCCAAATCACCACGCGCCAGACCTGCCAAAAATCCGCGCGGGCTGCCCGGCGCAGGATCGCCCGCCAACACCTCATAGGCGGGGGACAGCAGCCCAAGCTCGTAGGCGATTTCTGCCGCCGCGCCCTGAAGTGCCAGCTTGGCCAAGGCATCTGCGTAAAGCGCGGCAAAGGGCACCTCAAGCTCGGCAGTTTTCATGGCGGCATATGCGGCGGGCATGGTGGCCGCGACGGCCTGCGCATCGCCCGCCACCATCGCGCGATCAAAGGCCTGAAACACCGCAATCCTGTCCCAAACCCCGCCCGAGGCGGCAGGTTTTTCTTCGGTGTAAATGCCCAAAAGTTGGTTGGGCGATAAAACCCCCGCCCGCGCCAAACGTTCGGCCGCTTCGGCGCGCGCCTTCCAGCCTGCGCGCGGCGACAATTCGGCATGGGCAAAGGCAATGGGCAGCGTGCCCGTGGGCAGGGTTTCGCCCAAAGCATCATAAATCCGCCAGACCAGCGGGGTGATGGGTTTGGGCGGCGCAGGCAAGTTTGGGTCGTCAAAGGCAGCCGGGTCTAAAAACCGCGCAAGCAGTTCCGCCTCGGTCGCAGCGATCCCGCCCAGCGCGGTTTCGGTGGACAGGGTCAGGTTCGCCCCTGCCCAATCGCCGCCCCGCGCGGCGCAAAACACCCGCGTTTGCGGCGCAATCGCCAGCCCGCGCGTGGCGCGCATTTCGGCGCAGGCGCGGTCTTCTTCGCCCATCAGCAGGCTGACATCAAAGGCGCGGCGAAACAGGGCAGGGTCGGTGGCAGGGCCTGCGGCCTCGATCAGGGCATAGGCCTGATCTAATGCGCCCATTTCCAGCAATTTATCCACCCGCGCCAGAAAAACCATGCCCTTTTGCGCAGAGCTGCCCATCGCGGGCGCGTCTGCCTCGGCCAAAAGCAGCGTTACGGCCAGACTTTGCAGCGCGGGGATCCCGTCGGTTTGCAGCGCTAAAACTGCGCCTGCCACGTCGCTGGCCTGCGCTGTTCCCCACAGCGCGCGCGGAAACCCCGTTTTGGCGCTGGGCAAAAGGCCCACGGCATCACTGCTGGGCCCGCCCAGCACCGTGGTGGAGATGGCTTGCGGCGGGGCAACCCCGCCCGAAATGGGTGCCTCGCCTGCAGGGGCAGGGCCATTGGCAAGGCTTGCGTTGCTGGCTGCATTGGGCGGCGGGGTGATCGTGGCAGACAGCCAATCAATCGCCGATAAAGGCGCGCTGGCTGTATCAGCGCCAGTTTGCGCCAGACCGATCTGCGCCCAAACCACAGCCGCGACAACCGCGATTGCCTTGAACCCGCGCCTATTGCGCATCCAGAACCACGCTTTGGCTTTGCGGGCTGGGGGCAGGGGCCATATCGACGCTATAGCCATAGACCAAAAGGCCAAAAGCCCCCAGCACAGCCAGCCCGAAAACCGCCCCAATCGCTTTGCCCATCTGCCCCGCCTTTCGCATTGGTTGCGCTGGCCGCAGTATAAACCGCTTTGCAAAAAGAATAACCCCCTTTTGACATTTTCCCACCTTACCCCCGCAAAGCAGCGGCTGCGGCGCTCAATATTGGTTGGCCTTCGCCGCCAGCTTTGCCATAGTGCGGCAAAGCGCGCAGAATGGCGCGCGGCGCAGGGTAGGGTGATTTGGCGTGCGGTTGAAGAAATCGGTCGTTTTGGTTGGGATGATGGGGGCGGGTAAAACCGCCGTTGGCACGGTCTTGGCCCGCAAATTGGCCGTGCCATTTCTGGATTCGGACGAAGAAATCACCCTTGCCGCAGGCCGCAGCATTGCCGAGATATTCGAACGCGACGGCGAGGCGTTTTTTCGCGCCCGCGAGGCCGAAGTGATTGCCCGCCTTTTGCGGGGCGCGCCGTGCATCCTGTCCACGGGCGGCGGCGCGTTTCTGGCGGCAGGAAACCGCGCGCTGATCCATGATTTGGGCCTGTCGGTCTGGTTAAAGGTCGATTTGGAAATTTTGTGGCAGCGTGTGCGGCACAAAAACACCCGCCCTTTGCTGCGCACCGAAAACCCGCGCGAGACGCTCGCCCAATTGCTGCACCGGCGCTTGCCCTCTTATGCGCAGGCCGATATCAGCGTGGACGGGGCCGCCGACATCACCCCAGACGAAATGGCCGACCGCGTGATTGCCGCCGTTTTGGCCCGCAGCGATGTTTTGGGAGAGTAGTATGCCCGTTGACCCCCAACTGCAGATCATGCCGCAGATCGTGCCCGAAATTGTGCCCGATATTGTCCCAGTCAACCTTGGCGCGCGCAGCTATCAGGTGCGCATCGGCGCGGGCCTTTTGGCGGATGCGGGCGCGCAGATTGCCCCCTTGCTGCGCCGCAAGCGCGCTGCAGTGGTCTATGATACAGCGCTAGAGGGGCTGCACCTGCCCGCGCTGATGGGCACGCTTGCGCGGGCGGGGATCGACGCTTCGGCCCTTGCCATCCCCTCGGGCGAGGGCAGCAAAGCCTGGGATCAGGTGGCGCGCGTTTCGGAATGGTTGCTGGCGGAAAAGATCGAACGCAAAGATATCGTCATCGCATTAGGAGGTGGGGTTATTGGTGATTTGGTCGGGTTTTGCGCCGCAATTCTGCGCCGCGGCGTTCGATTTGTGCAAATCCCAACAACCTTGCTGGCGCAGGTCGACAGCTCGGTCGGCGGTAAAACTGGCATCAACACCCCCCAAGGCAAGAACCTGATCGGCGCCTTTCACCAGCCCAGCCTTGTGCTGGCTGATATCGATGTCTTGGCCACGCTCACGCCGCGCGATTTCGCCTCGGGCTATGGCGAGGTTGTCAAATATGGGCTGCTTGGGGATGCAAAGTTTTTCGATTGGCTTGAGGTAAATGGCCCCGCGATGGCGGCGGGGGACGGGGCGGCGCGCGCCTATGCTGTCACGCGCAGCGTGCAGATGAAAGCGGGCATTGTCGAGCGGGACGAAACCGAAGAGGGCGAGCGCGCGCTGCTGAACCTTGGCCACACCTTTTGCCACGCGCTGGAAAAGGCGACGGGATACAGCGACCGCCTGCTGCATGGCGAAGGCGTGGCAATAGGCTGCGTTCTGGCGCTGCAACTGTCGCAAGAGCTGGGGCTGATCAGCCAAGAGGCCCCCTCGCGGCTGCGGGCGCATTTGCGCGCGATGGGAATGAAAGTGGATCTGTCCGACATCGCGGGCGAATTGCCCGATGCGGCGGCGCTGCTGGCGCTGATGGGGCAGGACAAAAAGGTGGTCGATGGCCGCCTGCGATTTATCCTTTGCCGTGCAATTGGCGCGGCATTTGTCGCCTCTGACGTGCCGCCGGATCGGGTTTTGTCGCTTTTGCAGGCGGCGCTGCCGCAATAATGGGCGGGCGGGCCACGAATCGCTTGCAAGCTTTGCCGCATCTGTTTTGATACCAAAAACCGCGCAGGAATTCTGATGCTTGATGACAAATCCGCCAAAGACGCCCGCCCCGTTGCCATAAAGGTGGACGGTCTGCGCAAATCTTTTGGCAGCCACGAGGTGCTGAAAGGCGTGTCACTCACCGCCCGAACTGGCGATGTTGTGGCCATTATTGGCGGGTCGGGCAGCGGAAAATCCACGATGCTGCGCTGTATCAATTTCCTAGAAACCCCGTCGGGCGGCAGCATTGAAATTGGCGGCGAAGCGGTGGCGATGGGCCCCACGGGTGCGCCGACAGATCGGCGGCAATTGGAACGTCTGCGGCAAAGCCTTGGGATGGTGTTTCAAAACTTTAACCTTTGGACACATATGACCGTGCTGGAAAACCTGATCGAGGTTCCAGTGCAGGTGCTGAAAACCCCGCGCGATCAGGCGATTGAAACGGCGCGCAAACTGCTGGCCCGTGTCGGGCTTGCGGAAAAAGAGGGTGCTTATCCGTCGTTCATGTCGGGCGGGCAGCAACAGCGCGCCGCCATCGCCCGCGCGCTGGCTATCGGCCCCAAAGCCATGCTGTTTGACGAGCCGACCTCTGCGCTTGACCCCGAACTTGTGGGCGAGGTGCTGGCCGTGATCCGCGCCTTGGCCGATGAAGGGCGCACGATGATTTTGGTCACGCATGAGATGAAATTCGCCCGCGAAGTCGCCAGCCATGTCATCTATTTGCACAATGGCGTGATCGAAGAGGAAGGCCCCCCTTCCGACGTATTTGGCGCGCCCAAATCGGCGCGGCTGAAACAGTTTTTATCCAGCGTGGGATAAACCCGCGCGTCAACAGTGAGGACACTATGAACACACTAGCAAAACTTGCCGCAACCGTGGCACTGACCTTGGTTTCGGGCATGGCCTCGGCGCAGGCTGTCAAAGTTGGCATCGCCGCCGAAGCCTATCCGCCCTTCGCCTCGCCTGATGCTTCGGGCAATTGGGAGGGCTGGGAAATTGATTTCATCAACGCCATCTGCAAATCGGCCGCGATGGAATGCGCCATTACCCCCGTGGCCTGGGATGGGATCATCCCTTCGCTGACATCGGGTCAGATTGACGTGATCATGGCATCTATGTCGATCACCGAAGAGCGTATGCAAACGATTGATTTTTCAGATAAATACTACAATACGCCAACGGGCGTGGCCGTGGCAAAAGGGTCGGGCATCACAGCAACGCCCGAAGGTCTGGCTGGCAAAATCATCGGTGTGCAGGGCAGCACCATTCACGAAGTTTATGTGCAGAAATACTTTGCCGCAGGCGCGGCCGAGGTGAAGGTTTACGCCACCCAAGACGAGGCGAACCAAGACCTGGCCGCAGGCCGTATCGATGCAACCCAAGCTGACAGCATCACACTGGACGCGTTCCTGAACTCGGATGCAGGCAAGGCTTGCTGCGAAAGCGCAGGCTATGTCGCCGATGACAAAGAGGTGCTGGGCCTTGGCGTGGGCGCTGGTCTGCGCAAGGGCGAGGACGAGTTGAAAGCCAAGATCAACAAGGCCATCGCCGACATTCGCGCCGATGGGACCTATGATGCGATCACGGCGAAATATTTCGCCTCCTCGATCTACGGCGATTGATCGGTGGCCGATACTTCGGCCTTTGCGGCCAGCATGGAATTGCTGGCCCTTTCGCCCCCCGGTTGGGGGGCGAATTTGCTGCGCGGTCTTGGCAATACGCTGCTGATTGCGCTGGGTGCCTATGGCGTGGGCATTTTGCTGGGCACATTGGGTGCATTTGGCAAACTATATGGCGGGGCGCTGACGCGCGATTTGCTGGGGCTTTACACCACGCTGGTGCGCGCCATTCCCGAACTTGTGCTGATCCTGATTTTGTATTTTGCCGTCACCGATTTGGTGAACCAAGCGCTGCTGGCTTTTGGCCAAGAACGCATCCAAATCAACGGCGTGGCGGCAGGAATTATCGTGCTGGGTGTGGTGCAGGGCGCCTATGCGACCGAGGTGCTGCGCGGTGCGATCCAGTCTGTGCCCGTAGGCCAGATCGAGGCAGCCCGCGCAATGGGCATGCCGCCTGCGCTGGTCGCCCGCCGCATCACCCTGCCGCTAATGCTGCCGGCGGCGCTGCCGGGTATGGGCAATCTGTGGATGATCGTCACCAAAGACACGGCCCTGCTGGCGGTTGTCGGCTTTGCCGAGCTTAGTCAAGAGGCGCGCCAAGCGGCAGGCACGACCAAAGCGTTTTTCACCTTTTTCGCGGCGGCGGGGGTGCTGTATCTGTGCATGTCGCTTGTGTCGAACCAAGTGCTGGCGCGGCTTGAAGCATGGGCGAACAAAGGCACAAGGCGAGGCGGCGCATGAGATTTGCTGATCGCATCGCGCCGCACATGCCGCTGCGCCGCTGGGTGCTGCTGGCCATTGGTGTCGCGCTGGTGGCCTATTGCGTGCTGGCGCTGAATTGGTCTTGGCTGCAAACGCCAAAATATCAGGCGATGATCGGCAAAGGCATTTGGAACACCATATGGATTTTGGTTGTAACGATGGGTCTGGGGTTTGTTCTGGCCATCCCCATTGGCTTTGCCCAAGCGGCGGGCCCTTGGTATCTGGCCCGCCCTGCCCAGGCCTTTTGCACGGTGATCCGCGGCACGCCGCTCTTGCTGCAACTGTGGCTGCTCTATTATGGCCTTGGCAGTCTGTTCCCCCTATACCCATGGATCCGCGAATCCGATCTGTGGCCCATTTTGCGCCAAGCTTGGCCCTATGCCGTTTTGGCGCTGACATTGTCGGTGGCTGGCTATGAGGGCGAGGTGATGCGCGGCGCGTTCAAGGGCGTCCCGCAGGGCCAACTCGAGGCCGCCCGCGCCTTTGGCATGCCTGCTTGGGGTATCTTCCGCCGCATCTGGCTGCCCCAAGCCGTTGCCCGCGTGCTGCCCACCATCGGCGGCGAAACCGTACTGCAACTGAAATCCACCCCGCTTGTCGCCACCATCACGGTGATCGACATCTACGCCGTGGCATCGCGCGTGCGGCAAGATACGTTTATTATATACGAGCCGCTTTTGTTGCTGGCGCTGGTCTATCTAATCATCGCGGGTTGCATCGTGGCGCTTTTTGCGTGGCTCGAAAGCCGCCTGCCCAAACGGATCGCGTGACAGCATCGCGGGAAGGGGGCTTTGCCCCCTCGCTGCGCTCACCCCCAGGATATTTTTAGAGCGAGGTGAGGCGCAACAAATAGCGGCGGAAATCGTTCAACAAATAGCGGCGGAAAACTGCGGCGCTAAGTATTTGATTTTTTTTGAAATTTTGGGGAAAGTGAGTTTACCAATGTTCCGCAATCGGTGATTGCGCTAAGTATTTGATTTTGTTGCGCTGCGGGCGGATTGCGGAACCTCAAAGACAAGCGATTTATGTCGCCGTCAACTTCGCCAGCGCCTTGGCTAGCTGGACTACATTAGCCCCAGATATACCCCGATCATAGCGTCCATCGCCGTTTGAAATAACGTAAAGACGCGCAAGGTCCATTGCAACTGTTTGGGGGGCCATCAGATGAAGTCCTGTCCCCCTCTTCTCGAATGCCTGTAGGATACCCTGCACAACGCCTAACACATCTTCAGGATGAGACACGCGCAAAAGGCGAATTATGGCCCATTCATCTTCAGTGACTTCGCGCCCGTCACCGACCATGTCCTTGAGGGCTTCTTCATAGTCGATGGGTTCAGGGTTTCCAGCGAGTATTTCAACGGATATGCCTGTTTTTTCTGAAATATTTTCAAGTAGTTGAGCGGGTGGTCTGGATCGACCCATTTCATAATTTGCAAGCGCGGCGCGCGTGATCCCAAACATTGATGCGAAATCAAGCTGCGTGGCATTACCCCGCAAGGCGCGAATTCTTCTACCAATGGCACGTGCCTTAGCGCGATCTTCACTTGACTTGCGTTGCGTCATGCGTTGAGTTCCCTACACAAACTGTGACAATGTTTGCACATAGGGGGCGTAATGTCAAAAACTCGTCTAGACTTGAAAGCCGAATTTCGGGCCAAGGGTTTGACAGCGCCTCAATGGGCAAAAGAGAATGGCTTTCCAGTTCACGCTGTCCGCGCTGTGATTTCGGGGCACAATAAGGGCCACTATGGCCAAAGCCATAAGATCGCTGTTGCTTTGGGCCTGAAACAAAAGCCCGAATGATCACAGTAGGTTCAAGACAATTCGCAGAGGCGCTAGGAATTTCCGAACGCGCCGCGCGGAAAAATCTAGCCCGAAGTGAATGGCGCGGCCATGCGTTGCCCGTGGCCCAAGAGCCCGCCCAAAAGGGCGGCAAGGGGGGCGTTGTTTTGGCGCTTCGCTTGGACGCTTGCCCGCCCGCATTGATTGCTGAAATGGGCCTTGGCCTTCCCGCTATTGAAGCCCCTGTTGAAGACGGCTTTAAGGGCAGTTTCATGCCTTGGCAGTTTGAACGGCAGGCCGAGCGGTTGGACGCTATCGGGCCGATTCTGGCGACTGGCAAGTAGTCGGCCGAGCGGACGGCCGCCATTGCAGCGGCGGCGCGGCAACCGCGCATGATAGGCGGCAAAATCACCTTCTATGCCGAAAAGACCTTGCGCGAATGGGTTGGCCTATATGAGAGCGGCGGCGCGGCGGCATTGATGCCAAAGGCCCGCGCGGGGCGGGGCCATGCACGAGTTATGATCACGCGCGCTTGGGATAGCGGCATTGATTTGACAGAGGATCAAAAGATCAAGGTCGCGGCGGAATTGGACATTATCGCACGCAGCTACATCGCCAATGATGGCGTTTCTAACCCAAAGGTGATTGGCCAGTGCGCCACAGATTTATTCAATATATCGGTGAATGCGGGGTCTAAACTGGGCAAGAGCCGCCTAGAGCGGCTTTGCAGGTTGAATGGCCGCTGGGCTTTGAAATTTAAAGCGTACCGCGATTTACACAATAAAAACAAAGACCATAAGAGGTATCAAGACGAAATGGTTCCGCGCATTCGGCGCGAATTGCACCCCGTGCCATTGGGCCTTGTTTACGGCGATGTTCACTATGTCGATCTATTGGTTGAAGAGCGGGGCGCGCCTGTAAGAGTTCGCTTGATTGCATGGATGGATGCATCCAGTAACTTCCTTTGGGCCACGCCTGTATTCTTGGCGGCAGGCGGCGGATTTACCCAAGCCGATGTCACCGAAAGCGTTTTGCAGCTTTGCACGTCAAAACATGGCGGCATTCCATTGGAATTCTATTTGGACAATGGCAGCGAATATAAGGCCATGGTTGATGCAATGGCGCGGCTTTCACTGCTTTCTGATATGCCGTTCAAGGTTACAGTCGCCAAACCTTATTCGCCCACGTCCAAAGGCCCAATTGAAGGTGTTTTCCACATTTTGGAAGGCATCCTAAAATCGCTGGATGGATACATTGGCGGCGACAGAACGAACAAGAAATCAGCCAATAAGGGGCGCGTTGTGGCCCCCTATCGCAAAGGCCTAGATGCGCTGAAATCAGACCTGCAAGCGGCGATAGCAATCTATAATGACACCCCGCAAAAGGGCCGATTGAAGGGGCTTTCGCCCTTACAAATGTTGCAAAAGAAGATTGCCCAAACAGGCTTTGTTGCGCGCAATCCTTCGCTAGAAGCCTTTGATATGATGTTCAATAAAGTGGACGCGCGCACCATCCAAGCGGGCGGGTATATCACCATCGACAAGACGCTGTATTATGGCCCTTGCCTGCAAACCCTTAGCCGTGGCGACCGCGTTGATGTGTTGATACCATCGCGCGCGGGCAAAAGACCCTCAGCGGGGCGGGTGTTTATCCGCCAAGGCGGGCGCGATCTGGGCTGGGCCAGTGAAATGGGCAGCTATACCAGCGGCGACCGCCAAGGCGCGCGTGATCAATATGCGATGGAAAAAAGCCTTGGCCAAACCATCGACGCGCTTGCCGCCAATGTTGACCCCAGCATTCGCTATTTTGAAAACCGCAAAGCGGCCATTGGTCAATTCGCCCCAGCCGCGCCCGAACCTGAACATTGGGGCGTGGCCAGCTTGGGCGTGATCGACAAGACCGCGCAAATGTCGCCTGACCAGCTAGAGGCGATAGAGGATGCGCAAGCGCGCGCATTCATTGAAGAAATCTTGGCAGAAAATGCCAAGTTTAAGCGAGAGGCCAACGGCGGGAACCGCTGACCTCTCTCGTGCAACGTGGCAAACTTAGAAGGAAGTCACACATGATAGCCTATACCATCGACACAGGGGTTGGATCAACGCTTCGGTTGATCATTGACCAAATCATTCGCGGGGCGGGCCTTGGCCTTGCGCGCGGCGCGGCTGGCATTGGCAAGACCTTTGCCTTGCAAACCATCATTGGCGAGTTGGAAGAAGCGGATATTTAGGTTATTTTTGTTACCGCTTCGCCTGCAATCGGCGGGTCTATCAGCGCCTTTGCGCGGGCGGTTCTTGCCCAATATGGGATTGAATCGTCTTCAACTTCGGATGCGGTGGAAGCCTTGGCCGATTTGTTGAAAGGTGACCCCTTTAGCGGCTTCGGGCGCAAAGTGATCTTGATCATAGACGAAGCGCAAGAATTGAAGCCCGCTGTTTTGGAAACCTTGCGCAGCATCTATGATCGTGGCCAGAGGGCGCGGCTGGGGGGTGGCGGCTATGCCTTTGGGCTGCTTTTGGTTGGCAACGATATGTTTATGGGCAAAGGCGGCAACCAGCGCGTTGCCAGCTTTCGCCCGCTGCTATCGCGCGTCACGCATAACATGGCCTTGCCGCGCCCATCGGTGGCCGAATTTGCAGCATTCGCGGCGGCGCTGTTTCCCGAAAAGGCCGACATGCAAAGCGTCCTTTGCGCTTTGGGCGAAAAACATGGGCACTTTCGGGCCGTTGAGGTCGCAACCCGCCAAGCAACCATTTTGGCCGATGGCGCGGGTGTTGCGCCTGCTCACCTTACCCAAGCAATCCGTATGATGGGGCTGTAAATGACCATGCAACACCAAGTCCACACTGGCACGGCCAGCACGTTCTTTGACCTCTTGAACCTTGTCGAAGGTCGCCTGAAAGAATTGTTGCCCCAGTTTCAGGGCGCGCTTGATCAGATCAAGGCTGACTTCAAGGTTGACCATAGCGACACCTATGTTCGGATGCACAATAGCCTTGGCGACTTGGATGATCTGATGGGGCACTTGGAATATCTGCGCAGCGCGCGCAATTCGGCCAATGATGTGACGATCAGCCTGCCCGCCGATTTGGCAGATCGGGCTGAAACCCATGCCGAAGACGTGCAAGAGGCCCTAGACAACGCCGCAAGTGTATTCGCGGGACTCGAGCAGGCGATTACGGGCGGCTATGTGAATAGCGGCGACTATTTCGTTGCCTCTGTTTTGCGCCTCTCTCACCGCGCCTTGATTGATATTTCCGAAAAGGAAGCCGCGACCATGCGGCATGTATCAAACCACATTCGCCAAGTGCAGGGCGAACGTATCCGAAGCACCAACGCAGAGGCGGCATGATCATGGCCCTTTCCAAATCGCAAAACCAAATCATCCACGTGGCCAAGGGGCAACTGGCCATGCCCGATGATACCTATCGGCTGATCTTGGCGCGGCTTGCGGGCGTGACCACGTCCAAAGACCTAGACCATGACGGCTTTCTAACCATCATGGGCTATTTTGAATATTTGGGCTTTACCCCGATGCGCCAAGACGGGCCGCGCTATGGGACGCGGGCAGGCTTTGCAAGTTTTGCCCAGATCGAGCTGATCCGCGAGCTGTGGCGCGAAATTCACCGCGCCAGCGCCACAGATGACGAAGCCTTGGCGGGCCCACTGCTGAAATATCAAAAAATTAGCGTCATGCGCTTTGCAACGGCCAGCATGGCGCAAAAGCTCATCACCGCCCTAAAGCACTGGAAAGCGCGCGAGAGGGCCAAGCGGCAAGATAAGGCCGCATGATCTGGCCAGAAGGCAACCTTGGGGCGGCGCTGAAAAGTGCCGCCCTTTGCCTTTGCCAAATACCCCCGAAAAACGCCCCAAAAACGCCCCTTGCCAACTTTGGCCCCCACGGGGCGCGAATTGACCTAGACCCGTTTAATACGCCCGCTTTTCCGTTTAATTTTGATGCCCAAGGCCGCGCGCCCGCGCCGCACGTGCAAACCGCCCCAAAATGCCGCCGTTGCGCGTCCATTTGGCGGCGATTGCACCAGGATAAACCGCCCCGCAATCACCCCCGCAATCACCTGGTCAAAGCAACCACACAACGTTGCGGGTGTTTCGCTTTTTATCGCTGATTTACACCTTTTCCAAGATACCCCACGCCGCGCCTTTCCCGCGCGCGCCGCAATCTGGAAAAGGATACCCCGATGCTGATCAACGCGCAAAACCTCGACTTGGCCTTCAAAGGCTTCAAGACGCTTTTCAACGATGCCTACATGGCAGCGCCGGCGCAGGCCGAAAAAATCTTCATGCGCGCTCCCAGTGCCCGCGCCGATGAATTCTATGGTGGGCTTGGCGCGTTCCCCAATATGCGCGAATGGATTGGCCCGCGCGTGATCAACAATTTGACGAGCCAAACCTTCACAATCAAAAACCGCAAGTTTGAAGCCACGGTTGGCATTCCGCGCGACAATATTTCCGACGACAAATTGGGCCTGTTTAAGCCCGTCTTTCAAGAGATGGGCCAAACTGCCAAGCGTCACCCCGATGAATTGATCTTTGCGCTTTTGGCGGCGGGCTTTACCACAACCTGCTATGACGGCCAAAACTTCTTTGACACGGATCACCCCGTCACCGATGCCAGCGGCGCTGATGTTCAAATCAGCAATATGCAGGCCGGCAGCGGCCCCGCATGGTATCTTTTGGACACATCGCGCGCCATTCGCCCGATGATCTGGCAAGAGCGTGAAGGCTATGACTTCGCCGCAATGACCGATTCCGCCAACCCGCAAGTCTTTTTGTATGACGAATATCTTTACGGCGTGAAAGCGCGGGTGAATGCGGGCTTTGGCCTTTGGCAACTGGCTTTCGGGTCTAAGGCGGAATTGAACGATACCAACTATGCCGCCGCGCGCGCGGCCATGATGGCCTTCAAATCCGATGGCGGGCGGCTTTTGGGCGTGACCCCGACAACCCTTGTTGTGCCAACAACCTTGGAAAGTGACGCGTTGACCTTGCTGAACACCGAACACAAAGACGGCGGCGGATCGAACCCGTGGAAAAATACCGCTGAAGTGCTTGTCACCCCCTACTTGGCGTAACCGCTATGGATGGCTTTTTGACAGCAACCTTGGGCAGCGAATTGCCCGCGGCGGGCGCGCCCGAATGGGTTCACCTGATCCCCATCGGTGAAGTGGCCACGCGCCACGGCCCAAACTTTCGCTTGGACAATCCGCAACTGGTTTTGCAAACCTTTGAGGAGCGCGGCATTGACCTGCCCATCGACTACGAACACCAAAATGACAAACCCGAAGCCAAATTGAAAGGCCCCGTGCCAGCGGCGGGTTGGATCAAGGAATTGGCCGTTCGCGCAAATGGCATTTGGGGGCGGGTGACGTGGGCGGCCACCGCCAGCGAAATGATTGCCGCCACGGAATACCGCTTCCTAAGTCCAACCGTCACTTACGATGCAAAGACGCGCGAAATTGTCGCCATCAAAGGCGCGGGCTTGGTGCACAATCCAAACCTATTTTTAACGGCTTTGGCCAGTGAGGACGCTGCAATGTTACCCAAAGAAAATACCGATGCACCCAAAGGCGAAGGCGAAACAAATGGTCAAAGTTTGCTTGCCGCCATTTCCAACCTCTTGAAATTGCCCGAAGGCAGCGCTGAAAAAGATGTTTTGCAGGCTTTGGCTGATAGGCTTGCCAGCGTGCTGGCAAGCGAACTAAGCGCCGCGCCTGATCCCGCTAAATTCGTGCCTATTGATGCCGTCAAGGATATGATGCGCGACCGCGCTTCAATAATGGCCACAATGTCCGAAACCGATGTGCGCAATAAAGTCGAGGCAGCGCTTCGGGAAGGCTATATCACAAATGGAATGCGCGATTGGGCAACGGCGCTTTGCAGTGCTGATCCCGATTCCTTTGACAAATTCCTTTCGGGCGTGGGGCCAACCTTTGCCTATTTGCACCAACCGCTAAGTGCTTTTGAAAAGCATCCAAGTTCCCGCTATGCAGACGCTTCGCAAAGCGCGGGCGATGCTGAAGACTTGGTTTGCAAACAACTTGGGCTGAAATCGGGGTCTTTGTCCGCGCGCTAAGCCTTTCCGAAATTGGCGGATTGACTCCCCGCCAATGCCCCAAGGTCATTGACACCTTGGGAAAAGCGGCCCGTCTTTTGGGGTAATAGGGGCGGGCCGCACCCCTTTGCGTAAGAGGTTTACATGAACGATTTGCCGCCGAATTTGCCAGCCGCGCCCGCGCCGCGCCCCACTGCGCAAGTCGCGCCCTATGTCGAAGTTTTGGGCATGGATTTGGCCGTCACCTTCCTTTTGACCTTTGGCGGCGCTGATCTGTATTTGGCCGCTGATCCCAAAGGCAAAAGCGATGTTGAAGCCTTAATTGGCACGGCCAAACTTGTCGCCCTTGCCGCGCGCCGCAATGCGCCAAAGTCTGGGATGCAATCGCGCGTGCCATTGGCCAAGCGATGGTTGACCGAGGTGTTGCACTGGCAAGGCTATTCCAATGCCGCCATTGCCCGCAAACTGCGCATAACCACAACCACCGTGGGCCGCTATCTGGCCAAGGTTTACAGCGAGGCGCGGGAATGAAGGGGGCAATTGTGAGGCTGGGTTGGACTCGAACCAACATCAATTCGCTTTGCAGCCAACCCCCTTGCCCATCGGGGTACACAGCCTCACAACGGCGAGAATAGCAGATGCGTGCTAAAGTTGACAAGCCCCGCGATGCAACCGCCGCGCCCTTGGCGCTGATCAATGTTGACCGCGCCTTGGCCTATCTGCACGGCGCGGGCTTATCCGAAGCGGACGCTGCAAAGCACCTCAAAGGGATGGTTGCATCTGATCTGTCTTTAGTCGATTATGTCGTGATTGAACGGGCAACCGCCTTGGTCTATTTGACCAAAACAGGGATGCCCGCGCCCGATGCCGAAACCCTATTGAAGGGCCTTTCAACGCCTCTTCAACGCCCCCTTCAACAGGACTTAAAGGCCGCGCATTTGGCAGCCCATCGCAGGGGCCGCCCCGCCAAACTGGACACAGACCCAGACCTTCGCGCCTTTGTCACCGCCCGCTTGCCCAGCCATACCTTCCCCGCCCTTGCCGAAGCCGTCTGCCAAGACTTCCCCAAATCCCGCCGCGTCAGCCAGTCTTCAATCCACCGCTTTTGGCTGAAAACCAAAGGCCAACCCCCGCCCCAATAACCCCCAACAATCGGCTGCAATCGGCAAATCCTAGCTTATCCCGATGAACAGCGGCTTTTCTGCCGCTATTTGTTGAATTCTGGGAGTGAATGTTGAAACACAGAGGAAGGAGCAAGACTCACTGCATGCTTCCTTGCTCTGAAAATATCCTGGGGTGAATGGCCCGAAGGGGCAGAGGGGCAAAGCCCCTTTTGGGCTTAGCTGCCGCCAAGTCGCATTTTGGCAAATAGGGCGCAGCCGTCGATGGCGGCGTCAATCCCTTCGATATCGCCGTGGCGCATGTAATCCAGCCAAAGTCCATCCAAAGTTGCCATGACAAAGGCTTGCACCGCGGGGATGCGGCCTGTTTTCCACGGGTCGGAAATGGCGGTCAGATGCGCCTCGATCTTTTCGCGCTGCGCCTCGTAAAGGCTGCGTTCAATAGCGGCGACTTCGGGGATTTCTTGCGCGGCTGACCATAAATCCACCCGCAAGCGAATGTTTTGCGGGGTCAGGGTTTCGGGTGCATAGACCGATTGCAAATATTTGGTAAAGCGCTCGGTGGGGTTCAGGCCAGTCAATTCCCCCATCGGCGCGTTTGCGCCAAGGTCTTGCGCAACAAGGCGATAGGCTTCAGCCATCACTTCGGCCATATTGGTGAAATGATAGGTCAGATGGCCCAGCGAAATGCCCGCCTTGCCCGCCACGCGCCGCGCGGTCAGGCCTGCATAGCCAAATTCTATAAGGCAATCGCGCGCGGCCTGCGCAATTTCCGCGCGCCGCGCCGCACCTGTGCGCCGCTGTGTTGCCTTGCCGTCTGACATAGGGCACCCAAGGGTTGTGAAGCCATTTCCCTTTTGCAGACATTTGTCCTAAAATGCAACGAAAACCTATGGAGCCGCGATATGCCCGCCCCTTTCCGCTTTGATCTGCAGGCCACCGATGGGGCGGCGCGTTTGGGCGTGATCCACACCCCGCGCGGGGATATTCGCACGCCTGCCTTTATGCCCGTGGGCACGGCGGCGACGGTCAAGGCGATGCTGCCCGGGTCTGTGCGTGCCACGGGGGCGGATATTTTGCTGGGCAACACCTATCATCTGATGCTGCGCCCGACAGCCGAGCGGATTGCCGCGCTGGGCGGGCTGCACCGGTTTATGAATTGGGATGGCCCTATTTTGACCGATTCGGGCGGGTTTCAGGTGATGTCGCTGGCATCCTTGCGCAAGCTGACCGAAGAGGGCGTGCGCTTTTCCAGCCATATCGATGGCAGCAAACATATGCTGACGCCCGAGCGCAGCATGGAAATCCAAGCGTTACTGGGCAGCGATATCGTCATGGCCTTTGACGAATGTCCAGCCTTGCCCGCCAGCGATGATGTGGTGGAAAAGTCGATGCTTATGTCGATGCGCTGGGCGCAGCGGTCGCGCGATGCCTTTGGCGACCGCCCTGGCCATGCGCTGTTTGGCATTATGCAAGGCGGGGTGAACCGCGATTTGCGCCAACACTCTGCGCAGGCGCTGACATCCATCGGTTTTGACGGCTATGCCGTGGGCGGCCTAGCCGTGGGCGAGGGGCAAGAGGCGATGTTTGGCGTTTTGGACTATGCCCCCGCGATGCTGCCCCATGACAAGTCCCGCTATCTGATGGGGGTGGGCAAGCCCGATGATATTGTCGGCGCGGTGCAGCGCGGCATTGATATGATGGATTGCGTGCTGCCCAGCCGTTCGGGCCGAACAGGGCAAGCCTGGACAGCGATGGGCGCGATCAACCTGAAAAACGCGCGCCATCGCGACGACCCCCGTCCGCTGGAAGAAGGCTGCGCTTGCCCTGCCTGCACGGGCTATAGCCGTGCCTATCTTCACCATGTTGTGAAGGCGGATGAGATTATCGGGTCGATGCTGCTGACATGGCACAACCTGCGTTATTATCAGCAGCTTATGGCGGGGCTGCGCGGCGCGATTGGGGCGGGGGTCTTGGATAGCTTTGTCGCAGATTTTCACGCAAAGCGGGCTGTGGGGGATATAGAACCGCGGTAATTGCCCAAAAATCACCTTAATTCGCCCCAATTCTCCCCTTGCCCCTGCCAAAGCACGGGCGCATGATATTGCCCAAGCGTTAGGTTGACTGGGTAGGTTGACTGGGTAGGTTGACATGGGCCAAGTGCAGCCCCAAATATGGAATGCCCTGCGCACAGCGCGGGGGCAAGTGGGAGGGTGAAGGCTGCCATGATGGGGCCCGCGCCTTTCGCCAGATAGGAAGATGATATGACAAAATCCAAATCCCCCAGCTATCCCGTGTTGCCATTGCGCGACATTGTGGTGTTTCCACATATGATCGTTCCCCTGTTCGTGGGGCGCGAAAAATCTGTCCGCGCGCTGGAAGATGTGATGGCTGATGACAAGCAAATTTTGCTGTCGGCCCAGATCGACCCCACAGCGGATGACCCTGCCTCCGATGGCATCTACCCCGTGGGCGTGCTGGCCAATGTGCTGCAACTTTTGAAACTGCCCGATGGCACTGTCAAAGTTCTGGTCGAAGGCAAATCGCGCGTGCGCATCACCGATTACATCGACAACCCCAGCTTTTTTGAGGCGAAAGCCGTGGTGCTGGACGAGGTGACGGGCGACGAGGCGGCTGCGGGCGCGATGCTGCGCTCGGTTGCCGAAGAGTTTGAACGCTACGCGAAGATCAAGAAAAACATCCCCGAAGAGGCGCTTTCTGCCGTGTCCGAGGCGCGCGAACCTGCGCGGCTTGCTGATTTGGTTGCGGGTCACTTAGGCGTTGATGTGGCCCAGAAACAAGACCTTTTGGAAACGCTGGATATCGCTGTGCGGTTGGAAAAGGTTTACGGCCAAATGCAAGGCGAGCTGTCGGTTTTGCAGGTGGAAAAGAAAATCAAAACCCGCGTCAAAAGCCAGATGGAAAAGACCCAGCGCGAGTATTATTTGAATGAGCAGATGAAGGCCATTCAAAAAGAACTCGGCGATGGCGAGGATGGCGCGAACGAAGTCACTGAATTGGAAGAGCGGATCAAGAAAACCCAGCTTTCCAAAGAGGCGCGCGAAAAGGCAGAAGCCGAGCTGAAAAAGCTGAAAAACATGTCGCCGATGTCGGCGGAAGCCACCGTTGTGCGCAATTACCTTGATTGGCTGCTGGGCGTGCCTTGGGGCACGAAAAGCCGCGTGAAAAAGGATTTGGCGGCGGCGCAAAAGGTGCTGGACGGCGATCATTACGGGCTGGACAAGGTCAAAGAACGCATCGTCGAATATCTGGCGGTGCAGGCGCGATCGGCCAAGTTGAAAGGCCCGATCCTGTGCCTTGTTGGCCCGCCCGGTGTGGGTAAAACCTCGCTTGGCCGCAGCGTTGCCAAGGCCACGGGGCGCGAGTTTATTCGCATTTCCTTGGGCGGGGTGCGGGACGAGAGTGAAATTCGCGGACATCGGCGCACCTATATTGGCTCGATGCCTGGCAAAATCATTCAGGCGCTGAAAAAGGCGAAAACCACCAATCCGTTGATTTTGCTGGATGAAATCGACAAGATGGGTCAAGATTTTCGCGGCGATCCCGCCTCTGCCATGCTCGAGGTGCTTGACCCTGAACAAAACGCCACCTTCACCGACCACTATTTGGAAGTGGAATATGATCTCTCGAACGTGATGTTCATCACCACGGCGAACAGCTATAACATGCCCTCGCCGCTGCTGGACCGGATGGAGATTATCCCCCTGTCGGGCTATACCGAGGATGAAAAGCGCGAGATTGCCAAGGGCCACTTGATCCCCAAGCAAATCGAAGGCCATGCGTTGAAAAAGGGCGAGTTTAGCGTGACCGATGCCGCGCTGACCGAAGTTATCCGCAGCTATACCCGCGAGGCGGGGGTGCGGAATTTGGAACGCGAGATTGCCAAACTGGCGCGCAAAGCCGTGACAGAGATTGTCAAGAAAACCTCGAAAACGGTTGAGGTGACGGTGGATAAGCTGGAAGGCTTTCTTGGCGTGCGGCGTCATCGCTATGGGCTTGCCGAACTGACCGATCAGGTCGGGGTTGTCACGGGGCTGGCCTATACGTCGGTTGGCGGTGAATTGCTGCAAATCGAGGCGCTGCGCCTGCCGGGCAAAGGCCGTATGAAAACCACGGGCAAACTGGGCGATGTGATGAAGGAATCCATCGAAGCGGCGGCGTCTTATGTGCGCTCTGTCAGCCCAGAACTGGGGGTGAAACCGCCCCGTTTCGAGGCGATGGATATTCACGTCCACGTGCCCGAAGGCGCGACGCCCAAAGATGGCCCTTCGGCGGGCCTTGCGATGGTGACATCTATTGTTTCCGTAATCACGGGCATCGCGGTGCGCAAAGACATTGCAATGACGGGCGAAGTGACCTTGCGCGGCAATGCGCTGGCCATTGGCGGGCTGAAGGAAAAGCTGCTGGCCGCGCTGCGCGGCGGCATCACCACGGTGTTCATCCCCGCCGACAACGAAAAAGACTTGGCCGAGATCCCCGATAACGTGAAGGCAGGGCTGAAAATTATCCCTGTGTCCCACGTGCGCGAGGTGTTGGCGCAGGCACTGGTGCGTCAGCCCGAGGCCGTGGAATGGGACGAGGCCGCCGAAGAGGCTGCCGCTGCCGCCCGCCAAGCCGCCCGCGATGCGGCAGTGGGTCAAACCGCACATTAAACGACAGGGGCAGGGATATCCCTGCCCCCATCTGCCGCCCAATAGAAAAAAGGCGCGCCTATTGGCGCGCCTTTCAGCCTTGGGGGCCGTAAACTTAGATCTTGCCGGCGTTCCGTGCTGCCAGCAGCAGCGCCACCACGACCAGAACGGGGATCACGATCCCAGCCGAGGACGACGAGGTGTTTTGCTGCACAACTTCGGCAGGCATCATTGGTTCTTGCACCATCGGCTCGACGACGGGCTGCGAGAAACCGCCAGCGAAGGCAGACGATGCGGCCAAAGCGAATACGCTTGCCAGAATTACGGACTTTTTCATGTTGCTCTCCTCAAGAGTTATGGCGATTCCGCCTGTTTTCGGCACGATACGTGCATGGTCACACTACCACGACGAAAACGGCCACGCCACAGATATGGTCGCCAATTGCGGCAATTCTGTGGCGATCCGTCAAATTTGGCGAAATTTTGCCGCAGTTTTGCGAGGTTTTTTTCAGCGAATCTGGCAACAATCTGCAAAAATTGCGTGTTTATTCATGGTATTGTTTCCAAATTAGCGGTAATCTGAGAAAAATGTTTGCTCAAAGGATTTGTCCAAATGGCTTCAAAATCATCGAAATCTGCCAAGCCAAAACTGGCCGCTGTGCCCAGCGAAGGCGAGGCCGTCGTGGTGAAACCAACCGCCGTTGAGGTGCCGAAAATCACCATCGTCGCCAATGATGTCAGCGCGGATGATGCGGCGGGGGACGATAGCACTTTGGCCAAGGCCGACGCCTATAAGCTTAAGGAATTGCTGGCCGCCGTGGTCACCAAAACGGGTGCCAAAAAGAAAGACGCCAAGGACGTGTTGGACGCGGTTTTGGCCGAAATGGCGGCGGCGCTGTCGGCGGGTAAATCGCTGAACTTGCCGCCGCTAGGCAACCTGCGCGTGGCCAAAACCCAAGAAAAGGGCGGGGCCACTATGATGGTTCTAAAACTGCGGATGGGCGGGGGCGCGGGCGGAAAAGACGCAAAAGATACCCTTGCGGATGACGGCGAGGATAGCTAAAAGCCACCCCATCGGGCGATTAGCTCAGCGGTAGAGCGCATCGTTCACATCGATGATGTCAGGGGTTCAAATCCCTTATCGCCCACCATGTTTCAAAAGCTCCGTCTTGCATTTCACGCGCAAGGCGGGGCTTTTTTCATCGCCCCCCTTGCACAGCCATCCCATCCCCGCTAAACGCCGCCATACGGGTTGTTAGCTCAGTTGGTAGAGCGTCTCGTTTACACCGAGAATGTCGGCGGTTCGAGTCCGTCACGACCCACCATTCCCCCCATCACGCCCCCCACTTCACATATCCTGTGCGCAAATGCGTATTGCCCTGCGCCCCCCTTTGCCCCATCTCTAGGCAAAGGAGACGGCCATGTCTTGGAACCCGCTGCTAGATGCCACCATCCCGATGGGCAATGATATTGACCGCATTGAAACCCATCACATCGCCCGCGCCCGCGATTTGGGCGGCTTTGAAGTGCGCCGCGCCCTGCCATCGGCCCGCCGCCAAATGGTTGGCCCATTTATCTTTTTCGATCAGATGGGGCCTGCCGAGTTTCTAACAGGGCAGGGGGTGGACGTGCGCCCGCACCCGCATATTGGCCTATCTACTGTCACCTATCTGATAGACGGGGCCATGCACCACCGCGACAGTTTGGGCACAGATGCCTGGATCAAACCCGCCGAGGTGGCGCTGATGACAGCAGGCTTTGGCATCACCCATTCCGAACGGATGGACGGGGCCGCGCGTCTCGCACCCCAGCGCCTGTATGGCCTGCAAACATGGCTGGCCCTGCCTGAAGCGCTGGAGGACGCGCCGCCCAGCTATCACCACAGCACCGCCGAGGCGCAGCCCTTGCTGGAAGGTGAGGGCAAGCACGTGCGCCTGATTTTGGGCAGAGCTTGGGGCGCGCAGGCCCCCACGCCCCTGCCATCGGAAACCTTTTATGCCGATGCCACGCTTGCCCCACACGCCGCCCTGCCGCTGCCCGATAACCACGAAGATCGCGGCGCCTATGTCCTGTCTGGCGCGCTGGTCGAGGGGAGTGACACCCATGGGCCGGGCACGATGCTGATCTACCGTCCTGGCGATGCCCTTGCCATCCGCGCAGGCGAGGGCGGCGCGCGGGTGATTCTTTTGGGTGGGGCCACCCTTAGCGGGCCGCGGTTCCTGTGGTGGAATTTCGTCGCCAGTTCTCAGGCCCGTATTGATGCCGCGCGCGAAGCGTGGCGCGCAGGCGACTGGGCGCATGGCCGCTTTCAACTCCCCCCCCACGACAATGCCGAATTTATCCCCGCGCCCAGCCGCTGATGCGCCCCCGCTGATCTTTTTCAAATCATTCGCAAAAAATCCCCAAACCCCGCCGAATTCGACCTTGACGCGGCACAGCCCCCCGTCTAATACGCCCCCACACCACGCAAGTGGTGATGCGTTGCGCGGTGGTAGCTCAGTTGGTTAGAGTACCGGCCTGTCACGCCGGGGGTCGCGGGTTCGAGCCCCGTCCACCGCGCCATCGCTTCCAAAAGCCGCCCTGTGCTAGGGGCGGCTTTTTGGTTTGTGGGGGGGCGGTGCGTTATGCCGCATGGCCAATATCGTGTTTTTTCGCTTGCAAAGCAAATTGCGACGCAGGGTCAAGAATAGGCGCCATCCAACCCAAGAATGGCTCTCCCCAGCGGGCAAGTTAAACACCCAGATCGACGCTGTTCTTGGCAAGCCATTGCCAAACCAAATCGGATTGAAGTCATGCTACCGCTAGATTTCCAATAGCCCCAGCCACGGCAGAGGCCAAAACAAACTTTGCCATTGTCAGGGGTGGTTTTGGTTAAACGTGAGACGGTGGCGGTGAACGGATTATCCCTATCTTGCCTGGCAAGCACTGCCACCTCTTTCCCGCTATGCGCCCCATGCCTGCTGCGGCAATCGATTGCGAAATCCGCATTTCCGCTTCTTGCGCGGGTCGCTAAATTCATATACGAATACCTGAATATAAAATCCAAAGGCCCCCCCATGCAAACCCTGCTCAACCTACTCAACCAACTCCCCCTCTCCATCCTCATCCTCGCCGCCCTCACCCTTGGCCTTGCCCCGTTCTTTCCCGAACCGCATATCACCGAGAAAATCCGCATGCTTCTGGCGGGCAATCTGATCAAACCTATCGACATCTTCGATTTCCTGCTGCACGCCGCGCCCTTCGCGCTGCTGGCCGCGAAACTGATCCGCATGGTCGCAACGCGCGCTTAAACACAGCGCGCAAAGCCTTTTCACATTGGCCGAAATATCCTCGGGTGGGGGAAGCCTGCGCAGCAGGCTGGGGGAGGGTGGAAAACCCTCCCCTCGGCCAGCCCCGATCGCGCCCCTAAACCAGCCGCGCCAGCAACCGCGCCCAACTACGAATCCCTTTGTGGAAACTTTCCACATCGTATTTCTCATTGGGCGAATGGATCGCATCATCGTCCTTGGCAAAGCCGACAAGCATCGCGTCCATATTCAGATAGGTCTTGAAATAGGCGGCGATGGGGATCGACCCGCCGCAGCCGACATAGGCGGCGGGCAGGCCCCATTCATCGGCCAGCGCGGCGCGGGCGGCCTCGAACGCGGGATGCGCGACCGACATATGCCCCGCAGCCGATGCGCCATGCGCGTGAAATTCTACGCTACAATCGGCGGGCAAGTTTTCGCGGACATAGGCGCGGAAGGCCTCGCGGATGGCATGAGGGTCTTGCGCGCCCACCAATCGAAACGACACTTTCGCGCTGGCTTTGGATGGCAGCACCGTCTTAAACCCGTCTCCCGTATAACCGCCCCAAATGCCGTTCACTTCCGCCGTGGGGCGCGACCAGATCATCTGTAGGGGCGTGGCACTTTGTTCCCCGGCAGGCACCGACAGGCCGACATCGCCCAAAAACGCGCCGTGATCAAAGGCAAGCGCCTGCCACTGCGCCGCAATCTCTTCGGGCAAATCGCCCACCCCGTCATAAAACCCGTTCAGCGTGACGCGCCCCGCATCATCATGCAGCCCCGCCAAAATCCGTGTCAGCACGCGAATGGGGTTGATCGCAAGGCCGCCATACATGCCCGAATGTAGATCTTTATTTGGCCCAGTGATGGTGATCTCCTCGCCCATTAAACCGCGCAGCATGGTGACAATGGCGGGCGAGCGGCTTTGAAACAGGCCCGTGTCGCAAATCAGCGCCAAATCCGCGCCCAATTCGCCAGCGTTTTCCTGCATGAACGGGATCAGCGAAGGCGAGCCTGACTCTTCCTCGCCCTCCAGAAAAATCGTCAGGCGGCAGGGCAGTTTGCCATGCACCGCACGCCACGCGCGCAGCGCCTCTAAAAACGTCATCAACTGCCCTTTGTCATCCGACGCGCCGCGCCCGCGAATGACGCGGCCCTTGGGCGTGTCTTCAATTGCGGGGTCGAACGGGCCGCTTGTCCACAAATGCAGCGGGTCGACGGGCTGCACATCGTAATGGCCGTAGAACAACAGATGCGGGCCACCGTCGCCACCTGTGGCGACCACCATCGGGTGGCCCGGCGTCGGGCGCACCGCCGCATCAAAGCCAAGGGCTGTCAAATCGCGCACCAGCCATTCGGCGGCATGGGCGCAGTCTTTGGCATAGGCGGGATCGGTGGAAATGGACGGGATCTGCAAAAGGTCAAGCAAACGATCCAAGGCACTGGGAAGGTCGCTGTCGATCTGGGATAGCACATCAGATAGGGCAGGGGTCTGTGAAGGGGGCATAAACTCTCCGATCTTCGGGTGAAAAAGCGGCTGGCAAAGATGCGCCGATGGTCACTTTAACCCTATTCTTAGGGTGAATGCTTTGGTATGCGGCGCGCAAGATACCCAATCGTTAGGACGAGGGCAGGCGAAATGCAAGCAAGACAAATTTGGGTTAAGGGCGATGCGGCTGCGCTGGCTTTGGCGCTTGGTCTTGGCACATTGGCATTTGCTGGGGCGGTTGCTGGGGCGGGCCCAGCGCGTGCCGAGGTTGCGGCGGAAACCACTGTTTTGGGCGGATACCAGATCACCCTGCACGCCCACCCATTCTTGACCCCTGAAGACCTGTCGATCCTGCGTCTTGTCGCCAGCGATCAAACCTATCTGACTATGTTCGTGCCCGATGCCAAAGGCCATTCCGCGATGGCGGTTTCGCCCGACGAAGGCTTTGTTGTGGGCGGCGCGCCCGTGCCTTCGGCCGTGGCGCTGGGCGGTCTGCCCGATGCGGCAACGGCGGCCAAAGGCGCGATTGACGGCTGCCAAAAAGTCGCAAAATCAGCCACGCCTTGCGTGGTGGTGCTGGAAATCTCGCCCAAGTAGCGCGGCCCCGTCACAACCCAAAGCTGCGCTGCGGCGCAAGTCACTGGCAAGCATCCGCCTAAATCGCGCAAATTTTCAAAGAATGGCCGCTAAACACCGCTAGAGACACGAGAATCACTTGATTATGACACAGTTTTCCACAAGAAAGATCGGCAAGAGCAGCGGCGCCTTCAGCAATGCGATACCTTTGTCGGCTGATGTGCTGGATGGGTCATTGAAACATTATAACATCGGTGTGGATACGCGCGTATGATTGGGCGTTTTTCGAAAAAGCCTGAATCACTGGACATCAAGCCGAAGGGCTTTGATGACTATGACCTACGCATCGGCGATATGATGCGGGGCGAGCGTGCCACTTTGGGCAAATCGCTGCTGGATGTCGAACGCGATTTGCGGATCAAAGCACCCTATTTGGCGGGCATCGAAAACGCGGATGTGACGGCGTTTGACGCGCCCAGTTTCATCGCGGGATATGTGCGGTCTTATGCGCGGTATCTCGGCCTGAACCCTGACGAAAGCTTTGCCCAGTTTTGCCGTGAAACGGGCTTTGTGCCTGCGCATGGTTTGTCGCCCGCCGCCTCGACGGCGGCAGTGGCCGCGGTGCGTGCCAAGGGCGAAGGCATGGGGAATTCGGGCTTTAACCCCAGTTTTGCGACCCCGCAGCGGGGGGGCTTTGCCGCGATGCAGCCGGGCGCACTTGGGTCACTGGCGCTGTTGATGGCGGTCGCCCTTGGGCTGGCCTATGGCGGCTGGTCGGTGCTGCAGGCCGTGCAAAAGGTGCAGCTTGCCCCCGTCGATCAATCGCCCGCGATTGTGGCCAATGCCCCTGCGGCGCTGGATCCTTTGGCAAGTGCGGGCACAGCCAAAACCGCCCTCGGCGCAGGGCCAGCGCCGCTGGTGCAGGCGCAGGAAAAAGCAGCGTCGGCCAGTGAACTGGGCGCGCGCCCGTCGCAGCCGCAGGCCCTGGAAGTGCCCGTTTTGGTTGCGCGCGATGGGCCAATTTCGGCGATTGATCCGCGCAAAGCGGGCGTTCTGGCCGAAGCTGTGGCGAATATGAACGCAGACGAAAAGGTTCAGGTCGTGGCCGCTGCCCAGATGGTTGAGGTGCTGGCCGTTCGCCCAAGCTGGATCAGCGTGACCGCCGCCGATGGCACGGTTTTGTTTGAAAAAATCCTTGATGCGGGCGAACGTTACGCCGTGCCAGCCCTAGAAGTTGCCCCGCGCCTTAAGGCGGGCAATTCCAGCGCGGTCTATTTTGTGATGGGCGATCAAACCTTTGGCCCAGCATCCACCGGCCCCGAAGTGGTGCGCAATGTCGATTTATCAGCAGCGGCTGTGCGTGCGGGCTATACATTGGCAGATGCCAGCAAGGACGCTGATTTGACATCCTTTGTGGCGGAAAACGCCTCTGCCGCAGCGCCCCTGCCTGCCCCGCAAGAATAGCCATTCGCCCGCTTGGCCAGTTGCCTTTTGCCCGCCAATGGCTATCTTGGCGCAAACCATAAAGGCCCAGCATGACCCATAATCCCATTCGACCTTGGCGCAATATCGAGCGCCGTGTCTCGCGGCAAATTCGCGTTGGCAAAGTTTTGGTGGGCGGGGACGCGCCGATTTCGGTGCAGACCATGACCAACACCCTGACAACCGATGTCGCCGCCACCATCGAACAGATTCAGCGCTGCGCCATCGCGGGGGCAGATATCGTGCGCGTGTCCACGCCAGACGAGGACAGCACCCGCGCCCTGCGCGAGATTTGCGCCGAAAGCCCGGTGCCAATCGTGGCCGACATCCATTTTCATTACAAACGCGCGATCGAGGCGGCGCAGGCGGGGGCGGCATGCCTGCGCATCAACCCCGGCAATATTGGCGATGCGGGGCGCGTGGCCGAAGTGGTGCGCGCGGCGAAAGACCACGGCTGTTCCATTCGCATCGGCGTGAACGCGGGCAGTTTGGAAAAGCATCTGCTGGATAAATATGGCGAACCTTGCCCCGATGCGATGGTCGAATCTGGTCTCGATCATATCAAACTGCTGCAGGACAATGATTTTCACGAATTCAAAATCTCGGTCAAGGCTTCGGATGTGTTTTTGGCGGCGGCTGCCTATCAGCAACTGGCAGGGGCCACCGATGCGCCGATCCACCTGGGCATTACCGAAGCGGGGGGGCTGACCTCGGGCACGGTGAAATCGTCGGTGGGGCTGGGGATGCTGCTGTGGGGCGGCATCGGCGATACGATCCGCGTTTCGCTGTCGGCAGACCCTGTCGAAGAGGTGAAAGTTGGCTACGAGATTTTGAAATCGCTGGGCTTGCGGCATCGCGGCGTGACGATCATTTCCTGCCCGTCCTGCGCGCGGCAAGGCTTTGATGTGATCAAAACCGTCGCCGCGCTAGAGGATCGGCTGGCCCATATCACCACCTCGCTTAGCCTGTCGATCATCGGCTGTGTGGTTAATGGCCCGGGCGAAGCGCTGATGACCGACATCGGCTTTACCGGCGGCGGTGCGGGCAAAGGCATGATCTATATGGCGGGCAAGCAAAGCCATACCATGGGCAATGACGGCATGATCGACCACATCGTCGATTTGGTCGAGAAAAAGGCCGCCGAATTGGAAAAGGCCGAAGTGGAAAAGGCGGCATTGGAAAAGGCGGCGGCGGAATAGGGCCTAACCGCGCCCCTGCAAGGCAGCCGCGATAAAGTCGATAAAGGCGCGCAGCCGCGCTGTGACCGAATGGGCCGACGGGTAGACAAAATACATCTCGCGCATCGGGGTTGCCCAATCGGGCAGCACATGCACCAGCCGCCCTGCGGCAATTTCGGGCAAGGCGATGATGCGCGGCAGCGCGCTGATGCCTGCGCCCGCAATCACCGCATCGCGCACCGCAAGCTGCGATCCAAGCAGCAGCGCCGCGCCCTGCGCCACCGTCACCGACTGCGCGCCCGACACCAGCGTTAAGGGGTTGTGCCAAATGCTGGCCAGCGCGACCAAAGGGAATTGCGTCAAGTCGGCGGGATGCATCAGGCGGTTGAGGTTTGGTAAATTGGGGTTTGCCACCAAAAACGCCTGACCTTGCAGCACCTGCCGCGCCACTTGGCCGCTGTCCTCTAGCGGGCCAAAGCGCAGCGCGCCGTCAAAACCTTCGGCCAAAAGGTCGGGCGGGCGGTCCATAAAGTGAATTTCCAGCGTGACATCGGGATGGGCCGCGCGAAATTGGGCTGCCAAAGCGCCCATCATCACATTGCCAATCACTTGCGGCACGGCAAGGCGCAAATGGCCGCGCGGCGCGCCCTCGGTCTCGGCCAAGGCGCGGCGGATATCGTCCGACTCTTGCAGCAGGCGGCCCGCGCGCGCGGCCAAAATCTCGCCTTCGCGGGTGGGGCGCAGACCGCGCGTGTTGCGTTCGATCAGCCGCAGGTTCAGCGCGGATTCGAGATCGGCGATCCGTTTAGACAAGGTGGATTTGGGCAAGCGCAGCGCCAAAGCCGCCGCCGAAAACGACCCTTCGCGCAGCACGTAGCGCAGGGCGCGCAAGGCGGATAGGTTCAGATCATTGTCCATATTTATGCACAGTCTTTGCTAAAACGGATGTATTGTCTAATATTGCGCGGTGTTGCACAAAGACGCAACCCTGAAAGGAGTTGAACATGCCGCAACCGAACCTTACCCCCAGCCCGAACACATGGACAAAAGCCGCAGTTCTGGCGCTGGCCGCGATGACAATCATGGCCAATGCGACGATTGCCTCGTCCTTGCCTGGGCTCAAGCGGCATTTTGCCGATGTGGCGGGGATTGACACGCTGGCGGGGCTGACTGTGACGTTGCCATCGCTTTCGATTGTGCTGGTGGCGGGGTTGGTCGGTTGGCTGATTGACCGCGTGGATCGGCAAAAAGTGCTGATCGGGGCGGCGCTGTGCTATGTTTTGGGGGGCACGGCGGGGCTTTGGGCCGATGATCTGCCGACAATTCTGGCGGGGCGTCTGGTGCTGGGTCTGGGCGTTGCAGGCACGATGACGCTGGCGATGACCTGGGCCACCGATTTATACAGCGGGCCTGCCCGCGCGCGGCTTTTGGGGCAGCAGGGCGCGGCGATTTCGGGGGCGGGGATTGTGTTTATGCTGGCAGGCGGCACTTTGGCGGGCTTGAACTGGCGCGGTGCCTTTGCCGTCTATGCGCTGATTTTGCCCGTGGCGGCGCTGGCGTTTTGGGCGCTGGGCCCGCATGCAAAGGCGCACCGCGCCGCTGTTGCCGCCCGCCGTGCCGCCCCTGTGCCCGCAGGCGCGCTGGGGGGCGGCTTTCCATGGGCCGCCTATGCCTTTATCGCGCCCTTGGCCTTTGTGTTTCAGGCAGCCTTTTACATGACCCCCACGCGAATTCCCTTTTTGCTTGAGGGACTTGGCGTG
This sequence comes from Cypionkella sp., assembly GCA_965248485.1. Taxonomy (GTDB): domain Bacteria; phylum Pseudomonadota; class Alphaproteobacteria; order Rhodobacterales; family Rhodobacteraceae; genus Cypionkella. The sequence goes on from OZ252107.1 coordinate 1,497,809, forward strand.
ACCTTGCCGCTGGCTGTGGCGGCCCTGATGGCCAGCCTTGTGGCCGTGTCTTTTCTGGTATCGCTGAATTACGGGCGCCTGTCGCGCGTTGTGCCGACCATGGCGATTTTCGCGCTGAGTTTTGTGCTGATCGGGACGGGCTTTGTGATTCATGCGCAGGCGCAATCTTGGGCGGGGGTGCTGGCAGGGTCGATGGTGGCGGGCTTGGGTATTGGCATGTCGATGCCCAATTACACCACCTGGTTCATGGCCAAAGTGCCCGACCAAATGCGCGGCCGCGCTTCGGGGCTGCTTACGACGGCGTTTTTTCTGGGGCAATTCGCCTCGCCCTTGGTGTCAACACCGCTTGTGGCGCGCTTTGGTCTGGCGGGCGGGTTTGGCGCGGTTGGGGCAGGGCTGATTGGCCTCGGATCGGTGATTGGCATTGGCATTGCCATCAGCCACCTGCGCAAAGCGGCGGCTCGCCGCTCTGCTGTGATGCGAGGTTAGCTGCGCGCGCCCGCGACCACGTTTTGCATATCTTCCAGCGGCAGATAGCCGCGCAACATTTGATCGCCCACCACAAATGTGGGCGTGCCGCTGATTTGCAGCGCGTCCCCCAGCGCGTGATTGGCGGCGATCACCGCCTCTACTTCGGGGGCGGACATGCGGGCCAAAATCGGGGCTGGGTCTAGGCCCAGATCGGTTGCAAGCGCGGATAGCGTTGCATCATCAGGCTCGCCGCGCAGGGTGATGAGCCCGTCATGCGCGCGTTTATAGGCGTCCCCGCCATGCAGTTGCAGCACCGCAATGGCAAAGCGCGACGAGATGATCGACGCATCACCCAAAATGGGAAACTCTTTGACAACAAAGCGAATATTGCCATCGGCCTTGATCAAGTCTTCAATTTCGCTAAAGGCCTTGCGGCAATAGCCGCAGCGGTAATCTGTGAATTCCACGATGGTGACATCGCCGTTCGGATTGCCCCCCACCCACGAGACACCGTCATTCATCAGCGCGTCTTTGTTGCCCGCAACCAGCGCCAAATCTTGATCGACCTTGGCGGCATCTTGGCGCGCTTGCAGCACTTGCATCGCCTCCATAATCACTTCGGGGTTTTCCAAAAGATAGGCCTTCACCTCTTCGCGAAAGGCGCTGCGCTCAGCCTCCGTCATCGCCTCTGCCCACATGGGCGTGGCAAAGGCCAGTGGGGCAAAAGACATCGCAGCAGCAAACAGAATGGGGCGCATGGCAAACCTATGATAAATGCCCGTTCAGCATAGGGGCAGTTGCAGTAAGATCAAGCGCGCATTGCGCGCGCAGTATCCCAGACGGGGTGATCGCGCGGGCAATCACGCAAATGTGCGCCGGCAATTTACTTCCCCCGCGCGGGGCGCGATAGTGCGGCTATGGTAAATCTGCTGCGCCTTTTCCGCCCCTTTGTGTCGGCCACGATTTTGGCCTTTGCGGCTGCCTTCGGCCTTGCTCAGGCCTGCTTTGCGCAAAGCGGTGCAGGGCTGTCGGCACTGGCGCGGCTCGATGCGGCGGCATCGGAAATTGCGGCATCGGGCGATGGGCTGACCATTTCCCTTGCGCTTAGCCAGGCTGTGCCGTGGCGGGTGCGTTTGCTGGGCAGCCCCGCCCGCGTGATTTTGGATTTCCGCGAAGTCGATTGGTCAAACCTTGCTGATATGGCTGTGGATGGCGAGGCGATTTTGGGGCTGCGCGCGGGGGTGTTTCGCCCAACATGGTCGCGTCTTGTGCTGGAATTGGCAGCCCCGATGGTGGTGGCGCGCAGCGAAATGGCCACGTCTGACGCGGGGGCCAGCGTCAACATCACCTTGCGCGCGGCCACAGATGACGAATTTGCCGCCGCCGCCGCATTGCCCGAATCGCCCGAATGGCAGTTGCCAACGCCCGCCGATCTGCCCGCCCCGCGCCCGCCTTTGTCGCAGCAGACGGGGCCTGTGGTGGTGGTGCTTGACCCCGGCCATGGCGGGCTTGACCCTGGCGCGCAAAGCGGCGGGCAGACCGAGGCCAATTTGATGCTGACCTTTGCGCGCGAGCTGAAGGAAACGCTGCTGCGCGCAGGTGGCTTTGACGTGGTGCTGACGCGCGAGACGGATGTGTTTGTGCCGCTCGAGGCGCGGGTTTCATTGGCGCGGGCGGCGCAGGGCGATGTGTTTATCTCGCTGCACGCTGATGCCCTGCGCGAGGGCGAGGCCGTGGGCGCGACCATCTACACCCTTGCCGATGATGCCACCGACAAGGCCGCAGCCACTTTGGCTGAACGCCATGACCGTGACGATCTGCTGGCAGGGGTCGATTTGACCGCGCAAGATGATCTGGTCGCCAAAGTGCTGATCGATATGGCGCAGCTTGAAACCCAGCCGCGCACACAGCGTTTGGCACTGGCCTTGGAAAGCGCGATCAAAAAGGCGGGCATTAAAATGCACCGCCACGCCCGCCAGCAAGCAGGGTTTTCGGTGCTGAAATCGCCCGATATTCCGTCAGTCTTGCTGGAACTGGGGTTTTTGTCGTCGGACAAAGATTTGACAAACCTGCAAGACCCTGCATGGCGCGCGCGCATGTCGGGCGCGGTTGGCGCCGCGCTGGGCGATTGGGCCCGCGCCGAGCGTGCCTTGCCCCCCCCACCCTAGCGCGATCGGGCGGGCCATATTTCGCCCGACACCCGCTTTTGCTGCCATACGGCTTTGACCTTTTCCCCGCCCGCCCCTATAACGCGCAAGGGTTGCGACGCAGGCGGCCCAAGGCATCTTGGGGGATGGCGTGATCCGATTTATCCTGGCCGTAATAGGCTCGATTTTCAGCAACATCACTTTGGCGGTGATTTTCGGCGCGATGACTTTGGGCGGCGTGTTTTGGGTCTATTCCGATGGCCTGCCCAGCCATGAAAGCCTTGCGCAATACGCGCCCCCCACCATCAGCCGCATCTATTCGGGCGAAGGGCGGATCATCGACGAATTTGCACAAGAGCGCCGCCTGTTCGTGCCGATCGAGGACATTCCCGATTTGGTCAAAGATGCGTTCATCTCGGCCGAAGATAAGAATTTTTACACCCATCATGGCTATGATGTCACCTCGATGGCCTCGGCGCTGCGCGATGCTGTCACCTCGCGCGGGGCCAATTTGCGCGGGGCCTCGACCATCACCCAGCAGGTGATGAAGAACTTTTTGCTAGATGGGTCGCGTAATGTGGAACGAAAGGTCAAGGAATTGATCTTGGCCTCGCGGCTGGAAGAGACGCTGACCAAAGACAAAATTCTAGAGCTGTATCTGAACGAGATTTTTCTGGGTCAAAACAGCTATGGCGTGGCGGCCGCGGCGCAGACCTATTTTAACAAATCGCTGGACCAACTCTCTGCCCATGAGGCGGCGACACTGGCCGCCATGCCCAAAGCACCGTCCGATTTTCACCCCGTCAACAACCGCGAAAAGCTGCTTGATCGGCGCGATTATGTGCTGAACGAGATGTTGCAAAACGGCTATATCGATAAGGCCAGCTACGACGCCGAAGTGACTGCGCCGCTTTTGTCGGTGCAAAACGGCGATTATCCCGCCTACCGGCAATCTTTGCCGCCGCGCGACTATTTCACCGATGAAATTCGCCGCCAATTGTCATCTAGTTTTGGCGAGGAAGAGTTCTTTGCAGGCGGTCTGACCATTCGCGCCTCTGCCGACCCAGAACTGCAAAAAATCGCCGCCCGCGCCCTGCAAAAAGGGCTGGAAAAGTTTGACCGCGCCCAAGGCCTGTGGCGCGGCACGGGCAAGACCCTGCCTGCGGATGTGCTGGGCGACGAGGCGGCGTGGCGCAAGGCCCTGTCCGATGTCACCGAACTGCCGCGCGATGTGCAAGATTGGCAGGCCGCCGTGGTGTTGGAACTGGGCGAGGATACCGCGCGCCTTGGCATTGAAGGCAAGGCGCTGGGCGATCCGATTATCCCTGCCAAAGACGTGACATGGGCGCGCAAGCTGAATTCTGACGGCTCGCGCGGGGGAAAGGCGCGGGTTCCTGCGGATTTGGTTGCCGTGGGCGATGTGGTGATGGTGAAACCCATCATGGCCGAAGATGGAAGTTTTGATCACTACTCGCTGCGCCAAGTGTCCGAAGTGCAGGGCGGTTTCATGGCGATGGACGTGAACACAGGCCGCGTTATGGCGATGCAGGGCGGTTTTTCCTATCAATCCTCGGTGTTCAACCGCGCCACCCAAGCGACACGGCAGCCGGGCAGCTCGTTCAAACCTTTCGTCTACGCCTCGGCGTTGGACAGCGGCTTTACGCCAGCGACGATCGTTGTGGACGCGCCAATTGTGGTGGACACGCCGCAAGGCCTGTGGACACCTAAGAACGCCAGCAATAAATTCTACGGCCCAACGCCGCTGCGCACGGGCATCGAACAATCGCGAAACCTGATGACCGTGCGCATTGCCCAAGAAGTGGGCATGGAAACCGTGGCGCGCTATGCGGAAAAATTTGGGGTTTATTCGCCCATGCAACCCTTTTTGGCCAATGCCTTGGGCGCGCAAGAGACGACCTTGTTCAAAATGGTCGCCGCCTATGCGATGTTCGCCAATGGCGGCGAACGGGTAGAGCCGACCTTGGTTGACCGTGTTCAAGACCGCTTTGGCAAAACCATCTACCGCCACGACAAACGCGATTGCGTGGATTGCACGGCAGAAAACCTGCCAAACGGCGCGGCGCTGACCATCACCACCAACCGCGAGCGGGTGATGAACGCTGTCACTGCCTATCAGCTGACCTCGATGCTACAAGGCGCGATCCTGCGCGGGTCGGGCAGTGGCGTGCGCCTGCCTGTGCCTGTGGCGGGCAAAACGGGCACGACGAATGACGCAAAGGATGTCTGGTTCATTGGCTATACCTCAAACATGGTGGCGGGCTGCTATATGGGATATGACCAGCCGCGCGGCCTTGGGCCAGGGGCCTTTGGCGGCACGCTGTGCGTTCCGATTTTTCAAGAATTCATGACCGAGGCGATCAAACGCTTTGGCGGCACCCAGTTTACAGTGCCTGAAGGCGGCCATTTCGAAAAGGTCGATCGTTTCTCCGGTGCGCGGCTGGGGCCTGATGCCAGCGGCGATAATGTCATCAACGAATTCTTTCGCGATGGCGAAGAAGGGATTTTGGGCATCGATTACGTGGTGGATGGCGGCTTTGGCATGGGGCAAAATTTGCCGCTGTTTGCCGCAGGCGAAAGCGACTTTTTCGGTCAGGGCGCGGATGTTGTGACCACATCGGACGGGTCTAGCAAAGCCGTGCCCAAAAAGGCCGATTTTGGCACATTGTCCTCGGGCGGTCTTTATTAACACGGGCGCAAAGGGGGGCCTTGCCCCCCGCTTCGCTCCCCCCAGGATATTTTCAGAGCGAGGAAGCGCAAACAGTCTGCCTGCTTCCTTGCTCCAAAAATATCCTGGGGGGCAGCTGCCGAAGCTTGCTTTGGCAGCAGGGGGGCTAGCCCCCCCTCTTGCCGCTTGGGCTGCGGCGCGCTAGAGGAAGGGCAACGAAAAGGAAGCCCCGATGCGCGCCGAAACCCAAGGCCATATTGACCAAATTACCAAGTCTTTGCGCCTTTTGGGCCAGCGGATGGATTTGCCGACGATTGACCACCGCCTTGAGGAATTCAATGCGATGATCGAGGATCCGAACCTGTGGAACGACCCCGCCCGCGCGCAAAAACTTATGCGCGAACGTCAGGCGGTGCTGGATCAGCTATCGACCTATCGCATGATCGAAAGTGGGCTGAACGACAACGCCGAATTGATCGCCTTGGGCGAGGCCGAGGGCGATGTCGAGATTGTCAGCGACGCCGAGGCCGCGCTAAAAGCGCTGGTCGAGGTTGCCGCCGCGAAAGAGTTGGAAGCCCTGCTGAACGGCGAGGCGGATGGCAATGACACTTTTCTTGAGATTAACGCAGGTGCGGGCGGAACGGAAAGCTGCGATTGGGCCAGCATTTTGGCGCGTATGTATGTGCGCTGGGCCGAGAAAAAGGGCTATAAGGTTGAATTGCAATCCGAAACCGCGGGTGACGAGGCGGGGATCCGCAGTGTCGCTTATAAGATTTCGGGCCATAATGCCTATGGGTGGCTGAAATCGGAAAGCGGGGTGCATCGTCTGGTGCGGATCAGCCCCTTCGATTCTGCGGCACGCCGCCACACCAGTTTTTCCAGCGTTTGGGTTTACCCCGTGGTGGACGAGAATATCGACATCGACATTCCAGACCGCGACATTCGCATCGACACCTATCGCAGTTCGGGAGCGGGGGGGCAGCATGTCAACACCACCGATTCGGCAGTGCGGATCACCCATTTGCCGACCAATATCGTGGTGACCAGTTCGATGAAATCGCAGCACCAGAACCGCGAGATTTGTATGAACGCGCTGCGCTCGCGCCTGTATCAGTTGGAACTGGACAAGCGCAACGCCGCGATCAACGCCCAGCATGAAAGTAAGGGTGATGCGGGCTGGGGCAACCAAATCCGGTCTTACGTTTTGCAGCCTTATCAAATGGTGAAAGACCTGCGCACGGGGCATGAAACATCCGATACGTCGGGCGTTCTGGATGGCGATTTGGATAAGTTTATGGCCGCGACCTTGGCGATGGATGTGGCAGGAAAATCGCGGGCCGAGGCGATGAGCGAGGATTGATCGCAGGGCCGACACCCGCGCATTGCCCCCCCCGTTCCCCAACCCTTGGCCAAGACTTGCATGTGACAACAAAAAACGCGCCCGAAAGCGCGCTTTTCTTTGCCGCAAAGGGCCGATTATTCTTCTTTTGGCGCAGCGCTGCGGCGCGAGCTGCCCGAGGGCAGGGCGCTGCGGCCCGATGCCAGCGGGTCGTCTTGGCGCTGCACAGTGCCTTCAAACTGCGCGCCCGATTCAATCGCAATGGTCTTGTGGATGATGTCGCCTTCAACCCGCGCAGTCGAGGTGAGGCGCACCTTTAGCCCGCGCACTGTGCCCTGCACACGGCCATTGATCACGATGTCATCAGCCACCACTTCGCCGCGGATATTGGCCGAATCGCCCACAGTCAGCAAATGCGCGCGAATGTCGCCTTCGACCGTGCCTTCCACCTGAATATCGCCCGTGGTTTTCAGATTGCCCGTGATGGTCAAATCCGAAGACAGCACCGATGCCGCCACTTTTACCTTTGGCGCCGAGGATGAAAAATCCATCGACGGCTTGGGCGCGGGCGCATCCCCTGCGGCTGCCGAATCGGTTTCACTGGGCTTAGGAGCCTCGTTGATGCGTGTCTTAGAAAACATTTTGTCCAGCCTTTATGAAAGTCATTGGATTTTTCGGTGCGCCGCCAATGCGGATCTCGTAGTGAAGATGTGTGCCAGTTGAACGACCAGAATTTCCCATATCACCAATACGATCGCCGCGCGACACTTTTTGCCCGACCTCGACGCGGATTTGCGACAAATGGCCGTAGCGGGTTTCAAAGCCGAATTGGTGGCGAATTTTCACCAGCCGCCCATAGCCGCTTTCCCAGCCTGCGTGGATCACAACCCCGTCCGCCGTGGCATAGATGGGCGCGCCGTAAGCGCCTGCCATATCCTGCCCCTCGTGCCCGCGCACCCCGCGCCCAAAGGGATCGCGGCGGTTGCCAAAGCCCGAGGTGTAGCGGATGGCGGTTTTCACGGGCATGGCGAAGGGGGTCTTAAAGGCGGCTATGCGGTAAAGATCAATTTCCTCAAGACCTTGTAGGATGGAATTGGCGCGCAGCTCTTCGGCAAAGGGGGGCTGTCCGCGCGTAGACAGGCGGATGGGCGTCAAGGGCCCGCCTTGGCCCGAATAGCCACTTTTGGCCGCATCCACCAGCGATTCGGGGTCTAGCCCCGCATCGCGGAACATTTGATCCAGCGGCGCGACGGTGACTTTTAGGGCCTCTTCGATTTGGCCAAAAATCACATCGTTACGGGTTTCCAAAGCGCGCTTTTCCGCAGCAATATCGGCCACGCTATCCGCAGCTTTTGCGGCAGATTTGGCAGCGTCGTCCCGTTCTGTTGCCGCAGCGCCCAGCGCCGTTGCCACAAAGGCAAGGCTTTCTTCGGTATCGCGGATGCGGCCTTGATCGGTTTGGCCGGCGCTGGCGGTGGCGCTGGCCAGTTCGGCGCGGGCGGTGTCCCTTTCTTCGATGGTGCGGCGCAGCGTGTTTTGGATCACGTCAATGCCCGTTTCCAGCTCGCGGCGGCGCTGCTCGGAATTGAGCAGGCGCGCTTGCATTTCGGCCACTTGCTGCAAGGCCAGCGAAAAGCGCGCCTGCGCGCCCGCCGCTTCGGCCCCGCGCAGATCGCGGTCTTCGGACAGCGCGTTCAGGCGCTCTTCATACAGCGATTGCTGCCGCATCACCTGTTCGCGGGTGGTTCCGGCAGAAATCGAATCCATTAGCAAAATCGCCGTGGCCAAAATCGTCCAGCCCAGCGACAGCCCCCCCACAACCAGCGCCACCGCTTGCGTCAGTGGGCGCAGGCGGATAAACCGCGTGTCTTTGTCCGATTTCAGAAACAGCCGACGCTCGGGCAAATAGGCCTCGAGTGCGGAATTGGTCGCGTGAAAAACCCGTGTCAGCACAGCGCTTTATCCCAGTGCAATCCCTTGGCGCGGCAAACCCGCCGCCCCATTCATGGCGCGGCACCCACGCCAACCCTGTCATGTGTTAAGCGCGCGCTGCCCCGCGAGCAAGCGCTTTGGCCCGTTGGGCGCGCAGGGCGGTGGATTTATGCCGATTTGGGCAAAACTTTGCCGATACGCACCCCGAACAAGCGTCCTATTCCCCGGTTTTCACCCTGTCATGTGGATTTTTTTCGGCAAGTGGCCAATAAAAATCGGGAGGCATCCCCGCCTCGGCGCGTTTTTCTTCGTTGAAGGGTGGCTTCAAGGTGCCGTGAAAATACTTCCGCACAAGGGCGTGAAACGCCTCTTTCGGGTCGATCCCGTCTTTGCCGCACAGCCAGTTGAACCATTTCGACCCATAGGCCACATGGGCCACTTCTTCGCGGTAAATCACGTTCAGCGCGCCCAAGGCCGCCTCGTCGTTCTGGGCGGCAAAAAGCGCGATCATCTGCGGCGAGACGTCCAGCCCGCGCGCCTCAAGAACCATGGGCACCACGGCAAGGCGTGCCAGAAAATCACTTGCCGTGTCTTCGGCGGCGCGCCACATGCCCGCATGGGCAGGCATTGCGCCGTAGAAACTGCCTTTTGTTTCAAGCACATCGCAGACAAGGTTAAAGTGCTTTGCCTCGTCATCTGCGGCCTGCACCCAATCGTCATAAAAGCCCATCGGCATCGGAATATGGGCAAAGCGGGCGATGATATCCCAATGCAGATCGACAGCGTTCAGTTCGATATGCGCCAGCGCGTGCAACAGCGCGGTGCGGCCCGTTTGCGTATTGGGGCGGCGGCGCGGCACATCGCGCGGGTCCAGCAGCGCCGGCGCGGCAGGGCGGGCGGGTTGATCGGGCGGCAGAGCGCGGCCCAAGGGCAGCGGCGCCCCCGCCGCGCGGGCGGCGCGCCAAGAGGCCGCGTGGCGGTGCGCAAGCGCCGTTTTGGCGCGCCCATCGGCGCAGGTCAACACCTGCACGGCCATGTCTGAAAGGGACAGCGTCTCGCTCATAGCGCGGCCAACACCTCGGCTGCGTGGCCCTTGACCTTGTTCACTTTCCAAATTGCCGCAACTTTGCCCTGCCCGTCGAACAGGTAAGTGGTGCGCAAAACCCCAATCACAGGCTTGCCGAAGAAAATCTTCGGCCCATAGGCGCCGATGCGTTCCATCACATCGCCCGTGTCAGAGGCCAAGGCAAAACGGATGCCCATTTTGGCGATAAACTTATCGTGTTTTTTCACACTGTCTTTTGACAGGCCAACAATCACCGCATCTTTGGCGGCAAACGCATCGACCAAATCGTTGAACTCCATGATTTCATTGGTGCAACTGGGGGTGCCATCGCCGCCATAGGTCACCAAAACCAGCTTTTTGGGACGAATGTCCAGCAGGCGAATTTCCCCGCCGCCATCGCGCGGCAGGGTCAGATCTGGGGCCATATCGTCGATATTCAGCATAACATTCTCCTTCATGCGGCAAAGACGCGCGAATTTTTGCACGCCCGCTTTGCATCTAGTTGCCTTTGCGCAAAGATAAAGGCAAGCGGGTGTGGCAGGGAACAGACGCGGGGCGGCATGACAGAGCAAGCGGCACGGCAGGCAAGTCTTGGGCGCGTGCGGCGCTTTGGCCTGAGGCTTGCCCTGCGCATTGCGGCGGTTTTGGCGGCGCTGGGGCTGCTGTTGCTGGGCCTTGTGCTTGCGGGCAGCGGGCTTCCTGCGCCGCTGTGGGCCGTAGCGCAACTGGAACAGCGCCTGAATGCCGAGGTTCAGCGCAGCCTGCCGGGCATGGGCCTTGCGCTGGAAGGGATCACCCTTTCGGTCAGCCGCGATTTTTCCCCGCGTGTCGAAATTGCGGGCCTAAGCCTGCTAAACGCCAGCGGCGCGCCAGTTTTGGCCTTGCCCAAAGTGCAGGCGACCGTGCCGCCTTGGGCGCTGATGGCTGGCAATTTGCACCTGCGGGAATTGGCGATAAAGGGGGCAAACCTGCAAGTCACCCGCGATTTGCAGGGCCGTTTGGACATTGCGTTTTCCAGCGGGGCGGCGATGGATTTGGCGCAGATATTCGCGCTGTCGGATCGGTTCTTTGGCAGCCCGCTGGGCCGCGACATGCGCGGCATATCGATCAGCGATCTGACCTTGTCATTGACCGATCAGCGCCTTGCCCGCACATGGGGCCTTGGCAATGGCACGCTGACGATCACCCACCGAGACGGCGAAATTGCGGCGGGCATTGGCCTGACATTGCTGGGCACGTCGCAGGGCGGCGATCTTGGGCGGGTGGATCTTAGCCTGATCAGCGCCAAGGGCAGCCAAGAGGCGCGCATCACAGCGCGGCTGACGGATATATCGGCGCGCGATCTGGCCGCGCAAGCAGCTCCCTTGGCCTTTATGTCGGTGCTTGATGCGCCGATCTCGGGCAATATTTCGACAACGCTGACCCCAAACGGCATCACCCAGATGCAAGCGCAGGTTCAAATTGGGGCGGGGGCTTTGGCCCCAGATCCTGCCGCAGCGCCCGTGGTCTTTCAGTCTGCGCAGATCGATTTGGATTATGACCCCGCGCAGGGGCGCGTGCGGCTGAACGATGTGCAGGTCATGTCCGAAACACTGACCCTGAAAGGCGCGGGCCATGGCGATGTGCTGCGCGCCGATGGGTCGGTGATTAAGGGCGCTTTGGCGGGCGAAGTGCCAGCAGCCTTTATCATCCAGTTGCAGATGCAATCGCTGCGCCTTGCGCGGCCCGAACTGTTTACAGCCCCCGTCACCTTTACTGCAGGGGCCGCGGATTTGCGCCTGCGCCTTGCGCCGTTTTCAGTGGATATCGGCCAAATCGCCCTGACCGACGGCGACACCCGCATTGCCGCCAAGGGCCAAGTGTCTGCCGGCGCGCAGGGCTGGCAATCCAGCATTGACGCCAGCGTCAACCAAATCAGCGCGGCCAAACTGCTGGGCCTGTGGCCGAAAAACCTGAAACGCGGCACCCGCGACTGGCTGGATCGTAACCTTTTGGCGGGGCGGTTCAGCGATTTACGACTGGCGCTGCGGCAAATGGTGGGGGACGCGCCGAAAATTGATTTGGGCTATCGATTTGACGGGCTTACAGTGACACCGATGCGCAGCCTGCCTGCCATTACGGGCGGTGTTGGATATGGCGCGATCACGGGCCGCGCTTTTACCATGGTGCTGGAAAAGGGGCGCGCCACGCCGCCGCTTGGCGGTGATTTGGATATGGCAGGCTCGGTCTTTTCCATTCCCGACATCACCAAGTTTCCCGCCACGGGCAAGCTGGATTTGCGCAGCGTCGGGGCCGTTACGGCCACCTTATCACTGCTGGATCAAAAGCCGTTTCAATTCATCCAAAAATCTGGACGCACGGTGGATTTTGCGGGCGGCACGGCGCGGCTTTTGTCGCATATCGAACTGCCGTTGCAGAAAATCATCACTCTGCCCGATGTTCGCTTTCAGGTTACGGGGCAGATCACCAATTTCAGAACCAGCAAACTTGTGCCAAGTCGCACCATCACAGCGCCGCGTCTGGACGTGTTTGTCGACAGCGCGGGCCTGCGCATTGCAGGGCAGGGGGATATTGCAGGGGTTGGTTTTGACGGAGCCTATAGTCAGCAATTTGGCCCGCAAAATGCGGGGAAATCGCGGGTGACGGGCACGGCGGATTTATCGGACACAGCGCTATCGGCCTTTGGCGTGGCGCTGCCAAAGGGGATGATCACGGGGGCAGGTCGCGCCGAAGTGGCGCTGGACATTACCCGCGGACAAGCAGCGAAAATGGTTCTGACATCGGATTTGAACCGCATCCGCATTGCTATCCCGCCCGTGGGGTTTGAAAAACCAACCGCACAAACAGGCAGCCTGCGGGCCGAAATCACCCTATCCTCGCCGCCCGTGGTGACCAAACTTGCCCTGAAGGCGGGCGATTTGCAGGCCGAGGGCCGCGTCACCGTGGCCAAAACGGGCGGGTTAGAGCGGGCGGATTTCGCAGACATTAGCCTTGGCAAATGGTTTGCAGGCGATGTCAGCTTTGTTGGGGTGGCGGGCAATGTTGCAATGCAGGTCGGCAATGCCAGTGTCGACATGCGCTATTTCCCTACAGCGCGCGGCAGTTTTGCAGGTAATTCTGCGGCAAGCGCCATGCCCATCACGCTGCGGCTTGACCGTTTGCGCGTGTCCGATGGCATTACTTTGACGGGCTTTCAGGGCGATTTTACCGCCGCCAAGGGCCTGTCTGGCAATTTCGCCGCGCAGATCGATGGCGGCGTGCCGATCCAAGGCCAGCTTGCCCCCGCGGCGCTGGGCACGGCCATTCGCGTGACCGCGCAAGACGCAGGGCGCGCTTTGGCTGAGGCGGGGGTTTACGGCGCGGCCAAAGACGGGGCGCTGGATTTGGTGCTGACGCCGCGCGCGCGCGCTGGCAGCTATGACGGCGAGGTGCAAATGACAGGGGTGCGGGTGCAAAGCTCTTCGGTTCTGGCCGAACTTTTGAACGCGATTTCCGTAGTGGGGCTGATCGACCAATTGGGCGGGTCTGGCATTTTGTTTAACGCCATTGTTGGCAAATTTACCCTTACTCCAGAAGGGGTTGACCTGCGCGAAGGCGCGGCAACAGGCGGATCGCTGGGGGTGACGATGCAGGGCGTTTATCGCTTTGCGGGGGCGCAGTTGGACATGCAGGGGGTCGTCTCGCCCGTTTATATTTTGAACGGAATCGGCGCGGCCATTTCGCGGCGCGGCGAGGGGGTTTTGGGGTTTAACTACACGCTGCGCGGCACAGCGGACGATCCTATTGTCGGCGTCAATCCGCTGTCGGTGCTGATGCCCGGCTTTTTCCGTGATATGTTCAAGGCACCGAAAGCCACGCTAGAAAGCCCGCCATGACCCTAGACGATTTCGATTTTGACCTGCCCGAGGCCCTGATTGCCACCCGCCCTGCACACCCGCGCCCCAGCGCGCGGTTGCTGCTGGCCGAAGGCGCGCGCATCCGCGATGGGCAGGTCTATGATTTGGAACACATCTTGCGCGCGGGCGATATGCTGGTGCTGAACAACACCCGCGTTATTCCCGCGCAATTGGCGGGCGCGCGCGCGCGGGGCGACGCTGTGGCAAAGGTCGATGTCACGCTGATGGCCCCCGATCCTGCGGGCAATTGGCGGGCAATGGCGCGGCCCCTGCGTAAGTTGGCCTTGGGCGATGTGATCGGTTTTGCTGCAGGGCTAACCGCCGAAGTTATCGCCAAAACCGATGCAGATTGCCATTTGCGGTTCAACCTTGTGGGAAATGACTTTGACGCAGCGCTTGCCCTTGCGGGCAAAATGCCCCTGCCGCCCTATATCGCCGCCAAACGCCCGACCGATGCGCAAGATATCAGCGATTATCAAACCGTCTTTGCCCGCCACGCAGGTGCCGTGGCCGCGCCTACGGCCAGCCTGCACTTTGATCGGCCTTTGTTGCAACGCCTTGCCGACAAAGGGGTTTTGTTCACCGAAGTTACCTTGCATGTCGGCGCGGGCACGTTTTTGCCTGTGAAGGTGGAAGATGTCACAACGCATAAAATGCACGCCGAATGGGGCGAGGTGACGCCCGCCGCCGCCGCCGCAATAACCGCCGCCCGTGCGGCGGGCGGGCGGATTATTCCCGTGGGCACCACCGCGCTGCGGTTGATCGAAACCGCCGCGCAGTCTGGCACGCTGCGCCCTTGGGTCGGCGAGACGGATATTTTCATCTATCCAGGGTTCCAGTTTCGCATCACCGATGGGCTGATGACCAATTTTCACCTGCCCAAATCTACCCTGCTGATGCTGGTTGCGGCGCTGATGGGCAAGGCGCGGATGGATGCAATTTACGCTCATGCGATTGCACAAAATTATCGGTTCTTTTCCTATGGCGATGCGTCGCTTTTGCTGCCGATGGGCGGCGCGGATATGGTATAAGGTCACAAAGGTAGGTCTGCGATGTTTACGGTTTTGCGCCAATCTTGGCCGCTTTTGCTGGGCGTGATGCTTCTGATGCTGGGCAACGGCGTGCAGGGGTCGCTTTTGGGTATTCGCGGCGCCAGCGAAGGGTTTTCCACCTTTCACCTGTCGGTCGTTATGTCGGCCTATTTCGCGGGGTTTTTGGCGGGGGCAAACCTTGCCGCGCCGATGATCCGCCGCGTCGGCCATGTGCGGGTGTTTTCCGCGATGGGCTCGGTCATTTCTGCCGTGCTGATCCTTTATCCGCTGCTGGTGGAATGGCAGGCATGGGCTGTTATGCGGGTGCTGATCGGGTTTTGCTATTCGGTCATCTATATCACTGCCGAAAGCTGGCTGAACAACACCGCCAGCAACGAGACGCGCGGGCAAACCCTGTCGGCCTATATGATTGTGCAGATGCTGGGCATTATTGCCGCGCAGGGGCTACTAGGCATGGGCGATCCAAACGGGTTTGGGCTGTTCATCATCCCGTCGATTTTGGTGTCGCTGTCATTCCTGCCGCTGCTGCTGGCAACCGTGCCCGCCCCAACGTTCGAGCGGACAAAACCCATGAGCTTTGCCGCCCTGTTTGCGATCTCTCCGCTGGGCTGCGCGGGGATGCTGCTGACGGGGGGCGTCTTTGCCGCGATGTTTGGCATGGCATCGGTCTATGGCGCGATGATGGGCATGGGGGTGGCGCAAATCGCGGGTTTTGTGGCCGCTATGTATATCGGCGGGTTGGTTCTGCAATATCCCATTGGCTGGGCGTCAGATCGGCTGGATCGGCGAGCGATGATTTTGTGGATGTCGCTGGCGGGGGCGGGGGTGATGGCGCTGGCCGCAGCCCTGCCCTTGCCCTATGCGCTGGAATTGCTGGTTGCAGGCGCGCTGGGCGGTATCATCAACCCTTTGTATTCGCTGCTGATTTCGCACACCAATGATTATCTGTCCAAAGAGCAGATGCCTGCTGCATCGGCGGGACTGATATTTCTAAACGGGTTTGGCGCAATTTTTGGGCCATTGCTGGCGGGTTGGGTGATGGGGCTTTTGGGGGCAAAGGGGTATTTTCTGGTGATCGGCGCGTTCTTTGCGGCGCTGGGCGGCTATGCCGCATGGCGGATGGCCCGCCGTTCGGCCCCTGTTCAAGGTGGCTATGCGGGCCTGTCGCCCACCGCCTCCACTGTCGCGGTCGAGGCGGTATTGGAACGGGCCGAGGCGCAGCAATAGCGCTTGCGCTTTGGGCCCTTGCGCGGCAGGCTGCGACAAAAGGGGCGCGCCATGTCTGATCCGATCGAAGTGCTGGACTATTGGCTGGGCGCCGTTGGCCCCGAAGGCTGGTATGCGGGCGGCGCAGATTTGGACGCTGAAATCACTGCCCTGTTCTTGCCGCTGTGGCAGGCCGCACATGAGGGAAACCTCGACCACTGGGCAGAGGGCGCGGTTGGAACGCTGGCCTATCTGATTGTCTGCGATCAATTTCCGCGCAACATGCATCGCGGCAGCCCGCTGGCCTTTGCCACCGATGCGCGCGCGCTGGCCGCCGCCAAACGCGCCATTTCGGCGGGCTGGGATCTGGACGCCCCCGCGCCCGAGCGGCAATTTTTCTACATGCCACTGGAACATTCCGAAGATCTGGCCGATCAGGATTTGGCGGTGCAGATGATGGAGGAACGCCTTGGCGAGCACCCCGACTTGGCCCTGCACGCGCGCGCGCACCATCAAGTGATCACCCGCTTTGGCCGTTTTCCCTTTCGCAACGCGGCCTTAGGGCGGGAAAATACCGCAGATGAGGCCGCGTTTCTGGCAAACGGCGGTTATATGACGATTGTGAACACCCTGAAAAGCAATGCACAGGGCGCATAGAGGCACAGCAAAGCCCGTATTGCTTGGGTTTGAAATATAGTTTAAGGTCAAACTAGTTTTTCGGGAGGAAGCACTATGGCTGCGCAGAACTTTGACGTTGTGGTGGTTGGGGCAGGGCCTGGGGGCTATGTAGCCGCCATTCGTGCCAGCCAGTTGGGCCAAAAAGTGGCGATTGTGGAACGCGAAAATCTGGGTGGTATTTGCCTGAATTGGGGCTGTATCCCGACCAAAGCCCTGCTGCGCAGCGCCGAAGTGTTCCATTTGATGCACCGCGCCAAGGAATTTGGCCTCAAGGCCGACAGTATCGGCTATGATCTGGACGCGGTGGTCGCCCGCTCGCGCGGGGTTGCCAAGCAATTGTCGGGCGGCATTGGACATTTGATGAAAAAGCATAAAGTGACGGTGTTTATGGGCACGGCGACCCTGCCAAAGGTGGGTGAGGTAAGCGTGACCACCGACAAAGGCACCGAAACCTTAACGGCCAAAAACATCATCCTTGCCACAGGCGCGCGGGCGCGCGAATTGCCGGGGCTCGAGGCGGACGGCGATTTGGTTTGGACATATCGCCACGCCTTGCAGCCCAAACGGATGCCGAAAAAGCTGCTCGTCATCGGATCGGGCGCGATTGGCATTGAATTTGCATCCTTCTTCAACACGCTGGGCGCAGATACCACTGTGGTCGAGGTGATGGACAGGGTTCTGCCTGTGGAAGACGCGGAAATTTCCGCCTTTGCCAAGAAGGCCTTTGTCAAACAGGGCATGAAGGTTCTGGAAAAAACCACGGTGAAAAAGCTGGATCGCGGCAATGGTGTGGTGACCGCGCATCTGGAATCGGCCAGCGGCACTGTGACCGAAACCTTTGATACGGTGATTTC
Organism: Cypionkella sp.; assembly: GCA_965248485.1. GTDB lineage: Bacteria > Pseudomonadota > Alphaproteobacteria > Rhodobacterales > Rhodobacteraceae > Cypionkella. Next base: position 1,515,136 of record OZ252107.1, read on the forward strand.
CGCCGTGGGCATTATTGGCAATGTCGAAGGTCTGGGGCTGGAAGCTTTGGGGGTGAAAATCGACCGCACCCATGTGGTGACGGACGAATTTTGCCGCACGGGCATCGCGGGCCTTTACGCCATCGGCGATATCGCAGGCGCGCCTTGGCTGGCGCACAAGGCCAGCCACGAGGGCGTGATGGTGGCCGAACTGATCGCGGGCGGCCATCCCCACCCGATCAAACCCAATACCATCGCGGGATGCACCTATTGCCACCCGCAAGTGGCATCGGTTGGCCTGACCGAGGCCAAGGCCAAGGATGCAGGCTATACCGTCAAAGTGGGCCGCTTCCCCTTTATCGGCAATGGAAAAGCCATCGCCCTGGGCGAGGCGGAAGGCATGATCAAAACCATTTTCGACGCCAAAACGGGCGAGCTTTTGGGCGCGCATATGATCGGGGCGGAAGTGACCGAATTGATCCAAGGCTATGTCATCGGCCGCACGCTGGAAACCACCGAAGAAGACCTGATGCACACGGTGTTCCCGCATCCGACCCTGTCGGAAATGATGCACGAATCGGTGCTGGATGCCTATGGTCGCGCCCTGCATATCTAAGGCGCATATCTAAGGCGGCAGGATCAGCAGCGCGCGAAAATCGTTGACATTGGTTCCCGTTGGGCCAGTGACAATCGCGCCGCCTGCGCCCGCGAAAAAGCTGTGCGCATGATGGGTTGCCAGCGCCCGTGTGGCCTGCGCGCCCAGCGGCGTCGCAGGCCCAATCACCGCGCCTGCCGCATCGCCTGCGCCGTCAATGCCATCGGTATCGGCGGCGAGGGCGTGGATCTGCGGCTGCCCGCGCAAAGCAAGGGCCAAGGCCAGCGCATATTCGGCGTTTGGCCCGCCTATGCCGCCTGCGTCCGCGCCTAATGTCACCGTCACCTCACCGCCCGAAAGCAAAAGCTGCGGCGCATCATGGGGGGCCATTTGCGCCGCAAGTGCTTGTGCCCGCGCGGCATGATCGCGCGCCAAATCCCGCGCCTCGCCGCCCAGATCATCGCCCAATATCTGCACCTGCCAGCCCCAGCTTTGCGCAAGGCGGGCCGCAGCCTGCAGGCTGGCCATCGGCGCTGCAACCAGATGGTTTTGCACATGCGTCAAGCGGGGAGGGGCCGCGCGCAGGGGCGGCAGATCAATGCCCCAGGCCTTGGCGGCAGCGCTTGCATCGCGGGTATCCAAAACCGTCGGCCCCGATCCGATATCGGCCAGATCATCGCCCGCGACATCCGACATGATCAGCCCAATCACCCGTGCAGGCGCAGCCAAAGCGGCCAATCGCCCACCCTTTACATCGGAAAATTGCTTGCGGATCAAATTGATATCGCCAATCGGCGCACCCCGCGCCAGCAGCCGCGCGCTGAGATTTGCCTTATCGGCCAAACGAATCCCTGCGCGCGGCGCCACCATCAGCGCCGAGGCGCCGCCCGAAATCAGCACCAAAACAGTGTCTTGCGCCGATAGGCCCTGCGTAAGGCCCAGCATGCGCGCCGTTGCCGCGCGCCCTGCCTCATCGGGCAGGGGATGGGCGGCTTGCACAATGTCGGGCATGGTTTGTGCGCCCGTGCCTTGGTGGCCGTAGCGGGTGATCAACAGCCCCTCGCAGGGGCCAAACCGCGCCCGCACCGCCTGCGCCATGCCAGCGGCGGCTTTGCCCGCGCCCAGCACAATCAACCGCCCTTTCGGGCGCGGATCGCGGATGTCGTCTAAAAATGGCGTCAGGGCCTGCACGGGGTCTGCGGCAGCGATCGCGGCGTCCAGCAGCGCGCGCAGCTTGGCCGCAGGCACGGCTATGCCCCGCCCAAGCTGGACGCGCGGCGGATAAAATTCAGCGGGATCAGATGGTTGACCTCGCCGCCCTTTTGCACCCATGCCACGCAGGCGGCAGCCAAGGCAGCCATATCGGGTTGCAGGCTGGACAGGCCAGCGGCGGCAGCGGGTTCAGTGTCGCCCCAACCCACCACGCGAAACGCCTCGCCCACGGCGATGCCCCGCTCGCCCAGCGCCTCAAGCATGCCCAAGGCGACCTGATCGTTCACGCACAGCGCCGCCGTGCAGACGGGAAAACGCTGCAAAATCTTGGCCGCAATGCGCCGGCCAAAGCCGAAATCGCGCCCGCCCATCATCACCAAAGGCAGGCTATCTGCGCGTTTCATCCGCGCCAGATAGCCTTGCAGGCGCAATTGATCGCGCGGGCTGCTGTCAAACCCGCCAACAAAAGCCACCTGCGCACGGCTTAGCCCCAACAAATGGCGCGTGGCGGTTTGGGCGGCCATCCCCTCTTCGAGCCGCGCGGGGGCGCTTGGGTGCAGGGCAAACAGCGTGTTCGGGCGGCCAGCATGTTCGGGCTTTGTCGAAATGCTGCGCCCTGCAAAGGCCAAAGCGGGCGCGGTTTCATCGCCCGCAAGCAGATGCAACCCCAGCCCCAGCGCCGATGCGACCACCTGCACGGCAGCGGCAAATTCGGCCTGTGTGGCATCGGACAGATCGCAAGACAGAGGCACTGCGGCGGGCACGGCGGTGGGGGCGGCTGCGGTTTGCGACTGTGCGGCATGGGCCAGACTGCGCCCGCGCAATCCAGCGGCTGCGGTGTTATAGACATAGCCAATCTCCGCCATCACCTTTTGCACCGCGATGCGGGTGGTTTCTTTGACCAAAGGGCTATCTTGCAGAACAAGGCTGACAGTCGATTTTGACACGCCCGCCTTGGCGGCAACATCGTGGATTGTGGGGGACATAATGGGCGTTCACCTTGTTTTTGGAATATTTAGACCGTTCCAAATTCAAAAATCAAGCGAATTGCTGCACAGTTGCGCCGCTCTGGCCCTATGACAGCGCAGGCACTGGACATAAGGGCACTGCGGTGCAAGGATCATACTGCGCAAAACCAACAGCCAAAGGCCGCCCCAGATGGACAATTTCGCTACCGCAAATGATATTTCCAAAATCGTCGCCGCCGATAAGGCGCATGTTTGGCACCACCTTTCCCAGCACAAGGGATACGAGACCCCCGATGTTGACCCGCGCATTATTGTCGAGGGCAAGGGCCTGCGGGTATGGGATGCGCGCGGCAAAGAATATATCGACGCGGTGTCGGGCGCGGTCTGGACGGTGAACGTGGGCTACGGCCGCGAAAGCATCGCCAATGCGGTGCGCGATACGCTGTTGAAGATGAACTATTTTGCGGGGGTCGGCGGGTCGATCCCCGGCGCGCTGTTTGCCGAACGGCTGATTTCCAAAATGCCAGGGATGAGCCGCGTTTACTATTCCAATTCGGGGTCTGAGGCGAACGAAAAGGTCTATAAGATGGTGCGCCAGATCGCGCACAAGCATCACGGCGGCAAAAAATGGAAGATCCTATATCGCGAGCGGGATTACCACGGCACCACCATTGGCGCGCTGGCGACCAGCGGGCAGGCAGAGCGCGCCATGCAATATGGGCCCTATCCTGATGGGTTCGTCATGGTTCCCCATTGCCTGGAATACCGAGCGCAATGGGATGTGGAAAACTATGGCCAGCGCGCTGCGGATGCGATTGAAGAAGTGATCTTGCGCGAGGGGGCAGATACCATCGGCGCGCTGGTGCTGGAGCCTGTCACCGCAGGCGGCGGCGTGATTGTGCCCCCCGCAGGCTATTGGGAGCGCGTGCAAGAGATTTGCGCCAAGTATAATATCTTGCTGCACATCGACGAGGTTGTTTGCGGCGTCGGTCGCACGGGCACTTGGTTTGGCTATCAGCATTTCGGGATCAAGCCGGATTTTGTGACCATGGCCAAGGGCGTGGCATCGGGCTATGCGGCGATTTCCTGCACCGTCACCACCGAAGCGGTGTTCGATATGTTCAAGGATGACACCGATAAGATGAGCTATTTCCGCGATATTTCCACCTTTGGCGGCTGCACGGCGGGGCCTGCGGCGGCGCTGGAAAATATGCGGATTATCGAGGATGAGGGGCTGCTGGACAACACCTTGAAAATGGGCGCGAGGGTGATTGAAAACCTGAACGCACTGATGGAAAAACACAAAGTCATCGGCGATGTGCGCGGTAAGGGTCTGTTCTGCGGCGCGGAATTGGTGGCCGATCGCGGCACGAAAGAACCAATGGACGAGAAAAAGGTGGCGGCGGTTGTAGCCGATTGCAACGCCCAAGGCGTGATCATCGGCATGACCAATCGCAGCCTGCCGGGGTTGAACAACACGCTGTGCCTGTCGCCCGCGCTAATTGCCACGGCGGATGATATTGATGCCATCACGGGGGCGATTGATCGCGCCCTGACCAAAGTGTTTGGCTGAGAGGTTTTAGGTATTTGTGCCAAAATGAAAGGGGGGTTGCGCAGGCGGCCCCCTTTTGCCTATAAGTCCAGATAGATTTGGATTTGAGGCCACATGCCAATCCCCCCCGAAGCCTTTGTTTTGCCCCCCGCAGGGCGCGGCACGTTGCAGCAGCGCCTGCGGCAGGTGGTGACAGAAGGGGTTTTGTCGGGGCGGTTTGTGGCGGGGCAAAAGATGCCCTCCTCGCGCGGGCTTGCCGAACATCTGGGGATTTCGCGCATCACGGTCACGCTGGCCTATGCCGAACTTGTCAGTGCTGATTACCTAGAGGCGCGGGGGCGGTCGGGCTATTACATTTCCGCCACAGCCCCGCGCGCGCCTGAACTGACTGCCCGCGCCCCGCGCCGCGAGGGGGTGGATTTTGCGGCATGGACGGGGCGGCAGTTTTCGGGCGTTGAAGGGGTGGCGCGCCCGCGCGATTGGGAAAGCTATCCCTATCCCTTTATCTACGGCCAAGCCGATGCGACGCTGTTCGATCATCAGAACTGGCGGCAATGCGCGCTGCGGGCGCTGGGGCGGCGCGATTTTGGCGTGTTGACCAGCGATTTATACGATGGCGATGATCCTTTGCTGATGGAGTATTTGCTGCGCTCGATTCTGCCGCGGCGCGGGATTGCGGCGCGCGAGGATGAGGTGCTGCTGACCCTTGGCGCGCAAAATGGCCTCTGGATTGCGGCGCAGCTTTTGCTTGGGGCTGGGCGGCGCGCGGCGGTGGAAAACCCCGGCTATTCGGGCCTGCGCGGTATTTTGGCGGGGCAGGGGGCGGATGTCACCTCGGTTGATATCGACGAGGGGGGGTTGCCGCCCGATGCCATTCCCAAAGGGGTGGATGTGGTGTTCACCACCGCATCCCACCAATGCCCGACCAATGCGACCATGCCGCTGGAGCGGCGCGCCGCCTTGCTGGCGGCGGCGGCGCGCGACGATTTTGTGATTGTCGAAGATGACTACGAATTCGAGATGTCTTTTCTGAAACCTGTCTCGCCTGCGCTGAAGTCTTTGGACAGCGAGGGGCGGGTGATTTATGTGGGCAGCTTTTCAAAATCGGTGTTTCCGGGGATGCGGCTGGGCTATCTGGTGGGGCCAGCCAGCTTTATCTGCGAGGCGCGCGCCTTGCGCCTGATGTTGCTGCGCCACCCGCCCGGGCATATTCAGCGCACGGTGGCCTATTTCCTGTCGCTGGGCCATTATGACGCGCTGATCAATCGCATGCGCGCCGCCTACAAGCGCCGCCGTCAGGTGATGGCCGATGCCATCGCCGAGGCGGGGCTGACCGTGGCAGGGCAGGGCGGCTTTGGCGGGTCGAGTTTTTGGATGCGCGCGCCGCAAGGCGTGGATACCGAAGCGCTGGCGATGCGCCTGCGCGAGGGCGGCGTTCTGATTGAGGCGGGGAAGTCTTTCTTTGACCCCGCCCGCCCGCAGGGGCAGTTTTATCGGCTGGGATACTCCTCGATTGCCCCTGCCAAGATACCCGAAGGCATTGCACGGATAGCGCGCGCGCTGCGGGGGTAAGCTGGCCTTACCGCGCAAAACACACTGGCCCTAAGGCCGCGCCGCCCTGCGCCCTATTGTGCCGCAAAACAGGAGTTTGCCGCGATGAAAATGACCACCGAAGAAGCCTTTGTCAAAGTGCTGCAAATGCACGGCATTACCGATGCCTTTGGCATTATCGGCAGCGCCTTTATGCCGATTTCCGATCTGTTTCCGCGCGCGGGTATTCGGTTTTGGGACTGCGCGCATGAAGGCAGCGGCGGGATGATGGCCGATGGCTATACCCGCGCCTCGGGCCGTATGTCGATGATGATCGCGCAAAACGGGCCGGGGATTACCAATTTTGTCACCGCCGTGAAAACCGCCTATTGGAACCATACGCCGCTGCTGTTGGTCACCCCGCAGGCCGCGAATAAGACCATCGGCATGGGCGGTTTCCAAGAGGTGGAACAGATGGCCCTGTTCAAAGACATGGTCGCCTATCAAGAAGAGGTGCGCGACCCGTCCCGCGTGGCAGAGGTGCTCAGCCGCGTGATCCTAAACGCGCGCCGCGCATCGGCCCCTGCGCAGATCAACATGCCGCGCGATTTTTGGACGCAGGTCATCGACATCACCCTGCCTGCCGTTGTCGAATTTGAACGCCCATCGGGCGGTGAGGCGGCCATAGCGCAGGCGGCAGACCTGCTGTCATCTGCCAAGTTTCCCGTTATTCTGAACGGCGCAGGCGTGGTGCTGGCGGGCGCGATCCCAGATGCGATGGCGCTGGCAGAGCGCCTTGATGCGCCTGTTTGCGTCGGCTACCAGCACAACGACGCCGCACCTGCCGCGCATCCATTGTTCGCGGGCCCTTTGGGCTATAACGGCAGCAAGGCCGCGATGGAGCTGATCAAACAGGCTGATGTGGTGCTGGCGCTGGGCACGCGGCTGAACCCGTTTTCCACGCTGCCCGGCTATGGCCTTGATTATTGGCCCACGGGCGCGAAGATTATTCAGGTTGATATCAACCCCGCCCGCATTGGCCTGACCAAACCTGTCACGGTTGGGATTGTTGGGGACGCGGGCCATGTAGCGCGCGGGATTTTGGCGCGGCTTGCCTCCCATGCAGGCGAGGCGGGCCGCGCCGCACGCAAGGCGACAATTGCGCAAACCAAATCCGCTTGGGCGCAGGCCCTGTCGTCGATGGATCACGAGGATGACGACGAAGGCACGACATGGAACCAACGCGCCCGCGCCGCCAAGCCTGATTGGATGTCGCCCCGCATGGCGTGGCGCGCCATTCAGGCTGCCCTGCCGCGCGAGGCGATTATTTCGTCCGACATTGGCAACAACTGCGCCATTGGCAATGCCTATCCATCCTTTGACGAAGGGCGCAAATATCTGGCCCCGGGCCTGTTTGGCCCCTGCGGTTATGGGTTGCCCGCCGTTGTGGGCGCAAAAATCGCCTGCCCCAATGTCCCAGTGGTCGGCTTTTCTGGGGACGGCGCGTTCGGCATTGCGGTTACGGAGCTGACCGCGATTGGCCGCAAAGAATGGCCCGCCGTCACGCAGGTTGTGTTCCGCAATTACCAATGGGGCGCGGAAAAGCGCAATTCGACCCTGTGGTATGACGATAATTTTGTCGGCACGGAATTGGATACGCAGGTTTCCTATGCGGGCATCGCCAAGGCTTGCGGGTTGCAAGGCGTTGTTGCCCGCACGATGGACGAGTTGACCTCTGCCTTGAAGCAAGCCATCGAGGATCAGAAAAACGGCAAAACCACCCTGATCGAGGCGATGATCAACCAAGAACTGGGCGAGCCGTTCCGCCGTGATGCGATGAAAAAGCCTGTCGCTGTGGCAGGGGTTTTCGCCGCTGACATGCAGGCATGAGCTTGCCGTTTGACCTAAGCCCACTGGCCGCGCTTTATATGGGCGCGGTCTTTTTGCTGGCGGCCTTTGTGCGGGGCTATTCGGGGTTTGGGTTTTCGGCGCTGGTGGTGTCGGCCTCGGCGCTGGTGACAAACCCCCTTTATTTCGTGGCCGTGGTGATGTTTTGCGAATTTGGTCTGACGTTCCAGCAATGGCGCGGGATTTCGCGCGATGTGCGCTGGCCGCTTGTCTGGGTGCTGCTGGGCGGTGCGGTGGTTGGCCTGCCCTTGGGTCTTGCGGTGATCACCGCTGTGCCAATCGATACGGTGCGCGCGGTGGTGGCGATTTACGTTTTGGCCATGTGCGCGGTTCTGCTGCGCGGCTGGGTGCTGCCAACGCAAGGCCTGCCTGCGACGGGGGCGGTGGGGGTGTTTGCAGGGGCGGCCAATGCCGTGGGGATGGCGGGCCTGCCCGTGGCCAGCTTTTTCACCGCGCAGTCCATGCCCGCGCAGGTCTTTCGCGCAACGCTGATCGCCTATTTTGCCATTCTGGATATCTTATCGGCTCCGCTGATGTGGTGGCATGGCATGGTGACTTGGGATACGGGTCTTGCCGCCGCCCTGTCGACCCCGATCATCGTATTTGGAGTGTGGATCGGCGGGCGGCAGTTTTTGCGCGTCGCCCCGCAGGATTTTCGCCGCTTTGCCATTGGGCTTTTGGCGGTGCTGGCATTGATAGGGCTGGCAAAGGCGGTGCTGTAGATGCTGCTGGTGGTCAATGCGGGCTCGTCTTCGGTCAAACTGGCGCTGTTTCAAGGCGGCGATCTGGTGGCCAGCCACACCATCGCGCAATTGAACGTGGGCGGGCATGAGGCCGCCTTGTCGCAGGGGCTTGCCGCACTTGGCGAGCCAACGATCACCGCCGCCGCCCACCGTGTGGTGCATGGCGGCGCGGGGTTGACCGCGACCTGCCGCATCACGCCTGATGTCTTGGCCCAAATCACCGCTGCCGTGCCGCTTGCCCCGCTGCATAACCCCGCAAATCTGGCCTGTATCCATGCCATCGCGCGCCTATACCCCGATTTGCCCCAATACGCCGCCTTTGATACGGCCTTTCACGCAACCATCCCGCGAATGGAATATGCCTATGCCATTCCCGCCGCTGAAAACCTGCGCCGATACGGGTTTCACGGCCTAAGTTACGCAAGCATGCTGCGCCGCCTTGGCCCCAACCTGCCGCGACGCCTGCTGGGCCTGCATCTGGGCAATGGCGCCTCGCTCTGCGCTATCTTGGACGGTCGTTCCATCGCCACCACAATGGGCCATTCGCCGCAAGACGGGCTGATCATGGGCACGCGGGCGGGGTCGATTGACAGCGCGGCAGTTCTGACCTTGGCCCGCCGCCACGGCATTGATGGGGCAGAAACCTTGCTGAACCGCGCCTGTGGCCTGCTGGCCCTATCGGGCAGCAATGATATGCGCGCAGCCACCCCAGCGGCCCGCGCCATGTTCACCCATGCCGCGATCCGCCACGCAGGCGCAATGGTTGCGCTGATGGGCGGGCTGGATGCGGTTTGCTTTTCGGGCGGTATCGGCGAGAATGACGCGGGCCTGCGCGACGCATTGGTTGACCGCCTTGCTTTTCTGGGCCCATTCGCCGTGCATGTCCTGCCCGCCGAAGAAGAACGTCAAATCGCGCTGGATGTGGCAGCGCTTGTTTAGGGGCGCCCCCCCTCACTGCGCCCTCCCCCCCCCGCAGGATATTTGCACAGCGCGGAAGACCAGACACTCTGCCTGCTTCCCTGCTCGAAAAATATCCTGGGGGGGCTGATGAAGCCTGCTTCAGCAGCGGGGGGCTAGCCCCCCATTTGCGCCGCCAAACGCAGCTTTGACCTTGCCAGTCGGCGCGTTGCGCGTAATCTGGCACCGAGGTGGATGATGCAAGCCAACGATCTAGCCCTTTCGTTGCCGATCTGGCAAGGAACCCCGCGCCTAAGCGTGCTTTCGGGTGGCATCACCAATGTGAACTTTCGTGTCACGGACGATACGGGCGATTACGTGGTGCGCATTGGCGATGATATTCCCGTGCATCACATCAGCCGCGCTGGGGAATTGGCCGCGAGTGTCGCCGCCCATCAGGCAGGCCTCTCGCCCCCCGTAATCTACCATGCGCCGCGGGTCTTGGTGATTGGGTTTGTGCAGGGTCGCACGATGACCCCTGCCGATTTCCAAGCGGACGCTTTGCGCCACGAGGCGATCGATCTGATCGCACGGGCGCACCGCGATATGGCGCAGCATCTGCGCGGCCCATCCTTGGCCTTTTGGGTGTTTCACGTGCTGCGCGACTATGCCGCGCGCCTTGTGGACGAGGGTCATCACAGCGCCGCCGATCTGCAAGACCTGATGGCGCAAGCGCGCGTTTTAGAGGCCGCCGTCGGGCCGATAGACATGGTCTTTGGCCATAATGATTTGCTTGCGGGCAATTTCATCCATGATGGGGCGCGGATGTGGTTGATTGATTGGGATTATGCGGGCTGGGGCAGCCCCTTGTTCGACCTTGGCGGTTTTGCCGCCAATATGGGGCTGACGCCCGACCAAGAACAGGCCATGCTGATGCAATATTTCGGTGCAGTTCCCGCCGATTTGCCCCGCCGCTATGGCGCGATGAAAGCCGCTGCTGCCCTGCGCGAGGCGCTGTGGGCCCGCGTCTCGGCCGCCCATAGCGCGCTGGATTTTGACTTTATCGCCTATGCCGCGGCCTGCCTAGAAGGCTACCACGCCGCCTATGCCCAGTTTGAGAGGACACTATGAGAACCCTGCCCACATCCGCCCGCGCCATTGTCATCGGCGGCGGCATCATTGGCGCATCTACCGCCTATCATTTGGGCAAGATGATGGACGAAGTCATTCTTTTGGAACGCAAAAAGCTAACCTCTGGCACCACATTTCACGCGGCTGGCCTCGTGGGGCAGTTGCGCACATCGGCCAATATCACCCAGCTTTTGGGCTATTCTGTAGATTTGTATAAGCGGCTTGAGGCAGAGACAGGTCTGCAAACGGGTTGGAAGATGAACGGCGGCTTGCGCCTTGCTTGCAATGCCGACCGCTGGATCGAGGTGAAGCGGCAGGCGACCACGGCCGCCAGTTTTGGCCTTGAGATGCATCTTCTTTCCCCGCGCGAGGCGCAGGATTTGTGGCCGCTGATGGATGTATCCGACCTTGTTGGCGCGGCCTTTCTGCCCACAGACGGGCAGGCGAACCCTTCGGATATTACCCAAAGTCTGGCCAAAGGCGCGCGCATGTCGGGGGTGCAGATTTATGAAGATACGCCCGTCACCCGCATTATCACCGACAAGGGGCGCGTTACAGGTGTGGAAACTGCCGAGGGCGTGATTGCTTGCGATAAGGTGATCCTGTGCGCGGGGCAATGGACGCGGGCGCTGGCGGCGACGGTCGGGGTCAACGTGCCGCTCGTCTCGGTCGAGCATCAATATATGATCACCGAAAAGATCGAAGGCGTTACCCCAAACCTGCCCACGCTGCGCGACCCTGATCGGCGCACCTATTGGAAGGAAGAGGTGGGCGGTTTGGTCTGGGGCGGGTATGAGCCGAACCCGAAACCTTGGGCGGTCGGCGGCATCCCCGAAGGGTTTCATTTTGATCTGCTGACATCGGACTATGACCATTACAGCCAGTTCATGGACGATGCGATTGCCCGCGTGCCCGCGCTGGCATCGGCGGGGGTCAAGCAACTGTTGAACGGGCCAGAAAGCTTTACCCCCGATGGCAATTTCATTTTGGGTGAAGCGCCCGAGTTAAGCGGCCTTTTTATCGGCGCGGGGTTTAACGCCTTTGGCATCGCCTCGGGCGGCGGGGCAGGCATGGCGCTGGCCGAATGGGCGGCGACGGGGCAGGCCCCTTATGATCTGTGGCCCGTTGATATTCGCCGCTTTGGCCGCGCCCATACCAGCACCGACTTTGTGCGCGCCCGCACTTTGGAAGCCTATGGCAAGCATTACACCATCGCTTGGCCCGCCGAAGAAATGCAATCGGCGCGGCCCACCCGCCGCTCGCCGCTATATGCACATCTGGAACAGGCGGGCGCTGTTTTTGGCGAAAAGCTGGGATGGGAGCGTCCAAATTGGTTTGGCCCCAAGGGCGCAAAAGACGCCTATTCCTTTGCCCGCCCGAATTGGTTTGACGCAGTCGGGGCCGAGCATCGCACCGCGCGCGAGGCCGCTGTTCTGATTGACCAAACGTCTTTCGCCAAGTTCTTGCTACAGGGGCAGGGCGCTGAGGCCGCCCTAACCCATATCTGCGCGAACCGCGTGGACAGGCCCGTGGGCAGCCTGATTTACACCCAGATGCTGAATGACAAAGGCGGGATCGAGGCGGATGTAACTGTTGCACGTCTGTCCTATGATAGTTACTATATCGTCACAGGCACAGGCTTTGCCACGCGGGATTTTCATTGGATATCCAAAGGTTTGGCGGGCTTTGACGCCACCTTAACCGACATCACCTCGTCGAATGCTGTCCTATCCCTAATGGGCCCGCGCGCGCGCGATATTCTGGCGCGGGTTTGCCCTGATGATCTTTCGAACGCGGCCTTCCCCTTTGCCACGGCGCGGCACATTTCGGTGGCCGGCTGCACGGTGCTGGCGCTGCGCGTCACCTATGTCGGTGAATTGGGGTGGGAATTGCATTTTCCTGCCGATATGGCCGTTACGGTCTATACGGCGCTGATGGCCGCAGGCGCGCAGGATGGGCTGGTAAACGCAGGCTACCGCGCCATTGAAACGCTGCGGCTGGAAAAGGGCTATCGCGCATGGGGCGCGGAAATTGGACCTGACCACACGCCCATTGAGGCGGGGCTGGCATGGGCGTGCAAACTGAAAACAGACCAAGAATTCAAAGGCCGCGCGGCGCTGCTGGCACAGCAATCGGGCGGCGTGGCTAAGCTGCTGGCGGGGTTCACGGTGGATGATCCCAGCATCACCCTGCTGGGCCGCGAGACGATCTATCGAAACGGGCAGCGTGTGGGCTGGCTGGCTTCGGGCGGGTATGGGCATAGCATTGGCAAGCCCATCGGATATGGATTTATTCGTATGAAGAACGTCACGGAAGGCATTGTTCTATCAGGAGAATATGAATTGGACGTGGCTGCTGTGCGCGTGCCCGCATCGGTGCATCTTGCCCCGCTTTATGACGCCAAGGGCGCAAAAATTCGCGCCTAAGCCTTAGCCGAAACGCCGCTGCGCCTCGTGGGCAAGGCCCGCGCCGACCGACCCCAGCATATCGCCCGTGGTGATATGGCCGCCGTCAAACACGCCTTCGACCAGCGTGCGAAGCGCGGGCATATGCGCCGCGCCCCCTGTCAGAAACACAGTGTCAATCTGGGCGGGGGTCAGGCCAGCGCGGGCCAAGGTGCCGTGCAGCGTGGCCTTGATTTTGGCAAGCAGCGGCGCGGCGCTGGTGGCAAAGCCATCGCGCGTGGCCATCGGGTTTGGCCCGCCCGTCAGATCGGACAGCAGGATGCGCGCGGCTTCGGCCTCGCTCAGGGCAATCTTTGCGGCCTCGACACGCATCGCCAGCGCATGACCCGACTTTTCGCCAATAACGCGGGCAAGGCGGTCAAGAAGTTCGGGGCGGTCAATTTCAAACCGCATCGCCTTGATATCGCTGGCCACGCGCGGCACATAAAGCGCGTTGATTTTGTGCCATGTCGCCAAATCTAGAAAATAGTGGTTGGGCATCAGGCCCGTGCCGCCCTTGACCCCTGCCTTATAGCCCAGCGTTGGCATCACCACGTCCAGCGACAGGGCGCGGTCAAAATCGGTGCCGCCCACCCGCACCCCGCCCGTGGCCAGAATGTCCCCCGCGCGATCGGCTTTGCGGGCATGGGCAGGCGACAGGCGCAAAATGGAAAAGTCGGACGTGCCGCCACCAATATCGACAATCATCACCAGCGCCTCGCGCGAAATCCCCGCCTCATAGGTCATGGCGGCGGCGATGGGTTCTAACTGAAACGCGACGTTCTCGAAGCCAAGGCTGCGCGCAATGTCGGCCAGCGCGGCCTCGGCGCGGGCATCGGCGGCTGCATCGCCATCGTGAAAATGCACAGGCCGCCCCAGCACCACACCGCCCAAAGGGCGTTCTGCGCGCACGCGGTCAAGATGGGTTTTCAGATGCGCAAAGAATGCTTCGATCACTGTGGCAAAGCCAACCATCCGCCCGCCGAGCAGCGTTTTCTCGGCATAAAGCGGGCTGCCCAAAGTGGATTTCAGCCCCCGCAAAAGCCGCCCCTCTTCACCCTGCAAATAGGCGTCCGTCGCGGCGCGGCCAAAGGTGAGCGGGCCGCGATCATCGGGCCAAAACACCGTCGAGGGCAGGGTCAGGGCGTCGCCCTCTAGCGCGATCAGATGGGCGTTTGGCCCATCAGCAACCGACAATGTGGAATTGGATGTGCCGAAATCAAGGCCGAAAAAGGCGCGGTTTGTCATAGGCTTGGCCCAGGTGCGATGACGCTGCCATCGGAAAAGCGCGACAGGCGAAAGCGGGTCAGATCGTGGCCCAGCGCGCGCCCCAGCGCAAGGTCGGCGACCACGCGGCCAAAACCCGGCCCAATACCAAAGCCGTGGCCAGACAGGCCCGTGGCGATAGTCAGCCCCGCAATCGGCGCGCTTGACACAACGGGCACCACATCGGGCATCATATCGATCATCCCCGCCCATTGATGGGTATAATCGGCGCTGCCGCCGCCAAACGCCGCCGCAAAATCGCGCGCCGCCTGCGCCAAACTGCGGGTATTGGGCGCGGGGTTTAAGATACGCATCGCCTCAAAAGGGCTGGTCTCATCGCCGCGCCAGCGCCGCGCTGTGCGCCAGCCATCGGGAAAGCCGCGCGGAGCCATTGCGCGCAGTTTGGTGGCGCGGTGATCTTTTTTGAACTGCGGCCAATACAGCGCAAAATGCCGCAGCGCATCGGGGCCGATGTAGAAATCATGCGCAAATCCCGGCGCAAGCGAGGTGCCCCCATCCATCCGCGCGCGAAAGCCGATGCGGTCATCGGCGGCATTCCCCGCATAGCTTTGGCGCTGGTCTGGAATAATCCCGACAGAAGATCGCACAGAAAGCTGTGGAATATCAATGCCTTCGCAGCGCAGAAACAGCGATGACCACGCCCCGCCTGCCACGATCACATGGCCGCATGCGATGCGCCCCGCTTCGGTAAACACCCCCGTCACAGCGCCGTTCGTGATATCCAATCGCCGCACCGCGCAGCGCTCGCGCAGGGTCACGCCTTGGGCCGCCGCATGATCGGCCAGCAGCGGCACGGCGCGCCACGGCTCTGCCCGCGCATCAGACGGGGTTTCCAACCCGCCGATCCACATGTCAGTGCCAAAACGGGCCGTCACCTTGGCGCGTGACAAAAGCTGGGTCTGCAGCCCATGGGCTAAGGCCGCCTGCGCCCAATCTTCAAACTCGGCCATTTCGCGGGCCGACCGCGCCAGATATACCACGCCCTCTTGGCGAAACCCCAATTCGGCAGGCAGTTTTTCGGCGTGCGATTTCCAAATCGACAGGCTTTCCATCATCACGGGCAATTCGGCCAAATCACGGCCTTGTTGGCGAATCCAGCCCCAGTTGCGCGACGATTGCTCGCCCGCGATGCGGCCTTTTTCGCAGATCACCACCCTTTGCCCACGGGCCGCCAGTTCCAGCGCGGCCGACACGCCCATCACGCCGCCACCGATGACGACGGCGTCGCATTCAGCAGGCAGCGGCCCTGCAAAGCGCGCGGGCGTATTCATGGAAATCGGATGTGGCAGATATGGCATAATCGCCCCCTTCGGGGCTAAAGAACACGCGCGCGCAGGCGGCGCAAGCCCCACCAGACCACGGCCAAGACAACGGGCACAGCCGCCGCCATCAGCACGGTTTTCGGCAGATGAAACGCCTCGCCAATGGGAGTAAGGATATAGGACACAAGTCCTAGCGCATAATAACTAACGGCGACCACCGACAGCCCTTCGACCGTGTGCTGCAAACGCAGGGCCATATCGGCGCGGGTGTCCATGCTTTGCAGCAAGGCTTGGTTCTGGGCCGACCGTTCAACATCGACGCGCGTGCGCAGCAGTTCGGCCGCGCGGGCGGCGCGTTCGGCCATGCCAGACAGCCGCGCTTCGGCTGCGCGAATGGTGCGCATGGCCGGATCATAGCGGCGCATCATAAACTCGGCAAAGGTTTGGCGGCCCGCCACCCGCGCCTCGCGCAGCGCCTCGATCCGCTGGGTGACAATCGCCTCATAGGCTTTGGTCGCGGCAAAGCGAAAATTGTGGTTGACCGACAGGGACTCCAGTTCAGCCGCGATGGACAAAAGCTCGTGCAGCGCGGCCTCGGCTGGGCGCACTGTGGTATCGCGCCCGTCCAGCCCTGTCACCAGCGCAGAAAGGCGCGGGTCTAGCGCGTTCAAATGCCCCGACAAATCGCGCGCGCGCGGCAGGCCCAGCATCGACATGGCGCGATAGGTTTCAATCTCGCACAGGCGCTGCACGATGCGGCCAATGCGGCGCGCGCCCGTGCCTTCGCGCACAAACACGGCAAAGCGCATATAGCCCGCAGGATCAATCCTAAAATCCCCCGCAACCACGGCGGCCCCATCCACCACCCGCGCCACGGCAAGGCTTTCCGGCACGAACCAATCGTCCAGCATCGGCAAGATCGCATCCTCGTCTTTGGGCATCACTTCGACGCGGATCAGCACGGCCACAATCGCGCGGCCCGGGCTTTGCGCAATCCAGGGTTCGGGCAATACGGCCGCGCCAGCGGGATCAAAGGCGCGCGCGTCAAGGCCGGGGGTAAAGGCGGAATAGGTCACAAATTCAGTATGGCTTTCCCATTTCAGATCGGTGCGGCCCAAGGTCGCGGCGTGATGGGTTGCCTGCGGCTGCGGATGGGCTGCGCCGTGCATATCCAGCAGTTGCAGCAGATGCGCGCGGTCGCGGGCGCGGTCGCGGGCATGGGCTGCATTGGGCTCTTTGATCGCCAGATAAACCACTTGGCACGGCGCGGACAGCGCGGGAAACGGGCGCGCGTGCAATTCGTTGACAAGGGCATAGCGCAGAGGATGGTCGGGAAGGGGCATGAGGCGGCCTTGAAACTGGATATCCCGTGCAAAGTAAACCAAATTTTGCGCGAAAACAGGGGGCGCGTGGCACACGGCTGTATACCGCTAAAAATGCAACAGATGCCGCTTGGCAAAGCTGCAATTTGCAGCGAAAAGGGCGGTATGACGATTTGTATCATCCACACGGGCGGCACGATTGCAATGCGCGCGGGGCCTGATGGGCTGGCCCCTGCGGCGGGCGTGCTTGAGGCAGGGCTGGCCAAGCTGGCGCGCGCGGGCATTGCGCAGGGCGATGCGGAATTGGTGCATCTGGAACCTGCCATCGACAGCGCCAATGCGCGTTTTGCCGACTGGAACCGCATTGCACAGGTGATTTTTCAAGGCCAAAACCGCTTTGCGGGGTTTGTGGTGACGCATGGCACAGACAGCCTTGCCTATACGGCTGCCGCGCTAAGCTTTGCTTTGCTGGGCCTTACGCGCCCTGTCATTGTGACAGGCTCTATGTTGCCACTAGAGGCTGATGGCACGGACGCGCTGCAAAATCTGGGTGATGCGCTGCTGGCCGCCGCCCGCGCGCCTGCTGGGGTTTGGGTGCAGTTTGCGGGGCACCTGATGGCGGGGGCACGGGTGCGCAAGGCACATTCCCACGCAATGGATGCTTTTACCGCGCGGGATGGCGGGGACAGCCTGCGGGCGGGAACCCCATCCCTGTTGCCCTATGGCGCGCCCGAAATTGCCGTGCTGAGCATGGCGCCAAACACATCTCCCCGCGCCTTTGCAGCGGCGCTTGCTGCGGTGGATGGCGCGGTTTTGCGCGTCTTTGGCGCAGGCACGATCCCGAACGATCCAATGATGGAAACCGCCCTGATGCAAGCGCATGCGCGCGGCGCGGTGATGATCGCCGTCTCGCAATGCGAAAATGGCGGCACCGCCTTGGGCAGCTATGCCGCAGGGGCCACGCTGGAGCGGGCAGGGGTGGTGGACGGCGGCCAGATCACCGAAAGCGCCGCCTATGCCAAACTTGCCCATGCGCTGGCCCATGGCGGGCGCGAGGTTCTGATGCGGGATTTGTGCGGGGAAATGGTGTAAGGGGGGCTTTCCGCCCCCCTCGTCGCTGACGCTCCTCACCCCCCGAGGATATTTGTGAAAAAGAGAAGCAGCAAAAGCCACGCTTTGCCGTTTCTCTTTTTCCAAATATCCTTAGGGGGTGAGGCCAAGGGCCGAGGGGGCGCGAGCGCCCCCTAGCGTTAGTTGATCAAAGGCAGCAACGCATCCAAGCTTTTCTTGGCATCGCCGTAGAACATCCGCGTATTGTCCTTATAGAACAAGGGGTTCTCGATACCCGAATAACCCGTGCCTTGCCCGCGTTTCGATACGATCACCAGTTTTGCCTTCCAGCATTCCAACACGGGCATGCCTGCGATGGGCGAATTTGGGTCTTCTTGTGCTGCGGGGTTCACGATGTCGTTCGATCCGATCACGATGGCAACATCGGTCGAAGGGAAATCTTCGTTGATCTCGTCCATTTCCAGCACGATGTCATAAGGCACCTTTGCCTCGGCCAGAAGCACGTTCATATGTCCGGGAAGGCGCCCCGCCACAGGGTGGATCGCAAAGCGCACCGTCTTGCCCGAAGCGCGCAGCTTGCGCGTCAGTTCCGACACCGCCTGCTGCGCTTGGGCCACGGCCATGCCGTATCCTGGGATGATGATCACGCTATCGGCCTCGTTCAAGGCGGCGGCAACGCCGTCTGTGTCAATCGCCACCTGCTCGCCCGTGATTTCCATCGCGGGGCCAGTGGTGCCGCCAAAGCCGCCAAGGATGACGGAAATGAACGAACGGTTCATAGCCTTGCACATGATATAGGACAGGATCGCGCCCGAAGAGCCCACCAACGCGCCGACCACGATCAACAGATCGTTCGACAGCGAAAAGCCAATCGCCGAGGCCGCCCAGCCCGAATAGCTGTTCAGCATCGACACGACCACAGGCATATCCGCCCCGCCAATGCCCATAATCAGATGATATCCAATGAAAAACGCCAAAAGCGTCATCAGGATCAAAGGCCAAATCGCACCAGTAGACAGGTAAATCCCCAGCAGCACCAACGACCCAATCGCCGCCCCTGCGTTCAGCGCATGACCGCCCGGCAGCTTTTTCGCTTTGCCATCGACGCGGCCCGCCAGCTTGCCAAAGGCGATGACCGAACCCGTAAAGGTGACAGCCCCGATGAACACGCCAAGGAACACTTCAACGCGCAGGATGTTTTGTTCGACGGGCGATTTATGCGCCAAAAGCGCGGCAAAGCCCGTCAACGCCTCGCGCGCAGTCCCATCCATCGCCAAAACGCGGCTTAGTTCCAGATCGGCGTTATAGCCGATGAACACCGCCGCAAGGCCGACGAGGCTGTGCATCGCGGCCACAAGCTGCGGCATTTCGGTCATCTGCACGCGCTGCGCCACGATCCAGCCAATCACCCCGCCCGCTGCAATCAGCACAGCGGCCAGCACCGCTCCTGATGCCGCAAGCAGCGTGGCCAGCACCGCCAGTGCCATGCCTGCAATGCCATACCAGACTGCGCGCTTGGCGCTTTCTTGCCCCGACAAACCGCCCAAAGACAAGATGAACAGAACGGCGGCAATCACATAAGCCGCGGTTGTAAAACCCATTTCCATCATCCACTCCTTACGATTTTTGGAACATGGCCAGCATACGGCGCGTGACCATAAAGCCGCCAAAGATATTGATGCCGGCCATAAACACCGACAGGCCCGCCAGAATAATCACCAGCCAAGACCCCGACCCGATTTGCAATATCGCGCCCAAGATGATGATCGAGGAAATCGCGTTGGTCACCGCCATCAGCGGCGTGTGCAAGGAATGTGCGACGTTCCAGATCACCGAGAAGCCGACAAAGCACGACAGCACAAACACGATGAAATGCGACATGAACGAGGCGGGGGCAAAGAGGCCCGCCGCCAAAATCAGCGCGCCGCCAATCACCAGCAGACCCACTTGGCTGCGCGTTTGCGCCTTAAATGCAGCAGTTTCTGCGGCGCGTTTTTCTGCGGCGGTTGGCTCTTTGACCTTTTCTTTTGGCTTTGCGGCCGCAATCGCTGCAATTTTCGGCGGTGGCGGCGGATAGGTGATCTCGCCGCCATGGGCCACCGTTGCGCCGCGGATCACATCATCTTCCATATTATGCACGATCACGCCGTCTTTTTTCGGCGTCAGATCGGTGAGCATATGGCGGATGTTTGTGGAATAAAGCGTGCTGGCTTGGGCTGCCATACGGCTGGGGAAATCGGTGTAGCCGACCACGGTCACGCCATTGTCCGACACGATTTTCGCATCTGGCACCGTCAAATCGCAGTTGCCGCCGCGTTCGGCGGCAAGGTCAACAATGACGCTGCCCGTTTTCATCATGGCAACCATATCCGCCGTCCACAGCTTGGGCGCAGGGCGGCCTGGGATCAGGGCGGTGGTGATGACGATGTCCATCTCGGGGGCCAGTTCGCGGAATTTGGCAAGCTGCGCCTCGCGGAATTCGGGGCTGGACGGGGCGGCGTAACCGCCTGTCGCTGCGCCATCCTGCGCCCCAGAAGATTTGTCCGCAAAGTCAAGAAAGACAAAACTTGCGCCCATCGATTCGATTTGCTCGGCCACTTCGGGGCGCACGTCAAAGGCATGCACAATCGCGCCAAGGGAAACCGATGTGCCCGTGGCGGCAAGGCCCGCAACCCCAGCGCCCACAATCAGCACCTTTGCAGGGGGCACTTTGCCCGCAGCCGTCACCTGACCCGTGAAGAAACGGCCAAAATTATTGCCCGCCTCGATCACTGCGCGGTAACCTGCGATATTGGCCATCGAGGACAGCGCATCCATCTTTTGTGCGCGCGAGATGCGCGGCACCATATCCATTGCCACCACCGTTGCGCCCGCGGCTTTCACCACCTCAAGAAGTTCGGGGTTTTGCGCGGGCCAAAAGAACGAAATCAGCGTCTGGCCTTTGCGCAGGGCCTTTGCCTCGGCCATTTCTGGGCCGCGCACCTTGACCAGAACATCCGCGGCTTTGACCACGGCGGCTGCGGTTTTCAAAACCTCGACGCCCGCCGCCTGATAGGCCGCATCAGAAAAGCCCGCCTTGAGGCCCGCACCCGATTGGATCACGCAAGTGTGGCCCAGTTTGACCAGTTGAGTGGCAGAATCAGGTGTCATCGCCACGCGATTCTCGCCTGCAAAAATCTCTGTTAAAGCGCCAATTTTCAACGCAAATCCCCTTTTCTGCCCAATGCGCGTAAGGCCCGCCTGTCGCGCAGTTAACCTGTTTTTGCGCCCGTGCAACAGGGCAAGCGCCACTTTTGCGAATCTTACAAAAACCACATGCCGTTTAACATATTATTGCGCAATGAAAAGGGCAAAGCGCACCCTTATCGCGGGAACTCCCGATACAGCCTGCTCTTGCGGGCGGCGCGCTTTGCGGGCAGCTTAGGGCAAAACGGGGGGGTATTATGACCGATTTTGCTGCAACCAAAGCCATGTTTGATCTGCCCAGCGGCATCACCTATCTGGATGGCAATTCGCTGGGGCCATTGCCGCGCAAGGCTGCGGCGCGGGTGGCGCAAACGGTCACGGCCGAATGGGGCCAGATGCTGATTGGCGGCTGGAACCGCGCGGGCTGGATGGACCACCCGCGCAAATTGGGCGATCGCATTGCGGCGCTGATCGGGGCCGAGGCGGGCCATGTTGTGCTGGGCGATACGCTGTCGATCAAGGTGTATCAGGCGCTGGCTGCGGCGTTAGAATTAAACCCCCAACGCCGTGTGATTTTGTCAGACACGGGCAATTTCCCGTCTGATCTGTATATGGCCGAAGGGCTGTGCCGCAGCTTGGGGCAGGGCTATGCGCTGAAAACCGTTGCGCCGCAAGATGTTGCAGGGGCGATTGACGCCAGCGTTGCCGTTTTGATGCTGACCGAGGTTGATTATCGCACAGGCCGCCGTCACGATATGGCCGCGCTGACCCGCGCCGCCCATGATGCGGGCGCGCTGGTGGTTTGGGATTTGGCCCATTCGGCGGGGGCCTTCGCCGTGCATCTGGCCGCTTGCGGCGCTGATTTTGCGGTGGGCTGCACGTATAAATACCTCAATTCTGGGCCTGGCGGGCCTGCCTTTATCTATGTCGCCCCCCGCCACAGTGATACCGCGCGCCCTGCGCTGTCGGGCTGGCTGGGGCACGAAGCCCCCTTTGCCTTTGATCTGAACTATCGTGCGGGCGCGGGGATTGACCGTATGCGCGTTGGCACCCCGCCTATTTTGCAACTGGCTGCGCTAGAGGCCGCGCTGGATGTTTGGGAGGGGGTGGATTTGCCCGATCTGCGCGCCGCGTCTCAGGCGCTGATGGATCAGTATATCGCTGGGGTCGAGGCGGCATGCCCCGACCTGATGCTGGCCACCCCACGCGCGCATGAGCTGCGTGGCAGCCAAGTGTCCTTTCGCCACCCACAGGCCTATGCGATTATGCAGGCGATGATCGCGCGCGGCGTTGTGGGGGATTTTCGCGCGCCGGATGTGATCCGCTGCGGCTTTACGCCCCTGTTCATTGATGCAGCCGATGTGGCCCGCGCCGTCGACGTGATCGCCGACATCATGCAAAACCGCCTGTGGGACAACCCCGCCTACCAAACGCGGGCAAAGGTGACGTGATGCGCGATATGCACCAGTTGCCCGCACTCTGCCGCCCCGCGGCATGGGCGGCGCTGTGGCGCAAAATGGGAAATAGTGCGGTTCAAAATGGGGCTGCGCGGCGGGTCTTGCCGCCTGTCCCCATTTTTCCCAAGAGGTAATCCATGACCACCTATGATCCCCAAACCGAAGGCGCGCAAATGAACTTTGCCGCCCGCATGTCCTATGGCGACTACCTGCAGATTGACCAAATCCTAACTGCGCAAGCGCCCAAGTCGGATGCACATGACGAGATGTTGTTTATCATCCAACACCAAACATCCGAATTGTGGATGAAGCTGGCGCTGCACGAAATTGATGCCGCCCGCGCGGCGATTTTGAATCATACTCTTCCCGAGGCATTCAAAATGCTGGCCCGCGTGTCCCGCATATTCGAGCAGCTTAACGCCGCTTGGGATGTTTTGCGCACCATGACCCCGTCGGACTACACGACATTTCGCGGCAGTTTGGGCCAGTCCTCGGGGTTTCAATCGTGGCAATATCGGCTTATCGAATTCGCGCTTGGCAATCGCAACGCGGCGATGCTGGCCCCGCATGCTCACCGCGATGATCTGACATCGCTTTTGCAGGCCGAACTGGCCCAGCCCAGCCTTTATGACGCTGCCCTGCGCCATTTGGCCCATTTGGGGCTGCCAATTCCGCCAACTGTTTTGGCCCGCGATACGCAGGCGGCATGGGCGCATGACGCGGGCGTGCAAGAGGCATGGGCCACCGTTTACCGCGCGCCATCAGACCATTGGCAGGTTTATGAACTGGCTGAAAAACTGGTTGATATCGAGGATTACTTTCGCCGCTGGCGGTTTAATCATGTCACCACGGTCGAGCGTGTGATCGGTTTGAAACGTGGCACGGGGGGCACGGGCGGGGCCAGCTATTTGCGGCGGATGCTTGAGGTAGAGCTCTTCCCCGAACTGTGGCGACTGCGCACTGACCTGTAAAGCCGCGCAGTTATACACAAGATATTGTAGGGCCGCCTTTGACGTGCGCCTAATGGTTGAGTATGTTGGTGTTAACTCGATTCTTCGCCATGTCATTGCATGGCCACAGCAAAGGCACTGTCATGAAGGCTTTACTTCCGCGTTTGGCGCTGATCGGCGCATTGTTTGCCCTGGCCGCCTGTGCCCCAGATCCCAAAATGATCGAGGCGGGGCTGGTTGCTGCGCCCGAACCGAAATTGGTGACTGGGGTCTATGAGGCCAAGCAAGACGGCGAATTTGCTGTGGCCGCCGTGCCCGTAGAAAAGGTGCCCGCCGATTTTCAGCGCGCTTCGGTCTACTATCCCAGCGCCGAGGCGGAAGGCACCGTCATCATTAACCCCGTCGAAAAGCATCTTTACCTGATCACGGGCAATAACACGGCGCTGCGCTATGGCATTGCTGTGGGGCGCGATGGGTTTGAATGGGCGGGCACGGCGCAGGTCACCTCGCGGCAGAACTGGCCCATGTGGACACCCCCGCCCGAAATGATTGCGCGCAAGCCAGAACTTGCAAAATGGGAAAAGGGCCAACCAGGCGGGCCGACCAACCCCTTGGGCGCGCGCGCACTGTATCTCACGACGAACGGCGTCGATTACGGCTATCGCATCCACGGCACGCCCGAATGGTTTTCCATCGGCAAAAATGCCTCTTCGGGCTGTTTCCGCATGATCAACCAAGATGTGATGGATTTGTTTGAACGGGTGCAGGACGGGGCGAAAGTGGTGGTTCTGAACAGCGATGGCAGCTATCCGACCAAGCTGGTCGTGCCGCCAAAGCCAAAACTGCCAGCCGTAACGGTGACCCCTGTGGCAGCCTCTGCGGGCGGCGAGATGAAGCTGAACCCCGCGCTGCTGAACCCCGCGACTGCCAGCAAACCTGCGGTCTGTGCGGTGGATTTGGTCAACGGGGCCTGCCCCTTGCCGCCGCTGCAAACCCTGCCTTTGCCCGCCGTCAGCCGCGCCAAAACCACGCCATGACGACGTTTGACCATCTGCGCAAAGCGCCGTTTCATCTGGACGATGCAGGCGTGGCTTGGGTGGAAAAGACCCTTGCCAGCCTGACCCCATATCAGCGCGTGGGGCAGTTGTTCGTGCATTCCCTGATGGGGCAAGATCAGGGCGAAATTGACGCGGTTCTGGCCCTGCAACCCGCTGGTATCACGCGGTTTTACGGCGCGGATTTGGCGTTCGAGGTTGATCTGATCACCCGCGCGCAAACCACAGCGGCCGTGCCGCTGCTGGTTTCCGCCGATCTGGAAGGCTCGCGCATGAGCCTTGGCTTTGGCACCGAAGTGCCCAACCCCTTGGCGCTGGCGGCGGTGGATGATGTCGCCGCCACAACCGAGATTTCGCAGATCATGGCCGCCGAGGCGCGGGCGATTGGCATCAACTGGTCATTCACCCCCGTGCTGGATATCAACGCCGCCTTTCGCAGCCCGATCGTGGCGACGCGCGGCTTTGGCAGCGATCTTGATACGATCCAAAAACACGCGCTGACGCAGGCGCGGGTGTTTCAATCTGCTGGGGTCGCGGCCACCGTCAAACATTGGCCGGGCGAAGGGCATGACGACCGCGACCAGCATTTGGTCACCACGATCAACCCGCTGTCATGGGCCGATTGGCAGGCCAGCCATGGCGCGCTGTACACGGCGGCGATTGACGCGGGCGTGATGGCGGTGATGAGCGCGCATATCGCGCTGCCCGCCTATGTGCTGGACAAAGACCCCGATTCAGGGGTCGAAGCCTATCGCCCTGCCTCGATCTCTAAGGCGCTGAACCTTGATCTGTTGCGCGGCGAGATGGGGTTTAACGGGCTGATCGTATCGGACGCCACCCCAATGGCGGGGTTTGGCGCTTGGGGCAAGCGCGGGGATATGCTCCCGCAAGTCATTGAAAACGGCTGCGATATTATTCTGTTTTCGCGTGATCCTGCGGGCGATCATGCGCTGATTGCGGCGGCTGTCGCGGATGGTCGTATCAGCCGCGCGCGGCACGATGCGGCGCTGATCCGCGTTTTGGGACTGAAAGCGGCGCTTGGCCTGCATAGGGGGGCAGCCCCCGCCCAGCCCGAGGTGTTCGCGCCTGCGCGGCTGGCGAAAACCCGCGCCGCCGCCCAGGCCATCACCGCGCGCGCACCAACATTGGTTAAGGATGTGCAGGGCCTTTTGCCGCTTTCTGCCGCCAAGCACAAACGCCTTGCGATCTATTCGGGCGGGGTGGTTTTGCCCTTTATCCCGCACCCTTTGCCGCTGGCTTTGCCCGACATGCTTGCGCGCGAAGGCTTTGAGGTGACGCTGATCAGCGGCGATACCACTCCAGATCCCGATAAATTCGATGCGATGCTCTATCTTTTTGCCGAAGAGACCCTGCTGACGCGGGGGCGGATATTCCTTGACTGGGCAAAGGTCGGCGGCGATTTTCACCGCGCGATGGATCGGCATTGGCACGATATTCCCACCGCAATGATCAGCTTTGGCTATCCTTATTACCTGTATGACGCGCCGCGCGCCCGCACCTATATCAATGCCTATGCGACGATGCCGTCCATGCAACAGGCGGTGCTGGATTGTCTGCTGGGCCGCGCGCCATTTGCGGGCAAACCGCCGCATGATCCGTTCTGCGGGTTGGGGGATGCGCGGTTTTAGAGCGCAGGCCGCAGGCCCCTTTACCAAAGCCCCAACTTCGGCAATGCTGCAGGTTAAGGAGCCTGCTATGCCCATTCCCGCCCGTATTGCCGAACTTGCACCCGAAATCACGCGCTGGCGGCGCGCACTGCATGTCCGCCCTGAACTGGGCTATGATCTGCCCCAAACCATCGCCTTTGTCGAAGGCAAGCTGCGCGGCATGGGCTGCGACAGCGTCACCTTTGGTGTGGGCCGCGCGGGGATTGTTGCGGAAATCATCGGGAGGGGCGGGGCGAACCACGCCATTGCCCTGCGCGCAGATATGGACGCGCTGCCCATAACTGAGGCGACGGGGGCAGGCTATACCTCGGAAATAGCAGGAAAAATGCACGCCTGCGGGCATGATGGCCATACTGCCATGTTGCTGGGCGCGGCGCAGTATCTGTGCGAGACGCGCAATTTTTCAGGCCGCGCCGTGCTCGTGTTTCAACCCGCGGAAGAGGGTGGGGCAGGCGGCCTTGCGATGGTGCAAGATGGGCTGATCGCCCGCTTTGGCATTTCCGAGATTTACGCGTTGCACAATATGCCAGGCCAAGCGGCGGGCAGCTTTGCCATTTGCGCGGGGCCAATCATGGCCAGCGCCGATTTTTTCGATATCACCATCACGGGGCGCGGTGGGCATGCGGCCAAACCGCAAGACGCCATCGATGCGGTGCTGGTGGCAGCCCATCTGATCAGCGCGCTGCACACGATCCCCGCGCGCAATATCGACCCGCTTGAGGCATCTGTGCTGTCTGTCTGCATGATGGATACCGACAGCCGCGCGCCCAATGTTTTGCCGCAAAAGGTGCGCCTGTCTGGCACATCGCGCGCCCTATCGCCCGACGTGCGCGATACGCTTCAGACGCGGCTGCACGCGGTATGTGACGGGGTCGCGGCGACATTTGGCGCGCATATCGCGGTGGATTATCACCGCGGCTATCCTGTGACAGTGAACAGTGCCGAACACGCAGGCCATGCCGCCGCCGCCGCGCAATCGGTTACAGGCGCGCCGACTGCCCCAGCGCAGGCGATGATGGGGGCCGAGGATTTTTCATATATGCTGAACGCCGCCGTCGAGGCGGGCGCTGGCGGAGCCTATATGTTTCTTGGCAACGGCGAAACGGCGATGCTGCATCATCCTGCCTATGATTTTAACGATGCCATTATCCCGCAGGGCGTGGCGTGGTTTTCGGCGCTGATCGAGCAAAGGATGCCATTATGAGCCTGATATCCCAAATTCTGATCGCGGCCATCGCGGGCCTGCATATCTATATCTTGGTGCTGGAAATGTTCCTGTGGCAAAGCCCGCGCGCGCGCAGCGCCTTTGGCACCACGCCAGAATTTGCCGCACAAACCCGCGTTTTGGCCGCCAATCAGGGCCTGTATAATGGGTTCTTGGCGGCAGGGCTGATTTGGGCGCTGTTGGGGGGCAGGGCCGATGTTGCGGTGTTTTTCCTGTGCTGCATCGCCGTGGCGGGCCTATATGGCGCAGCAACCGCCAGCCGCCGCATCCTGTTTATCCAAACGCTTCCCGCCGCCCTTACCCTTATCAGCCTTGCGGTCTAATCATAGCGCAACCCGCGCGATTTGCCGCGAAAAATGGCATAGGACAGCGCCGAATAGGCAAGGATCATCGGCAAAACAATCGCCACGCCCCACAGAATGATGATCAGGCTTTCAGGGGCCGATGCCGCCTGCGCAATGGTCAGCTTTTCGGGCACGATATAGGGGTAAAAACTATAGGCCATGCCGCCAAAGCCCAGCGCGAACAGGGCAGAGGTGGCAAAAAACGGCGTCCAGTGGCTGTGCGCATCGGGGGCCGCGCGCAGGCGGCGCAGCGCGATATAGATCACCGCGATCAGTAGGGTTGCGGCAATGGGCAAGGGCGCAAGATAGGCGGCATGGGGCCAAGCCAGCCATTTCTCGGCAATGCGGGCGGACACAAAGGGCGTCGCCAGCGACACCGCCCCCATCCCCAGAACCGCCCCCCAAATTCCGCCGCGCGCCCAATTGATCGCCTTGGTCAAAAGCCGCCCCTCGCTTTTTCCAATCAACCAAACCGCGCCGATAAAGCTGTAGGCAATGGTTAAAAGCGCCGCGATCAAAAGCGCAAAGATCACATGGCCAAAGCTTGGCTCTAGCCCCATGATATACATCCCCAGCATATAGCCCTGCGCCGCACTGGCAAGGAGCGAGCCTGCAAAAAACGCGCCATCCCAAAGCGGCTTTTGCGACAATGGCGCTTTGGCGCGAAATTCAAACGCCACACCGCGCAGGATCAAGCCGATCAGCATGATGAACACAGGCAGATAAAGCGCCGTCAGAATCGCGCCGTGGGCTGCGGGAAAGGCCACCAGCAAAATGCCCACCGCCAGCACAAGCCATGTTTCATTCGCGTCCCAAAACGGGCCAATACTGGCGACCATCTGGTCGCGCTGATCAGCCTTCGCAAAGGGAAACAGCAGCCCCACCCCCAAATCGAACCCGTCCAAGATCACATAGATCAGGATCGACAGGCCCATCAGGGCCGCAAAGATCAGCGGTAAGTTATCGTAAATCATGCTGTCACCTGCGCGGGCATCGGGCGCATGGGCGGCAGGGCCTGCCCTTTGGCAGCTTTGCGCGCCAGCGCGGTGAGGGTGATCATATAGGCCAAGATCAGCGCGGCATAAACCGCCAGATAGCCGATCAGCGTGGACAAAACCATGCCAGATGGCACAGTGGCCACCGCTTCGCGTGTGGTTAATACACCCTGCACCAGCCAAGGCTGGCGGCCGATTTCGGTGGTATACCAACCCGCCAAAGTGGCCACCCAGCCGATGAATGTCGCCCCCGCCAAAGCGGCCAGATACAGGCGCGGCAGCCCATCCGTGCCCCGCCTGCGCATGAGCGCCACCCCCACCCAAGACAGCGCCAGCATCGCCATGCCCGCCCCCACCATCACGCGGAACGACCAGAACACGGGGGCGACAGGCGGGTGCATCACCGTGCCATCGGCGCCGATGTAATCATTCAACCCCGGCACCACCCCATCTGGCGAATGTTGCAAAATGATCGAGGCCATCGCAGGAATACCAATTTCATAATGGTTCTCGCGCGCGGCCTGATCGGGCAGGGCGAACAGAAGCAGCGGCTTGCGCGGCCCAGTGTCCCAATTTCCCTCCATCGCGGCAACCTTTTGCGGCTGATGTTCCAACGTGTTCAGCCCGTGCATGTCGCCCGCGAAAATCTGGACGGGGATCAGCAGCGCAGCCAGCGTCACGCCAAAGCGCAGGGTCTTGGCGACCTCATCGCTACGATCGCCCCAAAGATGCCGCAGGGCAGAGATGCCCGCAACCAGAAAGGAAACCGTCAGCCCCGAGGCCAGCAGCATATGCGTCAGGCGGTAGGGCATAGAGGGGTTGAACACAATGGCAAGCCAATCGGTGGCATGAACTACCCCCTCGCGCAGCTCATACCCCGCGGGGGTGTGCATCCAAGAATTCAGCACGATGATCCAAAAGGCCGATAGCGTGGTGCCAAAGGCCACCAAAAAGGTCGCCGTGGTGTGCAGCCATGGGGCCACGCGGCTTGCGCCAAACAGCATGATGCCCAAAAACGCCGCCTCTAGGAAAAAGGCGGTCAACACCTCATAGGCCAGAAGCGGCCCCGCCACATTGCCGACCTTTTGCATGAACCCTGGCCAGTTGGTGCCAAACTGGAACGACATGGTGATGCCCGACACCACCCCCAGCGCGAAAGACAGGGCGAACACTTTGACCCAAAACATATAGGCCGCCATCCAAGCGGGGTTGCGCGTGGCATTGAACCGCAGCTTGAAAAACAGCAGCACCCAGCCAAGGGCAATGGTGATGGTGGGAAACAGGATGTGGAAAGAGATGTTGGCGGCGAACTGTATGCGCGAGAGTAAAATCGTATCCATGATGCACCTTTTCTTTGGCACCTAACATGGGCTGATTTGCTTCAAAAAGCGAGGGGGCGCGGCGATGTGCCGCGATGCCACTTTACCCGCCCGTATGGCTCATATGACGCGGCATTTGGCCTGCCAGTTTCCCCGCAGGGGCGGCGCGGGAATAATCAAAATCATGACCCTTAGGCTTGCGCGCAATGGCGGCGCGGATCGCGGCGATCAGGGGGGCATCATCGGCACTGGCGCGCAGGGGGCTGCGCAGGTCGGCCATGTCGGTTTGGCCAAGACACATATAAAGCTGCCCCATGCAGGTTAGCCGCACGCGATTGCAGCTTTCGCAGAAATTATGCGTCAATGGGGTGATAAAACCGATTTGCTGGCCCGTCTCATCCAGCCGCACATAGCGCGCAGGCCCGCCCGTGCGCAGCGGCAAGTCTGTCAGGCCATAGCGGGCGGCAAGGCGCGCGCGCAGGTCGGTCAAGGGCCAATATTGGCCAAGCCGCAGCCCTTCGCCCATATCCTCGCCCCCCCCAATATCTCCCATAGGCATCACTTCGATAAAGGTCAGATCATGGCCCTGATCTGCGCACCATTCGGTCAAAGGAAAAAGCGCGTCCTCATTCACGCCCCGCAGCGCCACAGTATTGATTTTCACCCGCATCCCTGCCGCTTTGGCCGCCGCAATCCCTTCTAAAACCGGGGCAAGCCTGCCCCAGCGGGTGATTGTGGCAAATTTGTCTGCGTCCAATGTGTCGAGCGAGACATTGATCCGCTTGACCCCAAAGGCCGCCAAATCAGCGGCATATCGCGCAAGCTGGCTGCCGTTGGTGGTCAGGGTCAAATCATCCAGCGCGCCACTGGCAAGATGGCGGCTTAGCGACTGAAACAGCGTCATAATCCCCTTGCGCACCAAAGGCTCGCCCCCCGTGATGCGCAGCTTGCGCACCCCAAGGCCGACAAAGGCGCTGGCAAGGCGGTCAAGTTCCTCAAGCGTCAGCAAATCCGCCTTTGGCAGAAAGGTCATCATTTCGGACATGCAATAGCTGCAGCGAAAATCGCAGCGGTCGGTGACAGATAGGCGCAGATAGGTGATGGCGCGCGCGAATGGGTCGATCAGAGGGGCGGTTTGCATGCGCGGCACCCTAAAACGGGGGCGCACCGCTCGCAAGGGCTAACAACTGCCCCTTGCGGGGCGCGCCTCGCGGCCCTAAATTCGCCTGATGAAACATATTGCCCTTATCTTGTGCCTTGTCCTTCCTCTATCCGCCTGCGCGGGGGCATGGAGCAAAACCAAAGCCGTTATCGCGGCGCGCCCCAGCGCAAGCAAATTGCAGGCGCTGACGACAGGCGGGCAAAGCGCGGCTGCGCTGGACAGCGTTTCGGCGGCGCAAAAGGCCGCCGCCGTTGCCGCACCAAACACGGGCCAAGCGCTGGGCATTGTCACCGTGGCCTTGGGCCCGCCCGCCGAAGCGGGGCTTTGGCTAAAGTCCAGTTTGGTCAGCGCCCCGGCCAAAGGCAGGGCTGTTTTGCCAAGCGGCGCTGGTGTGAATGTCGATTTGCGGCCCGCCACAGGTGGCGCAACCCTATCCTTTTCAGCCTATCGGGCGCTGGGCCTGAAACTGACGGATTTGCCCCAGGTACAGGTTTTGGCCCTGCCGTAGGGACTTAGGGGCGCTCGCGCCCCTACGGCGGCGAAGAGGCCGCCTACCCCTGAGGATATTTGCGAAAAAGAGAAGCCCATATGCGTTTCTCTTTTTTCCAAATATCCTGGGGGGAGCCGAAGGCGCGGGGCTAGCCCCCCTACGGCGCCAGCCCCGCGCGCAGGTCTTCAGTCAAATACTGGGCTGCCTCTTTGCGGGCAAAGGCCTTCATATAGGGGCCATGTTCGGCCAAAAATTGCGCGGTGCGGGCGGCGTCATGTTTGGACAAATCGCGCAGCCACCAGGCGACGACCTTTTGCATGAACCAATCGCGGTCGGGCACATATAGGGCGGCCCACTCCAAGATCCGCTCGCGCAATGCTCTGTCTTCCGGCTTGGGATGGTTGATTTTCGCCCAAGGCAGAGTTGCGACCAGCGCGGCGCGGCGCATCCACATCAAGGGGGCGGTCGTCCAAGCCTCGATCACGTCCAACCGCTGCGGCACGGCGACAAGGCGCTTTTGCAGCGCAATACAGGCATGATCGGCCAGCGCCCAAGCATCGAACTGCGGTGCCCAAGTGCAGATCAGATCAAAGGCTGGGCCGTCGCCCTCTTTCATCCGCGCTTGGGTCAGCAGTTTGCAGGCGGCCACCCGCGCCTCGTGGATATTGCTGTCCCACAGGCCAGCGGCCAGATCAATACGCGCGCGCATATCCAATTCTGCGCGCCACGCATCGGTCAGCTCTTCGATCTGCGGCACAGCTATGCCCAGATAGGCGCGATCCACCTTGTGATAGGCGCGCATTTCGGCGGATTTCTGCGCGTTGCCTGCGGCCTGCAAGGCGGCAAGGGCGGATTGAGTATCGGTCATATCAGGCCTTTTGTGGTTTGCCCCTTCATCGCGCCACTGAAAGCAAGAGGCAAGCGCTCGTTTAACGCGTCCATTCCATTCGTAAATCGGGCGACTTTTCCTCATTGTCTCGCCCGTCTGTGAATTCGCGCTCAACAAAACCATTTTTGGAATAGAAATGCCGTGCCGCTATGTTCTGCTGAAATACCCAAAGTTGAAGGAGGGTATATGTTGACCTCGCAGCCGCAAGGAGTTGCGTGCCGATACCACGGCGCCACCAGTTTGGCGAAATGTAAAGATGGTTCAACCATCCCTCATGGCATGCGATAAATCCAATGCTTTGCTCATCCGCGCGGGCAACCAGCACTTGTTGAATAGGCAGAACTTGGGTTGAGAAATAGCGTAGGTCCTCGTTGGTCGTGTCAATATCTGGTAGCCAAGGCATCGCGCTTTTGCGGGCTGCGCAGTGTATCTGAGCCAAGGACAAAGCATCGCCCTGAGTTGCAAGACCGATCTTCATGCGCTTTGGTCCTTTTGGTTTGCGCGCTCTTGCCGAAGATATGCTCGAGAGATGGCGCAATCAACGTTACAACAGAGGTCAAAATACCTTTAATTTCATCCTGCACAAGAAAGTGTATTCTAACGCTGAATTTTGAACCGCACCTTGGCCACGGGCAATCCCCAGCGCGTGACAATCGCATCGTTGAGGATCAGCCCAGCCCCCGCGTCATAAATCACATCGGAAAAGCCCAGCCGCGTCGTGCCCGAGGGCGAGACGAAATCGGCGGTATAGGTCAGGCGGATCACGCCGTCCTCCTCGACCACTTCGGCCAAGCCCACTGTATCTTCACGTTTGCCAGTCCAACTTCCCGGCCCCACCTCGTCAAACACCCATGTCAGGGTGTTTTTGTCGCCATCGTCATAGATGAAATCTTCCACAACTGTCAGTCGGCGCGCGCCCGATTTTCCTGTTACAGTGCCATTCAGACGCGCGGTAAAGCTGCGCTGATCGCCGGTCATCCAGACCTGAAACAGACCTGTTCCTGTGCTGCGCCCCGCAAATGCATCCACCAGCGTCAAGGGCGTGGCGGGGGATTTGGGCGCAGGCGGCACTGTGGCACAGCCCGCCAAAGACAAAACCCCTGCCAAGAATAAACGTCTGTCCATATCGCGCCCCCTTTTATCAGGATACGGCGCGGGGGGCGGTTTAGATCACTCGACAGTCACCGATTTGGCCAGATTGCGCGGCTGGTCAATATCGGTGCCCTTGGCCATCGCGGTGTGATAGGCCAGCAGTTGCGCGGGCAGGGCATATAGGATGGGGGCGGCCAGATCGCCCGCGCTTGGCAGTTCCAGCACCCCCGCCGTGCCCGCACGCGCCGATGCCGCGCCTGCCGCATCGGTGATCAGATGCACGCGCCCGTGCCGCGCCATCACCTCTTGCATATTCGAGACGGTTTTGTCGAACAAACGGTCATGCGGAGCAAAGACGACCACAGGCAAAGTCGGGTCGATCAGGGCAATGGGGCCGTGTTTCAATTCGCCCGACGCATAGGCCTCGGCGTGGATATAGGACAGCTCTTTCATCTTCAGCGCCGCCTCTAGCGCTGTGGCATACATCACCCCCCGCCCAAGGAACAAAACCGAAGGGGCAGGGGCCAGCACGCCCGCCATAGCCGCGATCTGCCCGTCAAGCGCCAGTGTTTGGCGCATTTGGTCGGGCACGGCGCGCAAATCTGCAACATGGGCGCGCAAGGCGGCCTCGTCCAGCGCGCCCTTGGCGCGGGCGGCGTGCAGCGCAAGCAAGGCCAAAAGCGTCAACTGGTTGGTATAGGCCTTGGTCGAGGCGACCGACACCTCGATCCCCGCCAAAATCGCCAGCGCAAGGTCAGACTCGCGCGCAATGCTAGAGGTGCCGACATTGACCAGCGATAACACCATATCGGCATGATCCTTGGCATAGCGTAGGGCGGCCAGCGTATCGGCGGTTTCCCCCGATTGGCTGACGAACACCGCCAAGGTGCGCGGGGCAATGGGCGGCTCGCGGTATCGAAACTCGCTTGCCACATCCACCTCGCAGGGGATACGGGCGATCTGTTCGAACCAGTATTTGGCCGTCAGGCAGGAATAAAACCCCGTGCCGCAGGCCACCATCACCACGCGGTCAAAGCGGGAAAAGTCCAACGTATCGGGAAAGACGGGCAGGCCATTTGGCGCATAGCGGGCCAGCGCCTCGGCCATGACCACGGGCTGTTCGTGAATTTCTTTGGTCATGAAATGCTTGTGCCCCGCCTTGTCAATAACGGTGCTGTGCGTTTCGATCCGCTGTTTCGCGCGATTGGCCCGCGCGCCGCGGATGTCGATAATCTCGGCCCCCGCGCGGGTGACAAAGGCGATATCGCCTTCTTCCAGATAGGTGATTTGGTCGGTCATCGGGGCCAGCGCAATCGCATCGCTGCCGACAAACATCTCGCCCGTCCCATGTCCAATGGCAAGGGGGCTGCCCTTGCGCGCGGCGATCATCAGATCTTCCTCACCCTGAAACAGAAAAAGCAGGGCAAAAGCGCCGTCCAAATCGGCGACGGTCGCCGTAACTGCGGCGCGGGCATCCATGCCTTGGGCCATGTAATGCGCGCACAGCATGGCGACGGTTTCAGTATCGGTGTCGGTGCTGGGAAGCAGGCCATGCGGCGCCAACTTTTCGCGCAGCGCGCGGAAATTTTCGATAATGCCGTTATGCACCACCGTCACGGGGCCGCTGGCATGCGGATGCGCGTTGTTTTCCGTCGCCGCCCCATGCGTCGCCCAGCGCGTGTGGCCAATGCCCGCATGGCCCGCAAGCGGCTGATGCACCAGCAAGTCGGACAAATGAACAAGTTTGCCCACCGCGCGGCGGCGATCCAGTTTGCCGTGGTTTACAGTGGCGATACCCGCGGAATCATAGCCGCGATATTCAAGGCGCTTAAGCGATTCCACCAGCAAAGGCGCAACTTCATGGTTTCCCAGCACCCCGATAATTCCGCACATTTTACTGCCCTTTTTGTTGTTTTTGCTTGATGGATTTTAACTTTTCGAACAATTTCGGCGCAAGGCCCAGTTTATTGACCTGCCGCGCGCGCCCCACGGCGATGGCCTCGTCTGGCACGTCTTCGGTGATCACAGACCCCGACCCCGTCAGCGAGCCATGGCCCACCCGAACGGGGGCAACCAGCATTGTATCGCTGCCGATAAAGGCGTTTTTGCCAATGGTTGTGCGGTGTTTCATCACCCCGTCATAGTTGCAGGTCACCGTGCCTGCGCCAATATTTGTAAATTCGCCCACATCAGCATCGCCCAGATAGGTCAGGTGGCCCACTTTGACCCCCTCGTCCAAAATGGCGTTCTTAATCTCGACAAAATTGCCGACATGCACATCTTCGGCAAGTTCCGCCCCCGTGCGCAGGCGGGCAAAGGGGCCAACGGTTGCCCCGCGCGAGATATGGCATCCTTCCAAATGGCAAAAGCCTTTCACCTCGGCCCCCGATTCAATCGTCACACCGCAGCCAAACAGCACGTTCGGGCCTATAATCGCGTCGCGGCCAATATGGGTATCGAGGCCAAAAAACACCGTCTCGGGCGCGGTCAGCGTCACGCCGTTTTCCAGCGCTTCGGCGCGGGCACGGGCCTGAAACGCAGCCTCCGCCCGGGCCAGTTCGGCGCGGGTGTTGATGCCCATTGTCTCGGCCTCGTCGCATAGAACAATGCCTGCGGTCAGTCCCTGTTCGCGGGCAAGGCCGATGATGTCGGTCAGGTAATATTCGCCCGCTGCATTGTCGTTTTTCAGGGCGGCAACAAGGCGCAGCAGCACCTGAACGTCAGCGCAGATAACACCAGAGTTACAAAGAGTTATGGCGCGTTCTTCACCTGTTGCATCTTTGTATTCGACAATCTTTTCCAGCGCCTCGCCCCGCGCCACAAGCCGCCCATAGCGGCCCGGATCGGCGGCATGGAACCCCAGCACGATGATGGAATATTTCGCCCGCGCCGCCTGCATCGCCGCCAGCGTTTCGGGCCGAATAAAGGGCGTATCGCCGTAAAGAACAAACGCATCGCCGCGCGCGTCCGCGAGCAAAGGGGCGGCTTGGGCCACGGCATGGCCCGTGCCAAGCTGCGGCTCTTGCAAGACACATTCGCAGGCAGGATCAAACGCCGCAGCGCAAGTGGCGACAGCCTCTGCCCCATGTCCCGTCACCACAACAATGCGGGATGGTTCCAGCGAGGCACCCGCCAGCAGCGCGTGGTGCAAAAGCGGCGCGCTTGCGACATGGTGCAGAACTTTGGGCGTGTCGGAATTCATCCTCGTGCCCATGCCTGCCGCCAAAACTATCAGGGAAACCGTCATCACGCCTCTTTCCTTTTGCTCGGCCCCGTTTTACGCGAGGGGGACGCAACCGCAAGACCAGATTGCAAGCGACCGCTTCACATAAGGTTTCAAAGATGAAAACTGTGGTTTTTGATTTGGATGGCACTTTGGCCGATACATCGGGCGATTTGCTTGCCGCAGCGAACGCGACGTTTGCCGCGCTTGGCTATGCGCCGCCCCTTGGCGCAGGCGACGAGGCAATGGCCCATCAGGGCGGGCGGGCGATGCTGCGCGCGGGGTTTGACCGCCTTGGGCTTGTCCAAGACAGCGCGCAGATCGCAGCACTTTACCCTGCGCTGCTGGCACAATACGAGGGCGCTATTGCGCTGCAAACCCGTCTTTACGATGGGGCAGAGGATGCCGTCAAAACCCTGCGCGCGCGCGGGTTCGCCTGCGTCATTTGCACCAATAAACCCACCTATTTGGCCGAAACGCTGGTCACGCAACTGGGCATCCGTTCGCTGTTTGGCGCGCTGATCGGGGCAGGCAGTTTGGATGTGGTCAAGCCAAATCCCGCCCCCTTTCACGCCGCCGTCGCGGCCGTGGGCGGAACCCTTGCCATGATGATCGGCGATACCGAGACCGATCATAAAACCGCCCGCGCGGCCAGCGTGCCTTCGGTCTTGGTGGGATTTGGCCCCAATGGCGGCGCGGTTGCAAGCCTGGCCCCCGATGCCGTGCTGGATCATTTTGACGCGCTACCAGACCTTGCCGCGCGATTGCTGGACGGTGCGTAAGGGGGGCTTGCCCCCCAGGTGCCAAAGCAAGCTTTAGCACCATCCCCCCAAGATATTTTAGAAAAAGAGAAGCCGAAGACTTGCGCCCGCTTTGCGCTTCCTCGCTCTGCACATAACCGCAGGGGTGAGCGCGCCGCGCGCGTGGGGGCGGCAGCCCCCTTTTTCGGTGGCTATTGGCGCAACATGTGATGCCAGCATTTGACGATACCGCGACGAGGGCGTAAATCAGGCCTATGACAGCATCAGACCTTCCCCCCGCCCAAACCCCTACAGCATCAAAATCGGCGATCACCTTTGTTTTTGTGACGGTGGTTTTGGATATGATTGGCTTTGGCATTATCATGCCCGTGTTGCCGCGCCTGATTGAAACGGTTGGGCATATGTCACTGGCAGAGGCCGCGAAGATGGGGGCGTGGATGTTTGCCGCCTATGCGGTGGCGCAGTTTGCTTTTGGGCCGCTGATGGGCAATCTGGCCGATCGCTTTGGCCGCCGCCCACTGCTGCTGATTGCCGTCGCAGGGCTGGGGTTTGACTATTTGATCCATGCGCTGGCCCCCACTTTGGGCTGGCTTTTCGTTGGGCGCATTTTGGCGGGGCTTTGCGGGGCGTCTTGGGTGATTGCCAATGCCTATATCACCGATGTGACGCATCCAGATGAGCGCGGAAAGTATTTTGGTATGCTGGGCGCGGCCTTTGGCCTTGGCTTTATCCTTGGGCCTGCCATTGGTGGGGTGTTGGGGGAATATGGGCCGCGTGTGCCGTTTTATGCGGCGGCGGTGATGTCGCTGCTGAATTTTGCCTTTGGTTTTTTCGTGATGCCCGAATCCCTGCCGCCCGAAAAGCGCCGTGCCTTTGACTGGCGCCGCGCGAACCCGTTTGCGGTGTTTGGCGTGTTTGCCACCTACAAAGGGGTGCTTCCTTTGGTGGCGGTGCTGTCGCTGTTTTTCTTTGCCACCTCGATTTACCAGGCGATCTGGACCTATTGGGGCATTGCGAAATTTGCCTGGTCGCCTGCGATGGTGGGGCTGTCGCTGGCGGCGTTTGGGGTGATCACTTCGGTGTTCCAAGGCGCGTTGTCGGGCATCGGCGCGCGCGTCTTGGGCGAGGCGCGACTCGCGTTGGTTGGCATGTGCCTTGGAGCGATTGTCATGGTGGCCTATGGCCTTGTTTCTGCGCCTTGGATGGTGTTTGCTCTGATGGTCGTGCATGGGCCAGAGGGGTTTGTCCACCCGATGCTGACTGCCATCCTCACCCGTCTTGCCCCCGAAGATGCCCAAGGCGAATTGCAGGGCGGTCTGTCGGGGATCATGTCGCTGGTTATGCTGTTTGGCACCGTGTTCTTCGGGCAGATATTTGGCTATTTCATGTCTGGCACTGCGCCCATCACCTCGCCCGATGTGGCGTTTTGGATCGCGGGGGCGGTGGTGGCGGCGGCGCTTGCGCTGTTTGTCTGGGTGATGCCGCAGGCTTTGCGCGCAAAGGTGCAGGCATGAGCGAGGTGTTTTGCGGCAGCTTCACCCAGCAAGAACCCATCCCCGAGGCGGGGATCGAAGCGGCGGTTGCCGTGCTGCGCCACGGGCGGTTGCACCGCTATAATACAGCGGCGGGCGAGGTGGCCGAGGCCGTCTTGTTAGAGCAGGAATTTGCCGCGCTGATGGGCGCAAAATACTGCCTTGCTGTCGCGTCTGGCGGCTATGGTCTTGGCTGTGCGCTGCGCGCGGTGGGCATGGCTGCGGGGGATGCTGTGTTGACCAATGCCTTTACCCTTGCCCCCGTTCCAGGCGCGATTGCCGCGGCGGGGGGGCGGCCTATTTTCGTGGAATGCACACCCGATTTGACGATTGATTTTGAGGATTTGGCAGCCAAGGCGCAGGCCTCGGGGGCAAAGCTGCTGATGCTGTCGCATATGCGCGGGCATATCTGCGATATGGAGGCGCTGGTGGCGCTGTGCGATTCCCTTGGCGTGCAGATCATCGAAGATTGCGCCCATACGATGGGGGCGGCGTGGCGCGGCGTGCCTTCGGGGCGGCATGGCATTGTGGGCTGTTATTCGATGCAAACCTACAAGCATATCAATGCGGGCGAGGGCGGGTTTATCATTTCGGATGATGCCGAGGTGATGGCGCGCGCGACGCTGCTATCGGGCAGTTATATGCTGTATTCCAAGCACTTGGCAGGCCCTGATGCAGCAGTCTATGAAGATTTGCGCCTTGCCACGCCCAATGTGTCGGGGCGGATGGATAACCTGCGCGCCGCGATTTTGCGCCCGCAATTGCCGCTGCTGGCGGGCCGCGTGGCGCGCTGGCAGGGCCTGTACCGCGTGATCGAAGACGGCCTTGCGGGCGTGACGGGGTTGGTGCTGCCGCGCCGCCCTGCGGCCGAGCATTTCGCGCCCTCATCCTTTCAATTCCGCCTTGCGGGATGGTCGCAGGCGCGCATCGGCGCGTTCCTGTCGCGGTGTTTGGCGCGGGGGGTGGAACTGAAATGGTTCGGTGCAGATCAGCCCGTGGCTTTCACCTCGCGCTATGATCATTGGGCCTATGCGGGCGCGCAATCCTGCCCCAAAACCGATGCGATTTTGGCGGGGTTGATCGACATGCGCCTGCCTTTGACCTTTAGCCGTGAGGATGCCGCCCAGATCGCGCGGATCATTCGGGCCGAGGCGCTGGCCGTGGGGCAGGGGCCAGAGCCAGAGGCGGCGGTGTTGCCTGTCATTCAATGACGGGTAGGGTGCGTGATTTCACGCACCATTGCGCGGGGTGCGGGGCAGATGGTGCGTGCAAGCACGCACCCTACCGCTGAATTAATGAGCTTTTGTTATGGAAAATGCTGTCGAAAAAATGCGCAGAACGATGACCGAGTTAGCATCGGAACTCAATCCGCGACTTATAGCCGTTATACCGACAACAAGAGACCTTTTTGCGATTGTAGACAAGAGATTTGCGAAAGAGGTGCAGTCGAAACGGTGGTATGCCACCACATCACGAGGTGATCATATTCATGCCGTTGCAGATATTTCAGGCCATCGAATATCGCTGCAACGCTTTGTTATGAAGCTACAATTTCCAGACTTGTCCTACGATGAACTGAAGCAAATTTCTTTCGAAAACAAAATTACTTTCGATTGCAGGATCGAGAATCTTCAGGGCTTGGTGGGTCGTAAAGCTGTTATGCGCAATCGCCGCCCAAAGCGAAACACATCGTCCCAGTTCAAGGGTGTGGTCAAGTTTCTAGCGAAAGACGGTTCAATTCGTTGGCGCACAGCAATCAAGGGCGATCATGGTTCATTGGGAATTGGCGTTTACGATGACGAAATCTGGGCTGCAACCGTTTACGATGCTGCCGCGTTCCTTTTGTTTGAAGGTGCTGCTTTCTTGAATTTTCCAGACCAATCACCCGATCTCGACGCGCTTGCGATAGCAAGTGTCAAGATAGCTAAGTCAATCAATAGAAAGAAGTTTGCCAGTCAAACTGATCAAGCACAGCAAGGTTAGGCGGCGCAATAGCGTGCTCGGTCTATTGCAATCGCCGCGCCCTACTTCTGCCACAGTGGCACAGTCGAGATCGACATTTTCGCCGACCCATCCGTCACCTCATTGGCATGGGTCAAATACACCAGCACTTGGTTTTTCTGATCGAAAATCCGCGTCACGCGCAGGGATTTCAAGATCAGGCTGCGGCCTTCGGAAAACACCACTTCGCCATCCGCCGATGTGTCAATATCGCTCAGCACAATCGGCCCGGTTTGGCGGCAAGCGATCGAGGAATTGGACGGGTCTTCGAACCAGTTGCCCTTGCTGACGCGATCCCAAAGCGAGCGGTCAAAATAGCTGATATGGCAGGTCACACCCTGCACTTTCGGGTCGGCCAGCGCCTCGATCACGATGTCGTTGCCCACCCAATCGACGCCGACGCGGCCCACCTCTTGTGCCTGCGCAGGCAGGGTGGCCGCGCCCAGTGTCAGCGCGGCAAGCCCCGCCAAAATCCCAGCCTTTAGCCGATGTTTTAGCCCATATATCTTGCGCATTTGGATGCCCTTTCGCTGTGGCCCGCCCCCAGCCTTTATGCGTGCCTTTGCGCGCATATAAGCATGGCTTTGCGCTGCAAAAAGGGGCAATCTGCCTGCAACGTCGCGCCTGTCCCGAAATGCCGCGCAAAAACGGGTGAATTTGCAACAAATCGCCCCCGCGCTTGGTTGACCCTTGGGCCAAGCGGGGGTAAACCCAAAATCAATGCCGCAGCGGGAAGCCTGTGGCGCAAGATGTGCGGCCCCGCCGCCAAAGGAGCGAACCGTGGATCATCTGCTTCGTGAATATCTGCCCGTCATCATCATTCTGGCAATCGCCATTGGCCTTGGCCTTGTGCTGCTGCTGGCCGCCGCGGTGATTGCGGTGCGCAACCCCGATCCCGAAAAAGTATCGGCCTATGAATGCGGCTTTAACGCCTTTGACGACGCGCGGATGAAGTTTGACGTGCGGTTTTACCTTGTCTCGATCCTGTTCATCATTTTCGACCTAGAGGTCGCCTTTCTGTTCCCTTGGGCCGTTGGCTTTGGCGATTTGTCGATGGCGGGGTTCTGGTCGATGATGGTGTTCCTTGGCGTTTTGACGGTGGGCTTTGCCTATGAATGGAAGAAGGGGGCCTTGGAATGGGCGTGATGACTGGAGCCAATACTGCTGGCGCTGACCGCGAACATGCAACCCAGGCCCTGAACGCCGAATTGCAGGACAAGGGGTTTTTGCTGACCTCGACCGAGGATATCATCAACTGGGCGCGCAACGGGTCTTTGCATTGGATGACCTTTGGTCTGGCCTGCTGCGCGGTCGAGATGATGCACACCTCGATGCCGCGCTATGATCTGGAACGATTTGGCACGGCGCCGCGCGCCTCTCCGCGCCAGTCTGACTTGATGATTGTTGCCGGCACTTTGACCAACAAAATGGCCCCCGCGCTGCGCAAGGTCTATGACCAAATGCCAGAGCCGCGCTATGTGATCTCGATGGGGTCTTGCGCCAATGGCGGGGGCTATTACCACTACAGCTATTCGGTGGTGCGCGGCTGTGATCGCATTGTGCCCGTTGATATTTACATCCCCGGCTGCCCCCCCACAGCCGAGGCGCTGCTATACGGCATTTTGCAACTGCAACGCAAAATCCGCCGCACGGGAACTTTGGTAAGGTAGGGCGCTATGGCACAGGCAAACACGCAAGCATTACAGGCGCTTGCCGATCATATCACCGCCAAACAGGGCGCGGCGATTGTGGCAACCGAGGTCGCCTTTGGCGAATTGTCGATCACGATCCACCCGTCCTTTCTGGAAGGCTTCGTGCAGTTTCTAAAGGATGATGCGGGGTGCAAGTTTTCCTCGCTGGTCGATATCACCGCCGTCGATCACCCCGAGGAAGACCCGCGCTTTGTGATGGTCTATCATTTCCTGTCGATGTATCAAAACCAGCGTATCCGCGTGAAAATGGGCGTGGCTGATGGGGAAATTACCCCCTCGATCTGCGCCATTCATCCAAGCGCGAATTGGTTTGAACGCGAAGTGTTTGACATGTTCGGGCTGATGTTTTCAAACCACCCCGATCTGCGCCGCCTGCTGACCGATTACGGCTTTCGCGGCCATCCTTTGCGCAAAGATTTCCCGACCACGGGCTACACCGAAGTGCGCTATGACGAGGCGCAAAAGCGCGTGGTTTATGAACCCGTTTCCTTGGTGCAGGAATACCGCCAGTTTGATTTCCTGTCCCCTTGGGAATCTGCGCAATATGTTCTGCCTGGTGACGAGAAGAAGGCCTGATCTATGGGCGAAGGGCCAACGATTTTGATGTGCGTGGGGGCGACCAAGGCGGGAACGACTTGGCTGCATGACCAGCTTGCGGCGCATCCCGATTGTTATCTGCGCACGATCAAGGAATATCACTATTTTTCCACCAATTCTGATGCGCAATGGGCCAAGAAAATCGCCGATACGCGCAGCGAGATGGCGCAGATTGCGGCGCTGCCTGCCGGCGATGTCACCCCGCTTGCCGCCCAGCGTTTGGACGATTTGCGCAGCTATTTGCCCCTGCTCGAGGCGAGGCACATTGATGCGGCGGGGTTTGGCCGCTATCTGCGCGCAGCCCCTGCGCGCGCCAAATTGGTCGGCGATTTTACCCCCGCCTATTCGGTGAGTGCGGGCAAACTGCTGGAGCCGATTTTGAACATGGGCGACCCGTTGAAAGTGGTCTATCTGATCCGCGACCCGCTGGCCCGCTTATGGAGCCATATTCGCATGTCGGCAGACCGTGTTGCCCCAACTGGGTTCGAGGCGGCCTGCACCGATATGATGCAGCGCGCCTTGATGGGCGAAGAAGAAAACGGCATTCGCGGCATGGTGCGGCGCGGCGATTATGCAGGCAACCTGCCGAAATTGCAGCGGATTTTTGGCGATAGGCTTTTGGTGATGTTTACCGAAGATCTGTTCACCAAAGCGGGCTTTGACCGTATTTTGGTCTTTCTTGGCCTGTCGCCTGCGATTGCCGATATGTCCAAACGTGTGCATGAGGGACGATCCCTGCCCATGCCCGCCGCCCTGCGCAGCGCCGCTTTGCGGTTTTTGCGCCCGCAATATGACTTTATCGCCCAAAGTTTTCCAAACCTGCCGCAGGCATGGCGGGACGCAATGGACGAGATGAACGCCGCCCCTGCCACCCAGAAGGTATTGATATGATGGACGGAAAGCTGGAAACGAATGCTTTTGGCGATGCCCTGACGGGCGAGCAGCGCATCCGCAATTTCAACCTGAACTTTGGCCCTCAGCACCCTGCAGCCCATGGGGTTTTGCGGCTTGTTCTGGAACTGGACGGCGAAATTGTCGAACGCTGCGATCCGCATATTGGCCTTTTGCATCGCGGCACGGAAAAGCTGATGGAAAGCCGCACCTAT
Organism: Cypionkella sp.; assembly: GCA_965248485.1. GTDB lineage: Bacteria > Pseudomonadota > Alphaproteobacteria > Rhodobacterales > Rhodobacteraceae > Cypionkella. Next base: position 1,559,821 of record OZ252107.1, read on the forward strand.
CTGCAAAACCTGCCCTATTTCGACCGTCTTGATTATGTCGCGCCGATGAACCAAGAACATGCATGGTGCCTTGCGATTGAGACGCTGACGGGCACGGTGGTGCCGCGCCGCGCCAGCCTGATCCGCGTGCTTTACAGCGAAATTGGCCGTATTCTGAACCACCTTTTGAACACCACCACGCAGGCGATGGACGTGGGCGCGCTGACCCCGCCGCTGTGGGGTTTTGAAGAGCGTGAAAAGCTGATGGTGTTCTATGAGCGGGCCTGCGGCGCGCGCCTGCACGCCGCCTATTTCCGCCCGGGCGGTGTTCACCAAGACCTGCCCGATGATCTGATTGATGATATCGAAGCGTGGACGTGGACTTTCCCCAAAGTGCTGGAGGATTTGCACACGCTGCTGACCGAAAACCGCATTTTCAAACAGCGCAATGTCGATATCGGCGTTGTCACCGAAGACGATATTCTGAAATACGGCTTTTCGGGCGTGATGGTGCGGGGCAGCAACCTTGCATGGGATTTGCGCCGTTCGCAGCCCTATGAATGCTATGACGAGTTCGATTTCAAAATCCCCGTCGGCAAAAACGGCGATTGCTATGATCGCTATTTGGTGCGGATGGAGGAGATGACCCAATCCATCCTGATCATCCGCCAGGCCATCGCCAAACTGCGCATGGAAGGCGGCGAAGTGCTGGCGCGGGGCAAGATCACCCCCCCCAGCCGCCGCGATATGAAAACTTCGATGGAGGCGCTGATCCATCATTTCAAACTGTACACCGAAGGTTTCCACGTGCCTGCGGGCGAGGTTTACGCCGCGGTCGAGGCGCCCAAGGGCGAGTTTGGCGTGTATCTGAAATCGGACGGCAGCAACAAACCCTACCGCGCCAAACTGCGCGCGCCGGGGTTCCTGCATTTGCAGGCGATGGATCATATGGCCAAAGGCCACCAACTGGCCGACGTGGCCGCAATTATCGGCACGATGGATATCGTGTTTGGAGAGGTTGACCGCTAATGCTACGCCGCCTGCACAAAGACCAGCCTGACAGCTTTGCCTTTACCCCCGCCAATCTGGCATGGGCCGAAGGGCAGATTTCGAAATACCCCGCAGGGCGGCAGGCCTCGGCGATCATCCCGCTCTTGTGGCGCGCGCAGGAACAGGAAGGTTGGCTCACCCGCCCCGCGATTGAGCATGTGGCGAACATGCTGAGCATGGCCTATATCCGCGCGCTGGAAGTCGCGACGTTTTACTTTATGTTCCAGCTGCAACCCGTTGGAAAGATTGCTCATATCCAGATTTGCGGCACAACATCTTGCATGATCTGCGGCGCGGAAGAGCTGATTGCGGTCTGCAAGGAATTGATCGCCCCTTCGGCCCATACCCTTTCCGCCGATGGCAATTTTTCGTGGGAAGAGGTGGAATGCATGGGCGCCTGCGCCAATGCGCCAATGGCCCAAATCGGCAAGGATTATTACGAAGATCTCACCCCCGAAAAGCTGCGCGATTTGATCGCGCGCTTCTCAAAGGGCGAAGTGCCCGTCGCTGGCCCGCAAAACGGGCGTTATGCAGCCGAGCCGCTTTCTGGCCTGACCTCATTGACCGAATACGCAAAGGGCCGCGCGGCACATAACGCCAGCGCGCAGCTTGCGGTGGATATTGGCGATACTGTCAAACGTATCGATGGCAGCGAGGTGCCGTTGACAACCCCGTGGCTGGGCGTTTCAGCAAAAGCCGCAGCGAAACCAAAAAAGGCCAAAGCAAAGGCCGAATAAGGGGGCAACCCCAAACAGGGAAAAGAAACTGCCGCACAGCGGCATAGTCAGGAGAGTAACGCATGAATACCGGAACTTTGGGACTTAGCTTTTGGCTGGCGGTCGCCGCTGGCATTGTTGCCTTTGGCGTAGCGCTTGTGCTGGGCCACGCGGGCCTATTGCTTGCCGCCATCATTGGTGTGGTGGTGTTTTTGATTGTGTGGGCGGTCTTGGGCTATGCCTTGACAGGCAAATCGGCGGGCGCGGCGGATGCCGCAATGCCTGCACCCGCACCGTCGGCTGCGAAACCTGCTGCGGTTGCGCCAGCCGCGCTGGTATCCGCGACGCCTAGCAAAAGCGCGGCACCCGCCGCGAAACCTGCGGCGAAACCCGCTGCGGCAAAATCTGCCGCCAAACCTGCCGCCGCGAAAGCCGAGGCAAAACCAGCGGCTGCAAAAGCTGCTGCGAAACCTGCCGCAAAACCTGCTGCCAAGGCCGAAGCGGCAGCCAAACCTGCCGCAGTGAAAGCCGCCGCTGCGCCAAAAGCCGCCGCAAAACCTGCAGCCGCAAAACCTGCAGCCGCAAAACCCGAAGCCGCTAAGCCCGCAGCCGCGAAATCCGCCGCAGAAAAACCTGCTGCCGCGCCAAAAACAGCCGCCAAACCAGCAGCCGCCAAACCCGCAGCCGCGAAATCTGCCGCCAAGGACGATCCAGCCCCCGGTTCGGTTGGCAAATCGCCCGCCACGCTGACGGCTGCGCGCGATGGCCGTGCAGACGATCTGAAGGTGATCGAAGGCATCGGCCCCGTGATGGAAAAACTGGTCAACTCTTTGGGCTTTTTCCACTTTGACCAGATCGCAAGCTGGACCAAGGACGAGATCGCTTGGGTGGACAGCCACCTTGGCACTTTCCGTGGCCGCATTGTCCGCGACAAATGGCAGGCGCAGGCCAAGTTGATTGTCAAAGAAGGCATCCCCGCCTTTTTGGAACGCGCCAAAACCAACAACTACTAAGGAAAAGCGATGAGCGACGATCACCATTTTGATGCCGAAACGGGGCCTTGGCCACTGGGCTGGGCGGTCGCTGTGGGCGCGGGGGCAATAGCCGCCGCGCTGGCAAGCGGCGTGGGCGGGGCGAATAGCGCTGCCAGTGTGGTGATTGGCGCTGTCAGCTTTGCTGTGTTTGGCGCTTTGCTGGGGACAGGGGGTATAGAGCGCCTTGCCGCCAGCGGTGACGACCATCACGGCGATAACCACGACCATGGGGGCCACCACTGATGGCCGCCAAGGCATCAGACACCAGCGCAAAACCCCGCCGCGCCGCCTTGGCGATTGCGGGCACGATGCTGGGCTGGATGCTGGTGCAGCAAATCGGGGCCGAATATGACTGGCCGCTGAAATACACGTTGCTGGTCGATCTGTTTGCACTGGCAGGGTTCATCTGGGCCTTGGCAGTGGTGTTTCAAATCTGGCGCGCCCGCCGCGCCGAAAACCGCACTTAGCGGCGCATAAAAAAGGGCTATTCCAATGTTGCAAGATAAAGATCGTATCTTTACAAACCTTTACGGGATGCACGACCGCAGCCTTGCTGGGGCAAAGGCGCGCGGCCATTGGGATGGCACAGCGGATATCATCGCGCGCGGGCGCGACAAACTCATCGATCAGGTCAAAGCGTCAGGTCTGCGCGGGCGGGGCGGCGCGGGCTTTCCCACGGGGATGAAATGGTCTTTCATGCCCAAGCAATCGGACGGGCGTCCTAGCTATCTGGTGATCAACGCTGACGAATCCGAACCTGGCACCTGCAAAGACCGCGAGATTATGCGCCATGATCCGCACACGCTGATCGAAGGCGCGCTGATTGCCAGCTTTGCGATGAACGCGAACACTTGCTATATCTACATTCGCGGCGAATATATCCGCGAGCGTGAGGCGCTGCAGGCCGCCATTGACGAATGTTATGAGGCGGGTCTGCTGGGCAAAAACGCCGCCAAGTCGGGCTTTGATTTCGATCTGTTCCTGCACCACGGCGCGGGCGCCTATATCTGCGGCGAGGAAACTGCGCTGCTGGAATCGCTTGAAGGCAAAAAGGGTATGCCGCGCATGAAGCCGCCTTTCCCTGCTGGCGCGGGTTTGTATGGGTGCCCAACGACGGTGAACAATGTTGAATCCATCGCCGTTGTGCCCACCATTTTGCGGCGCGGGCCCGAATGGTTTGCAGGCTTTGGCCGCCCCAACAATGCGGGCACCAAACTGTTTGGCATTTCGGGCCATGTCAACAACCCCTGCGTTGTCGAAGAGGCGATGTCGATTTCGCTGCGCGAGCTGCTGGATACCCATTGCGGCGGCGTGCGCGGCGGGTGGAAAAACATCAAGGCGGTGATCCCCGGCGGATCGTCGGTGCCGATGCTGAACGCCGCGCAATGCGAAGACGCGATCATGGATTTTGACTGGCTGCGCGAACAGCGCTCTGGCCTTGGCACGGCGGCGGTGATCGTGATGGATCAATCCACCGATGTGATCAAAGCCATCTGGCGGCTGTCGAAATTCTACAAACACGAAAGCTGCGGCCAATGCACGCCTTGCCGCGAGGGCACGGGTTGGATGATGCGCGTGATGGATCGTCTTGTGCGCGGCGAGGCCGAGGTTGAAGAGATTGACATGCTGCTGTCGGTGACCAAACAGGTCGAAGGCCACACGATTTGCGCGCTGGGGGATGCGGCGGCTTGGCCTATCCAAGGGCTGGTGCGGCATTTCCGAGAAGAGATCGAAGACCGCATCAAGGCCAAGAAAAAAGGCCGTATGGGCGCGATGGCGGCAGAATAATTGAAAAGGGCGGGTCTGATGGCTTTGGCAGTTTTGGCAGCATGTGGCGGGCAAACGGAACCCAGCCGCGCAGTGCCGTCTGTCGATACGGCGGGCTATGCTTTTGGCCAAGCGGGTGATGCGATGCGCGTGTCGCGCCCTGCCCAGCCGCTGACCTATTCCGATGGCCTGGCCGCCAAACGCGCGGCGCAGGCCTATTGCGCAGGGCAGGGCGCGCGGTTGAACCCTGCCGCCTTTGGGCATTTTTCAGGCGGATATTGGGCCTTCGCAGGGGGGTGCCAATGATGCGACCCATGATGATATCGCTTATCAGGGGCAAACGGGTGCAGGGTTTAGCAGGCTCAACAAAGGAGGCCGCTATGAAACTGACCCTCGCCCTGATCATCGCGCTTATACCCAGCTTGGCGCGCGCGCAAAACCTGTCGCAAGATGCCCATGTCACGCAAATGCTGGTTGCCGCCCAAGTGGGGGATATTTTGCGCAACACCTGCCCCGCTGTCAGCGCGCGCATGTTTGTCGTGCTGTCTGAAATGGTGTCCCTCGAACGCCATGCCAAATCCAAAGGCAATGATGATGCAACCATCCGCGCCTTTTTGGACAGCCCCACTGAAAAAGCGCGTATTCGCGCGCTTGCCGATGCCTACCTTGCCAAAGCGGGCGCACAGGCGGGCAATGTCGACAGCTATTGCGCCGCCGCCCGCGCCGAAGTGGCGGCGGGCACTGTTGCAGGCGGTTTGATACGGGTGTCAAATTGATCAGGTTTTCCAGCCCAAATCGCCCGCGCGCCACCTTGCACTTTGCCCCGCAAAGCGCGATAGCAGGGGCGCGCGATTTTGGGCAAGCACCACAGAATTTCGGGCAGGCGCGGCTGTGCCCTTTCATTTTGCAGCGGAGTTAGGCTGATGACAAACCTCAAGAAAATCAGCATTGACGGGATCGAAGTGGAAGTTGATGGCGCGATGACCATCATCCAAGCCGCCGAAGTGGCGGGGGTTGCCATTCCGCGCTTTTGCTATCACGAACGGCTGACCATCGCGGGCAACTGCCGCATGTGCCTTGTCGAAGTACAAGGCGGCCCACCCAAGCCCGCCGCATCCTGCGCGATGCAGGTCAAAGACCTGCGCCCTGGCCCCAATGGCGAGGCGCCCGTTGTCAAAACCAATTCCCCCATGGTCAAAAAGGCCCGCGAGGGGGTGATGGAATTTTTGCTGATCAACCATCCCTTGGATTGCCCGATTTGCGACCAAGGCGGTGAATGTGATTTGCAAGATCAGGCGATGGCCTTTGGCGTGGATTTCTCGCGTTACCGCGAGCCGAAACGCGCCAGCGACGATCTCAACCTTGGCCCGCTGGTCGAAACCAAAATGACGCGCTGCATTTCTTGCACCCGCTGTGTGCGCTTTACCAGCGAAGTCGCGGGCATCACCCAGATGGGCCAAACGGGGCGCGGCGAGGATAGCGAGATTACCAGCTATTTGAACATGACACTGGACAGCAATCTGCAGGGCAATATCATCGATTTGTGCCCCGTAGGCGCGCTGACCAGCAAACCCTACGCCTTTACCGCCCGCCCATGGGAGCTGACCAAGACCGAAACCATCGACGTGATGGACGCGATGGGGGCAAATATTCGCGTCGATACCAAGGGCCGCGAAGTGATGCGTATTTTGCCGCGCAACCATGACGGCGTGAACGAGGAATGGATTTCGGATAAGACTCGCTTTGTTTGGGACGGCCTGCGCCGCCAGCGGCTGGATACGCCTTACATCCGCGAAAAGGGCAAGCTGCGCCGCGCCACATGGGGCGAGGCGCTGGCCGCTGCGGCTGCCGCGATGAAGGGCAAGAAAGTTGCAGGTCTTGTGGGTGATTTGGCTTCGGTCGAGGCCGCCTATAGCCTGAAAACCCTGATCGAAGAATTGGGCGGCAGCGTCGAATGTCGCCTTGACGGCGCGCGCCTGCCTGCTGGCAACCGCGCCGCCTATGTTGGAACCGCGCGGATCGAAGATATCGACAGTGCGAAAATGATCCAACTGATCGGCACCAACCCACGGCTGGAAGCCCCCGTTCTGAATGCCCGCCTGCGCAAGGCGTGGTCGAACGGCGCAACAATTGGTCTGGTCGGCGAGGCCGTTGATTTGACATATGATTATGTCCATGTCGGCACAGATCGCGCCGCGCTGGAAGACCTGTGCGCCAAAGAGATCAGCGATGACACCAAGGCGAAACCTTCGCTTGTCATTGTCGGGATGGGCGCGATCAACGAGGCTGATGGCGCGGCGGTTTTGGCCCATGCGATGAAACTGGCTGAAAACACGCAGTCTAAACTGATGATCCTGCACACCGCCGCTGGCCGCGTGGGGGCCATGGATGTGGGGGCCTGCGCGCCAAATGGGCTGGCCGATGTCGAAGGGGCTGAGGTGATCTTTAACCTCGGCGCGGATGAGGTCGAGATCAAAGCAGGCCCGTTTGTGATTTACCAAGGCAGCCACGGCGACCGCGGCGCATCGCGCGCCGATGTCATTCTTCCCGCCGCCGCCTATACCGAAGAAAACGCTATTTTTGTCAACCTTGAGGGCCGTCCTCAACTGGCCCTGCGCGCAGGCTTTGCCCCGGGCGAGGCCAAAGAAAACTGGGCCGTTCTGCGGGCTTTGTCTGCAGAACTGGGCGCGCAACTGCCCTGGGACAGCATGGGCCAACTGCGCAGCGCCCTGATCGCCGCCCACCCGCATTTGGGCGCAATAGATCAGGTTCCCGAAAACACAGGGCCGGCGCTGGTGGCCGCAAAATTGGGTAAGGCCACGTTCAAAAATGCCTTCAGCCAGTTCTACCAAACCAACCCGATTGCGCGGGCATCCACAGTGATGGGCGAGTTGGCCGCGATGGAGGCGGCGCGGGCAGGCGGGAAATTGGCGGCAGAATGATGCAACATTTGGGGCCAATCACAGGGGCAGGAGGGGCGGCGCTGATGGCGCTGTCGCTGGCCGCCTGTGACGCAGCCCCAGCTCCTACGGGCGAGGCGGTGCAATATTTGGGCATCCAAACCGCGCTGCTAGAGGGGGATTTGGTGCAGTTCACCGTCGCCATGACGGGCGGTCGCGGCGCGGGAGATGTGACCGATTACACCGCCTGCGCCGCCGCGCAATATGCGCTGATCCGCGGCTTTGGCTTTGCGCGCCAAGTGCGCACAAACATTGATTTTCAGGGTGGTATTTGGCGCGGCGATGCGGTTTACACCATCTCGGCGGCGCTGCCAGCGGGCACGCGCACGCTGGACGCAGAAGTGACCGTGCGCGATTGCGGCGCGCGCGGCATACCAACGGTTTAGACGGATAAGTGGAGCGGGCACATGGCTGAATTTCTAAGCACCAACCTTGGCATCGCGCTTTTGGTCGCGGGGCAGTGCCTGCTGGTGATTGTCTGCCTGCTGGTGGCGCTCGCGTTCCTGATGTATGCCGACCGCAAGATCTGGGCCGCCGTGCAAATGCGGCGCGGGCCAAACGTGGTGGGGCCTTTTGGATTGCTGCAATCTTTTGCCGACTTTCTGAAATATATCGTCAAGGAAATCGTCGTGCCCGCAGGGGCGGATCGCACAGTTTATTTCCTAGCGCCCATGCTGTCGTTCATCCTGCCCGTCATCGCATGGGTGGTGATTCCGTGGAACGAAGGCTGGGTGATTTCGGATATGAACGTTGCCATCCTGTTCATCTTTGCCGTCTCCTCGCTAGAGGTTTATGGCATCATCATGGGCGGTTGGGCATCTAACTCGAAATACCCGTTCCTCGGCTCGCTCCGCTCTGCCGCGCAGATGATTTCCTACGAGGTGTCGCTGGGCCTGATCATCATCGGCATCATCATCTCGACGGGCTCGATGAACTTTTCCTCCATCGTGCGCGCCCAAGATGGGGCGGGGCTGCTGTCGTGGTATATCCTGCCGCATTTCCCAATGTTTTTCCTGTTTCTGATTTCTGCCTTGGCCGAAACCAACCGCCCGCCGTTCGATTTGCCCGAGGCAGAGTCGGAACTGGTGGCGGGCTATCAGGTGGAATATTCGTCGACCCCGTTCTTGCTGTTTATGATTGGCGAGCTGATGGCCGTTGTGCTGATGTGCGCGCTGATGTCGGTTTTGTTCCTTGGCGGTTGGCTCTCCCCAATCGAAGGGCTGCCAGACGGGGCGCATTGGATGGTGGCAAAAATGGCCGCACTGTTCTTTGTGTTTGCCATGGTCAAGGCCATCGTGCCGCGCTATCGCTACGACCAACTGATGCGGATCGGCTGGAAAGTGTTCCTGCCCATGTCGCTGGCTTGGGTTGTGATCGTGGCGTTTTTGGCGAAATTCGAAGTGCTGGGCGGGTTCTGGGCCCGCTGGGCGATTGGGGGCTGATATGGCATCTTCAGTTGATAATTTGGTTCTAGAGCAATTGCGCCTGATCCGCGAAGAATTGGGCGAATTGCGCGGGGATTTGGCGAGTTTCAAGACGGATACCAAAGAGAATTTTGACACGATTCATTCCGACCTTCTGGGCCAACAAACCATGATGTTTGGGCTGGCAACGGTGATCGGGCAAATCGACAAGCGCGTGGAACATCTTGAACAAAAGATCGGGGCCTGACATGACGCAAATCGCCGACACCAAAATCGACTGGGCACGCGCCACGAAATACTTCCTGCTGTGGGATTTCATCAAAGGGTTCGGTCTTGGGCTGAAATACTTTGTCGCCCCCAAGGCCACGCTGAATTACCCCCACGAAAAGGGGCCTTTGTCCCCCCGTTTTCGCGGTGAGCACGCGCTGCGCCGTTACCCTAACGGCGAGGAACGCTGCATTGCCTGCAAACTTTGCGAGGCGGTCTGCCCTGCCCAAGCCATCACCATCGATGCCGAGCCGCGCGAGGATGGCAGTCGCCGCACCACGCGCTATGACATTGACATGACCAAATGCATCTACTGCGGTTTTTGCCAAGAGGCGTGCCCTGTGGATGCCATTGTCGAAGGCCCGAATTTCGAATTTGCGACCGAAACCCGCGAAGAGCTGTTCTATGACAAAGCCAAGCTTCTGTCGAACGGCGCGCGGTGGGAGGCGGAAATTGCCCGCAACCTAGAACTTGACGCGCCTTATCGGTAAATCATGACAGACCCGTTCACCCAAGCTTTCGCGCAGATGATGGAGCAGGGCCAGAAAATGGCCGCTGCGTTTCAACCTGCCTCCGCGAATTTGGGGGCGGGCTTGGGGGCGGGGCTGGATATGGCCGCCTTTGCCAAATTATTTCCCACCTTGCCAAAAGACGTGGCCGAGGCGTGGTTTGGCAAAACCCACAACCCCGAGGGGCTGGATGCCAAAACCCGCACGCTTGTGGTGATCACCGGCCTTGTCTGCCAAGGCGGGGTGGGCGAGGCGCTGCTGCGCCCGACCATTGCCCAAAGTCTGGCCGCAGGGGCGACAAAACGCGAAATAACCGAAGTCATCTTGCAATGCGCGATGTTTGGCAACATGCCCGCGATGCAAAAGGCGATGGAAACCGCGCAAGCGGTCTTTGCCGAAACTCAGGAGACAAAAGCATGACCGTGGCCGATTACGCCTTTTACGCCTTTGCCAGTGTGACCGTTCTGGCGGGCCTTATGGTGACGCTGGCGCGCAACCCCGTGCATTCGGTGCTGTGGCTGATCTTGGCGTTTTTGTCCTCGTCTGGCTTGTTTGTGCTGCTGGGGGCGGAATTTGTCGCCATGTTGCTGATCATCGTCTATGTCGGCGCGGTCGCGGTTTTGTTCCTGTTCGTCGTGATGATGCTGGATATTGATTTTGCCGAACTTAAGGGCGAGATGTCGCAATACGCGCCCCTTGGCCTTGCGATTGGCGTGGTTATCGTCATGCAACTGGTGCTGGGCGTGGGCGCGTGGCAAACATCCGTCGGGGCGGAAGGCGCGCGCGCTGCCGTCACCCCCGACATGGCGCAGGTGGAAAACACCCGCGCGCTGGGGCTGCTGATTTATGACCAATACCTGCTTTTGTTCCAATTGTCGGGGCTGATCCTGCTGGTCGCCATGATCGGGGCAATTGTGCTGACCCTGCGCCACCGCAAGGACGTAAAACGCCAGAACGTGCTGCACCAAATGTGGCGCGACCCTGCCAAGGCGATGGAAGTGAAAGACGTGAAATCGGGGCAGGGGCTGTAGCCCTGCGCTGAACGAAATAAAGGCCAAAGGCCAAGAGGGACTATTATGGTTGGACTGGAACATTACTTGATCGTGGCGGCGGCGCTGTTCGTCATTGGCATCTTTGGCATTTTCCTGAACCGCAAGAATATCATCGTCATTTTGATGTCGATCGAACTCATGCTGCTGGCGGTGAACATCAACCTTGTCGCCTTTTCCGCGCATTTGGGCGATTTGGTGGGGCAGGTCTTTACCATGTTCATCCTGACTGTGGCCGCTGCCGAGGCGGCGATTGGCCTTGCCCTGTTGGTCGTGTTCTTCCGCAATCGCGGCACGATCGATGTCGAAGACGTAAACGTGATGAAAGGCTGAACCATGGCACAGATTATCCTTTTCGCGCCACTGGTTGGGGCCATTCTGGCGGGCTTTGGCTGGCGCATCATGGGCGAGCGGGCGGCGCAGGTGCTGACCACGGCGCTGGTGTTTTTGGCCGCGATCCTGTCTTGGGTGATTTTCATCGGCTTTGACGGGGAAACCCAGCACATCACCGTGCTGCGCTTCATTGAATCGGGCGCGCTGTCCACCGACTGGGGCATCCGTTTGGACCGCATGACCGCAATCATGCTGGTGGTGGTCAATTCGGTTTCGGCGTTGGTGCACCTCTATTCCTTTGGCTACATGGCGCATGACGACAACTGGGGGCAGGGCGAGGCCTATCGCGCGCGTTTCTTCGCTTACCTTTCGTTCTTTACCTTTGCGATGCTGTCGCTGGTCACATCTGACAACCTTGTCCAGATGTTTTTTGGCTGGGAAGGTGTGGGCGTTGCGTCTTATTTGCTGATCGGGTTCTATTTCAAAAAAGAAAGCGCGAATGCCGCCAGCATTAAGGCCTTTGTGGTCAACCGCGTCGGCGATTTCGGTTTTGCCTTGGGGATTTTCGGGCTGTTTTACCTGACAGGCAGCATCCGTTTTGACGATGTTTTTGCCGCAGCACCCCAGCTTGCCGAAACCAACCTGCATTTCCTTTGGGCGGAATGGAACGCGGCAAATCTTTTGGGCGTTTTGCTGTTTATCGGCGCGATGGGCAAATCGGCGCAGTTGTTCTTGCACACATGGCTGCCCGACGCGATGGAGGGGCCAACGCCTGTGTCCGCCCTGATCCACGCGGCAACCATGGTGACGGCGGGGGTTTTCCTTGTCTCTCGCATGTCGCCGCTGTATGAATATGCGCCCTATGCGAAGGATATGATCGTTGTGGTCGGCGCGACCACGGCGTTTTTCGCGGCCACGGTTGGCCTTGTGCAAAACGATATTAAGCGGGTGATCGCTTATTCGACCTGCTCACAGCTGGGCTATATGTTCGTCGCCGCTGGCGTGGGCATGTATCCCGTGGCGATGTTCCACTTGTTCACGCATGCGTTTTTCAAGGCGATGCTGTTTCTTGGCGCGGGCAGCGTTATTCACGCGATGCACCACGAACAGGACATGCGCAATTACGGCGGTTTGCGCAAAAAGATCCCCTTCACCTTTGCGATGATGATGATCGGCACGCTGGCCATTACGGGCGTGGGTGTTCCGCTGACGCATTTCGGCTTTGCGGGCTTTTTGTCCAAAGATGCGGTGATTGAATCGGCTTTCGTGGGCAGTAACTATGCCTTTACCTTGCTGGTGATTGCCGCCTTTATGACCAGTTTCTATTCGTGGCGGCTGATGTTTATGACCTTTTACGGCGCGCCGCGCGGCGATGCCCATGCCCATGACCACGCGCATGAAAGCCCGATGGTGATGCTGGTGCCGTTGGGCGTTCTCTCCTTGGGTGCGATGTTTGCGGGCATGATCTGGTATAACAATTTTTTCGGGGACGAGGGCAAAATGCGCGCTTGGTTCGCGATGGAACCCGCCGCAGAACATCACCAAGCCGAAGGCGAGGCCGCGACCGAAGACCATACGAGCGAAACTGCGACCGCTGAGGCTGCGACCACCGAAGCAGCCCCAGCAGAAGCCGCAACAACCGAGGCTGCCGCCGCAGAGGATCACGCAGCGGGCGAGCACGCCGCCACAAGCGCCCAGAAAGGCGCGATTTATCTGGGCGCGGACAATACGGTGCTGCATCAGGCGCATGAAGCCCCTGCTTTGGTAAAGGTATCGCCCTTTATTGCGATGATCTTGGGCCTTGCTTTGGCTTGGCTTTTCTACATCAAAAACCCCGCGCTGCCCGTGGCCTTGGCCCGCCAGCAGGGGCCGCTGTATCGCTTTTTGCTGAACAAATGGTATTTCGACGAGATTTACGATGTGATCTTCGTGCGCCCTGCTATGTGGATTGGCCGCCAGCTTTGGACAAAGGGCGATGGCGCGGTGATTGACGGTGCGCTGAATGGCGTGGCTTTGGGGCTGATCCCGCGGCTGACGCGATTGGCTGGCCGCGCCCAGTCTGGCTATGTGTTTACTTATGCTTTCGCTATGGTTCTGGGCATTGCTGCCCTGATCACATGGATGACGCTGTTTGGGGGGCGTTAAGGAATGGACAACTTGCTGTCTTTAATCACCTTTACGCCCGCAGTGGCGGCGCTGATTTTGGCGCTGTTCCTGCGCGGCAATGACGCCGCTGCGCAGCGCAATGCCAAGATTTTGGCGCTGGTCGCCTCGGGACTTAGCTTTGGCTTTTCACTGGCGCTGATCCCAGGCTTTGATCCTGCCAATACGGGGATGCAGTTTGTCGAAGAGGCCCCTTGGATTATGGGGCTGACCTATAAGATGGGGGTAGACGGCATTTCGCTGCCCTTCGTGCTGTTGACCACGTTTTTGATGCCGATCACGCTGCTGGCGACATGGAATGTAACAAGCCGCGTCAAAGATTACATGATCGCCTTCCTTTTGCTGGAAACGCTGATGCTGGGCGTGTTCTGCGCGCTGGATTTGGTGCTGTTTTATGTGTTCTTCGAGGCGGGTCTGATCCCGATGTTCCTGATCATCGGCATTTGGGGCGGGGTGAACCGCATCTATGCCGCGTTCAAGTTTTTCTTGTATACATTTCTTGGCTCGGTGCTGATGCTGGTCGCGATGATTGCCATGTATATGGCGGCGGGCACCTCGGATATTCCGACCTTGATGGCCTATGATTTCGCACACGAACCGATGGTGGTTTTGGGCCTGCACCTGACGGGCGGGATGCAAACCCTTTTGTTCCTTGCGTTTTTTGCCAGCTTTGCGGTGAAAATGCCGATGTGGCCTGTGCATACGTGGCTGCCCGATGCCCACGTCCAGGCTCCAACCGCAGGGTCGGTGGTGCTGGCGGCGATTTTGCTGAAAATGGGTGGTTACGGGTTCTTGCGCTTTAGCCTGCCGATGTTCCCCCATGGCGCGGCCGAGATGTCGGGCGTGGTTTTGTGGATGTCGGCGATTGCGATTGTTTATACCTCGCTGGTGGCCTTGGTGCAGTCGGATATGAAAAAGCTGATCGCCTATTCTTCGGTCGCGCATATGGGCTATGTCACGATGGGGATTTTCGCCGCCAATCAACAGGGCATTGACGGCGCGATGTTTCAGATGATCAGCCACGGCTTTATCTCGGGCGCGCTGTTTTTATGCGTGGGGGTGATTTATGACCGTATGCACACGCGCGAGATTTCGGCTTATGGCGGGCTGGTTGCGCGTATGCCCGCCTATGCGTTGGTGTTCATGTTCTTCACGATGGCAAATGTGGGCCTGCCAGGCACATCGGGCTTTGTCGGTGAATTCCTGACCCTGATGGGCATTTTCCAAGTGAACACTTGGGTCGCCGTGGTTGCCACTTCGGGCGTGATCCTGTCTGCCGCCTATGCGCTGTGGCTGTATCGCCGCGTGGCCTTTGGTGCGCTGGTGAAAGAAAGCCTGAAAACCATCACCGATATGTCGCGGCGCGAGCGGGCGATTTTTGCGCCGCTTATCATTATGACGCTGATCTTGGGCGTCTACCCCGCCGCTGTGACCGATATGATTGGCCCTTCGGTCGCGCAATTGGTGGCCGATTACGCCGCCGCCGTGCCGCCTGTGCTGGCCCAAGCCCCTACCCATTAAAGGACGCCTGTTATGACTGCGATTGATCTAGCCACCGTCCTGCCCGAGGTGATCTTGGCCGCCTATGCGCTGCTGGCGCTGCTGGTAGGGGTGTATACGGGTAAAGACGCGCTTTCCAACCTGCTGACATGGGCCACGGCCTCGGTCTTTGTGGCGCTGGCGCTGCTGATTGCCTTTGGCATGGGGGCAGGGGGCGCGGGCTTTGGCGGGCTGATTGTGGATGATGCGTTTGCCCGCTTTGCCAAAGTGGCGATTTTGCTGTCGGCTGCGGCGGTTTTGGTGATGGCGCAGGATTATCTGGCGCGACAAGATTTGGCACGGTTTGAATACCCTATTCTGGTCGCACTTGCCGTGGTGGGCATGATGGTTATGGTGTCTTCGGCCGATTTGATGACGCTGTATATGGGGCTGGAATTGCAATCGCTGGCGCTGTATGTTGTCACGGCCCTGCGCCGCGACAGTGTGAAATCCACCGAAGCGGGGCTGAAATATTTCGTGCTGGGCGCGCTATCGTCGGGCCTTTTGCTTTATGGGGCCTCGCTGGTTTACGGCTATGCAGGCAGCACCAATTTTGCGGCCATTACGGCGGCGGCTGGCACCGATGTCGCCCCGATTGGTCTGCTGATCGGCATGGTCTTTGTGCTGGCGGGCATGGCGTTTAAGGTGTCTGCCGCGCCCTTCCATATGTGGACGCCCGATGTCTACGAAGGCGCGCCCACCCCGATCACCGCGTTTTTGGCGACAGCGCCCAAGGTCGCGGCCATGGCGCTGATTGCCCGCGTGGTGCAAGATGCCTTTGGCGGAATTGTGCATGACTGGAGCCAAGTTTTGGCGGCGCTCTCTATCGCCTCGATGTTTTTGGGCGCGATTGCGGCCATTGGCCAGCGCGACATCAAACGCCTGATGGCCTATTCTTCGATCGCGCATATGGGATTTGCGCTGATGGGGCTGGCGGCAGGCACGGCTTATGGCGTGCAGGCGATGCTGGTCTATATGGCGATTTACGTCACCATGAACCTTGGCAGCTTTGCCTTTATCTTGTCGCTGGAACGCGATGGCAAAGCCGTGACCGATATTGCGGCGTTGCACCAGTTTTCCAAAACCGAACCGCTGAAGGCGCTGGGGGTTTTGGTGCTGATGTTCAGCCTTGCAGGTGTGCCGCCGATGCTGGGGTTCTGGGGCAAGCTCTATGTGCTGAATGCCGCCTATGACGCGGGCATGGCGTGGCTGGCGATTGCGGGGGTTATCGCCTCGGTGATCGGGGCGTTTTATTACCTGCGCATCGTCTATTTCATGTATTTCGGCGATGATGTGGCCCCTGCCAGCAGCCGCATGTCGACGGTGCAATGGGCGGTGTTCGTTATCGCCTCTGCCGCCGTGGTGCTGGGCACGATCAACCTTTTGGGGCTAGAGGCACCTGCCGCCGCCGCCGCCGAGGCGCTGCTTGGCTGACCTTATCGGCGCTGACCTTATCGGCACGGTGGGCGCGGGCTGGCCTGCGGGCTATGGCCGCGCCACGTTTGACAGCCTTCCGTCAACCAATGCCGCCGCTTTGGCCGCAGATGGGCCTTTGTGGATTATGGCGCATCAGCAAACGGCGGGGCGCGGCAGGCGTGCCCGCGCATGGGACAGCCCGCGCGGCAATCTATATGCCAGCCTGTGTCTGCACCCCAATGATCCACCCGCCCAGATGGCGCTGCGCAGTTTTGCCGCCGCCCTTGCGCTGCGAGATGCGCTGATCGCGGCAGGCGTGCCGGGCGATGCGATTTCGCTCAAATGGCCCAATGATGTGCTTATATCTGGGTGCAAAGTGGCGGGGATTTTGCTGGAAAGCAGCCCGCGCGGGGCGCTGCCCTGCCTTGCCATCGGCTTTGGCGTGAACCTTGTGGCCCACCCTGATGCTGGCGCCATCGAGGCGGGCGCAACCCTGCCCACCTCGGTGCAGCACGAGACGGGTCTGGCGATCTCAGCGCTGGATTTCCTGTCGCATCTGGCCAGCGCCTATGCCCAGCGCGAGGCGCAGTTCACCCAAAACGGCTTTGCCCCGATCCGCGCCGCTTTCTTGGCCCATGCCGCGCGCCTTGGCGAGGCCATCACCGCGCGTCTGGGGTCTGGCCTGTCGCATCAAGGGCGCTATCAGACGATTGACGAACAGGGTAACCTGATACTGATCACCGCCGCTGGCCCAATGGCCATTCCTGCGGCGGATGTGTTTTTCGGATAGGGGGCGCGCATGCTGCTGGCCATTGATTGCGGCAATACCAACACCGTCTTTTCCATTTGGAACGGCGCGCGATTTATCGCCACATGGCGCATTGCCACGGATCACAAACGCACGGCGGATGAATATTTTGTCTGGCTCTCTTCGCTGCTGATGCTGACCAAAACCGAAACCACGATCACCGAGGCGATTATTTCCAGCACAGTGCCGCGCGTGGTGTTTAACCTGCGCGTGCTGTGCGACCGCTATTTCAACTGCCGCCCCTTGGTGGTGGGCAAAGCGGGTTGTGCCCTGCCCGTGCCGCCGCGCGTGGATGCAGGCACGATTGTTGGGCCTGACCGTTTGGTCAACACGGTGGGCGGGTTTGATCGGCACGGCGGCAACCTGATCGTTGTCGATTTCGGCACAGCCACCACCTTTGATGTGGTCGATGGGGATGGGGCCTATGTCGGTGGGGTGATTGCGCCCGGCGTGAACCTTAGCCTTGAGGCGCTGCATATGGCCGCCGCCGCGCTGCCCCATATCGACGTGGCCAAACCTTTGCGCGCGATTGGCACGAATACCGTTGCCTGTATGCAGTCAGGTGTTTATTGGGGCTATATCGGTTTGGTCGAAGGCATTGTGCGGGCTGTGCGCGCCGAACGCAGCCAGCCGATGAAAGTGATCGCAACGGGGGGGCTTGCCTCCTTGTTTGCGCAAGGAACCGATCTATTTGACGCAATTGAAGACGATTTGACGATGCACGGACTTGTGCTGATCAACACCTATAACAAGGATTTAGCATGAGCGGTGAACGGCTGATATACCTACCCCTGGGCGGCGCTGGCGAAATTGGCATGAATGCCTATGTCTACGGCTATGGCCCCAAAGGGCGCGAGCGGTTGATTTTGGTCGATCTTGGCGTGGCCTTTCCTGATATGGACACATCGCCAGGCGTGGACCTGATCTTGCCCGATATCGCGTGGCTGCAGGCGAATGTCGCGCGGCTTGAGGCGATTTTCATCACCCATGCCCACGAAGACCATATCGGCGCGCTGGCCCATCTGTGGGATCGGCTGCAAAAACCCGTCTATATGCGCAAATTCACCGCGACGATTGGGCGGATGAAGTTTGAAGAGGCGGGCCATCCAAAAGACGCGATCACGACGGTGGGCGCGCGTCCCGAAGTGGTTAAGGCGGGGCCTTTCGAGGTGCAATTTGTGCCTGTGTCACACTCGATCCCCGAATCCAGCGGCCTGATCATTGACACGCCTTTGGGGCGGATTGTCCATTCGGGCGATTTTAAGCGCGACGCGAACCCCATTGTGGGCGAGGCGTGGGATGATGCAATGCTGTCGGCCATCGCGGCTGAACGCCCTGTCAAAGCGCTGATGTGCGATTCAACCAATGTGTTTAGCACCCATGAAGGGCGCAGCGAATCGACGCTGAAAGAACCGCTGGCCGAGCTGATCAAAGGCGCGGGCGGCATGGTGGTGGCGACGACCTTTGCTTCGAATGTGGCGCGGCTGAAAACACTGGCCGAGGCGGCAAAGGCCGCCGATCGCTCCATCTGCCTGCTGGGCCGCGCGATGAAGCGGATGGTGTCGGCGGCGGAAATTTCGGGCGTGCTGAAAGATTTCCCCCGCACCATCACCCCCGAAGAGGCGCTAGAGGTGCCGCGCCGGAATCTGATGCTGATTGTGACGGGCAGCCAAGGCGAACGGCGCGCGGCCTCGGCGCAGCTGGCGCGCGGCAAATATCTGGGGATCGAATTGAAAGAGGGCGATCTGTTTTTGTTCTCGTCCAAAACCATCCCTGGAAATGAACGGGGCGTCTTGACCATCATGAATGGTCTTTCGGAAAAAGGCGTGGATGTTCAAGATGATGCGGGCGGCAAATACCACGTCTCGGGCCATGCGAACCGCCCCGATCTGGAACATGCCCACCGCATTTTCCTGCCCGATATGCTGCTGCCCATGCACGGCGAACACCGCCATTTGCGCGAACATATGCGCATTGCCCATGCCTCTGGCATTGCGTCCATTGTGGCGACCAATGGCATGATGGTGGATATCTCTGGCGACGAGCCGAAGGTGGTCGAACATATCGACGCGGGCCGCAGCTATTTGGATGGGTCGGTGATTTACGGCGCGATGGATGGCATCGTGCGCGACCGTATCCGCATGGCGCTGAACGGGCGGGCCATGGTGACGGTGCTGATGGACGAAGACGACCGCCCGCTGGGGGACGCTTGGGTAGAACTGTCGGGCCTGCCAACGCGGGGCAAAACCGGCCGCGCTTGGGCCGAGGTGTTGGAGGGCGAGCTTACCGATTATCTTGATGCCGCAGGGCGCAAGATGCTGGCCGATGATACCAAACTGTCCGAAGCGCTGACCAAAATCGCCCGCCAAGTGGCGATGGAAGAGATCGGCAAAAAGCCAGAAGTGACAGTGGTTATCAGCCGTCTGGCGGCCGAATAGCAAAAAACCTGGGTAGGGGGGCTTGCCCCTCTGCCTGCTTCCCTGCTCTGAAAATATCCTGCACTGGGCCGCTCTGGCCTTGGCCAAAGCGGCGGGGGCGGCATACGACCCCTTTTTTAGCCCGCCAAATCGCTGTGGTTTTCAGCGTTCGCTTCGGCCAAGGTTTCGGGCGAAGGGGCCTGATCTTCGCCATCAAGCGTGCGGGTTTCAATCTTGAAACTGCGGGTCAGGAATTCGGGCATATGGTCGCCCATGCCCACCACCGCTGGGCCGCGATCATAATCGCGATAGCGCCGTTCGCCGCCCCGATCATCGCGGCGCTCTTCTCTGCGAGGTTCGTGCCGATCATGGCTGCGCTCGTCGCGGCGCGGCTCGCTGCGGCGATCCTCACGGCGATCCTCTCGGGGGGCATCACGGCGCTCGTCTTTGCGAGAGGCGCGTTCGCGCGCGGGTTCTGCGGCAGCCACTTCCACTACAGCTTCGATCAATGCTTCGGGCGCGGCAAGCACAGCCGCCGTTTCGCGCGCCGTATCCTTGTCGCGCCCGCGACCACCCCTTGTGCGGCGGGGCCGCTCGGTGCGCGCGGCTTCGGGTTCTTCCGCTGCGGGGCGCGGGCTCGGGCGCGTTTCCGCACCCGTCAACGCGCCTTCGGGCAGATCGCCGCGCGGAATCGGTTGCTTTACCAGCGCTTCGATTTGCGCCAGATATTTATCGTCAAAGGGCACGGCGATTGTATAGGCGCGGCCCTGCCGCCCTGCGCGGCCTGTGCGACCAATGCGGTGAACATAATCTTCGGGGTGCGATGGCACGTCAAAGTTGAACACGTGGCTAACCGCAGGAATATCAAGGCCCCGCGCCGCCACATCCGATGCAATCAGCAAACGGATCGACCCATCGCGGAACCCGTCCAGCGTTTTGGTGCGCAGGGATTGATCCAGATCGCCGTGAATAGGCGCTGCGTTGAACCCGTGTTGTTTCAGGGATTTAGCCAGCACATCCACATCCATCTTGCGGTTGCAAAAGATGATGGCATTGGTGCAGGCATCGCCCTCGGCGCGGATCAGCGCGCGCAGCACGGCGCGCTTTTCAGCAAAGGATTTGTCTTTGCGGCTGGGGGTGAATTGAAACAGCTTTTGCTCGATTGTGGCAGAGGTGGAGTTTTGCCGCGCCACTTCGATTTTCACCGCAGATGACAAGAAGGTGTTGGTGATGCGTTCAATTTCTGGGGCCATCGTGGCGGAATAAAAGAACGTCTGGCGCGTGAACGGGGTCAGCGAGAAGATTTTCTCGATATCGGGAATGAACCCCATGTCCAGCATGCGGTCGGCCTCGTCCACCACCATAATCTGCACGCCCGTCAGCAGCAGCTTGCCGCGCGAATGATGATCCAGCAGGCGGCCAGGGGTTGCGATCAGCACATCAACGCCGCGATCAATCAGCTTGTCTTGGTCGCCAAAGGCCACGCCGCCGATTAGCAGCGCCTTGGTCAGCTTGGTGTATTTGGCATAGATGTCAAAGTTTTCAGCCACTTGCGCGGCAAGTTCCCGCGTCGGGCACAAGATCAGGCTGCGCGGCATACGCGCCTTGGCGCGACCCTGCCCCAGCAGGGTAATCATGGGCAGGGTAAAGCTGGCCGTCTTGCCCGTGCCCGTTTGCGCAATGCCCAAAACATCGCGGCCTTGCAGCGCGTGGGGAATGGCCTGTGCCTGAATGGGGGTCGGGGTCTCGTAGCCAGCGTCAGCGACAGCTTGCAAAACGCGCGGATCCAGCGCGAGGTCGGAAAACTTGGTCATAGCGTCCTTTTGGCGGGGATGGCCCCGCGAGGTAAAGGGCGCTTATCCCGCGCCCAAGCGGATAAAGGGCGGCTGCCCTTGCCCGCGCATAGCGGAATGGGGCGGAAAGGTCAAGGATGGCCCCTAAACCATCATCTCTTTGGTCGCCGTCAACCGCAGTTCTGGGTGATCGCGTTCAATGCGGTCGATGTCCCATTTCAGGCGCGTCAGGTAAACCATATCGCCGTCGTTATCGACGGCGATATGCCCTTTGTTCACGTTCACGAATTTCTCAACATCCGCTTTCGCCCCCGCGACCCAGCGGGCTGAGGTGAATTGTGACGGCTCGAACCGCACGGGCAGGGAGTATTCCTGTTCGATGCGGGATGCCAGCACCTCGAATTGCAGCGCGCCGACGACCCCCACGATAAACCCCGATCCGATCATCGGTTTGAACACCTTCGCCGCGCCTTCTTCGGCAAATTGCATCAGCGCCTTTTCCAGATGTTTCGCCTTCATCGGATCGCCCGCGCGCACGACTTGCAGCAATTCAGGCGCAAAGCTGGGGATGCCCGTAAAGCGCAAGCTTTCCCCTTCGGTCAGCGCATCGCCAATGCGCAACTGCCCGTGGTTGGGAATGCCAATAATATCGCCTGCCCAAGCCTCCTGCGCCAGCTCGCGGTCGGCGGCCAGAAACATCACGGGGTTGGCAATCGCCATCGGTTTTTTGCTGCGCACATGCAGCAGCTTCATGCCGCGTTCAAAATGGCCCGAGGCAAGGCGCACAAAGGCCACGCGATCGCGGTGCTTGGCATCCATATTCGCCTGCACTTTGAACACAAAGCCCGTCACGGGCTTTTCCTGTGGCGAAATCCCCCGCTCTGCCGCGTTTTGCACCTGCGGCGTTGGGCCAAATTCGGCCATGCCGTCCATCAAATCCTTGACGCCAAAGGAATTGATCGCAGAGCCGAACCAAATCGGCGTCATCGAGCCATTCAGAAACGCCGCGCGGTCAAAGGCGGGCAGCAGGGCGCGCGCCATTTCCAAATCTTCGCGCAGCTTGGCCAAAAGGTCAGCGGGGACGTGATCGGCCAGTTTGGGGTCGTCCAGCCCGCTGATCTGAACCGATTCCGCGACACGGTTGCGGTCGGCCCTGTCCATAATCTCAAGCCGATCATGCAGCAAATCATACGCGCCGATAAACTCGCGCCCCGTGCCGATGGGCCAGCTGGCGGGGGTGACATCAATGGCAAGATTTTCTTGGATTTCGTCAATAATCTCAAACACATCGCGCGACTCGCGATCCATTTTGTTGCAAAAGGTCAATATCGGCAAATCGCGCATACGGCAGACTTCGAACAGCTTTTGCGTCTGGCTTTCCACACCTTTTGCGCCGTCAATCACCATAATCGCCGCATCCACTGCGGTCAGCGTGCGATAGGTGTCTTCGGAAAAATCGCTGTGGCCGGGCGTGTCCACAAGGTTAAAGCGATAGGTGCGAAAATCGAAACTCATCGCGCTGGCAGAGACCGAAATGCCGCGATCTGCTTCGATTTTCATGAAATCCGACCGTGTGCGCCGCGCCTCACCTTTGGCGCGCACTTGGCCCGCCATTTGAATAGCGCCGCCAAACAGCAGGAATTTTTCGGTCAGCGTGGTTTTGCCCGCATCGGGGTGCGAGATAATCGCAAAGGTGCGGCGGCGTGCGATTTCGGGGGGCAGGCTTGTGTTTTCCATGCCCGCGCAATACCGATTATTTTGCGCTGGGTAAAGCGGGGGATGGAATGGATTTGGGAATTAGGGGCAAGCGCGCCTTGGTCTGCGCCGCATCAAAAGGTCTGGGGCGCGGCTGCGCGCTGGCCTTGGCAGAGGCGGGCGTGGATTTGGTGATCACCGCGCGCGGCGAACAGGCGCTGGCGGCAACGGCGGCGCAGGCGCGCGCCTTTGGGGTGCGCGTTATTGCCGAAGTGGGCGACATCACAACGGAACGCGGCCGTGCGGCCGCCCTTGCGCACGGGCCCTTTGACATTTTGATCACCAACGCAGGCGGGCCACCCGCGGGGCAGTATTCCGACTGGTCGCGCGACGATTTTATCAAGGCGTTAGATGCCAATATGCTGACCCCCATCGCCCTGATGCAGGCGGTTTTACCGCATATGACCGCGCAGAAATGGGGCCGCGTGGTCAATATCACCTCGCAATCGGTCAAGGCCCCGATCGCGGTGCTGGGCCTGTCGAACACGGCGCGGACGGGACTGACGGGTTTTGTGGCGGGCACGGCGCGCGCCGTGGCAGGGCAGGGCGTTTGCATCAACAATTTGCTGCCGGGCAGCCATGATACCGACCGTATTTCCACCTTGAACGGGGCCGAGGCGGCGCGGCGCGGCGTGCCCGTGGCGCAGGTTTACGCCGAACGCGCCGCCGAAATTCCCGCAGGTCGATTGGGCACAGCCGAGGAATTTGGCGCAATGGCGGCGTTTTTGTGCAGCGACAAGGCGGGGTTCATCGTTGGGCAAAACATCCTCTTGGACGGCGGCGCGATCAACGCCACCTTTTAGCCAAGCTTGCCGATTGGCCTGCACCCTGTTAATCAGCCCTAAACCTGAGTAATTTTCTAGGAAACATGTCGCCCCGCGCCCCCGATCCTGCGTTGCAAGTCAGCGTTACGGCCCATCCGCGCCTGATGGTTGCGAACCTGTCGCGCCGTTTTGCGGGGGCGCAGGCTGCGGCGGTGGATGATGTGTCACTGAATATCGCGGCGGGGCGGGTGACCTGCCTGCTTGGCCCATCGGGCTGCGGCAAATCCACCACTTTGCGGATGATCGCCGGGGTGGAGGCGCCTGATACGGGCCGGATCGAGATGGACGGGCGCGTTGTCGTGGACGCTGTCACCAACCTGCCACCCGAGGCGCGCGGCGCGGGGTTGATGTTCCAAGACTTTGCCCTGTTTCCGCATTTGACGGTCGCGGGCAATGTTGGATTTGGACTTCAGCGTTCAGATGCCGCGCGTCAGCAGCGTGTGGGCGCGCTTTTGGAAAAAGTGGGGCTATCGGGGTTTGAAGGCAAATACCCGCACCAGTTGTCGGGCGGCGAGGCGCAGCGTGTGGCACTCGCCCGCGCCCTTGCGCCGCGTCCGCGCGTGATGTTGATGGACGAGCCGTTCTCAGGGCTGGACAACAGGTTGCGCGATGGTATCCGGGATGCGACCCTGCAAATCCTGAAAGATGAGGGGGCGGCGGTGCTGCTGGTCACGCATGAGCCTGACGAGGCAATGCGCATGGGCGATGAAATTGCCCTGATGCGCGCGGGCCGCATTGTGCAGCGCGGCGCGCCCTATAACGTGTATAACGCCCCCGTCGATCGCGCTGCGGCGGGGTTTTTTAGTGATATCAATGTGATAAGCGGCGTGTCGCGCGGCGCGCTGACCGATACGCCCTTTGGCGCGTTTCTAACACCTGGTCATGCAGATGGGGCAAAGGTCGATATTGTGATCCGCCCGCAGCATCTGAAAATCGACTTTGACCGCGCAGGTCGCGGGCCGAATCCCACGCCGCAGGATGGCACGGCTGCGCGCGGCATGGTGCAGCGCGCGCGGTTTTTGGGGCGCGAAAGCCTTGTCGAATTTGCGATGGACTACGACGGCTCGCGCCTGACCGCATCGGTTCCGGGTGTGTTCTTGCCCGCAGTTGGCACGGCGCTGTGGCTGATGATCCGCCGCGACCGCTGCCATGTCTTTCCGGCCGCCTAATGGGTCTGTCGCCCAATCTGCCCCAAAGCCTGCCGCAGCCGATGTTTGCCCCAGCCAATCCTTGCCGCAGCCGAAGTCTTTTTATGCGCAAATTGGGCTTAGCCTAACTTTGTTCTTAATCAGGCACGGTTGGGAGACATGGGAAGTCGAAAGTCAGCTGTAACTGGGGGCGGTGATTCTAGACGGCGTCTGGCCGCAGTGACTGGGGGCGGTGACTGGACGCGGCACCCGCGCGGATGTTGCAACCTTGGCCGCCGCCTGGGATCACGCGGCGCTCAGGGGCGGCAATCTTTGGCGGGTGGTGCTGGCAAGGTTCCAGGTGCTGGATAGCTCACTGCGCGGCGGTTCTGATAGTGTGCCCTCGCCCGTATGGAATGTGCCAATCAAACGCTGCAATTCTTGTCCATTGGCCACCAGCAGCCCCGCCGCCGCTGTGGTTTCTTCGGCCATTGCCGCATTTTGTTGCGTCACCGCGTCCATTCTTGCGACGGACTGGTTGACATCGGTCAGGTGGGAATATTGGTTTTTGGCGCCTGCCGCGATGCCCGAGATGAGGCCCGCCACAGTTTCGACCTTGCCCACGATCTGGGCGAGCGATGCGCCCGCCGCACCGACGTGATCCACCCCTTGGGCCACATAGACCGAGCTTTCGGTGATCAGATCCTTGACTTGATGCGCCGCCTCGGCTGCGCGCTGGGCCAGCGCGCGCACTTCTGACGCGACCACGGCAAAGCCCTGTCCTGCATCGCCCGCGCGCGTAGCTTCGACCCCGGCATTCAGCGCAAGCAGGTTGGTTTGAAACGCTATATCGTCGATCACCCCGATGATTTGCGAAATTTTGCGAGACGATTCAAGGATGGCATCCATCGACGAAACGGCCTCGTAGACGACATGGCCGCTGTGCTGCACATTTAGGCGGGTTTCCGAGGCGAGCGCATTGGCTTCATCGGCGTTTTTGGCCGCCTCGCGCACCGATTCGGTGATGCTGGCGAAGGCGACTGTAGTTTCTTGCAGCGCAATTGCCTGATCTTCGGTGCGACGAGACAAATCGCCGACGGCGCGTTCTATGGCATGGGCGCCCGTGTCAATTTGCTCGCCCGCTTGAGTCAACGCTGTGATAGAGCGACGCAGGCTGGCCACCGTTGCATTGTAATCTTGGCGCAGCTTTTCATAACGGGGGTCAAAGGCATCTTGGATGGATGCTGTCAAATCGCCATCAGCCAGGCGGTTCAACCCATGTGCCAATGCCGCGACAACTTCGTTTTGGCGCAGGGTTTCTTGTTCGCTGACAAGTTCCGCTTTGCGCAATTTCGCAACGTTTTGTCGAAACACATCCAGCGCGCGCGACATGGCCCCCATTTCATCCGTTCGCTCGCCAAAGGGAATTGCAATGTCCAGTTTGCCCGCTGTGATTTGGTCGACCGAAGCGATCAAGGCGTCAAGTGGGCGGCGCAGCCAGTGACGCAGAACCAGCCAACATCCCAACGAGGCCATCGCCATCAGTGCTGCGCCCGAAGCCAGCAGAAAAGCGGCCGAATAATTTGCCCATTGCCAGACCGTTGCCGAAGGAATTGCCGTGACAAGATACAGCTTATCCCCGCCTTTCCCAATCTCAACCCGCCGCAGGGAGATAAAGCTTTGTCCGCTGAGCAAAGTGCTTGCCCCCGTCATATGCGCGGTGCCTGTTTCATCAGCCGCCGCGATTAGGGCTGCAAGATCAGGGTCGTTTTTGGCCACGGGCATCGTAACGTCATCGGCATTTGGGTGGGAAAGCCAGACACCGCCCGCACTGATTAGCCCAACGATCCCCGTTTCCAGCGGTTTGATGGCGGCCAAGTTTGCCGATAGCGGCCCAAGGGCAAAATCCACTCCCCCTACGCCCTGCAATTTGCCGTTCAACGTGATCGGAACCGCCAGCGATGTCATCAAGGTTGGGGTGCCGTTTACGGGATAGATATAGGGTTCGATCAACGTTTCGGCGCCGCGCGCCAAGGGCAATATATAATAGTCGCCAGCGCCGGGCACGGTGTAATCCAGCAACGGTTCCAGCGATGTGCTGCCCGAACCGCGATTGTAATAAGGAACGAAGCGCCCCGTCGCATCATGTCCGGGCGTACCCGCAAATTCTGCATCGCGCCCGTCTAGCGCGTTCGGCTCCCACCCATACCAGGCGCCCAAAATGGCTGAGTTCGCCTCAAGCGTGGCCTTGGCGATGGCCCCGTGCGCGGTGCGGTCGGTGACGCCGCTTTGGGCCAGCGCGGTTGCGTTTAACGCAAGATCGCGGGCCAGTTGCATGCCGAATTCAAGCTGCGCCTTGACCTGTGCGGCGGCGATCAAGGTGCTTTCTTCGACCTCGCGCAGCGCGGATTCTTCCGTCATCTGCGCGACGCTGCGATAGACCACGGTAAAGCAGCTTGCAATGGAAAGGCCCAGAATAACGAGAATCGTCAGCGTTATCCGCGCTGAAAGGCCAAGTTTTCCAAAGACCCTAAAGACCATTACTTGCACCTTTTGCAATTGCGCTTTGCCAAGGTATAGACCGAAATAGTTAAGGCAACCTTTCCGCCAGCAGGCCCTGTCCGTCAAAAGCCCAAAATTGGGGCGGCGAATTACTAATCGTCGCAGCGCAGGGTTGGCGGGGCGGCTTGCGCACGAAAATCGGCCAATTCGCAGCCTGCTTCGCGTGCAAAAACCTCACGCAGGGGGGTTACTTCTTGGATGCGATCAAGGCGCAAAATGCGAAAGGCGCGCGCTGTTTCGCAATAGGCAGTCAAAGTCCAAATGCTTGATTTCAAATCCAAATACAGCGGGCGCATGTCGCTGTGCGCCACGATATTTGGCAGTTGGATATGCGAAATGCTGACGCGGTTGCGCGCGCGAATGGCGCGGCGAAGGGCGGGCACGAAGGCGGGTCTTTTCCCTGCACGGGGCGGCTTGGCGGCAAACAGATCGCCGTGCTCGGCGCTGGCGGGGGTGACAGCGGCAATTTTGGCGGCCAGGCTGCGTGCGCCTTTGGCCAGGGTCGTATCCGCCCCATCGGCCATGCGCCGCAGGCCCGCGCGCAGGGCGTCCATCTCGGTTTGGGTAAGCATCATTTGCGGAAGGGCCAAGGGCATCCGCAGAATATAGCCAACGCCGCGCTCGCCCTCGATCGCCAGCCCCGTTTGGCGCAGCGCATCCATGTCGCGCCAGATCGTGCGCGCAGTTACGCCCTGCGCGCGCGCCAAATCCTGCGCGCGGTGCAGCCGCCCATCGCGCAGCGTTTGGATCAGGTCAAACAATCGGTCTGTGCGGGTGGGCAGCGGCATGATCAATCCTTAGGCTACTGACAGATATATGTCAGTTATAGAACTATCAAGCGCGAGATTACCTTGCGCATTTGCGCCATTTGGACGCAAGTTAGCCCCTGTCGCTGCATGGGGCAGCCTAAGGAGAAAACCGATGCAAATGGGGCCGTTGCAAATTCTGTTGATTGCGATTGTGGTGCTGGTGCTGTTTGGGCGTGGCAAAATTGCCAACCTGATGGGCGAAGTGGGCAAGGGCATTACTGCGTTCAAAAAAGGCGTCTCGGACGGGGCTGCCGAAATTGAACAAGAGGCAGCCGAGGTGGCCAAAGACGTCACACCTTTAGAAGCCGAACCCGCAAAAAAAGCGCCTGTGCGCAAAGCACCCGCGAAAAAACTATAGGCGCATCAGTCGCTTGAGCCAAAGGAGCGCGCATGTTTGGGGATATTGGCGGCTTTGAATTGATGGTCATTGCCATTGTGGCGCTGATCGTCATTGGGCCCAAAGACCTGCCAGAAATGTTCCGCCAGTTGGGGCGGATCACCGCGAAAATCCGCGCTATGTCGCGCGAGTTTTCGCGCGCGATGGAGCAAGCGGCCAAGGAATCGGGCATGGCTGATGCAGCCAAGGATATGAAGGCTGCGACCTCGCCCAGTGCGATGGGGCTGGATAAGGTCAAGGCGGCGGCGGATAAGTTTGAAAAATGGGACCCGATGAAGGCGACCAAGCCCTCAACCAAGCCCCCAGCCAAGCCCCTGACCCCGCCGCCAATGCCCGCCGCCGTGCAAACGTCGCCCGCGCCGATTGACGTGGCAAAAGCCGCACCCAAACCCAAGGCTGCGGCGAAACCCAAAGCGGCGGCAAAACCCAAATCGGCAGATGCAGACCCAGCCAACGCTGCGCCCGCCAAGTCTGCGCGCAAAAAGGCAGACCCAACATGAGCCAGACCGACACAGTCGACAGCAGCGCCGCGCCGCTGATCGAGCATCTGAAAGAATTGCGCTATCGTATTTTGGTCAGCATTGCGGCCTTTGGCGTGACGTTTTTGCTGGGCTATGTGATCTGGGACAAAATCTTTAACGTCCTGTCGATCCCGATGTGCACGGCGCTTGAGGCGCGGGGGCAGGAATGTCAGTTTATTCTGGTCAAGCTGCAAGAAGGCTTTTTCGTTGCCATCAAAATCGCCATGTGGGGTGGCTTTGCGATGGCCTTTCCTATCATTGCTTTTCAGTTGTGGCGGTTTGTCGCCCCTGGCCTTTATCGCAATGAAAAGGCGGCGTTTTTGCCGTTTTTGGTGGCCTCGCCCGTGATGTTTTGCATCGGCGGCGCCTTTGCCTATTTCGTCATTCTGCCATTTGCCTTTGCGTTTTTTCTGGGTTTTGAAGACACGTTCAAAGCCGCGATGGAGGGGTCAAGCCTTGCTGCGGCCCCTGCGGGCGTGGTCTATCAGGGCAGTGTCGAGGCCTATCTTTCACTGACCATGACCTTTGTGATGGCCTTTGGCCTGTGCTTTCAACTGCCAGTGCTGCTGACGCTGCTGGGTAAGGCGGGGATCATCTCGGCGGCGGGGCTGAGGGCCACGCGCAAATATGCGATTGTGGCGATTTTGTTCGTGGCCGCCGTTGTCACGCCGCCGGATGTGGTCAGCCAACTTATCTTGTTTGCGGCGATTTACCCTTTGTATGAAATGTCGATTTTCCTGATCGCCCGTTTTGAGCGTCAGCGCGAGGCGGAAGAGCGGGCGAATGGCACTTGGGTTGAGCCTACGGATGAATGATGGGGCGATGAATGATGCGCTGCTTGTGCGGATTGCCGAGGCGTTAGAGCGTATCGCGCCGCCGCCATCCCCTGCGCCCGATTTCACCGCGCCCGCCTTTTTGTGGCATGGTTCAGCAAGTGGCGCGCGCAGCCAAGTGGGCCCCGACCATCTGGAACCAGTGGCGCATGTGGCTGCCATGGCCCTGCCGCTGCTGGTGGGCATCGGCCGTGCGCGCGAAACGCTGCTGGACAACACCCGCGCCTTTGCGCGCGGGCTGCCTGCCAATAACGCCCTGCTGTGGGGCGCGCGGGGCATGGGAAAATCCAGTCTTGTCAAGGCGATACATGGCGCGCTGCGGGGCGAGGGGTTTGATCTGAAACTTGTGGAACTGGCGCGCGAAGATCTGCCATCCATACCGCGCCTGCTGGCACTGCTGCGGGCAGCCCCCTATCGGTTCGTTTTGTTTTGCGACGATCTGTCCTTTAGCCATGACGACCAGCATTACAAATCCCTTAAGGCCGTGCTGGATGGCGGTATCGCGGGGCGGCCCGAAAATGTTGTCCTTTACGCCACATCGAACCGCCGCCATCTTATGCCGCGCGATATGATCGAAAACGAGGCGCAGGCCGCCATTCACGCCACCGAAGCGATCGAGGAAAAGGTTTCCCTGTCTGACCGTTTTGGCCTGTGGCTGGGATTTCATCCCTGTGATCAGGATGAATATTTGGCGATGATTGCGGGATATATGCGCGCCTATGGTATGGACGCGCCGCAAAGCGCCTGGCAAGGCGCGGCGCTGGAATGGCAAGTGACACGCGGGGCGCGGTCGGGGCGCGTGGCGTGGCAATTTTTCTGCGCCTATGCGGCAGGGCAGGGCCGTATCCTTGCGCACTAGGGGCAAAGGCCCTATTCTTGCGCTTCTGCATTTAGGGTTTTAGCCGCGCATGATATTTGAAATTGGGCTGATTTTTGCACTGATCGTGCTAAACGGCGTGCTGGCTATGTCAGAACTCGCCATTGTTTCGGCGCGGGCGGGGCGGCTGAAACCAATGGCGGCACGCTCGCGCGGGGCGGGGATGGCGCTGCGCTTGGCCGAACGTCCGGGGCGGTTTTTATCGACGGTGCAAATTGGCATCACGGCGGTCGGGGTCTTGTCTGGCGCGCTGTCGGGGGCGACGCTGGGCCTGCGCCTGCAAGGCTGGCTGGTTTTGCAAGGCGTGCCGCAAGATTGGGCGGCCAGCCTTGGCGTGGGTGGGGTGGTGGTGGCGATCACCTATGTTAGCCTGATTGTGGGCGAATTGGTGCCCAAGCAAATCGCGCTCCGCAACCCCGAAGCCGTGGCGATCCGGATGGCCCCTGCGATGATGGTATTGTCCTTTGTCACCACGCCTTTGGTGGTGCTGCTGGATATTTCGGGGCGCATGGTGCTGTGGCTGATGGGGGTGCGCGGCGCATCGGAAAACCGCGTCACCGAAGAAGAGGTGCATGTGTTGTTGACCGAGGCCAGCGAAGGCGGCGTGATCGAAGAGGAAGAGCATGCGATGATGGCGGGGGTGATGCGTCTGGGCGACCGCACCGCGCGCGCGCTGATGACCCCGCGCCAAGATGTTGATATGCTAGAGGCTGGCGCCAAAGGGGCCGAGGCCGTGGCCGCCATCCGCCGCATTGCCCGCCCGCGTATGCCCGTGATGGATGCGAATGGCGATGTCTTGGGTATCGTACGCCTGTCAGATGCGTTCAACATAGTCTCGCGCCGCGAAACTCTTGATATTGATGCGCTTTTGCGCGACGTGCCCGTTGTGTCGGATTTAACCGACGCGCTGGACGCGCTGGAAACCCTTTATAAATCGCCCGATCAAATGGCGCTGGTCTATGACGAATACGGCCATTTCGAAGGCATCATCACCACCGCCGATGTGCTAGAGGCGATCACGGGGGCCGAAGCCTCGGCCAGTATGGCCGAACCTGCGATTGTCACCCGCGCAGACGGCAGTCTTTTGGTGGCGGGTTGGATGCCCGCAGACGAATTGTGCGACCGTCTGTCCCTGCCGCGCGATATGGCGGGCGACTATGAAACCGTGGCAGGGCTGGTGCTGCACCAATTTGGCCGCATTCCCGATCTGGGCGAAAGCATCACCATGCAAGGCTATGTGATCGAGGTGATCGACCTAGACGGGCGGCGCATTGATAAACTGCTGATCCGTTCCCAGCAGGCCTAGCCCAAGCCCACCTATTGCAAATAGCCCATCGGATCGGCGGATTCGACACCCTTGCGCACTTCGAAATGCAGGAAAGACGGGTCTGCTTTGCGCACGGTGGCAATGGCTTGGCCGCGTTTCACCGCATCGCCCTTGGCCACTGTCAGCCCCTCAACCCCGCCATAAACCGTCAGCAAACCGCCCTCGTGGCGGATCACCACAATCGGCGTGCCTTTGGTGTCTTTGGTCACGGCGGCCACGGTGCCCGATGCGGCCGCCTTAACCTGCGTGCCAGCGGCGGCAGAAATATCTATTCCGTCATTTTTACCCTTGGCATAGCCGCGAATGATTTTCCCGGGCACAGGCATCGCCAGCGCGGTTGCAGATGCGCCTGTGACATTGCCCGACAAATCGGCGGCGGGTTTGGCCGCGGCGGCCTTTGCCTCGGCGGCGGGAATTGTCGGCTCGTCCGGCAGGGGCTGCTTGGCCGAGGGCGGCACAGGGGTTAGCGACCCTGCACCGGGATCGGCTGCATCCACGGCTGGCGCGGCCGCGCCTGCGACGGGAATAATCAGGAACTGGCCTTCGCGCACTTCAAGGTCGGGGCCAAGCCCGTTCCACTGCGCAAGGGCCTTGGTCGACACGCCATATTGGCGCGAAATGCCAAAGGCCGTCTCGCCGCGCTGCACTTTGTGGCGGGCGGGTTCGGCGCTTGTCGCGGCTGCGGTCACAGGGGCAGGGGCCAAGGGGGCCGCCGCTGCACCGGCAGGGGCCAGCGTGGTGGTTTGCACGCGGTCCAGCGCGGATGAGGCCAGCGATGTGATATCCGTGCCCGCAGCGGGGGCCACGGCCACTTGGGTTGGCAGCACCAAAACTTCGCCCATACGGGGCCGATCGGTGACCTTTAGCGCGTTGAACCGCGCCAATTCTTCGCCATTCAGGCCAAGGCGCGCGGCAATATCGCCCACGCTTTCACTGCCCGAAGCTTGCACCGCCTGATAGCCCGAATAGGTGATCAGCCCGTTCGCATCGCCTTGCGGCGGCGCAGCCGAGGCCCCCAGCGCCGCATCGCGGGTGTTAAACCCACCGCCGCCCCGCATATCCCAATCCAGCCCGCGCCCACAGCCCGACAGCAGCAAAGCCCCCATCACGCCCAACGCAGCAAGACGCAGCGGATGGGCTGAGGGCAACGGTGCGGGCAAAATCATCGGGATCATCGGGGCGGTGCGGGTCATTTCGGCCTCTTTCATTTGAATTGTGCCATATATAGCAACAATCTACTCTGATCCAAGCCCTTCGACCAGTGGCACAAAGCGCACGGGGCGCAATTCTTCGTAATCAAAGCCCTGCGCAGTGCGGGTGACCTTGATCAGGCTTTGCACCGCGTCAGATTGGCCGACGGGCACAATCATGATGCCGCCTTCTTTCAACTGCGCCAGCAGCGGGCTGGGCGGGTCTTCGGCGGCAGCTGTCACGATGATACGGTCAAAGGGCGCGCAATCGGGCAGGCCAAAACTGCCGTCCGCCGTCATCGAGGTGACGTTGATCAGGCCCAGATGGTCAAACATCGCCTGCGCTTCGGCGACAAGGCGGCGGTGGCGATCAACCGTATAGACCCGCCGCGCAAGGTGCGACAGGATTGCCGCCTGATAGCCCGACCCTGTTCCCACCTCTAGCACCACATCGCGCGGCGTTATGTCGGCGGCTTGGGTCATCAGCCCCACAACCGAGGGCTGGCTGATGGTTTGCCCGCAGGCGATGGGCAGCGGCACGTCTTCATAGGCGCGCGAGGTGAACAGCCCGCGCACAAACAGCCCGCGATCCACCCGTTCCATCGCCGCCAGCACACGCGGATCGTTCACCCCGCGCGAGCGGAGCGCCAAGAAAAACTGCATCTTCGCTGTGGCAAGCGGGTCTTGGGGCGGGTTTTCGAAATGGCCTTCGAAATGGTCTTCGGGCTGGGCTTCGGGTTGGCCAAAACCGCCCGCATCCTGCCCTGTGATGCCATCTGACGCGCGCAGAATATAGGGCTGGGGGGGGCGCTGGCTCATGATGCCGCAAGCTTTTCGCATAGGCCCGCCAGATCGGCATGGGCGGTGAGATCGGCGCGCAGCGGCGTGATCGAAATATAGCCGTCCAAATTGGCGGCCACATCCGTGCCAGGCAGGGTGGGGGTTTGCTGCCCGCCGCCTTTGACCCACAAAAACTTGCGCCCCGAAGGCGAGATTTGCGCCTGCACACCAAAGGCCACATCGCGGCGAAATCCCATCGGGCAAACGCTGCGCCCTTTCACATCCGCCCCCGCCACGGGTGGAAAATTGACGTTGTAGAACAATCGGTAATCGGCGCTGTCCCAAATCCCGTGATCCAAAAGCGCGCGAATTACCCCCGCGCCGTGCAGGCTGGCTGCGTCGAACGGATGGGGCAATTTATCGGTTTTTGGCCCCATATATTGCGACAAGGCAATCGCGGGAATGCCGTGCAATGCCGCCTCCATCGCGCCGCCGACGGTGCCCGAATACAGCACATTTTCCCCTGCATTATTGCCACGGTTGACGCCAGATAGCACCAGATCGGGCTTTTGCCCGCCCATCACCTCGTAAACGCCGACCAAAACGCAATCGGCGGGGCTGCCTTCGACGGCAAAACGTCGCGGCCCCAGCTTTGAAATCATCATCGGGTGGGTATAGCTGATGCAATGCCCCACGCCCGATTGTTCAAAGGCGGGGGCAACGGTAAACACCTCGCCCTTGGGCCCCGCAATTTCAGTGGCGATACGGGTCAGAACCTCTAACCCTTCGGCGGTGATGCCATCGTCATTGGTGATCAAAATCCGCATGAAACCGCCCTATGTGTGCCCCCCCTTCCTACGCCAGCCGCACGTCTGCTGCAAGCGAGCAGTGGTAGCATTTGCCTTGCGGCGTGCTATATGATGGGGGCTAGGCTGAAAAAGGATGCAGGTGATGGGAAATCTTGGGGCTGAAACGGGCGGTATGACGCGGCGCGGGCTGATGCTGGGGGCGGCGGCGCTGCTGGCGGGGTGCGGCGCGCGGGGTGCGGCCGTGGGCGGCGCGACGCCAAGTGCCTTTCGCTGGCACGCTGCGGCGAACCCTGCCTTTGACGCTTGGGTCGCGGGGTTTGCGGCGCGCGCAACTGCCAAGGGCTTGCCTGCGCCCGTGGTGCAGCGCGCGATGGCCACGGCGCGGTTCATCCCCGAAGTTGTAGACAAAGACCGAAATCAAACCGAAGTGCAGCGCAGTCTGGAAGATTACCTTGCCATTGCCGCCTCGGACGAAAGGGTATCGCAGGGCCGTGCCGCGATGGTGCGGATGGGCGGGGCGCTGGGTGCAATCGAGGCGCGCTATGGCGTCGATGCGCAGGTGGTGGCGGCGATCTGGGGGTTGGAAAGCTTTTATGGCACGCGCATGGGCGATGTGCCGATGTTCTCGGCGCTGTCGACGCTGGCCTTTGACGGGCGGCGCGGCGCGTTTTTCGAATCCCAACTGATCGCCGCGCTGAAGATCGTCGCGGCAGGGGATGTAGCCCCTGAAAACATGCTGGGGTCTTGGGCGGGGGCGATGGGGCATACGCAGTTTATTCCCACCAGCTATTTGGCCTATGCCGTTGATTTCACGGGCGATGGGCGGCGCGATATTTGGGGCAGCGACCCCAGCGATGCGCTGGCTTCGACCGCCGCCTATCTGGCCAAATCTGGCTGGCAGCGCGGCCAGCCTTGGGGCGAGGAAGTGCAGGTTCCCAGCGGTTTGGGGGCAGGGCGCAAACCTGCAGGTGAATGGGCGGCCCTGGGGGTGACGGGCGCAGATGGGGGCGGGCTGCGCGGGTCGGGCGCGGCCAGCCTGTTGCAAACGGGCGGGCCTGCGTTTTTGCTTTATGGCAATTACAACGTGATTTTGCGCTATAACAACGCGCAATCTTACGCGATTGGTGTCGGACATCTGTCCGACCGCTTGGCAGGCCGTGGCGCGCTGCGGGCCAGTTTTGGCCCCGATCGCACTGGCATGACGATTGACCAGCGCAAGGCCCTGCAGCAGCGCCTTGCGGCATTGGGCTATGACGTGGGCACGCCCGATGGGGTGATTGGCGCAAAAACCAACGCGGCCATTTCGGCCTATCAGGCGGCGCAGGGCCTGCCGCAAACGGGCCAGCCCAGCCTAGACCTTTTGGCGCGGCTGCGCTAAAGCGGGGGTATGACCCAGCCCGCCCCCTTTGACGCGCGCCTCTCTGTCGCCCCGATGATGGATTGGACAGATCGGCATTGCCGCATGTTTCACCGCGCCTTTTCGCGGCGGGTCTGGCTGTATACTGAAATGGTGACTGCG
Source organism: Cypionkella sp. (assembly GCA_965248485.1). Lineage (GTDB taxonomy): Bacteria > Pseudomonadota > Alphaproteobacteria > Rhodobacterales > Rhodobacteraceae > Cypionkella. The sequence goes on from OZ252107.1 coordinate 1,596,375, forward strand.
GCGGCGGTCATCCACGGGCCGCGCGACAGGCTTTTGGCCTATTCCGCGGCCGAGCATCCTGTGGCCTTGCAACTGGGCGGGTCTGATCCTGCCGCGCTTGCCACAGCCGTGCGGCTTGCCGCGCCTTTTGGCTATGACGAGATCAACCTGAACGTCGGCTGCCCTTCCGATCGCGTGCAATCGGGCTGTTTTGGCGCTGTGCTGATGTTGCAGCCTGACCTTGTCGCCCGCTGCGTGGCGGCGATGCAGGATGCCAGCCCCGTGCCCGTCACGGTGAAATGCCGTATCGGGGTCGATGATCAAAACCCCGCGCAGGCCTTGCCCGAATTCTTGCACGCGATGGTCGGGGCAGGGGTGGGCCATGTCATCATCCATGCACGCAAAGCGTGGCTGCAAGGCTTGTCGCCGAAAGAAAACCGCGAGGTTCCGCCCTTGGACTATGATCTGGTGCTGGCGATGAAGCGCGAATTTCCCGCGCTGCGCATCAGCATCAATGGCGGGGTCACCAGCCTTGCGCAGGCGAAAATGCTGCTGGATCAAGGGCTTGATGGGGTGATGGTGGGCCGCGCCGCCTATCACGACCCCGCATCCGTGCTGCAAGGGGCCGATGGGCTGTGGGGCGCGGGGTTTGCCCCCAGCGCCTTTGACGCCGTTGCCGCCATGCGCCCCGTGATTGCAGATCATGTGGCGGCGGGCGGGCGGCTGCACCAGATCACACGGCATATGCTGGGGGCATTTACGGGCCAACCGGGTGCGCGCGGGTGGCGGCGGGTTCTGTCAACCATCGGCATGGGTGCGGGCGCAGGGCTGGACGTGCTGGACGCAGCCTTGGCCGAAGTGACGCGCGCCCAAGACGCAGCTTAGCCGCGTTTGGCGACCCAAGCCAGCAGCAAGGTGACGCTGGCCGCCAGCGCGATCAACCCCGCCAGCGGCGCAGGCTGATCCGACAATATCCCCCCCGCCAGCGCGGTGATACCGCCGCCCAGCAGCATTTGGAACGTGCCGCCGATGGAACTTGCCAGCCCTGCATGCTCGCCCTGATCTTCCAGCGCCATCACCATCGAGGTGGGAATAATCAGCCCCAGCCCCGCATTGCCCAAGGCCAGCAGCCCAACAAAAACGAAAAGCGGCGCGGCACCGATCAAAGTCAGCGCAAACAGCGCAGCAGTGGCAGCGGCAAACAGCGCCGCCGCGCCGCGCATCACAGACACCGCACCAAAGCGCGCGCCAAGACGGCTTGCCAATTGGCCAGACCCGATAAAGGCCACGGCATTGGCAGCAAAGGCCAGCGCGAACTGCGTTTCAGTCAGCCCATAAAACCCTGTGTAAACAAAGGGCGCGGCGGCCAGAAATAGGAAAAAGCTGGTCATCCCCGCCGCCCCCAGCGCCGTCAGCACCACAAAGGCGCGGTCGCGCATAACGGTCTTTGCGCCCGCCCACATGCCCGCAGGGGTGGCGCGGATGCGCGCGCCGACAGGGTGGGTTTCCTCTTGCGCGAAATGCAGCATCGCAAGGGCCAGCAGCGTGGCGATCAGCAGCGCCGCGAACACCGCGCGCCAGCCAAACAGCGCCGACAGCCCCGCCCCCGTCAAGGGCGCCAGCATGGGCGAGACGGAAAACACCAGCATCATCAAGGCCATAAGCCGCGTCGCATCCGCCCCGCGCGAGATGTCGCGCACGATGGCGCGCGGGATCACCATCAGCGCGGCCGCCCCCAGACCCTGCACCATCCGCGCGGCGATCAGCAAAGATGCCGAGGGCGCAAATATCGCCAGAACCGAGCCAAGCGCGAAAATCGCAAGCGCAGCATAAAGCGGGCGTTTGCGGCCCATCTGGTCGGCCATCGGCCCCCAAATCAGCTGCGCCGCACCAAAGGCAGCCAGATAAAAAGTGATCGTGCCCTGCACCATCTGCGGCGTGGCCGCCAGATCTGCCGCAATCTGCGGCATGGCCGGCAGATACATATCCATCGCAAAAGGCCCGATCAGCGACATCAGGCCCAGCACGATCGCGGGGCGCAGCAAGGATGGGGTGCTCATTATCCGCCCTTTCATAAAAACGCGGTTTTGCGACATAACTTAATTCGCGTCAACCAGATATAGTCAGCCGCACGTGCGCCTGATAGCCTGCCGCAAAAGGAGTATGCTATGCCCGATATGACGGATGTGTTGCAGATGCTGGCGATCTTGCTGGTTGTGGGTGCGTTTGCGGGCCTTGTTGCGGGGATGCTTGGGGTGGGCGGCGGCATTGTGCTGGTGCCCGCATTTTTCTATGCGCTTGGGCATTTGGGCTATGGGGCAGGGCAGTTGATGCAGATTTGCGTTGCCACGTCGCTTGCGACCATTGTGTTTACCTCGGTGCGCTCGGTTCAGGCCCATCACCGCAAAGGGGCGGTCGATTGGGCGATGTTGAAATCCTTTGCGCCGATGGTGGTGCTGGGCGCGCTGCTGGGCACTTATATTGCGACCCGTGTGTCCTCGGCGGCGCTGCAGGGGGTGTTTGGCGGTTTGGCGGGGTTGGCGGGCCTGTATATGGCCTTTGGGCGGCCATCATGGCGGCTGGCCGAAGGTCTGCCAACCCAGCCCTTGCGCGGGGTGATCGCGGGGGGGCTGGGTCTGGCGTCCGCGATGATGGGCATTGGCGGCGGCACCTTTGGCGTGCCGATGATGAGCCTTTATGGCTATCCCATTCACCGCGCGGTTGCCACGGCCTCGGGCCTTGGGGTGATTATTGCCGTGCCTGCCATGCTGGGCTTTTTGGCCTTGCCCGTCCAAGATGCGCCGCCCTACAGCATTGGCGCGGTCAACCTGCCTGCCTTTGCGGCGGTGATTGTCACCACCTATATCACCACGCCTTGGGGCGCGGCCTTGGCGCATCGGATGAACGCAGCGCCCTTGAAACGCGCCTTTGCGGTATTCTTGACGCTGGTTGCGCTGAACATGCTGCGCAAAGCTGCAGGCTATTGATCTGCGCCGCCGCCCAGCCGCGCCAAACGCCCGCCACGCCGCTGCGCAAGCTGCGGTTTGCGCAATGGCAATTCGGCCATCACCGCGCGGCGCGCCTCGGGTGTCATGCGCGACCAAGCGGCAATTTCATCGCCCGTGCGAAGGCAGCCCACGCACAGTTTCGCCTGCGGATGGATGACGCAGACCTTGATGCAGGGGCTTTCAACCTCGGCCCGTTTCCAAACCTCGTCCACGCTACGCCTCGTTTGCCAAGTGCTGCAGCCTGTCCAGCACGCCTTGCAAGATAAAGGAGGCTGCAACATTGTCCACCCGCTCGCTGCGCTGTTTGCGCGAAAGATCGGCCTCTAGCATGGCGCGGGTGGCGGCAACGGTGGACAGGCGCTCATCCCAGAAGCCAATCGGCAAGGGGGTCAGCCGTTCCAGATTGCGGGCAAAGGCGCGGGTAGATTGCACGCGCGGGCCTTCGCTGCCGTCCATATTCAAGGGCAGGCCAAGGATAATTCCGCCTGCGCCGCGCGCGGTCAGCAGTGTCAGTAATTTGGCGGCATCCAGCGTGAACTTTTCGCGCCGAATGGTTTCGATCGGGCTGGCCACCATGCGGCGCAGGTCAGACATCGCCACGCCAATCGTTTTCTCGCCAAGGTCTAGCCCCGCGATGGCCCCTTTTGGCAGAGCAGCGGAAAAAGCGTGAATATCTTCGCAGATCAAGGGGTTAATCCTGCTTGTGTCGCGGCATCTGTCACCAGTTGCACTGCGGCAGGGTCGGCGGCAAGCGCCGATCTCGCAGCGCTTAGCGCAGCCTTGGCGCGGGCCTGCTCGCCCAGAACCCCCAGCGAGGTGATCAGCCGCGCCCATTCCGCGCCCGTGCCGCCCGCCTCGAACAAACGCTCTTCCAGACCGGCGACCATTGTGGTGATCATGGCGCGGCGCTCGTCTTCCGTCATATCCGCCGCCGCAGCCATATCGGCGGCGCCTGGGCCCTTTAGCTGTGGCGAGGCATATCGGATGCCTGCCTGCGCCGCCACTTCGGGCAGCATTTGTGTCAGCGGCGCAAGCCACGGCGCATCGGGCGGGCTTTCGCGCAGCAGCGGCTCCCAAATCTCAAACGCACGGTCTGGGCGGCCCGTTTGGGCAAACAGCAGGCCCGAGGAATACCGCGCCAAAGGCTGGGCGGGATCGCGCTGCAGGGCTTTGATCAGCTCTGCCTCGGCCTGCGCGGTGATCAGCCCGCCCGCGGCGATGATCATCGCGGTGGCGGCGGACATGTGATCTTCGGCGCTGGCATCCCCGCCTTTGGCCGCCACAATCGCCTCATAAGCGCGGGCCGAGGCGGCAAGATTGCCCAAACGCGCCTCGTTCTGCGCCAGAAGGGTCAGGCCCTGCACGTCGGTGGGGCGGCTGGCGACGATGGTGCGCAATTGCGCGACCAAATCCAGCATGTCTTGATCTGCCTGCACGGGCGCGGCTTTGGGGGCGGCGGCCTCGGCCTCGGGTTGGGTGGGGCGCGTGTCATACAGCTCTTGCGCCAAGGCAAGACGTTTGGTCAGCGGCAAATCGGGGTAATCGGGCGCGCCAAGGGAAAAGTATAGCCCAATCGCCCCCGCAAGTGCCGCCAGAACGGCGGCAAAGCCCAGCCCCTGCGCCGCACCAGCCGCCCGCGCCGGGCTGGCATCGCGGCGTGCGGCGTCAAGCATGCGGCGCTGAACCTCGGTGCGCAGGCGGTCGGCCTCGGCGGGTTCTAACGTGCCTTTGGCCAGATCGCGGTCAATCTCGGCCAACTGCTGCGTGTAAAGGTGCAGCGCCATCGGCCCCGCCGCCGCGAGATCGCCGCCCCGCGCCAGCGCGCGCAGCAGCGCCGCGCCCACAGCAAAGCAAAGCGCCCCCGCTACGACCCAAAACCATATGCCTGCCATCTTGCCCCCCCTGCCATCTTGCCCCCACTGCAGCCTTGCTGCAGATATGCCAAAACCGCGCCAACGAAAAGGGGCGGGGCACCTTGTCGCAGGGCGATCTGGGGCGGCATGTCGCATTTATCGCCAATCTGCCGCATGTGTCTTGAACCTATCGGCCTATCTGTAGGATAAGGGCGCCAGTTTCGCCAGCCTTGGGGGCCCACATGTCGCGCTATTCGGTTTTTGCCATCGCAAAGCAGGCGCTAAGCCATCACATGGGATGGGAGCGGGCATGGGCCTCGCCGCAACCAAAGCCCAGCTATGACGCTATTATTATCGGGGCAGGCGGGCATGGGCTGGCATCGGCCTATTATTTGGGCAAGAATTTCGGCATCACCAATGTCGCCATCATCGAAAAGGGCTGGCTTGGCGGGGGCAATACGGGGCGCAATACCACGATCATTCGGTCGAACTATCTGCAAGACCCCTCTGCCGCGATCTACGAAAAGGCGCGCAGCCTGTATGAGACGATGAGCCAAGATTTGAACTATAACGTCATGTTTTCCCCGCGCGGGGTGATGATGCTGGCCCAAACCCACCACGAGGTGCGCGGCTATTTGCGCACCGCCCATGCCAACGCCCTGCAAGGGGTAGAGACCCAGTTCATCACCCCCCAGCGCGTGAAAGAGCTGTGCCCGATCCTGAACATCGACGGCCCCCGCTATCCCGTTTTGGGCGCGCTGTGGCAGCCGAGGGGCGGCACGGGGCGGCACGATGCGGTGGCATGGGGCTATGCCCGCGCTTGCAGCGATATGGGCATGGATATCATCCAGCAAACCGAAGTGACGGGCGTGCGCAGCGAGGGCGGCGCGGTCACGGGCGTGGAAACCACGCGCGGCTTTATCGGCTGCAAGAAACTGGGTATCGTGGTGGCTGGCCATTCGGGGCAAGTGGCCGATATAGCGGGCTTCCGCCTGCCGGTCGAGGCGGTGGCGCTGCAAGCGCTGGTGTCCGAACCGATTAAACCCTGCATGGATGTGGTCGTTATGGCCAACACCGTTCATGGCTATATGAGCCAGTCCGACAAGGGCGAGATGGTGATTGGCGGCGGCACGGATGGGTTTAACAACTTTACCCAGCGCGGCAGTTTCCATCATATCGAGGAAACCTTGCGCGCGCTGATTGAAACTTTCCCCATGCTGTCGCGCCTGAAAATGCTGCGCCAATGGGGCGGGATTGTGGATATGACGGGGGATCGCTCGCCCATCATCTCGAAAACCCCCCTAGGAAACTGCTTTATCAACTGCGGCTGGGGCACGGGCGGGTTTAAGGCCATTCCAGGCAGCGGCTGGGCCATGGCCGAGCTGATGGCCAAGGGCGAACCAGGGCCACTGGCCGAGGCGTTCAATATGTGGCGCTTTAAGGAAGGCCAGTTTATTGACGAAAGCGTCGCGGCAGGGGTGGCGCATTGAGAGCCTGCCCATGAAAACCTTTTCCCACATGGAAACCATCCTGCGCGACCATGAGCGCCGCTTTCGCCGTGCGCGCTATGTGGTTTTGGCAGCAGCAGGCCTATGGCTGATTGTGTCCAGTTATGCCATTTACAACCATTCGGCCGAATTTTTTGGCCGCGCAGGGGGCCTTGGCGCGGGGCTGATCTTGGTGGGCTTTGCCATTGCCGCCAGCCTGCGCCAGACCTATCAGATTGACCTGATAAAGGCGCTGATCCTTGTGCTGCGGGCCGAACATGTGGGCAACCCGCCCTTGACGCTGCCCGACCGCGACCACCACCTTGAACTGATCGAACGGCTGATGGCGCGCAGCGACCGCCGTTCCATCGCCGTGCGTCTGTTCGACGTGGGCATCACGCTGACCGCCACGCTGCAATGGGCTTACGGCGACCTTGCGGCCAATTATGTTTTCATCTGTGGGAGCCATCGATGCTAACCCTTACTTGCCCCTATTGCGGCATAAAAGCCGAAGAAACCGAACTTTCCCCCGGCTATGAGGCGCATTTGAAACGCTTTGGGCCCGAATCTTCGCCCGAAGATTTCGAAGCCTATATGTTCGCGCGCAAAAACCCCAAAGGCGTGCATTTTGAACGCTGGCGGCACACATATGGCTGCGGGAAATGGTTTTTGGCCGCCCGTTGCACCGCCACACTCGAGGTGTTCGGCACATACCCTGCGCAGGTGTCCGCGCCGCCCGCCGACCTGATCGCCAAAATCAAAAAGAAACGTCCAGATTGGAAGGGTTACGCATGAGCGCCCGTCTCCCCATTGGCGGCCGCCTGATCGACCGCAATTTTCCGCAGCGCTTTATGTTCAACGGGCGCCAAATGCTGGGCTATGCGGGCGATACACTCGCCTCGGCGCTGCTGGCCAATGATCAAATGATGATGGGCCGCAGTTTCAAATACCACCGCCCGCGCGGCGTTGTCGGTTCGGGTGCCGAGGAACCCAATGCCCTTTTGACCCTTGGCGATGGCGCAGGCCTAGAGCCGAACCAACGCGCCACCCAGACCGAACTTTTCGATGGGCTGACGGCGCACAGTCAAAACCACTGGCCCAGCCTGACCTTTGACATTGGCGTTTTGAACAATTACGCCGCGCGGTTTTTACCTGCGGGGTTTTACTACAAAACCTTCATCCACCCGCGCGCGGCGTGGAAACACCTGTTTGAACCGATCATCCGCCAGTCCGCGGGCCTTGGCCCTGCGCCGACGGCAAAAGATGCAGACACCTACGAGCAGGCCTATGCGTTTTGCGATGTTCTGGTCGTCGGTGGCGGGATTGCGGGGCTGCAAGCGGCGCTGACTGCGGCGACCGCTGGGGCAAAGGTGATCGTCTTGGAACAATCGCCCCACTGGGGCGGGCGCGCGCCTGTGGATGGCGATGTGATCGACGGGTTGCCCGCGATCGACTGGATCAATGCCACAATCGCCGCGCTGATGGCCATGCCGAACGCGACGTTGCGCCTGCGCACGGGGGCGGTGGGGGTTTTTGATCACGGCTATATCTTGGCGGCCGAACGCCTGACCGACCACGCGCCAAAGGCCAATGCGCCGCGCCAGCGCCTGTGGCGTATTCGCGCGGGGCGCACAGTGACAGCAACCGGCGCGATCGAACGCGGATTATCCATTGCAGGCAATGACATACCGGGCGTGATGCTGGCATCCGCCCTGCGCGATTATGTGGTGAACTACGGCGTTTCGGCAGGGGATCGCACGGTGATCGTCACCAATAACGACGATGCTTATTTGACCGCCATCGCCCTGCACGAAGCGGGGCTGACTGTGCCCGCCATCATAGATGCGCGCCCAGACGTGGCGGGCGATTTGCCGCTGCGCGCGGGCGCGCTGGGGATACGTATTTTGACGGGGCGCGGCATAGCCCGCGTTAAGGGTGCGCGCCGCGTCACGGGGGTAGAGGTTTGCCTTGCCGCGGGCGAGGGCGCGGTGCTGGAAGGCATCGCTTGCGACTGCGTGGCGATGTCTGGCGGGTTCTCGCCAGTGGTGCATCTTTACTCGCATTGCGGTGGCAAGGTGATCTGGGACGAGGCGAATGCCATGTTCCGCCCCGATACCGCCCGCCCGCCAACAGGCGCTGATGGCGCGGGCATGGTGATTGCCGCAGGGGCCGCGAATGGATATCTGTCTGCCGAGGGCGCGCTGGCAGATGCCGCCGCCGCAGGGGCCAAGGCCGCCGCCGAGACGGGCCACAAGGGCAAAGCTGCAAAACCCGCCAAGGCAGATGCGCGGCGTGAGGGTGCAATCCTGCCCATCTGGATCATGCCCGCAGGGGCCAGCGTGCAGGCACGCGCCAAGATGTGGCTGGATTATCAGAATGATGTCAAAGTATCCGACGTGCAGCTTGCCGCGCGCGAAGGGTATGAGAGCGTTGAACACACCAAACGCTACACCACGCTGGGCATGGCAACCGATCAGGGAAAGCTAAGCAATATCAACGGTCTGGCGGTTCTTTCTCAGGCATTACACAAAGATATTCCCGCCGTGGGCACCACCACCTTCCGCCCGCCCTATACGCCCGTCACGCTGGGCACGTTGGCGGGCGAAGCGCGGGGCGATATTTTCCAACCGCTGCGCCGCACCCCGATGCACGCACAGCACATCGAAAACGCGGCCTATTTCGAACCCGTGGGCCTGTGGCGCCGCCCCTATTGCTTTCCTCGTTTGGGCGAAAACCATGCGCAGGCTGTCATCCGCGAGGTGAAAAACACACGGCAGAACGTTGGCCTGCTAGACGCCTCGACCCTTGGCAAAATTGTTGTCAAAGGGCCCGATGCGGGCAAGTTTTTGGACATGCTTTACACCGGTGTCATGTCGACCCTACCGTTAGGCAAATGCCGCTATGGGTTGATGTGCAATGAACAGGGTTTCCTGTCGGACGACGGCGTTGTTGCACGTTTGTCCGAGGATACCTTCCTGTGCCATACCACATCGGGCGGGGCAGATCGCATCCATGCGTGGATGGAAGATTGGCTGCAATGCGAATGGTGGGATTGGCAGGTTTATACCGCCAATGTAACCGAACAATACGCGCAAATCGCTGTGGTCGGCCCCAAGGCGCGCGCCGTGTTGCAGGCGCTGGGTGGGATGGATGTGTCCAAAGAATCGCTGCCGTTTATGGGTTGGTCGGAAGGCACGCTTGGCGGTTTCCCCGTGCGGATTTATCGCATCAGCTTTTCGGGCGAGTTATCTTACGAAATCGCCACCCCCGCAGGGCATGGCGCGGCGCTTTGGGCGGCGCTGACAGCAGCGGGGCAAGATCACGGTATGATGCCCTATGGCACCGAAGCGCTGCACGTTCTGCGCGCCGAAAAGGGGTTCATCATGATCGGCGATGAAACCGATGGCACGGTAATTCCACAGGATTTGAACCTTGGTTGGGCGATTTCCAAGAAGAAGTCCGATTTTCTGGGCAAGCGCGGGCAAATGCGCACCTATCTTGCCTCAGACACCCGCTGGAAACTCGCTGGTTTTGAAACGCTGGATGGCAGCGTGGTTCCTGATGGGGCCTATATCATTGCAGATGGGGTCAACGCCAACGGCCAGCGCAACACCCAAGGCCGCGTGACCTCGACCTACTTTAGCCCCACTTTGGGGCGCGGCATTGCGATGGGGCTGATTGCGGGCGGGCTAGGCCGTATTGGCGATGTGGTTGATTTTAACACCGTGACCGGCGGCACGGTAAAGGCCCGCGTGGTTGATCCTGTGTTCTATGACAAAGAAGGGGCCAAGCAAGATGTCTAATCCCGCACCCGTCACCCCCCTGAACGGGGCGGTTTACACAGGCTATGCCCGCATCCGCGAAATCGGCCCATTGGGCATGATCAGCTTGCGCGCAAAACCCGATCTGGCAGGTCTGGCGCAGGCGATCAAGGCGGCAACAGGCTGCGCCGTGCCCGCCCAGCGCGCAATTGAAACCGCAGCGGGCAAACGCTGCGCGTGGATGTCGCCCGATGAATATCTGCTGATCCTACCGCGCGCCGATGTGCCTGCCGCACTTGCCGCGATTGCCAAGGCGCTGTCGGGCCAGCACCATCTGGCGCTGGATCTGTCTGACGCCCGCGCGGTCTTTGCGATTGAAGGCATGGCGGCTTCGGTTTTGGCCAAACTTTCGCCCACCGATTTTGCCGCCCTTGGGCCAAAAGAGCTGCGCCGCACAAGGCTGGCGCAGGTTCCCGCCGCCTTTTGGATCGAAGGGGAAAATGCAACCGTGATCTGTTTTGCCTCGGTCGCGCAATATGTCTTTGATCTGCTGTCGCATGCGGCAAGGCCCGGAACCGAGATTTAAGCCCGCCCCTTGACGTCTGCCATAAAACGCCACTTATAGGGGCAAGCCCATTAACAGGAGAATGAGATGTCTTTCACCCTTCCCGATCTGCCCTATTCGCACGATGCGCTGGCCCCTTTGGGCATGTCGCGCGAGACGCTGGAATTTCACCACGACATTCACCACAAGGCCTATGTCGACAATGGTAACAAGCTGATTGCGGGCACCGAATGGGAAAGCAAATCGCTGGACGATATCGTGCGCGGCACCTATGTGGCGGGCTCTGTGGCGCAATCGGGCATTTTCAACAACGCCAGCCAGCACTGGAACCACAACCTGTTTTGGGAGGTGATGGGGCCGGGGGACGCCAAGAAAATGCCGGGCGATCTGGAAAAGGCACTGGTGGAGGCGTTTGGTTCGCTCGCCAAATTCAAAGAAGATTTCGCAGCCGCGGGCGCAGGCCAGTTTGGCTCGGGCTGGGCGTGGCTCGTCAAAGATGCCAGCGGCGCGCTGAAGATCACCAAAACCGAAAACGGCGTGAACCCTTTGTGCTTTGGCCAAACCGCGCTGTTGGGCTGTGATGTGTGGGAACATTCCTATTACATCGATTTTCGCAACAAACGCCCGGCCTATCTGACCAATTTCCTTGAAAAACTGGTCAATTGGGAAGCAGTGGCAGCCAAGCTGTAAGTGGTTGAAATGACTGTTAAAGGCCCGCCTCGCGCGGGCCTTTTTACTTGGCAATCCCTACAAATCCGCGAAAGGTAAAGGCGTGGTAGAATTGCGCCACATCGCCAAAGCCCGCCTTGCGCATCAGGTCCATATCCTCATCTGGGGTAAGGATCGGCAGGGCGCGGCCCAGCGCCTCGGCCCCGTTGGCAAGGCCCGGCCCCGTCACGCCATTATTGGCCGCAAAATCGGCAAAGCGGGGCAGCCATAGCCCTGCCTCGCCTGCGGGGATCGCGTGATGCGCAACCACCAGCGCCGCGCCTGTGCGCAGGCGCGCGCGCAGGCCTTGCAACGTGGCAAGACGGTCTTCGCGCGGCAAAAAATGCAGCGTTAGAATACACGTTGCCCCATCAAAAGGCCCCATCGGCGCCGCGTCAATTTTGCCTTGAACAAAGGTAATGCGGTCTGCAAAACCTGCGCATTTGGAACGTGCCAAATCCAGCATCGGCGCATCAGGGTCAACACCGACAAAGCGCCAATCTGGCCGCGCCTGCGCCAATGCTGCAAGTTCGTTGCCGCCGCCTGCACCCAGCACCAAAACCGTGCCAGCGCCCATCTTCTGGGCCAGCAACACCTGCGCCATGCGGTGCAAGTCATGGTAAGCAGGCACCATTTGGGCGGGGGAGTAGGCTTGCGCGGTCATGCTTTTGACACCGATTGCACGGCGGCTGCAAATTCTGCCACGCTATCCACCACCGAAAACAGCCCGCGCAAGGATGGCGCGGCGAAACCTTGCGCGATAATGTGTTCGATAAGGGCAAGAAGCGGGCCCCAATACCCCGCTATATTGATCAAAAAGATTGGTTTTTGATGCAGGCCAATTTGCGCCCATGTCAGCACCTCGAAAAACTCATCCAGACTGCCTGCGCCGCCCGGAAGCACCGCAATGACATCGCTTTGCAAAAACATGGTCATTTTGCGCTCGTGCATATCGGCGGTGATGACGAATTCGGACAGATCGCGCTTGCCCACCTCCATATCCATCAGGTGCTGCGGGATCACGCCCAGGCAATTGGCACCAGCCGCCATCGCACTGCGCGCCAAAATCCCCATCAGGCCAACATCGCCCGCGCCATAGACCAGCCGCGCCCCCATGCCCGCAATTGCCGCCCCCAGCGCCTCTGCCGCGTCGCTAAAGGCGGCATCATGCCCCGTTCTTGCGCCGCAAAAGACACAGATAGAAAGCAAGGGTGCCGCCATGATGAAATTCCTCGGTGTTTTTGTGCCAAGCCGTGGTATAAGCCTATAAGCCGTTTTGATGATAGGCATATAACAAACGATTGGCAGGAGGGGAAATTATGGCAGGCGCATCCAATAATGCGGTGAAAATTGGCGCAGGGGTGGGCGCTGTGGTGGTTGCGGCGGTGGCTGCGTGGTTTTTCACCAAAGCACCGCCCCCCGCAGAACCCATAGCCGCCCCCACACCCGTCGCCGCCGAGCCTGCCCCCGTGGCCGAGCGTTTTGCCCCAACGCTGGATGTGGTGCGCATCGAACCTGACGGCGCAGCCACCATCGCCGGCCAAGCCGAGGCTGGCGCGCGCGTGTCGCTGCGTGTCGATGGGGTAGAGGCGGCCTTTGCCCCTGCCGATAGCGCGGGTGCCTATGCCAGCCTGTTCACACTGGCCCCATCCGCCGCGCCGCGCGTTTTGACTGTGGTTGCGACAGGCGTCGACGGGGTGGATGTTGCGGGCAAAGATCAGGTCATCTTGGCCCCGACCGAAACCACCCTATCGCTGGCAGATAAACCCGCCGATCCTGCCGCACCCGCAGACCCTGCAGCGCCAGCCGCGTTAAAGCTGGACGCAGCGGGCGTTCAGGTGATGAATGCCGAAGCCACGGCAACAATCACCGTAGATTCGATTGCCTTTGAGGGCGATCTTTTGCGCGTCGGGGGGCGCGGGCTTGGCGGCGCGATTGTGCGGCTTTATGTCGATAACGTGGACAAAGCCTCGGCTCCGATTGCCGCAAATGGCACTTACAATGCCGATATCGCGGGGATTGCGCCCGGCACCTATACCCTGCGCGCCGATCAGTTGGACGCCAGCGGCAAGGTCACGTCGCGCTATGAGACAAGCTTTACCAAAGCCGCGCCCGAAGCGCTGGCGGTGGCTGCGCCCAAGCCTGCCGTCGTGCAAATCGAGGCGGGGGCGACGCTATGGGCCATCGCCAAGGCGCAGTTTGGCGACGGCCTTATGTATATTCAGGTTTACGAGGCCAATAAGGACAAGATCAAAGATCCAAATTTGATCTATCCGGGCCAAGTGTTCAGCCTGCCTGCAAGCCAATAGCGCCCTAACCCCAACAAGGCAGGGTATAGATTGGCGGCAGCCCTGTGTGCGGCCCACACTCCTGTCGTTTGCACAGATCCTGCGCGCTAGGACACTGGTATTTCGCAGCGCGGCGGCATAGGAAGGGGCCATCAAAAGGCCCTCCCGTAGGACATCATGCGTAAAAATACCGCAACCTCTGCAGATTTGCCCGAAAAACCCGCCAGCGGAATGGCCACCATTCGCCGCGTGATCCCCTATCTTTGGCCAAACGGGCAGGCATGGGTGAAACGCCGTGTTGTGGGTGCGCTGGTGTTGCTGCTTGCGGCGAAACTGGTTGGGTTTACAACGCCTTACCTTTACAAGCTGGCTGTCGATGCGCTGGGTGCGGGGGCGAGCCCTGCCAGCGCTATGATGCTGGGGGCGATTGGCCTGACCGTGGCCTATGGCTTGGCCCGCCTTGGCGCAGTGCTGGGCAACGAGTTGCGCGATGCGGTGTTTGTGCGCGTGGGGCAGCGTGCGCTGCGGGCGCTGGCCTTGGAAACCTTTACCCATATTCACCGCCTGTCCCTGCGCTATCATATCACGCGCAAAACGGGGGGCCTGTCGCGGATCATCGAACGCGGGGTCAAGGGCGTGGATTTCCTATTGCGTTTCTTGCTGTTTTCCATCGGCCCGCTGACTCTGGAACTGATCCTGGTCTCGCTGTTTTTCGCCGTCTACTTCGGCTGGGCCTATATGGTGGTCGTCGTGACCACGATCTACCTTTACGTCACCTACACGTTCAAAATCACCGAATGGCGGGTGAAAATTCGCCGCCAGATGAATGATCAGGACTCGGATGCCAACCAAAAGGCCATCGACAGCCTGCTTAATTTTGAAACCGTGAAATATTTCAACGCCGAAGCGCGCGAGGCGCAGCGCTATGATGGCGCGATGGCGGCATACGAAGGTTTGGCGGTGAAAACGGGTTATTCATTGTCGCTTTTGAACGCGGGTCAGTCGCTGATCATTACCTCTGGTCTTGTTGCGGTGATGGTCATGGCGGGCTTTGGCGTTCAGGCGGGCGCGCTGACGGTGGGCGATTTTGTGATGGTCAACGCCTATATGATCCAGATCACCATGCCGCTGGGGTTTTTGGGCACAGTCTACCGCGAAATCCGCCAAGCCTTGGTTGATATGGGCGAGATGTTTGGCCTTTTGGGCCAGCCTGCCGAAGTGGTGGATGCACCCAATGCAAAACCGCTGACGGTGACGGGCGGTGAGGTGCAGTTTGACGATGTGAAATTCGCCTATGACCCCGACCGCGCCATTTTGAAAGGGCTGTCCTTTACCCTGAAACCGGGCCAGCGCGTGGCCTTTGTCGGGCCGTCGGGCGCGGGCAAATCCACCATCGCGCGGCTGATGTTTCGGTTTTACGATGTGACGGGCGGCGCTGTGCGGATTGACGGGCAAGACCTGCGCGATGTGACCCAATCCAGCCTGCATCAGGCCATCGGCATCGTGCCGCAGGACACGGTTTTGTTCAACGACACGGTTTATTACAACATCGCCTATGGCAATCCAGATGCGGGGCGCGAGGCTGTCGAGGCGGCGGCGCGCGCTGCAAAGATACATGATTTCATCGTGTCCCTGCCCAAAGGCTATGACACGACAGTGGGCGAGCGCGGGCTAAAACTGTCGGGCGGGGAAAAGCAGCGCGTGGGCATTGCCCGCACGCTTTTGAAAAACCCGCCGATTTTGGTGCTGGACGAGGCGACATCCGCGCTTGATACCCAGACCGAGCAGGATATTCAGGTATCCTTGCGCGAAATGGGGCAAGGGCGGTCGGTTCTGATGATTGCGCACCGTCTGTCAACCATCGCCGATGCCGACGCGATTTTCGTGCTAGAGGGCGGCGTGATCACCGAATCGGGCACGCATGACGCATTGCTGGCGCGGGGCGGCAAATATGCGGCCATGTGGGCGCGCCAATCTGCGGGCGAGGAAGATCACCCCGCCGAGGTCGCGGCCCAGTAGCTATTGCGCCGCGATATCGGCCGCAAGCCCCAGATCGGGGATCAGGCGGATGGCGCTGGCGCGCAGCGGGCCATGGCCTGCACGCATTTGCACAAAGGCAACGGTCACACCGTCAAGCCGCACTTCGGTGGCGCTGGCCGCGACATTGTAGAACAGCGTCACGTCGGGTGGGGTCTGACCGCAGGGATAATCAATCTCCAAAGCATCGCTTTGGGTGAAATCCTCTAGCAGGTCGGGCTGCCATTGGCCCGCCTCGTCCAAGTTCAGGGCGCGGTCGATGGGCGAAGGCGCTTGGGCGGGCAAAATGCGGGCATGTTCGCCCAGCAAAAAGGCACCAACGCCCGTGCTGCTGCGCAGATCGCTGGGGTAGACGGGCGTTGCGCCTGAAAATTCGTTCAAGGCTTGGCGAATTGATGAAAGATCCATAGAACACTCGCAAAGGTTAGGGTGCAGACATGCTAGATTGTGCCCCCTGCCTGCGGTGAAAGCATGGCCCAATTGCGGCCAAGCTGTGATTTCTGCAGAAAATGCGCAGTGTTGGGCCCTGCGCGCGGGTTCAGATTGTGATGGATGCCGATTGCGTGCTGATCGCAGCAGCGGTCAAAACCCCCGCCTTATCAACCACGCGGGCAATCAGATTGCCGTCTGCCAGAACGTTAATCTCGCCCGCCACAGTGCTGGCCACCAGCGTGATCACGGGCACTGCATCGCCAGTTTGGTAATGCACGATAATCCGCTCGCCCGCCGCGAAATCTTCGATCCGCGCGATGCCTGTCGCGCCAAATTGCAATTCGCCAATCATAAAGGTGTCATTGCCTGCGCCGCCATTCGCACTATCGCCTGCGCCCACCCAAAGCTGATCATTGCCATCGCCGCCAGACAGCGTGTCGCCGCCGTCATTTTGCGCCGCAGTGGTCAGATTGTCGCCCAGCGTGCCGTAACCACGCAGCGTATCGTCGCCCGCGCCGCCAAACAAAACATCGCTGCCGCCATCGCCTGAGACCAGATCATTGCCCTCGCCGCCCGTAGCGCGGTCGTTGCCCAGCCCGCCGAAAACACTGTCATTGCCCAGCCCGCCGTCCAAGGCATCATTGCCCGCATCGCCAAGCTGGCTGTCATTGCCCGCGCCGCCCAGCAGCGTGTCATCGCCAAACCCGCCCAAGAGTGTGTCGGCCCCATCGCCGCCGTCCAGACCGTCATTGTCCAGACCGCCATTGAGGCTGTCATTGCCAGTGCCGCCCAGCAGCGTATCTGCGCCCGCGCCGCCCAGCAGCGTGTCATCGCCCGCCCCGCCCAGCGCGCGGTCGGCCCCCGCGCCCATATCCAATGTGTCATTGCCTGCGCCCATATCGGCATAATCATTCGCGCCAGATCCCATGAACGTGTCATTGCCATTTGCGGCAAAATAGGCCGTGCTTTTGGTAGCAACCGCGGTGTCGCCGCCGCTGGTGCCTGTCACTTCTTGCAAATAATTGCCCGCCACATAGGCGCTGTCCGTGACCATCGACGGCACCAATGTGATATCGCCTGCGGCCAGATTTGTAGCGCCTGCAACCCGGGCCACAGCCGTGCCGTTCAGGCTGATGACGCTGTAGGCGCCGCTGGCGTCTAGGGAAATGGACAGGGTAGGGGGCACTTCGACCCCTGCCGCGTTAAAGCTGCGCGGATAGGTGATGTTCAATCGGTCGGCCCCGCGGGTGAAATCCTGCACGGTGATCACATCGTTGCCATCGCCCCAGCGCGCATCCAACGTGAACTCATCGTTGCCCACCCCGCCCGTTCCCGTATCACCGCGACCCAGTGTCAGATGATCATCCCCCGCCCCGCCAAGCAGCACATCGCGCCCATCCGCCGCCACTGCCGTATCCAGCCCACCAAAATCGGGGATCAGGCCCGACAATTTGTCATTGCCCGCATCGCCAAAAATAGTGTCGCTGCCCATGCCGCCCCAGATCGTATCATCGCCTGCGCCGCCATAGGCCTGATCGGCGCCATCGCCCATGTTAGCTGTGTCATTCCCATCGCCCAACCGTGCAAAATCCGCCCCCGCCGAAGCGGTCAGCACGTCATTGCCAGCGCCCAGATCAAACAACGTATTCTCGCGCAGCGCAGTCACGGTATCGTCGCCCGCCGTGCCGTTTTGCGTATTGGCATAATCCGAAGGCGCGTCATCGTCGCTGCCCGCGCTGTCGTCATTGCTGCTGCCAAACAGATTGGTCAAAAACGTTCCAAGGAACAGCAAAGCATTGGCAAGAAGGGCAAGTTCCATCGGGGGCACCATACGGGTGAAAACTGGTTATCGGGTCAAAAGCGGTGAAGACGGGGCCCAATTCAGGGCAAAGCAGCGATTCTGGCTGGGTTAGCACCGCACTGCGGCGAATTTTAGCCGAAATTGCGATTAATTGTTCAAAAATTGGCGCGCTCGCGCAGAAAAGGGTTGGCCGCCAAGGTGCAAGCGGCGCAGGTGCGGGCTTGGCAAGCGCGCGTGCTTGCGTGTAAGACTGCGCCACTGCCCGAACAATTGCAAAGGCCGCCCCATGAGCAACCCCGACAGTTTCATCGATGAAGTCACCGAAGAGGTGCGCCGCGACCGATTGTTTGCCGCATTTCGCAAATATGGGTGGATCGGCGGGGTCTTGGTGCTGCTGGTGGTGGGCGGGGCTGCCTGGCGCGAATATGCGCAAGCGCAACATGATGCCCGCGCGCAGGCCTTTGGCGATGGGGTGATTGATGCGCTGGATCTGGGCGAGGCTGGCGCGCGCGCGGCTGCTTTGCAGGATTTGGCGGCAACGGGCGGGCAAATTGCGCTGAAAACCTTGGTCACAACCTCGGACAGCGCGGCGGATAGGCCCGCGGCCTTGGTCGCCCTTGCCGCCCTAGAGGCGGACACAACCCAAGCCCAAGCCTACCGCGATTTGGCCACCCTGCGCCGTGTTATGCTGGCGGGCAGCGATCTTCCGCTGGCCGATCGCCGCCGCGCGCTGGAGGGCATTGCCCAACGCGGGATTGGCATTTTGGCGCGCGAGCAATTGGCCTATTTGCTGATCGAAGAGGGTAAACCGAGCGATGCCATCACCGCCCTTTCGGCGCTGATACAAGATCAGGGCGCACCTTCGGGCTTGATCGCGCGGGCAAGTCAGGTGATTGTGGCCTTGGGCGGAACTTTGCCCGAAACAAAAGCGGGCTAAGATCGGCTGGGGTTTGCAGCGTTACGGGTCGGCCTTAAGGGACTGGCCTTTTAGGATCGGCTGGGAGAAGGGGCGAAGATGGCATATGCGCAGAATGTGGGGCGGCGGGCTGTGACGCTGGCTGGGGGGCTGGCTGGCCTGATGCTGCTGGCCGCCTGCGAGCGCGAGGTCGTTCTGGACGGCCCGCGCTTTGGCGTGCGCACCCCGCTTGCCCAGACCCTGAACGAAGGTGGCACGCCTGCCTTAGCCCCTGCGGATGGCACAGCCAATGTAGTGGCAAATATTTCCCTGCCCCGCGCCAGCAACTTGGGCGAATGGAGCCATCGCGGCGGCAGCGCGCGCCACAGCCTGCCGCATGGCACCCTGTCTGCCGCGCCCGTTCGGGTCTGGAGCGTGAAGATCGGCGCAGGCAACACGCGCGGCGCACGGATTTCTGCCGCCCCTGTGGCGCTTGGCGGGCGCATTTTTGCGATGGATGCGGGCGGCACGGTGACCGCCGTGACAGGCGATGGCGCAGTGCTGTGGAACGCCAATGTCAGCCCCGATTTTGACAGCAATGCCGATGTCTCGGGCGGTGGATTGGCGGCAACTGGCGGCACGGTTTTTGTCACCACGGGCGCGGGCGAAGTGCTGGCGCTGGCTGCAAATTCAGGCGCGCTGCAATGGCGGCAGCGGCTGGATGGCGCGCTGTCTGGCCCCCCTTCGGTGGACGGCGGGCGCGTTTATGTCATCGGGCGCAATGGCTCTGCTGCGGCGCTGGATGGTGCCAGCGGGCGCATACTGTGGCAACTGGATGGGGCCGCGCGGGCGGGCGGAATGTTGGGGTCTGGCGCGGCCGGCGTCGATGGCGGGCGGGTTTACCTGCCGTTTTCATCGGGGCAAATCATGGCCGTCTCGCGCGAGGGGGATACGCTGTGGTCAGCCGCCGTGGCAGGCCAGCGTCTGGGCCGCGCCTATGGCGGCTTTGGCGATGTGACGGGCGATCCTGCGATTGTGGGCGGCACGATCTATGTGGGCACGGCGGCGGGCCGCATGGCGGCGATCGATGCAGGCACGGGCCAGCGGATTTGGGCGGCAGGCGAGGGGGCGTTGAATGCGCCGCTTGTCGTCGGCGGATCGGTGTTTGTGGTGAACGATCAGGCCCGCCTTGTGCGGCTGAATGCCCAAACAGGCGACGTGATCTGGTCGCAGACCATGCCCTATTTCAAAAACGAAAAACCCAAACGGATGAAGGCGATCACCGCCCATTATGGCCCTGTTTTGGCGGGTGGACATATCGTTGTCGCCTCGGGCGATGGCACGCTGCGGCTGTTTGATCCTGCCTCGGGCGCGATTGTGGGCCAGGCGGACATCCCATCGGGCGCAGCCTCGCCGCCAGCGCTGATTGGCGGCGCCTTGGTCGTGATGGGGCAAAACGGGCAACTTCACGCTTTCCGTTAGCGCAAAGCCCATGTAAGGGACATGCTTGCAGTCAGGAACCGCACCATGAGTTTTACCCTTGCTATCGTTGGCCGCCCGAATGTGGGCAAATCGACGCTGTTCAACCGCCTTGTCGGGCGCAAGCTGGCGCTGGTCGATGACCAACCGGGCGTGACCCGCGACTTGCGCGAAGGCGACGCCAAGCTGTTCGATCTGCGCTTTACCGTGATTGACACTGCAGGGCTGGAAGACGTGACCGATGACAGCCTGCAGGGCCGGATGCGCCGCCTGACCGAACGCGCCGTCGATATGGCCGATATCTGCCTGTTTTTGGTCGATGGGCGCACAGGAATTACCGCCACGGACGAGGTTTTTGCCGATATTCTGCGCAAAAAGGGTGCGCGCGTGGTTTTGGGGGTGAACAAGGCCGAAGGCCGCGCAGGCGACGGCGGCGCGATCGAGGCGTGGAGCTTGGGCTTAGGCGAGCCGATCCGCCTATCGGCCGAACATGGCGAGGGGATGGACGATCTTTACCACATTCTGCGCCCGCTCGAGGGCGAGTTCGCCGAGCGTGAGGCAGAAAATGCCCCAGAGGTGGATTTGGACATTTCGGACGAAGATGCCGAAACCGAAGCCGATGTTGACAGCTTTCGCCCCACGCTGCAAAAGCCATTGCAAATTGCGGTGATAGGCCGCCCAAATGCGGGCAAATCAACGCTGATCAATAAAATACTTGGCTTTGACCGCCTGCTGACGGGGCCAGAGGCGGGGATCACCCGCGATGCCATTTCCGTGCGCGCCGATTGGATGGGCACGCCGATTAAAATTTTCGACACCGCAGGTATGCGCAAAAAGGCGCGGATCAACGAAAAGCTGGAAAAACTTTCGGTCAGCGATGGCATCCGCGCCGTGCGCTTTGCCGAGGTTGTCGTGGTGCTGCTGGACGCCGAAATTCCGTTCGAGGTGCAAGATCTGCGCATCGCCGATTTTGCCGAAACCGAAGGCCGCGCGGTGGTGGTTGCGGTGAATAAATGGGATCTTGAGGGCGAAAAACAGGAAAAACTGGCCGAGCTGAAGGAAATGTTCGAACGCCTGTTGCCGCAGTTGCGCGGCGCGCCGCTGATCACTGTGTCGGGCAAAACGGGGCGGGGGCTTGACCGCCTGCACGATGCGATCATCAAGGCGCATGAGGTGTGGAACCGCCGCGTGCCCACCGCGCGGCTGAACACATGGCTGGGCGCGATGGTGGAAAGCCACCCGCCGCCTGCGCCGCAGGGCCGCCGCATCAAGCTGCGCTATATGACC
The DNA here is from genome assembly GCA_965248485.1 of Cypionkella sp. Classification (GTDB taxonomy): domain Bacteria; phylum Pseudomonadota; class Alphaproteobacteria; order Rhodobacterales; family Rhodobacteraceae; genus Cypionkella. Next base: position 1,617,955 of record OZ252107.1, read on the forward strand.
CAAGTCAAACAGCGCCCGCCGGGGTTTATCGTGATGTGCAGCCACCCTGACGAGATGGCCGACAGCTATAAACGCTATCTTGTCAATGGCCTGCGCCAGCATTTTGATTTGCCAGGCACGCCCATTCGCCTGACGTTCCGCGGGCAGGGCGAGAAGAACCCGTTCAAAAACCCCAAATTCCACACGCCTTCGCGCCTGCGCAAACACATGGATGGTGGCTGGTCCAAGGATTAGGGGGGCTAGCCCCCCAGCAGCTTTGGCACACCAAAGCTGCATCCCCCCAGGATATTTTCGAAAAAGAGAAGGCGCAGGGGGCGATTTTATTTCAGGCGCAGCCGCGCTGTGGCGAGTGCCATGAAAGCCGCCGCCGTCGCAGCCACGCCTGCGACCATGATTTGATCGCTGCGATTGACCACCGCCACGGCGATAATAGCCCAAACAACGGTCGCCCCGTAAAGGGGCATAAGGGGTTGGCGCGATTGGATATAAATTGCACCGCCAACCAGACCAGCGACCATAAGCAGCGCGGCAGCGGGGTGGGGCAACAGACCATATCCGCCCAGCATGATGCCCACCGACACCATCGCGGCCGCCGAAACCCAACCTGCAAAAATGGCCAGCGGGGCCGATAGGATCCAGCGATCAACTGTCACATCGGCGCGCAAAAAGGCGGTTATGGCGAAAACGGCCATCGCCAAAATCACCGCAGTGGCAAGCAGCGGCTGGGATGCGGCCAGAAACAGCCACAGCGTGCCAAGAATCATCGCAGCAATCAGGGCAGGGCGCGCGCGCGCCCAAGCGGTGTGATCGGCGCGGCGCCACAGGCCAAAGCCTGCGCTGGCCAGCAGCCACAGGAAAATCACGCCCCAGATGGAAAAGGCATAGGCGGCTGGCTGCACGGCGTGGCGGTCAATGGCCACGGGCAATTGACCCGCCGCATAGCCGCGAAATTCGGGGGCGATGGCGGGGGCTGCCGCAAAAAGAACGCCGATGAACAGGGTGAGGGCGGGGGGAATGTGTTTTGTTTTCATCCCCTGATACGCCCCAGGCGCTGGTTTAGATCAACTGCCCTTCCGCCGACAGCCGTGATTTGCCGCCCAGATAGGGGTGCAGCGCGGCAGGCAAAGTGACCGATCCATCCGCCTGCTGGCCGTTTTCCAATACCGCAATCAGGCAGCGCCCCACGGCAAGGCCCGACCCGTTCAAAGTTGCCACAAACTCGGGCTTGCCAGCCGTTTTCACCCGCGCGTTCATACGGCGCGCTTGGAACGTTCCACAGGTGGAAACCGAGCTGATCTCGCGGTATTTGCCTTGCCCTGGCAGCCAGGCTTCAAGGTCGTGGGTCTTTTGCGCGCCAAAGCCCATATCGCCCGTGCATAGGACAACTGTCCTGTAAGGGATTTCCAAGGCCTCTAGCACCGCCTCGGCGCAGCGGGTCATGCGGTCATGTTCAGCAAGTGCTTGATCCGCATCGCAAATCGTGACCATTTCCACCTTTTCAAATTGATGCTGGCGCAGCATACCCGTGGTGTCGCGCCCCGCGCTGCCCGCTTCGGAACGGAAGCATTGCGACAGGGCGGTCAGGCGCAGCGGCAAATTGGACCCTTCCAAAACCTCGCCCGCGACGGTGTTTGTGAGCGTTACTTCAGAAGTTGGGATCAGCCACCAGCCGTTGGTGGTTTGATAGCTGTCTTCGGCGAATTTGGGCAATTGGTTGGTGCCATACATCGCCTCTTCTTTGACCAGAACGGGTGTCCAGGTTTCTTGCAGGCCGTGTTGGTTGACATGCAAATCCAGCATGAACTGGCCCAAGGCGCGGTGCAGGCGAGCGATTGCGCCGCGCAAAATCACAAAGCGGGTGCCAGACAGTTTGGCCGCCGTTTCAAAATCAAGCCCAGCTTTGGCGGCGGGAATATCGAAATGTTCCAAAGGCTTAAAATCGAAATTGCGGCGCGTGCCCCATGCCCGCACCTCGACATTGCCGCCTTCATCGGCGCCATCGGGCACAGCGTCCAGCGGCAGGTTGGGTATGCGCAACAGCAAATCGCGCAGCTCGGCATCTTTCGCATTCGCCTCTTCGGTTTTGGCGGCGATCTCGGCCTTTTGTGCGGCAACTTCGGCGCGCAAACGCTCAAACGTGGCGTCATCGCCGCGTGCCTTGGCTGCGCCCACCTCTTTGGCGGCCAAATTGGCCGCGGCCTGTGCGGTTTCGGCAGCCAGAATCGCCGCGCGGCGGGCATTGTCCAGCGCCAAAACCGCGCCCGATGCAGGCGGCAGGCCGCGCCGCGCCAAGGCGGCATCAAAGACATTTGGATTGTCACGGATGAGCTTAATATCGTGCATGGGCCACCTGTTTGTTTTGCGTGGTGATAGTGCAAAAGGGGGGGCAAGAAAAGGGGCGCAGCGCTGGGTCTGTGGCAAAAGACTTGCTCCACAGCGCGGCCCATGCCAGAAATCGCTATGCCAGAAAACGCTTTGCCAGAAAACGCGATGCCACACAGTGATTTTGATTTTCGCGCCTCTTTGAACGCCGCCCCAGATCCTTTGGCGGCCTTCGCGCTTGTGCAAACGGCGCTGGAACATCACGCCGTGCGCGAATTTTCCTATGGGGCGCTGACCAAGACGGGGCAGGCGGACCGCCCCGTGTCTATTGATCTGTTTCACGCAAGTTTGGACACTGATATTCTGGCCAAACTGGGCGGAAAGCGGCGATATGAACGTGATTTGACCTCGCTTCGCGCCGTGCATGGCCTTGATACCGATTGGACGGATGACGGGATTTGGCTACAGGCCAATGCCGCCCAACGCGCCCAGTCCGACCGAGAGATGGACATGGGTTTCACCACTGGCTACACGCATGTTCTGGGGCAGATTGGCGGCTGCACGATGGCGGTCGGGGTTGGGATGCAGGATATGTCCGCGCAAGATTTCGCGCGCCATTGGCCGCAACTGTCGCAGCAAATTTTGCCAATTTTGCGGGCGATGGACGGGTATTTTCACGCGCAGAAACCTGCGGGCGCGCGCCGCCCCATCGAGGCCTATTACGCCCTGTCCCCGCGTGAGCGGGATGTGTTGTCTTGGCTGGCGCTGGGGCTTCGGCCCGATGAAATTGCCACAACTTTGGGTGTGGGCTATCGCACGGTGGATAAATACATCGTCTCGGCGCGGCAAAAGCTGGGCGCGCGCACCCGCGATCATGCCGTCGCACGGGCCATCGCCTTTGGGCTGATTGCGCCCTAGGCCCCATGCTTGGGGAGTTTTCCCCAATTGGCGGCTGTTTTTTCCCGCCTTAGAGTTTGTGTGTTGCGTGACTTCAGCGTGTAACCCCAAACCCCTGCGCTCGTTTCCCTCGTTTGCGTGCGAATGGTTGGTTTGTGCGTATTTTAGCACGATGTTGTTCTATTTTTGCCGCCCAGCCCAAGGACAGAATTCTGCCCTTGGGCTGGGCAATTTACAGTGTGGGTCACAGGCGAAAAACTTGGGCGCGGGACATGCGTTCTAATCTTGGCAATATTGACTCAAATTTGAATCGCTATTAGCGTTCTGGTTGAAATTCAGCGATTTTTGGAGAGTTCAATGCCCGTAGTTGACGCAGTCACCACCACTCTTGCCAGCAATACCTTCCGAAACACCGCTTTTCCCACTGGGCCCGAAGCGATGGCCGCGACGCTTTCTGGGATTAACACATTGAATGTCCTCGGAAATTTACTGGTGACATCGGGCAATTACGCCTATTCAACTTTGCCATCGGCAGACACATCTTCGCAATGGGTGGTGAATGTTAGTGGTAATGTGATTTTTGACAATAATACAGCATATACGTGGGGCCCAGGATTTGACCCTTCGACGATTGCACCTGCAACTGCTTTGGCTTTTCTCAGCGGCGGCGCGGTGACGCCGAACCTTGTGACGATTGCATCCACTGGTAATGTTGCAGCGAACCGCGAGGTTGTTTTTACCTTTCCTGCGAGCGGAACGCAGTCGAGCTACACCACGACGGATGCTGGCGCAGTTGGAATTTACACCACGACCCAGACGAATATTGTCAACGCTGGCAGCATTTATGGCGAGGGCGGCCTCTATGCACTTGGCGCAGCTATTGCCTTTGACGGTCGTGCGAATGCTGGCGCGTCACTGGGTGGGGCAAATGCAGTCCGCATTGATAATAAAGCCAGCGGGTCGATCCATGCGCAGGCATTCGAGGCGGTTGTCAATGGGTCGAGTGCAACCTTGACGGTGTCCAATCGGGGCGAGATTTCGGCCTCTGGCCCGGCGAGCGTGACGGGCAACCTAAACCTGACTGCAATTGTCAGCCAAGGGACGCTGATTTTGAACAATTCCGGGTCGCTTTCGGGCGATGTTTTGGCAATTCACGTGAACAATCGCATCATCAACTCGGGTGATATTCACGGAGCAGTGGGCCATATGCCGCGCGTAAATGATGCGACGGGCAAGGTCGATATGAACTTTGACGGCGACATGTTGGACGCAGAGGATGTGCTGATCGACACTCTGAATGGTCTAAGTGTCACGAACACCGGAACAATTTGGGGCGACAGCAAAGCCTATTATTCGTTTCCAGCCAATAGTGCCCCCGTTCTTGTCGGCACATTCGATATCGCAATCGCGGCGAGCGGTGCAAAAGATCGCGTCGTCAACGGCACGGCAACGGGCCTGCAGACCGCGCATATCAAGGGCGATATCGTTTTGCTTGGCGGTGCGGATGCGCTGATCAACTATGCCACAATCACATCCGATACGATCGACATGGGCGCTGGCACGGATACAGTCACCAATTTCGCCACAGGCCGCATTGATGCGCAGATTGATCTGGGTGATGGGACGAATGTCTTGGTAAATGGCGGGCTAATTGCCCGTGCGGTCAACCCGTTTGATCCATCGGTCGATCCCGTGCATATTCGCGGCGGCAATGGCACGGATACTGTCACAAATTCGGGGGACATTGGCGTTGCGCTGTTGCGGAACGGAACACCTGCGACGGGGGCCAATTCATATACCAATTTGTTCGAAGTTCTAAGCAATAGCGGGTTCAGCCTGTATGATACATTACTCTATCGCCCGCGTGATCTGATTGATTTGGGCGCAGGTAATGATGTTTTGAATAATACAGGCGATATTTGGGGTGCGGTTTCTGGCGGTTCGGGAAATGACCGTTTGAACGGCTCGTCCAACACAGATTATTTCATCGAAGCCGCGGGCAACGACCGTTATATGCTAAGCGATGGCGCCGATGCTATTTTCATCGCGGGTGATGATGGCGCGCGCGACACCATTGATGGCGGCACGGGACTGGATGTTTTGGTGACGCAAGATTTCGCACGTCAGCCTGGTTTTAGCCTTGGTGTGGCGGTGGATCTTAAGACGGGTGTTTTGCGCTATGGTGAAAGCAGCGACGGCGGCGTGACTGTCACTTTCGGAACTGCAAGCCGCGATATGGTGCAGAATTTTGAACAGGTGATCGGCACGAATGGCGATGACTCCCTCTATGGCACGGAAAGTGGTGACAGTATCATCGGCATGGACGGTGATGATGTGATTATCGGGCGCGGCGGGGCTGATTTCCTGCAAGGGTATTTGGGCGACGATCTGTTCATCTACAACTCTATCTATGACAGCGGCACGACAGAGCAAACCAGTGATATGATTTGGGATATGGACTTTGGTGATCGCATTCAATTGCGCTTTGATACCAACGCTGATCTTGCAGGCGAGCAAAGGCGAACAATTACCGATGACAGCCTGCTGCCAGATCATTTTAGCGGCAATGCAGGGTCTATCCGTTTTCTAAACGGCCCCGACATCAGCTATCTAGAGTTGGATGTAGACGGAGATTATGTATCTGATTTCACAATCCAATTTGGATATAGCTTGTTCTAGATCGGGCGGATCGCTGGTTTTGCGCAGGCTTTGGAATGGGCGGAACCAGCGGTCAGATCACGCCTATTTGCAGCGATTGCGAAATAGACCAGCGCAAGCTATCATGCGCTAAGTCATCCAACACTCAATTACAACACAAAGAATTAAAGGAGCATCATGTCCAATTTTTTGATTCCAAAGGGCACAACAAGCGCCGCACCTCTTGTGGCCCATTCGGCCTTTGGCGTGGGGGCAACAGGCACGCATTATTTGGATGTCCAGGGCATCTGGGATCGCAGTGCGGTTACTTCTGATCCTTTTGGCAATGTGACCAATTTTCTGGCGCTTCCGTTTAACAATGCCAGCTTTACGGCGCCCTTTACAACGGGAACTGTGGCCAACACCGCCAATTGGGACATATCAGTTTCGGGCACTGTGCGGGCGATGAATGCCAATGATTCCACGGCATTCTTCTTTGCCAATGGCGCCGCCACCACTGAAAACCTGCTGCGCGTCACTGCAACGGGCTCCATTGCAGGCGGGTCGGGGAATTATGCGGCGGCGGTTTATGCCGCGGCGCAAACCGCGATCATCTCAAACGGCACGATCACGGGAGGCGCCAACGCAATTGTGTTTGACGCGCCCTTATTTGGGCCGGCCCCGCCCAATTACAGCAATATCGGTTTTGGCGATTTGCTGCGGGTTATCAATAACAGCTCTGGGTCGATTGATGCGGCGGGAACGGGTATTTTCAACGTGACCTATGGCACCTTGCGTGTGGCCAATGCGGGCCATATCGCCACCGCGTCGATGGATTTTGGGTTTGGGTATAATCTTCCCGCGCAAAGCTTTGTTCTTCAATATCAAAGGCCCGGCGCGATTGAATCGATGGGCCGCGTCAGTCTTGTCAATACGGGCGAGATCGAGGGCGGCGCACGGCTGCATTGGTATAAGAATGTGATCGATAATCAGGGCAGTTTTACAGGCGCAATTGCGGTGCAACTGTCCATCGATGAGGATGGCTATATCGACGCAAATGGCGATGGCGACCTGGCCGATGCAGAGGATGGGTTGGCCACGACTTTGCGCGGCACGACCATTCGCAACACGGGCGTTATGCATGGCAGCGTGGCCACGGGCGAAATCGACCCGCCAGGCAGTGATCTGCCCGTCCCAGTCAGCGCTGAAATTTCGATTTTCTTGGGCGAGACACGCGATTTGCTGGCCAACGGTGTGATGGGCGATGACAGCCCAACGGGGGCCATTTATGGCGATATATACATGGGCGACGGGGCCGATACGGTGACCAATGCCGCCGATCTTTATGGCGATGTCTTTTTGGGGGCTGGGTCGGATCGGTTTGAAAATGCGGGCTGGGTCGATGCGCATGTTTACGGCGCGGATGGCAATGATGTCGTCGTCAATTCGGGCGTACTGGGCTTTGGCGAAGACCCTGAAAACTGGGCTGGCCCCGTTTTGGACACGGGCGCAGGCAATGATGTTGTGACCAATTCCAACCAGATCGGCACGGTGATCTATGCAAGTGACGGGCAGTCTTACCTTGTTTCGGCCAATTGGATCGCTTCGCAGCTAAATGGCGAATTGCCGTTTGATTTCAATGTGCCCGAAGCCGTCGCCATGGGCGAAGGGCGCGACACATTCACCAATTCGGGCGTTGTCTGGGGCTATGTGAATGCGGGCGCGGGCAATGATACGGTGACGGGCGGGCAGTATTCGGACTTTGTTGTCGATGGTGAAGGGCGTGACCGCTACACCGTGGGCGATGGCGCAGATGTGATCCTGATCCGCGGCGAGGATATGGCGCGCGATACTATCGATGGCGGCGCAGGTATTGATCTGCTGATCGCGCAAGATCTGGCTTGGGACAGCACCAGCACCGAGGGGGTTTTGGTGAACTTGGGCGCGGGATTCATGCGCCAAAATGTGACCGTGAACGCCAATACCAGTGTCGCCTCTAGCGCGGTTTATCAAGACACGGTGCTGAACGTGGAACAGGTGATCGGCACGCTGGGCGCAGATGCGCTGATCGGTGGGTCGGGAAATGAAACGCTGTTTGGCAACGATGGCGACGATGTGCTTGAAGGCGGCGCAGGGGCCGATGTGTTGGCAGGGGATGCGGGCGCGGATACGTTTATCTTCCGCAGCGTATCCGAGTCTGGCCTGACCGCCGAAACCCGTGACAAGATTTGGCTGTTTGACTGGAATGAAGACAAGATCATGCTGCGTTTTGACACCAATTCCACGCAGGCAGGCACGCAATATCTGACCATCGACGGCGATATGGCAATAACAGACAGCTTTACTGGGCTGGCAGGTTCTGTTCGGCTGCTGGATATTGGGTTGACCGCCAACAAACTGCTGCAGGTCGATTTCAATGGCGACATGGCCTATGATTTTTCGGTCGAATTGCACTATATCGGGGTGTGATTTAGCGCAAACCCGTGTCAAAACCCGCCCAATAGGGCGGGTTTTTCGTTTTCCTTGTAGGCTGGCCTTTGCAGGTCTTGCGCGCCTGCCTATATCCAAGGTGCCACCCTCTGGCCTGCTTGCCTATCGCGGCGCATCGGCATAGGGTGCGGCCAAATTCGCAGCAGTGCTGCGCCAACCAAAAGGACTGACTATGTTCATCACCCCTGCTTTCGCCCAAACCGCTGGCGCTGCTGGCCAAGGCTCTGCCATTGCCTCGTTTCTGCCTTTGGTGCTGATTTTCGCCATCATGTATTTCCTGCTTATCCGTCCGCAGCAGAAAAAGATGAAAGAGCTAAAGGCGATGGTTGACGCGCTGCGGCGCGGCGATCAGGTGCTGACAGGCGGCGGGATTATTGGCAAAGTCACCAAAGTTGGCGATGACAACACCATCGAGGTGGAAATAGCCCAAGGCGTGGCTGTTAAAATCATGAAAAGCACCGTGGTTTCGGTGATGAACAAAACCGAACCTGCTGCAAAAGCCTAAGGTCATCTCATGCTGAATATGCCGCTGTGGAAACGCGCGATCATTTTGGTGGTCTCGCTGTGGGGCATTGCTGCGGCAATGCCCAATCTGTTTTACACCCGTGTCGAGGCGCATAATGATGCGCAGGCCCTTATTGAAAAGGGCGGGGCGGCAGATGCGGCGGCTTTGGCGCAATGGCCCAGCTTTTTGCCGTCGGCGCTGGTGAACCTTGGGCTGGATCTGCGTGGCGGCGCGCATTTGCTGGCCGAAGTGCAGGTTGCCGATGCCTATGCCCAGCGGATGGACAGCCTGTGGCCCGAACTGCGCGACGCGCTGCGCGATCTGCGTGATCAAACCGGCGCGATCAAGCGCGAGCCGTCTAGCCCTGATGTGCTGCGCGTGGGGATTTCGAACCCCGCTGGCATAGAGGCCGCGCTGGCCGCCGCGCGCGGGCTGGCCACGGGGGTTGTCACCCTGTCTGGGGCAGGCCAAAGCGATTTGGCGGTGTCAAGTGAGGGCAGCAGCCTGATTATCCAACTGTCGGACGCCGAAAAAAGCGCGACTGATGCGCGCACCTTGCAGCAAAGTCTGGAAATTATCCGCCGCCGTGTTGACGAAGTCGGCACGCGCGAGCCGACAATTCAGCGCCAAGGCAACGACCGCGTGCTGATCCAAGTGCCCGGCGTCGGGTCGGCGGCCGAGTTGAAATCCATCATCGGCACCACGGCGAAGCTGACATTTAACCCCGTTGTCAGCATCACCGCCGATGCGAGCGCCGATGCTGGCCCACGCAACAAACTGGTGCCTGATCTGACGCAAAAAGATGTCTATTACATCATCGAAGAAACGCCCGTTGTCTCGGGCGAGGATTTGACCGATGCGCAGCCGACATTTGACCAAAACGGTCGACCTGCGGTGAATTTCACCTTTAACCCGTCGGGCGGGCGGGCGTTTGGCGATTATACGGGGCAAAATATTGGCAAGCCTTTTGCCATTGTGCTGGACGATCAGGTGATTTCTGCGCCCACGATTCAGGCCCATATCACAGGCGGATCGGGCATTATCACGGGCAATTTCACCATTGAAGAAAGCACAAAGTTGGCGGTCTTGCTGCGGGCAGGGGCCTTGCCTGCCAAGATGACCTTTCTGGAAGAACGCACAATTGGCCCAGAGCTGGGGCAAGACAGTATAAATGCGGGCAAAACCGCAGCGATCATTGGCATGGTCGCAGTCGGGGCATGGATGGTGGCCAGCTATGGGCTGTTTGGCACTTTTGCCAATATTGCGCTGATTGTGAACATGGCGCTGATCTTTGCGATTCTGTCCTCGATCGGCGGCACGTTGACCCTGCCCGGCATCGCGGGCATCGTGCTGACCATCGGCATGGCGGTGGACGCGAACGTGCTGGTGTTTGAACGCATCCGCGAGGAATTGCGTGCCAGCAAATCTGCAGCCCGCGCGATTGAACTGGGCTACGAGCGGGCGCTTTCGGCGATTGTCGATGCCAATATCACAACCTTAATCACCGCCATCGTGCTGTTTGCCGTGGGCGCAGGCCCCGTGCGCGGCTTTGCTGTGACGTTGGGGGTGGGGGTTGTCACCTCGGTTTTCACGGCGATTTATGTGACGCGGTTGATCATCACGCTTTGGTATAACTGGCTTAAACCCAGCAAAGTTCAGGTATAGGAGAGCGATCATGGCATGGCGTTTGAAACTAGCCCCTGAGAAAACCAACATCGACTTTTTCCGCGCGCAATGGATTACTTTTGGCGGCTCGATTGCCCTGATGTTCCTTGCCTTTGTGTTCTGGGGCGTGATGGGCCTGAACTATGGCATTGAATTCAAAGGCGGAACCACGATTCGCACCGAAAGCACGACCCCCGTTGACGTGGGCGCAATGCGCGCCGCGCTTGAAGGGGCGGATTTGGGCGATGTGGTGATCACCGAAGTGTTTGACCCCAGTTTTGCCGCCGATCAGCACGTGGCGATGATCCGCGTCTCGGCGCAAGAGGGGGTTGAATCTGTCACCCCTGAAGTGCTGAAAAGCGCCGAAGACGCGCTGATTGCCGCCGATCCCGCGCTGAAAATCGCCTCGGTCGAATCGGTGGGGCCGAAAGTCTCGGGCGAGTTGGTCTATTCCTCGGTTCTGGCGGTGACGGCGACCTCGATCCTGATCATGGCCTATATTTGGCTACGGTTCGAATGGCAATTCGCGCTTGGCGGGGTGTTGGCCCTGCTGCATGACGTGTTCATTACAGTGGGCATTTTCGCGCTGTTCCAGATCAAATTTGACCTGTCGATCGTGGCGGCGCTGCTGACGATTTTGGGCTATTCGATCAACGACACGGTGGTGGTGTTTGACCGTTTGCGCGAAAACCTGCGCAAATACAAAACCATGCCGCTGCGCGATGTGATGAACCTGTCGGTGAACGAAACCCTGTCGCGCACGCTGATGACCTCGATCACCACGCTGATCGCGCTGGGTGCGCTGCTGATTTTCGGCGGCGATGTCATCCGCGGCTTTGCGCTGGCGATTTTCTTGGGCGTGATTTTGGGGACATATTCCTCGGTCTATGTGGCCAAGAATATCGTGCTGATCATTGGCCTTGATCGCAGCGATAAACCGAAAAAGGGCGGCAATCACGAATTTGCCAATGTGGATGCCTAAGGAATGCGGCTGACTGAAATCACCTATGGCGCGGCCTTGGCGATTGAAGGCTATGGGCCTGGGTTTTTTCGGGTTGGCCCGCATATTCTGCGCGGGGCAAGTTTGATTACGCCTTGGGATGCAGGGGCATGGGGCGGGCTGAACGACAGCGCGGCGCCGCTGTCGCTTGCGGGTAAAATTGACGTTTTGTTGCTGGGTCTTGGGCGCGATATTGCCGCCGTGCCACCGGCCTTTGTGGCCGCATTGGATAAGGCGGGCATTGGCGTAGAGCCGATGAACACCCCCGCCGCCGCGCGCACCTATAATGTGCTGCTTGGCGAAGGTCGGCGCGTGGCGGCCTGCCTGTTGCCCGTGCTGTAACATGCTGGCCGCGCAGGATATTTCATTGGCGCGGGCGGGGGTTATGGTGCTTACGGGCCTGTCATTTTCCCTAACGGCTGGCCGTGCTCTGATCTTGCGCGGGCCAAATGGCGCGGGCAAAACCACGCTTTTGCGCGCGGTGGCGGGCTTGCAGCCGCTGGCGGGTGGGGCGATCACTGGCAATCTTGATGACATTGCTTATGGCGCGCACAGCGATGGGGTGAAACCCACCCTTTCCGTTGCCGAAAACTTGCAGTTTTGGGCGCAAATTTATGGCACGGATTTGGCGGCCTCGGCTATGGCGCGGATGAACCTTGAAACCCTTGCCAGCCGCCGCGCGGGCCAGCTTTCGGCGGGGCAAAAGCGGCGTTTGGGGCTGGCGCGTATCTTGGTGACGGGGCGCAAGATTTGGGTTTTGGATGAACCCACAGTTTCGCTGGATGCAGCATCAGTGGCCCTGTTCGGCGTGGCGGTGCAGGCGCATTTGGCCGCAGGGGGCGCCGCGCTGATTGCCACGCATATTGATCTGGGCTTTGCCGCCGATGTGCTGGACATCGCCCCCAATCGCGCAGGCCAGAGCACCCCCGTATTGGCGGGCCAATTCGATGAGGCCTTTCTATGAGGGCGCTGCTGCTGCGCGATATCCGCCTTGCCTTTCGCGCGGGGGGGGGCTTTGGCCTATCGCTCGCGTTCTTTTTGATGGTGGCGGTGATTGTGCCGCTTGGTGTGGGGCCTGCGCCTGCGACTTTGGCGCTGATCGCGGCGGGGGTATTGTGGGTAGGGGCGCTGCTTGCGGCGCTGCTCTCGCTCGATCGTATCTTTGCGCTGGATTATGAAGATGGCTCTCTGGATTTGCTGGCCACATCGCCCTTGCCATTGGGCGGGGTGGTGGCGATGAAAGCGCTGGCACATTGGCTGACCACGGGCCTGCCGCTGGTGGCTGCTGCGCCCGTTTTGGCGGTGTTGCTGAACCTGCCCGCGCAGGGCTATCTTTGGCTGATCGTCTCGCTAGCCCTTGGCACACCCGCCTTGTCGATCATCGGGGCCTTTGGCGCAAGCCTGACTGTCGGGCTGAAACGCGGCGGGCTTTTGCTTGGACTTCTTGTGCTGCCGCTTTATATTCCAACACTGATCTTTGGGGCCGAGGTGGTCAAGGCGGGGGCAATGGGCGCGGCGATTGGCACGCCACTTGCGGCGCTGGCGGCAATCACGGCAGGGGCTTGGGCGGGGTTGCCGCTGGCCGCGGCGCAGGCCATTCGTGCCAATTTAAGGTGAGGTGACAATGTCGATCTGGGAATATGCCAACCCGAAGAAATTCATGGAAACCTCGGCTTGGGTCTTGCCGTGGATCACGGGCCTGTCCGCGGCCCTATTGGGGGCGGGGCTGTTTTGGGGATATTTCCTGACGCCCGATGCCGATAAATTCGGATCAACTGTCAAAATCATCTACCTACACGTCCCCGCTGCCATGATGGCGATATCAGCCTGGATGATGATGCTGGTCGCCAGCCTGATCTGGCTGATCCGCCGTCACCATGTCTCGGCCTTATCGGCCAAGGCGGCCGCACCTGTGGGGTTGACCTTTACTCTGATCGGCCTTGTCACAGGGGCGATATGGGGCCAGCCGATGTGGGGCACGTGGTGGGCCTGGGATCCGCGCCTGACCTCGTTTCTGATCCTAACCCTGTTCTATTTTGGCTATATCGCGCTGTGGCAAGCGATCGAAGACCCCGACACCGCGGCCGACCTTACGGCGGTTTTGTGCATTGTTGGCAGCGTTTTTGCGTTTCTGTCGCGCTATGCCGTGCTGTTTTGGAACCAGGGCCTGCACCAAGGGGCCAGCCTGTCGATGGACGCCAAGGAAAACGTGTCGGATGTCTATTGGTTTCCGCTGCTGGTCTGTATCGCGGGGTTTGTGCTTTTGTTTGTCACGCTGGTGTTGCTGCGCACCCGCACCGAAATTCGCGCGCGCCGCATGGCCGCGCTGCTGGCGCGGGAAAGATTGGGGGAGGCTTTGGCATGATGCCTGATTTGGGAAAATACGGCGCGGCGGTCTTGGGGTCTTATGCGGCCTCGGCGCTGCTGATCGCGGCCCTGGTCGCGTTGTCGATCTGGCAAGGGCGACGGGTGAAACGCGCCTTGGCCGAGGTTGAGGCGCGCAGCAAAACCAGTAGCCCACAGGCGCAGCCATGAACCGTTTGCTGATTATCCTGCCTTTGCTGATTTTTGCCGTTCTGGGGGCCACGATGTATGCGGGGCTGCAGCGCGATAACCCAAACGATCTGCCGTCAACCTTTATCGGCGCGCAGGCCCCCGCTTTGGGCACGGGCGCGCTGCCAAGTATCCCCGCCTTTACCGCCGCTGATTTGGCCAGCGGTCAGGTTGTTGTGGTGAATTTTTGGGCCTCTTGGTGCCCGCCCTGCCGCGCCGAACACCCCACGCTTAAGGCTTTGGCAGGCAGCGGAGTAAAAGTTTATGGCGTGAATATGATGGATAAAGACGCCGATGCGCTGGCGTTTTTGGCCGAAGATGGCAACCCTTTTGCCGCCATTATCGCCGATCCAAAGGGCGCGATGCGGCTGGATTGGGGGGTCACGGCCCCGCCCGAAACATTCATCATTCGCGGTGATGGCACGGTGGCCTATCGCTTTATCGGCCCCTTGGTGGGCGATGATTACACCCAACGCTTTTTGCCCGAATTGGAAAAGGCAAAAGCGGCGCCCTAACAGGACATCGCTTTGGTGGTGGTAGGCCAAAGGGTAAAGGCCGCCCCCCCTTCGCTGCGGCAGGTCAGGATGGGATAGTTATAGCCGTTGTTGTGAAACAGGCATTCCACAGCATCGCCGTTCTGGCTGCCTGTCATGATATTCACAATTTCAAAGGCCGGCCCAAAGCTTAAGTTTAAGGCGGGGCCAGTGCAGGCGGAAATGGTCAAGGTCTCGCCCGCAGGTGCGATGGTGACAAAGTCATTCAGCATCGCACCCGCCGCATCACGGCCGACCCGTTCGAAAACGCCTGCGAAGTAATCTGGCCCAGGCGTGCCGGGTTTTGCCCCAGCCGCCTGCGCCAAAAAACACAGCCCGATGATGGCCCAAGGCCTAGGATTTAAGCAGGCCACCCAGCAAATCCATGATCTGGCCTTGGCCAGAATTTCCTGACACTTGGCCATCTGGTGACATTTTGTCGATCAGCATCGGCAAAACCTGCGCCAAAATGCCCGACATATCGCCGCCCGAAACGCCTGCTTTTGCCGCCAGATCCCCAATCATATCACCGCCCAAAGCTTGGGAAACGTGATCGCCCGTAATGGCGTGATTTTCGCCCGACCCCAGCCAGCTTTGCACAGCAGTGCCGTGCCCTGCTTGGGTAAATTTATCCAAAACCCCCTGCAAGCCGCCTTGGCCCGACAAAACCGAGCTCGCCACTTTCAGCAATTCGGGGTTTTTCAGGGCAATCTCCATCAAACCGCCGCCGCCACCCAATTGCCCCAGCGCTGCGCTGGCCAAACTGTCAAATAAACTCATTCTCTCCCCCATAAGTTGCGCGTTCAGTATCGCCCGAACCATAGGAAAAAAGAAAGGGAAATATGCGCAATAAAAAACCCCGCCCGAAGGGGCGGGGCTATCTTTGGCGTTGGCACCTTTTAGCGCGATGCCAAATCGCGCAGCACGTAATGCAACACGCCGCCGTGTTCGACATACTCGATCTCGATCTCGGTATCGATGCGGCATTTGATTTGGATGGTTTTGGTTTTGCCATCCTTATAGGTAATGTGGCAGGGCAGGGTGGACAGCGGTTTCAAATCGCCTTCCAGCCCTTCGATGCTGACCACCTCATCGCCCGTTAGGCCAAGGGTTTTGCGCGTATCGCCGCCCGTAAATTCAAACGGAACCACGCCCATGCCAACCAAGTTGCTGCGGTGGATACGTTCGAAACTTTCTGCGATCACCGCTTTCACGCCCAGAAGCGCCGTGCCTTTGGCCGCCCAGTCGCGCGACGATCCTGCACCATATTCGATGCCGCCGAAAATCACCAAAGGCGTGCCCGCAGCTTGGTAAGCCATCGAGGCATCATAGATGCTGGTCTGCGCACCGTCTGGCCCCTTTGTATATCCGCCCTCAACCCCATCCAGCATTTCGTTTTTGATGCGGATATTGGCGAAAGTGCCGCGCATCATCACGCGGTGGTTGCCGCGCCGCGCGCCATAGCTGTTGAACTCGGATACAGGAACACCTGCCTCGGCCAGGAATTTCCCTGCTGGCGTGCCGATTTTGAAGCTGCCTGCGGGGCTGATATGGTCGGTTGTGATCATATCACCCAAAACCGCCAGAACGCGGGCGTTTTTGATGTTCTTGATCGTGCCCGCCGATTTTGCCATGCCTTGGAAATAGGGCGGGTTTTGGATGTAGGTGGACTCAGAAGGCCAGTCGTATGTTTCCGAATCCGTCACCTGAACTGCCTGCCATTTGGCATCGCCCTTGAACACATCGGCGTATTTTTTCTGGAATGCCGCACGGGTGACCGTGGCATGCACAAGGTCTGCGATTTCTTTGTTCGTGGGCCAGATGTCTTTCAGATAGACAGGGCCATTGGTGCCCATGCCCAAGGGTTCGCTCGTCAGATCAATGTTCATATCGCCCGCCAGCGCATAGGCCACCACCAAAGGGGGCGAGGCCAGATAGTTCGCGCGCACGTCAGGCGAAATCCGCCCTTCGAAATTGCGATTGCCCGACAAAACCGCTGTTGCCACCAAATCGCCCGAAGCAATCGCCGCCGAAATCGCAGGATCCAAGGGGCCAGAGTTGCCGATGCAGGTCGTGCAGCCGTAACCGACAAGGTTAAAGCCGACAGCATCCAGATCGTCCTGCAGGTTCGCCGCGTTCAGATATTCCGACACGACTTGGCTTCCAGGTGCCAGCGAGGTTTTCACCCAAGGCTTGGCCTTCAACCCCAGCGCGCGGGCTTTGCGGGCAACCAAACCCGCGCCGATCATCACATAGGGGTTCGATGTGTTGGTGCAGGACGTGATCGAGGCGATCACAACCTTGCCCGAAGACATGGTGAAACCCTTGCCCTCAACAGCCACTTCCGTGCCCATCGCGCGTTTGAAGCTGTCATTCATTTCCTTGGCAAAGCTGGCTTTGGCATCGGTCAGCGGCAGATAGTCCTGCGGGCGCTTCGGGCCCGAAATCGCAGGCACAATTGTGCCCATGTCCAGATGCAGGGTGCTGGTATAGATCGGATCATAGTCCGCACCCCGCCACATGCCGTTCGCGCGTGCATAGGCCTCGACCAAAGCAATGCGGCCCTCGTCGCGGCCCGTGCCGTGCAAATAGCGGATGGTTTCATCGTCAATCGGGAAGAAACCGCAGGTCGCGCCGTATTCGGGGGCCATGTTGGCGATGGTCGCGCGGTCGGCCAGTGGCAAGTGATCCAGCCCTTCGCCGTAAAACTCGACAAATTTGTTCACCACGCCGTGCTTGCGCAGCATTTGCACAACCTTCAGCACCAAATCGGTGGCGGTGGTGCCTTCAACCATCTGGCCCGTCAGTTTGAACCCCACAACTTCGGGGATCAGCATGGAAACGGGCTGGCCCAGCATCGCGGCCTCGGCCTCGATCCCGCCGACGCCCCAGCCCAGAACAGCCATACCGTTGACCATGGTGGTGTGGCTGTCAGTGCCAACCAGCGTGTCGGGATAGGCGACCTCTGCGCCCGTTTGGTCTTTGTCCGTCCAGACCGTTTGCGCCAGATATTCAAGGTTCACTTGGTGGCAAATCCCGGTGCCGGGTGGCACAACGCGGAAATTGTTAAAGGCGTTTTGCCCCCATTTCAGGAACACATAGCGTTCCATGTTCCGCTCATATTCGCGGTCAACGTTGGCTTGGAATGCGCGCGGCGTGCCAAATTCGTCGATCATCACCGAATGGTCGATGACCAGATCGACGGGGGCAAGCGGGTTAATCGCCTGCGCATTGCCGCCCAAACCCTTGATCCCATCGCGCATCGCCGCCAAATCAACCACGGCAGGCACGCCCGTGAAATCTTGCATCAACACGCGGGCAGGGCGGTAGGCAATCTCGCGCGGGTTTTTGCCCGCCATTTTGCCCCAATCGGAAAAGGCGCGAATATCCTCAACAGTGACGGTTTTACCATCTTCAAAGCGCAGCATGTTTTCCAGCACCACCTTCAAGGCGGCAGGAAGGCGGGCAAAATCGCCAAGGCCCGCCGCCTGCGCGGCGGGGATCGAATAATAGGCAACGGTTTTGCCGCCCGCTGTCAGGGTCTGGCGGGTTTTGCTGCTGTCATGGCCAACGGTGACGGTCATTTTCTGCTCCGTTAAGGGAAAGATGCGGGTTTGGGTGCATTGTATGCAATTGTATGCCGAAAATCCAGAGCGTTTTTGCACAAAATGCGAAAGGCTTGACACAATTTACCCCAATCACATCGCCCTCGCAAAACCTTGATTGGCAATTTTGCGCGCAGCGCAGTAAAACATCGCAAACAAAGGCGGTGGCAGATGCGATCTGTGCGATATTTTCTTCAACTTTTGGCCCTGCTGGGCGCGCTGCCCGCGGCGGGGCAAACCACCTCGCAGCAGGGGGTTTTGGTGGAACTTTACACTTCGCAGGGCTGCTCGTCTTGCCCGCCAGCCGATGCGCTGTTGCAGCAAATGGCGATGCAGCCTGGAATCATTCCCTTGGCGATGCATGTCGATTATTGGGATTACATCGGCTGGCGCGACACTTTTGCGCAGGAAAAATTCTCTAATCGCCAGCGCAAATATGCTGCGGCACAGTCCGAACGTATGATCTACACGCCGCAAATGATCGTCGCAGGCGGTGCGCGGGTAAAGGGCTATGACAGTGCCGAGGCGCGCGCCGCGATTGGTGCGGCCCGCTCGGCGGTGGAATTGACCATCACCCGCAGCGGCGAGGATGTGGTGATTTCGGCCACCCCGCGCACCGCGCTTTCGGGCGAATATGTTGTGGATATGGTGCGCTATCGCCCCAAATCTGTTGTGCAAATCGAGCGGGGGGAAAACCAAGGGCTGGCGATTGCGTATCACAACATCGTCACCTCATGGGAGAATTTGGGCCAATGGAACGGCGAGGCCCCGCTGAACCTGCGCGCCCGCGCGGCGGGCGATGCGCCTGTTGTGGTGATTGTTCAGCGCAAGGGCCCCGCCGAAGTGCTGGCCAGCGCGGTGCTGAAATAGGCAAATCTTTCCAGCGCCCCAAATCTTTCCAGCGCTAGTCTTTCCAACGCCGATGCACCCAAAACCACTGATCCATATGCGCGCGCACCTTGGCCTCTAGGCTGTTGTTCAGCGCTTGGGTCATGGCCTCGGGGGTGGAATGGGGGATCGAAGGTTCGATTTGCAGTTCAAAATCAAGCCCCCCCGCAAGGCGCAGCCCGTAAACGGGGATCAATACGCAGTTGTATTTGATCGCCATCTCCGCCGCCGAAAGCGCGGTTTTGGCGGGCAGGCCAAAGAAATTCAGCGCCGTTGTGCCCATGTGCTGATCGTTCAAAAGACCCACCATACCGCCCGCGCGCAAATGGCGCACCAATTCGCCGAGGCCGTGCCGCCCTCGCGGAAACACAGGCTCGCAGACCGAACCGATCGCCGCGCGCCAATGCGTTTCGAACAAAGGGTTGTGCAACGGTTGATAGAGGGCCGCAACGGGATGGCCCCTTTCGGCCAAAACAGCGCGCAGGACATCATGGTTGCCAAAATGCCCCGAGACGAAAATCACGCCTTGCCCGCGCGCGGCGGCGTCCAGCGCTTCGGTCAGGCCCGCGCCAGTGATTGGGCTGTGCGCGACATGGGCGCGAAACTCTGCGCCCGAAAACAGCTCGATCAGGGTGCGGCCCGCATTGTCGGGCACCTTGGCCACCAACCGCGCCACCTCGGCTTCGGGCAGGTCGGGCATTGTGCGCGCAAGGTTATGCCGAATACGCGCGCCAAACCCCGCCAGCGGCGAGACGATGCGCGCCACGATCCAGCCCATCATCGGCACGCGCCAGCGATAGGGAATTGCCTTTAGCCCCGCGATGGCCAAGAACAACGCGGCGTTCGAGACGCGATCTTTCAGCGTGGCCGCCCGCACGGCGGGCGTTTTGGGCAAGGGGGCGGCAGATGTCATGGCTTTCCTAAGCGGCGGGTTTGGCGCGTTCTGAAAGCCCAGCATAAAGGCCAGCGCCCATGATCACAAGCGCGCCCAGAACCGTTGGCCCATCTGGCAGGGTGCCGTAAAACAGCCCCCCCCAAAGCGTGGCAAACACGATGCCCAGATAGCCGAATGGCGCAATCAGCCCCGCCTCGCTGCGCGAAAACGCCATGATAATCGCCGCCTGCGCGCCCGTGCCAATCAGCCCAAGGGCCACAAATTTCCACAACATGCCGATGGCAATCGGCTGCCACACGAAGGGCAAGGTCAGCGTCAGCAGCGCTGTGCCATACCATGCGGCGTAAAATAGCGATGTCCACGCAGGCTCGCTTTGGCCAATGTAGCGCGTCATCAGCGCGTTGCCCGCATAGGCCGCGGCACAGGCAAGGGGCAGCAGGGCGGCGGGCGAAAACACATCCGCCCCCGGTCGCAAGATAATAAGCGCGCCCAGCATCGCGCCGCAAACCGCAATCAAGCGCGGCGCAGTTAACCTTTCGCCCAGGAACAGCGCTGCACCCAGCGTGATCAGAACGGGGTTGATATCGCCCAGCGCCGTCGCCTCGGCAAGGCCGATATAGGCCAGCGAGGTAAAGAAAAACCCCGTCGCCGCCACTTGGAACACGGCGCGGATCGCATGGCTGGCAGGGTGCTGGGTGCGCAGACGCGCCCTGCCGCCGCGCGGGGCCAAAAGGGCTGTGATGACAATGGCTTGCACCAGATATCTGATCCAGACCACTTGCAAAACGGGGGTGGTGGCGACCAGATGTTTGGCCAGCGCATCCATGATTGAAAACAGCAAAACCCCCAAAATCATCAACCCGATGCCAAGGCGCGGGCCGTTTTGGCGCGTCAAACGATCAATCCAGCGAACAGCGGCAGCGATGGGGCGGGGCATTGCGGTTTTTACTAAAGAAGGCATTTTGGCCAGGCATTTGGGGCCGCATATTGGGACAAGCGGCATCGGCAGCGCAGGCGCGCGCTGCGACCATAGGCGCGCTGCTGCCAAAGGGCAAGGTGCGCTATTCGTCCTCTTCTTCTTGGATCAGGGCCAATTCGCCGCCCGCCTCTAATTCGCGGATCGCTGCGACCACGGCATTCATCGCCTCTTCCGCGTCTTTGTCTTTGACGCGCCCGCGTGCGGCCATATCCTCGCGGATGCCTTGGGCCATGCGCTGCGACATGTTGGACAGGAAAAATTCGACCCCCTCGGCCAGATCGGGTTTGGCGGCGGCAGCGGTAAGCGCTGTTACAAGCGTTGGCTGATCGACGATACGGATCACCTTGGGAATATCGCGGGCATGGATGCGGCGCGGAATATGGACAAAGGTGAAAATCGCGCGGCGCACCTGATCGGCAAAGCTGGCATCGGTCTGCTCTAGCCCTTTCATCACATCTTCGCGGGTGGCGGCGGCAGCCACGTTCAATATCGCGCCGATGCGCTGCACAGGGCCTGTGTCAAAGGCGCGGGCGGGTTCGGCATCCAGCTGCGCGACCAGCGCCGCGCCAATGCGCCGCACTGTTTCAGGATCGATCCCATTGGTTTGGCTGACCGCATAGGCGGTGCGCTGCGCCCGCGCGCCCGGCATTTTGCCCAGCAGTTCGGCGGCCTTCGGCACGGGCAGTTTCGACAAAATCACCGCCCCCACTTCGATGCTTTCGCCCATCATCAGCGGCAAAATCTTTTCGGCGGGCTGGGTGACCAAACGATCCCAAGGATCCGCCTGCGAGGTTTTGCCCGCAATGCGCCGCAACCGCGTCACCGCACTTGCCCCCAAATGCCCATCCATCGCGGCAAGTGCGCCTTCCAGCCCGCCCGGAAAGGCCAGGCCGACCTGTTCCAATTCGTTCAGAAATTCTTCCACCACCTCGGCCAACGTGGTGCGGTCGATCAGGCGCAACTGGCCCATCGCCTGCGCCAGATCGGCCTGCATTTGATCGGGCAGGCTTTGAAGGGGGATACTGGCCCCTTCCGAAATCAAAAACCGCACGATGACAGCCGCCTTTTGCGCCCGCGTCAACGCGCGCGGAGAGGGCGGCGCGGGAGCAAAGCGCGCAGCAGGTTCGATCTGCCCCAAAAACTGCCCAAAACCCTGATCTGTCATGCGATTCCCTATGCTTTTCAGCAGCATCGCAGGCAGGGGTTAATGGGGCGCTAAAGCGGCAATTTTACCTAACCGAAAACGCGGGCAAAAATCGTGTCGACATGTTTGGTGTGATAGCCAATATCGAATTTTTCTTCAATTTCGGCAGGGGTCAGGGCCGCCGTCACCTCTGGGTCGGCCAAAAGCTCGGTTTTGAAATCTGCGCCATGCTCCCAAACTTTCATCGCGTTGCGCTGCACCAATTTATAGCTGTCTTCGCGCGAAACCCCCGCCTGCGTCAGCGCAAGCAGCACGCGCTGGCTCATCACAAGGCCGCGGAATTTGTTCATGTTTTTCAGCATGTTACCTGGGTAAATGACAAGCTTTTCCAACAGCCCGCCAAGGCGGTGCAGCGCAAAGTCCAGCGTGATGGTGGTATCAGGCCCAATTGCCCGTTCAACGGACGAATGCGAGATATCGCGTTCGTGCCATAGGGCCACATTTTCCAAGGCTGGCGTCACGGACATACGTACAAGACGCGCAAGACCGCTGAGGTTTTCCGACAAAACAGGGTTGCGTTTGTGCGGCATGGCAGAGCTACCCTTTTGGCCTGGGGAAAAGAACTCTTCCGCCTCCAAAACTTCCGTGCGCTGCATGTGGCGGATTTCAATGGCGATGTTTTCGATACTGCTGGCAATGACGCCAAGGGTCGCAAAATACATCGCGTGGCGGTCGCGCGGGATAACTTGGGTGGAAATCGGCTCGGGTGTCAGCCCCAGCATTTTGCAGACATGTTCTTCGACCGACGGGTCGATATTGGCAAATGTCCCAACTGCGCCCGAGATTGCCCCTGTCGAAATTTCGGCCTTCGCCGCCACCAACCGCGCGCGACCCCGCGCCATTTCGGCATAGAACCGCGCAAAGGTCAGGCCCATCGTGGTGGGTTCGGCGTGAATGCCGTGCGAACGGCCAATGCGGATGGTGTCCTTATGTTCAAAGGCGCGGGTTTTCAGCGCGGCCAAAACCCTGTCCATGCCCACCAACAACAAATCCGTCGCCCGCACCAATTGCACATTCAGCGTGGTGTCCAGCACGTCGGAACTGGTCATGCCCTGATGCACAAAGCGCGCCTCATCGCTTCCGATATGTTCGGCCAGATGGGTGAGAAAGGCGATCACGTCATGTTTGGTGACAGCCTCAATCTCGTCAATCCGCGCCACATCAAAGACCACATCTTTTGCGCGCCAGACGGCGGCGGCGTTTTCGCGCGGGATAACGCCAAGGGCGGCTTGGGCATCGCAGGCATGCGCCTCAATCTCATACCAGATTTTGAACTTTGTCTCGGGCGACCAGATGGCCACCATATCGGGGCGGGAATATCGTGGGATCATGGGGGCCTCCTGTTTCGACCCCCTACTAGCGCCGCAGGGTCAGGGGTGCAAGCGTGGCTTGACCTTTTGCGCGCGCGACGCTACCCCCCGCCCATGGCACGCGCACCCCTTCTTCAGCTTTCGCAAATCTCGCTGACCTTTGGCGGCAATCCCCTTTTTGACGGTCTCGATTTGGCCGTGCAGGGGGGCGACCGCATTGCCCTTGTCGGCCGCAATGGTGCGGGGAAATCCACGCTGATGAAGGTGATGGCTGGTCTGGTCGAGGCCGATAGCGGCCAGCGCACCATTCCGCCTGGCATCACTGTGGGCTATATGGAACAAGACCCCGATCTTTCAGGTTTTGAAACCCTTGGCGCGTTCGCCGAAAGCCGCCTTGCCGATGAGGATTACTATAAAATCCCGATGCTGGCGGACGGGCTAAAGTTTAATCCCGACACCCCCATTGCCACCGCTTCGGGGGGCGAGCGTCGCCGCGCAGCCCTTGCCAAACTGATGGCCGAAGCGCCCGAGCTGATGCTGCTGGACGAGCCGACCAACCATTTGGACATTCAAGCGATTGAGTGGCTGGAGGAGGAGCTTTCCTCCACCCGCGCCGCCTTTGTTCTGATTTCCCACGACCGCGCGTTTTTGCGCAAACTTACCAAGCAGACGCTATGGGTCGATCGCGGCCAAGTGCGCCGCCGCGAGCAGGGCTTTGACGGGTTTGAAGAGTGGCGCGAAACCATTTGGGCCGAGGAAGACGAGGCCCGCCACAAGCTGGATCGCAAGATCAAAGCCGAGGCGAAATGGGCCGTGGAAGGCATTTCCGCGCGCCGCAAACGCAACCAAGGCCGCGTGCGCGCGCTGGCGGAACTGCGCGAGCAGCGGGCATCGCAAATCCGCCGCCAAGGCACGGCGATGCTGGAAATTGAATCGGGCCAGACATCGGGCAAAAAGGTGATTGAGGCAAGCAATATCTCGCTGGCATTCGGCGCAAAACCCATTGTCAAGGGCTTTGATCTGCGGGTTTTGCGCGGCGACCGCGTGGCCTTTGTTGGCCCCAATGGCGTGGGCAAAACCAGCCTTCTGAAGCTGCTTTTGGGCCAAACGCAGCCCGATTCTGGCACTGTCACCCTTGGCACCAACCTTGACATCGCCGTCTTTGATCAGGCCCGCGCGCGGCTGGACGGCGAGGCCAGCCTGTGGGATAACCTTGTCGGCGACCCCATGATGGCCGTCTCTGGCGCATCCGATCAGGTTATGGTGCGCGGCCGACCCAAACATGTGGTCGCCTATTTGAAGGACTTTTTGTTCGACGAATCCCAAGCCCGCGCGCCCGTGAAATCGCTGTCAGGCGGTGAGAAGGCGCGGCTTCTGCTGGCGAAATTGATGGCGCTGCCCTCGAACCTTTTGGTGCTGGACGAACCGACGAACGATCTGGATGTGGAAACGCTGGATTTGCTGCAAGATATCCTGTCCGATTATGACGGAACGGTGCTGCTTGTCTCCCACGACCGCGATTTCATCGACCGCATTGCGACGACGACGATTGCCTTGGAAGGGCAGGGCCGCGCCACCGCCTTCCCGGGCGGGTGGAGCGATTATGCCCGCCAGCGCGTGGTGGGCTTTGACACCGAAACCTTCGACAACGCCGCCAAGAAAACCGCAGCCCCCGTGGCCGCTGCCCCTGTGAAACCCAAATCCAAGCTGACCTTTACCGAGGCAAAACGGCTGGAATCCCTTCCAGACCTGATTGCCAAGGGCGAGGCGGAATTGGCGAAACTGTCCACCCTCCTCGAAGACCCCGCCCTCTTCACCCGCGACCCTGTGAAATTTGGCAAAACCAGCGAAATGGTGGCAAAGCTGCAAGCGGCCTTGCAGGCGCTGGAAGAGGAATGGATGGGGTTGGAAGAGAAGGCGGGGTGAGGGGCTAATTGCCCCACATTCCAAGATTGCATCCTTCTTGCTTTCGAAGTAGCTTTTCTTTCCGATTACCCTGAATTGATTGAGGAAAGCGATGCCAAGTAAAGAATTGGGAACAATTAAGGTCAACCGTTCGCTTCCCAAATCGATGTTCTCTGTCATTGCATCTTTAATCTTTGTCATTTTGGGCGTTTGGCTTGCACAAGGTGGGGCAATTGAATCGAGATTTGGTGAATTATCCCTGTTTATCGGCTGGATTTCGATTTTGTTTTTTGGGCCAGCGGGGGCGCTTATCCTTTACAAAATAATCTGGGGTCCGCGCATTTTGGTGGAGTTTTCGCCAGAAGGCTTGATTGATTGGCGCAATTTCAAACGGCAGGTTTTGTGGCCTGAAATCACAAAAGTTTCTTCTTGGTCAAGTGGTGGAAAGACCTTTGTCATTTTGCAATTCGATCCAGATATTCCAAGAGGCTCGTTTCTTTCCACCTTTGGGCGGATGATGTTGGCCACTAATCCAATGGTCGGGGTAAATGGTCTGCATTTTGGGGGGAATGAATTGCAGATGAGCTATGCTGATTTTTTTGAGACCATGATCTATTATATTCAGACATATAATCCAAAGGTGTTGGGGTGACCTGCATCGGGTGATGAACAGTTAATGGTTTTCGGCAAGGCCGAGCTGTCCCGCCCCGCTGATGCGGCGCGGATCTTCTGCCCACTTCCCCCCTTCCCATGCCCCCCATCCCCTGCTATCACTACCCCATGAGACAGATTTGCACCATTATTTGCTGCATTACCTGCTGACATTGTCACGCGGGGGCTGTCGTCTTTTCCTAATCCGAACAGAAGATGCCCTCGCGGGATGCGAGACATAAGGTTTGGGCCATGACGATCAAACTCTACAACAGTAAAACCCGCCAAAAGCAGGATTTTACGCCTTTGGAACGTTCCAATGTCCGCATGTATGTCTGCGGCCCCACGGTCTATGACCGCGCCCATTTGGGCAACGCGCGGCCTGCGATTGTGTTTGATGTGCTGTATCGCCTGCTGCGCCACACTTATGGCGATACCCATGTGACCTATGTGCGCAATTTCACCGATGTGGATGACAAGATCAACGCCAAGGCCGCAGCGACAGGCCGCAGCATTGGCGATATTTGCGATGAGACAATCGGCTGGTATCTTGACGATATGGCGGCGGTCGGCGTGATGCAGCCAAACCACATGCCCCGCGCCACGGCGTTTATTCCGCAGATGATAGAAATGATTTCGGGACTGATCGACAAGGGCCATGCCTATGCCGCGAATGGCCATGTCCTGTTTCGCGTACGCTCGTACAAAAACTACGGTGCGCTGTCGGGGCGCACGGTGGATGATATGATCGCAGGCGCGCGGGTGGAAGTCGCGCCCTTCAAAGAAGACCCAATGGATTTCGTGCTGTGGAAACCCTCCTCCGAGTTTGAGCCTGGCTGGGACAGCCCTTGGGGCCGTGGTCGCCCTGGTTGGCATATCGAATGTTCAGCTATGGCATACGAATTGCTGGGCGACACCTTCGACATCCACGGCGGGGGGCTGGATTTGCAATTCCCCCACCACGAAAACGAACTCGCCCAAAGCGCCTGCGCCCACCCGCAGGGCGGCTTTGCGCAGGTCTGGATGCATAACGAGATGCTGCAGGTCGAGGGCAAGAAAATGTCCAAGTCCTTGGGCAATTTCTTTACGGTGCGGGATTTGCTGGATGGAAACCATCAGTTGCGAAAGGGAAAAATAACGGGCCTCCAGATTAGGATGGCATTCCTAACGTCCCACTATCGCGACCCCATGGACTTTTCAGAATCAAGATTGATTCAGATTGACGCAATGCTTTATGATTTCTTTGGAATATTTACTTTGATGGGATTCTGGGGAGTTTCCAAGCTTCATTATGATAGAAATAGCCTATCTAGACCATTTTTGAACGCACTTTGCGATGACTTAAATACTCCATTGGCCATAAGCTTGCTGCACAAAGATGCCAAAGAACTAAGGTCTTCGGACAAGAATGATTGGCTTGATAAAGCAAACAGCATCTATTCAGGTCTGCGCCTCATGGGGTTCGACCTTAAGCGTTCTGCATTAATTAAGAATTATGCCGATCTCCATTCACCAAACAATCTTCCTTCCGAGGTTAGTTACGAACGGACTTATCCCCGTCCAAGCATGAAATTGGCCATATACAGAGGTTTCATTAGTGAAGTCCGAAATCAATGCAAGTTAAGTGGGAATTTTGAAGTATTGGATACACTGAAGTCAAAGTTGCGCAATTATGGTCTTGAAGTAAGATTTAAGCGCGATGAAGTGGAGATCGTAAGAAGGTTTGAATCTGATTTGCGCGTTTTACCTTATCCAGAACAGTTGATGGCAAGGGATTTTTAAAATGACCCGCGACCGCCTTTACCTCTTCGACACCACCCTGCGGGACGGTCAGCAGACCCAAGGCGTGCAGTTTTCGGCTGCCGAGAAAAGCCAAATCGCCCAAAGCCTTGACGCCCTTGGCATTGATTACATCGAAGGCGGCTGGCCGGGGGCGAACCCGACGGATTCGGAATTCTTCGCCCATGCGCCCAAGACCCGCGCCACTATGACGGCGTTTGGTATGACCAAACGGTCGGGCCGTTCGCCCGAAAATGACGATGTTCTGGCGGGCGTTCTGAATGCGCGCACGCCTGCCGTCTGCCTTGTGGGCAAGACGCATGACTTTCACGTCAAAACCGCCCTCGACATTCCGCTTGAAGAAAACTTGGGCAACATCCGCGCCTCGATTGCCCATGTCGTCGCCCAAGGGCGCGAGGCGCTGTTTGACGCCGAGCATTTCTTTGACGGCTACCGCGCGAACCCCGCCTATGCGCTTCAGGCCCTTCGCGCCGCCTATGAAGCAGGCGCGCGTTGGGTGGTTTTGTGCGACACCAACGGCGGCACTTTGCCCGAAGATATTCACCGCATCACGGCGCAAGTCATCGCGTCGGGCATCGACGGAGCCCGCCTTGGCATCCATTGCCACGATGATACGGGCAATGCGGTGGCGGGTTCGCTGGCCGCCGTGCGGGCAGGGGCGCGGCAGATTCAAGGCACGCTGAACGGCCTCGGCGAACGCTGCGGTAATGCCAATTTGGTGACAATCATCCCAACTCTTTTGCTGAAAGAACCCTTTGCCAGCAAGCTGGAAACGGGCATCACGGCGGATGGGCTGGCGAGCCTTCTGCGCGTCTCGCGTCAGCTCGATGATATTCTGAACCGCGTGCCGCAGCGCGCGGCCCCTTATGTTGGCGCATCTGCCTTTGCGCATAAGGCGGGGCTGCATGCCAGCGCGATTTTGAAAGACCCGACCACGTACGAACATATCCCCCCCGAAGCGGTGGGCAATGCCCGCGTCATCCCGATGTCGAACCAAGCGGGGCAGTCAAACCTGCGCGCGCGCCTAAGCGCGGCGGGGATTGAGGTGGCGGCAGGCGACCCGCGCTTGGCTGGCATTTTGGACGATATCAAAGCGCGCGAAGATCAGGGCTATGCCTATGACGGCGCGCAGGCGAGTTTTGAAATTCTGGCCCGCCGCGCCTTGGGCCTGCTGCCCGATTTC
Organism: Cypionkella sp.; assembly: GCA_965248485.1. Lineage (GTDB taxonomy): Bacteria > Pseudomonadota > Alphaproteobacteria > Rhodobacterales > Rhodobacteraceae > Cypionkella. Next base: position 1,646,977 of record OZ252107.1, read on the forward strand.
TTTGAAGTCAAACGCTATCGCGTCACCATCGAACGGCGCAAAAACCGCTATGATCAGATGATTTCCCTATCCGAAGCGGTTGTAGTGGTGAAAATCGGCGGTGAGAAAAGAATGTCCGTGTCCGACAGCATGGACGCAGCGGGGGGCGACCGTGGCCCTGTGAATGCCCTTGCCAAAGCCCTTGCCAAAGACCTTGGCCCCTATCAGGCCGCGATTACCGATATGCGGCTGGTTGATTTCAAAGTGCGCATCACCCAAGGCGGCACCGAGGCTGTGACGCGGGTGATTATCGATAGCGAAGACGGGCAGGGGCGGCGCTGGTCAACTGTGGGCGTCTCGGCCAATATCGTGGATGCATCCTTTGAGGCGCTGCTGGATGCGATCAATTGGAAACTTGTGCGCGATGGGGCGACGGCGTGAAGATGTTTGCGATAAGCCTCGCCATTCCTTTGATTTTGCTGGCCATCGCGCTGGCATGGCCGCAGCGCGCGCCAAAAGGCGGGGGCCTTGATTTCTTTGCGCAGCTTGCAGAAAAGAACACCCCCATTGCGCTGCAATTTTTGCCTATGCGGGACGGCTATGCGCTGCCCTTTCGCGCGCTGAATGGCCCCGTAGGCGCGCCATTACTGGTGATGATCCACGGGTCAGGCTGGCATGGGATGCAGTTTGAAGGGCTGGCGGCGCAGCTTGCCCCAAGTGCAGACATCGTGATCCCCGATTTGCGCGGTCATGGCGCAAACCCCGCGCGGCGCGGTGATTTGGATTATCTTGGCCAGCTAGAAGATGACTTGGCCGATCTGATCACGGCCCGCGCCAAAGCGGGGCAAAAGGTGATTTTGCTGGGCCATTCTTCGGGCGGCGGGTTGGTGGTGCGCTTTGCAGGCGGGGCGCATCGAGGCTTGATTTCGGGCGCAGTGCTGCTGGCCCCATTCTTGCACCATTCTGCGCCGACCACGCGCACAGGTTCGGGCGGCTGGGCGCAGATCAATCTGCCGCGTATCATTGGCCTGTCGATCCTGAATCGCCTTGGGATCACGGCATTGAATGGGCTGAACATCGTGCGCTTCGCCATGCCCGATGCGGTGATGAACGGGCCTTTGGGCCATACGGCCACGACAAGCTATAGCTATCGGCTGAACACCTCTTTCGCCCCGCGCGATGACTTCATGGCCGATCTGGCCGCCTTGCCGCCCTTTCTATTGGTGGTGGGCAGCGGCGATGAAAGCTTTCTCGCCGAGGCTTATGCCCCGCTGCTGACCAGTGCAGGGGCTAAGGGGCAGGTGCATATTTTGCAAGGGGTTAATCATTTGGGCGTGGTCAGCGATGCACAAACTGCCGATTTTATCTTGCGATTTTTGAGCCAGACATGACAATCGACGCCTGCGCAGCCCTTGTTGCCCGCGCCGATCCTGACCGCTGGGCGGCCGTACTGGCAGCCCCTTTGCCTACGCGGGCCAAGTTGATCGTGCTGTACGCCTATAATATCGAGATTTCGCGTGCGCCTTGGGCATCCAACCAAAGTCTGATCTGCGAGATGCGCCTGCAATGGTGGCGCGATGTGCTGACCGCCCCGACCCGCCCCGCGCATGAAGTTGCAGGGCCGCTGCATGATCTGATTGGGCAGGGCGGGCTGGAAGTGGCGCATCTGGACGCGATGGCGGGCGCGCGAGTTTGGGATGTATATTCTGAACCCTTTGAAAATGAAGCACATTTTAGCGCTTACCTTGCCCAAACCGCAGGCGGGCTGATGTCCGCTTCGGCGCAAGCCTTGGGCGCGAACAGCGCAGGCATGGCCGTAGCGCAGGACTATGGCGCAGCCGCTGGCCTTGCCGCCTATCTGCGCGCCGTGCCCGAACTTGCCGCGCGGGGACGTGTGCCATTGCTGGATGACAGTGACAAGGCGATTGCCGCGTTGGCGCGCAAATCCCTTGATACGTTGATTTTGGCACGTTCCAAAAGGTCGAAGCTTGGGCAAGCTTGGCCTGCTTTGCTGGCTGGGGTGCAGACAGGGGCTGTGCTGCGCATGGCCGCCCGCCAGCCGCATCTGGTGCGGGAAGGGGGGCTGCATTTGGCCCCGATGCAGGCGCGGGCGCGGCTGATTTGGGCCAGCCTCACTGGCCGCGTCTAGCCGCGCGACAGATCCATCGCAAAGCGCCAAGGCGAAGGCGGGGCCGCGCTAAAGCCCTGATGAATATAGAAATCCCGCGCTTCGACGTTTTCTTCAGTGGTGGAGACAGTCAAATAGACACAGCCCTGCGCCAGCACATAATCGCGCACAGCCCGCATCATCGCCGTGCCCAGCCCGCTGCCTCGCGCCGCATCGGCCACAAACAAATGGTGCAAATCCATGCCCCGCTGACCCAAATGCGCGCGCATCAACGGCAGCAGCAGGGCATAGGCCTGCACTGTTCCGCCCTGCTCGGCGACCAGCCCATGCGCCCAAGGCACAGGGCCAAAAATATCGCGCGACAGCGTGTCAAGGCTGGCAAACGGGGTATCGCCATGATGCTGCGCCATCGCTTGCACCAGCAACAGCACTTGGGGCAGATCGGTGGCGGTCATAGGACGAATGTACATCTAAACCTCTTTCGGGCGAAACGCGAGCCAAACCAGTGCCCCGCCCGCCAGCACCAAAAACGGCAGCATCGCCATGTTTACGGCTTGCCAGCCTGCCTGCACCGATGCGCCCGAGCAGTTCATCAACCCGCCCGAGGAAAGGCTGGCGACAGTCACCCCGCCAAACACAATCAAATCATTCAGCCCCTGCATCCGCCCCCGCTCTTCCGGTGCGATCGACGTGGTCAGCAGGGTCGTGGCGCCAATGAACCCAAAGTTCCACCCGACCCCCAGCAAGATCAGCGCCGCGAAAAACTGCGTCAACTGCACCCCCGAAATCGCCACCGCGCCCGCTGCCGCCAAAATCATCAGCCCCAGCCCCATTACCCGCGTCACGCCAAAGCGGGCAATGACATGGCCCGTGATGAAACTGGGCGCATACATCGCCAAAACATGCGAGGTCACGACATTCGCCGCATCCGATGTGTGAAAACCGCAGCCCACCACCGCCAGCGGCGACGAGGTCATCACAAGGTTCATCAGCGCATAAGATACCGTAGCCACCACCACCGCCACGGCCACATTCGGCGTTTGCAGCAGGGCCATGCGCGAACGCCCCATAGGCGCATCAAAGGCGGGTTTGGGCAGTTTGGGAATGTTCAAAAAGGCAAAGAACAAAACCCCCATCAGGTTCAGCCCAATCACCGCCAGATAGCTGCCCAAAAAGGGAACAACCATCGACTGCGCGGTCAGCTTTACAATTTCTGGCCCGACCACAGCCGACAAAAGCCCCCCCGCCATCACGGCAGAAATCGCCTTGGGGCGGTAGGCTTCGGAGGCCATATCGGCGGCGGCAAAGCGGTAAAACCCTTGGGCCGACATGTATATGCCCGAAAGCAGCCCACCAAAGACAAACAGCCAAAAATTCGCGGTATAGAGCGCAAACGCACCCGTAACCGCGCCCAGCGTGCCGCCCAAAGTGCCGATGTAAAACCCCGCGCGCCGTCCAAACCGCGCCATAAAGGCCGACAGCGGCGTGGCTGTCAGCATCGAGCCGATGACCATCGCCGAAATCGGCAGGGTCGCCCAGCAGGCATTGCTGGCAAGGCTTTGCCCTGCAAGCCCCGCAATGGTAAATATAATCGGCATCTGCGCGCCAAGCACCGCTTGGCTGGCGACCAGAACGGCAACATTGCGCCGCGCGATGGTATCTGTTTCACTCATGCCTAAGGGTTAGGCCGCTTGGGCCTTGCCTGCAAGGGGGTGCGCCATGGTTGGACGTATTTTGCAGGCCGATGCCTGCATGGCCGAGGGGGCGGCGTATTTGGCAAGCGTCGAGCCGCGCTTTGCGGATGCGCTGGCGCAAACGGGGCCGCTGCCCTTGCGCAGGCAGGCGGGCGGATTTACCGCGCTGCTGGATGCGATTGTTGGCCAGCAAGTTTCGGTCGCGGCGGGAAATGCGATTTGGGCACGGATGGAAGGCGCGGGGCTGACCACCGCGCAGGGTATTCTTGGCGCAAGCGTTGAAGAAATGCGCGCGGTGGGTCTGTCGCGGCAAAAGGCAACCTATGCCCATGCCTTGGCCGCCGCTGGCATAGACTATACCGCGCTGGAAACCGCGCCGCTGGACGCGGTGATCAAAACCTTGACGGCGGTTAAGGGCATTGGCGTTTGGACGGCGGAAATCTACGCGATGTTCGCGCTTGGCCGCGCCGATGCCTTTGCGGCAGGGGATTTGGCGCTGCAAGAATCGGCGCGCGTTTTGTTTGACTTGGAAAGCCGCCCAACTGACCGCGCCCTGCGGCAGCTTGCCGAAGGCTGGGCTCCGTGGCGCGGCGTTGCGGCGCGTTTGCTTTGGTCTTATTACCACATCATCAAGTCAAGGGATGGGGTCAGATAATGCGAGTTTTGAAACATGGCCGCGCAGGCGTGGCGATTGGCACAGCCAAACAGGCGGTGATTTTTCTGCACGGCTATGGCGCGGATGGGGCCGATCTACTTTCCCTTTCCGAACCTTTGTCACCGCATATGCCGCACACCGCCTTTTACGCCCCCGATGCGCCAGAGCCCTGCCAAGGCAACCCCTTTGGCCGCCAGTGGTTCCCCATTCCCCGCTTTGACGGCAGCACAGAATCCCAGGCCCGCGCCGGGCGCGATGCGGCGGCGGGCGATCTGAATGGCTTTATCGACAAGGTGCTGCTTAACGAAGGATTAACCCCAGACCGCCTGATCATCCTTGGTTTTTCTCAAGGTGCGATGATGGCGCTGGATGTCGCCCCGCGCCGCGACACGGCGATTGCGGGCGTTGTCGCCATTTCTGGAAGATTGATTGATCCTATGGCATTAGCGGGCGAGGCTAAAGTAAAACCTGAAGTTCTGCTGATCCACGGCGACCGCGATGATGTGGTGCCTTTTGCCGAGATGCATTTGGCGGGCCAAGCCTTGCAAGAGGCGGGATTTGCCACCTATGCCCATGTGATGCAGGGCATGGCGCATGGTATTTCGCCCGATGGGTTGCAGGTAGCGCTGGCCTTTATGCGCCAGCGTTTGGCCTTAGCCTAGGCTGTCCAGATAGGCAGCGCAGCCCGTAAGGGCGGCAAAATCATCGGTCACAATCTGCACGCGGAAACTTTCCATAAATCCTGCAAAGCGACCCTTATCGCGAAAGGCCGCCGTTAGCCCCATTTGCGCGAAATAGGGCGACATGGCGCGGGCCACCCCGCCAATCAAATAAATCCCGCCAAAGGGCAGGTGGATCAGGGCTAAATTGCCCAATTCCGCCCCAAGGATGCCGACATAAAGGCGCGCGCAATCTTGCGCGGCAGGCTCGCCGCCCGCCAAACGATCCATGATCTCGGCAGCCGAGATGGCAACTTCGCCCCCCGCCTCGGCGGTGACAAAGGCGTAAAGCCGTTCCAGCCCGCGCCCTGCCAGCACATCCTCGACCCCTGCAAAACCATGCGCATGCGGGCCAGTGCTGGACAAAAACTGCGACAGGCGGAAATCACGTTCCGTGCGAATGGGCATCGAGATATGGCCACATTCCGATGGGGCCACAAGGCGGGCCGCGCCCGACCCATGAACAGCAAAGTCATGAACAGGGGCGGCGTTCATACCCGTGCCCACACCCACCACCAACATCGCCGCGCCCGATTGTGCGGGGCCTGCGATAACATCTTTCAAATCACTGTCCGCAATAAACCCCAAAGCATGGCCTTGCGCCTGCAAATCATTCAAAATCGCTGTGCGGCGCGCGTTTGTCGCCGCCGTCAGCAGGGGGGCATCGATCGTCCAATTCAAATTGGTCATCACCGCCACACCATCGCGCACGGGGCCAGCCGCGGCCACGCAAACACCGTCGATCCCTGCTGCACCTTCATCCGCCATATAGCGGCGCAGAACATCGCCCAAACCTGCGAAATCGGCATTGGCATAGCGCCGAATACTGTCGCTGCGCACCGATTTTCCATCGGCCAAGGCCACTCGAGTGTTGGTTCCGCCAATATCTGCCAGCAGGGCCAAGGCCATGATCCGCTCCTTTGTTTGCGCTATCACGCTTCTAACGCCTTTGCCCCCAAACTCAAGGCCCGAAGCGCTAAATCAGGGCAACCCAAGCGCGGGCAAGCGCCAAACCCGCGGCATCGGCCGCAGCGCCATGGGCTGCATCCTCGGCGTGATATCTTTGCGCCCAAGCGGGGGCCATTTTGGCAATTTGCGCTGGAAATGTGGCCGACCAATCGGCCACGACGGCGCGGTTCGCCTCGAAATGAAACTGCGTGCCATAGGCGGCGCGGCCATAGCGAAAGGCCTGCACCAGCGCGCGCCCGCCTTGCGCAAGCAGCGTGGCGCCTTGCGGCAGGGTGAAGGTGTCGCTGTGCCATTGAAAGGCTCGAAATTGGGCGGGCAGGGCGGCGAATACCTGGTCACTGCCCGATTGCGTCATCTCGCACCAGCCAAATTCCGGGGCGGTGCCGATATGGTTTTGCGCCCCCAACCCCCGCGCTAAAATTTGGCTGCCAAGGCAAATGCCCAGCACTGCCACGCCCGCCTGCGCCGTTTGTGCCATGTGATCTGCAAGGTGCGGCAGGTAGGGGTGCAAAGTATCATCGCGCGCGCTCTGCTCGCCTCCAAATACCACCAGCGCATCGTAACTGCCCTGCTGCGGCAGAGTCCCATCGACATAAGGGCGATAAAGGTCAATCAACGCTCCCGCCGCATGCAGGGCGACGCCCACCTGCCCGTGATGGGTGACTTTGGTGTTTTCAACGATGGCGACCCGCATATCTGCCCCTTTTTGTGGCAATCTGCTGCATTATCGCGGCCCTTGCAATCGCCCCCCCTTGCACATCGGGAAAATTGGTGAAACAGGGCACTGTCAAACGAACCTTTCCAGCCCGATGGAGGCCCCCATGGAAATTCGCGAGGCGCTTACCTTTGATGATGTTCTGCTTGTGCCTGCGGCCAGCTCTGTGCTGCCGTCGGATGCCGACACATCTACCTTCGTCACCAAATCGGTGCGGATGAACATTCCCCTTTTGTCATCGGCGATGGATACCGTCACCGAGGCGCGCATGGCCATTGCCATGGCGCAGGCGGGGGGGATCGGGGTTATTCACCGCAATCTGGATACCGAGGCGCAGGCGCGCGAGGTTAGCCGCGTCAAGCGGTTTGAAAGCGGCGTCGTCTATCAGCCCATCACGCTGCGGCCCGAACAGACCCTTAGCGATGCCAAGGAATTGATGGAGCGGTATCAGATCACGGGCTTTCCCGTGGTCGATGGCGCAGGCCGCGTGGTGGGGATTGTGACCAACCGCGACATGCGCTTTGCGTCCGATGATAAGACGCCTGTCTCTGTGATGATGACGCAGGATAATTTGGCCATTCTGCGCGAGCCTGTTGACCGCGATGCGGCGATTGCGATGATGAAATCGCGCCGCATTGAAAAGCTGCTGGTCACCGATGGGGTGGGCAAGCTGACGGGGCTGCTTACACTGAAAGACACCGAAAAGGCCGTGCTGAACCCTGCCGCCTGCAAGGATGAAATGGGCCGCCTGCGCGTGGCTGCGGCCAGCACTGTCGGGGACGCCGGCTTTGAACGCAGCGCGGCACTGATTGACGCAGGCGTGGATCTGGTGGTGATCGACACCGCGCATGGCCATTCCGAAGGCGTGGCTAAGGCCGTCGAGCGGATTAAGAAATTGTCCAACAAAGTCCAAGTGATCGCGGGCAATGTTGCCACGGGTGAGGCGACGCGCGCCCTGATCGGAGCGGGGGCGGATGCCGTCAAGGTGGGCATTGGGCCAGGGTCTATTTGCACCACCCGTATCGTTGCGGGTGTGGGCGTGCCGCAGTTGACAGCGATCATGGATGCCGCGCGCGCGGCGGGGGATATTCCCGTAATCGCGGATGGCGGCATCAAATATTCGGGCGATTTTGCCAAGGCGATTGCGGCGGGCGCATCCTGCGCGATGGTGGGCAGCGCGATTGCGGGCACCGACGAAAGCCCGGGCGAGGTGATCTTGTGGCAGGGCCGTTCTTTTAAGGCCTATCGCGGCATGGGCAGCCTAGGGGCCATGGCGCGGGGCAGCGCTGACCGCTATTTCCAAAAAGACGCCGCGAGCGATAAACTTGTCCCTGAAGGGATCGAGGGGCAAGTGCCATACAAAGGCTCTGCCGCAGCGGTAATTCACCAAATGGTCGGGGGCCTTCGCGCCGCGATGGGCTATACGGGCAACCGCACGGTGGCGCAGATGCGCGAAAACTGCACGTTTGTCCGAATTACAGGAGCAGGGCTGAAAGAAAGCCATGTGCATGATGTGCAAATCACCCGCGAAAGCCCGAATTACCGCGCGGGCTAAGGTGCAATCCAGACGGTGATCTGCCCAATCGCCAGTGCAATCAGCGTCCAATAAACTGTCAGCACCAGCGCCGCCGCCCCAATTGCGGCGGTGATCCCTGCCAGAATAAACGCGCCGTCCCGTTCGATCAGTCCGATTGCGATCAGCGTGATGGCCAGCGAGGGCGCAGAATTGGCCAGCGGGATCGGCAGCATGATCATAAGGCTGAGCAGCACCATCAACGCGCCCAAACCCCGCTGCGCGAGGGGCGCGCTTAGGGGCAACAATCGCGGGCGCAGCAGCCGCTCGACCCGCGCCAAATGGGGTTGTGCCTTGGCTAAAATCGCCAGCAGCCCTGCGCGCGGCACAGCGCGATTTAGGATCAATTGCGGCAGCCACACCCCGCGCCCCAGCGCCATTTGCAGCGTCAGAAGCACCAAGGGCGCGCCCAAAATGGCCGTAGTGCCGGGCGGGCTGGGCAGCATATTGGGCAGGGCAAACAAGATCAGCAACAGCGCCAAGGCTTGGGTTTTGATCCCTGCAATCAGCGCGCCAATGCTGATCGCCTCGCCCGTGCTTTGCTCAACGGCATCGGTCAGCATGTGCGATAGGGTCGGGGCAGTATGGCGCAGATCATTCATCGCTGATACATGGGGCGGATAGTGGCCAATGTGTAGAGGGAAAATGCAAAAACCAATCCGCGCCGTGCAAGGCCGCCAATGATCCCCGCAGCCCGCCTTTCTGCTGCGATCGAGGTGCTGGATGCCATTTTGTCGGGGGCTGGGGCCGAGGCTGCCCTGACGGCCTGGGGCCGCGCCAACCGCTTTGCAGGCTCTGGCGACCGCTTTGCAATCCGCGATCTGGTGTTTGATGCGCTGCGCTGCAAGCGATCCTTCGCGGCGCTGGGGGGGGGCATGACGGGGCGGGGATTGATCCTTGGCCAAGTTCGCGCCACGGGCGGCGACGAGGCTGCGCTGTTTTGCGGGCAAGGCCACGCGCCCAGCGCCATCGGCCCCGCCGATCATTGGCGAGAGCCAACGCCAGCCGAGACGCTGGATGCCCCAGATTGGCTGATCGACCTAGGGCGACAGCGCTTTGGCACGGGCTTTGATCAAATCTGGGCCGCGCAAAAAACCCGCGCGCCTGTTTTTCTGCGCAGCAACCCAAAGCGGGCCAGCCGTGCGCAGGTTCAGGCGAGTTTGGCGCAAGAGGCGATTGAATCAAACCTCATCCAATCTATGAATTATGCGCTTGAAGTCACTAAAAACGAACGGAAAATAAAGAACAGCGTAGCTTTTCAAACTGGTATGATCGAATTGCAAGATGCCGCCTCGCAATGCGTGATTGAAACCATTGATCTGCCGAAAACGGGCAAAATATTAGACCTTTGTGCGGGTGGCGGTGGAAAAACACTGAGCATTGCCGCGCAGCTATCTGATAATGATCGTGTAATTCTGTTTGCCCATGATGAAAACCCGCGCCGCATGGCCGATCTGCCGCTGCGGTCTGCGCGGGCAGGCGCGCGAATAGAAATCTTGGAAAATATCAATAAATCAGAAAGATATGATCTGATCCTCACAGATGTGCCTTGTTCTGGTTCGGGGTCTTGGCGGCGCGATCCGCAGGGTAAATGGGCGCTGACCCCCGACCGCTTGGCGCAGCTTGTCCAGACCCAGGCGCAGATTTTGTCCGATGCCACCGAAATACTGGCCGTGGGCGGTAGGCTGGTTTATGTCACCTGTTCGGTGCTGCCGCAGGAAAACGAAGATCAAGTTGCGGCGTTTCTGCGCCGACATCCGCGCTTTCGCCTGCTGTCGGCGCAGCGCTTTGGCTTGGGCCAACAAGGTGCCTTGGCCGCGATGGGCGATGGGTTTTTCGCTGCGCAATTTGCAGCGATTTAACCCTATGCCAAAGAGTGGCTGGCCACGCCTTTCGCCCCGCAACCATAAGTTGCTTTTCGCTGGGCAATTCGCCATACTCAAAAGCGCGGCCTTTGGGTTTTGCCACAAAGGCCGTGGCCCCTGCGCTTAGCGTTTTGTTAACCACATTCCGGCTATGTAGGGTCACGCAAAAGCGGCCTTTGGTGCTGTGCCAAGGGCCTGTTGGGTTTGAGGAGCGGACGTGCCAGATTTGCAGCGCAATGTGCCCAGTCCTTTGCGCAGATTGCGCGGTGTCTCGCATGATCTTGTGGCGATGACCGTCGCGGGGATGATGGCGCTGGTCGCGGCGCCTTGGCTGCGCGAGGAGATGTCGCGCGCTGCAGCGGTGTCGTTGGGCGCGGGTCTGCTGACCTTTGGTCTGGGGCGGCTTTGGCAATATACGCGGCTGACCAAAGGGGCGCTTCCCGCGCGCGCCGTGGGCGAGGGCAAGGCCCTGTGGGCGCGCGACCCTGCGCCCATTCTACTCACCACAGGGCAAGGCGCGATCTTGTTTCGCAACCCTGCAGCCCAGGCGCGCTTTGCAGCCCCGCTGGGGGCAGAGGGTGCATCGCGCAGCGATCCACCCGATGAGGCGACTGTGGGCGAGATGGACATTTGCCTTGCGCAATTCGTGGCCAGCCCACGCGCCTTGGTCGCGCGGCTTTCGGCGCGGGCGCAGGCGCAAGGCAGCGCAGTCGAGGATATTTCCATTCGTGACGGGGCCTTGCGGCTGACGGTGCAATGGCTGGCGGGCGAGAAAACTCTTTTGTGGCGGATCGACAGTTTTGCCGGCAAAGTGGGCGCGCATGGCGGCGCGGCAGATGGCATCAGCCTGCCGATGCTGACCGCCAACAAAGCGGGGGTTGTGCTGTATAGCAATGCCGCGCTGCGCCGAATTTTGGGGCGCAGGCCGACCAATCTGCGCGAATTGACGGGATCGCAGCCTTGGCGCGCGGGCGAAGAGGTTGAGATTGCCAGCGAGTCAGGCCCGCAGCGCGTGCTTTTGGCAGAATTGGCCAGCACGGGCGAGCGGCGCGAAATTTACCTGCTGCCCTTGCCCAAATCGGATGCCGCGGGCGCCGTTTCGGGCACAGATTTTGAACAGATGCCCGTGGCGTTGATGATCTTCTCGCCCGAAGGCGCGGTGCGCAGCGCCAACCGCGCGGCCCGCGACATTTTGGGCGACACTCTGCGCGAGGGTGCGTTTTTTCACGATCTGTTTGATGCGCTGGGGCGTCCTGTTTCCGATTGGCTGGCCGATGTCGCCGAGGAAAGGTTGCCTGCGGGCGGGCAGGTGCTGCGCCTGAACCGCGGCAATGCCGAGACCAGCGATTTTATGCAAGTCGCGCTGCGGCGCATGGTCGAACGCGGCCGCCCCAGCGTGCTGGCCGTGATCCAGGATGCCAATGCGATGAAGGTGCTAGAGGCCCAGTTCGTGCAAAGCCAAAAGATGGAGGCAATTGGCCAGCTTGCGGGCGGGGTCGCGCATGATTTCAACAACCTTTTGACAGCGATTTCAGGCAATTGCGACCTTTTGCTGTTGCGCCACACGGGGGATGATCCCAGCTATCCCGACCTGATGCAAATTCGCCAAAATGCCAACCGCGCTGCCGCCTTGGTTGCGCAGCTTTTGGCCTTTTCGCGCAAGCAAAACCTGCAACCTGAATATCTGGATATGCAAGAGGTGTTTTCTGACCTGACGCATTTGCTCAACCGCTTGGTGGGTGAAAAGCTGCGCCTTGCCCTGAACCACGACAGCGATTTGGGCACGATCCGCGCCGATCGGCGGCAGTTGGAACAGGTGATCATGAACCTTGTCGTCAATGCGCGCGATGCTATGCCCAAGGGCGGCACGATCAGCATTTCGACCGAGGCTGCGCATTTGGCTGAAAATTTGGTGCGCGACCGCGCGATTGTGCCGGCGGGGGATTATGCCAAAATCACCGTGGCGGATACGGGCACAGGCATTGCCGATGATCTGCTGCCGAAAATCTTTGAACCCTTTTACACCACCAAAAAGGCGGGTGAAGGCACTGGGCTGGGCCTGTCGACGGCGTACGGCATTGTCAAACAATCGGGCGGGTTCATCTTTGTTGATTCGGTTTTGGGTGAGGGCACGCGCTTTACCCTGTATTTCCCCATCCACACCCGCCCCGCTACCGAGGCGCAGGCCACCCCTGCAAAGCCTGCCGTGATGCGCCAAGGCGAAGGCGTGGTTCTGCTGGTCGAGGATGAGGCCCCCGTGCGCGCCTTTGCGGCCCGCGCCCTGCGCTTGCGCGGCTATACCGTTCTCGAGGCGGCTACGGGCGAAGAGGCGCTGGAAACTTTGGGCGATACGGGCCTGCAGGTCGATTTGTTTCTATCAGACGTGATCATGCCTGGGATGGATGGCCCCACTTGGGTGCGCGAGGCGCATCGTGACCGCCCCGATGTGCCGGTGATTTTCGTGTCGGGCTATGCCGAAGACGTGATGAGCGAACATCAGCAGCGCATTGCGCATTCCACCTTTCTGCCCAAACCGTTTTCGCTGGCCGATCTTACTTTGGCGGTGCAAAACCAGATCAATGCCCAGCCAATTGGCGGCAATCCTTAGGCCAAGTCGGCGCAAAACACTTGCACTTTTCTGCGAATGGCCTTTGAAAAACCTTTTGCGTTTTTCTGCCGCCCTAACTTTTTGTTAACCAGCCCGTGCCAAAGTGATTCCACAAATTTTCGTAAAATGTTCTTGTTTTGTATCCAAACATCGTGCATGAATTGGAAACAAAGGCGGAACATCGGCGCAGAACGCGGTAGGGCGGCCCTAGGGCAAATGGCCTTGCGGCCTTGTGAAAAAGGAAACATGATGGCAGTTGCAAATCTCTTAGAATTTACGGGAAAACACGGCATGGATAAGGGCAACCCCGAAAAGCAAAAGGCGCTGGAATCGGCGCTGGCGCAGATCGAGCGGCAGTTTGGCAAAGGCTCGATTATGAAGTTGGGGGCCGATAACCCTGTGATGGATATCGAGGCGACCTCGACGGGCAGCCTTGGATTGGACATTGCACTGGGCATCGGCGGGCTGCCGCAGGGGCGGATCATCGAAATTTACGGGCCAGAATCTTCGGGCAAAACCACGCTGACCTTGCATGTGGTGGCCGAGGCGCAGAAAAAAGGCGGGGTTTGCGCCTTTGTCGATGCCGAACACGCGCTTGACCCGCAATATGCCAAGAAATTGGGCGTGAATTTGGATGAATTGCTGATCAGCCAACCCGATACGGGCGAACAGGCGCTGGAAATTGTCGATACGCTGGTGCGATCGGGCGCGGTGAATGTGATTGTGGTCGATTCGGTGGCCGCCTTGGTGCCGAAATCGGAAATCGAAGGCGATATGGGCGATATGCAGATGGGATCACAGGCGCGCCTGATGTCTCAGGCCATGCGCAAGCTGACGGCATCCATTGGCCGCAGCAACACGATGGTGATTTTCATCAACCAAATTCGCATGAAAATCGGCGTGATGTTTGGCAGCCCCGAAACCACCACGGGCGGTAATGCGCTGAAATTCTACGCATCCGTGCGCCTTGATATCCGCCGCATCGGCGCGATCAAAGACCGCGACGAAGTCATCGGCAACTCGACCCGCGTGAAAGTGGTTAAAAACAAAGTCTCGCCGCCTTTCCGCGAGGTGGAATTTGACATCATGTATGGCGAGGGCATTTCCAAGGTGGGCGAGCTTGTCGACATTGGCGTCAAGGCGGGGGTCGTGGAAAAATCGGGCTCTTGGTATTCCTACAAGGATGAACGCATTGGGCAGGGCCGCGAGAATGCCAAGGCGTTTCTAAAGCAAAACCCAGCCGTTGCGATGGATATTGAAGACAAAATTCGCGGCGCGAACGGGCTTGATTTTGCCATTGCTGGCGAAGACCCTGCGATTTTGGACGATTGATCAAACACCGCAGTTCATTGGGGCCAGATCCGCAGGGGTCTGGCCTATTTTTCTGTGATTTTTCAGGCATGGGCGGTGGACAGCCCCCCCATGGGCGGCTAAACCCAAGGCCAAATCTTGCCTATCGGAGGGAAACATGGCCTCGCTGAACGACATCCGCGCCACCTATCTGAATTTCTTTGAACGCAACGGCCATGCAAAGGTGGACAGCAGCCCGCTGGTGCCGCGCAATGACCCAACCTTGATGTTCACCAATTCGGGCATGGTGCAGTTCAAAAACTGCTTCACGGGCGTGGAAACCCGCCCCTACAAACGCGCCACCACCGCGCAGAAATGCGTGCGCGCGGGCGGCAAACACAATGATTTGGACAATGTTGGCTATACCGCGCGCCACCATACGTTTTTCGAAATGCTGGGCAATTTCAGCTTTGGCGACTATTTCAAAGAACAGGCGATTGCCTTTGCTTGGGAGCTTTTGACCAAAGATTTCGCGCTGCCCGCCAATAAACTAACCGTCACCGTCTATCACACCGATGATGAGGCGGCGAACCTTTGGAAGAAAATCGCAGGTCTGCCCGAAGACCGTATCATTCGCATCGCGTCCGACGATAACTTTTGGCGCATGGGGCCAACCGGGCCTTGCGGGCCTTGCACCGAAATTTTCTACGATCATGGCGATAAAATCTGGGGCGGCCCCCCTGGCAGCGATCAGGAAGACGGCGACCGTTATATCGAGATTTGGAACAACGTCTTCATGCAGAACGAACAGTTCGCTGATGGCACGCTGAAGCCCTTGGATATGCAGTCGATTGACACAGGGATGGGGCTAGAGCGTATCGGCGCGCTTTTGCAAGGCAAGCATGACAACTACGACACCGACCTGATGCGCGCGTTGATCGAGGCATCGGCCAATGTCACAAGTGCCGATCCTGATGGCCCAGGCAAAACCCACCACCGCGTGATTGCCGACCATTTGCGCAGCACCTCTTTCCTGATCGCCGATGGCGTGACCCCTTCGAACGAGGGGCGCGGCTATGTTCTGCGCCGCATCATGCGCCGCGCCATGCGTCACGCCCATATGCTGGGCGCGGTTGACCCTGTAATGCACCGCTTGGTGCCTGCGCTGGTTGCGCAGATGGGTGCGGCCTATCCCGAACTGACCCGCGCGCAAGGCATGATCGAGGAAACCCTGCGGCTGGAGGAAACCCGTTTCCGCACCACGCTCGACCGCGGTCTGCGCCTGCTGGATGATGAATTGGCCCGCATCCCCGAAGGCGCCGATCTGCCGGGGGCTGCCGCGTTCAAACTTTATGACACCTATGGCTTTCCGCTGGATCTGACCCAAGACGCGCTGCGTGAACAGGGGCGCGGCGTGGATACCGCTGGTTTTGAGGCCGCTATGGACGAACAGCGCGCCAAGGCGCGGGCGTCGTGGTCTGGCGCGGGCGGCGCGGCGGATGCCGCGATTTGGTTCGAACTGGCGCAAGACGCTGGCGCGACCGAGTTTTTGGGCTATGACTTGGAAGAGGCCGAGGGCCAGATCATGGCGCTGGTGAAAGACGGCGCGAAACTGGATCAGGCAAAGGCGGGGGATGAGGTTGTCATCACCGTCAACCAAACTCCGTTTTATGCCGAAAGCGGCGGGCAGGTCGGCGATATTGGAACGATCCAAACCGCCACAGGCCGCGCCGAAATTACAGATACGCGCAAGGCCCAAGGCGTGTTTCAGCACATCGCCCGCGTTACCGCAGGCACGATCAAGCCCGCCCAAGGCGCGAAGCTGACTGTCGATCACGCCCGCCGCAGCGCCATTCGCGCGGCTCATTCGGCGACGCACTTGCTGCACGAGGCGCTGCGCCGCGCTTTGGGCGATCATGTCGCGCAAAAGGGCAGCCTGAATGCGGATGGCCGTTTGCGGTTTGACTTTTCCCACTCGGCGGCCCTATCTGATGCCGATCAGCGCAGCGTCGAGGCCGAGGTGAACACCTTTATCCGCCAAAACACCGCCGTGGAAACCCGTATCATGACCCCCGACGATGCCCGCGCTTTGGGTGCGCAGGCCCTGTTTGGCGAGAAATACGGCGAGGAAGTGCGCGTTGTCTCGATGGGCCGTTTGGAAGGTTCCAAAAAGGGCAGCGATGGCGCGACCTATAGCCTAGAACTTTGCGGCGGCACGCATGTTGCGCGCACGGGCAATATTGGGGCTTTCGTACTTTTGTCCGACAGCGCATCCTCTGCAGGCGTGCGCCGGATCGAGGCGCTGACGGGGCAGGTGGCCTTGGACCATCTGCGCGAACAGGACAAACGCCTATCGGATGTGGCAACGGCCCTGAAAACCCACGCGGGTGATGTGCTGGCGCGGGTCACCGCGCTGGCGGACGAGCGCCGAGCGCTGGCACAACGAGTAGAAGTGCTTGAGGCGAAACTTTCATTGCTTGGAATAGAAACGCAACCTTTCAAGGGAGAAGTTTCATACGCAGCAAAGCTATTACCAAATACCGCTGCAAGCGCTCTACGCCCGATAGTGGACGACCTGCGCAACAAGATGACCTCTGGATTCATTATTCTTGCGAGTGAAAAAGAGGGTAAAGTTTCGGTCGTGGTTGGTATAACTAATGATCTTACCTCACGGCTGAGCGCTGTGGAAATTGTCAACGTGATTGCAAAGTCTTTGGGCGGAAAAGGGGGCGGAGGAAAGCCCGATTTTGCGCAAGCAGGCGCCCCCACCATAGACGCTTCAAGCTTCTCTCAAGCTATTGAAGCTGCAAAGGTGACGATTGACCAATCACTCTTTGGCCTACCAAAGAAGTTGGAGGACTTCCTCTAATGCCAACCGCTTTATGGATTGCCCATGTCGAGGTTTCCAACCCCGAGGCCTATGCCGAATACGCCAAGGGCGCGACAGTGGCCATCGCTGCACATTGCGGCGTGTTTCTGGCGCGCGGCGGGAAATATGTGCAGCTGGAAGGGCGCGATCGCCCCCGCAATGTGGTGGCGCGGTTCCCGTCGCTACAGGCGGCTGTTGATTGCTACAACTCCCCCGAATATCAAGCCGCGTTACAACATGCAAAAGGCGCAAGCACCCGCGATTTGATGGTTGTGGAAGAGGTTGAATAAACCCCGTTAACCCACAGATATAGAATAAAAAAGGCCCAAGCATTACTTGGGCCTTTTGCTTTATTCGCCTTTGCGGACATTGCGCTTGCGGTCATTGGGGTCAAGCCAACGCTTGCGCATCCGCACCGATTTTGGTGTGACTTCGACAAGTTCATCATCGTCGATATAGGAAATGCACTGTTCCAGTGACAGTTTCACAGGGGTTGTCAGGCGCACTGCTTCGTCCGTGCCCGACGCGCGCACGTTGGTCAGTTGCTTGCCCTTCAGCGGGTTCACTTCCAGATCATTGTCGCGGCTATGCTCGCCAATAATCATGCCCGTATAGACATTTTCCTGCACGCCAATAAAGAAATGGCCGCGATCTTCCAGTTTCCACATCGCATAGGCCACCGATTGGCCCGTTTCCATCGAGATCAGAACCCCCTGACGGCGCCCTTCAATCGGGCCCTTATGCGGGGCCCAACCATGGAACACGCGGTTCAAAACGCCTGTGCCGCGCGTATCGGTCATGAATTGGCCGTGATAGCCGATCAGCCCGCGCGAAGGCACATGCGCGATAATGCGCGTTTTACCTGCCCCTGCAGGTTTCATTTCCACCAGCTCGCCCTTACGGGGACCAGTGATTTTCTCAATCACGGGGCCTGTGTAATCATCATCCACGTCAATGGTGACTTCTTCGATCGGCTCGTGACGCACGCCGTCAATTTCTTGGAACAAAACGCGCGGGCGGGAAATCGACAGCTCGAACCCCTCGCGGCGCATGTTTTCAATCAGCACGCCCATCTGCAATTCGCCGCGACCAGCCACATCGAACGCATCGCCGCCGGGGGTGTCGGTGACCTTGATCGCCACGTTCACCTCTGCCTCGCGCATCAGACGCTCGCGGATGACGCGGGATTGCACTTTGGTGCCTTCTTTGCCAGCCAGCGGGCTGTCATTGATGCCGAACGTCACAGAAATGGTTGGCGGATCAATGGGTTGCGCGGGCAGGGGCACGTCCAGTTCCAACGCGCACAGCGTGTCTGCTACGGTGGCCTTGGTCATGCCAGCAAGGGTGACGATATCGCCCGCTTCGGCGGCATCAATCGGGGTTTGCACCAGGCCGCGATAAGCCAGCACTTTGGAAACGCGGAATTGTTCGATTTTCTCACCATCCCGCGACAGGGCTTTGATGGTTTCGCCCGCTTTCAGCGTGCCCGATTCGACGCGGCCCGTGAGGATACGGCCAATGAACGGGTCAGCCGACAGGGTGGTTGCCAACATTTGGAAAGGCTCGGCGCGGCGGGCCACTTGGGCCGGCTGGGGCACGTGGCTGATGATCAGATCATAGAGCGCCTTCAAATCTTTGCGCGGCCCATCGAGTTCGGCATCCGCCCAGCCAGAGCGGCCCGAGGCGTAGAGATGCGGGAAATCAAGCTGTTCATCGGTCGCGCCCAAATTGGCAAACAAATCAAACACTTCGTTCAGCGCGCGGGCGGGTTCCGCATCGGGTTTATCCACCTTGTTCAGCACCACAATCGGGCGCAGGCCAAGGGCAAGCGCCTTGGACGTCACAAATTTGGTCTGCGGCATTGGCCCTTCGGCCGCGTCGACCAGCAGCACCACGCCATCCACCATGGACAGGATCCGTTCCACCTCGCCGCCAAAATCAGCGTGGCCGGGGGTGTCCACGATGTTGATGCGCATCCCATCCCATTCCAAAGACGTGCATTTGGCCAGAATGGTGATGCCGCGCTCGCGCTCGATATCGTTGCTGTCCATCGCGCGTTCGGAAACGGCTTGGTTTTCGCGGAAAGACCCTGATTGTTTCAGCAGTTCATCGACGAGGGTGGTTTTGCCATGGTCGACGTGCGCGATAATGGCGATGTTGCGAAGCTCCATCGGGCGTTCTCTTTTCCAATATTTACAGTTGCGCGCGGGATAGCGCAGACGGGCGGGAAAGACCAGTGCTTGATTGAGAGGAAAAACGGGGGCTTCGCGCCCCCGCGCCGCAGCCCAGGGGCAGCGGCTACCCCAGCGGGATATTTAGGGAGCGAGGAAGCGGGCAATTTTAGTCAAATTGTCTTCCTCGCTCTGCAAATAT
The DNA here is from genome assembly GCA_965248485.1 of Cypionkella sp. GTDB lineage: Bacteria > Pseudomonadota > Alphaproteobacteria > Rhodobacterales > Rhodobacteraceae > Cypionkella. The sequence continues at coordinate 1,666,414 of OZ252107.1, forward strand.
CCGCAAGGGGTGAGCGAAGCGAGGGGGCGCGCGCGCCCCCTGCAACCTTAGCCGACAAGCGCTTTGTTCAGGTATTCATCGACCTTTTCCAAATAGCCCATCGTGGTCAGCCATTTTTGATCGGGGCCGACCAGCAGCGCCAAATCTTTGGTCATCCAGCCGTCTTCGACTGCGTCAACGGTGACTTTCTCCAAAGTGGTGGCAAAGCGCATCAGCGCCTCGTTGCTGTCCAATTTCGCGCGGTGCTTTAGCCCCCCCGTCCAAGCAAAGATCGAGGCGACCGAATTGGTCGAGGTGGCCTTGCCCTTTTGATGTTCGCGGTAGTGGCGCGTCACAGTGCCATGCGCGGCCTCTGCTTCGACAATCTTGCCATCGGGCGTCATCAGAACCGAGGTCATCAGACCAAGGCTGCCAAAGCCCTGCGCCACCGTGTCAGATTGCACATCGCCGTCGTAATTCTTACAGGCCCAAACATAGCCGCCCGACCATTTCATCGCCGAAGCCACCATATCGTCGATCAGGCGGTGTTCGTAGGTGATGCCTGCCTTTTTGAACTGCTCTTCAAACTCTTCAGCGTAAACCTTGGCGAAAATGTCCTTAAAGCGGCCATCATAGGCCTTGAGGATCGTGTTTTTGGTCGAAAGATACACAGGCCAGCCTTTCAGAAGGCCATAATTGAACGACGAGCGGGCGAAATCGTGGATAGAGTCGTCCAGATTATACATGCCCATATAAACGCCCGCCGAAGGGGCGGAATAGACGTCTTTTTCAATCACCGTGCCGTCCGCGCCCACGAATTTCATCGTCAGCTTGCCCGCGCTTGGGAAATGGAAATCGGTCGCGCGGTATTGGTCGCCAAAGGCGTGGCGTCCGATGACGATGGGTTTTGTCCAGCCCGGAACCAGACGCGGCACGTTTTGGCAAATGATCGGCTCGCGGAAAATCACGCCGCCAAGGATGTTGCGGATCGTGCCATTCGGGGACTTCCACATTTGCTTAAGGCCGAATTCTTCCACCCGCGCCTCGTCTGGCGTAATGGTCGCGCATTTGACCCCAACGCCATATTTCTTGATCGCTTCGGCCGAATCGATGGTGATTTGGTCGTTCGTGCGGTCACGCTCCTCGATGCCCAGATCGTAGTATTTCAGATCAATGTCCAAATAGGGCAGGATCAGCTTTTGCTTGATGAAATCCCAGATGATGCGGGTCATCTCATCGCCGTCGAGTTCGACAACGGGATTGGCGACTTTGATTTTGGTCATGGCTTGCCCCTTGGTTGAATGGTTGGGGGCGGTATAGCGGAAAACGGCGCGCTTGGGAAGATGGTATGCGATGGTATACCGAAAATTAATCCCTAAAAAACACTGCGCATTTCGCCGATATCCACTCCCACAGCCTTGGTGCGCCGCGGGCGATTTTCACGCCCACACGGGCATGAAGCTGCGCTTCGGTCACGTTATAGGTGATCCACGTGCCACCGCCCGAAGCCAAATTGGCCATCACGGGCTGCACGCGGTCGAGGGATTTGGCGAAAATCGCGTCTGGGGTTTCTGCCTCCTCAAACTCATCCCACAGGGCGCGGAAGGGGGCGGAAAGGTCGGGGGGAAGAAGGCCGAAAATGCGGGTCGCTGCGCGGGCCTCGGCCTCTTGCACGGAAGTACTGGAATGGGCCTGCCCATTTGCGGAATGGATCGGCACATCGCCGACGTCAATTTCCACCAAATCGTGCAAAATCAGCATCTTAATCACGCGGTCGATGGAAACATCCGCGCCCGCCTGATCGGCCAAGACCATCGCATAAAGCGCCAAATGCCAGCTATGTTCACCCGAATTTTCGGGGCGCGAGCCATCGACAAGCGTTGTTGCCCGCAGCACGGATTTCAAACGATCCGCCTCGTTCAAAAAGGCAAATTGCGCCTCTAGCCGTGGCGCGCCATCGGTCAATGCCCGACATCCATATGCAGATGCGGGGCGGCTTTGCCCTCGCGCTTGGCCTTTAGCGCCGCGTTCAAAAACGCCCGCGCCTTGCGTTCGGCCAAAATCACCCGGATCGAGGTGAGATAGGCCTCTTGCGTGGTCGGCGACATATCCAGCAGGATCTTCGACACCTTTTCGTGAAACCGGTCATCGCCCAGCTCGTCCATCGCGGCGACGACATCGCGCGCCAAAGCATCGCAAAGATCGTGGATCAGGGCCATCGCTTACCTCGTTTGTTCGGTCAGGCGGCGTTTGACATAAGTCGATACGGTATCCAGCATCGGCTTCATATGCGCCTCTTCGTCCTTGAAAAAGTGATCGGCGCCGTCGATCACTTCATGGGTGATGGTGATGCCCTTTTGTTCGTGCAGCTTGTTCACCAAAGAAACGGTATCTTTCGGCGGGGCCACCTTATCGGCGCTGCCGTTGATGATCAGGCCCGAAGCGGGGCAGGGCGCTAGGAAGGAAAAATCATACAGGTTGGCAGGCGGTGCCACAGAAATGAACCCCGTAATTTCTGGCCGGCGCATCAGCAGTTGCATGCCGATCCACGCACCAAAGGAAAAACCCGCAACCCAGCAATGTTTCGAATTTTGGTTCATCGCCTGCAGATAATCCAGCGCCGAGGCCGCATCAGACAGCTCGCCAATACCCTCGTCATACTCGCCCTGGCTGCGCCCCACGCCGCGAAAGTTGAACCGCATCACCGTGAAGCCAAGGTTGTAAAACGTATAGTGCAAATTATACGTCACCTTGTTGTTCATCGTGCCGCCATAGGCAGGGTGCGGGTGCAGGATAATCGCAATTGGCGCGTCGCGGTCTTTTTGCGGGTGGTAGCGCCCTTCAAGGCGGCCTTCGGGGCCAGAGAAAATTACTTCGGGCATGGCAAACCTTTATGTCGCGCGATTTCTTGACAAAATCGCTAGGATAACTTAGAGCCGTTCTAAATAGGGAAAGCGCGGCGTCACCGTCTGTTAAGGGGCGGGTGCGCCTGCGTCAATGGAAACTGATAGGTTTGGCATGAAACTCTCGACCAAAGGGCGCTATGCGATGGTGGCGCTGGCCGATTTGGCGCTGGCGAAAAGCGATGATCTGATGACGCTGGCCCAAATTGCCGAGCGGCAGGATATTTCTTTGCCCTATCTAGAGCAGTTGTTCGTCAAACTGCGCCGCGCAGGGCTGGTCGAGGCAGTGCGCGGGCCAGGTGGCGGATACCGCCTTGCACAATCTCCCGATGCGATTCGCATTGCCCAAGTGCTTGAAGCTGTCGAGGAAACCGTCGATGCCACGCGCCAAGGGGCAGGAGCATCGGGCGGGGTGTCGGGCACGCGGGCCCAGTCAATGACCAACCGTTTGTGGGAAGGGCTCTCTGCGCAGGTTTATGTGTTTTTGCATCAAACCCGCCTGTCAGACGTGGTGGGCAACGCGCTTGCCCCTTGCCCCGCCGTGCCCGCCCTGTTCCGCGTGGTGGATGAATGAACAGACTTTACTTGGATTGGAACGCTACGACGCCGCTGCGTGCCGAGGCAAAGGCGGCGATGCAGGCGGCGATGGATGTTCTGGGCAACCCCAGTTCGGTGCACCGCGAAGGGCGGGCGGCAAAAGCGCTGCTGGCCCGCGCGCGTGCCGATATTGCCACGGCCTTTGGCGCAGATGGGGCGGATATTGTGTTTACTTCGGGCGCAACGGAAGCGGCTGCGCTTGCCTGTGCGGGGCAAGGTCTGGCCTGCGCGGATATCGAACACGAGGCGGTTTTGGCCTGGTGCACACCAGGGTTGCCTGTGGATGCGCAGGGAAAAGTCAGCGTTTTGGACCCTTCCAAAACCGCGCTGCAACTGGCCAATTCAGAAACGGGTATCGTGCAAGACCTGCCCGAGGGGATTGGCGTTGTGGACGCAACCCAAGCCTTTGGCAAACTGCCCGTCGCTTTCAACTGGCTGGGCTGCCAAATGGCGCTGACATCGGCGCATAAACTGGGCGGGCCAAAGGGTATCGGCGCTGTGATCCTACGCAGCGGCATTGATCTGCCAGCGCAATTGCGCGGGGGCGGGCAAGAGTCTGGCAGGCGGGCGGGCACCGAAAACCTGATCGGCATTGCCGGATTTGCCGCCGCCGCCCGCGTTGCTGCCCGCGATGTGGCGAATGGGGTTTGGGAAGAAGTCGCCCAAATTAGAAATATTCTAGAACAGGCATTGTCCGCCCAAGGGTTTCGAACTATTTCAGTCGGGAATACGGCGCATCGCCTGCCCAACACCTTGTGCCTGATTGCAGAAGGCTGGAAGGGCGAGACGCAGGTGATGGCGATGGATTTGGCAGGCTTTGCGATTTCGGCAGGTTCGGCCTGCTCTTCTGGCAAAGTGCGGGCGAGCAAGGTTTTGCGCGCCATGGGCTTTGATGCCGTGCAATCGGCATCTGCCATTCGCATCAGCATCGGGCCAGGCTTGGGCGAGGGCGATGTGCTGCGCTTTGCCGATGCTTGGGCGAAAGACTACAAACGGATTTTGGCGCGTGTTGCCTAGACGGCGCGAAGGATGGATAAAATGGCCCTGAATACCGAAGATTTGATTGCCCGTGAAGGTGTTGATCAGGACACGATCGACACAGTCACCGCGATGGCGGGCAAGTATAAACACGGCTGGGACACCGATATTGACACCGAATTTGCCCCCAAAGGCCTGTCGGAAGATATCGTGCGGCTGATTTCGGCCAAAAACGAAGAACCCGAATGGCTGTTGACCTGGCGGCTGGATGCCTATCGCCGCTGGCTGACCATGACCGAGCCGCATTGGGCCATGCTGAAATACCAAGCCATTGATTACCAAGATCAATATTATTATGCCAAACCCAAATCGATGGCGGTAAAGCCGAAATCCTTGGACGAGGTAGACCCAAAACTGCTGGCCACCTATGCCAAACTGGGCATCCCGCTGCGCGAGCAAGCTTTGCTGGCAGGGGTCGAGGTGCCAGAGGGGGCCGAGACGCGCCGTGTCGCCGTCGATGCGGTGTTTGATTCTGTGTCGCTTGGCACCACGTTTAAGGCCGAGCTTGCCAAAGCGGGGGTGATCTTCTGTTCCATTTCCGAAGCGGTGCGCGAGCATCCTGAGCTTGTGCAGAAATATCTTGGGACAGTTGTCCCAGCCACGGATAACTATTTTGCCACGCTGAATTCTGCTGTGTTTTCAGATGGTTCCTTTGTCTACATCCCCAAAGGGGTGCGCTGCCCGATGGAGCTGTCGACCTATTTCCGCATCAATGCCGAAAACACGGGCCAGTTTGAACGCACGCTGATCATTGCTGATGAAGGGTCTTACGTCAGCTATCTGGAAGGCTGCACCGCGCCAAAACGCGAGACGCATCAGTTGCACGCCGCTGTGGTCGAACTGGTGATCTTGAAAGATGCCGAGATTAAATACTCGACAGTGCAAAACTGGTATCCGGGTGATGAAGAAGGGCGCGGCGGCATCTATAACTTTGTCACCAAGCGCGCCGATTGCCGTGGCGACCGCGCCAAGGTGATGTGGACGCAGGTTGAAACGGGGTCGGCGATTACCTGGAAATACCCGTCTTGCATCCTTCGCGGCCATGAAAGCCAGGGCGAGTTTTACTCGATTGCCATCGCCAACAACGCCCAGCAGGCCGATACGGGCACCAAGATGATCCATCTGGGGCGCAATACCCGCTCGCGCATTGTGTCAAAAGGCATCTCGGCGGGGCGCGCGCAAAACACCTATCGCGGGCAGGTTTCGATCCACCCAAAGGCGACGGGTGCGCGCAACTATACCCAATGCGATAGCCTGTTGATCGGCGATCAATGCGGCGCCCATACCGTGCCCTATATCGAGGTTAAGAATAATTCCAGCCGCGTCGAACACGAGGCGACGACCTCGAAGGTTGATGACGATCAGCTGTTCTACTGCCGTTCGCGCGGGATGGGTGAGGAAGAGGCGGTTGCGCTGGTGGTGAATGGCTTTTGCAAAGACGTGTTGCAGGCCTTGCCGATGGAATTTGCGATGGAGGCCCAAAGCCTTGTTGCGATTTCACTGGAAGGGAGTGTTGGCTGATGGCAACCAAGGCGAAGAAAGCTGTGCAAAGCCCTGAAAAGGCGGCAAAAACCGCGCCACGCTTGGTGCTGGATTTGCCCAAAACAAAACTGCCCGTGGCGGTTTTGCTGCGCCATTTGCCCATCACCCGCAGGCCCAAAGTGGTGGACATTGGCGCGAACCCGATGGCCGCAGATGCAGCACACAAGCCGCTGCTTGATCTGGGCGCCTGCGATGTTGTGGGTTTTGAACCGCAGCCCGTGGCCTTTGCCGAGCTGGCCAAGATCAAATCTGACCGCGAGACCTATCTGCCCTATGCCGTGGGGAACGGTAGCCAGCGCGTGCTGCGCGTCTATCAAGACCACGGGATGACCAGCTTTTTGCCAGCCTATGAGGCGGGGCAAAAAGCGGTTGCAATGCGGCCTTGGTCGGGGCTTTTGGAAGAGATTACCTTTGATACCAAACGGTTAGACGATGCGGGTTTGGGCGAGTTTGACCTTTTGAAAATCGATGTGCAGGGCGCGGAGAACGAAGTTTTGGCCCATGCCGCCCAGGCACTGGCCGCAGCCACGGTGGTGATTGTCGAGCTGCGGTTTTTCCGCCTTTACGAAGGCGAGCCGATGATGGGCGGGGTCGACAGCCAGTTGCGGGATATGGGGTTCGAGTTGCACAAACTGCTGTTCACCAAAACCCGCAGTCTGCGTAACAGCCAAAACGCGCGGTTGCGCCACCGCTTTATGCGCGATCAACTGATCGATGGAGATGCGGTTTATATCAAAGATATCAGCAAGATAGACAGCTTTTCTAATGCGCAATTGATGCAGCTTTCTATCCTTGCCAGCGCGGTCTTTGCCAGCCATTCGCTGGCCCTGTTCTGCCTTGACCACTTGGTTGCGCGCGGTGCGATCCCTGCCAATCTGCCCGCGCTTTATGTCGATAACCTGCCCGCCGAAATGCGGCTGGAGGGTGACAGCCCGCAGGGGCAATTGGAATGACCCCGGCGGTGCTGACCCGCCCAGAATTGACCTTGCCGCCAGACGAGGCGCAGGCGCTGGCGACGGCTTTTGCGCAGGCAAAGGTGATTTTGGAATATGGCAGCGGGGGCAGCACGGTGCTTGCGGCCGAAATGGCGGGAAAAACGGTGTTCTCGGTGGAATCCGACGCGGCGTGGCTGGACAAGATGCGCGCTTATTTCACCGCACATCCGCCTGTCGCCAATCTGCACCTGCATCATGGCGATATCGGCCCCACCAAAGACTGGGGCCATCCGCTGGACGACGATGATTTTCGCAGGTGGCCCGATTATCCGACCAAGATTTGGCGCATGAAATCTTTCGTGCCGCCCGATTTGGTTTTGATCGACGGGCGCTTTCGCGTTGCCTGTTTTCTGACCACATTGTTCAGCATTACCGCGCCGACGCGGGTGCTGTTTGACGACTACCTCGACCGACCTTTATATCATTCGGTCGAAGATTTCGCCATGCCCAGCGCCTATTTTGGCCGCATGGCGCAATTTGATTTGGTGCCAACGACCCTTCCCGCGCAAAAGCTTGGGTGGATCGTGCAGCGCTTTTTCCAAACCACGTGAATGAAGTCTTGGGATGAATAATATGTTAGAAATCAATAACCTGCATGTCAAACTTGAAGATGAGGACAAAGTCATCTTGCGCGGGGTCAACCTGAAAATTGGCGCGGGCGAAGTGCATGCGATTATGGGGCCGAACGGGTCTGGAAAATCGACCCTGTCCTATGTGCTGGCGGGGCGCGAGGGGTATGAGGTGACGGGCGGTTCTGCGCTGCTGCAAGGCCAAGACCTTTTGGAAATGGAACCCGAAGAGCGCGCGGCAGCGGGGCTGTTTTTGGCCTTTCAATATCCCGTGGAAATTCCGGGCGTCGGCAATATGACCTTTTTGCGCACGGCTGTAAACGCGCAGCGCAAAGCGCGCGGCGAGGCAGAACTGTCTTCTGGCGATTTTCTAAAGATCGTGCGCGAGCGGGCGAAGACCCTGAAAATCGACGCTGATATGCTGAAGCGCCCCGTCAATATGGGGTTTTCGGGCGGCGAGAAAAAGCGCAACGAAATCCTGCAAATGGCGATGCTGGAACCCAAGATGTGTATCTTGGATGAAACCGATTCGGGGCTGGACGTCGACGCGATGAAACTGGTGTCCGAAGGGGTGAACGCGCTGCGCGATGCGGGGCGGTCCTTCCTTGTTATCACGCATTATCAACGGCTTCTCGACCATATCACCCCCGATGTGGTGCATATTATGGCCGCAGGCCGCATCATCAAGACCGGCGGGCCGGACTTGGCGCTCGAGGTGGAAGCAAACGGCTATGCCGACCTTTTGGCCGAGGTGAAGTGATGGCCGCGCCGATCAGACAGCGCGCCGATTTGGCGGCGCGGCTTGCGGGGAAAGTGCCGCCAACGGCGGGCTTTTCCGCCCATGCCCGCGCCCGCGCGATGGCGCGTCTGCAGGCGATGGGCCTGCCCGACGCCCGCGATGAATATTGGCGCTATACGCGGCCCGATGCCTTGAATGCCGCGGCGCCCACCCTTGGTGTGCAGCATCCGCAGGGCCATTTGGGTGCGGAGTTATCGCCCTTGGTCTTGACGTTTTGCGATGGTGTGTTCGATGCCAGCGCATCGGATGATCTGGCGCTTTTGGGCGGGGAAATTGCGCTTTTGTCCCGCGTGGGCAGCGACATTCACTTTGCGCAAGACATCTATGGCACCCTCGAGGCGCGTGGCCAGACACCCGTTGCGCGCCCCTTTGCCGCGCTTAATACGGCGCTGGCCGAGGAAGGGGTTTTGCTGCATATCACGGGCATAATGGCGCGGCCAATTTTGCTGAATTATATCGCATCGACAAATGCTTGTGACGCGATGTTGCATCATTGCATTAAGCTGGATGCAGGCGCAGAAGCGACGATTTTGGAACAGGGCAACTTGGGCGCGCGCGGCAATTTGGTGATCGAGGCGGATGTGGCAGATGGCGCAACGTTGCACCATATCCGCAGCCAAACCGCCGATGATGCAGCGCTGGCGGTGACGCATCTGTTTGCGCGTCTTGGGTCTAAGGCTGCGCTGAAAAGCTTTACACTTTCTGCGCATGGGCGACTGCTGCGCAACGAGGCTGTGATAGAGTTGATCGGCGATCATGCGGCGGCCCATATCGCAGGGGCCTGCCTGATCGACGGGCCAGATCACCACGATGACACTGTGTTTATCACCCATCAAGGCCGCGCCTGCGAAAGCCGTCAGGTGTTCAAGACGGTGCTGAAAAACGGCGCGGTTGGCGTGTTTCAGGGCAAGATTCTCGTGCGGCAATCGGCGCAGAAAACCGACGGCTATCAGATTAGCCAAAGCTTGCTGCTGGACGGGGAAAGCCAGTTTTTGGCGAAACCCGAGTTGGAGATCTACGCCGATGATGTGAAATGCAGCCACGGTTCGACCTCGGGGGCGATTGACGACACAGCGCTGTTCTATCTGCAATCGCGCGGCGTTCCACGGGCGCAGGCGCAGGCGCTTTTGGTTTTGGCCTTTATGGCCGAGGCGGTGGAAGAAATAGCCAACCCCGATTTGGCCGAAGAAATGCGCGCGCAGATTGAGGCGGTTTTGCAAAGGTCGCGCAATTAAATGTCGCTGACAACCGATATGCGCCAATCTTGGACGGGGCATCGCAGCGTGGTGCGCAGGCACCTAGCGCGCGGGCGCTCAGAACCGTTTGTGTTTACATTTTTGTTTGTTTTTATGGTCTTGGCATTCGTCGCGCAGTATCCGCGTGCGGCGCGCGTCGCCCTTGAAACCCCGCAAACCCCACTTGCGCCGCAGATGCTGGGTCTGGCGCTGGGGCTGCTAGCGACCTTGCCATTTTGGTATGGTCTGGCCGCGATCAGCCACCTCATCGCCCGCGCCTTGGGGGCGCAAAGCACGTGGTATGGCGCGCGGCTGGCGCTGTTTTACTCGTTGGTGGCGGCATCGCCGTTGGTGCTGTTGCAAGGGCTTGTGGTGGGTATCATCGGGGCGGGGATGCAATCGTTTTTGGTGGGTATCTTAGCGATGACGGCTTTTGTCGTGTTCTGGGCGCTTGCCTTGGTGGAAGTGTCAACTGGGGGCGGCGATGCAGCTTGACCCCGCGTCGCTATGGGCCGAGGCCGTGGCGTCGGTGCAAGATCCGCGTGGCGGTGCGCGGCGGATTTTGGCGCTGGATTTGCCCGCCAGCACGGCGGCGCTCGCGCTTGCGATTGTGGCAATTCTCACAGCGCTGATTTCCGCCATGGTGACGATGATGGCGGCGCAGATGGGGGCAGGCGATGTGATGGGCGCGCAGCTATCGCCCGTGCAATGGGTGGGCCTGCAAAGCTTTGGCCTGTTCTTGGGCGCGGCGGCGATGGCGGTGGTCGGCCGCTGGTTTGGTGGTTATGGCACATGGGCGCAGGCCATGGCGCTGCTGGCTTGGGCCGAGTTTATTATCCTGATCGTGCAAATCCTGCAGGTGATCCTTATGTTCGTCCTGCCGCCTGTGTCGTTGCTATTGGCACTGGGCGGGGTTGTACTGACCTTTTATCTGCTGTCGCATTTCATTGCGGAGCTGCATGGATTTTCTTCTGTTATCAGTGTGTTCTTTGGCATTCTTGCCACAGGAATCGCATTGATGGTGACACTTGCCGTTATCGGCACGCTGGTTTTGGGGCCGCTGATTGGGCCTTTTGGGGGTTGAAATGTTAGACGTTGCTAAAATTCGCGAAGACTTCCCGATTTTGTCACGTCACGTGAACGAAAAGCCGCTGGTGTATCTGGACAACGGTGCTTCGGCGCAGAAACCCCAAGTTGTGATTGACGCCATCACGCGCGGCTATGCCCACGAATACGCCAATGTTCACAGGGGTTTGCACACGCTTTCTACCATTTCAACAGAGCGATACGAGGCTGCCCGCAGCACCATTGCCCGCTTTTTGAACGCCGCCTCCGATCAGCATATCGTTTTAACATCGGGCACGACCGAGGGGATTAACCTGATCTCTTACGCCTGGGCGCGCCCGCGTCTGCGTGCGGGGGATGAGATTATCCTGTCGATCCTAGAGCATCATGCCAATATCGTGCCGTGGCATTTTTTGCGCGCCCAAGGCGTGGTGATCAAATGGGTCGAGGTGGACGCAGTGGGTGATTTAGACCCGCAGGCGGTGCTGAATGCAATCACGCCGCGCACGAAACTTATCGCAATTACCCATATGTCCAATGTGTTAGGCACCGTTGTTGATGTGGCCGCCATTTGCGCAGGGGCCCGCGCACAGGGCGTGCCTGTGCTGGTCGATGGCAGCCAAGCGGCGGTGCATATGCCCGTGGATGTGCAGGCTTTGGGCTGCGATTTTTATGCCATCACGGGGCATAAACTTTATGGCCCTTCAGGCTCGGGTGCGATTTATATTTCGCCCGAACGGCAGGCCGAAATGGCCCCCTTCATGGGCGGCGGCGACATGATTGACACTGTCACGCGCGAGGGTGTCACCTACAACACCCCGCCGATGAAGTTCGAGGCGGGAACGCCGGGCATTGTGCAGCAAATCGGGCTGGGCGCGGCGTTGGATTATCTGATGGGCATCGGCATGGAGGTGATTGCCGCGCATGAACGGAGCCTGCGCGATTATGCCCGCACGCGCCTTGCGGGGCTGAATTGGCTGCAGGTGCAGGGCAATTCGGCGGGCAAGGGCGCGATCTTTTCTATGGTGATGAACGGCGCGCATCCGCATGATATCTCTACCATTTTGGACAAACGTGGCATTGCGGTGCGGGCCGGCAGTCATTGCGCCATGCCGCTGATGCAGCACCTTGGCCTAACCGCTTCGGCGCGCGCCAGCTTTGCGATGTATAACACGCGCGCCGAGGTGGATGCGCTGATTTCGGGGCTGGAACTTTGCCATGATCTTTTGGGCTAAGGCTTGCCCTGCGGCCGCCTTTGCCCTATAGGGTGCGCAGATGCACCCGTAGCTCAGCTGGATAGAGCGCTGCCCTCCGAAGGCAGAGGTCAGGGGTTCGAATCCCTTCGGGTGCGCCATTTTCCATGACATTGAAACGCCAAAACCACGCATGGCTGCGGGGCATTGGAATGGTTGTTTTTTGGGAAAAGTTGGCTGAGTAGTTGGCTGGGGCGCCAGGATTCGAACCTGGGTATGGCGGTACCAAAAACCGCTGCCTTACCGCTTGGCGACGCCCCAACTGGCGCGGTGTTTAACCAAGCGGCGATTGGGCTGCAAGCGGTTTTTGCGGCAAATGATTGGAATTTGTGAAAAGTTTGAGGCTTGCGCGCGGCCCATATCATGCCCGATAGAAAGGGCATGGAACAGGTGGATGTCATAGTTTTGGGCGCGGGGGCTGCGGGCCTGATGGCGGGGATCGAGGCTGCACGTCGCGGGCGGCGGGTTTTGGTCGTGGATCATGCGCAGGCTGCGGGCGAGAAAATCCGCATCTCGGGCGGGGGGCGGTGCAATTTCACCAACCTGGGCATCGCGGCAGACCGGTTTTTGGGTAAAAACCCGCGCTTTGCGCTGTCGGCACTGAAACGATTCACTCAGTGGGACTTTATCGCGCGGATGGATGGCGCGGGGATCGCTTGGCATGAAAAGACGCTGGGGCAGCTTTTTTGCGATGGGTCTGCCAAACAGGTGGTGGCGATGCTGCTGGGTGATTTGGGCGCTGCGGCGGGCGAATTGCGGCTGAATACGGCGGTGCAAGGCGTCGCGCGCGCGGGCGATGGGTTTGAGGTGGCGCTTTCCTCTGGCACCGTGCGGGCGCAGTCGGTGATTGTGGCCACGGGGGGCAAATCTATCCCGAAAATGGGGGCGACGGGGCTGGGATACCAAATTGCGGCGCAGTTTGGCCTAACTGTGACGGAAACGCGCCCCGCGCTGGTGCCCTTTACCTTTGGACCGCAGGATTTGAATTGGATCGCGCCGCTGGCGGGGCTGGCGCTGCCGGTGCGGGCCCAAGCGGGGGGCAGCAGTTTTGACGAGGCGATGTTGCTGACGCATCGCGGCCTATCTGGCCCTGCAATGCTGCAAATTTCCAGCTATTGGCGTGAAGGCGCGCCGATTTCGGTCAATCTTTGCCCGCAAGGGGGCGTGCTCGCGAATTTAGAACGTTCCAAATTACAGAACGGGCGGGCAGGGCTGGCGCGCGCCTTGGCGCAGCTTTTGCCTGGGCGGCTGGCCGATCATATAGCGGCGGAGATGGGGCACAGCAAACCTATGGCGGAAATTTCGCGTGCAGAATTGGCGGCGCTGGCAGACAGGCTAGAGGGTTGGGACTTGCGCCCTGTGGGAACCGAAGGCTATCGCACTGCCGAGGTGACGCTGGGCGGGGTGGATACCGATGGGCTGGAGGCGCGCACGCTGGCGGCAAAATCCCAACCCAACCTGTATTTCATCGGCGAGGTCGTGGATATCACGGGCTGGCTGGGCGGGTATAATTTTCAATGGGCATGGTCATCGGGCTGGGCAGCGGGGCAGGTTGCCTAGGCAGATTTGACCAGCCGATCAATCGCCACAAGCTGGGCAATCAGCCCCGCCATATCCGCCAGTTTAACCATGCACGGCCCATCGGACGGTGCATTGTCTGGGTCTTCATGCGTTTCGATGAACACGCCTGCCACGCCAACCGCGACAGCCGCCCGCGCCAAAACGGGTGCAAATTCGCGCTGCCCGCCGCTAGAATTGCCACTGCTGGTGGGGGTTTGCACCGCGTGGGTCGCATCCATAATCACCGGATAGCCCGTCTTGGCCATAATCGGCAGGGCGCGCATATCGGTCACCAAACTGTTATAGCCAAAGGATGTGCCGCGTTCGGTCAGCAGGATTTTTTCATTGCCCGTGCTGGCGATTTTTTCCGCGACAGTCCCAATATCCCATGGCGCAAGGAATTGACCTTTTTTGACATTCACCACGCAGCCCGTGCGCCCTGCCGCCAATAAAAGATCGGTCTGGCGGCACAAAAGCGCAGGAATTTGCAACACATCTACAACATACGCGGCTTCGGCCGCTTGGCCTACGTCGTGAATATCGGTCAGCACAGGAATACCCATGGCGCGCACGGCGGCCAAAATATCAAGGCCCGCTTGCATCCCCACCCCGCGCTTGCCAGACAGGCTAGAGCGGTTGGCCTTATCAAAACTGGCCTTGAAAATATAGGGCGTGCCATGCTGCGCGCAGATCTCGGACATATGTCCTGCGATCATTTGCGCATGGGTAAGGCTTTGCAACTGGCACGGCCCTGCAATCACCGCCAAGGGGCGATGATTGCCAAGAAGTTGCGCGCCAATGGCGACATCGCGCATTACGACGTGACCTGTTCGCGCAACACGGCGGCGGTCATCGAGAGCATCAGATAAAGACCTGCGAAAATCAGCATCACCACCAATGTGTTTTCAAACGCGCGCGGATAGGCGGCCTCATCTGCGGCAATCGGGTTGACCGAGATTGACAGATAACTTGCCTGACGATTAACCGCCGTGCGCGCCATTTCTGTGGCCTGCAAGCTTTGCGCCAGCAATAGGCGGCGCGTTTCCACATCGGCTTGGGCAACAAGCAGTTCCGACTGCACGCGCGCAATCGACAGCCCATCAATCGAACTATCGGTCAATTTGGATCGTAGGATCGCAATTTCTGACTCCAGCGTAGCTATACGGCGTTTCAGCGGCTCCATTCGCGCGACATTGGGGGTGGCATTGCTTTCCATTTGCGCCAGCGAGAGGCGGTCTTGGGTGAGCTGAGCATCCAGCGCACCGATTTGACTGGTGATCAGCCCCACCTCGACATCCGACGACAAGATCTTATACTTTTCTTGCAATTGCACCACGCGCTCATTCGCGGCGGAAAGGTTTTTCTCGGCGTTCAAATAGCTTTCCTCAGCCCCTGCCATTTGGTCATCGCGCAGGCGTTCGGTCATTTCATCGACGCGTTCTTCGGCATATTTGATCAGGCTGTTGGAAATATCGACCGCGACTTGCGGGTCTGCGGCAATCACCTCCATCTTGATGATCCCTTCGGTCGGATCATACGAGATTTTGACATTTTTGCGATATTTCTTATAGGCTTGCGTGTTGCTCGCGTCGGCGGCCAGACGCTGTATCGGGTCGATCATTGGGTCGGAATAATGCGCCTTGAACCCGTTGTCCTCATCCAGCCGCATCATCGCGTCTTGGCTTTGCAAATAGCCTTGCACCTTTATACTGTCGGTAGAATTGGCCATCGGCGAGCCGCGCATAAGGCCAGATAAGCCCCCAGAGGCCGCACCGGGCGATTCGGCCTGTTGGATCACAAATTCGGTTTTGGTCGAATAAAACGGCGTGGCGATTTCGTAAAAGTAAAACGCAGCCAATATCGTTGGCAGGGCCACGAAAACCCCCATGCGCGTGATCAGTTGCAGGGTTTTCTTGCGGCGGCGGCGCACGATGTCGCGCTGAATGCGCGAGACTTCGGCGATATGCGCCTCGGCCACGCGATCCTCGACCGATGGCAGGCCCGCGGGTTTGACGGTTTGCGGCAGTTGCACCCCGCCAGACAGCGCCAATTCGCGCGATTGCGAGGTGCCCGCAGGCAAGTCGCCGCCCGAGACAACCTCTAGCGCGGAATTGGTTTGAAACGGGTCAATCCCCGCGTTGCGCAGCAGGCGCACCGCGTCAAAATCTGACGTTGCAGGCAGGTTATGCTTTTGCGCAAGGCGGCGGGCCATGCGCAGTTGCCGCCCCGTCAACCCTTCGCCGCGAATGGCGTCGATGTCATTGGCGGGGGCGTTGGTTTGCGCCATACCACCTGCGCCAGGCAAAGGGGTGCCCGCGCGCGCGGTGGCAAAGGTCGTGTCGCCAAAACCATCAGAGGGTTCGCTGAAAATCTGCCCTGTCGGCATTTTGCGATTTGGCCCTGTTAAGGGCTGGCCATTTGCGGCAGCGCCGACTTGGGCGGCCATATGGGCGGGCATCTGCACGGGCGCGATCCGCCCAAGGGCCGCATTTTGCGGCATGACTTGGGGCGCAGGCTGCGGGGCAGGCTGCCCCTGCGGGCGCGCAGGCAGAGCCGTTTCGGCAACCTTGCGGGTGCGAAACCGATTAACGACGAGCTTCATAGTCATAAAGCTGCTTAGCCTCTTCTAAGGTTTCAAACATGTAGACTTGGCCATTTTTCAGCACAGCCGCCGAATTGCAGAACTTTTCCAAGGTCGCCGCCTGGTGCGACACCACAATCACCGTTGCATTGGCAAGGCGCTGGCGCAACACCTCGCCCGCGCGTTTGTTAAAGGTCACATCCGAGGTTTGCGGCATGCCTTCGTCGATCAAGTATATATCAAATTCCAGCGCCAGCATCAGAGAAAACGAAAACCGCGCCCGCATCCCCGAAGAATAGGTGCCCACGGGCATATCGAAATATTCGTTGATATCGGTCAACCAGCGGCAAAAGCTTTCGATGTAATCGGGGTCAAGCCCATAAAGCCGCGCGATATAGCGGGCGTTTTCGGTTGCAGTGTGTTTGTTGTTGACGCCGCCCATGAACCCTAAGGGAAAGGAAATGCGGCAGGCGCGGGTTATTTTGCCCTCGTCCGGTTTTTCGAGGCCCGCCATCATGTTGATCAGCGTGGTCTTGCCCGTGCCGTTTTTGGCCAAAATCCCCAAGGAATTGCCAATTTCCACCTTAAAGGATGCCTGATCCAGAATCACCTTGCGGGTCTGGCCCGTCCAGAACGATTTGCTGACGCCTTCAAACGCAATCATAGTGCCCCCAGTGGGCTGGCCTCCGGTTGTGCTGCCCCAATATGGGCGCCAAAGGCTCGTCTCGCAAGGGCAAGCGCGGGCAGGGCGGGGGCATATGTCTTGGCGATACCATGGCAGAGGTTTGGGGCGGATTTATGGCTGAAACGCGGATTGTTTCCAATCTTTGGCAGATAAACCTGCGATAAAGGTTAACGGCGCGGCAAAAACAGGCTGACAATTCCAATCAGAAAGGTGATGGCAAGGCCAAGGCGGGCGGCTTCGGCCACCTCGCCCCCGTCCAGCGCGGTATCCAGCGCCAGAACGGGCACGCAAAAGCCGATGCCCAGCAGCAACGCCACACGCAGAAGCGAAATGGGCGAGATATCTTGCGGCAACACCGCGCCTGCCCAGCGCAGCGCCCCCCAGGTGGACAGCAAAAACCCCAGCGGTTTGCCGACCCAATAGGCGGCAAGCACCATAAGTGTTGGCGGCGCAAAAGCCCCCAGATCAAAGCCGCCGCGCGTGAGGCCAAAGATGAACAAAATCGCCGTAATCGGCCAAATCAGCCCATGCGCAAGGCGGTTCAGCGGGTCGCTCAGCAGCTCTTCCGCCTCGGCGAACAGGCCGAAACTGCGGTCTGCATGGGTGATCGCGGGGATGATTGGCAGCAATCCAAGCGCGCCTGGAAGGCCCGCCGCAATCACCCCCGCATAGGACAGCGCCCCCGCCACCAGATAGGGCCACAGCGCAGCGGCCTTGCGGCGCGCGCGCTCGCTGGCATAAATCGCAGCGCTAGGACGCGCGTGCAACTGCCAAACAGCCAGCGCGGCCAGCAGCGGCAATATCAGCCAAGCCAGCCGCAACAGCCCGCCATTTGGATGGCTAAGACCCAACAAAATAAGCCCCAGCATATCCAGCGCAATCATCACAAGCAGCAAAAGGCGCAGCGCGTTGGAGCGTTTCTCAAACGTCATCTTGCCAAAAAGATAAACCAGCACGACATCGCCGCCAATCGGCATGGGCCAGCCTGTCAGCACCAAGGTTTCGCGGTTTGGATCGATCCAAATCGCCAAAACCAGCCAAACCACCACTGCGCCAAAAGCCGCGCCCAGCGCCCCAGCTACGGGCAAAATCGCCGCCCGCCCCGACAGGCCCCCGCGTTCCAGCACGATCGCCTCCCATAATTCCTTGCCAATTAAAAACATGAACAGCGGGATCAGCGCCTCGGCCACAAGGTTCAGCAGGGTCAGGCTGGGAGGCTGGGGAAACAACGGGCGCAAGATGTCCAAATCAGACATGCGCCATTCGATCATGTCATAATAGCTGGCAGGTGCCAGATTGGCCCACAAAGTTGCCAGCCCCGCCCCCGCGCAAAGGCTGATCGCAAAGCGCTGCATAAAGGGTGATACGCGATACATTGTGTGGACACCTCTTTCTTTGACCACAGTATCTAGAATAGCGGCCGCGCGCAACCAAAGGCTGCGCTGCTTTTGGCTTGGCAGGGGTTGGATTTTTGCCTAAGGCCAGCCGCAACGGGGATCAGGGGATAGACATGACCAACGCCTTGGATGATGCCGCGCAACGGATGGGCGATAGCGATGGCGCGGCCTTGCAGTTTTACCACATTCTGGCGGAAACTCCGCTGATCTTGCTGCTGGCCAGCGAGGCAGTTGGCAGTGCAATGACGCCGCAGATATTTGACTTGCCCTCTGGCCCGATCGTGCTGGCCTTTGATGGCGAGGATCGGTTGGCCAGTTGGGCGGCGGCGCAGGGGCAGGGGGCACTGCCCTATGCGCAGCTTCCGGGGCGGGTTCTGGCGGGTTTGGTTGCCGCGCAAAAGGGGCTTGCGCTTGGCCTGAATTTTGCTGCGGGCACCGCCAGCGAAATGGTTTTGCCACATGAGGCGATGGTTTGGCTGGCCGATATGCTGGCGGTTGCGCCGCAAGAACAGGCGGCGCAGATCGCACAGGTGTTGCCGATGCAGGCCGCGCCTTCGGGATTGCTCGCAGCGATGACGCGCGGCCTTGCGGGCGCAGGCGGTCTGGCGCAGGCGGCAGTTCTGGCGCGCGTAGCCTATCAAAACGGCGCGCATGCGCATGTTTTGGCGTTTTTCGGGACAGTTCCCGCCGCCGAGGCCCCGCTTGCCCGCGCCGTGGCCGAGGCGCTGGCCTTTTCGGGGTTAGAGGCGGCCAGTTTGGATGTTATGTTTTTGGCCGCGGGCCGCACCGCCGATGCAATCCGCGCGCAGGGGCAATTCATTGCGCTGCCGCCTGCACCTTTGCCCGCCGCGCAGCCCGCCCAAACCCCGCGCGCCCCTGGGATGGATAAAGACGCGCCGCCAAAGCTGCGGTAACTGGGGTATCCTAAAACCCCACATCATAAGCATATGAAATATAACAAAACTATTGCGCTGCCCCCCTCTTGACCAATCGCGCTGCCCGCGCGATAAGCGCCTATCCGTAATGCAAGGGGCGTCCCTTGCCCATGACCTATAGGCCAAACATGAAAACCTTTACCGCAACGCCTGCGGATATTGAAAAGAAATGGATCCTGATCGACGCCGAAGGCATCGTTCTGGGCCGTCTTGCGACCATCGTCGCCAATATCCTGCGCGGCAAGAATAAGCCTACCTTCACCCCGCACATGGATATGGGCGACAATGTGATCATCATCAACGCCGACAAGGTGCAGATGACGGGCAACAAGCGCAATGATAAGCTGTATTTCTGGCACACGGGCCACCCCGGCGGGATCAAGCAGCGCAGCGCCAAGCAAATCTTGGAAGGCGCGCATCCCGAGCGTGTGGTTGTCAAAGCTGTCGAGCGGATGATCACCCGCAACCGCCTTGGCCGCCAGCAGATGACCAACCTGCGCGTTTACGCAGGCACTGCCCATCCGCACGAAGCGCAGCAGCCGACTGTTCTTGATGTCGCCGCCCTGAACCCTAAAAACACGCGGAGCGCATAATGTCCGACATCAAATCCTTGGATGATCTGAAATCCGCCGTGGGCACAGCCGCGCCTGCACCCGCTGCGATTGTGCGCACCCCTGTGCGCGACAAACTGGGCCGCGCCTATGCCACGGGCAAGCGTAAGAACGCCGTTGCCCGCGTCTGGATCAAGCCTGGCAATGGCAAAGTGGTTGTGAACGGCAAGGAAATGGCCGCCTATTTCGCGCGCCCCGTGCTGCAAATGATTCTGCGTCAGCCCTTCACCGTGGCCAATGTCGAAGGCCAGTTCGATGTGTTCGCAACCGTTGCGGGCGGCGGTCTTTCGGGCCAAGCGGGCGCTGTGAAACATGGTGTTTCCAAGGCGTTGCAGCTGTATGAACCCAGCCTGCGCCCCGCGCTGAAAGCCGCTGGTTTCCTAACCCGCGACAGCCGCGTTGTGGAACGCAAAAAATACGGCAAGGCCAAGGCTCGTCGGTCGTTCCAATTCTCCAAACGCTAAGTTTGCTGAAAAACCTGTGGATAAGGCCCGCATTTTGCGGGCCTTTTTCTTGGCGTTAACCGTCTGTTCAGAATTGCCTCCCTAATCTGCATTTGGGTGCAGAAGCGCCCTATTTTCAGGGGGGCATTATGGGAATTCAAACGTCTTTTCACGCGGCGCTGGGGCAGGAATTTTTGGGCCTGCGTTTGTCGCGGCGCGGCGCGGTTGAGGTTGTCTATGACAACGGCTTTTGCATGGGCGGCGCTGCAGATCGCCGCATCTGGAAGGTGATGGCGGCTGGGCAAGAGGCCTGTAATTTGACGCTGCACGAAGAGGCGGCTTTGTCGGATGTGCTGCGCATTGCAGCCCAGTCGCCGCATGTCTTGGCCACTTTGCATGATGAGATGAAAAAACGCGCACTTGTTTTGGAAACCGCCCAAAGCTAACGGCGCCTTGTTGCAACCGCTTGCCCTTTGCGCATGATTGCCTATAGTTTGACGCATCTGCTTGCGCTCTGCGCGCGAACCTATGCGATCAAATTTTGGGCAGCGGTGTTAAGCCGCGCCTGTGACAGGGGGAAACATGGCGCACTTAGCGGTCACGCCGCCCAATGGGCCTGCCAAAACTGCGCCAAAGCGGCGATCCGAGGCGGTGAACGGGTTGCTGATGGTCAGCCCAACGGCACTATATGCCTTGCTTCTGCTTGCCGCGCCGTTGTTGACGATTTTCACCTATTCTTTCTTGACCGACGGCTATTTAACCGTTGAACCGACCCCGACTTTGGGCGGTTACATCGAGGCGTGGACCAATCAGGTCTACCGCGTGGTCATGTTGCGCAGCCTTGGCGTGGCCATGGCGGTGACGGCCGCAACGGTGATTTTGGCCTTTCCCATCGCCTATTACATCAGCTTTTACGTCGAACCGTCGCGCAAATCGCTGTGGATGTTTCTGATCACGATCCCGTTTTGGACCAGCTATCTGATCCGGGTTTTTCTGTGGAAAGTGATCTTGGGCTTTAACGGCGTGGTCAACTCTGGCCTGATGGGGCTGGGCATTATTGACGAGCCGCTGACCTTTATCTTGTATAACACCAATGCTATCGTCATCACGCTGGCCCATGCCTATGCGCCCTTTGCGATTTTGCCGATTTTTGTGGCATTGGAAAAGATCGACCGTTCTTTCCTCGAGGCGGGGCGCGATTTGGGCGAAAGCAGTTTTGTGACGTTTCTGCGCGTGACGCTGCCCTTGGCCATGCCGGGGGTAATTTCGGCGGTGATGATCGTGTTTATTCCCACGATTGGCGATTATGTCACCCCGCATCTGGTGGGCGGGCCCGAAGGCAAGATGGTCGCCAATCTGGTGCAACTGCAATATCTTAAGCTGGACAATTACCCGCTGGGCAGTGCTTTGGCCGTGTCATCGATGGTGATGGTGGGGCTGGTTTTGCTGATGGCGGCGATGCAAATTGCGATATTCGCGCGGGTTTTCAAGCGCATACTGGGTAGCACCGCCCTGCCACTGGCTATTCTAACAGCGCTTGCCACCGCCCAAGTGCTGCTGGTGGTGATCGTTGCAATCTGGCTGGCGACGGGACAGGCGCTGTTGACGGTGGGGTTGGGCGCGGTGTTGCATCTTGTCGCCTTTGTCTTGCTGCGCAAGGGAGGCGCATTATGAAGGGCGGCTGGATTAGGCTTTACGCCTATGGGTTTTTGCTGTTTTTATACGCGCCTATTCTACTTTTGCCTATATTCGCCTTTAACGATGGGGCGATTGTGGCCTTTCCTTTGGCGGGGTTCACAACCAAATGGTTTGACCAGCTTTGGGTCGAGCCTGCGCTGCACCAAGCGCTGAAAAACTCGCTGATCATCGCCATCGCGGCCTCGATCCTGTCGACATGCCTTGGAATTTTCGCAGCCCGCGCCAGCACGCGCTATAATTTCCCCCTGAAAGGCGGCATCATCGGCATGATCATGCTGCCCTTGGTTCTGCCCGAAATCATCCTGTCGATTGCGCTGCTTGTGGTGCTTTTGGCGCTGAACGTGCCGCTTTCGATTTTCACGGTGATCTTGGGCCATGTGCTGGTTTGCACGCCGTTTTCCATAGCCGTGCTGACCGCCGCCTTCCAATCTTTGGACAAATCGCTGGAAGAGGCGGCCTATGATTTGGGCGAAACGCCGCTGTCTACCTTTCGGCTGATCATTCTGCCCTTGGTCACACCTGGCATCATCTCGTCATTGCTGATGACCTTTTCGATCAGTTTGGACGAATTTCTTATGGCGTTTTTCTTGGCTGGAACCGAGCCGACGCTGCCCGTCTACATCTTTTCGCAGTTCCGCTTTCCCAAATCGATCCCCGTCATTATGGCGCTGGGAACGGTTTTGGTTGTGCTGTCGATTGCGCTTTTGACATTGGCTGAATATTTCCGCCGCCGTGGCATTGCCAAAACCGGCGGGACAGACACTGGAGGATTCCTATGACACCCGAAAAACCCGTCATGATTGAATTTCGGGATGTGCATAAATATTACGGCGACTACCACGCGCTGCGCGGGATCAACGCCACCATCCGCGAGGGCGAGTTTTTCTCGCTTCTGGGGCCATCGGGCTGCGGGAAAACCACGCTGCTGCGCACCATCGCGGGGTTTGAGGGGATTTCGTCGGGCGCGGTGATGATTGGCGGCGAAGATATGGCGGACGTGCCCGCCAACCAGCGCCCGACCAATATGGTGTTTCAATCCTACGCGATTTTTCCGCATCTGACAGTGGCGGAAAACGTCGGCTTTGGTCTGCGCAAAGACCCGCGTTCGGCTGCCGAAAAGGCCAAGGCCGTCGAGGATGCCTTGGCAATGGTCAACCTGCAAGGATATGGCGCGCGGGCGGCTCATGCCCTTTCGGGCGGGCAGCGGCAACGGGTGGCCCTTGCTAGGGCGTTGATTCTAAAACCAAAAGTGCTGCTGCTGGACGAGCCTTTGTCTGCGCTGGATAAAAAGATGCGCGAGCAGATGCAGGTCGAACTGATCAGATTGCAGCGCCAAGTCGGCATCACCTTTATTCTGGTGACGCATGATCAAGAGGAAGCTTTGGTCATGTCTGACCGTATTGCCGTGATGTTCGAAGGGCAAATCGCGCAGTTGGCCGACCCTGAAACCCTGTATCGCCGCCCCGCCAGCCGCAAAGTGGCGGATTTCATCGGCACGATGAATTTCCTGCCTGCCAAAATTTTGAACGAATCAGCGGGCAAGGTCGAGGTTGACGCGCAAGGATTTGGCAAAATCACCCTAGACGCCGCCCAAGTGATGAGCGCCGAGGGCAGCGCGGGTGGGCCAACGGTGGGCTTTCGCCCCGAAACCCTGACCATCCTGTTCGATGGGCAAAAGCCCAGCGATTCGGAAAGCGACGCCGTGGTCGAAGAGGTGGTGTATTACGGTGACATGACCTATTACGACATCAAACTGAAGGGCTGCGATCAGCCCGCGCGCCTGTCGATGCGCAATGTGTTTGGCCGCCCCGTGCTGGATATTGGCACCAAAACCCGCGTGGCATGGTCGGCGGGGGCGCTGGTTTTGTTCCGTTGACACGGGGGGCTAGCCCCCCCAGCCGCTAAAGCAGGCTTTAGCGGCATCCCCCCGAGGATATTTTCAGAGCAAGGAAGCAGGCAGAGCCTAGCCGAACAGGATATTTGGCGTGCCGACGATTTTGTCATCGGGCTTGCCGATCATTTTATCGTCGCGGCCCACAAAATCGACGCTGCGCAGAATAGTTTGCATCACGTTGATACGGGTGCGCAGTTTGTCATCCGACAAGATCACCGTCCAAGGTGCTGATTTGAAATGCGATTTTTCCAGCGTTTCTTCAATTGCGGCGGTGTAAGCATCCCATTTGGGCAGCCCGTCAATATCAATCTGGCTGAGTTTCCATTGCTTAAGGGGGTCTTGCTCGCGGTCTAGAAACCGTTTGAGCTGTTCGGCCTGCCCAACCTCAAGCCAGAATTTGATCAGGGTGATCCCCTCATCCACGATCATCTTCTCAAAGGCGGGCAGTTGGCCAAAGAATTTCTCGCGCTGATCAGCTTTGCAAAAGCCGAACACATGTTCCACCACGCCGCGGTTATACCAGCTGCGGTCGAACAGGGCGATTTCGCCCTTTGCGGGCAGATGGTCGATGTAGCGCTGAAAATACCACTGGCCCGCCTCGCGTTCGGTGGGTTTGGACAGGGCGACAACGGCGGCCTGACGCGGGTTCATATAGGCGCGCACAGTGTCAATCGCGCCGCCTTTGCCTGCCGCATCGCGCCCTTCGAACACCACAACCAGCCGCTTGCCCGTGGCCTTTACATCGGCTTGCAGGCGCGCCATTTGAATTTGCAAGCCCTGCATCTGCGTGCCATAGGCCTTTTTCTTAAGCTCTTTGCGGTAAGGATAGCCCTTCCACAGAATTTCGTCTTTGCCCGCCTCGGCCAAGGCGCGGCGCACCTTTTCGGGGGCGCCTGTTTGGGCATAGGCGCTGATTGCGCCATTAAAAGGCAAGGATGCGTCCGTCATGCAGTGTCCTTTTTGGAAAAGCGGCGGTAGAGGGCGACCACAATCATCGCCAAATACAGCGCAGAGATCATGCGGAAATTCAGCGTGTAGATTTTCGCCAGACCCGTCAGTTCGGATGTGGAAATAATGCTAAGTTTCCAATCGAAAATGTCAAAAATATCGCCAAAGCCGCCTTTGGAGAATTGGTCAAACAGGAAGTTGAATTTATGGCCCAAACACTCGGCATCGCTTTTGGATATGCGGTCGCAGATGCTTTGATCAATCGCCAAGATCACCGCAATGGCGGATGCGACCACCGCGATAGACGAGAGTAAAACGCCTTTTTGATCAAAGGCATTGGCGGAAAACAGGCCTGAAATCAGATAGATCATCGACAAAAACGGCAGCGCAGCGATGATCGAGATGAAGATGGCCATAAAGACCGAAAACAAAGCCATTTTCAGACTGTCAAAGCCGAATTCTTGGTCGAAAAAACCTGGAAAATAGCTGTCATAAACCATGCCGAGCACCATAAGCGCCAATGCGCCACCGGCGGCGATGCAGGCCCACGTATACATCGTGTCGATGAATCGGGCAAATCTGGGTTTTGTTTGGATCATGCCTTGGCCAAGCGGTTTGTGCAACTATGGCACAGATTGGGCCTAAGGCAACAGCCGCTGGATGGCAGAAAGAACCTCTGCGCTGTTTTGATGCTGGGGCATATGGCCCGCGCCGTGAACAACGGTCAGCTTGGCGTTGGGTAGGATATGCACCAGCTTTTGCGCATGGATATCCAGCGGCACGATGATGTCGCTATCGCCGTGGATCAGCTCAACAGGCATATCCAAGGCAGGATAACCCGCCATCTGGCTGCGAATATCGTCCAGCAAAGCATTCACTTGGGCAACATTGGTGCGCAGGCTGGGCGCGCGGGCCGCGAGGTCTGCGCCAAACTCTGCGATATAGGCATCGGGCGCGCGCTGCGGCGCAAACACGGCCTTGGTCGCGGCGGTGACATAGGCGTGCGGGACAAAGGCCGCCGCAAGCCAAGGCAAAACTGCTTGCCCAAGCGCGGAATTATTCAAACGATACCAAGGGTCTAGCTTGCCTGGCCAAGGCAGGCTAGGGGCCGATATCAGCACCAGCGCGCGCGGTTTTTCAATCAGGCTCCACGCCAAAGAGACCGACCCACCATAGCTGTGACCAACCAAAATTGGTGTTTTGATCCCCAGCTGTTGGGCTGCCGCGCGCAGATGTTCGGCCTGCGCTGCCAAATGGTCGCCGCCTTTGATCGCATCGGAATAGCCATGGCCCGGGCGGTCAAAGGTAGTGACGCGGAAGGATTTCTCCAATGCCGCCCGCAGCCCAAACTCCCATTCGCGCAGATTGCCCGATGCGCCATGGATCAGCACGATCTCGGGGCCTTGGCCGCTGGTTTTGTAATGCACCTTGGCCCCGTTCACCGTGATAAACTGGCCGATAGGGGGAAAGCGCGCCTCGATCTGGGCCTGCCGATGGCCCAGCCAAAGCCACAGCGCCGCGAACAGCGCCAAGAAAAGGGATAGGCTAATGGCCAATGTTTTCAATATCATAGGGGGTTGATTGGTAAATCTCGTTGATCCAATTGCCATAAAGCAAATGGGCGTGGCTGCGCCACCTGTTCAAGGGCGCGCGCGCTGGGTCATCGCCTGTGTAATAGTTCATCGGCACGTTGATCGGCGTGCCATTGGCAATATCGCGGTCATATTCCTGTTTCAGCGTGTCGCTGTCGTATTCAAAATGGTTGAAAATATACAGCGCGCGGTGACTTGGATCTTCGACCAGACACGGGCCAACCTCTTCGCTGGCAAGCAAGGTGCGCAGGCCAGTGGCGGCATCAATCTCGCCCTGACGCATTTCTGTCCAGCGCGAGACGGGAATCACGAAATCATCCGAAAACCCGCGCAGATAGGGCGAGGTGGGGGCGACATTGCGATGGCGAAAACAGCCGAACGCCTTGTGCGGCAAAATATGTTTGGGCACGCCATGGAAATGATAAATCATCGCCATGCCGCCCCAGCACACGCCAAAGGTGGAATGCACATGGGTTTGCGTCCAGTCCATCACGCGGGAAAGTTCGTTCCAATAGGTGACATCTTCAAAGGGCAGATGTTCAATCGGCGCGCCTGTGATGATCAGCCCATCGAATTTTTCGCCCGATGCCGCCACCTCGGCAAAGGGGCGGTAAAAGGTTTCCATATGTTCGGCGGCAGTGTTTTTGCTGTAATGTTCCGACATGCGGATCAGATGAAAATCAATCTGCAAAGGCGTTGCGCCAATCAGGCGGGCAAATTGGTTTTCGGTCTGAATTTTCTTGGGCATCAGGTTCAAAAGCCCAATGCGCAGAGGGCGAATTTCCTGCGCGCGGGCGCGTTCGGGCGACATCACCATCACGCCTTCGCGCGACAGGACATCATAGGCAGGCAGGTTTTGCGGCAAGGTAATCGGCATGATGCGCCCTACATAAGATCGTGGGCGGCGCGGTCAATAGCGGCGGCGATCATCGCATCGAACGCGGCGGGGGTGCGGGCCGCCTCTACTTCGGCTGCCGTCACCGTCACGCCCCAGCGCGCCATCGCAGCATAGCGGGGTTGGCGCGCGTCCAAAAGGCGCGCATAGCCAAAGCGCAAAAACGCGTCAGGGTCGGCGGTTTCGGGCGTAGCCCCCGTTTGGGCCAGAAATTCGCCCCAGACTTGCATCAGAAATTCGGGGCGATAATACATCGGCTTTGGCGCGCGATCAAAGCGGCGGTTCAGCGCGTCGCGGTGCGCGTCCGACCCTTTGATCCAGACCAGCAGCATGTGCCCCGCCATCGCGCTCATCGTGGCATCACCCGGGTTAGCGCCATCTACCACCTCGCAGATCGACCCTGATGTATCGCAGACAAAGTGTTGATATCCATAGATATCTTGCGCGCGGTCGATAAAGCGGGCGGTGTCCACAAGCGCCGAAACCTCGGCCGCGCGGTGCTGATCTTGGCGGCGCTGATATTCGGCAAAGGGCAGCCCGCCCAGCGCAGCATCGCCAGGCTTGCCCAAATAGGTGGACAGGGGGGCCAGATTGTCAAAGGTGATATTGCTGGCAATATAGACCGAATCTGACAGCATAAGTTCGCGTAAAAGCGGCACTTTCATCGCCTCGCGCTTGAAATTATCGCTGATGAATTCGCCCATATAGCGCGTGCCGATGCGGTAATCGACCGAGTAGTGAAACCAGTTGGCATCATTGCGCAGCATGGTGGCAAGCGTGGTTTTGCCAAGGCCCGACATGCCAAACAGCAGCACCCGCTTTGCGCCCGAAGCCAGATAATCTGCACCGCTGGA
Source organism: Cypionkella sp. (assembly GCA_965248485.1). GTDB lineage: Bacteria > Pseudomonadota > Alphaproteobacteria > Rhodobacterales > Rhodobacteraceae > Cypionkella. The sequence continues at coordinate 1,694,482 of OZ252107.1, forward strand.
ATAGATCATAACACCCTCGTTTTGCCCTTGATAGCGAATGGGGCGGGGCGGGGGAAGGGGCCAAAACGGGCCAGCCGCAACCGCGCCAGCCCGCAAAATACCAATCTTAAAAGGTAAACGCCACTTTCACGCCAAGGCCAGATGCCGTGTTATCCGTCCATGTATTGCCCAAAGGAAGGCCAGAGGTTGTCGCATCGCCCAGCATCACGCGGCTATATCCAAAGGTAATTTTCAACTTATCCTTGGTGTAGGTTGCGCCAATGCCGATCGACTTGCTGCCATCCGTGGGGGCGAGCGCGGGGGCAATGCCGCCTTGGGCCGCCTCATAGCCGACGGTGATTGCGCCTGACCAAGCCTCGGAAAACTTGCGCCCAAGGCCGAGTTGATAGCTGACCTGATCTTGCGGATAGGTCACAATACTTGTGCCCGCGACCTTCACCACAGAGTTTGACAAATCTGTCCAGCGCACCGCACCAAATAGCAGCGTATCGGCGGCTATACCTGTTTGAAAGTCAAGGTTCACCGCTTGGGGCGCGGAAAAAGAGCTGTTCGAACTGGCATCGACATGTTTGGTTGCCGAAAAATAGGTCACGGCGACGCGGGCGGCGATATCTGGCCGCTCCCATGCGCCGCCAAGAACAGCGCCCAAATCCGAGGCGCTGGCAATATTGATGCGCGTTCCAGCAGGCAGACCAGCAGCAGGGTTAAACCAGCCCGACACCGTTGTATTGGCAATTCCGCCATGCAGGCTAAGCCCATTTGCCAATTTATATCGCGCAAGAACGCGCATTGATTGCGATTCCAAATGCGCCCCCGTGTCCAAAAGGTTGTAAAACACGTCCGCGCCATAGGGTTGATCTACACTGATGCCAAAAGACAGCTTGTCATTTAGATCAAATTTTACCGCCCCGCCCGCAATCGAATAGCTGCCCGCGATAGAGCCGTAGGCATTTGGCGTGGCTTTGATCGAAGGGGTGATTTGCGCAAAGCCAAGTTCGCTATAGGTGCCCTTTTCGAACATAAAGCCATTTCCTTGGCCCGAACGATCCAGCCCACCTGCAAAAGCAGCGCTGCTGCTGATGGTCACGGCAGCGGCGGCTATTTTCAGTGATTTCATGTCGCTGTCTCTCAGTATTTTTATTGGCATGATTGGCGTGGTCTCTATCTGATTTGTATAGTCAAATATTTAGGAAACAGCGCGAAACCTTGCGTCACTTTGCGCAGTTTTCGTGCATTTGGTTTGGCCTACTTTGCGCCAACCGCGCTGGTGTCTTGCCCATCCAAACGGTCAGCGCGGCGCAGAGCAGGAAAGGCCCATGCCCACAGCCCCACCACGCCCAGCGTGCCAAAGCCGCCGAATATCGCCGCCCCAACAGGGCCAACAAAGCGCGAGACAAAGCCCGATTCAAATTCGCCCAGCTCGTTGCTGCCCGAAATGAACAGCCCCGAAACCGAGGCAACGCGCCCGCGCATATGATCGGGTGTGACGACTTGCACCAGCGTTTGCCGCACGAAAACCGAGATCATATCGGCAGCCCCCAGAACCGCGAGCGCCGCAACCGACAGGTAAAGGTTGCGCGACACGCCAAAGACCAGCGTCGCCAGCCCAAACACCGCCACCGCCCACAGCATCCGCCGCCCCGCGTGGCGCTGCAATGGCCAGCGCGCCAGCACCAGCGCCATCGGCATAGCGCCCATTGCAGGCCCCGCGCGCAAAAGGCCAAAGCCGTCTGGCCCGACCTGAAGAATATCCGAGGCAAAGGCAGGTAGCAGCGCCGTGGCCCCGCCCAACAGCACAGCGAACAAATCCAGCGAAATCGCCCCGAAAATCAGCTTATTGCCCCAGACATAGGCGATTCCCTCTTTGATCTGGGCCCATTTGCCGCCGGGTTGGCGTTCGGGTGTTGAGGGTTTGCGGATCAGCGCCATCAGCGCCATGCCCATCCCCATCAGCCCCGCTGCAACCACCAAGGCATGGCCCGCCGACGACGCGGCAATAATCATCCCGCCAATCCAAGGCCCCAATACTGTGGCCATTTGCCAAGACAGCGACTTCATCGCAATCGCCTTTGGCATGTCTTCGATTGACACCAACATCGGCACAAGGGCGCTGGCCGCAGGGGCCAAAAACGCCCGCGCCGCGCCAAACAGGGCCACGCAGGCAAACACAAACCACAGGCTGGGTGCGTTGTGAAAGGCGTTCCACGCAAGGCCCAAAATCGCCAACCACTGCGCGGCAAGGCTGACCAGGCTGATCCACAGCCGCGAATGACGGTCGGCCAGACTGCCTGCAAACAGCGTTAGGGCAAACAGCGGCAAAAACTGCGCCAGCCCCACCAGCCCAAGAATAAAGGCGCTTTGGTTGACATCCATCGTTTGCCGCGCCAGCGCGTAAACCTGCCAGCCGATGGCCACAATCTGCACTTGAACGCCGATATTGGTCAGAAAAGTGCCGGCCCAAAAACGGCCAAAATCAGGGTTTTGCAGGAAGAATGGGGTGTTTTTCATGCGCGGGGTCTAGCGCGAAACGCACGCGCAGGCAAGGCGGGCAGGCAATGCGCGCAGGCAAGGCAGGCAGGCAATGCGCGCAGGCAAGGCGGGCAGGGTAGGCGGGCAGGGTAGGCGGGCAGGGTAGGCGGGCAGGGTGCAAATATGCACAGGCCGCGCGCCTTGCGGTCAGCGGCGCGCGGGTTATATCTGGCCAAAAGGAAAGGGATTTTCATGACACGCAGCGCCGACCACCCGATTGATCCGCAGTTTTTGCGCCGCCATTCGCCACGGGCGTTTTCGGACGCCGAAATAAGCTTGGGCCAAGTGCACCAACTGCTAGAGGCGGCGCGTTGGGCACCTTCGGCCAGCAACAATCAGCCATGGCGCGCCGCCTTTGGTCTGCGCGGCGATACGGGATTTGCCAAAATTGCCGCTGCCCTGAATGATGGCAACCGCATATGGGCGCATAAGGCGGCAGGCCTGATTGCATGGGCGTCGCGCAGCGTGGTCACGCGAAACGGTGAAGATCGCCCCAACGCTTGGGCCGCTTTTGATGCGGGCACGGCTTGGGGATACCTTGCCCTGCAGGCGCAAGAGTTGGGCCTGTTTGCCCATGCGATGGGCGGGTTTGATGCCGATTCTTTGGCGCAAAGCCTTGACATGTCAGCCGATTTTCAGTTGCATGCGGTGATTGCCGTGGGCAGCTATGGCACCCCCGCAGACCTGCCCGAAGACAAACGCGCGGGCGAGGTGCCAAATGGGCGAAACGCCGTGGGCACATGGGCCACGCGCGGCGGCTTTGTCTAGCCAATGTATTGGCAACTTTGTGCTCAGGTTGTATCATAAAACACATTTACATCGCAAAATACGGAAGTTTACAATGCACCCTTCTCAATCGAACGCGCCCCAAGCTCAGCGAAAGGCCGAGTGGGAAAAAATGGACGCCATCGCGTTAGACTATCATAAATCGCAATGGAGTATTCCAAAGGAAAGCACGCGCGCGTTTTTGGATTTTGCCAAAGAAAAATTAGCGGTGTCGCGCAATGTTATTGATCTGCGGGCAGGGGCCGGCGGTGCAACTGCGCAGATTGCTCAGCGTTTTGGTCATATTGCTTTCACCGCCTTTGACTATTCGCAAGAGCTGGTTGATATCGGCGCGGCTTTGGGGCGCGACGCATCTGTTGAAAACCTTAGGTTTGTGCAAGGCGATTGGTATGATATTGAAAAAACCAATGAATTTGACGGATGTATCAGTCTGCAAACCATAAGTTGGCTGCCAGGTTTCGAAAAACCCTTGCAGCAGATTTTCGAAAAAATCTCACCGCGTTGGATTGCCATCTCAAGTCTATTTTACGAAGGTGATATTTCATGCCGTATTGAAGTGAATGAACATTCTAAGGACAAGAAAAGTTTTTATAATGTCTATTCTATCCCAGAAGTGGCGCGATTTTGTCAAGAGCATGGCTATCAGCTTGTCAAATTTATCCCATTTGAAATTGGCATTGATTTGGCAAAGCCCGCTAATATAGATTCGATGGGCACCTATACCCAAAGAATTGAAAGCGCTGGCGAATCGGTCAAACGATTGCAGTTTAGCGGCCCCGTTTTCATGAATTGGCATATGCTGATGATTGAAAAACAAGAATAGGCGCATTTGCCTATTCCAGCGGCCTATTCCAACTCGATCGTGCCGGGCGGCTTGGACGTGATGTCGTAAAACACACGGTTCACGCCGCCCACTTCGCCTATGATGCGGGTCATCGTTTCGCCCAGAAATTCGTGGGTAAAAGGGTAGGTGTCCGCGGTCATCCCATCGACCGAGGTGACAGCCCGCAGCGCCAGCGCATAGTCATAGGTGCGCCCGTCACCCATGACGCCAACCGTTTTCATCGGCAAAATCGCGGCGAAAGCCTGCCAAATCTCGTCATATAGCCCGTGTTTGCGAATCTGGTCGATGTAAACCGCATCGGCGCGGCGCAGGATGTCCAGCTTTTCTGGGGTGATCTCGCCCGGGCAGCGGATGGCAAGGCCGGGGCCAGGAAAGGGGTGGCGGCCAATGAACGCAGGCGGCAGGCCCAGCTCGCGCCCCAAGGCGCGCACCTCGTCCTTGAACAGCTCGCGCAGCGGTTCGACCAGCTTTAGCCCCATCTTTTCAGGAAGGCCCCCCACATTGTGGTGCGATTTGATCGTCACCGAAGGCCCGCCCGAAAACGACACCGATTCGATCACATCAGGATACAGCGTGCCTTGCGCCAAAAACTTAGCCCCGCCCACGGCGGTGGCGTGTTTTTGGAACACGTCGATGAACAAACGGCCAATGGTTTTGCGTTTCACCTCGGGGTCTGAAACCCCTTCCAGCGCGCCAAGGAACAGCGTTGATTCGTCGGCATGGATCAGCGGCATGTTGTAATGGTCACGGAACATGGTGACGACCTGCTCTGCCTCGCCCAGCCGCAAAAGCCCGTGATCGACGAACACGCAGGTCAACTGATCGCCAATCGCCTCGTGTATCAGAACGGCGGCAACCGAGCTGTCAACCCCGCCCGATAGCCCGCAGATAACTTTCGCATCCCCCACCTGCGCGCGGATTTTCGCAATCGCCTCGGCGCGGTAGGCACCCATCGTCCAATCGCCCTTGAACCCTGCAAGGCGCACGAAATTTTCCAGCAGTTTCGCGCCTTTGGGCGAATGATGCACCTCTGGGTGGAACTGCACGGCGTAGAAGTGGCGGGCAGGATCGGCGGTGATGGCAAAGGGCGCGTTGGGCGATGTGCCATAGACCTGAAACCCCGGCGCGATTTGGCTGACATGATCGCCGTGGCTCATCCAAACTTGTTCGCGCCCATCTGCAAACCAGCCCTCAAGCAGGGGCAGATCGCCGCCTGTGGGGGTGACAAAGGCACGGCCAAATTCGGCGGTGCCGTGCCCGCGTTCGACCCGTCCGCCCAGCATATGCATCATCGCTTGCTGGCCGTAACAAATGCCCAAAACGGGGATATTCATTTGAAACAGGGCAGGTGGCGGCAGCGGTGCGCCATCTTGAAACACCGAAGCAGGCCCCCCCGACAAGATCACGGCGCGGGGGGCGAAATTGGCCAAAAACCCCGCATTCACCTTATTATAGGGGTGAATCTCGCAATAGACCTTTAACTCGCGCAGGCGGCGGGCGATCAGTTGGGTGACTTGGCTGCCAAAGTCGATGATCAGTAATTTGTCATGGTGCATCATGGCCTGTGCCTACCCGCTGGGGCGCAAAATCGCAAGGGCAGCGCCCTAGTTTCGCGCCCTTGGCAGACGTTTTTGGATATTTGTGCCAATGTGAATGGCAATGTCGGTTTTGATTACTGCCTATGTCGCAAATGGCGCGCAAATGGCGGATTTGGGGGGCGAGGTGGGGGAGGATTTCGGCATAAGGGCCAAAAGAGACAGGAGTTTGCAATGAATGAAGAAGTTGGGCGGCGGGTGCGGGGCGGCGGCGGGTCGGCGCGGCGGGCAGAGCGCACGGCAGTGTCGTTTGAAACGGCCAAGTTTATTCAGCGCAATATCCCCAATTTCGAGATTCTGAACGACGAAGCCCTGGCCATTATCGAATGGAATGCCGATACGGTTTTGGAAGAGATTGGCGTGAATTTCATCGAAAACCCCGCTGCTTTGGATTTGTGGCGCGCAGCGGGCGCGGATGTGCGCGGCGAGCGGGTGCATATCCCGCGGGGCCTTGCGCGCAAACTATGCGAAACCGCGCCGAAAACCTTTACGCAATATGCGCGCAACCCTGCCCGCAATGTCGATATTGGCGGGCGCAATTTGGTGCTGGCCCCGGTTTACGGCCCGCCCTTTGTGCGCGACGCGGCAGGCGGGCGGCGCTATGCCACGCTGCATGATTTCCAAAATTTCGTGAAGCTGGGCTATATGAGCAAGTGGCTGCACCATTCGGGCGGCACGGTCTGCGAGCCGACGGACGTGCCCGTGAACAAGCGGCATTTGGACATGCTGCTGGCGCATATGACCCTGTCGGATAAGCCGTTTATGGGGTCTGTCACCGAACCCAGCCGTGCGAGCGATTCGGTGGACATGGCCAAGCTGCTGTTTGGGGCGGATTTTGTCGATCAGAACACGGTGATGACCAGCCTGATCAATATCAATAGCCCCCTGACGTTCGACGGCATTATGATGGGCGCGCTAGAGGTCTATGCCCGTGCCAACCAAGCCGCCATTATCAGCCCCTTTATCGTGGGCGGCGCAATGGCCCCTGTGACGGTGGCGGGCACGCTGACCCAAGTTCTGGCCGAGGTTTTGGCAGGCGTTGCCTATTCTCAATTGGTGCGCAAAGGTGCGCCGGTGATTTTTGGGGCCTTTGTCACCTCGATCGACATGAATTCGGGCGCGCCGACGTTTGGGACGCCTGAGGCTGCGCATATCACCTATGGCGCGGGGCAACTGGCGCGGCGCATGGGGCTGCCGTATCGGTCTGGCGGGTCGTTCTGCGGCAGCAAACTGCCCGATGCGCAGGCGGCCTATGAAACCGCCAACAGCCTGAACATGGCGCTGCTGGCGGGGGTGAATTTCATGCTGCACGCCTGCGGTTGGCTAGAGGGCGGGCTGGTGTCGTCTTACGAGAAATTTGTAATGGACGCCGACCAACTTGGCACGCTGCACCATCTGGCCCAAGGCATCCAGATCGACACCAACGGCCAGGCGATGGACGCCATCCGCGAAGTGGGGCCGGGCGGACATTATTTGGGCTGCGAGCATACACAGGCCAATTTCAAATCGGCCTTCTGGCGCAGCGACTTGCTGGATTACAAACCCTTCGAGACATGGTTCGAAGAGGGCGCGCGCGACACGCAAGCGCTGGCGGGCGAGCGGGTGACAAAGATGCTGGGCGATTATCAGGCCCCTGCTTTGGACGATGGAATTCGGGAAAGTTTGATGGATTATGTGGCGCGCCGCAAAGCGGAAATGCCTGACGCCTTTATCTAATCTTACCGAACGCCGCAGATTTCGACAATTTCGGGATGGGTGGGCGCGAATCACTGGTGCCGAATTGGCAACAAAATCCGCGCCCATCACCGCCAAAAGGCGGGCCTGTTGCGTGGCTATTGCGCCGCAGTGCGGGGCAGCAGGCGGATTTCTGCCATCAGCGCGATCAGAATATCGATGTGCTGGGCGATGGAATATCCCACCTCGCCCAAACGGCGACGTTCTTCAATGCGGCCTTCCTCTGCCAATAGATGTGGCACAGAATGTTCGGGCTGCAACGATATGTGGCCCAGTCGGCGCAAATCACGGTCACGGCGATAATCCGCCAGACCCATTCTTGCGGCATGGATCAACATCCGAGGGCGCTGCATTTGTTGGACGGTTGTTCTAAAATCGGTCATCTAAGCCTCCACAACTTGTGATTGAAGATTAGACCGATTCAACCTAACGTTGCGTAGTGCAGCGTTTCAGCGCGCGCGCAACTGGGTTATTGTTTAGTATTTATCAACAATTCTATGCAAATGCTGTCAAAGACCTCTTTGGGATAGAAGATGCAACATTCGGCACAACGGCTGCGGCAAGGACAAGGCGAGGCTGACAAGATGTCCAACCTTTCCCCTGTCAAAGCTTTGCCCAATTGGCTGCCCGATGCTGTAAAACTGTATCTTGACCACATCGAAAAGGGCCAATCGCTGCGGGCACTTGCATGCCGCGATGGGCTGCATGCCTCGACGGTGTTGCGCCACGTGCGCCGCTGCGAGATGCGGCGCGATGACCCGCTTGTGGACGAGGCTTTGGCCCATTTTCACCGTTCTGCGCCCACGACCCGCGCCATTAGCCCCGAGGATACGATGCACCACAGCCCCCATATTCCCGCTGCAATGGAAGACGCCGCCATTGCCCAACACGCGCCGCGCCTGCTGCGCCGTTTGGCCGAAACGGGCGCGTTTTTGGCGATTGCGCCCAATATGGAAAAGGCGGCGGTGATGCGCGCCATGCCTGATGGCCGTCTGATGCGGATGGCGGTGGTTGACCGCGCGCTGGCGCAGGCCTTCGCGCTAAAGGAATGGATCGCGCAGCGCGAGGCCAGCAAGAAAGACAGCGGCAAGGTCGACACTTATGAATTGACACCCGCAGGGCGGGCCGAGTTGAAGGCGCGTTTGGGGCAAGCTGGGCGCGGCTTGGCCGAGGCGAGCCTGCCCTTTGCAGGCCAGATCAACGGCGCGGGCGATTGGAACAGCCCCGAACAGGGCACCGCGTCAAAGCGGGTGCGGTATAACTTGGCCGAAAGCCCTGTTGCCGTGTTGGGGCGCCGCCGCGACAAAGACGGCACGCCCTATCTGAATGCCGATATGCTGCGCGCCGCCGAACGCCTGCGCGAGGATTTTGAACTGGCGCAGATGGGCACATCGGTTGCGCAAAACTGGGACAGTTTCCTGACGGGCGGGGTGACGGGCGGGCGCCTGCCCAGCGATTTTGCCGCCTCGCCCCGCGATGCGCGCGCCCGTGTTGCCGCAGCCCTGTCTGATTTAGGGCCTGATCTGGGCCATGTCGCGCTGCGAGTCTGCTGCCGTTTGGAAGGTGTGGAAGAGGCCGAGCAAAGCATGGGCTGGGCGGCGCGGTCGGGCAAAGTGGTGCTGCGCATCGCGCTGCGCCGCCTCGCACGGCATTACGAGGAATGTTATGGCCGATCTGGCCCGCTGATCGGCTAGTCTTGCATGTAGGGGGCGGCAGGGCTATTTCAGGGATAACAGTGGAGGCCCCATGCGCGATTTGAAACTGCCAGACCAGCGCCACCCCGAAAAAGCGCATCGCCCCGACAATGCCCAGCCGAAAAAGCCTGATTGGATCAGGGTCAAGGCCCCGACCTCGGAAGGCTATAAGAAAACCCGCGACATTCTGCGCGAGAAAAAGCTGGTGACGGTCTGCGAAGAGGCGGGCTGCCCCAATGTCGGCGAATGTTGGTCGCAAGGCCACGCCACCATGATGATCATGGGCGAGATTTGCACCCGCGGCTGTTCGTTTTGCAACATCGCCACGGGCAAGCCCAGCAGCCTTGATGCCTTCGAGCCGGGCCGCGTGGCCCATGCTGTGGCCGAATTGGGGCTGGCGCATGTGGTGGTCACATCGGTAGATCGCGACGATTTGGGCGATGGCGGGGCCGAACATTTCGCCCAAACCATCCGTGCCATTCGCCACCGCAGCCCTGCGACCACGATTGAAATTCTGACCCCCGATTTTCTGAAATGCGGGCCAGAAGCGCTGGAAATGGTGGTTGCGGCCAAGCCTGATGTGTTCAACCACAACCTTGAAACCGTGCCAGGCCTTTACCCCACTGTCCGCCCCGGCGCGCGCTATTTCCATTCGCTGCGGCTTTTGCAGCGGGTTAAGGAATTGGACGCAACGATCTTTACCAAATCGGGCATCATGGTGGGCCTTGGCGAAGATCGCATCGGTGTGGGTCAGGTGATGGATGACATGCGCGCGGCGGATATTGATTTTCTAACCATCGGCCAATATCTGCAGCCAACCCCGAAACACCACCGCGTTGATCGTTTTGTCACCCCGGATGAGTTTAAGGGCTATGAAACCGCGGCCTATGGCAAAGGGTTTTTGATGGTGTCGGCCACGCCGCTGACGCGGTCGTCCTACCATGCGGGCGATGACTTTGCCCGATTGCGCGCAGCGCGGCTTGCGCAGTTGGCGCGCGGCTAGTCGGCGGTTTTGGGCACAAGCCGCAGATAGGCCACCAGTGCAGCGCGGTCAGATTCGGGCAGTTTCGCAAGGTTATCAACCACATGCGCCATATGGCCGCCCACCGAATCAAATTCGGGGGTAAATCCTGTGGTGAAATAGCTAAGCAATTCGCCGTCGCTCCACTCGATGCCAGCAATGGCAGGAACCTTGCCTTTGCCATCGGCCGTTGGGGCGCCTTCTAACCATTTGGAACGATCCAACCCGCCCAAGATATTGCGCGGTGTGTGACACTCGCCGCAATGGGCCAGCGATTCGGCAATATAGCGCCCGCGCTGCTGCGGGGCCGTCAGATCGCCCGAGATGACATAGCTGTCATTGGCAAAAAGCCATTTCCACAGCCCTAAGCTGCGCCGAATATTGAACGGAAAAGCAATGTCATGCGGAAGGCTGGGCGTCGCCACGGCGGGCAGCCAGTTCATATAGTCTTTCAAATCGGCCACATCTTGCGGTGTCATTTTGGCATAGGCGACATAGGGTAGGGCGGGGTAGTAATGCGCCCCCTCGGGTGACACGCCTTGCTGAATTGCGCGCGCAAATTCCTCAAGGCTCCAGCCGCCAATGCCTACAATGGGATCGGGCGAGATATTGGGCGCATGGAAGGTTCCAAATTGGGTTTCAAAGGCCTGCCCCCCGGCCAAAACCAGCGGATCGCCGCCTTCGACCATATGGCAAGACGCGCAACCCGCCGCCCAAAACACCGCCTCGCCTGCCTTAGAATTGCCTTTCAGCCCCGCAAAAGCGCTTGCGTCAAAATCTTGCGGCGCGCTGATGCGCCAGACGAGCCCCGCGCCAATCAGGCCCAGCACCCCAAGGCCCAAAACAATCTTCTTCATCGCGCCCTCTTAAGGTTTTGCAGGCGGGTTCACCGTTAGAAAATCTGGCCAAAGCCCCGCCAATTCTATTCCCCATAGCGCGAAACACGCCAGCACAACCAGCGCGTACAACTTCACTTTTTCGGGAGAAGGCGGGTTGCGCGCCCAATTGTACATGCGGATCAACCAATGTGGCCCCATATCGCCCCCTATAGGAATCGCACTTTGCCAATATAGGGCAAATTGCGGTTTCTTTGTGCAAAATCAATGCCATAGCCCACGACAAATTCATCGGGAATCTCAAAACCCGTCCATGTCGCCTTGATCGGCACCTCGCGGCGGGATGGCTTATCCAGCAGCGCGCACACCTCAAGCTTGGACGGCTCACGCGACAACAGCATTTTTTTCACATGCGTCAGGGTAAAGCCCGTATCGACGATATCTTCCACCACCAGCACATCGCGGCCCGCAATTTCGCCGCGCAAATCCTTTAAAATCCGCACCTCGCGCGATGAATGCATCGCATCGCCGTAGGATGAGGCTTCCAGAAAATCCACTTCGACGGGCAGGTCAATTTCACGCACCAGATCGGCGATAAACACGAAAGACCCGCGCAACAGCCCCACGACGATCAACTTGTCACAGCCTTGATAATGCAGGGTAATTTGACGCGCCAATTCTTCAACGCGGGCGGCGATGGCTTTGGCGGAAATCATCTCGTCAATGGCATAAACGCGCCCATCGGCCGTGGTGGCGGTTTTGGAAACACTGGGCTTGGGCATCTTGTCCTCTTGCATATTGGCCGCAGGCTAGACAAATACTGCGGCCAAGTCACGCGATAGGTTGCCATGCCCGCCCATGCCGAGGTGAAAATTTTGCCCTACAGCCCAGCGCAGATGTTTGCGCTGGTCGCCGATGTGGCGCGCTATCCTGAATTTCTGCCTTGGGCGGCGGCAGCGCGCATCCGATCGCGCAGCCCCATTCAGGGCGGCGAAGTGATGGAGGCCGATTTGGTTATATCTTTCAAAGTGTTCCGCGAAAAGTTCGGCTCGCGCGTCACGCTTTTGGGGCAAGATCAGATTTTGACCGAATATATCGACGGCCCGTTTCGCCATTTGAAATCTGTTTGGCAGTTCCGCGCGGTGGCGGGGGGGTGCGAGGTGGATTTTTCGGTAGATTTCGAATTCAAAAACCCAATTCTGGCGGGAATCATCGGCCTTGTGTTTAACGAGGCGATGCAGCGGATCGTGCGCGCGTTTGAGGCGCGCGCAGATCAGCTTTATGGGTCATGAGTTCAGATCATAGGCGCGTTCGCCATGCACCGAAATGTCCAGACCATTGGCTTCGGTTTCGGCATCGACACGCAGGGGCAGAACCAGAGCTACGGCCTTGATGATGACAAAGCTTAGGACAAGCGTCCAAATCGCAACCACCGCTAGCCCGCCAAGCTGCGCCGCCCATGTGCCCGCCCCCAAGACGGCAACCATCACCGTGCCAAAAATGCCGCCCACGCCATGCACGGCGAAAACATCCAAAGTATCATCAATGCGAAGGCGGTTTTTCACAAGCAAAACAACCTCTTGGCAAAGAATCCCCGCCACACCGCCGATCAAAAGGGCGGCCATTGGCCCAACATAGCCCGATGCAGGCGTGATCGAAGCAAGGCCTGCAATCGTGCCCGTGACAAGGCCCACAAGCGAGGCGCGGCCGAATTTCACCCGCTCCCACAGGGCCCAGGTTAGGCTGGCTGCGGCCGCCGAAAGATGCGTCACGGTAATGGCCATGGCGGCTTGCCCATTCGCCGCCAATGCCGAACCGCCGTTAAACCCAAACCAGCCCACCCACAGCATCGCAGCCCCAATCATCACCATGCCGGGGTTGTGCGGCGGCGTGGTTTTTTGTTTGCGCGGGCCAAGAATAAAGGCGAGCAGCAGCGCGGCCAGACCTGCGGTTTCATGCACCACAATCCCGCCTGCAAAATCGCGCACGCCCATCGGCCCAAAGATGCCACCATCGGCCAGCATCCCGCCCCCCCAGATCATATGGGTGACGGGCGCATAGACCAGCAGCATCCAAAGGCTTGAAAAGGCAAGAACAAATCCAAATCCGATGCGTTCAACATAGGCGCCCACAATCAGCGCGGGGGTGATAATGGCAAAGGTCATCTGGAACGAAAAGAACAAAACCTCGGGCAGGGTTCCCGTCAGGCTGTCTGTGGTGACGCCCATCAAAAAGGCCTTGCCCAGACCGCCCCACACCGCGCCCGCGCCGCCGAATGCAATCGAATAGCCAAAGCCCAGCCAAAGAACGCTCATCAATGCCGCGATGGCAAAGCACTGCATGAAAACCGACAAAACGTTGCGCGCGCGCACAAGCCCGCCGTAAAACAGAGCAAGGCCAGGCAGCGTCATAAACAGCACCAGCGCCGTGGCGATCAGAATAAAGGCAGTATCGGCAGCAGACATGTGTCACCCCATTTCAGCGTTGCGGCAGAAAACGGGCATCTGTCCGCCTAGAAAAGTGGCAAACGCGAAAATGGATGCGGAATGAATGGGCGGTTTGCAATTTGCCTAAAATTTGCGCGTAAAATTGTCACGGCTGTGCGTTTTTGGGGCAAAAGAAAAACTCAGGCGCGCAGTTCTGCCAGAATCATCGCCAGCGCATGGTCGCGCGCGGCGATGCGCACATTGCCGCGGCCAAGCGCGCCAAATTCAACCGTTTGCGCCGCAACGCCCGACTGGGTGGCAAGGGCAAAGCACACCCGCCCCTCAGGCTTAAACTCTGACCCGCCCGGCCCAGCGATACCCGTGATGGACACAGCGATTTGCGCGTTGGATCGTTCCAACGCGCCTTTGGCCATGTCAATTGCCACCTGTGGGCTGACAGCACCAAATGCAGCCAAAGTCACCTCTTTGACGCCCAACATATCAATTTTCGCGGCATTGGAATAGGTGACAAAACCACGATCAAAAACCTCGGAACTGCCCGCAGTTTCCGTCAGCAAGGCCGCCAGCATCCCGCCTGTGCAGCTTTCGGCGCAGGCAAGACGGATGCCCTTGGCGCGGGCCGCGTCCAGCACGTCGGCAATCATGAAAACAGCACAATGTGATAAAGGGCGGCGGCGATGATCGTGGCAATCCCGGCAAAAACGCCCGCGATCAGATCATCCAACATCACGCCGCGCGCGCCGCCCAAACGGTCGGCGCGGCCGATGATCCACGGTTTCCAAATGTCAAATAACCGAAAGAAAACAAAGGCGGCAAGCGGGGCAGGGTAGGGTAGAAACCCCTCCCATCCCCGTGCCCAAAACGCCGCCGAAGAAAACAGCAGTGCCAGCCATTGGCCCGCCACCTCGTCAATGACAAATTCGGAAGGGTCGGCGGTTTTGTCCTCGCCCAAGGCGCGATCCACGGCCCAAAGCCCCGCGACGCTGGCCAAAACGGTTGCCAAAACCAGCGCGGGAAAGCCGATGTAGCGATCAATCAGCATCCCCGCGACAATCGCCGCAGCCGAGGCCCAAGTGCCAGGCGCGGGCCGCAGAAAGCCAATGCCGAAAACAGTGGCAATCGCGCGGCTCATGCGGCCACCAAGGTCGCCGTGGCAAGGGCGGCAATCCCCTCTTCTCGCCCCGTGAACCCCAGTTGTTCAGAGGTTGTCGCCTTGACCGAAACCCGCCCGACCTCGACCCCCATAATCTGCGCGAGCGCAGCACGCATCGCGGCGGCATGGGGGCCAATTTTCGGCCGCTCGCAAATCAGCGTCACATCGCAATTGGCCATTTGATAGCCACGCGCGCGGGCGCGGGCCATCGCATGGGCCAAGAAAATATGGCTTGCCGCGCCCTTCCACTGCGGATCAGAGGGCGGGAAATGCTGGCCAATATCGCCATCGGCCAGCGCGCCATATATCGCATCGGTCAGCGCATGCATGCCGACATCGGCGTCAGAATGGCCCAGCAGCCCGCGCGCATGGGCGATTTTGGTGCCGCAAAGCCAAACATGATCCCCCTCGCAAAAGGCATGCACGTCAAAGCCGTTGCCAACACGAATATCCATAGGGTCTTCCTTCATAAGGGACTCGGCGCGGGCAAAGTCCTGCGCATAGGTTAGCTTTATATTGCTCTCATCCCCCGCCACAATGGCGACGTTCAGGCCCGCGGCGCGGGCCACTTCTACATCATCGGCGGCGGCGCCATTGTAGGACATATGTGCAGATAATATGGACGCAAAATCAAATCCTTGCGGCGTTTGCGCGCGGTAAAGCCCCGTGCGATCTGCGGTGCCTGAAACCAGATCATCCGCCCCGCGCCACAGCGCATCGGTCACCGCCAAGGCGGGCGCGGCCGCGGGATGCGTGTTCAGCGCGTTCAAAACGCGGGTAACCAGTGCGCGCCGCACCAAAGGGCGCGCGCCGTCGTGAATAAGCACTTTGGTGATACCCCGCCCCGCCAGCGCCTGCAATCCTGCCCGAACCGAGGCGGCACGATCTGCGCCGCCGATCACGATTTCACCAGAAAACAGGGTTTTGGCACGTTCCAAATCATCGGGATGCACTGTCAAAACCACGTCAAACCCCGCAAAAGCGGCGATGGTATGGGCCAGCACAGGCTTGCCCGCCAGCATTTGCCATTGCTTGGGCACATCGCCGCCTGCGCGCATGCCGCGGCCTGCGGCAGTGATGATTACGGCTGTTGTCATGCGTCCCCCTTGACCCATGATTAACAGCAGCCAAAGCGGGCGTCCACCGCGCGCATTTGCCTATATTTTAGGCATTGCATGTTTTTCAGGCATGTTTTGCGCTGCATTTCCTTGCGCGCGGGGCGTAAGGGGCGCAAAACCTGCCCTATGATGATGCAAGCCGCACCGAAAATCGCCCATATCGCCCTGACTTCGCCCGTTTTACTCGCGCCGATGGCGGGAATCACCGACTTGCCGTTTCGGCGGGTGGTGGCTGGGTTTGGCGCGGGGCTGGTGGTTTCGGAAATGGTCGCCAGCCAAGAGGTGATGCAGGGCGGCCAATTGGCGCGCAGCCGTGCGGAATTAGGCTTGGGCGAGGGGGCAACCGCGGTGCAACTGGTGGGGCGCGATCCCTATTGGATGGGCGAGGCGGCGCGGTTTGTCGAAAGCAATGGCGCGCAAATCATTGATATCAATATGGGTTGCCCTGCCAAGCGGGTGACGCAATCGGGCGGTAACGGCGCGTGTGGATCGGCGCTGATGCGCGAGCCTGATCTGGCGCTGGCGATTATTTCGGCGGTCACCGCGGCAGTGTGTGTGCCTGTGACGCTAAAGATGCGGCTGGGCTGGGACGATGCCAACCTGAACGCGCCCGAGATTGCGCGGCGCGCCGAACAGGTCGGGGTTGCGATGGTCACCATTCACGGGCGCACGCGGCAGCAATTTTACAAGGGCGCGGCACATTGGGCGGCGATTGCACCCGTCAAGGCGGCGGTGCAAATCCCCGTCATTGCAAATGGCGATATTGTCGATACCCCCAGCGCGCGCAAGGCGTTGAAACTGTCGGGCGCAGATGGGGTGATGGTGGGGCGCGGGGCGCAAGGCGCGCCGTGGCGGCTGGCGCAAATTGCCGCCGATCTGGCGGGAACCGCGCCGCCAATCGCCCCGCAAGGGAGTGATCTTTTTGCCCTTATCGCTGCGCATTATCAGTCCATTCTGTCCCATTACGGCGCAGATTTGGGGTTACGCGTCGCCCGCAAACACCTGGGCTGGTATCTGGATGAGGCAGGCCGCCCTGACGCGCGCGAGGCGATTTTGACCCAAACGAACCCAACCGTTGTTTTGGATTTGCTGCGCGCCGCCCTGTGCGACGAGCTGCCAGATGCCGAGGTGGCGGCATGACGCCGACCACAGCATCGGGGCTTTGGGCGGCCTTGCCCCTGCCTGCCATGATCATCGACGCTGGCGGGCGCATCGCCGAAGTGTCCCCCAGCGCCGAGATTTTCCTAAACCTGTCGCAGCGCGCACTGGTCGGACAGGCGCTGCTGGATCGCTTGTCGATCGACGCCCCGATGGAGGATGCCCTCGCGCGGGTGCGCCTGCATCAATCGCCCGTTGTCATTGCCGATGCCGCCGTCACCACGGGCGAGCGTGCGCCCCAGACCTGCGCCCTGCATCTAGCCCCGATGCAAGACCAGCCCGATGCCGTGCTGCTGATGATGGCGCCGCGCGATATTTCCGACCGTCTGGGCCGCGCGATGCAAGTGACATCGGCGGCGAAATCGGCGATTGGCATGGCCGAAATGCTGGCGCATGAGATTAAGAACCCGCTTGCAGGTATTTCTGGGGCGGCCCAACTGCTTGCGATGAACCTTGCGCCCGAAGATCTGGAAATGACCGATCTTATCGTTGAAGAAACGCGGCGAATTGTGAAACTGCTGGAACAGGTCGAACAGTTTGGCAACATCTCGCCCCCGGTTTTGCGCGCGGTCAATCTGCACGATGCGTTGGATCGCGCCCGCCGCTCTGCTCTTGTTGGTTTTGGCGCGAAAATGCGCATCATCGAAGATTACGACCCGTCTTTGCCGCCGACCTATGCCGATGCCGACCAGTTGATGCAGGTGTTTTTGAACCTGTTGAAAAACGCCTCCGAGGCGGCAGGCGTCAAGGGCGGCACGATCCGCCTGCACACGTTTTATGACCATTCGTTGCGCCGCAAGCGCCGCGATGGCAGCCACGCCGCGCTGCCCTTGCAGATTGAAATCATTGACGATGGCCCGGGCATCCCCCCCGATATTGCCGCCGACATATTCGAGCCGTTTGTGTCTGGGCGCGAAAACGGCACGGGGCTTGGCCTTGCGCTGGTGTCGAAAATCATCACCGATCACGAAGGGTGGATTTCGGTCGACAGTCATCCCGGGCGCACTGTGTTTCGCATTTCGATGCCGCTTGCGCCCGCAACCCCGATAGGAGCTTAAATCATGGACGGAACCGTTCTTGTTGCCGATGACGACCGAACCATTCGCACTGTCTTGACGCAGGCGCTGACGCGGGCGGGGTGCAAGGTGCATGCCACTTCCAGCCTGATGACGCTGATGCGCTGGGTCGAGGAAGGCAAAGGCGATTTGGTGATTTCCGACGTGATCATGCCCGATGGCAACGGCTTGCACGCGCTGCCCAGCATTTCCAAACTGCGCCCGGGCCTGCCGGTGATTGTGATTTCGGCGCAAAACACCATTATGACGGCGATTCAGGCCGCCGAGGCCGAGGCGTTTGATTATCTGCCCAAACCTTTTGATCTGCCCGATTTGATGAAACGATCCGCCCGCGCGCTGGAGATGAAGCGTTTTGCCCCCAAAACCGCCCCCGCGCCGCGCGAGGCGGGCGATGATTTGCCGCTGGTCGGGCGCACCCCCGCGATGCAGGCACTGTATCGGCTGGTTGCGCGGGTGATGAATGCCGAATTGCCAGTGCTGATATCGGGCGAATCGGGCACGGGTAAGTCCCTGATCGCCAAAGCCATTCACGATTTTTCTGACAGGCGCAGCCAGCCCTTTGTTGTGGCGGGCGCGGCCGATTTGGCGGGGATGGACGGGATTGCCGCCCTTTTGTCGCGCGCCAAGGGCGGCAGTCTTGTGCTGGATGAGGTCGGCGATTTTGACGACGACGCCCAAGCGCGTCTGGTGCGGATGCTTGATGTGATGGGCGAGCCGAGCCCGCGCATCATGGCCACCTCGCAAACCGATTTGCAGGCCAGAATGGAGGGCGGTGCCTTTCGCAAGGATCTCTATTATCGCTTGGGCGGGGTGGTGATTTCGGTGCCGCCGCTGCGCGAGCGGGTCGAAGATATTCCGCTTCTCGCCGAACATTTTCTGGCCAAGGGTGAGCGGGACACAGGCACGGCGCGACATTTGGCCTCTGATGCCATGGCCGTGGTGCGCGCCCATGCTTGGCCTGGCAATGTGCGGCAATTGGAAAACACCCTTAAACGCCTGCATGTCACCTCCTCCGAGCCAGAGATCACCCGCGCCGAATTAGAGACCGCTTTGGGCGGGGCGCAGCCCTTGCCCAGCCCGCGCGGCGGTGTGATCGAGGGGGAAAAACTTTCGGCTTCGGTCGCGCGGCATTTGCGCCGCTACTTCGATTTGCACAACGGCCAACTGCCGCCCGATGGGGTCTATGACCGCATTTTGCGCGAAATCGAGGTGCCGTTGATTGAAATTGCGCTGGATGCCACGGCGGGCAACCAAGCCAAATGTGCCGATCTTTTGGGGATCAACCGCAATACCTTGCGTAAAAAGATCACAGAGCTGGATATCCGCGTGACACGGCGCCGCAAACTGATGTAAAAGCGCCACATGCCGTGGCGCATGAGTGACGTTGCCAATAGGGCACAGGCGCGCATCGGTTTGGGGGCTTAGTCGGGCGTGAACGGAGCGTTTCGCAGCACAACATGGGTCATGCTGTCGCGGTTGCGGCGGCAGCGCCGTATGCAGGCGGGCGCCAGCATTGCGCTGGTTTTCCTTGGGCCATTGCTGGCGGTTGCGACGTTTCTGGCGCTGGGGCCATTTGCTTTGTCGGCGGCATCGGACACGCTGCGTTTGGTGTTTTTGGCCGATTTGGTTTACGTGCTGGGGGTGGCGGCGCTGGTTGCGTCGCGCGTTGCGCAGATGGTGTCGGATCGGCGGCGCAAATCGGCGGGATCAAAGCTGCATTTGCGCCTGACGGGGGTTTTCGCGCTGGTTGCGCTGGTTCCGACGATTCTGGTTGCGGTTTTTGCAGTGTTGACCGTGAACATCGGGCTTGAGGGCTGGTTTTCGCAGCGGGTGCGCGATGTGGTGGGCAGTTCGCTATCTGCCGCCGAAGGATATGAGGCCGACCAAGCCGCCGCCCTGCGCCAAGACGCGCTGGGGTTTGCCAGCACCTTGAACGCCGCGCGCCGCGCCACGCCCTTACTTGCCGATACCCAGGCGCGCGATGTCATCAACCAAATTCTGCCCAATGTGCAGCGCGGCCTGTCGGAAGTGTACTTGATCGACGGGGCTGGCGCTATTCGCGCGCGCGGGCCGCAAAGCTATCTGTTCGGCTATGAGATGCCCAGCGCCGAAGATTTTGCCAGTGCGCAGACGGGCGGCGTGGTTTTGCAGCAAGACTGGCCGCAAAACGAATTGCGCGCGCTGGTGCGGCTGTCTGAATTTGCCGACCGTTATTTGTTTATCACCCGCACTGTAGACGGAAACATCCTGCGCCTGCTGGACGAGGCGCAAGAAAATGTTCGGCTTTATCAACAGCTTGAAGAAGATCGTGGCCGCGTTCTGTTCAACTTTGGTCTAATCTACTTAGGCTTTGCGGTGATTTTGATTTTGGCCGCAGTCTGGCTGGGCATGTGGTTTGCCGAACGCCTGTCGCGCCCTGTCGGGCGGCTGGCCCATGCCGCCGAACGGGTGGGCATGGGTGATTTGGACGTGCAGGTGATCGAAGAACAAGGCGATGATGAAATTGCCACCTTTGGCCGTGTGTTCAACCAAATGACGCGCCAGTTGAAAGGCCAGCGCGCCGATCTTGAAGGCAGCCATAAAATCACCGAAGCGCGGCGGCGGCTGTTTGATTCGGTTCTGTCCAACGTCACCGCAGGGGTGATGGGCCTGAACGAGGCGGGCGAGATTGATTTTGCCAACCCCGCCGCACTGCATTTGCTGGATATGCAAACCGATCAGCACGGCGTCGCGCTGGCGCAAGCGGTGCCCGAATTGGGCGCTTTGCTGGCCAATTTGCAAAGCTCGGGCGGCAGTGTCGCGCAAGAAGAGGTGCGTCTGATGCGGCGCGGCAAGCTGGAAAGCCTGTTGGTGCGTATCAGCAAACGGCGCAGCGGCACGGGCGGGCTAGAGGGGTTTGTGGTGTCTTTTGATGATGTCACGGAACTTGTCTCGGCCCAGCGCATGGCGGCCTGGGGCGATGTGGCGCGGCGCATCGCGCATGAGATTAAGAACCCACTGACCCCCATCCAGTTGTCAGCCGAACGGATCAAGCGCAAGTTTTCCCCCCAAGTGCAAGATGCCGCCGATTTGGCGCAATTGACTGATGTGATCGTGCGGCAAACGGGGGATTTGCGGCGCATTGTGGACGAGTTTTCGCGCTTTGCCCGTATGCCAGAACCCGAACGGCGCGCGCAAGATATCGGCGCGCTGCTGCGGGCGGCGGTTTTGCTGCAAGAAAACGGCCAGCCCAATGTGCGCTTTCGCCGCCACATCCCCGGCCAGCCGATCATGCTGGAAATTGATGGCACAATGTTGGGCCAAGCCTTAACAAACCTGATGAAGAATGCAGGCGAAGCCATTGAAGAATATGCCGAAAACCTAACCGATACGCAGCGCGCGCAGTTTCAAGGCCAGATCGAGGTTTCCTTGTCACTGGACGGCGGGCGCGCCAAACTGTGCATTTGCGACAATGGCACGGGCCTGCCCGCAGACCGCAGCCGCCTGTTCGAACCCTATGTCACCACCCGCGAAAAGGGCACGGGGCTGGGTCTGCCGATTGTGAAAAAGATCATCGAAGAACATGGCGGCACGCTGGTTTTGACCGATGCCGCCCCCTTTGCGCCCGAGGCCCACCCGGGCGCGATGGCGATCATCCACCTGCCGCTATCCATCGCACCCAGCCCAACCGCGGATGCAACGGCCAACCCAACGGAGCACGACGCAGCATGAGTATCCTGATCGTTGATGATGAAAAAGACATCCGCGAACTTGTCGGTGAGATCCTGAAAGAAGAAGGGTATGCCATTCGGCTGGCCAGCAATTCCGATGAATGTATGGCCCAGATCAACGCCGATGCGCCCAGTTTGATGATTTTGGACATCTGGCTGAAAGACAGCCGTATGGACGGGATCGACATTTTGAAAACCGTCAAGCGCGACAATCCCGATATTCCCGTGGTGATTATTTCAGGCCACGGCAATATTGAAATAGCTGTCGCCGCAATCAAACAAGGGGCGTATGATTTTATCGAAAAGCCCTTTAACATCGATCAGTTGATGGTGGTCGTCGCCCGCGCGATGGAGGCCTCGCGTCTGCGGCGGGAAAACGCCGATTTGCGCAAACGTGAAGTCACCTCGACCGAGCTTTTGGGCAATTCGGCAGCGTTCAAGGCGCTGAAGGCACAGCTGGATAAGGTCACAAAAACGGGCAGCCGCGTGATGCTGACGGGGCCTTCGGGCGCGGGCAAGGAAATGGCGGCGCGCTATATTCACGCCAATTCGGGCCGCGCTACCGCGCCGTTTTTGACGGTGTCATCTGCCACGGTGGAACCTGACCGCATGGAAGAGGTGCTGTTTGGCCGCGAGACGGGCGGGCGCGGCATTGAACGCGGCGCCTTGGAAGAGGCGCATGGCGGCGTGGTCTATTTCAACGAAGTGGCCGATATGCCATTGGTTACGCAAGGAAAAATCCTGCGCGTTCTGACCGATCAGCAATTTACCCGCGTGGGTGGCAGCGACAAGGTGCGGGTGGATTTGCGGGTCATCTCTTCGACCACGCGCGATTTGCGCGCCGAAATTGCCGCAGGCCGCTTTCGCCAAGAACTTTATGATCGGCTGAACGTGGTGCCGATCACCGTGCCATCTTTGGCTGAGCGGCGCGAAGATATTCCCGATCTGACGCGCCATTTCATTGCGCATCTGAACCGCAGCCAAGGCCTGCCGCAGCGCGACCTGACCCCCGAGGCAGAGGCGCTTTTGCAGACCATGCAATGGCAGGGCAATGTGCGCCAATTGCGCAATGTGATCGAACGCGTGCTGATTTTGGGCGAAGGCACCGGCCCGATTGAGGCGCGCGAATTGCCCGGCCAAGAGGTGGCCCCCGATGCCACGGGCCGTATGATTTTGGGCGGGGTCGTGGCCACCTTGCCGCTGCGCGAGGCGCGCGAAGTGTTTGAACGCGAATATCTGTTGGCCCAGATCAACCGATTTGGCGGCAACATCTCGCGCACGGCGGGGTTTGTGGGCATGGAACGCTCGGCCCTGCATCGCAAGTTGAAATCACTGGGGGTCGTCTCGCCCAGCAAAGGCCGCGATGGAGATGACGAAGAGGACGGCGAAGAAATCTAACGATAACGCCCTGATTTTCTGCTGGAAAGATGATCAAATTCGCGCCATACTTGGCTTCTGGTTTGGATATGCGCAAGCACAATAGGGGAGGCGTCGGCCCAGCACCTTTGCAGGGCCAAGCTAGGACAACAGACCAAGACGTTGCGACAACAAAAACAATGGGAACAAGCCATGGCCGCCGATAAGCAAAACCTTCAAGACGCCTTTCTGAACCACGTCCGCAAATCCAAACAGCCTGTGACGATCTTTTTGATCAATGGGGTAAAGTTGCAGGGTGCCATCACCTGGTTTGATAACTTTTGTCTGCTTTTGCGCCGCGATGGGCAATCGCAACTGGTGTATAAACACGCGATTTCCACCATCATGCCGGGCGGGCCTGTCAACCTTTATGAAGGCGAAGAATAATCTCGCAGCGGATTGACAGCACTGGCACGCCAATAGGCTTTGCCACCACCGCCGAGGCGCAGCGTGCCTATGTGCTGTGCCCTGATGTCAAATCTGCACCGCGCCGTCGCATGGTCGAAAGCGCCTTTGACGAGGCGCTGGGGCTGGCCACAGCTTTGCCAAAAATCGCGGTGCAAGGCGGGCAGATTGTGCGACTGGCAAAGCCTGTTCCTGCGACATTGTTTGGCACGGGCAAGGTCGTAGAGCTGGGCCAGATCTTTGCTGCCGAGAAAATCAGCCTTGTGTTGATCGACGGTGTTGTCACGCCCGTGCAACAGCGCAATTTGGAAAAGGCGTGGAAGGTCAAAATCTTAGACCGTATGGCGCTGATCCTAGAGGTGTTTGCCGACCGCGCGCGCACCCGTGAGGGCGTGCTACAGGTGGAACTGGCGCAGCTGGCCTATCAGCGCACGCGGTTGGTGCGGGCATGGACGCATCTTGAACGCCAGCGCGGCGGCTTTGGCTTTGTCGGCGGGCCAGGGGAAACCCAAAAGGAATCGGATCGCCGCGCGATTGATCTGCAGATGATCCGCCTGCGCCGCCAGTTGGCCGAGGTGACGAAAACCCGCGCCCTGCACCGCGCGGCGCGGCGCAAAGTGCCGTTTCCGCTGCTGGCGATTGTGGGCTATACCAATGCGGGCAAATCCACCCTGTTCAATCGGCTGACGGGGGCGGATGTTATGGCCAAAGACATGCTGTTTGCGACGCTAGACCCAACGATGCGGGCGATTGCGCTGCCCAGCGGGCGCAAAATTATAGCATCCGACACGGTGGGGTTCATTTCCGATTTGCCGACCGATCTGGTTGCGGCCTTTCGCGCCACGCTGGAAGAGGTGCTTGAGGCCGATTTGATTTTGCACGTGCGCGATATCAGCCACGCCTCCAGCGCCGAGCAGGCCGCCGATGTACAAGATATTCTGGCCAGCCTTGGCATCCGCCCCGATGTGCCGATGATCGAGGTCTGGAATAAAGCTGATTTGCTGGCCCCCGATCAGGCGCAGCTTTTGGCCAGCGCCGATCAGCGCCGCAAGAATTGCTATCCCGTCTCGGCCCTGACAGGGGCGGGGATGGCCGATTTGACGGCGGCGATTGAAGCGGGCTTTGCCGATGCCAAGTTTGAATCGCATCTGACGCTGCCGTTTTCGGCAGGGCGCGCGCGGGCATGGCTGCATGATTTGGGCGTTGTGCAGGATGAGCAGACGGGCGAGGCGGATTGGCAAGTCACTGTGCTGTGGCGCGCGGCAGAGGCCGCCCGCTTTGGCGCGCAGTTTCCCGCCCTTGCCCCATCCCGCTAGGGCGCGGCGGGCGTCAGCACAGTGCTGCCCAGCGATCCTGCCCGCGCCAAACCTTCGTCCAGCGACATCGGCACATACTCGCCCCGCCGCCACAAATCGGCCAAATCGTCATAATGCGGCGACAGCGGATGCCCAGACTGCCCCGTGGCAATTACAAAAACCGAAGCGTCAGGGTCGGCAAAATCGTAAACCCCGCGATAGCCGCCGCCATGCACGTTCAGATAAGGGTTGTCGCCCGTGCCTTTGGTGCGCCCGCGCAGCAAGGTGGTATCGCCGCCGCTGGTGGATTGGCGAATATTCACCAAGGCGCGCAGCACGGGCACAGTGCCCAGAACAGGATGGTCATGCGCGGCTTGGTGCGCATCGCCCCAGCGCCAGCTTTCCAGATCGCCGCCAAAGCGCGCCGAAAGGTCGATCAGCGCCTGATCCAGCGCTTGGCGGGCGATTTCAGTGCAGGTTTCCACCGCGCTGGACTGAATCACATCGCACCAAACGGATGCGCCATCGATATTGCGGAACACCCGCTCTAGGAACACAGGGTCGGGGTGGGTGAAATCATCGGCCAAGGGGCCAAGCTCGTCTTGGGTCAGGCGCGTTTGCAGGCTGCGCAGCCATGCCTCGGCGATCAGCGGTTCGGGCAGATGTTCGTTCATCTCGCCGTTCCAATCGGCCAGCAACAAAAGCGCCCGCTCGCGCAGGCGTTCGGGGGTGCCATCGGGGGCGGGCGTGCCCGTAAACCAAAGGTCGGCCCCGATCAGCGGAAGCAGCGCGCGCGCAGTGGGTGATACGGTATCAAGCTGCGCCTCAATAAAGCTTTCGCGGGTATGCACCTCGCGCGCTTGCATCAGCCCCAGCGCGCGCTGGATGCGCTGCGTGTCGCCCCAATCATAGCTGACGTGGCGCGGAAAGGGGCGGTCGACGGTTTTGTTATTGGTGTTAACGACCAGCTTTTGCAAAGGCGCGCCAAAATGCGGGTTGTCGCTGTAGGGCAGGGTGCCTTGCCATAGATTCGCCCCCTCCCATCCTGGGGCGGGCATACGGCCCTTTGTCGCATGGCGAACATCGCGCAGCGGCATTGCGCCGATCACCTGCATCGCAACATGATCTTTATCCGCCAGCGTCAGGTTTTGCGCAGGCGCGATGAACAGCCGCCCCGCCTCGATCGCCTGCGACATGCTTTGCGCCCGCATCAGCCGCAAGCCCGCCGTCATCGTGGTGTCGGCGCGCGACAGCGCCGTCCATTGCACGGCTGCAACATGGCCCGCAGGCGTGATGGCCGCCAAATCGTAATGGCTGGGCGGCAAGACAGGGCCCGCATCGGTATTGCGCAGGGTTAAGGTGATGGGATCGGCGTCCTTCACCATCAGCAAGGTTTGCTGGGTGACAAATTTATGCGGCCCATCGGGGCGCAGATATTCGTCCGCATTGGCGGGGTTGACCCGTTCGATCACCACGTCCAAATCATCGACATAGGCCGAGGTCAGCCCCCAGCCCATCGTATCCGACCGCCCCACCAGCATCAGCGGCATGCCCGGTATCGTGCCGCCAATGATCGCGCCCGAAGGCAGGTTCAGCCGTGCCAGATACCAGATCGACGGCGCCGTCAGCCCCAAATGCGGGTCATTTGCCAAAAGACTGCCCCCTGCGGCCGAAAGGCTTGCTTCGGCGGCCCAAGCGTTCGATGCCCCTGCAAAATCGCGGCTGGCAAAGGGCGATAGGGGCGTGTCAATATCGGCGGCCGCGCGGGTGCCTTGCGGCAACGGCGCGCCCATCAGGCTGGCAAAACTGGGCAAGCCGCCGATTGCCGTGGTGGGGTCGTCGGGTAAAATATCGGCCAGCCGCGCCGCGGGAAGCAGCGCCGACAGCTTGGCGCGCTGCACTTCGGTGTCGATCTGGCCAGACAGTTGCAGCGCCATCAATTTGACAATCGCAATCGAATCTGCGGGCGACCAAGCCGAAATCTCGCTGCCAAACAAAAACATCTCGGGCGCGCCGCGCCCGCGCGCGCCGATATTCACCTGCTCGATCCACGAATTTACCCCTGCGGCATAGGCCGTCAGCACCGCCTGCGTTGGCCCATCTTGCGCCGCGACCGAAGCGGTGGCCGCGCCATACAGATCAAGCCTGCGGATCACCTCGTCAATTGCCACAGTGCGGGGGCCAAAAATCTCGGACAAACGTCCTTGGGCGGTGCGGCGCAGCATGGTCATCTGCCACAGGCGATCTTGGGCATGGGCAAAGCCCAAAGCATAGAAAATATCGGGTTCCGATGCGCCGAAAATATAGGGAACCGCCTTATTGTCGCGCAAAATTTCAACAGGGGCGCTGATGCCCGCAAGGGTGAAATCTTCGTCATAATCGGGCAGCGAACGGCCCAGCACATAGGCCAGCAGCAGCCCCGCCACCGCGCCCAAGGCCAAAGCTGCAAGGATCAGCCGCAAAATCCATCGCAGGGCAAATCTCATCTGGGGTCATCCTTGACGTGCATCACGCACGGGGTTCTAAAGGATATTGCGGCAAGGGGCAATCTAAGGCGGAAGGGATAAGCGATGGCAAAGCTGGCGTTTTTGGGGCTGGGGGTGATGGGCGGGCCGATGGCGGGGCATTTGGCGGCCAAGGGCCATGCGGTGACGGTCTATAACCGCAGCGCAGATAAGGCGCAGGCCTGGGCCCAAACGCATAGCGGCACTGTGGCCGCGACCCCGGCGCAGGCCGCGCAGGGGGCAGATTTTGTGTTGGCCTGCGTGGGCAATGACGATGATCTGCGCAGCGTTTGCCTTGGGGACAGCGGCGCCTTTGCAGGCATGAAAGCGGGCAGCGTGTTTATCGACCATACCACCGTCTCTGATACAGTGACGCGCGAGTTGGCAGGTTTGGCGCAAGCGCGCGGCATTGGCTTTGTCGATGCGCCAGTGTCGGGCGGGCAGGCAGGGGCGCAGAACGGCCAACTTTCCATCATGTGCGGCGGGACTGAGGGAGAATATGCCCGCGCCGAGCCAATCATGGCCGCCTATGCGCGGATTTGCCGCCATTTGGGCCCATCCGGGGCGGGGCAACTGGCCAAGATGATGAACCAGATCTGCATTGCGGGCCTGATGCAGGGCCTGTCCGAAGCGCTGGCCTTTGGCATGAAAGCGGGCCTTGATGGCGCGGCGGTGGTCGAGGTGATTTCCCAAGGCGCGGCGGGGTCGTGGCAAATGGCAAACCGCCACAAAACCATGTTGGAAGACCGCTTTGATTTTGGCTTTGCTGTCGATTGGATGCGCAAAGACCTTGGGATTTGCTTGGCCACTGCCGATAAAATCGGCGCGCGCCTGCCCGTCACCGCTTTGGTCGATCAGTTTTACAAAGATGTGCAACTGATGGGCGGCGGGCGGGGCGATACCTCGTCGCTCATCCGCCGCCTGAAGGACTAAGCGCAGTTAAGGGATAATGCGGCTGTATTTCAGCCCCGAAAGCGTGGCCCCCACGATCAGCCCCTGCTGGCCAAAAACAAATGCCTCAACTGGCGCGCCGATTTCGGTGGTATCGCGGCCAATCGCCGCGCCGTCTTTGGGCGTGGCATAGCGCAAATCCGCCCCCGCCGCCCAGCCCGACCCCTGCCGAAACCGCGCAAGTGCCGCATCGGTCATGAAATACAGCGCATGGCCATATTGCTGCGCGCCAATTTGCAGACCAAAGCTGGCCTTGGCGGCGGCGTAATAATCCACCGACACGCCCTTTATCAGCAGCGCGCCGCGCCCATAGCCACCGCCAAAGCCAAAGCCCGCCTCGGTGACAAGCGGCATAATCAGAACCCCTGCCGCGCGGTTTTCCAGATCACGGGTGCCAGGATAGGTGCTGCCCAAAAATTCGCGCGTGGCCTTAACGCGGGCATCAATTTGCGCTGCCCCTTGGCTGCCCACCCCGTTACTTTCGACAGTGCCGCCACAGCCCACCAGCGCGCCCATGCTGCTGGCCAAAAACATACGCCGCGAAAGGATTATTTCTGCCATATCTGCCTCCATCATGCGCAGGCTCTGCGGCCTGTTCGCGCGTATCCTAAACCATCAGCGCCGATCTGTCATGTGCGGCGTTCGGGCCGTGCAAGTCTTTGCCTATTTGCCCCCCAACGCCTTCGCCGCCGCAGGGGCGAAATAGGTGAGGATCCCATCGCAACCCGCGCGTTTAAAACACAAAAGGCTTTCCATCATTGCCGCCTCGCCGTTGATCCAGCCGCGTTCGGCAGCCCCCATAATCATCGCATATTCGCCCGAAACCTGATAGGCATAGGTCGGCGCGCCAAAGGCATCCTTCACCTCGCGGCAGATGTCCAGATAGGGCATGCCGGGCTTGATCATCACCATATCGGCCCCCTCGCGCAGATCACGTTCGATCAGGCGCAGCGCCTCTGCGCGGTTGGCGGGGTTCATCTGGTAGGTCTTTTTGTCCCCCTTCAGCGCGCCCGAGGCCCCCACCGCATCCCGAAACGGGCCATAAAAGCTGCTGGCGTATTTCGCACTGTAAGAAAGGATCGCAACATCTTGATATCCCGCCATTTCCAGCGCAGAGCGAATCGCGCCGATACGGCCATCCATCATGTCCGAAGGGCCCAAAATATCCGCCCCCGCCTTGGCCTGTTCCAGCGCCATTTTGACCAAACACTCAACCGTTTCATCGTTCATCACCACCCCGTCGCGCACGATCCCGTCATGGCCAAGGGCGTTATACGGGTCTAGCGCGATATCGGTCATGATCGCGATATCTGGCACCGCGGCCTTGATCGCGCGAATGGCGCGGTTGGTCAGGTTGTCGGGGTTCCACGCCTCTTCGCACTGGGCGGTTTTCAAGCTGGCATCGGTGTAGGGGAAAAGGCAAATGGCTGGAATGCCCAAATCTGCCGCCTCGCGCGCGGCTATGACGATGTTGTCAATGCTGCGCCGAAAAACCCCTGGCATCGAGGCGATAGGTTCCATCACATCGACGCCGTCGCGCACGAAAACGGGCCAGATCAAATCGCCCACCGATAGCGTGGTTTCCTGCGCCAGGGCCCGCAAAGCAGGTGTGCGGCGCAGGCGGCGCAGGCGATTTGCGGGATAAGCGGCTTGGACTGGGCGCATGGTTCGAGCTTTCGTTTGGGGCTTGTTTCTGCGCGGCTTGCCTGCCATGCAAGGGCGCGTTCAGACGAAACTAGCAACGCGATTGCCAAAAGGAAAGCGACCATGTTCGGCATTATCGGCGAGGTGATTTCGGCGCGATCCTTTTCCAGCCTATGGTATTGGATTGCGGTGGCGGTGTTTTGGGCGCAGATGACGCGCCAAGTAATGGGCGTGCCGCACGATGTTGTAGCCCGGGCGCGAGACGGGGGCGCGGCACTAGAGGTGCTAGAGCTGACAGCGCAGATGCAGGCGCAGCGGATTTTGTTTTACTGGCAGCGGAGCCAAGTTTTGGCCGTGGTTTTGATCACGGCGCAGCTGGCGCTGATCACTGCTTTGGCGTTTTACTATGGCATCGAACTGGCGCAGGCCATCTGGTTTTTGGCCGTGCCTTTGGTGATGATCTGGGGCTTTGCGCTGCGGGGCGCGCAGTTGGTGATGGGTGAAAAAGGGCGTGGTGCGGCCTTACTTAAGTTAATGTATCGCTTGCGATTCGCCACGCAAATTATTGGATTTGGTTTCATTTTCGCCAATGCGATATGGGCAATGTATCGCTTGGTTCTGCAAGGGTTCGCCGGGTAGTTTCATGCAAAAGATCGACCAGATTGTTCTGTCGGGCGCGCCCGAAGGTTTTGACGCCAGCCTGATTCTGGCAGAACTTGCGCGCGCGGGTCATGTCATTCACATCGCCCGAGATGACCGACGGATGGAGGCGATGCGCGCCGCCATCGCCGCCTTTGACCCTGCAACAGTGGTGCTGGAACTGCCCGCTTGGGATTGTTTGCCCTATGATCGCGTCTCGCCCAGCCCTGCGGTGATGTCGCACCGCATGTCAACATTGGCGGCGCTGGCGGCAGGGGTGCCTGCGCCTTTTGTGCTGCTGACCACGCTGAACGCGGCAACTCAGCGCCTGCCCAGCCGCGCCACGTTGCAGGCTGCATCCTTTGTGGCCAGCGTTGGCGCGCGGGTGGATCTGGCGCAGCTTAAGGGGTTCTTGGCGCGGATGGGGTTTTCGCCCGTGTCCACCGTGGCCGAGGTGGGCGATTATGCCATTCGCGGGGGTATTATTGATATTTTTCCGCCCGGTGGCGGCGGCCCAGTGCGGCTGGATTTTTTCGGCGATGTGCTGGACGGCGCGCGCAGGTTTGATCCGATCACCCAGCGCACCACCGAAAAGCTGACGGGCGTCGAATTTGCCCCAATGTCCGAGGTGATTTTGGACGAGGCCTCGATCGCCCGTTTTCGGCAAAACTACCGCGTCGAATTTGGCGCAGGCGGCAGTGAAGACCCGCTGTATGAGGCGGTTTCAGCCGGGCGCAAACACGCAGGGATGGAACATTGGCTGCCATTTTTCCACGACAAGCTGGAAACGGTTTTTGACTTTTTACCACATGCTGCCGTGATGCTGGACGATGCTATCACCGCTCAGCGACTTGTACGCTTTGAGGGGATTGCCGATCAATATGATGCGCGCCAAGAGGCGATGACCGCAAAATCTAAGTTGGACACGGTTTACAAACCTTGCCCGCCTGACCTGCTGTATTTGAACGATGCAGCATGGGAAGGGGCGATAGCCGCGCGCCGCAGAGTGCAATTTTCCGCCCTGCCACAGCCAGTTGGGCCAAATGCACTGGATGCGGGGGGGCGAATTGGGCGCAATTTCGCGCCAGAACGCCAACAGGAAAACGTGCATCTTTTCAATGCTTTGTCGGATTATGTTCAACAAAAATATATGCTGAAACCTGTGGTTCTGGCGGCTTGGTCCGATGGCGCGCGCACCCGCATGGCGGGGCTATTGGCCGATCAGGAACTTGCGGCCAAGGACATTAACCATTTGAAAGATTTGGGCAATGCCAAGTCTGGCCTTTTCCAAATGGTTTGGCCGCTGGAGGCGGGCTTTGAAACGCCGAATTTCCTTGTCATTTCCGAACAAGACATTTTGGGCGATCGCATGGCGGGCAAGCCCAAGCGCAAGCGTAAGGCCGATAATTTCCTGCGTGAGGTCGATAGTTTAAGCCCCGGCGATTTGGTGGTGCATGTTGAACACGGGGTTGGTCGCTATTTGGGGCTAGAAGTGATCACCGCCCTTGGCGCGCCGCATGCCTGCGTGGCGCTGGAATATGCCGAAAATGCAAAACTGTATTTACCCGTTGAAAACATTGAACTTTTGTCACGCTATGGCCATGAAGAGGGTCTGCTAGACCGTCTGGGCGGTGGGGCATGGCAGGCCAAGAAAGCCAAGCTAAAGCAGCGTATCCGCGATATTGCCGATAAGCTGATGCGCATTGCCGCCGAACGCGCCCTGCGCCACGCCCCCATCCTAGAGGCGCCCCATTCCCTGTGGGAGGCCTTTGCCGCCCGCTTTCCCTATACCGAAACCGATGACCAATTGGCGGCGATTTCCGATGTGGTGGCCGATTTGGAAAAGGGCAGCCCGATGGACAGGCTGGTGGTGGGCGATGTTGGATTTGGTAAAACCGAAGTCGCGATGCGCGCGGCTTTTGTCGCCGCTTTGGCGGGGATGCAGGTGGCGGTGATATGCCCAACAACGCTGCTGGCGCGGCAACATTACCGCAGCTTTGTGGAACGCTTTCGCGGCTTTCCGATGAACATAAAACCGCTGTCGCGGTTCGTTTCAGCCAAAGACGCCAATACCACCCGCGAGGGGCTAGCGAACGGCACTGTCGATATCGTTGTGGGCACCCATGCGCTGCTGGCCAAGGGGGTCAGGTTTAAGAACTTAGGCTTGTTAGTCATTGACGAAGAACAACATTTCGGCGTTAGCCATAAAGAACGTCTGAAGGAAATGCGCAGCGAGATTCACGTGCTGACCCTGACTGCCACGCCAATTCCGCGCACGCTGCAATTGTCGCTGACGGGGGTGCGCGATTTGTCGTTGATCACAACGCCGCCCGTCGACCGCCTAGCCATTCGCACCTATGTTTCGGAATTTGACAGCGTGACACTGCGCGAGGCCCTGATGCGCGAGCGGTTCCGTGGGGGGCAATCTTTTTTCGTGGTGCCGCGCATTTCCGATCTGCACGATGTTGAAGAATTCCTGCGCGAACAGGTGCCAGAACTGCGCTATGTCATCGCTCATGGCCAGCTTGCCGCGGGCGATCTGGACGAGAGGATGAATGATTTTTACGATGGCAAATATGATGTGCTGCTGGCCACATCCATCGTGGAATCCGGCTTGGATATTCCAACTGCCAACACGATGATCGTCTACCGCGCCGATATGTTTGGCCTGTCTCAACTGTATCAAATTCGCGGGCGGGTGGGGCGCGCCAAGGTGCGGGCCTATTGTTACCTGACCACCAAACCGCGCAGCCCGTTGACGCCGCAGGCCACCAAGCGCCTGCGCCTGATGGCGAGTTTGGACAGCCTTGGCGCGGGGTTCAACCTTGCCAGCCACGATCTGGATTTGCGCGGGGCGGGCAACCTTTTGGGCGAGGAGCAGTCGGGCCATATCAAAGAGGTGGGATATGAGCTGTATCAGCAGATGCTGGAAGACACGATCGCCAAGATCAAATCGGGCGAGCTGGCGGGGCTGACAGCGGTGGATGACCAATGGTCGCCGCAGATCAATCTGGGCGTGCCGGTGATGATCCCTGACAGCTATATCCCCGATCTGGATATCCGACTTGGCCTGTATCGACGCCTGTCCAGCCTGTCGACGAAGGTCGAGCTAGAGGGTTTCGCTGCCGAACTGATCGACCGTTTCGGCGCGCTGCCGCGCGAGGTGAACACGCTGATGCTGATTGTGCGGATCAAGGCGATGTGCAAACGCGCAGGGATTTCGCGGCTGGATGCAGGGGCCAAAGGCGCGACCGTGCAGTTTCACAATGACAAATTTGCCAATCCCGCGGGTCTGGTGACGTTTTTGAAGGAACAGGGGCCAGCGGCGCGGGTGCAGGGCAATAAGATTGTGCTGATGGGCGAAATGAAAGGCGAGGGCGAGCGGATTAAAGCCGCCTTTGCCATTGCCAAGGGGCTGGCTGAACAGGTGATTGCGGGGAAGAAAAGCACCTAAGGGCAGAGAGGCGGTGGCCAGCCACCGCACAAGCCAAGAGGCGGGGGCCAGCCCCCGCACCCCCGGGATATTTGGGGAGCAAGGAAGCAGGCAGAGTGGTTCGGGTCAAGCGCGCAGGCCTGTTTCCTTGAGCAGGCCCAAACGCTTTGCCTCGTAATAATAGCCCGAGGCATACCATTTGACGGCCGCATCCTGATTGCCGCCTGACACAATCCATGCGCCTTTCAGGTATTTGCCAGCAAATTCAAGGTTGGTTTCGGCATCAAGCAGGTCTTCGTTCGCACCCGTAAAGCCCATGCCGCGCGCGGTTTGCGGCAAAATCTGCATCAGCCCCCAATAGGGGCCGTTGCGGGCGGCGGCGTTGTAATCGCTTTCGCGCTGGATGATGCGATGAAGCAGACTTTCGGGGATGTCATGAATTTTCGCCCATTTGCGGATAAGTTTGCGCATTTCGGGCGTCTCGCCGGGGTAGAGAGTTTTCACCTTTGGCGCGCAGGCCAAGATCGGCAGGCTAAGGGCAAGGGAAAGGGCGGTGCGGCGGGTGATCATGGGCGTCTCCTTTTGCACGTCTTAGATTTTCACGGCGCCAATTGCAAAGGCAGGCGGCGAAAACCTGCCCAAATGTCTTGCAGCCTTTACAATGCCCTGCCAAATTTGCCGTAAGATACGCGAAATCTGGGGCTTGCGTCGGGTTTTGCGCGAGATATAGTCGGCCCAAGCGAATTAAAGTTTGTCTGATTGGGGTTTTGCCTATGCTAGACGGTGACTTGAACGGCGCAGAGAAAACGGGCGATTTTCGCAGCAATTTTGTGCGCGACCCTGTGGGGTTGCGGCAATTTCCCGCGCTGGTGCTGAATGCAGATTTTCGCCCGCTGTCCTATTACCCGCTATCCTTGTGGCCTTGGCAAGAGGCGATCAAAGCCGCCGTTTTAGACCGCGTGCAGATCATTGCCGAATATGACCAAGTGGTGCGCAGCCAAAGGCTGGAGTTTAGGATACCTTCGGTTGTTGTGCTGAAAGATTATGTGAAACCTCAAAAGCGCGTGGCCTTCACGCGCTTTAATCTTTTTCTGCGGGATGGGTTTTGCTGCCAATATTGCGGGTCAAAGGGCGATTTGACTTTTGACCATGTGGTGCCGCGTGCCCATGGCGGGATCACCAGTTGGGAGAATGTGGTTGCGGCCTGTTCGCCTTGCAATCTGAAGAAGGGCGCGCGCAGTCTGAAACACTCGGGCCTTCATTTGGCGCATGCGCCGCGCAGGCCCGATCCGCAGGAAATGCAGGCGATGGGGCGGCGCTTTCCGCCGAACCATCTGCACGACAGTTGGATGGATTATCTGTATTGGGATGCCGAACTGGATGCCTAAACCATAGGCGGGAATTGGTTTTTCGCATTAATTTGGGCGCCTCTGCTAGACTTGGGCGGAAAGGGGCGGTAAAAGGCCGGCGTTAGCGCTAACAGCGCCTGAATGTGAGGTTCTATCATGGTGTCCCGCGTTATTCCTGTTGACAGCTTTGATCTGGTGATTTTTGGCGGCACGGGTGATTTGGCCAAGCGCAAAATCCTTCCAGGCCTTTATCGCCGCTTTGTTTCGGGTCAGATGAACGGGGAAAGCCGCATCATCGGGGCTGCGCGGGCTGATTTGAACGACGAAAGCTTTCGTGAGATGGTCGCGGGCGCGATTGCTGAATTTGGCGATAAATCTTTGACCGATCCTGCCACAATTTCAGATTTTCTGGGCCGTATCCACTATGTGCCCGTCGATGCCACGGGCACGAATGGCTGGGCTGGGCTGGCGGGGTTGATGCGGGGCGGTGTTGTACGGGCGTTCTACTTCTCGGTTGCGCCCAGCCTGTTTGGCGATATTGCCCAGCGCCTGCACGAACACGCCATTGCCACGCCCGCCAGCCGTATTGTGGTGGAAAAGCCATTCGGTCGTGATCTGGCCAGTGCCCGCGCGCTGAATGGGGTTTTGGCCCAGCATTTCACCGAAGATCAGATTTACCGCATTGACCATTACCTTGGCAAAGAAACCGTGCAAAATCTGATGGCGGTGCGCTTTGCCAATATCTTGTTCGAACCGATCTGGAAGGCGCAGTATATCGACCATGTGCAAATCACCGTGGCCGAAACCGTGGGGGTGGAAGGGCGCGGCGCCTATTACGACAAATCGGGCGCGATGCGCGATATGGTGCAAAACCACCTGATGCAGCTTTTGTGCCTGATTGCGATGGAGCCGCCCTATCACTTTGACCCATCCGCTGTGCGCGATGAAAAATTGAAGGTCATCCGCGCTTTGCGCCCTGTCCAGCCTGACGAAATTGTGCGGGGCCAGTATCGTGCGACCAATGGCGATGAGGATTATATCACCCATTCCGAAAACCCCGACAGCCGCACCGAAAGCTATATCGCGCTGAAAGTGCATGTGGCGAATTGGCGCTGGCAAGGCACGCCGTTTTACCTGCGCACGGGCAAAAAACTGCGCGCCCGCACGTCGGAAATTGCGATTACCTTCAAACAGCCACCCCATGCGATTTTTGACGATGTGACGGGCTGGAACGAGAATGTTTTGGTCATCCGCCTGCAACCGAATGAGGGCATGACCCTTTCGGTGATGATCAAGGAACCCGGGCCCGGCGGGATGCGCCTGATGAATGTCCCGCTCGATATGTCTTTTGCCGATGCTTTGGGCGAGGCGGCGAATGACATTCCCGATGCCTATGAGCGGTTGATCATGGATGTGATCCGTGGCAACCAAACCTTGTTCATGCGCGGCGACGAGGTCGAGGCGGCATGGGGCTGGACTGACCCGATTATTCAGGGCTGGGAACAGCGGGGCGACAAGCCCAAACAATATGACGCAGGCAGTTCTGGCCCTGAAGATGCGTTGATGTTAATGCACCGCGACGGGCGGCGGTGGAGGGAGATTGTCTAATGAAAATAGTGTCTTATGCAGATCAGGCGCGCTTGGCCTATGGGGTGGCGGCGGCTATTTCGCTGGAATTGAAAAAGGCGATCGAAGCGGATGGGCGTGCCACGCTCTGCGTGGCGGGTGGCACGACCCCCGCGCCCATGTTTGATATTTTGTCAGGCGCCATGATTGATTGGTCAAAAGTGACCGTCATCCCCACCGATGAACGCTGGGTCGATGAAAGCGATGCACGCTCGAACGCGGCACTGGTGAAAAAACATCTGATGGTGGGGGCGGCGCAAGCGGCCACATACATCAGTTTTTACGCCAAAGGCAAAACGCCCGAAGCCGGTCTTGCCGCGATTGCCAAAAAGGTGACGCCGCATTTGCCGATCACCGTGTTGCTGGCAGGGATGGGGGCCGATTTGCACACCGCCTCGCTGTTTCCCGATGCGGCAAATATCAAGCAGGCGATGGCCGCCGATGCGCCGCCCTTGATGGTGATGCAGCCCCCCTCGCAACCCGAGGCGCGCATCACCTTGACCGCCCCCGTTTTGGCCGCCGCTCGGCACAGCCATATCATGATTACAGGGGCCGAAAAACGCACCGCATTGGAAAACATCGGCTCGACCTTGCCAATCAAAGCGCCTGTCAGTGTCTTGCTGGACCGCGCGCAGGTGCATTGGAGCGCGTGATGACCCTGGCAGAGATTTGGACAAAGCTTGCCGCGCATCATTCAGGGGTAGAGGCACGCAAGATACTGTCTTTGTTCGAAGATCCCAATCGTTTCGCGCAGTTTTCGGCGCAAAATGACGGGCTGATGTTTGATTATTCCAAAACAAATTTGGATGATGCAGCGTTGGATTTGTTGCTGGATCTCGCGCGCGCTGCGGGGCTAGAGGCCAAGCGCGCGGCGATGTTCTCGGGCGCAAAAATCAACGAGACCGAAGGGCGCGCTGTGTTGCACACGGCCTTGCGGGCCGCCAAAGATGCGACTGTGATGGTGGACGGCGAAAATGTGATCCCTGCGGTGCATGAAACCTTGCGCCGCATGGGGGATTTCGCGCGCGATCTGCGCGATGGCAAGTTCAAAGGGCAGGGCGGGCGCATCACCGATGTGGTCAATATCGGTATCGGCGGGTCTGATCTGGGGCCGGTGATGGCGACGATTGCGCTTGCCCCCTATCACGATGGGCCACGGCTGCATTATGTGTCCAACATCGACGGTGCGCATATTGCCGATGTGCTGGCACCGCTGAACCCTGAAACCACGCTGATCATCGTGGCAAGCAAGACCTTTACCACGATTGAAACCATGACCAACGCGCAAACCGCGCGGAATTGGATGGCGCGCAAGGTGGCGTTGCCCGCCGCGCAATTTGCCGCCCTCTCGACTGCGGCGGATAAAACGGCGGCTTTTGGCATTGATCCGTCGCGGGTGTTTGGCTTTGAAGATTGGGTCGGCGGGCGCTATTCGATCTGGGGGCCGATTGGTCTGGGCGTGATGATCGCGGTCGGGCCAGACAATTTCGCGCAGTTTTTGGCGGGCGCGCGGGCGATGGATGACCATTTCCGCAGCGCCGAATTGGCACAAAACATCCCCGTTCTTTTGGCCTTGGTCGGGGTCTGGCACAACCAGATTTGCGGCTATGCCACCCGCGCCGTGCTGCCGTATGAACAGCGGCTCTTGCGCTTGCCGGCCTATTTGCAGCAGTTGGAAATGGAATCGAACGGCAAATCGGTGGCGATGGATGGGGCGGACGTTGCGCGCCACACGGGGCCTGTGGTTTGGGGCGAGCCTGGCACCAATGGCCAGCACGCGTTTTATCAATTGATCCACCAGGGCACGCGGGTAATCCCATGCGAGTTTTTGTTGGCAAAACAAGGGCATGAAGACAATTTGGCGCAT
Organism: Cypionkella sp.; assembly: GCA_965248485.1. GTDB lineage: Bacteria > Pseudomonadota > Alphaproteobacteria > Rhodobacterales > Rhodobacteraceae > Cypionkella. Next base: position 1,733,312 of record OZ252107.1, read on the forward strand.
CAGCACCTGCTGCTTGCGGCCAATTGCTTGGCCCAGTCCGAAGCCCTGATGCGCGGGCGCTCGCTGGCCGAGGCGACTGAAATCATGGGGAAAAAAGGGCTAACGGGGGCGGAGCTTGACCGCCAAGCGCGCCACCGCGTCTTTGCCGGCAACCGCCCTTCAACCACGCTGATCTATCCAAGACTTACCCCCTATGTTCTGGGCCAACTGATCGCCCTTTATGAACATCGCGTCTTTGTGGAAGGGGTGATTTTGGGGATCAATTCCTATGATCAGTGGGGGGTAGAACTGGGTAAGGAACTGGCCCTGGCCCTACAACCCATGCTGGAAGGCGCCCCAACCGACGAAAAAGACGGCTCTACCGCCGCATTGATTGCGCATCTGAGGATGTAGCGAAAAAAATAGGTGCCAGGAAAAAATGGGCTAAAAAATAAGGAGATGAAAGGCGCGGCAAAGGGCCGCTTTGCCGCGCTATTTCTTCTTCTTGGCTTTCCGCGCCTGCGCTTTGGCGGCCTTTGCAGCGGCCCTTGCCTGCGCTTTGGCCGCGGCCTCTTGTGCCTTGGCACCGTTTGTTTTGGATTTTACCCAATTGCGCACATATTGCGCCAGCATCTGGCGATCATAAAGGATGCTACTGGTTAATCCCAATTCGTCCTTTTTCACGATAGTGATGGTGCCATCGCCTTCGGTGATTTTAACCGCTGGCACAAAAACGCCCGCGCCGTTGTCGACATTCACCTGCTTGAACGCCAGTTTGCCAGTTTTAACGCCAGCAGTCGTCTGCTCGATTGCGCTATCGCCGCCCTCGGTCTGGGCTGGCAGGATCTGCCCCCAAGTGGCAAGCGCCACTACAATAAGGCCCGAAAAAACTTTGGTTGAATAACGCATTTTGAAGATTCCTTATCTGTACTAGGCACCTGTGCGCCGATGTTGCCTTGTCGCAAGGTGAAGGCAATAGTGTTTTCAAAGTTACGGTAAATTTGCCAAAATTTGGCGGGAAATCGCTGAAATGTGCTAATCGCCGCGAAGGCGAGCAAGGTCTTGCGCCAAGGGACGGACTGTTTGCGCGGGAAGTGCGCTGCGCAGGTCGGAGGCAACGGCGGCGGTGTGCGCATGCAGGGTGGTATCTTCGTAGGCAGTCTGCACGGCGCGATGTATCGCCGCAACTGTACGCTGATCGGCTGCCAGCGGCTGCAATATCCCCTTCTTTTCCGCGGCCCGCGCGTAAAACCCGTGTTCCAGATGCTGCGGAAGGCCAACTTGCGGTATCCCCGCAAGCGCCGCCAGACACAGCGACCCATGCGCGGAGGCATGCAGGGATACACGCACCTCGCGCATAAATTTCTGCGGCGACGGCAAAGAGGTTTCAATCTGAACCCCCGCATCAGCCAAACGGTCACATGTCGCCTTGTCGGTTTGCGGCACAAAGGCGCGGCGCGGGTAGGGCAGGCTTGCCAATGCTTCCACCAATGCGGGATCGCGCAATTCATCTTGCGGGAAATAGGCAAAAACGGCGTCGCCCAAAGGGCCAAGGGGGGGCAAGTCGCCGAAATCGGGGGCAATCAATTGGCCCTTCGGGCGCTGCGCAAAATAGGGGTCCAGAAACGGCAGGCCGATGGGAACGGTCAAATCAACGTCGTAAAGCGCGGGCAGGTTGGGCAGCGGGTGCATTCCAAGTTCCGCCACAACGGCGTTGATCTGTGCAAGCCCTTTGGGTTGTGGCACCACCACCCGATTGTGCTGTGGCATAAGCTGGGTAAAACTGGCCATGCCACTTGGCGGCGCACCGTAACCCGTGCCAACGCAAACCACCCGCATGTCCCACCCCGTCTGCCGCACATAGCGCGCAGCCAGCATGGCAATCGGAGCGTATTCCGCGACAAGGATCGAAATATTGTGGCGGTAGATGGTTTCAATCCACCACTGAAACTGTGGGCGCAAGGTTGCGGGGCGGCTCAATCCGATGCCAAACAGATAATCCGCCCAACTGGCGTTTCCCACAAGCAGCGGATTATCAACGATATCTTGCGTATAACCCAGCGGCGGCGCTGAAAGAAGCGGCATGCCAAGATTTGTCAGATCGCTTGCAAAACGTCGATGGCCCAGCGCGGCAAAGCTGGGCAAATCAACCCCAAGCCACTGCGCCATTTGCGCCAACAGTCTGATATGCCCACGTCCGCCGCCCGCTTCATTGGCGTAAAGCACGGCGGGCAATGAGCCAGACATCAGCATGGCCTCGCCATTACCTAACGCAAGACCTTAGGTAACGGGCGCGCAGGGATTTGTGACCACTGGCGGCGGCGGGTTTGAAATATTCGTGCCCCCTGACGGCACTGTGTTGTCCAACTCGACGACATCATCGCTATCCTCTGGAAAGCCTTCCAACCCACGCACATAGGATTTCAAACGCGCATCGTTGTAGAAAATGTCGCGGGTCAAGCCTTCGGTTCCAATCGGCACATAGCGGATTGTCCCATCTGGCTGCACAATTTCCAAAGCAGGCACGAAAAGCCCAGTCTGATCTTGGATATTCACCCGTTTTACGACAGCTTTGCGCGTGGATGCTGACGGAAACAAGGTCGCAGAAGAATTCGCATTTTCCACCACAACTTGGGCAGGGGCGGCGGTGCCCGTCAGGGTTGCCGCAATCACCATTGTCGCCAGGATTTTCTTTTCAGATGCCTTCATCATAATGCCCTTGATGCCGTTTATAAGCGTAAGATATGTGGCAAATGCGCCCAAAAGCAACCCAAGCCCAACAGATTTGGGTGCCTTTTCAACACTACGTCAATAATTTGTGTTTACGCGCCAGCAGGGGGCTATTGCAACGCCGCTGTGACAATCACCTCGACCTTATAGTCGGGGGTGGCCAGTTTCGCCTCGCCCGTGGCGCGGGCAGGGGTGTGACCTAGGGGCACCCATGTATCCCAAACAGCGTTCATTTCGGCAAAGGTCGCAATATCGGCCAGCCAGATTTGGGCCGACAGGATGCGCGTTTTATCCGTGCCCGCCGCAGCAAGCAGGCGATCCACTTCGGCAAGGCAGGTTTTGGTCTGCTCGGCCACGCTTTCACCTGGTCTGCCGACTTGGCCAGCCAGCCAAATGATGCCGTTGTAAGACACCGCTTCGGACATGCGCGCGCCCGTGCCATAGCGTTTGATTTCGGTCATATGTGTCATCCTTCTGCTGCGATGGTTTTGGCTAACCCAAGGCCAAGCAAAAGAAAAGTGCGCCAGTGCCAATTCTTTGAAATGCCGATATTTGGCACGCATAAATAGTATAGCTCAGCCGCATTACTCGCCCAAGTGGATAACCACTTGGGCAAAATGTCATATCCTTTGCCGCTCGCCAGTATCGGGCGGGCGGCAAAGGCCAGTATTAACCCCTGGGAATTGAGCAGGCAGTGCCGCCTCCTGGAAGCGCGACGAGCGTGAAACCTGCGGGACATGCAGACGGCTTTGCCACCTCAGCCGATGCGGTTGCCGTAGGTGCTGCGGGGGCACCATTTGGCGCAACTTCAAAAATAGCCGAGGCAGATTCTTCGGCAGTCAAACCTGCGTTTGTCGCCAGCCATTCCGACAGTGCCGACTTGTTATAGAAAATTTCTTTGGTCAGCGTTGAGTCTTCGCTGCGGTAAAAGGTAACGGTGCCATTGCGAATGACGCGCAAAGAAGGGCGATAAATGCCATCTTCGCTGCGTGTGTTCAGAGCCATGACATATACGTTGTCCGCAAAGACGGGCATTGGCGCGATCATGGTGCTGGAGACGGCAGCGCAAAGCATGAACGATTTAAGAGAATTGCGAAGGGACATGTGGTTTCCTGTAAGGTTGAAGATGAATTCGCAAAGCTGGCTGTTCTACCAGTCGCACCGAAGTCGGTATTTGCGTGGCGGACGCGTAAGCATCGACAGTTTCGGGATCAACCTTTTCTGCTGCCTTCGCACCCATTGACGCTGCTTTTCTACCCACTGACGCTGCATCAACCGCGGGCAAGCAAAACAGTTTTTCTTGGCCGTCGCAGGCCACACGTTTGAAGGGAATGTTCCGAAAAATGTCGCGCCCCGCATGTTTTATTCCGCAGCTTTTGCGTGAATTTAAGTGTTTGCGGGTCGTGACCTGGCACAAATATCGCGCGGCGAATCACTCTTGTTGGATTTGATCTGCGATCATTCGCGCAGAATTGACGACGGCTTTGATTTTGGAAATCGCGCGGGGCACTCCGCACCTATTGCAATGGACAAAGCGGCATCGGCGGGAACTTGCTTGCGCGGAATTTACCACCTTGAGCCTGCCCTAAGGGAAAGGCAAAACGTGGTAAAGAAATCGTGAAGGGTCGGAACATGCGCGGAATTTTGGTGATCTTGGCGGCGGCGCTGAATTTTGCGCTGGCTGCAAGCACCGCCCACGCGAATGATGTTGCGACCGCCCCGATCGCTGATCAAACCCAAACCGCGCAAACCCAAACCGCGCAAGCCCAAGACGCCGCGCCGAAAAAGGGATTTTGGGCACTGCTTCAAGGCGACCCCGCGGTCAAGGCCGAACGCGCCGCCCTGCGCGCCGAACGCAAAGCACAGCGCCTTGCCGCGCGCGAGGCGCGCAAAGCCGCCCGCGCGGCACGGCTATCAGGCAAAGGGGCGGGCGAAGTTGCCAGCCGCGCCGATGTGAAAAATGGCGTTGAGTTTGCGCTTGATAACAAACCCTCGGGGCGTTGGTGGTGCGTGCCCTTCGCGCGCCTTGTTTCGGGGCTTGACCTGCGCGGCAATGCCAAAACCTGGTGGGCGCAGGCAAAAGGCCGCTATGATCGTGGGCAAGAACCAAAAGTCGGGGCCGTCATGGCCTTTGCCGCCAGCCGCGCAATGCCAAAGGGCCATGTCGCCGTGGTCAGCGATGTTGTCTCTGACCGCGAGATTTTGGTGGTGCAGGCCAATTGGGTGCGCGGCAAAGTCACGCTGGATGACCGCGTTGTGGATGTGTCGGAAAAGGGCGATTGGAGCGTGGTGCGCGTTGAAAATCACGCCGAAACCTTGGGCCGCGCCAACCCTGTGAACGGGTTCATCTATAACGGCTGATCGCCGCCTGATCGCCGCCTGATCGCCCCAGTGTGAAATGTATATTGGAGCGGGTGAAGGGAATCGAACCCTCGTATTCAGCTTGGGAAGCTGCTGCTCTGCCATTGAGCTACACCCGCGATGCCTGCCCAATAGTCTGCCTTTGTGCGAAGGTCAAGAATAACCCGCGCAAATCCTGCGATCTGCGCGGGTGTTTCGGTGCTTGGGCGCGATTACATCTTGGGCAGCAAAACCGTGTCGATCACATGGATCACGCCATTCGATTGCGCAACATCGGCGATGGTGACGGTGGCCATATTGCCCATCTCGTCGGTGACCATCACCTTGCCATCCGCCGTGGTCAAAGTCAGCTCGCAGCCGCCCGCCGTGCCCACTTTATGCGCGCCGCCATCGGCCTTGATCATGCCCAAAACATCGGCCGCCATCGCCTTTGCACCCACCACATGGCAGGTCAAAATCTTGGTCAACTGGTCTTTGTTTTCGGGCTTGAGCAGGGTTTCCACCGTGCCTGCTGGCAGTTTGGCAAAGGCGTCATTTGTGGGGGCAAACACGGTGAACGGGCCTGCGCCTGACAGGGTTTCGACCAAGCCCGCTGCCTGCACAGCCGCGACCAAAGTTGTGTGATCGGCGGAATTCACAGCGTTTTCAATGATGTTCTTGGTTTCATACATCGCCGCGCCGCCCACCATTGGGTTTTCGGCCAAGCCCATGCCGCTGGTCAAAGCCAAAATTGCCGCTGCGCTGAAAAGGGTCTTTTTCATCTTCCGTCTCCTGTTTGCGCGGCGGGCCAGTCCCACCGCTTAAGTAGGAAACGAAGTGGCGCAGGCAAAAGTTTCACCTGCGCGCAAAAATATTTTCATCCATCTGCAAACATGCCTGCGGCCAAGATTTGCCCTGTGGCAACGCCGTTCGGCCCGCCGCCCAAAGGTTCGTCCGTGACGGCCAAAACATAGCCCTTGGCGGCGTTCGGGGCGGGCAGGGTGACACTGTCGCCGATCAGACCCAAAGAGACGGGGGCCTTATCGCCGTCAATCAACCACAGCTCGTAACTGCGATCTGCGGCGGGGGCGGGGCCTTGGGTGCGCGATAGGGTCAGCGTGCCACCCTCTAGTTGCGCCAAAAACTGCACGGGGCTGCCCGTGGCCAGCAACGTGGCGGTTTGCACGGGGCGGTCGGCGCTGCCGCCGCCAAATTCCAGCATCAGCGCCAAGACCACCACCGACAGCGCCGCCATCACCGCCGTGCCAACCAACCCGCCAAGCCAACCCGTGGGCATGGCCAGCCATTTGCGCAGGCCCGATTTTTTCGGGCCAAACAACCGCGCTTCGATTTTGGGCATCAGGTTTGGCGCAGGCACTGCCGCGATTTCATCGGCCAAGGGCGATAGCCGCATCTCCCATGCGGCGACACGCGCGGCAAAGGCGGGCGACGATTTGATCATCCGTTCTGCCCGCGCGCGATCCGCGTCTTCCAGCACGCCCAAAGCATATTCGGCGGCCAAAAGGTCGTTTTCATCCGTCGGATCAGATGCAGAGGGCGGGGTCATTGGGCCATACAGTCTTTAAGAGAGATCAGGCCGCGGCGCAGCCAAGTTTTCATCGTATTCAACGGCACATTGGCGGCAAGCGCAAGATCGCTATAGGCATGGCCCGAAAGATAGGCCCCGCGCACGGCCTCGGCAACGGCGGGGTCAAGCTGGCCAAGGCAGTGGTGGATACGGGCCGCCTCGCCGCGCGCGATCATTTGCACCTCGGCGCGCGGGGCAGGGTCTGGCGCGGCAGTATAGGCATCATCGTCGCCCATTTGGCTGGGCTTTCGCGCGCGGATCAGATCAATCGCATGGTTGCGCGCAATCGCCACAGCCCAAGCCATTGCGCCGCCCCGATCAGGGCTGAACCGCGCCGCGCGCAGCCAAATACGGGTGAAAACCTCTTGCAATGCGTCCTCCGCTTCGGCCCTTGTGCCAAGGATACGGATCAGCAGGCCAAAAAGTTTCGGCGCAACGGCAGAATAAAAGGCGCGAAACGCCGCGCGGTCTTGGGCGGCGATGCGGGTTAGTAAGGCATTCAATGCGTCGTCATTCATAGGCCGAACCTAGCGCATGGCGAAAAATTGTCACGCGGGTTGACGGAAATTTTACCCACGCCGCCTGCGCCCTGCGCTGCCCGCGCCTGCTGTGTTAAAGGACACATCGGGCAGGGTGACGACGGTGCTAAGTTCGGGAAAGCTATCAACAGCGTTCGGAATGGCCGAGGCATTGACGAAATGTTCCTGAAAGCGCGGCTCGATCGCGGTTTCCACCTTGTGGATATGGCGCACAACCTCTTCGATCGTATCGCGCGCCGCCGTGCTGGCCAGCGCCATCCGCGCGCCCGTGCCCGCCGCATTACCTGCCGAAATGACATTGTCCAAGGGCACATCGGGAATCATCCCCAAAACCATCGCATGTTTGGGGCTGATATGCGCGCCAAAGGCCCCTGCCAGCACAACGCGGTCTACCTTTTCCACGCCCATCTCATCCATCAGCAGCTTGGCCCCCGCGTAAAGCGCGGCCTTGGCCAGTTGAATGGCGCGAATATCGCCTTGGGTGACGGTGATCAGCGGGCCGCCCTGCGCCGTGCCATCGTGCAGCATATAGGAATGGGTGCGCCCTTCGGGAATGCAGCGGGCGCATCCCGTTTGGTCTGGCCCGCCGATCAGCCCGCCTTGATCGAGCAGCCCCGCCATGCGCAATTCCGCCACAGCCTCGATAATGCCAGAGCCGCAAATGCCCGTCACGCCCGTTTGCGCCGTGGCTTCGGCAAAGCCAGGCTCATCGCTCCACTTCTCGCAGCCGATGACGGAAAAGCGGGGCTCTTTGGTAATAGGATCAATCTGCACCCGTTCAATCGCGCCAGGTGCGGCCCGCTGGCCAGAGGATATCTGCGCGCCCTCAAAAGCGGGGCCTGTGGGCGACGAACAGGCCAGCACGCGGGATGTGTTGCCCAGCAGAATTTCGGCATTGGTGCCTACATCCACAATCAGCACCATGTCATTGGATTTATTGGGCTCTTCCGAAAGGGCGACCGCGGCCGCATCGGCCCCAACATGGCCTGCAATGCAGGGCAAAATATAGGCGCGGGCGGCAGGGTTGATGCTGGACATGTCCAAATCTGCCGAAGCAAGCGACAGCGATTCGCTAACCGCCAGCGCAAAGGGCGCTTGGCCAAGTTCGACAGGATCAATCCCCAGCAAAAGGTGGTGCATCACGGGGTTGCAAACAAAAACCGCCTCGTAAATGGCGCGCGGATCAATGCCTGCTTCGGCTGAAATGCTGGTCGCAAGCTGCGAGATGGCCTGCCGCACAGCAGATGTCATTTCCACATCGCCGCCCTCGTTCATCATCACATAAGACACACGGCTCATTAGATCTTCGCCAAAGCGGATTTGCGGATTCATCACGCCGGCGCTGGCCAAAACCGCGCCATCCGACAAGTTGCACAAATGTGCAGCAATCGTCGTGCTGCCCAAATCAATCGCCAGACCATACAGCGCGCCATCGTGAAAACCCGGAAAAATGTCTAAAATTCGGTGGCTTGCGTCATGGTTGCCCTTGTTCAGCACCACAGTCACAGACCAGTCACCACGGCGCAGCGCAGGTTGCAGGCGGCGCAAAATGGCAAGATCACCTGTGACGTTTTCGATACCCCATTCGCGGGCCAGCGCCGCCTTCAGCCGTTCAAAATCGCCAGAAGGCTCGTGCATATCGGGCTGCTCGACGGTGACAAAATAGGCGCGGGTGGCGGGGGCCATCACCATGTCACGAGCGGATGCCGATTTGCGGATCACCTGTTTGTGCACCTGACTTTCGGGCGGCACATCCACGATGACATCGCCCATCACCTTAGCTTGGCAGCCCAAACGCCGCCCGTCGATCAAGCCGCGAATATCCTTGTAGCGCTGTTCAACGGCGTTCCATTCGGACAAAGCATCTTGATCCACCGTCACGCCAAACTTAGAAAACTCGCCATAGCTGGGGGTGATCTGGCATTTGCTGCAAATGCCGCGCCCGCCGCAGACCGAATCCAAATCGACCCCCAACTGCCGCGCGGCGGTCAAAATCGGCGTGCCAATGGCAAAACGCCCGCGCTTGCCTGAGGGGGTAAAGATTACAGTGGCTTCCGTCATATCATCCTCGGGTCATCGGGGGTAGGAAACTATAGGGGACGGCGTCAAAACGATCCACGGCAAAGCTGTAAAACCAGCGCACGGGGCCCTTTGCCCGCACAACACCGTGCACCGCGCCGCCAGGAATATACAGGGCAACACCGGGTGACAGCGGGTAGGTATCGCCATCGATCCAGACGTCAACCGCACCTTCAAGGCCAAAGTAAATCTCGGCTTGGGGGTGGGAATGCAATGCAAAATCATCGCCCGTTTGCATGATGGCGATGCCGCAGACCATGCTATCGGTCGCCGTCACATCGCCGGAAATCAGGGTTTTCCAGGCAATACTGCCGCGCGCGGGGTCATCCCACTGCGCGGTTCCTATATCAGATTGGTCAATTCGAACGGGGCGTGGCACGGCGATTTTTCGCTTTGGTCTGGGTTACGGGGTAAAAGATAGATCAGTTGGCAAAAAGCCAAAGCGTATTTGCGGCATTTTGGCGGCTAGCTGCGAAACTGTTTGGCCAGTTTCAGCCCTTGGCCCTGATAGTTAGAGGCAATCCCCGCCCCATACAGCGTTTCGGGGCGGGCGGCCATTTTTTCATAGACCAATCGCCCGACCACTTGGCCATGTTCCAGCACAAAAGGCGCTTCGTGGCAGCGCACTTCCAAAACGCCGCGACTGCCCGAACCGCCCGCCGCTGCATGGCCAAAGCCGGGGTCGAAAAACCCTGCGTAATGCACGCGAAACTCGCCCGCCATGGCCAGATAGGGGGCCATTTCGGCGGCATAATCGGGGGGAATCGTCACCGCCTCGCGCGAGACCAGGATATAAAAGGCACCGGGATCAAGGATAATGCGGCCTGCTTTGGTGCGGATCTCCTCCCAAAACTCAAGGGCGGAATAATGGCCGATACGCGCTATATCGACAACGCCCGTGTGCGGCTTGGCGCGGTATCCAACAAGGTCGCCCAACTTAGGGCGCAGGTCTACAGAAAACCCCAAACCGCCCGAAATCACCGCATCGCCTGACACAAGCGGTTCGGATTTATGCAGTTTTTCCAGTGCTTTATCATCCAAAGCTGCCTGACCCCGCCGAAAGCGGATTTGGTTCAAACGCTGGCCCGCGTGCACCAAAACCGAAAAGCTTTTTGGGCAAACCTCGGCGTAAAGCGGGCCTTTGTAGCCGCTGGCGATGCGATCAAACTCGACCCCGCCATCGGTGATGCAGCGCGTCAGCAAATCAAGCCGCCCCGTCGAGGATTTTGCATTGGCAACGGCGGTAATTTCGCGTGGCAAATCAAGCTGTTCCATCAGGGGAATCACGTAAACGCAGCCCTTTTCCAGCACCGCCCCATGTGACAGATCAATGCGGTGCATCTCAAATTCCGCCACGCGATTGGCAACCGTGTCTGCACCCACCAAAAACGACGCGCGCACACGATAGGCCACCGTGCCCAGCCGCAGATCAAGGCTGGCAGGCTGCAGCTGGTCGGGCAAAATCGCGGGAACGCCGCTGATCGCGCCCGTTGCAATCAGGAGTTTCAGGTCTTGAATGGGTAGAACGCCCGCTGTCATGTCTGCCCTCAAACTGCTGAAATCAAAAGAAAAAGGCCCGAATGCCCAAAGGACATACAGGCCTTTTCTTTGGTCGGGCCGGGGAGATTCGAACTCCCGACCTTCCGCCCCCCAGACGGACGCGCTAACCAGGCTGCGCTACGGCCCGACACGCGCACTTCATAGCGCACTGGGCGGCAAGGGCAAGCGGGAAAGCGCATCAATCGCGGCTTCCTGCCAGTTCTTGCGTCATTTGCGCGTGCAAAGCGCGGGCGCGGGCCAAAAGCGCCGCCGCGCCTGGCATCGACCCCTGCGGCAGGGCGCGCAGGGCCGCGGTCGCCGCTGCGGCCGTGGTGATGGCAGGCCTATGCGGCGCAAGCCCCAGATCAAGTTCCGGCTCAAACCCCGGAAATGAAGGCGTTTCCCCTAAGGGAGCCGTTTCTAATGACATTGCAAAATCAATGGTTTCCACAACGTTTCTGCCCGTATCCGCCGCCGCGCGCCGCGCGATATCATTGCGCCGCAGCGCCGTTTCCAGCGCCACAACCGTGGCCGATTCGGCGCGTTCGGGCGATGTCGGTTCCGGTTCGATGCCGAAATTCGTGGCCAGTGCCGCCGAAAGAGCGGCCTCGGCATCTTGGTCAATATCGCCGATATCCGCGCCGATCAGCCCCGCCACATGGCGCACGCCATGGTCGCGCAGCACCTTTTGCACCCCGCGAATTGTCATCCCCTCGGCATGCAGCAAATACTTAATGCCCGTCAGCAAGGCCACATCGCTGGGCCGATAATAGCGCCGCCCCCCCGCGCGTTTGACAGGCCGGATTTGCGGGAAACGGCTTTCCCAAAAACGCAGCACATGGGCGGGTGTATCCAAAATCTCGGCAACTTCGCTGATGGTGCGAAAGGCCTCGGCAGATTTATCCATGGCTTAACGCCGCCCGCTGCACATTATTTCTTCTTGGCCGCCGCGACACGGTCTTTCATCAAATGCGAGGGGCGAAACGACAAGACCCTGCGCGGGCTGATCGGCACTTCGTCACCTGTTTTTGGGTTACGCCCAACGCGCGCGGTTTTCGAACGCACCGAAAACGTGCCAAAAGACGAGATTTTCACCGCATCCCCTGCGGCCAGCGCATCGGACATATGCTTCAGCACCGCTTCGACCAAATCGGCCGATTCGTTGCGACTAAGCCCCACCTCGCGGAACACAGCCTCGCTTAGATCCATGCGCGTCAGAGTTTTCTCACTCATCACTATCCCCCCGGATTTTGGATAAGTTTGGGCAAGGATTTCCGTTAAGTCAACACAACTTAGCGGTGGAACCCCCTCAAAAGGCGGGAAAATCGCAATTTTAGGCTGCAGTTACCAGCGCAGCACAACCGCGCCCCAAGCCAGACCGCCACCAATCGCCTCGGTCACGATCAAATCGCCCGCCTTGATTTGCCCGCGCGCGACACCCACCGACAGCGCCAGCGGGATCGAGGCGGCAGAGGTGTTGCCATGATCTTGCACCGTCACCACGACCCGCTCCATCGGCACTTGCAGGCGCTTGGCACAGCCTTCGATGATGCGAATATTGGCCTGATGCGGCACGATCCAATCCACGTCTTCGCCCGAAAGCCCCGCCTTTTCCAGCGCCGAATGGGCCGCCGCCGCCAGTTTTTCCACCGCATGGCGGAACACTTCGCGCCCCTGCATCCGCAATTTTCCCGTCAGGCCCGTCGAGACACCGCCATCGACGAACAAAAGGTCTTTGAACTGGCCATCTGAATGCAAATCTGTCGCCAAAATGCCGCGATCGGCGCTGCTGCCTGTGCCCTCTGCTGCGGCCAAAATCAGCGCGCCTGCACCGTCACCGAACAAAACGCATGTTGCACGGTCGTCCCAATCCATCAATTTGGAAAAGGTTTCTGCGCCAATCACCATCACGCGCCGTGCCTGACCTGACACGATCATCGCTTGCGCTGTCGATAGGGCAAAGACAAAGCCCGCACAAACGGCCTGCATGTCAAAGGCAAAGCCGCGTGTCATGCCGATTTTCGCCTGAATCATCGAGGCGGCTGACGGAAAGGTCAGATCGGCGGTCGATGTTGCCAGAATAATCGCATCCAGATCATCAGGCCCAAGCCCCGCATGAGCCAGCGCGGCCAAAGCCGCCTTTGCCCCCAGATCAGAGGTCAGCTCGCCCTCGGCGGCGTAGTGCCGCCGCTCGATGCCCGACCGTGTTTTGATCCATTCATCGGTGGTCTCAACCAGCGCCTCAAGCTCGGCATTGGGCACCATTCGGGCGGGCAGATAATGGCCCACACCTTGAACAACAGCTCGTATCGTCATGCGCTGGCCCCAGCCTCCTCGCCGCCCAAGGCCCCAGTTTGCCCCGCGGATACGCGACTTGCAAGCTGCGCAAGAAACGCCCCGCGCGAGAGGCGATACGCCAGCGCAATGGCCGCCGAAAACGCCACAGCGTCAGAGCCGCCATGCGATTTCACAACCGTGCCATTCAGCCCCAAAAACACCCCGCCATTGGCGCGGCGCGGGTCGATACGGCGCTGCAAATGGCGCAAAACCCCCAGTGACAAGACGGCGGCCAGTTTGGAAAACAAGGTGCGGGTAAAGCTTTCGCGCATGAAATCGCCGATCAGTTTCGCGGTGCCTTCGCCCGTTTTCAGCGCAATATTGCCTGTAAACCCATCGGTCACAATCACATCGACGCGGGCAGAGGGAATATCGCTGCCCTCGACAAAACCGACATAGTCGAAGTGACCCGCCGCATCTTGGGCAAGCAGGGCCTGCGCCTCGTGCAATTCAGCGCGGCCCTTATGATCTTCGGTGCCGACATTCAAAAGGCCAACGCGGGGCAGGGTAAGGCCAAGGCCAACAGCCGCATAGGCCGCCCCCATCGCCGCATATTGGCGCAAATCCTGCGCGTCGGCCTTAATATCTGCGCCGACATCCAGCATGATGTTAAAGCCAGCGGCATTGCGCGAAGGCCAGAAACAGGCAATCGCGGGGCGGTTCACCCCCGCCATTTTGCGCAGGCGGATCATCGACACCGCCATCAGCGCGCCTGTGTTGCCGCAAGATACGGCCACCGCCGCCTCGCCGTCGCGCACCGAGGTGATGGCCCCCCACATCGATGTGTCGCTGCCCGACCGCATGATGGCCGCAGGCTTATCTTCCATCGTCACCGCGCGCGGCGCATGGCGCAGCGAAACGCGGCCCGCAAGTTCGGGCGATTTGGCCAGCAGCGGCGAAAGCTGCGCCTGATCGCCGTGCAGAATAAAATCCGCATCGGGCAACGCGCGCGCAGAAATGACAAGGCCCGCGACAACCGCCGCAGGCCCCTGATCGCCACCCATCGCATCCACCGATATCACAACCCGTGCAGACCCTGCATCGGTTGCGCTGTCACTGTGACTGCTGGGCGCCATTTGGCAAATGCGCTAAGGCGCGGCTTACGCCGCATCCTCGTCCAGATCGACGGCTTTGGTCGCCACAACTTCGCGTGCATCGTAATGCCCGCAAGATGGGCAAACGTGATGCGGGCGCTTCAACTCGCCGCAGTTGTTGCATTCTTGGGGGTTGCCAGCAACCAAAGCGTCATGCGCGCGGCGCATATTGCGTTTGGAAGAAGTGACTCGGTTCTGAGGGACAGCCATGTCGGGGCCTTTTCAGTTGGGGGACAGGCCCCTGATTTACAAAGATATTCTAGCGGGTGTCAGGGCCAAGTTGCGCACAAGATTTGGCCCAAAAACAGCCCTGAACGAGGCGCGGAACATAGCCAGATTTTGGCGCGGCGCAAGCCCTATTTTGGCCAAAATGCAGGGAAATTTCCCAAAGCGCTACTCGCTTTGCGATGCTTTCATCGCCTGCGCCAAACTGGCCAGCCCCGCAAATGGGCGCAGCGCCGCATCGGTCAGCGGGGCCGCGCCTGGCGGGGTCACGGTTAGCGGGGCCAATTCCGCCCCTGGCGCGCGCGGATAAAGCGGCAAAGCAAGCGTCAGTTCTTCGATGGCGATGGCGGCCACATCGAACATCTCGGGGATGGGTTCTTGATCTTCGGGGCCAAGCTCGGCCTCGGTGGTCAGATCTTCGGCGTAATCGCGCAGGTAATCGCGCGCCACACTCTGCTCTAGACGGGTTGGCACGGGGGCCAAGGTGACAATGCAGGCCTGCACCACATCAGCGGTCAGCGCCGCACGCAGCAGCACGTCGCCGCGCCCTTGCGGGGTAAACGCCCCTTTCAGCACCAGTTTGGGCAATTCGGCCAGCCCCAAATGCGCCGCGATCTGCGCCCGTGCGGTGGCATCGGCACTATAGGTGAAATGCAATGGCTTTTTGCCCACCACAGCCGCGCTGCGATAGGTCTGGCTGGGCAAAGCGGCAGGGAAGGGGGCGGCATCTGCAATCGGATCAGTCATCGTCACTTTCAAAGTTATGTCAGCGAAATTGGGGGCATCATGCATTAGGGCGCGCATTATCTTGCGCAAAACCGCAGCAGGTGCTGGCAGGGCTTGCGAGCGGGCGCTAACATGGCGATAAAGGCTTTTACGGGTTTGGGCAAGACTGCCGCGCCGTTGGGGGGACGAATGGGCAAATTCTGTGGCACAAGAATGGGCGCGGCGGGGCAAAATTTGGCACTGACGCTGGCGCTGTCGGCGCTGATCGTGTCGGCAATGGCGGCCTGCGCGCCCATTTACCAAAAGCACGGCTATGTGCCCGAAGATGCCGATTTGGCGCGAATCGAGGTGGGCGTGGACACGCGCGACACCGTGGCGGCCATTGTCGGGCGGCCCTCTACCTCGGGGCTGTTGAACGATGTCGGCTGGTTTTATGTGGCCAGCCGCTGGAAAACCACGGGCGCGCTGCCGCCTGTGGAAGAAGATCGCCAAGTGGTGGCCATCACCTTTGCCAAATCGGGCAAGGTTGAGAATGTCGAACGGTTTGGTCTTGAAAAGGGCCAAGTGGTGGCGTTGTCGCGCCGTATCACCCAGCCCAATGTGAAAAGCGCGGGCTTCTTGCGCCAGCTTTTTGGCAATATCGGGCGCATCAATACCGACAGCCTGCTGTCGAAATAGCCTAGTCCGCTGGTTTGAAGGTCAAAGCCACGCCATTGATGCAATAGCGCTGGCCCGTCGGGGCTGGGCCATCGGGAAAGACATGGCCCAAATGCGCGGCGCAGGCGGTGCAATGCACCTCGGTGCGGCGCATGAACCACGAATTATCCTGCGATTCGCCGACATTTTCTTGGCCATAGGCCGCGTAAAAGCTGGGCCAACCAGTGCCAGAGTCAAATTTGGTGCTGGCCTCGAACAGCGGCGCATCGCAGCAAATGCAATGAAACATACCCGCCGATTTGGGAAAATTGTCATTGGAAAAGGCGCGCTCGGTGCCGTGCTGGCGCGTGACCTTAAAGGACAATTCGGACAGCTGCGCGCGCCATTCCTCGTCTGATTTTACGATTTTCGGGGCGGATTTGGGGGCGGATGCCATGCTTGCCTCTTGCGCTGGGAAAGGGTTTGCGTGGAATGTAGGGCAGCGGGGCGAAAAGTCGATGCAAGAAGATGTGAGGCGACGTGATCGGGGCCTATAGGGTGCGCAGGGCGCAAACGCCGCAGGATTTGGCGCGCGTGATGGCGCTGCGGTCTGCGCGGTTTGGCATGGGCCGCGATGAATTTGACGCGCAGGCCATGCAGATTATGGTGCTGGACGGCGATGATTTGCGCGCGGCGTTTCGCGTGACAGGCTGTGCAACAGGGGCCGAAATGGCGCAGGGCTATTCGGCGCAATTCTATGATTTAGCTGGATTTTCTACGATGGATGCGCCTGCCTTGGAACTGGGGCGGTTTTGCTTGAACGCGGGTGCGGCGGGGCGCGAAGCGGATGTTTTGCGCCTGTGCTTTGCGGCCATGGCGGCAGAGGTTGACCGCGTGGGCGCGGCGCTGCTGTTTGGCTGCGCCTCTTTTTCGGGCA
This sequence comes from Cypionkella sp., assembly GCA_965248485.1. GTDB lineage: Bacteria > Pseudomonadota > Alphaproteobacteria > Rhodobacterales > Rhodobacteraceae > Cypionkella. The sequence goes on from OZ252107.1 coordinate 1,750,061, forward strand.
GCGATCCCGCGCCGCATTTACCCGCCCTTGGCGCGTTAAAGTCGCATGTCGCGGGGCCTTGGTCGATTGGGCGAAAATCGCAACATGTTATTGATTTTGCAGATATTCCGCCGCCCATCAATCTTGGTGTGGCCCTTCGGGCCATGCCGCCTCTTTTGCGCAGCTATCTTGGCATTGGCGGTTGGCTTGGCGACCACGCCGTGCAGGATTTTGCACTTGGAACGATCCATGTTTTCACTGCGGTCGAGGTCGCGCGCATTCCGCCTGCCCGCGCGCAGGGCTTGCGGGCGCTGGCGGTGCATTTGGATTTGGGATAGTTTTTGGGGATGAGCGTCTATCACAAAACCCTGCCGCATTACCCGTGGATGGTGCCGCACCTTGCGCGGTTGCCGGGGGTGCAGCCCATGGCACAAGGCGATTTTCTGCGCAAAGACGAGGCGTTTGCAGGCCAAATGGCGCTGCGCGACAGCTTGATTGCCGAAAAACAAGATACAGTTCATGGGCTGCTGGACAGCGCCCAAGCCGCCGCGGGCGAGCTTTATGACACTGTCTTGGCCAAGCTATCACATGATCCAGCCTATCAGATTGGCCCCGATTCGGTGCTGCGCCCTGATGGCGAAAGGGTGAATTTGGACCGTTCCAAGCCTTTGCTGACGTTGGGCCGTTTGGTGCAAGAAGACCTGTGCATTTTGCAAGCCAAAGACGGCGAACATCACCTAACGGGCGCGATCCTGTGCTTTCCCGCCTCGTGGACGCTGGCGCAGAAACTGGGGCGGGCGATGACCTCGATCCATCGTCCTGTAACCAGTTACACGCACGACATGGCCGCGCGGGTGCAGCGGATGATGGAAGTGATCCGCGTGGATCAGGGGCTGTGGCGGATGAATTTCTTAACCTATGAATCGCCCGATTTGCACCACCCAAGGCTGGAAGAGGCCCCGCGCGACCGCAGAAAAACCATTGAAAAACCGTATGTTCGCTGCGAAAGGCAATGTTTTGTCCGCCTGCCCAAAACAGGCGCGGTTGTGTTTACCATCCACACCTATCTGATGCCCATCGCTGACCTGCCCCCAGACGCAAGGGCGGGCTTATCCGCATGTGACCATTAAGAGCGACGGAAACCTTCGCCATTGGCGTATATTGCAAAACAGGAGGTGCAGATGAAACTAACACGGCGCGGATTTGGGATTGGGGCAGGGGCGATTGCCCTTGCAGGTTTGGGCTATTGGGGGTGGAAAAAGGCAACGACGGTGCCGCCAAGCTATGCGAACATCGCTTATGGCGCGGATGCACGCAATATCTTGGACATTTATCTGCCCGATGCCGCGACATTCGGGACAGGGCCTTTCCCCTTTGTGCTGGAAATTCACGGCGGCGCGTTCAAACTGGGCGACAAAACCGCAAATCCAATCCAGACCGAGGTTTTGGCCGCGGGCATTGCGATTGTGCGGATCAATTACCGCTTTTCCAGCACGGCGATCTGGCCCGCGCAGGGCGAGGACTGTCTTGCAGCCGTGGCGATTTTGCGTGACAATGCAACCAGTTACGGGCTTGATCCTGCGCGCATGGCCATGTGGGGGCAGTCTGCTGGTGGCTTCCTTGCGACCAGCACGGTGATCTCTTTGGCCGAGGCGGGAGCGCCTGCGCTTGCCCTGGTCGATTTTTACGGCCCGATGGATTTTTCAACCATGGATGCCGATATGGCCGCCTTGGGCATGACGGCGGCGATGGGACAAACCAGCGTCGAGGGCAGCCCCGAATCGCAGCTATTAGGGTTTAATGTAGCGGATGATCCTGCCAAAGCGCGGGCCGCAGGGCCGATTGGTCGGCTGGACGGTCAGAAAATCGCGCTTCCACCGCTGTTTGCGCGGCACGGCGACGCGGATACCTATGTCGCCCACAGCCAAACGCAGCGCTTGGCCGATGCTTGGGCTGCCAGCGATCCGATGGCGAAAATTGACTTTGCTTTGGTCGCGGGGGCAGGGCATGGGACATCGGAATTTAACGCCAGCGGCGTGGTCACGCCGCTTGTTGCGTTTTTGACAGATGTCCTAAAACCGTAATTTCAGGCCCAGATGCGCCACGTCCACATCGGCCGATGGCGCATTCGCTTGACCGTTGGAAATATGGTAATAGCCGCCCGAAAGGGTAAGGGCTTCGCCCAAGTTTTGGGTGATATCAAAGCCCGTGCGAAACTGCAGTATGTCGTTGTTGTTATTGTCAAAATACAGCGTCGGCCCTGTGAAGGGCAGCACTTTGACGCCCCAAACATCCAGCGGACGCCCTAAGCCCGCCGAGACAAATGCCGTGCCTTTATCAGACAGGCCCACAGCATAAATAGGGGTGAATTTCCCCCAAATCAGCCCATCCTCGCGGTGGGTAAAGGTGATGAAATTCTCTGCTCCAGGTGAGACCCAAGGCTGCACCGCCGTGCCAAAGGTCAACGCGTTTTGCTGCGTCGGCGCGGCGGGATCGGCGGGGCCAAAAAGCATGGACAGGCCAATCCCCACGACAAAACCCGCATATGTCAGACCAAAGGGCATCTAAACCTCCGTTTGCGGCAGGCTAATAGGGCGGCGCGGCGCGCGCAAGAAAAAGGGCGCATCGCTGCGCCCTTTTGTTTGGAACGATCCAAGGCAGATTAGCAGCTGTAATAAAGCTGATATTCCACAGGGTGCGGCGTGTGTTCATAGGCGTACACCTCTTCCCACTTCAGCCCCATATAGGATTCCAACTGATCGCGGGTGAACACGTCGCCCGCCAGAAGAAAGTCCATGTCTTTTTCCAGCTCTTCCAAAGCTTCGCGCAAGGAACCGCAAACCGTTGGAATTGCTGCCAATTCTTCGGGTGGAAGATCGTAAAGATCCTTGTCCGAAGCTGGGCCTGGGTCGATTTTATTCTTGATCCCGTCCAGACCTGCCATCAGCAGGGCGGCAAAGGCCAAATAAGGGTTGGCCGATGGATCGGGGAAACGCGCCTCGACCCGCTTGGCTTTTGGCGATTCGGTCCACGGAATACGCACGCAGCCAGAGCGGTTGCGGGCCGAATAGGCGCGCAGAACGGGCGCTTCAAAACCAGGGATCAGGCGTTTGTAGCTGTTGGTGCCAGGGTTCGTCAGCGCGTTCAGCGCCTTGGCGTGCTTCAGGATGCCGCCGATGAAATACAGCGCCTCTTGGCTGAGGTCGGCATATTTATCGCCTGCAAACAAAGGCTTACCGCCCTTCCAGATCGACATGTTCACATGCATACCCGACCCGTTATCGCCCTTCATCGGCTTTGGCATGAAGGTCACGGTCTTGCCATAGGCGTGGGCGACGTTGTGGATCACGTATTTGTATTTCTGGATATTGTCGGCCTGTTCGACCAACCCGCCAAAAATCATGCCAAGTTCGTGTTGGCAGGTGGCCACTTCGTGGTGGTGCTTGTCCACGCGCATACCCATGCGCTTCATGGTCGACAGCATCTCGCCGCGCAGATCTTGCGCTTCGTCCACGGGGTTCACAGGGAAATAACCGCCCTTATGGCCCGCGATATGGCCGTAATTGCCACCTTCTTGCACCGTGTCGGTGTTCCATGCGGCAGCAGCGGCGTCAATTTCATAAGCCACTTTGCGCGGCGTGACGGAAAAGCGCACGTCGTCGAAAATAAAGAATTCAGCTTCAGGGCCGAAATAGGCGGTATCGCCCACACCCGAAGACTTGAGATAGGCTTCGGCCTTGATCGCGGTTTGCCGCGGGCAACGATCATAAGCCTCGCCTGTATCAGGCTCGACCACGTTGCAATGCACGCACAGGGTTTTTTCGGCATAGAACGGGTCAAGGTAAACCGATTCTGCGTCGGGGATCAGTTTCATGTCGGATTGGTCAATCGACTTCCAGCCCGCAATCGACGAGCCGTCGAACATAAAGCCTTCTTCGAAGAAATCTTCATCAACCAGATCAGAGACCAAGGTCACGTGCTGAAGTTTGCCTTTGGGATCGGTAAAGCGAATATCGACGTATTCGACTTCTTCGTCCTTAATCAGTTTCAGAGCTTTTGCAATCGCGCTCATCATGCTGCCTTTCGGGTTTAGGTTACAGTTAGAAAGCTGTGTTTTCAGGTGGTTACCTGACGGCCTTCGGGTGGTTAGACAGCATCATCACCGGTTTCGCCAGTGCGGATGCGGATCGCTTGTTCGACGGGATAGACGAAAATCTTACCGTCGCCAATTTTGTCGGTGCGCGCGGCACTGATAATGGCGGCAATGGCGGCATCAACCATATCGTCGGTCAGGACAACCTCGATTTTCACCTTTGGCAGAAAATCAACGACATATTCGGCCCCGCGATAAAGTTCGGTATGCCCTTTTTGGCGGCCAAACCCCTTTACTTCGGTGACCGAAAGGCCCTGAACACCCGCTTCTTGCAGCGCTTCTTTCACCTCGTCCAGCTTGAACGGCTTAATAATCGCTTCGATCTTTTTCATCGCGGGCTCCCTTCGTTGCCTTGCCTTAATGCAGACTGGGCAGGGGAATTACAATTTGACTTGGCGCAAATTGCGCGAATTTTGGGCGATCCGCCCTTACGTGCGCCTAAATTTTAGCCGCTGTGGTGAAAACTTAGGCAAAATGAAAACTTTGTGATCCTTGGGTGGGAACGGTCGGCCAAATTTTCGCAGGCTTTGGGCCAAATCCGCGCGTTTTTCCTCTCGCATCCCCGCGCGCGCTTTGTTAGAAGAGCGCGAATTCGAGGCGCAGCTCGCCTATTTGGGCGGGGCTGTGTCTTGTTTGTTATGCGGGTGTGGCGAAATTGGCAGACGCACCAGATTTAGGTTCTGGCGCCGCAAGGCGTGGGGGTTCAAGTCCCTCCACCCGCACCAGATATGGAAAAGGACACGAGGATGCAGGTCACCGAAACCCTGAAAGACGGCCTTAAGCGCGGCTACACCATCACGGTGACGGCGGCGGAATTGGACGCGAAAGTTCAGGAAAAGCTGCTGGAAGCGCAGCCCGAAGTGGAAATCAAGGGCTTTCGCAAAGGCAAGGTGCCGATGGCAATCTTGAAAAAGCAGTTCGGTCAGCGCCTGCTTGGTGATGCGATGCAAGACGCCATTGATGGCGCGATGAAAGACCATTTCGACAAAACGGGCGATCGGCCCGCGATGCAGCCCGATGTGAAAATGCAGAACGGCGAAACTTGGGCCGAGGGGCAGGACGTTGTGGTCGATATGACCTATGAATGCCTGCCGCCGATTCCGGAATTGGATGCTGGCAAAATCGCCCTTGATCGTTTCTCGGTGAAGGCGGATGATGCCGCGGTCACCGAAGCCTTGGAAAACCTTGCCAAATCGGCGCAAAATTTCGCCGATAAGAAAAAGGGCAGCAAAGCGGTTTCGGGCGACCAAGTGGTGATTGATTTCACAGGTTCGGTGGATGGCGTGGAATTTGAAGGCGGCGCGGGCACCGATTATCCGCTGGTGCTGGGCAGCAATTCCTTCATCCCAGGCTTTGAAGACCAACTCATCGGCGCGCGCGAAGGCGATGACGTGTCGGTCAACGTGACCTTCCCCGAAGCCTATGGCGCGGCCAATTTGGCGGGCAAAGCGGCGGTGTTCGCCTGCAAAGTCAAAGCGGTAAAAGCACCAGAGGCGGCAGAGATCAATGACGAGCTGGCCAAAAAATATGGGGCCGAAGATTTGGCCGCGCTGAAGGGGCAAATCGCCACCTCGCTCGAGGCCGAATACAAAGGGGCGGCGCGCGCAGTGATGAAGCGCGCCTTGCTGGATCAATTGGACAGCATGATCAAATTTGATCTGCCTGCCGCGTTGGTTGATGCCGAAGCCTCGCAAATTGCGCATCAATTGTGGCACGAAGAAAATCCGCATGTGCATGGCCATGACCACGGTAATGTGGAAACCACCGAAGAGCATAAGAAGCTGGCCGAACGCCGCGTGCGTTTGGGCCTGATTCTGGCAGAAATCGGCCGCAAGGCCGAGGTGACTGTGTCGGATGCGGAGATGACGCAAGCCGTTTTGGCGCAGGCGCGTCAATATCCAGGGCAAGAGCGTCAGTATTTTGAATTCATTCAGAAAAACCCTCAAATGCAGCAGCAACTGCGCGCGCCTATTTTTGAAGATAAGGTCGTTGACCATATCGTTGCTGGCGCGAAGGTGACCGATAAGGACGTGTCCAAAGAAGATCTGCAAAAGCTGGTCGAAGCTTTGGACGAGATGTAAGATAAGCCATTTGGCTAACTATTTGGCCGCGCCTTTGGGTGCGGCCTTTTTCTTTGTTAATCGCCCACAAATATGGCCTATAGGCATGAAAAAGCCGCGCGAGGTTTCCCCCGCGCGGCCTGCTTAGATCGCCCCGATCAGTCGCGGGTCAGATTTTCGCCTTCTTGGGCTGCGCCCATTTCGTCGAACAGGTTGGCGATTTCGAACTCTGCCTCTGCCTCTGCCTCGGCGGCAATGGCGGCAATCGACTTACCCGATGCTTGCAGCTCGGCCTCTTCGGGCGAGCGGGCAACGTTCACGGTGAATTTCACCAGAACTTCGGGGTGCAATTGCACCGAAACGCTGTGCAGACCCAATTCCTTGATCGGGCGATCCAGCACAACTTGGTTGCGGCTCACGGTGACACCGCCCGCGGTGGCGGCATCTGCCGCATCGCGCGTGGTGACCGAGCCGTAAAGCGCGCCCGCATCGGATGCCGACCGGATGATGACATAAGTCTGACCATCCAGCTGGGCTGCAACTGCCTCGGCCTCTTTGCGGGTTTCAAGGTTGACAGCCTCAAGCTGCGCCTTTTTACCTTCAAAAGATTTGATATTGGCGGCATTGGCGCGCAGCGCTTTGCCTTGGGGCAGCAGATAATTGCGGCCGTATCCGTCTTTGACGTTCACGACTTCGCCCATTTGGCCCAGTTTGGCCACGCGTTGAAGTAGGATAACTTGCATTTTTCTCTCCTTACTTCACAGCATAGGGCAGCAGGGCAAGAAAGCGGGCGCGTTTGATCGCCTGAGCCAATTCGCGCTGCTTTTTGGCCGAAACGGCGGTGATGCGCGAAGGCACGATTTTGCCCCGCTCGGACACATAACGCTGAAGCAGGCGCGTGTCTTTGTAGTCAATCGCTGGCGCGTTTTCACCCGAGAAGGGGCAAACTTTGCGGCGGCGGAAAAATGGTTTGGTCGCCATGATTTATGCCTTTCTGTCTGGGATCAACGACGGCGATCGCCGCCAAACGACGGACGTTCCGAACGATCGGGACGGTCACCGAAGGAGGGGCGGGGCGGACGCGGGCTGTCAAATCCCATGTCAGCGCGGTCGCCGCGATCGCGGTCGTCACGCTTTTGCATCTGCACCGAGGGGCCTTCGACATGGCCGTCAACCTTAATGGTCAAAACGCGCATCACGTCATCATGCAGCCGCATCAGGCGTTCCATTTCCTGCACGGCGGCCGAGGGCGCATCCGATTTCAGCAGGGCATAGTGGCCTTTACGGTTTTTGTTGATCTTATAGGCCATCGTCTTGACGCCCCAATATTCATGCTCGACGACTTTGCCGCCGTTATCTGCAAGAACGGTTGAGAAATGTTCGATAAGGCCTTCAGCCTGCGCGCTGGACAAATCCTGACGCGCAATCATGACATGCTCGTATAGGGGCATGTAAACTCCGATCTGGGGCGCATTTCATAGGACGGGCAAACACTTTCCACCGCCCGTCCACGAGAGGCTGCGCCGTTACGTGGAATGTGGAAAGATGGGGCTGCATAGGGGCAAATCCCCGCGCGCGCAAGCAAAATGCACAAGTTTTATGGGGTTTGGGGCGAATTATACCTTATATGCCAGACGCAAGCCGCCCCAATGCCGCCCGCCAATGAAAATTGGGGCCGAGACATCTTTCATCATCACAAAAACGCCATTGCCCATATCGCGCCGATAGGCTTGTAACAGGAAGTCTTCGGTGTTGCGACCCGCGGCAAGACCGACACGATCATCAAAAATGCGGCGATTGCGGCTGTTGGCGGTGTTCCATGCAACATCGCCCGCGCGTTGGGGAAGCGAGAATTTGCGGTTATGGGTGGGCAGATATCCGCGCAAATCCACCGCTGCACAAAACACGACATTGTCGGCCAGGGAAAGCAATTCCTCTTGGATCGGGGGGAACAAGCGGTCGGTCAGGGCGGTAAAGGGCGATAGAACCTGCTGCGGATCTGTCCCCTCAATCGGGCGCAGGCGCTGGTCAAAGAATTGCTCGGCTCGCGCCTCGCCGCGCGTAATGGCGGCCTCGACGGCATGGGATAGGCGCACGGCGGCATCGGTGACAGCGCGAATATAGGGGGTGTCGATGGTTTCTACACCAAGTTTAGCGCAAGTCGTGGTCACCCGTTCGCCTGCCGTTGTCAGGGCAACCACCTTGTCACGGGTGGATCGCACCTCTTGTGCGGCATCATTGATGCTGCCCGTCAGGGTAGAAATGCCTGTTTCCACCTGCGACACCGACGACATCGCGGCCTCGGTTGCTTTGGCAATCACGCCTTGCTGATGGTCAACAGCGGCGGTGGCAGCGCTGATTTCCTCCATAGCCGCGCCAAGCGAATTTGTGTCTGCCTGCAAATCGACCGAGCGGCCCACAGCGGAAAACGACCGCTGGCCCAGTTCGAAATTGCGCGCGTCCAGTTCGGTCAGACGTTCGGATATGGAATTGATCGCGACCTCGGTGCGACCGGCCAATTGTTTGATTTCTTGGGCGACAACCATAAACCCCTTTCCTTCGGGGCCAGCGCGCGCAGCCTCGATCGAGGCGTTGATGGCGAGCAAATTGGTGGTGCGGGCGATATCGGAAATTTCACCCGCAACGCGCGACACTTCGGACAGCGAATCGCGCAAATTGGCGATGCCATCGCCCAAATCCTCTACGTCTTTGAACAAAGCGGCCAAGTTATGCAGGGTTTGCGCGATGCGGGTTTTGCCCCCTTCCACCGTGTCACGGGCCGAGGCGGTGCTGGCCAAGGCAACCTGCGATGCCTTTGTCACCTCGCGGTTGCGATCGGCCATTTCGGTTGCCAAGTTTTTGATTTGGTTGACCGTTGCCACATTGGCCACCAGCGCCGTATCGATACTGTTGGTATGGCCCGACACCTCGGCCAAGGACACAGTCAACACACCCGCATCGCGCGCCAAAGCTTGCAAGGCCGTTGCAGAAGCGCGGCGTTCGGTTTCAACGGGGTATGGGATTGTGCTGTGCGCCGTCATGGAACGCCCTGTCGTTGTGATCTTTGGGCAAGCTTCGGCGAAAGTGGTGAAAATTTCGTTACCGTAAACCCAATGGTCAAATCCGCGCCGTTGCATGGCGCGCCCGCGCAGGCTATGCCTTTGGGCGCAACCAAAGGGGAGGGGCGCATGAGCCTTGCATTTGTTTTTCCGGGCCAAGGGGCGCAAACCATTGGGATGGGGCGCGATTTGGCGCAAAGCTATCCTGCGGCGAAGGCGGTATTTGACGAGGTAGATCAAGCGCTTGGGCAAAACCTGTCGGGCCTGATTTGGGAAGGTGATATTGCCGAATTGACGCTGACGCAAAATGCGCAGCCCGCACTGATGGCGACATCGCTGGCGGCGATGGCGGCGCTAAAGGCCGAGGGGATCGAAGTGTCGCGCGCGTCCTTTGTGGCGGGCCATTCGCTGGGTGAATATGCGGCGCTGTGCGCGGCGGGGGCGATAGGGCTGGCCGATACGGCGCGGCTTTTGCGTATTCGTGGCCGCGCCATGCAAGAAGCGGTGCCTGTGGGCGTAGGCGCAATGGCGGCGCTGCTGGGGCTGGATTTTGCGGCGGCAAGCGAAGTGGCCGCCGAGGCCGCGCAGGGCGAGATTTGCGAGGCTGCAAATGACAATGACCCCGCGCAAGTGGTTGTTTCTGGACATAAAGCCGCTGTCGAGCGCGCCTTGGACATTGCCAAGGCCAAGGGCGCGAAACGCGCCTTGCTGCTGCCCGTGTCGGCCCCTTTCCACTGCGCACTGATGCAGCCTGCGGCGGATGTGATGGCGCAGGCTTTGGCGGATGTGAATATTTCCGCCCCTGCCGTGCCACTGGTTGCCAATGTGCAGGCCAGCGCCGTTAGCGATCCTGCGCAGATCCGCGCCTTGCTAGTGGCACAAGTCACAGGCCGCGTGCGGTGGCGCGAATCTGTGCAATGGATGGAAGGCCGCGGCGTGACGCAATATTGGGAAATCGGCGCGGGAAAGGCGCTGTCGGGGATGATAAAGCGCATCACCTCGGCAGGCGAGACGCGCGCCGTAGGAACGGCGGCAGATGTGCTGGCGGCAAAGGGTTAGGATAGAATATGTTTGATTTGACAGGGAAAAATGCGCTGATCACGGGCGCTTCGGGCGGGATTGGCGGGGCGATTGCGCGGGCGCTGCATGCGCAGGGGGCGACGGTGGCACTGTCGGGCACGCGGCAAGGCCCGCTGGACGAACTGGCGGCAGAACTGGGCGCGCGCAGCTATGTGCTGCCCTGCAATCTGTCCGATAGCGCGGCGGTGGATGCGCTGCCAAAGGCCGCGGCGGATGCGATGGGGTCATTGGATATCTTGGTGAATAATGCTGGCATCACCAAAGACAATCTGTTCATGCGCATGTCGGATGATGAATTCTCAACCGTCATTGACATCAACCTCACAGCCACGTTCCGCCTGTGCCGCGCGTCCTTGCGCGGTATGATGAAGGCGCGCTGGGGGCGGATTATCAACATCACCTCGGTCGTGGGCCATTCGGGCAACCCCGGGCAGGGAAATTATACAGCCGCCAAAGCGGGGGTTTTGGCGATGTCCAAATCTTTGGCAATGGAAGTGGCCAGCCGCAATATTACAGTGAACTGCGTCGCCCCCGGCTTTATCGAAACTGCGATGACGGATAAGTTGAATGACGACCAAAAGGCGCGCATCTTGACGATGGTTCCCGCAGGGCGCATGGGGCAGGGGCCAGAGATTGCGGCAGGCGTTGTTTACCTTGCTTCGAATGAGGCGTCTTATGTGACGGGCACCACGCTGCACGTCAATGGCGGCAGTTATATGGCCTAAGTTTTGCGCGTCGGCGCAACTGCCCTGTTGCTATAGGCGGCGGGGCTTGCTATAGGCGCGCAGAGATGCGGGGCAGAAGGCTTTTGCATAACTTGGCCCTGCCAAAGCGGCGCAAAGGGGCTGCAAACGCCTTGGCAACAGGGCAAAACAGAACGCGGCATAGCCCGCTTGCAACTGAGGAATAAGACATGAGCGACATCGCTGATCGTGTGAAGAAGATCGTCGTCGAACATCTTGGCGTTGAGGCCGATAAAGTGACGGAATCCGCATCGTTTATCGACGATCTGGGCGCTGACAGCCTTGACACCGTAGAGTTGGTGATGGCGTTCGAAGAAGAATTCGGCATCGAAATTCCTGATGATGCGGCTGAAACCATCCAAACCTTTGGCGATGCTGTGAAATTCATCACCTCGGCTGCCTAAGGCCAAGCCTTTGCGGCAAAATAGAAAAGGCACCCGTTTTGGGTGCCTTTTTTGTTGCGCAAATGCTGTGAAAAAGGGGGGGCTTTCGCCCCCCGATTTATTCGCCCCCGACTTATTCGCCCGTGACTTATTCTGCTGCCATGCCCTTTGGGGCGCGATTGCCCATCAGGGATTTGATCTGCGCCAGCAGGCCCTGCTGCTGCGCCTTCAATTCAGCAACCTCGGCGGACAGGTGTTCGTTGTCCAAAACCGGGGCCTCATCCTCTTTCGCGCCAATCATTGGGGCCAAAAGCCTGCTGATAAAGGCGGAAAGATCGTCCATGATCAGATAGAAAGACGGCACAACCACCAAGGACAGCACGGTTGATACGATAATCCCGCCGATCACAGCCGTTGCCATGGGCGCGCGGAACGCACCGCCTTCGCCAACGCCAAGCGCCGAGGGCAGCATCCCTGCCGACATCGCAATCGAGGTCATCACGATGGGGCGCGCCCGTTTGTGGCCCGCCTCTAGCACGGCCTTGAACCTATCCAACCCGCGCACCCGCATTTCGATCACGAAATCCACCAGCAAAATCGCGTTTTTGGTTACAATGCCCATCAGCATCAAAATACCGATCAGCACAGGCATCGACAGGGCCGCATTGGTCAGGATCAGCGCCGCCGCGACCCCGCCAATCGCCAGCGGAAGCGAGAACAAAATGGTAAAGGGCTGGATCACCGATTTGAACAACAAAATCAGCACCGTAAGCATCAGCATCAGGCCCAAGATCATCGCCTTGCCAAAGGAGGCAAACAATTCGGTCTGCACTTCGGCATCACCCGAGGCCTGCACCCGCGCGGTGCCAGGCAAAGTTACACCTTTCACCACCTCTTCAAATCGCGCGCGCGCAGTCCCCAGTGCCACGCCCAAGGGCAGATCGGCGCCGATTGTAGCGGTGCGGTCGCGGTTAAAGCGGTTGATCGTGGCAGGGCCTTCGCCAATCACCACATCGGCCACGGTCGACAGCGGCACCGATTTGCCCAGATTGGTCGGCACGCGCAGGGCGGAAATGCGCGCCAAATCTTCGCGCACCTCGTCCTTGACGCGCACGCGCACAGGAATTTGCCGCCCGTCCAGCGAGATTTTCGCCAGCGCCGCATCAACATCGCCAATCGTCGCCACACGCAAGGTTTCGGCAATGGAGGCGGTGGTCACGCCAAGGCGGGCCGCCTCATCTGCACGGGGTGTGACCTGAATTTCGGGCCGTGGCACCGCGCCCTTGGTCGAGACATTGGCAAGCAGCGGATCGCCCGACAGCGCCTCTTCCAGCAAAAACGCGGCGCGGTTCAAATCGGCCTCGTTATCGGCGAGGATCGAATAGGTCAGCTCGCGCTGGCCACGCTCGTCCACTTTCAACACGCGGGCATCAGGAACGGATGCCAAACGGCGGAAAATCTCGGCCTCGATCGCGTCTTGGCTGACAGTGCGGCCCGTGTCTTCGATATCGGGGACGATATAGTTTAGCAGGGGAATTTTGTTGAACGCCTGCGATAGGCGCAGTTCCAGATTGTGATCGAGACTGTCCAAAATCACCGTCAAGGTGCCATTGCGCAAATCGCGCTCGCCTGTGGGATTGGCACCGTTGATCACAAGAACCGATTTGATCCCCTCGATATCCGCAATCGCGCGGCGCATCTCTTCGGTGGTCTTGTCGGTCTGTTCGAGCGTCGAGCCTGGCGGCAATTCGACCGAGACAGAAATGCGGCTGACATCTTCGGGCGGCAGGAAGGCCCCCGGCACCTGCGCCATGAAATAGAGCGAGACGATCAGCACGCCAAAGGCGGCAACAAGCGTTACGTAATAAGATTTGATGGTGCGTATCGGGTTGGTCAGCCAGCGCAGAGCAAAATTCAAAACGCCAAAGGCAATCGCCAATGTGATTGACCCCGCCCAAGAGGTTATTCGAATGGCCGTGGCCAAAAGACCCATCGGAATTGCCAAGATTGCTGCCTTAGGCAGGCGGCCTATTAGGGCGTTCACAACCAGGGTCAGATGCGGCCGCTCGATATGGTTTGGCAGGCGGCGTAGGAAGGGCAACACCATTGGCAAGCGGTTTTTCCAATGAATTTGCCCATGGGTCGTGCGTTCCACAAAGCCCAAGTAGCCGCGCATCACGGCGCCGTCCTGCTCGCCCTCGTGATCGCCAACATTGGCGTCTTTGGCTGTCATAAAGAAGGCGGCCATCATCGGGGTAATCAAGCGCGCAACCAGCAGCGAGAAGGCCACAGCAATCGCCACCGTCAGGCCAAATTGCATGAAATACTGCCCCGGAATCCCGCCCATAAACGACACGGGCACAAAGACGGCGATAATGGTGAAGGTGGTCGCAATCACCGCAAGGCCAATTTCATCGGCGGCCTCGATCGCGGCGCGATAAGGGGTTTTGCCCATACGAATGTGCCTTGCGATGTTTTCAATTTCCACAATCGCATCATCGACCAAAATCCCTGTGGCCAAGGTGATCGCCAAGAACGACACAAGGTTCAGCGAAAAGCCAAGCAGATCCATAATCCAAAAAGTGGGCACAGCCGACAGGGGCAGGGCGACCGCCGTGATGATGGTGGCGCGCCAGTTGCGCAAGAACGCAAACACCACGATCACGGCCAAAAGCGAGCCTTCCAGCAGCGTGTTGATCGCCGCCTCGTAGTTGCCATAGGTGTAGAACACCGTATCGTCGACCATGTCGATGCCGATACCCTGATGCTGCGCGCGCACCGTATCCAGCGCGGCATGCACGGTTTCGGCAACCGACACTTCCGATGCGCCCTTGGCGCGATAGACGGCAAAGGTCACAACTTGATTGCCGTCAAGTTTGGTCGTGGAACGCAATTCCTTATAGGTGTCGACAATCGTGCCCAATTCCGACAGGCGCACAAAACGCCCCGAGGATAGGGCGATGATCGTGCCCGCCAGATTGTCAACCGACTGGGCATCGCCCAGTGTGCGCACCGATTGCTCGCCCGCGCCAATTTCGCTGCGTCCCGCGCCCAGATTGACGTTGGTCTGGCGCAGTTGCGCGTTCACCGCGCTGGCGGTGATGCCATAGCTGTCCAGCTTTACAGGGTCGAGTTCAATGCGAATTTCCCGCTCGGCCCCGCCGAAACGATCCACTCGGCCCACGCCAGCGCGGCCCTGCAAGGCGCGCTTAATCTCGTCATCGACAAACCAAGACACTTCTTCAATGGTCATATTGGGCGCGGTGATGGCAAAGGTCATAATCGCCTGACCTTCAACATCCAGCTTGGTCACATTCGGCTCGTTCACACCACCTGGAAGATCGCCGCGCACCCTGTCCATCGCGTCTTTGACATCTTGAACGGCCTTGTCGCTGGGCACTTCCATCCGAAATTCAATCGCCGTGGTGGATGATCCGTCATTGACCGTGGAGGTGACGTTTTTCACCCCCGTAATCCCCACAACCGCGTCTTCGACGATTTTGGTGACCTGCGCCTCTAGCTCGGCGGGGGCCGCGCCAGATTGCGAGACGTTGACGATGACAACGGGAAAGTCGATGTTGGGAAAACGGGTGATCGGCAGCGCGTTAAACGACTGCCAGCCCAGCACAAGCAGGATAAAGAACGCCAAAATCGGCGCGATGGGGTTCCGGATAGACCATGCGGAAAAGTTCATCTTATACCCCTAGTTGGTTGCGCTGGTTTCAGGAACGGGATTGATCTTATCGCCCGCGCGCACGAATGACCCTGCTTTGGTGACGATGGTTTCGCCAGCCGCCAAGCCTTCGGTAATCTCGATCCAGCCACCCATGCGGATGCCCGTTTTGACGGCGCGGCGCTCGGCTGTGCCGTCATTGATCAGCATCACGTTGGGCGCGCCTTCAAAGCGGCCAACAGCGGTGACTGGCACGGCCAAAGTTTCACGCTCGGCCACCATAATCTCGGCCTCGACGAACATGCCCGCGCGCACTTGGCTGCTGTCGTCAAAGCTGATGCGCACACGGCCAAGGCGGGTTTGCGCGTTGATGGTGGGTTCCACCAGCCGAACAACGCCCGTTAAGGGGGCCGCACCATCCACCAGCATCAATTCAACCTTTTGCCCTTTGGCAAGGCGCACCAGATCGCTTTCCGACACATCGGCCTGCAGTTCCAGCGCGCCATCGCGGATGATGGTGAACATCGGCTGGCCTGTGCCACCAGCAATTGCGCCAAGTTCCGCGTTGCGCGCCGCAACTTCACCCGCCACGGGCGATTTCACTTCGGTGCGCTTGAGCGTCAGTTCGGCGCGGGCCAAATCTGCGGTGACCTTGTCCAATTCGGCCTGCAAATCGCCCGAAGGCTGGCCCGCCGCTTTTGCCGCCTCTAGCGCGGCAGAGATCTGGCTTTTCTGCAAGGACAGTGCCGAAGAAGACAGCCGCGCAATCACTTGGCCCGCCGTCACCTGATCACCCACATCAACCAGCAATTCCTCGACCTGCTGGCCCGACACCATTGGCGTGACCTGCACCTCTTCAATCGCGCTAACAAGGCCAGAGGCAATGACAACATCGCGCAAAGTTTGAGCGGCCACAGTTGAAACGGTGATCGCAGGCAGCACCACCTCGGTTGGGGCGGCAGCCTCTTGCGCAAGAAGGGGGGGCGTTAGGGCCACAAGAGCAGAGGTTAGCAGCAAAACAGAAAAAGAGCGCATGATTAGCCTTTCGAACCTGCGCTGGCGATATCGTCCAGCACTTGGTTTATTGTACGCAGAATAAGGGTGTTTAGATGATGGGCCTGATCAGAATCTTTCGGGGCCATCATCGCGGCGGAACGTATCAGCATGATGATAAAGCGCGCCTCAGTCGCGAATCGCTGCGCGGCTGTGGCAAGTGGCAGGCCCGTTTCGCAGGCAAACACCTGCGCCAAATGGCCCGATACGACGTCTTCCATCGCGCCAGCGCTTTGGGCAATTTCGGGTTTGCGCTGCGCGGCGGCGGCAATTTCGGCCCAAAGCTGGCCATTTTGCGAGGCGTTGTCATCCATAATCCGCCCCGCGATCAGCGTGCGCAAGGTTTGCATTGGGCTGTCCGCA
This sequence comes from Cypionkella sp., assembly GCA_965248485.1. Lineage (GTDB taxonomy): Bacteria > Pseudomonadota > Alphaproteobacteria > Rhodobacterales > Rhodobacteraceae > Cypionkella. The sequence continues at coordinate 1,766,607 of OZ252107.1, forward strand.
CTAAGAATACGGGCAAATTCGGCCTGAATTTCCTCCATATCCAAGGCAATCATCTGGGTGACAATCGCATCTTTTGACGGAAAATAGCGGTAGAAATTGCCCACCGACATGCCCGTCGCACGGGCCAAATCCTGCATCGAGGCGCCATCAAACCCCTTTTCCACAAAGGCAGTGCGCACCGCGCGCAAAATCTCGGCGGTTTTGGGAGCAAAGGCGGCTGGACATTGGGGCGAAAGGCGAAGTTGCATGAATATGGGGACTACAGCGCATGAATGAATATTCATTCACATAGCGGGCTTGACGAAAAGGTCAAGCCTATCTGGTATATTTGTGGCAAGAATACCGAGTTTTGCGCAAAACTTAGCGGGCAGTGCCAGATTTTTGGGCGGCCATTTTGCGACCAGACCCAACCGATTTGGGTGGGCGCGGGCGTTTGGATGCGCGCGCGCCCGCGCGGGCCAGAGTTGCGCGCCAGCGCTGGCCAGAGTTGCGCGCCAGCGCTGGCCAGAGTTGCGCGCCCGCGCGGGCCAGAGTTGCGCGCCAGCGCGGGGGCGTGTATCAGGCAGAAAAGCGCGCGGGGGTCTTTGGGGCTGCCTTGCGCCATCCAGAAGGAGAGTTGCGATGCGCCGCGTAGTTGTCACAGGGTTGGGAATGGTCACGCCGCTGGCTTGCGGGGTCGAGGCGACATGGTCGCGGCTGCTGGCAGGACAATCGGGTGCGGGCCAGATCACGCGGTTTGATCCCACAGGCGTGATCACGCAATACGCCTGCGAAGTGCCCTATGGCGACGGCAGCGATGGCACCTTTAACCCCGATGATTGGATGGAGCCGAAAGACCGCCGCAAGGTCGATGACTTTATCCTATATGGCATGGCCGCAGCCGTGCAGGCCGTGCAAGATTCGGGCTGGACGCCGCAGACATTCGAGCAGCAATGCCGCACAGGGGTGATGATCGGGTCGGGTATCGGCGGGCTGACGTCGATTGCCGAAACGGCCGTGCTGATTAAGGAAAAGGGCGCAAAGCGCGTCTCGCCTTTCTTTATTCCAGGTGCGCTGATCAACCTGATCTCGGGGCAGGTGTCCATTCGGTTCGGCTTTAAGGGCCCCAACCATGCGGTTGTCACGGCCTGCTCGACGGGCGCGCATGCGATTGGCGATGCCGCACGCCTGATCCAATGGGGGGACGCCGATGTCATGATTGCAGGCGGCGCTGAAAGCCCGATTTCGGAAATTGGCATTGCTGGGTTCAACGCCTGCAAAGCGCTGTCCACCAAACGGGGCGATGATCCGACAAAGGCCAGCCGCCCCTATGACGCCGACCGCGACGGCTTTGTCATGGGCGAGGGCGCGGGCGTGGTCGTGCTAGAGGAATACGAACACGCAAAGGCGCGCGGGGCCAAGATATACGCCGAGATTTTGGGCTATGGCCTGTCGGGCGACGCGCATCACATCACCGCCCCATCCGAAGACGGCGAAGGCGGGTATCGCAGCATGGAAATGGCGCTGAAACGCGCCGGAATTGCGCCCGCGCAGGTTGATTACATCAACGCGCACGGCACCTCGACCATGGCCGACACGATCGAACTTGGCGCGGTCGAGCGGCTTTTGGGCGATGCGGCAGCAGGGGCGACGATGTCGTCGACCAAATCTTCGATTGGGCATTTGCTGGGGGCCGCAGGCGCAGTAGAGGCGATTTTCTGCGTGCTGGCGATCCGCGACCAAATCGCGCCGCCAACGATCAATCTGGACAACCCCGCCGTTGCGCCACGCTTAGATTTGGCGGCAAATAAGGCTGTGAAACGCAAGATTGATGTGGCGCTGTCCAATTCCTTTGGCTTTGGCGGCACCAATGCCAGCCTTGTGATGGGCCGCGTCCAATAATGGCAAGATCGGTTGCATCGGGCGCGCTTACGCTGCTGATCGCGGTTTTGATCGGCTTTGCCGCGTTTTTGGGCTGGGCGAGTGGCCAATATACAGGCAAAGGCCCCTTGGCGCAGCCCATCTGCTTTGAGGTGAAAAAGGGCGCAAACCTGTCTGCGGTCAGCCGCGCCTTGCAAGAACGCGGCGCGATTTCGGATGCGCGGATTTTCCGCATTGGGGCGGGCTATTCGGAAAAAGCGGGCGATTTGAAATTTGGCAGCTATTTGCTGCCTGCGGGCGTGTCGATGGCGTCGGCGCTGGATGCGCTGACCGCTGGCGGGCAATCGACCTGCGGGCGCGAGATGAACTATCGCATCGGGGTGAACAGCGCCGACATCGTGCTGCGCGAACTTGACCCCAAAACCAACGAATATGTCGAGGTGGCCAAATACGACCCATCGGTCGATCCGCGCCCCGCGATTTTGGATGACGAAGCGTGGGCAGTTGATCTGCGCCTGCGCGTGACGCTGGCAGAGGGCGTGACCAGTTGGCAAGTGGTGCAAGGGCTGAAGGCGGCCAGTTTCCTCAGCGGTGACATCGCAGAACTGCCCCCCGAAGGCAGCCTTTCGCCCGACAGCTACGAAGTGGCAGAGGGCACCCCCCGCGCCGAGATTTTGGCCGATATGACCAAACGCCAAGCCGATACTTTGGCCGAGCTGTGGCCAAAACGCGCCGAAGGCCTGCCCTATGCAACCCCGCAAGAGGCGCTGATTATGGCCTCGATTGTGGAAAAGGAAACGGGCATCGCCGCCGAGCGGAAAAAGGTGGCTTCGGTGTTTTTGAACCGTATCGCCCAAGGGATGAAGCTGCAAACCGACCCTACGGTGATTTATGGCGTGACAGGCGGTCAGGGCGTTTTGGGACGCGGGCTGCGCCAATCGGAACTGCGCAAAGAAACGCCCTACAACACCTATGTGATCGACGGGATGCCGCCGACCCCCATCGCCAACCCTGGACGCGCCAGTATTGAGGCGGCGCTGATGCCCGATACAACCGAATATCTGTTCTTCGTGGCCGATGGCACAGGCGGGCACGCCTTTGCCAAGACCTTGAAAGAGCATAACAAAAACGTCGAAGCATGGCGCAAGATCGAGGCCGAGGCGGCCAAAGCGGCCAAGACCGAGGGCGGGCAATAGGGTTAAGCAGACCCTAAGCTTGCGGGCGCAAGCTATTGAAATAAAACGATAAAACTTGACATGCCGCGCGGTTGTGTGGCATGTTTTTGGTATGCTGGCAGAAATGTCATGGACGGCGCGGGGGCAACCTTTGCGCCGTTTTGCATTTCGCGCGGGGGCGAGCGGCAGGAAAGGCAGGCGTTAACCTATGAACAACTACCATCCCCCAACACCTGATGACACGGCCGTTTTGGCGGCTGAAACCTATAAACTGTATCGTTGGTCTGCAGAGGAATTGATCAAAGTGATCAATAGCTTGCGCGAGGCTGACCTCCCCGACGGCAAAGGCGCGGGCACCGCAATAAAGGAATTGCGCGCGGCTTTTGGTTGGGCCTTGGATGAGAGAAACAATGTTGAAAAAATCGCTAAATCCCTTGCTGCAGCCGCTGGAGCCAAAGACGGATACGATCTTGACGCCGCCCGATCTGAAATTGGGGTCAGACTGGCTCGCCTGCGCGCCGCCCGAGATGACGACCGAGTTTCTGACGAGTTTAAGCGATAACGCGCTGCTATCGCTGCCCTATTTGTTCGAGTTTTGGGCAATGCCGCACCAAACCCCGCCGATCGGAAATTGGAAAACTTGGGTGATCATGGGCGGGCGCGGGGCGGGCAAAACCCGCGCGGGCGCGGAATGGGTGCGCAGTATGGTCGAAGGCGCGGGGCCGCTGGATGCGGGGGCCGCGCGGCGCGTGGCGCTGGTGGGCGAAACGGTTGACCAAGTGCGCGAGGTGATGGTGTTTGGCGATAGTGGTATCATCGCCTGCTCGCCCCCAGATCGGCGCCCTGAATGGCAGGCCACGCGCAAGCGGCTGGTTTGGCCCAACGGCGCGATTGCGCAGGTGTTTTCGGCGCACGAGCCTGACAGCCTGCGCGGGCCGCAGTTTGATGCGGCTTGGGTCGACGAACTCGCCAAGTGGAAAAAGGGCGAAAACGCCTGGGATCAGTTGCAATTTGCGCTGCGTCTGGGCGATAATCCGCGCCAAGTGGTGACGACAACGCCGCAAAACGTGCCCGTTCTAAAGGCGATTTTGGCCAATGACAGCACTGTTGTCACCCATGCCCCCACCATCGCCAACCGCGCCAACTTGGCCCAAAGCTTTCTGGATGAGGTGCAGTCGCGCTATGCGGGCACGCAGCTGGGGCGGCAGGAATTGGAAGGGCTGCTGATCGAGGGCGTCGAAGGCGCGCTGTGGCGGGCCGAGGCGATTGAGGCGGCGCGCGTGGATCACGCCCCCGCGCTTTCGCGCATCGTGGTGGCGGTCGATCCGCCTGTTTCGGCGCATAAATCCTCGGACACCTGCGGGATTGTGGTGGTTGGGGCGATCACAGAAGGGCCGCCGCAAGACTGGCGGGCTGTGGTGTTGGAAGATGCCAGCGTGCAAGGGGCCTCGCCCGAGGCATGGGCGCGCGCGGCATTGGACGCCGTTGCGCGGCACGGGGCAGATCGGCTGGTGGCGGAAGTGAACCAAGGCGGCAATCTGGTGGAAACGGTTATTCGGCAGATAGACGCGCTGGTGCCGTTTCGCGCGGTGCATGCGCGGCAGGGCAAAGGCGCGCGGGCCGAACCTGTGGCGGCGCTGTATGAACAGGGGCGCGTGGCGCATCTGCGGGGCCTGCGAAACGGTGGGCTGGGTGCGCTGGAAGAGCAGATGTTTTTGATGACAGCGCAAGGGTTTAGCGGGCGCGGCAGCCCTGACCGCGTGGATGCGCTGGTCTGGGCCATAACAGAACTAATCATCCAGCCCGCCGAAAAGTATCGCCGCCCGCAGGTGCGAACGCTCGGTTAGAAACGATTAAACTTTTAGTCAATATGTTTGGTTTCAACAGAGGCGATACCCCGCCGCAGATTGCAAGGAGCAAGCGATGTTCGAATTTCTAAAACGCGGGGCAAGCGTGCAGATGCCCGAAAAGAAGGCGTCTGCAACGGGGCGCGTGGTGGCGTTTGGCACCTCGGGGCGTGTGGCGTGGTCGGCGCGCGATGCGGTGAGTCTTGCCAAAACGGGCTTTCAGGCAAACCCAATGGGCTTTCGCGCGGTCAAGCTGATTTCAGAAGCCGCCGCTGCCCTGCCGCTGATTTTGCAAGATGCAAACCAGCGCTATGACCAGCACCCGATTCTGTCGCTGATCGCCCGCCCCAATGGGGCGCAGGGCAAGGCAGAATTGCTCGAGGCGATTTATGGCCATCTTTTGCTGTCGGGCAACGCCTATATCGAGGCGGTAGGCAGCGAAGGTCTGCCCGCCGAATTGCATGTGTTGCGCAGCGACCGTATGGCGGTGGTGCCCGGGGCTGATGGCTGGCCGATGGCCTATGATTACACCGTTGGCGGGCGCACGCATCGTTTCGCGATGGGGCCAGATGCACAGCCGATTTGCCATCTGAAAACCTTCCATCCGCAGGACGATCACTATGGCCTGTCGCCGCTTCAAGCCGCTGCCGTGGCGGTGGATGTGCATAATTCGGCCAGCGCTTGGTCAAAGGCGCTGCTGGATAATGCCGCGCGGCCTTCGGGGGCGATTGTGTATCGCGGCCTGGACGGGCAATCGCAGCTGTCGTCGGATCAATATGATCGTCTGGTGTCAGAAATAGAAAGCAACCACCAAGGCGCGCGCAATGCTGGCCGCCCGATGCTGCTGGAAGGCGGGCTTGATTGGAAACCGATGGGATTTTCGCCCTCGGATATGGAATTCCAAAAAACCAAAGAGGCCGCAGGGCGCGAGATTGCGACGGCCTTTGGCATTCCGCCGATGCTGATGGGCATTCCGGGGGATGCGACCTATGCCAATTACCAAGAGGCGAACCGCGCCTTTTACCGCCTGACGGTGCTGCCGTTGGCCGCGCGGGTGACGGCGGGGCTATCGGCCTGGCTGTCGGGTTTTACGGGCGAGGCGGTGGAACTGCGCCCCGACCTGGACCAAATTCCCGCGCTTTCGGCCGAACGCGATGCGCAATGGCTGCGCGTCGGCACGGCCGATTTTCTGACCCCGCAAGAAAAACGGGTGCTGCTCGGCCTGCCCGCGCTGGCGGCAGAACCGATGCCAGAAACGGGCCCAGAAACAGGAGAGGTCTAAATGCCGCCCCTGCGCAAATCGGACGACACCGCCACCGGGTCGCGGTTTTTATACGACAGTTTCGATGCGGCCCATGCGCGCATCGAGGCGAATGAGCGCGTGGCCGATGAACGTTGGGCCGCGCTGGATTACCGACTGGGCAAGATCGACAGCGCGCTAGAGCGGCTGGAAAAGCGGATTTGGCTGGGGGTTTACGGGGTGGCGGCATTCTTGCTGGCGCAAATGGCCGAGGCGCTGATCTCGGCTGCGACAAAATGAGGTGTGCGATGAATTGGAAGATGGAAGGCGCGCCAGAGCGCAAATATCAAAGCTTTGAACAAGGCGGCAAAGCGGGCCTGACTGTGGCCGAGGGCCATGTGATTTCGGGCTATGCCAGCCTGTTTGGCGCGCGGGATCAGGGTGGGGATGTGGTGCAAAAAGGCGCCTATACCGCCAGCCTTGCACGTTTGTCCAAAACGGGGCGCGGGGTGAAAATGCTGTGGCAGCACGACCCAGCGCAGCCCATCGGCGTGTGGGACGAGGTGCGCGAGGATGCAACTGGCCTATGGGTCAAAGGGCGAATTCTAACAGCGGTGGACAAGGGCCGCGAGGCGGCAGCGCTGCTGGATGCGGGCGCGATTGATGGGCTGTCCATCGGCTATCGCACGCTGAAATCGACCAAAGACGCAGGCGGCGCGCGCCTGCTGACTGAATTAGAGCTGTGGGAAGTGTCGCTTGTGACTTTCCCCATGCTTTCCGAAGCGCGGGTTTCGGCCAAATCGGATGCACAAAGCGCCGAGGCGATGGGCGAAATCTGGGCAGAGTTTGCCGCATTGCTGAAAGAGGCAGGCCAAACTTTGGCATCCCGCCGCTAGCACAGCGCTAGTCAGGGCAACCCTTAACCAAAGGATACGTGATGACCGAGACCAAGGCTCGGGCCGATGGCGGTTTGCCAAAAGCCCAGACCCCCGCGGCCGAAGCCAAGGCCGCAATGAGTGAATTTCTGAACGCTTTCAAAGGCTTTCAGAATGACGTGACGCAATCTTTGCAACAACAGGAAGAGCGACTGACCATGCTTGATCGTAAAACAATGACCTATGGCCGCCCCGCCCTTAGCGCGGCTTTCGAAGCGGACGTTCCCCACAAAAAGGCCTTTGGTGCCTATTTGCGTTCGGGCGATGATGATGGCCTGCGCGGCCTGGTGCTGGAAGGCAAGGCGATGTCGACCGCCGTTGCGGCAGACGGCGGCTATCTGATTGATCCGCAAACGGCGGACACCATCCGCTCGATGCTGGTGGCAACATCCAGCCTGCGCGCCATTGCCAATGTGGTGCAGGTGGATGCCGCATCCTTCGACGTGCTGGTGGATCGCAGCGAAGTGGGCTCTGGCTGGGCGACCGAAGTGGCGGCAACAGCCGAAACCGCAACCCCATTGATCGAGCGTATTTCGATCAAACTGCACGAGCTTTCGGCAATGCCAAAGGCAAGCCAGCGCCTGCTGGATGACAGCGCCTTTGACGTCGAGGGTTGGCTGGCAGGCAAAATCGCCACCCGCTTTATCCGCGCCGAGGCATCGGCCTTTATCAGCGGCGATGGCGTGGACAAGCCGAAGGGCATTTTGAACCCTGCCAAAGTGGCGAATGCGTCTTGGACTTGGGGCAGCCTTGGCTATGTGCCAACGGGCGCTGCGGCTGATTTCGCGCCCACCAACTCGGTCGATTGCATCATCAATCTAATCTATGCTTTGGGCGCTGATTACCGCGCCAATGCATCCTTTGTGATGAACAGCAAAACCGCAGGCGCTGTGCGCAAGATGAAAGATGCCGATGGGCGTTTCATGTGGTCGGATGGTTTGGCCGCTGCCGAGCCTGCCCGCCTAATGGGCTATCCTGTGCTCGTTTGCGAAGATATGCCCGACATTGCCGCCAACGCCTATGCAATTGCCTTTGGCGATTTCAACGCAGGCTACACCATCGCCGAACGCCCAGACCTGCGCATCCTGCGCGACCCGTTCAGTGCCAAGCCTAACGTTTTGTTCTATGCAAACAAGCGCGTTGGCGGTGATGTGACCGACTTTGCAGCGATCAAGCTGCTGAAAATCGCTGTTTCGTAAGACACAGTGATCCGCGCCCCCGCGGCCATGTGCGGCGGGGGCGATTTGGGCGCGCGGCATGGGCCGTTTGGCTGCTCTCCCCTCCCACTCCCCCCGCGCAAACTGCTTCGCGCGCCCAAATGGGGAGGCTTTCTATGAAAGGCGATAAGATGTTTCTGACCGAAGTTTCGCAAACCGCAAGCGGCGATTTGCCCGTGGCAAACCTGAAAGATCATCTGCGCCTTGGCACGGCTTTTGGCACAGATGGGCTGCAAGATGGGCTGATCGAAGCGCATCTGCGCGCCGCCATTGCCGCGATCGAAGCGCGCACTGGCAAGGTCTTGCTGACCCGTAATTTCAAGCTGACCCTGCCAGATTGGCGCAGCCTGTCGGCGCAGTCGCTGCCGCTGGCACCTGTGGTGGCCGTGACCAAAGTGTCGGTGTTTGATATTTTGGGCGTGGAAATGGTGCTGGATGGCGCGCGCTATGCCCTGCAGCGCGACACGCATCGCCCCAAACTTGTCTCTGTCGGCATGCTGTTTCCAAATGTGCCCAGCGATGGGCGGATCGAGATTTTGTTTTCGGCGGGCTATGGCACGGCTTGGGCCGATGTGCCCGCCGATCTGCGCCAAGCGGTGATGCTGCTGGCAGCGCAATACTATGAAACGCGCCATGATGCGGGCGCTGCGGCGCAGAGCGTGGGATTGCCGATGGCGGTGCAATCGCTGATCGAGCGGTATCGCAACATCCGCGTCCTGGGCGGGGGCGCGAAATGAGCGCGCCGCATCTGTCGCATCTGTTGGTGCTGGAAGAGGCCACGCGCATCGCTGACGGCGCGGGCGGCTTTACCAGCACTTGGGCCGAGGTTTGCACCCATTGGGCCGAGATTACCTCGGGCGCAGGGCGCGCTGTGGCGGGGGAAGAAGTGTTCGTCAGCCAAGTGCCATATCGCATCACTTTGCGCGCGGCCCCCGTGGGCAGCACCGCGCGCCCGCGCCCCGAACAGCGCCTGCGCCTTGGCACCCGCATTTTCACCATTCTGGCGGTCGCCGAACGTGATGCCGCTGGCAGATATCTGGTTTGTTTTTCCCGCGAGGAGGTTCCCGCATGAGTTATTCCGCCAGCGCCGCGCTGCAATCGGCGGTGTTTACGCAGCTTTCCAATGCCCCCGCACTTGCGGGCGTTCAAGTGGTGGACGCGCTGCCCCCTGGCACGCCCGTGGGCAATTTCGTTTTGCTGGGGCCAGAGGTGGCGCTAGATCAGTCCGACAAATCGGGGGCAGGGGCCGAACATCGGTTGGAGATTGCCGTGATTTCCGATGCGGCGGGGTTCTTGCCCGCCAAAACCATCGCAGCGGCCGTGTCCGATGCGCTGGTGGGCGCGGCCCTGACCTTAACTGTGGGGCGGCTGGTGTCACTGGCCTTTCTGCGCGCCACGGCGCGGAGATTGGACGATGGTACAACACGGCGAATTGACCTGCAGTTTCGCGCAAGGGTCGAGATTTAACGCATTTGCACTTTTGCAACCTTCACGCAGGCTTTTGCGGAAATATCGCGCCAAAATCTGCACTTATAGGAGAATATCATGGCTGTTCAAAACGGAAAAGACCTGCTGGTCAAGGTGGATATGCTGGGCAACGGCACCTTTGAAACCTTGGCGGGCTTGCGGGCGACGCGCCTTGCCCTGAACACCGAAACGGTGGATGTCACCTCGCTGGAAAGCACGGGCGGTTGGCGCGAGTTGCTGGCTGGTGCGGGCATGAAAACCGCCGCGATTTCGGGATCGGGCGTGTTCCGCGATGCCAATACCGACCTGCGCGCGCGCCAGATTTTCTTTGATGCAGAAATGCCGAATTTTCAGGTGATAATCCCCGATTTTGGCGTGATCGAGGGGAAATTCCAGATCACGTCGCTGGAATATGCGGGCAGCCATAACGGCGAGGCGACCTATGAAGTCTCGCTTGCCTCGGCGGGCGCGCTGACCTTTTTGGCCGTGTAAGGGCGCGTGATGAGCAACCCTTTTGCAGGCGAAGTCACCCTGACGCTGGACGGCGCGCCATATCCGGCCAAGCTGACCCTTGGCGCGCTGGCCGAGTTAGAGGCCGCTTTGGGCGAAGATAGCCTGATCGCGCTGGTTCAGCGGTTCGAGACGGGGCGCTTTTCCAGCCGCGACGTGCTGGCGCTGGTGGTGGCGGGCCTGAAAGGGGGCGGCTGGCGCGGCACGGCGGCCGATTTGACCAGCGCCGAAATTGGCATGGTGTCGCCGCAGGGCGCGGCCACGGGGCCTGTCGCGGCTGCGCAGGCGGCAGCGGCGCTGCTGGCGCGCGCCTTTACCCTGCCGATGGGGGGGTAAATGGCAGCGCCGCCCGAAGACAGCTTTGATTTTGCTGGGCTTTTGCGGGTGGCGCTGGCGCCTGCGATGGGGGGCGGGCTTGGCCTGCATCCCGCGCAATTTTGGGCGCTGACCCCGATAGAGCTGCGCCTGATGCTGGGGCGCGAGGGCGCTGTGCCCCAAATGAACCGCGCGCGGCTAGAGGAACTGGCCGCCGCATATCCCGACACCGCAAGCGGAGATGGCGATGACCCAAGTGCAAGATCTACAAGACCAAATCTCGGCGCTAGAGGCCTCGGTTGGCCAAACGGCCGGGGTGGTTTCGGCCTTTGACGGCGAACTTTCGCGGATGCGCGAAAGCCTTGTTTACACGGGACGCGAGGTGAATGCGCTGGCGGGGGGCTTTGGGTCGGGCCTGAGGCGGGCCTTTGACGGCGTGGTGTTTGACGGCATGAAGCTGCAAGATGCGCTGGCCTCGGTCGCGCGGTCTATGGCGCAGACGGCCTATAATGTTGCGATGAAGCCCGTGCAAAACGCAGTTGGCGGCGCGTTGGCCGAAGGAATTGCTGGGCTTTTGGGCGGGCTGATGCCGTTTGAAAAAGGCGGCGTGTTTTCCAGCGGTCGCGTCACTGCCTTTGCAAAGGGCGGGGTGGTGAGCCAGCCAACATCCTTTGCCATGCGCGGCGGGGCAGGGCTGATGGGCGAGGCGGGGCCAGAGGCGATCATGCCACTGGCGCGCGGTGCCGATGGGCGGCTGGGCGTTGCAGCCCAAGGCGGCGCGGCGCGGCCAATGACCTTGGTGATGAACATCCAAACCCCTGATGTTGCAGGCTTTCAACGCAGCCAAAGCCAGATTGCCGCGACGGCGCAGCGGATGCTCGCCCGTGGACAAAAGAACCGTTAAAGGAACAAAAGCATGGCTTTTCATGACATTCGTTTTCCCACCAACCTGTCTTATGGCAGCGCGGGCGGCCCGCAGCGCCTGACCGAAATTGTGACGCTGGCCAACGGGTTTGAAGAACGCTCTACCCCGTGGGCCCATGCGCGGCGCAGCTATGACGCGGGTTTTGGCCTGCGCAGCCTTGCCGATTTGGACACGCTGCTTTCGTTTTTCGAGGCGCGCGGCGGACAGTTGCACGCCTTTCGCTGGAAGGATTGGACAGATTACAAATCTTGCCCCCTGCCAGACCCTGTGACGCATTTTGACCAGCGCCTTGGCATGGGCAACGGGGTGCAAACGCAGTTTCAACTGACCAAGCGCTATGCCTCAGGGCTGCAGGAATATCTGCGCCCGATCCGCAAGCCTGTGCGCAATTCGGTCTATGTCGCGGTCGGCGGCGATCCCAAAGTGCTGGGCATGGAATTTGACGTGGACGACACCACTGGCATCATCACCTTTACCACCGCGCCCGATATTGGCGCCGAAGTGACGGCAGGGTTCGAATTTGACGTGCCCGCGCGCTTTGACACCGACCGTTTGCAAATTTCAGTTGCGGCCTATCAGGCGGGCGAATTGCCAAACGTTCCCGTGATCGAGGTGCGGGTATGAGCGCGCGTGACGATATGCTCGCGCATCTGGCCAGCGGAGCGAGCACCGTGGCGCGCGCGTGGCGCGTGGTGCGCGGCGATGGGCAGACCTATGGTTTTACCGACCATGACGGCGATTTGGAATTTGACGGCATGCTGTTCAAGGCCAGCTCTGGCCTTGCCGCCAAGGCGCTGCAGCACACCACGGGCATGTCGGTTGACAATACCGAAGCGGTCGGCGCGCTGTCGGATGCCGCCATTGACGAGGCCGATCTGATCGCAGGGCGGTTTGATGGCGCGCAGGTGTCGATTTGGGCGGTCAATTGGGCCAACCCTTTGCAAAATATGCTGCAATTTCGCGGCACATTTGGCGAGGTTACCCGCGCGGGCGGGGCCTTTAAGGTGGAATTGCGCGGCCTGACAGAAGCGCTGAACACGCCGCAGGGGCGCGTTTATCAGCGCGGCTGCTCGGCAGTGCTGGGCGATAGCGCGTGCAAATTCAATCTGGAAACGGCGGGGTTTCGGGCCGAAATGACCGTTGCCGCGGTCGAAGATTCGGGCGAGATCGTGCTGAGCGGTGCGGCCAGCCAGCCAGAGACATGGTTTCAGTTTGGCCGCGCGCAGGTGACTTCGGGGGCGGCAGCGGGGCTGGTGGGCATGGTCAAACGCGACCGCCTTGAGCCCAGCCTTGGACTTGGCGCGCGGCGCGTGGCCCTGTGGCAGACCTTTGCCGCCCCCTTGGCGGTGGGCGACACCATCACGCTAGAAGCGGGCTGTGATCGCAGCCATTCCACTTGCAAAACCAAATTTGCCAACCTGATCAATTTTCAGGGATTTCCGCATATCCCAGGCGAGGATTGGCAAATGGGCTACCCCAACAGCGTGCAAGCCAAAGACGGCGGGAGCCTGTTTGCATGACCGATATCGTCACCTTGGCGCGCGCATGGATCGGGACGCCCTATGTGCATCAAGCCTCGGCCAAAGGGGCGGGAACGGATTGCCTTGGCCTGTTGCGCGGCATCTGGCGCGAGGTTTATGGCGCAGAGCCAGCCCAAATTCCCGCCTATTCCCCCGATTGGAGCGAGGCGAGCGGCCGCGAAGACCTGATGTGTGCCGCCGATACGTGGCTGATCCGTAAGGATATTTCAGATGCAGCGGCGGGTGATGTGCTGCTGTTTCGCATGCGCGAGGGGGCGGTTGCCAAACATTTGGGCATTGCAGGCACGCTCGGCCCGACCCCAAGTTTCATTCATGCTTACTGGGGCCACGGTGTGCTGGAAAGCCCGCTGTCGCAACCTTGGGCGCGCAAAATTGCCGCGCGGTATCACTTTCCTGAAAGGGTTTAGCTATGGCGACCATTCTACTTTCGGCAGCGGGGGCCGCGCTTGGCTCGGGCTTTGGCGGCACGGTTTTGGGCCTGTCGGGCGCGGTGATTGGCCGCGCTGTTGGCGCAACCATCGGCCAAGCAATAGATCAACGAATGCTGAACCAGCGCGTTTTGGGCGCGGGGTCGGATGCTGTAGACGTTGGCAAAATTGACCGTCTGCGCCTGATGGGTGCATCCGAAGGCACGGGGATGGCGCGGCTGTGGGGGCGCCAGCGCATTTCGGGCCAAGTGATTTGGGCCACACGATTTTTGGAAACCACCAGCACCTCGACGATGGCGGCGGGCGGTGGCGGCGGTGGCCGCGGCAAGGGCGGGGGCGGCGGCGGGGCACAGCAGCAGACCCAAACCACCACGACCTACAGCTATTCCGTCTCGCTTGCAGTGGCATTGTGCGAGGGTGAAGTTTTGCGGGTGGGGCGGATTTGGGCCGATGGCAATGAAATCGCCCCGTCCAGCCTGACGATGCGGCTATACACGGGCAGCCAAAGCCAAACCCCCGATCCGAAAATCGAGGCCGTCGAGGGCGCAGGCAATGCGCCTGCCTATCGCGGCACGGCCTATGTGGTGATCGACGATCTGCCGCTTGCCCCCTATGGCAACCGCGTGCCGCAACTGTCGTTTGAGGTGATCCGCCCCGTGGCCCAACCGATTGCGGCGCGCTATCCCGATCTGTCGCGGCTGATCAATGGTGTGGCGATTATTCCAGGCACGGGCGAATATGCCTTGGCGACAACCCCCGTTTATTACGATTACGGCACAGGTGCAAAACGCACTGCGAACAAAAACACCCTTTCGGGCAAAACCGATTTTGCCACCGAGCTCGAGGATTTGAACGCCGAATTGCCGCAGGCGCAGGCTGCGTCTTTGGTGGTGTCTTGGTTTGGCGATGATCTGCGCTGTGGCAACTGCACATTGCGCCCCAAAGTCGAACAAACCAGCTATGACGGGGCAGGGATGCCGTGGCGTGTCAGCGGGCAAACCCGCGCCAGCGCGCTGGAGGTGCCCAAGCTTGAGGGGCGTTCGGTCTATGGCGGAACCCCCAGCGACCAATCGGTGATCGAGGCGATTGCCGCGTTGAATGCGGCGGGCAAATCGGTCACATTTTACCCGTTTATCCTGATGGATCAGCTGACGGGCAATACATTGCCCGACCCCTATTCAGATGCCAGCAGCCAGCCCGCTTTGCCTTGGCGCGGGCGCATAACGGGGTCTGTCGCGCCTGGCCGTGCAGGCAGCCCCGATGGCACGCCTGCCGCGACCAGCGAGATTGACGAATTCTTTGGCACCGCAAACGCCGCCCATTTCAGCCATGACGCAAATGGGGCATATTATTCGGGCCCCGATCAATGGCGCTATCGCCGCTTTATTCTGCATTACGCGCATTTGTGCGCGGCGGCAGGCGGGGTGGAAAGCTTTGTCATCGGGTCTGAAATGCGCGGGCTGACCAGCCTGCGCGGCGGATCGCACAGCTTTCCCGCCGTCACGCGCCTGCGCACACTTGCCGCCGATGTGCGCGCCATTTTGGGGCCGAATTGCAAAATCAGCTATGCCGCCGATTGGTCGGAATATTTCGGCGCGCAGCTGGACGGCAATGTGTATTTTCACCTTGATGCGTTGTGGAGCGACGCAAATATCGACTACATCGGCATCGACAATTACATGCCCATCGCCGATTGGCGCGACGGCGAGGCCCATGCCGATGCCGCCTTTGGCAGCATTTTGAACCTAGACTACCTGACCGCCAATATTGCCGGCGGCGAGGGGTATGATTGGTATTATGCCAGCCCCGAAGGCGAAGCGGCGCAACAGCGCACCCCGATTGCCGATGCCGACTGGGGCGAGGATTGGATTTTCCGCTACAAAGATCTGCGCGGCTGGTGGCAGAATTTCCATCACCAGCGCATCGGCGGGGTGCGCGCGGCCAGCCCGACCGCTTGGGTGCCCGCCAGCAAGCCATTCCGCTTTACCGAATATGGCTGCGCGGCGATAGACAAGGGCGCAAATCAACCCAATCGGTTTTTGGACGCGAAATCTTCGGAAGGCGGTGCGCCGAAACATTCCAATGGCCAGCGCGATGATGCGATGCAACTGGCCTATTTCACCGCGCAGCACCGGTTCTGGAATGATCCTGTCAACAACCCCACATCCGCCATTTACAACGGGCCGATGCTGGACTTTGGCAAAGCGCTGGCTTGGGCCTGGGACGCGCGCCCGTTCCCCGATTTTCCGCGCAATCTGGACCTATGGGCTGACGGCGAAAATTACGAGGCGGGCCATTGGCTGAACGGGCGGACGGGCAACCAACCGCTGGCGGGTGTGATTGCGGAAATTGCGCAAAGCAGCGGGGCAGAGGCGCTTGATGTTGACCGCGCCTTTGGCATCCTGCGCGGCTATGCCGTGGCCGAGGTGTCGACCGCCCGCGCGTTGTTGCAGCCCCTCTTGCAAGCCAGCGCGACCGAAGTTGTGGAGAGAGGCGGCACGTTGCGCTTTCAGGCGCGCAGCCTAGCCCCTCTGGTCACGCTGGATGCTGGGTTTTTGGTGCGCAGCGATGAAATTGATGGCGCGCTGGAAACCACCCGCGCCGCCCAAAGCGATGAAACGGGTCGCTTGCGGTTGGGCTATATTGAGGCGGAGGGCAGTTACGCCAGCCGCGTGGCCGAGGCGATTTTCCCAGATCAAGGCCCGCTGAATCTTGCGCAAAGCGAGCTGGCTTTGGTGCTGACCGATACCGAAGCGCGCAGCATCGCGCAGCGATTCATGGCCGAATCGCGCGTGGGCCGCGATACGGCGCGCTTTGGCCTGCCCCAATCGCAGGCGGGGCTTGGCGCGGGGGATCGCGTGCGCATTGATGGGCAGACCTACCGCATAGATCGCGCCGAACTGGGCGCGTTTCAGATGATCGAGGCGGTGCGCACTGACAATGCGCTGTTTGCGCCGATGATCTTGCCCTCGGCGCCGCGCCCTTGGTCCGCGCCTGTGACCGATGCGCCTGTAGATGCGCAATTTTTTGATTTGCCGCTGCTGACGGGCGATGAAATTGCCCATGCGCCCTATGTCGCGGCCTTTGCCAGCCCGTGGCGCGGGCCTGTTGGGGTGTGGTCGTCGATCACCGATGATGGCTATGGTCTGAACACCACCTTGCCCGAACCTGCCATTTTTGGCGTGACAGAAACCGCCTTGGGCGCAGCGCAAACGGGGGTTTGGGATCGCGGCCCAGCGCTGCGCGTGCGCCTTGCGGGGGGAAGTCTGGCCTCGGTGACGATGGACGGCGTGCTTGCGGGGCAAAACCTTGCGGTCGTTGGCACGGGCGCAGCATCGGGGTGGGAGCTGCTTCAATTTGCAAATGCCGTTTTGGTCGCGCCAAACACCTACGAGTTAACGCTGCGCTTGCGCGGCCAAGCGGGCAGCGATGGCGATATGGCCCCCGTTTGGCCGATAGGGTCGCAGTTTGCGATGGTCAATGCGGCGCTGATGCAGGTGGGGTTGCCCCTGTCCGCGCGGGGTCTTGCGCGGCATTATCGGATAGGCCGTGCCAGCGCAGGCTATGACGCGCCCGAAGTGGTGCATAGCGTGCAAAGCTTTGCAGGTATTGGCCTGCGCCCCTATCCTGTGGCGCATCTGCGCGGCAAGATGCAGGGGACGGATCTGGCGGTCAAATGGACGCGGCGCACGCGGATTGACGGCGACAGTTGGGAATCTATCGAAGTGCCTTTGGGCGAGGCTGCGGAAACCTATGTGCTGCGGGTCTTATCAGGCACAACGGTTCTGCGCGAAGAGATGCTGCCTGCCCCAAGTTTCACCTATAGTGCCGCGATGCGGGCGCTGGATGGCGCGGCGGGGACAGTGCAAATTTCGGTCGCGCAGCAATCGGGCAGCTTTGGTCTTGGCCCATTTCGCAGCATGACCGTGGACATCTAAATGCGTCGCGTCTTGCTGGGCGATCTGTTGGCGGGGGCGGCCTGCATTGCGCAAGTGCCCCCTGCCGCGCAGATCAAATTTGCGCAGCGGCTGATTTGCGAGGCGGATGCCGCCCACCGCTATGTCAAGCGGTTCGGGCGGGCGCATTTGGCCTGGGGCATGGGCGATTTGCAATCGCGCGCGCGCGCGCATCTGCCTTTGGCGGCCCAGAACCTGAGCGAGGCGCCATCCTTGCAGGCCTTGGCTGTTTTGGCCCAGGCCTTGGCGCAGCGCAAAGCCGAAGGGATCGCCCGCAAAACCCTTGCCTTGCCGAAATCCGTGCCCATGTGCTAATATAGGCATCACAGAGGGGCACATCATGCTGGAACAGAAGCAAAACATCACGACAATTGACCCCGTTTGGGATCGTGTCCGCCGTGAAGCTGCGGAAATGGTGCAGTCGGAACCGCTGCTTGGCGGGCTTGTCCATTCCAGCCTTTTGCACCATGCAAATATGGAACGCGCACTTGCCTATCGGTTTTCCCTGAAACTCGCCAGCGGCGAGATGAGCGAGCAAATCCTGCGTGAAATCGCCGATGAGGCCTATGATTGCGACAGTGATTTGGGCGCAGCCGCCCGCGCTGATCTGACTGCCGTATTCGACCGCGACCCTGCCTGCCTGCGCTTTATCCAACCGATGCTGTTCTTTAAGGGCTATCAGGCCGTGCAAGCCTATCGCGTTGGCCATTGGCTGTGGGGGCAAGGGCGGCGCGACATGGCCTATTTTGTGCAAATGCGCGTGTCCGAGGTGTTTGGCGTGGATATTCACCCCGCCGCCCGCATCGGCCGCGGCATTATGATCGACCACGCCCATTCTATCGTAGTGGGGGAAACGGCTGTTGTAGGCGACAATGTTTCGATGCTGCATTCCGTGACGCTGGGCGGCACAGGCAAAGAAGACGGCGACCGTCACCCGAAAATCGGCAATGGCGTGCTGATCGGGGCGGGGGCAGCGGTGCTGGGCAATATCACCATCGGGCACTGTTCGCGCATTGCGGCGGGGTCGGTGGTTTTGGCCGATGTGCCGCCCTGCAAAACCGTCGCGGGCGTGCCTGCGCGTATTGTGGGCGAGGCGGGCTGTGACCAGCCATCTGTGACGATGGATCAGTTGGTTAAGGGCGAGATTTAGGGGGGCGAGTTTTAGGTCAGGCGTCGCAGGGGGCGCTTCGCCCCCCTCTTGGCGTGCCGCCAATTCACCCCCCGAGGATATTTTCAGAGCAAGGAAGCCGGCAGAGGTTTGCGTGTTCCGTGCTGATGCAAATATCCCGTGAGGGCCGCGATGCGAGGGGGCCGAATAGGCCCCCTTTTTATTTACGCCAACATAGACACAGGGTTTTCCAAATTGGCGCAGATTGCGGCCAAAAGGGTTGCGCCAAGCGCGCCGTCGATGACGCGGTGATCGACGGATAGGGTCATCGACATGACTGTCGCCACGCCAAGGCTGCCATCTGACTGCACCACGGGCTGCTTAATCCCCGCGCCCACGGCCAAAATCGCGGCTTGGGGCGGGTTGATCACTGCATCGAAATTCTCGATCCCCATCATGCCAAGGTTGGAAATGGCAAAGCTACCGCCTTGGTATTCGTGGGGGGCAAGCTTTTTGGATTTCGCCCGTGCAGCAAGGTCTTTCATCTCGATGGACAGGGCAGACAGCGATTTGGCATCGGCGTCTTTCAAAACTGGCGTGAACAACCCGCCTTCGATAGCCACAGCCACCGCGACATCAGATGGTTTGAGTTTCAACACGCGATCTCCTGCCCAAACCGCATTGGCATCGGGCACAGTTTGCAAGGCCATTGCGCAGGCTTTGATGATGAAATCATTCACCGAAAGCTTAACCCCGCGCGATTCTAGCCCTTTGTTCAACTGCTCGCGGAAGGTCATCAGCGCATCCAGCCGCACCGAACGGCGCAGGTAGAAATGCGGGATGGTTTGTTTTGCTTCGGTCAGGCGCGCGGCGATTGTGCGGCGCATCCCATCCAGCGGCATTTCGGTAAAGGCGCGGCCCTGATACATTTTTAAGACTGTCACGGTGGACATGCCTTGCGCGGGGGCAGTGGCAGGCCCAGGGTTTGGCGCAGCGGCGGCAGGTGCAGCCTGCGGCGCAGCGGTTGCCGTTTTCCCTTCGACATCGGCGCGCACGATGCGGCCATGCGGGCCAGTGCCTGCAACTTTGGTCAGATCAAGGCCCCTTTCAGCCGCGATACGGCGGGCAAGGGGGGATGCGAACACCCGTGCGCCTGCTGTTTTTGGGGCTGCGAGGGCAGCGGTGGCAGCAGCAGCCACAGGGGAAGGGGAAGGGGCAGGGGCCGCAGCCGCAGCAGGTTTGGCGGCAGCGGCAGGGCTTGCACCCAGATCTTCGCCATCCTCGACCAAGACAGCAATGGGTGCATTCACCTTGACCCCCGCCGTGCCTGCAGGAACCAAGATTTTGCCAATGCGGCCTTCGTCCACCGCCTCGAACTCCATCGTGGCTTTGTCGGTTTCAATCTCGGCAATGACTTGGCCAGATTTCACCGCATCGCCCTCGGCTACCAGCCATTTCGCAAGCGTGCCTTCCTCCATCGTGGGGGAGAGCGCGGGCATTAAGATATTGAGTGCCATGACTTTTCCCCTTACCGATAGCAGACAGATTTAACAGCGGCGACCACTTCGGCCGTGGTGATCAGCGCCAGTTTTTCCAAATTGGCGGCGTAGGGCATCGGCACGTCTTTGCCCGTGCAGGTGACAACCGGCGCGTCCAGATAATCAAAGGCGCGCTGCATAATCGTGCTGGCCAGATGGTCAGACATGGATGCCACGGGGAAGCCTTCCTCGACGCAAACGCAGCGGTTGGTCTTCTGGATCGATGCCAGAACCGTGTCGTAATCCAAGGGGCGCAGCGTGCGCAGGTCGATCACCTCGACGCTGATCCCATCTTGCGCGAGAAGGTCTGCCGCCTCGAGCGCGTATTTCATACCAATGCCGAAAGACACGATGGTGGCATCTGTCCCCTCACGCCAAATGCGGGCTTTGCCAAAGGGGATGGTGAAATCTGGTAAATCGGGCACTTCGAAAGACTGCCCATACATGATTTCGTTTTCCAAAAACACCACAGGGTTCGGGTCGCGGATCGCCTGTTTGAGTAGGCCCTTCGCATCGGCTGCCGAATAGGGCATCACGACTTTCAGGCCAGGAACGCTGGCATACCATGCCGCGAAATCTTGGGAATGCTGCGCGCCGACGCGGGCCGCCGCGCCATTTGCGCCGCGAAACACGATGGGGCAGCCCAGTTGGCCGCCAGACATGTAGTTTGTCTTTGCGGCAGAATTTAGAATGTGATCAATCGCTTGCAGCGAAAAGTTGAAGGTCATGAATTCGACAATTGGGTTTAGCCCGCCCCATGCCGCGC
Source organism: Cypionkella sp. (assembly GCA_965248485.1). Classification (GTDB taxonomy): domain Bacteria; phylum Pseudomonadota; class Alphaproteobacteria; order Rhodobacterales; family Rhodobacteraceae; genus Cypionkella. The sequence goes on from OZ252107.1 coordinate 1,787,435, forward strand.
CCACCGCAATGCCGGTAAAGCCGATTTCGGTGATGGGCGTATCGACCACGCGTTTTGGGCCAAATTCGTCCAATAGACCTTGGCTGATTTTATAGGCGCCTTGATATTCGCCCACTTCTTCGCCCATCAGCATGACATTGGGGTTGGCGCGCATTTCTTCGGCCATTGCCTCGCGCAGGGCCTCGCGCACGGTCATGGTTTTCATCGGTGTGCCCGCGGGCCAATCGGGGCTGGCCTTGGACACCACTGCAACGGGGGCGGCAGTTGGCGCAGCGGCGACAGCGGCGGTGGCGGGCGCAGCAGCGGTCACAGTTGCGGCTGGGGCAGCATTTGCGTCTTCGCCAGCCTCAATCAGCCGCAAAATGGGGCTGTTTACCTTGACCCCCGCCGTGCCAGCGGCGACCAGCAGCTTGCCGACGATCCCTTCGTCAACGGCCTCAAACTCCATCGTTGCCTTGTCTGTTTCAATCTCGGCGATGATTTGGCCCGATTTCACGGTATCGCCTTCTGCGACCAGCCATTTGGCCAAAGTGCCTTCTTCCATCGTGGGGGAAAGCGCGGGCATAGTTACGTCAATTGCCATGATGTTTCCCCTTAAGCGTAAATGTCGGTGTAAAGTTCAGCGGTCGACGGCTCTGGGCTGTCTTTGGCAAATTCGGCGCTGGCGTTCACCACGTCTTTGATTTGCTTATCAATTGCCTTAAGCTCATCCTCATTTGCCAGACCCGCGCCCAAAAGCAGATCGCGCACATGTTCGATCGCGTCTTTTTCCGCCTTCATCTTTTCCACCTCTTCGCGGGTGCGGTATTTGGCGGGGTCAGACATGGAATGGCCGCGATAGCGGTAGGTCATCATTTCCAAAATATACGGGCCTTTGCCCGCGCGGCAGTGGGCGACCGCCTTTTCGCCAGCGGCCTTCACCGCCAGAACGTCCATCCCGTCCACCTGTTCGCCCGCGATGCCATAAGCCAGCCCGCGCCCGTAAAGCGACGTGGATTTGGTCGAGCGTTTCACCGAGGTGCCCATAGCGTAGCCATTGTTTTCAATCACGAAAATCACGGGCAGTTCCCACAGCTCGGCCATGTTATAGGTTTCATAAACTTGGCCTTGGTTTGCTGCGCCATCGCCGAAATAGGTGAAGGTGACGTTGTCATTGCCCTTGTATTTGTCCGCCATCGCCAGACCCGCGCCGATGGGCACCTGCGCGCCGACAATCCCGTGGCCGCCATAGAAATGCTTTTCGCGCGAAAACATGTGCATCGAGCCGCCTTTGCCGCGCGAATAGCCGCCTGAACGGCCCGTCAGTTCCGCCATCACGCCGTTCGCTTCCATGCCGCAGGCCAGCATATGGCCGTGGTCGCGGTAAGAGGTCACGCGCTTGTCACCCTCTTTGGTGCAGGCCTCTAGCCCGACAACAACCGCCTCTTGCCCGATATACAAATGGCAAAACCCGCCGATCAGGCCCATGCCATAAAGCTGGCCTGCCTTTTCTTCGAATCGGCGGATCAGCAGCATCTCGCGGTAGTATTTCAGCAATTCATCCTTCGAGACGTTGGATTTCTTGCCCATTTCGGGTGTTGCAGGTTTGGCAGCCAAGGGGGATCCTCCCAGAAGTGACTGAAAAGTAGTTTAGCGTTAAACTATTTGTATCACATCGGGAATAAAAGGGCAAATTGCATTTTACATATGCCGCATCGCAGCAAATGGGGCAAAAGCGGAGGTGGAGATCAGCGGATCACGACCTCGTCGCTGCGCAAATAGCCCAGCACAATGCGGGCGCGCTCATCCAATAGATCAATGTCCAGATAGCTGTCGGACAGGCGCAGGTTTAGGTTTTGCATACGCTGCACTTCGGCCTGCAGTGCATCCCGTTCGGCCCGCAATTTTGCGGCCTCGGCGTTCAATTCCACCCGGCGCATCACGCCAAATTCGCCTTGAACGGCGGCCACAACAAAAGATCCGCCAGCCACCATCATGATGACGAGCAAAAGACTGCCCAAAACAGCCGACCGAATAGATATACCTTGCATACTGCGCCTCATCACCCCTCTGCTGGGGGTATTTCAGGCAGATTGCCACAAATCGGCAGGATCGCAACCCGAAAATTGCAACGGCAAAAATATCAGGCTTTGCCGCGATAAATTTCCATCAGTTTGCCCAGCATCGCCAACGCATCCGCGCGCGGGCGCTGAAAGGAATTGCGGCCAATGATGCTGCCATTGCCACCACCATCGCGGATGGCGCGGGCGTCGTCATAGACGGCATCGGCGCCTTTGGCCGCGCCACCCGAAAAGATCACAATCCGCCGACCGCCAAAAGCGGCATCCATACAGTGCCGCACACGGGCGGCTGCGCTGGCGATATCAACCTTTTCGGCCTCGTATACTTTTTTGGCCTCGGGCAGCATCAAATGATCAGTCGAAAGTTTGATCTTGATGATATGCGCGCCCAAAAGCGCCGCGATTTGCGCGGCATAGGCGGCAACATCAATGGCAGTTTCGCCATCTTTGGTAATCGCGGGGCCGCGCGGGTAAGACCAGATCACCGTGGCCACACCCTTTGCAGCCGCTTCGCGCCGCATATCTTTGATTTCCTCATACATGTCCAGCTGCTCGTCCGAGCCGGGGTAAATCGTAAATCCGATTGCCGCGCAGCCAAGGCGCAGCGCGTCATCAACCGAAGCCGTGATCGCCTGATTCTTGCCCGCGCCATCGCCCATCAGCGCATTCGAAGAATTGACCTTAAGAATGGTGGGAATTTGGCCTGCAAACGTGTCTGCCCCCGCCTCGAGCATGCCCAAAGGCGCGGCATAGGCGTTCAGCCCCGCATCAATCGCCAGTTGGTAATGGTAATGCGGATCATAGCCCGCCGCATTCATCGCAAAACTGCGCGCAGGCCCGTGTTCAAAGCCCTGATCGACAGGCAGGATAATCATTTTACCCGTGCCCCCAAGGCGGCCTTCCATCAACATTCGGGCCAAATTACCCTTTACGCCCGGCGTTTCGCCTTCGTAGTTTGACAGGATTTTTTGAACGATTTTGGTCGTGCGCATGATTGCCCCCTATGCCTGAAACGGGCATAGGGGCGCTTTTGCACAGGCGCAAGAATGGTTGCGCTAACGGCGGGAATGTTTGCGCAAACAGGGGGTTACATGGGCCCTAGGGGTGCAGCAAAGCCGCCACGCCAGGTAGTTCCTTGCCCTCCATCCATTCCAGAAACGCGCCGCCCGCAGTCGAGATAAAGGTGAAATCATCTGCCGCGCCCGCCATATTCAGCGCGGCCACAGTATCGCCGCCGCCTGCGACCGACACCAGGTTACCTGCGCGGGTCAGATCAGCGGCAGCTTTGGCTGCGGCGTTGGTCGCCATATTGAAGGGTTCCATCTCGAACGCGCCCAAGGGGCCGTTCCAAATCAGTGTTTTGCAGGTTGCAAACAGCGCCTTCAAAGCGGCCACAGTTTTGGGGCCAGCGTCAAGGATCATCGCGTCCGCAGGGCAGGCGTTCGTGGCCACCGTTTCGCTGGGGGCATGGGCGCGAAACTCGCGCGCGACCACAACGTCAACCGGCAGATGAATGGTGCAGCCCGCCGCCTTGGCCTTTTGAACAATCTCAAGCGCGGTGGCGGCCATGTCACGCTCGGCCAAAGATTTGCCAACTTCGATGCCTTGAGCGACCAAAAACGTGTTCGCCATGCCGCCGCCAATCACCAGATGATCCACTTTGGTGACCAAATTGCCCAGCAGATCCAGCTTGGTCGACACTTTTGCCCCGCCTACAACGGCCACAACGGGGCGGGCGGGTTTACCCAATGCAGCCTCCAGCGCGGCGAGTTCCTCGGCCATCAACCGCCCCGCAAAACTGGGCAAAGCATGGGCGATGCCCGTGGTCGAGGCATGGGCGCGGTGGGCTGCAGAAAACGCATCGTTGCAGAAAAAATCGCCAAGGCTGGCCAGAAATTGCACCATCATGGGCGCGTTTTCTTCCTCCATCGCGGTAAACCGCGTGTTTTCGGCCAAAACCACCGCGCCCGCAGGCAAGCCATCAATCGCGGCGCGGCTGGGACGTTCCATAAAGGTCACGCTATAGCCCAAAGCAGATTCCAGCGCGGGCTGCACATGGCGCAGCGACATTTCTGGAACGGGCTTGCCCTTGGGCCGCCCAAAATGCGCCAGCAGCACAACCTTGGCCCCTTTGGCGCGCAAATCCCGCACGGTGGGAACGATTTTTTCGATCCGCGTGGCATCGGTGACGCGCCCGCCCTCCATCGGCACGTTGATATCCACGCGGGTCAGCACAACCTTGCCCGCCACATCCATATCGTCGATTGTTTTCCAAGCCATACCAGCCTCCTGATTTATGCCCTGTTTCGGCCGAAACGCCCCCCGCGTCAACCTAGCCCTTTTCCTTTGCGGCAGGGCGCGATAAAACCCTGCCAGAAACCTAAAGGAGCCATCATGGCCGAGATCAAAGATCCCGAAAATACCGTCATCGTCACGTTGAAGGGTGGCGAAGTGGTGATTGAATTGCTAACCGATATCGCCCCGAAACATGCCGAACGGATGAAGACCTTGGCCCGCGCCAAGGCCTATGACAATGTTGCCTTTCACCGCGTGATTGATGGGTTCATGGCCCAAACGGGGGACGTGGAAAACGGCAATATGGAAAAAGATTTCAACCTGCGCCGCGCGGGCACGGGCGGGTCTGACATGCCCGATCTGCCTGCCGAATTTTCTGGCATCCCGCATGATCGCGGCACGATTGGCGCGGCGCGTTCCAGCAACCCCAATTCGGCCAACAGCCAGTTTTTCATCAACTTTTCCGACAACCATTTCCTGAACCGCCAATATACGGTTTATGGCCGTGTCATTTCAGGGATGGAGCATGTGGACGCGATCACGCGCGGCGAGCCGCCAGCCTCGCCCGACCGTATGATCACTGTGCGGGTGGCTGCTGATGTTGCGTAAACCACTGATAGCATTGGCCATTATGGCCAGCCCCGCCTTTGCCTTTGAAGACGGGCCAGGCCCGAACCTGATCATCGACATCACCGGCGCAGCCGCGGGCCAAGTGGTGATTGATCTGGCCGAAACCGCCCCGCTGCACAGCGCCCAGATCGTGGCGCTGGCATCGGCAGGGGCCTATGACGGGGTGATTTTTCACCGTGTGATCGACGGCTTCATGGCCCAGACGGGCGATGTGCAATATGGCAAAGCGGGCGCGGACACCAGCATGGCGGGTATGGGCGGCAGTGAAATGGCCAATATCCCAGCCGAATTCACGCAGGAAACCTTTGCGCGCGGCGTTGTTGGCATGGCGCGGGCGCAAGACCCCAATTCCGCCAACAGCCAGTTCTTCATCATGTTCGCCGATGGCCCGTTTCTAGACGGGCAATACACGATCATCGGCCATGTCATTTCCGGCATGGAGGTGGTTGATGCCATCACGCGCGGCGAGCCGCCAGCGACGCCCGATGTGATGACCAAGGTGACGGTGCAAGAATAAGGAAGGGGGCCGAAAGGCGCCCTTTTTCACCCGAGTTTCACCAAAGCGTGGCGTTTCTTGCCCGCCGTCAGCTTTAGGCCAGCAGACACCTCTTTCAGCGTCACCAGTCGCGGCGCGGTTTCCACCGCATCATTCACCCGCGCGCCCCCGTCTGCGAACAAACGTTTGGCATCTTTGCCAGACCCCGCCAGCCCCGTTTGCACAAACAGCGCCGAAGTGGACAGGCCTTCGGCAATTTGCGCGGCCGTCACGGTGATGGTCGTCAACTCTTCGCCCACGCCACCCTGTTCGAAAACAGCGCGGGCGGTGGCCTCGGCGGCTTTTGCAGCGCCCGCCCCGTGCAACAGCATGGTGACTTCGTTCGCCAGAATGATCTTGGCGGCGTTAATCTCGGATCCCTGCAGCGCGCCCAGTCTTGCACATTCGTCCAAGGGCAGTTCGGTATACAGTTTCAAGAACCGCCCAACATCGGCATCGGTTGTGTTGCGCCAAAACTGCCAGAATTCATAGGGCGCCAGCATGTCGCCATTCAGCCACACGGCGCCATTTGCCGATTTGCCCATTTTCTTACCGTCAGACGTGGTCAGCAGCGGCGAGGTCAAGCCGAACACTTCGCCTTCCACTACGCGGCGCGTCAAATCCACGCCGTTGACGATATTGCCCCACTGATCCGAACCGCCCATCTGCAAACGGCAGCCATAACGGCGGTGAAGTTCAAGGAAATCATAGGCTTGCAGGATCATATAGTTGAATTCAAGGAAAGAAAGCGATTGTTCGCGGTCCAGCCGCGATTTCACAGATTCAAACGACAGCATCCGATTGACAGAAAAATACCGCCCAATATCGCGCAGAAAGGATAGGTAGTTCAGATCATCCAGCCACTTCGCGTTGTTGACCATCACCGCATCCGTTGGCCCGTCGCCAAAGCGGACATAGGGCGAAAAGGCGCGCTTGATCCCCTCGATATTGCTGTCAATCTGCGCATTGGTCAGCAGCGGGCGCTCATCCGCGCGAAAGCTGGGATCGCCCACTTTGGTCGTACCGCCCCCCATCAGGACAATCGGTTTGCCGCCCGTTTTTTGCAGCCAGCGCAGCATCATAATCTGAATAAGGCTGCCGACATGCAGCGATGTCGCCGTTGCATCAAAACCAATATAGGCGGGCATCGCGCCCTTTAGCAGCGCCTCGTCTAGTGCCTGATAATCGGTGCAATCGGCAACAAAGCCGCGCGCCAGCATCACGCGCAAAAATTCGGATTTTGGATGGTAGGTCATGGGCTTCTCATGCGATAAGGTAGCACCCCTATAAAGGGGGGCGGGGGCAAGGGAAAGATGAAAGAAACGGCGATCTGGGCGCTGGGGATGATGTCGGGCACCTCACTTGATGGGGTGGACGCGGCGATGATCCATACCGATGGCGTTTCGATTTTCGAATTCGGCCCGCATGAGTATCGCCCCTATTCGGATGCCGAACGCGCGGTTCTGCACGCCGCGCTTGGCAAATGGCCGGGCGAGGCGGGAGTGGCAGAGGCGGCGGAAATGGTCGAAAGCGCGCATGTCGACCTCGCCAGCCGCTTTTCAGGGGCCGAGGTCGTGGGATTTCACGGGCAAACTCTGGCGCATGATCCGAGCCGTGGGCGCACGCATCAGGCGGGCAATGGCGCGCTGCTGGCATCGGCGCTGAACCTGCCCGTGGTCTGGGATTTTCGCAGCGCCGATGTGGCAATGGGCGGGCAGGGCGCACCTTTGGTTCCCTATTTTCACCACGCCTGCGCGCGATTTGCTGGGCTGCAAGACCCGCTGGCCATTCTAAACTTGGGCGGGGTTGGCAATGTAACATGGGTTGATCCGCGCGCGGCCGACCCCAGCGCCGCGGGTGCAGTTTTGGCCTTTGACACGGGGCCTGCAAATGCGCCGATCAATGACATCATGCAGGCGCGGCTTGGGTTGGCGCAAGACGCGGGCGGTGCGCTGGCGCAGATGGGCAAGGTGGATCAGACGATTGTCGCGGCATTTTTGCGCCACAGCTATTTTTCAAGAATACCGCCCAAGTCACTAGACAGAAATGCGTTTTCGGGCGCGCTGAATGCATTGGATCATCTGGGCGATGCCAATGCAGTGGCGACCGCTACGGCGATTGCGGCGGCCAGTGTTGCGGCAGGTATGCAGCATTTCCCTATACAGCCCGCCCAAATGTTGGTCGCAGGTGGCGGGCGGCATAATGTGGCGCTGATGGAGATGTTGAGAGATTGTTTGAATATCCCCGTTCATCCCATTGAAACCATTGGCCTAAATGGCGACATGTTAGAGGCGCAGGCTTTTGGCTATTTGGCCCTGCGCGTGATGCGCGGGCTACCCACTTCGGGGCCAGCGACCACGGGCGCGCCTGCCCAGATCAGCGGCGGGCTGATCTGCAGGCCCGACTAGGCCGCGCCTTATTTGGCGCGCTTTTGCGCGAAAAATGACCACGTATACAGCGCCAGCGCCGCCCAAATCATCGGGAAGGCAATGGCGCGGGCAGTGCCGAAAGGTTCGTGAAATAAGAACACTGCTGTCAAGAAAATCATCGTCGGCGCGATATATTGCATCACGGCGATGGTCGACAGGCGCAGCAGTTTTGCGCCATTGGCATAAAGCATCAGCGGAATTGCTGTGACCAGCCCTGTGCCCATCAGCAGCGCCGTGTCGGGGGCGCTTTGGGCAAAATGGCTAGATCCTGTTGCGGACAGATAGGCGATATAGGCCAGCGCAAACGGGGTCAGCAGCAACACTTCTAGCAAAAATCCTTGGTTTGGGCCGATGGGCAGCGACTTTTTGAAATAGGCATAGGCGGCCCAGGTTACCGTTAGCCCCAGCGCCACCACGGGCACGCGGCCAGCGTCTACCGTTAGCACAACCACAGCCAAGGTTGCCAGCGCGATAGCGCCAACTTGCAGGCGCGACATTTTTTCCTTTAGCACCGCAAAGCCGATAAATACCGAAAACAGTGGGTTGATGTAATATCCCAGCGCCGCATCCAGCGCGTGGCCCGCGCCAATCGCCCAGACGTAGATCAGCCAATTCACCGAAACCAGCGCGGCCGTAACCATTGCCATGCCCAGCATCGACGGCGTTTTGAACGCGCGGGCAATGTCAGCCGTGCGCCCTTGATAGATCAGCACGCCCGCCGCAATCGGCAGCGACCAAATCACCCTGTGGGCAATAACTTCGATGGGCGGGATATGCGCCAGCGATTTCATATACAGCGGCAAAAAGCCCCAAATGAAATAGGCGGCCAAGGCATAGCCAAAGCCTGCCATCGTATCTTTGTTTTCGGGGGCGGGAGTAGGGGTGTTCATGCCGCCTCTTTAACGGGTTATGCCGCCAAGTGCGACCCGAAAGCTGCGTAAAAACAGTCCAGTTGCGCGGGTTTGATCAGCCCAAGCGCGGCAGGTCAAATTCGGGCGGGGCAAGGGTGAAGCCTGCAAAATCAAAACCAGGGCTTACCGTGCAAGACACCAGCGAATAGGCCCCCGTGCTGCGGGCGGCCTGCCAATGATGCGCAGGCACGATGGCCTGCGGTGCATGACCGCCCAAAACATCGGGGCCAAGGATGATGTCTTGGGCGATATCTTCGCCCATCGACAGGATCAGCGGCGCGCCTGCGTGGAACAGCCAAATCTCATCAGCGTCAACGCGGTGCCAATGGCTGCGCTCGCCCGCCGCCAGCAGAAACAAAATCGCTGTGCCAGTGGCGCGGCCCTGAACCTTTGGGCCCACCCAAGTTTGCCTATACCACCCGCCTTCGGGATGGGGGGCAAGGGAAAGCCGCTCGATCAGGGCGCGCGCCGCGCTCATTTGCGCAGGATAGAGCGGCCTGCATAAACCGCCGTCTCGCCCAGCATTTCTTCGATGCGGATCAACTGGTTATATTTGGCCAAACGATCCGAGCGTGACAGCGAGCCTGTCTTGATCTGCCCGCAATTCGTGGCCACTGCCAGATCGGCAATGGTCGCATCTTCCGTCTCGCCCGAGCGGTGCGACATGACGTTGGTATAGCGCGCGCGGTGGGCCATATCGACAGCCTGCAAGGTTTCGGTCAGCGTGCCGATTTGGTTGACCTTGACCAGCATCGAATTGGCGCAGCCTTTTTCGATACCTTCCGCCAAACGGCGCGGGTTGGTGACGAACAGATCATCACCCACCAATTGCACCTTATTGCCCAAGGTTTCGGTCAGCAGTTTCCAGCCTGCCCAATCATCTTCCGAGCAGCCGTCTTCGATGGAAATGATCGGGTAATCCTTGGTCAAACCTGCCAAGAAGGCCACGTTTTCTTCGATAGACAGGGATTTGCCTTCGCCCTTCATCTCATACTTGCCACCTTTGAAATATTCGGTGGCGGCGCAATCCAGTGCCAGATAGATGTCTTGCCCTGGCTTATAGCCCGCCTTTTCGATGGATTTGAGAATGAAATCCAACGCATCGCGGGCAGAGTTCAGGTTTGGCGCAAAGCCGCCCTCATCCCCAATGCCCGTGTTATGACCAGCGGCTTGCAGTTCTTTCTTCAGGGTGTGGAACACCTCGGATCCCATGCGGATCGCCTCGCGGATATTGTCCGCGCCCACGGGCATGATCATGAATTCTTGAATATCGATGGGGTTATCGGCATGCTCGCCCCCGTTGATGATGTTCATCATCGGCACGGGCAGAACGTGGGCCGAGGTGCCACCGATGTAGCGATAAAGCGGCTGGCCTGTGTATTCGGCGGCCGCCTTTGCCACTGCCAGCGAGACACCCAAAATCGCGTTCGCGCCAAGGCGCGCTTTGTTCGGCGTGCCGTCGAGTTCGATCATGGTGCGGTCAATGCCAACCTGTTCGGTCGCGTCAAAGCCGACAATCGCCTCGGCCAGCTCGCCATTCACGGCAGCGACCGCCTCCAAAACGCCCTTGCCCTTATAGCGTTTGGCATCGCCATCGCGGCGCTCGTTCGCCTCATGCGCGCCAGTGGACGCCCCCGAAGGCACCGCCGCGCGGCCAAAGGCACCGCTTTCCAGCAGCACATCTACCTCGACAGTGGGGTTGCCACGGCTGTCCAAAATCTCGCGGGCGTGGATATCAATGATCGTGCTCATGTTTGGCCTCGATGAAGGGGGTGCTCTCGCGCGCCTGATAACGCAAGGGGGGCGCGTTGCAAAGGGGTTACTGCGCAGTGGCGGCGCGGGCCTTAAGGCGCTGGCGCATAAAGGCGTAAAGACCCGAGGTGACGATGATTGCAGCCCCGATAAGAGTATACACATCTGGATATTCGGCAAACACTAAGACGCCAATGATCATGGCAAACACCAGCCGCACATAGCGAAAAGGCGCGACGATGCTGACCTCGCCCGTGCGCGCGGCGGTTGTAATGGCAAGGTATCCAGCCGTGCCAAAAATCACGCCGCCCAAGAGCCACAGCGCATCTTGCGGCGCAATTGCCGCGACCCCGCCGTGCAGCATCATCAGCGCGCCCAATAGGGTGACCGCCATCAACCCCCAGGCCGAGACTTGCGCGTTGCCAAGGCGGGCTGGGATTTTCCGCGAAATCAAATCGCGCCCGCCCATGCCGATGACGCCCAAAATTAGCCACAGCGCCGTTGGGTCGAACCCCTGCAGCCCGGGGCGGATGACCAAAAGCACGCCGCCAAAGCCGATCAAGATCGCCCCCCAACGCCGCCAGCCCACCGATTCGCCCAAAAACAGCGCAGCGCCCATCGTCACGACCAAGGGCATCGCCTGCATCACCGACAAAACCAAGGCAAGGGGCAGGGCGGCAAGGGCGATGATAAAGCCCAATGTTCCGACCATCTCGCCCAAATTGCGTGCTAAAACAGCAGGATGCAGCGCGTCTTTGGTGAAAATCGCCTCGCCCCTGTGCCACGCCAAAAGGAAAAACAAAGGCGCACCGCAGGCGCCAAGAACAAAGACAATCTGGCCCGAGGGCAGGCCTGCGGCGGCCAATTTGATAAACATATCCTCAATGGCGAACAGCGCCATTGCCGCCGTCATCAGCAAGGCGCCCTTCATATTGTCACTCATCGCGCGCGATCCTTGTTGCCGCCGCGCCACATGATGCGGCGGCCAGATTTTTTGCATAGCCCAAATGTCACAACTGGGCCAGTGCCGCAGGGCCAAAGCGGGCATGATTCGATCAAATTCCGCACCCATGGATCGCAGGGCGCAGAGCGCCCGCTTCATGCAGTTTCTCAATCCTCTGTGCTATATGGGCCATTTCATTGCACGAATTGCCGCTGGGGAAATCGGCCATGATGGCGGCGCAAGAATCAACTCTTGGCAGAGTGACCGCCACAGGTAGAGTGGCCGTTCCGCGTCAAGCACAAAATGTAGTGTGAATCGTAAATAAATCGTTTGAAGCCCCCCGCGATTTACCCCATGTTGACACTCAATCGCCAACAGACACTAAATCTGGGGCATGTGGGGCAGGCAGATCGGCAAAGCGCACCGCCAATTGGGGCAGGGCGCGGAAATATTTGTCCCCCAAACATGCGATATGGCGGCAGAAATGGCGGGACACCGCCTGCGAAACACCGGCGGGACACCGCCTGCGAAACAGGGCCGAATTGGCCACATACAAAGGACGGGGCGATGAAAATAGAACGCAACTTCACCACCGAAGCCAACGGCGCCTATGGTGCAATGGCCTTCACGACAATCGTGTCCGAGATTCGCAACCCCGATGGGTCGGTTGTGTTTCGCAACGACGCTGTCGAAGTGCCCGAAGGGTGGAGCCAGGTTGCGGGCGACGTTCTGGCGCAGAAATATTTCCGCAGGGCAGGGGTTCCCGCTGCGCTGAAGAAGGTCAAAGAAAAAGGCGTGCCCGAATTTCTGTGGCGTGCGGTTCCAGATACGGCTGCGCTGGATGCGCTGCCCGCAGATCAGCGATTTGGCGGCGAGACCAGCGCGAAACAGGTGTTTGATCGTTTGGCAGGCGCTTGGGCCTATTGGGGCTGGAAGGGCGGCTATTTCACCACCGAAGTCGATGCGCGCGCCTATTATGACGAAATGCGGTTCATGCTTGCGCGGCAAATGGCTGCGCCAAACTCGCCGCAATGGTTCAACACGGGCCTGCATTGGGCCTATGGCATCGACGGGCCAAGCCAAGGGCATTTCTATGTTGACCACGCCACAGGCCAGCTGACCAAATCTTCGTCGGCCTACGAACACCCGCAGCCGCATGCCTGCTTTATCCAATCGGTCAAGGATGATCTTGTCGGCGATGGCGGCATCATGGATTTGTGGGTGCGCGAGGCGCGTCTGTTCAAATACGGCTCAGGCACAGGCACAAACTTTTCATCCTTGCGCGGCGAAGGGGAAAAACTCTCGGGCGGCGGAAAGTCGTCGGGCCTGATGGGGTTCTTGAAAATTGGCGACCGCGCGGCGGGCGCGATCAAATCGGGCGGCACCACGCGCCGCGCGGCGAAAATGGTGATCTGCGATATGGATCACCCCGATGTGGAAGAATTCATCAACTGGAAAGTCATCGAAGAGCAAAAGGTGGCGAGCCTCGTGGCCGGATCTAAGGCGCATGAGCTGCGACTGAACGATATTTTTGCCGCCATTCGCCAGTGGGACGGCAGCAGCGAAGCCGCCGTTGACCCCGCGAAAAACCCTGCCCTGAAAACCGCGATCAAAGCCGCTAAAAAGGCGATGATCCCCGACACCTACACCAACCGCATTTTGCAATATGCGCGGCAGGGGTTCACCAGCATCGAATTTCCAACCTATGACGTGGATTGGGACAGCGAAGCCTATGTGACAGTCTCGGGCCAAAATTCGAACAACTCGGTTCGGGTGACAGATGCGTTTCTGACGGCTGTTAAAGATGATGCCGACTGGGCGCTGCTGCGCCGCACCGATGGCAAAGTGGCCAAAACCGTCAAGGCACGCGATTTGTGGGATCAAGTGGGCCATGCCGCTTGGGCCTGCGCCGACCCTGGTATCCAGTTCCACGACACTGTCAATGCGTGGCACACTTGCCCCGAAGATGGCGCAATCCGCGGGTCGAACCCCTGTTCGGAATATATGTTCCTTGATGATACGGCCTGCAATCTGGCCTCGATGAACCTGCTGACATTCTACAAAGACGGCACGTTTGACAATGTGGGCTATATGCACGCGACCCGCCTGTGGACGGTGACATTGGAAGTGTCGGTGATGATGGCGCAGTTCCCGTCAAAGGAAATTGCACAGCTGTCCTACGATTTCCGCACCTTGGGGCTGGGCTATGCCAATATCGGCGGTTTGCTGATGAACATGGGCCTTGGCTATGACAGCGACGCAGGGCGCGCGCTGTGCGGTGCGCTGACCGCGCTGATGACGGGCGTGTCCTATGCGACATCGGCCGAAATGGCGCGCGAGCTGGGGGCGTTTTCGGGCTATGCCCGCAACGCAAACCATATGCTGCGCGTGATCCGCAACCACCGCGCTGCGGCGCATGGCGCCAGCGAATATGAGGCGGTGAATGTCAAACCCGTGGCTTTGGACGCTGCAAATTGCCCTGATCAGGCGCTTGTCGAATTGGCCCGCTCGGCCTGGGACGAGGCGCTGACTTTGGGGCAGGCGCATGGCTTCCGCAATGCGCAAACCACGGTGATCGCGCCCACGGGCACCATCGGCCTTGTGATGGATTGTGACACCACGGGGATCGAACCTGACTTTGCGCTGGTCAAATTCAAAAAGCTGGCGGGGGGCGGCTATTTCAAAATCATCAACCAATCCGTGCCTGCTGCGTTGGAAACGCTGGGCTATAGCACGGCGCAGGCGGCCGAGATTGTGGCCTATGCGGTTGGCCATGGCAGCATCGGCAATTGCCCCGCGATCAACACCACCGCGCTGATTGGCCATGGCTTTGGTGCGCGCGAATTGGAAAAGATCGAGGCCGCGCTGCCTTCGGCCTTTGACATTCGCTTTGTGTTCAACCAATGGACGCTGGGGGCGGATTTCTGCAAAGGCACCTTGGGCATTCCCGAGGATAAGCTGAACGACCCGACCTTTGATTTGCTGCGCCATTTGGGCTTTACCCGCGCGCAGATTGATGCGGCAAATGACCATGTTTGCGGCACGATGACGCTGGAAGGCGCGCCGCATCTGAAACCTGCGCATTACAACGTCTTCGATTGCGCCAACACTTGCGGCAAGAAGGGCACGCGCTATCTGTCTGTAAACGCACATATTTACATGATGGCGGCGGCGCAGTCGTTTATCTCGGGCGCGATTTCCAAAACAATCAACATGCCAAATTCGGCCACAATCGAGGAGACCTTGGCGGCCTATGAATTGTCTTGGTCGCTGGGGATTAAGGCGAATGCGCTGTATCGGGATGGATCGAAACTGTCGCAACCTTTGGCCAGCGCGCTGGTTGAAGATGATGACGAGGCCGAAGAGGTTCTGGCCACAGGCTCGGCCCAAGAAAAGGCTGCCGTTTTGGCGGAAAAGATCGTCGAGAAAATCGTCTACCGCGATGTGATCCGCACCAACCGCGACAAACTGCCCGAACGTCGCAAAGGGTATACCCAAAAGGCCGTGGTCGGCGGGCACAAAGTGTATTTGCGCACGGGTGAATATGGCGATGGCCGTCTGGGCGAGATTTTCATCGACATGCACAAGGAAGGCGCGGGGTTCCGTGCGATGATGAACAACTTCGCCATCGCGGTGTCGGTAGGCCTGCAATATGGCGTGCCGCTAGAGGAATTTGTCGAGGCCTTCACCTTCACCCGTTTCGAACCTGCGGGCATGGTGCAGGGCAATGACAGCATAAAGAATGCCACCTCGATCTTGGATTACATTTTCCGGGAACTCGCGATTTCCTATCTGGACCGCACCGATCTGGCGCATGTCAAACCGACGGGGGCCAGCTTTGATGATCTGGGGCGCGGCGAGGAAGAGGGCAAGCGCAACATTTCCGAGATCAGCGATCAGGCCGCCAATCGCAGCCTTGAGGTGCTAAAGCAAATCTCATCGACGGGGTATCTGCGCAAACGGTTGCCATCGGAATTGGTCGTGCTGCAAGGCGGCATGTCGGCGATGGGCACAGACCCTGTGGCGTCGCTGAACATGCTGATCCCAGAAACCGCGCGGTCCGTTGGGGCAGGGGGCGCGTCGGGCATGACGGCGGTTTTGTCGGGCGCGGCAGCCAGCACAGCGATGTCATCGGGCGTGGTCAGCATGGACAACCGCACCAAGGCCAAGATGCAAGGATACGAGGGCGACCCCTGCGGCGAATGCGGCAACTACACGCTGGTGCGCAACGGAACCTGCATGAAGTGCAATACCTGTGGTGGCACGAGTGGGTGTTCTTGAGGAGTTAATCGTATGAGAAAACCAGATATCCATCCAAAGCGCGCCGTCGAAGTTTTTGAGACGATGGTCGATATTCGGCGCAATTACTGCGATCACAACGCCTTTTTCAAAATGACGACATTTTGGGAAGACATGCAGGATGAGTCTGGAAACTGGAGGATAAAGCGCTTTGAATCAGGCCTTGGCGAAGATTATGTAAGGAACGCCAAGGTCATTCAGCGTTTGGAAAAGGCCACGTTATTAGTGTCACAAGAGTTGTGGGATCATGCCGAGAGCGGGGTGGGATTTCCGAACTTTATTTTGGCGCATGAAGCGGCCCACTTAGGTTTGAACCACCACCGTGACCGCGCAGTTATCAAGAATTTTGTGCTTTTCTCAAAAGACACGAACATGTTGAACGTTCCACCCACACTAGAAGAATTTGAAGCAAACTTGGGCGCGGTTTTCTTACAGTGCGGTATCGCTCTAGGCAATCCGATGTGGAATGCTTTTGATTTAGCGAGGCGTGCTTGTTCAGATTTGGACTCAGTGAAGAAGGCTCAGATGTATTTGAGAACTCCCGTTTTCCAAAAATTTCTGCGCCCAACAGGTAGACACTTGCAAAGAGTAATCCTCTGATCTCTTTGCTTTGGGCGGAACAGAAAACGCACTGCGTTTTCCCGCCCGCACGGATCAGGGTTTGGCTGGGAATCTCACAGCAATCCAACCAGAGGCCAGCGCGCCACGGGCTTGCGCGACGCGCACCCGCCAAGAGTCGAATGGCGGGCGTGGCGTGTGCTGGCCGTTGGCTTTGGCCACCGGCGTGAGTGCGGAGATGGCATAACGTGACCTGCGGATAGTGCCTTGGTCAAAGACGGGTAGGTATTATTTGTCGCATCCATTTATCCGATAATCATTATTATGTAACATAAACCCAAATCCCAAACCCCACCCATTACATCAACCACGCCCCGTAATCCTCTGACACCAAATGAAAAAGGCGCAAGGTTTCCCCTGCGCCTTTTCCCATTCCGTAAAGGCTAATCTTAGCCCTGAACCATCTTAGCCACTTCGGCAGCGAAGTCTTCTTCTTTCTTCTCGATGCCTTCACCGCAAGCCATGCGCACGAATCCCGTGATTTCAACGCCAGCCTCTTTCGCGGCTTGCTCGACCGTCAGATCGGGGTTGATCACGAAAGCTTGGCCCATCAGCGTATTCTCGGCCAAGAATTTCTTCATACGGCCTGGGATGATGTTGTTTTGGATAACAGCCTCTGGCTTGGGCTTTGCACTCGCTGCGTTTTCTTCCAGCGCTTTGCTGGTTTGCACGGCCAGTTCGCGCTCTACAACCACAGGGTCCAGCGCAGCTTCGTTCAAGGCAAGCGGGTTGGTCGCGGCGACATGCATTGCAACTTGCTTGGCAAAGGCCGCGTTCGAACCCTTGATCGCCACCAATACGCCGATTTTGCCCATGCCGTCGGCAGCAGCGTTGTGGACGTAATGCGCCACATGTTCGCCGTCCAGCACCGCCATACGGCGCAGGGACAGGTTTTCGCCGATGGTCGCCACGGCTTCGGCAATGACAACATGAACGGGCTGGCCGTTCAGATCAGCCTCGCGCAGCGCATCGACATTGTCGCAGCGAATGGCGGTTTTGGTGACATGGGCGACCAAATCTTGAAAGCTGGCGTTTTTGCCAACAAAGTCGGTTTCCGAGTTGATTTCGACTGCAACGCCGCGCGTGCCAGCAACGGCGACGCCAACCAGACCTTCGGCGGCCAGACGGTCGGCCTTTTTGGCGGCTTTGGCCAGACCCTTGGTGCGCAGCCAATCAACCGCTGCTTCCATATCGCCGTTGTTTTCAACCAAGGCTTTCTTGGCATCCATCATGCCTGCGCCCGTCGATTCGCGCAGTTCTTTCACCATTTGTGCGGTGACTGTCATCTTCAGCTCCTGTGAAATAGGTGCGGCGGGGATAGACCCCCGCCGTAAATTTTGGCTTGGGCCAGGCTTACGCCTCGGCAGGTGCAGCGATAGCTTCCTCGATGGGCGCTGTTTCCAGCGCGCCCAAATCAACGCCAGCCGCGCCCATTTGCGCCGACATGCCATCCAGCGCCGCCTTGGCGATCAGCTCGCAGTAAAGGCCAATCGCGCGGGCTGCGTCGTCATTGCCAGGGATCACATAATCCACGCCTTTGGGCGAGTTGTTGGTGTCCACCACGCCGATGACTGGGATGCCCAGCTTTTGCGCTTCCAGGATCGCCAGATCTTCTTTGCCCACGTCAATGATGAAAATCAGATCAGGGGTGCCGCCCATTTCGCGGATGCCGCCCAAGGAGGCCTGCAATTTCGCCTGATCGCGTTCCATGCCAAGACGTTCTTTCTTGGTCAGGCCTTCGCCCCCTGCCCCAAGCACCTCGTCAATCATTTTCAGGCGTTGGATCGATGCCGACACTGTTTTCCAGTTGGTCAGCGTGCCGCCCAGCCAGCGGTGATTCATGTAGAACTGCGCGCAACGCTCGGCTGCTTCGGCGATGGGCTTTTGCGCTTGGCGCTTGGTGCCCACAAACAGGATGCGGCCGCCCTTGGCGACAGTGTCACGCACCACTTTCAATGCTTGGTCCAGCATTGGCACGGTTTGCGTCAAATCGAGAATATGGATGCCGTTGCGGTCGCCATAAATATAGGGCCCCATTTTGGGGTTCCAGCGCGCCGTTTGGTGGCCGTAGTGAACGCCTGCTTCAAGCAATTGGCGCATGGTAAACTCTGGAAGAGCCATGTCGTTTTCCTTTCCGGTTTCAATCCTCAGCGGGGCGCTTAGGCATTTGCCCAACCGGCGGAAGCTGTGGGATGTCTCCCCACACCTCCCAAGCCCCGCTTGTGAAGTGCCGCGCGTATAGGCGAGTGCGCGGTGATGCGCAAGCGCTGAATCGATGATTTCGGCCCTGTTTCCCTTGTATTTGCGGGGTCACTGCGCCATCTTGCGCGCAAAAAGGGGGCGGCCTTGCCAGAAACTGCAGTGATCAAATTCTTAATGCGCAGTCAATGGCGTATTGGACTGGCGCGCTTTGTTCTTGGCTATGGGCTTGTCAACATGGTTTTATTTCAGGCCCCTGCCCTGCGCCATGCGATGTCTGTGACCGATCTGGGCAACGCTGCAGGTTGGGTGACGCTGGCCAGTTTCGAAATCTTGCAACTATTTTTATTCTTCTTTTTGCTATATGGGATCGCTTTGATATCGGTGCGGTTGATGCAAGCTGTGGCGGTGGTGCTGTTTGTCGCCAATTCCGTCGCGCTGTATTTCATCACCACCTTTAACGTCTTGCTAGACGATTCCATGATTGCCAATATCCTGAACACCGACCCGCGCGAGGCGGGCGGCTTTACCACCCCGATTTTGGTTTGGGGTCACGTGGCCCTGCTGGTTTTTGCGGTATGGGCGGTGACACGGTTCAAAATCGCAGCGCCGCGCTGGCCAAAGCGGGTGGCTATCTGGGTTTCGGGCATTGCGGCGTTTCTGGCCTATGCTTGGACTGTGTCATTCACTCTCTTGTGGTTTGATCAAAATGCCACGCAACTCGGGGCCAAGATTTTGCCTTGGTCTTATGTGATCAACACCATTCGCCACGCCCAGCAGCGCGCCTTTGATGACCGCGAGATCACGCTGTTGCCGGATGCCACGTTTTTGGCCCCCGTGCCTGCGGGGCAAAAGGATGTCGTGGTGTTGATGATCGGCGAATCCTCGCGCCGGGCCAATTCCAGCATGTATGATTACGCGCGGCAAACCTATCCACAGGCGCGTGCGCATGGGATGATCGCGCTGCAAGACGGCATATCTTGCGCGACCAACACCATAGCGGCGGTCTCTTGTATCTTGTCCTACGAGGGGTCTGTCGCGCCCCCTGTGTCCAACTTTGAACCCCTTCCCAGTTACTTGCAGCGGATGGGGGTGGAAACCATCGTGCGGCTGAACAACACGGGCACGCCGCCTATGCAGGTCTTTGAAAAACAATGGGCCAATGAGGTGGTGGCAGACTGCACCGAGGCATGCCCCGACCCGCAATCAGACGCGGCCCTGATCTATAAGCTTGGCGCGCGAATTGCGGCGGCCAAATCCGACCGCGTTTTTGTGATCGTGCATGTCACGGGCAGCCATGGCCCTGCCTATTTCAAGAAATACCCAGCCCCATTTGAACGGTTTACCCCCGTGTGCAAATCGGTTCAGTTGGCCGATTGCACCGCCGAGGAGTTGATAAACGCCTATGACAATTCGCTTCTGTTCACCGACAGTCTGCTGGGCAGGGTGATCGATCAGTTGAACGGTTTGCCAAACACCCGCTCGATGGTGCTGTATTTGTCAGACCACGGACAATCCTTAGGGGAAAACGGGTTTTATTTGCACGGCGCGCCCAATGCAATTGCCCCGAAAGAGCAGCGCGAAATCCCTGTTTTGCTGTGGATGTCGCCCGCATTTCAAACTGCGCATCGGGTCACAGCGGCTGATTTTGTCAACCGATCTGTTGCCGCGCAGGATATTCCCTTTCACAGCATCATGGGCGCGTTTGGGATGCGCAGCCCCATCTATAAACCTCAGTTTGACCTGTTCGCCGCCAAACCCTAACGCGCTGTAACAACGCCAGTCTATGGCTTGCACTTGGCCGTTCGGGCTGGCAAAACGGGGGAATGACACCCGATATCCTTTGCATTGGCGCGGTTTTGTGGGACATCATTGGCCGCACCCCTGCCCCTATGCAGGTGGGCCAAGATGTGCCGGGCCATATCACGCGCCTGCCGGGCGGCGTTGCGCTGAACATTGCGATGACGCTGGCGCGGATGGGGCTGCGGCCTGCGGCATTGTGCGCGATTGGGCAAGATGCAGCGGGAGAGGATCTGATGCGCGCCTGCGCGGCGCTGGGGCTGGATATGTCTTTTGCCCATCGCAGCGCTGATCCCACCGATGTTTACATGGCGATCGAAGGGGCCAATGGCCTGATTGCCGCCATTGCCGATGCCCATTCGTTGGAACGCGCGGGTGCGGCGATTTTGACGCCCCTAATCGATACGCGCTTGGGCAGCGCCGCCGCGCCTTATACGGGCATGATCGCGCTGGATGGCAATTTGACCACGCAATTGTTGGCCGATATCGCAGCATCACCTGCCTTTGCACAGGCCGATTTGCGGCTGGCACCTGCAAGCCCAGGCAAGGCAGAACGGATTGCGCCATTGCTGCCCCACCGCCACGCCACGCTTTATGTCAATCTGATCGAAGCAAATATTTTGGCCGAGGCGCGCCATTCCAGCGCGCTTGCCGCCGCGCAAGATTTGGTAGCGCGCGGCGCGCACCGCGTTTTGGTGACGGATGGCGGCAATCCTTGCGCGGTGGCGGGGATTGGCATTGAACCGCTGACCGCGCTGCCACCCAGCATCACCCCCCGCCGCATCACAGGGGCGGGAGATACCTTTATGGCCGCCCATATCTCGGCCGAACGGCGCGGACAGTCGGGCGAAATTGCCCTGCAAGCCGCGCTTGCTGCCGCAGCCTCTTATGTATCAGGACAAGACCTATGACATTGCCGTTACGATTTTCCCCCGAAGTGGCCGATGCCCGCGCCCAAGGCCTGCCGATTGTGGCGCTGGAATCGACGATCATCAGCCATGGGATGCCCTATCCGCAAAACATCGAAGCCGCCCGCGCGGTCGAGGATGCGGTGCGCCAAGGCGGCGCGGTGCCAGCAACCATCGCTGTCATGGGCGGCGAAATTCTGATCGGCCTGAGCGATGCACAGCTTGCCAGCTTTGGCCAAGCGCAGGGCGTGATGAAACTGTCGCGCGCCGATTTGCCTGCCTGTGTGGCACTGGGCAAAACCGGGGCCACAACGGTGGCCGCCACGATGATTTGCGCGCATTTGGCGGGGATTGCCACCTTTGCCACGGGCGGGATAGGCGGGGTGCATCGCGGCGCAGAGACGACGTTTGACATTTCTGCCGACCTTTTGGAATTGGCACAAACCCCTGTCACTGTTGTCTGTGCAGGGGCCAAGGCCATTTTGGACATTCCCAAAACGCTAGAAGTTTTGGAAACCCATGGCGTGCCCGTCATCACCTTTGGCGCAGATGATTTTCCCGCCTTTTGGTCGCGCAGCATTGGTCTGCGCAGCCCCTTGCGAATGGACAGCGCGGGCGAGATCGCGGCCAGCCACCTGATGCGCGCCAAACTGGGAATGAAGGGTGGCCAGCTTGTCGCCAACCCGATCCCTGCCGCCGATGAAATCAGCTATGCCGATATCGGCCCCATCATCGAGACCGCGTTGCAAGACGCCGTTCAAGCAGGCATTGCCGCTAAGGAAGTGACGCCATTTTTGCTGGACCGCATTTTTGCGCTGACGGGGGGGCGATCCTTGCAGTCGAACATCGCTTTGGTCTTGAACAATGCGCGCCTTGCGGCGCAGATAGCCAAAGCCCTGCAAGAAAAGGCCGCCGAATTCCATGACTGACCAGAACCCAAGACGTTCGTTCTTTGCTGCCATTCGGGGCGCGTTTTTCACGGGGCTGGTGGTTGTTTTGCCCGTTGGCCTGACGATTTACGTCGTTTGGGCCGTCATCGGATGGATCGACGGCTGGATTTTGCCCCTGATCCCCACGGCCTATCAACCCGAAGCACTGATGCACCGCTTTATTGGCCCGCAGGCGAATTTCCCTGTGCGCGGGCTTGGCGTGCTGGTGTTTTTGGTGGTAACCGCCGCCGTGGGCTGGATCGCGCGCGGACTGATCGGCCGCAGCGTCATTCGCCGCGCCGAAAGCTTGGTCGACCGGATGCCTGTTGTCCGCTCGGTTTATTCGGGGGTCAAACAGATCACCGAGACATTTTTCACCAAGGCCGAGAAAAGCTTTGAACACACCTGTCTTGTGCGTTTTCCGCATCAGGGTGCTTGGGCTGTGGGCTTGATTGCAGGCCCGCCCAAGGGCGAGATTGCGGCAAAACTTCCCAGCGCGGATGAGATGGTGGCGGTGTTTGTCGCCCTCACCCCGATGACGTCGGGGATGCTGATTTTCGTGCCTGCGCGCGATGTGATTAGGCTGGATATGAAGGCGGATGAGGCGATTAAGCTGGTGGTGTCGGCGGGGCTGGTCTACCCCGCCGATCGGCCTTAAAGCGCCGTCCAGCCGCCATCGACCGAAATCGTTGTGCCAGTGATTTGCGCCGCCGCATCGCTGCACAAAAACACCGCCGTGCCGCCGATTTGGCCTGTGGTGGCAAATTCGCGGCTGGGTTGGCGCGCCAGCATCACCTCGCGGATCACCTGATCGCGCCCCATGCCATGCACGGCCATTTGTTCGGGGATTTGCGCCTCGACCAGCGGGGTAAGCACATACCCTGGGCAAATCGCATTGCAGGTGATGTTTTGCCCTGCGGTTTCCAGCGCGGTCGTTTTCGACAAGCCGACCACCCCATGTTTGGCCGCGATATAGGCCGATTTGTAGGGCGAGGCCGTCAGCCCATGCGCCGAGGCGATGTTGATCACCCGCCCCCAGCTTGCGCGGCGCATCAGGGGCAGGGCTGCGGCGGTGGTATGAAACGCCGATGACAGGTTGATCGCAATGATCTGATCCCATTTTTCAGTGGGAAACTCGTCAATTGGGGCGACAAATTGGATACCCGCGTTATTGACCAAAATATCGCAGGCCCCCGCCTGTTCGATCAGTGCGCGGCAATCGGCCCCTTTGGACATATCGGCAGCGATGTAACGGGCCTTCACGCCAAAACGCGCGGCAATGTCTGCGGCCAAAGCGTGATCTTCGGGGCGGTCGGTAAAGCTGTTCAACACCACATCTGCGCCCGCCCGCGCAAGTTCCTCGGCCACGCCCAGCCCAATGCCAGAAGTGCTGCCCGTGATGATCGCAGTTTTGCCCTTTAGCATTTCCGCCCCCTCTGTTGCCTGCAGCATAGCGCGCAAATGCTGCAGCTGCAAAGGCGCTGCTGTTGCGAAAGCAACAAAAAAAACGCCCGCTTGCCAAAGGCAAAGCGGGCGCAAGTCATTGAGGCAGGTTTCATACAGGCAAGAAACCTATCGAGCAGTGACGCCTTTATACTCCCATCCTATGGGATGGCCAAGTTAAAAGTTTGAATTTCCCGCCAAAGCCGCCTAGTCTGCCGAAAAGTTCAATAAAATACGGGGATTTTGGAATGACTCGATACGGTTTGGCGCGAACATACCGCCAATTTGGCGCTATTTTGGCACTGGCAGCATTGCCCTTTTCAGCCAGCGCGCAAGAATCAGGCGCTGTGGCACATGGAATCGCCATGTATGGCGCGCCTGCGCTACCGCCAGATTTTGTGTCCCTGCCCCAAGTCAACCCTGATGCGCCCAAGGGGGGCACTATTGTGTTTGGCGAATCGGGTGGGTTTGATTCGCTCAACCCCTTTATCGTCAAAGGCGCGGCCCCCGCGGGCGTGTCGCTGCTGACCGTCGAAACCCTGATGGGCCGCAATTATGACGAGCCGTTTTCCCTGTATGGCACCCTTGCCGAAGGGATCGAAACCGACGAGGCGCGCAGCTATGTCACCTTTACCCTGCGCGAAGGGGCGAAATTTTCTGACGGCAGCCCTGTGACTGTGGACGATGTTTTATGGTCGTTCGAAAAACTGGGCACCGAAGGCAGCCCGCGCTATGCGACGGCTTGGAAGAAAATCGCCAAATCGGAAAAGGTCGGCGATCGCGGCGTGAAATTCACCTTTACCGAGGCAGACCGCGAAATGCCGCTGCTTCTGGGCCTGCGCCCGATTTTGAAAAAGGCGCAGTGGGAGGGAAAGGATTTCACCGCCAGCACCCTAGAGGCGCCCATCGGGTCGGGCCCCTATGTGGTGGACAAGTTTGAGCCGGGCAAGTTCATCTCGTTCAAGAAAAACCCCAACTGGTGGGCCAAAGACCTGCCCTTCTATCGTGGGCAACACAATTTTGACGAAGTGCGCTATGAATATTTCGGCGATGGCGGCGTGGTGTT
The DNA here is from genome assembly GCA_965248485.1 of Cypionkella sp. Classification (GTDB taxonomy): domain Bacteria; phylum Pseudomonadota; class Alphaproteobacteria; order Rhodobacterales; family Rhodobacteraceae; genus Cypionkella. The sequence goes on from OZ252107.1 coordinate 1,812,252, forward strand.
CGAGGCGTTTAAGGCGGGCGAAATTTCCACCTACCGCGAAACCAACCCCGCCAAATGGGCCAGCAATTATGATTTTCCCGCCGTGCAATCGGGCGCTGTGGTGAAATCCGAAATTCCGCACAGCCGCCCTTCGGGGATTGAAGGGTTTGTGATGAACACCCGCCGCCCGATGTTTGCAGATTGGCGCGTGCGCGAGGCGATGATCCAAGCGTTCAACTTTGAACTGGTCAACCAAACACTGAATGGCGGGGCCTATCCGCGTATTCGGTCGTATTTCTCAAACTCGGAATTGGGGTCTGATATGGCGGCCCCTGCCCCGCAGCCTGTCGCGGCGCTGCTGGAACCCTACATCGACGATCTGATTTCAGGCACGGTGCGCGGCTATACTTTGCCCAAGACCGATGGCAGCGAAGCCAACCGCGAGGGTCTGCGCGAAGCGACCAAATTGCTGGAAGAGGCGGGGTGGACAGTGCAAGACGGCGTTTTGAAAGACAAGGGCGGCGCGCCATTCACTTTTGAAATTCTGCTGACCAATGGCCAAGACGATATGATCGCCGCCGCCAATATCTATATCGAGGCGCTGAAACGTTTGGGCATCGAGGTGAAACTGACAACCGTAGATTCGGCGCAGTACAAAGAACGCACCACCGCCTATGATTTTGACATGACCCATTACGTGCGCAGCCTGTCGCTGTCCCCCGGCAACGAGCAAACCCTGTATTGGGGTGCAGGCGGTGTCACCGAACCCGGCACGCGCAACTGGATGGGCATGAATGTGCCTGCCGCAGAAGCGATGATTAAAACGATGGTGCAGGCCAAAACGCGCGAGGAATTTGTCGTAGCAACGCAAGCGCTGGACCGTATCCTGACCGCAGGGCGCTATGTGATTCCGCTGTGGTATTCGGACAAATCGCGCATCGCCCATGTCAAAGCGCTGCATTATCCCGAAAAGCTGCCGCTTTATGGCGATTGGCTGGGCTTTCAACCCGAAGTTTGGTGGTATCAGGAATAATTCAGGGGCGCGCGGGTTTCCTGCGCGCCTTTTTCGCAGGCTCGGGCTTGGGCGAAGACGCGTCTTCTTCCACCGATTCGCGCCTGCGCACCACCGTCACCGAACAGCCCGCTTCGGCCACCACTTTGGCCGAAACCGAGCCTAGGAACCTGCGACCAGTGCCAGAGGCCCGCGCCCCCATGATGATGTGATCGGCGCGCATCGCCTCGGCATGATCTATGATCGCGGCCGCGGGATCGTTGCCTTCCAGAACCGTATAGGTCAGCCGATCAATTGGCAGTTCAATCCCCTCGGCCCATGTGCGCAGCCCGACAAGCCGCGCCACATGCAGGTTTGTGCCATGTGCATCGGTCGTGGCATCAATACCCAGACGCGCGGTTTTAATCACATTCACGCAGGCCACCCGCGCATCGGGGCGGTTGTTCAGCATCCGCTGGATGGTCAGGCGCAACTTATCTCCCAAAACCTCCATTTCAGGGGCAAGATCAACCGCCACCAGCAGCACGGGCGCGCGTTCGATTTGGCGGGCAATGGATGGCGGCGGCGGAAAAGACTTGATCCGCCCCATATCTGCCTTGCGCCTGCGCCGCACCCAAAACCCATCTTGCGCCAATTTATGGGCCCGCGCGGTCAGACGGATTTGCGCAGGATGGGTTAGATCATAGCGGATCTGCGCCGCCGTTTGATAGCGCGCGGCAGGGTCAACTTCCAGCGCGTGCAAGATAACCTCTTGCAACCATTCAGGAATTTCTGGGCGCAGCGCGCGGGGCGGAATCGGGTCTTCCCACAGGCGGCGGCGCACTGCGGGTAGCTTTTCAGGTTCGCCAAAGGGCATTTTGCCCGTCACCGCCTCGTAGATCATTGCCCCAAGTGCAAAAAGGTCAGACCGCAAATCGCCCCGCTCGCGCAGGAATTGTTCGGGCGCGATATAGGGGAAAGTGCCCATCGGAATGGTAAATTCCTCGGCCAACAAATCGGGCAATTGGCCATGGCGCGACAGGCCGTAATCAACCAAAACCATCTCGCCCGTCGGGCGGCACAGAAAATTTGCGGGCTTCAAATCCAGATGAACCACTTGCTGGCGGTGAAGTTCATGCAATGCGCCCGCCATCCGCGCGGCCATGTCAATGACCTCGTCCACCGGCAAGGGCGCTTTTTTGTAGCGCTCTAAAAGCGAGCCGCCGCTGATAAATTCCGTTACAATATAGGGCAGGCGCGCAAAATCGCCCACCGCAATCACGCGCGGCACATGCGGGCCCGTCAGGCGCGGCATGATCATTTGTTCAACTTCAAAGCCCACAATCGTTGGGCCATCATAACCGTCCATAATGGTGGGAACCTTCATCACCATTGGCAGTTTATGTGCAGGGTGCATCACATCCCAAATCGTGGCAAAGCCGCCTTGGTGCAGCAGTTTGCCCAAGGTGAACCCGTCTATTTCCAACCCCTCGGCGGCGCGAATAACCACTGTCAAAACCCCTGCATCAAACGCTGCGCCAGCCGTTCGGGAAGACCCGCCGCGCGCGATTTCTTGGCCGTCAACGCAGCATCATAGCCCACACGGCGATAGGTGATTTCAGATTTACCCATGTCCAAAATGCAATAGCTCGCCTGCCCCGTGCCATCACGCGGCTGGCCAACCGACCCCACCACCCCCAGCCACCTGCGAGACGAAATCAACGGAATGGGCGCGCCAAAGGTAATTTCATGCGCCGCAACGCGCCCTGTTCGATCTTCGGAATACAAAGCGGGCACATGCACATGCCCCACAAACATCAACCGCGAAGATGAGACGCGAAACGACGGCATCGCGCGATGCGCATCGGTAACGTAAAGCCAATCTTGCGGATCATTGGCCGAGGCGTGAACGAACAAAGCGTCGCCGTCCTGAACGCTCATCGGCAGGTCGGACAAAAACAGCTTTTGACGGGCATTCAGGCGGTTCACAGTCCAGTCAATCACGCGGCGCGCGGCGGGGTTCATCGCGCCATCGGGGGCAGCCACGGCGCGGTCGTGGTTGCCACGCACTGCCAGCGCGCCTTTGGCAACCATCGCTTCGACCTTGTCCAGAACCCAATCAGGGTCTGGGCCATAGCCGACCAAATCACCAAGAAAAACCAGACGGTCAATGCCGCGCCCGTCCAAATCGGCCAAAACGGCCTCAAAGGCTTCGCGGTTGGCATGAATATCCGTAAGTAAAGCGCTGCGCATAGACCCTCCCGCCTGCCCGCACTGGGGCCATGATTGCGCCTGCTCTGGGGCAGGGTCAAGCGGCTAGCTGAGCGAAGTCACCCACAAGATCGTCGCGTCATCTTCGGATATGGAAATCACGTTGTGTCCCATGCCCGCATCGTAATAGGCGCTATCGCCGCGGCGCAGATCGACGGGTTCGTAAAATTCGGTAAACAGGCGCACAACGCCCGTCAGAACATACAGGAATTCTTCGCCCTCGTGCCGCACCCAGCCGTCAAAATCGTCCATCTGGCGGGCGCGGATCTTGGCGCGATAGGGAAGCATGTGCTTTTTGGTCAGACCAGCCGCAAGCAATTCATGCTCGTAAGTCGTGGTCGCATGGGCCTGCCCATCGCCACTTTTGGTTGTGACCATCCGCCCCGACACATGCGGCGCGGCGGCAGGGGTAAACAGTTGGGGCACAGAAATACCAAGGCCAAGCGCCAGCTTTTTCAACGCCTCATAGGTCGGCGACATTTGGCCGTTTTCAATTTTTGACAGGGTAGAGCGCGCGAGGCCGCCTTGTGCTGCAGCCTGCTCCAGCGTCCAGCCCTTGGCGCGGCGCAAATCGCGCACCCGTGCGCCCAAATCCAACGGCGCAGGCGGGGTTGCGTCGCCGCTGTCACGGGCAAGTTTGATCATGCGTTTTGGATCGCTCGACATGGGCGCGGCGATACCGCATCGTGGCCGCCGATGCAACCTAGGCGAAAATGTGATCACTCTGCCCGCGCAAGTCCCTTGACCCCGCCCGATAAAGCGCCAAGAACAGGCAAAACACGCGAGAGTGCTATGATCCGCCTTGATATTTTTTCCGACCCCGTCTGCCCGTGGTGCCTTGTGGGCAACACCCAACTGGACCGTGCATTGGCCAATGCCCCTGCGCATCCCTTCACCATTCAATGGCATCCGTTCCAATTGAACCCCGATTTGCCCAGCGATGGCGTAGATAAGCGCGCCTATCTAGAGCGTGCGTTCGGCGGGGCTGGCCGCCTCGACGCAGTGCATGACCGCCTGCGCGAGATTGCGCGCAGCGCAGGGCTGGATTTGAACCCCGATCTGCCAAAACGCATTCCCAACACGCTGAAAGCGCATCGCTTGATCCATTGGGCGGGGGTTGAAGGCGTTCAGAATGCTGTCGTTACATCCCTGTTCAACGCCTATTGGCTGGAAGGGCGCGATATCGGCGCGGATGAGGTTCTGGCAGACTTGGCGGGCAGCGCCGGCATGGACATGGCCGCCACCCTGCGCCTGCTGCAATCGGGTGCCGATGCCGATGACATCTTGGCCCGCGACCAAGACGCGCGCCAAAAAGGCGTCACCGCCGTGCCCACCTATTTGATTGCACAGCAATATGTTGTCTCTGGCGCGCAACCGCCCGAAGTTTGGGCCGAAGTGATTGCCGAACTTTCATCAAAGGTTTCCGTACATTGAAAGCCGCAGCCCCCGCTGAAAAGCCGACGATCCCCTTTCTGATGATGATGGCCGCGCTGTTCGCCAATCTGGCGTTTTCGACTGATGCTATGCTTCCTGCCTTGCCTGATATAGCAACATCGCTCAGCCCCGATGCCCCCAACCGCGCGCAATTGGTGGTGACCTCGTATGTTTTGGGACTTGGTCTGGGAACAGTTCTGATGGGGCCGCTATCGGACAGTTTTGGCCGCAAGAGGGTGATTTTGGGCGGCGCTTTTGTGTTTATAGCGGGGGCTTTGGCCTGCGCTGTAACCTCGGGGCTAGAGGCGCTGTTGATCGCCCGCGCGGTGCAAGGCGTGGGCGCCGCTGCCGCGCGCGTGGTCGGCACAGCCCTGATCCGCGATCTTTACCACGGCCGTGCGATGGCGCAGGTGATGTCGCTGGTCATGACAATCTTTACGCTTGTCCCTGCCGCTGCTCCCTTTGTCGGTCAGCAAGTGATTGATTTCACAGACTGGCGCGGCATTTTTTTGTTTTTCGCGGCCTTCAATGCGGCAACCGCCCTGTGGGTGATGCTGGCGCAGGCCGAAACGCTGCCCCTTTCGGCCCGCCGCCCTTGGGCACTGGGCGCAATCTGGGCCGCCCTGCGTGAGGTGATGACACAATCCACAGTGATCCGCGTGATCGCGGCGCAATCTGTCATTTCCGGCGCGCTGTTTGCAATGCTTTCGTCGATCCAAGGGATATTTGCGCAGTATTTTGGGCGCGCTTCTAGCTTTCCAGCTTGGTTTGCGGTGATCGCGCTGGTGTCTATCATCGGCCCGATGCTGAATGCGGGCTTTGTGCAGCGCTTTGGGATGCGGGTGATGGTGAAAATCACCCTTTACGGCATGGCTGCGATCAGCGCCGCCTATGGGGCCAGCCTTCTGCTAGGCCCATTGCCGCCTGGCTTGAATTTTGCGGGCTTTCTCGTTTGGGCCATGTGCCTGTTTGCGGTGATATCCCTGACGATGGGCAATTTGAACACCATCGCGCTAGAGCCGCTGGGCCATATCGCGGGCATGGCCGCCAGTTGCCTCAGCGCGCTGTCCACTGTTGGCGCGGTGATCATCGCTGTTCCCATTGGATTGGCCTTTGATGGCACGCCCGTGCCACTGATCTTGTCGGTCGCGGCATTGATGGTCGCAGCGCTGGCATCCCTTCGCCCCGTGATGCGCGGCTAATACCACGCATCTTCCAGCCCATGCTTTTTGCGGGCGACAAAATCGTTCAGCGCGTCCAACGTGCCTGCATCGATGGGGGGGGCCTGAAACTCGGCCAAGGATTTCTTCCATCCGGCATTGGCGCGGGTCGCAGCGTCAAGGCTGCCTGCCGCCTGCCACTTCTCGTAGGGCTCGTTATCGGATAGGGAGCTGTCCCAAAACGCTGTCTCGTAATGCGCCATCGTATGCGAGCAGCCGAAAAAGTGGTTGCCAGGCCCCACTTCAGCAAAGGCGTCAACGGCAAGGGTGTCGTCATTCACCACCACGCCATCCAGATACGAATGCAGCGCGCCGCAGAGGTCGGCATCCAGCATGAATTTCTCATATGACATCGACAAAAGCCCGTCCAAAAACCCGGCCGAGTGCAAAATGAAATTCGCCCCGCAGTGGATCGCCGCCAGCATCGACATCGTGCCTTCCATCATCGCCTGCGCATCGGGCAGTTTGCTGGTGGTGAAATTTCCGCTGCAGCGCAGGGGCAGGTTCAGGCGGCGGGCAAGCTGGCCAATGACCATCGACCCAATCGCTGGTTCAGGTGTGCCAAAGGTGGGGCTGCCAGACCGCATCGACATCGAGGACAGGAAATTACCAAAAATCACAGGCGCGCCGCGGCGTTCCAACTGCGTCAGTGCGCAGCCCGCCATGGTTTCGGCCAGCGACTGCGCAATCGCCCCCGCATTCGTGACGGGCCCCATCGCCCCGCCAAGAATAAAGGGAACAATAACAGCCGCTTGGTTCGCACGGGCATAGGCGCGCAGGCTGCGCGTCATCGTTCCGTCCCAAACAAGGGGCGAGTTCACATTCACATTGCCCAAGATCACACAGTTTTGGTCGGTAAAATCATCGCCAAACACGATCTGCGCCATGTCGATACTGTCCTCCGCGCGATCCTCGGCGGTGACAGACCCCATAAACGGGCGATCCGATAGGGTCAGATGCGCCAATACCATATCCAAATGGCGTTTGTTGACCGCAATATCGGTCGGCTCGCAAATCGTGCCGCCAGAATGGTGAAAGTTCGGGCTGGATTGTGCCAGTTTGATAAAGTTCTGAAAATCGTCCAACGTGCCAAAGCGGCGGCCCTTGTCCAAATCCATCACGAAAGGGCTGCCATAGGCTGGGGCAAACACCACCGATTTACCGCCAATTTCCACCGAATGGGCGGGGTTGCGGGCGTGTTGAGTAAAGTTGCGGGGGGCAGATGCCAGCACCTCGCGCAGCATGCCCTTGGGAAAGCGCACGCGCAGCCCGTCCAATTCCGCCCCCGCCTTGCGCCACAGGTCAAGCGCGTCAGGGTCATCGCGAAATTCAATCCCCGTTTCGGCCAAAATCCGATCTGCCGCGCCTTCGATACGGATCAGGTTTTCTTCGGATAGAATGTCATAGGTGGGGATATTGCGCAGAATGTAGGGGCGGCCTAACCCGCCGCCCTTTTGCGCCCGCTCTTGCTGCCGTGCGGCGCGGCCCGATCTGCGATGCTCGTTCATAATGCCCTCCCCTTTTGGGGGATTAGGCGGCCATTCACATGAAAAGTCGGCAGTGGCTGCGACAGTTAAGGGTCAATTCGCGCCCCCCTGCCTGCTTCCTGCCTGTGAAAATATCCAAGGGACAGCGCATAGCAATACTTGGGACGTTTCTTCGAAAGCTTGGGCAACGCCCCCGCTACGACACCACATCAGGCATATTGCGCCCCGTATGCGCGATAATCTGCGCGATCTCTTCGGCCGCCGCAATGACAGGCGCAAGGGCGGTTTGCACATCAATATCCAACCCCTCTGGCCCCGCATGATAGCGTTCCAAATAAAGGCGCAGCGTGGCCCCTGATGTGCCCGTCCCCGACAATCGCAGCACAATGCGGCTGCCATCGGCAAACACCACCCGCACGCCTTGGCGGGCCGAGGTGCTGCCATCGACGGGGTCAGTATAGGCAAAATCATCAGCCGCCGCGATGGTCATGCCCTGAAAAACCTGTCCCACAAGCTGCGAAAGCTTTGCCCGCAGCGCGGCCATCAGCGCATCTGCGCGCACGGTTTCAATCGCCTCGTAATCATGGCGCGAATAGTAATTGCGCCCATAGCGCGCCCAATGTTCCGCCAAAATCTCGGCCACGGGTTGCCCGCGTACAGCCAAGATATTCAGCCACAGCAATATCGCCCAAAGCCCATCCTTTTCGCGCACATGGTCGCTGCCCGTGCCAAAGCTTTCCTCGCCGCAAATCGTCGCGCGCCCTGCGTCAAGCAGGTTGCCGAAAAACTTCCAACCTGTCGGCGTTTCATAGGTGGTAAGCCCCATGGCCGCGCCCACACGGTCAACGGCGGCCGATGTGGGCATTGACCGCGCAATGCCCTTTAGCCCGCCTTTATACCCTTTGGCCAAATGCGCATTGGCCGCAAGCACCGCCAAACTGTCGGAAGGCGAGACGTAGATGCCCCGCCCCACCACCATATTGCGGTCGCCATCGCCATCAGATGCTGCGCCGAAATCGGGGGCATTGGGGGCCATCATTTCGGCCATAAGCTCATGCGCCCAAGTGGGGTTCGGATCGGGATGCATTCCACCAAAATCGGGCAAGGGTGTCGCGTGGGTGACGGTGCCTTTGGCCGCGCCAAGGCGGCGTTCCAGAATTTCCACCGCATAAGGGCCCGTGACCGCGCACATGCTGTCCATTCGCATCCGAAATCCGCCCGCGAACAAGGCGCGGATGGCGTCAAAATCGAAAAGGGTTTCCATCAGCGCGGCATAGTCGCTGACGCTGTCAATCACATCGACCACCATATCGCCAAGCTGACTGCGCCCAATGCGCCCCAGATCCACCTCACCGGCGATTTTGTGATAGTCCGTCAAGGTCAATGTGCGTTGGAAAATAGCGTCGGTGATGGATTCAGGCGCAGGCCCGCCGTTGGGCATATTGAACTTAATCCCAAAATCCTCGTCTATCCCGCCGGGGTTATGGCTGGCCGACAAGATGATCCCGCCATCGGTTTTGTTTAGCCGTATCAAATGGCTGGCCGCAGGTGTGGAGAGGACGCCCCGCTGCCCCACAATCACCCGCGCCGCGCCATTGGCTGCCGCCATGCATAGGATAATCTGCACCGCACGGTCATTGTAAAACCGCCCATCCCCGCCCAGGACAAATGTTTTGCCCTTGCATCCCACCACGTCAAAAGTGGCCTGAACATAGTTTTCCAAATAGTTCGGCCCCATGAACACACGGGTTTTCTTGCGCAGGCCCGATGTGCCCGGTTTTTGATCGGTAAAGGGTTGGGTGGGGACGGCGTGGGTCATCTCGGGGCCTCCATCGAAAGCGGTTGAAAGACAAGAACCGATGCGGCAGGGGCGACAAGCCCCGCTTGCACAGGCAAATAGGACAGGTTCGGGCGACTTGTGTCTAAGATCAGCGCCCAAGACGGCGCGGTGCTGGGCAGGGTCAAGGGCACTTCGCCCCCTGCGTTCAGCACGATATACAGTGCATCTGGTGCATCGCGGCCCTGTGCGGCCATGCGCAATTCCAGCCCAATACAGCGCAAATCAGGCCCATTCCAATCGGCCGCTTCGGGGGCGCGGCCATCGCTTAGATGCCAGATCACATCGGCCAACCCATCGGCGCGGGTGCGGCTGTGCAAAAACAGGCTTTGGCGCAAAACGGGATGCGCGCGGCGCAGCGCTGTCAGACGCGCGACGAAATTTGCCATCTCATTTGGCGCCCAAGACAGCCAGGTGGTTTCATTGTCTTGCGCATAGGCGTTGTTATTGCCGCCTTGGGAATGGCCCATCTCATCACCTGCCAGCAACATCGGCACGCCTTGCGCCAGCATCAACGTGGCCAAAAGATTGCGCTTGCGCAGATCGCGGGCGGGTTGCAGCGCCTCGCTTGGGCCTTCATGGCCCATATTGTCGGAATGGTTGTCATCATGGCCATCGCGCCCTCCCTCGCCATTGGCAAGGTTGTGCTTTACGGCATAAGACACCACATCTTGCAGGGTAAACCCATCATGCGAGGTGACAAAGTTCACACTGGCCTGCGGTGCGCGGGCAGAATGATCGAACTTATCCGCGCTGCCAAGCAGGCGGCGGGTCAGGTCGGGAACCATCCCCGCATCGCCGCGCCAAAAGCGGCGGACCGTATCGCGGGTGCGGTCGTTCCATTCGGAAAACGGCGCGGGATATGCCCCCAGTTGATAGCCGCCTGGCCCGATATCCCAGGGCTCGGCGATCAGCTTTACCCCTGCCAAGACAGGATCTTGCAGCAGCGCGTCAAAAAAGCCGCCGCGCGGGTCAAATCCGTTTGCTTCGCGCCCCAAAACCGAGGCCAGATCAAACCGAAAGCCGTCGATCTGCACCTGTTCCACCCAAAAACGCAGCGAATCCATCACCATGCGCAGCGTGGCAGGGTGGGTCAGATCAAAGGCATTTCCCGTGCCCGTGTCATTGGCATAGTATCGCCCGCCCCCCGCAAGGCGGTAGTAACTGGCGTTGTCCAGCCCACGAAAGGACAGCGTCGGCCCCATTTGATCGCTTTCGGCCGAGTGGTTATAGACCACGTCCAAAATCACCTCGATGCCCGCGCGGTGCAATTCGCGCACCATGGTTTGCACTTCGCTTAAGGGGCGGCCCGTGCTGGCATAGCGCGCCTCGGGGGTGAAAAAGCCAATAGAATTATAGCCCCAATGGTTGGCCAGCCCTTTATCCACCAAAAAGCGGTCATCGATAAAGGCATGGATGGGCAGCAATTCCACCGCTGTAATCCCAAGGCGTTGAAAATGCGCAATCATCGCAGGGTGGGCCAGCCCAGCATAGGTGCCGCGCTGGCTGGGCGGAATATGGGGGTGTAGATGGGTCAGCGATTTGACATGCGCCTCGTAAATCACGGTATCAGGCATTGCATGGCGCGGCGGCGCAGTGCCTTGCCAATCAAACCCCGTGTCGATGACCACCGACTTTGGCAAGGCAAACGCGCTGTCGCGGGCGTCAAAGCCAAGATCGGCCTTCGCCGCCCCAACGCGGTAGCCATACAGCGTATCCGACCAGCGCAGTCGCCCGTGCAAGGCGCGAGTATAGGGGTCGATCAGCAGCTTATGCACATTAAACCGATGGCCATTTTCGGGCTGATAAGGCCCATCCGCGCGCAGTCCGTAAAGCTGGCCCGCGCCAATGCCCTCCACATGCATGTGCCAAATATCCCCTGTGCGCGCGGCAAAAGGGATGCGCGTCTCGACTCGGCCAGAGGCATCAAACAGGCACAAAAACAGCTGCGTCGCATGGGCGGAAAAGACGGCAAAGTTGATACCGCCGCCCTGCAGGCTTGGCCCCATCGGATAGGGCCGCCCAGCCGATACCGTGCCGTGTCGAGCGGCCAAAATCACGCGATCAGCCTTTGATAAAGGGCAGCATAGGCGGCAGCAGAGCGCGCCCAGCCCAAATCAGAGGCCATGGCATTCGCCTGCATTTTGGTCCAAATGGCGCTGTCATCATAAAGCGCGCGCGCATGGCGCAATGCGCCCGCAAACCCTAAACTATCAACAGGATGAAACACCACCCCCGTTGCCACCCCTGCCGACATTGCCGCGGGCGAGGCGTGGATGACTGTGTCCGCCAGCCCGCCAACCGCAGCCACCACAGGAAGCGTGCCATAGCCAAGCCCATAGATCTGCGTCAACCCGCATGGTTCAAACCGCGAGGGAACCAACACCATATCCCCCCCCGCAAACAGGCGGTGGGAATACCCCTCGTCATAGCCGATTTTCACCGACACTTGCGAAGGGTAGCGCGCGGCCAGCGCCCGCAGCGCCAGTTCAAAGGCAGGATCGCCCGTGCCCAGCACCGCAAGCCCTCCGCCTGCCTCCAAAAACTCTGGCAGTGCCGCAAGCGCCAGATCAATACCCTTTTGCGTGGTCAAGCGGCTGACAATTATTGCCAGCGGCCCCGAAACCGATAGTTTCAAATCCCGCAACAATGCCGATTTATTCTTAGCCTTTTGGCTAAGTGTTGTCGCGCTATAGGGAATAGGTTCAATTTCTGGCGACCAAACCGCAGAATCCACCCCGTTAAGAATGCCCGACACATCGGCGGCGCGGGCGGCGATCACACCCTCCAGCCCCATGCCGAATTCGGGGCGCATAATCTCGGCCGCATAAGTGGGCGAGACGGTTGTGATCGCGTCAGCCGTCACCAGTGCCGCCTTCAGGCTGGCCAAACCGCCGTAATATTCCAGCGCTTCGGGCGTAAAGGCCGATTTGGGCAGGCGCAGCACATCGATCAACGCGGCATCGGCCCAGCCCTGAAAGGCGATGTTGTGAATGGTGATAACCGAGGCCGCCCCCCCCGATCCATGATAGGTCAAATAGGCCGGAGCAAAGCCCGCTTGCCAATCATGGCCGTGCAGCACATCGGGTTTCCAGCCATCAACCCCCGCGCGCGCAATGCGGGCCGCAACCCAAGACAGCGCGGCAAATCGCTGCGGATTGTCAGCAAAATCGCCTAAATCATCCGAATAGGGGCCACCTGCACGATCGTACAAATGCGGCGCATCCAGCAGCAGCAGATCAAGCCCCGCAACTTGGCCCGCCATCACACGCGCAGGCCCGCCGAACAAATCTGCCTCACGCAGCACCTCGGTCATGCTGGCCAGATGCGGGCGCAAAATGCGATAGGCTGGCAAAAGCGTCCGCATTTGCCAGCCCAAAGGCGCAAGCGCAGCAGGCAGCGCGCCCACCACATCCGCAAGCCCGCCCGTTTTGATCAGCGGCACGCATTCGGATGCGACCGATAGAACCTTGCCGCCCATCCCTTGCCCCTATTGTGCCTTGGCCCGCGCATCGAGCATGTTTTGCGTGATCAGCACAATGCCCGCATCCGTGCGACGGAACCATTTGGCATCTTCCAACGGGTCTTGGCCCACAACCAGCCCGTCAGGAATGATCACCCCGCGGTCAATCACGCAGCGCGTCAAATCCGCCTTGCGGTTGACGATCACCTGCGGCAGCGCGACCACGTGATCTAGGCTGGCATAGCTATGGGTGCGGCAGCCTGTGAACAGCAGCGAATTGCGCACTTCACTGCCCGAAACGATACAATCGCCCGACACAAGTGAGGACACCGCCATGCCGCGCCGCGTGTCTTCGTCGTGGATGAACTTTGCGGGGGGCAAAATCTCGGCATAGGTCCAGATCGGCCAGCTTTGATCGTAGATATCCAGTTTCGGAATGAAATCGGTCAGGTCGATATTGGCCTGCCAGAACGCATCAATCGTGCCCACATCGCGCCAATAGGGTTCCTGTTCCAAGCCCGAGGTCACGCAGCTATCGGCAAAGCGATGCGCCACGGCTTTGCCGTTTTTCACAATGTCAGGGATCAGATCATTGCCAAAGTCATGGCTGGAATTGTCGTCCGCCATATCGCGGATCAGCAAATCGCGCAGAAACGCCCAGTTAAAAACGTAAATCCCCATCGAAGCCAGCGCATTGGCTGGATCTCCGGGAATGGACGGCGGGTCTTTGGGTTTTTCCAAAAACTGCGTGATGCGCATGTCCTTATCCACCGCCATCACGCCAAAGGCCGTCGCCTCCATCCGTGGCACAGTCAGGCAGCCAATGGTCACATCTGCGCCCGAGGTGACATGCTGTTGCAGCATCACCTCATAGTCCATTTTGTAGATATGATCGCCCGCCAGAACGACGATATATTCCACGTCATAGCTGTCGACGATGTCGATATTCTGCGCCACTGCATCGGCGGTGCCCAAATACCATTTGTTTTCATCCACCCGCTGCGAGGCGGGCAAAATATCCAGATATTCGTTCCGCTCGGCGCGGAAAAACCCCCAGCCGCGCTGCATATGGCGGATCAGGCTATGCGCCTTATACTGCGTGGCAATCGCCATTTTGCGGATGCCAGAGTTCAGCGCGTTCGACAGGGCAAAGTCAATAATCCGCGTTTTGCCGCCGAAATACACGGCAGGTTTTGCGCGGTTATCGGTCAATTCCTTTAGGCGGCTGCCGCGCCCGCCAGCCAGCACAAAGGCCATAGCGCGCGATGATAGACGGGTATTTGGTCTGGCTTTCATATCGTCCTCCCCATTCGTTTATGCGTGTTTTTCTTGCTTGAACCATAGCGTGGCCATGGGCGGCAAAGTGATTTCTGCTGAAAAAGCCCGCCCATGATGGGGCAACGCCTCGCCCGTCACTCCGCCCATATTTCCCGTATTGCCGCCGCCATAAATCGCCGCATCGGTGTTGAGCACCTCGGCCCATTGCCCCCCAGCAGGCAGGCCAATGCGATAGCGGCGTGGCACGGGGGTCATGTTGCAGGCCACAATGACAATGGGGGCATCCGCAGCGCGCCGCTCCCACACAAAAACCGAATGCTCGGCATCGCCGCCCTCGATCCAAGCAAAGCCTTCGGGGGCGCAGTCCTGTGCGTGCAAGGCAGGCTCGGCGCGATAAAGATGGTTTAGATCGCGCACCAGCAGTTGCACGCCGCGATGCGATGGATGGTCTGCCTCGTGCCAGTCAAGGCTTTGGTTGTGGTTCCATTCAGCAGACTGGGCAAACTCGCAGCCCATGAACAACAGCTTTTTGCCGGGATGGCCCCACATAAACCCGTAATAGGCGCGCAGGCTGGCAAAGCGGTGGGCAGAATCGCCGCCCATCTTTTGCAACATCGACCCTTTGCCATGCACCACCTCGTCATGGCTGATCGGCAGAACATAGTTTTCCGAAAAGGCGTAGTGCAACCCAAAGGTCATTTTGTTGTGGTGATATTTGCGGTTGATCGGATCTTCGGCCATGTAACGCAGCGTGTCGTTCATCCAGCCCATGTTCCACTTATAGCCAAAGCCAAGCCCGCCCAAATGCACAGGGCGCGAGACGCCGTCAAAGGCGGTGCTTTCCTCGGCCACAGTGATAATCCCATCCATCGCTGCATAGGCGTCAATGTTCATGTTTTGCAGCAGGGCAATCGCCTCGTAATTCTCGCGTCCGCCGTGGTGGTTGGGAATCCACTGCCCCTCGGCGCGGGAATAATCGCGGTAAAGCATCGAAGCGACCGCATCCACGCGCAGGCCATCGATGTGATATTCCTCTAGCCAATAACGGGCATTTGACACTAGGAAATTGGCCACCTCGACACGGCCATAGTTGTAAATTAGCGTGTTCCAGTCCTGATGGAAGCCTTCTTTTGGGTCAGAATGTTCGAAAAGTGCAGTTCCGTCAAATTGCCCTAAACCGTGCGCATCGGTGGGAAAATGGCCTGGAACCCAATCAATTAGCACACCAAGCCCGCGTTGATGCGCCGCATCAATCAGGGCGCGAAACTCGTCTGGCGTGCCGTGGCGAATGGTGGGCGCGAACAGACCAATAGGCTGATAGCCCCAAGACCCATCGAACGGGTATTCGGAAATTGGCAGAAATTCGAGGTGGGTAAATCCCATCCATTCGGCATAATCCACCAACTGCGTTGCAAGTTCCGCATAGGACAGCATCCGCCCGCCTTCCGCGCGCCGCCACGACGGCAAATGCACTTCGTAGACCGACATCGGCGCGGAAATCTGCTGCGCCGCACCGCGCGATTGCATCCATTTTTCATCCTGCCAAACCGCCTGCGAAATATCCCGCACAACCGAAGCATTGGCAGGGGCGTGTTCCGACCCAAAGCCAACGGGATCGGATTTCAGCGGCAGGCTCTGCCAATCTGGCCCCAGAATTTCATAGCGATACAGCGCGCCCTGCCCCACATTTGGCAAGAAAATCTCCCATACACCGCAGGCCGCGCGTTTGCGCATCGCGGCGCGGCGACCGTCCCAATGGTTGAAATCGCCCACCACAGAAACACGCTGCGCATTCGGGGCCCAAACGGCGAAATGGGTGCCCTGCACCCCCTGATGCCGCATCACATGCGCGCCCAGCACCTGCCAAATGCGCTGATGCTTGCCCTGCGCCAGCAGGTATTCATCCATCTCGCCCAAAACAGGGCCAAAACCATAGGGGTCTTTGACCTGCCACTGCCCGCCATAGCCCTGCCAGCGCAGAATATAGGGCGCATCATTGCCAACCTTTGCGGCAAACATGCCCTGCGGGCCAATCGCCTTTGCGGTAAATTCGACTGTCCCCTGATGCACAAACAACGCCTCAGCGCCCGGATCAAAGGCCACGACCCACCAGTCATCCCCATGCCGGTGCAGGCCCAAATGCGCAAACGGATTGCCAAAACGCCCCTGCGAAATCGCCTCTAACGCGCTGAAATCAAAGGGGTATTCTGTCATGCGACCTGCTTTTGCGTTAAAGGGCGGAAGGGATATCCCAGATGTCTTTCATATAGCTGCGAATGGTGCGATCAGACGAAAAAAAGCCCGAGCGTGCTGTATTCAGGGCGGCCATCTTGGCCCATCGCGGACGATCTGCATAGGCCAAATCGACAGCGTTTTGCGCTGCATCATAGGCGTCGAAATCGGCAGCGACGAGGAAATAGTCGTGATGCCAAACGCGATGCACCAGCCCATGATAGCGGTCTTTGTGTTCGGGGCTAAAGGTGCCATCGGCAATGGCAGACAGCACGCGGCCAAGGGTCGGGCTGGCCTCGATGGCTTTGCGCGATTGGTCTGGGTCTTCGCGGCGCTTAAACGCTTGGTCCGTGGTCAGGCCAAACAGAAAGAAATTCTCGGCCCCAACCTCGGCCAAAATTTCCACATTCGCACCGTCCAGCGTGCCAATAGTCGGGGCGCCGTTCATCATAAACTTCATGTTGCCTGTGCCAGACGCCTCTTTTCCGGCGGTCGAAATCTGTTCGGACAGGTCCGCCGCAGGCACAAGTGCCTGCGCCATGGAAACGTTGTAATTGGGCGGATACAAAACTTTTAGCCGATCGCCAACTTCAGAATCGTTGTTAATAACACCGGCCACGTCGTTGATAAGATGTATAATTTCCTTTGCAACCGCATAGCCCGGCGCAGATTTACCGCCAAAGATTTTCACGCGAGAAATCCAGTCCGCCGTTGGATTATCTTTGATCCGCTGATAATGCGCCACGGTTTGTAAGATGTTCAAAAGCTGACGTTTGTATTCGTGGATGCGCTTGATCTGCACATCGAACAGCGCATCAGGCGAGACGGTTTGCCCCAGATGCGATTTTGCCCAAGCCGCAAGCGCGACCTTGTTTTCACGTTTTGCGGCCATGAAACGGCCCTGAAACCCTGTGTCATCGGCGTGGGGTTCCAGCCCTTTCAGCCTGTCCAGATCATCCTGCCAACCCGTGCCGATTGTGCCCGAAATCAGCGCGGCCAGGGGTGGATTGCACATGTTCAGCCAGCGGCGCGGAGTGACGCCGTTGGTTTGGTTGATAATGCGGTTTGGATGCAGCGCGTTCAGTTCGGGAAACAGGTTCGATTTGACCAAATCAGAATGCAGCGCCGACACGCCGTTGACCTTATGCGCCATCACAAAGGCGAGTTCCCCCATCCGCACTTCGTGATGTTTGACGATGCCAATGTAATGCGGGCGCGTATATTTCGCGGCATGCCAAGCGTCGATCTGTTCGACCAATTGCATATGGCGCGGCAAGGTGGTGCCAAAGGTAAAGGTTGCCCAACGTTCCAGCGCCTCGGGCAAAAGGGTGTGGTTGGTATAGCCAAGGCAGGCGCGGGCGATATCCACCGCCTCGGGGAAAGGAATGGCGTTTTCATCCACCAACAGCCGCACAAGTTCGGGGCCCGCCAGCGCAGGATGCGTGTCGTTCATCTGAATGGCGACGAATTTGGGCAACAAGCGCAGATCGGAATGGGCAGATTTGAAACGGCGCAGAATGTCTTGTAGCGCGGCAGAGGTCAGGAAAAATTCCTGTTTCAAACGCAGCTCTTTGCCTTGATAGGTTGTGTCATCGGGGTAAAGAACACGGCTAAGGGTGCGCGCCAAGGCTTCAGGCTCGGCAGCAGCGGCGTAATCGCCGCGATTGAACCGATCCAAATCAAACATGGTCGTCGGCTCTGCCCCCCAAAGGCGCAGCGTATTGGCCCATTTGCCCTGCCAGCCAATAACGGGCGTGTCATAGGCGCTGGCAACCACCGTTTCGGCAGGCACCCAAGTTGCAACGCCGCCGCGCGTTTCGACATGGCCCTTGAAGGGGATCACATAAGCAGATTCTGGGCGGGCAAACTCCCACGCAAAGCCGTGAGCCAGCCAATCTTCAGGCGCTTCGCCCTGTTGGCCACCTTGGAAGAACTGGCGAAACAGCCCGTGTTCATAGCGAATACCATAGCCATAGGCAGGGCAGCCCACCGTGGCCATCGATTCCATAAAGCACGCCGCCAGCCGCCCAAGACCGCCATTGCCAAGTGCCGCATCGGGTTCATCATCGACCAAATCGGCAAAGTCTTGGCCAAGGTTGGCCATGACTTGGGCCGCCATCTCGCGCAGGCCAAGATTTGTGGCGGCGTCTTCCATGATGCGGCCAATCAAAAACTCCATCGACAGGTAATAAACCCGCTTGCGGTTTTCGGCATGGGTTTGGCGTGTGGCCGCAAACCACGGGCCAACGATGCGGTCGCGCAAGGAATAGGACAGCGCCATGCGCCAATCATAGCGGCTGGCATGGGCGGCATCCTTGCCCAAAGTATAGGTCAAATGGCGCAAAATATCGGCTTGCAGCAGCGCGGGGGTCACAGAGATCGGGGCTTGATCGGTCATAACTTCATCCAAATGTAACGCGGCCCATGCCGCTTTGCCCAACAGTCGATCAGAACGCGGCCAAAGATCGAACCCCTAAACCGCTCTTGCATGTCATGTTAGCGCAAACATGGGGCGAATTGAAAGGGTGTTGCCCTGTTTTTGGGCGACAATCTTTGCAAACGATTTAGGTGGCGTCATTTGCCCCAAATCGGCGCAGGCGCAGCGCATTGGCCAAGACAAACACAGAACTCGCCGCCATTGCCCCTGCCCCCAGCATTGGCGACAAGGCTGGCCCGCCAAACGGAACCATTGCGCCCATCGCAACAGGGATCAGCAGAGCGTTATAGCCAAAGGCCCAAATCAGGTTCTGCCGAATATTGCGCATCACCGCGCGCGACAGGCCAATTGCCCGCGCGACCCCGCGCAAATCGCCCGAAACCAGCACCACATCACCCGCCTCGATGGCCACATCGGTGCCTGTGCCCATCGAGACGCCCACATCAGCGCGCGCCAGCGCAGGCGCGTCATTGATACCATCGCCCACAAAGGCGATGGGTTTGGGCAAAACATCTATTGCCGCGGCCTTATCCTGCGGCAAAAGGCCCGCGCGGATGTCATCCAAGCCCAGCTCCGCGCCAACCCGTTGCGCTACGGGCAGGCTATCGCCCGTCAGCATCACAGTGCGCAGGCCAAGCCTTTGCAGGCTGGCGATGGCGGCGGCGGCATGGGGTTTGATGCTGTCTTCCACCGCAAACGCGCCGATCACGCGACCATTCAGCGCCACAAAAATCAGCCCTTGGCCTGCCGCGCCCGCCTTTACCTCAAACTGCGCGAAATCGGCGGGCAGATCGCCCATCATTTGGGCCGATCCAAGGCTGACTGCCCCCTGCGGCGTATGCGCATTGGCCCCCATCCCAGCTATTGTCTGCAGGTTTGTCACCTCAGCAGAGATCGCGCCCTTCTCCTGCGCAAACTCTAAAATCGCGCGCGCAAGCGGGTGGTTGCTGTGCGCCTCGACCCCAGCGGCTAAGTCCAAAGCACCGCCCCGATCCAAACTGTCCACCACGCGCGGGCGTCCTTCCGTCAGCGTGCCTGTTTTGTCAAAAGCCACGGTTTGCACTTCTGCCAGTTTTTGCAGCCCCGCCCCGCCGCGAAACAGCGCCCCCATTTGCGCGCCGCGCCCCGTGCCCACCAGAATCGAGACGGGAACCGCCAGCCCCATCGCGCAGGGGCAGGCGATGATCAGCACGGAAACGGCGTGGATCATGGCCGCGCCAATCCCTGCGCCTGCGATGATCCAGGCCGCGAATGTCAGGACTGCAAGCCCCATAACCACAGGCACAAACCAGCGCGTCACCCCGTCAACCAAATCTTGCACGGGCAGTTTGCTGGCCTGCGCGTCTGAAACCATCGCCGTGATTTGGGCCAAAGTGCTGCCCGCCCCAACCCCTGTGATACGCACTTTGAGTGCCCCTGCCCCATTGATGCAGCCGCCCGTCACCTTATCGCCGATACCGACGGCCACGGGCATCGCCTCGCCCGTCAGCATCGCGGTATCAAGGCCAGAGGTGCCTTCAACCACCACCCCATCTGCGGCAAGTCGATCCCCCGCGCGCAGCAAAATCGTATCGCCTACGGCCAGCGCGGATGTGGGCACCAACACGCTCGCGCCGCCTTCTATCCGCAGCGCGGTTTGCGGTTGCAGGTCTATAAGCCGCGCAATCGCTTGCCCCGCCGCACCTTTCGCCCGCGCCTCTAGCGCGCGGCCCAGCAAAATCAGGGTCACCGTCACGCCCGCCGCCTCGAAATAGATCGCACCGTTTGCCTGCGTCAGCGTGACAAAGCTGGAATAGCCAAAGGCAGCCCCCGCCCCCATCGCCACAAGCGCGTTCATATCAGGCGCGGCGCGCAGCAGCGCGGGGATACCTTTGGTGAAAAACCCGCGACCAGGCCACGCCAGCACAACGCCGATCAGCAGCATTTCCAACGCTGCAAGCCTGCTATCGGCAATCAGCCCCTTAAGGATGTGATGCAGCGCGGGCCAAATATGCGGGCCCATTTCCAGCACAAATACGGGCAAGGTCAGCGCCCCCGCCAGCGCCGTTTTGCGCCATGCATCGCGCATGTCGTGGTTGGCAATCCGAACTTGATCGCGCGGCAACGCGCGGCTGTCATAGCCTGCGCGGGTCAGCGCAGCGGCCAGCGTATCTGGCGCGGCGGGCAGATCATAGATAACCTGCGCGGTCTGCGTGGCCAAATTGACCGATGCGGCAACCACACCCGCCTGCGCCCGCAAAACCCGCTCGCTGCGCGCCACGCAGGATGCGCATGTCATCCCGTCTATCGCCAAGGTGATCGTTTCGCGCATACCCTGCTCCTTTGCGCCAAAAGTCGCCTATTTTGCGCCATGGTCAAGGCTGATGTGCCGCCTGCGGCTTGACGCCGCGCAGGCATCGGCGCAAAACCCGTGACAGGAGGCTAAGATGACAACACTTTCCATTCCAGACATGAGCTGCGGTCATTGCAAAGCCTCGGTCGAGGCGGCGCTGGCGCCTTTTGCGGCGCAGATCACTGTCGATTTGCCAACGCGGCAAGTGGATGTGCAAGGCGCGCCTGATTTGACGGCGGTTTTGGCGGCCTTGGGCGAAATTGGCTTTCCTGCGCAAATCCTTGCAAAATGATTCAAATACAGTAAAAGCTGCGTTATATTGCCGCAATTTGGCCCCGAATTGGCCAATTCTGCGCAGAAAACTAGCAATGCGGCCAAGACCGCAGGTGAAGATGGAGACGATGATGGCAGGCCAATCGCAACAACAAGGCGGCGCTGCGCCGCAACCGCAGCAGCAACAGGGCCAAATGCCCAGCCCCAGCGCGCCGCCAATCCGCGACTGGGCGTCTATCTAAAACGTGACAACCCCGATATCCGCCCTGCCCAACCTTGGCCCCGCGATGGAGGCCGAGTTTGCCCGCGCGGGTATTCATTCGGCCGAAAGCTTACGCGAATTGGGCGCAGATGCCGCCTATGCAGCACTGATGGCGGCTGGCACGCGCCCGCATTTCATTGGTTATTATGTGCTGCATATGGCCCTGCAAGGCCGCCCGTGGAACGACTGCAAAGGCGATGAAAAGGCCGCGCTGCGCGTGTCTTTTGATGCGCTGAAAGCCGCGCATCAAGGATCAGATGCAAAAGGCCGCTCCGATTTGGAAGCGGCCTTGCAGTTTTTTGGCGTTATCGAACGCAGGCGTTAGCCAACCAGTTCAAGACCTGCGAAAAAGAACGCAATCTCGCGCGCAGCGGCGGCTTCGCTGTCTGACCCGTGGGCGGAATTTTCGCCTTTGGACAGGGCAAATTCTTTGCGGATCGTGCCGGGGGCTGCTTGTGCAGGGTCGGTTGCGCCCATCACTTCGCGGTTTTTGGTAATGGCAGATTCGCCTTCCAAAACTTGCACGACAACAGGCTCGGACGCCATGAAATCGCACAATTCACCGTAGAACCCGCGCTCTGCATGCTCGGCATAGAACTGGCCCGCTTGCGCTTTGGTCAGGTGGATGCGCTTGGACGCCACAACGCGCAGGCCAGCCTCTTCGAATTTGGCGACGATTTTGCCCGTCAGGTTGCGCTTGGTCGCATCGGGTTTGATGATGGATAGGGTGCGTTCAATGGCCATGTGGCTCTCCGTTATGTTAGGGCAAGTGCCCGAATTTGAATGGCCGCGCTTAACACGGGTGCCAGGCAAAGAAAACTCCCCAAAGCGGCAATTTTCTGCTAACTCTGTATGTGACACAAAGGGAGGAGTGCGATGCCCGTTCTTGGCTTTGGCGGATATTTTCGCCGCGCAAAAGACCCTGCAGCGATGAAAAGGTGGTATGCGCAGCATTTGGGAATTGGGCCTGCCACGCCCGAAGACTATGCTTGGAATACGGATGCTGGGCCTGTGGTCTTTGAACCTTTTGCGCAAGATAACAGCTATTTCGCGCCCGAAATGCCGGTGATGATAAATTTTCGCGTCTCGGAAATTGATGCGATGATCGCCAGCCTGCGCGGCGCAGGCATTGCGGTGGAAACCCGCGCCGAATGGGATCACCCCGACTATGGCCTCTTTGCACGTATCCACGACCCCGAAGGCAATCCGATAGAATTGTGGCAACCCCCGCCTTAGGCCCTTTCGCCCCAGCGCGCCCTCTGGTATGGCCGCGCCATGCTAAAGATCGAAGATATCACCTATAATGTCGAAGGCCGCCCGCTGTTTGAAGGGGCTTCGGCCACCATTCCCACGGGGCACAAAGTGGGGCTTGTCGGGCGCAATGGCGCGGGCAAGACCACGCTATTCAAGCTGATCAAACAGGAATTGGCGCTGGAAGGCGGAGAAATTTCGATGCCGTCGCGCGCGCGCATTGGCGGCGTGGCGCAAGAGGTGCCCTCGTCTTCGACTTCGCTGCTCGACACAGTTCTGGCCGCCGATACCGAACGCGCCGCGCTGCTGGCAGAGGCGGATGTGGCAACCGACCCGCACCGCATTGCCGAAGTGCAGGCGCGGCTGGCCGATATTGATGCATGGAGCGCGACAGGGCGCGCAGCCGCAATCCTAAAGGGCCTCGGCTTTGACAGTGAGGCGCAGCTGCGTCCTTGCAGCGATTTTTCGGGCGGCTGGCGGATGCGCGTGGCCCTTGCAGGCGTGCTGTTTGCCCAGCCCGATTACTTGCTGCTGGACGAGCCAACCAACTATTTGGATTTGGAAGGCGCGCTATGGCTGGAAAGCTATTTGCAAAAATACCCCCATACTGTGCTGATCATCAGCCATGATCGCGGGCTTTTGAACCGCGCGGTTTCGGGGATTTTGCATCTGGACAACCGTAAACTAACCTTTTGGTCTGGCCCCTATGACCAATTCGCGCGCCAATTTGCCGAACGCCGCGCTGTGCTGGCGAATGAGGCGAAAAAGCAAGAGGCGCGGCGCGCGCATTTGCAATCGTTTGTTGACCGCTTTAAGGCCAAGGCATCCAAAGCCGTTCAGGCGCAAAGCCGCGTGAAAATGCTGGAAAAGATGGACATTATCACCGCGCCTGAAGATGCGAAAAAGGTTGTGTTCACCTTCCCCGAACCCGAAGAACTTTCGCCGCCGATCATCTCGATGGAGGGGGTTTCGGTGGGCTATGACGGGCGGGCGGTGCTGAAAAACCTGTCGCTGCGGATTGATCAAGACGACCGTATTGCCCTGCTTGGCCGCAATGGTGAGGGTAAATCAACCCTGTCGAAATTGCTGGCAGGAAAATTGCCCGCGATGGCAGGGAAAATGGTGCGATCATCTAAGTTGCGTATCGGCTATTTCGCCCAGCATCAGGTGGACGAACTGTTCATCGACGAGACGCCACTGCAGCACATCATGCGCCTGCGCCCTGCCGAAGGGCAGCCCAAACTGCGCGCGCGGCTGGCATCCTTTGGCCTTGGCGCAGATCAGGCCGAAACCGTGGTGGGCCGCCTATCTGGCGGGCAAAAGGCGCGGCTTTCGTTGCTGCTGGCCACGATTGACGCGCCGCATTTGCTGATATTGGACGAACCGACGAACCATTTGGACATCGAATCGCGCGAGGCGCTGGTGACGGCGCTGACAGAATATTCGGGTGCGGTGATTTTGGTCAGCCATGACATGCATCTTTTGTCCTTGGTCGCCGACCGCTTGTGGCTGGTCAAAGGCGGGGCGGTTGCCCCCTATACCGAAGACCTAGAGGCCTATCGCCGCCAATTGTTGGCAGGGGATGAGGCGGCAAAACCTGCCAAAGCGCAGGTGGAAAAACCGAAAAAAGCCAGCCTTGACGACATCAAACGTCTGCGCGCCGATGTGAAAACCTGCGAAGATCGCTTGGCCAAATTGGGCGACATGCAAAGCAAACTGGCCACCAAACTGGCCGATCCAGCCTTGTATGAAGATGCGCGCTCGGGCGAATTGGAAACATGGAACAAGAAATACGGCGAGGTGATGGAGGCGCTGGACCGTGCCGAAGCCCTGTGGCTGGCGGCATCAGAAAAGCTAGAGGTGGCAACCCGCTAGCAAAAAGGGGGGCTCGCCCCCCAGCAGCTTTGGCATGCCAAAGCTGCCCCCCCGAGGATATTTAAAGAGCACGGAAGCAGGCAGAGTTTTGCGGGGCGGGCAACTGCGCGCAGCCCTTGCACCGCCAGCCCTGCCGTGACAGGTTTGAAACATGTTAGATACAGCATTTTTGATCACAGGCTTTACCACTCTTTTTGTGGTGATGGACCCGATTGGTCTGGTTCCTTTGTTTATTGCCCTGACCGCTGGGGCCACGCCCGCGCACCGTCGCGCCGTAGCGCTGCGGGCGGTTCTGACAGCGGCGGTGATTTTGGCTGTGTTTGGTCTGTTTGGCGACGAGATTTTGCATTTCGTTGGCATCACCCTGCCCGCTTTTCGCATTGCAGGGGGGATATTGCTGTTTCTGACGGCGCTGGACATGCTGTTTGATCGGCGCAGTGCGCGCCGTCAAAACCAAAGCGATGCCAGCCCAATGGGGCATGACCCGTCGATCTTTCCCCTAGCCACGCCGCTGATTGCAGGCCCAGGCGCGATTGCGACGATGATTTTGCTAATCGGTCAAGGTGGCGGCGATGGGGCGGCCACGGCAGTTGTCATTGGCCTGATGCTGGCGGTTTTGACGATTGCCTTTACCTTTTTCCAACTGGCGCATTTGGTCGAACGGGCGTTGGGGCGGATCGGCACTTTGGTGGTGACGCGGCTTTTGGGCATGCTTTTGGCCGCCTTGGCGGTGCAGTTTGTGCTGGATGGGCTGCGCGGCGCGGGGGTATTTGGATGAGCGGCGATAGCTTTGGAAGCCTGATCTATCTGGCATTGCTGCTGGCAGCTTTGGGCGGCTGGGCGCTGGTGGAATACCGCGCGCGGATGGGTGAAATGCTGCGCGTCGCTGCGGCTTGGGGGCTGATATTTTTGGCCGTGGCGGCTGGCTACGGTATTTGGGGCGACATCCGCCGCGATATTCGCCCCCAGCAAGAGGTGCTGGCCGGCAGCGTGATGATTCCGCGCGCGCAGGATGGTCATTATTACCTGTCATTGAACGTGAATGGTCAAACCATCACCATGATGGCTGACACAGGGGCCAGCGGCATTGTTCTAAGCCAAGCCGATGCGCAGGCCTTGGGGATTGATCTGTCATCGCTGCGCTATTTGGGCACGGCGATGACAGCCAATGGCGAGGTGCGCACCGCGCGGGTGAAGCTGAGCAGCATCACTCTTGGCCCCTTTTCAGACAGCGATGTCACAGCATTTGTGAATGAAGGCGCGATGGATGGATCGCTTTTGGGCATGGAGTATTTGGGGCGGTTCACGATTGCGCTGAAGAATGATCAAATGGAACTCACCCGCTAAATCAAGGCTTTGCGGGGGCGTTGGCTGCGGTTTTCAGCGCCCATTTGCCGGCCTCCTCGCTCCAATATTGGGTGTGCAGACCAGCGGCAGAAACCTCTTTCCAAAGCGCGCGCGCCGCTGTCATTTCTGCATCATCCTCGGCGTTGAACAGCACCCACACGCGCTGCAAGGGTGCGGCCTCCGCCATTTCCAGCGCAGCAGGTCCGACAAGTGCCATCGCATCGAACCCTGCGCTTGGCCCATTGCCCAAAAGGATCGGCTGGTCGGCATCCTGCGTGCCGCCTGCGCGGGCGTGGGGCAGAAATTCGGCTGCCTCGCCTTCCCATAATGCGGCGTCCAAGTCGGCGAGGCGCCTGTCATCGCCGCGCAGCAGCACGCGCCACCCCGCCTGCAGGGCGCGCGGCAAAATCGCCCGCAAAGTCGTCGCAACTGAAGAACGGGTCAGGTGATAAAACATTACCGTGCCCACCGCTTTGGGCGGCTGACTGGTCATGTCCGCTCGTATTTATCGCGGATCAGGCGGTTCAGCGCGGCCACGCCCCAGCCTGTTGCGCCTTTGGGGGACAAAGGACTGTCTCCTTTCAGGCTGGCAACACCCGCGATGTCTAAATGGCACCATGGCACATCGTCTTTGACGAAACGGCGCAGAAATTGCGCGGCTGTGATTGACCCACCATCGCGTCCGCAGGAATTGACCATATCGGCCACGCGAGATTTAAGTTTATCATCATAGGCTTGCCCCATCGGCATCCGCCATGCGCCTTCGCCTTCGGCCGCAGCCGCCTTCAGAAAATCGCCCGCAAGCGTGTCATTGTTGGAAAAGACACCTGCGTTTTCCGTGCCCAAAGCCACGATAATCGCCCCCGTCAGCGTGGCAAGGTTGATCATCGCACGGGGTTTGAAACGGTCTTGCGCATACCATAGCACATCGGCCAGCACCAAGCGCCCTTCGGCATCGGTGTTGATCACCTCGATTGTGTCGCCTTTCATGGAACGCACCACATCGCCGGGCCGTTGCGCGCGCCCATCGGGCATGTTTTCGACAATACCAACAAGGCCGACGACATTCGCCTTGGCACCGCGCAGCGCAAGTGTGCGCATCACACCCGCGACCACTGCCGCGCCGCCCATATCCATCGTCATATCTTCCATGCCACCCGCAGGCTTTATGGAAATGCCGCCCGTATCAAACACAACGCCCTTCCCAACCAGCGCAAAAGGCGCTTCATCGCCGCCGCCACGCCAGTGCATGACCACAACTTTGCTTGGGCTTTCCGAGCCTTGCCCCACGCCGAGCAAAGCATTCATGCCCAGCTTTTCCAGCTGCTCCTCTTCCAAAATCTCAACATCAAGGCCAATTTCCTGCATCGCCGCAAGCCGCGCGGCAAAATCGTATGTGGTTAGAATATTGGCAGGTTCATTGACCAAATCGCGGGTGAACAAAACACCCTCGGCCAATGCGGCATAGGGCTTGGCGGCGCGGGCCTGCGCCTGCGGGTCGGACACTGCCATTGTGACGGGGCCATAAACAGGCGCGGGCGCTGTTTTATGCGCCGAAAAATCATAGGCGCGCAGCGCGATGCCAAAAGCGACTTCGGCGGCAGAGGGGTGACTTTCGGCCAAGACAAGCGCGCCTTTCGCGGCCAAGGCGCGCCCAATGGCCCCACCTGCGCGGCGGGCGTCCAGCGCGTTGGATTTTTTCGGCAGGCGCAGAATGTGTAGATTTTCGCTGGCAAGGCCCGCAGGAAAGGCCAAATCCACCCCGTCCCCCGCCTTTAGCTTGGAGAAAGCCTCGGCCGCCAAAACCCGCGCCACCGCGCCGCGCGTCAAACGGTTGAGCGTGCGCGCCGCCGCGCCCGTTGGCGTGCCGCTATCGGCCAATAGTACGATGCGACCTTCAAAACTGGCGAGCCGCGCCAAATCTGGGCTTTCGAACGAAATTGAAACGGGTTGGGCCATGGAAACCTCCTGTAGCGGCGCGAGGGCGCGGCATTTGGGCGACATTTTGCGATAAGCTATCCTTGATACACAAGATTTGCCAGATAGCAGTTTTCGCGTCTCGCCATATCGGCTAGACTGCGCGCAACGCAGAAATTTGCAAAGCCTTAGGCCCAACTTGCCCCAGATTATGTCACGCATTGATCGCTACATTTTCCTGCAAATGCTGGGATTGTTTGGCTTTTTCGCGCTTATGCTTGTGGCGATCTATTGGGTGAACCGCGCCATCGGCCTGCTGGATGCGCTGCTCAGCGACGGTCAGTCGGTGGGGGTGTTCTTGCAAATGTCGCTTCTGACAGTGCCAGGCGTGATCGAGTTGACGGCACCTACGGCGGCCTTTGGCGCGGCTGTTTTTACCGCCAATAAATTGATGACTGATAGCGAATTGGTGGTGCTACAGGCAACGGGATTTTCGTCTTTTCGCCTTGCACGTGCCGCCGTGATGTTTGGAGTGGCAGTTGCGATAATGACGGCGATCGTTACCAATTACCTTATTCCAGCAGCAGCGACCCAGTTACGTGAATTGAACACACAAATTTCGCAAAACAACACAGCGAAATATCTGAAAGAAGGCCAATTTCTAAGCCCAAGCGCGGGTATTGTTTTGTTTATCCGCGAGGTTTCGACCAAAGGCCAATTGCTGGATATTTTCATTTCCGACACGCGCAATGCAAAAACGCAGCAAATTTATACAGCGCAAAGTGCCTATTTGGTCAACGATTCAGGTATTCCAAAACTATTGATGATTGACGGGCTTTTGCAAAGCAAAGATGTGAAAAACAACATTGTCTCAGTCAGTCGGTTTTCTGACCTAACCTATTCTTTGGAGGCGCTGCTGCAAACCTCGGGGTCTGGTGTGCGCGGCATTAACGAGTTGTCCACACTCGAGTCAATTATCGCAAGTGACACCTCTGTCGCAGAAACAGGGTATCTGAAAACACAATTGCAATATTCGGGCCACGTGCGGATGACCTGGCCTTTAAGCACAGCTGCAACGGCAATAGTCGGGTTTTCTACCTTATTGCTGGGCGCGCACAGCCGATTTGGGCTGTGGCGTCAAATTCTTGCGGCCATCGCGTTTTTAATTCTACTTTACACAATTCACATCGTCACTTTGGGAAGTGGCCCCTATTTTAAGGGAGGTTGGATATTGGCCTATCTGACCCCATTGGTCGGCGCGATCATGGCGATATGTATTTTGTGGTTAAGTCAGCGGCCTAAAAGATTTAAGCTGATGGAAAAGGTGTAACCTATGACCTTGTTTCGGTACATCTTTATCCAGTTTTTGATGACGTTTCTTCGTGTGGCTGGAATTTTCATAGCGATTCTATTTGTGATTGGTGTCGTCGATGAATTGGGAAGTTTGGGCGAAAATGATGGGGTGACACGCGCGATTTACCTTTCTGTTATTGGTCAGATTGAGACGGTTTATACGATCATGCCTTTGATGATTATCATCGCGGCAATCACACTGTTCATGGGCATGTCGCGTAAATCTGAACTGGTGGTGGTGCGCGCTGCGGGGATTTCTGGGCTGCGATTCTTAATTGCGCCCAGCCTTTGCGCGTTGTTAATTGGAATTTTCAATATAACGGCGCTCAATCCGATGGTAACGTCTATGGCGACACAATTTGCGATTGAAAAGGGTCGGCCCATTGCCAGCACGGCCCTGAATGTCAGCAGTGTCGGGCTTTGGCTGCGCCAAGGCGATGCAACCGCGCAGATGATGATCAATGCCAAGTCCAGCGACGAAAATGGATTGAATTTGCAGGGCGTTAGTTTTATCGCCTTTGGCGCAGATGGCAGCCCAGCACATCGAATCGAGGCAAAGGTCGCGCAATTGACCCCTGATGGATGGGCCCTTTCCAGTGGCTATCAATGGGATTTAACGGCGGCAAACCCGCAGGTTACACGGGCCCAATTGCCCGAAGGCTATGTTGTGCCGTCAGACCTATCCCCCGAAGATTTAACATCTGGTTTTGGCAAACCCAGCGCCGTTCCGATCTGGTCTTTGCCAAGTTATATTCATGCGTTGGAAAAGGCAGGATTTTCGGCGCGGGCCTATCGGGTATGGCTGCAAAGCGAATTGGCCAAACCCTTGTCATTTGTTGTGATGGTCTTGGTTGCAGCGGGCTTTACCATGCGGCATATTCGGGCCGGAAATCGCGTGCAAATGGTGCTTTTCGCGGTACTTACGGGGTTTGGCATTTTCTTTTTACGCAACATCGCCCAAGTTTTTGGCCAAAATGGCCAAATTCCCGTTATCCTAGCGGCTTGGGGGCCGACTTTGGCGGCCTCTTTATTGGCGCTAAGCCTTTTGTTACATATGGAAGACGGCTGATGACAGGGCTAATTCGCCGCTTTTGGGCCGTATTTGGCCTGCTCGTCTGGATGATGTCGCAGCCCTTGTCTGCGCAAGATCGCGCGACTTTGGTCGCCGATACCTTGTCTTTGACGGGGCAAGATCGGCTTGTGGCAACTGGAAATGTAGAAGTTTTCTATCAGGGCACGCGACTGATCGCGCACAAAATAGTCTATGATCAGGCGCTGCAGCGCCTTGAAATTGAAGGCCCAATTCGGTTGGATGACGGCAAAACCGTCACAATCTTGGCCAGCGCTGCCCTGTTGCGTGATGACTTGACAGAGGGGCTTATCACCTCGGCGCAGGTGATCATCGATCAACAGTTGCAACTGACATCTGGGGCGATGCAACGTGTGGCTGGGCGTTACAATACGATGCAAAATGTTGCGGCATCCAGTTGCAAAATCTGCGCAGGCAGCGCCGCCCCGTTGTGGGAAATTCGCGCGCAGCGGGTGGTGCATGACACCGCAGAAAAGCAACTTTATTTCAACAACGCACAATTTCGATTTGGCGGCGTTCCGTTGGTCTATTTCCCGCGTTTGCGCTTGGCCGACCCCAGCCTAAAGCGGGCAACTGGGTTTCTGATCCCTCGGATCGAGGCGAATTCATCCCTTGGGGTGGGGGTGAAAATACCCTATTTCGTAACGCTTGGCCCTGACCGCGATGTAACAATCACCCCTTATGCCACAACAGCGGGCAGTCGCAGCCTTGATCTGCGCTATCGGCAAGTTTTCAGGACGGGTGCAATTACTGTGAACACCGCATTGACGCAAGACAGCGTTTTGGCGGGACAATTGCGCGGCTACCTTCTGGCATCGGGTCAGTTTTCGCTTGGCAAGGACTACACCATGCGCTTTCGCGCCGAAACCGTCAGTGATTCCAGCTATTTCCGGGGCTATGGGCTGACCGAAAAAGATCGGCTCGTGACCTCGATCGACGTGCAACGCGCGCGGCGTGACACCTATATCAAGGGCCGTTTGCTGGGGTTCTATTCGGTGCGGGCAAGCGATGACAACGTCACCCAGCCCAGCCAGATTGCCGATTTTGAACGCCAGCAACGCATTGATATGGGCCAGTTTGGCGAAGCGAATGTAACCCTTTATGCCAATGCGCGCCAACGTGCGTCGAACAATATCTATGACGGAACCGACCCAGATACATCCGCCGATGGGCGCGATGTTTTGGGGTTTGGCCTGCGCGGGACGTGGCAAAAAAGCGCGATTTTACCCTTTGGGCTGGTATTGAACGGCACTTTGGTCGCCAGCGCGGATTCCTACCGCGTCGAGCAGGACGCGGTTTATGCCGGCCAATACACCCGCCGCACGGCGGCTTTTGCCACCGAATTGCGTTGGCCCATGCTTAAACTTGGTCGTTCGGGTGGTTTACACACGCTGGAGCCGATTGCACAATTGGTGCTGGCCCCTTCCGAGGCTGATAGATTGTTCAACGAAGACAGCGCCTTGGTGGAATTTGACGAAGGCAATCTTTTTGCCATCAATCGATTTCCGGGGTCTGACCGAATTGAAACGGGCAATCGCGCCAATATTGGCGTGAATTACACCTATTCAGGCATCCAAGGCCAGCGGGCGCAGCTTACTTTGGGCCGTGTTTTTTCCACCACCACCGCCAGCCAATTTTCAGCCGCTTCGGGTCTTGGGCAGGCGCGGTCTGATTGGCTGATCGCGGGGCAACTGGATATGAACAGTCAGTTTGGCTTTACCGCCCGCAGTTTGGTCACCGAACAAGGCGCGCTGCGCAAAGTGGAGTTTCGCGGCGCGATCACAGGGCAAGACAGCGGCTTTTCGCTGGGCTATCTTTTCGCGCCCGCCGATGCGCTGGAAGAACGCAGCAGCGATATCAGCGAAATTTCGCTTTTCACCACGCAAAAACTGTCGAGCAACTGGAAAGGCAGCCTATCTTCGCGCTACAACACCAGCACAGATAAGATTGCAAAGGCTGGGCTGGGGTTGATCTACCGCAATGAATGTTTGCTGATTGATGTTTCCCTCTCGCGCAGTTTCATTTCCTCCTCTACAGTTTCGCCTAGCACGGATTTCGGGCTATCCATGGCGCTCTTGGGCTTTGGGGGACAGGCGGCAGGGGTTGCGGCACAATGCGGCGGATAAGGCATAGGGATGAAAAAGGTGGTGAAGATGTGCGTTAATCTTTCGCAATGCGCGGGCAAAATTGCCGCCATTGGCCTTTCTGTTGCCTTAGGCATTGCATCTATTCCCAGCGTTGCGATGGCACAAAAGGCACCGCGCGGGTCGTTCGCACCGGTGAAATACGTGAATAATCAGGCTGTTACCGCCTACGAATTGTCACAGCGTATGGCCTTTCTCAAACTATTGGGGTTTCAAGGCGATCTGCGCAACGAGGCGATGAATGGGCTGATTGATGATCGCTTGCGCATGTCGGTTGCAAAGCGTTTGGGGCTAACCCTTTCGTCCGAGGCGGTGACCGCAGGAATGGAAGAATTTGCCGCGCGCGGCAATTTGAACGCGCAGCAATTCATCGAAGCCATCACCAAAGAGGGGATTGCCCCCGAAACCTTTCGCGACTTTGTCAGTGCGGGGCTTATCTGGCGCGATGTGGTGCAATCGCGCTTTGCAGAAAGCATTGTCATCTCGGACGCAGCGGTTAAACGCGCTCTGACCAACTTGAACGTGGCCGAGGCGCAGACAGTGGCTTTGGCGGAAATTGTGCTGGACGCATCGCCCGCCAACCGCGACCGCGCCTTGGCAGTGGCGCGCGATCTACAGATCGACTTTATCAAAGGCCGCGCCTTTTCAGACGCGGCGCGGCGCGTATCCATTGGCGCTACGGCGCGCAGCGGGGGCGTTTTGGGGCCGAAATTGCTGTCGCAACTACCAAATGACGTGGCAGTTGCCGTGCGCAGTTTGAACCCAGGACAGATGTCAAAGCCGATGATTATAGACGATAGGCTGTATTTGTATCAAATGCTGGAAAGCGGCACTAAAGCGGTGGCGCAAACGGGCGGTGGCGTGATTGACTATGCCGAGGTTGCTTTGAAAAATACGGCGCAGGCGGGCGACATCGTGGCCAAACTGCGCCAGTCTGTCGATACTTGCGACGATCTTTACGCCTATGCAGACCGCGCGGGCGGTATGGTCGTCACGCGAAAAACGCAGCCGCAAGCGGGTATCTCGCCAGATGCGGCGCGGATTTTGACGCTGCTGGATACGGGCGAAATTTCGGGCGATCTGGTGCGCGGCGATACGCGCGTCGCGGTGATGCTTTGCGCGCGCGGGCTGCAGCCCGACCAAACCGCAAGCCCCGACGAAGTGAAGCTTTTGCTGAAAAATCAACGCCTTGGCGCGATGGCAGATATTTACCTGTCCGAATTGCGCAGCGACGCGCTGATCCGCGATCCATGACCTCGCCCGCCCCTGTCGCGCTAAGTTGCGGCGATCCTGCGGGCATTGGCCCCGAACTTGCCCCTTTGGCGCGGCGCGCTTTGGGGCGGGACGTGCCATTTTTCTACATCGGCGATGGCGCGCATCTCCCGCAAGGCATGCAATGGACGGCGATTGATGCGCCAAGCGATGCCTTGGATGTCGCGCCAGATGTTCTGCCCGTTTTGCTGCACCCCTTCCCCGCCGCCGTGCGGCACGGCCTGCCCAACCCTGCCAATGCGGCGGCGATCATTTCGGCCATCAAACGCGGGGTGGAATTGGTGCAATCGCGGCAAGCCTCGGCGCTGTGCACGCTGCCAATCAACAAAAAGGCGCTGAAAGACGGCGCAGCCTTCGCCTTTCCAGGGCATACGGAATACCTCGCGCATCTGGCGGGCGCTGGCGGGGCGGTGATGATGCTGGCCTCTCCCGCGCTGCGCGTGGTGCCTGTGACCATCCATATCGCCCTATCCGATGTGCCCGCAGCGCTGACGGCTGATCTGTTGCGCCAGACAATTCTGATCACCCATGCCGCGCTGATCCGCGACTTTGGCCTGCCCGAACCACGGTTGGCTGTCGCTGGCCTAAACCCCCATGCGGGCGAAGGCGGCGCGATGGGGCGCGCGGAATTGGATTTGATCATCCCCGTTTTGGCGGATTTGCGCGCGCAAGGCCTGCATATTGCAGGCCCCCTGCCCGCCGATACGATGTTTCACCCGCGCGCGCGCGCGGCCTATGATGTGGCGATATGTATGTATCACGATCAGGCGCTGATCCCGATCAAGACGGTGGATTTTGACGGTGGGGTCAACGTCACTTTGGGCCTGCCTTTCGTGCGCACCTCGCCCGATCATGGCACGGCCTATGACATTGCAGGGCGCGGAATTGCGCGGCCAGACAGCCTAATTGCGGCGCTGCGTTTGGCGCAAGATATGGCGCAAAAACGGGGGCAATATGGCGACGATTGACGGGCTGCCTTCCCTGCGCGAAGTTATCCAAACCCATGATTTGGTTGCAAAAAAGGCGCTGGGGCAGAATTTTCTGCTGGATATGAACCTTACGGCAAAAATCGCGCGCATGGGCGGCGATCTGACCGCCTGCGATGTGCTAGAGGTGGGGCCAGGCCCTGGCGGTTTGACGCGCGGGCTGCTGGCCGAAGGCGCACGCAAAGTGTTGGCCATTGAAAAAGACCCAAGGTGCATTGCGGCGCTGCAAGAGATCGCCGCAGTCTATCCGCAGCGTCTATCGGTGCTGAATGCCGATGCGCTGACGGTGGATGCCGGTGCCTTGCTGACCCCGCCCATCCGCATCATCGCCAATCTGCCCTATAATGTGGGCACGGAACTGCTGATCCGCTGGCTGTCGCCGCAGATTTGGCCGCCGTTCTGGCAAAGTTTGACCTTGATGTTTCAAAAAGAAGTGGCCGAGCGCATAGTTGCCAAGCCGAAATCCGACCATTACGGCCGCTTGGCCCTGCTGGCCCAATGGCGATGTGATGCGAAAATCGTGATGCATCTGCCGCCCGAGGCCTTTACCCCCGCGCCAAAGGTGCATTCGGCTGTCGTGCATTTGACACGGCGAGAGACACCACGATTTGAAGCGGATTTTGCCGTGCTGCAACGCATCACCGCGATGGCGTTTAACCAGCGCCGCAAGATGCTGCGTTCATCGCTGAAAGCTTTGCACCCAGATATCGAGGCGATGCTAACGTCCTGCGATATCCCCCCAACCGCACGGGCCGAGGAAATCACGCTAGAGCAGTTTTGCGCGCTGGCGCGGGTTTTTGCAGCGACTTAACCGTCGATCTGGCCTTCGGGCGCAGGTTCCACTGCAGCTTTTTTCGCGCGCGGGGCACGGGGTTTTGCTGCAGGT
Source organism: Cypionkella sp. (assembly GCA_965248485.1). Classification (GTDB taxonomy): domain Bacteria; phylum Pseudomonadota; class Alphaproteobacteria; order Rhodobacterales; family Rhodobacteraceae; genus Cypionkella. Next base: position 1,847,869 of record OZ252107.1, read on the forward strand.
GCAGGTGCAGGTGCAGCATGATCTTGCAGCTGTGCGACCACGGCTGCGGGAGATTCGAAAACAGGCGCCGCAAGCGCAGGTGCTGGCCGATCTTCGGCAGGCCCGTCTTCAAAGCGCAACTGTGGGGCGGCCGCGGCGGGGCGACGGTCTTCGCGTGGACGTTCATCGCGAGGTCGGTCGTTTTGGGCGCGGTCGTTTTGGGGGCGGTCCTCGCGCGGTCTATCATCGCGGGGACGATCATCGCGCGGACGATTGTTCTGGCGATTGTCGTTTTGCCGCGCGGCGTTCTGGCGGTTGTCATTTTGCCGATCTGGGCGCGGCTGGAATTGGCGCGCGGGTTGCTGGGCGCGGTCTGTTTCGGGCAAATCCACCAAAACCGACTCGCTATCGCCTGCGTCTAGCGCTGCGGTAAAAGGTTGATCCCCCTCGCCCGCGTCATAGCCGCGCGCATCTTGGCTGCGATTTTGCCAAGTGTTTTGGCCATTGTTTTGGCCGCCATTTTGACCATTGTTTTGCGCATAATTCTGGCCGCGCGCCTCTTGCTCGGCGGCTTGCTCGCGCATAGCCTCGGCCAATAGCCGGGTGTAATGTTCGGCGTGCTGCAAAAAGTTTTCGGCCGCCACACGGTCGTTGGACAGCTGCGCATCACGCGCAAGCATCTGATACTTTTCGATAATCTGCTGCGGCGTTCCGCGCACTTTGCCTTCGGGGCCAGAGCTGTCGAAGACGCGATTGATGATATTGCCTAGGGTGCGCGGGCGGTTCGCCTTGGAACGCGAGCGTGACTTAGAAGATCGCATAAGAACCTTTGATCCAGATAACGGTCTTAAACCTGCCTGATCTGTTCAGATCGCCCTAATGGGTTTCGGCAATGACCGGGGTTAAGCGCAACAACAAGGCCGAAACCAAAGGCGCGTGCAAATCACTAACCATAGGCGCAGCATAGGGGCAAGTGGATTTTTCGGAAAAATTGATTTGCCGCGTTGAACTGCGGCGATTAGGCCGCACAATCCGTGCCATGCAGTGGCTTTTGCGCCACAACCACGCGGTCGCGCCCATCAAAATCGGGAAGGATGCGAATATGTTCAAACCCCTGCGCGGCCAGCAACGCCGATACCGCCGCGCCTTGCGTGGGGCCAATTTCCAGCAATATCCGCCCCCCCGCCATCATCCGCGCCCCTGCCCCTGCGGCAATGCTGCGATATGCCGTTAGCCCGTCGGCCCCATCGGTAAGGGCCAAATGCGGTTCAAAATCGCGCACATCTGGGGCAAGGTTGGGCATTTCATCCAGCGCAATATAGGGCGGATTTGCGACAATCAGATCAAATCGGCCGGTGATGCCTGCATACCAATGCGCCGCTTGGAATTTGGCGCGGCGCGAAAGGCCAAGCGCTTTGGCATTTTGCTGCGCCACGGCCAATGCTGCATCCGAAATATCGGCCCCGACCCCCACCGCCATCGGCATCCCCGCAAGGCAAGACAGCAAAATGCAGCCCGTGCCCGTGCCCAGATCCAGCATTTTGACAAAGGGCCGCGTCAGCGCCTCGGCCACCAAAACCTCGGTTTCGGGGCGCGGGTCTAGGGTGTCCGGGGTGACGATAAACTGTCGCCCCCAGAACAGGCGGCGACCGATTATCTGCGCCACGGGCTGGCGGGTGCTGCGGGCGGTGATATGGGCGGCAAAGCGGGCGCTGGCCTGCGGGGTGATGTCGTCTTGCACGTGCAGGGTCAAACGATCTGGCGCAACACCCATCGCATCGGCCAAGAGCGCGCGCGCATCTCCCGCGGCGCCTTCGATCCCAGCCGCCCTTAGCGCCGCGATCCCATCCCGCAGGGCAAGAGCTGCGGTTTGCTGCGCGCTCATCCCTCCATCTCGGCCAGTTTGCTGGCCTGATCATGGGCGACCAGCGCGTCGATCACCTCGGCAATATCGCCCTGCATCACCGCACCAAGGGAATAGAGCGTTAGGTTGATGCGATGGTCAGTCATGCGGCCTTGAGGGAAATTATAGGTGCGGATGCGTTCGCTGCGATCACCGCTGCCCACTTGGCTTTTGCGTTCCGCCGCACGTTCGCCATCCACCCGCGCGCGTTCCAAATCAAACAGCCGCGCGCGCAGCACTTGCATGGCAAGTTCGCGGTTACGGTGCTGGGATTTTTGCGCCGAAGTCACAATAATGCCAGTGGGCAAATGGGTGATGCGCACGGCGCTGTCGGTGGTGTTGACGTGCTGCCCCCCTGCGCCCGATGCGCGCATCGTATCTATGCGAATGTCGCTGGCGGGGATCACCAAATCCACCTCTTCCGCCTCGGGCAAAACGGCGACCGTCGCGGCGGATGTATGCACACGCCCCTGCGCCTCGGTCTCTGGCACGCGCTGCACGCGGTGCACGCCCGATTCAAACTTCATCTTGGCAAAAACGCCTTCGCCTTTGATATGGACGGACACATCCTTTATGCCGCCAAGTTCGCTGTCTTGTTGGTCTAGAACCTCCCAAGACCAGCCCATTTTTTCGGCATAGCGCTGATACATGCGCAGCAAATCGGCGGCGAACAGCGCGGCCTCATCGCCGCCCGTGCCCGGGCGAATTTCCAAAATCGCAGGGCGCGCATCGGCTGCGTCTTTGGGCAAAAGCGCCACTTGCAGACGGCTTTCCATTTCGGGGATGCGTGCCTTAAGGGTAGGTATTTCATCTTCGGCGAGCGCGCGCATATCGGGGTCGGAAAGCATCATTTCCGCCTCGGCCAAATCGTCCAAAGCACGGCGATAGGCGTTGATCTCGGCCACAACGGGGCCAAGGTCAGAGTATTCACGCGAAAGCTCGGCGATTTCGGCAGGGGATGCGCCCGCGTTCAGCCGTGCTTCGAGAAACTCGAACCGCTGAGAGATTTGCGCAAGTTTGTCTAATGGAACCATGGTCAGGCTTTGGCGAATTTGCGCGGATTGGTCAAGTGCCTACCCCGCATCTGAACCGATGGCCAAAGCATCCAGCCACGCCCGAAGCCGCGCGCCATTCACCCCATGATCCCCCCCGCCAAAGCGCAGGCGGGCATATATGGTCACGCCCTGCGGCCCCAGTTCTGCTGTGGTATAGTCAGGAAAGCCCCACAGGGCGGATCGGGTGATCCACGTGATCCGCCCCTCTTGGACGCTGCCAGCAAGGCGCTGCGTGCGGGGCGTGTCCATCGCAATGGCATCCAGCCGCGCAAGCAAACCATCCGCAAATGGCAAATCGACATAGGCCCCGCCGCACAGAACCACCATCTGCGCGGACGTGGCGGCAATCTTGGCTGGGCGCGGGTTTAGTGCGATATGCCAACGCGCAGCATCGGACGGGGCCAGCCTAATATAGGCCATCAGCGCGCCAAGGCCGATAATTGCAAGGATAAGCATCCCTTTCACCGCTGCGTCTTGGCGTAGTGATACAGGCAAATCAGCTCGTATGCGACATGCGCGCCTGCAATCGCCGTGGCCCCCGTGGTATCATAAGGGGGGGACACTTCGACCACATCGCCGCCCACCAGATTGATCCCCGCCAAATCGCGCAGCATCGCAGCCGCCTGCCACGAATGAAGCCCGCCCCAAACAGGCGTTCCCGTTCCAGGTGCATAGGCGGGGTCTAGCGCGTCGATATCAAAAGTCAGGTATGTTTTGCGATCGCCCACAATCGCGCGGGCGCGGTCGGTGGCCCATGCATGGCCTTGCTCGTGCAATTCCCGCGCGGTGATCACGTTCATGCCAAGGTAATCTTCGGTCGTCGTGCGAATCCCGATCTGCACCGATGTCGCCGCATCTACAAAGCCCATTTTCACCGCCTTATACATCATCGTGCCGTGGTCGATGCGGGTCATGTCATCGTCTTGCCACAGGTCGGAATGGGCATCGAAATGGATCACCGACAAAGGGCCATGCACCGCCGCATAGGCGCGCAGAATGGGCAGGGTGATGTAATGATCGCCGCCAAGTGTGACTGTCCCCGCCCCAGCCGCCAGAATGCCTGCGATATGACCCGTCAGGCGATCGGGAAAGTCGGCGGTTTTGGCATAGTCAAAGGCCAAATCGCCGTAATCGACAATGGCCATATCCTCTAGCGGGTTGGTCGGCCAGCCATGCGGCGGATCATAGGGCATCAGGCTGGACGCCTCGCGGATTGCGCGGGGGCCAAACCGCGTGCCCGTGCGGTGCGTGACCGCTTGGTCAAACGGCACGCCCGTGATGGCCAAATCCACGCCGCTTAGGTCTTTGGTATAGCGGCGGCGCAGAAAACTTGTCGCCCCCGCAAAGGCGTTTTCAAAGGAATAGCCGCGCAGATCGGGGCGGGTGAATGCGGCGTCAATATCAGATTTTGCGTCTTCTAGGGCCATTTCGGGGTCTCGGATGTCCGGGCTTCGGAGATTTGGGCGCTTTCGTTCTGGCGGAGACAGCGCGGATCCGTTCTGGGAAACTAAGGCTGCTGGGCGGCGATAGCAAGGACTCGAATTGGATTGAAATTGGGTCAAACTAGATATTGACCCAAAAATGGGTGAAGTGCTATTGTGACCCAATTATGGAAAAGACCCAAACAATTTGCGCCGTGGTGATGGGCGACTTAGTGCAAAGCGAAAGCAGCATGGCGCCAGAGCGGTTGCATGCGCTGTTCAATGCCCAAGTTCAGGCACAAAACCATATCGGCAGCCACAAGCTTCTTTCGCCGTTGACCATTACATTGGGAGATGAATTTCAAGGGTTGGCGACCAGCTTAGCGAATGGCATTCCCCTTGTGCAAGGTTTGCGCTTTGGTTTACTTGAACATGGCGTCGATTGCCGCTTTGTCATCGGATTGGTAACAATTCGCACGCCAATCAACCGCGCACAGGCGTGGAATATGATGGGCGACGGGCTTTCGCGTGCGCGCGATTTGCTGAACGAAAAGGATGCCCGCACCCATTATCGGTTTTCCTTGCCAAATATGCCTGCGCTAGAGGCGATTTTGGACGCGGTGGGCATTGGCCTGACCTTGATTGAACAAAAATGGTCACAAACCCAGCGCCAGATCGTTGCGGCCCAACTTGCAGGCAAGACGGCGCAAGAGATCGCAAACGCGCGGGACGTTTCCAGTCACAGTATTTACAAAGTGCGCAGCGCCGCACATTTTGATGCCTACCAGCGCCAATGGCAGGCCATTGAAACACTCCTGCGCCAAATCGACAACGAAAAGAAGCTCTCGCCATGATCATATATCTATGGGCCGCAACCTATAGTCTTGCAGCGCTCATCGTGCTTTTGCCAGTAGGGAATTTATTTGTGCGCGCCATGTTAAAGACGGCGCGTCTCACTCTTGTCACGAAAGCCGTGCAATCAGAATCGGTTGGGACGCAACCCCCACAATCGCAAACAGCGCGAGCAGGCCGGATGATCGGTATCTTAGAACGGATATTGATGGCGATCGGCATGATTTTTCAAAGATGGGAAGTTTTGGCCGCCGTTATCGCATTGAAAACCGTGGCGCGGTTTCGTGAGATGGATGAAAAAGATTTTGCCGAATATTTCCTTGTTGGCTCGCTCAGTTCGATGCTGTGGACCATCTTGGTGACGGGCGGATGGATCTGGTTTGATGCACATTTGGGGGCCACGATTTGGGCTGATTTTGTTCAATCGCTCACTCCCTCAAAATAATAATTTGGGCCGCCCCTAGCCCAGCCGATACCCCTCGCGCACCAGATCATCGCTTACCCGCAAAATTGCTTTTTCCAGCACCTCGGCGATGAAATCCACGTCCTTTTCGGTGATGATCAAGGGCGGGGACATCACGTTCAAGTGGCCGATGGGCCGCACGATAAGGCCCATGTCTTCGCAGGCGTTGGAAATGCGTTTGCTTTCGTTCGCCCCATCGGGCAGTGGTTCTTTCGTGGTCTTATTGGCGACGTTTTCAGCGCAAAGCATCAGACCTTGCCCGCGCACATTGCCCACCAAGGGCAAAGTTTCCAACGCTTTTAGGCGGGTTTGGAAATAGGCCCCAACCCTTGCCGCATTGCCCAGCAAATCCTCGCGCGCCATGATCTCAATGTTCTTCAGACCCGCCGCGCAGGCCACGGGGTGGCCCGAATAGGTCAGGCCCGATGTAAACCACCGCTGGCCCCCTTCGGCCATCACGGCCCAAATACGATCCGAAAAGATAACCGCACCAAGGGGTTGATAGCCCGACGTCAACCCTTTGGCCGTGCAAATCATATCGGGCTGCACGCCAAACACATCTAGGCTGGCAAACCAGTGGCCAAGACGGCCCCAAGCTGTCACCACCTCATCGGCGATGAACAAAATGTCATGGCGCTGGCAAACCTCCCACATGCGGCGCAGATAGCCTTGCGGCGGAATGATGATCCCGCCCGATGCCTGGACGGGTTCGGCGATAAAGCCGCCAATACGGTCTGCGCCGACACGGGCGATCAGCGCCTCAAACTCGACCACCAGCGCATCGCAAAACGCGGCTTCGTCCATGCCAGCCTCGCGGCGGTAGGGGTTGGGGCAGGCCAGATGGTGGATGCCGTCGGTCTTATAGCGAAACTCCTCGACGCGATCGCCTGGCCGTTTGCCCACCGATTGCGACAAATATGTGCTGCCGTGATAGGAATGCTCGCGCGCGACGATGTCAGTTTTCAGCGGATTGCCGCGCGCGTGGTGATAATAAGACACCATCCGCACCGCCGTATCCACCGCGGTTGACCCGCCCGTGGTGAAATGCACGCGGTTCAAATCCCCGGGGGCAAGGCGCGCAATTTCCGCTGCAAGCAGCGCCGATGGATCATTGGTCATATCAACAAATGTGTTGGAAAACGCCAGCCGCAGCGCCTGATCGCCAATCACCTGCGCCATTTCCGCCCGCCCAAGGCCGATATTGGTGCACCAAAGCCCGCCCACCGCATCGAAATAGCGCCGCCCCTCGGCATCCCACAAATAAGCCCCTGCGCCGCGCGAAATCACAAGCGCGCCGCTTTTCTCGAACGGGCCGAAATTCGTCCACGGATGCAGCGAATGGCGGCGATCCATGTCAACCAGATCAGCGGGGCTGGGGGTGTTTTGGCGCAATGTCATGTCAGGCTCCTTTTCAGCAGCCTAGCAATTTGATCAAATTTTAGCCATAGCGAAATGCCCGTCAAAACAGGCTTTGTTTGCCTTTTGAAATATCAAACCCGTGCCCTGCCGCATTGACGCACCGCATCCCTGTTTTGGCCGAGGTGCAACTGATCCCTGCAAGGGTCGCCGCCTCGCCATAGCTCAGCACTGGCAGATCGGGCATGGCGACGGTGTCGCCATAACACAGCGCCGCGCCGCGCGCGTCGTTTGCCCCAATACCAAAGGCATTGCCATAGTCCAATTCGCAATCGGCTGGGCGGTTTGGGTGCGATTGCGCGGTCATTTGGCCAATGTCACAACGGGCAAAGCCTTCGCCGCCCTCCATATAGCAGGCGATGTTGCCGCTGGGCGATTGGAATTGCACATAATCCTGCGCTGCGGCGGGAAACGCCGATGTCATCAGCAGGGCGCAAAGAATTTTACGCATCTAAGCATCCTGCATGGGTTGGGCGGTTTCCACCAATTTGGCAAAGAAACTCGCGCCAATGGGCGAAATATCGTCATTAAAATCAAAGGCGGAATGGTGCAGACCCGCGCCCGGCCCCGTTCCAAGGAACAAATAGGCCCCTTTGCACGCTTCAAGCATATAGCTGAAATCCTCTGACCCCATTTCGCGCACCGAAGCACCATTCACCGACCCATCCCCCACCAGATCGCGCGCCACATCGCAGGCAAATTCGGTGGCGCTCGGCTCGTTCACCGTCGCAGGATAGCCCCAGTCATAATCAATCTGCACCTGCACGTTAAACGCAGCAGCGGTGCCTTCGACGATTTCGTAAATGCGCCGCTTCAACAAGTCGCGCACTTCGGGGCGAAAGGCGCGGATCGTGGCGCAAAACATCGCCTCTTCAGGAATGATATTGCTGGCTGTGCCAGTGTGGATTTGAGTCACGGAAATCACCGCCTCGTCCAGCGCATAAACATTGCGCGGAATGATGGTTTGCACTGCCTGCACCATTGCCACCACGGCAACCACGGGATCAACGCATTCATGCGGCGTGGCCCCGTGCCCGCCCTTGCCCGTGATCGTGATATTTGCTGTATCAACCGAGGCCATCAGCGGCCCCGCACGGGTGATGAAATGGCCAAATTCGATATTGGGCGCATTGTGCAGGGCGTAAATCTGCGAGATGCCAAAGCGCGAGATGAGACCATCTTGCACCATCGCTTGCCCCCCAGCGCCGTCTTCCTCGGCAGGTTGAAACACAAGCGCGACGCGGCCCGAAAATCGGCGTGTCTCGGCCAAGTATTTCGCAGCGCCCAGCAGCATGGTCACATGCCCATCATGCCCACAGGCATGCATTTTGCCCGCCACGGTGCTGGCATAGGCCGCGCCTGTTGTTTCCTGAATGGGCAGCGCGTCCATATCCGCACGCAGGCCAATGGTCGGCCCCGCGCCCTGCCCATTGATCACGGCCACAATACCCGTTTGGCCGATACTTTGGTGAATTTCATCAACCCCAATCTCGCCCAGCCGCGCCGTGATATAGGCGGCTGTGTTATGGCAATCAAACGAAAGCTCGGGATGGGCATGCAAATGGCGACGCCAGCCCTTCATTTCTTCGGAAAAAGCGGCGATACGATTGATAATGGGCATATAAACACTCCTGACTTGGGTGTTTTACGGCATAGCAAGGGGGCGAGGCAATGGGCACAGATGATATCGCAGCGGCTTTGGTGCAAATGCAGCGGCTTTTGGATATAATGGCCGCCCTGCGTGACCCCAAAACGGGCTGTCCGTGGGATATCGAGCAGACCTTTGCCAGTATCGCCCCCTATACGATAGAAGAGGCGCATGAGGTGGCCGATGCCATCGCGCGGCAGGCTTGGGGGGAATTGCCCGGCGAGTTGGGCGATGTGCTGCTGCAAGTGGTGTTTCACGCGCAAATGGCAGGTGAGGCGGGGCTGTTCACCTTTGCCGAAGTCGCCCGCGCCATTTCAGACAAGATGATCGCGCGCCACCCGCATGTGTTTGGGGCGGATAGCCGCGATAAAACCGCCGCCCAGCAAACGCTGGATTGGGAAAAGCAAAAGGCGGCAGAGCGCGGCGATGCGCGCACCTTAGACGGGGTCGCGCTTGGCCTGCCCGCCCTAACCCGCGCAATTAAGCTGCAAAACCGCGCGGCGCGGGTGGGGTTCGATTGGCCTTCTACAACCGAAGTTCTGGCCAAACTGCGCGAAGAGATGGAAGAGCTGACACAGGCGCAAGCCAGCCAGTCGCCTGATGCCATCGAGGATGAGTTTGGGGATTTGCTGTTTGTCATGGCCAACCTTGCTCGCCATATGAAGATCGACCCAGAGGCCGCCCTGCGCCGCACCAATGCCAAATTCACCCGCCGATTTGCCCGTATCGAAGATTGGCTGGATGAGGCAGGCAAGACCCCTGCCACGTCGAACCTTGCTGAAATGGACGATTTGTGGAACCGCGCCAAACGCGAAGAACGTGGCTGATTTCACTTTGGCCAAAATATCCCCCGCGGAGCGTCCGCCATCAACCACGCAAGCCTGCGGCGCGGATATTTGCACCAATATGAAAGGCATCATCGATTTTCGTATTGACCAAGTAAAATAGTCGGAATATATCGAGCAAAGTTTCCGACAAAAGAGGTCAACAATGTCTATCCGCTTTCCAGCCATCGCCCTGCTTCTGACAACCGCAGCCCCCGCCTTGGCGGATGAGGTGAATATCTATTCGCACCGCCAACCTGAATTGATCCAACCGCTTTTGGATGCCTTCACCGCACAAACGGGTATCACCACCAATGTCGCCTTTGTCGATAAGGGCATGACAGAACGACTGGTCGCGGAGGGCGACCGCTCGCCCGCCGATTTGGTGCTGACGGTGGACATTGCGCGCTTGACCGAAGTTGTTTCGGCAGGTGTGACCCAAGCCGTCACCTCGCCCGTGCTAGAGGCGAATATTCCTGCCCAATTCCGTGACCCTGCTGGCCAATGGTTTGGCCTGACGTCCCGCGCGCGCATCATTTACGCCAGCAAAGAGCGTGTCGCGGCGGGTGATGTGACCACTTATGAAGATCTGGCAGACCCCAAGTGGAAAGGCCGCATCTGCACTCGCTCAGGCACGCATGACTATAATGTGGCCCTGACGGCGGCGATCATGGCCCACCATGACGAAGCCTACACCAAAACTTGGGCAGAAGGGGTGAAAGCCAACCTTGCACGCAAACCCGATGGTGGCGACCGTGATCAGGTCAAGGCGATTTGGGCGGGCGAATGTGATGTTGCCGTCGGCAACACCTATTACATGGGCCAAATGCTGGCCGACCCTGAACAGACCGAATGGGCGAATTCAGTGAATGTGGTGTTTCCCACCTTTGAAGATGGCGGCACGCATATGAACATCTCGGGGGTGGCCATGACCAAAGCCGCGCCGAACAAAGCGGCGGCGCTAAAACTGATGGAATGGTTGTCGGGGGACGAGGCGCAAAAGATCTACGCCGAAACCAACTATGAATTCCCTGTCAAAGCGGGCGTTGCGCGGTCAGATTTGGTGGCCTCTTGGGGCGAATTTACCCCCGATGGCAAAGCTTTGACCGACATTGCCGCCCTGCGCCCTGCGGCGTTGAAACTGATTGAAACTGTGGATTTCGATAACTAACCCCACTCGACAATTCGGCGCGGCTGGGATTTGGTGAGCAAAAAGGAGCCTGCCATGACCCAGCCGCGCAAGATTATCATTGATACCGATCCGGGGCAGGATGATGCCTTTGCTATTTTGCTGGCCCTCGCCAGCCCGGAAGAGTTGGAGGTTTTGGGCGTGGTCGCGGTGGCGGGCAATGTGCCGCTGCCCTTAACGCAGCGCAATGCGCGCATCGTTTGCGAATTGGCAGGGCGGCGCGATATTCCCGTTTATGCGGGATGCGCGGCGCCGCTAAAACGCAAACTTGTCACCGCCGAGCATGTGCATGGTGTGACGGGCCTTGACGGCCCGCCGATGGTGGAACCTACCATGGCCTTGCAAGACCAGCACGGCGTGGATTTCATCATCGACACCCTGCGCCGCGCGCCCGAAAAGACCATCACTCTTTGCCCGCTGGGCCCCCTAACCAATATCGCGCAGGCATTTTTGCAGGCCCCCGATATCATCGCGCGGGTTCAAGAAATTGTGCTGATGGGCGGGGCCTATTTCGAAGTGGGCAACATTACCCCCGCGGCCGAGTTCAATATCTACGTCGACCCAGAAGCGGCCGAAATTGTGCTGAAATCAGGTGCGCCTGTGGTGATAATGCCGCTGGATGTCACCCATAAAGTCATCGCCACCCGCGCCCGCGTCGAGGCCATTCGCGCGCTGGGAACAGGTGTTGGGCGCGTGGCCGCCGAATGGGCGGATTTCTTTGAACGCTTTGACGTGGCCAAATATGGCAGCGATGGCGGCCCCTTGCATGACCCGACAGTGATTGCTTATCTGATCGCTCCGCAGTTGTTTACGGGGCGGTTTATCAATGTCGAAATTGAAACGCGGTCAGAATTGACACTGGGCATGACAGTGGCCGATTGGTGGGGCGTCACCAAACGCCCCGCCAATGCAATGTTCATGGGCGATGTTGATGCGGAGGGATTTTTCGATCTTTTGACGCAGCGCCTTGCGCGGCTTTAGGACAGCGGCAAAACCACTGAAAACAGGCTGCCCTGCCCTGGGCTGCTTTCAATAGTCAGCTTGCCACGGTGGCGGCTGACGATATGTTTCACAATCGCAAGCCCAAGGCCAGTGCCCCCTTGGGCGCGCGAGCGATGGCTGTCGATGCGGTAAAATCGTTCCGTCAGGCGGGGAAGATGTTCCTCAGCGATGCCGCCGCCAAAATCTTTCACCCAAAAACAATAGGCAGGCCCACGCAGCGTTACGGCCTCGGTCAGCCCCACATCGACACGGCCGCCTGGAACGCTGCCATATTTGATGGCGTTTTCCACCAAATTGACCACCACCTGCGTGATTTGATCGGAATCGGCGCAAAGCAAACGTGGCGCATCTAACCCTGTCGTCTGCAGCGTCACCTCTGCACGCTGCGCCAAGGGGCGCAGCCCGTCGACTGCCATCGCAATCGTTGCGGCCAAATCAATACCAGTTTCGGGGCGCAGGCGTTCTTGCGCTTCGACGCGGCTGAGATGCAACAAATCGGTGACAAGGCGGTTCATCCGTTCGGCCTCGGTGGCCATGATGGATAAGAACCGCGTTTGGGCGGCAGGGTCTGCCCGCGCTGGGCCTTGCAGCGTTTCGATAAAACCCTGAAGCGCGGTTAGCGGCGTGCGCAATTCATGGCTGACATTGGCAACAAAATCGCGGCGCATCTGATCGCTTTGCTCTTGCGCAGACACATCCTGGAACACGCACAAGGCTGCGTTGGGAAGCGGCGAAATGGTCATCATAAAACTGCCCTCTTGGTCGCCATGACGCAGATTTTGCCGCAAGCTTGCGCCTTCACCATACTGCAAAGCGCGGGCGACGGCATCGTTCAGGTCGGGTTGGCGCAAGCTAAGCCCATAGTGCCGCCCCAACAGGGCCGCGCCGAAAAGGGCGCTGGCCTGCGCGTTTGTTTGCAAGACCTTGGCGTCATGCGACACAATCAAGGCTGCATGGGGGATACCGTCCAAAATCGCTTGTAATATCGCTAAAGTTGTCTGGGTCCAATTCGCGGGCGTGAGCATTTTATTAACCCTTTGACGCTAAGATAAGTGAAAGCTTGCAAAAACAATGTGATGACACTTGCGTTAACCATGATTCTAAGACAAAACCACAGAGTAAAAAGACAAGACCATCCATGTTTTGGTCAAGTATTCGCGTGTTTCACTCTCACTTCTGCCTTCGGACTTTGCCACAATGGGTGAGAATAAAACAGTCATCCCTCAGGGATTTGATGCCATTTCAGGCAGTTTGGTGTTTGGACTTTCACCGACATCGCCTGTCATTTCTACTTTGTTTGGAACCTCGGGCCCCTATATTGCCGCCGATTGCCGCAGTTTATCTGCGGCGCAAATTCATGTGCACCCCATCAACCGCGCGATCTGTGCGCTATTTTCGGTAGCGGGTGATCCGAATAACGATGCTATTTCCGTTATCGAAGCCTTGGGTCAGTTTGGTTTTGGCGGCGAGATTGTAGTTTTGGCGCCGCCGTTGTTGCGCCCCAAAATGGTAGAAGCCGAACTGCGCGGTCTTGCGCGGGGCATGCGGCTGCGGTTGATGGCAGGGGCTTTGCCGCCCTTGACGGAAATTTAGCCGCCCTGCGCTGCGCGACTCTTACGCTGTTGGCCTCCATCACGCTGTAAGCCACCGTAACGCTCTTGGCCACCGTCACGCAGTTGGCCAACGTCACGCTACAGGATTGTCGCGCTGATAAATCCAATCGTGGTCGGGGTCGTTTTGGAACCGCCAATTACGGCGCGGCCCTGCCATGACGTTCAGATAATACATGTCATAACCATAGGGCGCACCGCAGGGGTGATGGCCGCGCGGCACCAGCACCACATCGTGGTTTTTCACGGCCATTACTTCGTCCAAACTGCCGTCTTCGGTATAGACGCGCTGAATGCCATAGCCCTGTGCAGGGTTCAAACGATGGTAATAGGTTTCTTCCAAATAAGTCATGCGGGGGAAATCATCCTCGTCATGCCGATGTGGCGGATAGCTTGACCAATTGCCAGCCGGCGTGAAGACTTCCGTCACCAAAAGGCTAGACGCCGCATCGCGCCCCTCCATCGCGATATTGTTGATATAGCGCCTGTTGGCACCCTGCCCGCGTGGGGTCAGATCAATGCCATCGGGGCCAAGGCGGGCGGCAGGATAGGCGGCAATCGCGGGGGCCGCGCAAACGGCAATCGTGCAATCGGTGGCCGCGCGCGCAGACCATGCACTGCCGCCCGGCAAATAAACGCAGTGCGGCGCGGATTTTTCGAACACATCCATGCGGTTGCCGATTGTGCCCCAATCTTGCCCCGCTCCGTTCAAATGCGCATGACCTTCGACCATAACGATGATGACTTCGTTTGGGCCACTGTGCCCTTGCGCCGCATCGCCCGCGCATAGCCGATGCAAGGCAAATCCAACATAGCCCCAGCCCGCCGATTCTGGCGTAATGTCATGCACCAGTCCGCGTGTTCCGTTGGGTTTGCGCAGCAGTTCCATCGCCCCCCCCTTTAACCGCGATCCAGTCCCGCGCGGCGGGCAAATGCCTTCAGCGCGCGCAGGCCCATGGATTGGTATTCGACGGGATTGCGCAGCGACGGGTCTTGCTCGGCCTCAATAACCAGCCAACCTTGGTAGGAATGAGACGCCGCCACTTCCAAAACGCCATGAAAATCAACGATTCCCTCTGCGTCGCCGGGCACCGTGAAAACCCCGCGCCGCACGCCTTCCAAAAAGGAAAGCCCCTGTTCGCGCACTTGTTTCAGGATGTCAGGGCGGATGTTTTTGGCGTGGATATGACGCACGCGGTGCATGTGCCGCTTGGCAAGGCGCACAGGATCGCCGCCGCCAAAAGTGCAATGCCCCGTGTCAAGCAGGAGGTGCAAATGCGGACCTGTTTCGGCCATCAGACGGTCAATTTCCCATTCCGCCTCAACCACGGTGCCCATGTGATGATGATAGACCATTGTGATGCCCTGCGCGGCCGAATAGGCGGCCAACGCCTCTAGCGCCGCGCCAAACCCCTTCCACTGGTTTTGCGTCAAATGCGGGCGATCGTTCACCGCCACATCGTCATTGCCGTGGATCGCATTCGAGGTTTCGCACACGATAATGACCGTGCAGCCCATCGCTTTCAGCACATCAAGATAAGGCTGCATCGCCGATTTTTCAGCTTCGATGTCATTGACCAAAACATTGGTTGAATGCCAGCCCGAGATGTATTTCAACCCGCGCGGGTCAAGTTCGGCGCGCAAGCCGTCAGGCGTTGTGGGCAGTTTGTGGCCCTTTTCAATCCCGTCAAATCCGATGGCAGCAGTTTCATCTAAGCATTGCTTTAGGCTGATATGCGCGCCAAGGCTGCGGTCGTCGTCATTGGTCCATGCGATGGGGTTTGTGCCGTAAAGGATCATATCTCACCTAAGGTTCAGTCAGCAAGGCGCTGATTTTGCGTGTTTTTCTGGTAGTCAAGTAGTTTGGCCTGTACTTCGGCGCGCGTGGACACCTGCGGCACGGCCACATCCCACCACGCGCCGCCCGCTTCGGTGCTGGGCCATGGGTCGGTGTCAATCACGATCACCACAGGAATGGAGCTGCCCTTTGCGGCGGTTAACTGCGCTTCAAGTTCGCCAATCGAGGCCACTTTCACCGCCTTCGCGCCCATTGCACTAGCATGGGCGGCAAAGTCGATCTGGCTGGGATTGACGTGAAAACTTTCGTCCAGAAGGTTGTTAAACCCCGCCCCGCCCGTGCCTTTTTGCAAACGGTTGATGCAGCCATAGCCGCGATTGTCGGTGATCACCACCGTAAAGGGCACCCCCATCATCACCGCGGTGGCCAGTTCGGAATTGGCCATCATATAGCTGCCATCGCCCAGCATGCAGATCACATCCGCATCAGGCCGCGCCATTTTGATGCCCATCGCCCCCGCAATTTCGTAACCCATACAGGAAAAGCCGTATTCCATATGATAGCCGCCCTGCGGCGCATCCCATATTTTGTGAAGTTCCCCCGGCATCGTGCCCGCCGCAGACATGACCACGGTCTGCGCTGTTGCAGTGCGCTGAACAGCGCCAATAACCTGCATATCGGACGGAAGTCCTGGGTGGTTTGGCGCGGCCTTGACCGCGTCTTTTGCCGCCTGCCAATCGGCCTGAAGGCGCGCAATCGCGGGCCATTTCTGGCCCTTTAGCCCCGCCGTCAAACCGTCCAGCGCAACCAAAGCATCGGCCGTCAGGCTGATCGCACTGTGTTTATAGGCGTCATAGGGCGCAACGTTGATCGACAGGATCTTGCGCGCCGGATTCTGGAACAGCGCCCATGATCCAGTCGTAAAATCTTGAAAGCGGGTGCCAACACCGATGATCAAGTCCGCATCGCGGCAGACGATATTTGCGGCCTCGCCCCCCGTCACGCCAATTGGGCCAAAGTTAAGCGCGTGGTCATGCGCGAGCGCCGATTTGCCCGCCTGTGTTTCCACAACGGGGATGTTGTGGGCGGTTGCAAATGCGGCCAGCGCCGCCTCGGCCCCTGCGTAAATCACCCCGCCGCCCGCCACGATGACAGGGGATTTGGCGGATTTGATCGCAGCCAAAGCAAGATTGAACTCGTCCAAATCAAAGGCGGGGCGGCGAATGCGCCAAACTTTTGGTTCAAAGAAAGATACAGGATAATCAAAGGCTTCCGCCTGAACGTCTTGGCAAAACGCCAGTGTCACGGGGCCGCAATCGGCGGGGTCGGTCATCACCCGCAGCGCGCGGGGCAATGCTGTCATAATCTGCTCGGGCCGCATGATACGGTCGAAATAGCGACTGACGGGACGAAAACAGTCATTGGCCGAAACCGTGCCATCGGCAAAGTTTTCCAGTTGCTGCAAAACAGGATCAGGCGCACGGTTGGCGAAAATATCGCCGGGAATAATCAGCAGCGGCAGGCGATTGGCAAAGGCCACCCCCGCCGCCGTGACCACATTCAACGCGCCCGGCCCAATGGAAGTTGTCACAGCCATCGCGCGGCGGCGTTTTTTCGCCTTGGCATAGGCGATGGCGGCATGGGCCATGGTTTGCTCGTTATGGCCGCGCCATGTCGGCAATACATCACGGTGCGCATACAGCGCCTCTCCCAGACCCGCCACGTTGCCATGGCCGAAAATCGCCCAAACCCCCTCGAAAAAGCGTTCGCCCTCATCGGTCATTTGCACCGACAGCCAGCGCACCATCGCTTGGGCCGCAGTCAGCTTGATCGTAGTCATTTCGTGCCTCCAATTGCGCGGGCTTCATCCCAATATACACACATGCGCCGATAGTTCTGTGCCATTTGCGCCACGGCTGCGGCATCATCGACACGGCCTGCCATCCAATCAGCCCCCACACTGGCGTGAATCGTGCGACCCACCGCAAAGCCTTTGACCAGCGGATATTTGGCCGCAAGGGCAAATGACGCGGCAAGTTCGCTTTCCGTTTGCCCAAGACCAAGGATCACAATGCCCTGAACATAAGGGTCGCGGGCAGAAATCGCGTCGCAAGTCGCCTTCCAAGCGGTATCGGATTGCATCGGTTCCAGCTTCCACCAATCGGGGTAAATGCCGATGTCGTAAAAGCGTTCAATCAACTTGGCTGTCGTCACATCATCCACCGATCCCACCTTAGACGGAATGATTTCCAATAACATTTCCAATCGGTTACGGCGGCAGGCGTGAAACAGGCGCAACAGGGTGTCTTCCTGCGCCGCGCGCATATCGTCCGCGTCATCGGGGTGGCAGAAACACAGAACCTTGACGATATGTTCCAGCGGCCATTCGTTCAGCCCGCCAAAATCGGGCCCAAGTTCAGGCTCTAGGGTAAGGGGGCGCGACGAGGGCCATTCCACGGGCCGCCCAATCCACAGCCCCTGCCCTGCCGCGCGGTGCAGCGCGGTCTTGCCAAGGCGGTTGTCGCACAACAGTCCGAAACCCGCGCGCCCCGCCGCAACGGTTTCGGTGGCCTCAATGCACAGTTCTTTGAACCGGGCAATCTTTTCGGGCGTGGCCCCCGCCATTTCCTCAAGTTGGGCGCGGTGATCAAAGGCGAAAATCCGCAGATCGCCCCAAGTTTGGCGGCGATTGGTCGACCAATGCAGCTGCTCTAACGCGGCATCTTTGCGCAGGGCTGGGGTTTTCACGCCGCGATTTAAGAAAAACTGCAGCTCTTCCCAACTGGGATAGGCTGGCGTGCAGCCGTGACGCGACACGGCAAAGGCCCCGCAAGCATTGGCGTATTTCAGCGCCGTGGGCCAAGGTTCGCCATCCAGCCAGCCTTTCGTCAGGCCCGACATAAACCCATCCCCTGCGCCCAAAACGTTAAACACTTCAATGGGAAAGCCCGCGCCCGTTTGACCATCGGCCCAGCCATTTGGCAAATCACCCGCAAAAGCCACGGCCCCCGCAGCCCCCCGCTTGCACACCAAAACCGCCTTTGACACGGCGCGCACGGCCCGCAAAGCCGTCAAAGTATCAGTGCTACCGCCCGCGATATGAAACTCTTCTTCGGTTCCAACGATCAGATCAAACAGATGCAAATGCGCCTGCAACTTGGCCGTCACGGCAGCAGATTCAATATAGCGGCTTTCGCCATCGCCATGCCCAGCAAGGCCCCAAAGATTGGGGCGATAGTCGATATCCAGCGCGGTTTGCAGCCCATGTTTGCGCGCAATGTTCAAAGCCTTCAGCACCGCCGCCTCGGTGCGCGGGTGCGACAGATGCGTGCCCGTTGCCACCACGGCGCGGGCGGATGTGATAAAGGATGGGTCAATATCCTCTTCGCTCAGCGCCATATCAGCGCAGTTTTCGCGGTAAAAAATCAGCGGAAAGCGGTCTTCGTCGCGGATGCCCAAAATTACCAGCGCGGTCAGGCGGGCGGGGTCGGTAACAACGCCGCGGGTATTCACCCCCTCGCGCGCCAGTTCCTCGCGGATGAAACGACCCATATGTTCATCGCCAACGCGGGTGATCAGCGCCGAGCGCAGGCCAAGCCGCGCCATGCCCGCCGCCATATTGGTGGGGCTTCCGCCGATATATTTGTTGAACGAGGCCATATCTTCCAGCCGTCCACCCACCTGCGCGCCGTAAAGATCCACCGAAGAGCGGCCAATTGTGATGACGTCAAGCGGTTTGGCAGGCATGATGCACCCCATATCTGAGCAGGTATGATGAGGCAGAATCGCAGCCCCGATAATGGAATAAATATTCCATTATCGGGGGAAGGGAAAGCTAAATCTGCATCACTCTCGCGCTGCAGCGACAGAAACCGCCAGGGCGAGGGCAAGCGCGATGGTGGCAGACAGGGCGCGGAAGGCACCAAAGTCGACCTCTGCCACGGTCAAGATGGCGCTGGCATGTTGCGCCAAGGGGCTGACGAAATGGTCGGTTAGGGCCACAACGGGCAGGCCGCGAGCCCGCGCGGTTGCGGCCAAATCCAGTGTTTCGCGGCTGTAAGGCGCGAAGGTGATCGCAATCAGCGCATCGCCCCTGCGCAGCGCATGGGAATGATCCAGCTTGCCTGCGCCATCGTGCAGCATTGCTGGAATATCCAGCTTTTCAAAGACATATGATAAGTAACTGGCGACTGGAAACGCACGGCGAAGGCCTATGATATGCAGCGTGCCCGCCTGCGATAACAGGTGAACCGCCTGTTCCAGTGCCGCCTCATCAACTGACTTTGCCAATGATTCCAATGACAAACGACCAGATTCGATGAATTCACCCAACAGCCGCGTAGGGCTACCCGCCCCGCCCGATTTCAAATTGGCCAGCCGCGTGCCGTAATCGGGCAAGCTGGGGCTGTAGGCATCGCGGAACAGCTTTTGCATTTCAGAAAAGCCCGAAAACCCAAGGATCTGACAAAACCGCATCAGGGCTGAGGGCGGCACATCTGCCCCCGCCGCAAGATCGGCCACCGTGGATACGGCGATACGGTCAGAATTGGCGGCAATATAGTCGGCGCATTGGCGCAAGCGTTTTGGCAGACTGTCTATGCCCGCAGCAAGGCGGGCATGAAATTCTTCAAGTGTTGCGGGTGCGGAATTATAGGACATATCAGCAATATTGGAACAAAAATTCCGCCCCTGCAAGCCTTACGTCGCCGTCGCCGCAAACCGCGCCTTTAGCGCCGTCTCGACCGGGGCGGGCACAAATTTGCTGACATCACCACCAAGCCGCGCGATTTCTTTGACAAGTTTGCTGGCAATGGCTTGGCGGCGCGCGTCGGCCATCAAAAACACCGTTTCCACACTGGAATCCATCGCACGGTTCATGCCAACCATTTGAAATTCGTATTCAAAATCCGCCACAGCGCGCAAACCGCGAATGATGACCCCTGCCCCCACATCGCGGGCGCAGTCAATCAGCAGGTTTTCAAACGGATGCACCACAATCTCGCCCCCCGTTTTGGCGATGATCTGCGCACATTCCGCCTGCACCATAGCAACACGCGTCTCCAGAGAAAACAACGGGCCTTTGTCGCGGTTGATCGCCACGCCAATCACCAAACGATCGACCAACTGCATGGCGCGCTGGATGATATCGGTATGGCCCAAAGTGATAGGGTCAAAAGTTCCTGGATAAAGCCCTACGCGCATGACACCCTCCCGTGCTCAACCCCAAGCAATAATATTGCGCGGGCAAGTGCAAGGTGTTTTGCGTGGCTAAAAGCCTTTGATCATGCCTTCCAGCGCGTCTTTTTCCATCGCCAACTCGGACAGGCGGGCTTTGACCACGTCACCTATCGAAATCAGCCCCACCAAGACCCCACCCGACATCACAGGCAAATGGCGAAAACGGCCATCCGTCATGCGCTGCAAAACGCTGTCAGCGCCGTCTTCGGGCGCGCAAGTTACTACCTTGGCAGTCATCACTGCGCTGACAGGAAGGGTCATCGCCCCCGCGCCAGATTGCGCCAAAACCCGCACAATATCGCGTTCCGATACAATGCCTTGCAGGGTTTTGCCATCTTGCGACAACACAACCGCGCCAATCCGCTTTTCCGCCAAAAGCGCGACCAATTCGCCCACGGCCATGTTCGCAGATGCCGTGACCACCCCTTGGGGTTTTTGCTTTAGAATTTGGGAAACCAGCATGACAATCCTCCCTGATTGTCTTTTTCATGGTCGGCACTTGGCGGCCTTGTGTCAAGAAAAACTTCTGCGCTGCGTTTGATAGGGCTTGCAGATCGAGGGAAGGTTTTTCTTGCGAGACGGGTGGTGGGTGGTGCATCTTGGCTGTAGAAAAGGACATAACCTTAAAAAGGTCTGCACGATGCGCCTATTTACCGCCGCCTGCACCGCTGCCTTAGCCCTTGGCCCATCGGGTCTAATCGCACAAGACGCGGCTGCGATGATGACGGGCACAATGCCCGTTTACAGCAAAATTTTGGCCTATCCCGTGCCAACCACTTTTGAAGCCGCGTTTGAGAACGAGGCGGACGGTTCCTATATTTTGGAATTCATCCCAAGCGGCGAAACTGTCGATGCGTGGACGCAGATGATTACGGTGACGGGCGCAAAAGATATGGCCGCAAAAAGCGGCGCGCCCGTGGACTATGGCTCGATCTTGGGCAACCAATTCAAAACCGCCTGCCCCGAGACGTTTCGCGCTTGGGATCAAGGCGCGGTCGAGATTATGGGGGCGAGCGCCTCGCAAGTCTTCACCTTTGCTTGCGGCGATCTGGGCGGCTATTCGGAAATGGCCACGATTTTGGTGGCATTTGGGCCAGAGGATGTGTTCACATTTCAATGGGCCGAGCGGGGGGAGCCTGTGGCACAGCCAGACACCGACCCCGCCGTCTGGAATCCGCGTGCGCAAAGCCTCGTCAAGCTGCGCCTGTGCGACATTGTGGCGGGCGAAGAACCGCCCTACCCGTCCTGCAACGGATAGGCTTCCAGCCGCGCGATTTCGGCACGCACCCCCGCAGTCAAGGCGCTGGCAAACCGCGAAAGGCGCGCAACCCGTCCATCGTCGGCGTGGCGGATCAGCCAGAAACTTCGGGTAAGGGAAATTTCATTCGTCAGCACCCGCCGCAATTCGGGTGCAGCAGGCAGGGCGAAATCATGCACAATGCCCACCCCTGCCCCTTGGCGAAGAAAGTTTAGCTGCACCGAGACCGAGTTCGATGCCAAGGGCGGGGTGCCGTTGGCAATCGGCGCACCGATTTCGGCCAGATAATCCAGTTCCTTGTCGAAAATCATGTCGGCGATATAGCCAACAAAGCGATGTTTTCCCAAATCCTTGCTGCTGGTGATGGGTTGGGCCGCCAGATAATCGCGCGAGGCGGCAAGATGCAGTTTGTAATCGGTCAGCTTTTGCACCGTCAGGCGGCCCGCTTCGGGGCGAGATACGGCCACGGCCATATCCGCCTCGCGTTTGGACAGGTTAAACACACGCGGCAGGGCAACAAGTTGCACCTCAAGGCCTGGGTTTTGATCGCAAATCTTGGCAATCACTTGCGGCAGCAGGTAATTGGCGCAGCCATCGGGCGCGCCAAGGCGAATTTGCCCCGTCAGCCCCTGCTTTGCGGCAACGGAATCGCCCGCCCCCAAAACAGCCGCCTCTGCCCGCTCAGCATGGGGCAAAAGGTTCGCCCCCGCCTCGGTTAGCGCATAGCCCTGCGGGGTTTTGGTGAAAAGCCGCGCGCCCATGCCCTCCTCTAGCCGCGCGATGCGGCGGCCCACCGTTGCGGGGTCAATCTTTAACACCCGCCCCGCGCCAGACAGGCTTTCCCCGCGCGCCACGGCCAGAAATATGCGCAAATCGTCCCAGTCCACCCTGCCAAACCACCCTGAATTGCCATTGCAGAAATGCAAAACGCTTTTGGCATAATGCGCCTTTTCACCGCAATTTCGCAAGGCTATTCTGCGCCAAAGCATAGGGAGAGTATCATGCAAGAGATCGGTCACTGGATTAACGGCAAAATGGTGGCAGGCACGTCTGGCCGCTACGGCGATGTGTTCAACCCCGCCACGGGCGAAGTGCAGGCGCGCGTGGCTTTGGCCAGCAAGGCCGAACTTGACGCAGCCACCGCCGATGCCGCAAAAGCGCAGGTCAAATGGGGCGCAACCAACCCGCAGCGCCGCGCCCGCGTGATGATGGCGATGGTGCAGCTTTTGAACCGCGATATGGAAAAGCTGGCCGAGGCCCTCTCGTGTGAGCATGGCAAAACCATCCCCGATGCCAAGGGCGATATTCAGCGCGGGCTAGAGGTGATCGAATATTGCATCGGCGCGCCGCAAATGTTGAAGGGCGAGTTTACCGACAGCGCCGGCCCCGGCATTGATATGTATTCGATGCGCCAGCCGATTGGCGTGGCGGCAGGGATTACGCCTTTTAACTTTCCCGCCATGATCCCAATGTGGAAAATGGGCCCCGCGCTGGCCTGCGGCAATGCGTTTATCCTGAAACCATCCGAACGCGCGCCATCCGTGCCGCTGATGTTGGCGCAGCTCATGCAAGAGGCGGGCCTACCCGATGGCGTATTACAGGTGATCAACGGCGATAAAGAATCCGTCGATGCGATTCTTGATAGCGAGATAATTTCGGGCATCGGCTTCGTGGGCTCCACCCCAATCGCCGAATATATCTATGGTCGCGGCTGTTCGAACGGCAAGCGCGTGCAATGCTTTGGCGGCGCAAAGAACCACATGATTATCATGCCTGACGCAGACCTTGACCAAGCCGCCGATGCGCTGGTCGGCGCAGGCTATGGCGCTGCGGGCGAGCGCTGCATGGCGATTTCCGTCGCCGTTCCCGTGGGCGAGAAAACCGCCGATGAGCTGGTTAAACGCCTGATCCCGCGCATTGAAAAGCTTAAGGTTGGCCCCTACACGGCCGGCAGTGACGTGGATTACGGCCCTGTTGTGACATCAGCGGCCAAGGCCAATATCCTGCGGCTGGTGGAATCGGGCGTGGCCGCAGGCGCGAAACTGGTCGTCGATGGGCGCGGCTTCAAACTGCAGGGCTATGAAGATGGGTTCTTTGTTGGCCCGCACCTGTTTGACCATGTGACGACGGATATGGAGATTTACCAAAAGGAAATCTTCGGCCCCGTCCTCTCGATGGTGCGCGCCAAAACCTATGAACAGGCGATTGGCATGGCGATGGATCATGAATTCGGCAATGGCACCGCGATCTTCACACGCGATGGCGATACGGCGCGCGATTTTGCGCATCGGATCAACGTTGGCATGATCGGGATCAACGTGCCCATTCCCGTGCCGCTGGCCTATCACACTTTTGGCGGCTGGAAGAAATCGTCTTTCGGTGATTTGAACCAGCACGGCCCAGACGCCTTCCGATTCTATACCCGCACCAAAACCATCACCTCGCGTTGGCCTTCGGGCATGAAAGAGGGCGCAAGTTTGAATTTCAAGCCGATGGACTGATTTTCGGCCCGCGCGCTTTTGCGCGGGCAAAAAGGCTCCAGTGGAGCGTTTTTAGAAAATCAGGCCTGAGGCTCAGGCCGAAGGCGTTTTTCGGCTTTCGCAAGCCCACACCACAAACGCCCGCAGCCCCGTCTGCGGGCGTTTGACATTGATCCAAATCAAATTCATATTCAAAATATGTGACATTACTGCTCCATGCCGCAAAAAGCGGGCAACAAAGGGGAAAGTCATGTTCAAAACAAACGAAGGCACCATCGACCGCGCTTTGCGCATCCTTGTCGGGGCTGGCCTGCTGGTCTGGTTCTTTTTGGATCAAGGCACAGGCGCGCTGCATTATGTCAAGCTGATCGGCATTGTGCCGCTGCTGACGGGCCTTGTCGGCTCTTGCCCGCTCTATTCCATTTTCGGCCTATCGACCTGCAAAATGAAAGCCTAAAGCAAAAGGGGCGGGGAAATGCCCCCGCCCTTTTCGCTTTGGCCCAATTATCCCCGCGCTGAGCGCATCAACGTTTGGGCTTTAGCAGGTCTTTCAAATAGCGTCCCGTATGGCTGCCCGCATGGGCCGCAATATCTTCGGGCGTGCCTGTGGCCACGATCACCCCGCCGCCATCGCCGCCTTCGGGGCCAATGTCGATGACCCAATCGGCGGTTTTCACCACGTCTAGGTTATGTTCAATCACCACCACGGTGTTGCCCTGATCGACCAATTCGTGCAGCACTTCCAGCAACTTGCGCACATCTTCAAAATGCAGGCCCGTGGTGGGTTCGTCCAAAATATACAGCGTGCGGCCCGTGGCGCGGCGCGACAGTTCCTTGGACAGTTTCACGCGCTGCGCCTCGCCGCCCGATAAGGTCGTCGCCTGTTGGCCCACCTTGATATAACCAAGGCCCACTTGGCACAGCGCATCCATCTTTTCGCGGATCGCGGGCACGGCGGTGAAAAATTCCTGCGCGTCTTCGCAGGTCATATCCAGCACATCGGCGATGGATTTATTCTTGAACTTCACCTCTAACGTTTCGCGGTTATAGCGCGCGCCTTTGCAGGTTTCGCAGGTCACATAGACATCGGGCAGAAAGTTCATCTCAATCTTTAGAACGCCGTCGCCTTGGCACGCCTCACAGCGCCCGCCTTTGACGTTGAAGGAAAATCGCCCCGGTTGATAGCCGCGCGCCTTGGCCTCTGGTAGGCCCGCGAACCAATCACGGATCGGGGTAAACGCCCCCGTATAGGTCGCGGGGTTAGACCTTGGCGTGCGGCCAATGGCGCGCTGGTCGATGTCGATGACCTTGTCCAGATGTTCAAACCCTTTGATCGTCTCACACGGGGATGGGGTTTCATGCGCGCCGTTCAGACGCATGGCAGCCGTTTTGAACAGGGTTTCAATCGTCAGCGTCGATTTGCCACCGCCTGACACGCCCGTCACGCAAACAAATTTGCCCAAGGGAAATTCTGCCGTGACGTTTTTCAGGTTATTCCCTGTGGCCCCCACAACTGTCAGCTTTTTGCCATTGCCCTTTCGGCGCGTTTTGGGAACTGAAATTTCGCGCTGGCCTGACAAATAGGCCCCTGTAATCGAATTGGGATCGGCGGCCACCTGCGCAGGGGTTCCGTGCGAAATCACGCGCCCCCCATGCACCCCCGCCCCTGGCCCCATGTCAAAAACATAGTCCGCCGTGCGGATCGCATCCTCGTCATGTTCCACAACCAGCACTGTATTGCCCGCATCACGCAGGTTTTTCAGCGTGGTCAGCAAACGGTCATTGTCGCGTTGGTGAAGGCCAATCGAAGGCTCGTCCAGCACATATAAAACCCCCGTCAGGCCAGACCCGATCTGGCTGGCCAGCCGAATACGCTGCGATTCCCCCCCCGAAAGCGTGCCAGCCGCGCGCGACAGGGTCAGGTAATTCAAACCGACATTGATCAAAAACCCCAAACGCTCGCGGATTTCCTTGAAGATCGCCTTGGCGATTTCGTTCTTTTGTGCCGAAAGATGTTGCGGCGCCGATTGCACCCAATCGAACGCCTCTGTGATCGACATTTGCACGAGCTGCCCCACATGCTGCCCGCCGATTTTCACAGCCAGCGCTTCGGGTTTCAGACGATAGCCACCGCAAGCCCCGCAAGGGCGGTTGTTTTGAAACCGCTCCATCTCTTCGCGCGACCAGTTGCTGTCCGTTTCGCGGTAACGGCGTTCCATATTGGGGATCACGCCTTCGAACACGCGCGACACCTGATAAACGCGGCCGCCCTCGTCATAGCGAAAGGGAATTTCTTCCTCGCCAGAGCCGCGCAGAAACACCTGCTTTACCGCGTCGGGCAGGTCTTTCCATTTCGCCTTTTTGTCGAAATTGTAATGTTTGGAAATGGCGTCAATAGTTTGCGTAAAATACGGGCTTTTCGATTTTGCCCAAGGCGCAATCGCCCCGCCCAGCAGCGTCAGGTTCTGGTCAGGCACAACCAAACGCTCATCAAAAAACAACTCCATACCCAAACCATCGCAGACAGGGCAGGCCCCATAGGGCGCGTTGAACGAAAACAGGCGGGGTTCAATTTCGGCAATGGTAAAGCCCGACACGGGACAGGCGAATTTTTCCGAAAACGTGGTGCGGGGGGCGTCTTGCCCTTCATCTACGGCCAGTTCAACAACGGCAATCCCATCGGCCAAATTCAGCGCCGTGCGGAAACTGTCTGCAAGCCGCGTCTCAAGCCCCTCTCGCACGACAATGCGGTCAACGACCACATCGATGTTATGGCGAAACTTTTTGTCCAATGTGGGCGGTTCTTCAAGTTCATAGAATGCGCCATTCACCTTGACCCGTTGAAACCCCTGTTTGCGCAGGTCGAGAAATTCTTTCTTATACTCGCCTTTGCGGTCGCGGATGATCGGCGCAAGCAGATAAGCGCGCGTCCCCTCGCCCATCGCCATAACCGCGTCCACCATGTCTTGCACCTGCATAGCTGTGATTGGCAGGCCCGTGGCGGGGGAAAACGGCGTGCCCGCGCGGGCAAACAGCAGGCGCAAATAGTCGTAAATCTCAGTCACCGTGCCTACAGTCGAGCGCGGGTTCTTGCTGGTGGTTTTCTGTTCGATGGAAATAGCAGGGCTTAGCCCACTGATATGATCAACGTCAGGTTTTCCCATCATATCAAGGAATTGGCGCGCATAGGCTGACAGGCTTTCGACATAGCGGCGCTGGCCTTCGGCATAGATCGTATCAAAAGCAAGGCTGGATTTACCGCTGCCTGACAGGCCCGTGATCACCACCAACTGATCGCGCGGAATGTCCACATCGACCGATTTTAGGTTATGCTCGCGCGCGCCGCGCACTTCGATGAACTTCTGCTCTGCCATGATCTTCCTCGCTTGCCGCGCAAAGATAGGCCGATTTGCTGCGCAGGCCAATGGCAAAAAGTGAACGAAATGTGAACAATTGCTTTTTAATGAGATTGCGTTATGCGAATCTACTCTACGCGGGGTAATCTGCCACACACGTGCAGAGCGCAGGGTTTGAACCAAGTCATGGATACGCAAGAGATTATCAAGGCTTCCGAAATTGGGGCTATCACAGTGATTGATTTGCGCGATTCCATTGAATTGCACAGCTCTGGTCAAGCCACGGGCGCGCTACACATTCCGCTTGCCGATCTGGTTGCCAAAGCAGACCCGTCCAGCGCGAAATACGACAAACGCATCGTGCAGGGCAAACCGATTGCCGTTTATTCAGCGGCAGCGCGCCGATCGCAGATTGCTGTTCAGGTGTTGCAAGGCTTTGGCTATCAGGCTGTCGATATCGGTGGCTTTTATGTCTGGGCCGCGGCGGGCGGGCCGGTTAGCCACTATTCATGATTTGCGCCCATTGGGGCAAAAATTTCCAACTCCGCGCTTTACAAATTCAGATATTAGAATATAAGTGGCCAAATCTTCAAGAAAGGCCACCACATGAATATCAAATCCATCATTTCCGATGCTGCAAAAGGTGCCGTCACTGTCATCGACGTGCGCGAAGCAAATGAAGTGCAATCGTCGGGTAAGGCCGCAGGCGCGCTGCATATTCCTTTGGCATTGCTGGCCATGAAGGCCGATCCAAAAAGCCCAGATTATGACGCTCGGATTGCGCAGGGCAAACCTGTTGCAGTCTATTGCGCCGTTGGCGGTCGCGCAGGCATGGCAGCCCAAACCTTGGCGCGTTTGGGCTATCAGGCCATGAATATCGGCGGATTTGGCGATTGGGCGGCGGCTGGTGGCCCTGTTTCGCGGTAAACGCGCAGAAATGGGGCAGGGTTTGCGCCCCGCCCCAATTTAATAGGCTATGACTTAGCCTGCAGCGCGGCGGCAATTGTCGCGGAAATCGGTGTTGTCGCGCGCCCGATTAGACGTGATAGGGTGCGGCTGTCATCGAACAGCGCCCCCGATGCGGCCTTAACATCGCAATCGGCCAAAACCGTGGCGAACCCTTCGGTCAGGCCAAAGCTTTGCAGAATTTCGGAATACTTCGCTGCTGGCAAGTCACTGTAAGGAATGGTCTTGCCAACCAATTTGCTGACTTCGGCGGCAAATTCGGCCATCGTATGGGGGGTGTCCCCTGCCAATTCATAAATCTTGCCAGCGTGAGACGCGTCCAACGCGACCACGGCAATCGCTTCGGCGTAATCGGCGCGCGCGGCCGAAGCAATTCGCCCATCGCCCGACGATCCAATCATTGCACCTGCGGCCACGCTACCCGCCAAACTGCCCGTATAGTTTTCAGTATACCAGCCGTTGCGCAAGATCGTCGCGGTAAGGCCAGAGGCGGCTAAGTTTTCCTCGGTTTCGATATGGTCTTGCGCCAAAACCATCGGGTTTGCTGCGCCCTTTAGGATCGAGGTGTAAATAATGCGTCCCACGCCCGCAGCCTTTGCGGCCCTGATCACATTCATATGCTGGCCTGCGCGATCATTGAAATCATTCGAGGAAATCAGGACGAGCACATCCACACCCGCCAAAGCCGGGGCCAAAGTTTCGGGTTTGGTATAGTCAAAGGCGCGGGTTGGCGCGCCCACGTCGGCCGCGGTGCTGCGCACCAAAGCGACGACATCGGCCTTGGGATCGCGCGCTTTGATCGCGGCAATTGCCAAGCGCCCCAAATGCCCCGTCGCCCCTGTCACTGCAATTTTCGTCATGACACACTCCTTTTTCTTGCGGTCTGCTCCTACATATCGCTATACTTACGAAAAGGAAGAACATACATTTTTGTAAGTATACCTGAAAGGCACACATCATGGACCAAACTGCCGCACAGCTCGCCCCCTTCGTCGGAAATGTCATGGCCGAGATGTGCCCATCGCGCAGGGTTTTGAACCATTTGACCAGCCGCTGGGGTGTTTTGGTGATGATCGCGCTGCAAAATGGCACGATGCGGTTTTCGGCGCTGCGGCGGCATATTGGCGGCGTTTCTGAACGGATGCTGGCGCAAACGCTGCAGCAACTGGAACGTGACGGGTTCATCCTGCGCACGGCGCATGACGTTGTGCCGCCGCATGTGGATTACACACTTACGCCGCTGGGGCGCGAAGCTGCGGTGCATGTGGCGGCACTTGCCAATTGGATCGAAGGCAACTTGCCGCGCATTTTGGGGCAGGCCATCGCAGCCGAATAATCAGCGCAATTCCATCCGCAAGAATTGCTCGCGCACTTCGGCGGGGGGGATACCGTAGCCCGTCTTGAACTGGGCGTAGAACTGCGACACCGAAGAAAACCCCGACGCTTCGACAACTGCTGAAATCGGCAACGAGCTTTCAACCAGCAGCGCCCGCGCCCGCATCAGCCGCATGCGAATGACAAATTGCTTTAGCGGCGCACGCATCACGCGTGTGAACAATGACAGCGCGTAATTTTCGTGAAGCCCAGTCACAGCCGTTATATCCGCGTTCCGCAACGGCTTTTCGAGATTTTCCAGAACATAGCGCACCATCGCAATCACGTGGCGGATATGGCTGGAAGACAGCGCGCGATCACCTTCGATCTGGCCCGACGGCGGGCGCAGATAAGACAGCTGATCCAGCGCGGCGCGGCGCAGCAGCGCGTTAAGCTCCATCTTAATCACTTCGGCGCGTTCAAAATCCCCCGTGCGGTAGTCGCCATACCAGCGCCGCACTTGGCCCGCACTGCACAGGTTTTCGGGCAATTCCACCATCCCCCCTGCCAGCAGCGCCATTTGAAAAGGCGCGATATGGTTCATGAACAAGAACGCATCTAAGGGCAAATAAATATTGCATAATTTCGCCTTTTCAGGTGCGTTCAACCGTTTAATATCGGTCAATTGATGCGGCACACCTGCCCAGAAAATCACCAGCCGATTGGCCGGAATCGGCACGATTTGGCCATCCACATCATAGGTCATTTCCATATCGATCGCGAAATTCGCCTCGATATGGCCATGCCAATGTGGACGCTCCATCAGCACGGGATCAAAAATGCGCATACCGAATCGGCCAAAGGCGCGCTGGGTGGAGTAAAAGTGCCGCTCGTGGCTGGGAGTTGGGGTCAGCGGGCGGCTTTTGGAAAATTCTGCACGGTCATTGGCCAAACTTGGCACTCCGATTTGAGGTATCTTAGAAAACCAGAATACAATCTGCCAAAACGATATTGTTCGCAAGGCTTTTGTCGCGCACCTTAACAAAACCTAAAGCTGTGCCCGCTGGCGCGGACTTTGGGATCATAAAAACAATTTTGCGACCAACCGTTGAAACCCGGCCAATTGGCCAAGGGAGGAACCTATGAAGACACAATTTCAGCGCGCAGCTATGGCTGCGTTGCTTTTGGGTGTATCTGCCGCCGCGGTGAATGCCGAAATGATGGCACCAACCACCCCGCCAGAACCCGCAAAGTTCGACGCGCAGGGCGAGCCTGTCTATGTCAACCGCGCCGATATTTACGAATATAAAGCGCTGCCCGCCTATTCGGAACCCGCATGGGTGACGGAATTTGTCACCGCGGGCAAACTGCCCCCCGTGGCTGAACGTCTGCCCAAAGAACCGCTGGTTTACAAAACCGCGAATATGCCAGACGGCAACGGCGTTTATGGCGACGTGATGCGCCATGTCATTGGTGGCCGTCCTGAAGGCTGGAACTTTTGGGCCGGAAAATCCTATGGCTGGGGCGGTATTGATATCGGTCTGGTCGAGTGTCTGACCCGCACAGGCCCGCTGTTCGAAGTGAACGCAGCCGACCTGCAGCCCATGCCAAACCTTGCCAAGTCGTGGGAATGGGCAGAGGACGGCATGTCGCTGACCGTACATCTGATCGAAGGCGCGAAATGGTCTGACGGCGATGCATTCGACACCGAAGACATCGATTTTTACTGGAACGATGTGATCATGGATCCAGAAGTGACGCCTTTGATGGGCGCTGCGCAAGAAACCTATGGCGCGGGCACCACTCTGGAGATCATCGACGCTTATACGTTCAAGATGAATTTCACCACCGCATTCCCAGAATCGGTTTTGTATGCAATGGCTTACGGCAACTTCTGCCCTGGCCCAAGCCATATGCTGAAGCCAAAGCATCCAAAGCATGGCGGCACCTCCTATGAGGATTTTGCGAACTCCTTCCCATCCGATTACATGAACTTCCCAACGATGGGCGCTTGGGTTGTGGTTGAACACCGCCCCGATGACATTGTGATCAAACGCCGCAACCCCTACTATTGGAAGGTTGATGAGGCTGGCCAGCAACTGCCTTACCTTGACGAGATGCACTTTCGTCTGTCCACATGGGGCGACCGCGATGTGCAAACCGTCGCTGGCACGGGCGACTTTTCCAACCTTGAGCAGCCCGAAAACTTCGTTGAAAGCCTGAAAAAGGCGGCAGAGGAAACTTCGCCTGCGAAATTGGCGTTTGGTCCGCGCACGATTGGCTATTCGCTTTATCCAAACCTGTCTGGCAATGGTTGGGGCGAGCCTGACGCGCGCGGCCAAGCTGTGCGCGAGTTGAACCGCAACCACGATTTCCGCAAGGCAATGTCCTATGCCATGGATCGTGCGCGTTTGGGTGACAGCCTTGTCAAAGGCCCGTTCACCGTGCCTTACGCTGGCGGTTTGTATCAAGGCACGGCTTTTTATGATGCAGCATCGACGGTGTTCTATCCCTTTGATCAAGCCTCGGCAAAAGAGGCTTTGGCTGCGGCTGGGCTGGAAGATACCGATGGCAACGGCTTTGTGAACTTGGCCGGCGGCGAGGATTTGAATGTCACGCTGCTTAGCCAAGGCGATTATGCAACTGACAAAAACCTGTCCGAAGGCGTTATCGCAATGATGGCCGATGTCGGGGTGAAAGTGACGTTGAACGCACTTGCAGGCAAAGACTTTGACAATGCCCGCGATGCTGGGAAATATGATTGGATCATGTTCCGCAATGGCACAGAACTGATCACCGCAGTGCAAAACACGACGGCGCTTGCCCCTGTTGGCCCCAGCACCGACCTGAACCACCGCGCGAATGCGGCGGGCGAGTTGGACTTGCTGCCCTATGAGGAGGAGATGGTGAAAACTGTCAACGCCTTTATCGGGGAACGCGACGCGGCCAAGCGTGTTGAGTTGATGAAAACCTACCAAAAGCTCTACACCGAAAATCTGGACGGTATCGGTTTGGTCGCCTATCCGGGGGCTTTGATGGTGAACAAGCGATTTGCCAACATTCCTGCTGGCGCGCCTGTGTTCATGTATAACTGGGCCGAAGACAATATCATCCGGGAGCGGGTGTTTGTGCCTGCGGACAAGCAAATTGGCGCAGAAGAACATGCCAATATGCTGCCTGGTGCGCCCGGTGAAGCAGGGCCTATCGCTGCAAAATAATGCAGATAGGCCAATAAGTTAGGGTTTCCTCCCCTATGGGGCGGGCGGGGTGCATACCTTGCCCGCCCTCGCCCTCCCGACCCGCCATTCACACCCAAAGGACGCCCCATGCTGCGGTATATTTTCATGCGCATCTTGCAGGCCATACCTGTGTTGATCGTGATGAGCATTATTACCTTCACCATCATTCAGGCCCCTCCGGGTGATTACGGCGATTTCATCCGCCAAAATATGATGACCCAAGGCAACGCAACGGCCGAGGCCGCAAACCGCGCCGCGGAAGCCTACCGCGAGACGCATGGGCTAAACGACCCTTTGCCCGTTCAATATCTGCGCTGGATCTGGGGCATTGTTTCGGCGGGCGATTTTGGCCAATCCTATGCCTATAACAAACCCGTGGCCGAAGTGGTCGCGCAGCGCCTTCCTGCCACTTTGGCCATTGCCCTGACTTGCCATATTTTGGCGACGGTCATTGGCATTTCTTTTGGGATTATCGCTGCCACCCGCCAATATACTTGGGTGGATACGGTGCTGTCTTTTGTATCTTTTCTTGGCATGACCATCCCGCGTTTTCTGCTGGCGCTGATCATCATGTATATTCTGGCCTTTCAGTTGAATGTGCAGGAAATTGGCAGCTTTTATTCCACTCGCTTTGGCGGTCAGCCCTATTGGACAGGCTTTTTAGATTTCAACTGGGGCAAGCTGGGCAACCTGATCCAGCATATTTGGCCCGTGATCGCTGTCGCTGCCTTTGGTGGGCTGGCCTATAATATGCGGGTGATGCGCGCCAACCTTTTGGATACGCTGAACGCCCAATATATCGAAACCGCGCGTGCCAAGGGACTGGGCGAGGGCGCTGTGATCATGCGCCACGCCGTGCCCAACGCGCTGCACCCGCTTGTCGCCTATCAGGGTGTTGTGTTGCCCTATATGCTGACGGGCGAGATTGAGGTGGCCATTGTCTTTGGCCTTGCCACCATTGGCCCTGCGATCATCGGGTCAATGGCAATCGGCGATGTCTTTGTGACGGCAACCTTGCTGCTGGTGCTGGGGGCCACGCTGATCATCGGCAATATCATCGCCGATGTGCTGCTGGTGCTGCTGGATCCGCGCATTCGTGTGGGGGCAAATTGATGAGCAGTTCTGTTCAAATCGAAGCCGTGGATGACCGCGTGACCACCGTTTCCAGCACCTCGCAAAGCTATGGCGCGCTGGTTTGGCGCAGGTTTCGCAAATCTTTTGCGGGGATGATGGGGCTAACGCTGGTCATAAGCCTGATCGTCATCGCCCTGTTTGCAGATTTCTTTGCCCCCGTGCAGCCCAATGCCGCAGCGGACAGCTTTTCGCCACCTGCGAAAATTTCCTTTTTCACCAAAGAAGGCTTCACCCTGCGCCCCGTCGTCTACCCCATCGTCGAAAGCGAAGAGCTGGACCCCGTCACCTTTCAGCCCCTAATGGCCCCTGATTATGACAATCCACAGCGAATTGTGCTGTTTGCCAAAGGCTGGGACTATGCGTTTTGGGGATTTATCCCGATGAGCCGCCATTTGTTCGGGCTGGAAGACGGCAGCCCCATTCATGTGCTGGGCACGGATAAACTGGGCCGCGATATCCTGTCGCGCGGGATTGTTGGCGCGCGGATTACCCTGATGATCGCGCTAACCTCGATCACGCTGATCACCATTATCGGCACGCTGGCGGGTATTACTTCCGGCTACCTTGGCGGGCGGTTTGACCTTTGGTTTCAAAGGTTTGTCGAGGTGATCTTGGCCTTTCCGCAACTGCCGCTTTATCTGGCGCTGACCACGCTGATCCCCGTCACCGCCCCTTCAAATCTGTTTTTGGCCTTTGTGATTTCGGTGATCGTCGGCCTTGGCTGGGCGCAGCTTTCGCGCGAAGTGCGCAGCAAAACCATGTCGATGGCGCGCATCGAATATGTGCGCGCGGCTATTGCCGTCGGCGCATCCGACACCCGCATTATCATCCGCCACATCCTGCCCAATGTAATGAGCCATGTGATCGTCTCGGTCACACTTGGCATCCCTACGATCATTCTGCTGGAAAGCTTCCTTGGTTTTCTTGGCTTTGCCGTAAAGCCACCTCTGATTTCTTGGGGGCTAATGCTGCAAGATGCGGGCAACTTCAGTGTCATCGGGTCATTCCCATGGATCCTGTCCCCCGTTGGCTTTGTCCTGCTGGCCGTCTTTGCGTTTAACGCGCTGGGCGACGGGCTGCGCGATGCGATTGACCCCTATTGAGAGGCGCGACACATGACTAAGGAAATCGCGCTTCAGGCCCGCAACATCGGCGTTACCTTCACCGTTGACGGCGGTGTGGTCGAGGCTGTGAAAGACGTGTCTTTCACCCTGCATAAAGGCCAAACCATTGCTTTGGTTGGCGAATCTGGCTCGGGCAAATCGGTGACGGCGCGCGCCATTATGAAGCTGTTGTCCAAGCGGGCGCGCGTCGCGGCGCAAACGGAAATCATCTATGGCGGTCAGAACATGGCCCGCTTTTCCGATACCGAGATGCGCCGCCTGCGCGGCAACCGCCTGACGATGATCTTTCAAGAACCGATGTCATCGCTGAACCCTGTTTACACCATTGGCACCCAATTGGCCGAGGTGCTGCGCATCCATAACCCCAAGATGAAAAAGAATGAAGCCTGGGCGCGGGCGCAGGAATTGCTGGCCTTGGTGCAAATCCCCGACCCCGAGGCGCGCATCCGCCAATATCCGCACCAGTTGTCGGGCGGGCAGCGCCAGCGTGTGATGATCGCGATGGCACTGGCCAATAACCCCGATGTTTTGATCGCGGACGAGCCGACAACCGCGCTGGACGTGACAGTTCAGGCCGAGATTTTGAACCTTATCAAAGCCTTGCAGGCCAAAATGGGCATGGCGGTGATTTTGATCACGCATGATCTGACGGTCGTGCGCCAGTTTGCCGATTATGTTTACGTCATGCAGCACGGCGTTGTGCGCGAAGAGGGCGCGACC
This sequence comes from Cypionkella sp., assembly GCA_965248485.1. Taxonomy (GTDB): domain Bacteria; phylum Pseudomonadota; class Alphaproteobacteria; order Rhodobacterales; family Rhodobacteraceae; genus Cypionkella. The sequence continues at coordinate 1,883,858 of OZ252107.1, forward strand.
GAGGCGCTGTTCACCGCGCCCAAGCACCCCTATACGCAGCGGCTGCTCGGATCGGAACCCAAGGGCGGGGCCAACCCGTTGCAAGGCAGCCCCGAAACGGTGATCGAAGGGCGCGGCGTGCGCGTGACCTATACCCTGCGCAAAGGCGGCACCTTCAAAGGCACGAACTATGATTTGCAGGCGGTGGATGGTCTGTCGCTGGCCCTGAAACGCGGCGAGACATTGGGCATTGTGGGCGAGTCTGGATCGGGCAAAACCACCTTTGGCCAAGCCCTGCTGCGCCTGACCAAGCTAACCCAAGGCGAAGTGGATTTCATGGGCCAGCGCATCGAAGGCTTGGATCGCAAGGGCATGAAACCCTTCCGCCAGCGGATGCAAATTGTGTTCCAAGACCCGTTTTCCTCGCTAAACCCGCGCATGTCGGTGCGCCAGATTATTGAGGAAGGCCTCACTGTCAACGCCATCGGCACGGCGGGGGCTGACCGCCTTGAACGGGTAAAACGCGCCCTGCGCGATGCGGGTATGCCTGACACGATCCTGTCGCGTTTCCCGCACGAATTTTCGGGCGGCCAGCGCCAGCGCCTTGCCATTGCCCGGGCGATTGCGCTGGAACCAGAGTTTATCCTGCTGGACGAACCCACTTCCGCGCTTGACCTATCGGTTCAGGCGCAAATCATTGATTTGCTGCGCAAATTGCAGGCGGAAAAGGGCCTGTCCTATTTGTTCATCAGCCACGATCTAAAGGTCGTGCGCGCGCTGTGTCACCGCGTTATCGTGATGCAGCACGGCAAAATTGTGGAACAAGGCCCCGTGGCCGATGTTCTGGAAAACCCGTCAACCGATTATTCGCGCCGCCTTGTCCGCGCCGCGTTTGAAATTGCAACGTAAGGATACGCATATGGCTACCCCAGTAATCACCTTTATCGGCGCAGGCTCGGCCGTTTTTACCAAGAACATTGCAGGCGATATTCTGTCGCGCCCTGCACTCGCTGGCGCAGAAATTCGCCTGATGGATATCAACCCCGAACGCCTGAGCGAATCGGAAATTATCGTTGGCAAGCTGGCGCAAAGCCTGGGCGGCAAGGCCACGGTAAAAACCTATTCCAACCAACGCCGCGCGCTGGAAGGGGCCGATTTCGTGGTCTGCTGCTTTCAGGTCGGCGGGTATGAACCCTGCACGGTGACCGATTTCGAGGTGCCAAAGAACTATGGCCTGCGCCAGACCATCGCCGATACGCTGGGCGTGGGTGGCATTATGCGCGGCCTGCGCACTGTGCCCGTGTTGTGGTCGATTTGCGAAGATATGATGGCGGTCGCCCCGAACGCGCTGATGATGCAATACGTCAACCCGATGGCGATTAACACTTGGGCCATCGCTGCCAAATACCCCATGATCAAACAGGTGGGCCTGTGCCATTCGGTGCAGGGCACGGCGTGGGAATTGGCGCGCGATTTGGACATTCCTGTCGAAGACATCCGCTATCGCGCGGGCGGCATCAACCATATGGCGTTCTATGTAAACTTTGAACACCGTCAGCCTGATGGGTCTTATGTTGACCTGTATCCTGCCCTGCTGAAAGGCTACCGCGAGGGGCGCTTCCCCAAGCCATCGCATTGGAACCCGCGCTGCCCCAACAAGGTGCGCTATGAAATGCTAACCCGCGTTGGCCATTTCGTCACCGAAAGCAGTGAACATTTCGCCGAATATACCCCGTGGTTTATCAAACGCGATCGCCCTGACTTGATCGAAAAATTCGGCATCCCGCTGGATGAATACCCCAAGCGCTGTGTCGAACAAATCGCCCGCTGGAAGAAAGAGGCAGAGGCGCTGAAATCGGCCAACACGGTGGAAGTGTCGGAAAGCCATGAATACGCCAGCCAGATCGTCAATTCGGTTGTCACTGGCGAGCCTTCTGTGATTTACGGCAATATCGCCAACCATGGCTTTATCCCGCAACTGCCTGCGGGATGCGCTGTCGAAGTGCCAACGCTGGTCGATAGCAGCGGTTTGCAGCCAACTGTTGTGCGGGATATTCCGCCGCAACTGATCGCCATGATGCGCACCAATATCAACGTGCAAGAACTGACCGTGGCCGCGCTGATGACCGAGGATCCCCAGCACATCTATCACGCCGCGATGATGGATCCGCACACGGCGGCCGAGTTGGACTTGGATCAAATCTGGAACCTGACCCATGATCTGTTGGCCGCGCATGGCGATTGGCTGCCAGCTTGGGCGCGCGTCGATCAGCGCAAAGCGGGCTGAGATGCAGCCCCGCCGCTTTGTCATCGTCGGTGGTGGAACGGCAGGCTGGCTGGCCGCGCTGATGATCTCGCACGAGGCAAAGCGCAGCGGCGTAAAGTGGGACGTGACGGTGATTGAATCGTCACGTCTGGGCACAATTGGCGTGGGCGAAGGCACAACGGCCGTCTTTCGTCAGATGCTGCAACGCCTTGGTTTGGACGAAATGGCTTTTCTGCGCGAAACGGGCGCCACGATAAAATACGGCATCCGCCACCGCGATTGGCGCGCCTTGGGCCACCATTACGACGGGCCGATTGACGATCCACACCAAGGCGTGGGTCTTGCGGGCCAGGACAATATTCTGAACGATTATGCCGTCGCCCATGGCCAACCCGTCGGCAAGCTTCACTTGTTTCAGCACCTAATCGATGGGGGCCGCGCGCCCTATGCGCTGGGGCCAAAGGGCTATGTGCCTGCCGGGCCTTTCCACCACGCCTTTCATTTTGATCAGGCATTGGCGGGGCAGTTTCTGCGCAGAAATTCAAAAGATATCAATATTATAGACGATGAAGTTCAGAATCTACTTCAAGATGAGGGCGGCAATATCACGGCGCTATCCCTTGCCTCTGGCGCGCAGGTTCAGGGTGATTTCTTTATCGATTGCACAGGCTTTCGCCGTCGCCTGATCGGCGCGATGGGCAGCACATGGATATCTTACGCCGATGTCCTGCCGCTGAACCGCGCCATGCCGTTTTGGCTGGATATTCCCGAAGGGCGCGAGATTGCCCCCGTCACAACGGCATGGGCGCAGACGGCGGGCTGGATGTGGATGATCCCGACCCAAGGCCGCATGGGCTGTGGTTATGTCTATTCCGATGCCCATACCAGCACGGACGCGGCCAAAGCCGAGATCGAGCGCGTTCTGGGCCATGAAATTGCGCCCCGCAACGATATCAAAATCGACGCGGGGCGTCTGGATGCCAGTTGGCGCGGCAATTGCGTGGCGCTGGGGCTGGCGTCGAGTTTCCTTGAACCGCTGGAAGCGACCTCAATTCATGGGACGATTGTGCAACTAACGCTGTTGCTCTCAGTTCTTGGCCAACCCAGCCCCCGCGCGCGCGAGGCGTTCAATGCCGCCGCTGTGCGCCAAGTCGATGATTTTAGAGATTTTATCCGCCTGCACTATGTCTCGCAGCGCCGCGACAGCGCGTTTTGGCGCGATGTGGCCGCCAGCCACCCCAGCGCCGTCACAGATAAACTCGCCGCTTGGGCGGGCCGTGTGCCGCGCCCCTCCGACTTTACCCCCTTTGCCATGGGACTGCCGCATGTGGGGCATGAATTGACCGTTCCTGTGCTGGACGGCTTGGGCCTTCTGTCGCAATCTGCCGCACAAGATTACCTGACCGCCAACCCCAAAGCCCGCAGCATGGCGCGCGAGGTCAGCGCGGTTCTGACCACCGATTACACCCGCGCCGCCGCGAAATGCCTGCCGCACCGTGCCTTTTTGTCCCAATTGCAACAGGAGCCAGCCCTATGACCGCGTTCAAAATCACCATCATCGGCGCTGGCAGCGTTGGGTTCACCAAAAAGCTGTGCAGCGATATTCTGATGGTTCCGGAATTTGAGGATATCGAAATCGCACTGACCGATATCAATGCTGCCAACCTGGACATGGCCACGCAAATCATTCGCCGCATCTGCGACGTGAACGGGCTGAGAACCACCGTCACCGCCACCACCGACCGCCGCGCGGCGCTGGCGGGCGCGCGATATGTGATGAATGTGGTGCGCATCGGCGGGCTAGAGGCTTTTGCCGATGATATCCGCATCCCGCTGAAATACGGCGTCGATCAATGCGTAGGAGATACGATCTGCGCGGGCGGCATCATGTATGCGCAGCGCGGTATCGCCGCAATGCTGGACTTTTGCCGTGATATCCGCGAGGTCGCCGAACCAAACGCCCTGATGTTGAACTATGCCAACCCAATGGCGATGATGACTTGGGCGGCGATTGACCACGGCGGCGTGAACACGGTCGGCCTGTGCCACGGCGTGCAAAACGGCCACCGCCAAATTGCCGTGGCATTGGGCGTTCCGATGGCCGAAGTGGACATTATCTGTAGCGGTATCAACCATCAAACATGGTATACCGACATCCGCCACAAGGGCCGCCAGATTGGCAAAGACGAGCTTTTGGCAGCCTTCGAAGCGCACCCCACTTTTTCCAAACAAGAAAAGGTGCGCATCGATGTGCTGAAACGCTTTGGCTATTACTCCACCGAATCGAATGGCCATCTGTCGGAATATCTGCCCTGGTATCGCAAGCGCCCCGATCAGATTATGGATTGGATTTCGACCGATGAATGGATTCACGGCGAAACGGGCGGCTATCTGCGCTATACCACCGAAAACCGCAATTGGTTTGAAACCGATTTTCCAATGTTTTTAGACGAGGCGGGCAAGCCCCTGATCCCCGCCGCCCGCACGGATGAACACGCCAGCCATATTCTGGAAGGCTTGGAAACTGGCCGCACCTATCGCGGACATTTTAACGTGAAAAACAACGGCGTAGTCCGCAACCTACCCGATGATTGCATCATCGAAAGCCCCGGCTTTGTTGACCGTTTCGGCATCAATATGGTGGAAGGCATCACCTTGCCAATGGCCTGCGCGGCAACCTGCAATGTCTCTGTCTCGGTGCAGCGGATGGGGATGATGGCGGCAGTGACGGGCGATGTAGACCTATTGAAACAGGCTGTGCTGCATGACCCGCTGGTCGGGGCGATCTGCAACCCCGAAGAGGTGTGGCAGATGGTAGACGAAATGCTGGTCGCGCAGGCGCAGTGGTTGCCGCAATACGCCCATGCCATTCCCGCCGCGAAGACGCGGCTGGAAAATCCGCGGGTCAAAACGCGGCAATGGGCAGGTGCTGCGCGGATTGACGTGCGCAGTGTGGATGAGTTGCGCGAAGCCTCTGCCAAAAAGAAAGCATCGGAAAGCCACGGTCTGGGCACTAAAGTCATGGGCTAATCCCCCAAGACGGGCACTGCCTGCCTTGATGCATGTCAATTCGCAACCCCGAAAATTATGTCAGAAAATTCTGACATAGTCACAGGGGGCGTTATGCGCATTGTTCTTATCCATCCCAATTACCATTCTGGCGGGGCCGAGATTGCTGGGTCTTGGCCCCCAGCTTGGGTCGCCTATCTTGCAGGTCATCTGCGCGGCGCGGGGTATAATGACATCACCTTTATTGACGCGATGACCAATCACGTGACCGATGACGATTTGCGCGCTAAGCTGTTGGAATTGCGTCCAGATGTGGTGGGAACTACCGCGATTACCCCATCGATTTACACGGCCGAAAGGGTGCTGCACTTAGCACAGGAAACCGTCCCAACAGCCCTGCGCGTGCTGGGCGGCATCCATGCGACCTTTATGTATAAACAGGTTCTTTCCGAAGCACCCTGGGTCGATGTGATTGTGCGCGGCGAAGGCGAAGAGATTTTCCGCGACCTTATCCGCGCGGTGGACGCGGGCGATTTTGCTGCAAAACGCGGGCAGATCAAAGGTCTGGCCTTTGTCGAGGACGGCGTGATTAAGGCGACACCTGCCGCCGCCACTGTCAAAGACCTTGACGCGATCAACCCCGATTGGTCGCTGCTGGAATGGAGCAAATACATCTATGTCCCCTTGGGCGTGCGCGTGGCGATCCCGAACATGGCGCGGGGCTGCCCCTTCACCTGTTCCTTTTGCTCGCAATGGAAGTTCTGGCGCGATTACCGCGTGCGCGACCCCAAACGCGTGGTGGACGAGATCGAAACATTGGTCAACGACCATGATGTTGGCTTTTTCATTTTGGCAGACGAAGAACCCACTATCAACCGCAAGAAATTCATCCAGTTCTGCGAAGAGTTGATCGCGCGTGGTCTGAACAAACGGGTGAAATGGGGGATCAACACCCGCGTAACCGACATTTACCGCGACCGCGAATTGCTAAAGTTTTACCGCGAGGCGGGGTTGGTGCATGTGTCTTTGGGAACCGAGGCAGCGGCGCAGTTAAAGCTGGACCAGTTCAACAAAGAAACCAAAGTCGAAGAAAACAAAGAGGCAATCCGCCTGCTGCGCGAGGCCGATATTTTCACCGAGGCGCAGTTCATCGTGGGGCTGGATAATGAAACGCCTGAAACGCTGGAGGAAACCTTTCAAATGGCGTGGGACTGGCAACCCGACCTTGCCAACTGGGCAATGTATACGCCTTGGCCCTTTACGCCGCTGTTTCAAGAATTGCGCGACAAGGTCGAGATTTTCGATTTTTCCAAGTATAATTTCGTCACCCCCATCATGGCCCCCGCTGCAATGACGCGCGGCGCGCTTCTGGATGGGGTGATGAAAAACTATCGCCGCTTTTACATGCGCAAGGCGCTGTTTCATTACCCATGGCGCGGCACAGGGTTTAGGCGGCGCTATCTGCTGGGCTGCCTGAAGGCGTTCTTAAAGGCAGGGGTGCAGCGCAGTTTTTATGACCTTGGCAAGGCGGGTTATTGGGGGCCGCAGTCGAAAAAGACGGTGAATTTCAATTTTGACCGCACGCGCCAAATTGCCGATGCGCAGATGGAGGATTGGGAGGCAGCCGCTGACCGCGCTTCGCGCGCTAGGGCGCAGCGGGAATCGCGGGCTGTGCCCATGGCCTGTGGCGGCGGGGCCGAACAGATCGACGCATTCGCCATGCCGCTGGATGCGCAGCAATCGGAGCATGCATGATCAGTGCAGGGCTTACATTTTCGGGGCGGGCAGAGGCACATCGCGCGGCGGGTTTGGTGGGGCCGAATGCCGTGATCCAATTGGTCGCGGCATTGGGCGATCGGCATGAACTGGCGCAACTGGTCTTTGCGCGGGCGGGCCTGATGCGGATGCTGGAAAACCCGCCTGATGCAATGATTGACCAATCAATCCCCGCTCGCCTGTTTGACGCACTTTATGCCGAGGCTCCGGCCGCGTTGGCCGCGCAAATCGCCCATTGCGCGGGTGTGATGACGGGGCAATATATCCTTGCCAATCGTATCCCGCGCGCGGCGCAATATGGGCTGCGCGCCCTGCCGCGCGCGATTGCGGTTCGTCTATTGATGAAGGCTATCTTGCGCCATGCGTGGACATTTGCAGGCACGGGCATTTGCACAATTCAGCCGCGCCAACGCCAGATCACCCTTCTGGAAAACCCGATGCCGATGCCAGATGCGGCCTGGCATCTGGGCGTGTTTGAGGCGCTGTTTACCGCGCTGGTGGCAAAAAACGCGCGTCTTTCGCACGAGCACCTGACCGGCCGCGACGTCTTTACGCTGCGCTTTGGGGGCTAGGACGCAGGGCGACCTCGCCCCAGCCTTTGGCCAGATAAATCTGCAGCCATGGCGTGTAATCTTGCGGGTTTGCAGCAATGCGTGCAGCAAGATCGGGCAAGGACACCCAATCCACTGCCATCACCTCGGCAGGGTTAAAAGGCACGGCCGCGCTGGGCGAATGGTGGCCGACAAAAATATCCACCACCTCGTGTTCCGTAAGCCCCCCGCCCACATCGGCGCGGTATTCTTGCCCCCCCGCGCGGGTCAAGCTTAGGTTTATCAACCCCAATTCCTGGCCCACACGGCGCGTGGCGCAGGCATGGGCATCTTCGCCCCAATGCGGGTGCGTACAGCAGGCGTTGGCCCACATTTTCGGTGTGTGATATTTGCCCGCTGCGCGGCGCTGAATAAGCGTCCGGCCAGACCTGTCATCTGCCATGATAAACACCGAAATCGCCAGGTGCCGCAGCCCGCGCTTATGCACGTCCAGCTTGCCCATTGGGCGCAATTCGCCATCCACCCAAGCGGGGATCAGATCATAAAGCGCCGCGTCAGACATAGGCAGGTTTTACCAACCCCGTCAGATGCAGCATATTCTTGATGCCAATTTTCAAATGCGCCAAGGGTTTGGAAAACTTCATTTCTTTGTTCATATAGGCCTCAAACGTCAGGCGCTGCACATCCAAGTCGTGGCAGAGCGACACAAACCGTTCGCGCCGATCGTCGCTTTTGTAATAGGCGTCTTGCATCTGACGCAAGACCTTGAACACCATCTTATGGTCGCGCATGAACAGTTTGCGCGCCAGCGCCAAATCGCGCCCTTTTCCCGATGCCAGCGCCGCCTGCGCGGCCATAGCCGCCACGCGCCCGCCAACCATCGCGTAGTAAATCCCCTCGCCCGAAGACGGGGCTACCACACCCGCGGCATCGCCTGCCAAAACCACATCGCGCCCATTATCCCACACATCCAGCGGGCGCAGCGGAATTGGCGCGCCTTCACGGCGCAGGGTGACACAGTCGGCAAGGCCAGCGCTGTGTCGCAACGCCGCCGTTGCCGCCTTTAGATCCACCCCGTCAATGCCCGTGCCCATGCCAATGCTGGCATGTTTGCCATGCGGGAAAACCCAGCCGTAAAAATCGGGGCTGATGCGCCCGTCATAAATCACATCACAGCGGGTCGGGTCATAATCGGCATTTGCCGCTGCTTTGGCCTGCGGCGCTTTGACGATTTCGTGGTAGGCGATGACATAGGGAATATCGCCGCCGCCCTTCACCTCGGTTTTCGCCACATTCGAGCGCGCGCCATCTGCGCCAATAATCAGGCGCGTGAGCAGGCGGCCCTCTTCTCCCGATGACTTGTCGCGGTAAATCACTTCGGTCCCTGCGGCGCTGCGTTCAATGCGCAGATAGGTGCCGCGCAGGCGATGCGCGCCCTGCCCCACGGCGCGCAGGCGCAGAAATTCGTCGAAATCCTCGCGGTCGACCATACCGACAAAGCCGCCTTCGATGGCGATATCCACATGCCGCCCCGAGGGAGAGACCATCCGCGCCGTGTTGATCCGTGCGACGATCTGGCCAGACGGAATGTTGAAATCGGCAATCAAGCGCGGTGGGATCGCCCCGCCACAAGGTTTGATGCGCCCGTCGCGGTCCAGCATCGCCACCTTTTTGCCCGCGCGGGCCAAATCCATCGCCGCTGTCGCCCCCGACGGGCCGCCACCGATCACGACAACATCATACATGGTCATTCCCCCGCCATAAGTTGGCCCGCGCCAATATTTTCGATTTTCGCCCTCGCGCCCGATACGGTGCGCGCCGCCATGAACGTAGCCACGATGAACAGCGCGGCCTCGAACACAAACACCGCGCCAAAGGCCGATGCTGTGGGCATCACCACGCGCGCGGCATCTGCCGCCGCTGCGCCAAACAGCCCGCCCGCCCCTGCCGCCATCGCTTGGGATGCGCCCCAAAGGCCCATGCGCGTGCCTTCGCGTTCAGATCGCCCTTCGCCGGCCAGCGCCATCATCGCGCCAATGGCAGAAACGGCGAACATGCCGTTGAACAGGCCAAGGCCCATCACAACCGGCGTCAGCGCCGCAGCACCCCAAGGCGCATGTGCGGCCAGTGCCAGCACCACCAACGCCATTGCAGAGCCCGCGCATCCTGCCATGACCCAAGCCCGCAGACTGCCAATGCGCAGCCCTGTTGCGGCAATACCGACCAGCAACATTCCCACGAAAACCCCGCCATTTTGCGCCCCCGAAAGCTGGGTAGTTTGGCCAGGCGTCAGACCAAAAACCAAGCCCGCATAAGGCTCTAGGATCAATTCCTGCATGAAATAGGCAACCATCGAAACAAAGATAAACAGGGTAAAAGCGCGGGCGCGCGGCTCGCTCCAAATCTCGCGCATACCTTCCAAATAGGGCATCGGCGCGGTTTCGGGGCGCACCGCACCGCCAACGCGCGCCTCGATCCCCCATATAGCCGCCGTGGTCAGCGCCACGGCGATGGCTGCAACGGTTGCGACCACTTGCAACAGGCGCATGGGGGCATAGGGTTCGATCAACTTGCCCACCAAAGTTGCGGTCAACGCGATGCCGAAAATCATCATCAGCCATGTGATCGTTGCCGCCGCCGCGCGGCGACGCGGCGATGTTGATGTGGCCAAGAGCGCCAGCAGCGAGGTGCCCGATGCGCCCACCCCCACCCCGATCAGCCCATAGGCCAGCACCGATATGGCAAGACCCGACGCAAAGCTGCCCGACATCACCACCATTCCAAGCGCCGCAAGAAATGCGCCCAGCCCCAGCGCCGCCATGCCCGCGATAATAAACCGCGTGCGGTTGCCGCCTGTGTCAGATTTGTAGCCCCAGTTTGGCCGCGTGATTTGAATGGCATAATGCAGCCCAACCAGCAGCCCCGGCAGCACAGCCGGCAGCGCAAGTTCTACTACCATCAGGCGGTTTAAAGTGGAGGTTGTGATCACCACCAGCCCGCCAAGGCACAGTTGCACCAGCCCCAGCCGCACAATCGACAGCCACGAAAGCCCCTGATTTTGCATCACATCCCCCCCATATAGCGCAGGCCAAACCCTGCAATCATCATCCCCGTCACATACATCGACACACCCACCGCGTTATACCAAGGCGCGCGGCCCTTCGGATCGCGCAGCAAGACCCGCATCGCCAGAATTTGGCCCATCACCAACAGCGCAATCGCCGCGCTATGCAGCGGCTTGCCCCACAGCAGCAGCAATCCCACCACGGCGATTTGGGCCAATGCCATTACTGCGCTGGCAAATTTTGCGGCCCTCTCAGGCCCCAAAATAACGGGCAGGGATCGCACGCCATGCAGGCGGTCACCCTCTAACGCTTTGAAATCATTTAGCGTCATAATACCGTGCGCTCCCAAAGCATAGAAAAGGGCAACCAGCGCGACTGGCAGGCTGGGCGCGGATTGCGTCAGCACAACGACACCCGTGATCCATGGCAAACCTTCATAGCTAAGGGCAACCAACAACGGCCCCCACCAGCCCGACCGTTTCAGCCGCACAGGTTCCGCCGAATAGGCCCAGGCGGCCAGCACACCCAAAACGGTGGCGCCAAATCCCCAAGGCCCCAGCATTAGCCCCACCAGCAGCGCCAGCGCCGTCATCGCCAGCGCAATATATAGGCCCCAGCGCCCTGGGATACGCCCTGATGGTATCGGACGATCGGGTTCATTCACCGCATCAACAAAACGGTCGCACCAATCATTCGCCGCCTGCGACATGCCGCAGACCAGCGGCCCCGCCAGCACAACACCCAGCACCGCCATCGGCCAAGCGCCCCATAGCGGCACCCCTGCTGAAACAACCCCGCAAAGGTAGGCCCACATCGGTGGAAACCATGTAATCGGCTTGATCAAGGTCAAGGCCGCACGCCAGTCTGGCCGCCGCGCAGGGGTTTGAGGGCTGGATTGAGGGGAGACGAAGGTCATGTGTAAGCCAAATGTTACGCCGCGCGGCATTTGTGTAAACTAAACATGACACATGCACCCATGGCAAGCACCGAATGGCCCATCACCCCAAATCCGTGCAAGTTTTTGGCAAACCCATGCCGCGCAAAAGCAACGCAAAATCCCGCCGCGGTTTGCTGGCGGGTTCACAGGGTGAAAACGCGGGAAAGCTTAGTCTTCGTCTTTGCTCAACATGCCAAATTTGCGCAGTTTCACATACAGCGATTGCCGTGACAGGCCCAACATTTCGGCTGCCGCAACGCGGTTGTTGCGCGTCAGATCCACCGCCGTCTGGATGCACAGTTTTTCCACCACATCGGCGGTTTCCGCGACGATGTCTTTGAGCGTGGACGACCCCACCAACTCCATCACCGAGCGCATCCCATCTTCGCCTGCGGCCGAACCAGGGCGGCGCAGCAATTCGCTGCGGGTCGCATCGCGCAGCACAATCCCAAAGGCAGGTTTTGGACGGTCGTTCAAATAGGTGGCCGAAACTTCGACAGCGACTTGCCCGTTAAATTCATTCAACACCCGCGTGGCATAAAGCCGCAGCTGGCGCGCCCGTTTGGCATTGTCCAGCAAAACCCGCATATCAACCGACCCGCGCACCAGAAAATCGGCAAAGCTGCGGCCCCGCACTTGGGCGATGTTACTGCTGTCGGTCAGTTTCAAAAAGCTGTCATTGGCCGCAGTGATGATGCCATCACCGTCCAAAAACACAATGCCGTCAACACCTTCGTTAAACAGGCGTTCAAGGTTCAGCATGTTTTCACGCGGCGCCTGCGCATCGCCATCTGGGCTTTCAAGACGGCACAGCATCAAACGCTCGCCCGCGGCGCGGAACAGTTTGGGAATAACGCGGATACGGCGCTGGCTGCGCCGCGCCGTCAGTTCGACGGGGTTTACCGAATCGGCACTGGCGATATTGGACAAGCTTTCCAAAAATTCGCCCCGGCGACGGCCTTCGAATTCTTGCGCAATGGCGGCCCCCACCAAATCTTGGCGCGAACCACCCAGCATAACGGCCGCCGAGGCGTTCAAATCGGAAATACGGCCATTGGTCATTGCCACCAGAACAACAGCATCGCGCGTCGCCTCCATCAACACGCGATAGCGCGTGTCCATTTCGCGCTGCGTTTCATAATCCCGTTCCAGCGCCACTTGGGCCATCACCAACTGCTGCTGCATTTCTGCCATCGGGCGCAGATCGCGCCCCAGCATCAGAATATTGCCCTGATCGCCAAAGCGGTGCATCGAATAGCGCACGGGAAATTCCCATGATTTTCTATCCGTGTGGTTGATTTCCAACACGAAATTGCTTTGCCCCTGCCCTGCAACTGGCGGCCAAGCCGACAAGCGACGCCGCACTTTTTCCATGCTTTCAGGCGTCACAATCGCCGACAATGGCCCGCCCGCCCAATGCGACAGGCCCCCATACAACGGATGGGTTGGGTTCACCAAAACAGAAATCACATCCCCCTTAGGGGTGATCAGCATTGAAATATCCGAGGTTGCTGTGACAATTTCAGCAAGCTGATCTTGACCGACCCCCGTTATCGGCGGCAAAGAATGACCCTGATGTGACCCTGTGTCCACGTCGAAATTGCCCGTATGTTACTGCCCGTTTGATCGAGCAAGGATAAGTTATGCGCGCCGCAATGCGTCCTGTTCGGCAAATTTCAAACCAATTGCCTCCATCGCCGTTGCAACATCGATACATGCGTAGTCTGCGCCCGCTTCAACCGCAAGCGATGGATTTTCCTTAACAATCGGCCCGCCCAGCACGATGGGCGGCAATTTAATACGCATACTTCTAAAATAACGTATTAAGCCAATTGTAGATTGCAACCGCCCTTCAGTTGCGACCGAGATCAAAATTCCGTCAAATTGACGGCCTTCCATCAGCGCGCTCAGCTCGCGGTGATGCGGGGCAAGGCGCAAACACACCGAAATGCCCATGCGCCGCAATTGCCCCATCGCCACCATCGGGCCAAGCGTGTGCTGCTCGCCCTCGGGCACCAGCAGCAATACTGCGCCATCGCCCGCGTTTTCCGCCTGATCGGCCACCCAAGCCGCGCCAATTTCGCGCAAAAGGCTTTGCAACCGCGCCACGCCAAGCGACACATCCAACCATGACAGTCGGTCATCCAGCCAAGCTTCGCCCATTTGGCGCGCCGCCTCTGGGATATAGACATCCGCAATCGCAGCAAGGCTGATGCGAGAGCGGCGCAAATGCTGCAAAAGCTGTGCAAAAGCATCGTCGCTGCCCGATAAAGCCGCGGCAATAAAGCTTTCGACCAAATCTGCGCGTGGCGCGCTGTTTTGGGGGCTTTGCATTAGTGTCGCGCGTTCTGCCAAAAGCGAGGCGACAACGGCCGCAAAATCAGTCAACCGCGCGCGTTCGCCAGACGCTGCGGGCAAGTCCATGGCTTCTAGGCCGTCTTGGTGCGCCGCGCCTTCCATCGAACCGTCCCTTGCCATGCGTCCCGCATGCACAACCTGCTGCCATTTTCAGCCGTTTCAGCGACTTAGGTAAATCCCGTGGTTTAACCTGTCACCCATTCAGCATAGTGGCGCATGGTTTCCTTGGGCAAAGTGTCAATCAACTGGACGGAATTGTCAAAGCAAATTGACACCGCGGTAGATAATTCAGCCATCAATATTCGCTAAACATATGAATATATTACATAAAATATTCAAAATTTCCTCCAAATACCACCTAAACTGCCGGGATGATACCAAAAGTGTAAATGCAAGAAGTGTAACTTTATGTTGACATTGCCGCGCTCACGTTTAGGTTTGGCGCATGGGACAGTTTCAAACCTGCCCCGCGTTATCGCGGCTTTAGGGGGGGCTTTGGGCGTGCATCTTGACCACAGCGCATTGGTGCAACGCAATCGCGGTGCCAGAACTGGCAACGGGCCACGGGCACTTTATACACCCGAACAGCGCGCGCGGCGCGATGCCACTGTATGGACGTTGGTGCAAGGCGTTTTGGCCCCTGTCCAGTTTCTGGCCTTTGCGATTTCCTGCGGTTTGGTGCTGCGATTTCTGGCCACAGGTCTGGGATACGAGGCGGCGACCATTTCCATTTTGATCAAAACTGCGTTGTTGCTAACCATCATGGTTACAGGCGCGATTTGGGAAAAAGCTGTGTTTGGTCAATACCTTCTTGCCCCAGCCTTTTTCTGGGAAGATGTCGTTAGCTTTGTGGTGATCGCGCTGCATCTGGCCTATGTCGCGTCGCTTTTGACGGGCGCGCTGGCGGCTGATGGGCAGATGCTGCTGGCCCTTGCGGCCTATACGACCTATGCCGTCAACGCGGCGCAATTCGTGCTAAAACTGCGCCGCGCGCGACTGCAAAGCGCGGCACCCCTGGGCGGTGCGCTATGAAAGATTTGGTTGGCGCGGGCTGTAGTAACACCCCAATTCTAAAACAACGCGGTCAGCGCGAAGTGTTCTGCGGGCTGACGGGAATCATCTGGCTGCACCGCAAGATGCAGGATGCCTTCTTCTTGGTCGTGGGCAGCCGCACTTGCGCGCATTTGCTGCAATCGGCCGCAGGGGTGATGATTTTCGCCCAGCCCCGCTTTGGCACCGCTATCCTGGAAGAAAAAGACCTTGCCGGCCTTGCCGATGCGCAGGTCGAGATTGACCGCGAAGTCGCCCGCCTTTTGGCCCGCCGCCCTGATATCAAACAGCTTTTCCTTGTGGGTTCGTGCCCATCGGAAGTGATTAAGTTGGATTTGGCCAAGGCCGCACAGCGCCTGTCGGCCAAACACGCACCCCATGTGCGCGTGCTGAATTATTCAGGATCGGGGATTGAGACGACCTTTACCCAAGGCGAGGATGCTTGCCTTGCGGCCATGGTTCCCGCGCTGCCCGCCACGCAAGAAGCGGGGTTGGTGCTGGTCGGCGCGCTGCCCGATGTGGTTGAAGATCAGGCTTTGGCCCTGCTTGCCGAAATGGGCATTGAACATGTCACCTGTCTGCCAGCACGGCGCGCAGGCGGCATGCCAGCTGTGGGGCCGAACACCCGCTTTGCCCTTGTGCAGCCTTTCCTGGGCGACACGATGGAAGCCCTGCAAAAGCGCGGCGCGCGCCATATTCCTGCGCCCTTTCCCTTTGGCGCCGAAGGCACGACCCTGTGGCTGCGCGCCGTGGCCGATGTTTATGGTGTGACCGACGAGGTATTTGCCCGCGTCACCGCCGCCCCCCGCGCCCGTGCGCAAAAGGCGATTGCGGCAGCGACCGAAACCTTGGGCGGCAAATCGGTGTTCTTTTTCCCTGACAGCCAGTTGGAAATCCCACTTGCTCGTTTTCTGACCCGCGAATGTGGTATGACAGCGGTCGAGGTCGGCACGCCATACTTGCACCGCGATCTGATGGCCCCCGAACTTGCGCTTTTGGCCGAGGGGCCTGTCCTGTCCGAGGGGCAGGATGTTGACCTGCAACTTGACCGTGCCCGCGCGGCCCGCGCCGATCTCACGGTCTGCGGCCTTGGGCTTGCTAACCCGCTAGAGGCCGAAGGGCTGGCCACGAAATGGGCCATCGAGTTGGTCTTTACCCCTGTGCATTTCTACGAACAGGCGGGCGATCTGGCGGGGCTGTTTGCCCGTCCCCTGCGCCGCCGCGCGCTGCTGGCGCCTTTGGCCCCTGCCATGGAGGCCGCCGAATGAAGCTAAGCCTTTGGACATATGAAGGCCCGCCCCATGTCGGTGCGATGCGCGTCGCCACGGCGATGAAGGGTCTGCATTATGTGCTGCACGCCCCGCAGGGTGATACCTATGCGGACCTGCTCTTCACCATGATCGAACGGCGCGATCACCGCCCGCCCGTCAGCTATACAACCTTTCAGGCGCGCGATTTGGGGGCGGATACCGCGACCCTGTTCAAAACCACTGCGCAAGACGCCGTGGCGCGCTTTGCCCCGCAGGCCATTATCGTCGGGGCGTCCTGCACGGCCGAGTTGATCCAGGACGATCCGGGCGGGCTTGCTGCCACTTTGGGGCTGAATATTCCTGTTATCCCGCTGGATTTGCCCAGCTATCAGCGCAAAGAGGGGTTCGGCACTGACGAGACATTTCTGCAAATCGTCCGCCATCTGGCCAAGCCTTGCCCGCGCAGCGAAGGCATCACCGCCAACTTGATCGGCCCCACTGCGCTGGGCTTTCGTCACCGCGATGACATCACCGAAGTCACCCGCCTTTTGGCCGATATGGGCATCGGCGTGAATGTTTGTGCCCCAATGGGGGCAAGTCCTGCCGACATCACCCGCATGGGGGCGGCGCATTTCAACGTGCTGATGTATCCTGAACATGCCGAATCTGCGGCGCGCTGGATGCAAACCAACCTTGGCCAGCCCTATACCAAATGCGTGCCCATCGGCGTAGGGGCGACGCGCGATTTTCTGGCCGAAGTGGCCGCTATCACAGGCCTGCCCCTGAGCGCCGACACATCCCGCCTGCGCCTGCCGTGGTGGACGCGCAGCGTGGACAGCACCTACCTGACGGGCAAGCGCGTGTTTGTGTTTGGCGATGGCACCCATGTGGCCGCCGCCGTGCGCATTGCGCGCGAGGAAATGGGTTTCACCGTGGCGGGCATTGGCTGCTATAACCGCGAAATGGCAAGGCCCATCCGCGCGCTCGCGCAATCTTTGGGCCTTGAGGCGGTGATTTCCGACGATTATCTCGATGTGGAAGAGGCGATTGCCGCCCTGCAACCCGAACTGATCCTTGGCACGCAGATGGAGCGGCACATCGGCAAGCGCCTTGGCATCCCCTGCGCCGTTATCTCTGCCCCCGTGCATGTGCAAGATTTCCCTGCCCGCTATGCCCCGCAGATGGGCTGGGAGGGTGCGAATGTGATCTTTGACACTTGGGTGCATCCTTTGGTCATGGGGCTGGAAGATCACCTGTTGCACATGTTCCGCGATGATTTCGAATTCCACGATGCCGCTGGCGCCTCGCATCACGGCGGGCAGCATAGCGAACGCGCAAGCGAGCCTGAAACCTTGGTGCAGGCCATGCCGTCCGAAGATAGCAACGTCATCTGGCTGGCCCCCGCCGAAAAAGAGCTAAAGAAAATTCCCTTCTTTGTGCGCGGTAAGGCCCGTCGCAATACCGAAACCTATGCTTCAGAGCGTGGAATTTCTGCGATTTCGGTCGAAACCCTGTATGAGGCAAAGGCCCATTATGCGCGCGGATAAGCCCCTCATTCCAGCCTATAATGTGGTGATTGTCACGCTGGACAGTCACGCCGCAGGCCCTGCTGCCCGCATCGCCCCGCGCCTTGCGGCCGATTTCCCAGGCCTGACAGTATCGGTGCATGCATCGGCCGAATGGGCGGGCGATCCTGCTGCCTTGGCTGCGACCAAATCGGCCTTGGCCGAGGCGGATATCGTCATCGCCAATCTGATTTTCATCGAAGAACATATCACCGCGATCTTGCCAGACCTCACGGCGGCCCGCGCCCGCGCGGATGCGTTTGTCGGGCTGATTGCCGATAAATCCATCGTAAGCCTGACAAAAATGGGCGATCTGGATATGGCGCGCCCTGCCTCTGGCACGATGGCCCTGCTGAAAAAACTGAAACCAACCGCCAAGAAATCCACCAATTCGGGCGAGCGGCAGATGTCCATGCTGCGCCGCTTGCCAAAGATTTTGCGCTTTATCCCTGGAAAAGCGCAGGATTTGCGGGCGTGGTTTTTGTCCATGCAATATTGGCTGGGCGGGTCTGACGATAACATCGAAGAAATGGTGCGGTTCTTGGTGTCGCGCTATGCCTCCAAAGGCGAATGGCGCGGGGCCAAGGCCAAGCCGCCCGTGGAATACCCCGAATTGGGCCTATACCACCCCGATCTGCCAACGCGCATCACCACCAATGCCGCCGATCTGCCGCGCGCCTCGGATGCTGTGGCTACGGTGGGCCTGCTTTTGCTGCGCAGCTATATCCTGTCGGGGGATACCGCCCATTATGACGCTGTAATTCGCCACTTTGAGGCGCAGGGCATGGCCGTTGTCCCCAGCTTTGCATCTGGCCTTGATGGCCGCCCTGCCATTGACGCCTATTGCCAAGCCGGCGGTCACGCCTCTGTCGATGCGCTGGTCTCGCTGACGGGGTTTTCGCTGGTGGGCGGGCCTGCCTATAATGACAGCGAGGCGGCAGCATTGGTCTTGGGCGCACTGGATGTGCCCTATATCGCCGCCCACCCGCTGGAATTTCAAACCTTGGGCCAATGGGCGGAAACTGCGGGCGGTTTGGGGCCAATTGAAACCACGATGTTGGTGGCCTTGCCCGAATTGGATGGCGCAACCAACCCCACGGTTTTTGCAGGCCGTCACGGGGCGGTGGGCTGCAAGGGCTGCGCGAATCGCTGCCTTCCCTCCGCCGAGGCCAAGGCGATGTCGCCCTGCCACGAGCGGGTGGCCGCATTGGCGGAAAAAACCCTGCGCCTTGCCAAACTGCGCCGCTCTAACGTGGCAAATCGGCGCGTGGCCATTGTGCTTTACGGCTTTCCGCCCAATGCTGGCGCGGTGGGAACCGCGGCCTATCTTTCGGTATTTGAAAGCCTATTCAATACCTTGCACGCGATGGCAGCAGATGGTTACGCCCTGACCCCGCCCGAAAGCGTGGATGATCTGCGCGAGGCAGTGCTGGGCGGAACGGCGGCGCGCTATGGTCAGCCTGCCAATGTTGCCGCGCATATCGCTGCGGACAAACTGGTCGCCCAAACCCCTTGGCTGGCAGAAATCGAATCTGTCTGGGGCCCTGCCCCAGGGCGTGCGCAATCAGACGGGCGCGGCGTGTTCGTTTTGGGGGCCGAGTTTGGCAATGTCTTTGTCGGCATCCAGCCCCTGTTTGGCTACGAGGGCGACCCGATGCGCCTGCTGTTCGAACGCGGCTTTGCGCCCACACATGCCTTTGCCGCCTTCTACCGCTGGATCAAGACAGATTTCGCCGCCGATGCGATTTTGCATTTCGGCATGCATGGCGCTTTGGAATTTATGCCGGGCAAACAGGCGGGGGCATCGGGCGCTTGTTGGCCTGACCGCTTGATCGGCGGCGTGCCGAACGTCTACCTTTACGCCGCGAATAACCCGTCTGAGGCAAGCCTTGCCAAGCGGCGCAGCAATGCGATCACCGTCACGCATCTGACGCCCCCTTTGGGCCGCGCGGGGCTGTATAAGGGGCTGCTTGATTTGAAAGACAGCCTGTCGCGCTATCGCGCGATGGAGACGGGCGCGCAGGGCCGCGATGATTTGGCCCTGCTGATTGCCGAACAGGCGGCTGCGGTGGATATGGACGGCAGCCAGCCTGAAAAGCTGTGGCTGACCTTGATCGAGGCCGAGGGCAGCCTGATCCCCGAAGGCATGCATGTTCTGGGCCGCACGATGAGCGAAGCTCAGCGCGCCGCCTATTTGGATTTGCTGCCAAGCATGGACAAGGCCGAGCGCGCCCGCATAGACGCGCTGCTTGCGCAAGACGCCGAAATACCTGGCTTGCTGCGCGCATTGTCGGGCCGCTTTACCCTGCCCGTTGCAGGCGGAGATCTGATCCGAAGCCCGCAGATTTTGCCCACGGGGCGCAACATTCACGCCTTTGATCCCTTCCGTATGCCCACCGAATTTGCCCTGCGCGACGGGGCCGCGCAGGCGCAGGTGCTGCTGGACACCCACGCACGCCTGCCGCGTTCAGTGGCGCTGGTGCTGTGGGGCAGCGACAATATCAAAACCGATGGTGGGCCGATTGCGCAGGCGCTTGCGCTGATGGGCGCGCGTCCGCGCTTTGACGCCTATGGCCGGCTGTGCGGGGCGGATTTGATTTCGCTGGCGGACCTGGGCCGCCCACGTATTGACGTGTTGATGACCCTGTCGGGTATTTTCCGCGACCTTTTGCCCTTGCAGACGAAAATGCTGGCCGAGGCTGCGTGGAAATGCGCCACCGCAGAAGAAGAGCCTCTTGCGCAAAACTTTATCCGCGCCCATGCGCTGGCCTATATGCAGGCACAGGGCGTTGATATGGAAACGGCATCCTTGCGCGTCTTTTCTAACGCTGAGGGGGCCTATGGGTCGAACGTCAACCAGATGGTCGACAGCTCTGCCTTTGGGGCCGAGGACGAGCTTGCTGACGCCTACGAGGCGCGCAAATCGTTCGCCTATGGCCGCTCTGGCCAGCCTGTGCGGCAGGCGGCGATGTTGCAAGCGGCACTGAAAGATGTCGATCTGGCCTATCAAAACCTTGAATCGGTGGAACTGGGCGTCACATCGGTTGACCATTATTTTGACACGCTGGGCGGGATTGCGCGGGCGGTGAAACGCCAGCGCGGGGTGGATACGCCCGTCTATATCAGCGACCAGACGCGCGGCGCGGGCAAGGTGCGCAAACTGTCCGATCAGATCGCGTTGGAATCGCGCTCGCGCACATTGAACCCTAAGTTTTACGAGGCATTGCTGTCGCACGGGGCGGAAGGCGTGCGCCAGATCGAGGCGCATGTAACCAATACGATGGGCTGGTCTGCGACCACGCAGGCGGTAGAACCTTGGGTTTACCAGCGCATATCGGAAACCTTTGTGCTGGACGATGCCATGCGCGCGCGCCTCGCGTCGTTGAACCCTGCAGCATCGGCCCGCATGGCCAACCGTTTGATCGAAGCCTCCGACCGCGCCTATTGGGCGCCTGATGCTGCCACGCTTGCCGCCTTGCAACAGGCCGCGGATGAACTTGAAGACCGTTTGGAAGGGGTGGCCGCCGAATGAGACCATCCTGCACCCTGCCGCCAAGCCGCACCGAAGTTGCCTTCGGCGAGGATATTTTTCCCAATATGAAAGGGGCCAGATCATGAGCCTTGATAACGTTCCAAATCTGCGCGGCCCAGAAAACTTGGGGCTTGATGGCGAAGGTTCGGTGCAGGTGCATCAAGACGATGCCGCCCGTA
Source organism: Cypionkella sp. (assembly GCA_965248485.1). Classification (GTDB taxonomy): domain Bacteria; phylum Pseudomonadota; class Alphaproteobacteria; order Rhodobacterales; family Rhodobacteraceae; genus Cypionkella. Next base: position 1,905,375 of record OZ252107.1, read on the forward strand.
TCGAAGGGGCCAAGGTGTTTTCCATCTATGGCAAGGGCGGAATTGGCAAATCGACAACCTCTAGCAACCTGTCTGCTGCCTTTTCGATGATGGGCAAGCGGGTCTTGCAAATCGGTTGCGATCCCAAACATGACAGCACCTTTACCCTGACGGGGCGTTTGCAACCCACGGTGATCGACATTCTTAAGGACGTGGATTTCCACGCCGAGGAACTGCGGCCCGAAGATTATGTCGCCGTAGGCTTTAACGGCGTGCGCTGTGTCGAGGCGGGCGGCCCCCCCGCGGGCACGGGCTGCGGCGGCTATGTGGTGGGGCAAACGGTGAAGCTGCTGAAACAGCACCACTTGCTGGAAGATACCGATGTGGTGATTTTCGACGTGCTGGGCGATGTGGTGTGCGGCGGGTTTGCAGCCCCCTTGCAGCACGCTGACCGCGCGGTGATTGTCACGGCCAATGATTTCGACAGCATCTATGCGATGAACCGCATCATCGCCGCCGTGCAGGCCAAATCGGGCAATTACAAGGTGCGGCTGGCGGGATGCGTGGCGAACCGTAGCCGCGAGACGAACGAAGTGGATCGCTACTGCGAAAAGGTGGGCTTTAATCGCATCGCCCATATGCCCGATATCGACGCGATCCGCCGCTCGCGCCTGAAGAAAAAGACGCTGTTTGAAATGGACGACAGCGAGGACATCGTGATGGCCCGCGCCGAATATATGCGGCTGGCCGATACGCTTTGGCGGTCTGTGCAAGGCGAGGGTTCCAGCCCTGCCCCGCTGCCCGACCGCGAGATCTTTGAATTGTTGGGGTTTGATTGATGCCAACCGATTACGCAAAAACGCTGGGCAGGGTTGAAAGCTATTTCGACCAGACCGCCACCCAAACATGGGAGCGGCTGACCTCGGATGCGCCGGTGTCGCGCATTCGCCAAACCGTGCGAGCGGGGCGCGACCGCATGCGCGCGCTGATGCTGGCGCAGTTGCCGCGCGATTTGCACGGGGTGCGCGTGTTGGACGCAGGCTGCGGCGCGGGGCAGATGACGGCGGAATTGGCCGCGCGCGGGGCCGAAGTGGTTGCCGTCGATATCTCGCCTGCCTTGCTGCAAATTGCGGCCAAGCGGCTGCCTTTGGAATTGGCAAACCGCGTGCGCTTTGTTGCGGGCGATATGACGGATGCAAGCCTTGGTCCCTATGATTATGCCCTCGCCATGGACAGCCTGATTTACTATTCCGCAGCCGATATTGCATCGGTTTTGGCCAAGCTTGGGGTGCCTGCGCAAAAGGTCGTGTTCACCGTGGCCCCGGCCTCGCCCCTGCTGTCGCTGGCATGGAATGTGGGTAAATTATTTCCCCGCGCAGACCGCGCGCCCGTGATGCAGCCGCAAAATTTTTCGCGCCTGCAGGCGGCTTGTGGTGGGCGGCTGGCGCGGGTTGGGCGCATCTCGGCCGGGTTTTACACCAGCGATTGTCTGGAGTATCGGGCGTGATATTTCGCAAGCGCCATATTGCCGCATTGGGGGCCAAGTGGCTGCCTTTTGCTGATGCAGGGTCAACGGGTTTGCCACTGGCGCAACTGCTGCGGCTGGGGTTGTTTCAGGTATCGGTCGGCATGGCCTCGGTTTTGCTGCTGGGCACGCTGAACCGCGTGATGATTGTGGAATTGTCGGTGCCTGCCACCGTGGTCGCGCTGATGATCGCGCTGCCTGTGCTGTCGGCCCCATTCCGCGCGCTGCTTGGGTTTAAATCGGACAGCCATCGCAGCGCATTGGGGTGGAAGCGTATTCCATACCTGTGGTTTGGCAGCCTGTGGCAGATGGGCGGGCTGGCCGTGATGCCCTTTGCCGTGGTTGTGCTGGGCGGGCATCAGACAGTTGGGCCGTCTTGGGCGGGCGAAGTGCTGGCCGCGCTTGCCTTTATTATGGCGGGCGTGGGGATGCATATGGTGCAGACGGCGGGGCTTGCGCTTGCCGCCGACCGCGCGGACGAGGGCCAGCGCCCCCGCGTTGTTGCCTTGCTTTATGTGATGTTTCTGATCGGCACGGCGATTTCGGCGCTGATCATTGGCGCGCTGCTGACCGAGTTTTCTGACCTGCGCCTGGTGCGCGTGGTGCAGGGGGCTGCGCTGCTGACGCTGGTGCTGAACCTTGTGGCGCTGTGGAAACAGGAAAAGCTGCGCCCGATGTCGGCCGAAGAATTGGCCGCGCCGCGCCCCCGTTTTGGCGATGCGTGGCGCGATCTGATGGCGGGGGGCACTGCGGGGCGGCTTTTGGCTGTGGTGGCGCTGGGCGCGCTGGGATTTAATATGCAAGACGTGCTGCTGGAACCCTATGGCGGGCAAGTCTTGGGCCTATCGGTCGCGGCGACGACATCACTGACGGCGGTTTACGCGCTGGGGTCGCTGGTGGGATTTGGGCTTGCCGCACGCTGGATGGGGCGCGGGCAGGATGCGTTTCGCCTTGCCGCGCGCGGCGTGATGATTGGCATTGGTGCCTTTGCTGCCGTTGTGCTGGCGGGGCCGATGGGATCGGCGCTGCTATTTTTTGCGGGCGCAGGGTTCATTGGCCTTGGCGCAGGCGTGTTCTTTGTTTCCACCCTGACCGCCGCGATGGCCCTGCCTTCCGAAAGCGACGACGGTCGGCTTGGCGGCGGGCTGGTGCTGGGCGCTTGGGGGGCTGCGCAGGCCACGGCGGCGGGCCTTTCCATTGCCTTTGGCGGCACGATCCGCGACGCGGTGGCGCATCTGGCCGCAGGCAGCGCACTCGACACCCCCGCCTTTGGCTATACCTTTGTTTATCATACGGAAATTGGACTGCTTTTCGTCACCCTTATCGTGCTGGGCCCCTTGGTTCGCACGCGCCTTTTGACTGACATAACCAACTCACCCCAAAAAATGGGCACCCAAAAGATCGGGCTTGCCGATTTTCCCACCTAACCCACGCGGAGGAACTCACATGCTGGGAACAACTTTCTTTGGTAACTTCGATCTTGCCTCATTGGCCATTTGGCTGTTTTGGGGCTTTTTCGCCATGCTGGTTTACTATCTGCAAACCGAAAACATGCGCGAAGGCTATCCTTTGGAAACCGAGGATGGCAAAGCCGCCCCGAACCAAGGCCCATTCCCCTTGCCCAAGGCGAAAACCTTTATCCTGCCGCATGGCCGTGGCGAAGTGACCGTGCCCAACGGCGCACGCGAAGCGCGCGAAGTGGCGCTGGGCCGCACGGCAATGTCGGAAGGTTTCCCCCACGCGCCAAAGGGCGACCCGATGAAAGACGGGGTTGGCCCCGCCGCTTGGGCGCCGCGCCGCGATCTGGCCGAACTGGATGGCCACGGCCATAACAAAATCGTGCCGATGTCAAAGGCCGCAGGCTTTGCCGTATCGGGCGGGCGCGATCCACGCGGTTTGCCTGTGCAAGCGGGCGATTTGGAAGTGGTCGGCACCATCTCCGACATGTGGGTGGACGCGCCAGAGCAATTGGTGCGCTATCTGGAAATCACGCTGAACAGCGGCAAGGTCAAACTGGTGCCGATGCCGATGGTCAAAGTGCAAGCCGACCGCGTGCGCATCAACTCGCTGTCGTCCGATCTGTTTGATGGCGTGCCCGCGACCAAGTCGAAAACCGCTGTCACCATGCTCGAAGAAGAAAAGATCAGCGCCTATTACGCAGGCGGCACGCTTTATGCGGCCGACAAGCGCAAGCGCGGGTTCTAATCCACCCCCTCCTCTGCGCGGAACACCACCGCGCAGAGCCACCACCCTTAAGGAGCCTGATATGACCCAAGACATCGAACGCGACCTGTCTGATTTTGCCACCGAGGCCCTGCCTGGTCTGCCTGAAAAGCCCCCTGCTGGGGAAGAGATTTTGTGGCAAGGCCGACCGAACGCTTGGGCATTGGCGCGCGAGGGGTATAAGATCACTTGGGTTGGCGGCTATTTTCTAGCGCTTGGCCTATGGCAAGGTATTGCAGCTTTTGGCGGCAATCTTGCAGGGGTTGCTGCTGTTTTGCTGCCCTATCTGGCCGTCGGCGCTGTGGCCGTTGCAATCTTGTCTTTCATGGCCGTGGTGCAGGCGCGCGGCACGGTTTACACCATCACATCTGCCCGCGTCGCAATGCGGGTAGGGGCCGCACTGACGGTGACACTAAACTTGCCTTTCACCCAAATTGGCGCGGCGCATCTGGCGCATGGCGCTGCGAAAACGGGCACGCTGGCGTTTGAAACGCTGGGGGATACGCGCATTTCCTATCTGGTGCTGTGGCCCCATGCACGGCCGTGGCAACTTGGCCGCGCGCAGCCTGCCCTGCGCGCCATTCCCAACGCCGATACCGTTGCTAAGATTTTCACCGATGCGGCACAATCGCGTCTGGCCGCGCCCCGCATATCACGCGCGCCCGCTGCCATGACCGCACCCGTTGCTGCGAAATAGGACTGTGCCATGACCGACCTTACCCAATCCAAGCTCCGCACCCCTGACATGATCCCTCGTCCTTTGCTGCTGGCGATGCTGGGGCTGGTTCTGGCAACGCTGGCGCTGACCACCTTTTCAGTTGTGACTGGCCGCGCAAAAGTGGGCGTCCCGCAGGATGCGGCCATTGTCAATCAGCGCAGCATCATCTTACAAGGCGGCGGCGCGCAGGCCGTGACAGTGCTGGACGAAAACGGCCAGCTTTTGGCCGATCTGCCCCACGGCGGCTTTATCACCGTGATCCAAAATGGCCTAGAGCGCGCCCGCACAGTCGCGCGCGCCGACCAATCCAAACCCGTTCGCATCGTGGAATATGCAAATGGGCGCCTCACCGTGATCGACGATACCACAGGCTGGTCTGTGGAACTTGGCGGTTTCGGGTCTGACAACCGCGCCGCCTTCGAGCGGCTGATGAAACTGCAATAAAAACAAACCAAGGGAACGAAATCATGGGTCTATTTACACGAGAGGTTGAACAGGTGCCCTGCACCGTCGAAGTCAGCCACCGCTTTGAAAGCCTGCACGCGCATGTGCGGTTTGACAATGGCGCGGTGGTACATCCAGGAGACGAAGTTTTGGTGCATGGCGCGCCGATCATGGCCGCCTTTGGCGAGTTGATCATCGAAGAGCGCGCCGCCACCATCACCCGCGCAAGCCTGATCGAACGGCTGTGGACACGCGCCACGGGCGATTTCGGCTTTATGGAACTGTGCGAGTTTTCATTTTCCGAGGAGATCACGCTATGAATGTGCAAGCTGGCGACATGGCCCCGCATATGGCCGATGATCTGGGCATTGACACCACAATGACCACGGCAATGGCCACCGAAACCACCCTGCTGAACCCGCGTTTTTACACCACCGATTTTGACGAGCTTGACCGCGTGGATGTTTCTTCTGTGCGCGCCGATTGGGACAAGCTGATCGCGCAAATGGCGTCTGATCCCAACAAAGGCCATTTCAAGAAAAACGCCGATTGGGACAAGGTGGATTGGGCAGGGATGGAGCCAACCCTGCGCACCGAATTTATCGACTTTTTGGTATCGTCCTGCACGGCGGAATTTTCGGGCTGCGTTTTGTACAAAGAAATGAAGCGGCGCGGCACCAACCCCGATATTTGCGAGCTGTTCAATTATATGGCCCGCGACGAGGCCCGCCATGCTGGCTTTATTAACGATGCGCTGCGCGAGGCGGGGGTTGCGGTGAACCTTGGTTTTCTGACCCGCGCCAAGAAATACACCTATTTCCGGCCGAAATTCATCTATTACGCGACCTACCTTTCGGAAAAAATCGGCTATGCCCGCTATATCACGATTTTTCGCCACCTTGAGGCGAACCCAGATCAGCGGTTCCACCCGATTTTCAAATGGTTCCGCGAATGGTGCAACGACGAGTTTTCGCATGGCGAGGCGTTTGCCCTACTGATGCGCACCGACCCGAAATTGACCAACGGCTTTGCCAATAAACTGTGGATCCGTTTTTTCCTGACGGCGGTTTATTCGACAATGTTCGTGCGCGATCATGCACGGCCTGCTTTTCACAAGGCGCTGGGTGTAGACATTGAATGGTATGACCAAGAGGTGTTCCGCAAAACATCGACCATCGCGCGGCAGGTCTTCCCGATCGAGGTGGACATCGACCATCCGCGTTGGCTGCCAAACCTGCGGCGGATGCGCGATGCGTTTGGGCAAATCGACGCCGGAAAACGCAAGGGCGGCCTTGGCGGTTTGATCCAGCGCATGGCGGGCAGTGCCAAGGCGCTTTACGCATTTGGGGCGCTGTATACGATACCTGTGCTGAAAACGGTGCCGCCAAAGAATGTTCGTCTGGAGCCAAGCTATTGAAACGTCAAAACAATCTGCAAGGTTTGCGCGGGGGTGGGGCATGGTAACAAGCCCGATCTTTGCCTGCCTTGCTGTTTTGGCAGCTTGGTGGCTGTCCACAGGGCTGATTCTGTGGCGCGTGCGGGTGGCCGACAACGCTGGCCCGCGCGCGCATCACAATTCAGTGATTTGGGGCCTTCCCTTGGCGCTGTTTGGCCTGATCGGTGCGACATTTGCGCGCGATATGGCGGGCACGGGCGGGGTTTATTTGGCCTTTGCATCGGCGTTGGCGCTGTGGGGCTGGATCGAACTTGCCTTTCTGTCAGGGGTAATCACAGGCCCATCGCGTGCGATTTGCCCTGCGCCCGCCAGCCCAAGCCAACGTTTTTTGGCTGCGGTGAAAGTCGTGGCTTGGCACGAGGCCGCGCTGCTGGCTGGATTTGCGGCCCTGTTCTTGCTGGGACGCGGCTTTGACAACCCCTTTGCCAGTGCGACATTCGCCGTGCTTTTTGCCGCGCGCATCATCGCAAAACTTAACCTTTTCTTTGGCGTGCCGCGCATCAATGTGCAGTTTCTGCCGCGCCCCTTGGCGCATTTGGCCAGCTATTTCCGCACTGCGCCTTTTACACCTTTCTTCCCGCTGTCGATCACCCTGCTGACTGTGACATCAGCGCTCTTGCTTGAGCGGGCGATCGCTGTATCTACACCCGAAATGACGCTGGGCTATACCATGCTAACAGCTTTGTGCCTGCTGGCACTGCTGGAACATTGGTTCATGGTATTGCCCCTTCCCGACGAAAAGCTATGGCGCTGGATGCTGCCAGCGGCTAAAACAGACATACAAAGGCTTGAGGACCATAATGGACTTTAATCAGATTTTCACTGCCCAACTGGACGCTCTTAAAGCCGAAGGAAACTATCGCACCTACGCCGAGCTAGAGCGCAAGCGCGGCGCCTTTCCTCGCGCCGCCTCGCATAAGGATGGCGAGGTCAGCGACATCACTGTGTGGTGCAGCAATGATTATCTTGGCATGGGCCAGCACCCCGATGTGGTGGCTGCAATGGTCGATTGCGTGCAGGCCTGCGGCACGGGCGCGGGGGGCACGCGCAATATTTCTGGCAACACGCATCACCACCTGCTGCTGGAACGCGAACTTGCCGATCTACACGGCAAAGAGGCGGCGCTGCTGTTCACTTCGGGCTATGTGTCAAACTGGGCGGCGTTGTCGACGCTGGGCGCGCGCATTCCAAATGCGGTGATCCTGTCTGATGCGGGCAACCATGCATCGATGATCGAAGGCGTGCGCCATAGCCGCGCCGACAAAGTGATTTGGAAGCATAACGATTGGCGCGACCTAGACCGCAAACTTGCCGCTGTCGGGGATCGCCCAAAAATCGTGGCCTTTGAATCTGTCTATTCGATGGACGGCGATATCGCGCCCATCAAGGAAATTGTCCAAGTGGCCAAGGCGCATGGCGCTTTGACGTATATCGACGAGGTGCACGCCGTGGGCATGTATGGCCCGCGCGGCGGCGGCGTTTCGGAACGCGAGGGGCTGGCCGATCAGATTGACCTGATCGAGGGCACTTTGGGCAAAGCATACGGCGTGGTGGGCGGCTATATCACGGGCTCTGCGCCCATGTGCGATTTCATTCGCAGCTTTGCCTCTGGCTTTATCTTCACCACCGCCCTGCCCCCAGCCGTTGCGGCAGCGGCCACAGCCTCGATCCGCCATCTGAAACAGTCCGACACAGAACGCCAGCGCCAGCGCGAACAAGTGGCCAAACTGCGCGCGCGGCTGGATCGTATTGGCATCCCGCATATGCCCAATGACAGCCACATCGTGCCTGTGATGATCGGCGATCCTGTAAAATGCCGGATGATTTCCGATATGCTGATGCGCGATTGGGGCATTTACGTGCAGCCGATCAACTATCCCACGGTTGCAAAGGGCACCGAGCGTCTGCGCATCACCCCATCTCCATATCACACCGATTCCGATATCGACCATCTGGCAACCGCGCTGCAATCGCTGTGGTCGCGCTGCGCCATCAGCCACGCTGTGGCCTAAAGGGCGAAATCAGCCTATCGAAAAAGGGGCCACGCGCCCCTTTTTTTGTGCAAAAATTTCTGTTCTGCCTTGACCCGCGACAGCATTGCGCCAAATATCGGGAAGAAAAGCGGCGTTTTGCCGCATAAGGGAGAGAAGCATGAACGTCAAACTGTCCGTCTTTGCCGCCGCCATCGCATTGGCGCAACCCGCCTTTGCCGCAGGCGACGCCGCCAAGGGTGAAGCCGCCTTTAAGCAGTGCCAAACCTGCCATACGGTGGCCGATGAAACGGGCAAGGTTCTGGCGGGCAAAGGGCAAAAGACAGGGCCAAACCTGTATGGCCTCTTTGGCCGCACCGCGGGCTCGCTGGAAGGGTTCAAATATGGCGAGTCGATTGTGGCGGGCGGGGCCGCAGGCCTTGTTTGGAACGAAGCGGAATTTGTCGCCTATGTCCAAGACCCAAACAAGTTTTGGCAAGACAAACTTGGCGACAAAAAGGCCAAGTCAAAAATGATGTTCAAAGTGAAAAATGCCGAAACAGCGGCGGATCTTTACGCGTATCTGTCGCAATTCAGCCCTGCGAAATAAAGGCGCGTCGCCGCCGCCCCATTCAGGCCCCGCAGCGCGGGGCCTTTTTCATGCGCGCAGCATTTGCGCGCCTGGCATGACGGCCCGCACCTGCGCCGCAATATCCGCAGCCGTCAGCCCCGCATCGCGATACATCGCCTCTGGGGATGCTTGATCGATGAACCGATCGGGCAGGGTCATGCAGCGGATTTTCAGCCCGTGATCCAGCCCGCCATTTGCCGCCAGTGCCTGCAAAACCTGCGCGCCAAAACCGCCTGCTGCACCCTGCTCTATGGTGATAATGGCCGAATGGTGGCGGCTAAGTTGGGCGATCAAATCCATATCCAAAGGCTTGGCAAAGCGGGCATCGGCCACAGTGACGGAAATGCCCTGCGCGGCCAATGCTTCGGCGGCCAGCAAACATTCTGACAGATGCGCGCCGAAAGACAGGATCGCCACATCGCCCCCCGCACGCACAATGCGGCCGCGCCCAATTTCCAACGGCGCGCCACTATCGGGCATCACCGCCCCCACGCCTTCACCGCGCGGATAGCGAAAAGCAATCGGCCCTGCATCGTATTCGGCGGCGGTGGCGACCATGTGCACCAATTCAGCCTCGTCGCTGGGGGCCATCACCACCATATTCGGCAGCGCCGATAGGAAGCCTACGTCAAAGGCCCCCGCATGGGTGGCCCCATCGGCCCCAACCAGCCCCGCGCGATCAATCGCAAAGCGAACAGGAAGGCCTTGCAGCGCCACGTCATGCACGATCTGGTCATAGCCGCGCTGCAGGAATGTCGAATAAATCGCCACAAAGGGTTTCAGCCCCCCTGCCGCCATGCCAGCCGCAAAGGTGACGGCGTGTTGTTCAGCAATGCCAACATCGAACACACGGGCGGGAAAGCGGCGGGCCAAAATATCCAGCCCCGTGCCCGATGGCATCGCCGCAGTCACGCCCACAATGCGCCCATCGCGCGCCGCCGCTTCGGTCAACGCCTGCCCAAAGACCGATGTATAGGCGGGGGCGTTGGATTTGGCCTTGGCCTGCGCGCCAGAGACAACGTCAAACTTGGCGACCCCGTGATATTTGTCGGCAGCCGCCTCGGCGGGGGCATAGCCCTTGCCCTTGACAGTGATCGCGTGGATGAGCACAGGCCCGCGCGCGCGGGTTTTGGCGGCGCGCAGGGTTGCCAAAAGCTGGCCCATGTCATGCCCATCAATCGGGCCGATATAGTCAAAGCCCAGTTCCTCGAACAGGGTGCGGCCCTGCGCGCTGCCTGTCACCAGCGCTTTGGCGCGGCGCGCGCCGATCCGCAGCGGGCTGGGCAGCGCATCCACCGCGCCAGAGGCCAAATCCCGCAGCGCGGCAAAGGGCGTCTCGGTGGCCAAGCGGTTCAAATAGCTGTTCAGCGCCCCCACAGGCGGCGCGATGGACATGTCATTGTCGTTCAAAATCACAAACAGGCGCTTGCCCAGATGGCCCGCGGCATTCATCGCCTCATAGGCCATGCCAGCGGTGATCGCGCCATCGCCTATAACGGCAATGGTATCACCCACTGGCCCGCCCATATCACGCGCCACGGCAAAGCCCAATGCGGCGGAAATGGACGTGCTGGAATGGGCCGCGCCAAAGGGGTCATAGGCGCTTTCGCTGCGTTTGGTAAAGCCTGAAAGGCCGCCCTCGGCCCGCAAGCTGCCCATTTCGCCGCGCCGCCCTGTCAGAATTTTGTGGGGATAGCATTGGTGCCCCACATCCCAAATCACCTTGTCGCGCGGCGCATCAAACACCGCATGGATGGCCACGGTCATCTCGACCACGCCCAAGGATGACCCCAAATGCCCCCCCGTTTGGGCGACAACCTCGATCACTTCGCGGCGCAGCTCGCCCGCCAAATCGGCAAGATCGCCGTCGCTGAGGGCGCGCAAATCGGCCGGAAAATGCACTTTGTCGAGCAGCGGTTTGGGGGAGGGGTTCGTCATATCGGGCCTACTTTCGCGAAAATGCGGCGTGGGGCGAGGGGGGGGGCAAAAGGGGTGCCGCTGCGCATCGCACGCGGCACCAGGTGCCTGTTGCCAGCAGGAAAGGGAACCGGGCCGTGGAAAACCCAGATCGTCTGGGCCGGCATATGGCCCAAACCTCGTGCAGGCTGGGCAGGTTTCCCCGCCCAGCCCAAAGCCATTTAGGCCAGGTCTGTCTGCGCCATCGGCGCAATCAACATCTGGCTGTAAGGCGAAGGCGCAGCTTTGCTATCAGCAGGCAGCAAGGTGCTGATCCCGTAGATCGCGCCAAGGATCACTGCATTGGCCAGCACAAACAGCGCCGCCCATCCCATGCCCCGCAGCATTTGCCACATCACAAAGGCGCGCAGCGCCGAGGTGGTGTTGCCTTCTTCGTAATATTTACTCGACATCTGGTTTCCTTTCGAAGGTCAGTTAAGCGGCGCGTAGCCGTGGACTTGCGCCCAAGAATACCAGTCATCCACCACAGTGCCGGTCAGCAAAATCCCAATCCCGCCCGTGACGGTGACCAGAACTGCAAACCACCATGCCCAACGGTGAATCCCCTCCATCGTGGCGTTAAAGCCCATCGTCCAGCGCCAAAACAGGGCGGCGCGTTCCGATGCTGTGCCACGATCGACAATCTGTTCCAATTCGCGGTCGCCGCCCAAACGGGTGACGGCCAGAATGGTCGCCCCATGCATCGCAAACAGCAGCGCCGATCCGTAGAGGAAGGCGATGGAAAGCGCATGGAACGGGTTATAGAACAGGTTGCCATAGGTCAGGCTAAAGTTGTTCGTCCAATCAAGGTGCGGGAAGATACCGTAAGGCACGGCTTCTGACCAACTGCCCATCAGCACAGGGCGGATAAGGCCCAGCACCAGGAACAGCCAGATTGCGCCCGCAAAGGCCCAAGACACATGCTTGCCCATGCCCAAAGCCTCGGCGCGCAGATAGGTGCGCACCCACCATGTCAGAACCGAGATCAGCAGGAAGAAGCTGGCAATCAACCACAGACCGCCCTCGCCCATTGGCGCAAAGCCAAGGCCGTATTCCGGTGCTGGCGGCTCGAGTGCCATCCAGAACAGATCGCGCATAAACACGGCAGGGTTATAGCCTGCAACATGCCAGAACCATGCGCCCACCAGCATGAACCAAATCGCACCGCAAGCCAGCGAGATCACGCCGAAGGTGCCCAGATAAATCGGCCCCAGTTGTGCGTTGCCAAACCAGCCTGCAAGGGTAGAAAATCCCGCGCTTTTGGTGCGGCCCGATATGTCCACGCCTTCGACCATGCCCATTTCGGGGGCGGCGCGCACTTGGACTTGGGTGAAGATGTTTTGATACTCAGCCATTTACGCCTCCTGGAATATTCGCCCAAAATGGCAATTGCAGCCACCAGTTCCACCAATCCACCCACTGCTCGAACCAGATCGTGCCCGAGATCACGATGCAAATCGCGCTCCAGAAGGCGGCGTTCAGGGCCAAAAGAAGGCCAAGGCGGTGAATGCCCAGCGTGCCAACGGAATACCCAATCAGATCGCGGAAGAATGTATCTTCGTGATCGGGGGTTTTCATGACCTGACCTTTGGGCGGGTTCGCCGCCGACAAGATCAAACCGCCATGCAGCGCCAGCGCCAAAGCGTTGGTGAAGAAAAAGCTGACGGCAATCATGTGAACGGGGTTGTAATGAAAGTTGCCATAGGTGTAGCCCGTGTTGGACACCCAATCGAGGTGGCTGAAAATGCCGTAAGGAAAGGCATAGCCCCACGATCCCATCAGAATGGGGCGAATGACAACCAAGGTCACATAGGCAAAAATCGCCACGCCAAAGGCGAAGGGCACATGCATGCCAATCCCCAGTTTGCGGGCAATTTCCACCTCGCGCAGCGCCCATGATACAAAGGCCCCAATCGCGCAGATGGTGATAACCTGCCAAAGCCCGCCCGCCATCAGCGGGGCAAAGGCCAAACCATTTTCAACGGGCGGCGGGTTGATCGAAATCAGCCACGGGTTCCAAGTTGGCCCCATTGCTGCGCCGTAGAAAATCAAAATTGTGCCAAGGGCCGCGAAGAAAAAGGTCGTGACCCCAAAGAAACCAACGTAAAACGGGCCGACCCAAAAGTCGAACAAGTTTCCGCCGATCAGCGTGCCACCAGGCACGCGATATTTACGTTCGAAGCTAAGCAGAGCCATGCTTCCCCTCCGCGATTGGACGGCGCGAATGCGCGCGTCGGGTTATGTCGTAAGATCGGAATTGTTGCGGCCGGAACGTGCCGCCCGCAACAAGGGGTTAGGGTTATTGTGCTGGTGCTGCTGCAACAGGCGCGTATTTTGCCCCTGCTTTTTCCAGCCAGTTGTACCCTGGTGTCGACAGCAGAACGAGGTGAATCATTGCTGCGAGCAGGAACAGGAACACGCCCTGTGCCACGAACACGCGACGAGGATCGAAGATCAGCCAAATTTTGTAAAAGTTGCTCATGTTTCAATCCCCCTCAGAACCAAGGTTGCCAGACGAACACGGCTACGTGCGCGACGATGGCGATGGTTGTGAACAACCAAAGCCCGCTCATGTAGACCGAGTGCAATTCTTGCGCCTGTTGGTCAGTTAGACCTGTGAAAGACAGATCGGATTTATCAGCCATAGTATCCTCCGGGATATTCGTGCCGACGCCGCATTCCCTGCGGCTGGGTCATAAGGGGCGGAATGCCCCCCAATGCTTCGGCCCTTGTTGACAAGGGTCGAAAGGCGTGTCGCGGCATAGGTCAGCCACGGAAAATCATCGGCGTGATGGCGCGCGCATCTTTGATCGCGCAGGCCAAGGGGCCACTTTTGGGAAGGCGCAGCGCGCGCAAGGCGGCGACGGGCCAACGGATCAGGTGCAGACCAAAGGCCAGCGTGAAAATCAGCGTGAAATACAGGCTAAACTCTAGCTGGCCCACGCGCTTGACACCGCTAAGGTCGCCGCTGGCGGAAAAGTCGCTCATGCCGTTTCTCCTTGTGAAGAGGGGGCAGGCAAGGCAAAATCGCCTTGCAATGCCGTAACAGTTTCAAGAACCACCCGTTCGGCCCCTGCATCGAGGGCAGCCTTTTCGGCAGCATCACGCAGGGTGCGAGCGGCGGAAATGCGGGTAAGAATGGGGTGCGTCGCCACAATACGATCCAAAGCGGCCTGAGCATCGGCATCCCACGGAAAATCGCGGCGCAGATTGGTCGGTGTCGCCGCCGCGCTGTCCATATCGCTGCCAAGTGGCAGAATGTGGAACAGGGCATCGAACAGGCTGTTGCACACCTCTTGCAGCACATAGACCGCACCTGCAAAACCCATCACAGGCGTGCCTGTCGCGCGGCGAATAGCAGCACCTGGAAAGGACGCGGGAATGAAACTTGGGGCCGGGCCAAAGCCGCCCTTCATTTCCGCCAGATACATCTTTTCATTGATCGACCCGAACACGACCAGCGGGCGATGCTGTTTCAGCAATCCGCGCACCGCTTCGTTATTTGTTTTTTGCCCCGCCACCCGCGCCACAGCAAAGGCGCAAGGCAGGCCCAGATCAGATTCCAGATAATGCTTAAGGCCCCGCGCATAGGTTTCGCTGGCCACCACTGCAAAGCTGGCGGTTGCGAAAAAGTCCTGTGTGACAGACCGCCACAAATCCCAAACGGGTTTTAGGGTGGAGTGTTTTTCCCGCTCGATAAAGGGTTCGGGATCAAGGCCCAGCATTTCGCCCAGTTTGCGTAGAAATTTGATCGTGCTGTCCATGCCAATCGGGGCCTGAAGGTATGGTTTGCCCAGCACCTCGGCCAGACCGCGGCCGAATTCGCGATACATCACGATATTGGCGTCGGCGTTGACCAAATTGCGCATCTCGGCCACATGGGCGCCCAGCGGCAGAACCATGTTTACGTCCGCGCCAATGCCTTCCACCAGACGGCGGATTTCGTGCAAATCGGATGCCATGTTGAACACGCCATACATCGGCCCCAGGATATTGACCCGCGGGCGCGCGCCTTCGGCACGGTCAGCTTCGGGCGGCATACGGCCCTTGGTCATGCCAAATTCGGTGAAAATCCACGTCATCGCGCGGTCGGCGCATTGCCATTGATCTTCGTCGATGGTGCGCGGCAAAAAGCGTTGAATATTCGTGCCCATCGGGGTCACGCCGCCGCCGATCATCTCGGCAATAGACCCTGTCACCACCACTGCAGGCAGCGCAGGATCCAGCGTTTTCCACGCGCGGCGCATCGCGCCCTCAGTCCCATCGCGGCCCAGTTCCTCTTCGCCCAGACCCGTGACAACGATCGGCAATTCATGCGGCGGCAGCGCGTCGGTATAGTGCAAAACCGACGTCACGGGCAGGTTTTCGCAGCCCACGGGCCCGTCGATGACCACCTGCAACCCCTTGACGGCGCAAAAGGCGTAAACCGCGCCCCAATAGCCGCCTGCGCGATCATGATCTTGGATCAGCATCAGATCATCTCCTCGGCTTTGGCGGCCTTGGCCGCGCGGTCGAGTTTCTTTTGATGCTGCGCGCGGAAATCGGGGCGCAGGTTGGGCGCGCCTTCCCAAATGCCAGCGGTATCGCCCGTGCCCACACCTTCGAACAGCGCCTTCATGTCGGCCATACGGCTACGCCCTGCGATTGCTGCGTTGACGACTTGGCCAAGACTGCCAGCGCCAGCCGGCCCCATCAGAGGGCGCGCGGAGATCAGGTTGGTAAAGTAAAGCGAGGGAATACCCGCTTCTTTCGCAGCCTGCACAAGCGGGGTTGTGCCAATGGCCAAATCGGGCTGGAAGGCATGCATTGCGGCAAGATCGTCTTCCAAACTGGCGCGGAATTTCACCGCCACACCGCGCGCGGTCAGCCAGTCCAAATCGGGCGCGCTCCACGGGGTTTTGGCACAGGCCGTGCCAACGTAAGGAACATCTGCGCCAGATTCGATCAGCAGGCGCGCGACCAGCAGCTCGCTGCCCTCATAGCCCGAAACAGTGATGCGGCCCGTGATGGGCGCGGCGGAAAGCGCGGCCTTGATCGCTGGGCCAAAGGCGTTTTGCGCGGCGGCAATCTGGGCGGGGGCAACGTTATAGGCATCGCCAATCGCGGCCAGCCAGGCCATCGTGCCATCATGGCCCACGGGCGCGCTGCCCACCACCTTGCGCCCAGCGGCGACAAACTCGCGCACGGCTGCGGTGTAAAACGGGTGAATGGCGGCAACAACGCCGCAATCCAGCGCGCCATAGAGCTCGCGCCACTCGCGGGCGGGCACCACAGGGCCAGCGGCCAGACCCATCGGGGCCAGCATTGCGCCAATCATCATCGGGTCGGCGGGAAACATCTCGCCCAGCAGCGCCACTTGCGGGCGATCAGAGCGCCCTGCGGCGGGGGCAGGCACGGGGCCTGCCATAATTTCAGCGCGGGCATATTTCAGCATCGCCCCTGCCAGAACATCTTTCGCCTCGGCATGGGTCGGTATGCCAAAGCCGGGCACATCAATGCCGACAATGCGTACGCCGTTAATCTCGGATGGCAGCAGTTTCAGCGGCACACCGCTGGCCGTTGGCACGCACAGGTTGGTGACAACCACCGCGTCATAACGTTCAGGATCGGCCATTTCATGAACTGCATCGCGGATGTCTTCAAACAGCTTGCCCGTGACCAAGGTTTCCGAATTGAACGGCACATAGCCAACCGAGCGCCGCGCGCCGTAAAAATGCGATACAAAAGTCAGGCCATAGACGCAGCAGGCAGAACCCGACAAAACAGTTGCCACACGGCGCATCCGCAGACCCACGCGCAAACTGCCAAAAGCAGGGCACATCGATTGGGGCTTGTCATGCGGCCCTTGGGGATAGTCGGCTGCGTATTGGTCGAGCAATTGCGAATTGCCCGCAGCGCGCGCCGCCTCTTGCATCGTGGCGGCCCCCGCATGGCAACCCATACCGTCAACGGGTTCGGCACCAACAATAGGCGGCAAGTCTGCGCTGGCAACAGCGGTCAGTGGCGCATCACCCGCGCTGTCATATTGGGTTTCAGCCATGGGCTTGCCCCCCTGTGCGTGGGTTAAACTGCGTCATAGACCACCTCGAGCGAGGCTTTGTGCCCTGCAAACTTGCCACGCATATCGGCATCGGTGGCGGGGGTCAGGACAAAATCTTTGCCCGTGGTTTCTGCGGAAAACAGGTTCAGCAGACCATCTTGCGACAAAGGCGCGGGGCGTACAGGCGGAGCCACGCCAACCGCGTCGGCAAGGGCTGCAAACATCGGGCCCCATTGCGATTCCATCGTGCCGACAATTTGATAATTGGCCGATTTGCGGCGCAAATCATCATCTTGCGGGATCGCTGCCAGCACAGGAATATTCACCGCCTCCGCAAAGGCAGCCGCCTCGCCCGTGCCATCATCTTTGTTGATCACAAGGCCCGCGATGCCGACATTGCCACCCAAACGGCGGAAATATTCGACTGCCGAGCAGACGTTATTGGCCACATACAGCGACTGTAAATCGTTCGATCCGACCAAAATCACCTTTTGCGCCATGTCGCGCGCGATGGGCAGACCAAAGCCGCCGCACACCACATCGCCCAAGAAATCCAGCAGCACATAGTCAAAGTCCCAGTCGTGGAACCCCAGCTTTTCCAGAAGTTCAAAGCCGTGGATAATGCCGCGCCCGCCGCAGCCGCGCCCCACTTCGGGGCCGCCCAATTCCATCGCAAAGACGCCGCCGCGCTTGAAACACACATCACCGATTTGCACCTCTTCCCCCGCAAGTTTCTTGCGGGTCGAGGTTTCGATGATCGTCGGGCAAGCCTTGCCGCCAAACAAAAGACTGGTGGTGTCGGATTTGGGATCGCAGCCAATAAGCAGCACGCGCTTGCCCATTTCGGCCATCATATGGGACAGGTTGGCCAGCGTGAATGATTTGCCAATCCCGCCTTTGCCGTAAATGGCGATGATCTGGGTTTTGCTGGTCGGCTCGCCCTGAGGAATTTCCAGCGAAGGCTCTTCAGCCGCTTCGGCGCGCAGGCGTGCATCGAAATCTTTCAGGTTTGGGATATCGAGTGTCATGCGTGGCCGCTCCAATTGAGGATCATTTTTAGGCAATTCGCGTCCGAAAACGCAGTTTCATAAGCGGCGGGCGCATCAGCAGATTTTGCCTCGTGGGTGATCAAACCATCCAACGACAGCGCGCCAGAGGCGACCAATT
Source organism: Cypionkella sp. (assembly GCA_965248485.1). Classification (GTDB taxonomy): domain Bacteria; phylum Pseudomonadota; class Alphaproteobacteria; order Rhodobacterales; family Rhodobacteraceae; genus Cypionkella. Next base: position 1,923,484 of record OZ252107.1, read on the forward strand.
CGCGCGTGGCGGTCAGATCATCGGCGGCCCATTCGGCGGCAATGCGAATACGCGCCTCGCGCATAAAGGCGGGCGGAAAGGCAAAGGACAAAGGCGCGGTGTAAAAGCCCGCAAGCACCACTTCGCCGCCCTTGGCAATGCGGCCGATCAACGTGTTCAGCAGGTCTGGCGCTCCAGAGGCATCGTAGACCGCGCGGTAATCGCGGCGCGTATCGGTTTCTGGATCGATCACCTCATAGCCCACCGCGCCACCGCGGCGGGCAGGATTGGTGTCCCAAACCGTAGGCGGCTTGCCCCCAGCAGCCAGTGTCAACCGCACCAAAAGGCGGCCCAAGACGCCATGGCCCACAATCAAATCGGGCAAATCGGTATTGAACCCCGCAATCGCATGACGCGCGGTGGCGGCAAGTGCCAAAAGCGCGCCCTGCGCACCCCAACCCGCATCAAGCCGCGCCGTGCGCGCGCCCGCCGTCACCAAATATTGCGAAGCCGCACCAAACAATCCGCGCACGGGGCCAGCCTCGTTCGCCTCAAAACAGTTCGCGCCTGGCACAAACACCGTGTCGCCAACCCGCAGGCCCGAATCGGGGCCCGCCTCAACCACTTCGCCCGCAGCTTCATAGCCGGGAACCAAAGGGTAACCCATGCCTGGAAACGGCGGCATCGTGCCAGACCAAAACAGTTTTTCCGTGCCGGTCGAAATGCCCGAAAACCCTACTTTTACGACAACATCCTGCGCTGATGGGGAAATTAGCCCCACTGCGCGCAGGGCAATATCCTTGGGGCCTGACAATATGACCGCAGTGCTTTGCACGTGTTCTTCCCCCTTAAGGGCGCATCACTCTCCCGTGCGCTGCCTTATTAATGTCATTCTAGGCTTACAGTCCGCACTGTCAATCAATATTGACATTTAGAAAATATTTAACAATTTCGTCCACGCGCGGAGGCCGTTTTGGAGCGCTGTTCTGCAGCAAAACTAACCGCGTGTCGCGGTGATGGCGCTGGCGACATAGGGCCTAAAACATGGGAATTTGCGGATGTTCACAAACCCTGCTGCGCGCAGCAGGGCGGCGATGTCATCCATGCTGCGGGTGCGTCCCGTTTGCATCGCCAATGTGTAAAGTGCAAAGTACACATCGGTAATCGCGTCTGGTTTTGCCCCGCCTGACATTGGTTCGGCCACAATCAGCCGCCCGCCTTGTGGCAAGGCGGCATGAACGCTGCGCAACAGGGCTGCGACGGTGTCATCGCTGTGATCATAAAGCACGCGGATCAGGCTGATGGTATCAGCGCCAAGTGGCAGCGGGTCATCCCGAAAACTGCCCCCATGCAGATGCACCCGCGCGCCAAACGGGCCAAGCCGCGTGGCAGCCCCTGCCAGAACGGCGGGCAGATCGAACAGGTGCAAATCCAAATTGGGGAATTTTGCACCAACTGCGGCAAGAAAGGCCCCCGTGCCACCGCCCACGTCCAAAAGGCGTTTTGCCCCCCGCAGCGAAACATGGGCCAGCACTTCGGCTGCGACCAAAGCCTGACTGTCGGCCATCAGCGTCGAATAGCGCGCGGCGCGCGCGGGGTCTTCGGCAGCCCCTGCTCCAAAAACATAAGGCCAAACCTGCGAAAGCTGTGTCTGTGTGCCGCCTTGCAGCAGCGCGACAGGATCGGCCAGATCATCGTAAAACGCGCGGTGATGGCGGATCATCCCCACCAGCCCTGGAACCGCCAGCAGCGCCGCCCCGCGCATACGCAGGGCAAAGCGGCCATCGCCGCCGCGCTTTAACAGGCCAATCCCCGCCCCCGCCTGAAGCAAAATCGCCATTCGATCCGCAGACGTGCCAGAATCAGGTGCCATTTCAGCAGGCGATAGCGGGCCCGCTGTCAGGCGCTGCAGTATATCCAATTCCACCAGCGCGGTCAGAACTTGCGCGCGCGCAAACCCTTGAACCAAATCAAAAATAGCGGCCCCTTCGCTGCGCCCAATTCTGCGCAGCACAGGTATGCGCGCCGCCCATGCCTGAAAGCGGGGCGCGCCCGCAAGGCGCAGCAAAACACCTGCCATTTAGCGCATCGCTGCGGTCAAATGCGGCAAGGCGGGTGTCATCTTTTCGGCATAACGGCGCACCATCTGCGCCAGCATCGCCTCGCCTTGGCAGCGCGGAATCGATGAAATCGCCCCGCCCAAAATATCCTGCAGGCGGCTGACGGCGCCTTGCACGCCCAATTCGGCCACAGCATTAGGGCGGGCATGGGCCGCATCCTGCCCCGAGGGTTTTCCCAAAGTTTCCGCATCATACAGCGCATCACGCAAGTCGTCGGCCACTTGAAACGCCTCGCCAATGCGCGCGCCTAGCTCTTCCCAAGGGTCGGGTTCCTGCCCCGCCGCAATCGCCCCCATTTGCGTGGCGGCAATAAACAACGCCCCCGTTTTTGCGCGGTGATAGGCAGAAAGGTCGATAACAGATTCGCTTTCCCAGCCTTGACCCGCGCAAATACCCATAGGCATGCCCGTGCGCGCAGCCAGCACCCGCACCATCGACAAAGCGCGCTGCACCTCTGCGCCAGATCCGTTTTCGGCAGCGGCGGCCAGAATGTCAAAGGCCAGAACAATCAGGCTATCGCCCGTCAAAACAGCAAGCGGCTGCGAAAACGCCTTGTGAACTGTGGCCTTGCCGCGCCGCGTATCGGCATCATCAAAACAAGGCAGGTCATCATGCACCAGGCTGGCGCAATGGATCAGCTCAAGCGCAACCGCCGCCGCATCGGAAAGGCTAGGGCGATCATCGCCGCAGGCGGACGCAACCGAAAGTAAGATCGTGGGCCTAATCCGCGCGCCCCCAGGCGTGACAGCATAGTGCAGCGCCCGCGCCAATTGTGACGGCCCACCGTCCATTGCACGCGCCAAAACCGTGGCGGTTGCAGCATCTAGCCTTGCAGAGAATGGCATTCTGGCCCCCTTCACGTGGGTTTGGCGCTGTCACATCAGGGAATTGTCAAAATTTTCTGACAGCAAGTGTAAATCATACTGGACATATTGCACCCCCAAGTCAACAATCCCGACATGGGCCAAGCAGAAAAATCGGATATGCCACGCGATGTGGTGATTGGCGCAGGCGTCGGTGGGCTTTGCGCGGCGATCGCGCTGGCCTCGGCGGGGCGGGACGTTACTGTGATCGAAGCGCAGGCGCATCTGGGCGGCAAAATGCGCAGTCTGCCTTCGGCGGCGGGGCCTGTCGATACGGGGCCCACAGTGCTGACGCTGCCCGATGTGTTCGCCGCTTTGTTCGCGCAGGCGGGGGCGCGGCTGGAAGATTATGTCACGCTGATCGCGCAGCCGATTTTAGCGCGGCATTTCTGGCAAGATGGCACGCGGCTGGATTTGTTCACGGGCACTGCCGCCAATGCCGATGCGATTGGCCGCTTTGCAGGTGCTGGGGCTGCGCAAGAGTATCTGCGCTTTGATCGGTTGACCCGCGCCATGTATGAAGCCTTTGACGGCCCAATGATGCGCGCGGGCAAACCACAGCTTGCGGCGATTGCATGGGCAGCGGCGCAGCGCCCCGCGATTTGGCCCGCGCTGCTGCCACAGATGACGCTGACGCGGTGGCTGGAACGCCAGTTCACCGACCCACGGCTTGTGCAGCTTTTTGGCCGCTATGCGACCTATGTCGGCGGCGCGCCGCAAAAATCGCCAGCTGTCCTTGCCCTAATCTGGCAGGCCGAGACGGCGGGCGTTTGGGCAGTGCAAGGCGGTATGGCGGCGCTGGCCCTGGCCCTTGTGCGGCTTGCACGCGAAAAGGGGGTGCAGTTTCGCTGCGGTCTTGCGGCGCAGCATATTGTGGTTCAGGCTGGGCGCGCAACGGGGGTGCGGCTGGCGGGTGGCAGCGAACTCGCCGCGCGCAGCGTAACCTTTAACGGCGATCCTGCGGCCCTCCAACTCGGGCTTTTGGGGGCAGCGGCGCAAAAGGCCCTGCGCGTCACTGCCACGCAACCGCGCAGCATGTCCGCCTATGTCTGGGCCTTTGCGGGGCGGCTGGGCAAGGGCGCGCCCGATCTTATCCATCACAATGTCTTTTTCGGTAGTAACCCCGCCCATGATTTCGGCGCGATTGCCCAAGGCCGCATGGCGCGCGATCCGACCCTGTATATCTGTGCGCAAGACCGCCTGCACGGCGAGCAGCCCGCAGGCTCTGAACGTTTTGAAATCATTATGAATGCCGCGCCTTTGCAGGGCATTTCCTCCCCTAACCCGCAAGAGGCAACGCAATGCCAAACCGAAATGCTCACCCAATTGTCCCGCTTTCATCTGGCGTTTCAAACACCGCCACCGATGTCGGCGCTCACCACCCCATCGGGCTGGGCGGCGTTGTTTCCGGCATCTCAGGGGGCGATTTACGGGCGCAGTCCGCAATCGCTGCTCGCGCCTCTGTTGCGCCCCACAGCGCAGACCCAGATCAAGGGGCTGTATCTGGCGGGGGGCGGCGCGCATCCGGGGGCGGGGGTGCCGATGGCGGCATTGTCAGGCCAGCACGCGGCCGCAGCGATATTGAGCGGCCAGATTTCACCCTAGCCCCCCCGCCGGGCGGTTATGCCTGGTGGTATGTTGATGGCGTATCCGACGATGGGGCATCGGCTGTGTCGGTCATCGGATTTATCGGCACTGTGTTTTCGCCGTGGTATGCGTGGTCTGGGCGCAAGAACCCTGCCAATCACGCCTGCATCAATCTGGCCACCTTTGGCGCGCGCCCGCGCTTTACCATGACAGATCGCGGGCAAGCGGCGCTGCGGCAATCGCGCGATGCGCTGCAAGTTGGCCCCAGCCGCATGGCGTGGCAAAACGGCACATTGGTAATTGATATCAACGAGATATCTGCCCCGCCCCGCATTGGCCGCGTCCAGGGACAAATCCGCCTGACCCCTGCCGCAATCACTGAGGTAGAGGCGAAACTAACCCCAGACGCGCGCCATATCTGGCGGCCCTTTGCGCCAATCGCGCGGATCGAAGTGGACATATCCCCCGCGCATAAATGGCAAGGCCACGGTTATTTTGACGCCAATTTTGGAACCGACCCGCTGGAGGCCGATTTCACGCACTGGACTTGGGGGCGCTACCCGCGCAAGGCGGGGGCATCCGTTTATTACGATGCGCTGCGGCGCGATGGGTCAAGGCTGGAATTGGGGCTGGATTTCGCGCCAAATGGCAGCGCGACCCAAGTTACCCCGCCCCCCTTTTCGCCCCTGCCCCGCACTGCCTGGGGCATTTCGCGGGCCACTCGCGGCGATGCGGGCACAACAGCGCGCCAGCGCATGGCCCTGCTTGAAGCCCCGTTTTATGCGCGCACGATGATGGAGACGACCCTAGATGGCGAAAAAGTGACGGGGATGCACGAAACCCTAGACCTGCGGCGCTGGGACAATCGGCTGGTCCAAGCAATGGTCGCCTGCCGCGTGCCGCGCAAGGCGCGCTGGCCCTAGGCCGAAGCGCCCGGATTAAGCCGCAGCACCGCCCCGTTCAGGGCAAAGGCAATCGACACCCACAGCGCATAGGGCGCGATCATCAGCCCCGCCACGGGATCGACCGCATAAAACGCCGCCCCCATCGCCAAGACTGATGCCCATAGGCCAAGCATAATCACCAATGCCGCGCGCATACGGCGCAGGCCAAAGAAAACGGGTGTCCAGATCGCATTCAGCGCGATTTGCAGCGCCCACAGCCCCAGTGCTTGCGCAATCGCCGCGCCGCCTGCCCCCGACATTCCCACCCGCATCGCGGCCCAAGACATCAGGATGTAAAGCGTTGTCCAAACCACAGGAAACGCCCAATTCGGCGGCACCCAAACGGGTTTGCGCAACGACTTATACCAATCGCCCGTTGGAAAGAACGACCCTGTGGACGCAGCGGCAATGGCGGCTGCGAAGAAAGTTAGGAATAGCGCGATGCTCATAGATTTGCCCCTTATGATGCGCCACAGCTAGGCTGCGCCCGCTCTGCTGCCAAGGGGCAATGCACGATCTTGCGCCTCGAGTTGGGCCAATACCGCAAATAGCGCATCCGAGCGGCGCATTTGGCCCAATTTCGCAGCAGCATCCACCAAGAAGGCGCATTCAGGATGCGGTCGCGCGTGTAGGCGCGCGGGCACGGGTAACATGGTGCTGGCGGCCGCGCGAAGGGCCGAAAGGGCCAGCCAGCCCAGCTTTTGCCCCTTGGACGTATGCGCGCGGATGTGCAGCGCATAGTAGCCGTGCCGCGCGATTGCCCCGCCAATCCCTGCATAGATATGCCGCGCGGCAAAAATCGCAGGGCGCGCGGATAGGGGCAGCGCAGGTATGCCCGCATCCGCCCGCAGATACAGCATATCGGCATGATCTAGCAGGCGCTGCGTGATCTCGGCCAGCCGCACATCGGGCGCGGAACTGGGACTTTGGGCCGCGTTTAGGATCGCGCGCTCGTCCAGCCCCAAGTTATCGGCCCAGTCCTGCGGCACATAAATCCGCCCCTCCCGCGCATCTGTGCCAATGTCACGGGCGATATTTGTCAATTGCATCGCAAGGCCCAAATCGCAGGCCCGCGCCAGCGCATCGGCGCTGCGCGCGCCCATCAGAACGCACATCATCGCGCCCACCGCCGAAGCCACGCGCGCGCCATAGCCACAAAGCTGATCGAAGGTGTCATAACGGCGCTGCGCCGCATCCCAAGCAAAGCCTTCCAACAGCGCATCAGGCAACGCCCGCGGCATGTCAGACGCGGCAACCACAGCCGCAAAGGCGCGGTCGGCAGCGGCGTTCAATGGGCGGCCCGCATAGACCAAATCCAAACGGTCGCGCAAGGACAGCACTGCGCCCACCTTGTCGTAGCCTTCATCCACCGCATCATCGGCAAGGCGGCAAAAGGCATAAAGGGCCAAGGCAGGGTCGCGCACCCGGGCTGGCAAAAGCCGCGATGCTGCGTGAAACGAATAGCTGCCCGTGCGAATGGCCTCGCGGCAGGCCGCCAAATCGCGCGGGTCAATGTCTGCGCCGCTCATTCTGCGGCCATCGCCTTGGCGCGCTGCGGGCGCGGCGCGGGGGGGATCAGGCTATCCGTCACCTCGGCGCTGGAAATAACGCCGGGCAATCCCGCACCTGGATGCGTGCCCGCGCCAACCAGGAACAGGTTTTCCACCTCTTCAGAAATATTATGCGGGCGAAAATAGGCCGATTGCAAAATGCGCGGCTCGATGGAGAAACCTGCCCCATAAGGGCTGCGATACCGCGATTTGAAATCTTCGGGGGTCAGCACCAATTGCGGCCCGAGATGTTGGGAAAGCCCTGGCAAAAGGCGCTGCTCTAGAACACTTAGCATTTTGGCTTTGTAATTCTCGGCTTCGGCATGCCAATCCGTGGATCCAATCCCCAAATGCGGCACAGGGGACAGAACATAGAATGTGTCATCCCCTACTGGCGCGACCGAGGGGTCTGTCACCGAAGGGCGGTGGACATAAAGGCTCATATCATCGGCCAACACGCCGCGCTGGAAAATATCCTTGATATGGGCGCGGTAGCGGGGGCCAACGACAATTGTATGATGCCCGACATCGCGCCATTTCCGCGCCGTGCCTTTGGTGCCAAAATACCAAACAAACAGGCTCATCGACCAGCGGCGAGAGGCGGTTTTGGCGGGTGTCCAACGCTTGCGCTGCGTGTTGCGCAGCAAATGGTCATAGGTATGGCCCGCATCCGCGTTCGAGACAACGATATCGGCCAATTGGTTTTGCCCATCGGCACGGCGCACACCCACGGCGCGCCCGTTTTCCACCAGAATCTGGTCAACATCGGCGTTCAACTGCAAGGTTCCGCCCTGCGCGATAATCACCCGCGCCATGGCCGCCGCAATCGCCGCCACCCCGCCCATCGCGTAATGCACGCCGAATTCTTTTTCCAAATGGCTAACCAGAATATACATCGAGGTCACATGAAACGGATCGCCCCCGATGAAAAGCGGATGGAAAGACAGCGCAAAGCGCAGCCGCTCGTCGCGCACGCGCGCCGCAGCATGGGCATAGACCGAACGATCCGCGCGAAGGCGCGCAAAGGTTGGCAGCACTTTGACAATGTCCATCAGCCGCCCCATGCTGCGACGGCCAAGGTTTTCATAGCCGAACCAATAGCGCGCCTCGGCATCTTTCAGAAACTTTTCATACCCTTTCACATCGCTGGGCGACAGGCGCGCAACCTCGGCCTGCATCGCGGCGGTATCGCTGCGCGCGGTGAAATGGCTGCCATCTTGCCAGCGGATTTGGTAGAAATCAGCCAGCGCGCGCAGGTCAACATCGGCGTCAAAATCGCGCCCGCATGTGGCCCAAAGGTCGCGCAGCCCCTGCGGCACGGTGACAATCGTGGGGCCAAGGTCAAAGCGGTGACCGTCTTTCGAGACAGAACTGCCGCGACCGCCCGCCATGTCCAAACGGTCAATCACTGTGACTTGGTATCCCTTTGCCCCCAGCCGCATGGCAGCCGCCAGCCCGCCCATGCCCGCGCCGATAACAATAGCATTAGAGGGCGAGTCGGGTGTTTTGGGTGCGATAAATGTCATACGCACACCCTAGACTGTCTAGTTTAATTGACAATAGCAAAGTTTATGACGTTTACACTTCCTTCTTTTGCCGCTTTATGTAAACCTAGGCTGACAACCCGCAACCGCTTGCAACAGGGCGCCCTTTGACCATTACAACCCTTTCGCTGTTTCGGTTCAACGGCTTGCCTTCCCGCCTATGGGTGCTGGGGCAAATGGGGCTTGCCCGCGTGTCATTGATGCGCATGCGCGAGGTTGGGTTTTGGAAATTATGCGGCTCTGGTCGCGGCGAGGGGTTTGACCTGCGCCCAAATTTCGATGTTTGGGCGATATTGGCGACATGGCCCGATGCGCAAACGGCCCTTGACGCCACACAAAACGCCCCGCTGTTTCGGCGCTGGGGGGCCAAATCCGTGGAAAACTGGACAGTCGTTCTGCAGCCAATTTCGGCGCGCGGCGCATGGTCTGGCCGCGCCCCCTTTGCCTCGCAGGGCGATATCCCTGCAGGCGCACCCATTGCAGCCCTGACCCGCGCCAGCCTGCGCCTGACGACCGCCTTGCGGTTTTGGTCGCGCGTTCCCACGATCAGCCAAGTGATCGGCGACGATGCCAATGTCATTTTCAAAATCGGCGTGGGTGAGATACCGCTTTTGCACCAGGTCACCTTCTCGATCTGGCCCGACACGCAAACCATGGCCGATTTTGCCCGCGGAAACGGCGCGCATGGCCGTGCCATCGCCGCCGTGCGCCGCGAAGACTGGTTCGCAGAAGAGCTTTACGCCCGCTTTGCCGTTTTGGGCGATTTTGGCACTTGGGGCGGCGTGCGCCCCTTGGCCGCATATCCTCAGCTAAGGACAGCCGCATGACAGCCCCGTTCCCGTTTTCCGCCATCGTCGGGCAAGAGGCGATGAAACGCGCAATGGTGCTGACGGCAATCGACCCCGCCATCGGCGGCGTTTTGGTATTTGGCGACCGTGGCACTGGCAAATCGACTGCCGTGCGCGCGCTTGCGGCGCTGCTGCCCCCAATTGACGTGATCGAAGGCTGCCCCGTCAATTCCGCCCGCATCGAAGATGTGCCGGGCTGGGCCCCTGCGGTTTCGGGCAAGGTCGTGTCCCGCCCAACCCCGGTGATCGACCTGCCGCTTGGCGCGACCGAAGACCGCGTTGTTGGCGCTTTGGACATCGAGCGCGCCTTAACGCGCGGCGAAAAGGCGTTCGAGGCGGGGCTGCTCGCCCGCGCCAATCGCGGCTATCTTTATATCGACGAGGTCAACCTTCTTGAGGATCATTTGGTTGACCTTTTGCTGGACGTGGCCCAATCGGGCGAAAACGTGGTGGAACGCGAAGGGCTGTCTATCCGCCACCCTGCCCGCTTTGTTTTGGTGGGGTCGGGCAACCCAGAAGAGGGCGATTTGCGCCCGCAACTTCTTGATCGCTTTGGCCTTTCGGTGCAGGTGACAAGCCCGCGCGACGTGGAAACGCGGGTGGAAGTGATGCTGCGCCGCGATGGGTATGAACGGGATCACGCCGCCTTTATGGCGGTTTGGGGCGCGCAAGATGCGGCGCTGCGGGACGGTATCCTAAAGGCGCGCGTGGCCTTGGCGCAGATGAAAACGCCCCCGGCCGTGCTGCATGATTGCGCCAGCCTCTGCATTGCGCTGGGGTCGGACGGGCTGCGCGGCGAGTTGACCTTGCTGCGCGCGGCGCGGGCAGAGGCGGCGTTCCATGGGGCGGGCACGGTCACGCGCGCGCATCTAAAATCGGTTGCCGAAATGGCACTTGCCCACCGCCTGCGCCGCGATCCGTTGGACGAGGCAGGATCAGGCGCGCGGGTGGCGCGGATTTTGGCCGAAACGCTGCCGTAATGGCGGACGCGCCCCCCCTTTCTGCGGTGGATCGTGCCCGCCTTGCGCTGGATGTTTTGGCGCTGGATGCGGCGGTCTTGGGCGGGCTTTGGCTGCGCGCGCGCATCGGCCCTGCGCGTGCGGCGGTCATGGCGCGGCTTGGCGAGATCGCCCTGCCCGCCCGCCGCATTCACCCCACAATCGACGATGGCGCGCTGTTTGGCGGCACAGATTTGGCCGCAAGCCTTGCCTCGGGCACACATCGCAAAACGGTGGGGGTTTTGTCTGCGCCAGCTTGTCTGGTCTTGCCCATGGCCGAGCGCGCGCCGCCCAGCCTTGCCGCGCGACTGGCGCTGCATTTGGACAGTGGCACATCGTGCCTGATCGCGCTGGACGAAGGGGTAGAACCTGAAGAAACCCTTGCCCCCGCACTGGCCGAACGGCTGGCGCTGTATTTGGATCTGTCCGATTTTGGGCTGGACGACGCCTTGGCGGTGGAACCTGCATCCGACCTTACCCCTGCCCGCGCGCGGCTTGCTGCACTACGTCTCGCGGGCCTGCCCGTTACGGCGGTTTCGGCGCTTGCCATGGCCGCCGCCAGCCTTGGCATCGACAGTCTGCGCGCGCCGATTTTTGCCGCCCGCGCCGCGCTGGCCATTGCCGCATTGCGGGGGCTGGATATCGCGGATGAAGGTTGTTTGCGCGATGCGGCGGCTTTGGTCTATGCCCACCGCGCGACGATCTTTCCAGACCCAACCCAGCAGGATACAGCCCCCCCGCCCGAAACCCCACCCAGCAGCGGCCAAGATCAGGCCAACCCAGATGCGCCCAGCGATCTTGATGACATCCCGCAAGATATCGTGCTGGACGCGGTGCGCGCCGCTTTGCCCGCCGATGTTCTGGCCCGCCTGGCCGCTGGCCGCGCGGCGCGGGGCATGAAGGGCGGGGCGGGCACGGGGGCAAAGATCAAAGGCAACCATCGCGGCCGCCCTCTGCCCCCGCGCGCAGGGCGCATCGGGCACGGCCAACGCATTGATATCATGGCAACACTGCGCGCCGCAGCGCCTTTGCAAGGTTTGCGCGGCGCTGGGATTTTGGCCGCAGACCAGCCCATGCGCCTTGCCATCCGCCCTAGCGATTTGCGCATCAAACGCTATCAACATTCTTCGGATCGCGTGCTGATCTTCACTGTCGATGCCTCTGGATCCTCGGCCTTTGCCCGTCTGGCCGAGGCGAAGGGCGCGGTGGAACTTCTGCTCGCACAGTCTTATGCGCGGCGCGACCATGTCGCCCTCTTGGCCTTTCGTGGGCAGGGCTGCGAGGTGGTCTTGCCTGCGACACGGTCACTGACGGCCACAAAACGCCGCCTTGCGGGGCTGGCAGGTGGGGGCGGCACGCCGCTGGCCGCAGGTCTGCGCATGGGTCTGGACGTGGCGCTTCAGGCCCGCGCGCACGGCATGACGCCAACTTTGGCCCTGCTGACCGACGGGCGCGGCAATATTGCGCTGGATGGCAGTGCCAACCGCGCCCGCGCAGAAGAAGACGCGGTGCGCCTCGCCCGCGTTTATGCAAACACAGGCATCCCCGCATTGGTGATTGACATTGCCAACCGCGCCCAGCCTAGCCTTGCCGCATTGGCGCAGGTGATGGGCGCCACCTATCTGCCGCTTCCCCGCGCGGACGCCCAACGATTAAGCAAAGTGTTGCGGGCGGGGCTGGGGGAATGACTGCGCCCGCAGACCTGCCCGCCGATTGGCCGCACCGCAAGGCATCAAACGTTGTTTTTGCTGCGCATCAGCATTGGCATGTGCAAGACATGGGTGCAGGGCCGACGATTCTTTTGATTCACGGCGCAGGCGGCTCGCTGCATTGCTGGCGCGATGTTCTGCCCGCCCTCGCGCCGCACTACCGCGTGATTGCCGTTGATGTGGCAGGGCATGGGTTTAGCCAAAAGGCGCGCATGACGCGGGCATCTCTGAATGACGTGGCCGCCGATATTGCAACACTGGCCGCCGATCAGGCTTGGGCCGTGCAAGCAATTATTGGCCATTCGGCAGGCGCAGCGATTGCCCTGCGCATGGCCGAGATGATGCCCCTGCGCGCGATTGTGGGCCTGAATGCCGCGCTATCTCAGTTCGAAGGGGTGGCGGGATGGCTGTTTCCGGCCCTTGCCAAAACGCTTAGCCTTGTCCCATTCGCCCCAAATCTAGGCGCAAGATTTCTGGGCACACCGACGCAAATTGATCGCTTGGTGCAGCAAACTGGCGCGCAGATTGATGCGCAAACGCGCGCGCATTACCTAGTGCTGTCGCGCCGCGCCGCCCATATTGCCGCCACACTGGACATGATGGCCGCATGGGATTTGCGCCCGCTTCTGGCCCGCCTGCCCCAGATAAAAACGCCCACTTTGCTGCTGACAGGCGCGCGCGATGGCGCGGTCCCCGCCCGTGTCAGCCAAGATGCCGCCCGCGCCCTGCCCCACGCAAAAGCTGAAATTTTGCAAGGTTTCGGCCATTTGCTGCCCGAAGAAGCCGCGCCCCAAATCGCGCCGCTTATGCTGAATTTTCTGTCTCAAAACCTTTGATTTGCTTCTTCTTTTTGAAAATATCCTGCGGGGATAGGATTTGGGTTCACCCAAATCCGTAAGGGGCCGCACAGGCCCCTTTTTGAACGGCGATCCAAACGACTACGCAAAAAATGCGGACTAATCGAAAAATCCATCCCCCGCGCGCGCCAGCAAATCGCCCGCCAATTCCACGCCCAAAGCCGCGGCTTTCGCAGGATCGCCCGCAATCACGCCGCGCCGCTCGCCCGTAATGACGCGGCTGCCGTCGGGGCGCAGAATTTCACCGCGCAGCCACAGGGCATCCCCATCCAACACTGCAAGTCCCGCGATCGGCGTCTCGCAAGATCCATCCAACCGCGCCAAATAGGCGCGTTCCGCCGCCAGTTGCAGCCCCGTGGGGCGGTGATGAATGGCATCCAGCATCGCCTGCGCGCGCGCATCATCGCGGCGGCGCTCCACACCAATCGCGCCCTGCGCCACAGCGGGCAACATGGCGTCCAATTCGATCGGCCCGCGTGCATGATGCGCCATGCCCAAACGGTTTAACCCAGCCATCGCCAAAAACGTTGCATCCGCCACGCCATCGGCAAGCTTTTGCATCCGCGTTTGCACGTTGCCGCGAAACTCCACCAGGTGCAAATCTGGCCGTTTATGCGCCAATTGCGCCCGCCGCCGCAGGCTAGACGAGCCTACTTTTGCGCCATGCGGCAAACCCGCCAGACTGTGATACTGCGGCGAGACGAAGCCATCGCGCACATCCTCGCGCGGCAAATAGCAGTCAAGGATCAGCCCATCGGGTTGCACCGTGGGCATGTCTTTCATCGAATGCACGGCAATGTCGATCTGCCCCGCCAGCAGCGCCTCTTCGATTTCGCGGGTGAACAGGCCCTTGCCGCCAATCTCTTTCAAGGCGCGATCCAAGATCTGATCGCCTGTCACTTTGATCACCGAAATGCCAAAGGCGTCTTGCGGCAGATCAAATACCGCCATCAGGCAACGTCGCACCTCATGGGCTTGCCACAATGCCAAGGGCGATCCGCGTGTGCCAATCAAAAAGGGCGTGTCGGGTGTTGGAAGATCGTGTATCATATCAGCAGCCTAGCCGCGTGATTTCGCCCCTTCAATGGCAAATCGGGGTAAATCGCCCCATCTGTCAGATTTTTGTGACAGATAAGATATGTACTACGGTGATTTTGCCGTCAGAGCCTGAAATTTCTTTCATCTCACACAGCGGAATGCTACGGTTTTTCCAAAACAAGGGCATCCGATGGCAAAATCCGATTTAGACGCGCCAACCTTGCGGATTCTGCTGGTGGCAGAGGCGATTGCAGACGACGGCCCGCTAACGTTGGTCGAATTGACCCAAAAACTAAAGTTTAGCCGTGGCGCGATTTGGCGCGCCTTGGATACGCTGCGCGGACAAGGCTGGGTGCGGATGCGCGCGGGCGATAGCGCGTTTGAAATGTGCAGCGCGCTCGTCGCAAGGCTATCCAACGCGCGCCCAAGTCTGCCCGCGCTTGAGGCCAATTTGCACCTGTTTCAACGGCTGGCGGCCACGGGCCCCGTGCATGTGGATTTCGGCCATTTCCCAGAAACGGGGCGATTTTCAATCGTGGAATCCACCCGAAAGTCGGCCTATACTGCTGCTCATCTGTCCTTGGTGGATGATGATTTGGCAATTGCGGCGCAACTGACTTTGCCACCTCCAGTCTTGGTGACGCATTTGCGCGCCTTTATGGTGACCGCGCCCGAGGATCAACGGCGGGTCATAACCTCGGGCGAACATGGAAGATCTATCGCAAAATTGCGCGACATAGGCCACCTTTGGGCCGATGACCGCAGCGTGATTGCGATCAGCCTGCGCGACTGGCCGGGTCATGCCCTGCGTGCAGAATTGTGGCGCCATACCAAGGCCGATCTGGCCATGTTTCAGTCAAACATCGCCGCATTTCTGGCAGATTTAGACCGCATGATGCCCTATCGCCCAACGGTACCCAGCAATGCCGTGGCACAAGCAAGGGGTGTTTCTGCGCAAAAATCTTGAGCTGTCTAGACTTAGGCCAAAGCCAAGCCAAGCGTGCCATCTTCATCCAAGAACGCATAGCCAAAGGCAGGCAAATCAAGACGGCCTTGCGCTGCAAGCTGGGCCTCTGCCCTGCCCAAAATCTGCACTTGCCCCGAAACTTGCAGGCGACAGGCTTTGGGCGACAAATTGAAAACCGCCGACACGTGCTGGCCATTGTCGCTGCGGCGCAGGGCCAAAATTGGCTCGGGCAGGTCAAAAAATGTGGCCGCGCCTTGAGACAAAGGTTTGGCCCTGCGCCGCAAGTCCAAGGCCGCACAATAGGTGGCAAAAACGGAATCCGCGCCTTGAACGTCCAATGCGGCGCGCAACTGCGGCGCTTTTACCGGCAGCCACGGCGCGACATTTGAAAACCCGCCAAAGGGGGCGTTATGGGCCCAGACCATGGGCGTGCGGCAGCCATCGCGCCCTTTGTTTTCGGGCCAAAAATCAATATAGCCAAGATCTTTCAATTCGTGAAATTCGATGTCGGTTTCGGTCTGGCCCAGTTCTTCACCTTGGTAAATCCCCAAGGTCCCGGGCAAGGAAATCAACAGGTTAATCGCCTGACGCGCCACCGCCTTTGCGTCACTGCCAGCAGGTGTCCAGCGCGAGACATGCCGCATCACGTCATGGTTGGAAAACGACCAACAGGGCCAGCCATCGGGCGCACCCGTTTGAAAATCGGTGATACATTTGCGAAAATGCGCCGCCGAATAATCAGGGCCAAGCATGGCAAAGGAATAGGCCATATGCAGGCGTGCCTGGCCCGAGGTGTATTGCCCCATCAGGCCAATTTGCCGCGCTTCGCTGTCGCCCACCTCGCCGATCAGAACTTTGTCGCCATAGCTGTCCACCAAGACGCGCAGCCTTTCCAGTATCGCCAGATTTTCGGGCTGCGATTTGGAAAATTGGTGATCTTGCGCCTCGTAAGGGTTGATCGGAAATCCCTTTGGCCCCAGCGGCGCAGGGCCATTGTCGCGCAGCGCCGCATCGTGCGTGTAAAAGTTGACTGTGTCCAGACGGAACCCGTCAACGCCGCGATCCAGCCAAAACCGCATTGTATCCAGCAGCGCATCGACGGCGGCAGGGCAATGAAAGTTGAAATCTGGTTGCGAGGTCAGGAAATTGTGCAAATAATATTGGCGTCGGCGCGGATCGAACATCCATGCCGAGCCGCCAAAAACCGAAAGCCAGTTGTTCGGTGGCCCGCCATCGGGCTTTGGGTCAGCCCAAACATACCAGTCCGCCTTAGGGTTGGCGCGGTCGCTACGGCTTTGTGAAAACCAAGGGTGCTGGTCAGAGGAATGGGAAATCACCTGATCAATGATCACTTTCAGACCCAAATCATGGGCGCGCGCCAGCAAA
Organism: Cypionkella sp.; assembly: GCA_965248485.1. GTDB lineage: Bacteria > Pseudomonadota > Alphaproteobacteria > Rhodobacterales > Rhodobacteraceae > Cypionkella. The sequence goes on from OZ252107.1 coordinate 1,939,874, forward strand.
GCGTCAAAATCTGCGATCGTGCCAAACAGCGGGTTGACCCCCGTATAGTCCGAAACATCATAGCCCATGTCGCGGTCTGGCGATGTGAAAAACGGCGAAAGCCAAATCGCATCGGCCCCCAGACGTGCAACATGGTCAAGGCGCTGCGTGATGCCTGGCAAATCGCCAATCCCATCGCCATTGCTGTCTTGAAAACTGCGCGGGTAGATCTGATAGATCACCGCCTGCCGCCACCAATCTTGCCCCATCGCCTGCCTCATGTGCCAGAACCAGTCCGCCTGCACCTGAACGGTGTGCGCGGCTACTCTGCCTGAAATCTACCAAAGGTCATTTCAACGCAAGGGCTGATTGCGTTTTGCGCGACAGGCTGCAGGCTTTTTACGCCGAATTGGAAACTTGGGCTGGCCAAAGTTCACGCTATGAAATGGCGCGCCATCCTACTGATCGGCCTACTTTAACCGTTGCGCGCAAGATGGGCGCGTATCGGCGCGACCGAGGTTCGGCTGATCGGAAAAACTTTCCCGCCATCAATCTCGATATGCGGGTTGCCGTTAATATAGACCAAATTTTCAATCTCTGCTCGGGCAACCCAAAGGCTGCGGTGGCAATGAAACCCCAAGTCAGGGTCGATCAGCGAGACCATCTCTTGCAAGCTGCGGCGCACCGAATGTTCGCCCGTGTCCGTAACCAGCAAGGTGCCTTTATTTTCCGCCGACATCCAGCGCAATTTTCCGAATGAACCAATTGAAAAAATCGTGATCTGCTTGATATTCTTGGCAGACAGGGGCCAGTATACGGGAATCAAATCAGGGTTTCGGCCATATTCATGCCGCACCAAACCGGTTTGATAGGTTGCATGAACGGCTGTTAAAACGACACCGCCGACAACAGTTCTTCCAAAACGCCCAAGACCATACCAAAAATCTGGATCATATGTGAGTGGTCCGAAAATTAGGTGAAACACAACATGCGCCACCATATAAAGCGCCACATAGACCCAGACAACCGGGATGTTTCTGGCCACCGCTTCAAATACCCAGCGCCCCGCCAAAATATAAACGCCATATCCGTAAACCACCATTCCGATTGTCATGATCCAGACGTTGATGGAAACACTTTGTTGTTTAAACGGCAAACCGGTAAATCCCGACCAAACGGACAAAGGAATAAACGCCATAACTATCAAGAAAATAGGAGAGGTAAACATGCGCCGACTGGCCACCCAATACTCAGGCAAGCTGGTTTGATTGGCGCGCAGGGTTTGCAGCACAAAGCGGCGATCGTTTTGATACGCAACAAGGCGTTTCCGAAAGTTCGTTAGGTTCATCTCAATGCGTCAGGATCAGGGGTTTCGGACAAAAAGGCACAAACTTAGGGATACACTTCGTTAAGGCAGCGGTGTTTATTTTTCATTCAATGCCCCTGCAAATGCGCGCAGAATTGGCTTGGCCAGATAGGTCAAAACCGTGCGGCGGCCCGTCTTTATATCTACAGTCACCTCCATACCAGGCTTAATATCTGCCAAGGGAATACGCTGATTGACCTGCATCGGCAAAAAGGCAATGCGCGCCAAATAAAAGGCATGGCTGCGGCCATCGGGGCCCGCGTCGGTGATCGTATCGGCGCTGACATAGGACAATTCTGCCATCAAACTGCCGTATATGGTCGAGGAGAACGCGTCCATTTGCACCGTTACAGGCTGGCCCGCCTGCAAGGTGCCAATGTTCATCGGCGCGATTTGCACCTCGGCCAGACGCGCACCGCCCGTGGGAGAGATGCGCATCAATTCGTCACCTGCGCGCAAAACAGCGCCCAAGGTGTTGGTTTTCAGCAAGGTGACGATACCATCTTGGGGCGCTGTCATTTTGGTATAGCCAAGGGCAGTTTTGCGCCCTGCAAGGCGAAATTCCAATGTCGAGATTTCTTGTTCAATCGCCGCAATATCTTTGCGCGCCTGCGAGCGGTATTTTTCGACGATCCCGCTGAGGGTGGTTTGCGCTGACAGCACCTCGCGCTGGGCGCGGGACACTTCGGTGCGGCTGACATCGCCTGTGCTTTGCAGTGATTTCAAGCTTGTAAGTTGTTCTTGCGCAATTTCAATCTGGCTTTGCGCGCCCTGTGCTTCGGTTTGCAGCGCTGCAATATTTCCCTGATATAGGGCCATTTGCGCGGCCGCGACCTGAGGATAACGTTTGCCCAATTCGCCAAAATCAGGCGCGCTTTGCGCAAGCTCTGCTTCGGCGCGCAGACGCGCGATTTTATTGGTCTCAATCTCGGCCAAAATTTCGTCGACGGCGGCGGTGGCGGCCGCGGGGTCCATCAGCGCCAGCACTTGCCCCGCGCGCACGGTGTCCCCCTCTTGCACCAGCAAATCGCGCAGCACACCGCCATCGGGCGATTGGATGACTTGCGCGCGCTCTTGCACCACGATTTTGCCGCGCGCGCGCACTGTTTCGTCTATTTTGAACAGGCCCGCCCACAAAATAAACGCCGCCAAAGCGGCCAGCAGAATATTGGGCATCGTCATATGCCGCCTCATTCTTCGTAGTCCTCTTCAGGAATGGCGGGAATATGCGGGGTGGCTGTCGGGGTGGCTTGCGCCGGCGGGGCTGAAAGGCGGCGAAACACCTCGTCCCTTGGGCCATCGAGTGCGATTTTTCCGCCTTGCAGCACGATCACCCGCTGCGCCAGCGTGGCGATCTGCGGCTTATGCGTCACAAAGACAAACACCGCATTTGGGTTCTCATCGCGGATCGACTGAAGCCCTGCGATGACACGCTGTTCGCTTTGGGCATCCATCGAGGCTGTCGGCTCGTCCAAAAGCCAAATTCTGGGGCGGCGCAGCACCGCGCGGGTGATATGCACCAACTGCCGCTGCCCGCCCGACAGACCCATGCCGCCTTCGCTGATGTCGCGGGCAAGGCCCTTGGGATGCGGGGCAAGCACTGCCTCAAACAGGCCAGTCCGCTTTGCCGCGTCTACCAGCGCGGCATCGCCCGGGTCAGTCAGGCCGATCAACAGATTGTCGCGCAAACTGCCCGCAAAAAGCCGCCCATCCTGCGGTACAAAGGCCATATTCTCGGCCAAGATCGCCTTATCCAAGGCACCAATCGCAAGCCCATCCAAGGTAACTTGCCCAGTTTGCGGTTGATACAGCCCAGACAAAGCCCGCAAAAGCGTGGTTTTGCCCGATCCAATCGCCCCCAAAATCGCAATGCTTTCGCCCGCAGAAATGCGCAAATCTTCGATGTTCAAGGCAGGCAGGCCCGCATAGGTCACGGTGACGCTCTGCAAGTGGTAATCACCGCGAAGCGTGTCGACCAACAGCGGCGTGCTATCGGCGGGGATGTCTTGCGCAATCTCCCAGAACCGATCCAGATCTTGCAATGAGGCCTTCGTGTTGGCCCATTGCACGATGATATTGGCCAAGCCCGCCAAGGGGCTAACGATCCGGCCTGATAGGATGGAACAGGCAATCAGCCCGCCCATAGTGATTGACCCGCCCGATACCGATAGCGCCCCCAGCGCAATCAACGCCGTATAGCTGATTTGCTGGGCCAGCCCGACAAAGAATTGAAATCCTTCGGTAATTTCTTTCATGTCGTGGTCAAGCGTTCGGGCGCGATCGGTTAAATCCAGCCATCTGGCCAGCATGCGCCAGCCGCCATGCCCCGATTTGATAATTTCGGCCCCTTCGATACTTTCGACCAAATGGCCCATTTTCTGGTTATGCGCGGGCAGGGAATTGCGCGCAATCGCCTCGATCCGCCGCGCAATCAGCAGCGCAACCACCACGCCCGCCACCAAAAACACCAGCGGGATCAGCGCCAAAGCGCCGCCAATTGCCATCATCACCAACAACAAAATGATCGCCAGCGGGATATCGACAGCAAAGCTAGAGGTAAAGCTGACAAGGAATTGTCGCACCGATTCATAGCTGCGCATCCGCTGCGCCATCATCCCCACGCTGGGCGGCAACGCATCCAAACGCAGGCCCAAAAAGCGGGCAAAGATGCTGCGGGCAAGGCGCTGATCGACGCGGTCAGACAGATCGGACACGGTTTGCGCGCGCGACCATTTCGCCAGGCTGTCCAGCAGCGCGGCGACCAACGCGCCCAGCGTCAGCACAAGCAGCGTAGCTGTCGCATTGGTTGGGATCACGCGATCATAGACCTGCATGGAATAAAGCGAGGCAACAAGCGCGATCACTGCCACAAAAATCGACCCTGTGACCAAATCAATCAGCCCGCGACGTTCGGACAGTATCTCGGACGAAATCATCCGCAAAGACGGGCTTTGCGTGGCGACGAACCTTTGTTGCAAACCCATGCGGTAAATGCGCGCGCTGGGTGGAAAGTCGGGGCGGATCACTTCGGTCAAGCCGCCCGTTTGCACGTCATAGGACAAAACCACCCAAGTGCCGTCAGGTTTTCGGGTGGTGATGATGCTCCAAACATCGTCCTCTTCGGCCAGCAGCGGGCAATACACCTCATCGGGCCTGCGCAGGCGTTTGGGGGCGGCGATCTGCATATCTTGGGTGATTTTGCGCAATCGCAGAACGGGGTCTGGCAGCGTCACCTCACCCACCACAGCCTGCAGCATGTTCACATCCAGCGCCTCACGACGCAGTTGTGCAAGGCGCACAAGGGCAGCAAACAGATTGCGCTGGGTGGGGGAAATCGCGGTCATCAGCCTGCCAGATTACAAAGCGCTCAGGCCTTGAATATAGGCTTTTAGTTTCCAGTAGGTTACGATTAACTCTGCCTCACTGGCGGCACGGGCGCGGCGAGCGTCCGCAAGTTCGCGCGTGGCAGACAAAACGTCTTGCCAGGTTTTCCCCCCAACAGACGCCATTTGCGCACGGTATGACCCAAGAACGGCGCGGCTCGCGTCGATGCTGCGGTCATAGGCGTTCAGGCGGTCTTTGGCCGATTGGTGGCGCAAATCCAGCGCGGTCAATTCGTCGCGCAGCGCGCGCATCCGCACATCTTTTGCCGCCGTTTGCGAATCGACCTGCGACAGCGCCGCCGCCACACGGTCGCCCGTGCCGCGCCCAGGGCCAACATTGGCGCTAAGCCCCAGATACACCTTTTGCGAATTGGCCGTATTTGCACCAGAAAGGCCCGTCAATTGCTGCTCGCCCACCACAGACAAGGTCGGGAAACGGTCGGCTTTCGCGCTGGACACGGCGGCTGTAACCCGTGCGATGGTCGCGTCCGCGACGCGGATTGCGGGGCTATTGGCCACGACAGCGTCCAACGCGGCCCCTGATGGCAAACTTGCCGCGCCCGACACCGCGCTTGCCGAGGCAAGCGCGCTGTCACTGACCTGCGTTCCAAGCAGCGAGGACAGCGTGGCCCGAGCCATATCGCGCGACGCTTCGGCCGCGCGCAAATCGGCAACAACTGTGCCGCGCCGCGCCGCGACCAATTCCTGCTCGCTTTCGCCAGCCACGCCTTGACCGACGCGGCGGGCCACCATATCGACAGTCTCATTGTAATCGGTCAGCGCCGCCGCCAATGCCTGCACTGCGTTGCTGGTTTCAACCCAGCGCCCCACCGCATCAATCATCTTCAGGCTGGCCTCTAGCTGGGCGTTTTGCAACGCCGCCTCTGCGCCACGCAAATTCGCCTCGGCCTCGGCGATTGCGGCGCGCAGTTTGCCAGCGCCCCAAATCGGCTGCTTCAGCGCGATCACCGCCGTGTCTGTGCTGCGCTCGGCCCGCGCCTCGATACCCACCTGTGGGAACAGCCCTTTGCGCGCAGCTTTGACCCCTGCCCGCGCTGCCGCCAAATCAGCCTTGGCGCCAGATACTTCTGGCGAAATGGCGACAGCCCGCGCCAGCAAATTGCCAAATGCGGTTTTAGCCGCGATCGGCGCACATTCCCCCACAACAGTGCAGCTTTCCATTGCTGCCGCACTTTCACCGTCGCGGTTTTGCGCGTTGGGCGCGGCTGTGCAGCCCCAAACAACCGCTGCGACACCAAGCCACAGGAAAGACTTCCCCGCCTGCCGCGACCAAGCAGCGCGCAAAAAAATGGACGGGGGGCATTTGGTCATCATGTCTTTCATTTCGCAAAATCACTTCGGGCGGGATCGAAGAGAACCCCCTTCTCACCCGCCCGAATCGATATATTTTTCGGCATTTTATGCGCTTAGCGCCTTAAACCCACCCGAAAATTGCGTCTTTATCGACAAGTATTTGCGCCGCAACACCATCTTTCGCGTTGTAGACGTTATACTCTTGTCCCGTTGCGGTTTCCCGAACGATGCCGCCCGTCGCTGTCCATTCCGAACTGCGCAGTTCGACACGGTCATTGCTGCCCGCCGTAACCGCAACTTGCGTCTTTGTGACAGTGCCCGACATTTCGCCACCCGATAGGTTTTGCCAACCTGTGGTTGTGCTCATCACGTTCGAACTGCCCATATCTAGCACATCGTTCAGCGTGATCTTCAGCGTATTCGCCGCCGTGTCGCTGTGCATGTCGATCTTTTCGATATTCGCCAGCCGGCTGGATATATTGTCCAGATCGACCATCTTGTTCGAAATCAACCGCAGATCCAGCGTCATGCCGCCCGACAATTGCAGCGTATCCAGACCCGAGCCGCCATCGATTTTGGCAAGCTGTGTGGTATTCCCGCCACTGCCAAAGTTGTTTTGCAGCGCGGTCAGGGTGGATTGGCTTAGGATCACGCGGTCATCGCCCGCACCTGCCAAGACGACATCCGCCCCAACAGTCGTGATGGTGTCATGACCCAATCCGCCCACCAGCAATTGCGTGCCCGTCGATGTCAGGCTGTCATTGCCCGTGGTGCCCATCTGGTCGACATTGATCTGCGAATTGCGTCCACTGTCTGCCGAACCCATCAAAACAACGGTTTCGCCTTTTGATCCGCGCAGCATCAGGTCGGTCAACCCGTCACCGTTGATATCGCCTGCTGTCACCGCGTTGGTGTTGGCAAAGCGATAGTTGGAACCGCCGCCTTCGATCGCAAAGCCGCGCCCTGCTGCAACCAGTGCCGCACCATTGTGGCTGGACACATTCAGGTTGCTTGCACCGCCAAAGACCACATAGGCATCCCATGTCGCAGAGTTATTGGCGCTGGTGGTGTAATAGACGAAATCGTCCAGACCATCGCCGTTGTAATCGCCAATTGCATCAACAAAGTTGGTCGAAAAGCCCGCCGCTTTGGCCAGCATGTATCCGCCATTGCCGGCCGCGACCTGCGCCAGATTAACCCCTGTCATACCCGCCTTGCCGTAAACAACATAGGTGGGCGCTTCGGCAGTGTCCAAGCTGACGGTAAAGTCGTTGATACCGTCGCCATTGACGTCGCCAATCCCCGCAATAGACCCTTCGCCGACGTATTCTGTCGTGCGCGCCGGATCGGAGATGCGGAAACCGCCAGTGCCATTGTCAAAGTTATTCGTGAACAACTCTTCGTTCGATTTTGACCCGAACACCACGTTCATGCGGGCCAGAACCCCGCCAGACCCCGTGTCCAGCACGCCAAAGTCAGCACGCCCATCGCCGTTGATATCGCCAAGGGCCGTTACCTCGGTGCCAACCTGCTGGCCATTGATCGTGCCCGTGATCTTTTTGGTCGCGCCGTTTGGCCCGCCATATTCCACAATCGTCTCGCCCGCGCCAAACAGCGTTGTCGTGGTCGTATAGGTCGTAGAAACCTTTGATTCGATTGTGTATTTCATCGTGTAGACAGTGTCTTTGGGCTTTTCAAACAGCCCACCGCTATCGCCGCCCGATTTGGTATAACTCCAGCCCACCAAATCTTGGTTCGCGGCAAGCTTGCCTTTCACTTGGATGGTCATATCGAACATCGCCTTCGCGACAGGATCAAAATTTGGCCCATCTGGGTCAAGGCGATCTTCGCCGCCCATCGCAAGTTCTAGATTATCCTCCCATTCGACGGCGTTCTCGATGGTGGCCGAGATCGGATCATCAATGAAATCGGCAATCTTCAGGCCCACTTCGACCCAATTCGCCACAAAGTTCAGCCAGTCGGCCTTCATGATGATCTTGCCTTCGACGACCTGCTGCGAGGTGCTGTATTCCACCCGCGACAAGGTTGTCGTGCGCTGCAAGTCGACGCGGCCGTGCGCCACATCGTCATAACCATCGCCATTGATATCGCCAATCGCGCCGAAACTGTCTTTGGCGCTGCTGGTGAACACACGGCCCAAAGATGAGTTGCCCGCTATATTGCCAAGGTAAACTGAGTTCGTCCCAGTTTGGCCATAGACGATCCAGCCTTTGCCATCGCCGCCTGCTGCGTGCAGGGCAATGTCTTGCTTGCCATCATTGTTGACATCGCCCGCGCTGGCCACGGACATACCCGCCAAATCACCCGAGTTTTCGCCGGCAATCATAAAGCCGCCGATTCCATTAGCGACATCGTTCAGGCTGGTAACTCCGCCATCGCTGCGACCGAACACGACATAGGTTTTACCATTATCGCTGCGCCCCAGAACGTCGCCATCAGCCACCGACATCGCCCAATCGTCGATCCCATCGCCGTTGACATCGCCCAGAATGGCCGCGCCGCCTTTGGCACTTCCGCCATCGTTCGAGGCCACAACAAAGCTGCCCTTCGCGCTGACCCCGCCGGCATCGTAGACCACCGAACGATCGATATTAAAGCCAAGCTGGCTCCAATCCGATTGGTCATAAATATCGTCTGTGATCACCGATTTCACAGCGTTATCAATGTTGATCTTGTATTTGCCTTCCTTTGCCGCACCCGCGATGTTCAGCGTCAGTTTATTACCGCTGATCGACACTTGCGCCGGATCATTCACGTTCAAGGTGATGGCGGGAGTTTGGCCATCGACACTTTCCAGCTTAATCACAGCGCCCGAGGCGAGGGCGATGTTATGGGTGAAGTTAATCTCAAAACGGTTGCCTTCAACCGCATCCCAATAGCTTCCCACAGTCGATGAAGCGATTTCGAAATCATCGACCACGTTGATCGTTACGTCCTGAGTGCTGGTGTTGCCAAAGGCATCGGTCGCAGTTACCGTCAAGGCATAAGTATCGCCCAACGGGTTGACCAGTTGGGTCAACTGCTTGAACGTGATCCGCCCATTGTCCGAGATGTTGAACAGGTTTGCTTGCGCGCCCGACAGGCTGTAGTAGACCTGATTGGCATCCGTGGTTTGCACTGTCAGCGAAGGCCAATAGCTAGACGCACCAAAGTTTGTGGCGGTGCCGTCACGGTCTAGCGCCACACCTTTGTTGGCCGAGGTGAAAACAGGGCCAGAGGTGTCGGTGTTATCTACCTTAATCTCGTCCCACAGGATCGCGGCGTTGTTGTTGCCCGCCGCATCGGCGACTTTCACGCGGATGCTGCCGCCCTTATAGGTGCCATTGGCCAAGGTGATCGTCTGCGTCGCCGATGCTGCCGCATCAACCCAAGTGCCGCCGCCATCGGTGGTGTATTGCACCAGATCATTCGCACCGACCGAACCTGTCAGCTTGATCTCGATCCGCCCGTCCGCTGTCAACTTGTCGGTGTTGCTATAGCCTGAATCGTTCACCAGACTGATCTCTGGCTTGGCAATCGCGTTATCCACCACATAGGCCGCGCTGTTCTTGACCAGGGTGGTATAGCCCTTGGCATCGGTTTGGCGCAATTGAATGGCGTTGGCGGGATAGCTGCCATCGGGCAAAGTCACTTGCTGATAGAACCCCTTAATCAGCGTGCCTGCTGTCCAAGTTGCCCCGCCGTCAAGGCTAAAATCCCAATCCAGATTGTCGCGCAGACCCGAGACGTAGAAGGTTTTGTAATAGGTCACGCCATCGGTGTTGCTGGGGCCGCTGTCAAAGCCAATGGAAACATCGCCTTGGCCTTTGGTGCTGCTGATGGTCAAGGTCTGGAAGCTTTTGGCAAAGGTGGTCAACCCATTGCCATCGGTTTGGCGCGCTTGCAGCTTTTCGGCGGTGTAGGTGCCTGCGGGCACCGTCACAACCAATTCGTCGCCAACCTTGGCCCCCGTCTGCCAAGTGCTGCCGCCATCGATCGAATATTGATAGGGAAGCGACTTGTTCAGCCCTTTGACCACAACGCGCGCATCGGCGGTGACGTTGTCATAAATCGTCGTGCCTTGGTCATTGAACAGGGCCACGGTCTTGACAGTTTTGTCCACCGCAAAGACGCCGCGGTTGCCGATCTCGGTTGTATAGCCCGTGGCATCCGTCTGGCGCACTTTCACACCATTGGCGGCATAGCTGCCTTCGGGCACGGCAAAGGATGCCGTGGTTGCTGTGGTGGCAGGCTTGGTTGTCCAAGTTGCGCCCCCGTCGGTGCTGACTTCAAAGGCAAGTCCCACCTTCAGACCCGTGACGTTCAGGAATTCGTAAGAGGTCACGCCATCTTTGGTGTCGGTGCCATTGTCCCACGCCAGTTTGATATCGCCCTGCCCATCCAGCGGGTCAATCTTGTACACCGCCGAGCTGCGGGCGGAACTGGTCGTGCCATCCGTATCGGTTTGGCGGATCCGCACCTGGGACGCCTGATAGGTGCCCGTTGGCAGAACAAAGCCATAGGCCCCGTTTGCCAAAGTGCCCCCTGTTTTCCAAGTCGCGCCATAGTCCGTTGAATATTCATAGGGCAGCGCCGCATTGATCCCGTTCAAGGTGATCGTGCCATCGGCGGTAATACCATCGGTCAGACTTAGACCCTGATCGTTGGCAAGGCCCAGGCTTTTGATCGTTTTGTCAATGCGGAATTGCGCCGTCGAGGTAACGGTATCGACAAAGCCCGATGCATCGGTTTGCCGCACCATGATCTTGCCCGCCTCATAGCGACCTTCAGGCATTTCGAAAATCATGTTGCCCGCCGATTTGGTGACCCAAGTCACCCCGCCATCGCCCGACACTTCATAGTCGAGCGAGGTGTTCATCCCCACCAATTCAAACCGCCCATCCGAGGTGTACCGGTCGGCATTGCTGTCGCCATTGTCCACCACCAAGCGAATGAGGGGGTCCACAAAGGCAGGCTGCGGATCGGGGGATTCGATCACCTCGTAAATGGCATAGTTGAAGGCGTTGGCGGCTGTGTCGGCCACCGTTTCAAAGGCATTGGCCGCCGATTCAAGGTTATAGTTGATATGCGTGCCGTCATTGGCCCCTTTGGTCGCCGTGGCCACATACACCGTCGATGGCAAAGCATTGGCCATATTCTGCAATGTGGATTTCTGCACCCAAACGGGCAAATCGCTGCGGGCCCACAGCGTGGTCAATTCATCCTTTGTCAGCAGCTTGACCGAAACCCCCGTTTCCATCACGGCCGTGCGGGCGGTATCGCTCGTGTCTTCGCCCGCGTTAAAGAAGTTGTCCAAAGTCGCACGCGATGTGCCCGACGAATAGTAGTATTTCTTACCCCCAACGGTGAAATACCCGCTCATGTCGATCACAGTGTCGTTCGACTTGCCCACCAAAAGCGGATCGCCCACATCGGTGTTGTCGTTTTTGATATTGACCGCCAAGATTGCCGTTGTCGTCTTTGCGCCGACTGGGTCATTGTCGCTGATGGTCCAATTCAGGTTGACCGTATCGGTTTGCAGCGGGTTGGCGTTGCGGTAGGTGATGGCGCGCAGCGCGTCGTTCACAATCGCCGCATCGGCCTTATCGTTGAACTGCAGATACAAAAGGCCCGAGGCATTGTTGACCGAACCGATGTCCGTGCCTTTCCATGTCATCCGCCCTTCGGTGGTGAACATCAGATCACCCCGCGCCCCAAAGACGTCATCAGCATTCTGACCCGTCTGGCGCGACACCATCACCGACATGCCGTTATAGGCTTTGCCCTCTAGGTCAGCGTCGGAAATCAGGCTGCGGCCGGTCAGCATCCCCACGGGGCGGCTGCCTTCGGTCGTGGTCAAAATCCCGCGGCCATAGGTGTCCAGCGGCACTTCGGCGACCATGTCGATGATGCGCGTGGTGGCACCATAGCTCTGCCCGCCTTCACCTTCGGCGTAAATCATCAACTTGCCTGCATTGTAGTACAGGCCCCAAATGATCCCGGCCGAACGCACGCCATTAATCAATGTGCCCGTCACGGAAAGTTGCAGCATGCCGTTGTTGGCAAAACTGCTGTCAATCGCGCCATTGGATTGCAGTTGGAACACCGCATCCCCAGAGGTCGAGGTGCCCGCAACCATGATTTTGCCCGTCGTGGCGTCATAGGTCAGCGCCGCGTCGCCAACCGTGGCTGGCATGGTCAACACCGTTTTGCCCGAGGTGCCAAAACTGCTGTCCACCGCGCCATCGGCGTTCAGGCGATACACTTCGATCGTGCTGCCCGTCTTTTTCAGATAGATCAAACGATTGCTGGCATCGGACTCGATCAGGTAGGTCTCGTAGCCCACCAAGGCCTTTTTGCCCGTATTGGCGTTATAGGACGTATCGATCGCGCCATTCACCATCTTGACCATCTGGCCATTGGAATAGATCACACCGTAAAGAACGCCATCGCCGCCCAGCGCCATATCGCTGAGGAAGGCCGTTTCATAGGACTGCATTCCCGTGCGCGGCAAAACCGCCGTGCTGGTGATGCTGCCTGTGGGCGAGATATCCAGCACAACGGGGTTAGACGTGCTGGCTTGGATAGTGGTGCTGTCGGTGGCTTGCACAAAGGTCACGGCCAGGCGGCCATCGGGGCCAATTTCCATGTCTGCTGCAGTGCTATAGGCAAGCGGGAAGGTCAGCGCCTTGCCCGCCTCGGCGGTGTATTTCACCACGCCATTGGTGCCATAGGTTGTATCCAGCACACCCTCTTTGGAATAGCGCAGGATCTGAACTTCGTTGGTATAGGTGTAGGGGCTTGTGTTCAGCGGCGCTTTGCCAATGCCGACCATGATGTAAACACGATCCTGCGCATCAGACACCCAGCCCGAAACGACACGGGTGTTATCGGGCACAGCAAAGGTGTTCAACACGGCCCCAGAGGCCGATACGTGCCTTGGAATATATTGGAACGAACCTGTTGAGGCGACGTATGTCATGTTGCCGAACAGATAGCTGCCGTCAGACAACATCGACGCGCCATCGCGCCCACCCACGGCTGACATACCCGTTTTGTAATCGCCCAAGTTCACTTGCGGCGCGCCTGTGTTGGTGCGGTTCACGTTCAGGCTGACAGTTTGCGTCGCCGTGTTGCCCGCCGCATCGGTAATTGTCACCGTTGTCGAATAGCTGTTGTTGCCCCCTTCGATATAGCCCGTGGGCTGCTTAAAGGTGATCTTGCCCGTGGCGCTGTCCAGCGCCAAGGCATCGTGCGCATCCATGCTAAAGCGCACGGCGGTTGCATCTGTTGCCGTCACGGTGTGCAAAACTTGGCTGGTCGGGATAACCTTTGGCCCTTCGCTGTCGCTGTCGGCCAGCGCGACATATTGGTAGCTTGAGGTTGCGGGTTTGGTGCCGTCGAAATTCACTGCGAATTCCGCGCTGGCGGGCGAGGTATTGCCCGCCACATCCACCTGCCGCACCTTATAGCTGTGCTGGCCCGCCGTGGCATTAAAGAAGCTGCCCGTGCCGTCTATCCAGTTGCCGCTGTTATCGACCTGATACTGCCAAGTCACCCCCGTGCCCGCCACGGCAAGCGCGACGTTGATCTGCTTGTTCGAGGTAACGTTGTCCCCTGCCCCGCCCGTATCAGCGGCCAGCGTCATCGTGGGCGCTGCCATATCGGCATTCAGGTAGGTGTAGGTTTTGGTGACGATTGCGCTGGCATTGCCCGCCGCATCCAGTTGACGGAAGTCATAGCTGTGCGTGCCGTCCTCCAGTTGCAGCAATTGCTGTGCATCTTTTACCTCGACGCTGCGCCAATCGCCGCCATCGACCCGCACTTGCAGACGTGCGCCCGTCTCTAAACCCGAGACTGCCACTTTGCTGCTGTTGGTGATACCATCGCTGGCACTGGTGCCGCTGTCAGATTGCAACGCGACAGTGATATTCGATGGGCCTGCCGTATCAATCACCACTTTCGCGGCGGTCGAGGCTTCGGAATATTTGCCCGCCACATTTTGGCGCACCTCATAAACATCGCCTGCAGGGTTTGGCACCATGGTAAAGCTGCTGCCCGTGCCATCCACCCATGCGCCGCCGTTCTTGCGGTATTGCCATGTCGCGCCGTCTGCCAGACCCGTCACATTCATCACCGTGGTCTGGGTGATAAAATCGCCGTCGCTGATGCCCGTGTCATTGGCCAGTTTCAAAACGGGGCTTGGCACTTCGGATTGGTAGGTAAAGGTGTAGTCCGCCACTTCTGAAAGGTTGCCCGCCTGATCGGTTTGGCGCAGGTAATATTTATGCGTGCCCGCAAGCAGTTTGAACTGGCCAGCGGTCAGGGGAAATTCGGCCCATGTTGTGGCGTCGTCGATCTTCATTTCCCATTTGGATTGGGATTCCAGACCGCCAATTTTCACCATAGCATTGGTGGTGATGCCATCACCCGCGGTGCCCGTATCTTCCACCAAAGTCATAGTTGGTGCCAAGGCACTGGTGTCTTTCGTCACCCGTGTCATCGATTCAACATAGTTTCCAGCAACATCAATCTTGCGGGTTTCGACGTTAAACGTGCCTTCGCCCAACGTAATCACGTTGCTTGCGCCAACATCAATCCAAGTGCCGTTTAGATTGTCTTCGGTGACAAAGCGATATTGCGCCACATCCGTGCTAGATTTCGTGACCCGCAACTTGGCGGTGGCGTCATTGGTCGCATCCCCGTCAATGACGGTATTTGTGCCGGTGACAAGGTCAACTTGAACAATTTCGCCCGCCGTATCGGTCGTGAACGACAATGCCGTCGACGTTGCCGTGTTGCCAGCAGCATCGGTTTGACGCACGACATAGGAATGTTCGCCATTGATCGCGTTAAACGATGTGCCGCTGCCAGCAATCCATTCGCCCGTGCCGTCAATCTGATAGTCCCACGTGCCGCCTGCTTCTAGGCCCGTCACATTAACCTGCGGATTGCGGGTAATGCCGTCAGTAGAGGAGGTGCCTGTATCCTCTGCCAGCGCCAAAACGGGTTTGGCCACAACGGAATCGTAGGTGTAGGTGATCGAGGTGACAGTCGAATAGTTACCCGCGATATCCAATTGGCGCACATAGACCGTGTTGCTGCCTTGGGTCGGCGTCGGGGCGGTGGTGCTCCACACCGTGTTGTCGGTGCTGTATTCGACGGTTGCCCGAAACTCGACCGAAAGAACTTTCAGCGCCGAGGCATTGGTCAACATATCGCCCGTATCACTGCCCGTATCGCTGTCCAGCGAGACAACTTGTGTCGCAACGGTCGTGTCCAGCCAATAGATATAGGTCTTGTTTGGTGAACGGTTGCCCGCCGCGTCCACTTGGCGGACGTAAATAGTGTTTATCCCCTCAACAGCCTCTGGCGGGGTAGAAAAGAAATCGCCTGCATAACCGCGGCGGACGTTATTGGAAAATTCAAAGGTTGCACCCTCTTCGCCGCTGGCAATGATTTCAACCAATCTGCTGATGCTGTCAGACGAGGAGGGTCCCGTATCGTCTTTCAAAGACACCGATGGTGCCAACGGATTTAGCCTGTCATAGGCTTGTGCCGCAGCGTCGGTATTGCTTTGCGCCGTGTTGCCCGCCAGATCCGTCCAAGAGGTGCCGACCGACACGCCAATATCCGCGCCTTGCTGGTTCAATGTCGGCGTCACCACCAGCGTAAAGACCTTGCCCGCATTTTCGCCCGTTGTCACGGCCGTAAACACGCCTTTGCTGCCGTTTTGCAACGTGATATCGTCGGCGCTAAAGTTCTTGACCGCCTCGCTAAAGCTAAAGGTATAGGTCACGTCGCCAGCCGCAATTCCCGTGGCTTTATCGTCAGTGATGGTCAAAACGGGGCGGGTTTGATCTATGCTGATAACGCCAGGAACGGCCGCCGAAAGGTTGCCATTGGCATCGACGGTATACAACCGATAGGTTCCGTCCGTCAGGCCTGCGGTGGTGATGTTAACAGGCTCGCCCGCCGATGGCACTGCAACCGAATTCCACAGCCCGCTGTTCGTTTCGGTCAAGGCATCAAGGCCCAAAGACATATCAACGCTTGAATGCACAAGGAATGCAGCGCCAGGCTCGCTTGCCGTCAGGCCAATGCTGCGCGTGTCGACATTTTCAGCGTTCACGCCTTGCGCTTCGACATCCGCCACACCGTCTTCGTTAAAGCGTTGCACATAGACGCTGGAATCGCCGTCAACGTCGCTGCCCTCCCAAGACACAGCAAAGGCCCCGTCCGTGCCAATCAAGGTGATTTTCGGTGCGGCATTTTGGCCTTCGTCACCGCCCATTGCGTCCAAATATGTGGCCCCGCCCAAAGCGCTGCCGTCAGCCGCGTATTTCTGCACGACAATTGCAGGCGCGCCGCTGGAATCGGCCCCTTTATAGGCGACAAGGAAATCCCCCTGATCGCCAATTGCAGTAATGCTGGGACGCTTTTCGGCCCCGTTGGCATTGTCGAGGTCAGGCAAAGCGACTGGTGTGGTATCGGCCATGCTTCCATCGGCATCAAAAGACTGCATAAAGGCGCGCGAAAGTCCCGCATTTACAAAGCCTTCCCATATCACCATGAAACGCCCGTCATTCCCAACAGGGACAACTTGCGGATAGGCGGAATAGGCGATGTCGTCATCGGGCGCGTTCAGGGTTTGGCTGTCGCCGCTGGGCGTGCCATCGGCGTTCATTTTTTGCACGTATACGCTGCGGCCATTGTCACCGTCGGTGCCTTCCCAGACAACCACATAGCTGCCATCGTCGCCCAATGCTGTGATCTGTGGATCAATGTCGCGCAGGGCTGCATCAGCGTCCGCATTCAAGGTGACGGCATCGCCAACTGCGGCGCCAGTCGCGTCAAATTTTTGCACAACAATGGTCGCGTTATCGTCACCATCTGACCCCGCGAAAACAAGGGCAAAATCACCATTGTCCCCCAATGCGGCAACCTCGGGGATCGCGCCATTTCTGTTCACAGTGTTTGGCAGAACCAATTCAACCGCCGTTTCGCTGGCCTTGCTGCCATCGGCGTTAAACTTTTGCATATAAAGATGATCCGTGTCATTGGCGTCAACGCCGACAAATGTCACCATAAAGGCACCATCTGCGCCGATGGGCATCACCTTTGGATGCGCTTCAAAACCAGACACAGCGGCTGGGGCCTCTAGCACAACAGGCGCGCCTTTTGGCGTGCCGTCGGCATTAAACTGTTGCACCATAATGCTGTCATCTTCGCCGGAATCTTGGCCATTCCAGACAACTACATAGCTGCCATCCGTCCCCACTTGGGTGATGCCAGAACCAAAATCGTTGCCACCCGTCACACCGGCTGGTTCCAACTTTTGCACGCGGGGCGGCAGCAAGATCGTGGCAACCGAGGCTTCGGTATCCACCGCAAGCATGGCACTTTCTTCCATCCCGCGGTTGCCCGCCAAATCGGTGTAATCATCGCTCAGAGCCAGCGTAACCGTGCCCGTGGTCTTGGACGGCGGGGTATAGGTGGCGGTAAAGGTCAAACCTTCGTCTTCAGTGACAAAGTCACCCAATGTGCCGCCGCCCGACAACACAAGCAGTTCCGACCAATCGTCCCACAGCATAACCGCTTCGCTAAAGGTCACGGTCACCGTGGCCGTTTCGCCCGATACCAGCAACTCTGTCCCAAAGCTGATCGTGGCGGTGGGCGGTGTGTCATCCATGCCTTTCAGCATGTCCGAGTTGTTGTTCAAGTGATCCAGCGCATCGCTTTCCTCGACAACTTTGACATTGTCTTTCAGAAGGCTTGCCACAACGGTTTTGTCTTCGATTTCGGTGTCGGGCAGGTTTTCCTTCAGACGGTCGCGGTCAATTGTGATGCCGTTGTCGGGGTTGTTGTCCGCGTCGAGCGATTGCAACAATTGCGCCAGGCGCAGCACCGTCAAGTCGCTGGCATTGCTGCGCGGCACGCCTGCCAGATCTTGCATCATAACGCGGCCATCAGTGCTGACGGTGACATTTTCACCCAAGCTCACTGTGCCAATCTTGAAAGATACCTTGTCACCGGGGCTATAGTTAAACGACCCATCTGCCGCCGTTTGGCCAGCATAGACGCCATTGATATAATAATCTGCGCCTGCAACTGGGCTGTCGATCAAAAAGCCTTTTTTGATAACTTTCACGGCGCTGGCCGCAGACAGGGCAACCACGCCCCCCATCACCAAAACGCCGGTCAAACCAGACAAATCGTCGTCGGTATTGCCGCTGGTGGATTGGGTCAATTTGCTGGCTTTCGAGGCCTTGGCATCGCCGCGCCCATCATGCAATTCTGCACTGCTGCGGTGGCCCGTATCACCCGATGAGGTGGCCGCTGCGGCGTCATTATCTGCGCCTGCCTGATCGGCATCATCATCCTGGTGGCCGCGCTTTTTGGCCTGCTTGACTTTCTTCGCTTTCGGGCGCGTTTCAGCCACATCGATCAGCGGTTTTGCACCCTTGGGAGCGGACTGCAGGGCCGTCGCATCTGCCGCGGCAAGGTGAACAGGTTCGGCGGGATCGGACGGCGTGTTGCTCGGCGTGGGCCCTGCGGCTGCCACTCGTTGCAGATCGCTGCGTGCGTCCTGCACGGCTTGCTCATTTACCGCAGTCTTGTTTACGTTTGCGCTGTCCATTGTCACGTTCCCACCCAAAAGAATTTTCGGCGTGACCTTTGTCAGTAATGCAGCCCATGCTGCCGTATCGCTGGATCAACCATCTGCATACGAAATACTTCGAAAGGCGTGATTCGCCGTCGGATGTGTTGACCATCTGATTCAATTTATCTCAAACTAAATGTGGGTTAATTTACTCAGTGACGTTGGATTTTTACCCAATGACGTTGCATCACACAGCCACGCACCTGCCTGCGGAAGATTGCAAAAAACCTGAACAAGCATAAGTTGTTTTGCGAAATTGCGTCGAAAGCTTAATGCAATTCATCTTAAGATGGAGTGGAGATATAATTTGCTCTCTTTTTGATTGAAACCCTGCGCTCGGACTTGCTTGCTATATATTGTAGTGGCCCTTTTTCAAAAACGACCAAATCCAATGCCCATTTTAACAGACGCAAAGGCCGTTTTGCACCAAACGAGGTTTTCAAATAGGCTGCATCTGTCGGCCCTAGCGATCAGACAGGCACCCACGATCCAAATCATCGACAGATTTTCAGGACGGGATGTCGCGCAAAAGGCCAACCGTTACCACCAGGCCCTTGCCCGAAGCGCCCTTGTGCAGATGAAACTCTGCGCCAAACAGCGCCGCAATTTCCCCGCAAATTGCAAGGCCAAGCCCATAGCCCGCCCGTGCCGTCTCGCCACTGTTGTGACGCAGGTTTTCCCCGCGCTGCGGCATCTGGGCCATATCCAAACCTGGCCCATTGTCTTCAACCTCTAGCACGATATGGCTCGGCGTTTCAGCCAGACGGACAGTCACCATTGCGCCGCGCCCTGCATAAGCGATGGCGTTATCCACCAAATTCTTCAACAGTTCCCCCAGCAAGACCGTTTCGGCCACAGCCCAAACCGAAGCGGGGCCTTCGTAGCCCAAATCGATGTGCATTTGCAGCGCCAAGGGAACCATTTCGGCAGTGGTTTGCCGCGACACCGCCGCCACGTCGATACGCTGCACGGCCGCAGCGCTTTGCGCTGCATCGACCCGCGCCAATACCAAAAGCTGTGCCAAAACCCGCTCGGCCCGCGTCAAAGCGGATTTGGCCTGATCCATCGCTGCCCCCGCCTGCGCCGGGCTTTGCGCGCGTTCCATCAGCGCGATCTGGGTGCGCACCACCGTCAAGGGCGTGCGCAGTTGATGGCTGGCATTTCCAGTGAAATGGCGCAGCGCGGCAAGCGCGGTATCCAGCCGCCCCATGAATCCATTGATCGCCCCGATCAGCGGCCCCACCTCTTGCGGCGCGGCCATAGTGACGGGGTGCAAATCTTTTGGATTGCGCATTTCAATCGCGCTTCCAAGCTGGCGCAGTGGGCGCAGCGCAATGGTGACTGCGGCCCAAACGATCACCGCCACGACCAGCGACAACACCCCCAACCGGATGCCCGCACGCAGCAGTATTTCACGAGCCAAAGCGGCGCGCGCGCGCGTGGATTCCGCCACCGCCACCCGAAATTCAAGCGCGCGATCCCCCGTGGAAATAACCCGTGTCAAGGTGACGGTGCGCACATCCACACGGCCAAAACGCCCATCCGAAAACGCCGCTTCGCCCAAGGCGGGGTTCAGAATTGGCAAATCTGTATAGCCTGACAGAAAGGCCCCATTTGGCCCTTCGACGCGGTAAAAGACTTTGTCTTGGGCGGTGGATGTCAGCATTTCCAGCGAAGAATAGGGCAGATCTACCTCCAGCACGCCCGTTTCATCCAAACTTACCCGTTCGGCAATAGCGAGGGCCGAGCCGAACAGAACGCGGTCAGATACGGTTTGCGCCGTAAGGTTCGCCTCGCGCCAGGTGTCGGCCAAAGCGATCAGTCCCAAAATCGCCGTGGCCACAAACAGCCATAGCAATAGGCGGCGACGCAGCGAATAGGCGGCAACGGCGGTCATGCGCCTTCGGCCTGTTTGTCCAAAAGATAGCCGATGCCACGCACCGTGCGCAATTCCAGACCAAAAGGGGCAATGCGGCGGCGCAGGCGCGAGATGTACTGCTCAATCGCATTATCGGACAAGATATCGTCAAGCGAGGTTAGGGATTGCACGATCGCCTCTTTTGCGACAACCCTGCCTGCGCGCATGACCAACAATTCCAGCAAGGCCCGTTCGCGCGGGGGAATGTCCAGCGCGGTGCCGCGTGCAGAAAACTGGCGTGTGGTCAAATCCAGTGACAGCCCGCCCAAGGTCACGTTCGATGCGCGCAGGCCCGCTTGGCGGCGCAGCAAAGATCGCACCCGCGCCTCAAACTCGCGCACGTCAAACGGTTTGGCAAGATAATCATCCGCGCCCAGATCCAGCCCGCGCACGCGGTCGTCGCTGCTGCTTCGCGCCGTCAGGATCATGACGGCGGCATCCCCTTGCCGCGCGCGCAGCGCACGCAGAACGTCCAGCCCATCCATCTGCGGCAAGTTCAAATCCAAAATCACCAGATCAAAATTTTCCGCGCGCAACAGCGCCTCTGCCGAAGCGCCGTCCTGCACCCCGTCGACGGCATAGCCCGCCTGCACCAGCAGCGCCATCAGGGCGGCATGCAAAGCGCGGTCATCTTCCACAAGCAAAATGCGCATCCGTCCTCCCTAGGTCAGGCTAATGCAGGGCGGCAGCAATTACAAACATTGTGAAACGGGGCGCGATAGTGCAGGCTTTGGCCATGATACGGCGGCACACCCAACCGATCTTATGCCTTGTTGCCTGTTTTATCCTGATGCCAGTTTTGGCGCGGGCCGAAGTTGTCGTGTTTGACGCGCCGTTGCCCCCTGCGCAAAGCAATGTCGTGATCTATTCAACCCTAGACGCGCCGCGCGCTGCGCCCTTGATCGCGGCGTTTCAGGCCCAAAACCAAACGCTTTCAGTCACTTATGAAGATATGCTGGCCGCAGATATCGCTGCCCGCGTGATGCGCGAAACAGACAGCGGGGGGCCGACGGCCGATTTTGTGTTTTCTTCGGGGATGGATTTGCAAATGAAGCTGGCCAATGATGGTTACGGCCAGCCCGTTGCACCCCAGCCTGCGCCCTTTTGGCCAAGTTGGGCCAAATGGCAAGACACCGCTTTTGCGTTGACGATGGAACCCGCGGTTTTGGTATTTCACAAACCCAGTTTTCCCAGTGGGCCGCCGACATCGCGTTTGGAATTGATGGCATGGCTTGACGCACAGCGCCGCGCAGCCTTGGGCACCGGCAAAATTGGCACCTATGATATCGAGGCCAGCGCCGTGGGCTATCTGTATCTTGCGCGCGATTTAGAGCATTTTGCAGACATCTGGTCGCTGATCCGTGACATGGGCAGCGCGGGGGTGCAAATTTTCCCCACATCCCAAGACATTATTTCGCGCGTGTCTA
The DNA here is from genome assembly GCA_965248485.1 of Cypionkella sp. Classification (GTDB taxonomy): domain Bacteria; phylum Pseudomonadota; class Alphaproteobacteria; order Rhodobacterales; family Rhodobacteraceae; genus Cypionkella. Next base: position 1,961,925 of record OZ252107.1, read on the forward strand.
ATGGTCGGCTTGCCTTGGGCTATAATATTCTTGGGTCATATGCCGCCGAGCAGGCGCGGGTTTACCCCGATTTGGGCGTTGTTCTTTTGCGCGATTTCACCGTTATGGTCAGCCGCGTTGGCCTTGTGCCGCGCGCAAGCCGCAATCCAGACCTCGGCACGGCGTTTCTGGCGTTTCTGATGGGGCGCGAAGGCCAAAGCCTGATGGCGCAGCGGCTAAGTCTGCCCGCAATCAACCCCGAAGTTGCCTCAAATGAGGCCGTGCAAGGCGATTTTGGTGCCACGGTGAACAAAGAACTGGCTTCGTCGCAAAACGGTCTTCGACTGCGACCTGTTTCCGTTAGCCCCGGGCTTTTGGCCTATCTTGACCAAGGAAAGCGGCGGCGCATGTTGGCGAAGTGGCGCAAAGCTTTGGGCCTGAGCAAAGAATAATGACCGCGCGGCTTTGCCTGTCAGGTTTTTGTCAGCAACCTCTGATCAAGATGCGCGCAATCTGTGCGTGAGGGCGCAGATTTGCAAAGAATCAGCGCGATCGCGCTTTGGGAGGACGACATGAAACATCACCTATTTGGCGCGGCCATGGCGGCCGTGCTTGCGATGCCAGCATTTGCAGGCGATTACACGATTATGGCACCGGCGGCCCCAGGTGGCGGTTGGGACAGCACGGCGCGTGCGATGGCAGACACCATGGTTGCAGAAGGGATTTCTGCATCGGTTCAGGTGCAAAACGTTCCAGGCGCAGGCGGCACTGTCGGCCTTGCACAATTTGCCTCGACCGCCAGCGGTGATCCCAGCCAGTTGATCGTCGGCGGCTATGTGATGGTCGGCGCGATTTTGACAAACGCCTCGCCTGTCAGCCTTGCCGATGTTACGCCGATTGCCCGCCTAACGGGCGAGGCTGTCGGAATTGCCGTCGCAAAAGACAGTCCCATTCAAACAATTGGCGAGTTGGTCGAAATGATGAAGGCCGACCCAGGGTCGGTGTCATGGGGCGGCGGCTCGGCTGGCGGGGTCGATCACATCACCGTGGGCCTTTTGGCCAAAGCTGCGGGCGTTGACCCAACCAAAATCAACTACGTCGCCTTCTCGGGTGGTGGCGAGGCCTTGGCTGCCATTTTGGGCAACCAGGTGACCGCTGGCATTTCTGGCGTGGGCGAATTTTTGCCCCAAGTGGAAGCAGGCACTATGCGGATGCTGGCCGTGTCGACAGCCGATAAATGGCCAGGCACCGATGCGCCAACGTTGACGGAGTCGGGCTTTGACGTGAATGTGCAAAACTGGCGCATGGTTGCCGCAGCCCCCGGCTTGTCGGAAGAGCAAAAAGCCGCTGTTGCCGCAGACGTGGATAAACTGGTGCAATCGGCTGGGTGGCAGGCTGTTCTGGCCGATAAGGGCTGGGCAAACACCTATTTGGCAGGCGCTGATTTTGACGCGCAACTCGCCAAAGAGGTAGAAGCCACAACCGCTGTGTTGAAAGACATCGGTTTGGTGAAATGAGCGGGAAGCAATCCCCTTTGCAAGAACGTCGCCCCAATGGGGCGGCGTTTGTCATTGCGGCGGGTCTGGCCTGCCTTGGCGCGCTGCTGATTTGGCAAGGCGTGGTCATCCCCGACAAAGGCGGGTACGCGGGCATCGGGTCTGGCGCCGCACCCAAAGCGGTGGGCTGCGTTCTGATCGTGCTGGCGCTGGGTCACATATGGTCGGGTCAGCGCAGCGGTGCCCTGCCCCATCTGAACCAAAATTGGGCTGCGGTCGGCTGGATCATTGCGGGGCTTTTGCTGCAACTTTTCTTGCTGAAACCCCTTGGCTTTACCATCGCCTCGGGGCTGCTTTTTGCCTGCACGGCCCGCGCAATGGGCTACAAAAAGCTGCATCTGGCGCTGCCCGCAGGGTTTGCATTGGCCTTTGTGGTCTACGGTGTCTTTGACGGGCTTCTCAAGCTGAATTTGCCTGCGGGCTTTATCGAATATCTGATCTACAGGGGTTAAATCATGGAATCCTTTGGCTTTTTGCTGCAAGGTCTGGCGACGGCGATGGACCCCATGCTTTTGCTTTATGCGCTGATGGGGGTAACTCTGGGCACGATGGTGGGGGTGCTTCCCGGCATTGGCCCCGCACTGACCGTGGCGCTGCTGCTGCCGGTGACCTACGGCCTAGATCCTGCAGGATCGCTGATTATGTTTGCGGGCATCTATTATGGGGGGATGTATGGCGGGTCGACCACGTCGATTTTGCTGAACACACCGGGCGAGTCCGCTTCGATTGTGACCGCGATCGAGGGCAACAAAATGGCCCTTGCGGGGCGCGGTGGGCCTGCACTTGCGACGGCGGCGATTGGGTCTTTTGTGGCGGGGCTGCTGGCGACGCTTGCCCTGGCCTTTATCGCGCCGTCGATTGTAAAACTTGCGCTGATCTTTGGCCCGCGCGAATATTTCGCCCTAATGATGCTGGCATTTGTCACCGTTTCAGCGGCCTTCGGGGATTCCGCACTTAAAGGGCTGACATCGCTGTTCATCGGCCTTGCGCTGGCGCTGGTGGGCATTGATGGGCTGACGGGGCAAACGCGGCTGGCCTTTGGCGTGCCGCAATTGCTGGACGGGATCGAGGTCACGACCCTTGCCGTAGCCATGTTCGCCGTGGGCGAAGCGCTGTTTGTGGCCGCCCGCATCGAAGGCGCCGATGAAAAAGTTCACGCGATTAAAGGCGCAGTGCGCATGACCGCCACCGATTGGCAGCGGTCGTGGAAGGCATGGCTGCGCGGCACGGCAATAGGCTTTCCCATTGGCGCCATGCCTGCGGGCGGGGCGGATATCGCGTCTTTTCTGTCCTATGGCACCGAAAAGCGGCTGACCAAATATCCCGCCGAATTTGGCCATGGCGCGATTGAAGGCGTGGCAGGGCCAGAGGCCGCAAATAACGCCGCCGCCGCAGGCACTTTGGTGCCCCTGCTGACGTTGGGCCTGCCCACAACGGCGACCGCCGCAATCATGCTGGCGGGGTTCCAGCAATTTGGCCTGCAACCCGGGCCTTTGCTGTTTGTCACCGCGCCAAAACTGGTATGGGGATTGATCGCAAGTTTGCTTATTGCCAACGTGATGCTGCTGATTTTAAACCTGCCATTGATCCGCATTTGGATCAAACTGCTGATGATCCCACGGCACTGGCTTTACGCAGGGATATTGTTGTTCGCGACTTTGGGCACGATTGGGATTAACCCTTCGCCTGTGGAATTGGTGCAACTGTCGGTTTTCGGGCTGATGGGCTATGTCATGCGCCTTTTGAATTATCCGATTGCGCCTGTGGTGGTGGGGCTGATCCTTGGCCCAATGGCAGAACAGCAATTGCGCCGCGCTTTGTCGATTGCCCAAGGGGACTGGACAACGCTGGTATCTACCCCCTTGTCGGCTGGCCTTTTGGCCGTCGCAGCACTTGCATTGATCGTGCCAATGCTGATGCGCGCGCGCGGCAAAGGCGCTGTTTTGTCCCAAATCGCAGGTGATGAAGACTGACCTGCACTTCGTTTTCGCAAGCGCTGGGCTAATCCCTGCAAAACCGCCCTATGGGGAACCGCTAGGGGGGCAGATGCGCAGATTTTTTCTGCCCGTTTGATTTTCCGCGCGGCTGGTCTTTCATGGCAGGCAATATCTTTGCCCGATCTGCCCGCGCAAATCGCCCTAAGAATAGCCTAAGGGGGACCAATACGCGCGCGCGCGAGGCGACCCGATTTTTCCGCTATCCTTACCGCGCAAAAACAGACCCGCGCCCGCGCTGGGCTTGGATTTTCCATATCAGGGAATGTTACACAATAACCCCGCCTCACGCGCGCGCGGGGAATTGTTGCGCAAGGCCGAAGCATTTCCTTATGGCGCAACCTTTCGCGCCGACACGGGAAATCCGAAAGCGTCAAAACCCAATCGATTTTTCTATGGCGGGCAGTCCCTGCAGTCGGCAAAATAAATCAATTAAATCAATGGGTATTGGCGGACAGAGAGGGATTCGAACCCTCGAGACGGTTCCCCGCCTACACACTTTCCAGGCGTGCGCCTTCGACCACTCGGCCACCTGTCCACTGGCGCGTGTTTAGCCGCAATGGGGCGCGGGGTGCAAGGGGGGCTGGGGCAAATAGTTGGCGCGCGCAGGCGCATATCTGAACTGCGCTTGCGCGGCGTCGGAATTGGGCAGGCGCATTAATCTGATACGCCCAAATTCAAGTAAACGCGGCGGTTTTGGCGGCCCTTCTTCTCGATCTTGCCAATCGACACTGGGCCGATTTCGGCAGTGCGGGCAACATGCGTGCCGCCGCAGGGTTGCAGGTCAACTTGCGTGCTGCCCTGCCCGATGCGCACCAACCGAACACGGCCCTGCCCCATGGGAGGGCGCACCGACATCGTTTTCACCAAGGAGGGATTGGCCTGCAACTGGGCATCCGTAATCCATTCCTCGGTCACGGGAAGATCGCGTTCGATCATCAGATTCAACGCGGCATTCAGCGCGTCAATGTCATGTGGGGGGTCTTCCATATCAAAATCAAGCCGCCCGCGCCCAACGGAAATTTGCCCGCCTGTCACAGGCAAGGGAATGACAACAGACAGCAAATGCAGCGCGGTGTGCATCTGCATCAGCCCATAGCGGCGCGGCCAATCCAAATGTTGCATGATCTCGGTGCCAACGGGCGGGGGGGGCAACACTTCGCTGGGCACAAGTGCAATCGCACCGCCATCAGCCTTTACTGCCGTGGCGATGTTCAGGCGCTGTCCCTGCCACGACATCACCCCAGCATCCCCCGGTTGACCGCCGCCCGTGGGGTAAAAGATGCTTTGATCCAGCACGATACCGCCTTCAGGCGTCAGCGCGATCACCTTGGCGGGGGCTTCGCGCAAATAGGCGTCTTGGCGGAACAACGGGGTGGTGATTGGCGTCATGCATTGCCCTCGACGGTTGTTTTTGCCGCGGCTTTGGTGCGGCGGGTCGCTTTTGCCATGGGCGAGGCGATTGCCTTGGCCGCGGGCTGTGCAGGCGCATCGGCGGTGGCCGCGGAAAAGGCGATGCCTTCGGCCCCGAAACGCGCTGCAATCTGGTGGTTGATCTCGCTGCGGACGGCGATTTGCGCATTCACATCGCGCAAAATTACCCGCATTTCAAAATTCAACGCCTCTGACCCCAGCCCCATCAAGGCGACGACAGGGGCGGGGTTCATTAAGGCCAAGGGCTGACTTTCAGCAATCTCGCGCAGAATTTTTTCAACACGGCGGCTGTCCGTGCCATGGGGCACCGACACGGCCACAATCAGGCGGCCTGTTAGATTGAACCGCGTCCAATTGGTCACGCGCTGCGCCACCAAATCGGTGTTGGGCACGATAACATCCGAGCGGTCAAAGGTTTGGATGCGGGTCGAGCGAACTGAAATTGATTTCACAATGCCGCTGGTGGTGCCAACCTCGATCCAATCGCCTTCGGAAACGGGCCGCTCGATCAGCAGGATAATGCCCGAGACAAAGTTCGACACGATGTTTTGCAAACCAAAACCGATACCCACCGACAAGGCCCCCGCCACGATGGCAAGGCCAGAAAGGTCAATTCCCGCCGTGTTAATTGCAATCAGGGCGGCAAGGATGATGCCAAGATAACCCACCCCCGATACTGCAGCGTTCTGCGCCCCCTGATCCAGCCCTGTGCGCGGCAAAATAGTAGACCGCAGCGCGCCTTGCAGCAGGCGAGTTAGGCCGTAACCAATAGCAAAAACCACAGCAAAAAACAGAAAATCAGTGGGCGAAATGCGGGTTGTGCCCACTTGAAACCCTTCACGGAACCGCGTCCACAGTTCGGTCAAATCGCTAACCCGCGCGCCCCAGATCAAGGCAAACAGCGGCAAGCTTGTCACCGACAGGGCAAAATTGGCCAGAACGGGGATCAGCGCATCGGCGGCATCGCCCCCGCCGCCGCGCATCGCCATGGCATAGATATCACCCACCAGATGCTGGCAAATCAGCAAAACCGCAATCAAACCCAGGCTTAACATCGCAGGATACACCACCGCCGAAGCTGCTGCGATATAGCCCACAGCGCCCAAAATCGGCCCCGCCAGACCCAGCGCCACGCTGGCGCGCGCGATCAGCAGCAGGGAAGATCGGCCAAAATTCTGCGCATCCGCCTCGCGGGTCTGAATGGTTTTCAGGTGCCGCGCCAGCAACTGGCCCATGCGCACCAGCAACAGGCCCGAAATAACAAGGCCCGGAAAGCTGGTCACGGCAGTGGTGCCTTCAGAGTAATCCTGCGCCGACATGGCAGCATCGCGCAGATTGTCTACGCCCAGCATCAGCCCCATCAACACGGCCAAAACCCGCGCCTCGGCGCGCCCTTCTGATCCCAGGTTCAAAGGGCCGGGCAGGCTTCCCCGCGGAAAAATCCGCCCCGCCATCCACGCAGCGGCCACCAAGGGCAAGGCAATATCGGGCAGCGCATCGACAATCTGCCGCCCCAAGTCGCCCAGCATCTGCGATAAAACCAAAGCCAGCGCGACCAGCGCAAGGCCCAGCATCGGAAACACCATCTCGCCCAGACTGGCCAACAGCGCGATGATCCGCTGCGCGCCTGCAGAGCCACGCTCGCGCAGGCGCATGGCCAAATCTTGCACCCAAGTGCGCGCAGTCATGGTCAGCCCCAGCCCCATAGCCAGCACCAGAATGATCAAGGGAAGATTGGTGTAAAATGTGCCGCGCGCGGCATCATCGCTCCAGTTCGAGACGGTCTCATCCCAAAGGCGCACGCCCGTATCGGTCAGGCCAATCACCGCCTCGGGCCAGTTGGCGGGATTGATCGGCGCAGGCCACAGTTGCAACAATTCGTCCGCTTGGCGTTCACGCACAGTGCGATCAATTTCGCGGATCAGGCCATCGGCGCGCCGATAGGCCTCGTCTGCGGCAATGGCGGGGGCCTGAATACGCACCAATTGCTGCGACAATTCCACCCGCCTCGCCGCCAAATCGGGGGCCTCGATCTGCCCATTGGCGGGGGCAGGCCCTAGGGCGGCAATTTGCGCGCGCAGCGTGTTGATCCGTGCCGAATTGGCCGTCTGTGCGCCCGAAAGCGCCTCGCGCCAATCAACAAGTTGCGCGCGCAGCGTTTCCAATGCGGTATCGGATGCACGACTGTCTTCAATGGCGCGTTCCACCCGCGCGGCCATTTTGTTCCAAGATTGGTAATCCAGTTGCGCTTCGGCCTCGGCCTCGGCGGCCAAATCGCCCGTCACGGCGCTGTAGGGCGTCAGCGCGCCAGATCGCGGGGTCAGTGCGCCGCTGGCATCGGCTTGGCCAACCTGCGGCGCGGCCGATTGCCCCAGCGCTGCTGTTCCCAGCGCCGCCGCCAACAGCGCGGAACCAAGGATCAGCGCGCCAAAGGTTTTAGGCGCGCGCGCCGTCATGCGTCCTCGAACACCGTTGGCACGGCATGGGGGGCGCGGTCTAGCCATGCGGGCACAGGCAGCCCCTTTTCGCGCAGGAAAGCGGGGTTATACAGTTTTGACTGATACCGATTGCCATAATCGCACAAGATGGTGACAATGGTCTTGCCCGGCCCCATATCGCGCGCCATGCGGATCGCACCAGCAATGTTGATCCCCGACGATCCACCCAGACAAATCCCCTCGTCTTCCAGCATTTCAAACACCAAAGGCAGCGCCTCGCTATCAGGAATGCGATAAGAGAAATCGGGTTTGAACCCGTCAAGGTTGGCGGTAATCCGCCCCTGCCCAATGCCTTCGGTGATCGAGGTTCCGGGCGCATCGAAGGCGCCTGTGGTGTAGAAACTGTGCAGCGCCGCACCCTCTGGGTCGGCCAGCCCGACCTTGACACCCTTTGGCTGCAGCGCCATGCCAACCCCCGCCAGCGTGCCGCCACTGCCCACAGCGCAGATAAACCCGTCAACCTTACCGCCCGTTTGGTCCCAAATCTCTGGCCCCGTGGTTTCAATATGCGCCTGCCGATTGGCCACATTGTCAAACTGGTTCGCCCAAATCGCGCCATTGGGTTCGGTGCGCTCAAGCTCTGCCGCAAGCCGCCCCGAATAGCGCACGTAATTGTTGGGGTTCTTGTAAGGCACAGCAGGCACTTGCACCAATTCCGCGCCCGCAAGCCGGATCATATCTTTTTTCTCTTGGCTTTGAGTTTCAGGAATGACGATCACTGTGCGAAATCCCATGCTGGCCCCGACCAGCGCCAGACCAATCCCCGTATTGCCCGCCGTGCCCTCAACGATCGTGCCACCCGGTTTCAGCAAACCCTTCGCCATCGCATCGCGGATAATATACAGCGCCGCGCGATCTTTCACCGACTGGCCAGGGTTCAAAAATTCGCATTTGCCCAAAATGGTGCAGCCCGTCATTTCAGACGCGCGCCGCAATTTCAGCAGCGGAGTATTGCCAATTGTATCTGCCAAGTCGGTATGAATGCGCATCGCCTGTCCTTTGAACTTTTCCCCAAACTAAGCCCGCTTTGCGCCAAACTCAACCCAGCACCACCACCGCTTTCACTTTGGCAAAAATATCTTGCGGGGGCAGCGGTTTGGGCTGTGCCCAAGCCGCTTGGGGGTGCAAAACCCCCATCCGCGCTGTCCGCTTGCGCCAGCTTTAGGCAGACACAAACAACCCATCTGCCTTAATCGCCGCATAGCTTTCATCAAGACTTTTCCATGCCCGCTCGATCAGCACGTCAATTTCCTCAGGCGTCATCACCAAAGGCGGCGCGATGATCATGCGATCGCCGACATGGCGCATGATCAGATTATTGGCAAAGCAACGCTCGCGCGTGCGATACCCAATTGTGCCCTGCTCGCCTGCAAACTTGGCGCGTGTGGCCTTATTCGGGGTCAGCGCAATGCTGCCCATCAGCCCCACCAGCTTTGCCTCGCCCACCATTGGATGATCGGTCAGCCCCGCCCATTTCTTGGCCAAATAGGGGTTTGCCACATCGCGCACATGCTCGATGATCTTTTCCTCTTGCAAAATCCGCAGGTTTTCCAGCGCAACGGCGGCGGCGACAGGATGGCCAGAATAGGTATAGCCGTGGTTAAAATCGCCGTGGCTGCCCAGCACCTGCGCCACCTCGTCGCAGACAATGCTGCCGCCAATCGGCTGATAGCCCGAAGACAGGCCCTTTGCGATGGTCATGATATGCGGCTTGATGCCAAAAGTGGTGCTGCCAAACCAATTTCCCGTGCGGCCAAAGCCTGTAATCACCTCGTCCGCAATCAGCAAAATGCCGTATTTATCAACGATGCGCTGCACTTCGGGCCAATAGCTGTCTGGCGGAATAATCACCCCGCCCGCGCCTTGCACAGGCTCGCCGATAAAGGCGGCCACGTTTTCGACGCCCAGTTCAAGGATTTTCGCCTCAAGCTCCTGCGCCCGCATCAGGCCAAATTCGTCAGGGGTCATATCCCCACCCTGCGCCCACCAATTCGGTTCGCCAATATGCACAATCCCTGCCAGCTTGCCGCCGTGATCATGGATCGGTTTCATCCCGCCAAGGCTGCCGCCGCCCATGGTCGATCCGTGATAGCCATTGTGCCGCGCGATGATGATGCGCTTTTCGGGCTGGCCTTTGATATCCCAATAGCGCCGCACCATGCGGATATTGGTGTCATTCGCCTCGGAACCCGACCCTGCAAAGAACACATGGTTCATCCCCGCAGGCGCAAGGTCTGCCAACTTGGCGGCCAGCGCAATCGCTGGCACGTGGCTGGTTTGGAAAAACGTGTTGTAATAGGCCAACTGATCCATCTGCGCGCGGGCCACTTCGCCCAGTTCCGTGCGCCCATAGCCGATGTTCACACACCACAGCCCTGCCATGCCATCGATAATGCGGTGCCCTTCGCTGTCGGTCAGCCAAACGCCTTTTCCCGCCGTCATGATCCGTGCGCCTTTGCGCGCCAGCGCCGCGTTTTCGGTGAACGGGTGCATGTGGTGGGCGGCATCCAGCGCTTGCAATTCGGCGGTGGGCATATGGTTGGTGATTTTGTTCATCTCGGCCTCCAGCCTGCGCCTGCCCCGAATCTGGGTGGCTTTGCCGTAGCATATGATCAAATTTCGGCCGCTTCAAGGAATTTGATCAAATTATGCCGCGCAGCGCAGTCGCGCCCTCTTACAGCGCATTTGCCCGTATCGCATCGCGCACATGGCCCAGCCCGATTTCAATGTCATGCGTCATCGCAGCAGCAGCCCCTGCCCCATCGCCTGCGCGCAGCGCGGTGATAATGCCCTTATGGCTGTCGGGCAGGTTGGCGCGGCCCGAAAGCTGCGTCACCACCCGCAGGCTGGGGCCAAAGCGCAGCCACAGGCTTTGCGCCATATCCAAAAGCACCCCCGCCCCCGCCGCGCCATAAAGGGCAAAGTGAAAGGCGTGGTTCGATGTTAGATACCCTGCCACATCACCAATGCTGACAGTGCGGTCAACCTCGGCATCCAAATCTTCAAGCTGCGCCAGCAAAGCAGGGCTGGCATGCTGGGCTGCCAGCGCCGCAAGGCGCGGTTCAATCGCAAGCCTTGCAAAGGCGATCTGGTCTAAATCTGATGCCGTAAGGCGCGGCACCGACACCCGCCGATTGCCCTGCGGAAGCAGCGCGCCTTCGGTGCCAAGGCGGCGGATCGCCTCGCGCACAGGGGTCATGCCCGCGCCCAAATCGCCGATTAATCCTTGAATGGTCACGGGTTGGCCGGGTGCTAGCTGGCCGTATAAGATCATGTCGCGCAGGCGCAAATAGGTCGTCTCGTGGCTGGGAACTTTGCGCGCATCCTCGATCACTGGCATCTCTCCCTTGCCGCCCTTGCCGTCCTTGCCGCGCATATCACCCAAAGCGCGGCGCAATGGCAAGTGTCAGCAATTTTGATAGGTAAAGCGCGAAAAATCCGCGCTCCAACCTTGCCCCGTCAGATCCATCGCAAACATCCCCACAAATGCCCCCGTGAAAGAGCCGTGTTCCCCAACGCCGCCTTCGTCAGAAATGATCGAGGCATCCAGCGCCGCGCCAATGGGGCTAGGCGGTGCGCCGTTCGCGGCCCAAAAGAACTGCTGTCTGGCCCCGCGCACCTGCACGGATAGCCTGATCTCGCCGTCTGGAATGGGACATTCTGCGCCAAAACTCAACGCCTCGTGCAGATAGTCGCCCAGACAGGATACGATCTGCACCACGCGCCCGCCCGCCGCATTGCGTGTGATCCATGCCGCGTGAAATTTGTGGCGGTTGTAATAGGTGGTCAAACCTGCCGCGCGTTGATAATTCGGCGGGTCAGCGCGCAGGGTTGTGCTGGCGTCATAGTTGCTTTCGGTTTGCCTGCGCGCGATCAGCGCCTGTTCAAACCACGACCCAATGCTTTCTCGGCCGATCAGCCGCAATGCACCATCGCCCAAGGCAAACAGCCGTTCGGGATAGGGCGTGCGCAGCCACTGAAAATCATCGGGCAGGCTGCGCGCCGTTTCAAAATCGTAGATCAAGGGCACATCGGGCGCGCGCGGCGGTGCCACTTTGAAAATCGACGGCGGCGCCAGCCCGTTGCCTGTAAAGGCGCAATGGGTCAGATACAGCCAATCATCCCCGCGCCATTCCACCAAAGACATGCCCGTTTCGCGCCCCGTGGCGCAAAATGGGCCATGCGGCCCCGCAACCGGCCGCCCGCACAAAAAGGTATGATAGGCCGCACCATCTGGCCCTTCGACATATTGACCATGACCCGTGCGCTGTATGGGGTGACTTGGCGCAAAGCGCGCGGTCATCAGGTGCTTTTGCGGGTGCAATTCGTAGGGGCCAGTGATGTCGCGCGCCCGCGCCATGGTCACAGCGTGGTCATACCCTGTGCCGCCTTCGGCCACTGTCAAATAGTAATAGCCGTTCTTTTGGAACAAATGCGGTGCCTCGGTCAGGCCCAAATCGCTGCCCGCAAAAATGTTGTGAACGGGGCCGATCAAACCCTTGTCAGGGTGCCACTCCTGCAATTCGATCCCATCGAAACGATCCTGCGCAGGATTGCAGCCCGACCCTTTTGGCCCGTGGTTCCACCGCATATTCAAAAACCATTTGCGCCCATCCGCATCGTGAAACAGGCTCGGGTCAAACCCCGAAGAATTGACATAAACCCTATCAGACCAAGGCCCCTCGATACTTGGGGCGGTGGTGATATAATTATGTGCGTCTTTGAAATCGCCCGACAGGCGTTTGACATCGGTATAAACCAGCCAAAACATCCCATCCGCATAGGAAAGGCAGGGCGCCCAAATGCCGCAACTGTCAGGGTTGCCGCGCATATCCAGCAGCCCCGCCCGCGCAAGCGGCCGCGCCACCAGCCGCCAATTCGCCAAATCTTCGGACGCATGAATTTGCACGCCCGGATACCATTCAAAGGTAGAGGTTGCGATGTAAAAGGTATCGCCCTTGCGGCAAATGCTGGGGTCGGCGTTAAATCCGCGCAGGATGGGGTTTTCGATCATCGCGCCTCGCTCCTGTTTAGGGTGCAGGGCGCGATCGGGGGGATACGCGCCCTGCTTTCAGACTGTGCCTAGGGAGGACCACCAGTCTTATTCGATGCCTTAACGCAGCAAGGCTTTTGCCGCCTCTGGCCCCAGCGCTTCTGGACGTGTGCAGGTGGTAGACAAGGTGACAAACTGCCCCGTCTCGCCCGATTTCAAGATGGATGTCATCACATCCACCCCGTGCAAAGTCCGCTCGAGTGAACAGCGCGTATCGCGCCCTGCGGCGATGGCGGCCACCATATCGGCCAGCCCCGCCGTGCGGTAATTGGCCAGCGGCGCGCCTTGGTGGTTTTTGTCATTGATCACGCCAAAGGGATGCTCCCACGGGGCGACATCCTGCACTTCGCCATCAGGCCGAGCCATTTGCAACGGCCCGCCAAAAAAGTTCGGATCAGGCACATAAAGCGTGCCTTCGGTGCCATAAAGTTCGAAATGGTTGCGCTTGTGATGCCAGACATCCCAGCTTGCCGAAAACGAAATCGTAGCCCCCGAATGAAATTCCAGCAGCGCCTGAATGTTTGACGGGGTTTTGACAGGCACTGTCTGCCCCGCCAAATCGCCCGACCCGATGGTGCGGGTTTGGCTGGCCGATGAGGTCAGCGCGCCCACCCGTTTGACAGGCCCCAAAAGGTTGATCAGATTGGCAATGTAATAGGGGCCCATATCCATGATCGGCCCCGCGCCGGGCAGGTAGAAAAAGGCGGGGTTTGGGTGCCAGCTTTCGGGCCCATGGCCCTGAATGGCCGCATTGCCCGTGGTGATCTGGCCAAGCGCGCCGCTGTCAATCAAATCGCGCGCCTGTTGGTGCGCCGCGCCCAGGAATGTGTCGGGCGCACAGCCCACCCGCAAGTTTTTGGCGGCAGCCAGCGCGCGCAACTCCTCGCCCTCGGCCAATGACAGCACCAGCGGCTTTTCCGAATAGGCGTGTTTGCCCGCCTGCAAAATGCTGCGCGTGACGGCGAAATGCACGGCGGGAATGGTCAGGTTTATGACCACGTCAATCGCATCATTGGCCAGCAAATCCTCGACGCTTTGGGCGCGGGTGTTAAAGGCCGCCGCCTGCGCTTCGGCAACGGCCATATTCACATCGGCCACGCTGCGCACATTCAGCCCTTTGAACAGCGGCGCAAGACGCAGGTAGGCCGAGCTGATATTGCCGCAGCCGATAATACCGATTCCCATTTCCATGATACTCTCCTTACAATGCTTTGGCCGAAGCCAGCGCGCGGCGCGCAAATCGGGCGTGATCGGAGGGGTTGTCATGCTCCATCACGAAATTGGAAACGCCAATCGCCCGCAGCGCTGGCATGATCTGCGCCCAAGCGAGCGTGCCGTGGCCCACATCGGCCCAGCCATCTTCGTCTGTGTTCTGGCCCGCAGGGGCGATGTCTTTCACATGGGCGGCGATGATGCGGTGCTTATGCGCCTCGATCCACGCAAGGGGGTCAGCCCCGCCGCGCACCACCCATGCCACATCCATCTCCCATGCCAAATCTGGCCCGCCTTCAAACAGCGCGGTTTGCGGGATGGTGCCATCGGGCAACGCCACGAATTCAAAATCATGGTTGTGCCAGCCAAACTTTAGCCCCGCCGCCACCACAGGCGCGCCCGCCTTTTGCAGCCGCGCCCCAAGCGCCCGCCAGCCTGCCGCATCCGTCGGGCGCATATCGGGGTGGATCCACGGCACGATGACCTGACCCATGCCCAGCGTTTTGGCCACCTCAATCGCCCAATCAGGGGTTTGCTCCACCTGATCCAGCCCAAAATGCCCCGAATGCATCTTTAGCCCCGTAGCCTTTAGCCCGGCCGCAAGATCGGCCAACGTGGCCTTATCGGCATAAAGCCCGCCAAAACCTTCGACCCCGTCATAGCCCAAATCGGCCAGCATTTTCAGCGTGTCGCCCAAGGGCGGATAGTTGCGCGACGAGTAGAGTTGATAGGAAAACATCATAAATCCTTGAGGTTAGCCGTAAGTGGCGGAATGAAGATCGCGCAGCGTAAAGCGCGGGGTCGCGCCAGCTTGCGCGGGGGTAAAGGTGATTTTCGCGGGATGATTGGGGAACAAGGTGACGGCATTGCGCGAAAAACGCCCCGCAACATCAGCCTCGACCGCGACAAACAACGCTAGGTTTTGCACGGCGACTTCGATCTCATACTCTGCGCCCGTTTGGGTGATCGTGTGGGTCATCCCAGCGGGCAAAAGATCGTAGGCCTTATAGGGAAGCGGCGCGAAATGATCACCGCCGATCAGCGTATCGCCTTGGCCCCAAGTATAGGCCACCATCTCGCCCGCGCGCAAATCGGCCTTGGCAAGGGTCAGCGCACAAACCGCCGCATCTGAAACCTTAACAGTGGCCTTCGCCAAAGCCCGCGTTTGGCCTGCCATATCCACCGCCACGGCGGACACCGTCACATCCAGCGCTGCGCCGTCATTGATCGCGCGCAGTTCAATTTTATCGCCCACAGGCACAGCAGAGACAAACACAGGCGCATAAAACGCCTTTGCCATGTGATGCAGCAGCTTCCAGCCGCCGCCATGATCAAGGCTTGACCATGAACACACTGGCCAGGTGTCATTCAGCTGCCAAATCAGCGTGCCCATGCAATGCGGTTTCAGGCTGCGCCAATGCGTGACGGCGGTTTTAATCGCCAGCCCCTGCTGCACTTGGGACAAGTAGACAAAATTCGGGAAATCCACAGGAAAGCGGAAATAGCGGAACATGGTTTCGGCAATTCGCGCATTGCCGCCCGCATTTTTCTGGTGCGATTCCATCACGGGGGCAGCAATGTTGAAATCTTTGGGGTCTGCAAATTTGCGGATCACGTCCATCGACGGATAGGATTGAAAGCCAAATTCGCTGCAAAAACGGGGGCTTACATCGCGGTAATGGTCAAAATCGCGCCCTTCGTGCCACACGCTCCAAAAATGCATATCGCCCTTGGTGTCGTCATGCCATGTGTCGCCAAAATCCAGCGGCCCAGGGCTGGGGCTGGACGGCCACCAAACTGCATGGGGCACGGCAGCCTTTAGCGCGGTTTCAATCGTGCGGTTCAGGCGGTCATAGCCGACAAGGTAGCGGTCGCGGTTGGCACGGGTTTCAGGAAACCACGTCAGCGCGCCGATCAACTCGTTATCGCCGCACCACAAAACCATCGAGGCGTGGTGATGCAGACGCAGCGCTTGCTCGCGCACTTCCACGGCGACATCGTTCAGAAACGCATCATCTGCGGGGTAGATATGGCAGGAAAACATGAAATCCTGCCAGACCATCAGGCCCATCTCGTCGCACAGGTCATAGAACCACGTCGGCTCATACCGCCCGCCGCCCCAGACGCGGATCATGTTCATATTGGCATCCACCGCCGATTGCAGCAAATCGCGCGTGGCTGCGGGCGTGATGCGCCCTGCCAGCGCGTCGGCGGGAATCCAATTCGCGCCTTTGGCAAAGATATCGCGGCCATTGATGGCGAATTTGAAACCAAGGCCCGCCGCGTCTTTGGTGGTGATCAGCTTGGCATCGCGCAGGCCAATGCGGCGCGTCTCACGCTGATCGCCCATCGTGACGACCAGTTCATGAAGGGGCTGCGCCCCCTGCCCCGCTGGCCACCACAGCATCGGATTCTTGATCGCCAAAATCGCATGAGCGCGGCCGTTCTTGGCGGTAACTGTCGCCGTTTGCCCGCAGAGCGAAAAAGAAACCTCGCCCTGCCCTACAACCGCTGCCGTCACCGCCACCTCGACCAAACCGTCGCTATGGCATTGCGAGATCAGCAGGCTTTCAATGCGGCCCGCGCCCGCGGGTTCCAAATGCAAATCGCCATAAAGGCCGAATGTCGCCAGTGCGATGTTCCAATCCCACCCGAAATCGCATTGCGGTTTGCGCAGCATATTGCCGTTGTGGATGGGCGTGTTGTTGGCGCTAAAGGGCACGAAATAGGGCTGGGCCGCTTGCCGCTGGGCGGCCTCTACCTCAGGCGAGCGGAAGGTGATCGCAATGTGATTTGCGCCCAGTTTCAGCGCATGTTGGACATCCACGCGGTAGCTGCGAAACATGCTGTCAGAGCGATGCACAACAACGCCATTGATCGCAATTTCCGCCACAGTGTCCAGCATTGACACCACCAGCACCATATCGGTGCGCGTCACGTCAAACCTGCGCGAAGCCACCCAATCGCGCCCGCAAATCCAGCGCAAATCGTATTCGTTGCGCCCAAAATAGGGATCAGGGATCAGCCCCGCACTGTGCAGCGCCGAAATCCCATCGCCTGGCAAAGCCATCGCGCATGCGTGCTGGCCTGCGCCATCCCGCAAATCCCATATTCCGTGCAAATTCAGCATCTTAGACCCGCTGTTCGGTGCCCGTGTCAAAAATGGATGCTTTGGTGATATCCACCTTCAAATGCACCTTTTTGCCTGGCTCTAGCCGCCGTTCCACTGGCACGCGCACCGACATTTGCGTCGCCCCAGCCACCAGCCAAACAAGGCTATCTGCGCCCATCGGCTCGTCAATCTCGACAGTGGCGGGAATGGTTTTGCCCGCCTCGGCCTTGTCTTGAATGGTCAAATGTTCGGGACGCAGGCCCAAAATCGCCTTGCCGCGTTCCAAAACCGCGCCGCCTTCGTATCCTGTAAGGTCAATTTTGGTATCGCCGAACTGGAAAGCCTTGCCATTGTCCACCGTGGCCCCGTGCAAGAAATTCATCGACGGGCTGCCGATAAAGCCCGCAACAAACAGGTTCGCGGGGCGGTTGTAAATTTCCTGCGGCGCGGCCAGTTGCTGGATAATGCCGCCGCGCATCACGGCGATGCGGTCGGCAAGGGTCAGCGCTTCGATCTGGTCATGCGTGACATAGACCATCGTGTTTTTCAGGCGCGAATGCAGGCGTTTGATTTCCACCCGCAACTCGCTGCGCAGCTTGGCGTCAAGGTTTGACAAGGGTTCGTCAAACAAGAACACATCGACATCGCGCACCAAAGCGCGGCCAATGGCAACGCGCTGGCGCTGCCCGCCTGACAGGGCCGCAGGCTTGCGATCCAAAAGCGGTTCCAGTTGCAAAATCTCGGCGGCGCGGGCGACGCGGCGGTCAATCTCGTCTTTGGGAACCTTTGCGTTTTTCAGCCCAAAGGACATGTTTCCGCGCACCGTCATTTGCGGATAAAGCGCGTAGGATTGGAACACCATGCCAATACCCCGGTCCGAAGGTTCGGCCCAAGTGACATTCTTGCCCTTGATAAAAATCTGCCCGTCGGTGATGTCCAAAAGCCCAGCAAGGCAGTTCAGCAAGGTTGATTTGCCGCAGCCCGAAGGCCCCAGCAGCACAACAAACTCGCCTTCCGCCACATCAAGGTTCATGTTTTTTAGAACGGACACCGCCCCGAAATTCAGCGTCAAGTCTTTGACTTCGATAGAGTTTGTCATATTCTAGCCTTTCACAGCACCCGCAGCGATGCCGCGCACAAAAAGTTTTCCAGACGCGAAATAGATGATCAGCGGCACCAGGCCCGTCAGCAATGTCGCCGCCATGTTGACGTTATATTCCTTAACCCCCTGCACCGAGGCGACGATGTTGTTCAATTGCACCGTCATTGGGTAATTTTCAGGCTTGGTGAAGACGACGCCGAACAGAAAATCGTTCCAAATCCCCGTGACCTGCAAAATCAGCGCCACCACGAAAATCGGCAGGCTCATCGGCAACATGATACGCAGATAGATGCCCCAAAACCCAGCGCCATCTACGCGGGCGGCCTTGAACAACTCTTCGGGCAAGGATGAGAAATAGTTGCGGAATAGCAAGGTCAGAATGGGCATGCCGAACACCGTATGCACCAGAACCAGCCCGCCCAAGCTGCCATACAGCCCCATCTCGCGCAGCAAAATCACCATCGGATACAGCATGATCTGATAGGGAATAAAGCTGCCGAAAATCAGGATCGTAAAGAACACTTCCGACCCTTTGAATTTCCAATTCACCAGCGCATAGCCGTTCACAGATGCCACGATGATCGAGATCAGCACCGACGGCACCGTGATTTGCACCGAATTCCAAAACCCACGCGACAGCCCGTCACAATTCAGCCCCGTGCAGGCTTCGGCCCAAGCCTTGACCCAAGGTTCAAAGGTTATGTCGACAGGCGGGCCGAAAATATTGCCAAGCCGTATTTCAGGCATGCCTTTCAGCGATGTCATAACCATCACCCACAGCGGCAGCAGGTAATAAAAGCACATCACGAACAATGTGCCATAGAGCATGATGTTGCGCGCCGATAGGGCTTTGCGCGGGCGCGGGCCACGGGCGGCGGACGCTGCAGACATATTGGTTGACATGTTAGCCACGCTTTTTGCCTCCGAATTCTAGATAGGCCCAAGGGATCAGCACGATCAACACCGACAGCAGCATCATCGTCGAGGCAGCAAAGCCTTGGCCAAGGTTTTGCGCACCGAACATATAACGGTAAACATACATCGCAGGCATTTGGCTAGAGATGCCAGGCCCGCCCGAGGTTTGCGCCACAACCAGATCGTAGACCTTGATTATCCCTGCCGCGGCCAGCACCAAAACAGTGATAAACACAGGCTTCATCATTGGGATGATCACATAAAGATAGGCCTTCCAGGTGGGGATGCCGTCGACCCTGACGGCCTTCCAAATATCTTCATCAATCCCGCGCAGCCCCGACAGCATCAGCACCATGGTAAAGCCCGTGCCCTGCCAAAGCCCTGCAATCAGCAGGCCATACAGCACGGTTTCGGGGTTATTCATCGGGTCGAAATTAAAGCTTGTCCAACCCATGTCGCGCACGGCCTGCTGAATGCCCAGATCAGGGTTCAAAAGCCATTGCCAAATCACGCCCGTAACAATGAACGACAGCGCGAATGGATACAACATGATTGTGCGAAACGTATCCTCAAATCGAATTTTCTGGTCCATCAGCGCAGCCAGCATAAAGCCGATGACAATGGTGAAAATCAGCGACATCGCGCCAAAGAACGCAAGGTTTTGGATAGACGTGACCCAAAGGCTGTTGCTCCACAGCCGCTCGTATTGATCAAGCCCGACGAACCTTTCGCGGGGAAGCAGTTTTGAATCGGTGAACGAATAGAAAACCGTCCAAATCGTGCCGCCAACAAAGATAACCATTGTGGTCAAAATCATCGGTAAAGCGGCGATTTTTGCATTCAGGTTGCGAACAATCCGCCCCCTTTTGGTAGCCGTAGCCATAGCGTCCCCCCCGAAACAGCCTGCCCCCTATCGGGGTGAAAAAAAGGGCCGCTCGCGCGCAGCAAGCGGCCCTTTCGATGTCGCGCTCTTACAGACCCGAGGTCAGGATCTCGACATATTTCTTATGGGCATCCTCTGCCGCCATGTCGGTCTTCCAGAATTCGCCCTGCAAGTCGCCAAGCTGGGTTTGCACGTCTGGCGACCACAGCTGGTCACCCGATGGCATGATGTTGCCGCTTGCCAGAATCTCCAGACCCTTTTTCATGCAGTCGTTCGCTGCCGAAAGATCAACGTCACCGCGCACAGGCAGCGAGCCTTTCTTCAGGTTGAACGCAACTTGCACTTCAGGCGAAACAGTCAAAGCTGCCAGACGCTTTTGCGCGGCTTCTTTTTCTGGATCATCCAGTTTGGGGAAATAGAACGCATCGCCGCCCGTGGACAGATAGGCGTTCAGGCCAAGGCCAGGCAAGCAGGTGTAATCTTTACCAGCCACTTCGCCAGCCACTGCAAATTCGCCTTGCGCCCAGTCACCCATGATTTGGCCAGCGGCCTCGTCGGTGATGACCAAGTTTGTGGCTTGGTTCCAATCTTGCACGGTGGATTTTGCAGCCAGTTTGCGCGCATCCGCCGCAGCGGTGAACACAGCGGCCATTTCAGGGCCAGCAGCGGCAGCCATGTCTTTGTCGATGTTCACTTTCTTCCATACGTCAAGCCCAGCCACAGCGACAGTCAACGCGCCAAAGGCAAGGTTCGACTGCCAAGGTTGGTTACCCAAAGCCAATGGGATTTTGCCCGCAGCTTCAACCGCTGGGGCCGATGCCACGAATTCGTTCCAGTTTTGCGGTACGGGGATGCCGATATCTTCATAGACTTTGTTCGACAGCCACAGCCATTCGGGCGAGTGGATGTTCACTGGCGCACAGTAGATTTTGCCATCCACGGTGCAGCTATCCAGCAGGCCCGGTGGGAAGATCTTGTCTTTCCAGCCTTCAGCTTCCGCCACGTCGGTCAGATCCAGCATCAGGCCCGCTTCGACCAATTCCAGCGCTTGCTGGCCGTGGTTGAATTGCGTCATGCCCATAGGGTCGCCGCCCGTGATACGCGAAATCATGACAGGGCGCGCCACATCGCCGCCACCAGCGATTGCGCCGTCAATCCACTTATCGCCGCTTGCGTCGAACGCCTTGGCAAGCTCGGCCACTGCCGCCGCTTCACCGCCCGACGTCCACCAGTGGGTCACTTCCAAATCCACCGCGAATGCCGACGATGGCAGCGCGGCCGACACCAAAAGTGCCGACATTAGTTTCCAGTTCTTCATTCAGTCCTCCCAGACCTGCAACGTTATAGCGAAAGGCTAAATCGATTTAGATTTTCGTTCAAGACATTTATTTTCGCAAACCCCGCTTTTTTGCGCATAATATTTCAGCTAACAATAATAAGGAGTCTGCGGTGATTTTACTGGGCAATCCAGCCCGAATCGCACCCGCAGCGATACGTTTGCACAAAGAATCGCCACGCAAAATGCCCCTGTTAGAGCCGCCGCAATATCACCTCACTGCGCTGATTCTCGCAATGCTGCGAATCAGGAATCCGATGCTGCATGCGCAGCAAAGGGGGGGGCATGTCGCAGCTTGATGGCACCGACCTTTCCGCGGCGCGGCCCACACTGAAGACCATTGCGCAGGAAACTGGGCTTGCAGTGGCCACGGTCAGCCGTGCGCTGTCTGATGCCCCCGACATTGGCGAGGCGACCAAAGTGCGCGTGCGCGAGGCGGCGATGAAGCTGGGCTATCGGCCCAACCGCGCCGGTGTGCGTTTGCGCACAGGAAAGACCAATGTGATCGCGCTGGTCATCTCGGCGGAATCGGATGTGATGAACAACACTGCCAAGCTGCTGTATGCCATCGCCGACAGCCTGCGCGGGTCGTCCTATCATCTGGTCGTGATGCCCTATTTCCCCGATCAAGACCCGCTAGACCCCGTGCGCTATCTTGTGGAAACGGGCAGCGCCGATGGGATCATCTTTAACCAGACCAAGGCGAGCGATCCGCGCGTCGCCTACCTGGCGCAGCACCATATCCCCTTTGCCACGCATGGGCGCAGCAATATGGGCATCCAACATCCGTATTTCGACTATGACAACCACGCTTTCGGCATCCATGCCGTGCAGGCGCTGGTGGCGCGCGGCTGCCGTCATGTCTATGGGATCGTGCCACCGCAAGACCAGATGTATGCCCAGCACATGATTTCAGGCATGCGCGAAGCGGCGGGCGCGGCGGGCATCACTGTGGAATTGGCCGAAGGGTTTACCTCGGATACCAAAGGCGGCGAGATTGAACGCCAAGTCGCCGCGCGCTGGAACCAGATGCCGCGCCCAGATGCGGTGATTTCATCCTCCACCACGGGTGCAATGTCTGCCGTGGCGGCGCTGGAACGGATGGGCCTGCGTGTGGGCAGCGATGTGCAGATTGCCTCGAAAGAGGCTATTCAGTTTTTGCACCGCTTTCGGCGCGAGATTTTGGTCGCCAGCGAAGATGTGGAGCAAGCGGGCCGCAGCCTTGCCCGCGCGCTGATGGACGCAATCGAAGGCCGCCCCGCCGAGGCGGGCCAACGCCTGCAAGTGCCGCAATTATCCGATTTCAAGACAGGAGACTAACTGATGGCCATGACCACGCTGAAAGGCCCCGCGCTGTTTTTGGCGCAGTTTGCAGGCGATAGCGCGCCGTTCAACAGCCTTGATGCCATCACAAAATGGGCGGGCAGCCTTGGCTATAAGGGGGTGCAAATCCCGTCATGGGACGCGCGGCTGATTGATCTGGACAAGGCCGCCACGTCAAAAACCTATTGCGATGATATTGCAGGGATTTGCGCGCAAAACGGTGTGCAAATCACCGAACTGTCCACCCATTTGCAGGGCCAACTTGTCGCCGTGCATCCCGCCTATGACACCGCCTTTGATGGCTTTGCCGCCCCCGCCGTGCGCGGCAACCCCGCCGCCCGCGCAGAATGGGCAAAGGATCAGGTGCGCAAGGCGCTGACCGCCAGCCGCAACCTTGGCCTTACCGCGCAGGCCACATTTTCGGGCGCGCTCGCCTGGCCCTATCTTTACCCTTGGCCGCAGCGCCCTGCGGGTTTGGTGGAAGAAGCCTTTGACGAGCTTGCCCGCCGCTGGACGCCGCTTTTGGATCATGCCGATAGTTGCGGCGTCGATCTGTGCTATGAAATTCACCCCGGCGAAGACCTGCATGATGGCATTTCATTCGAGATGTTCTTAGATCGCGTCGGCAATCACAAACGCGCTAATATGCTGTATGACCCCAGCCATTACGTGCTGCAACATCTTGATTACCTTGACCATATCGACATCTACCATGACCGCATCAAGATGTTCCACGTCAAAGATGCCGAGTTGAACCCCACAGGCCGCCAAGGGGTTTATGGCGGCTTTCAGTCTTGGGTGGGCCGCGCGGGCCGCTTTCGCAGCCTTGGCGATGGTCAGGTCGATTTTGGCGGCATTTTCAGCAAACTGGCGCAATATGGCTTTGACGGCTGGGCGGTGGTCGAATGGGAATGTTGCATCAAGCATCCCGAAGATGGTGCGCGCGAAGGGGCGGAATTTGTGAAAAATCACATCATCCGCGTCACCGAAAAGGCCTTTGATGATTTCGCCGATGCGGGCACAGACCGCGCCGCAAACCGTAAAATGCTTGGGTTGGAGGGATAGATGGCCATTACAGCAGCACATGTGGCGCGGGCACCGCGCATTCGTTTGGGCATGGTGGGGGGCGGGCGCGGCGCGTTCATTGGCGCGGTTCACCGCATCGCGGCGCGGCTGGACGATCAATACGAACTGGTTGCGGGATGCTTTTCATCCGATGCTGACCGCGCCGCCGCCTCTGCCGCCGATCTTGGGGTTGCGCGCAGCTATGCCAGTTTCGCCGATATGGCCGCCCGCGAGGCGCGCCGCCGCGATGGGATCGAGGCTGTGGCGATTGTCACCCCCAACCACATGCATGCGCCCGTGGCCATGCAGTTTCTCAAACGCGGCATCCATGTGATTTGCGACAAACCCCTGACGCATAATCTGGCCGAGGCGAAGAAACTGGCCAAGGCGGCCGAAGCCTCGGGCGTGGTCTTTGCCCTGACGCATAACTACACGGGCTATCCGATGATACGGCAGGCCAAGGATTTGGTCGATAGTGGCGCGCTGGGTGATATTCGCCTTGTGCAGGTGGAATATGCCCAAGATTGGCTGGCCGAACCCGTCGAACAGACAGGCCAAAAGCAGGCCGATTGGCGCACCGATCCCGCGCGCTCTGGCGCAGGCGGGGCTACGGGCGATATTGGCACCCATGCCTTTAACTTGGCGAATTTCGTCACGGGCCTGACGCTGGATAGCCTGTCGGCTGATTTGCAATCCTTTGTGGCGGGCCGCCGCGTCGATGATAACGCCCATGTTTTGCTGCGCTATACATCGGGCGCGCGGGGGATGCTGTGGTGCAGCCAAGTGGCCGCTGGTTTGGAAAACGGGCTGAAACTGCGGGTGTTTGGCACCAAAGCGGGCATCGCATGGGAACAGGAAAACCCCAACTATCTGAACGTCACCCCGCTGGGCGCGCCGCCTTACCGTCTGTCGCGCGGGGGCGCTGGCACGGGGGACGCCGCCGCCCGCGTGACCCGCATCCCATCGGGCCACCCCGAAGGATACCTTGAAGGCTTCGCCAACATCTACGCCGAGGCCGCCCGCGCCATCATCGCGCGGCGCGATGGGGCGGCGCTGGACAGCGCTGTTACCTTTCCCAGCCTGCGCGAGGGGCTGGAAGGCGTGGCTTTTGTCGATGCCTGCGTGCGGTCATCGGCGCGCAACGCAGCTTGGGTTAAACTGGCGCTTTAACCCTGCGGCATCATGGGCGGCGTCAGGCTGGCGCGGCGCTGCGCCAGCCACAGCGCCGTTAAGATCAGCGGTGCATTGCCCACCTCACCACTGGACACTAGCGCCATCAAATCGTCAAAAGCGATGATATGGCTGCGAATATCTTCGGCCTCGTCTGCAACACCATAAATCCCAGCCGCGCTGTCTGGCAGGTCGCAGATCGCCACATAGGAATAAAGATATTCCGCCACAATACCGGGGCTGGGGTAGTAACTGGCAACGGGGATCAGCGCGCCAAGAGTAAGGCCCGCCTCTTCCTGCGCCTCGCGCCGCGCGGCGGCTTCGGGCGTCTCGCCCGCGTCAATCCGCCCTGCAATCGCCTCTAGCTGCCAAGGGTTGGCATCGCCGCGCGCCAGCGGGCCTGCGCGAAACTGCTCGACCAGCAAAACACGGCCCCGCACAGGATCAAAGGGCAAAACGGTCACCGCGTCGCCCGACACAAAGGCCGCGCGACGCAGTACGGGCGACAGGCTGGCATCAAATTTGCGGTGCCGCAGCAAGATTTCCTCAACCGCGAAAAAGGCGGTATAGGGGCGCTGGGTTTCATCGACCACAACATCGCCCGCCTGCGCGGCGCGGCGCAGCGTGGCTGGGGCGGGCAAAGATGCGCGCACCCGCGCCGCCGCCCGCATCGCCATTTGCGGCAGCCGCGCATGGATCGCCTGCGCCGAAACATGGCCGCGCAGGGCCAGAATATCAAGGCAAAGCGCAACGTTTTCAGTGCTTTGCGGCAGGTCGACTTCCCCCGCATCCCCCGCCAAACCCAGCGCCTCGACCAAAAACGCCATGGCTTCCTCGCGGCCCGCCACGGCAAGGCCAACGCGGTCGTCAGCCAAAGCGCCCATCCGCGACAATGAGGAAACCTTCGCCATCTACGGCCGCGTCACCGTAATTTGCGTGACATCGCATGTGCCGCCCTCAAACGCCCCAGCGCAAGATGTCAGATAATAGTCCCACATCCGCCGAAACCGCTCGTCAAAGCCCATCTGCGCCACCTGCGGCCACGCGGCGGTAAAGCTTTCATGCCAGCGGCGCAAGGTTTGGCTATAGCTGCGGCCAAATTCGACCGAATGGGCAAAGCGCAGCCCCGCGTTGTCAACCTGCGCACGCAGCACGGCGGGGGAGGGTAACATGCCGCCAGGAAAGATGTATTTCTGAATGAAATCAACAGCTTTTCGATAGGCTTCAAAGCGTTCGTTTTGCACGGTGATGATTTGCAGCGTCGCCGATGCGCCGGGTTTCAAACGCTCGCGCAGCGCGTTGAAATAGGTGGGCCAATACCGCTCGCCCACGGCTTCGAACATTTCAATGCTGGCAATACCGTCATAACTGCCCCGCTCGTCGCGGTAATCTTGCAGTTTGATCTGAACGCTGTCTTCTAGCCCTGCCGCCTTGATCCGCGCCACCGCATAGTCGTGCTGCGCCTTGGAAATGGTCAGCGCCGTTACCTTCAACCCGCGCTTGCCTGCGGCATATTCGGCAAATCCGCCCCAGCCGCAGCCAATTTCCAGCACATGATCGCCCGCTTTTGCCCCCATCTGATCCACCATCGAGGCGTATTTCGCCTCTTGCGCGGCCTCTAGGCTTTCTTGCCCCGTTTTGAACAGGGCAGAGGAGTAGGTCATGCTGTCATCCAGCCATAATTTGTAAAAATCATTCCCCAAATCATAGTGATAGGCGATGTTCTTGCGCGCGCCTTTCTTGGTATTGGACTGCATCCAGAACCGAAAGCGTTCATAGGCGCGGATCAGGCCCAATGCTGGAAAACCGTCATAAACCGCATCATTGCCCGTATTGATCAAATCCATGAAGGCCTGCAAATCGGGGGTTGTCCAACCGCCCTCGAGATAGGCTTCGGAAAAACCCAGATCGCCCTCGCGGATCAGCCGCGCAAAAATATCGGTGTCATGGATCGCAATCTCGGCGGCGGGCCCTGCCTCGCGCCCTTCGATGCGAAAACGGCGCCCGTCAGGCAGAACGAAATCCAGCCGCCCACGGTGCAGCCGTTTGGCCACAGCATAGGCTGCGTGAAAATAGCGCGGCAGGTCTTTTTGTCCCTGCGTGGTCGTCAGTATTGTCATATCCCCCCCACGGGTTTTTTGTATCTCTTGCAGGAACCAAGCAGGTGCTCAAGCCATTCCTTGCGTCATTTGGATCGTTTTTTCACCGCCTCTTGCGGAATATGCCGCCAAAGCGCGCGCGCGCCCTGCTGCCAAATCGACAATTGGCGCGGGGTAGCGTTGGCGCGGCGCAAGTCCCCATGCGCGCGGCACGGCGTCAAAGAATTGCAGCGCTGTGGCGGGCGGGTTTGCTTGGCCTTCTGCAATCCATCTCGCGCGATAAGCGCCGTCTGCGTCAAACTTTTCGGCCTGCCCTGCGGGGTTGAACACGCGAAAATAGGGGGCGGCATCGGGGCCAGACCCTGCGACCCATTGCCAGCCCATCGCGTTGCTGGCGGGGTCAAAATCGGTCAACACTTGGCCAAACCAATCTGCGCCCACCCGCCAATCAATCATAAGATGTTTGGTCAAATAGCTGGCCACAATCATCCGCGCGCGGTTGTGCATGCGCCCCGTTACATAAACCTCGCGCATTGCGGCATCCACAAACGGCTCGCCCGTCATGCCGCGCCGCCATGCCTCGGCGGCTGGGCTATCGCCCTGCCACGGAAAACTGTCCCACTCCTCGCGCCAATTGCGGTTTAGGATATGCGGGAAATGGTGCATCAGGTGATAGGCAAATTCGCGCCAAACCAATTCTTTGCGAAAATGCTCGGCCCCGCGCGCGCCCTGCTGCAGGGGGGCTTCGGCGGCGTGCCAAATGCGGCGCGGGCCAATTTCGCCCCAAGCCAAGTTTTCCGACAGGCCAGAATTGGCATCTGTCCCGACAAAATCGCGCGCCTCTTTATAGGCGTCGATTTTCTGCCCGACAAAGTGATCCAGCCGCGCCAGCGCTGCCGCCTCGCCAATATGGGCGTGGCCCAAAACCACGTCAGCCCCGCGCCGCATATCATCGCCCATCCGCCAGCTTTCAAGAGTGTCACTTTGCGGCCAGTCGCTGGGCGCTGGCAAGGATTTGGGCGCAGGTCTTGGTGCGCCGAATTCCCGCCCCGCAACCGCCCGCCAAAAGGGGGAATAAACCCGATAGGGCCCGCCCTGCCCCGTTTCCACCTGCCAAGGTTCGATCAATAGCGCGCCGTGATGGCTGTCTGCAACCAGACCGCGCGCGCGCAAACTGGCCTTAATCGCCGCATCCCGCGCGGTGCTGGCAGGATCATACATGCGCTGCCACATCACCCCCGCCGCGCCCGTTTCGGCAATGATCGCGTCCAGCGCCGCCCCCGCCGCCCCGCGCCGCAGGATCAACTGGCTGCCCATCATCTGAAGCGTTTTGGCAAAGCGCGCCACCCCTTGGCCCAGGCGCCAACGCGCCGCCGCCCCCAAGCTTTCGGTTTCAGGGTCAAGTATGAACACAGGAATCAGCGGGCGGCCCGTGGCCAGTGCCGCCTGTAGCATAGGGTGGTCATCGAGGCGCAAATCGCGGCGAAACCAAATAATCAGCGGTGCGTGCGTCATTCCATCCTTACCTTTACAAAGGTTTACGATGGAAAGGTGGTCTTGGATCACCCAAAGTCCAATCTCTGCGGCGTGTTAAATCATGCCAGCACAGCATCAAGCGCGGCAATCGCGCGGGCGATATCCTCGTCGCTGGTGTAATGCACCGCAGACAGGCGCAAGACACCCTGTGCGCGGTCAATACCTAATGCAGCAATCGGGCGCACGGCGTAAAAATCACCCCCCGATGCGGCAATGCCGTGATCGGCCAGCGCTGCCGCCACTGGCGCCGCCGCACGGTGCAAGTCCACTGCCAAAGTCGGCGCGCGATCGCGCGCACGGCGCGGCCCGATCAGGCGCAGATCATTGCGCGCGGCCAAATAGTCCAGCAGCGGTTCCATCATGTGCACCTCTGCGCGCCGCATCAGCCCATGCACCGCCCGTCCCCGCGCCGCTGCATCGGGATTGGGGCCAAAATGGTGGTCATGCAGCGCGTCGATGTAATCAGCCATCCCAGCGCAAGCGGCAACTTGGGCGTGATCAGGCCCTGCAGGGGTAAGGCGTTTATACAGCGTATCGGCGTTGAAAAAATGTCCCTGCGCGGGCAGTTCTGTTGCGAAATCGGCCCGCGTCAACATAATCCCCTGATGCGGCCCATAGGTTTTATAGGCCGAAAACAGGTAAACATCCGCCCCCAGCGCCGCAAAATCGGGCAGGCCATGCGGGGCAAAGGCCACGCCGTCAACCACCGATCGCGCCCCGTGCGTGCGCGCCAGCGCGGCGATTTCCGTCACGTCATTGATCTCGGCCACCACATTGCTGCAATGCGGAAAGGCCACCAGCTTTACCCGCCCATCGCCCAGCAGCGCCTTCAGATCGGCCAATTCCAGCCGCCCCGTCTGCGCGTCAATCTGCCATTCGCGCACTTCGACGCCTTCGTCCGCCAACCTGCGCCACGCGCCAGAATTGGCTTCGTGATCCTGATTTGTCACCACTATCGCCGCATTTTTGCCGCGCAGCCAAATCCGCACGGCATTGGCCAAAACATAGGTGTTCGCGCTGGTCGATGGGCCAAAAGACAGCTCTTCTGGCGCCATATTCATCAGGCCCGCAAGGCGCGCGCGCGCCTCGTCCATTTCTTCCCCGCCCGCCTTAGATGCAGGATAGGCCGCATAGGGCTGCACTTTGCGCGTTGTGTAAAAGCGGTGCAAACGGTCCGTCACCGCCCGCGCAGGGTAAGACCCACCCGCATTTTCGAAAAACGCAAAATCCTTTGTGCTGCCCCCATCAAAGGCCGAAAACTGCGCCCGCACAAATCCCAAATCCAAATCCCGCATGTCCGCCCCCTGATTCCCGCTTGCGCCATGGAACCAGCCGCGCCCGCGCTCTGCAATCGCCTATCGCTGCAATTGCCGAAATTTTGGGCAATTCGCCGCGATTACCCCTTGCAACTGCACGGCGGGATGGCAATTCTTGCCGCAGTCTTGCGAGATAGTCCGCGCTGCCCTACATCCTGCGCATCACCTTTCTGACAGTGGAGCCCATAATGAAGAAAAATCTCTTTGCTGCGACTTCGGCCATGACCTTGGCGCTGACCAGCGCAGCATATGCCGCCGACCCAGACTTGGTCGTATTTGACTGGGCGGGTTTTGAAAACCAAGCGTTGATCGAGGGCTATGTCGCCAAACACGGCCAAATGCCGACCTATGCCTTTTACGGCGACGATGACGAAGCTTTCACCAAAGTATCCACGGGCTTTAAGGCCGATGTGGCGCATCCTTGCAGCCAGATGATTTCGAAATACCGCGACAAAGGCCTGATCGAGCCTTGGGATGTCAGCCGTATTCCCGAATTTGCCAACATCGCGCCGCGCTTTTTGGAAAGCCCGATCTACAAAGATGACACGGGCGTTTGGTTCATTCCCACCGATTACGCCTATACCGCCATTGCCTATAACACAGATGAGGTGACGCCCGAACAGGTGGCCTCGCTGAATGTGTTCATCGACCCTGCCTTTGCGGGCCGCACCGCGTTGCCCGACACGGTCGATGACGCATGGGCTTTGGCGTTTTTGGCAACGGGTGTGACCGACTGGACCGCCGTCACCGATGAACAGTTCGCCGCCGCCGCCGCGTGGCTGCGCCAAGCCCATGCCAATGTGCGCACCTATTGGGCAGACCCCGCTGAAAACGCCCAGTTGATGAAAACCGGCGAAGTGGTTGTGTCTTGGTCGTGGAATGACGGTGTTGCGGCCATGCGCAATGAAGGCGTGCCAGTGGCGTTCAACCGCCAACCTGCAGAAGGCGCAACGAATTGGTTCTGTGGTTATGTCAATTTCAAAGACGCGCCCGGATCGGAAGATAAGGCCTATGATTTCATCAATGCTTGGCTGGATCACGGCAGCGCCAAAGGGCTGTTGGCCAATTTCGGCTATGCCCATGCCAATGATGCGGCCATGAAAGAAATCACCAACGAAGAGTTGAAAGCAGGCGATGTCGACCCCGTCGAGGGGACGATGCTGGCGCAGGTTCCGCTGGATCCTGCCTTCCGTGAAAAGCTGACGGCCGAATTTGAACTGATCAAATCTGGCTTTTAAGGGGTTGCACGCACAAACCGCGCGCCCAAGGGAAACTTTGGGCGCGTTTTCTTTTGTCTGCCCGCTTGCCAGCCCGCGTCTGCCGCCCTATGTTTAGCCTGTTCGGGGTAACCTGAACTATGGCGATAAACGCACCCGTAATACGCGGCTCGGACCCGGGGGCGGTACCCGGCGACTCCACCAAACTTCCCTTTCATTTGGGGCGTGTGGGGTCGAAATAGGATCGACGAACGTCTAAAGGGGCCAGCTTTCGCTCGGTGAGCCACCACCGTTATCGGTGCAAAACGTACAGTTGCAAATGACAACCGTGCTCCGGCAATGGCTTTGGCTGCGTAAGCAGTTTAGGTCGCCGAAACTAAGTCCTTGCGCTTAGCCGCGTAAGGCGGGGCCCGCCAGAGCCTGGCAACAGAATCTGGCACTAATTCCCCAAAGTTGGCCTGGCTCTGGCAAAGAAAGCGGCTGCAGAGCCTGGCAACAGAATCTGGCACTAATTTACGGCAGCTTGGCCTGTATTGATCGCCCGAAAGGGGGGAGTGCGCCCTACACCCCTTGCGCCAAACGCGCGAAAAAGGCGGCTTCGGCGCGGGCAAGGGCTGCGCGCCAATCGGATGGGGCGGCAGCGTTGGCATTATCAGAGATAAATTTGAACGCGCGCAGTGGCAGGTTTTCGGCATGGCAGATTTTGGCAATGGCATAAAGTTCCATATCCACCACATCGCAGGGCAATTCGGGCGCGCTGGCGGCAAAACTATCGCCCGTCCCGCAGATCAGCGGGGCGGGGGAAAAGCGGATTTCGCTGCTGTCATCCTCGAAAGGTGTTGCCCCCAAAGGCACCCCCAGCGCGCGCACATCCATGTCGCGCTGCACAGCAGTGCCCACCTCGACAAGGCCGTGTAGCCCCTTGGTCACAGCCCCCGCCGTGCCGAAATTGATAACCAAATCAGGCTGATGCGCCGCAATCGCCTGTGCGGTGTGCCACGCCGCATTGATCTTGCCTACGCCCGTATGCACAAGGATCATGCCACTGGGCGGGGTGGCCAGTTCTTCGCGCATCGCAACCAGCAACAGTGTTTTCGTCATCTCGTCCCCTCGTTGGCATCGCGCAAAATCTCGACGCGGATATGCGAGGCAAGTCCCACCTCGCCGCGCATCTCGTCAAGCTGGGCGGCAAGCGCATTGACCGACAGGCCGCGCTTTGCCGCAAGGGCTTGGAAAGCCGCCCAAAACTCGGGCTCTAATGTCACCGAAGTGCGATGACCGCGCAAGGTCAGCGAGTGTTTTTGCGGGCCGCTCATCGCCCCTCGCGCAGATGCGCGTCCAACTTGGCTTTCGCCTTTTCCGCCTGCGCGCGGGTGACATTTTTCTCGGATTTGGTGCGACCAAACTTCGCGGCGTTGGCATCACCCTGCGCGCGCGCGCGGCCGCGGGCCGCCGCCTTTTTCGCGCTACGCAGGTTGATGATATCCGCCATCAGCCCCCCCAAATCAGCCCTTTGGCCCGATCATGTCTTCGGGCCGCACCACGCGGTCAAAGGTCTCGCCATCGACATAGCCAAGGGCAATCGCCTCTTCGCGCAATGTCGTGCCGTTTTTATGCGCGGTTTTGGCGACTTTGGTTGCCGCATCATAGCCGATGGTCGGGGCCAAAGCTGTGACCAGCATCAGACTTTCCTTCATCAGCTTGTCAATCCGCGCCACATTCGCCTGCGTGCCCACCACCATATTATCGGTGAAAGACGCCGCCGCATCACCCAAAAGCTGCATAGATTGCAAGACGTTATAGGCCATCATGGGGTTGTAGACGTTCAGCTCAAAGTGGCCCTGACTGCCCGCAAATCCCACCGCCGCATCATTGCCCATCACATGCGCGCAGACCATCGTCAGCGCCTCGGCTTGCGTCGGGTTCACTTTGCCCGGCATGATCGAGCTGCCTGGTTCATTTTCGGGCAGGATCAATTCGCCAAGGCCAGAGCGGGGGCCAGATCCCAGCAGCCGCATGTCATTGGCGATTTTGAACAGGCTTGCGGCCACGGTTTTCAGCGCCCCCGAAAACATCACCATCGCGTCATGCGCGGCCAGCGCCTCGAATTTATTGGGGGCGGTCACAAAGGGCAGACCCGTGATCGCCGCAATTTCGGCCGCCACGCGTGCATCCCAGCCGACGCGCGTATTCAGCCCCGTGCCCACCGCCGTGCCGCCTTGGGCCAATTCGTAAATTTCGGGCAGGATTTTCTTCACCCGCATGATGCCCATGGCAACCTGATGGGCATAGCCGCCAAATTCTTGGCCCAGCGTCAAGGGCGTAGCATCTTGTGTATGGGTGCGGCCGATTTTGATGATATCTTTGAATTCCAGCGCCTTAGCCGCCAAGGCACCATGCAGTTTTTCCAGCCCCGGGATCAGCACATCGCGCGCCATCATCCCAATCGCCACATGCATCGCCGTGGGGAAGGTATCGTTGGACGATTGCCCCATATTCACATGATCATTGGGATGCACAGGCTTTTTGCTGCCCATCACCCCGCCCAGCATTTCAATTGCGCGGTTGGAAATAACCTCATTCGCGTTCATATTGCTTTGCGTGCCCGATCCCGTTTGCCAGACCACCAGCGGAAAGTTATCGTCAAACTTGCCGTCGATCACCTCTTGCGCGGCCTTGGCAATCACCTCGCCCAAGTCTGTGTCAATATCGCCCTGCACAATGTTCACCTGCGCGCAGGCCTTTTTGATCACGCCCAACGCGCGGATGATTGCCACGGGCTGGCGTTCCCAGCCGATGGGAAAGTTGATGATGCTGCGCTGGGTCTGCGCGCCCCAGTATTTATCGGCGGGAACGTCCAGCGGGCCAAAGCTGTCGGTTTCAGTGCGGTATGCAGTCATGGGCAAGCCTCCTATTGCTGGGGCTGCCTTACCCCAAAGGCGCAGAAAACTCAACGGTATACATCGGCATACCAATGCAGATTTCGGCTAAATATCTGCGGCCCGCTTCAGGATATAAACCCGCGCTGGGGGCACGTTGGCCCAAACTTTGCGGCCCTGAATGGCCACCAGCCCCAGCCTTTCCAAAATCTGCGGCGGGACGGGGGGTTTTGGCCCATAGGTGAACTGGCGCATCTCGCCGCCCGCGCGCAGCACCTTAAAGGCGGCCGTCAAAATCGCTTCGACAACGGGGGCGGGCATGGACAGCAGCGGCAGGCCCGACACAACCGCCCCAACACTGCCGGCCGCCATAAATAGGCCCGCCTCTTGCGCACCCGCAAGATGCACAGTTGCGCCCGCAAAGCGCTGGCGCAGCAGCGTGCAAAACTCGGGCGTAAGTTCGAACAGCGTCAGGTTTTGTGGCGCAACCCCTGCCCCCAAAATACCGCGCGTCAGTTGCCCCGTGCCTGGCCCAAATTCCACCACTTGGCCCGTCTGCGGGCCCAGACCCGCCGCCATCGCCTTTGCCAAAAACCGAGAAGAGGGCGACACCGCCGCCACACGAAATGGCGAGGCGATGAATTGCCGCGCAAACAAAAGCAAGTCTTGGGCCATGGTTTTTCCTTTACCAAGCAGGGCAGTGTTCAGTGCTGCAAACGCCCGCCGCAGTGGTATAAACGCAGCGCCTACTTGCGAAACTTATCCAACCGCACAATTTCCGCCTCGCCTCTTGGCGGGGTCGGGTCGTCATCGGGTGTATCGCCCTCGTCCTCATCCTCGCTGGGATGGGTTTCAAACCGCAGGCCAAACTCGACCGAAGGGTCAACAAAAGTGCGGACCGCGTCAAAGGGAACGGCGATGTTTTCGGGATTGTTGCCAAAGTTCAGCGTCACCGAAAATCCAGCCTCTGTCACAACCAAATCTTCAAACCAATGCTGCAACACCAGTGTCATCTCATCAGGATAGCGGTCATGCAGCCATTTGGCCATTTGAACGCCCGCGATGCCCGTGTCGAACGTGATGAAAAAATGGTGATCGCCCGGCAGGCCGTTCTTGGCCACATCGGTCAATACCGATTGGATAAGCCCCCGCATGGCGCGGTGCATCAGGTTGCCGTAATCAATCGTCTTTGCCATGCTGCCCCCAACCCTTTTGCCCTACCTTAAGGGATTTGGCGCGGTTGAAAAGAGGGTGCGACCTAGAAAGCCGCTGCAACCGCAGAGATTGCTGCACAAAGCAGCAAAACCAGTGGCAGCGGCCAATGACGGCGCAGCAAAAGCACCCCCGCCAGCAGCGCAATCGCCAAAAGCAGCACCCGCAGCGTCGAAAGGTCTGGCAGCAGAGGCTGCAGCGGGCCAATCTGCACGGTAAACGTCTGCCCAAATAAAACGTGCAGCCCAAACCACAGCGACAGATGCGCAATCACCCCCACAACAGCCGCCATAATCCCCGCCAGCGCCGCCGTGGCACGCGGGGCAGATTGCATATGCGCAATCCATGGCGCGCCCGCAAAAATCCACAGAAAACAGGGGGCAAAGGTCATCCACAGGGTGATGGCCGCCGCCGCAACCCCCATGCCAATGCCGCCTTGTTTATGGGCGGCGACATAGGCGACAAATTCCGTCACCAAAATCAAAGGGCCGGGCGTGGTTTCGGCCAAAGCGAGGGCGTCCAGCATTTGCGGCGCGCTCAGCCAGCCGCGCGTGACCACCACTTCCGAGGCCATCCACGACAGCACGGCATAGGCCCCGCCAAAGGTCAGCAGCGCCAGTTTGGAAAAGAACAGCGCGATATCGGCAAGAATGGCGGGGGCAAAGGCCGCGATCCCCGCAAGGGGGATCAGCCAGACCGCCCCCCAGATCACTGCCGCTGTCAGGCTTTGCGCGATGGGCAAGGCGTGGGGCGCGGTCTGCGGCGCTGCAGGCTGGCGCAGCACCATAAGGCCCAGCAGAGCCGCTGCAATAATCACCACAGGGAAAGGCAACGCAAAGAGGTAAAGCGCCGCAAAGGCGGCGGCCGCAATGCCCCAATGCGCCCGCCCTTTTAGCGCGCGTTTGGACAGTCGCAGCAGCGCCTCGACCACCACGGCCAACACAGCCGCTTGCACCCCGCCGAACACCGCCGCGACAAGGGGCAAATTGCCAAAGGCAGCGTAGATCATCGCCAGAGCCAGCACCAAAATTGCGCCCGGCAGCACGAATAACCCGCCCGAGATCAGGCCGCCCAGCACCCCTGCCCGCCGCCACCCGATCCATGTGGCCAGTTGCATCGCCTCTGGCCCGGGCAGCAACATGCAAAACGACAGGGCAGACAGGTAATCTTGTTCAGACACCCATTTGCGCGCCTCGACCACTTCACGGTGCATCAGCGCGATTTGGGCGGCTGGCCCGCCAAAGGATACCAAACCGATACGGCCAAAGGTTTGGATCAATTCACGCAAGATCATTGGTCGGTGTCCAGTCATGGGTTTCGTCAAATCCGTCGCGCGCCCAACGATACAGCGCATCATACACCACCATACCCGCCTGCAATTGGGCCAAATCATCGCGGTATTGCCGCGACAGGCCCACCGAAACCGCCAGCAACCCCGCCGCTTGCGGGGATAGATCGTGGCGGTTGGTGTCTGCGGCGCGCACCACGCCCGCCAGACGCAACAGCGCCGGCGTTTGCAGGCCAAATTCGCGCAGCATGATGTCAAAGCTGCACAAATCGCCTTCGTGACTGAACGCCACCCCGTCGATGTCAAACGGCGTTGCGCCAAATTTCGCCGCAACATCTGCCACTTCGGCAGGGGCCACGAATAAGACCTGCGCGCTGGGGTTGACAAAGCGGCGGATCAGCCAAGGGCAGGCAATACGGTCTATCTTTGGCCGCTGGCGCGTTACCCACAGCGACGATTGCGCCAAGGTTGGCATCGGCACCAGCGGCAGGCCCGCCGCCGCCCACGCCACATGCCCGCCTTCCAACACTTCGGCAGCGATGCCCTGCGCGCGCAAAATGGCAGCCACCCCTTCCGACAGTTTGCGCCCCTTGTGACATACGATCACCGCGCGGGTGACACCCACCAAAGCGCGGTCAAACTGATCATGCGGGCGCAAAATGGCGGTTGGAACGGCGCGCGGATCTGCTGCGATATCATCCGCCACACGCACGTCAAAAATGGTCGGCGCGTCGGGCGTGCCGATCAGCCGCATCAGTTGCGCGGGGGTGATATGATTGGGTTGGGGCAAGGGGCATCTCCTGAAATCTGTGGGGATGCGACACTTGGGCCAAAGACTCGCGGGGCGGGCGCAGGCCCCGTGGGATGTGTTTAGGCAATGGGCGCAGGCGCGTCAAGCGCCGCCAGCACCGATTGCGCGGCCCGCATCGCAGGCGGCGTCCCACCGCGCCCAAGGCGCTGCATCGTCACATCCATCGCCTGCGCCTGCGCCTGTGCCTGTGCCTGTGCCCCAGAATCATTCAACAGGCTCAGCAGCGCAGGGGCGATATGGTCGGGCGTGCAATCTGCACCAATAAATTCGGGCACAGCGCGCGTATCCGACACCAAGTTCACAAGCGTCACCGTATCCACAAGTGCCGCGCGCCGCATCGACCACAGCGTCAGGCGGTTCATGTCATAGGCTATCACCATCGGGCAGCCATTGGCGGCCAGTTCCAGCGACACCGTCCCCGATGCCGCCAGCGCCACATCGGCACTCGCAAAGGCGCTGCGTTTGGCGGCGGCATCGGTGATGATCTGCGGCGCGATAGGCCAATGCTGCGTCAACGCGCCCACCACATCCGCCACACCGCGCACTGTGGGCAAGGCGACGCGGGCGTTCGGATAAACAGCTTTCACCCGCCCCAAAACCGCACCGAAGATAGGCGCAAGGCGCGTAACTTCGCCGCGGCGTGATCCAGGCAGGCACAAGATTAACGGGCCATCACCGGCAAAGGCTGCGGCCTCAGTGGGGCTTGCCACGGGTTCTGACACCACAGGATGCCCCACGAAATCGCAGGTCATCCCAGCGGCTTGCATCAAGGGCGGCTCAAACGGCAGCAGGGCCAGAACATGGTCAATCACCCGCGCCATTTTCGCCGCCCGCTTTGGCCGCCACGCCCAAACGGACGGGGCGACATAATGGATTGTGCGCAGGTCTGGCCGCGCCGCCTTTGCGATCCCCGCCACGCGCAGGCAAAAATCGGGGCTATCAATGGTGATCAGCGCGCTTGGGGCAAACGCCAGCGCCGCCTGCGCCGTCTGCCCGATACGGCGCATCAGCGCGCGATATTTTGGCAAAACCTCGATGATGCCCATCACCGACAACTCTTCCATCGGGAACAGGCTTTCCAGCCCCTCGGCCTGCATTAGCGGCCCGCCCACGCCTGCAAATTGCACGTCAGGCTGGATCACGCGCAGCGCGCCCATCAAGGCCGCACCCAGACGGTCGCCCGAAGGCTCGCCCGCGACAAGAAAAAACCTTAGCGCGCCCATAGGGTTAGGCCTGCGTCATTGGCCGCCTGTTGCATCAAAGCCAGATCAAGGCAAATGACATCGCCCGCGCGCCACACAATCGCGCCAAGGCCCGCCGCTGCGGCATGGGCCACCGTAGCAGGGCCCAAGGTGGGCAGATCGATGCGGCGGTCTTGATGTGGCTTGGCCGATTTATAGAACAGACCGCGCGGCGCGCTGGGGCGCAGATCGCCAAGCGCGGACAGCCCCGCAAGCATGGCATCGGTGCCAGAAATCACCTCGACCCCAAGGCAGATACCGCCCGCAACAACGCAGCCCTGCCCCACATCTACCGCGCCCAAGGCTAGGGCAATCGCCTCGGCGCGGGCAGCGTCGCCTTCCATATCGGCGCTCAGCGCGCCCGCATAAACACCCGCAGGCGGGATCAGCGCGGGCGCAATATCTCCCACGCCTTGGACGGCAAAACCTGCCTCTTCGAAAATTCCAATCACCGCCCGCAGCGCCCCATCGTCGCCCTGCCCCATCGCCGCCAGCAGCCTTGGCACCATCTGCGCCGTGACGGGGTCAAACAGGCTGGGGTCAAGGCGCGGGCGGCGCACGGCCCCGGCAAAGATGACATCGGTGATGCCACGATTTTCCAATTCACGCAGCAACAGCGCCAGACGTTCCAGCCGAAAGGTCAGATCAACCGCCAGCCCAGCGGGCGCGAACCCATCCAAGGCACAGATCAGCGGGTGATCTGGCAACGCGGCCACGATCGCGCCCGGCAGCGCCCCCTGCCCAGCTATCACCGCAAGCCTATTCATTTCGGCGCAAGGAAGGATCGGTCGGATTGCGCAAGGATAAACTCCACCACCTCGCGCACCTGCGCCGAGGGCGCGCCATCCGCCAAAGCGCGGGCGCGTTCAACAAAACTGCCCTCGCCCGATTTCAGCGCCGCATAGGCCGCGCGCAGGGCGGAAATCTCGGCGCGGTCCAATCCGCGCCGTTTCAGCCCCACCAAATTCAGCCCGTCCAAATCCCCGCGCGGCCCTTGCACCAGACCATAGGGGATCACATCATTTGTCACCATTGTCAGCGCGCCAATCATCGCGCCGTGGCCAATGCGCACGAATTGGTGAATGCCAGATAAGCCGCCGATCACCACATCGTCGCCAATGA
Organism: Cypionkella sp.; assembly: GCA_965248485.1. GTDB lineage: Bacteria > Pseudomonadota > Alphaproteobacteria > Rhodobacterales > Rhodobacteraceae > Cypionkella. The sequence continues at coordinate 2,001,278 of OZ252107.1, forward strand.
TGCAATGCCCCGCAATTGCCACTTGGTTCGCCAGCACGATACGGTTTCCAAGCTGCGCATCATGGCCCACATGCGCGCCCGTCATGATCAGGCAATCATCGCCCACGCGGGTGATGCCGCCGCCGCCCATCGTGCCCGTGTTCAGCGTTGCGCCTTCGCGGATGCGGCAGCGCGCGCCGACAATCAGGCGCGTCCTTTCGCCCTTAAACTTCAGATCTTGTGGAATTTCACCCACGCAAGCAAAGGGGTAAATCACTGTGTCATCGCCCACATCCGTCCAGCCTGTGACAACACCATGCGATTTCACCACCACACCCGCACCAAGGCGCACTTCGGGGCCGATCATAGAAAACGGGCCAACCACACAGCGCGGGCCAATGACGGCCCCCGCCTCGATCACCGCCGAGGGGTGAATCTTGGCATCAGGCGCAATGGTCATGCTTTGGGCACATCGAACATGGCCATAAATTCGGCCTCGCAGGCAAGTTCGCCCTCCACCATCGCGCGGCCTTCAAACTTCCACACGCGGCCACCGCCGCGCAGCGCGCGCACGTGCAATTCCAGCACATCACCCGGCACAACTTTGCGCCGAAACTTCACGCCGTCCACACCCATGAAAAACACATTGGCGTTTTTGTCGACCAAATCCATCGACAGACCCACCAGAATCCCCGAGGTTTGCGCCATAGCTTCGATGATCATCACACCAGGAAAGATGGGCATATCAGGAAAATGCCCCTGAAATTGCGGCTCGTTAAAAGTGACGTTCTTGATGCCAACGCAGCTTTCGTTGACGATAATGTCGCGCACCTTATCCACCAGCAAAAACGGATAGCGGTGCGGAATGATGCGTTTGATCAGGGCCAAATCGGCACTTAGCGGGGCGGTGGTTTGGTCAGACATATTTTCTCCGATTGGCCGCAGGGCACTTGGCGCGCCAAGGCCGTTTTGCGATGCCTAACAATGAAAATCGCCTCTGGCAAGGTCGCGCGCTAGGGGGTTTGGGTTGCCGCATCGCTGCCATCGCCCAGAACGGCATCAATGCGGCTGACCACCTCGCCCGTTACGTCCAAATTTACCAAGGATACGATGATCGCGCTTTTGTCCATCACCGCAACCGCGCCGCGTTCGACCATGTAATCGCCGATCACCTGGGCGGCGGCGGCGAAAAAGGCGCGGCGGCCTTCGGCCTCTTGGCGGCGCAAAGATTCGGCCGCAGCATCGCGTTCGGCGCGCAGGCCTTGCACCTTCTTGTCAAAGGCGGCAGCCAGCGGTGCAAAGTCTTCGGGGGTCATGGCCGCGCGTTTGTCCGTTAGGTCGCGCTCTTCTTGTTCCAGTTCGGCATCGATGCGGCGGCTTTCTGCCTCGGCAGCGAGGGTTTTCTCACCCAGCTGCTTGCGCAGGCTTTGGCCATATAGGCTGCGCTGGAACAACTGCTCTTGGTCAATCAATAAAATCGGCGCGGCTTGTGGGGGTTGAACTGCCGTTTCAGCCGCCACGTCCTGCGCCTTTGCGGCAAGGACTGGCGCGCAGACCAATGCAAGCGGCCCCACAACTTGCAACAGGCGCAAAACGCGGCCCCGCATCAGAATTTCGTCGACAGTGTCAGTTCAAAATTTTGGCTGATATCATAGCTTTCCATTTTGATCGGGCGCGAGAAGTTCATCCGCAAAGGCCCAATCGGTGTCGCCCACAAAATCGACAGACCACCTGCCGAACGCAGGGCCGAATCAACCCCCTGCGCCGTGCCGACATTGTTCAGCCCCCAGACCGAACCCATGTCCAAAAAGGCACCGCCTGAAATGCCGTATTCTTCGGGAATACCTAGCGGAAACTCGGCTTCAAAGCGCAAGGAGGCGAACATATTGCCGCCCAAAGCATCGCCAGCTTCGCGCGGGCCAATTCCGTTGCGCTGAAAGCCGCGGATCACGCCTGCGCCAAAAAAGCGGTCGGTCACGCGGGTTTGATAGCCGTCCAACGCCGTCACAACGCCGCCTTCGGCAATGGCGCGCAAGGTGACTTCTTCGTTCAAAACCTTGGCTTCTGCCACCGCCAGCGCCTTGGTCGAGATGTATTTCACCGCGCCGCCCAGCCCTGCAAAATCTTGGCCAAAGCGCAACAGCACACCCGCATTCGGGTTAGCCCGTTGACGCGGGTATCGAAATTAAACGTATAGCCCAAGGCCGAGGTCGCCTCTTGCCCGCGCGCCGCTTCGGCGACGATAACGCTCGAGGTCGAGCCCGAATTCACCACAGATTCGCGCGCGCCGCGATAGCGCAGTTCCAGCCGCGCCAATGTGCCAATCGGAAATTCGATGGCTGGGCTGATCGCGGCAACTTCGGTGTCATATTTCGCGCTGGCCTTGCTGGTTTTGCGCAAATTGCCATTCAACTTGAACTTTAGATCACGGCCCATCAAGGCGGGTTCGGCAAAGCCAAAGGTATATTCTTGCGTATCGCGCGACGAGGTCACGTTCAGGTTCAGCGATTGGCCGCGGCCCAAAAAGTTGGTTTCGCTGTAGCCCAGCAAAATACCGCCACCATTGTTCGTGCCATAGGTCAGACCGAACGACACCGACCCTGTCGGCGTTTCTTCAACGTCAACGTTCACAACCACCTGTTCGGGGTTAGACCCGGGGGCCGCATCCACGGATGCCGTGGTGAAAAACCCCAAGGCGCGGATGCGTTCTGCGGCTTGGCGCACTTCGCGCGGGTTAAACGCATCGCCTTCGGCTGTGCGGAATTGGCGGCGCACCACCTCGTCCAGCGTTGTGGTATTGCCTTCAATATCAATGCGTTCCACAAAAACCCGCTCGCCGCGCTTTAGCACCAGATCCAAATCCAGCGTTTGGGTTTCGGGGTTGCGCGTTAGGCGCGGCTCGACCTGCACAAAATTCAAACCTTGGCGCAAAGCCACAGCTTCAAGGCGGGCGATATTGGTTTCCACCAGCAGCGGCGAATATATATCCCCCGAAGCAATGCGCATCGCGTCCGCGAATTCCGCCGTATCCAGGTCGGCGATTTCAGACACCAGCGCAACATCGCCCATGCTGTAGCGCGGCCCCTCGCGCAGAGTAAAGGCGATGAACGAGGCGTCCCGCTCGCGCGAAAGATCAGCGCTTGCGTCCACAACTTCGACATCGGCATAGCCGCGCGACAGGTAAAAATCGCGCAGCATTTGCTTGTCAACTTCGAGGCGGCCCTCATCAAACGTATCGCGGCGGATCAACTGGCGGAAAAAACCAGCCTGTTTGGTTTGCAACACTTGGCGCAGCCGACGGTCTGAAAAGGCGCGGTTGCCGACAAAGGAAATGCTTTCGTTTTCAACAACTTGGCCTTCGGTGATTTCAAACACCAAATCGACGCGCCCTGCGCTGCGCGGAATGATCTTCGGCTCGACAGTGGCCGCAAGCCGCCCGCGGGCGCGGTAAAGTTCGGCGATGGCGGCTGCATCTGCCTCGGCCGTTGCGGCGGAAAACACACGGCGCGCTTGCGAGGTGATCGCCTTTGACAACTCTTCGTCTTTCAACCGCTTGTTGCCCTGAAAATCCAAAACGCTGATCACGGGCAGTTCCAGCACTTTGATGGTCAGAACTTTGCCCTTTGGCACAAACTCGACCTTTTCAAACAGGCCCGAATCGTTGACGCGTTGCAGCGCATCGTTCAACTGCGCCGCCGTCATAGCCGCGCCCTTTTCGATCTGCGCGAATTTCAAAATAGATGCCGCATCGACGCTGTTATTGCCCTGCACGACCACGCGGCTAAAGGCATAATCCTGCGCTGCCGCCTGCGTGGCGGGCATCCAGATCATCAGCCCCAAAATCATCACCAGCGCCATGCGGGCCAAAAGCTGCACCGAATAAGGGGCAAGCGAGAAAGGTTTTGTCATGGTGAAGGCGCCTTTGTGTAGCATTCTGTGGATAACTAGACCCGAGCCGCAGCTTTGTCAAAGAGCTATGGCAATTTCAAGCAGGGGCGTTGCGGCAATGCCGCAAATGTCCGGCCGTTTTGGCCGCACGAGGCCTATGGCGCGTGGCTAGGCGCAGGTTAAATCATTGCCCAACGCGAAAAAGGTCAGCGCCAGCACCAAGAACAGGCCGATCATCACGGCCGCGTTCAATACCGCTGGGTTCGGCTTGCGCCGTGTGATTGCCTCGTAGGCAAAGAAAACCAAATGCCCGCCGTCCAGCACGGGCACGGGAAACAGGTTCAAAATGCCCACGCCCAGCGAGACCACTGCCAGCATCGAGACAAAGCTTTCCAGCCCGCCCCGCGCCGCATCGCCCATCGTTCCCGCAAGGCCAACGGGGCCAGACAGATTGCAGGTGCTGATATCGCCGCGCACCATGTGCAGCAGGCCCGAAAACGTGCTGGCGCCCACGCTGTAAACCTGCTGGGCGGCCAGCTCTGCCGCCTCAAGCAGCCCAGCACTGCGCCGCTGCGGTTCAAACAGCAAATCCGACGACAGCCCGATCAGCCAGCGCGTTTCAAACCCACCGTCAGCGGTTGGCAAATCACGCCGATTGGGGGTGATAGAAAGGGCAATCTCGCCCTGCCCTTCGCGCCAGACGGTCAAATCCACCGCAGCGCCGCCCGATGCCTCGACCAAGGACGGAAGCTGCGAAAAGGCGGTGATGCTTTGCCCATTTGCAGTTAAAATCACATCCCCCGCGCGCATCCCAGCCGCCATAGCGGCGTTTTTTGGATGCACCACGGCAACACGAGCCGGAAAGGGATGCGGCGCTGTCACGTCCAGGGTTTGGCCCGCGCGATCGACGGAATAGGTGACAATCTGCTTGGGCGCAATTTCACCCGCCGCTTTGAAAAACGCAGCCGTATCAGGGGTTTGTACGCCATCCACCGCCAAAATCACATCGCCTGCGGCCAAATCCTGGGCATAAGGCATCGGATGCAAAGCGCCCACCACGGGGCGTTCGCTCGTCAGGCCCGACGCAAGGATGACGCCCGAAAATATCACAAAAGCCAGCACGAAATTGAACGCAGGGCCTGCCGCCACGGTCAAGGCCCGCGCCCACAGCGGCGCGCCCGCCATCGTCTCGCGCTGCTCGGCCAGCGTCAGCCCGCCGACATCGCCCGCCCGCGCCGAGGCCGCATCACGGTCGCCCCTAAAACGCACAAACCCGCCCAAAGGAACAGCCGCCAACTGCCAAACAGTGCCCCTTTTGTCAGTGCGCTTGGCCAGCACGGGGCCAAAGCCCAGCGAAAACACCTCTGCCTTGATCCCCGTCCAGCGGCCCACGATGTAATGGCCATATTCATGCACCGCAACAATGATGCCCAAAGCCAGGACAAAGGATGCAACCGTCCACAACAGGCTACCGAAACTTGATACGAACGAAGCGATCACGAGAATGTCCCTTTTTCAATGTCAGCGGCGGCTTGCGCGGCGCGCACCCGTGTTAGATGGTCTATATGCAGCACTTGCTCAAGGTCTGTTGGTGCATCTGAAACCGCAATTTCTGCAGGCAGGCGGGAAAGCGCGCTTTCGACCACGCCCGCCATATCCATAAACCCAATTTGCCCTGCGATAAACGCATCCAGCGCGGTTTCTTTGGCGGCGGTGAAAATTGCCCCTGCTGCCCCGCCTGTCGCCATCACCTCGCGGCACAGGCGCAGCGCGGGAAAGCGGACAAGGTCGGGCGCGGCAAAGGTCAGGCTGCCTAAGCTTGCCAAATCCAGCCGCGCCACGGGCAAAGGCTTGCGCTCTGGCCAGTTCAAAGCATAGCCAATGGCGTGCCGCATATCGGGCGCGCCCAAATGCGCCATGACAGCGCCATCGGTAAACCCGACCAGCGCGTGGACAGTAGACTGCGGATGAATAACCACTTCGATCTGATCGGGGGTCAGGGCGAAAAACTCATGCGCCTCGATCACTTCCATGGCTTTGTTGAACATCGAGGCGCTATCGATTGTGATGCGCTGGCCCATATCCCAATTTGGGTGCATCGAGGCCTCGCGCACGGTGGCCTTGGCCAGTTTCTCCAGCGGCCATTCGCGCAGCGCGCCGCCCGATGCGGTGATAATCACCCGTTCAACGGCGCTGCGATCCTCGCCCGTCAGCGCCTGAAAAATGGCCGAATGTTCGCTATCGACAGGAAGGATCCTAGCGCCCGAAGCCCGCGCCCGTGCCAGCAGCAATTTACCTGCGGAAACAAGGCTTTCTTTATTGGCCAGCGCCAGAGTTGCGCCGTTGTCCAATGCGGCGAAACTGGGGGCTAGCCCTGCGTTGCCGACAATCGCGCTCATCGTCCAATCGGCGGGGCGGCGCGCGGCATCGACAATCGCAGCGCTCCCCGCAGCCGTCGCAATGCCGCTGCCCGCCAAGGCGTCGCGCAGATCAGACAGACACTCCTCATGCGCTGTTACAGCCACTTCGGCCCGCAGCGTCCGCGCCATCTGCGCCAGCCGCGCCACATTGCGCCCGCCCGTCAGCGCCACCGTGTGAAAGGTTTCGGCCCCGCCTGCCCGCACGATCAGATCATAGGTCGATTGCCCGATAGACCCTGTGGCCCCAAAAATAGAAATCCGCCGCATTCAGCCCCCAAATGCCGCTGAAAACACGCCTGGCGCCGCAAATTGCAGCGCGGCGATTGCCACCATCGCGCCCACCAGCGCATCGAACCGATCCATCACCCCGCCATGGCCCGGGATCAACTGCGAGCTGTCTTTTACCCCTGCGCGCCGCTTGACCCAGCTTTCGGCAATATCGCCCATCTGCCCCGCAAAGGCGACGATGGGCGAGGCGATGATCAGCGCCGCGCTGCCGTGGCCCAGCGCGTAAAACGCCCCGCCCAAGGCCGCCGCCCCAATCCAACCCGCAATCGTTCCAGACCATGTTTTCTTGGGGCTGATCGCAGGCCAAAACTTTGGCCCGCCCATAATGCGCCCCACGAAATACCCCGCAATATCCGAGGTGATCACCACTCCCAGCAGCCATAGCAGCGCCAGCGTGCCGCTGGTTTGGCGCAATTCGAACAGCCCATGCCCCGCCGCCATGATCGCCAGCGCCACCACGGCGCAGGTCTTGGCCATCTGAGGCGGCAGCAGTTTTGGCAAGGGCAGCAGGAACACAATCGGCACAATCGGGGCCAGCAGCCACCCCGTCCAATTTGGCCAGCCTTCATCGGCAAACAGCAGCGCTGCCGCCAGTGCCGCAAGGCCAAGTGCAAAACGCGGCGCATTGGGCCGTGACAGGCGGGCCAGTTCCCAAATCATCGCGCCGACAAGCGCCATGATGAACAGCAAAAACGGCCAGCCGCCAAGATAGACTTCAACCGCGCCCAGCGCGAGCATGACTGCGGCCGATAAAACACGCGGCCGCAAATCGGCCCAGCGATTGGGTGCAGCCCCCGTCATTTTGCAATCACCCCGCCAAATCGCCGCTCGCGCTGGCCAAATTTATTCAAAATCTCGGCCAGTTCCGTCTTGGTGAAATCGGGCCACAAAGTGGGGGTGAATTCATATTCGGCATAGGCGGCCTGCCACGGCAAAAAATTCGATGTCCGCGTCTCGCCACTGGTGCGGATCACCAAATCGGGGTCGGGCATATCGGCGCTGTCCAGATGCTGGGCAATGGCCGCTTCGGTGATGTCGCGCGGGGCAATCCCCGCCGCCGCAATGGCGCGGACAGCGCGGGTGATTTCATCGCGCCCGCCATAGTTGATCGCCACAGCAAAATGCAAGGCGCGGCCATGGGCGGTGCGCGCCTCGATCCCTGCCATCAGCTTTTGCAGCTTGGGTTCTAGGCGCGTGCGATCACCAATGAACGACAGGCGCACCCCAACTTCGGCCAGTTTATCTGCCTCTGACCTGATATAGCGCGCGAAAATCGACATCAGCCCCAGCACCTCGGCCGTCGAGCGTTTCCAGTTTTCTGTAGAAAAGGCGTAAACCGTCAGATGTGTGATGCCCAAATCGGGGCAAGCGGTGACAATTTCGCGCACCCTCTCGGCCCCTTTGCGATGGCCGACAAGGCGGGGAAAGCCGCGCTGCGTGGCCCAGCGCCCATTGCCATCCATAATGATCGCCACATGCAGCGCCTGCTGCTGCGGGGCGGCAGGCTGCGGCGGTGCAGCAGGGTCAGGGGCAAGGGGCAATCGACTACTCCAACGCTGGGTCTAAACCTGCATAATCTCGGCTTGTTTGGACTCAAGCGCTTTGTCCACCGCCGCAATCGCCTTGTCTGTTAACTCTTGCACCTCGTCCGACCACATCTTTTGGTCATCTTCGCCCATGCCAGCCGATTTTGCCTTTTTGATCTGATCCATGCCGTCGCGGCGCACATTGCGAATGGCGACCTTGGCGTTTTCGGCGTATCCTGCGGCAACTTTGGACAGTTGCTTGCGGCGTTCCTCGTTCAGTTCGGGAATGGGCAGGCGGATCAGCGGGCCATCCGATACGGGGTTAATGCCAATCCCACTTTCGCGGATCGCCTTTTCGACCTTGGCAATCATGCCCTTGTCCCAAACGTTGATCACCACCATGCGGGGTTCGGGCACGTTCACGGTGCCAAGCTGGTTGATCGGGGTCATCTGGCCATAGGCATCGACCGAAATCGCATCCACCAGACTGGCCGAGGCGCGCCCCGTGCGCAGGCTGGCAAATTCGGTTTTCAGCGCAGTCATCGCGCCATCCATGCGGCGCTGAATGGCATCCAGATCAATTTCAAGGTCTTCGGCAGACATATCGCCCTCTTGTTCGTCAACATGCAAAACTTGCCCTGCTATAGCAGCAGATCAGCGCAGCGGAATAGTTAAATCTTACCCACAACGCGCGTATAGGTGCCGCGCCCTGCCAAAATGCCCTTAAAGCCGCCCGGCTCGTCCAGCGAGAAAACGATGATCGGCAAGTCATTATCGCGCGCAAGCGCAATGGCAGATGCGTCCATCACGCCCAGATGCTGCTGCAACACTTCGTCATAGGTCACAACATCATAGCGTTTAGCATCTGCGTGCTTTTTGGGGTCTTTGTCGTAAACCCCGTCCACCTTTGTGCCCTTAAAAATCGCCTCGCAGGCCATTTCATTGGCCCGCAGCGTGGCGGCCGTATCGGTGGTGAAATAGGGGTTGCCCGTGCCTGCCGCAAAAATCACCACGCGCTTTTTCTCCAAATGGCGCACGGCGCGGCGGCGGATATAAGGCTCGCACACCTGATCCATCGGAATGGCGGAAATCACGCGGGTGAACACGCCCAACTGCTCCAATGCCGATTGCATGGCCAGCGCGTTCATCACCGTGGCCAGCATCCCCATGTAATCGGCGGTCGTGCGTTCCATTCCTTGCGCGCTGCCAGCCAGCCCGCGAAAGATATTGCCGCCGCCGATGACCATGCAAACCTCAACCCCCATATCGCGCACCGATTTCACCTCGGCAGCGATGCGCTGCACCGTGGGCGGATGCAGGCCAAAGCCCTGATCGCCCATCAACGCCTCACCCGAGATTTTCAGCATGACACGGGAATAAACGGGCGAAGGGGCATCGCTGGGCATGGAATATCCTATACAAAAGGGCGCAAAGCGCGCCGCAAAGGGAATCGCTGTTGACTGACGCGCAAAATGTCGCAAAACCGCGCTAGGTTCAACGGGCAAGCGGGGCGCGCGTGCAGATAAACCAGATTTCGCGCGATGCGCCTGTGCTGATTGCGGGGCCAACGGCCAGCGGCAAATCGGCGCTGGCGATGCAAATTGCCCAGCGCGATAACCGTTTGATTGTCAACGCTGATGCGTTGCAGGTCTATGGCCAGTGGCGCATTTTGTCTGCGCGGCCCAGCGCCGCAGACGAGGCCGCCCTGCCCCACGCCCTGTTTGGCCACATCGGGCGTGATGCCGCCTATTCCACGGGCCATTGGCTGCGCGAGGTTGCCCCCCTTCTGCGCCGCCCCGTTGTCATTGTCGGCGGCACGGGGCTGAACTTTACCGCGCTGACGATGGGTCTTGCCGACATTCCGCCGATACCGGCCCACATCCGCGCGCAGGCCAATGACATTCTGGCAACGGCTGGCGCATCGGCGCTGCTGCACGAACTTGACCCCGCCACCCGCGCGCGGATCGACAGCAACAACCCTGCCCGAATTCAGCGCGCATGGGAGGTGTTGGCCGCAACGGGCCGCGGTTTGGCAGATTGGCAAGCGGCCACAGGGCCTGCCCTGCTGCCGCTGCAGACCTGCCAAGCGGTTGTTTTGCACATGGACACGGCCCGCCTTGATGCCCGCATCGCCCAACGCTTTGCCCTGATGATGGCAGAGGGCGCGCTGGACGAGGTGCGCGCAGCCCTGCCCTATTGGCCCCACCACAGCCCCACGCAGCCCCCGCCTTGGACAAGAGCCATTGGCGCGCCCGAACTGGTCGCCCATTTGCGCGGAACACTTTCCCGAGACGAGGCAACACAGGCAGCAATTTTGGCATCGCGGCAATATGCCAAACGCCAGCGCACGTGGTTTCGCAATAAGATGTCGAATTGGGCGGCACTCAGCCTTTAGTTGCACCCGTTTTGACGCAAAACTTATCCACAGCTTTCCCCACAAGAATCTGGGCCGAAATTGTCGGATTAATGAAAACCGACATAGATTTTTGCTGCAATCTTGGCACCAACTCGTTATGTAAAGTCGTAATTTGAATATTTCCATTTTTTTGCTTATTCAGGCTTTGTCATGACCGATGCGCTGATCAGACTTATTCCCCTGCCCCGATTGGCCGCGAACGGGCGCTGGCGCGTGGAAGCGATGCGCAGCCTGTCGGAACCTTGCATTTTGAACTTTACCAAAGGCATGGGGCGCATCACGGTTGCGGGTGTGACACGCGGCTATTCTGCGGGCACCATCGTCTATATCCCGCCTGGCTGTATGCATGGCTTTGAAGTTGGGCCGCAGGTTTTGGGCACGGCGGTGTTTCTGGGCAGCGATACCAAACTGCACTTGCCGCAGATGCCGCAGCACATTCGGTTGCGCGATGTGGTGGCCCAGCAAGAAATGACGATGATGCTGGAAATGATCACGCGCGAATTGGACGCTGGCACAGATGCCGCCCAGCGCGCGGCGCAGCATTATGCGGGGTTGATGTCGGTATGGCTGGAACGTCAAGCCGCCGCCGCAGGTGTTTCCGCCCAAAAACCCGATGCGGCGCACCGCCTTGTTGCGCGGTTTAGCGATGTGATGGAAAAGCGCTTTCGCTCGGGCGCGGGCGTTGCCGAGATTGCTGCCGAATTGGGCGTTACCCCCACGCATTTGACGCGCTGCTGCCGGGCGGCCTCTGGGCGCTCGGCCATCGAAATTCTGCAAGATCGCCGCCTGTTTGAGGCGCGCCAGATGCTCAGCGAAACCAAACTGCCTGTTGGCCATATCAGCGCCGCCTTGGGGTTCACCTCCGCTGCGTATTTCACGCGGGCGTTTCAGAATCAGACGGGCGTCTCGCCCAGCGCCTTTCGCAAAACCGCCTAAAGACCGCCCAAAAGACCGTATTGCACGCCGTGCGTCGCGGGCAAACGCACCCGCTTTGGGCGTGTGATCTGGCCTCCCTCACAGCAAAGTGACGGGCGCAGATGTAAACTTGGGCAAAATGTCGTATTTGTCACCTATCACGGCGAAAAAAGGCATGGACGAAAGCCTATTTATAGTGCCGAATAGGCATGTGAAGCGCACCCAATGCGCCACCAAAAATTGCACCGCCGCATGCCGCTGTGGTGCAGGACAAAAGGGAGTGAACCATGAAACTTTTCCGTTCGCTGTCGGGCATCCATCCCGCAGCACAGATGCATGCCGAAGAGCTGCGCGCTGGCAAACTGAGCCGCCGCGAGTTTTTGTCCCGCGCGACTGCGCTGGGCGTGTCCACCGTTGCCGCCTATAACCTGATTGGCCTTGCCGCCCCCGCAATGGCGCAAGACGCTAAGGTTGGCGGTATCCTGCGCTGCGCTATGGAAGTTAAGGCGCAAAAAGACCCGCGCACCGCCGATTGGCCACATATCGCCAACGTCTATCGCGGCTGGCTGGAATACCTGATCCAGTATAACCCCGATGGCAGCTTTGAGGGCCGCCTGCTTGAGTCGTGGGAGGCAAATGCCGATGCAACCGAATACACATTGAAAGTGCGCCAAGGCGTGACTTGGAACAACGGTGATGCGTTCACCGCCGATGACGTGGTGCGCAACTTTGGCCGCTGGTGCGATGCAAGCGTTGAAGGCAACGCGATGGCCTCGCGCTTCCCTGGCCTGATGGATGCCGATGGCAAGAAACTGCGCGATGGCGCCGTCACCAAAGTGGATGACAGCACCGTTAAGCTGACCATGACCGCGTCCGATGTGGCTGTTGTTGCCAACTTGGCCGACTATCCTGCGGCTGTTGTCCACGCCTCCTATGTCGATGGGTCTGACCCTTCGGCCACCCCCGTCGGAACTGGCCCCTATGTGCCAAAAGAAGTGTCGGTTGGCCAACGCGCCATTCTGGTGCGCGCCGAAGGTCACACATGGTGGGGCGGCACCGCGCCGCTGGACGAAATCCACTATATCGACTTTGGCACCGACATGTCGGCCATGGTCGCCCTTGCTGGCAGCGACGAGATTGACACCTGCTATGAAACCACCACCGATTTCGTCACGCAAATGGACGGTCTTGGCTGGAACAAACTGGAAGCGGTCACAGCATCCACCATCGTGATCCGCATGAACTCGGCCACGTCCGAGATTTACAAGGACAAGGCCGTGCGCCAAGCGATCCAATTGGCGATTGACCCCAAGCAAGTGCTTGATCTGGGCTATGCAGGCCTTGGCACAACGGCAGAAAACCACCATGCCTGCCCCGTGCATCCTGAATACGCACAACTTCCTGCCCAAACGGTCAACGCAGCGGGTCTAAAGCCCGCACTGGACGCGGCGGGCCTTGCCGATACCGAGATGGAAGTCATCTCGCTCGATGGTGGGTTTGAATTTGACACCACCGCAAACGTTGTGGCCCAACTGGCCGCTGCGGGCGCCAAGGTCAAGCACACCGCAATGCCAGGCTCGACCTTTTGGAACGATTGGCAAAAATACCCGTTCTCCTCGACCACGTGGAACCACCGCCCCCTGGCTGTGCAGAACATGTCCTATGCCTATACCTCCACGGGTTCGTGGAACGAGACGGGCATGGCCAACCCAGACTTTGACGCGGCGATGACCCGCGCCTTGGCGCTGGCCGATGCAGATGCGCGCCGCGCCGAAATGGAAACGCTGGAAAAAATCCTTCAAGACGAAGGCTATATCATCCAGCCTTACTGGCGCTCGCTGTATCGTCACGCCAAAGAGGGCGTGAATGTCGACATGCACCCCTCGTTCGAACATCACCACTATAAGTGGTCGATTGCGTAACGGCGCATAGCCAAAACTTTGGCGGGCGCAGTCAATCTGCGCCCGCTGCCTTGTCAAAATACCAAATACGAATTTGCCAGCAGCCTTAGAATGTTGCGGCGCAGGGGGAACGCATGCTGCTTTTCGTGATCAAACGCTTTGGCGTTATGGTGCTGACAGCGCTGGCGCTGACCTTTGTGGTGTTCTACCTGACCAACCTGCCCCCCAACCTTGAAAAGCTGGCCCGCACCGAAGGGTCGGTGCGGATGACAGATCAGGCCGTTGCAGATTGGATTGTGCAAAACGGCCACGGCGGCAGCGTGTTTACCCGCTATGCACAGTGGCTGGGGATCGCCCCGGGCTGGACGTTGACCGATGAAAAAGGCGTGCTGCGCGGGCGCTGTGTGGCAGATCAGGTGCAATCCGCGCGCTATTGCGGCGTTTTGCAGGGCAATTGGGGCACCTCGACCGTGTTCAAAAAGCCTGTATGGGACAGTGTCACCGAAAAGCTGGGCCAAACCGCCTATCTGATGATGACTGTGATGCTGGTCATGGTTCCCACCTCGCTGCTGATTGGCATTCTGTCTGGCATGCGCGAGGGGTCGAAGACCGACCGCGTGCTTTCTTTCTTTTCCATCGCCACCACCGCGACACCTGAATATGTCTCTGGCGTGGTGCTGGTTGCGATCTTCGCCTCTGCCACCTCTGGCCTGTCGCCCATTCTGGCCGAATGGGGCTGGATCGAGGGGAAAACCCTGTTTCTAGGCACGGCGACATCGGCGCAAGATGACATCACCTTTTGGAATTTCACCCTGCCCGTGATGACAATCGCCACCTATGGCATCGGCTATATCGCCCGCATGACCCGCGCCTCGATGGCCGAGGTGATGACCGCCCAATACATCCGCACGGCGCGGCTCAAGGGCGCATCGTTCCGCGCGGTGGTGCTGAAACACGCCCTGCGCAACGCGCTGATTGCGCCCTTTACCGTGATCATGCTGCAATTCCCCTGGCTTTTGAACGGCGTGGTCATTGTCGAAACCCTGTTCAATTACAAAGGCTTCGGTTGGACACTGGTGCAGGCCGCTGGCAACAATGACATTGATCTGTTGCTCGGCTGCGCTGTCGTTGCGGTGTTTGTCGTGCTGGTCACGCAGTTGATTTCCGATATCGGCTATGTGTTCCTCAATCCGCGCATTCGGCTGGCATAAAGGGGGCACGGGATATGGAAACCGAACTGCTGACATGGGGCCAAATCTTTGCCCGCGCCGCATGGCAATTCACCCCCGTCTGGGCCGCCCTTGCGCTGACCTTCGCGCTGGTCATCACCTTCAAACGCCACCTTGGCCTTTTGGGCAAACTGATGGACAGCCCTGTTGGCATGTTCGGCCTTGGCCTTGTGCTGTTCTGGGTTTACACCGCGATTTTCGCCGATTTCATCATCACGATGGACCCCATCGCGCAGTTTGGCCGCGTGAAAAACCCGCCGCCCGGCACGCCTTTGGTCGATCCTGCGGGTGGATATGAATATTTCCTATTTGGCGCAGACCACCTTGCCCGTGATGTATTTTCCCGCGTGGTGATGGGGGCGCGATCTGTTCTTATCATCGCGCCCGCCGCCACTGCCTTTGCCTTTATGGTCGGCGTCACCCTTGGCCTGCCCGCAGGGTATTACGGCGGCAAGCTGGATACCGTCCTGTCGTTCATCGCCAACCTTGTGCTGGCCTTTCCCGTCATCTTGCTGTTCTACCTTTTGGTCACGCCCGAAATCAGGCTAACCGCCATTCCCACAACGCTCGCCGCCACATTGTTCCTGTTCCCCATTTTGTTCTTTGTCACTCTGTTCCAAACGCGGTTTTACACCAACCCCGCCAAACGCAACCTTTACGTCGGCATCACGCTGGTCGTCGGGCTTTGGGCCTATGCGGGCCTTGCCTTTAACGCCGATCCCTTGGGTGTTTGGTCGATGGAGCCGAACCTTCTGAACGTGTTCGTCTCTGTCGTGTTTGTCAACGCCCCCACAGTCTTTCGCATCGTGCGCGGCATTGTGATGGATCTCAAATCGCGCGATTACGTCGCCGCAGGCCAAACGCGGGGCGAGGGGGCGTGGTATATCATGCTGTGGGAAATCCTGCCCAACGCACGCGGCCCGCTGATCGTCGATTTCTGCCTGCGCATTGGCTATACCACCATCCTATTGGGAACCCTTGGCTTTTTCGGCCTTGGCGTCTCGCCCGAAAGCCCCGACTGGGGCTCGACCATCGACGACGGGCGCAAACTGCTGACGCTGTTCGTCCACCCTGCCCTCGTCCCCGCCCTCGCCCTGATGAGCCTTGTCCTTGGCCTTAACCTGCTGGCCGATGGATTGCGCGAAGAAAGCCTGAAAGATTGACCGCGCCCATGCCCGCCCAAACCCGCCCCACCCTGCCCAACGCCGTCTGCCTGCTTCCTTGCTCCTCAAATATCCTGGGGGTAATGCCGCTGAAGCGTGCTTCAGCGGCTAGGGGGCTAGCCCCCGCTATTGTCGCAACATTCACCGCAGGAGAAAGTTATGACCGATAACTGGGACGCCACCAAACCCATCTTGCAAATCGAAAACCTGTCGATTTCGTTTTTCACCCGCATGGGCGAAATCCCTGCGGTGATGGATTTTTCCTGCGATGTGATGGCGGGGGAATCGATGGGGTTGGTGGGCGAATCTGGCTGCGGCAAGTCCACTGTGGCGCTGGCCGTGATGCGCGATCTGGGCAAGAACGGGCGCATCGTGGGCGGGTCGATTAAGTTTAAGGGCCGCGATCTGACGAACATGTCCCAAGAAGAACTGCGCCAACTGCGCGGCAGCGAAATGGCGATGATCTACCAAGAACCAATGGCCTCGCTCAACCCCGCCATGCGCATCGGCGCGCAACTGGCCGAGGTGCCGATGATCCACCAAGGCATGGGCAAAGCAGAGGCTTGGGCACTCGCCCGCCAAATCGTCGCCGATGTGCGCCTGCCCGACCCCGACCGCATCCTTAACGCTTACCCGCACCAATTGTCGGGCGGCCAGCAGCAGCGCATCGTCATTGCAATGGCGCTGATGAGCAAACCTGCCCTTCTGATCCTGGACGAGCCGACAACCGCGCTGGATGTGACGGTCGAAGCGGGCATTGTCGATTTGGTCAAGGATTTGGGGGAAAAATACGGCACCTCCATGCTGTTCATCAGCCACAATCTTGGCCTGATCCTAGATGTCTGCGACCGCCTCTGCGTGATGTATTCGGGCGAGGCGGTCGAGGCTGGAAACGTGCGCGAGGTGTTTTCCACCATGCGCCATCCCTACACACAGGCGCTGTTCCGCTCGATCCCGCTGCCAAGCGCCGACAAAAACGCCTCGCCCCTGATCGCCATTCCCGGCAACTTCCCCCTGCCGCACGAACGCCCTCAGGGCTGCAACTTTGGCCCGCGCTGCGACTATTTCCAAAGCGGGCGCTGCGACGGCGCAGACATCCCCATGTCCCCCGTGCCAAACGGTGATCGTCACGCCTCGCGCTGCCTGAAATGGGCGGAAATCGACTGGGCCGCCCCCCCCGCTGCCCGCATCCAAAAACCCAAAACCCCCATCGGCCCTGTTGTGCTGAAAATGGAGGATTTGAAGAAATACTATGCCACAGGCGGCGGGGCCTTTGGTGGCGGCGCGAAAAAGGTGGTCAAGGCCAATGAAACCCTGTCGTTTGAGGCGCATGAGGGCGAAACCTTGGCCATCGTCGGCGAGTCGGGCTGCGGCAAATCCACCTTTGCCAAGGTGCTCATGGGGCTGGAAACGGCGACCAGTGGCAGCATCATGCTGTTTGACCAAAACGTCCAGTCCACCCCGATCCAAAAACGCAACACAGATACTGTATCATCCGTGCAAATGGTGTTTCAAAACCCGTTCGACACGCTGAACCCGTCGATGACAGTGGGCCGCCAGATTATCCGCGCGCTGGAAGTGTTCAAAGTGGGCGCGGACGATGCCGCGCGCAGCGCGCGGATGCTGGAACTGCTTGATCTTGTCAAACTGCCCCGCGCCTTTGCCACCCGAATGCCGCGGCAGTTGTCAGGCGGGCAAAAACAACGCGTTGGCATCGCCCGCGCCTTTGCGGGGGGCGCCAAAGTGGTTGTGGCAGACGAGCCCGTCTCTGCGCTGGACGTATCGGTGCAGGCCGCCGTGACCGATCTTTTGATGGATATTCAGCGCGAGAATAAGACCACGCTTTTGTTTATCAGCCATGATCTTTCCATCGTGCGCTATCTCTCCGACCGCGTTTTGGTGATGTATCTGGGCCATGTTGTGGAAACGGGCACCACCGATCAAGTGTTCCAACCGCCCTACCACCCCTATACCGAGGCGCTGCTCTCTGCCGTGCCCATCGCAGACCCGAAGGTGACGCGCAAACGCATCGTGCTGCAAGGCGATATTCCGTCCGCCGTCAACCCGCCGCCCGGCTGCCCATTTCAAACGCGCTGCCGCTGGAAAACCCAAGTGAGCGGTGGTTTGTGCGACACTGTGATGCCCGAGGTGAAAACCCTCGCCGACGGCCACCAAATCAAATGCCATTTGGATGCGGGCACTTTGGCGCAGATGGAACCTGTGATAAAAATGGCCTAAGGACACGGCATTTTTGCTGCATTGCAGCGCCTGCGATTAGGGCGTATATTACAGGAATCGCCGCCCCGCGCGGTAACCATTGGAGCAAATGCCGCCCCGCCCCGGCGATGCAAGTCTGGCATCTTTCGCCATACGCACCTGCCACGATGGCGCGCGCCGTCTCGATATGTCCAAAAATCCAAATCCCAAAAACGCCAAGCCTTTGGCAACGGCAGGAATGACCCCTGCCCCCGCAACCCCGCTGGACGCTGCGCATATAGATATCGCCGAATATCTGCGCGAGGAAGATGACGATCATGCAACAGCGCATCCGGTTCAAGCCTCGCTGTTGGCGCTGACGATTGGTGCGATTGGGGTGGTTTATGGTGATATCGGCACCAGCCCAATCTATGCTTTTCGCGAATCGCTGAAAGCTGTCACCGATCACGGCAGCGTTGATGTGCCGTCTGTTTTGGGTATTTTGTCCCTGCTGATCTGGGCGCTTATTCTTATTGTGACAGCGAAATATGTGCTGTTTTTGCTGCGGGTCGATAACCGGGGCGAAGGTGGTATCCTTGCGCTGTATACGATGGTGCGCTTGGCGCTGGGGCGGCGCTCAATTCCCATGCTGACCTTGGCAATATTGGGCGCAGCGCTGTTTTTTGGCGATGCGATTATCACGCCCGCCATTTCGGTTTTGTCCGCGGTAGAGGGCGCGGTTTATGTTGCGCCCAATTTGGAAGAATGGGTCGCCCCCTCGACCATCGCTATTTTGCTGGTGCTGTTCGCTGTGCAGCGCAGCGGCACGGGCAAGATTGCTGGGCTGTTTGGCCCAATCACTGCGCTTTGGTTCTTGGCGCTGGCAGCCTTGGGCATTTGGAATATTGCGGCAACACCGTCGGTTTTGGCGGCATTCAACCCAGTTTGGGGCGTTCAATTCCTTTTTGCCCACAAAGACATCGCCTTGCTGATCTTGGGCGCTGTGTTTCTGGCAGTCACGGGCGCAGAGGCGCTTTATGCCGATTTGGGCCATTTTGGCCGCAGACCCATCATGTTGGCGTGGTTCATTCTTGTGTTTCCGTCTTTGGTTCTGAATTATCTGGGACAAGGCGCGCTGGTTTTGGCGCAGCCAGAACTGGCCGAAAACGTGTTTTTTGCGATGTGCCCGCCACAACTGTTGCCCGCTTTGGTGATTTTGGCCACAGCAGCCACGGTGATCGCCAGCCAAGCGGTGATTTCTGGCGCGTTTTCGATGGGGCGCGCTGCTATTCAACTGGGCCTTTTGCCGCGCCTTGCCATTCGACACACTTCGGCCAATCAAAGTGGCCAGATTTACATCGGCACGTTGAATTGGGCGATGCTGCTTGGCGTTTTGTGGCTGGTGGTGCGGTTTGAAACCTCTTCTGCGCTCGCTTCGGCCTACGGCATTGCGGTCACGGGCACTATGGTGATCACCACCATTCTCGCCTTTGTTTATTTGTTCACCTCGCGTATTTTGCCGCTGCCTTTGGCGGTTCTGGTCATCAGCCCTATTTTTGCGATTGAAGGGGTGTTTCTGGTGTCAAACCTGATCAAAGTGGCTGACGGAGGTTATGTGCCGTTGCTGGTCGCCGCTAGCCTTGGCACGATCATGTGGGCATGGTGGCGCGGCACCCAAGAGGTGATGGGCCGCATTCATCGTCAACAGGTTGGGCTGGAAAGCTTTGTCAAATCTATGGGCCATTCATCGGTGCATGTGGTGGATGGCACGGCGTTTTTTCTATCGCCGGACCCCGATGTTGTGCCAACCGCCTTGTTGCATAACCTAAAACACAACCGCGTTTTGCACGAAAACAACATCCTTCTGACCATCGACACCCTGCGCACCCCTACCGCCAACGAGGATGAACGCGCCACATACGAGGTGCTGGGGCCACGGTTTGCACGCCTGACCCTGCGTTTTGGCTTTATGGAAACGCCCAACGTTTCGACCGCGATGGTGCATGCCCGGCGCAAAGGGTTGAAGTTTGACGTGATGCGATCATCGTTCTTTTTGGGCCGCAAGCGCCCTGTCGTGACAGGGAACTTTGGCCTTGATCGCGCGCTGAACCGCATTTATGCGCTGCTCAGCCGATTTTCGGCAGACCCGTCTGACTACTACTATCTGCCGCGCGAGCGTGTTGTGGAACTGGGCGAAAGGGTGGCTATTTAAGCCCCCTCTTTGCCCTGATCAAGTTTAAGGCAGCGCGCGCATGGTGTCGGGACGATGTCGGGACGGATGCCATACGCGCGCCATACGCAAACCAGACGCGGGTCGGTTAGCCCATGATGGCGCGAACGTAGTTTTCTGTTTCGGTATAGGGCGGAATACCGCCCGCAGCTTCGACCGCGCCTGGGCCTGCGTTATAGGCCGCCAGCGCCAGCCGCCAACTGCCAAATTTGTCATACATCATGCGCAAATACCGCGCTCCACCGCGCAGGTTTTCGTGCGGATCGCCAATATCCACACCCAAAAGCGCCGCCGTATCGGGCATAAGTTGCGCCAAACCAGTCGCGCCCTTGTGCGATATCGCATTGGGATTCCATCCAGATTCGCGCTGGACAAGGCGCAGGAATAAATCTTCTGGCACATCATGCGCCCGCGCCGCTTCACGCGCGGATTCAAGATATTCGCCTTTGTAATTGCCGCGAAATATCGGCATGGCCCCATCGGTGGCCTTGGCAAGCAGCGCATCGGGCCGCAGCCGTTTTGAACCTTCGTATTGCTCGGCCAAGCGGCCATCCAACATGTCCATCTGCGACTTTAGGATCGAAGCGCGGTTGCGTTTTGACCCGCTTAGGGTCAGCCCTTCGGCATAGGAAACTAGGGGCAAACTAACCCCCACGCAAAGGGCTATTGCACCGAAGCTAACTTTTCTAAGCGACAACTTTTCCCCCAAGCGTGGCAGCGCTGTGATAAACTATAGGTGATTTTGCTAGAATTTCTAGGGGTTCCACTACATCTAGCGATACTTGGGCAAAGATTTGCGCAAAAAGCGCGGCGCGGTTGGCCCCAGACAGGTTGCCGCCCGTGCTATAGCTGGCTATAGCTGTGCAACGGTTTGTTAACCAAACCTGTGCAATCTGCGCACATTGATCGGTAAAAGGGAGAATCTCATGGCAGGGTCCGTCAATAAGGTGATCATCGTCGGCAATCTGGGCCGCGATCCCGAAGTGCGCAGTTTTCCAAACGGCGGCAAGGTGGTGAACCTTCGCATCGCCACATCCGAAACGTGGCGCGACAAGGCCACGGGAGAGCGGAAAGAACGCACCGAATGGCATTCGGTCGCCATTTTCAACGAAGCTTTGGGCAAGATTGCCGAGCAGTATTTGAAAAAAGGCTCGACAGTTTACATTGAAGGCCAGTTAGAGACGCGCAAGTGGCAAGATCAGTCGGGCGCTGACCGCTATTCAACTGAAGTTGTGCTGCGACAATATCGCGGCGAGTTGACCTTGCTGGGCGGGCGCGATGGCGGCGGTTCGGGCGGCGGCGCGGGCGGGGGCGGTGGTTATGAAGACCGCGGCGGATATGACGATGCAGGCGCTGGATATGCCCGCGGTGGATCGACGGGCGGCATGGGCGGCGGAGCTTCTGGCGGCGGCATGGGTGGTGGCGGCGGTGGGCGCAGCGATATGGATGACGAAATCCCGTTCTAAGGCGCAGAGTTTAGGCGGCATCCAAATTTGCAGGAAATCGCCTTTGCGAAATCTCGCAACTCGCCCGTCTAGACGGCGGGCAAATAAAACCCTATATAATCACTCAACAAAAGGGTTTTGCCATGAATATTGCCGCAGACAGCACGCCCGCGCCCGTTGAAGGCGCCCCGCTGATCAAGCCTTCCACCACCGATCACCCGCTATATGATCAGGTGGTCGAGGCCTGCCGCACCGTGTTCGATCCTGAAATTCCCGTCAATATCTTTGACCTTGGTCTTGTCTACACCATTGAAATAAATGGGGAAAATGAGGTTCAGATTATGATGACCCTCACTGCGCCTGGTTGCCCTGTTGCGGGCGAGATGCCCGGATGGGTTGCAGACGCGGTCGAGCCTTTGGCAGGGGTCAAGCATGTGAATGTCGGCATGACATTTGATCCGCCTTGGGGGATGGAAATGATGTCAGATGAGGCACGGCTGGAACTGGGCTTTATGTAAAACTTGCGGGATGCCTCCCACATCCCTATCTTAGCCGCACAACCCCAAAGGATCGCCCCGATGTTCGGCCTACCTGGAAAAGCTGCCGTTACCCTAACCCCAACAGCCGCCGCGCAAATCGCCAAGTTGATGGCGCAAAAAGATGCGGCAGGGCTGCGCATCGGCGTGAAAAAAGGCGGCTGCGCGGGGATGGAATATACGATGGATTACGTGGCCGAGGCGGGCGCCTATGACGAGGTGGTCGAACAAGACGGCGCGAAAGTGCTGATCGCCCCAATGGCGCAGATGTTCCTGATCGGCACAGAAATAGACTATGAAATCGACATCCTTTCCGCTGGGTTCAAATTCAAAAACCCCAATGTCGTTGAAAGTTGCGGTTGCGGCGAATCGATCAAGTTTGACGACAGCATCGCCGCCGCAGCGGACGCGGGCGGCCACGCAGGCGTGCCGCGCCTTTAGGGCTGTTTTTGCAAATACACGTAAGTTTCGGCAAAGCGCTTTTGCAAATGCGCGCCCGCAAGAATGACGCGCCCACTGCCAAGTGGGGCCACATTGGCATCGTGGTTCGGGTTGAAAAACAGCGGAATGGATAGACGTTTGCGGTGCGTCCCCACCTCACGGTGCGGGGTTGCGATCACGCGGCGGGCTGTCCACATTTCCAGCATTTCACCAACAGGCGCAGACACGGGCACCCAGCCACCACCGCGTTGGCGCACCTCTAGGCCCGGCGTGCCATCTGTTGCCAGCAAGGTAAGACAGCCATAATCGGTGTACGCGGCAATACCAAAATCCCGCTCTCCTGCGCTATCGGGCCGCATAGGGTAATAGTTCCCGCGCAGCAACGCCATCGGGCGGGTGAACTTGTCGTCAAAGTAATTCCCAGCCTCACCGCAGGCCACAGCCACAGCGCGCAGCAAATCCAGCGCAAAGGCGCAGGCTTTGGTGTAATAGGCCTGCAAAATAGGCGCGAAATTCTGCGGTCGATTTGGCCATAGATTTGGCGCATAGGTGGCAAGGTTCAGCGCGCGCAAAGGGTCATCGGCAGGCAGTTCAAAACCGCTGTCAAAAAACTGTTTGTAATCAGGGTTGGCATCTGGGTCGACCTGCTCGCTGCCAGGCGCGCCCCAGCCGCGATTGGCCTTGGTGCGCGCCATATCAAACTGCGCTTTTTCAGCGGCGCGCAGCGCAAAAAACGCCCGATGTGCGGCCAAAGCGTCCGCCACCATCTGCGCCGAAATTGCGGTATTGTGCAGCGTCAAAAACCCAACATCGCCCACAGCCTGCCGCACACTGTCCATCGCGGCCGAATGTCCGAGGCTATCAACATTGATCAATACCATCGCGTCAATTCTAGGAACCTTGTCGACCTCTGCCAAATTCACCCCAAAGACAGGGGTTTAAGCACGCGAATTACCTGCTAGAAAGGGGAAAGTTAACCGAGGAATAACATGCGCCGTAAACTTGCCGCTGGAAATTGGAAGATGAACGGTCTGCCTGCGGGCCTTGCCGAAGTGTCGGCGCTGATGGCGGCCTATCCTGCCCCCGCGATAGACCTGCTGATCTGCCCCCCTGCGACATTGCTTGCCCAGATGGCCAGCCTGCGCGGCGCGCATCCGCTGCGCCTTGGCGGGCAAGATTGCCATCGGGACGCATCTGGCGCCTTTACGGGCGATATCGCCGCCCCGATGCTGCGTTCGGCAGGGGCGGATTATGTCATTTTGGGCCATTCCGAGCGCCGCGCCGCCTATGGCGAAACCGATGGCCTTGTGACAGCGAAATCCAGCGCCGCGCATGCCGCAGATTTGATCGCAGTGATTTGTCTGGGCGAAAGCCTAGATCAGCGCGAGGCGGGCAAAACCCTTGACGTGGTTGCCGCCCAACTTGCAGGCTCGGTTCCAGCCACCGCCACGGCGCAAAACACTGTCATCGCCTACGAACCTATCTGGGCCATTGGCACGGGCAGGGTGCCAACCATGCCGCAGATCACCGAAGTGCACACCAAACTGCGCGCCGATCTGCGCGCCCGTTTTGGGGCCGAAGGCGCAGCGATGCGCCTGCTATATGGCGGCTCGGTCAAGCCCAGCAATGCAGCCGAGATTTTCGCCCTGCCCGATGTTGACGGCGCGCTGGTGGGCGGGGCCAGCCTAAAGGCCGCCGATTTTGGGGCAATTATTTCGGCGCTGACGGCAGCATAATGTCGCAAAATGGCGCGGCACGCAGCGCGCCTTTAGGCTAAGTTTTGAATATGAATACCCCTGCTTCCCCCTCCTCGCTGTTGGCCGCAAATCTGGTGTGCAGCGCCTCGATGCTGATTTGGGCTGCGGGACTGCCTGCAGCCGATCACCTGATTCCCTTGCTGCCGCCCGAACAACTGACGGCCCTGCGCATGGGGTTGACCGCGCTGACGCTGGTTCCGTTCTGGGCTTTGGTGGAAGGACGCGGCGTTTTACGCAACGCGGGTTGGTTCAAGGGCATTGCCGTTGGCAGTCTGATTGGCCTTGGCGCGTGGTTCTTGGTGGTGGGCCAAGCCATTGGTGGGGCGGTCACAGCCGCCGTGATATCGGCCACGCTGCCGCTGGTCGGCATGGCAATCGAGGTGGCGTTTGACGGGCGCAAGATGACAGCCGCGCTGATCCTTGGGATGATTTTGTCCCTGATTGGGGGCATGGCGGCGCTGGATTGGCATGCGGGTGGGCTAAATTTAGGGTTTGGCGCGCTGATGTGCTTTGGCTCGGTGGTGGCCTTTACTATCGGCTCGCGCCTGACCGTCACCGCCTTTCCCCATCACAGCCCGATTGGGCGCACCGCAGTCACGCTGACAGGTGCCGCAATCGCGGCAAGCACTGTCGCATTGGCCGAGGCAAGCCTTTCGGGCACGCCGCTGCCGAATTTGGCGCTGTGGGGTGGGCTAGAATGGGGCGCACTTGCGATATATTCCATCGGCGGCATGGCCATTTCCCAAGTGCTTTGGATCCTTTCTGTTGGCCGCCTTGGCATTGGCCTGTCGTCATTGCATATCAACGCCGCACCGTTTTATGTGATGTTGATTTTGTTTCTGCTGGGAGGGCAATGGCTGTGGGGCCAAGCCGCCGCGGCCTGCCTTGTTGCCCTTGGCGTGCTGATCGCCCAAGGTATCCTTCCCCTTCCCCGTCTGGCCCGCGCATGAAAACCCTGCACCAATCGCCCACCGACCCTGCCTTTGTGCAAAACCCCTATCCGTTTTACGAGACAGCGCGCGCGCATGGCCCCTTTTTCCATTGGGCCGACTATGACTTGCCCTGCACGGGCAATGCCGCCGCTGTGAACGCTATTTTCCGCGACCGCCGCTTTGGCCGCGAGGCACCGCCAGAATTTGCACCGCCCATTCCGCCGCATCTTGAACTTTTCTACCAGTTTGAAAACCACTCGATGCTGTCGCTGGAACCGCCCGCCCATACCCGCCTGCGCGGGCTGGTGCTGCGCGCTTTCACCTCGCGCCGCATCGCCGCGCTTGCCCCCGAGATTTCCGAGCTGACCCATGCCCTGATCGACGCGCTGCCCAAGCGCGAATTTGACCTTTTACCCCTTTTTGCTCAAAAGCTGCCCGTCATCATCATCGCCCGCCTTTTGGGCGTGCCCGAAGATATGGCCCCCGATTTGCTGCGCTGGTCGAACGCGATGGTGTCCATGTATATGGCCAAACGCACCCGCGAGATCGAGGATGCCGCCGTTGCCGCCACCCGCGATTTTTCAACCTTTATGCGCGGCTATGTCGATGCTCGCAGGGGCGATCCACGCGATGATCTGATCACCCATCTGATTGCCGCCGAAGAAGGGGGCGAGAAACTGACCACGGACGAGCTGATCGCCACCTGCATCCTTCTGCTGAATGCAGGGCACGAGGCGACGGTTCACACCATCGGCAATGGCGTCAAGGCCATTCTGGAAACCAACGCGCAAGCTACAATCGCCGCGCCCGAAGCTCTGAGCGAAGAAATCCTGCGCTATGATCCTGCCTTGCACATGTTCACCCGCTGGATATACGAAGACGTGGATGTGATGGGCCACAGCTTTAAACGCGGCGATCAGGTGGGCCTTCTGCTTGCCGCCGCCAACCGCGACCCGCAGGTGTTTGAAAACCCCGCGAGCTTTTCCCCTGCCCGCGTGCTGCACCCGCATGCCAGCTTTGGTGCGGGGTTGCATTTCTGCGTCGGCGCGCCGCTCGCGCGTTTGGAACTGCAAATCGCCCTGCCGATTTTGTTCCAGCGCCTGCCGAACCTGCGCCTTGCAGCAAAGCCCGAATATGCCGATGTCTACCATTTCCACGGGTTAAAATCGCTGATGCTCAGCGCCTAGGTCTGCCTGCTTCCTTGCTCTACAAATATCCTCGGGGGGTCTGCGAGTTTGCTCGCAGACTTTGGGGGCAGACAGCCCCCAACCTTTACAGGGGCAGCACAGTGGTCGATTTGATCTCTTCCATGCTCAGCAGCGCGGTCACGTTAAAAATCCGCACTTCGGAAATCAGCGCCTGATAAAAGGCATCATAGGCCCGCGCATTTTTGACACGCACTTTCAGGATATAATCGATATCCCCCGCCAATCGGTGCGCCTCTAAAACCTCTGGCCGCGCGCGCAGCACCTGCAAGAAACGGTTTTGCCAATCGGCCTCATGTTCGGAGGTGCGGATCAGCACAAAAAAGCACGCCTCCAGCCCCAGCGCCTCGGCATCCAGAAGGGCTGTCTGGCGCAAAATCACCCCAGTCTCGCGCATCCGCTTGATGCGGTTCCACACGGGCGTCTTGCTTGACCCAACCGCACGGGCAATTTCATCCAAAGACTGCGAGGCATCGTCTTGCAGCACCGCAAGGATTTTCCGATCAAGCTCGTCTAATTGGGCAGCCATTCGCATCCCCTTGGTAAATCTGGAACCACGTTCCAACTGGCACCACAATCGGAATAATCTTCCCTTTTTGCAAGGGTATATGGCCAAATGTCAGGAAAATATCCTATATTGCTGCATGAATTCATCTGTTTCGAGGCTGCTATGTTGTCCGCCCCATCACGTCCCGCTGTATCTGGGCCTTTTGTGACCTTTGTTGGCGCCGGGCCAGGTGCGGCGCAGCATCTGACTTTGGGGGCTTATCACGCGCTTTTGTGCGCGGATATCGTGATCTACGACCGCCTTGTTGGCCCCGAAGTGTTGGCCTTGATCCCCGCCCACGTCACCCGCCTAGATGTCGGAAAAGAGGGGTTCGGCCCGCAAACCGCGCAATCCGATATCAACGCCGCCATCGTCGCCCATGCACAAAGCGGCGCGCATGTGGTGCGGCTGAAGGGCGGGGATGCGGGAATTTTCGGACGGCTGGACGAGGAAATTTCCGCGCTGGAAGGCGCAGGCATTGCCTATACCATCCAGCCTGGCCTGACGGCGGCATCTGTCGCCGCGGCAGCCATTGGCCAGTCGCTCACGCAGCGCGGGCGCAACAAATCGCTGCGCATCGTCACGGGCCATGACATGGCAGGCTTTGCCGACCAAGATTGGCGCGGCCTTGCCACGCGCGGCGAGGTTGCTGCGATTTACATGGGCAAGAAATCGGCCCGTTTCATCCAAGGCCGCCTTATGATGCACGGAGCTTCCGGCGATACGCCCGTGACGCTGGTGGAAAACGTCTCGCGCGCCGATCAGCACATCATCGCCTGCACACTTGCCAGTTTTGCGGCAGCCGCCACCGCGCTGACTGGCCCCGCCGTTATTTTGCTGGGCCTCGCCCCGCGCGCCGCCCGAAACATCATCCCCCAATTGCACGAGGCACAGGCATGAGCCGCAGCTTTACCCCCAAAGTCGTCACCGCCAATGATCTGCGCCTTGGCGATGTGGTTTACTTGACAGCCGCAGGCACATGGTCGCGCGCCCATAGCGCGGCGCATTTATTCGCAGCAGAGGACGCCGCCAACGCCGCCTTAGCCCAAGCTGCCGCACTGTCGCAGATTGTGGTGGGCGCCTATCTGGCCGATGCCAAAATGGGGCCAAACGGCCCGGAACCCGTGCATTTCCGCGAGGTGTTCCGCACGCGCGGCCCCTCGAACTATGCGCATGGAAAACAGGTTGATCTGACCAACCCCGCAAAGGTGGCGTGATGTATAGCTATTCCGATTTTGACGAAGGTTTCGTGCGCACGCGCGTGGCGCAGTTTTCGGGCCAAGTCGCCCGCCGACTGGACGGTAGCCTGACGGAAGAAGAGTTCCGCCCCCTGCGCCTGATGAACGGGCTGTATCTGCAACTGCACGCCTATATGCTGCGCGTCGCCATTCCCTATGGCACGCTTTCCCCGCGCCAAATGCGCCAACTTGCCATGATCGCCGACACCTATGATAAGGGTTACGGCCATTTCACCACGCGCCAGAATATCCAGTTTAACTGGCCTAAATTGCCCGATGTGCCCGCGATTTTGGGCGCGCTGGCCGACGCGGAAATGCACGCCATTCAAACATCGGGCAACTGCGTGCGCAATGTGACCGCAGACCATTTCGCAGGCGCTGCGGCGGATGAAATCGAAGACCCCCGCCCCTATGCCGAGCTTTTGCGCCAATGGTCGATGGATCACCCCGAATTTCAATTCCTGCCGCGCAAGTTCAAGATTGCGATCACGGGGTCGCCCCATGACCGCGCCGTCACCCGCGCGCATGACATCGGCCTGCGTATGGTGCAGAGCGCGGCGGGCGAGGCGGGGTTCGAGGTGATCGTCGGCGGCGGCCTTGGCCGCACGCCTATGCTGGGCCATGTGGTGCGAGAGTTTTTGCCAATCGCCGACTTGCTGCCTTATGTCGAGGCTGTGCTATCGGTTTACAACATCCTTGGGCGGCGCGATAACAAGTATAAGGCGCGCATCAAGATCACAGTGCATGAAACAGGCGCGGCCGAAATCACCCGTATGGTGGAAGAGCGGTTTAATGAGACCCGCGCGCAGTTTGGCGGCGCCGATCAGGCGCTGCTGGCCGATATACGCGCGGCCTTCGCCCCGCCTGCCTTCCGGAACGGCGATACCGCCGCCTATGATGCCGCCTATCAGGCGGACGGGGCGTTTCGCGCTTGGGCCGATACGAACCTGTCGCAGCACCGCATTGGTGGCTACGCCATAGTCACAGTGTCGCTGAAAGCCCATGGCGACACGCCCGGCGATGCGACGAGCGATCAAATGCGCGTTTTGGCTGATTTGGCCGAGAAATACGGGCACAGCGATTTGCGCATTTCGCACGAGCAGAACGTGATCTTGCCGCATGTCCATAAATCCGACCTGCCCGCTGTCTATGCCGCGCTGAAATCGGCGGGGCTTGCCACGGCCAATATCGGGCTTTTGTCCGATATCATCGCCTGCCCCGGTATGGACTATTGCAGCCTTGCCACTGCGCGGTCGATCCCCGTGGCCCAAGAACTTGCTATGCATTTCAAGGCGCTAGACCTTGAACACGATATCGGGCCGATCAAGATCAAAATCAGTGGCTGCATCAATGCCTGCGGGCACCACCATGTGGGGCATATCGGGATACTCGGCCTTGATCGCGCGGGGGTGGAAAATTACCAGATCACCCTTGGCGGGGATGGGTCTGAACTTGCCGCCATTGGCGAGAAAATCGGCCCAGGCTTTGCCTATGACCAAGTCACCCCTGCCATTGAACGCCTGCTGCGCGCCTATCTTGAATTGCGGCTGGAGGCGGGGGAAAGTTTTATCAACGCCTACCGCCGCCTTGGGCCCGCGCCGTTCAAAACAGCGCTTTATGGCACTGGAGATACACTTGATGCCGCTTGACGCCGCCCCAAAACGGCGCGACGTGGCGGGGCGCGTGGCAGCCCTGAACGCGCGCTATCGCCATCACGGGGCGACGGCGGTGCTGGAACATGCGCTGAAGGATGCCGATTTGGGGCAGGTGGCGCTTGTGTCCAGCTTTGGCGCGGAATCGGTGGTGCTGCTGCATCTGGTGTCGGTGATTGCGCCGCAAACGCCAGTGCTGTTTGTTGATACCAAAATGCTGTTTGCCGAAACGTTAGAGTATCAGCGCCAGCTTGCCGAAACGCTGGCCTTGTGCGATCTGCGCACCATCCGCGCGCCCAAAAGCCGTTTGGATTTTGAAGACCCTGACGGCACCTTGCACCAGTTCAACACCAACGCTTGCTGCAATGTGCGCAAGGTGGAACCCCTTGAACACGCGCTTGCGCCGTTTGACGGCTGGATCACGGGGCGCAAACGCTTTCAGGGCAGCACCCGCGCGGCGGTGGAATTTTTCGAATCTGAAAACGATATGCGCATCAAGGTGAACCCCCTTGCGCATTGGGACCGCGAGGATATCGAGGAATATATGGTCAACAACCGCCTGCCGCGCCACCCGCTGGTCGCCAAGGGCTACCCCAGTATCGGCTGCGCACCCTGCACCACGCCTGTGGCCCCCGGCGAAGACCCGCGCGCGGGCCGCTGGCGCGGATCGGCCAAGTCAGAATGTGGGATTCACATCATCGGCGGGGAAACCGCCAGAAAGGACAGCGCAGCATGAGCGTTCTTGTCACCGATACGGGCTTTGGCCCAGCGCCCGATCTGGCCGCTGTGCCGTTGGCCGAGATTTCCATCCATAAAGGCGCAGTTGATCTGGCCCACACCGATGCGCCCGAGGCGGTGCTGCCGTACCTCGCGCAAATCACCACCATCCGCGTGGCCTTTCCCGCCTTCAACGATGGCCGCGCCTTTACCATTGCCCGCCGCCTGCGCGCGCTGGGCTATAAAGGCGCGCTTTACGCGCTGGGCCCTGTGATTGCCGATCAATACGCGATGGCGCGGCGGGTGGGCTTTGACGGGGTTGAAATCCCCGATCAGCTCGCCGCCCGCCAACCGCAAGAGCAATGGCTGGCCCGCGCCGATTGGCAGGACAACCACTATCTAGCGCGGTTGCAGGCATAGGCCTGCGCCAGTTTGCCCCCTACCCCTGCCCGTCCCCAGCGGCTATAGATGCGAAAGATGTGATATGACCGAGGCCGCAATGCAAGACGCCCCCCTAAAAGCCCACCTGCCCGATGCGCAGATTGTGACCCAAGTGACGCATTGGACGGATCGTCTGTTCTCCTTTCGCGTCACGCGCCCCAAATCCTTGCGCTTTCGGTCAGGCGAGTTTGTGATGATTGGCCTGATGGGCGACAACGGCAAACCGCTTTTGCGCGCCTATTCCATCGCATCCCCCGCTTGGGACGAAGAGTTAGAGTTTTATTCGATCAAGGTTCCCGATGGCCCGCTGACATCCCGCCTGCAGCATATCAAAGTGGGCGATGAGATTATCCTGCGCCCCAAACCTGTGGGAACGCTGGTGCATGACGCGCTGCTACCCGGCAAGCGGCTGTGGCTGCTGGCTACGGGCACGGGCTTTGCCCCCTTTGCGTCACTTCTGCGCGAGCCTGAAACCTATGAGAAATACGAAAGCGTCATCATGATGCACACCTGCCGCGAGGTGGCCGAGTTGGAATATGGCCGCCAGTTGGTTGAAGGGCTGGCAGATGATCCGCTGATTGGCGAGATGGTAACGGGCAAGCTGCACTATTACCCCACCACCACGCGCGAGGCCTTTCCCCATATGGGCCGCATTACCGATAACATGACATCGGGCAAAGTATTTTCCGACCTTGGCCTGCCGCACATGAACCCTGCTGAAGACCGCGCGATGGTCTGCGGCAGTTTGGCCTTTAACGTCGATGTGAAGGCCGTGCTGGAAGGGTTTGGCCTGAATGAGGGGGCCAATTCTGACCCAAAAGAATTTGTGGTGGAAAAAGCATTCGTCGGGGACGGGATTTAACCTTCCCAGTGCAGCAGCAAGATGCCCAACACTGTGCAGCCAATCCCTACGGATTTGATCAGTGTTAGGCTTTGCCATTCCTGAAAAGCGACCAGCGCCACGATGATTGTGGACAGGGTCAACAGGCTATCAATCGTGCCCGCACTGACCAGCAGCCCCGTGCGCGCGGTGACAAGGCCAAAGCTGATAAACACAAGCGGTGAAATCAGCACCAGCGCCACAAGCCACAGCGAATATTTCTCGCTGGATTGGGCCCAGATCGTGCTGATGGCGTTTGCGCCCACTGCGATGGCGAGCGCGACCGCGATATAGCCCCAAGTGACCAGCTTTTCCACGCCTTCCCCGCATCGGTTGCTCTCTACAGCCGCAGTTTGACGGCCAAACAGCAAGGATGCAAACAAAAAGGCCGCGCAGATCGGCGCGGCCTTTTGCAGTCATCAAAGCGGCAGATTACATGCCCAGCGCTTTTTTCACAGCGTCAACTGCGCCTTGCACCAGTGCAGGGTTGCCAGCGGCAGCGGTTACGCCTGCCTTCAGCGTGGTCTTGGTTGCATCATCCAAAGGTGCGCCGTCGATCAGCGCGGTGACTTTGGCGGCATCGAAGGGGGTCGCGGTCAGCACGGCCATCGCTTCGGTTTTCACAGCTTCCAAGGCGGCAGCAGCGGCAGCAGCCTCTTCTTCAGCCTTTTTCGCAGCAGCGGCGGCTTCTTCTGCAGCCTTTGCAGCCGCTTCTTCAGCAGCCTTTGCTTCGGCTTCTGCGGCAGCGGCAGCAGCGGCAGCAGCCTCTTGTGCGGGCTTCACGCTGAACTGGTAATACCCAAGCCCAGCTAGGATAATCAGCGCGGCGCCAATAAGGACGTTCTTGTTCATTCATCTCTCCTATCGCCGAGGGAGGTTCGGCCACGCGCGCTATGACATATTCTTAACGATTTGGAAAGTGTTCCCGCAATTTGGTCTACTTTCGCCCTGTTATTCCCCCTAAACATGCCTTTTGCAGTTGAAGCCGCCCCGCAAGACGCTTATCTTGCGCAGCATCGTAAACAGCCAAAGGACCACGACCATAGCCCGCAGACCGCACAACGCCCCGCCACAACGTGAAACTGGCCCGCGTATCAACGACCGCATTCGCAACCCTGAAATCCGCCTGATTGGCGCAGATGGCGAAAACGTCGGTCTGGTCACCCCCGCCGTTGCAATGCAAATGGCCGAAGATGCGGGTTTGGATTTGGTGGAAATCAGCCCCAACGCAGAACCGCCCGTCTGCAAAATTATGGACTTTGGCAAGTTCAAATTTGAACAGCAAAAGCGCGAGGCAGAGGCTAGGCGCAAGCAAAAAGTCATCGAGATCAAGGAAATCAAGTTCCGCCCCGGCACAGATACCCATGATTACGATGTCAAAATGCGCTCGGTTCAGAAATTTCTTGGCGAAGGCGATAAGGTGAAAATCACCCTGCGCTTTCGTGGGCGCGAAATGGCCCACCAAGAGCTGGGCCTTGAATTGCTGAACCGCGTGGCAGCTGACGTGGAAACAACGGGTAAAATTGAATCTATGCCAAAGCTGGAAGGCCGCCAGATGGTGATGATGATCGGGCCGAAATAGCCGCGGTTTCATCGCAAATGATTTGGGCGCCTTTGGGCGCCCTTTTTGTTACGCCGCCCCCATGCATCTTTGCGACATATTTTGTCGCCCGCAGTCATGCTGCGCGCGCGCGCTGGCGGCACTCTGGCCCAAAATTGGCTTAGGAGTCCCATAATGAAAACTCATGCCCGTGTGGTGGTGATCGGCGGCGGCGTTGTGGGGTGCAGCGTGCTGTATCACCTGACCAAACTTGGCTGGTCGGATGTGATGTTGATCGAGCGGTCGGAGCTGACCTCGGGCAGCACTTGGCACGCGGCGGGGGGGTTTCACACGCTGAATGGCGACACGAACATGGCCGCGCTGCAGGGCTATACCATTCGTTTGTATAAGGAATTGGAAGAGATCACCGGCATGTCCTGCGGGCTGCATCATGTGGGCGGCATCACGCTGGCCGACAATGAGGCGCGGTTTGAACAGCTAAAGGCGGAACGCGCCAAGCACCGCTATATGGGGCTGGACACCGAAATTCTGGGCCATGACGAGATTAACAAACTAACAAACGGCATGGTCAACCTCGAAGGGATTATTGGCGCCCTTTATGACCCGCTGGACGGCCACCTTGATCCATCGGGAACGACGCACGCCTATGCCAAGGCGGCGCGCATGGGGGGGGCGGAAATTGTGCTGCACAACCGCGTGCTGGCCACAACGCAGCGCGCCGATGGCGGCTGGGATGTTGTCACCGAAAAGGGCACGGTAACCTGCGAGCATTTGGTGAACGCGGGCGGGCTTTGGGCGCGGGAAATTGGCGCAATGGCGGGGGTATACCTGCCGCTTTTGCCGATGGCGCATCAGTATCTTGTTACCGACGACATCCCCGAAATCATGGATATTCTAAAAACGGGCCGCGAATTTCCGCATGTGATGGACCCAGGGGGCGAATCCTATCTGCGCCAAGAGGGGCGCGGCCTGTGCATCGGCTTTTATGAAAAACCCTGCGAGCCGTGGTCGGTCGACGGCACTCCGTGGGACTTTGGCCACGAGCTGTTGAACGAGCAATTCGACAAGATCGAGGACAGCGTCAACTTTGCCTATCGCCGTTTTCCCGTGCTGGAACGCACGGGGGTTAAGCGGGTGATCCACGGCCCCTTTACCTTTGCCCCCGATGGCAACCCCCTGATCGGCCCCGTGCAGGGCCTGCGCAATTACTGGTCGGCCTGCGCCGTGATGGCAGGCTTTTCCCAAGGCGGCGGCATGGGCCTTGCGCTGGCGCAATGGATGATCAACGGCGAGGTGGAACGC
The DNA here is from genome assembly GCA_965248485.1 of Cypionkella sp. Lineage (GTDB taxonomy): Bacteria > Pseudomonadota > Alphaproteobacteria > Rhodobacterales > Rhodobacteraceae > Cypionkella. Next base: position 2,036,083 of record OZ252107.1, read on the forward strand.
GATCCGCGCGGCTTTGACGTCTCGCGTTTTGGCACTTGGACGACGCCAGGCTATACCGTGCCCAAGGTGATTGAAAACTATCAGATGCGCTTTAGCGTCTCTTATCCGAACGAGGAACGCCCCGCCGCGCGCCCGTTCCGCGTAACGCCCATGTATGACATCTTCACCAAGATGCGCGCTGTTTGGGGCCAGCAATATGGGCTGGAAGTGCCCAATTACTTCGCCCTCGACGGCGAACCTTTGTATGAAACGCCCACCTTCAAGCGCAGCAATGCATGGGAGGCAACCGCACAAGAGGTTGCCGCCGTGCGCGGCAGTGTTGGCATCAACGAAGTGCAAAACTTTGGCAAATACCGCGTGACGGGGCCGAATTCGCGGGCATGGCTAGACCGCATCATGGCGGGTTCCATCCCCAAAGTGGGACGCCTTTCCCTCACCCCCATGCTGGCCCATTCGGGCAAGATCATTGGTGATTTTACTGTGTCATGCCTCGCCGAGGATGAATTCCAGCTCACCGCCAGCTATGGCGCGCAGGGCTGGCATATGCGCTGGTTCGAACAGAACGCTATGGCGGGCGTTCGGGTCGACAATATCTCGGACGCGCGCACGGGGTTCCAGATTGCAGGGCCAAAAGCGCGCGACGTGCTGGCCCGTGTGACCCGCAGCGATGTCTCGCCCGAGGCATTCAAATTCATGGACGTGCGCCGCATGACCGTTGGCATGGCCGATTGCATCGTGCAGCGCGTCTCCTACACCGCCGATCTGGGATATGAGATTTTCTGCGATCACATGTCAGTGCGCCATTTGTGGATGGTGCTGATGAACGCAGGCCGCGAATTTGGCATCCGCCCCTTTGGCATGCGCGCGATGATGAGCTTGCGTTTGGACAAATGGTTCGGCTCTTGGGGGCGCGAGTTTTCGCCCGATTACACCCCTTGCGAGACGGGTCTAGACAGATTCATTCGTTGGAACAAAGACGCCGACTGGATCGGCCGCGCCGCAGCAACCGCCGAAAAGGCCGCAGGTCCAAAGCGGAAGTTGGTCTCGTTCATCGTGGATGCCAAAGACGCCGATGTTGTGGCGTGGGAGCCGATCTGGGCCGATGGCGCGGTTGTTGGTTTTTGCACCTCGGGCGGCTATTCGCACCATACCAAACACTCCGTCGCGATGGGGTTTCTGCCTGCCGACAAGGTCAAGGATGGGCTTGCTGTCGAAATTGAAATTTTGGGCGAACGCCGACCCGCCCGTGTGCATTTGGCCCCGCTGTGGGATGCGGACGGCAGCCGCATGCGCGGCTAGGTAGATTGGGGGGCCGCGCGCCCCCTTTTTCCCCTATCCTGCAGGCTACTTTTCGGGTTGGTTGCATTTACCTTTCACCAAGGAACAGCTTGACCTGCGCGTCAGCCCTGACCAATAGTGCCGCAAGTTTTCCGATGTATTCGCACCAAAGGGATAGACATGTCCAATATAGAAGTTACCCACACCTCGTGGTTCACCCGTCTTAAGAATGCTTTAACTGGCATCGTCGTCGGCATTATTTTAATCATCGCTTCGTCGATCTTGCTATTTTGGAACGAAGGGCGGGCGGTGAAAACCTATCAATCACTGGTCGAAGGCAAGGCCGCAGTTGTGGCCGCATCTGCCGAAACCGTTGACCCCGCGCTGGAAGGGAAACTCATTCACCTGCAAGGCGCAATCACCCCCAATTCTGATCCAGAAGACACGTCATCGGGCGTTTGGGCCGAAGGTGCAGTTGCGCTAAAGCGCAATGTTGAGATGTATCAATGGGTTGAAAGGCAGGAATCGAAGACCGAAAAGAAGTTGGGCGGCGGCGAAGAAACTGTCACCACCTATACCTATGCCAAAGAATGGAGCGCGACTGCGCAAAAATCCTCTGACTTCTACAACCCCGAAGGCCATCAAAACCCGTCCATGCCCGTCGATCAAGCAGAATTCATCATCCCAGATGCAGCGCTGGGCGGCTATGTGATTAAGGGCGATGTGCTGTCGCCCTTGGGCACGGCCACGGCAATGGAGTTCAGCGATGAAGATGCAACCGCCATCGGCAGCGCCTTGGGTCTTGGCCCGACCAAGCAAATCGCGGGCGCGCTTTATGCAGGAAATGATGATAAGAACCCCGCAATCGGCGATGTGAAAGTCACCTTTGAGCGGGTCGATCTGACCGAAGCCAGTTTCGTGGCCAAACAGGTTGGCAACGGGCTAGAGGAATACGCAACATCGAACGGCTATACGGTGTTCCTGTCCTCGGCTGGGCTGGTGTCTTCGGACAAACTGTTCGCCGATGCGCAAGATGCCAATGTGCTGATCAGTTGGATTTTGCGTTTGGTTGGGCTGATCTTTATGTTCGCAGGCTTTGCCGCCAGCCTAAAGGTGCTGTCGGTGATCGGCGATGTCATCCCCTTTGTCGGCACGATTATCGGCTTTGGCACCTCGCTGTTTTCACTGATCGCCACGCTTTGCCTTGGCTCGCTGATGATCGCACTGGGCTGGTTCACCGCCCGCCCCCTGCTGTCGATTGGCATCTTGCTGGCCGCTGCGGCGATTGTGGCAGGGATCACCTTTATGAAGAAAAAACAGGCACCGGCGGCCCTTTGACAAAAGGCGGCGCGGCGGAAACGCTGCGCCCCCTGAAGCGCTTCAAATAACCCACAAACCAAAACGGCCCCCGCATCACGCAGGGGCCGTTTTTGTATTTGGTGGTACCCGAGGTCGGACTCGAACCGACACGCCTCTCGGCGGAGGATTTTGAATCCTCTGCGTCTACCATTCCACCACTCGGGCACGTAGCAGCCGTTTAGCCGCGTGCGCGGGCGGCGTCAACACCCCTGCGTGGGCAAGATCACAGTTTGGCTGCGGAAAATGTGTCGCATGTGTCCAAACTGCGCGCCTTGAGCCCGCGTTCAAACCATGCCATGCGCTGCGCTGAAGTGCCGTGCGTAAAGGTGTGCGGCATCGGCACTTGGCCCGCGTTGCGCTGCAACGTGTCATCGCCGATTTGTTTGGCAGCGTTCAGCGCCTCGGCAAAATCGCCCGCTTCAATCGCACCGAACTGCGCTTGCACCTGCGCGGCCCAAATTCCGGCCAAACAATCGGCCTGCAATTCAATACGCACCGAAATTTCGTTCGAGGTCACCTCATCGCTTTGCTGGCGGATTTTGTTGGCCTGCCCCATGATGCCCAATTCGTTTTGCACGTGATGGGCCACTTCATGCGCCACGACATAGGCCATCGCAAAATCACCGCCTGCACCCAATTCGCGGTGCATTGTGTCAAAGAACGCGGTGTCGAGGTAGATTTTCTGATCGCCAGGGCAATAAAATGGCCCCGTGGCCCCCGATGCGCCGCCGCAGGGGCTGTTTGTTGCCCCCGAATACAGCACCAGCGTAGGGGCGGTGTAATTGGCATTCAGGCTGGATTGGAACACGCCTTGCCAGACCTCTTCTGTATCGGCCAGCACAACCGAAACAAACTGGCCCGCCTCGCGCTCGCTGGCGCTAATCTCGCCGCTTTGCGTGGTTTGCGGCGCCGAGGATTGATCCAAAAGCGGGGTCAGATCGATTCCTATGAAATAGCCGATCACCACAACGGCGATCAGACCAATACCGCCCGCGCCCCCCGCGCGCCCGACTGATCGCGCGCCGCGCCGATCTTCGATATTGCCGCTTTCCCTGCGTCCACGCCATTCCATCTGCTATCTCCCAGCCATTTGCGCCACTTTAGCGAAAGCTGGGCCGCTTGCAAACGCCCATTGACCACGCCCGCAGCGCACAGCATGAAGGCGCAAAAGGAGAGAGGCGATGTTTCGCAAACTATATGCATGGACTTTGGCTTGGGCCGCATCGCGACATGCCGATAAGGCGCTGGCGGCATCCTCTTTTGCAGAAAGCAGTTTCTTTCCCATTCCCGCAGATGTTCTGTTTATCCCGATGTGCCTTGCCCGCCCCGATGCGGCCTATCGTTTTGCGGCGATTGCCACTGTGGCATCGGTTTTGGGGGGGATATTCGGCTGGTGGATTGGCCATTTCGCCTTTGAAACCCTTGCCGCGCCGCTACTAGAATTTTACGGCAAAATGGCCGCATTTCAGACGTTAAAAGAAAGCACGGGCGAGGGCGCGATTTTGTTGATGTTGGTCACATCTGGGGCCAGCCATTTGCCGCCGATGAAAGTGGTCACGATATTGTCAGGCGTGGTGTCTTTCGATCTGAAGTGGTTCATCGTATCAGCCATCATCGCGCGCGGGGGGCGGTTTTATCTGCTGGCCTTTCTGCTGCGCCGATATGGCACGCAGGTGCTGGAATTTATCGAACGCCGCCTGCCTTGGGTGGCGGCCGCTGGCCTTGGCGCGGTTGCTGCGCTGTGGTTGGCTTTGCATTAGGGGGCTGACATGACGCGCAACGGTTGGATTTTGGCGGCGGCGGGTGGGTCTGCAGCGCTGCTTGCAGGGGCGTTCGGCTTTCAGTATCTGGGCGGGCTTTTGCCCTGCACGCTGTGTCTGTGGCAGCGCTGGCCCCATGCGGCGGCAATTGTGCTGGGCGCGCTGGGCCTTGCCCTGCCGCAGCGCATTTGGCCGTTGCTGGGCGCGCTGGCCGCGCTGACCACGGCCGCGATTGCCCTGTTTCATGTCGGGGTCGAGCAAACATGGTGGGAGGGGCTGGCCACTTGCACCGTCGATGCGCTGGCAGGCGTTGGCGCGGAAGATTTGCTGTCCACGGACACAGCGGTCGGTGCCCCAGTGCGCTGCGATGCCATCGCATGGCAGTTTCTGGGCCTGTCAATGGCGGGTTGGAACGGGGTGATATCGTTGGTGCTGGCGGGCCTTTGGCTGCGCGCCGCGCGGGCAAGCTAAGGCCCCACTTGCGCGGGGCCTATGCGAGGTAGGCGGTTAGTTCAACGACCCAAGCAGGGGCGTGATGATCCGCACCGCCACACGGCGATTTTTCGCCTCGGACGCCTGCGTATCAATACGCAGTTCGGTTTCGCCATAGCCCTGCACCACCATGTTTTCGGGTGCAATATCGAAATATTCGGTTAGCGCCAGTGCGACAGATTCTGCCCGCCGATCCGACAGGGCAAGGTTCATCGCCGCCGCACCCGTGGCATCGGTATGACCTTCAATTAAGAATATCTCGCGCGGATTTTTGGCCAGCATTTCTTGCATCACCGCACCCAAATCGGCCAAGGCATTGGCCTGCTGCGGGGTCACGGCGGCAGAGCCTGACTGGAATGTCACCTTTTCAACATCGACTTCGGCGGCCAAGGCGCGCACTTGGCTAATCTCGCGGATTTGGCGCAGGCTAAAGCTGCGGTTCAGGGCCGCAATTTGGCGCGCGGCAAGCGCTGCGCGCAATTCCGCATCGTTATTGCGGGTGGACTGCGTGATGCGCGGGCGCGGCAGGCTGGCGATATCTACCGCCTGTTCGGGTGCAAAATCATCCAGCAACACCAGCTCGCGGCCAAGGCGGTCATATTGCGCGCGGCGCAAGACGCGGCCAGCGGCGTTGCGCACTGTCACCACTTGGGTGCCATCGCTGCGCTGAACAATTGTGCGCGAAGAGCCGTCACTAAAGGTTTCTGTCCGCACCGCCGAGCCTGGCTGGCGCAAAATCGCGTCATCGTCCTTATACAGCCCATAGGTGCCATCGGGGTTCAAAACCACAACGCGGTCGCCCGTGTTGGACACAACCCGCTGGCCTTGCGGCGCAGCATCGTTGGTCTGATTTTGGCCCGTCACATTGTTCAAAATTTGGCCAATCACCACTGCGCCCAGAACAAACAGCCCGACACGTTCCAAATCGGACAGGCCGGTTTTGCGACCATCTTCAACGGTTTGCGGCGGGGCATTAAACTCTTGTGCCGAGGTGCGGGCCGCCTCTGGCGCGATCACTTCCACCGTTGTTGCAACCGTTTCCGCACTGGCTGGCAGCGCCTGCAACACCGCCAGCGCCGCATCAGGCGTGACAGGCGTTGCAACGTCGGCGGCTGGGGACACAGGCGGCAAGACAGGGGCCGCGTTTGCGGCAACTTCGGGGGCGGGAGCCTCGAGTGTGGGATCGGCGGGGGCGGCAAGCGCCACCGACAGGGCCTCGACCTCGGTATCGGAAATAACGGGCGCTTCGATCAGCGGCGCATCAGGGTCGATCGGGGTTTCCACCACTTTTAGCCCCGCCGCAGGGTCGATGAGCGTGCCATCGGGGGCGGCAGTTTCGGCAGCGGCGGCGGCCAGCGCGGCTTCGGTTTGCGCGGCAATTTCTGCATCGCTGGGCGGCGCAGGTTCTGGCAGTTCGGCCTGCGCGGCAGCTGCATCTGCTGCAGCTTTGGCGGCATCAGCCTCTGCCTGCGCTCCAGCTTCGGCGGCGGCTTGCGCTTCTGCCTCGGCAGCCGCATCTGCGGCGGCTTTGGCGGCATCAGCCTCTGCCTGCGCTGCAGCGGCATCGGCGGCGGCCTTGGTATCAGCTTCCGCTTGGGCGGCAGCGGCAGCGGCATCAGCGGCGGCTTTGGCATCTGCTTCGGCTTGGGCGGCAGCATCGGCGCCAGCTTTTGCATCTGCTTCGGCTTGGGCGGCGGCATCGGCGGCAGCTTTTGCATCTGCTTCGGCTTGGGCGGCGGCATCGGCGGCAGCTTTTGCATCTGCTTCTGCCTGTGCATCAGCGGCGGCTTTGGCATCAGCCTCGGCCTGCGCTGCCGCATCCGCTTTTGCCTGCGCAGCGGCGGCGGCGGCATCTGCGGCGGCCTTGGCATCCGCCTCGGCTTGCGCGGCCGCGTCCGCAGCGGCCTGCGCCGCCTCGGCATCTAGCCGCGCTTGAATTTCAGTTGCGGCTTTGACAATTTCTTCGTCCAGCAAATCGCAGACCACCTCTGTGCTGGGTTCGCAAAGAACCGTGCCGTCAGCCGCAACAATGCGCCCCTCTTTGTCCAGCACCTGCGCCATTGCCGGCATCGGCTGCAACGGCATCAACGCCAGACTGATCGCCGTGGTCGAGGTGAGAAATCGCTTCATCGCATGTCCTTTCAAAACACAATCCGCCCAAGCAGAGCGCCGTTGCCCCCTTGTGCCAAAATCTGCGCCGCTATGCGATAGCGCTCGGCCAGTCCTGCGCGGCAAATCGCCCAAGTCGCGGTGATATGTGATAGCGCGCCCGCGCCCTTGGGTTTGCCAACCGCGTGAATATGTGCACACTGGCAGCCAGAAACCGCACTCCCTGCACCACGTCCCTTGCGAAAAGGTCACCCGATGCGCGCGCTTGCCATCACTTGCGTCAAGAACGAAGGCGCGGTCTTGCTAGAATGGCTTGCCCATCACCGCGCCTGCGGCTTTACCGATTTTCTTGTCTATTCAAACGATTGCAGCGATGGCACCGATGCCATGCTGGACAGGCTGGCGCAAATTTGGCCCCTGACACATGTGCGCAACGACGGCGCGCATGACAAGGGGCCGCAATGGGCCATGTTAAAAGCCGCCGAAACTCACCCGCTGGTGCGGGCAGCGGATTGGGTTCTGGTGCTGGATGTAGACGAATTTGTGAACATTCACATCGGGGCACGGCGGCTCGATGACCTTTTGGCGCGGGTGCCGCAGGCCGATGCAATTGCGCTGACCTGGCGGCTCTTTGGCAATGGCGGCGAGGTTGAGATGCGCGATGCCCCTGTCACGCAGGTCTTTACCCGTGCCGCGCCCGCCACCTTGGGCTGGCCTTGGCGCGCACAAATGTTCAAAACGCTGTTTCGCGGCCCGACATACGGCCCCTATGCCAAACTGGGCGTGCATCGCCCGCGCCAGTTGCGGGCGGGCCCTGCGCCGCAATGGGTCGACGGATCTGGCCGCGCGCTGGATCACAGCTTTCACGATGCACGGGTGTTTTCAGATTACACGCAAAACAATTACGCGCTGGTGCAGCTTAATCATTACCCGCTGGGTGCGCTGCAATCCTATCTTGTCAAGGCAGATCGCGGGCGCGCCAACCGCGAGGCATCGGGGTTTGACATGGGCTATTGGGCCGAGCGGAATTTGAACGAGGAGGAAGATCGCAGCATTCAGGCGCTGGACAGCGCGGCCCAGCGCGCGGCCCTGATGGGCGATCCTGTCCTTTGCCCGCTGCATGGCGCCGCATTTGAATGGCGCAAAGCGCGGTTTGAAACCCTTATGCAGTCCGAACCGTGGCGCGCGCTTTATGGCCGTTTGCGGATGAGCGCGCCGTCCCGCAGCCTGACCCCGACCGAGGCGCGCGAAATCACCCGCCACATTGCGCGCTGATCATTCCCCGTAGGCAATGCCAGACAGGTCAATGGCGCGCGATGAAGTTTGCTGCACGCGGCAGGACAGTTCTGCCAAACCGCGCCCCGAACCGCCCGCCCATAGAAACCCAACGGCAGCGCAGGTGTTATCGCGCACGGTGATCCAAGCGCGCTGCGCGGTTTTCAACGCCTCGACCGCGCCCCGTTCTGCCTTGGGCAGGCTGTCATCCACAGATTGCATCGCCGCCAGCGCTGCCTTGTAATTGGCATTCAGCGCGGCATCCGCCTCTTGAAACTGGGCGGTGACGCAGGTTTGCATGGCCACCATATCAACCGCCGCATCGCAGTTGATGCTTTGCGCGCTTGCCGCCGCGCCCCAAATCAAAGCAAGTCCGACAGCACCTGTTCGACGCCACATTTTGGTATCCTTCGTTTGACCAATTGGCAGATGATGCATGGTTTGACGCTGCAATGCATCTGGAAAAGCGCGCCGCTTTGCGATAGCCACGCGAACATGATCCAATCCTTAACCATCCCCCGCCCCGATGATATGCACCTGCACCTGCGCGATGGCGCGATGCTGGCAGGGGTGCTGCCCGAAACCGCGCGCCATTTTGGACGGGCAATCATCATGCCCAATCTTGTGCCGCCCGTGGTGACAATGGCCGATGCAAGCGCCTACCGCGCCCGTATCATGGCCGCCTTGCCAAAAGGCGCGGATTTCACCCCGCTGATGACGCTTTACTTGACCGAAACCACCGATGCCGCCGATGTGGCCGCAGCCCATGCCGCAGGGCTGATCCATGCGGTAAAACTTTACCCTGCAGGGGCCACGACAAATTCGCACGGCGGAGTGCGCGATTTTGATCGCGTGCTGCCCGTTCTGGAAAAAATGGCCGAGATTGGCCTGCCGCTGTGCATCCACGGCGAAGTCACCGACCCAGAGGTTGATATCTTTGACCGCGAAGCCGTGTTTATTGACACGGTTCTTGACCCGCTGCGCCGCCGCTTGCCAGGGCTGCGTGTGGTGATGGAGCATATCACCACCGCGCAAGGCGTCGACTATGCGCGCGCGGGCGGCGACAGGCTGGCGGCGACGATCACCACGCATCACTTGATCATCAACCGCAACCATATCCTCGCGGGGGGGATCAAACCGCACTACTATTGCTTGCCCGTGGCCAAGCGCGAAAGCCACCGCTTGGCCCTGTGTGCTGCTGCCACCAGTGGCGAGGCGCGCTTTTTCCTTGGCACCGATTCTGCCCCGCATATCGATGCGCTAAAAGAACACGCCTGCGGCTGCGCGGGTTGCTTTACCGCCACCAATACCATGCCGCTGCTGGCACATGTGTTTGAAGAAATGGGCGCGCTGGAGCGGCTCGCAGGCTTTACGTCGCGCTTTGGGGCGGCGTTCTATGGCCTGCCCGTTTGCGACCAAACCCTGACCCTGACCAAATCCGCAAGCCCTGTGATCTGGCCCGAAAAGCTGGACACAGGCGCTGGCCCCGTTACCATTTTCAACCCTGGTTTTCCTGTGTTTTGGCAGGTAAACTCTTGATTTCACATTGGCTTAAATATCCGCGCCGCAGGCATCTGACCTTAATGACAGAAGCCTTCGGCGAGGATATTTGCCCCAATATGAAAGACCGAAAGGCACGTCTATGATCCCCACATCATTCCCTCCCGCCGATGAGATTGCCCGCCTGACCGCGCGCGCGTTGCTGGAAATTAAGGCGGTGCATTTTAATGCAGATCAGCCTTTTACCTTGGCTTCAGGCCTGCCCAGCCCCACCTATATCGACTGCCGCAAGCTGATTTCCTATCCTCGCATCCGCGCGACATTGATGGATTTTCTGTGCGTCACTGTGATGCGAAACGCGGGGTTCGAGGCGTTTGACAATATCGCCGGCGGTGAGACGGCGGGCATACCCTTTGCCGCCTTGGTTGCCGAACGGCTGAGCCTGCCGATGACCTATGTGCGTAAAAAACCAAAAGGATACGGGCGCAATGCCCGCATCGAAGGAGCGATGAGCGAAGGTCAGCGCGTTTTGCTGGTGGAAGATTTAACGACAGACGGCGGATCGAAACTGTCCTTCGTCGATGCCATCCGCGAGACGGGGGCCAACTGCGCCCATACGGCGGTGATTTTCTATTACGGAATTTTCCCCGAAACCCCCCAGCGATTGGCCGACCACGGCGTGGCGCTGCACCACCTTTGCACATGGTGGGATGTTCTGGCCGAAGCCCGCGCGCAAGGTGCTTTTGACACCGCCACTTTGGCCGAGGTTGAAGTGTTTTTGAACGATCCCCGCGCTTGGCAAGAGGCACGGGCGAAATAGCGCCGATGCTGCGTTAAAATTACGCGGCCGCTGTGCGCGGCCTGTGGAGAACTGGCGCGCGATTCGCCCCGCCCTGTCTGCCAATGGTGAAACTGCTGACATGGGCCGCAAAATATGGTAATCGTAAACCGATCACGTTGGGAATGGCACAATTTCGCACAGGTTTATCCCCCGTGTTGTTCCACCTTGCGAGGCGGTGAAAAACAGGGCTAGTAGCGCCAAAGGGATGAACTGACATGACCGAAGTTGCCACGCTGCGCCCAATGCTTCCCGCCCCGCCAGAGGCGGTGCAAACCGATGTTTTGCCGCAAAATATCGAAGCCGAACAGCAGCTTTTGGGCGCAATGCTGACCAATAACGACGTGTATGACCGCATCTCAAGCCTTGTTAAACCCGAACATTTCTTTGACCCCGTGCATCAGCGCATTTTCGAACGCGCCGCCGCCCGTATCCAGAAAAACGCCCTTGCCAGCCCTGTCACGCTGAAGCCCTTTTTCGAAGATGACGAAGGATTGAAAGAACTGGGGGGGCCTTCGTATTTGGTGCGCCTTGCGGGGGCAGCAATCTCGGCCTATGCGGCGCGCGATTATGCCCAAATGATTTACGATTTGTCTGTTCGGCGCGAGCTTATCTCGCTGGGCCGCGATATTGCCGCCAAGGCAGGCAAGGTCGAAGTGGACAGCGAGCCGAAAGAGCAGATCATCGAGGCGGAACAGCGCCTTTATAAACTGGGCGAGCAGGGCGTTGCGGAACGCGGCTTTCAGTCGTTTTTGAAGGCGGTCACGCAGGCGGTGGATGTGGCCAACGCCGCCTATCAGCGCGATGGCGGGCTGGCGGGCACATCGACGGGCTTGACTGATTTGGATAAAAAACTGGGCGGGCTGCACCCATCGGATTTGCTGATTTTGGCAGGCCGCCCGTCGATGGGCAAAACTTCGCTGGCCACCAACATCGCCTTTAACATCGCCAAAGCGCATCGGCGTGGCCGCCTGCATGATGGCGGCGAGGGCAGCGTGGAAGGCGGGGTTGTTGGGTTTTTCAGCCTTGAAATGAGCGCCGAGCAACTGGCCGCGCGTATTCTTTCCGAGGCGGCAGAAATTCCCTCCGAACAGATCCGGCGCGGCGATATGACCGAAGGCGAGTTTCGCCGTTTTGTCGAGGCGGCAAAGTCGCTGGAAACCTGCCCGCTTTACATCGACGACACCCCTGCCCTGCCGATCAGCCAAGTGGCCGCGCGCGCGCGCCGCCTGAAACGCACCCATGGGCTGGACGTTTTGATCATCGACTATTTGCAACTGCTGAAAGGCAGCAGCAAAGAGAACCGCGTGCAAGAAGTGTCGGAAATCACCCAAGGTCTGAAGGCGATTGCCAAGGAATTGAACATTCCCGTCATCGCGCTGTCACAGTTGTCACGCCAGGTTGAAAGCCGCGAGGACAAGCGCCCGCAACTGTCAGACCTGCGCGAATCAGGCTCGATCGAGCAGGACGCCGATGTGGTGATGTTCGTTTACCGCGATGAATATTACAAAGAACGCGAAAAGCCGGGCGATCACGAATTGGACAAGATTGCGCAATGGCAATCGGTGATGGAACAGGTGCGCGGCAAGGCCGAAGTGATCATCGGCAAACAGCGCCACGGGCCGATTGGCACGGTGGAATTGGCCTTTGAAGGGCAATTCACGCGGTTTTCCAACCTTGCCAAGGCCTGGCAGGGCGGCACAGACAGAGACGTGGGGTTTTGATGCGGTCGTATTCCTTTACTCATTCAATCACCCGCCTGCCCGCGCCCAGCATCCTAGATGGTCTGCGCGCCGTGGATACAGGCGCGCCCGATTTGTCGCTGATGTTGCAGCACCATGCCGATTATTCTGCAGCATTGGCGCAAACGGGGGCCAAGGTTATCGAGCTGCCCGCCCTGCCCGCCTACCCTGACTCGGTCTTTGTCGAGGATACTGTGCTGTGCCTGCCCGAAGGCGCCGTTATCATGCGCCCAGGTGCGCCCAGCCGTTTGGGCGAAGCGGGCGAGATGGCCCCGCATCTGGCCGCGCTTTATCCTGAGGTGAAACGCATACAAGGCGCAGATAGTTTCATCGAAGCTGGCGATATTCTGATGTGCGAGGCCGAGGTGCTGGTCGGCAGATCAGCGCGCACCAATGCTGCGGGCATCGCCGAACTGGCGGAAATCTTGGCGGGCTGGGGCATCAAAACGCGCGAAGTGTTCACGCCTGCAGGGGTTTTGCATTTCAAAACCGATTGCAGTTTGATGGACGAAGAAACAATCCTTGCCACCCCGCGCCTTGCCGCATCGGGCTGTTTTGACGGTTACCGCGTGATCCATACGGGTGCGGGCGAGGAGGCCGCAGCCAACGCCATTCGGTTCAACAATCTGGTGCTGATGGCGGCAGGCTTTGCGCGCACCCGCGATGCGCTGCTGAGCGCGGGCTATGATGTACGCGAGATTGGCAATAGCGAATGCGCCAAGCTGGACGGTGGTATGTCCTGCCTTTCCTTGCGCTTTACGCCGCCGCAAGCAAAGCCATAAAGGCGAAAAGCGAGAGTAACCGCATGGCCCGCGCGCCCAAAAAACCGCCCGTTTTCAATATCATCGCTGTGGCGCAGGCGGGGCGTCTGGGCTATGAGGCGCTGCTCTTGCTAGCCAGTTTGCGCGCCACCAATCCAGATTTTGCGGGCCGCGTGTTGCTGGCCGAACCGCTTCCGGGCAAGCTGTGGCCGCGTGATCCGCGTATTCCAAATGGCCCGCTGCGCGAGGCGCTGGTGGGTATGGGGGCCGAATTTGTGCCCTTTGAGTGCCGCGAATTTGGCGCGCCCTATGCAATTGGCAACAAAATGGAATGCCTGTCCGCCATGCCCGACGCGCCGTTTTTGTTCTTAGACACCGATACGCTGGTCACAGGCGATCTGGCCAGCCTGGGGTTTGATTTTGCCAAACCTTCCGCATCCATGCGGCGCGAGGGCACATGGCCCACTATCGAACTTTATGGCCCAAGCTATTTCGAGACGTGGAAATCGCTTTATGACCTGATGGGGCTGGATATAACCCCCACCATCGACACCGCGCAGCCCGATGAATACTGGCAGCGCTATATGTATTTTAACGCTGGCTGGTTCTTTGGGGCAACGGCCCCCGCCTTTGGCAAGCGGTTCTTAAGCACCGCCTGCACCATTCGTGACCGCACCCCTGCGCCCGTGATGGTGCAAGAGCTTTACCCCTGGCTTGACCAAATCGCCCTGCCTTTGGTGATCCATTCTTTTGGTGGCGGCCGCCCGCCGCCCGCGCTGGCGGGTTTAGATGGGGATGTCACCTGCCACTACCGCCTGCTTCCGCTGCTATATGCGCGCGAAGCGGATCGCGTGGTCGAAGTGCTGGAAACTGCCGCCCTGCGCGAAGACCTGCGCCCAATTTTGCGCGACTACGAGCCGATAAAAATGATGGTCTATCAAAACAAGGGCCGCAAAGCGCGCGCGCTTTTTGACCGAAATGATTTGCCCCGCCGTGAACAGGCGATCCGCAAAGTTCTGAAAGCTGAAGGATTGTGGCTGCGGTAAAAAGGGGGCCTTGCCCCCTCGGCCTTCGGCCTCACCCCCAGGATATTTGCAGAGCAAGGAAGGAGCAGACCGCTCGCCTACTTCCTCGCTCAACAAATATCCTCGGGGGCAGCGGCTTTGCTTGCAAAGACGCGGGGGGGCGAGCCCCCCTTTTATGCCCAAAGAACTGGCACCATCGAGGCCACCAAAAGCGCCGCCATCGTCCAGTTGAAGAGGCGCAGGCGGGCGGGGTTTTGCAACTGCGCGCGCAGCGCCTCGCCCGCGCCGCACCACAACGCCACCGATGGCAAGTTTACCGCAGCAAAGACCGCAGCCACTGTGAAAGATGCCGCAACCCCGCCGCCGCCGCCATAGACAGTGACGGCTGTAATCGCCATGGCAATGGCCTTGGGGTTGACCCATTGAAAGGCCGCCGCCTGCCAAAAGCCCAGCGGCGCGCCACCCGCCTTGCCCGCATCTGGGGCGGCAGAATGGGCGATTTTCCAGGCCAGCCACAGCACATATGCGATTGCCGCAATCTTGAGCCCCTGCATCACCTGCGGCGCGGAATGGAGGGCGGCGGCAAGGCCTAGCCCCATGACAACCACCATAAAGGCATGTCCCAGCGAAATGCCCAGCATATGCCGCAGGCTGCGGCGAAACCCAAAATTCGCCCCAGATGCCAGCAGCATCATATTGTTCGGCCCCGGCGTGGCGCTGGTGGCAAAGGCATAGGCGATCAGGGGATAAAGCGTGTTTTCCATAGCCCATAGCATTGCAGAAAATGGCGCGAACGGATTGCAAATGCGCGGATTTTTGGGTAATATTTGCAACAAATGACGAAAATTGATGAAATAGACCACAAAATATTGCGCGCGCTTTGCCAAGATGCGCGCCAGTCTAATCTGGCTTTGGCCGATAAGGTCGGCCTTTCGCCCAGCGCCTGCCTGCGCCGTGTGCAAGACCTTGAGCGTTGCGGCGTGATCAAAGGCTACCGCGCCGTGCTTGACCCTGCAAAGCTTGGTTTTGGCTTTCTGGCCTATGTCACTGTGGGGCTGAACAGCCACACCAAAGCTGCGCAAGAGGCGTTTGAACGCGCGATGTTGCGCGCCTCGGCCGTTGTGGAATGTCACAACATCACGGGCACAGTGGAATATCTGCTGCGCGTCGAAACCCCCGATCTGGCAGCTTACAAACATTTCCACACCGAAGTTTTGGGCGTGCTGCCACAGGTGAACGCGATCACCTCCTTTGTGGTGATGGGCAGCCCAAAGGATGCGCGGGCATAGCCAAGCAAAACTCCTTGCCGCAGGCCATTCATCCGCTTAGCTTTCCTTAAACATAAAGAGGAGGCCCCCATGACCCACCAATTCGACACCCTTGCCATTCACGCGGGCACAGCGCCCGACCCTGCCACGGGCGCGCGGCAGGTGCCTATCTATCAAACCACAGCCTATGTGTTTCGCGATGCCGATCACGCGGCGAAATTGTTTAATCTTCAAGAGGTTGGCTATATCTATTCGCGCCTGACCAACCCCACTATCTCGGCGCTTGCGAACCGCGTTTGCGCGCTGGAAGGCGGGGCGGGGGCGATTTGCTGTTCCTCTGGCCACGCAGCCCAGATCATGGCGCTGTTTCCAATTATGGCCCCTGGGCGCAATATCGTCGCCTCGACTCGGCTTTACGGGGGCACGATTCAGCAGTTTTCCAACACCATTCGCAAGTTCGGCTGGTCGGCGAAGTTTGTGGACTTTGACGACCCCAAGGCGATTGAGGCGGCAATTGATCCAGACACCCGCGCGATTTTCTGCGAAACAATCTGCAACCCAGGCGGGGCGATTTCCGATCTGGATGCCATCGCGCGGGTGGCCGATATGGCGGGCCTGCCGCTGATTGTGGATAACACCACCGCGACCCCATACCTGTGCCGCCCGATCGAACATGGGGCGACTTTGGTTGTCCATTCCGCCACGAAATACCTAACGGGCAACGGCACCGTCACGGGCGGGGTGGTGGTGGACAGCGGCAAATTTAACTGGTCAGCCTCGGACAAGTTCCCCAGCCTGTCGCAGCCCGAACCTGCCTATCACGGGCTGGTGTTCCATCCGACCCTTGGCAATATGGCATTTACCTTCCACTCTATCGCCATTGGTCTGCGCGATCTGGGCATGACGATGAATCCCCAAGGCGCGCATTACACCCTGATGGGGATTGAGACCCTGTCCCTGCGCATGCAGCGCCATGTGGAAAATGCGCAAATGGTGGCCGAATGGCTGCAAAATGACCCGCGCGTGGAAAAGGTGACCTATCCTGGCCTTACCAGCAGCCCCTATCACGCGCTGGGGCGCAAAATCACGCCCAATGGCGCGGGGGCGCTGTTTACCGTGGCGGTGAAGGGCGGTTATGACGCCTGCGTGCGGTTGGTGGACAGCGTGAAACTGTTCAGCCATGTCGCCAATCTGGGCGATACGCGCAGCCTGATCATTCACCCTGCCAGCACCACGCACCGCCAGTTGTCGGAAGATGCGCAAGTGGCCGCAGGGGCCGCGCCCAATGTCATTCGCCTGTCGATTGGCATCGAGGATGTGCGCGACATCATCGCCGATCTTGATCAGGCGCTGACCGCCGCCACCAGGTAACAAAACTGGGGGGGGCGGGTCGCGCCGCCCCCCGCCTTTGCTTGCGTTTTATTGAACGATTTCAAACACAACAGTCACTTGCGCCGAAACGCCAAGCTCGCCCGCCGCAACGGGAACTGCCGCCTCGTCCATCATCGCCTTGACCATCGGCATCGGGCTGACATATCCGCCGCTTTCTTGCATCGAGACGATTTTGCCCAAACCAACCCCTGCCGCCTGCAGCATTTCGCTGGCGCGCGCGCGGGCATCTTCCACAGCCAGTTTGCGCGCCGCAGATTGGGCGGGCGCAGGGTCTGATTGTTCAAAAGCAATGCCATTCAGCGTGTTGGCCCCGTCTTTCACGGCAGCATCCAGCACCCCGCCCAAAATTGCCAAATCGCGCACCCGCGCTGTCACCATATTGCTTGCGGTGTAGCCATTGATCTGCGCCGCCTGCGCCCCTTCGGGCTGCACCCAGTTTGGCTGCAGTTGCAGGTTCGAGGTTTGCAGATCGCGCGGCGCAATGCCCGCCGAGGAAAGGCGCGCCATCACATCGGCCATTGCCGCGTTATTGGCCGTCAGCGCCTCGGCGGCGGTTTGCCCCTGCGTGGTCACACCCAAGCTGATGCTGGCCATATCAGGTGCGGCGGCAACCGTGCCTGTGCCCGTCACTGTAATCTGCCCAGCCCCTTCGGCAAAAGCCGCACCAACGGGCGCAACCATTCCCAAAATCATGGCCGCTACTGCCAAAAATCTAACCATTCATTCCTCTCCTTTACCGCGCATCTGTTGTGGCCGTGTCGAATAATACCGCTATTCCTAGGGTTTTGCTTGCCCTTTTTCCCCATTTAGGCGAAAAGCTGCTATAATGAAAAAGAACAGACGCGCTGGCGTTTCGTGCCAAGCGTGAATTGTGGTAGGCAGGCGCGATGAAACCAGATTTTGCGTTAGATTTCCGCGATAACCAAATCGCCCTTTTGCATCGGCAAGAGGTGGGATGGGCCGTTATCGGCCGTGTCGCCGTGGATGACCCCGACTTAGACGCTGCGATGGGCTACTTGCGCGCAACTGCGCTGGGCTTGTCACCGCGCGGCATTGCCACCAAGCTGATCTTGCCCAATGAGGCGATTTTATACACCACGCTGGACGGCGTGCCGTTTGGCCCTGCCCAGCGCAGCGCGCATATCGCGGGCGCATTGGTCGGGCGCACCCCCTATGATGTGGCCGATTTGGTCTATGACTGGACGGATGCGGGCAAATCCGCCCATGTCGCTGTTATTGCCCGCGAAACCTTGGCCGAGGCCGAAGATTTCGCCGCCCAGCACCGCTTTAACCCCGTATCCTTTGCCGCATTGCCCGATGAAGGCGCGTTTGAGGGCGAGGTTTGGTTTGGCACCACGCAACTGGCCGAAACGCTGCTGCAGGGCGGCGAGGTGGTGGAACGCGATGACGTGACCCTGCTTGCCCCGCCCGTGCCCGCCGCGCAGGCGCCGCTTGACGCCAGTGATTTCGAAATGGGCGAAAATCACCCAGATCAGGGGGTGGATGTCGATGAAGCCGCCGTGTCAGAGCAGGCCGATGACGCATTGACGCAAGATCTTGCTGCAGCCGAGGATGGGGCCGCAGCCATGCCCGACGCGGGCGTTGCCGACGCGCCGCAGGCGCTGGTCGTTGCGCCCGACGATACCCTTGACAACACAGCGTCGCCGCAAGACAGCGTGCCGGATATGGCAGATGCCAGCGAAGCGCGCGCAGACGCGCGTGAAGTGTGGCAAGATTTTATCGCGCCAGACGCGCCAGACCCTGCGCCCGAGGGTGCCGAATCCATGGCTCGGGCGGCCCAAACGAAGCCTTTAGACGCAGAACCAGCGGGCGACGACCCAGCGCAAGATTTCGCCTCGGTCTACAGCGATACCCCCGATGCGCCTATCGACGAACAGCAAAGCGCCGCCCCCGCTGACGAAGCGCCGATGGCGCTGGACGTGCCGCTGATCGACGAAGATGCCCCCGAACTTCGCGCGCCACAGCGCATGCCGGCGGAAAAACCAGTTGGCAAGGCCGAGGGGCTGCTGGCCGCCTTCGCTGCGCGGCGGGCGGCCGCCATCGCCAAGGCCGAAGCGGTGACGAATACCGCGCCGCGCAAAGAGCCCAGCCTAACCACCGCGCAGCCCGATATGCCTTTGACCGAGGCGAACGCCCCCGCCGCGCAGGGCGAAGAGGCCGAAGCCAGCACAACCCACGCGCAAACGCCCGCACTCATTGGTGACATCGCCCCCGCGCCCGGCGCAGAGGCACCCGCGGCGGACAGCGCAGACATAGTGCCGCCAGCCCCCGCACCAAATCCACCCAAACTGGGGGCGGCGGGCGACCTTGTGGGCGATCCTAAACTTGCCAGCCTTGGCCCGGCCGATGCGAATGGGGCCAGCCTTGGCAAAATCGTGCCGATCAAAGTTGCAGCAGGCGCGCTGGCCGCAGGCAAGCCCGCGCCCGTCAAGCATGTGCCCGCAAAGGATATTCCCGCAAAACCGCAAGATTTGAACGCCATGCCAAAGGCCAAGGCGGGCAAGGGCGGCTTTTGGCTGGGATGGATTTTGACCGCCGCTTTGCTGATTTCTTTGGCGGCGGCGGCGGCTTTGTCGACCTATCTGCTGGACGCGTGGAACAGCCTTTACGCCCCTGAAACGCAAGTGGTCGTTGCCGAAACACCACGCGACGCCGCGCCCAAAGCCGAAACCGAGACCGAGACGCAGGCAGGCAGCGATGATCCCGCGCCCACTGCAAGCCTGCCCGCTGTCGATGCGCCGACCGCCGCCACGCAAACGCTGGGTCTGTCGCGTGGCACGCAAACCGAGGCGGGCACGCCAACCTTGCCCAGCGCCGATCCTTTGGTGCAATCGACGATGGGCAATGCCGCAACCCCTGCGCAGGCGGGCCTCGCGGCCCCTGCCCTTGCACAACCAAGCAGTCAGGTGGCCAGCGCGGCGGCGGCACCTGCGCCGCAGGCGACCAGTGGCAACACCGCTGATGTTGGCACTGTGACCCCAACGGCAAACGGTGCCCGATCCGCGGCTGGCGTGATGATTTATGCGGGCAAGCCAAAACTGGTTCCCGCAGCGCGCAGCGCCGCTGCCATCAGCGCGGCCTTGGCCGCAGCGCCCATCGAAACCGCAGCAAACCCCGCCCTTGCTGCAGCGCGCCCCGCCCCGCGCCCCGATGCTGTGCTGGCGGCTGCAATCGCCGCGCGCCCTGCTGCAACCGATCCAGATGCCGCCGTCCAGCCTTTGGGCGCAAACCTGCCCGCTGCGGCAGACCCTGCCTTGGCGGGCAAGCGCGCCCTGCCGCGCCCTGCAGGTATTTTGGCAGCAGGACGTGAGGCGCGGCTGGCATCGGCATCTGCGTCACTGGTGGCAAGCGCGTCTGCGCCAGCAACGATCGACCCCAATCGTAGCCCCTACGCCGTCGCAATTTCCCGCGTCCCAGCCCCGCGTCCCAGCGGATTGCGCGATGCCTTTGTCGCCGCGCAGCGTGCCGCCGAAGAGGCCGCACTTGCCGCCGCTGCCGCCCCCGCGCAAGAGCCAGTTGCTGCGGCAAATGACCAAGCCGCGTCAAATGAGCCTGCCGCCGTCGAAGCCGATAACGAACCCGAAGTCACCTCTGCTGCGGGCGGCACATCGGCGCGATCGGTGGTGGCCAAACAAGCCACCGTAAAGAACGCGCTGAATTTGAACGACATCAATCTTGTCGGCATTTTCGGCAGCAAATCCAACCGTTATGCGCTGATCCGCCAACCCTCGGGGCGGTTCAAAAAGCTGAAAGTCGGAGATCGGTTTGACGGCGGCGAAGTGGCTGCAATCACCGAAACCGAAGTGCGCTATGCCAAAGATGGGCAGATGCTGGCCCTGCAAATGCCACGCGGCTGACTGCGGTATTTTTTTGCGATACACCCTTGCCGCGCTGGCGCGCGCCTGCCAGCATAGCGCGGTAACCCTACGGGACGGCGATGGAAAACCTGCTGCTTCAAGCCTCTATCTATTTGGGCGCTGCCGTTTTGGTGGTGCCTTTGGCTGTGCGCTATGGGCTGGGGTCGGTGCTGGGCTATATCGCGGCGGGCATCTTGATGGGGCCAGTTCTGGGGCTTGCTGGCGCCGAGGCCAGCGATGTGCAGCATATCGCCGAGTTTGGCGTGGTGCTGATGCTGTTCTTGATCGGGTTGGAATTGGAACCGAAAACCCTGTGGGAAATGCGCGGCAAATTATTGGGCATGGGCGGCGCGCAGGTATTGGGCACGGCGCTGGTGGTGGCCTATGGCCTATGGGCGCTGGGGGTGATTTGGTCTTCGGCCCTGGTGCTGGGGCTATTGCTATCGCTATCCTCCACCGCCATTGTGCTGCAAAGCTTGGCCGAAAAAAGCCTGATGCGCACGGCGGGGGGGCGGTCGGCCTTTGCGGTTTTGCTGACGCAAGACATCGCGTTGATCCCGATTTTGGCGTTGATTCCGCTGATGGCCTTGCCCGAAATTCAAGGGCCACTCGCCGCGCAATTTGGCATCATTAACCCCACCGACGCGTTGGCCGAGGCCGAGCATAGCGCTGGCGCTGCCGAACCGCTGATCAGCCTTGTGCAATCGCTGCCCTCTTGGGCGGCGGCGGCGCTGACGCTGTCGATTGTGGCGGGCATCGTGCTTGCGGGCAGTTTCCTGTCGCGCCCGATCTTCCGTTTCGTCCATGCCGCAAAACTGCCCGAAATGTCGACATTCATCTCTCTTTTGATGGTTTTGGGCATCGCATTTTTGATGATGCTGGTGGGCCTGTCGCCCGCGCTTGGCACCTTTGTGGCGGGGGTCGTCTTGGCCAACTCGGAATTTCGCCACCAACTTGAAGCAGACTTAAAACCATTCAAGGGCCTGCTTTTGGGACTGTTCTTTATGACGGTCGGCGTTGGTATCAATTTCGATCTGTTGCTGCGCAACCCTGTCACCGTGGTGGGGTTCACGCTGGGCCTCATGGCTGTGAAAGCGCTGGTTTTGTTGGCCATCGCCATGGTGTTTGATCTGCGTGGGCGCGATCGCTGGCTGTTTTCGCTGTCTTTGGCCCAAGGCGGCGAGTTTGGCTTTGTGATCATCGCTTTTGCCCGCACCGAAGGCGCGCTAACCCTTTTTGCGGGCCAAATGGCGCTGCTGGTGATCAGCCTGTCCATGCTGCTGACCCCGCTATTGTTCATCGCCTATGACCGCCTGTCGCAGCGTTTTGCGCTGATCAAACCAAAGGCCTCTGCCGATGATATCACCGAACAAGGTGCGGTGATTATCGCTGGCATTGGCCGTTTTGGCCAAGTGGTCAACCGTTTGGTGCGTGGGTCTGGGCTGTCGACCGTGGTGTTGGACAATGACATGGCCACGGTTGAGGCGATGCGCAAATTCGGCGTCAAAGGATTTTTTGGTGATCCCTCGCGTCCCGAATTGCTAGAGGCGGCAGGGCTGGCCACCGCGCAGGTGATGGTGGTGGCGGTCGATGACCGCGACGTGGCGCTGAACATCGTGCGCTTTGTGCGGGCGCGGCGGCGCGATATCCACATTGTTGCCCGCGCCCGCGATCGCGTGCATGTCTATGAATTATTTCAGGCAGGGGCCAATGACATCGTGCGCGAAACCTTTGACTCATCGGTGCGCGCAGGGCGCTATGTTTTGGAAAATATGGGGTTTTCGGAATACGAGGCGGCAAAGGCCAGCCAAACCTTTGCCCGCGTTGACCGCGCAGCGATGCGCGATTTGGCGCAGCTTTGGGTGCCGGGCCAGCCCACGCATCTGAACGCGCCCTATGTGGCGCGTGCGCGCGAATTGGAACGCGACATCGCAACTGCCTTGATGGAAGAATTGCACGAGTTGCAGCCAATGCAGGCCGAACTGGCGCAGCCACCATCTGGGCAAATGGGGTCAGACCAATCGCTGATGCCTGATATGCAGGAAGACGCCCTCGAAAAACGTCCGCAAACCGAGGTGTAAATTCCTAAAAGAAAAGCGGCCCGAAGGCCGCCTTTTGATCGAAATATGCGGCGGCTTGTCTTACGCTGCGCGGCCAATCAGCACGTCACCCACTTTGCGCTGCGCGCCCGCTTCGTCTGTGCCCGCCACGGCAGCCACTTCGCGGGTCAAACGATCCAGCGCGGCCTCATAGAGTTGACGTTCGGAATAGCTTTGCTCGCGCTGATCGTCGCTGCGGTGCAAATCGCGCACCACTTCGGCTATCGCCATCAGATCGCCCGAGTTGATTTTCTGTTCATATTCCTGCGCACGGCGCGACCACATCGCGCGCTTGACGCGCGCCTTACCCTTTAGCGTGTCAAGCGCTTTGTTGATCAAATCGGGGGTGGACAGGCTGCGCATGCCAATTTCCGTGGCCTTATGCGTGGGCACGCGCAGGGTCATTTTGTCCTTTTCAAAGGAAATAACGAACAATTCCAGATGGATGCCCGCAATTTCCTGTTCCTCGATCGAGATAATCTTGCCCACGCCATGCGCGGGGTAAACGACAAACTCGTTCGGGCGGAAATCGGGCTTTTTCGATTTGGTCATCTTGCACCTTACATTAGGCCCTGTTGCAGCGCAAAAACCATACCCCAAGCATCGCTTGCGGCAGCTAGGCCTTTTTGTCCACAAAATGCAGTCTTGGGCAAGCAGCACCAAGGCAGGCGGCGGGCGGAAAGTTATCTTGTGCTTAAAGATATATCACAATTTTGCACCGATTCCAACTGCCGCGCTGGGCCATATCTGGCTTATCGGCGGCGGATTGGGGGCAAATCTGGTGGAATGGCATCAAATGTCCAAGTTTCGGCATATTTTAGCCGAATCAATGCCAAGGTCAGGCGCAGCGCGCGGTCAGCCGCCCTTGCCTGCCTTTTCGGAAAAATACGTCTCGCGCTTGCCTGTTTCGCCATCGCGTTCGCTGGCCTCGGGCAGCGGGTCTTTTTTCGTGACAATCACAGGCCACATTTCGGAATATTTGCGGTTGAACGCCACCCATTCATCCATATTCGCCTCGGTGTCGGGGCGGATGGCATCGGCGGGGCATTCAGGCTCGCACACGCCGCAGTCGATACATTCATCGGGGTGGATCACCAGCATATTCTCGCCCTCGTAAAAGCAGTCTACGGGGCAGACTTCGACGCAGTCGGTGTATTTGCAGGCAATGCAATTGTCGATCACGACATAGGTCATGGCAGTATCCTTTTTGCTTGCGCGCTTGTTAACGGGGCTTTTGGCGCAATTCAAGCGGGATTGGGGGGCGCAGATGCGTCAAGATCGACATAAAGCGATTGCGCGATGCTAGCTGGCCCGCGTCGCTGCGAAAGGGCGGCGATACGGATCACCCGCACGCGCCCGCCTTGCACAAAGGTCAGCACATCGCCCACCGCCACCCCATGCGCTGGTTTGGCACAGGGCTGCCCGTTCAGGCGCAAATGTCCGCCCAACACCAGCGCGCTGGCGAGTTCGCGCGATTTGAAAAAGCGGGCGGCGAACAGCCATTTATCAAGGCGCAGTTTTTCTGGCGCGGCAAAGGGTTTCGTCTTTGCACTGGGGCCTGCCAAAACGCCCTACAGCTTGGCCTTTAGCGCCATCAGGGCGGCGAAAGGGTTGTCGGGGTCGATGGGTTTTTCAGGGCGCGCGGGGCGCGATTCAAAGGTTTTTGGTTTGAAATCGTCGCGCTGCGGTTTGCCGCCTTTGCGGTCAGGGCGATCGCTACCCTTACGATCGTTGCGCTCTGCGCCCTTAGGCTCACCGTCTTTGCGCCCAGCGCCACCCCGATCACCTTTGAACGCGCCGCGATCTTTGCGGGGTTCTTTGGGCGCGCCGCCGTCGCCTTCGGCGGGTTTGGAGCGATTCTCGCCGCCTTTGCGACGGTCATTGCGCGGCTGTGCCACCTCGCCCTCTGCCTGCGGTTTGCGGGCAGGACGCTCAAATCGTGGTTTGGGGGCCCAAGTATAGGTGTAGAAGCTTTCCATTTCTGGCGCGGCTTCGGCGGCAGGTTCAATCGATTCAGGCTGCACAAACACCGATTCCTCTTCGGTGATCGGGTTCACGCGGGGGGTATCGTCCACCACCACGGGGGCGGCAACCTTGACCTTGGCCCGTTCGCCCTTGGTGGCCTTATAGCCCAGACCGCCCATCAGATCAGCAAACTGATCCGCGCTCATCCCCGTGATCGACAGCATGTCGGGCGTGGCTTC
This sequence comes from Cypionkella sp., assembly GCA_965248485.1. Classification (GTDB taxonomy): domain Bacteria; phylum Pseudomonadota; class Alphaproteobacteria; order Rhodobacterales; family Rhodobacteraceae; genus Cypionkella. The sequence goes on from OZ252107.1 coordinate 2,061,063, forward strand.
GAAGCCCGCTTTGCTGTCCAACCCGCGCAGAATATCGGCAAGGCGTTCCAGCATGTCGATGCGCAGCGCGCGCGCGCCTGCGGGGTGATAGCCTGCCAGCGTGTAATGGCTGCGCGGCACGGCTGGCAGGTTTGGAATGGTCACAAGACCAGGCGGCGGGCTTTCGGGAAACTCGTCCAGCCCGTTCCACAGCGACCACAGCACAAGGCGCAGGCGCGTTGGCGCTGGCTTCAGCAGCGCAGGCATGAAGACGGTATATTGGCCAAAGCGGATGCCGTGTTTGCGCAGCGCGGCGCGGGCGGGTTGATCCAGTTCCTTGACCTCGGCTGCGACAGCCTCGCGGGCGATCACGCCCATCGCCTCGGTCATGCGAAAGGCAAATCCACGCGCAAGACCCGTCAGCGCCTCGTCCCGCGCCATCGCCAGCATAGGTTCAAACCCTGCCGCAACTTTGCGGTCGATGAAATGCTGCAAGCGGCGCGTCACCTTTTCGGCAATCTCTGGCCCTGCCTCTTCGTCTACAAAGGCCTGCACGGTTGGGCGCTGCGGCTCGCCCCCTTTGACCAGTTTGCCAACGGCAGAATTGCCCCACATGAGGCCGCCTTGGGTGGTGAAATCCACTTCCGTATCGGGCGCGTTGTAAAACCGATCCGCGCGCAGGTGCAATTCGGGGCGCAGCGCCTCCATCGCGGCGGTGCGCAATGTCGCACTCGCCACGCCCTCGCCGCCACTTGCGTCTTGCGCAAAACGGAACCCATCCAAACGGCCGGCAAATTCGCCTTCGACCGTCACTTCGCCCTTATCGTTCACCTCGGCCACGAGGGTCTCCTTCTGTTTCAACCGCCGCATCAGCAAACTGGTGCGGCGGTCTACAAATCTTTGCGTCAGCGCGCCGTGCAGCGCATCTGATAGGCGATCCTCTACAGCACGTGTAGCCTGACGCCAATGGTCTTCGTTTTGCACCCAACCATCTGCTGTGGCAACATATGTCCACGTGCGAATATAGGCCAGACGTTTTGACAGGGTGTCAATGTCGCCGCTGGTTTTGTCAATCCGTTCGATGGCTTTTTCCAGCCAATCATGGGGAATCCGTGTGCGCGCAAGGCCGCGCCCTGTCAAAAACCCGAAAATCAGCGCCAAAAGGCTGGCATGTTCGGGTTCAGACGCGCCGCGAAAATCGGGGATGCGGCAGACATCCCACAGAAGTTTTATGCGCTGCGGGCTGTCCAGCTTTTCCGCCACTTCGGGCATTTGGCTAAGGGCTTTCAGCGCGACCACATCATCTGCGTCGCGCGCGCGTGTCAGCCAAGGGTCAGACGTAGGGGCTTCAAGGCTGCGGATCAGCCGATCCACGCTGCCAAATTCCAGCGCGGGATTGCGCCAATACAGCTTGCGGATAGGGTCAAAGCGGTGTGCCTCAATCGCCTCGATCACTTCGGGGGCAATTGGGCGCACCTCGCCCGTGGTGCCAAACGTTCCGTTTTGCACATGCCGCCCCGCGCGCCCTGCGATTTGCGCCAGTTCCTGCGGATAAAGCGCGCGCATCCGCCGCCCATCAAATTTCCCCGTGGCGGCAAAGGCGATATGCTTGATATCAAGGTTCAGGCCCATACCTATCGCATCTGTGGCGACCAGATAATCCACCTCGCCGTTTTGGTAGAGGGCGACTTGTGCGTTGCGCGTGCGGGGGGACAGCGCCCCCATCACCACCGCGCAGCCGCCCTTGGTGCGGCGGATCACCTCGGCGATGGCGTAAACCGCATCGACCGAAAAGCAGACAATGGCAGACCTTTCGGGCAGGCGCGCAAGGTTCTTTTGCCCTGTATAAGACAGCGCCGACATCCGATCGCGCCGAAGCAGTTCCACGCGCGGGATCAGGCCCAGAATGGCCCCGCGCATCGTGTCAGACCCCAAGAACAACGTCTCGTGCAGGCCGCGCGCCCGCAGCAAACGGTCGGTGAACACATGGCCGCGATCAGGGTCGGCGCAAAGCTGTATCTCATCGACGCAAACGAAATCTGCGCCAATGTCCAAGGGCATCGCCTCGGTCGTGGCCACCCAATATTGCGCGCGGGGGGGCACGATCTTTTCTTCGCCTGTGATCAGCGCCGCAACAGACGGGCCGCGCAGGGCGACGATTTTGTCATAAACTTCGCGCGCAAGAAGCCGCAGCGGCAGGCCAATCACCCCCGTGCGGTGCCCCAGCATCCGTTCAATCGCGTAATGCGTTTTGCCTGTGTTGGTGGGGCCAAGCATGGCCGTCACCCGCGCGGGCGTTTTGCTGATCGACGACGCCATCGCTTGCCTTTACAGATCTTGGCCTTTGGTTTCTGCCGTGATCCGCGCTATGGCATCTGCCACGCCCGAGGCAAAGGGGTTAATCGCCAGCGCCGCCTGATAGGCCTGCAGTGCCTTATCGGGGGCGCCCAACTCTTCAAAAATCGACCCAAGGCCAGACAGCGCGCCAAAATGGCGCGGGTTCAACGTAAGGGTGCGGGCAATGTCCGACACTGCAGGGCCAAAATCGCCCGATTGGTAATAGGCGGTGGCGCGCGCGTTCCAGCCTTCGGCAAAATCGGGGGCATGGTCAACCAGCGCAGTCAAATGCTGCACTGCCAATTCCGGATCGCCCGCCGCCATCGCCGCCCGCCCCCGCGACAGCAGCAAATCCATCGCATCCGACCCCGACTTTGACCATTCTATCCAAATTTCCGCCTCAATCTTTTCGGCCTCATCCGCCTTGGCAGATTTCAGGCGGTCAAACAGGGCATCCAAATCCGCCTCTTCGGCCCAAGCGGGCGAGAGTGCGAAAAAAATCGCCGCAAGTGCCGCAACGAAAGGATTGAGTAAGGGAATGCGCGCTTTCATAGTTGCAAGCGTAACGTAATGCGCGCAGATTTCAAGAAACGGGCGCGTGATAGCCCAAAAAAGGAAACAAAATGTCTGAAGTGGTTGCAAAAGCGATGGAAGGTCTGGCGAAAAAGCTGGGCAATGGGTTCGACGGCGTGGCAAAACTGGTGATCGAAGGCGAAGGCGCGATCATGGTTGATGCCACGGGTGTTCACGCCGGCGATGAAGAGGCGGACGTAACCCTAACCGCCAGCGCCGATGTTTTTGCCGCGATTTTCGCGGGCGAGATGGGGGCGACGGGGGCCTATATGTCGGGCAAGCTGAAAATGGACGGCTCGATCCCCACGGCTATGCGTTTGGGCGCGGCCTTGGCATGACGCCAGCGCCGTTTTTTGCAGATGTGGCCAAAGGCCCCGATGGCGGCTTTGCCGTTTGGGCCAGCGCCCCCGATGGGGTGCGCCTGCGCTTTGGCATTTGGCCAAAGACGGGGGCCAAGGGCACGGTGTTTTTGTTTCCAGGTCGCACCGAATATATCGAAAAATATGGGCTGGCCGCGGGCGAATTATCCCGCGCGGGCTATAGCGTCATTTCGGTGGATTTTCGCGGCCAAGGCCTATCTGCCCGCGCGGTAGATGATCCGATGACGGGCCATGTGGAAGATTTCGCGGAATTTCAGCGCGATGTCGAGGCGATGCTAGACACCGCCCAGCGCCATGATTTGCCCCAGCCCTACTACCTTTTGTCCCATTCGATGGGCGGTTGCATTGCGCTGCGCACGTTGATGGGCAGCCATCCGTTCAAGGCGGCGGCGTTTTCTGCGCCGATGTGGGGCATCGCGCTGTCGTCGTGGATGCGGCCCGTGGCGGGGGTGATTACCGCCGTCTCGTCGCTATTTGGCCTTAGCCATTTGTATGCGCCGGGCACGGGGGCGAAAACCTATGTGATTGACGCGCAGTTCATGGGAAATGTGCTGACCACCGACCCCGATATGTGGCGCTATATGAAAGCTCAGGCCGAGGCGCATCCAGAACTGGCGCTGGGCGGGCCAAGCATGGCCTGGGGGCGCGCGGCGCTTTTGGAAACCCATGCGCTGGCGATGATGACCTCGCCCGCCCTGCCCGCCTATACGGCGCTGGGCACGGCGGAAAAGGTGGTTGACCCTATGCCCGTGCATGCCCGCATGGCGATGTGGTCTGGGTCAAAACTTGACCTTTACACAGGGGCCGAGCATGAGATTATGATGGAAGGGCCAGCAGCGCGGGCGCGGTTTTTTGAGGCCGTGACAGCGCTCTATGGGGCGAATACCTAAACCTTGATCTGCGCGAACCCATCGCGCAGGGCGCGGCTCCAGCCTTCGGACATGGCGCGGAACGCCTCATCCCCCGCCTCGATCCGCCGCATACGGCTGATTTTCAGCGCGTCTTTTTCGACGATGCACAGATCGAGCGGCATACCGACCGACAGGTTCGATCGCAGCGTTGAGTCCATTGACAACAGCACCGCCTTTTCGGCATCGGCCAGCGATGTGCTGGGCTTGACCACGCGGTCAAGAATGGGTTTGCCGTATTTATGCTCGCCAATTTGCAGGAACGGGGTGTCTTCTGTCGCCTCGATGAAATTGCCTTCGGGATAGATCAGGAACAGCCGCATCGACCCGCCCTTGCGCTGGGCAGCCACCAGCATGGTCGCCGTCGCGCCCTGCTTCATAGTGGCCAAACGTTCGTCAATCTCTAGCCGCACAGCGCACAGCGTCGCCCCAATCATCGAGGCGACCTTGAGCATCGTCGGGGCCTTCATGATCGAGGTTTCTTCGCTGGCATCGGGGTCATCAATCGCCTCGCGCAGGCGTGCAATCGTGGTTTGCGTCACCGAAAGACTGCCCGCCGTGACAATGACAATCACGCGCTCGCCCTCATCCACAAAGGTGAACATTTTGCGATAGGTTGCGATGTTGTCTAAGCCCGCATTTGTGCGGGTATCCGACAGCATCACCATGCCCTCATTCAACAAAAGTCCCACGCAATAGGTCAAGGCCGATTCCCCTGTTTCGACGATCCGGCGCTTAGGCTATTGGTCTTGCGCCGCAATCGCAACCGTGACGGACAAATTTTCCGATGCCGCCCCCGTGCTGCCCACAGCGCGCGAAATGCCACGAATCGGGGCTGCATCCTGCGCGTCCAGACCTGATCCAAGGCGGATATAGCGCGCATCGGGGCAGCAGCGGTTGGCGGGATCAAACCCAATCCAGCCAAAGCCTTGCACGTAGATCTCGGCCCAGGCATGGGCCGCCTCATGGGCCATACCATCTGCATTGGCCTGCAAATAGCCCGATACATAGCGGGCGGGCAGGCCCGCCACGCGCGCGGCGGCAATCAAGACTTGGGCGTGATCTTGGCAAACGCCTGTGCCAAGGGCAAGCGCCTCTGCCGCCGTCGTGGCCCCATGCGTCGTTCCAGGCGCATAGGCAATTGCGTCCGACACGGCGGCAGACAAGGCATGCGCGCCGCCCAACTGATCCGAAAAGGTAAAGGCGCGCGATAATTCGGCAATCGCCGCATCGGGTTTCGTCGCCAGTGTCTGGCGCAGATAGGCAAGGGGCGGCACGCTTTCGCGGTGGCCCTTCAGCACCCCTGCCAAATCGGTTGTCTCGACTTGACCCTGAACATGCACCGCAATTTCTGTAACAGGGCCCGCAACAGTCCAGCTTTGCACAATATCCCCTGCCCCATCGCGGAAACTGCCGCCCATCACCCCGCCCGTGACCGAGACGGCCCAATCCAGCACGCGCTGCCCGTCACAGCGCGACGGTGTCAAACGATGGCTTTGCACCACGCCGCGCACGGGGCGGTCATAGGTGTAATGTGTGATATGATCGACTGTCAGCAGCATCAGGACACATCCCCCGACAGATAGCTTTCATGGATAACCCGCCCCAAATGCGCAGTTTGGGTGATATAGCGCGTCAAAAACTCGTGCAGACCTTCATCAAAAATCTGGTCCGTGGTCTGGCTTTCCAATTCGCCAAGCAATGCCGAAAACGCCTTTGTCGCCGCCGTCTCGCGCCCGTATAGTTTTGCAAGCCGCGCGGCGTGGTTGTTCATTCCCGCCACACAGGTGATCAGGCTGCGCGGGCATTGCGGGTTCAAAATCAGAAAATGGGCGATTTTGGCAGATGTAATCTCGCCGCCATAGGCCCAGTGAAAGGCGCGATTGGCCGACATCGCGCGCAGCAGCATCGACCATTGGTCATTGTCCAGCCCCGTGCCTATGAAATCGGCGCGCGGCAGCAAGACATAGTATTTCACATCCATCAGGCGCGCGGTGCTGTCGCCGCGCTCCAGATAATAGCCGATGTTCAGGAAATTATAGCCATCGTTGCGCAGCAAGGTCGCATCAATCGCCCCGCGCAGCATGGCCGCTTGCCGCATCACCCAGTCGGTCAAATGCGACAGATCTTGGCCCGTGCGCATGGCCTCGATGGCGCGCAATTCCTGAAATGCTGTGTTCAGCGCGTCCCACACTTGCGTCGTCAGTGCCGTGCGAATGATCCGCCCGTTTTCGCGCGCATTGGTGATGCAAGAGGCTACCGAATTGGGATTGTCGCGGTCAAAAAACAGATAGCTTTCAATATGGGATTGGTCTGGCGCGCCATATTTTTCGGTATAGCCCACAAGGTTGCCGCTGGCGCGCAAAAGGCTTTCCCAATCGCTGCGAAACCCCTGCGCCGTTGGCAGCAGCGAGATGCGCGCCCCCACTTCCAACAGGCGGGCGTTGGTTTCGGCCCGTTCCATATTGCGGGCAATCCAGTATAGGTTATCGGCGGTTCTACTCAGCATTTAATCCACCAAAACCCATGTATCCTTGACACCGCCGCCCTGCGAAGAGTTCACCACCAGCGATCCCTCGCGCAGCGCCACCCGCGTCAAACCGCCCGGCACAAGTTCAATCTTTTCGCCCACCAAACAATAGGGCCGCAAATCCACATGGCGCGGCGCGATGCCTTCGTCCACGAATGTCGGCGTGGTGGACAGGGCCAGCGTGGGCTGCGCGATATAATTGGACGGGTTGGCAAGGATGCGCGCGCGAAACTCTTCCACCTCGGCTTTGGTCGATTTCGGCCCCACAAGCATGCCATAACCGCCCGACCCATGCACCTCTTTCACCACCAATTCGGCCAAATTCTCGGTGACATATTTCAAATCGTCATTCAGCCCGCATTTCCACGTGGGCACGTTAGACAAAATCGGCTCTTCGCCCAAATAAAACCGCACCATTTCAGGCACATAGGTGTAAACCGCCTTGTCATCGGCCACGCCCGCGCCTGGGGCGGAACAAATCGCTACCCCGCCAGATCGATACACATCCATCAGCCCCGCAACCCCTAGCATTGAGGCGGGGTTGAAACACAGCGGGTCTAGAAATTCATCATCCAAACGGCGGTAAATCACATCCACCCGCTTTGGCCCCTCGGTTGTGCGCATATAGCAAAACTCGCCATCCACGAACAAATCCTGCCCTTCGACCAGTTCCACCCCCATCAAATCGGCCAAAAAGGAATGCTCATAATAGGCGCTGTTGAAATGGCCGGGGGTCAAAATCACGACCGTTGGCGCGCCTTTGCATTTGGGCGGGGCAACCGAGGCCAGCGTGCGGCGCAGTTTATCGGGATAGGTATCAACAGGTTCAATGCGGTTTTCCCGAAACAGATCTGGAAACATCCGCATCATCATCTCGCGGCTCTCCAGCATATAGGACACGCCCGATGGCGTGCGGCAGTTGTCTTCCAAAACGTAAAAATCCGATGGCCCCGTGCGCACAATATCCACGCCGACGATATGCGAATAAACCCCCTTAGGCGGGGTGATCCCGACAACTGCCTTTTCATAGGCCGCGTTTTGATAGACCAAAGCTGCGGGAATACGCCCCGCGCGCACAATCTCGCCGCGCCCATAAACATCGACCAAAAACGCATTCAACGCGCGGGCGCGCTGTTTGATCCCGCGTTCCAGCTTGGCCCATTCGCCGCCCGTGAACACGCGCGGAAACATATCAAACGGGATCAACCGATCAGGGTCGCCGCCCTCGCCATAGACCGCAAAGGTGATGCCGATGCGGCGAAACAGCGCCTCGGCCTCGGCCTGTTTGGCACGACGCTTGTCGGTTGGCATATCCGCGGCCCAAGGCTCAAGGCCGCGATAGGGCACGCGTAAGCCCTCGCCCTGATACATTTCGTTGAAATAGCTGGTCAAACCGCACCGCCTTTCGCACGTCTTTGCCGCAGTAAAGGCGCGGGCGCGGGCGGGGTAAAGGGCTTTGCGCCCAAATCCTGCGCAAATATTTCCAATTGCCTAAATTTTACGCAAAGCTGCGCGCTTGCGGCCCCGCCGATTGCGCCCTAGATGTAAGCCAAACCAACAAAAAGGCCCTGATATGCGTGTTTTTCTTCCCCGTGCCAAAGCCCCCGTGTTTGATGCCACCACCAGCGGCGCAGGCGCTTTCGGCGCGCTGCCCGATTGGGATTTGCGCGATTTATATACCTCTGACGATGCCCCCGAAGTGGCCCGCGATATGGCGTGGCTGACAGCGGCAGGCGCGGAATTCGCCGCCACCTATCAGGGCAAACTGGCGTCCCTTTCGGCCGAAGCCCTGCTGAAATGCGTGCAGGACTATGAGGCGATTGACATCATCGCAGGCCGCCTTGGGTCTTATTCGGGCCTGCGCTATTACCAAAACACCATGGACTCTGCCCGCGCCAAATTCATGGCCGACTGCCAAGATCATATCACCAATGCCACCACGCCCTTGGTGTTTTTCAGCCTTGAATTCAACCGCTTAGACGATGCCCATTTGACCAAACTGCTGGCGCAAAACGAGGCGCTTGCGCGCTACAAACCCGTTTTCGACCGCATGCGCGCTATGCGCCCACACCAGCTTTCGGACGAGATGGAGACATTCCTACACGATGCTTCGGTCGTGGGCGCCTCGGCGTGGAACAAGCTGTTTGATGAAACCATGGCAGGGCTGATGTTTGCCGTGGAGGGCGAGGCCGAAGAGTTGAACCTCGAGGCCACGCTGAACCTGCTGACTGACCAAAACCGCGCGCGGCGCGAGGCAGCCGCCCGCGCGCTGGCAGTGGTGTTTGACAAAAACATCAAACTCTTCGCCCGCGTGCATAACACCCTTGCTAAGGAAAAAGAAATTGACGACCGTTGGCGAAAAATGCCCAGCGCGCAGCACGCGCGGCATCTGTCCAACCACGTCGAGCCCGAAGTGGTCGATGCCCTTCGCAATGCCGTTGTTGCCGCCTACCCCAAACTGTCGCACCGCTATTACCGCCTCAAGGCAAAATGGATGGGGCTTGATCGGCTGCAAGTTTGGGATCGCAATGCCCCCCTGCCAACCGAAACCCCGCGCCTTGTGAATTGGGACGAGGCCAGCGAAACAGTGCTTTCCGCCTATGCCGCCTTCGATCCGCGCATGGCAGACCTTGCCAAACCCTTCTTCACCAAAGGCTGGATCGACGCGGGCGTGAAGGCGGGCAAAGCGCCGGGTGCCTTTGCACACCCGACTGTGACCACCGTTCACCCCTATGTTATGCTCAACTACCTAGGCAAGCCGCGCGATGTGATGACGCTGGCGCACGAACTGGGCCACGGTGTGCATCAGGTGCTGGCGGCAGGCCAGGGGGAGCTGTTGTCTTCTACCCCGCTGACACTGGCCGAAACCGCGTCGGTCTTTGGCGAAATGCTCACCTTCCGCCGACTGCTGGACGGGGCCAAAACCCCCGCCGAGCGTAAGACGCTGCTTGCGGGCAAAGTCGAAGATATGATCAACACTGTGGTGCGCCAAATTGCATTCTACGATTTCGAATGCAAACTGCACGCCGCGCGCCGCGAAGGCGAACTGACCCCCGACGATATCAACGCGCTATGGATGTCGGTTCAGGCGCAATCCTTGGGCGATGCGTTTGACTTTATGGACGGGTATGAAACCTTTTGGGCCTATATCCCGCATTTCGTGCATTCGCCGTTTTACGTCTACGCCTATGCCTTTGGTGATGGGCTGGTGAACGCGCTTTACGCCGCCTATGAGGGCGGCTTGCCCGATTTCCAAGAAAAATACTTTGCTATGCTGCGCGCGGGCGGGTCTATGCACCACCGCGACCTGCTTGCTCCCTTCGGGCTTGACGCCTCTGACCCCAAATTCTGGGACAAAGGCTTGTCAATGATCGCAGGCATGATCGACGAGCTGGAAACGATGGAGGATTAATCCCTCTGCCTGCTTCCTTGCTCGCCAAATATCCCACGGGGGAGGCCTGCAAAGCCTAGGCTTTGCAGGCTAGGGGGTGTGAAACCCCCTTTGCGCCCGAAGGAATTGAGCCTGCCCTTACGTCAGCGGGCCAAGCGGCCAAGGCTTGTCTTCGCTTTTCGCCGTTTGAAACTTGACGGCTTGCACCAACCACTTGGCCAGCACATCACCAAAATCGGAAATTTGGGCGTTCGCCGCCCCGCGCGAAAGCAGCATTAGCAGAAATTGGATCAGCGCCAGCAAAACCAGAACCGATTGCGCAGCCCCGATCAAGAATGCGGTGATCAGCATATAAAACCCGCGCAGCCATACCGCTTTGCGGGGGGATACATCCTGCGCCTGCGGTGCATCAGCGGCATTTTCAACAGTAGCGTTCGACATTCTGGCCTCCTTGGTTGCCTATGAATGAAATGGTAAGCCCCTGCCCCGCCTTCAATGGCCCCGTTCAATGCCCGCCAAATTCCACGCCCAAATCGGCGGAAATCAGCCCAATGCGTCAAAATATCCCGTGCCAACAATCTTGGCCATCACATCCGCGCCAAGGCTGGGACTGGCCAATGAAATGCAGTTCAATTTGAAAAACCAAAATAGAAACTGCGCATGAGGCCAAGCGTTTGCTTCAGCACTTGCAATGGCCGCGTCAAACCCTGTCTTGTCGCGCACCACTTCGCTTGCGTGGTGAAAATCGGCTTGCCCGCAGGTGATCACGGGGCGGCCGTGGATCATCGCCTCGATCCCGACCGCCGAATTGATGGTGACAACCAGCGATGCGGCGGCCAAAATGTCATGAATATTGGCAGGCAGGATATGGATGCGCTTGTCCTTGCGCGCCTTTTGCACCAGCCAACCCAGCGTATCAAAATCCATATCGCGCGGATGGGGTTTTAGCACAATCGGGCGCGGGTCATCGCGTTCCAGCAGCGCCTTAATCATGTGCCGCATGGTGACATACAGCGCTTCGCCCACGCCGCGATGGGATTCTGATTGTAAAAACACCGCAATACATCCCTGCGGCACGGCCAGTTTTTCCGTCGGCTGATCGTAGCGCGATTTGCGCGGGGCCGCATGAGCCGCGAAAAGCTGTGCTTGAAACGCCAAAGCTGCGCCCAAATCAATCTGGCCCGCGTCAAAACGCATCTGCCCGATCGACGACATATAGCGCGTGCCCACAGGATCTAGGTAGTGAAAGGGCGCGATATAGGCCGACCCGCCATTCAGCACGCGGGGGTGCTGAATGGCCCCCCGCTCGATGATGTGAAAATCGCGGTCGGCATTGATTGTGGCCAGCGCCGTTTCGCGGTTCAACAGCACATAGTTAAACCGCCCACCAAACGGGGCCAGCGCCGCGCCGATGCGCCCGTAAACTTGGCGCTGTTCCCATTCAGAATCCAGCGTGCGCTGCGGCACGTGAAATTTGACGGTAAAGGGCCGCATACCTAAAGGGTGATTTCAACGCCCAGGTCGTAAACCCTATCCATCATCGCCTGCGTGCCGCGCACGAATTCCAGCGTGGGGCCATAGGGCACGCCCGTGCGCACCGAATTGGAAAACGCCTCGACTTGTAGCACATATTGGTTGGCTGTGGGGAAACGCTCGGTCAGCACGGTGTTGCCCGCGCGGTGCAGTTCGACCTGCGCGATATCGTTCACATTGGCGTTAAACGGGCCACCATCGACGCGGATCATACCCCGATCGCCCTGAAACACCACAGTTTGGCGGTTATACAGCCGCATCGATGTCATCGAGCCATAGGTAAACCGCCCATGCGGGCCGTCCATGATGCCCGCCACTTGGGCAAAACTGTCGATGCCATCCTCCAGAATGATCCGCGCCGAAATATCGACGGGTTCCGACGAGGTGACAAACCGCGCCGACCCAAATGTATAAACCCCAATATCGCGCAGGCTGCCACCGCCCGCGTCGGCGCGGTTGCGAATATTGCCCTTGTCCAAAAGGTGAAAGGAAAAGGCCGCATCGACATGGCGCAAAGTGCCAATTTCGCCCGCTTCAAGCCACGCTTTGGCGCGCTGCCATTGCGGGTGATGCACGATCATATAGGCTTCGGCTGCGATTTTTCCCGCCTTATCGCGGGCGGCGATGATCTGGTCAATCTCGCTGGCCTTAAGGGCAATGGGCTTTTCGGTCAGCACATGTTTGCCTGCCGCCAGCGCTTTCAAGCTCCATTCCACATGCAGATGATTTGGCAGCGGGATATAAACGGCCTCGACCATCGGGTCGGCCAGCAGCGCCTCATAGCTGGCATGGACTTTCAACGCGGGGTTAAAGGCGGCAAAACCTGCGGCCTTGTCAGGGCTGGATGTGGCCAGTGCGTAAAATTCGGCCCCGCGCGCGGCATGAATGGCGGGGGCCATGTGCCCCAAAGCAAAGTTGGCTGCGCCCAAAATGCCCCAACGAACTGCAGTCATCTGAAATCTCCCTGTTTTGGGCATATTAGGGGGTAAATGCGCCCAAGGAAATGCGCAAATTTCGCGCGCGCAAGGGGGGGCTAGCCCCCCAACTGCTTTGGCAGGCCAAAGCAGTCTCCCCCCAGGATACTTTCAAAAAAGAGAAGCGAAAGCGTGGGCTTAAGCGGTTTTCTTGCGGCGCGGAATTAGGTTGGCAAGAAGGATGGCGATATATGTGGCATCCAGCGCCACCAATGTGACCCAAGGATAGGTCCAAAGGGCCGCGACCAACACGACAAAACCCAAGAGGATAAATGACACAGCTTCGGGGTGGACGCCGATTTTCTTGAACGAAGGCGTGGAGAACCGCCCCACCATCAACGCGCCAACAATCGCCATCCACAGCGCGACAATCCAAGTATAGCCGTGCGGCAACGTCAGATCAAAGGCGTTGCCGATAAAGATGGGCAGCAGAACCAGCATCGCACCCGCAGGCGAGGGCACACCGCGAAAACTGCTGGAATCATTGTCGGGCGCGCGGGCGCCAACGTTGAACCGCGCAAGGCGCAACAGGCAAGCCACAGTATAGACCAGCGCGGCGATCCAGCCTTCGGCGCGCATATCTTGCAGCGCCCACAAATACAGCACCAGCGCGGGGGCAACGCCAAAATTGACAAAATCGCACAGGCTGTCCAGCTCTGCGCCAATTTCGCTTTCGCTTTTCAAAAGGCGCGCGATGCGGCCGTCCAGCCCGTCCATGATGGCGGCGGCAATGATCAGGCCGACTGCCATGCCAAAGCGCCCCTCTGTCGCAAAGCGCACCGCGGTCAGCCCCGCACAGAGCGCGCCAACGGTGACGAAATTGGGCAAAAGCTGCCACAGATTCATCATGCGGCGCGGGCTTGGTTTTGGGGCTGCGGCTTTGGGTGGGGTCGGCATGGGCTATTCTAGGCTTGCGCTGCGGGCCAAAGTATCGCGGCCCAGTTCGGCTATAACTGTTTCACCCGCAACCATGGTCTGGCCAAGGCAGACAAGCGGTTCAACCCCATCGGGCAAATAGACATCAAGGCGAGAGCCGAACCGGATCAGGCCAAACCGTTCGCCCGTGCGCAGGGATTGCCCTTCGGTCACGAAAGGCACGATGCGGCGCGCGACCAGACCCGCGATTTGCACCACGACAAGCTTGCGCCCACCGTCGATGTCAAAAAGCAAGGAATTGCGTTCGTTATCCTCGGACGCCTTGTCCAGCGAGGCGTTCAGAAATTTGCCAGGGCGATAGGCCATTTTCACCAGACGGCCCGCAATAGGGGCGCGGTTGACGTGGCAATTGAACACCGACATGAACACCGACACGCGCAAGAGCGGTGCGTCGCCTGCCCCCAGTTCGGGTGGCGGCACGGCGCGTTCGATCAGCGAGATGACCCCATCGGCTGGGCTTACGATCAATCCGCGCGCATCGGGCACAGCGCGTTTTGGGTCACGGAAAAAGTAATATGTCCAGACGGTTAGGCCTGCGCATACCCAGCCCAAAGGATCCCAGACCAAAAAGGCCAGCAGCGTGATGCCCGCCGCGATGGCCACAAACTTGCGCCCTTCGCGGTGCATGGGTTTAACAAAAGTATCCAGCATGTTCATGGGGCTCATCCTATGGGCAAAGTTTGGCGCTGCATAGGCGGTTTTGCGCGGCCACGCAATGGGAGGGCTTTGCGCATAAGCGCAAGGTGGGAGGGCTCTGCGCATGCGCGCAAGGTGGGAGGGCTTTGCGCATAAGCGCAAGGTGGGAGGGCTTTGCGCATAAGTGCAAGGTGGGAGGGCGGTTTTGGGCGGGTGCAGCGCGGCACCCGCCGCAGGGGTTTAGGCAGGCACAACCATGCCTTTGGTTTTGGCCAGATCACGCATTTTCTCTTGCAGTTTTTCAAAAGCGCGCACTTCGATCTGACGAATACGCTCGCGCGAGACACCGTAGGATTCGGACAATTCTTCCAGCGTGACAGGCACCTCGGCAAGGCGGCGCTTGGCCAAAACATCGCGTTCCCGCGCGTTCAGAACCTGCATGGCTTGGCCCAGCAGGGCATAACGGGTGTCAAATTCGTCGCGCGCCTCGTAATCGGCGGCTTGGTCGCTGTCCTCATCTTCCAGCCAATCCTGCCACTGGGTGGTGCTGCCCTCTTCGCTGCCCACCGTCACGTTCAGGCTGGCATCCCCGCCCGACAGACGGCGGTTCATGTCGATCACCTCGGTTTCGGTGACGTTCAATTCGGTTGCAATCCGCGCGACGTTTTCGGGGCGCAAATCTCCCTCTTCCAGCGCTCCAACCTTGGCCTTGGCCTTGCGCAGGTTGAAGAACAGCTTTTTCTGCGCCGATGTTGTGCCCATTTTCACCAATGACCACGACCGCAGGATATATTCCTGAATCGAGGCCCTGATCCACCACATCGCATAGGTCGCAAGGCGGAAGCCTTTTTCAGGGTCAAACCGTTTAACCGCCTGCATCAGGCCGACATTCGCCTCGGAAATCACCTCGGCCTGCGGCAGGCCATAGCCACGATAGCCCATCGCGATTTTCGCCGCGAGCCTCAGATGCGAGGTGACCATTTTATGGGCAGCCGCGCTGTCTTGGTGGTCAACCCAGCGCTTGGCCAGCATATATTCTTCTTCGGGTTCCAGCATGGGGAACTTGCGGATTTCTTGCATGTATCGGTTTAGCCCCTGTTCCGGACTTGGGGCAGGAAGGTTTTGATAGGTGCTCATTTTGACGCTCCTGTTGATCGCGGTGCTGTTTCGCCCCCGCTGGTCTTACCAATTAGGTATCATAGTTTTGGCGCGCAAGAAGTTGTCACAAATATATGAACGGGGGTTTAAGCGAAAGTTGGCTGGCCACCCGATGCAGGCATGGCCAGTGCCGCCGCAATCGCGTTTTCCAAGATCGCGTCTGACAGGGCCATATCCGTGCTGGCGACAGCGCGCGCCATTGCAAGCGCCCCTGCCATCAGCGCCAGCGCCGCCATTGCGGCAGCCTCTACCCCGCCCATCAGCCGCGCAAGGGCCGTGACATTGTCCTGCATGCCTTTGGCAAAGGCGGCGCGCAGGGGCTGTTCCAGTTTCGACATCTCGCCCGCAAAAGCCCCAACTGGGCAGCCCCATGGAAAATAGTCGCGGTGCTTCGCGCTGAGATAGGTGCGCACATAGGTCTCAAAGCTCATCCCTTCTTGCGAAAGCAGGGCGATGATGCGGGCAAAGTCAAACTCTACAGCCTTTTCCGCAAGCGCGGTTTTGTTTGCGAAATGCCGATAGATCGCACCGTGGGTCAGACCTGCCTTGGCTGCAACCTCGCCCATTGGCGCGGCGCTGATGCCTTGGGCGCGCATCACCTCGCTGGCGGCCTGAATCACGATTTGGCGATTTTCGCGCGATTGATCTTTGCTGACTTTCATCTTGCCTCGCTATTGATTACATGCATAATCATTAAAACGCTTCCCTGCAATATTCCATTTTTCAAAGGAAAATACCATGACTGCATCACAAACACCCCACGCCGCTGGCCTGCCCAAATGGGTTTGGGGCGCGGCCATTCTGGGCCTTTTGTGGAATATCTTTGGCCTTTATCAATTTGTTATTGGTCTGGGCGCGGATGAGGCCAGCCTGATGGCCACAGGCCTAACCGCCGAGCAAGCCCAGATCATGCTAACCTATCCGATGTGGATGACCATTGCTTTTGCCATTGGCGTTGTGGGCGGCACTTTGGGCTGTGTGCTTTTCTTGGCGCGCAATGGGCTGGCCAAACCTGTGTTTCTCGCCTCGCTCATCGGCTATATCGTGCTGTGGATTGGCGACGCCACCCAAGGCGTTTTCGCCGCCCTTGGCACGCCGCAGGTGGTGATCTTGACCTTTGTCGTCGCCATTGCGGCAGGGCTTTGGGCGCTCGCGCGGCGTTATGGCGCGGGCTGAGGGGTTAGTGCCGCAATCAGCCCCGCCAAATCATCGGGCAGGGGCGAGGTAAACTCCATCCGCTTGCCCGTTTTGGGGTGGTCGAACCCCAGCGAGGCCGCATGCAAGGCTTGGCGCGGGAAGGCATTGGCAACGTCTGCCCCCGCGCCATAAATCTTGGGAGAAAACTTGCGCGCGCCGCCATAGGTTTGATCACCGACAAGACCGTGGCCAGCATAAGACATATGCACCCTTATCTGGTGGGTGCGGCCCGTCTCTAGCCAACATTCGACCAGCGCAGCAGAGGGGCCAAGCTCTTCGATAACGCGGGTGCGGGTAACGGCGTGGCGGCCGCTATCCCAAACAACCGCTTGGCGCTGGCGGTCGGTTTTGTGGCGGGCCAAATGCGTGGCGATTTTCAATATTCCCGCGCCTTCGAATGTCACCCCGCGCAGGCCACGAATGCGCGGATCATAGGCCGATGGCGCACCGTGAACGACTGCGAGATAGCGCCGCGTGACCGAATGGTCAGCGAATTGTTCCGACAGCGAATGATGCGCGCGGTCGGTTTTGGCCACCACCAAAAGCCCCGTCGTATCCTTATCAATGCGGTGCACGATGCCGGGCCTGCGCGCCCCGCCAATGCCCGCCAAAGTGTCGCCACAGTGATGCAGCAGCGCATTGACGAGCGTGCCCGATGGCGTGCCGGGCGCTGGATGCACCACCATGCCGCTAGGTTTATCTATAACAATCAATTCCTTATCCTCAAAAACGATGGAGAGGGGAATAGCTTCGGGCAGCGTGTCAAGGCTTTCAGGTGCGGCAAGGCGCAGGGTGAACACATCCCCCGCCTGCACCTTGGCCTTGCCATCGGTCACGGGGGCACCCGCGCGCCAAACATCCCCCGACTCTATCATTTTCATAAGGCGAGAGCGTGACAGCGCCGCACCCTCTGGCACTGCGGCCGCCAGTGCCTTATCAAGACGCGGGGCAGCGTCCTCGACAGTGACGGTGATCTCGCCCACAAGGGCGCCCGCCTCGTCGTCAAACGCATCAAGGGCGGTATCATCAAAAGGGCTTGGCATGGCAGACACTCCGACAGAAGACCCAAGGCTACCCGCGTCTTTGCGATTTCTAAAAGGTTTGGTGATCACGCTGATGATCACCATGATTTTAGGTGTCATAACGGTGGTTTGGCTGCTTGTCACCCGTATGCCCGACGGGCGGGCACAAATCCCCGCCCTTCCGCCTGATATTGTGCTGCCCTCAGGCGAGGTGGCGCAGGCCGTGACCTTTGGTCAGGGGTGGAGTGCGGTTGTAACAACCTCGCAAAAACTGCTGGTCTTCGATGGGCGTGGCACCTTGGTGCAAACTGTCGATATGGCCGCACAGAATTGACAAATCCCTGTCTGCGTGACACAGGCGCAGCATAATAAGGCAAAGGAAGTGGCGATGAAACGTGTGGCAATTATGACAACTGTGCGCAATGACACCCTGTTTCTAACGCGCTGGATTGCCTATTACGGCGGGATTTTCGGAATGAAAAACCTGTTCGTCATTTTCGACGGGCATGACCAAACCATCCCCGAAGAGGCGCGGCAGGTGAACACGATTCAACTGCCCAACATCCCCCGCAGCGTTGTGATTGGCGAAAGGTTTCGCGCCCGCGCAAGTTCCAGCTTCGCCGCCGCGCTGTTTGCCAGCTATGACATTGTTATTGCAATGGATGTAGACGAATTCATTGCCGTTGACCCCAACTTGGGCATGAATCTGCACGCATATCTGTCCAGCAAAGATCTTCCCTCGTCGGTTTCGGCCCTCGGCCTTGATGTGATCCAGCATATTGACCGCGAGGGCGAGTTGGATCTGACCAAGGGTTTCTTGGCACAGCGCCACTATGCGCTGGTCTCTGGGCGCTATACAAAGCCCAATATCATCACCAAACCCTTGCGCTGGGGGGCAGGACACCATCGCATCAAGGGGCACAATTTTCATATCGACCCGAACCTGTTTATGTTCCATTTCGGATCGGTCGATTTGGCGTTTTCTGCGGCGCGCAATGGCGACCGTGATGCCACTTCGGTGGGCTGGACGGCACATATCGCGCGCCGTTATGCGCTGTTTGACTTGATGAAAAAATCAACCCCAATAGACGGCGATGGATATTTCGCCAGCGCCCGACGCCTGTTCACGTGGCGCCGCCCAATTTACGCATGGAATAAACCGCAAATGATCAAAGGCGACCCAGTGGTAGAAATACCCGAGCGGTTTAGACAAGTGGTTTAATCATTACAATCCAGGCAAGCGCTTTGCGCCATCGCCAAGCGATTTGCGGATAATCGACGAAGAGATTCCATCGGTGCGCGCCAAATAATGAACTTCACAATATTGCGCCAATTCGTCAAACTTACCCGCCCAATCGTTCCCAATAACAAATATGTCGGCTTTATAGCGAATGACATCCGTAGCCTTTTGGTCCCAATTTTCCTCTGCAAAGACTTCATCCACATAGCGGCAGGCTGATAAGACTGCGCAGCGGTCTTCAAATGGAATAAAGCTTCGCTTGCCTTTTAATTCGTTAAAACCATCTGTTGAAACACCCACGATCAATCGGTCGCCCAAACTGCGGGCGCGCCGCAAAATATTGACATGGCCAATGTGAAAAAGGTCAAATGTTCCATAGGTGATGACGGTTTTCATTTCGTATTCATCCCTAAAAATCCTTCAGCAAAAGATGCGGCATCACTTTCTTGAACTTTGTAGCACGGCCCACCCAGTCAAATTGCCAATTCGGATCAGGCCGCCGCCAGTTTGGGCCGTAATTCAGGGACAAAACCGCCTCGAAATTGGCTGGAGCGGGAAAATCCTGACCGCGCAAATTGGCCGTTACAAGGGGAAAAACCTGTTCCTCAGTCAACTCGCCAACGCAATAGGGATACACAAAAACGTTTCCATCCAACACCCATGCGGGAAATAAATCGACATAAACGCCGTTGCTAAGATACAGCGACGCGAATGTCCTTTTCATCGTTACGGGATAACTCTTTGCAATCTCGACACGCAGTTTGCGCCATGCCAGGCCAATTTCGTCCATGGAATTTCCAGGCACAAGAATAGCAAGGTCTATATCATCATCATGCCCGATAAAGTCGTTGCCCCGCACAGCGCCCAAAAAGGTTCCGCTATTTAGAAATGCGACGATGCCCTGTTCCTTGAAAAATTCAAATACCTCTTTCAACTCCACAATCAATTCCTGATCTTTCATATCAGACAATCGTCGGGAATAGGAATGAGGGCCCAAAAAATCTGGGGCGAGAATTTCTGACACTTGCGCGTGAAGTCGCTGAACCTGCGGCAAATGCAAAGCGCGGGTTGCGCGATAGACCGACATGAAATTTACCCGCAGCGCCGTAAATATCAACATCATTGCAGCCCAGTCATTTGACGTCAGGCGGGTTTTTGCGATGTGTTTTTCCATAAACGGCCGCAAATCTGCCTCGACACTGTCTGCCGTCGCGGATTTTGCAACCTTCACGATGGCATCGGTCGAATCCTGATCGGCTTGATCATCCGCAGATCGCGGCGTTTGTGCATAAACTGGCAAAACACGCGCGCAGATCTGGGTCGGGGCACCCGCAGGCCGCGCCTCGTCAGACAAAACAACGGTGTAGTCCTTCGGGCTGCGCCGCCAAAACAGGCCCACGAAGGTGATCTTATGGCTTAGCCCCGCTTGCGATCTTAGGCTGATATAGGGAAACCGATCTTTCACAAAGAGGCGTAACAAAGGTTTTGTTTTCTGGCCCTCGAACTGCAGGCTTGCCTTCAATGGGCGGGTTGGGTCGTACACCTCTAGAACAAAGGCACTGAAGTGCCCCCACCATGCGGGCGCAACAACCTGCAGAACGGAATCATTTGAAATGCCGCGATAGTATTTGGTGAAATTCTTGCCAAGGCTTGCCGCAAGAACAAATCGAAAGCTGATGTCAATTACTTTACCCAAGGCTTTACCTTTTTTGAGCTGCGAAAACAAAGATGCATCGGCACAATGAAAATCGAAATATGCGAACAGGTTAGCGCAGGCCAGTCACCGTTGCAAGTTGCGGAAATCTGGCGTGCGGGCGGGCGCTCACGTCCCATCTTCGCCGCTTTTGGTTGATTAATTGCTAAAACTGCGCGACACTGGGTTAAAAATAGCGGGCAGCAGGCAATGACCATATCAAACTCTCCAATTGCAGGTATGGCGGTGCCACCTGTTGCGAAAATTCGCCCGCAAATCGCGGCCCTGTGCTGGCGCAAAAAGCGTGGGCAGGTTGAGGTGCTGCTGATCACAAGCCGTGACACGGGGCGCTGGGTTATTCCCAAAGGCTGGCCGATGGATGGGCGCACGGCACCCGAGGCGGCGGCGATCGAGGCGTGGGAAGAGGCAGGCGTGCGCGGAGCCATCGCGCAGACGGAATTTGGCCGATTTCACTATGATAAGTTGCACCCATCCAAACCCACCTTGCATTGCGAGGTGGCCGTATTTCCGCTGCGCGTGGCGCGGTTGGAGCCGAAGTTTCCTGAACAAAAAGAGCGGCGGCGCAAATGGTTTTCCGCCAGCAAAGCCGCCAAAGCCGTGCATGAGCCGGAATTGGCAGAGTTGATTTTGCGTGCCAGCGTGGATTTAGCCAGCTAAACATACCTTGTAGTGGCGCGAAAAAAGCCTAAGTTGGGCTTGGTTTTGGGATGTTTAGATGATTTGTTTCACCTTGCGCTGCGGCAAAGATCACCGCTTTGACAGTTGGTTCACCTCGTCTGCGGCTTTTGATGGGCTGGCGCAGGCTGGGCATTTGGCATGCCCGATCTGCGGCGACACTGGGATTGAAAAGGCGCTGATGGCCCCCGCGATTGCCAGCGCAGATACGGATAAGCCGCTAAAACCCTTAACAAAACCGCAGAGCGATGTCGAACAGGCCATGGCGCAGATGCGGCAGATGGTCGAGGAAAACTCTGACTATGTCGGTCTTAATTTCGCGGCCGAGGCGCGCAAAATCCATCTGGGCGAGGCCCCGACCCGCGCCATTTATGGCGAGGCAAAACCAGACGAGGCTAAGGCGCTTTTGGCGGATGGTATCCCTGTGACCCCCCTGCCCTTTATGCCACGCGCCAAGGTAAGTTAGGGCGCAGCGCAGCTTACGGCGCGTTCCCAAGCCGCGGGGGAATAGGGGCCAAGGTCTTGGGACGGCTTGCCAATTTTCGCGGCTTTGATGCGCTGCCAATCACCCGACATCAGCAGCACATCGCCCGCGCAGGCCCGAACGGCGCTGCGGATGTTGTCATCGCCAATGCGGTGGTTGGTTAGGCCTGGCTGGCGATCAACTGCGACCAAAGCGCGGCCCTGCAGGCGCACAAACACCAATTCTTGTGCCAAATGGGGGCGATCAACATAGGCGATTTCGGGGTATCCATCGCCATCGAAATCACCAATCCCCGCCACGGCGAGCCAGCGGTGATGCGCGCCAATAGGCGGGGTCGCGGCGATTTCGCGCAGGTCTGGCAGGGACAAAATCACCAGCCTTGCGCCCTGATTTGGGGCAGAGTGAACGACAACCGCCTCTTCCAAACCATCGCCATTCACATCGGCCAAGCGGGGGGCCGTATCTTCGATAAAGCCCGTTTCAAAGCGAAAGCTTTGATTGAGATAGGTGATGTCGCGCCACTCGGGCAGAGTGGAGAAAATCGAATGATCGTAACCTGTTGGCCCGCCATCGTCAGAATAGCACAGCCCCTTGGTGCAAGCTGTTTTTGCTATCGCAGCGCCCGCCATTGCCAGCACGAACAGCGTGGCAAGTCGGATCATTAGATTTGTTTTTCAGGCATATATACGCGCAAACCGTCCAGCGCATCTGTCACCTTCAACTGGCAGGTCAGGCGCGAGCGGGCGGCGTCGGGCTGGAAAGCGAAATCCAGCATATCCTCTTCCATCGCGTCTTTTTTCGGCAGTTTGCCAACCCAAGCCGCATCGACGTAAACATGGCAGGTCGAGCAGGCGCAGGCACCGCCGCAGTCGGCCTCGATGCCTTTAACGCCATTGTCGCGGGCGCCTTCCATCACGGTCATGCCTGTTGCGACCTCGATCGTGTGTTCTTTGCCGCCAAACTCGACGTAGGTGATTTTTGCCATTTTCATGCCCCATGCGGTGTTTGGGGCGTGATACGACAAGGGCGCGGGAATTTCCAGTGTATATTGAAAATAATGCGTATGGCGCGCGTATGGTTTGCGTATGGTTTGCGTATGGCATCCGTCCCGACATGCAGCGCGCGCTGGTCTTGCCAAGGGGCGCAATTTGTTCTATATTTGTTCTTATGCCGATCATCGCCCCCACCCCCGATTGGATGGCGCAAACCCCTGCGCCCGACACTTGGCCGCGCCCCCCCTCTGCCCTGCCCGCCGCGCGCCTCGTAGAGCCGCGCGTGGGCGCGCGGGTTTGCGTGGCGGGGCTGGTCTTGGTGCGCCAACGCCCAGGAACGGCCAAGGGGGTGATCTTTCTGACGCTTGAGGATGAGACGGGCACAGCCAATGTGGTGGTTTGGGCGCAGATCTATGAGAAATACCGCCGCGCGGTGATTGCGGGGCGGCTTTTGCGCGTGACGGGACGGCTGCAGCGCGAAAGTAATGTTGTGCATGTGGTGGCCGAGCAGATTGAGGATATCTCGCATATGCTTGACCGCCTGCTGACACGGGGGTTCGCCCCCGATGGCGTGCGCGCCGGCGATCAGCCCTAAAAGGGGGCGTATGCCGCCCCCCTGGGTGCTGAAGCACGCTTCAGCACCCTCCCCCCTGCAGGATATTTATCGAGCAGGGAAGAGATGCCCATTTGGGCCAAAGGCGGCGCAGGTCACAGGCTAGTCAGCGCAGCGATTTTACGCTATAAGCGCCAAAATGCCTCCACAGAGAGGCGCATGGGCAGAGCATGGGCAGCAGATTTTCTAAAGTAGGGCGGGCACGGCCTGCTGCATTTGTCGCAGCATTGGCGCTGATGTCGTGCCAAGCAGGGCCTTATGTGGGGCTGGCCAAAACCAAGGCACAGATCGAGGTTCTGCGGTTGAAAGACGGCGCATCGCCGCCGCCCGCGCAAGGTGTGTGCTGGGCGTCAGACACCGCCCCCGCCGTGATTGAAACCGTCACCGAACATGTTCAGGTGCGGCCAGAGCGGCGCGATGCGACGGGCGCAGTTGTGCAGGCGGCCGAATTTCAAACCCGCACCGCCCAGCGCATGGTGCAAGACCGCGCCACTGTCTGGTTCAAATCGCCCTGCCCTGCGCAAGTGACCGTGGCCTTTGTCGCCAGCCTGCAACGCGCCCTTAAGGCGCGGGGGCGATTTTATGAACCCATCACGGGGGCATGGGACGCGGCCACCCTTGCCGCTTTGCGCAAATATCAGCGGGAGCGGGGGCTGGATTCGGCGCAGCTTTCGCTGGCAGCGGCGCAAGAATTGGGGCTGGCCGCAACGTCTGCGCCATAGAAAAGGGGCGGCAAGTTGCCCTGCCGCCCCAGTTTCAGAATTTCAAGCCGCGCCTATTCCAAAGACAGCGCCACGAAGCGCGGGTTGCCTTCGCGGCGGATCAGCAGCAAGATGGATTTGCGGCCTTCGTCTTTGGCAGCGGCAATCCGGGCTTGCAAATCTTCGATACTTTGCACCTTTTGCTGGCCTGCTTCGACGATGACATCGCCCGCAGCAAGGCCTTTGGCCCCAGCGTCTGACGCTGCATCCACGCCCATGACCACCAAACCTTCGCTGCCCGCGGGCAAGTTCAGGCTTTTGGCGATTTCATCCGACATCGGTTGCACAGTCAGCCCAAGCAGTTCCATTTCCTTGGGCGCTGCGGGGGTGTCGTTGCCTTCGGCGCTGGCGGGTTTCGCCTCGGCCTCGGCCTCTTCGCGGCGGCCCAGCTTGACGGGGATCGTCATTTCTTCGCCTTCGCGCAGCACGATCACGGGCACATCTTCGCCGATCGGGCTATCGGCCACAGTGCGGGTCAGATCGCGCACATCGCTGATCTCTTGGCCGTTGAAGGTGGTGATGATATCGCCCGACAGCAGCCCCGCATCGCGCGCAGGCCCCTCGGGCACATCGGTGATCAGTGCGCCCGCTTCGACCTTTAGGCCCATCGCTTCGGCCACATCGGGGGTGACATCTTGGATTTTCACACCCAGCCAACCGCGCCGCGTTTCGCCAAATTCGCGCAGCTGATCAACAACTTTGGTCACAACATTCGAGGCCATCGAAAAGCCGATGCCAATCGAGCCGCCCGAGGGTGACAAAATCGCAGTGTTCACGCCGACAACCTCGCCCTCAAGGTTGAACAAAGGGCCGCCCGAGTTGCCTTTGTTGATCGCGGCATCGGTTTGCAAAAAGTCGTCATAGGTGCCCGAAAGTTCGCGGCCACGGGCCGAGATAATCCCTGCCGACACGGAAAAGCCCTGCCCCAGCGGGTTGCCCATGGCCATAACCCAATCACCCACGCGCATCGCATCGCTATCGCCAAACCCAACAAAAGGCAGATCGCTCGCCTCGACTTTTAGCACGGCGATATCGGTTTTCGGATCGGTTCCGACCAGTTTGGCATCAAGGCGCTTGCCATCAAAAAACTCGATGCTGATTTCATCCGCGCCTTCGATGACGTGGTTGTTGGTGACGATAAAACCGTCGTCAGATACGACAAACCCCGAACCCAACGCTTCGGACCGCTGCGGTTGATCGCCGCCTTGGCCGTTGCGATCCATGAAATCCTTGAAGAAATCTTCAAAGGGCGAGCCTTCTGGCACCATCGGCGTTTCGTTGGTGTTGGTGGCCACAATGGACGAGGTGGTGATGTTGACCACCGAAGGGCTGACCTTTTCTGCCAATTCGGCAAAACTGTCTGGCGCGCCCAAGGCCAGCGCCGAGGTGGCGGGGGCGAGGGAGGCAATCAGGCCAAGGCCCAGCGCCATTGCCGCGGCGCGGGGAGTGGCAAGAAGACGGTTACTTGCAGGCAAAGCAAGGGAATAATGGCGCACGGCGGATCTCCTGAAGTGCTAAGTCACGGCGCAATCTAGTGCGCCTCGCGTTAACATGTGGTGTTCAAAGCCAATCAGCAAGGGACGTTACAAGGCGATCATCAGCTTGTGAAATCAAATCGCGGCGGCGTGAATGAAAAGGGCCGCATGATCAACGCGGCCCTTTCAAGATTATTGCGCAGGTGCTGCAGGCGCGCGCCCATTGGGGTTGGACAGATAATCAAAGAACGCACTATCTGGCTGCATCACAATCGATGAATTGCCCGATTGCAGCGCCCGTTCGTAAGAGGTGAGCGAGCGGGTAAAGGCAAAGAATTCAGGATCTTGGCCGAAAGCCTGCGCATAGATGGCGTTGCGGGCGGCGTCAGCCTCGCCGCGGATCACTTCGGCATCGCGGCGCGCTTCAGAGGTGACCTCGATCACCTCGCGGTCGGCGGTGGCGCGCACGCCTTGGGCAGCCTCGTTGCCGCGCGCAATCTCGTCCGTCGCCTCGCGCTGACGCTCGGCACGCATACGGGCGAAGGTGGCGTCAAGGTTTTGCTTGGGCAAATCGGTGCGCGTCAGGCGCACGTCGATCACATCCACGCCCAGCGTCAGCGCCTTGGCGCGGGCGTTGTCGCGGATCGTATTCATCAGTTTCGTGCGGTCTTCCGACAGCACATTTCGGCTGGCAACCGACCCCAAAACCGTGCGAATTTCGGCGTTGATAATCTGTTCAAGGTTGGCGCGAGCAGCGGTTTCGCCCCCAGCGCCCACGGCACGGCGGAACTTTTCCAGATCGACAATGCGCCAGCGCGCAAAGGCATCGACAACAAGGCGGCGATCATCCGAAGGCGTCACCTCTTGCGGCTGTGTGGGCAAGCCAAGGATGCGATCTTCATAGCGGATCACCTCTTGGATAAAGGGAATCTTAAAGCCAAGCCCAGGTTGATCGACCACCTGTTTCACCTGACCGAACTGCAAAACAAGGGCTTTTTGCCGTTCGTCCACGATGAACAAGGACGAGGAAATAAGGGCAATCAGCGCCGCGATAGCGGGCAGAATATAAGCGCTGCGCATCAGTTTGCCCCCCCCGTGGTGGTTGCAGCGGCCCCTTTGGCCATGCTGCCCAATTCATTTAGCGGCAAGAACGGCACAACGCCTTGGCCGCCTGCGCCTTCGCCCACGCCATCCAGAATGACCTTATTCATACCGCCCAACACTTTTTCCATTGTTTCCAGATACATCCGCTCACGCGTGACTTCGGGGGCCTTTTTGTATTCGGCGTAAACTGCCAAGAAACGGCTGGCCTCGCCTTCGGCGTTATTCACCACTTGGGCGCGATAGCCTTCGGCCTCTTGCCGCAACTGGGCGGCTTGGCCGCGCGCACCAGCGGTGACTTTGTTGGCATAGGCGTCTGCCTCTTTTTCCAAACGGTCCCGTTCCTGCTGGGCGGCCTGCACCTCGCGGAAGGCGTCGATCACCTCGGCGGGTGGATCGGCGCGGTCAAAGTTGACGCGGATCACTGAGATGCCCGAATTGTAGCTGTCGAGCGTGGACTGCACAGCGGCCTGCAAATCGGCGGCAATCACGCCGCGGTCGCGGTTCAAGACGGGGGCGAGTTCGCTGCGCGCGATAATGTCGCGCATGGCAGATTCTGACACAGCGCGGATGGTGTCTTCGGGATCGGCCAAGTTAAACAGATACTTAGACGGATCGCTGATGTTCCAGACCACTTCGAATTGAATATCGACGATGTTTTGATCGCGCGTCAACATCAGGCCGTTGTCCATTTCACCATTCGCGCCAGACCCAATGACCGTGCCGCGCTGGCGGGTGGTTTGGACAATCTCGGCGGACATGAACGGCCAAGGCACAAAATTTAGGCCCTCTTGTCCAACGCCATTAAATGCGCCGAAGAGCAACTCAACGCTGCTCTCTTCAGGGTTCAGGCGATAGAAAGATTGGCTGCCCGCATAGAGCAGACCGAGGCCCAAGACAGCCGCGACAATCAATCCTGTTTTGACTGGGGGCGTGTCCCCGCCAGCGCCGCCATTCGGCCGATTGCCACCGCCGCGACCGCCCATCAGCACGCGCAACTGTTCTTGGCCGCGCTTCATCAGCTCGTCAATTTCGGGCATTTGGCCAGGCTCGCTGGGGCGGCGCGGTGGCGGGCGATTGCCGCCGTTCTGGCCGCGATTGTCATCGCCGCCGCCATTGTTTCCGCCGCCATTTCCGCCGCCATTTCCGCCATTATTTCCGCCCCAGGGGCCGCCACTGCCTGCCATAGTTACCTCATTCTTAAAAATTCGTCTGCATCGCACGGCAAACGCCGTTTGATCAGATGTGGGGGTTTGTGCGGCCAAATCAAGCCGCTGCGTAAAAACTTCGGCCTAACCAACGCGGCGCGTGGGTTTGCGCATTGTCACCAGTTCTTCGGCAGCGGTGGGATGCACGGCGACAGTTGCGTCAAAATCGGCTTTGGTTGCGCCCATTTTCACCGCGATCGCAGCCAGTTGGATCATCTCGCCCGCGTTTTCCCCAACGATATGGCAGCCAAGCACGCGCTGGCTGGCCGCATCAACGATCAGTTTCATCAGCATACGATCTTGGCGGCCCGCAAACAGGGTTTTCATGGGGCGAAAAATGGCGGTGTAAATGTCGCAGCGGCCCCGCGCGGCGGCCTGTTCCTCGGTCAGGCCAACGCTGCCCATTTCGGGGGTGGTAAAGACCGCGCTGGCGACATTGCTATGATCGGCCTTGGTGGGGATGCCGCCAAAGACGGTGTCGGCAAAGGCGTGCCCCTCGCGGATGGCAACGGGGGTTAGGTTGATACGATCGGTCACATCGCCCACCGCGAAAATCGAGGGAACGGCGGTTTGGCTATAGTCATCGACCACGATTTGCCCTTTTGCGCCGATCTGAACGCCCAAAGCCTCGAGCCCCAAACCCGCGACATTGGGGATGCGGCCCGTGGCGTATAGAACCAGATCGGCGGTGATCTTGTCGCCCGATTTCAACCTGGCCTCGATCCCGTCAGCACTGCGTGACAATTTGGTGATATCGGCGTTTAGGCGAATATCAATGCCGCGCGCGGCAAGGGCTGCGGCCAGATGATCCCGCGCTTCGCCATCAAAGCCGCGCAGAATGGCATCCCCGCGATAGGCCAGCGTGACCGCCACGCCAAGCCCCGCCAAAAGCGAGGCAAATTCGCAGGCGATATAGCCGCCGCCCACGACAAGCGCGCGCTTGGGCAAGGCGGGCAGATGAAACATCTCGTTCGATGTCACGGCCAGTTCTGCGCCCACAATATCGGGCACAAAGGGACGGCCGCCTGTGGCAATCAGGATATGTTTGGCGGTGATCTGGCGGCCATCCAATAGCGTGACCTGATGCGCGCCTGAAACTGTCGCGCGGGTGTCAAACACCTGCACGCCTGCATTTGAAAGGGTGCCCCGATAGGCCGTTTCCAGCCGCGACAGCTCTTCCTCTAGCTGGGTGCGAAAGCGCGGCCAATCAAAGCCGCCAGCCTGCACATCCCAGCCATAGGCGCGGGCATCTTCGATTTGGGCAGGAAAAGCGCCCGCATAAACCATCAGTTTTTTGGGCACGCAGCCGCGGATCACGCAGGTGCCGCCCATACGCGATTCCTCGGCCAAGCCCACGCGCGCGCCGCCTTCGGCTGCGGCAATGCGCGCGGCGCGCACCCCGCCCGACCCGCCGCCAATAACGAACAGGTCAAAATCAAATGGCGCGGTGTCAGTCATCGAGATTTGAAAAGATATTGTCGCTGGGCGAGAATTGGATGCGATCATCGGTTTCCGACCCTGCGTTGATATCGCGCACCGTCACGCGCCCATCGCCATGGCCCAGCACCAAAATATCGCAAATATCGATGAAAAGCCCGTTTTCCACCACGCCCGGAATTTGGTTCAAAATCAGCGCCATCTGGCGCGGATTGCCGATGCGGCGCAGGTGCAAATCAAGGATGTAATTGTTCTCGTCCGTCATCAAAGGGCGATCACCGTTCATGCGCACCGACACGTCGCGCGACAGCACATCCAAAGATTCCAGCGTTTCCTCGACCAAGGCCTTGGTAGTTTGCCAGCCAAAGGGGATAACTTCAATCGGCAGCGGAAACGCGCCCAACTGCTGCACCTCTTTGGCGGCATCGGCGATGACGATCATCTGATCCGAGGCTGTGGCCACGATCTTTTCTTGCAACAGCGCCGCGCCGCCGCCTTTGATCAGGGCTAGGTTCTGATCCACCTCATCCGCGCCGTCTATGGTCAGATCCAGCCATTTCGCCTCGTCCAAGGACACAACTTTGATACCCACCGCGCGCGCAAGTTCGGCGGTGCGGGTGCTGGTGGGCACGCCGACGATCTTTAGCCCCTCATTGCGCACCCTCTCGCCAAGGCAGCGCACCATCCACGCCGCCGTTGACCCCGTGCCAAGGCCCACCTTCATGCCGTGTTCCACAAAATCCACCGCCCGTTTGGCGGCCACGAATTTGGCCTTGTCGATAGGGGAAAGTTCGGCTGCCATAGCGCTTCCTCGATGCAATTTAGACTTGTATAATCAATGCACGGCGGAGGGGCGAGAGGGAAATTTGCACATTCCCTGCCTCTATGCCGCCCGAACGCGGTTTTACTTGACTTTCTTAATGCCGCGCTTTAATTGCGAATAATTCTCAATATCAATAACGGGTAGGTTTTCGATGCCTGACACGACACCAGAGACGTTTTCCATCAAAAACCTAGACTGGCGCAGCCCACGCGGCGACGCGGCGCTGTCGGAGGTGAACGGATCGGTTGCGCTGCCAGCGGGCACATGGCGCAGGTTTGCGGCCTTTCTGGGCCCCGGATATTTGGTCGCCGTGGGCTATATGGACCCTGGCAATTGGGCGACATCCATCGCGGGCGGCTCGACCTTTGGCTATGCGCTGCTGGTCGTGGCGCTGCTGTCAAACCTGATGGCGATTGTGCTGCAATCGCTTTGCGCAAGGCTGGCCATTGGGTCGGGGCGCGATTTGGCCCAAGCTTGCCGCGATGCCTTTCCCAAGTGGGTTGCGATACCGCTGTGGATTGCGGCTGAAATTGCCATCATCGCCACAGATATCGCCGAAGTGATCGGCACGGCCATTGGCCTGAACCTGCTGTTTGGCATTCCGCTAGAGCTGGGGGTTGTCATCACGGCGCTGGATGTGTTTTTGATTTTGTGGTTGCAAAACAAAGGGTTTCGTTGGTTAGAAGCCTTTGTCGTTACGCTTTTGGGCATCATCGCCGTATCTTTCGCCATTCAAATTGCACTGGCCGACCCTGTTTGGGGCGACGTGATCCGCGGCTTTGCCCCCACCACCCAAATCGTCACCAACCCCGATATGCTGTATTTGGCGCTGGGGATTTTGGGGGCGACGGTGATGCCGCATAACCTCTATCTTCATTCGGCCATTGTGCAAACCCGCGCCTATGGCAACAGCCTGCCAGAAAAACGCCAAGCGCTGAAATTTGCCACGATCGACAGCACCGTTGCGCTGATGATGGCGCTGCTGATCAATTGCGCGATTCTGATTTTGGCGGCAGCGTCGTTTTACGGCGCGAGCGAGGCCACCGCCCCTGTGACCGAAATAGAAGAAGCGCACCGCCTGATGGGGCCGATTCTGGGGTCTGGCATTGCGCCGACGCTTTTTGCCGTGGCGCTGCTGGCCTGCGGGCTAAACAGCACCGTGACGGCCACTTTGGCGGGCCAAGCGGTGATGGAAGGCTTTTTGCGCATGCGCCTTGCGCCGTGGCTGCGCCGCCTGATCACCCGCAGCATCGCCATTGTGCCCGCAGCTGGGGTTACAATTTTCTTTGGCACGGAAGGCACGGGCAAACTGCTGGTTCTCACCCAAGTGGTGCTGTCGATGCAGCTGTCTTTTGCAGTTGTTCCCCTTGTGATGTTCACCACAAGCCGCAAAAAGATGGGCGATATGGTTGCGCCAAACTGGCTGGGGGCGTTGGCCGCGCTGATTGCGGCGGTGATTGTGGTCTTGAACCTTAAGCTGCTGGTGGATTTCATCGCCGCGTGACCGCGCGGGCGCGCAAAGCGTCGCAAATGATGTGCAAATTGGGGCGACTTGGGGCAGACTTGCGGGGTGAGACAAACCGAAAGCCAACCGATGCCCGATACGCCCTATATCCTGCATTACGCCCCTGACAACGCCTCGCTGATCGTGCGGCTGGCGCTGTTGGAATTGGGCCTGCCGTTTCAGACGCGGCTGGTTGATCGCGGCGAGAATGCCCAAAACAGCGCCGCTTACCGCGCGATTGCGCCAACGGGGCTGATCCCCGCTTTGCAGATGGGCGATCAGGTGCTGTTTGAAACGGGGGCGATTTTGCTGGCGCTGGCCGATCAGGCGCAGCGCCTGTTTCCCGCGCCAAACAGCCCGCTGCGGGGCGACGGATTGAAATGGCTGTTTTTCATCGCCAACACCTTGCACACCGATTGCAGGCTGCATTTCTATCCAGACCGATATGCAGCCCAAACCCCTGCCCCGCCTGCCTTTACCGCCGCAACCCGCGCGCGGCTGCGGGCGCATATCGGCCTGATCGAGGCAGCGGCCACGGCGCAGCCCGACCTGTTTTGGCAAGATGCGCCGACGATCCTGACGCTATACACCTTGACCATCACCCGCTGGCTGCGCCTTTACCCCCAGGGGCAAGACGATTGGCTGGATTTGGGCGGCTTTCCAAACCTTTACGCCCTAGCGCTGCGCCTTGACACACGCCCCTGCGCGATCGACGCGGCCTTGGCAGAGGGTCTGGGGCCGGCACCTTTTTCAAAACCAACCCTGCCCACCCCGCCCGAAGGCAGCCCAACCTAACCCGCAGGCCTAACCCGCAGGCCTAACCCCGCACAGGAGCGACTATGTTTCTATCGGTTTTTGATATGTTCAAAATTGGGGTGGGGCCGTCATCGTCGCACACGATGGGGCCAATGGTGGCGGGCGCGCGGTTTTTGGAAAGCTTGCGCGCGCTGCCGTTTCGCGCCTATGGCCTGCGCGCCAGCTTGCACGGATCGCTGGCCTTTACGGGCAAGGGCCATGCCACCGACCGCGCAACGATACTGGGACTGTGCGGGTTTGAGCCTGCCAGCTATGACGCAGAAATGGCCGAGGCGGCGCTGGCGGCGATTACCGAGCGCAAGCTTATCTCGCCGCAAGGGCTGGGTGAATTGGCCTTTGACCCCGCGCGCGATTTGATCTTTGACTATGGCCCTGCACTGGCGGGGCACGCCAATGGGATGATCTTATCGGCGCTGGATGCGCAGGGCGATGTGATTTTCACGCAGACCTATTATTCCATCGGCGGCGGGTTTGTGCTGACCGCCGACGAACAGGCCAACGCCAAATCGGCCAAGGCCAGCGCGCGGGCGGATGTGCCCTATCCGTTTGAAACGGCAGCGGAAATGCTGGAGATGGCAGCCGCATCGGGCAAATCGATTTCCCAGATGAAGCGCGCGAACGAGCTGCGCTTTCGCACCGAGGCAGAGCTGGACGCAGGCATTGCCCGCATTTGGGCGGTGATGAATGGCTGCATCGCACGCGGGATGGAAGGCACGGGGATATTGCCCGGGGGCCTGAACGTGCGCCGCCGTGCGCGCGGCATCCATGAGGCGCTGAAGGCCGAGGCGGGCCTGAACATGACCCCGCCCCATACGATCAACGATTGGATGAGCCTTTATGCCATGGCAGTGAACGAGGAAAACGCAGCAGGGGGCCAAGTTGTGACCGCGCCAACGAATGGCGCGGCGGGCGTGGTGCCTGCGGTGCTGCGATACTATCTTGACCATGTCCCCACCGCGCAGGCGGCGCGCATCCCCGATTTTCTGCTGACTGCGGCCGCGATTGGCGGTCTGGTCAAGCATAACGCCAGCATTTCGGGCGCAGAATGTGGTTGTCAGGCAGAAGTGGGATCGGCTGCGGCAATGGCGGCGGCGGCGCTGTGCGCAGTGATGGGCGGCACAGCAAAACAGGTGGAAAACGCAGCCGAAATTGCGCTGGAACATCATTTGGGCATGACCTGCGATCCTGTCAAAGGGTTGGTGCAGGTGCCCTGTATCGAACGCAATGGGCTGGGCGCGATCAAGGCGGTATCCGCCGCCAGCTTAGCCCTGCGCGGGGATGGCGACCATCTGGTCAGTTTGGATGTGTGCATCGAAACCATGCGCCAGACGGGCAGCGATATGCATGAAAAGTATAAGGAAACCTCGCTGGGCGGCCTGGCGGTGAATGTGCCCAACTGCTAGGGCCGCGCGCAAGGGGGGCTTGCAAATAGCCGTTAAAAGGCGGGCTTGCCCCGCGGGTCGCTGAAGTATGCTCTAGCACCTTCCCCCAGTATACTTCGGAAAAAAGAGAAGCTCCTTGGGAAAAAATATCGGCCGCGCAGGGCTAACGCGCGATGCGCAATTCGGCGCGCAGACCGCCAAGGCGGGCGCTGTCATCCAGCCGCAATTCGCCGCCGTGGCTGCGCGCCACATCGGTCGCAATGGCAAGGCCCAGCCCCACCCCGCCGCCTTGGTTGGGGTTTCGCGCCGCGTCCAGCCGCGCAAAAGGTTCGGTCGCGTTCTGGCGTTTGTCCGCAGGAATGCTGGGCCCGTCATCTTCGATGACAAACCGCAGCGATTCGGGGTGCAAGTGCAAGGACACTTCGACGGTTTTGCCATAGCGCTGCGCATTCCCGATCAGGTTTTCCAGCGCGCGGCCAACTGCGTCTGGGCGCATCAGGCAGCTTGGCGCTGCGTCCACATGGCCGATTTTGACCCCCCCCAGCCCGCGCGCGGAATGTGCCTGCGCGCGCGACGCTTTTGCCACCACGCCGCGCAGCACATCGGCGGGGTCTGCCAGCACCGTTTCTTCCATTGCATCACCGCGCGCAAAGGCCAAAAACTCGTCCAACAATCGCTCCATATCTGCGATATCGGACTTCAAAGCGCGGGTATCATCGTCTTCGGGCAAGAGCGCAAGCCCCAGTTTTAACCGCGTCAGCGGGCTGCGCAGATCGTGACTGACGCCCGACAACATCAAGGTGCGGCTTTCGATCTGCCGTTCAATGCGCGCGCGCATGGCCAAGAACGCTTGTCCCGCCGCGCGCACTTCGGTCGCGCCGCGCGGCGTGTAGGGAATGTTTTGCCCGCGACCAAAAGCCGCCGAGGCCACGGCAAGCCGCGTGATCGGCACAAGTTGGTTGCGCATAAACACAAAGGCGATCACCGTCATCAGCCCGCCCGCGACGAGCATCAGCACCAAGAGCTGGTGCGGGTTTGTTGCAGAAAACCGCGTGCGGGCAATGTCAAACCGCAGTGCGCCTTTGGCCGAGGCAAGGTAGATCATCACCACGCTGGGATTGCTGAGCAGATCGACAGCCATGACGCCGCGCAAATTGTCGTGCAATGTTGCCAATATCGCGCGGCCAGCCAGATCCAGCCGCGGGCGGGCATCCTGCGCAGGAATATCGGCAGAGGCGACGCTGGCAAAGCTGATGTCCAATTCGCGCGCAAGGCGCAGCGCCTCGGCGCTGAGGGCAATCGGGCTTTCGCTGGCCTCGATTGGTCGCAGCAGCACCTCTACTTCAAGGATCACCGCTTGGGTCAACTGTTCGGTTACCCGTTCATAATGGCGTTGGATGAACACAATCGAGACCAGAAATTGCACCACGATCACAGGCGCGACCAAGATCAGCGCAGCACGGCCAAACAGGCTTTTGGGTAAAAAGGGCTTGATGGAAAGGCGCATAGCCGCAAGATAGCCGCGAATACGGCAGTGAAACAACCCCGCGAGTGAGACGATGGCCCGCCACCCCCAGCAGATTGCGCCCGATGTTCTGCGCCTTCGGGCACAAAACCCGTCGGCGATGACGGGCACGGGCACGAACAGCTATCTGATTTGGGGGCAGGATGGCAGTGCCGTGGTGATCGATCCGGGCCCAGATTTGGACAGCCATTTTGATGCGCTGATGACCGCGCTGAATGGTGCGCGCGTTGCGGGCATTTTGCTGACCCATGCACATTTGGATCACAGCGCCTTGGCCCCAAGGCTGGGCGCGCAGACGGGGGCGCAGGTGATGTCCTTTGGCGCGGCTGGTTTACAGCGTCACGGCGGCGAGGGGGTTGATCAGGGCCATAGCCCCGATGTGCTGCTGCGCGAAGGCCCCCTGATACTGGGGGCGATTGACCTGCAAGTCTGGCACACGCCTGGCCATATGCAGGGGCATTTGTGCTTTGGCCTGCGCGATATGCTGTTTTCGGGCGATCACGTGATGGGCTGGGCCACCAGCATCGTTGCCCCGCCCGAAGGCGATATGGCAGCCTATCGCGCGTCTTTGCGCAAATTGCAGGGGCTGAGTTATGCGCGGTATATGCCGGGCCATGGCGAGGGGGTGGATGATCCCTTCGCGCGGCTGGCCTATTTGATAGACCACAGAAACCAGCGCGAGGCGCAGGTTTTATCGGCGTTGGCCGCGCAGGGGGCGGCAAGCGCCGACAGCATCGCGGCGGCAGTATACACCGATACCCCCACCGCCCTGCTGCCAGCGGCGGCGCTGAATGTGCTGGCGCATTTGATCGAACTTGCCGCGCGCGGCGCAGTGGAGGGGATTGGGAATGGGCCAGAGGCCCCCAACCGCACCAGCCTTTTCGCCCTGCGCTAAACCCCGCGCAGAAAAGGCAAGATTTTCTGCCTGCCCCCCTTGCCGCGCCAAACCCGTGTTGCTATACGCCCCCCTACCGTTCCGACGTAGCTCAGAGGTAGAGCAGTTGACTGTTAATCAATTGGTCGTAGGTTCGATCCCTACCGTCGGAGCCAATTTCCCATAAACCCCCTATTTCGCCATCACCGCCACCGAGGCGATGGCAAGGCCAATGCCAAGCGCTTCACGCAGACCAAAGGGTTCTTTGAACAGGGCCGTTCCCATTGCGGCCAGCAATATCAATGACATGGCCGAAAACATAACCCCGATCATCGCCAGCGAATGTTGCCGCATCAGCAAGAACCAACCGATTGCAGTACTGCCATACAGCACCGCACCCAGCATAAAAGTGGCGGATGTCATCCCGCCCTGTTGCGCCGAGGCGAGCTTGATCAGATAATCCCCGCCCAACGTGCCTGCGGTGATGCACAAAAGAACAATGATCGAATAGGTCATAGGGCACCTTTGGTTGTCCGATCAGGCTGACCTGCGCGGCAGCGCCTGTCAAACACTCTTTTCTTTTGGGTCGTCCCGCCTTACATGCCCTGAATGGATCAGGTTTTGCACATTATTGGCGGCGGGATGGCTGGGTCAGAGGCCGCTTGGCAGGCGGCACAAATGGGCCTGCGCGTGGTGATCCACGAGATGCGGCCAAAGGTGGGCACCTTCGCGCACCGCACAGGCGATTTTGCGGAAATGGTCTGCTCCAATTCCTTTCGATCTGACGACGACGAACAAAACGCCGTTGGCCTTTTGCATTGGGAAATGCGGGCCGCAAACGGGCTGATTATGCAGGCCGCGACGCAGCACCGCCTGCCTGCGGGCGGGGCGCTGGCGGTGGACCGCGACCCGTTCGCGCAGACCGTTACCGCGCGGATCACGGCGCATCCGCTGATTTCGGCAAGCTATGAGGAAGTGACCGAACTGCCCGATCAGGGCCATTGGATTATCGCCACAGGGCCGCTGACGTCGGGGGCGCTGGCGCAGTCGATCCGCGCGCATACAGGGGCCGAGGCGCTGGCGTTTTTCGATGCGATTGCGCCGATTGTTTATGCCGATTCTGTTGATATGTCAAAGGCTTGGATGCAGTCGCGCTATGATAAAGGCGAGACGGAGGACGAGCAGACCGCCTATATGAACTGCCCCCTGACAAGGGACGAATACGAGGCGTTTATCGACGCGCTGCTGGCGGCGGAAAAAACTGAATTTCACGAGGGCGAGACGGCGGGCTATTTCGACGGCTGCCTGCCGATCGAAGTGATGGCCGAGCGCGGGCGCGAGACGCTGCGCTTTGGCCCGATGAAACCTGTGGGGCTGACCAACCCGCACAGCGCGGAAAAACCCTATGCCGTGGTGCAACTGCGGCGCGATAACAAACTGGGCACGCTATATAATATCGTCGGCTTTCAGACCAAGATGAAATACGGCGCGCAGACCCAAGTTTTGCGGATGATCCCAGCGCTGGCGGATGCGCAGTTTGCGCGGCTGGGGGGGATACATCGCAACACGTTCATCAACTCGCCCACCTTGCTGGACGATCAAATGCGGCTGAAATCGCGGCCCAATATCCGCTTTGCGGGGCAGATCACAGGGGTTGAAGGATACGTCGAATCCGCGGCTATGGGCCTCGTTGCGGGGCGGATGGCGGCAGCGGAACTATTGGGGCGGCACTTGCCCCCGCCCCCGCCAGATACCGCGATGGGCGCGCTGATGACGCATATCACAGGCGGGGCGGATGCGAAAACCTTTCAACCGATGAACGTGAATTTTGGCCTGTTCCCACCAGTTGTGGCCAAAGGCGGGCGGCGCGGGCGCGTCGTGCGGTATAAGGCCTATACCGACCGCGCCAAGGCGTCTTTTGCGCAATGGCTTTTGTAACGCGCTTTGCCCCCAGCCCGACAGGCCCCCTACATTTGGGCCATGCCTATTCCGCGCTGTTGGCGCATGACATGGCGCGCGCAAACGACGGCGCGTTTTTGCTGCGGATCGAGGATATTGACCACGCCCGCAGCCGCCCCCAATGGGAAGCGCAGATTTATGAGGATTTGCAATGGCTTGGGGTGGCGTGGGATGGCGATGTCCTGCGCCAATCCGCCCGCCTGCCCGCATATTCTGCCGCATTGCAGGGGCTTTGGGACAAGGGCCTACTGTATGCGTGCCGCTGTTCGCGCCGCGATATAGAAGCGGCAATTTCCGCCCCGCAAGAAGGCGTGTTGGGGCCAGATGGGCCGATTTATCCAGGAACTTGCCGCGGCCTGCCCAGTGGAACGATGCCGCAAAACGCCGCGCTGCGGCTGAATATGGAAAAGATCGCACGCGATACAAATTTTATCGAAACAGGCGCAGACATGGCCCGTGCAGTTCATACAGCACGGCAGGACTATATTCAGACCATCGGTGACGTGGTGCTGGCGCGGCGGGAAATGGGCACGTCTTATCATGTGTCGGTGGTGCTGGACGATGCGGCGCAGGGGATTACCCACGTGGTGCGCGGGGCCGATTTGTTCGATGCCACGCGCATTCATGTTCTGTTGCAGCAGGTCTTGGGTCTGCCAACGCCGACCTATCACCATCACCGCCTGATCCGCGATGACGGGGGCAAGCGGCTTGCCAAGCGCGACGATGCCCGCGCTTTGGCGAAGTATCGCAGCGAAGGGGCGACACCTGCCGACATTCGGCATATGGTTGGCCTATAGCGGCTGGGTCAGCTCCACTTCCTCGCCCGCGCGAATGGCGGTGAAAAAACACGATCGGCGGTTGGTGTGACAGGCAGGCCCCGTCTGATCGACCAGCGCCAAAAGGCAATCGCGGTCGCAGTCAATGCGCAGATCGACTAGCCTTTGCACATGGCCCGACGTTTCCCCCTTGACCCAAAACGCCGCCCGCGAGCGCGACCAATAGGTCACGCGTCCCGTGGCCAAGGACTGCGCCACAGCCTCGGCGTTCATCCAAGCGAACATCAACACCTCACCGCTGGCATGATCTTGTGCAATACAAGGGATCAGGCCGTTTGCGTCATAACTCAGGGTTTCGGGGGTAAACATGATGGCTCCTTGTGCCCGGCCTTTTCGGCGGCAGAAATTGCGCCTATCTTAGCGCCAGCCAAAGGAAATGTGATGAGCGAAAGCGATCTGATAGCCCTTTATTCCGCGCGAATTTTGGAATTGACCACGCAAATTCCGCATTTGGGGCGGCTGCAAGGGGCAAGTGGCGCGGCATCGGCCCGCGCGCCGCAGTGCGGATCGACGGTTTCGGTAGAGGTTACCGTTGCAGATGGCCGCATCACGGGCTTTGCGCAAACGGTCAAGGCCTGCGCGCTGGGGCAGGCATCGGCTGCTATTTTTGGCGCGGGGGTGTTGGGGCAAAGCGTGGCGGATTTACCCGCCTTGCGCGGCCAAGTGGCCGATATGCTGGCCATCGGCGCGGCCGCCCCGCCCGCCCCCTTTGCCGAATATGAGGTGCTGCGCGCGGCGATGGCGTATAAAAACCGTCACGCCTCGATTTTGCTGTGCATCGATGCCACGATTAAAGCCTGCGAGACGGCATAAAAAACCGCCGCACATCGCAAGGATGGCGGCGGAAGTGGCATTCTTGATCTGCAGCGAACGGGACAGTCAGCGCGCAATCAAAAGAACGCAGGCAAAGAGGTCGAGCAAGCGCTTAGAACGGGCCGGTAAAACCAAGCCCCGCAAAAAGCAAAACAAACAACGAGATAGCGCCCATAGCATCTTCGATCAAAGCGGCGTGGCGGGTGTGCGCGGCGGTCTTGAATTTCGATTTCATGGTGTCCTCCGTTGTTTGTTGCTGTATTGTTCTCATATCATCAACAGTCCGTCAAGAACTTTTTAAGAACATTTGCGAACAAAGCGGAACATTTATCCGATAAATCGGCTAACCTACGGAAATCAAACGAATCGCGCGGTCTTGATCCAGCAGCCACAAAAGGCTGCGCGTGGCCTGACCGCGCGGGCTGGTCAAATCGGGATCCATCGCCAACAGCGCACGCGCATCGGACTGCGCCACTGCCATCAGCGCCCCTTGGGTTTCCAAATCGGCCACTCGAAAACGCGGTAGGCCCGATTGCGCCGTGCCGATCAAATCGCCTGCACCGCGCATGGCAAGGTCTTCTTCGGATATTTTAAACCCGTCCTCCGTCTCGCGGATCACCTTTAGACGCCGCGCGGCAGTTTCCGAAAGGGGCGCTTGATACAAAAGCAAGCACGTCGAGGCATCGCTGCCGCGCCCCACGCGGCCCCGCAATTGGTGCAGTTGCGCAAGGCCAAAGGTTTCGGCGCGCTCGATCACCATGATCGTCGCGTTGGGCACGTTGACCCCCACTTCGATAACGGTGGTCGCCACCAAAACCGCCGTCTCCCCTGCCACAAACCGCGCCATCGCGGCGTCTTTTTCGGCGGGCGGCATTTGGCCATGCACCAGCCCAACCTTCGGCCCAAACTGCGCGCGCAGGGCAGCAAAGCGCACCTCGGCCGAGGCAAGGTCAACCACTTCGGATTCGTCCACCAGCGGGCACACCCAATAGGCCTGCTTGCCATCCGCAATGGCGCGGGCCAGATGCGCGGTGACCTCATCCAGCCGATTTGTGGGGATCAGCGCGGTTTTGATCGGCTTTCGCCCGCTTGGTTTTTCATCCAAAACCGACACATCCATATCGCCATAGCTGGCAAGCGCCAGGCTGCGCGGAATGGGGGTGGCCGTCATCACCAGCACATCCGCCGCCTCGCCTTTGGCGCCCAACTCCATCCGCTGCGCCACGCCAAAGCGGTGCTGCTCGTCCACCACAGCAAGGCGAAGATCCTGAAAATGAACGTCTTTTTGAAAAACGGCATGGGTGCCAATCAGGATTTGGATACGCCCATCCGCCAGCGCAGAAAGTTTTTCGGCGCGCTCGCCCCCCTTATCGCGGCCTGTCAACACCTCTAGCCGCACGCCCGCCGCAGCGGCCAAAGGGGCCAACCCTTCGGCATGTTGGCGGGCCAAAATCTCCGTCGGGGCCATCAGCGCGCCTTGGCCCCCCGCCTCGACCGCGATCAAAAGCGCAAGGAAGGCGACCAGCGTTTTGCCCGCGCCGACATCGCCCTGCAGCAGGCGGTTCATGCGCTGCGGGCTGGCCAAATCGGCAGCAATTTCGGCAACGGCGCGGGTTTGGGCGCGGGTGGGCGCATAGGGCAGGCTGGCCAAGACGCGCGCCTGCAGCGCGCCCGTGCCAAGGCTAACTCGCCCTTTGCCACGCCGCATGGTTGCGCGGGCAAGGGCCAGCGTGACCTGATGGGCGAACATCTCGTCATAGGCAAGACGGGCGCGGGCGGGATGCGAAGGGCCCAAATCGGCGGCGGTTTTGGGGGCATGGGCGGCAACCAGTGCCGCGCGCCAATCGGGCCAGCCCTCGCGCGCCTTTTGCGCGGGGTCGATCCATTCGGGCAAAGCGGGGGTGCGGGCCAAGGCCGAGGTCGCGGCTTTGCCGACCTGCTTTTGCGTGATGCCCGCAGTCAGCGGATAAACGGGTTCAAAGGCGGGCAGGCTGGCGGCCTCTTCCAGGCGCAAAACATGGTCGGGATGGGGCATTTGTGCAATGCCGTCAAACACTTCCACGCGGCCAGAGATCAGGCGCTTTTGCCCAGTCGGCAGCAAACGCTGCAAACTATCGCCCCGCGCGTGGAAGTAAACCAGTTGAAATTCCAGCGCAGCGTCGCGCACCATCACCCGATACGGGCCTTTGGCACGGGGCGGAAAATGGCCGCCAATGGTCACTTCAACCGTCACCACGGCGGGGGGAACAATGTCGCGCACCGAAGTTTTGCGCGACCGATCCACGCCCGATTGGGGCAAAAGATACAGAAAATCCTTGGGCCGCTGCACGCCAAGGCTGGACAGGGCAAGGGAGGTTTTGGGGCCGACGCCATCCAACGTTTCCAAACTGGCAAACAGCGGGAACAGGATTTCCGGGCGCGTCATGATGGGGTAATTTGGGGGCTAATTAGGGCAATCCACGCCTCTTCATCCAGCACCTGAACGCCATGTTTTTCCGCCTCTTTCAGCTTTGACCCAGCGCCCGGCCCCGCGATGAGAATGTCGGTTTTGGCCGAAACGGAGCCCGCGACCTTGGCCCCCAGCCGTTCGGCCTGCGCCTTGGCCTCGGCCCGCGAAAGCCTTTCTAAAGTACCTGTAAAGACAATAGTTTTTCCCGCCACGGGGCTGCCTTCGGTTTGGCGGGCGGGGGGCGGCGCGATGGTCAGATGGGCGATCAGGGCGTTTATCGCGGCGCGTTCAGTGGGGTTTTGGAACGTGTCCAGCACCGAATTGGCCAGCACTGCGCCCACCCCATCAATCGCTGTCAGTTCTGCCCATTCGGGGCTTATGGCGCGCGCGGCAGGGTCTGCGGGAATGGCGTCCAGCGCTGCGGTCAGCGCGGCCCAACTGCCGTAATGATAGGCCAAAAGAGTGCCCGCCACCTCGCCGACATGTCGGATGCCAAGGGAAAAGATCAGCCGATCAAGGCCGATCGCGCGGCGGGCATCGATCGCGGCGAACAGTTTCGTGGTAGAAGTTTCGCCAAACCCATCGCGATTTTTCAGCTTTTGCAGGGGGTTATCCGTATCGCGCTGCGCGAGGCTGAAAATATCGGCGGGGGTTTTGATGGGCAAAATAGGATCGTTGAAAAACATTTCAATCTGCTTCGCGCCCAGCCCTTCAATGTCAAAAGCCGCGCGCGCGACGAAATGTTTCAGCCGCTCGACCGCTTGGGCAGGGCAAATCAACCCGCCCGTGCAGCGGCGCACCGAATCACCCGCCTCTCGGTGGGCGGGGCTGCCGCATTCGGGGCAAGTTTCGGGGATTTGATAGGGCTGGGCCATATCTGTGCGGCGCGACAGGTCAACATCGTTGATTTTCGGGATCACATCCCCCGCGCGATAGACCTGCACCCAGTCGCCGACGCGCAAATCGCGCCCTTCGCGGATGAGCGCACCGCGTGAATCGCGCCCCGCGATGTAATCTTCATTGTGCAGCGTAGCGTTCGAGACAACCACACCGCCCACAGTGACGGGGGCAAGACGCGCAACGGGGGAAAGGGCGCCCGTGCGGCCCACCTGAATGTCAATGGAAAGC
The DNA here is from genome assembly GCA_965248485.1 of Cypionkella sp. GTDB lineage: Bacteria > Pseudomonadota > Alphaproteobacteria > Rhodobacterales > Rhodobacteraceae > Cypionkella. The sequence goes on from OZ252107.1 coordinate 2,104,426, forward strand.
AGGTGCGTCCACGCGAGTTCGGCGGGAAATTTATGCGCAATCGCCCAGCGCGGCGTGGTCGCGCGAAAGCCAAGGCGGGTTTGCAGCGCCAGATCATCGACTTTATAGACAACGCCGTCGATGTCATATCCCAGATCTGCGCGCAGGGATTCGATCTGGGCATAATGCGCCAAAAGCTCGGCAGGGCTGTGGCATAACTGGGTTAAGGGGTTGGTTTGAAACCCAAATCCCGCTAGGCGCTGGATGGCGCCGCTTTGGGTTTGCGCCAAGGGGGCGGACAGCGCCCCCCATGCATAGGCGAAAAACCGCAAGGGGCGACTGGCGGTGATGCTGGCATCAAGTTGGCGAAGCGAGCCTGCGGCGGCATTGCGCGGGTTGGCAAAAGTTTTGTCCCCCGCCGCCAATTGGCGCGCATTCAGCGCCGAGAAATCGGCGTGGGACATATACACCTCGCCCCGCACCTCGACCAGATCGGGAGCATTTGCGGGCAAGGTTTGGGGAACATCGGGGATATGGGCCACATTTGCCGTGACGTTTTCGCCCACTGCGCCATCGCCGCGCGTGGCCGCAGAGACAAGGCGGCAGTTTTCATAGCGCAGCGAAAGCGACAGCCCGTCGATTTTAGGCTCCGCAGTATAGGCGATTTCGCCATCATAGCTGAGGAAAGTGCGAATACGCGCGTCAAAATCGGCCACGTCTTCGGCTGCGAAGGCATTTTCCAAAGAGAGCATGGGCAGGGCATGGGTGACCTTGCCAAAGCCATCCGCTGGGGCCGCGCCCACGCGGCCCGTTGGGCTGGCCGCATCGGCAAATTCAGGAAAGCGGGCCTCTAGCGCGATCAACCTGCGTTTTTGTGCGTCATACGCCGCATCACTGATGCCGGGCGCATCGTTTTGGTGATAAGCGATATTGGCCGCAGAAATTTGCGCGCGTAATTGCGCAATTTCCACGCTGGCCTGATCTGGGGTCAGATTGTCATTCTGGCCGTCACTCCGCTCGTTCTGCACGATTTGCCCCCTGCCGCCCAAAGCCTAAGATCAACTTAGGCGGCACGGGGGCATAGGTAAAGATCAGGCGCTGGCGGCGAGGCGCGTATCTTCGCCCGCGACGGGTTCGCGCAGCACATAGCCACGTCCCCAAACGGTTTCGATATAGTTCTGCCCGCCCGTCGCCTCGGCCAGCTTTTTGCGCAATTTGCAAATGAATACGTCGATAATTTTCAATTCGGGTTCATCCATGCCGCCGTAAAGATGGTTCAAGAACATCTCTTTGGTCAGCGTGGTGCCTTTGCGCAGCGACAAAAGTTCCAGCATTTGGTATTCTTTGCCCGTCAGATGCACGGTCGCGCCGCCCACATCGACTGTTTTGGCATCCAAATTCACATTCACCGCACCCGTGCGGATAACCGATTGGCTGTGGCCTTTCGAACGGCGGATGATCGCATGAATGCGCGCGACCAATTCCTCGCGGTGGAAGGGTTTGGTCAAATAATCGTCAGCCCCAAAACCAAAACTTTTGATTTTGTTTTCCGTATCATCCGCGCCCGTCAATATCAGGATCGGAGTTTCGATCCGCGCAAGGCGCAACTGGCGCAGCACTTCATGCCCGCTCATGTCCGGAAGATTCAAATCGAGCAGAATCAAATCATAATCATAAAGCTTTGCCAGATCGATGCCATCTTCACCAAGGTCGGTGCAGAACACATTCAAGTTGGCATGGGTCAGCATCAATTCGATGCTGCGCGAGGTGGTAGGATCGTCTTCAACTAACAAAATACGCAATCGGATTCTCCGTCATTTGGCCATCTTCGTTAACGACATTGCAGGGAAATAGTTAACTGCTGGTTACCTTGCCGAAGAATTCGCAGAAAACAATCTAAAGTTGTCGATACTTTTGGATTGTTGTCACGCGCAGGGCTTTTTCGCCGTGTTTTTCGATGGCTTCGACCCAAAGCGCGTATTCTTCGTCGGAAAGGCTGTAACGTTCCTTCGCCTCTGATTCGGACAAAAGCCCATATTTCACGGCTTTGACCACGATTGCCTTGCGCGAGGCGACCCAGCGGCGGGTTTGAGGGCTGGGCAAATCGGCGCGCGATAGGATGGTGCCGTCTGGCAAGGCAATCTGCCGCGGCCCGTCAACTTTTTTCAGATACATGGGTTCATCCTCATTCATTTGGCTAAGAATGCCGCGCCTCGCTTAATCAAGGGTGAACAGAGGGGTTGAGAGTGCTTAGCATTTTCCTATATTGCCACAGGATTGCCGCAATCTGACCCGACCACTTTCCCCGCACTCGTCTGGACACCACATGCTTGATGCACCGCTGAATTCGCTGGGCTTTGCCAAAGCGCCGCAAGACACGCGCGTCGTGGTCGCTATGTCGGGCGGCGTCGACAGTTCTGTCGTGGCGGCGCAACTTGCTGCCGAAGGGTATGACGTGGTCGGGGTCACGCTGCAGCTTTATGACCACGGCGCAGCGCTGGCAAAAAAGGGCGCGTGCTGCGCGGGGCGTGATATTGCCGATGCGGCCCGCGTGGCCGAAACGATGGGATTTGCCCATTATGTGCTGGATTATGAGAATACCTTCCGCGAGGCGGTGATCGAAGAATTTGCGGATGCTTACCTTGCGGGGGCGACGCCTGTGCCATGTATTCGCTGCAATGAACGGGTAAAGTTCAAAGATTTGCTCAGCACTGCCAAAGACTTAAACGCAGATTGCATGGCCACGGGCCACTATATTCAGCGGAAAATGGGCAGGGTGCCCGAATTGCACCGCGCCGCCGACCCTGCCCGCGATCAAAGCTATTTTCTGTTCTCTACAACGGCTGAACAACTGGCGTTTTTGCGCTTTCCACTGGGGCATCTTACCTCCAAGGCCGAAACGCGGGCGCTGGCGCAGCGCTATGGCCTGCCAGTCGCGGATAAGCCCGACAGCATGGATATTTGTTTCGTTCCCAACGGCGACTATGCCGCCGTGATCGAAAAGCTTCGCCCAGGCAGTGCCGAGCCAGGCGAGATTGTCGATATAGAAGGGCGGGTGCTGGGCCAGCACGCGGGGGTGATCCATTATACGATTGGGCAGCGCAAAGGCATTGGCATAGGCGGCCTTGGTGAGCCGCTCTATGTCGTCAAACTCGATGCCGATCTGCGCCGCGTGGTGGTGGGGCCAAAGGCGGCACTGTCCATTCGCACCATCCCGATTCGCGAGATTAACTGGCTGGGGGACACGCCGATCACCGCGCAAACCGAATGGCAGATCGAGGTCAAGGTGCGCTCTACTCGCCCGCCGCGCCCTGCGATTTTGCGCGCATTTTCTGCAACCGAAGGCGAGGTAGAATTGCTGACCCCCGAAGACGGCGTCTCGGCAGGGCAGGCCTGTGTGTTCTACCAAGAAAACAGCAGCCGCGTTTTGGGCGGCGGCTGGATCTGGCGCGGAAGATAACTTCTTAGCGTTTCTTCTTTTTGCAAATATCCTCAGGGGGTGAGGAGCGTAAGCTCCGAGGGGGCTGAAAGCCCCCTTTTCTACCCGCGCCGCCCGCGACGCTCGCGTTTTGGCTCGCCCGAGGTATCCCCAGTGCCATCAGAGGCGGACGAAAACGCGCCAAGTTTGCCGGCGATATCATCCAAACTAGGCGGCGTGCCTTTGGGGGTTTCCTCCAAAGCGCGGCGCATGGCGCGCAAATGTTCGGGCATCGTGCCGCAGCAGCCGCCGATAATGCGCGCACCCGCATCACGCGCCATAACAGCATATTCGCCCATCAATTCAGGCGTACCATCGTAATGGATATGGCCGTCGTGGTATTTCGGAATGCCCGCATTGCCCTTGGCAATCACGGGGCGCTCGGTGCCAGCGGTGATGAACCCCATCACTGTGCGCATCAGATCAGACGAGCCCACCCCGCAATTTGCGCCAAATGCCAGCGGCGGGTAGGCCAGTTTCTCGACCATCTCCGTCATCGCGGCCGATGTCACGCCCATCATGGTGCGCCCTGCGGTATCAAAGCTCATTGTGCCGCACCACGGCATGCCCGCCAGCTTGGCCGCCTCGGCCGCAGCGGCATATTCTTCGGGGGCAGAGATGGTTTCCACCCACAAAACATCCGCCCCACCCTCTTTCAGCCCCTCGGCCTGTTCGTGGAACATTTCAACGGCGACCGCATGGGTCAAAGTGCCCATCGGTTCAAAAATCTCGCCCGTAGGGCCGACAGAACCTGCCACAACAACAGTGCGGCCCGCCGCATCGGCAATCTCACGGCCTAGGGCCGCGCCGATGCGATTTAACTCGCGCACACGGCCTTGCGCGCCGTGCAGTTTCAAGCGGCTTGCGTTGCCGCCAAAGGTGTTGGTCAGAAAAATATCAGACCCCGCATCAACCGCGCTGCGGTAAAGGGTGCGGATGTTTTGCGGCTGATCGACGTTCCAAAATTCGGGCGGCTCGCCCGAAGACAGCCCCATATTGAACAGATTAGTCCCCGTGGCCCCGTCTGCCATCAACCAATCGCGGCTGGCAAGCAGTTTCGATAGCGCGTCTTGTGCCATTCTGGCCCCCTGATGTCTGATTTAGTTCGACTTTGAATGCCAGATTGTTGCGGGCAGAGCAAACCGATTGTGCCAAGCGCGGCGGCGCGTGTCGGCGGAGGCTTTGCTTTTTGGCAATGGCTGCGGAAAGGCGATGGCGCGGTAGATGCTGAGACTTGCCAGCAGCAGCGCGGGCAGGTGCGGCGCCAGCAGATAGCGCGGCTCCCAGTTTGGGGCGAAGGCATCTTTGAACTGGCGCAGGCCCTCGCCCATATCCAGCCGCAGCGCGGCCAAAGCCCGCGGCGGCACAAAGCGCAGCGCCCTGCGCCAATCTGTCCCATCGCGCCTGCGGGGGGCAAATGCCGCCTCGGGCACAGCGGCAAGTGAGAGGCGCGCAAGGCCCTGCGCTGCTGCATCTTGCACCGCGCCGCAGACCAATGCTTGCATCCCGCCATCGGGCAAATCGGCGCTATGACGCATCAAATCCAACGTCCATTCCCGCCCATTGTCATGCAAGGTGATAAACCCCACCACATGGTTTGCGCGGCGCGCCAGATAGACCCGCTGCTGCGTGACATAGTTGCGCGCATAGCGCCCCATGGAAAAGCCGCGCTCGCCGCCGTGATCGGCGGCCCAATCTTGCGCAATCTTGTCCAATTCTGCAAAGGGCAGCGCGGCAGGGGGGCAAAATTCCACCACCAAACCCGCGCTTTCGGCGCGGCGCAGCTTGCGGCGCAGGCCAGCGCATGCGGGTGCAGATAGGCGAAAGGTGGTCGGGTTCAAAACCGCCTCGCGCGAGATACGCAGCACCCGCCATCCCATCTGCCGCGCCGTCACAGCCATTTGGGCGGGCCATTTATACCCCGCAGGCCAGCGCGCCGATGCCAGCGCCGCGTCCTTCAAAGCAGCCATCGCCTGCAAGCGGCGGTGCGCGCGTGGCAATGGCGCGTCTGTCTGCGCCAAAAGCGCAGGGCCCAGCAGCGCGACAAGGCTGTGGCTGTGCCGCGCCAGCAGCCATTGCGCCCCTCCCGCAGACAGAACTTGGTGCCGGCCTTGGGCAATCAACCCAAACTCGGCGGGTTGGCTGGGCGGATAGGCTTTAGCGCCCTGATCGTGGCTTTGGGCCACGGGCACATCGGTTGCGCCTGCCGCAGATCTCGGCCCGATCATGGCAATTATGGCGCCCAAAATAGCGGGGGCAACAAAATAGACGCTGCGCCACGCCACCACCGCCGCCAAAATCGGCGCTTCGGGCAGATCGGGCAGCAATGCCAAAAGCGTCAGCTCAAAGGCCCCGATCCCGCCCGGCGCACCCGACAGCAGCCCCGCGCCATAGGCGATCAAAAAAGCAGGGAGCAACACGAAAAAGCTACAGCCCGCATCCGCAGGCAACAGCGCGTAAAGCGCGCCAGCGGCGGCAAGCGTGTCGACCGCGCAAAGCGTGATCAGGGCCAGAATGGTAAAGCCATTGGGCCAGCGAAAGCCGAGCTGTAAACTTGGCCGCGCCATCACCGAATAACCTGCGGCAAGCGCGGCGGTCAACAGCACCGCGCCTGCAGGTATATGAAGCGCGGGCGCGCCCAGGGCCATGACCACTGCCGCCGTTACAACGGCCCATCCCGCCAGAAATGACATCGCCACCGCCACGGTGATGCGCGAGGCAAGCCAAAGCGAGCGGTCGGGCATCATGCGCCAGCGCAAAATGGCCCCCGTCACCACCCCCATGCCCAAGGTTTGGCTGACCGCAATCGCGCTGACCCCCGCGCGCCGCGCGGCCCTTGGGTCAACCCCCGTTTCAAAATGGCGGTGCAGCACAGCGTCATAATGGCCAACGGCCCAAAAGGCCACGGCTGTCAGGCCAAGGGCCAAGGCCCAAGCCGATAGGTTCACCCCCGCCAATGCAGGATAAAGCGCGGCGCTGTCAAATTCGGCCAAACGCTGCGCCAAAAGCGCGCAAAACAGGCCAGAAACCCCCAGCATAACCAAAGCGCGCAGCGCAAGGCTTGGCCCCGATTTGAAGAGTGGCGCGGCGTCCCTTGGCGCATTCGCCAGAGCTGTCCCCTCTAATTGCGCGGCATCTAGGGGCACAGCCTTTGCCATCGCGCGCCCTGCCACACCATGCCCGCGTGCCGCAGCGCGCCGCCCAAAGCCAAACCCCATTTGCGCCCCCGCATCTACCACCACCAACCAAGCCCCCATTCTACCCGCCCAAGGAAAACAGCCCGTTAAGAGTTAAGATTTTAACGATTTGTCCCCTCTGGCCCTTCCGCGCCGCCTGCCCGCATGAAATTTCCCTTGACCCCGCGCGCGGGGCGGTGAAAACGGGCGCTATGGCGTCGGGAATTTTGACAGTTGATTTGGATGCAATCGCGGCCAATTGGCGCGCGCTGGATCGGGCATCGGCATCGGGCGTGCAAACGGCGGCTGTGGTCAAGGCCGATGCCTATGGCCTTGGTGTGGCGCGGGTGGGCCGCGCGCTGGCCGCAGCAGGCGCGCGCAGGTTCTTTGTCGCCACCGCCGAGGAAGGCGCCATTTTGCGCCAATCGCTGGGGCCTGGCCCGCAAGTCAACATTCTATCGGGCCATATGGCAGGCGATACCGAAATGATCGGTGATCTAGACCTGACGCCGATGCTGAACTCGATCGACCAGATCACCCGCCATTTGGAAAGCCTGCCGGGCGCGGGGTTTGGCATCCAGCTGGATACGGGCATGAACCGGCTTGGCATGAAAGAACCCGAATGGGAGGCGGTCGCGCCCTTTGTGCTGGACGCTGGCCCCGAGCTGATCATGTCGCATCTGGCCTGCGCCGACGAGCCTGAGAACACGATGAACCAAGGCCAGTTGATCTTGTTCCAAGCGATGACCGAAGGGACGGGCGTGCCGCGCAGTTTGGCGGCGACGGGCGGCATTTTGCTGGGGCCTAAATACCACTTTGACCTGACCCGCCCTGGCGTTGGGCTTTATGGCGGCGCGCCTTTTGCGGCGGCGGTGCCTGTGGTGCGCCTCTCCTTGCCAATCATTCAAACGCATCAGGTGAACGCTGGCGAAACGGTGGGCTATGCGCGGGGATGGACGGCGGATTTGCCCTCTGTCACCGCGACGGTTTCGGGCGGCTATGCCGATGGGCTGCTGCGCGCACTGTCGGGCCGCGCCACGCTGTGGGACGGCGATGTGCCCTGCCCGCTGATTGGCCGCGTCTCGATGGATTTGATCACCGTCGATATCACCCATCTGGCCGAAATTCCGCCCTATTTGGATATCATCGGCCCGCATCAAGGGGTGGATCAATTGGCCGAGGTTGCGGGCACGATTGGTTATGAGATTCTCACTTCGCTTGGCCCGCGGTATCAGCGCCGCTATCGGGTGGGAGGGGCATAGATGGATCACGCTGTCACATGGATTGCAGGCGCGCTGGCAGCTCTTGGCCGCCCCATTTTGGCGGCGCTTGCGGCGCTGGGACGCATTGTGATTTACGCCGCGCAAACGCTGGGCTTTGCCTTGCGCGCGCCGTTTTACGGGCGCGAGTTTGGCAATGCTTTGCTAAATGTCGGCTGGCTTTCGCTGCCCGTGGTGGGGCTGACGGCCATTTTCACGGGCGGCGCGCTGGCCTTGCAAATCTATGCAGGCGGGCAACGCTTTTCCGCCGAGGCGGTGGTGCCGCAGATCGTCGCCATCGGCATGGTGCGCGAACTTGGCCCCGTGCTGGTGGGGCTTATGATTGCGGCGCGCGTGACATCCAGCATCGCCGCCGAAATTGCGACGATGAAAGTGACCGAGCAGTTGGACGCGCTGGTGACCCTTTCCACAAACCCGATGCAATATCTGACAGTGCCGCGCGTGCTGGCAGGGTTTTTATGTGTGCCGCTTTTGGTCGGCGTGGGCGATGTGATTGGCATTATGGGGGGGTTCTTAGTCTCGACGGGGCAGTTGGGGTTTAACCGCGCGGCCTATATCCAAAACACTGTGGATTTTCTGCAAAGCGCGGACGTGATTTCTTCATTAATCAAAGGCGCGGTGTTTGGGTTTATCGCCACCCTGATCGGCTGCTATTACGGCATGAACTCGGGTCGCGGCGCGCAGGGCGTGGGCGGGGCGACCAAGGGGGCGGTGGCGGCGGCCTCGATCCTGATATTGGCGGCGAATTTTATTCTAACCTCGGTGCTGTTCGGATCATGATCACCCTTTCAGGCGTTCACAAAACATTCGGCACAAACGCGGTTTTGCGCGGCGTTGATCTGACGATTGCGCGCGGCACCTCGATGGTTGTGATCGGCGGGTCGGGCACGGGCAAATCGGTGCTATTGAAGTCAATCCTTGGGCTGGTGCGCCCGGACAGCGGGGTGATCAGCCTAGACGGCGTCGATGTGTTGCAAACCGAGCGCGAGGCGTTTTTGGCCCGTTTCGGGATGCTGTTCCAAGGCGGCGCGCTGTTTGACAGCCTGAAAGTGTGGGAAAACGTGGCCTTTCGCCTGCTGCGCGGCAAGTTGGCCCGCCCGCGCGAAGAAGCGCGCGCGATTGCCATCGAAAAACTGCGCCGCGTGGGGCTAAAGCCCAGCGTCGCCGATCAAGTGCCTGCGGAACTGTCGGGGGGCATGCAAAAGCGCGTGGGCCTTGCCCGCGCCATTGCTGCCGAACCTGAGATTATCTTTTTTGACGAGCCGACAACGGGGCTAGACCCGATCATGTCGGGTGTGATCAATGAACTGATCCGCGAGATTGTGGTGGAAATGGGCGCAACCGCCATGACCATCACGCATGATATGTCGTCCGTGCGCGCGATTGCCGATAATGTCGCCATGCTGCATGGCGGGGTTATTCAATGGACGGGGCCAGTGGCCGAAATGGACACCTGTTCAGACCCTTATGTTCAACAATTCATCCATGGCCGCAGCGACGGGCCGATTGAATCGGTGCGCTGATGCGGGTTTGGGCAATCCTCGCCCTCCTCCTCCTTTTCCCCATCGCATGGGCCGCCCCCCTGATGCGGGCGGCGATTTTGCCGATGTTTGGGTTGCGGGAAATCTCTATCTTGTCGGGGCTTCTGGAACTTTGGCGGTCAGATCTTTGGCTGGCGGCGGTGGTCACGCTGTTTGCAATAGTTGCCCCTTATGCCAAACTGCTGGCGATGCTGGCGCAGGTGCGGGGGCGTTTGCCTGCCCGCGCGCAGCCCGTGCTGCATCTTGCGGGGCGGCTGGCGATGGCGGATATTTTCCTGATCGCGCTTTACATCGTCATCGCCAAAGGCGCGGGGCATGTGACGGTGCAGGTGGCATGGGGACTTTATCTGTTCACGGCTTGCGTCTTGGCTTCGCTGGCGCTGTCGGCCTTGCACCCCAAAGCACAACCCAAGGCTTGATCCCCACCCCATTTCAGGGCATCACCCCCGCATGAGCAAAGCATCCCCGAATTTCACCTGCACGGTTTGCGGCGCGGCGCATCGCAAATGGATTGGCAAATGCGAAGGCTGCGGCGCGTGGAATACGCTGGTTGAGGACGCACCGCTTTCGGCAGGGCCGAAAGCCTTGGGCGGCAAGGGGCGGGCGATTCATCTGACCGACCTTGCCACGCAGGCCGATGCGCCGCCACGTGTGTCATCGGGCATTGCCGAACTTGACCGCGTTTTGGGCGGGGGGCTTGTTCCCGCATCGGCCATTTTGGTGGGCGGCGATCCGGGGATTGGGAAATCGACCCTGCTGCTGCAAGCTGCTGCCAGTTTCGCGCGGGGCGGCGTGAAGGCGATGTATATCTCGGGCGAAGAGGCGGCCGCCCAAGTGCAAATGCGCGCGCAGCGCTTGGGCCTAACATCTGCGCCCGTGGCCCTTGGCGCAGAAACCAACCTGCGCGATATCTTGACCACACTAGACCAAGAGCGCCCGCAACTGGCCATCATCGATTCCATTCAAACCATGTGGCTCGATACCGTTGATAGTGCGCCAGGTTCCGTGTCCCAAGTGCGCGCCGCCGCGCACGAACTCGTCACCTTCGCCAAACGGCGCGGGGTTGCGGTGATCTTGGTGGGCCATGTCACCAAGGATGGGCAAATTGCAGGCCCGCGCGTGGTGGAACATATGGTTGACACTGTCCTTTATTTCGAAGGCGAGAGGGGCCACCAATTTCGCATTCTGCGCGCGGTGAAAAATCGCTTTGGCCCCGCCGATGAGATTGGCGTTTTTGAAATGAGCGGGGGCGGGCTGGTCGAGGTCGCCAATCCATCCGCCCTATTCCTGTCGGAACGCGGCCAGCCCAGCGCGGGTTCTGCCGTGTTTGCAGGGATCGAGGGCACGCGCCCCGTGCTAACGGAAATTCAGGCGCTGGTCGCGCCCTCCCCGCTTGGCACGCCGCGCCGCACTGTGGTGGGGCTGGATTCCGGGCGGCTGTCAACGATACTGGCTGTGTTAGAGGCCCGCTGCGGCATCCCCTTTGCTGGCTTAGATGTGTTTTTGAACGTGGCAGGGGGCATGCGCGTGACCGAGCCCGCCGCCGATTTGGCCGTTGCAGCAGCCATTCTTTCGGCGCGCGAAGATGTGGCATTGCCGCCAGAATCCGTGCTTTTTGGCGAAATTTCTTTGTCTGGCGCGCTGCGCCCTGTCGGGCAGACCGAAAATCGGTTGAAAGAGGCGGCAAAACTTGGTTTTACCCAAGCCATTGCACCTAAGGGGTCGAAACTGGGTTCGCAAGATGGTATGGCGGTGCGGCAAATGGCCGATTTGACGGGTTTTGTCGGCGAGATGTTTGGGGCAGGCTAAGGCCGCGCAAGGAGAATTTGATGGACGGATTTACCATTGTAGACGCGGGCGTTGCCGCAGTGATTGTGCTTTCGGCGCTGCTGGCCTATTCGCGGGGTCTGGTGCGCGAAGGCATGGCGATTTTGGGCTGGATTGGCGCGGCGATTCTGGCCTTTGCGTTTGCAGGTATGGCCCAGCCTTTGGTGCGCGAAATTCCTGTTGTCGGTGATTTTCTGGGCGAAAGCTGTGAATTGTCGATCATCGCCGCCTTTGCCGCGGTGTTCGCCGTTGGCCTGATCTTGGCGGCGATTTTCACACCGCTTTTGTCCTCGTTCATTCAACGCTCGGCTTTGGGCGGGCTGGATCAAGGATTGGGCTTTTTGTTCGGCGCGCTGCGCGGCATCGTTCTGGTGGGCGTGGCGCTGTTGGTCTATGACCGCGCCGTCCCCCCTGGCAGCGCTCCGATGATCGAGAACGCCCGCTCCACCAAGATTTTCGCCGCCTTCCAAGGCAATCTGGACAAGGCCGTGCCCAGCGATGCGCCCGATTGGCTGGTTGGCCGCTATGCCGAATTGACGGCCAGTTGCGGCGCACCTGTGACCACGCCCGACACCGCCGCCCCTGCGGCGAACTAATACAAATGGGGGCGTGACCGCGCCCCTATGTCGCCTTATCCGTGCCCAAACCGCCGCCCAGATCGGAGTTGCCATGCGCCCTTTCCTGTCTCATCCTTTTGACGATGATAAGCTGAAAGAAGAATGTGGCATTTTCGGTGTGATCGGCATCAAAGACGCCTCGAACTTTGTCGCGCTTGGCCTGCACGCGCTGCAACATCGCGGGCAAGAGGCGGGCGGCATTGTCAGCTATGATCCCGAAACGGGCTTTAACTCGGCCCGCCGCTTTGGCTATGTGCGCGACAATTTCACCAAAGCCGACGTGATGGATACGCTGCCCGGACATCTGGCAATTGGCCATGTGCGCTATTCCACGGCGGGGTCAAAGGGCGCGACGGCGATCCGCGATGTGCAGCCCTTCTTTGGCGAATTTTCGATGGGCGGGGCCGCGATTGCCCATAACGGCAACCTGACCAACGCCGCCGCCCTGCGCCGCGAGTTGATCGAACGCGGCTCGATTTTTCAATCCTCATCAGACAGCGAATGTATCATCCACCTGATGGCGCGCTCGATTCAATCCAACATTTCCGAACGCATCAAAGACGCGCTGCGCCGCGTCGAAGGTGCGTTTTCGGTGGTGGCGATGACGCGCACCAAGCTGATCGGCGTGCGCGACCCTTTGGGCGTGCGCCCGTTGGTCTTGGGCCGCATTGGCGATAGCGCATGGGCGCTGTCCTCGGAAACCTGCGGGCTGGACATCATCGGCGCAGAATTTGTGCGCGAAATTGAGCCGGGTGAAATGGTGGTGATCGAAGATGGCAAAGTCGCCAGCACGCGCCCCTTTACCCCCGCCAAATCGCGGTTTTGCATTTTTGAACATGTCTATTTCAGCCGCCCCGATTCCATTTTGGGCGGCCGGTCTGTCTACGAAACCCGCCGCCAGATCGGCGTGGAACTGGCGATCGAGGCCCCAGTTGATGCCGATTTGGTCTGCCCCGTGCCCGATTCTGGCACACCAGCCGCCATCGGTTTTAGCCAGCAGTCGGGCATCCCCTATGCGATGGGGATCATCCGCAACCAATATATGGGCCGCACGTTTATTGAACCGACCGAGCAAATCCGCAACATGGGTGTGCGTCTAAAGCTGAACGTCAATCGCGCGCTGATCAAGGGCAAGCGCGTGATTCTGGTGGACGATTCGGTGGTGCGCGGCACGACCAGCCGCAAGATCAAAGATATGATTTTGGACGCGGGCGCGGCGGAAGTGCATTTTCGCATCGCCTCCCCCCCCACCGCTTGGCCCTGCTTTTACGGGGTCGACACGCCAGAGCGGTCAAAGCTGCTGGCAGCCTCGATGACCGAAGACGAGATGCGCGATTGGATTGGGGTGGATAGCCTGAAATTCATCTCGCTCGACGGTCTTTACCGTGCCGCGGGTGAGGCGGGCGGGCGCAATGCGGCCAGCCCGCAATATTGCGACGCCTGTTTTTCAGGGCAATATCCCGTCGCCCCATCGGACAAAATCGCCGAAGGCTTTGAAATGGCCGCCCAAGGCCAAGCCGCCGAATAACGCCATGAGCCGCGATCAGGTCACCGCCTATATCGCAGCCAAGCCGCCCGCATTTGCCGCAGCTTTGACGCAGCTGCGCGCCATTTTATGCGATCTGCTGCCCGATCATTTGGAAGTGATGTCCTATGCCATGCCCGGCCTGCGCGCACCGCAAAAGGGGGGCAAAATGGTGATCGGCTACGCAGCCTTTGCCAAACATATCGGGCTTTACCCACATTCAGGATCAGTGATCGACAAAATCGATTGCACGCCGTTCAAAACCAGCAAATCGGGCATAATGTTCACGCCCGATACCCTGCCGCCCACCGCGCTCATTTTTGCGATCATCGCCCAGCGCCAGCGCGAATTGGCCGCAGGATACGGGCGATAAGCCCCCCTTGCCCTTTCATATTGGCTCAAATATCCCCGCGCAGGTATCTGCCCCCCATCCACCGCTGAAAGGACATCCCATGACACAGCGTATTGCCCTGATCACGGGCGCCTCGCGCGGGCTTGGCGCTGCCTTGGCCGAGGGGTTGGCCCTGCGCGGCTGGCATGTGGTTGCCGTGGCGCGCACCGTTGGCGCGTTAGAGGAATTGGACGACCGCATCCGCGCGCATAAAAGCCCGGGCGCAGGCGCGCTCACGCTCGCTCCGATGGACATCACCGACGATGGCGCGATGCAGCATCTGTGCCTGAACATCCATCAGCGTTGGGGCGGCCTGCAACTTTGGGCGCATACGGCGGTGCATGTCGCCCCGCTTGCGCCTGCTGGTTCGCTGGACGGTAAAGATTGGGCCAAATCGGTGGCCTGCAATGTCTCTGCCACGGGCAATCTCATCCCGCTGGTAGAGCCGCTCTTGCGCGATGGGGAGGGCACCGCGCTGTTTATCGACGATCCGCGCGGGGGCGAGAAATTCTTCGCGGCTTACGGGGCCAGCAAAGCCGCGCAAATTGCGCTGGCGCGCTCATGGGCCGCAGAGACAGTCAAGACTGGCCCGCGCGTGACCATCGCGCGCCCTGCGCCCATGTCCACCGCCACCCGCGCGCGATTCTACCCCGGCGAAGATCGCCGCAAACTGGCCGATCCGCGCCAAGAGGCGGAAAAGATCATCGCCGCCCTTTAACCCCTCAGCGCCGCCGCAATCGCTGCCCACAGCGGCTCTAGCGGCTCGATCCCCACCGACAGGCGCACAAATCCAAGCGGAACGGCGTCGCCCCAGCGCGCCCGCCGCTCGCCCGATGTATGCACCCCGCCAAAACTGGTCGCCTGTGCCACCATCGGGCAGCGCGAAAGGAACCTTTCGGCGCGCGCCTCATCTGGAAATGTCATCCCAATCAAAAACCCAAATCCCGCCATTTGGGTTTGGGCCAAGGCGTGGTCAGGGTCTTCAGACAGCCCCAGATAGCGCAAACCAATCAAGGCCTTATGCCCCTGCAACCGCCGCGCAATCTCGCCCGCATTGGCGCACATACGGGTCAGGCGAACCTCCAGCGTCTCTAGCCCGCGATGCACCAGCCACGCATCAAACGGGCTGGGAATCGCCCCCGACATGCGCCGCCAATCGCCGACGCGGGTCATCAGGCTGGCATCGCGCCCTGCCACATGGCCAAACAGCACATCGCCGTGGCCCGCAGGCGCCTTGGTATCGGCAGCCACCACCAAATCTGCGCCCAAATCTAGGGGTCGCTGCAACAGCGGCGTCATGGTGGTGTTATCGACAATCACCTTTGCCCCCGCAGCACGGGCACGCGCAGCGACTTGGGCAATATCCACCATGTCCAGAAACGGGTTGGTCGGGGTTTCGATATAGACCACCCCCGCCCCTGCAAAATCTGCCGCTGCAAAGTCGCGCGCAGCCAAAAACTGCACCTCAATCCCCAAGGGTCGCAGAAAACCTTCGGCAAAGACGCGCGTGACGTAATAGCCATCGGATGGCAGCACCATACGCGCCCCCCCCGAAACGCAGGCCATCAGCGCCGCCGAAATCGCCGCCATACCCGATGGAAAGGCAAGGCTTGGCGCGTCTTCCAAAAGCGTCAACTGCGCCTCAACCGCGTCCCAAGTCGGATTGCCCGCGCGGGTGTAAAAATGCCCGCCCGCCTGCACCTGCGGCAAATGATAGGCGCTGGACATCACAATAGGGGTCGCAATCGGGTCGCCCTGCGACAGGCCCGCCTTGCGATGATGCAGCATTAAGGCTGCGCGCTGCAGATCATCGTCGCGCATCCCTCGCCCCTTTCACTTTGGCACAAATATCCATGCGCGCTATCCGCTACACCAGCTTGGCAGGAAAGCCCTTGGCGCGCAAATCGGTATGCAGCAAATCCTCCAGCAGTTTGGCGATCATCGGCGACTGCGCCTCGCCGCCATAGGCCGCTTTGGCCGCGATATAGGTCTGCTGCGTCATGGATGCCAAATCCAACGGCACGCCAAATTCGCGGCCAAAGCCCAAAGCAAAGCCCAAATCCTTCAGCGCCAAATCGATGTTAAAGGCAATGTCATAGCTGCCGTTCAAAATCAGCGCGCCTTCGGTTTCATGCACGAAGGAATTGCCCGAACTGGCCGCAATCGCATGCCAAGACTGCGCCAGATCAAGCCCGCCGCGCTTGGCCAGCATCAAGGCCTCGGATGTGGCCTTTAGGTGAATAAAGGCCAGCATATTGGTGATGACTTTGATAATCGCGGATGATCCCAGCGGCCCCATATGGAAAATGCGATCCCCCATCGCCGCCATCGCGCCGTGGTGCAGATCAAACAGCGCTTTGCTGCCGCCCGCCAGCATCGTAATCTTGCCCTGCGCCGCCAAATGCACCCCGCCCGTGACGGGCAGTTCCATCATTTCATGCCCCGCATCCGCGGCAATCTTGGCAAAGGCCAAAACCTCTTCGCGGCCCAAAGTAGACATCTCCACCCAAGACGCGCCCGCCTTCATATGCGGCAAAATGCTGCGCAAAACCATTTCCGACACGCGCGGGCTTGGCAGGCAGGTGATGACGTGATCCGCGCTTGCAGCCACCTCCTCGGCACTGGCCGCCAACTTCGCCCCCGCCGCCACCAGTGGCGCGGCAAGCGCGGCGTTCAGATCATACACTGTCACCGCAAATCCCGCGCGCAGCAAACACCCCGCACAGGCCGCCCCCAAATTGCCAAGGCCGATATAGCCGTAATGGATGCTCATGCCTCCTCGCCCCAGCCCACAATGGCCTTCACTTCGCAGAAATCATGGATACCATAGGCGGCATATTCGCGCCCATTGCCCGATTGTTTATAGCCGCCAAAGGGCGCAGCCGTATCCCAAGCCGGATAGTTCAAGTTCACCGTGCCCGCCCGCATCCGCCGCGCCACAGCCCGCGCATCGGCAATCGGCCCGCTGATATAGGCCGCAAGGCCATATTCGGTATCATTGCCCACGCGCACCGCCTCGTCCACAGAGTCATAGGGGATCAGCACCAGCACAGGGCCAAAGATTTCTTCGCGCGCGATGGTCATGTCATTGGTCACATCGGCAAAGACAGTGGGGCGCACGAACCAACCGCGGTTCACCCCTTCGGGCCGCCCAATCCCGCCTGTGACCAGCGTGGCCCCTTCAGAGATGCCCTTTTCGATCAGACCTTGCACCTTGTCGAATTGCATCTTCGACACCAGCGGCCCCATCATCGTGGCCTCGAGGCCAGGATCGCCCACAACAATGCCCTCTGCCGTGGCCTTTGCCGCCGCCACTGCAATATCTCGCGCAGCGCGGGGAATGAACATGCGCGTCGCAGCATCACAAGACTGGCCCGTATTCGTCATCATTGCCGCCGTGCCATCGGCCACCGCCTGCGCGATATCGGCGGTTGGAAGGATAATGTTGGGCGATTTGCCGCCCAATTCCTGCGCCACGCGCTTGACTGTCGGGGCCGCCGCTTGCGCCACCGCAATCCCCGCCCGCGTGCTGCCCGTGAACGACACCATATCCACCTGCGGGTGGGACGACATACGCGCGCCCACCACTGGCCCCGTGCCGTTCACAAGGTTGAACACCCCCGCAGGAACCCCCGCCTCGTGGCAAATCTCGGCAAACAAAACGCCAGACAGGGGCGCAATTTCAGATGGTTTCAGCACCATCGTGCAGCCCGCAATCAGCGCAGGGGCCACTTTGCACACAATCTGGTTTAGCGGCCAATTCCACGGCGTGATCAGCGCGCACACGCCAATGCCTTCGTGGATGATCCGCGTTGTGCCTGCAGTATGCTCCCACACCATGTCCTCGGCCGCTTTGATCGTGGCCTCTAAATGCACTTGCCCCGCCCAAACCTGCGCCTCGCGCGCCCAAGTAATCGGCGCGCCCATCTCAACGCTGACTGCCTGCGCGATGTCTTCAAAGCGGGAGTTATACACGTCCAGCAGACGCTTGACCAAAGCGATCCGCTCGGCCACGGGGGTTAGGGTAAAGGCATCAAACGCCGCCCGCGCCGCCGCCACCGCTGCATCGACATCCGCCTCATTGCCCAGCGCCACCTGCGCGACGATCTCTTCCGTCGCTGGATTTTCGACGCCCGCCAGTGTTTGCGACTTGGGGGCAACCCATGCACCGCCAATGTAAAACTGGGTCATATGTTTGGAAATCATAGCTGCCTCACGCGAAATAGATGTTGTATTTGGCCCGAATTGCAGCGTCGATCTGTGGATCAATCACATTGCCCGACTTGGCCAGAATGGCATTCTTGCGCGCAATCGCCGCATCAAGCAAGAGCGGTTTGCCCGCCTCGTTCCATTCCTTGGGCGACATGCGGTTCGCCGTCTTTGGATAGATATATTCGGTTTGCATCAGCTTCAGCGTCTGATCGCTGCCCAGATAATGCCCCGCCCCGCCAAGGCAAACCTCTTTCATCGCGTCAATGCTGGTGGTGTCGGGCGTCACATCAATGCCGCGCACAAGGCGCATCGCTTGGCCCAAAAGATCATCGCCCAGCACAAGAGATTCCAGACAGAACCCTAGCAGGCTGGCATGCATCCCCACCGCCTCGTAGCACATATTCAGCCCTGACAGGCCCGCCAGCGAATTGGTAATCCCCTGCTCCCACCCTGCCTGCATATCGGGCAGTTTGCTGTCGGAAATCCCGCTCGCCGCCCCGCCTGGAAGGTCATAGAATCGGTGCATCTGCGCGCAGCCCGCCGTCAGCAGCGCCTGCTCGGCAGACCCGCCCGACATCGCCCCCGTGCGAAGATCGGACACAAACGGCCATGTTCCAAAAATGCAAGGCGCGCCCTTCACAATCGCATTGGCATAGACCACGCCAGCCAAGCATTCCGCCATCGCCTGCACGATGGTGAGTGCAATCGGCGCAGGCGATGTCGCCCCCGCTTGCCCCGCCGACAGCAGCAGCATCGGCATGCCCCGCCGAATGCAATCCTCCATCGTAATGCAGGATTCCTCGGCGAATTTCATCGGCGGAACCACAAAGCAATTGGAATTGCTGACAAAAGGCCGCTCGCGCCATTTCTCCTCGCCGCCTGCGACCATATAGATCATATCGAAACAATCGGCGACATGGGACGGATCGCTAAAGGACGTGCCCACATGTTTGGTCGTACCCGCAAGGCAACCATACAGCGTGTTCAAATCCATCTCGCGGTTATCGGGAATATCGCGGCAAACCATCGTGCGCTGATAAAAGTGGATATTGTCCAGATTATTCACCAGCCGCGCCGCGTCATACAGATCTTGCGCCGTGCTTTCGCGGTAATCCAGCGTGACAGGATCCACGATATGCACCGCCGCCCCCGCCGTGCCAAAATGCACTTTGCTTCCCGACAAATGCAGATCATGTTTCGGGTCGCGCGCATGCAGCGTAATGCCCCGCGCCGCCACGGCCAGCATATCCTCGACCAAAGCGCGCGGAAAGCGGATGCGCCCATCGTCGCCCAAAATTGCCCCCGCCCCCGTCAGCAATTCCACCCCCGATGGCGGCGCTTGGGACAGGCCGATTTGTTCCAGCGCATCCAGCGCGGCCGCATGTATCTGCGCCATTCCCGCCTCGGTCAGCGGCCTATACTGCCCGCCTTCCATGCCTGCGCGCACGGGGCGCACATCCTCGGCCAAGGGGGCTGCCCGCAGCGCCACGCGCGCCTCGCGCCCACCCGCCCGCCGCGCCCGCGCAGGGGCGCATTCTTCGCCAATATTTGCATCAATCTCGTTCATCTCTTTCGCCTTTCACATTGGCTCAAATATCTCGGGGGCAGGCAGCTAAAGCTTGCTTTAGCTGCGTGGGGGCTGGCCCCCACTTGCGCCGTCTCAGGCACGCACTTTTTCCGAAGTGGGGTCATACATCGGCACAAGGCTCGCCACCGCCTCATGCCGCACCCCCGCCACCTCAATCTCGTATCTGCTGGCCAGCACATCGGCCTCGCTTTCACCCGCGCTGGGCACATAGCCCATGCCCACCGCCGCGCCCAAGAAATGCCCATAGTTCCCACTGGTCACAGGCCCCACAATCACCCCATCACGCACCAGCGCCTCGTTGTGAAACAGCAGCGGCTCTGGGTCGCGCAGACGAAACTGCACCATGCGCCGCGCAAGGCCCGCCGACCGCTTAGCCTCTACCGCCGCCTGCCCAATATAACCTGACTTCTTGCCAGAGACGGTGAACCCCAGCCCTGCCTCCAGCACATGATCCTCGTCCGTAATATCATGGCCCCAATGGCGATAGGCTTTTTCAATGCGGCAGCTATCAAGGGTGTGCAAACCGCACAGCTTCAGCCCAACCTCCGCCCCCGCCTCTTCAATCGCCTCAAAAATATGCGCGGTCTGATCGCTGGATGCATAAATCTCCCAGCCAAGCTCGCCCACATAGGTCACGCGGTGCGCCCGCGCGATGCCCATACCAAATTCAATATCCCGCGCCGCTCCGAACGGATGGGCGGCATTGGAAAAATCATTTGGCGATACCTTCTGCATCACCTCGCGCGCACGCGGCCCCATCAGGCACAAAACCGATTCCGCCGCTGTCATATCGGTGATCACGGCAAAATCGCCGCCCAAATTCGCCCGCAACCACGCCAAATTGCGCTGCAACGTCGCCCCCGGCACCACAAGCAGATAGGAGGTTTCCGACAGGCGCGTCACCGTCAAATCCGCCTCGATCCCGCCGCGATCATTCAGCATCATGGTATAGACAATGCGCCCCTCGGCCACGTCCATCTGGGCCGAGCAAACGCGGTTCAAAAACGCACAAGCATCCCGCCCCTCGACACGGATTTTCCCAAAACTGGTCATGTCAAACAGACCAACGCCCGTGCGCACCGCCATATGTTCTGCGCGCTGGTTGTCGAACCAATTCTGCCGCTTCCAAGAATACTCATAGGCGCGGTTTTGCCCCGCATTCGCAAACCAATTCGCCCGCTCCCAGCCCGCCACCTCACCAAACACCGCGCCGCGCGCGGCCAGATGATCGTGAATAGGGCTGCGCCGCACCCCGCGGCTGGTCTCCATCTGGCGATAGGGAAAATGGTCGGCATAAAGCAGACCCAAGGTCTCAGACACCCGCTCTTTCAAATACTTGCGATTGCGCTGGAACGGCTGCGCGCGGCGAATATCCACTTCCCACAGATCAAAGGGCGGCGCGCCTTCCGTGATCCAATGCGCCAGCGCCATACCCGCCCCGCCCGATCCCGCGATACCAACCGAATTATACCCCGCCGCAATCCAATAGCCCCCCAGCTCAGGCGCCTCGCCCAGATAATAGCGATCATCGGGGGTAAAGCTTTCTGGCCCGTTGAAAAACGTATGAATCCCCGCCGTCTGGAACAGCGGCAACCGCTCGGCGGCCATTTCAAGAATAGGCGCGAAATGATCCCAATCTTCGGGCAGGGTGTCGAACATGAAATCCTCGCGGATGCCGTCCATCCCCCAAGGCTTGGCTTTGGGTTCAAACGCCCCAACCATCATTTTTCCTGCGTCCGATTTGTAATAGGCACATTCATCAGGCACGCGCAAAACGGGCATGTGACCCAGCCCCGCAATCGGTTCGGTGATCAGATAGAAATGCTCGCAGGCGTGCAGCGGCAGCGTGACCTTCGACTGCGCGGCAAGCTCGCGCCCCCACATGCCTGCACAATTCACCACGACATCGGCGGCGATATGCCCCGCTGCGCCACCCGCATCGATGTAATCCACCCCCGTCACGCGGCCATTCGCCTGAGTAACGCCTGTAACCTTCGTATGCTCAAATATCTGCGCCCCCTGCATGCGCGCACCCTTGGCCAGCGCCATTGCGATATTGGCGGGGTCGCACTGCCCATCCAACGGCAAATGCACCGCCCCCACCACGCCGCCAATGTTCAAATGCGGATACATCGCCTTGGCCTCGGTTGGGCTAATCTCCTGCACATCCACATCGAAAATCCGCGCCACAGTGGCTTGCCGCAACAGCTCCTCATGCCGATGCGCCGTCAGCGCCACAGATATGCTGCCCACCTGCCGCATCCCCGTTTCTATCCCCGTCTCGGCGGCCAGCTTTACATATAAATCCGCCGAATATTTCGCCAGCCGCGTCATATTGGCCGAGCCGCGCAATTGCCCGATTAGCCCTGCCGCATGCCACGTGGTGCCGCTGGTCAATTGCTTGCGCTCTAGCAGCACAATATCCTTCCAGCCCATTTTCGCCAAATGATAGGCGACCGACGCGCCCGAAACGCCCCCGCCAATAATCACCGCCCGCGCATGTGCTGGTATCTGTGCCATCTGCCCGCTTCCTTGCTCTAAAAATATCCCACGGGGGCGCGGGGGTGTGAAACCCCCGCATCCACCGACGGTGATTTACGCCCGCAGCCGCGCATTCGCGCTGTCCCATAAAGGCGCATCCGCCTGCACCACGGCAGGATAGCGCCGCCCAAAAATCTCGACTTCCAGCTTTTGCCCCGCCACGTTCAGATCGGCCCGCAGCATCCCCAGCGCAATCGACGCCCCCACGCGGTGGCCAAAATAGCCGCTCGTCGTCTCGCCCACGATTTCATCCCCCGCCCAGATATTCGACATATAGGGCGCGTCATAATCGGGTGTCTCCACGATCAGCGTGGCAAAACTTTTCCCCACCCCGCGCTGCTTTTCTGCCGCAAGCGCAGCGCGGCCCCTGAAATCAGGCTTGGCCCAATCGACAAAGCGTTCCAGCCCACCCTGCAGCACTGTGTAATCGGTCGACAAATCGCCCTTCCAGGCGCGATAGCCCTTTTCTATGCGCAAAGAGTTCAGCGCGAACATGCCAAAGGGTTTCAGCCCGATCGGGCCGCCCGCCGCCAACACCGCATCCCAAACCGCAGGGGTGTCGGCCGAACGGGTGTGAATTTCCCAGCCCAGTTCACCTGCAAAAGACACGCGCATCAAAAACACCTCGCGCCCCGCCAGCTTGGCATTTTGCCATGTCAACCAACCTTTGCTCAGGTCAGCATCCGAAACGCTGCCCAAAATCTCGCGCGATTTTGGCCCTGTCAAAATCTGGCACGACCATTCATCGGTGACATCGCGCAAACTTAGCCCAACCGCTAAATGCCGCTGCAGCCAGTCGCGGTCATGCCCCTGCGCTGTTGCCGCCGTGATCAAAATCATCTGATCCGCGCCCAAACGCGCCACCGACATTTCCGTGACAATCCGCCCGCCCTCATCGGCGAAATAGGCAAGGCCCACGCGCCCGATGCTGGGCAATTTCCCCGTGATCTGCTGCGAAAGCCAATCAGCAGCCCCCGCGCCCGATAGGTGAAAGCGCGAAAATCCTGGCAAATCCAAGATCCCCGCCGCGTCCCGCACGGCCTGACATTCGGCTTTCACAGCCTCATACCACGGCCCGCGCCGCGCCCATGTGCGCTGGGCATCTTCGGAAACGTCATCGCCTGCCCGCGCATACCACAGCGCGCGCTCCCACCCGTTATAGGGGCCAAACTGCGCGCCCAAGGCCTGCGTGTGATCATGCACCGCCGACAGTTTCTTGCCGCGCCCTTCGGGCCATACGTGATGCGGGAAATGGATGGCATATTCATGCCCATAGACTTCCATCCCCTTGGCCACGCAATATTTTTCATCCTCATACCCCGTGAACCTGCGCGGATCGCAAGACCACATATCCCACTCGGTCGCGCCTTGCGTGACCCATTCGGCCAGCACCTTGCCCGCCCCGCCCGCCTGACAAATGCCAAAGGTAAAGACACAAGCCTCGAACGCATTCGGCACACCCGGCATCGGGCCGATCAGCGGGTTGCCATCGGGCGTATAGGGAATGGGGCCATTGATGACCTTCGCCAAGGGCGCCTTTTCCAAAAGCGGCACGCGCGCCATGGCATCGCTGATATACCATTCCAGACGCTCTAGATCATCGGGGAACAACTGGAACGAAAAATCTTCGGGGAATGGGTCGGCCTCATCCACCCAATGCGCGCGGCAATTGCGCTCGTATGGGCCAAGGTTAAAGCCGTTCTTTTCCTGCCGCAGATAATAGCTGCTGTCGACATCGCGCAAAAGCGGCAGCTTGCGGCCCGTTTCCTTTGTTCGCGCCTCCACCTCGGGCACGGTGTCAAACACCAGATATTGATGCGACATCACCATCATCGGCAAATCGCGGCCAAACATTTTGCCCACTTCACGCGCGTAATATCCCGCCGCATTGACGACGATATCGCAAGAAATCTCGCCCTTGGGCGTGGACAGCACCCATTTTTCGCCCAATCTCTGCACGCCCGTCACAGGGCAAAACCGTTCGATATGCGCGCCCAAATTGCGCGCGCCTTTGGCCAGCGCTTGGGTCAGTTGCGCAGGGTCAATGTCGCCGTCATAGGGGTCATAAAGCGCGCCCAAAAGATCATGGGTTTCGACAAAGGGATAAACTTGTTTAATCTCGTCAGGCTGCATCAGCCGCAGATCCATGCCTTGATAGCGCCCCATCCCCACAACGCGGGCAAATTCGGCCATGCGTTCGGGCGTATGGGCCAGCCGCACCGACCCTGTGACGTTGTAATTCATCGGGTAATCCACCGCCTCGCCAAGCCCGCGATACAGCTGGGCCGAATAGCGCTGCATATTCATGATCGACCAACTGGACGAAAAGGTCGGCACATTTCCCGCCGCATGCCAGGTCGAGCCAGCGGTGAGTTCGTTCTTTTCCAGCAGCACGCAGTTCTTCACGCCCGCCAGTGCCAGATGATACAGGCAAGACGCCCCAACGGCCCCGCCGCCAATCACCACAACCCGCGCAGATGTTGGAAAATTCGCCATATTCGCGCCCCGCCTTCGCTGAAAACCTTGCCCACAATCGCCCAGCCAAAAAGGTCTTTCAATCACCCAATTTCGGGCCTATTGATCGGGAAAACCGATCAGCAGCAGTTTTGTCCAAAGGATAGCCCATGCAAACCGATTTGATCGACGCGTTTTTAGATTTGGTCGAAACCCGCAGCTTTCACCGAACGGCAGAGCGGTTGGGGGTGACGCAATCCACCATTTCCGCCCGTGTTGTGGCCCTAGAGCAAAGCCTGGGCGCGCGTCTGTTCACCCGCTCGCGCGCGGGCACCAACCTGACGACCGAAGGGCTGAAATTTGAAGCCCATGCACGCGGGATGCGCCATGCTTGGACAGAGGCGCAGCGCGCCGTTGCTGGCAGCGGCACAAAGGCGCTGAACCTGCGCATCGGCATCCAGCACGATCTGGCCACGGGCGAGCGTGGCCAGCATATTGGCACCTGGATCGCCGCCTTCCGCAAGGCGTTGCCTGAATGTGGGTTTTACATAGAACCCGATTACTCTACACAAATGTGCGCCGATATTGCCCGCGGGATATTGGATTTTGCCGTGATCTTCACCCCGCAAAGCCATGCCGATTTGCATATCGCCTCTATCGGCGAAGTGACCTATCGCCTTGTTACATCGCATGGCAAGAGGCGCGCCGATTTGTCGGTGGACAGCTATATCCGCGGGGCATTTGCCCCAGCCTTTGACAACATCCATGCCGCAATCTTGCCTGAAATGGCGGGTGCTTCGCTGGCATCGGGGCAAAATGCGGCGATGGTGGGATTGCTGACGGCGATGGGCGGCGCGGGTTTTGTGATGGAGGATAGCGCCGAGGCGCTGATCGCTACGCGGCGGTTTCAGATGGTCGCGGATGTCGAGGCGATCACCCAACCCGTTTACGGCGTGGTGCATTTGCGCCACCGCACATCGGGCATGCACAAACGCCTTGCCAAAATTGTGCAGCGCAAGATGGCGCAGTCACGGCTGCTGGCGGCCTAGACAAAGCGCGGTTAGGCCAGAATAACGCCCACCACCACCATCATCAGGCCAAGGCCCGATAGGGCCAGCGCCCCAACATTCCACACCAAGGCGCGCTGCATGGCGGCGCGCAGCCCCGTATCGTCAAGCCCAACACGGCGCGCCCGCATCACCAAGGCGGCGGAATAAACCAGCCCCAAAAGGCCCAGCACCGTCACCCCTGCCCCGCCCCATATCAGATATTCCATCAAAGCCATCCTCTTTGCTGCCCCCCGCCTATCCCGCCCTGCGCGGCAATTCAAGTCTGGCCACCCTTGAACCCGCCCGCCCACGCAGTTAGGTATCACGCAAACCTTACCGCAGGAGCGCCCGATGAACACCTCGCCCGATAGCTATAATGTCGCCGCCGACGAATTGCGCCAGTTCATCGAACGCATCGAACAGCTTGACGCCGAAAAGCGCGATTTGGCCGAACAACAAAAAGAGGTGATGGCCGAGGCAAAGGGGCGCGGCTATGACACCAAGGTCATGCGCAAAGTCATCGCCCTGCGCAAACGCAAACCCGATGAGATTGCCGAAGAAGAGGCGATTATGGACATGTATAAATCCGCGCTGGGCATGGCCTGAACCGCAAAAGGGGGGCGTTTGCCGCCCCCCCGCGCCAGCAAGCTGGCACTCCCCCCCTGCAGGATATTTGCAGAGCAGGGAAGCAGGCAGAAAATCGCCCTGTGAGCCAAATTATCGCTGGTGCCAAGCTGGCGTCGCGCGCTGCTCGATTGATTTAGGGTTGAATAAACGTGACTTTGCCCGATGCGATGATCTTGGCCACGTCTTCTTCGTAAATCGCTGTTAGGTCTTCGACCATCTCAGCATCCCAACTGGGCATTTCGATAGTCACATCAATGCGTTCGGGCAGGGCAAACTTGTCTAAAAAGGCCGAAACAATCTTGCGGCGCTGTTCGATTGTCGCGGGGGGGCGCGTTTCGATATAGGCCTGCATCCGCGACAGACCTTCGCCCGACATCAGCATCGCAAGCAAATCCGTTTCGCCCAAAAGGGGCTGATCGGCGGGCAGACCAGCCACGGCGCGCAGCACTTCGGGCCAAATCATCGGCGTATCTTCATCGCACCACACGGTCAGTTGCACGTTCGGATTCTTTTCCAAAACACGGGCAATCACATAAGACCAGCGCAATTCATAGGGGTCACTACCCGCCAAAAACGCATCATAGCTTTCGGGTTTGTTATGCTGATAAAGCTGCGGCAAAAACGTGGCTGGGTTGCGCAGGGCCAGAAAAAATTCGACCTCGCTGTCTGGAAAAATCTGGCTGAACGCATGCACGCGGTCGCCTGCTGCGGGGTAAATCGTTTCCTTCAAAACCCAAGGCGGCAGGGCCATGAAACCATCCCAAGACAGCACCAGCCGTTCGGCATGGTCATCGCCCATGATCAGCGCAAGAATTTCTTCTTGCTGATCTGTGCTTGCGGCTTTGCCCTTTAACTTGATCGCCAAATCGCGCAAGGCCGCGCGATAGGCCTTTGGGTCTGGCACCAAAACGCCCTCAGCCGACAAGACCTGACGGTTGGCCATAAGGCAGGCCAAGAGGCGCCCTTCATCGGTAAAATGAGCGCCAAGATGATAGACAATCTGCATGTTAAATCGGTGCTGCCTGATATGCTTTGCGCCAAACTAAACCCGCCTTTCTGGACATGCAATGCGCATTGCGTTAGGTCTGTGGCGTGACACCAATGCGCCGCCCCTTCACCCAGCACAGCCCTTTGCCTGCACGCCTGCGCCGTGGGCGATTGGGCCTGTGGCAATGGGCGGCTATAGTGGTGGGTTTGATCGTTGTTGCGCCAATGCTGTCGGTGCTGTGGCTGGCCCTGCGCCCAAGCGAGCCAATCCTGGGCCATCTGCTGCAAACGGTGCTGCCGCGCTATTTCCTGACCACGCTGCGGATGATGTTCGCGGTGGGGCTGATGGCCGCGCTGATGGGCGCGGGGGCGGCGTGGATTGTCACGCTTTATCGCTTTGCGGGCAGCCGTATTCTTTCGGTGCTGTTGCTGTTTCCTTTGGCGATCCCCGCCTATGTTGGGGCCTATGCGGTTGTCGACATGCTGGATTATTCGGGCGCTGTGCAAACGGCGCTGCGGGCGGCTTTTGGCTGGCGCGATGCGCGCGATTATTGGTTTTTCGAAGTTCGCTCGGAATGGGCGGCAGCGGCGGTTCTGGCGTTTTCGCTTTATCCTTACGTCTATCTGTTGGTGCGGGCGGCCCTGCGCGAGCAGGCAGGCGGCGCGTTAGAGGTGGGGCGCGCCTTGGGGCTGGGGCCGATGGCGCTGTTTTGGCGGCTGGGCCTGCCGATGCTGCGCCCTGCATTGGCCGCGGGCACGGCACTGGTCATGATGGAAACCGTGGCAGATTTTGGCACAATGCAGCATTTTGGCGTGCAAACCCTGACCACGGGGGTGTTTTCCACTTGGCTGGGCCAAGGCAATGTCGGCGGCGCTGCGCAGATCGCGCTCATCATTCTGGGCCTAATCGCCGTGCTGTTCGGGCTGGAAAGCGCCTCGCGCAGGGGGGCGCGGTTTCACGGCCAAGGCCGCAGCCACCGCCCCCTAACGCCGCGCCAACTTCGGGGGTGGCGGGCGGGACTTGCGTTGACGGCAGCCAGCCTTCCTTTCGCTTTTGGCTTTGTCTTGCCCGTGGTCGTCATGGCTGCGCTGTCGCTGTCATCGCCATCAGTCTGGGTCAAACCCGGCCTGTTCGATGCCGCGCTCAATACATTCTTCGTGGCAGGCATCGCGGCAACTGTAACCGTCGCTGCGGCGGTGGTTTTGGTCTTTGGCCTGCGGATGGGTCAGGCGGCGACCCTGCGCGCCCTGATGCCGATAACGGCGCTGGGCTATGCCGCACCCGGCGCGGTTCTGGCATTGGGGCTGCTTATTCCGCTGGCCGCGCTGGATCACAAACTGGCCGACGCGG
This sequence comes from Cypionkella sp., assembly GCA_965248485.1. GTDB lineage: Bacteria > Pseudomonadota > Alphaproteobacteria > Rhodobacterales > Rhodobacteraceae > Cypionkella. The sequence continues at coordinate 2,133,049 of OZ252107.1, forward strand.
CCTTGATGATCAGCGGAGCCGATCCAGGGTTGATCATCACAGGCACCGCCGCCGCGATCGTTCTGGCCTATAGTTTGCGGTTTTTTGGGATCGCCCAAGGCGCGGTGGACAGTGCCTTTGGCCGCCTTTCCCCAAACCTGCCACATGCCGCGCGCAGCCTTGGCCGCAGCCCGCTGGGTGCGCTGGTATCGGTTCATTTGCCAATCATGCGCGGATCTATCGCGGGCGCGCTGCTGGTGGTGTTTGTCGATTGCGTCAAGGAACTGCCCGCCACATTGATGCTGCGCCCGTTTAATTTCAACACCCTGTCCACGCGGGTCTACGAACTTGCGTCGCTGGAACATCTAACCGAAGCCGCCCCCGCCGCGCTGATCGTGATGGCGATGGGGCTGGGCGCGACACTGCTGCTGGCAAAGTCGATCAAATCGTCCGAAAGCTAAGCAAACCCTTGCACCTTGCCCGCGCACCCGCTATTTGGATCGCGATGCCCTTATAGCTCAGTTGGTAGAGCACCTGATTTGTAATCAGGGGGTCGCGGGTTCAAGTCCTGCTGGGGGCACCATTTTCAGATCGATGCAGGTTACAGCGCCATAACCTGTGCCGCGAAATCCTCGCCGCGCTTTTCGAAATTCGGATATTGATCGAAAGATGCAGCCGCTGGGGCCAGCAGCACCACTTCGCCCGCCTCTGCCTCGGCGGCGGCGCGGGCGACAGCGCGCGCCATTGTCTCGCAAATCTCATAAGGCGTATCGCCCAATTGCAGCGCAAACTCCTGCGCTGAATGACCGATCAGATATGCCTTAACGACCGTTCCGAAATAGGGCGCAAGCGCGGCAATGCCCCCCTCTTTGCCCATCCCGCCCGCGATCCAGCGGATGCGGGAAAAGGCCTGAAGCGCCTTTGCAGCGCTGTCCACATTGGTTGCTTTACTATCGTTCACAAACCGAACGCCGCCCAATTCGCGCACCAATTGGCTGCGATGCGGCAAGCCCGCGAAGCTGTGCAGCGCTGCCTCAATCTCTCGCGGGGCAAGGCCAAGACTGCGCGCCGCAGCATAGGCCGCGCAGGCGTTTTGATGGTTATGCGCGCCTGGCAATCCCTTGATATCGCGCAAATCAATCGAGGCGACCTGCTTGCCGCGCCGCCATTCGGCCAAAAACCCTTTTCGGGCAAACACGCTCCAGGCAAAACCTTCCAGCTTTTGCCCAGAAGAGATGCGGATCACCCGATCATCGCCCGCCCCAGCGCCAAGTTGGCCCGCCAAAAACGCGCCTTCGCTTTCGTCCACACCAATCACCGCGCGGTCTGGCCCGCCTTCGGTAAACAGCCGCCGCTTGGCCGCGAAATAGCCTCCCATGCCGCCGTGCCTGTCCAGATGGTCGGGCGACAGGTTGGTAAACACCGCCACATCGGGCGTCAGCGCGCGGGCAAGTTCGGTTTGATAGCTGGACAGTTCCAGCACAATCACCTCGCCATCCTGTGGCGGATCGATCGACAAAACACCCGTTCCGATATTGCCCGCCATCTGTGCGGGGCGGCCCGTCTCGGTCAAGATATGATGGATCAATGCCGTGGTCGTCGATTTGCCATTGCTGCCCGTCACGCAGACAACACGGGGGGGCGTGTCGAAATCCTCCCACTCTGCGCCGCCAAAGCTGCGAAAAAACAGTCCGATGTCATTGTCGACAGGGATACCCGCCGCCAGCGCCGCCGCGATCACTTTGTTGGGGCTGGGATATAGATGCGGAATACCTGGGCTAACGATCAGCGCCGCCATCCCCTCTTGCGCCTGCGCGCGGGTCAAATCGGTGCAGGTAAATCCCTCGCCTTCGGCCGCGGCACGCGCCTCGGCGCTGTCATCCCACAGCAGTGCAGTAGCCCCGCCCGCGACCAACGCCCGCGCTGTCGCAAGGCCCGACCGACCCAGCCCCAACACGCCCACTTTCGCGCCCTCATATCCCCGAACAGGTATCATCCCGGCCCCCATGTTTGCCCGCAACCTAACGGAAGGGCGCAGAATGGAAAAGCCGCAAAGCGGGGGCCAAAGCCAAAGCCCCCGCCCTGATGATGCGCGGCTTACATCTTAGCGTTCATCGCATCCATCGCCATCATGTCAGGCTTGCCTTTGCAGCCCATCATCACATGCTCGCCCGCCATTTTCATCGCCGCCTCGTCCATCGCCATCGCCGCATCAGGGCCTGCCTTATGCATCATGTCGACGGTTTTCATCATGCCTTCACTGTCCATCGCCTCAAACTCGGCGCAGGTCATTTTGGATACGTCTTTCATGTCATCGGCAAAAGCAGGCGCAGCGAACAGGGTCAACGCGGCCAAAGCAATAGTGGTGGTTTTCATTTGGGTCTCTCCATTGGGCTTGCGCACCATCGCGCCCCAAACCCCTAGCAGGCCCCGCGATCACATCCTCATCACGCCTGCGTTTCCACGCGAAAACGTGAACAATCCTGCACAATCCGTGATCCGCGAAATAAGGGGATAGCCCCCCCTTCTCTTTTTCCCAAATATCCTGGGGGGAGCGAAGCTGGGGGGCAAAGCCCCCTATTTTCGCTTTGGTAAAATCGATGGAATATCCGCCGCAAGTCGCGCCGCTTTACCCGCAACTGCCATGCCCGCATCCGCAGCCACGCCGCCAGCCTTTTGCGCGGTGCTACCCACCGCATTCGCCGCGCTTGAGGCAATCGTTCCTGCAGTGCCTACCGCCGCACCCACGCTTGTCATCACGCCGCCCTCATTGGCAAACACTGCACCAATCGCTTCGATTGCCATTTCTTCCCGCTCGTCGATCACCCCATCCGCCTGTGCAACCTCGCGCAAAAGATCGATCAGTTGCTCGCAAAACGCCCCTGCATTGCAGTCGGGATTACCTTGCACGAAACGCGCCACTCCTGCGGTCATCTCTTTGATCGGCTGTTTCAAACCGCCCGCCTCGATCATCTCCAGCGCCTTTGCAGCATAGGCGCGATCAAATCCCCATTCCTGTGCGAAATACTCCACCATCGCCGCGCGTTCGGCAGGGTCGATCACCCCGTCCATCATCGCCACCTTGAGCCCAAGCGCCCCCATCATATCCAAAAGCGCCGCGCCAAGCTGGTCGATGGGCGTGTTGATAAACTTCGGGATCACCTCGACGCGCGACCCCGAATAGGCCCCAATCGCCCGCGTGACCCCGTAATAGGCCCCGCCCGTCACCGCCGCTGCCGCCAAAACCCAGCCAATCGGCGTGACAGCCACCGCGCCAAGGCCAAGGCTGGCCATCCATCCCGTTGAGGCAAAGAACGTGCTTGCCACCACGGGCGATGCGGCCAGCGCGCCGCCCGTGGCCGCCACGCCGCCCACGTCCCACAAACGCGCCGCCGCCTTGCCCAATCGCAGGCTGGCATAAGCATCCTCGCCAATCGCCAGCTTGCGCTTGAACCGCAGCGTATCGGCGACAACCCGTTCCACGCCCGCAAAGGCCGCAAGGGGATCGCCGCTCATGCTGCAATCATATGGTTCGACATCAGGTCTAGCTTATGCTTCAGCGCATCGATTTCCGTTTGCACCGCCGCATTTTTGAAATCCTGCATCGCACCGCGCGCAATGCCAAACGCCAGCATAATCGGCCCCAGCAGCGCCGAAATCACAGGCCCCAAAAATGGAATGCTGGCCATCACCGCCGACAGCACCAGCGCGATAATCACCCCAAAGGTCAGATTCTGAAACTTGGACACAAGACCAAAAACAAATTCCAGCACCTTGCGCCCAAAGGCCAAAACCTTTCCGCCCACAGATACGGTGATCTTCGCTACATCCATAAGCAGCGCCTTAGTATCGGCAGATGCGTCAAGGCGGTCAATCCACTCTTGCACGCGGCGCAATGGCGGCGCGCTGGCAAACTCCTCGACTGCTAGATCAAGCGTCAGACTCGCGGGGGGGGGGGGTAAAGGGCATCGCTGGCTCCATCATAAGTTGCAGCATGACCTTAATTGAAAACTGCAAAGGGTCAAGCGCGCCAAAAACACATGTCCCCGCATCTCTTTTTCCCAAATATCCTGGGGGGAGCGAAGCTGGGGGGCAAAGCCCCCCCTGCCCCGCCAGCCACAAGCGCGCCCTACCGCACCTTCAGCGTCGCCAGCCCGATCATCGCCAAGATCAACGAAATTATCCAAAACCTAATCACAATCTGCGGCTCGGCCCAGCCCTTTTTCTCGAAATGGTGGTGGATCGGGGCCATCAGGAACACGCGTTTTCCTGTGCGTTTGAAATAGGCAACTTGGATGATCACCGACAGCGCCTCGACCACGAACAGCCCGCCGACAATCGCCAACACGATCTCGTGCTTGGTGCAAACCGCAATCGCCCCCAGCGCGCCGCCAAGGGCAAGGCTGCCCGTATCGCCCATGAACACCGCCGCAGGCGGCGCGTTATACCACAAAAACCCAAGGCCCGCGCCAAACAGCGCCGAGGCGAAAATCATCAGCTCGCCTGTTCCGGGCACATAATGCACACCCAGATATTCGGCAAAATTCGCGTTGCCAACCACATAGGCGATAATCCCCAACGTGCCGCCAGCAATCATCACCGGCATAATCGCCAGACCGTCCAGCCCATCGGTCAGGTTTACTGCATTGGCCGCGCCAACAATAACAATCATGCCAAAAGGCAGAAAAAACCACGACAGGTTCAGCAGCACGTCTTTGAAAAAGGGCACCGCCAATTGCAACGTAAGATCGGCAGGATGAAAGGACGATGCCGCATAGCTGGCCATCAAAGCAATCGCAAGCCCTGCCAACATGCGCACACGGCCCGACACGCCTTTGGTGTTTTGCTTGGCCACTTTGGCAAAATCATCGGCAAAGCCAATCAGACCAAAGGCCAGCGTCACCATCACCACGATCCAAACATAAGGGTTGTCCAGCCGCGCCCACAGCAAGGTTGACACCATCAGCGCCGACAATATCAAAAGGCCGCCCATCGTGGGGGTGCCCGCCTTTACAAAATGCCCCTCTGGCCCATCGTCGCGAATGGGCTGGCCTTTGCCTTGCTTGCGCCGCAGCATATCGATCAGCGGGCGGCCAAAGACAAACCCAAAGACCAATGCCGTGACAAAGGCCATGCCCGCGCGAAAGCTGATATAGCGAAAGAGGTTGAAAAAATCGCCGCCATCGGAAAACTCGGCCAGCCAATAGAACATCAGGTTTCTCCCTTATCGCCGCTTGCTGACTGCCCCAATTTGCGCAGGGCGTCAACAATCAGCGCGCATTTTGTGCCCTTTGACGATTTGACCAAAATCACATCGCCAGCATCCACGATTGCGCGCGCGCGCACCGCCAACTCGGGCGCGGTTTCAACCCATTCACCGCGTTTGCCGCGCGGAAGGGCTTGCCACAGCGCCTGCATACGCGGGCCAACGCAATGCACAATGCCGATATTTTCCAGCGCAGGATGGTTTGCAATCGCCGCATGCAACGCCATTTCCTGCGGCCCAAGTTCCAGCATATCGCCCAAAACCGCGATGCGCCGCCCGTTTCCGACACGGCCAACATCATCTTTTGGCACGCAGGCGACCAGCACGTCCAGCGCCGCCGCCATCGAGGCAGGGTTGGCGTTAAACGCATCATCCAGCAAGTCAAAGCTTAGGCCTTCGACCAGATCCAGCATCACCGTTTCGCGCCCGCCGCGCCCTGCAGGGGGGCTCCACGCACCCAAATCGGCAGCGGCCATCATCGGATCAAGTCCCAGCGCATCGGCGACTGCCAGCGCGCCAAGGCCATTGGCGGCAAAATGGCGGCCCAGACAGGCAACTTTGAACAACACCGCGCGCCCGCGCGTTTGCGCCTGCACCACAGTTGCGGTGTCGGTTTGGGTGATCTGTCGCATCGCATAATCGGCGCGGGGGTCTGCACCAAAGGTCACGCAGGCCAGGTTCAGCGCGCGAGCCTTGTCTTGCAAAATGTCGGTCAAATCATCGCCCAGTGGCGGGCCAATCGGCAAAACCGCGACCCCGCCCGCGCGCAGACCTTCAAGGATTGCGGCCTTTTCCCGCGCAATCCCCGCCACATCGCCAAAGGCCTCAAGATGCGCGGCGGCGATGGTGGTGATCATCGCCACGTCCAAATCGGCCATACGGGCCAAGGGGGCGATCTCGCCCGGATGGTTCATGCCAATTTCAATCACCGCAAAATCGGCGTCCTGCGGCAATCGCGCCAGCGTCAAGGGCACGCCCCAATGGTTGTTATAGCTGGCTTCGGCGGCATGAACCCGCCCCTGCCCGCCCAAAATGCTGCGCAGCATTTCCTTGGTCGAGGTTTTGCCAACCGACCCCGTCACCCCCACAACCCGCGCGCGGCTGCGGGCGCGGGCAAAGCGGCCAAGCCCTTCTAACCCTTGCAAAACATCCGCCACAATCAGAAGGCGCGGGTCGGGCCCCATACCGTCTGGGATGCGCGCGACAAGCGCGGCGGCGGCCCCTTTTTCCAGCGCAGCCGCGACAAAATCATGGCCATCGCGCAGGTCTTTCAGCGCCACGAACAGATCGCCCTTTGCCAAGCTGCGGGTGTCAATCGACACGCCCGTTGCAAGCCATTCGCCCGTGGTATGCCCGCCCGTCGCCCGCGCTGCATCTGCCGCTGTCCACATCATATCACCCCATCCAGCGCAGCAATCGCAAGGCTGGCCTGTTCCACATCATCAAACGGATAGACCGTGCCCGCAATGATCTGCCCCGCCTCGTGCCCTTTGCCCGCAATCAGCAAGGCATCGCCCGCGCCAAGGCTGTTGACCCCGTGCAAAATCGCTTCGGCGCGGTCGCCAATGTCTTGCGCTGCGGGGCAGGCAGCCAAGATCGCGGCACGAATGGTGCTGGGGTCTTCGGAGCGCGGGTTATCGTCGGTGACAATCACGCGATCGGCGTGTTTTGCCGCCTCGGCCCCCATCAAGGGGCGCTTGCCCGTATCACGGTCGCCGCCCGCACCGAACACAATCACAATCTTTCCCATCACATGCGGGCGCAGCGCCTGCAACGCCGTGGCAATCGCATCCGGCGTATGGGCGTAATCGACAAAGACCGAAGCGCCATTCTTGCGCCGCCCCGCCAATTGCATCCGCCCACGCACGCCCGAAAGGCTAGGCAATGCGGCCATCACCTCGCCCACGGGGGCGCCTGCGCCAATCACCAGACCTGCCGCAAGGGCTACATTTTCGGCCTGAAACCCGCCGATCAGGTTTAGGCGCATTTGAAAGGGCCGCCCTTCCCATTCCAGCCGCAACTCTTGCCCGCCCGCATCAAAGCGCTGCGCGACAATGCGCAGCGTCGCCTCGGGCGCGCAGCCCACGGTGATCACCCGCTGCCCGCGCAGGGCGGCAATCTCGCCCATATCGGCGCCGCGCGCATCGTTGATATTCACAACGGCCACCCCATCATCGGGCAAAACGCGCTGAAACAGCCCGGCTTTGGCGGCAAAATAGGCGTCAAAGGTTTTGTGATAATCAAGATGGTCTTGGGTAAAATTGGTAAAGCCCGCCGCGCGCAGCGTCACCCCATCAAGGCGGTGCTGATCTAAGCCGTGGCTGGACGCCTCCATCGCGGCATGGCTTACGCCTTCTTGCGCCGCGCGGGCAAGCAAAGCATGCAGGGTGATCGGGTCGGGCGTTGTGTGGCCCGATGGGGCCGAAATTGCCCCTTCGATCCCCGTTGTGCCAATATTGATCGCGCTATGGCCCAGAGCCGACCAAATCTGGCGCGCAAACGTGGCGACCGAGGTTTTCCCATTGGTTCCCGTCACGGCGACAATCACTGCGGGCTGCGCACCAAACCACAGCGCCGCGGCGCGGGCCAGCGCCTCGCGCGGGTCATCCAGCACGATCAGCGCGGCATCGCTGCCCGCCAGCGCGCTTGCCGCAATATCTGCACCCGCAGGGTCGGTCAAAATGGCCGCCGCGCCTGCCTGTAAAACATGCGCGATATACTGCGCCCCATGCGCATGGCTGCCCGCAAGCGCTGCAAACAACGCGCCTTGACCTGCGGCGCGGCTATCGACGGCCAGCCCCGTAATCATCGGATTGCGCCCAGAGCGCGCGGTCAGGCCCAAATCGGACAGCCGCTTTGGCGCGGGGGATGGGGCGTTTGTCATGAGATACCTGCCACCGCGCCGCAGGCGGCGCTATTATTTCGACCGCGCCGCACGCGGCGCTATTGTTTGACCGCGCCGCACGCGGCGCTATTGTTTGACCGCGCTGCACGCGGCGCTATTGTTTCACGGGTAGTATCGCAGGTTCTTGCGCAGGTTCAACCAATGGCCGCAGCCCCAGCAAAGGGGCCGCGCGGCGGATGATCTCTGCCGCCACGGGAACCGCTGTCCAGCCTGCCGTGCGTTTGGGTTTTGCGCCCGATGTTTCGACGGGTTCGTCCAAGGTTACAACAAGCACATATTTGGGATCAGAAATCGGAAAAACCGACGCAAAGGTGTTGACCACCTTATCATCGTAATAGCCGCCGCCCTTGCGCACTTTGTCCGCTGTGCCGGTTTTGCCGCCCACCTCATACCCTGCCACATCGCCAAGGCTGGCCGTGCCTTCAGTCACCACCCGCCGCAGCATCGTAAGTGCGGCCTTTGCTGCCGCTTCGGACAAAACCTGCGGCCCGATATAGGGCGCGTCATTGTGCAACAAAGTGGGTTTCACCAACCGCCCCCCATTGGCCAGCGTGGCATAGGCGGCGGCAAGGTTCATCGGGCTGCCCGACACGCCATGCCCATAAGATGCGGTGATCGTCACAATCTCGGACCACTTTTCAGGGCGCAGCGGTTTGGCATCGGGCGCCTCGACCAGCTCAACGGGCGACGGGTCAAACAATCCCATCGCCTTTAGGAATGACTGCTGGCGCACCCCGCCAATCATCATCGCAATATGCGCCGTACCCACATTCGATGACTTCGCAATCACATCCGACACCGACAAAAGCGGGCCATAGTTGTGATTCTCAAACTCCTTGATCTTATACTTGCCCCAGACCATCGGCGCATCGGCATCAACCATTGTGTCTGGGTTGACCAAACCCAAATCCATCGCCTGGGCGGCTGCAAAAATCTTAAAGGTCGAGCCGAGTTCATAAATCCCCTGCACCGCACGGTTGAACAGCGGGCTGTCATCGGGGTTGCCCGATGTCGGATTGGCTGGGCGGTCATTGGGATCAAAGGTGGGGCCAGCCGCAAGGGCTGCAATTTCGCCCGTGCGCGCATCCATCAAAATCGCCGCGCCGCCTTTGGCGTTCAGCATGGTGATGCCCGTGGCAAGCACCTCTTCAACTGCGGCTTGCACCGAGAGATCCAGCGACAGGGTCAAGGGTTTTGCCGCCTGCGCAGGGTCGCGCAGGCGCGTGTCCATGGCCTTTTCAATCCCCGCCATGCCGATCACTTCGGCGCTGTCCACGCCTTCGTTGCCAAAACTCGCCCCCCCCAAAACATGGGCGGCCAAGCTGGCATTGGGGTAAAGCCGCATCTCGCGCGCGCCAAACAAAAGGCCAGGGTCGCCGATTTCATGCACCGCTTGCATCTGCTCGGGCGACAGGGTTTTGCGCACCCACAGGAACGACCGCCCATCTGTCATGCGGCGCAGCAGGCTGGCCTCATCCAATTCAGGAAACAGCGCAGCAAGCTTGGCCGCCACGCTGGGCGGGTCAACCAGATTGCGGGTTTCGATATACAGGGCGTGGGTCAGCAGGTTGGTAGCCAGAATATTGCCATTGCGGTCTGTGATATCGGCGCGTCCTGCGTTGATGGTCGGGCCTGCCTGCGCCGCGCGCGGCTCGGCGGGTTCGGACGCGGCCAGCGCGCCCATCTGCAGGGTAATCAGGGCAAAGCCAGAAAAGAACACCGTTCCCAGAAAGACGATGCGCAGTTGCGCGCGCCCCCGCGCCGCTTCGCGCAAGGCGGCATGGCGGATGGCCAGATTTTCCTTTTCGATCGTGTCGGGATTTTGGCCCAAAGACCGCGCTTGCAAAATGCGGGCCAGCGGGCGCAAGGGAATCCGTGTCATGGCGTCACCTGTAAAGCTTGGGGGACATCGGCAAGGGGCGCTGCGCCCAAATCAAGGGCGGTTTTCGGGGCAAGCCCTGCATCAGGCGCGGGATAGGCCACATCTGCCGCCGCACCAAATTGCGTCGGCTCCATCGGGAACAGACCCAGACGGTCAAAGTTGAGTGTCACCAATTCGCGCAGCCGTTCGGGGCGGTTCTGATAGGCCCATTCAGCGCGCTGCACGGACAAGCCCTCGCGCAGGGCGGCAATCTCGTCTTGCAGCAGCGTCACTTCTTTCAATGCAGCTTGGGTGGCATAATTCTCGCGGTAGGCCCAAGACCCCAGCCCCAGCAGCGCCAAAAAACACAAGACATAGACAAGCGGGCGCATTAGCGGGGGCCTTTCGGATGTTTTGCCCTTCTGGGGCCAGTTTCGGGCAATATGGGCGCGTCCAAATCGGCGGCGTGCATTTCCAGTGCAGGGGCCGCCGTGCGCCGCGCCACGCGCAGCTTGGCCGACCGCGCGCGCGGATTTTCGGCCAGTTCCGCATCATCGGGGCCAATCGCTTTGCGGGTGATCACCTGAAAACGGGCCGTCGTTTTATCCACTTCGGGCGCATAGCGGTTGGTGTTGGGCGCATCGCCCGATGCCTCTTGGAAAAAGCGTTTCACGATCCGATCTTCCAGCGAATGAAAGGTGACAATCGCAAGCAGACCGCCCGGTTTAAGCGCCCTTTCAGCGGCAGACAGGGCCGCGACCAGTTGATCAAATTCGCCATTCACCGCGATGCGCAGCGCCTGAAAGGCACGGGTCGCGGGGTGGCTTTGCCCCGGTTTTGGGCGCGGCAGGCATTTGGCGATGATCTCGGCCAATTCCAGCGTGCGGGTGATGGGGGCGCGGGTGCGCGCCTCGACAATGGCGCGGGCAATGCGCCGCGCGGCGCGTTCTTCGCCAAAATGAAACAAAATGTCAGCAAGCACGCTTTCCGATGCCGTTGCCACCAAATCTGCGGCACAGACGCCAGTTTGCCCCATGCGCATATCCAAAGGGCCATCTTTTTGAAAGGAAAAGCCCCGCTCGGCACGGTCGATTTGCATCGAAGACACGCCCAAATCCAGCACAACGCCGTCCAGCGCCTCGCCCGCCAAAATATCAAGATCGGAAAACGTGCCCAAAACCAGCTTAAGCCGCGCACCAAATTCGGATTGCATTGGCGCCGCTGCCGCAAGTGCAGTCTCATCGCGGTCAATGCCAATAACCTTTGCAGCCCCCGCGCCCAAAAGCCCGCGCGTATAGCCGCCCGCGCCAAAGGTGCCATCGGCCCAAACCCCCGAAACAGGGGCCACCGCCGCCAGCAACGGGCGCAACAAAACAGGAATATGCGGGGCGCGCGCGGTATCGGGCACAGGCGCAAGCGGCATCGCCATTACCCCGCCCTCGCTGCCCTGCCAACAAGGGCCAGCGGGTCGACACCATCTTCCTCGTCATCGCCAAATTCTGCGTCATAGACATCGCGGCGATACAGCTTAAAGCGGTTGGTGTGGCCCGCAAAGGCCGCCTCGCCGCCCAAATCCCCCTCCACAAGCCCCATTTTGGCCCGCACTTTGGCAGGCAAAACGATACGGCCATCGGGTTCGATTTCGACCATGACCGAACGCGAGATCAGATCACGCTCGGCGCGGTCGCGCTCGGGTGATCCCCATTCCATCGCATCGATCTTTTGCGCCAGCGCATCCGCGCCCGCCTTGGAATAACATTCCACAAAATTACGTTTGGCCCCGCCATAAACCATATAGACGCGCGGGCGGGGGAATTCGGGCGATGAGGGATCTTCCGCCTCCAGAATACGGCGAAAAGCGGCGGGTATCGAAACCCGCGCTTTGGCATCTACCTTCTGGTAGAACTCGCCTCTGAACGCCTCGCTGGCCACGGCCAGTTGCTCCTATCATCTGGGGCCAAGCCCCGTCATTGCCTGATGAGAAAGAAAAGGCGGGCCGAGCTGCTGCCACTGCTCGACCCGCCGCCTGTCCCATCGCTGGGCGTCCTGCTGCGCTGACCATCCTGGGGAGTGATGTCTGCTTGCCAGCGCGCCGGATCTGAATATCGGAAGGCGGATGCCTGTATGAAAACTGCCTCAGATTTATTGGGTTTCGGGGTCTTACTTGCCCCTTGCCTTGTCTTTGCCGTCTTCCGATGGGTTAGGTATGCCATGGGATTTCATGGGCTGCAATGGTTTTTTTTGGGAAAATGCGGAATATCTGGTTTTGCACAAGGGCTTAACACAAGATGTTGGGCAAGAAAAATCAACATATCGGCCAAATTTCGCCTATTTTTGGAATTTTCCCACTATATCTAGGCAATCAGCTTTAGCGCGAGTGCTGCAATATTTTTTCCCGCAAATGCCCGAATTTGCGCCAGTGCCCAGGCAACACCCCCGTTTTACCGCAAGTTTGCGCCGATTCGAATGAAAAAATCGGGCACAAGGCCCGATTTCCCATAAATTCCCAAATCCAAGTCGCGCGGGGCTTAGGCCATTGCGCCACCAATCAGCCGTTCAGCCAAGCGGGCATAGGCCTGCGCCGCCGCACTGTCGCCCAGCGCAATCGGTGTGCCCGCATCGCCCGCAAGGCGCACGTCAATAGACAGCGGCAATTCGCCCAGAAAGGGCAGGCTCAGCCGCTGTGCCTCGGCGGCGACGCCGCCATGACCAAACAAATGTGCCTCGTGCCCGCAGTTGGGGCAAATGTAGGTGGACATATTCTCGATCAGCCCCAGCACGGGGGTTTTCAGTTTGGCAAACATATCCAGCGCGCGGCGCGCATCCAGCAGCGCCACATCTTGCGGGGTCGATACAACAATCGCCCCCGAAAGTTGCGTGCGCTGGCACAGAGATAGTTGCACATCGCCCGTGCCAGGCGGCAGGTCGATGATCAGCACGTCCAGCGTGCCCCATGCCACCTGCGTCAGCAGTTGCTGCAGCGCGCCCATCAACATCGGCCCGCGCCAAATCACAGCCTCGTCCTCTTTCAGCATCAGGCCGATCGACATCATCGTCACCCCATGCGCGTGCAGGGGTTCGATGGTTTTGCCATCGGGGCTTGCGGGGCGTTTGGACACGCCCATCATGCGCGGCTGGCTGGGGCCGTATATATCAGCGTCCAGCAGCCCCACGCGCCGCCCTGCCCGCGCCAAGGCCACGGCAAGGTTGGAGGAAACTGTCGATTTGCCGACCCCGCCCTTGCCAGACCCCACAGCTATGATCCGCCCGATCCCTGCAATCGGCGCAGGCCCGCCTTGGTGCGGCGTGGGGTGCTGGCCAATTTTGACCCCGCCGCCAAGGCTCGGCGGAGCTGCCTTTGCCGTAGGCCCATGTGCCGTCATCACAATCTGCACCGATTTGGCCCCGGCATTTTTGATCGCCGCCTCGGCCTGCGCGGACGCGGCTTGCAGGGCGCGGGCCTCATCAGGACTGGCAGCTTCGATCACGAATCGCACAGCATCGCCTTGCACATCCAAAGCGCGGATCAAATCCCGCGCCACCAATGACGCGCCATTTGGCGTTAAGATTTGGTCAAGAATGGTTAAGACGGCCGCGCGATCTAGGGACATTTTCTTTCCTTTGTTATCTTGACCAAAATTGTGCGCTTTTTCCAATTTAACAAGGGCAAACCAACCTGTTAGCGCAATCTTCGCACTTGCAGCATTGCGCGCCGCTGCGATATTTCGTTCTTACACTGCGTATAAATTGTGCGAAACCATTGTTAACTATGACATTTTCGTGACATTTAGCCATGCGCTTGCTGCATGGCGGCATTGCGCAAGCGCAGGATTGTGCAACTGCAGCATAAGGCGCATATTCATCTCACAGCGCAAGACAAGCTACGGCATTCGGCCACAGCACGGCGCAATGAAAATAGTGAGGCTACCATGGCATACGTTACCGCAACCCGTTCTTCGCAAATCTCGCTTTTGTCGCGCGTTCTGTCGGCAACCGCTGGCATCACCGCAGCGCTGCGTCAGCGCCAAGTGTATCTCAGCACCCTGCGCGAATTGAACAGCCTGTCGGATCGTGATTTGGCCGATTTGGGCATCCACCGCGCAATCTTGGGCGATATCGCCTATGAGGCTGCTTACGGTTCGAAGTAATTCCTGAAAGGCCCTTACCTCCTCCCAAGGGCTAATCATGGCGCGGCGGCGCGCTCCTCCTCCCTCTCTGCGCCGCCGCCTTTTTATTCAGTTTCTGCAGCGCTTTCCTCCCTCCCTTAGGCGCTGCGGGACGGCCATCTGATCCTCCTCCCCAGATGGCCACCCTGCGCAGACGCGATCCTCCCATCGCGTGCGCATAGGCGGCACCCCGTCCTCCCACGGGGTGCCGTTTGCATTTGCAGACACTTCAATTTGAAATTTCGGCGCTAGAATGGCACGTCGTTGCTGGGCGCATCTTCGGCCTGATGCGCTGGGATAACCCAAGTGGCCACGACATGCTTTTCGCCCGCATGGTCAAATTCGACGATCAGCTTATTGCCTTCGGTCGCCATCACCTCGCCATAGCCGAATTTTTGGTGAAACACGCGGTCACCAAGGCCGTAGGCAGACATGGCCTGCGCGTCGATGGTTATATTGCGCGCCTCGCGCGGCTGCGATGTGCCCCGCGCTGCCGCATTGCCCTGCATCCGCCGCCAACCGGGGCTGTCATAGCCATCTGCGGCGGCCACGCGGTTATCGAATGATGCTGCAAAACTGGGAGCCGCCGCGCCATAAGCCCCGCCATACAGGCTGGGCGCGGTTTGCACGTCAACGTGATCTGCGGGCAGTTCATCGACAAAACGGCTGGGCAGCTGGCTTTGCCACTGGCCGTAAACGCGCCGATTGCTGGCAAAGGAAATGATGCACAACTCTTCGGCCCGCGTGATGCCGACATAGGCAAGGCGGCGTTCTTCCTCTAGCCCCTTCTGGCCAGATTCGTCCATGCTGCGCTGGCTGGGAAACAGGCCTTCCTCCCAGCCGGGCAGGAAAACCACGGGAAATTCCAGCCCCTTGGCGGCGTGCAGCGTCATGATGGTGACTTTTTCCGACGCCTCTTCCGATTCGTTGTCCATGATCAGGCTGACATGTTCCAGAAACCCTTGCAGGCTGTCGAACCCATCCAGCGCCTTGACCAGTTCTTTCAGGTTTTCCAGCCGCCCCTCTGCCTCGGGCGTTTTTTCGGTTTGCCACATGGCAGTGTAACCAGATTCGTCCAAAATCATCTGCGCCAGCGCGATATGGGTCACAGATTTGGTGGGGGTCAGCGGTTCGATCAGCCCGTCCACCACATCCCCCTGCCCCGCGACCGCCGCGCCCAGCAGCCGATGCCAGCGGTCGATATTTTCAACAAACAACCGCAGTTGCGCAGCGCCCTTGCCGCCAATCCCGCCTTGGGCCAGCAGCGCCCGCGCGCCGTCGAGCAGCGGCAGGCCCAGCGCGCGGGCGGCAGCTTGGATATTCTGCACCGCCTTTTCCCCCAACCCCCGCTTGGGCAGATTGATGATGCGTTCAAACGCCAAATCATCCTCGGGGCTGATCACCAGACGGAAATAGGCCATCGCATCGCGGATCTCGGCGCGCTCATAGAATCGCGGCCCGCCGATCACGCGGTAGGGCAGGCCGATGGTTAGAAAGCGGTCTTCAAAGGCGCGCATCTGGTGCGATGCGCGCACCAGAATTGCCATATCATCAAGGCTATAGTCGCGCGGAACGCCCCTGCCCCTTTGCGCGCCCTCAATCGCCTCGCCAATCGCGCGGGCCTCTTCTTCGCCATCCCAATAGCCTGTCAGGCGCAGCTTTTCGCCCGTCTTTTCGGTGAACAGCGTCTTGCCAAGGCGCTGTTTATTCTGCGCAATAATTCGGTTCGCCGCCGCAAGGATATGCTCGCCCGACCGATAGTTCTGCTCGAGCCGCACCACATGCGCGCCTGGAAAATCCTTTTCAAACCGTAGGATATTGTCCACCTCGGCCCCGCGCCAGCCATAGATCGACTGATCGTCATCGCCGACGCAGCAGATGTTTTTATCTTCATTCACCAGCAACCGCAGCCACAAAAACTGAGCCACATTGGTATCTTGGTATTCGTCAACAACGATGTATTTGAATTGCTTTTGGTATTTGGCCTGAATCTCAGGATAGTTCTTGAATATGGCGATGCAATGTAGCAACAAATCGCCAAAATCGGCGCAGTTTTGCGTGAGGAGCCGTTCCTGATAAAGGGCATATACCTCTTTGATCGTGATAACTGGTCGTTGCCCATCTTTTCGGTCGTCATTAGGACGACGTGCGTAGCGGGCGGGCGACGTCACCGCTTTCGCGCCCGTTGCTTGAAAATGAAGAGAGTCCAACTCAAAATCTTCGTGTTGACGAATATCGGAAGGCAGACGCGCTGCGTTCTTCCAAGTCTCGATGCAACTTGCGACCAATCGTGGCGGCCAACGCTTGGTATCGACCTCTTTTAGGTCAAGGATCTGCTTTATCACTCGCAGTTGGTCGTCGGAGTCGACGATAGTAAATGTCGACTTCAATCCGACAAGTTCTGCATGTTGCCGCAAGAGCTTGGTTGAGATCGAATGGAACGTGCCCATCCATTTAATTGGCCCGCTGATCGGCACCTTTTCAAGTCGATCCTTCATATCTCGAGCTGCCTTATTTGTGAAAGTAACTGCTAAGATATTCCAAGGTTTTGCTCGTCCTGTGCGATCAAGAAATGAAATTCTCGCCATCAGTGCGCTCGTTTTACCAGTTCCAGCGCCTGCTACGATCAGCAATGGCCCTTCACCGTAAGTTGCGGCTTCGCGCTGCGACTTATTCAGTCTATCCAAAAAGCTAACGTTAGCCTCACCACCCCCGCCCCCCCGCGCCATCGCGCGTTGGGATAGCGGCACAGATGCCGCCTCGAAGGCTTCGCTGTCGTCAAATCCGCTCATGGCGGCATGTTAGCGCGATTTTATGTCAGGGGGAAGCGGCGTTCTTAATATGTTCTAAACCCGCCACGGCCCTTATGCGCCCTTTCGACGGCCCTTTGTTCCGATCATTCTTCTGCCCGCCTTCTACCCGCCTTCTGCCCGCGCGCGAAGATAACAGCGCGGCCCCGCAGAAGGGATACGCGAATTTTCTTGCAAAATAGGAAAAAACCGCGTCAAATTTTCGGGATTTTTAAGCAATTTCTTTTTCTGGGGGAGTGGAACCAATGCCCGTGAACAATATCTTTGGCACCGTCGACAACGATAGCCTTGTCGGAACTATCGGAATGGATGCCATTTTTGGCTATGGCGGCAATGACACGCTGATCGGTGGCACCAACCATGATCGCATCGAAGGCGGCGATGATGATGATTCGCTGAACGGTGGGACGGGCAACGATTCCCTTTACGGCGGCACGGGCAACAACATTTTGGTCGACGGATCGGGTGCAAACCAGATGTTCGGCGAGGGTGGAAATGACCAGATCTATTCCGGCCTTGGCGATGATTCCGTTTATGCAGGCGCAGGCGCCAACCTGATTAAAACAAGTGGCGGGCAAGACTTTATTGTTGCCGATGCTGGCAATGATACGATTTACGGCGGTGATGGCGATGACACCATCATGGCGGGTGACGGGGATAACCGCAGCTATGGTGGCGCAGGGAACGACAGCATTTATGGCGGCACGGGGCAAGACCGATCTTATGGCGGCGATGGCGACGACACTATTTTGGGCGGTTCGGGCGCTGATATTTTGGATGGCGGCGCTGGCCGCGACGAAATCTCTGGCGGCATTGGCGATGATACGATCTACGGCGGCGCTGGGATTAATGCAATTTACGGCGATGAAGACGCCGACCTGATTTACACGGGCGACGGTTCTTTGCTTTACTCTGGATATGCCGAAGGTGGCGCTGGAAATGATCGCCTTTATGGCGCTGACAGCGATGATGATTTGCGCGGCAATAACGATGATGACCGCCTAGAAGGGCGTCTTGGCGATGACAGTCTTGACGGCGGCCTTGGCAATGACACGCTTTATGCAGGCGCGGGGGCGGATTTTGTCGTCGACGCAGGCGGGAACAACCGCGCCTATTTGGACATCGGGGACGATATTTATTACGGCGGCGTCGATACCGATTTGGTCTATGGCGGCGATGGCAATGATAACATTTCAGCCTCGGAAGGCAACGACAGCCTTTATGGCGGCAATGATGGCGATACTTTCTATGCGGGGGGCGGCGATGACCTGATTGTTGCCGGCCTTGATGCGGCAGACGATACCGCCTTTGGTGGCGATGGGGCTGACCGCGCAAACATGGGCAGCGGGAACGATCAATCCTATGGCGGCGCGGGCCTTGACACGCTTTATGGAGACATCGGCGACGACAGCCTGCATGGCGATGAGGACAGCGACCGTCTGTTTGGCGGAACGGGGCGCGACTATCTTAACGGTGGGTCGGGCGCAGATGCCGTTTATGGCGGCGATGAGGCAGACGAAATCTATGGCGATGCGGGCAATGATACAATCTACGGCGGGGATGGTGGCGCGAACGACGCGGTTGACGTGTCGGGCGATAGCATTAACGGCGACGCGGGTTCGGATCGGATTTTTGGTGGCAATGGGCGCGATAGTATCAGCGGCGGATCCGAGGCCGACCTTATCTATGGCGAAGACGGCGGAGACCAGATCAAAGGGGATACGGGGTCTGACCGCCTGTTCGGCGGAAACGGCAATGATTCGATCGATGGCGGCGGACAGTCTGATCGGGTTTATGGTGGCCTTGGCAATGACGAGCTAGACGGCGGCGCGCAAAACGATTCCCTTTATGGCGAAGATGGCGATGACTTTTTGTCAGGCAATCTGGGCAACGACACAATCGAGGGCGGCGCAGGCAACGACACGCTGCAAGATTATTACGGTGCCGATCTTCAATATGGCGGATTAGGGGATGATAATATCACCCATTCCGACCAATTTGGCGGCGCAACCCTTTTTGGCGACGAGGGCAACGACACCCTATCCACCTATTATGCCAGCAACTTGCTTTATGGCGGGTCGGGCGATGACAGCCTTTTCGGCGGCAATGGCAATGACACTTTGTATGGCGGCACTGAAAACGACTATATCGAAACGGGCAGCTATAATGCGACCATCGTCAACTATGCCTATGGCGAGTTGGGCGATGACACGCTGTATGGCGCATATGGGATCGATTTCTTGTTCGGCGGCGACGGGGTTGATGTGATCGTCGGTTACGGCGGCAATGACAGCATCGCGGGCGGTCTGGGCAATGATGTGCTGGATGGCGATGACCACGATGACACCGTTGTTGGCGATGCGGGCCGCGATGTGATCTATGGCGGCGATGGGTGGGATAGCCTGTCGGGCGGCACGGAAAATGACAGTCTCTACGGCAGTTACCGCGAAGACACGATCTATGGCGACGATGGCAGTGACCTTGTCTATGGCGGCGAAGATGGCGATTCCATCTTTGGCGGCAATGACGGCGACACGATCTATGGCGATGCGGGCAATGACCTTGCCAATGGCGATGCAGGCGACGATGTCATGGTCGGCGGCGAGGGCAACGATTCCTTCTACGGCGGCACGGGGCGCGATTCGATTGACGGTTCCATAGGCAATGACAGCCTGAATGGCGGCGACGAGAATGACACCCTGATCGGCAATGATGGCAACGATGCGCTGTTCGGGGAAAATGGCAATGATGTGCTGTATGGCGGCGCAGGCAATGACAATTTGAACGGCCAAGCCAATGACGATCTGCTGTTCGGCGGCGCAAGTGATGACTTTGTCTATGCGGGCGATGGCAATGATCTGATGTATGGTGGCGATGCGACGGATCGTTTGTTTGGCGGCAATAACAATGACACGATGTTTGGCGATCTGGGGGATGACTACTCCACCGGCGGCGCGGGCGATGATGTGCTTTATGGCGGCAATGGCGCTGACAACCACAATGGAAGTGCAGGCAACGACACCATTTTTGGGGGTGCCGATGGCGATTACTTTAACTTTGATGTCGGCTGCGGGGCGGATCGCCTGCGCGATTTCCAAGACAACATTGACGAGCTTTGGATTGATGCAACACTAACGGGCAATGAAAGCATCACTGTAACACAGTTGCTCAATACCTATGCGACCAACACTGCAAGCAGCGTTTTCTTCAACTTTGGCAATGGCAACACCATCACCATTGACGGGATCACCAATAAGAACCTGCTGGCAGACGATATCAACCTGTTCTAGCGCGGGGCGCCGACGCAAACCTATGGCGGGGCCAACATTGGCCCCGCCTATTCATTTGGACAAAACGGCCTCGTTTGACTTTGCCCGATTTGCGGCCTACCTCAACCGCAGGGCAATTCGCCCGCACATTCAGGTGACGCATGACCCCCTCCCAAACACAAACTGCGCCGCAAGGGTCAATCTTTGTGGTGATTATATCTATCGCGCTGCTGCTGTTGCTGGCTGCGCTGGATCAAACGGTTGTCTCGACTGCCCTACCGACCATCGTGGCCGATTTGGGCGGGCTAGAGCATTTGTCATGGGTGTTTACCGCCTATATCCTAACCTCAACCGTGGTTGCGCCGCTTTATGGCAAGCTGGGCGATTTGTATGGGCGGCGGGTGATGGTGTTTACCGCCGTGGCGCTGTTCCTTGTGGGATCGCTGGCCTGCGCCATGTCTGGCAGCATGACGGCGCTGATCGTCTCGCGCGCGGTGCAGGGGCTTGGCGGCGGCGGGCTGTTTGTGCTGGCTCTGTCGGTGGTGGGCGATGTGATTGCCCCCAAAGATCGCGGCAAAGTCCAAGGCGTGTTTGCAGCGGTGTTTTCGCTGTCATCGGTGATTGGCCCGCTGATGGGCGGCTGGTTTGTCGATGCGTTTAGCTGGCACTGGATTTTCTTGATCAACCTTCCCTTGGGCGCGGTTGCGGCGCTGATGTTTGGCATAAACTTTCCCGCCCGCACTGCCCTTGTCAGCCATAAAATCGACTGGCTGGGCGCGGCGCTGCTGACGGCGGCATTGTCGCTGGTGATCCTTGTCTGCTCGCTGGGTGGGCGCGAATTGCCGTGGAACGGCGCGGCGACCTGGGCGCTGATTGGCCTTGCCGCCGCCCTGACGCTGGCCTTTATCTGGGCCGAAACCCGCGCCGTCGAGCCGATTTTGCCGATGAGCCTGTTTTCCCTGAACGTGTTTTCTACCACCTCGGGCATTTCGTTTCTGCAAGGGGCGATCATGCTGGGCTCGCTGTCCTTTATGCCGCTTTATTTGCAAATTTCGCTGGGATACTCGCCCACGGATTCGGGGTTTTTGCTGATCCCGATGACCATCGGCATCGTGCTGACCAGCACGGTTGCGGGCATTTTCATGGGCCGCACGGGGCGATATCGCCCCTTGCCCATCGTCGGCATGGCGATCGTCGCCGTTGCGGCCTTTGGCATGACGCGGTTCGATCAGGCGACCACGGCGCTGTTTTTTGGCGGGGCGCTGATGCTGTTTGGCGCGGGCTTGGGGCTGATTTTTCCTGTCACCACCACGGTCGTGCAAAACGCCGTCCCGCGCGAGCAGATGGGCACGGCCACGGCTTCGGGCGTGATGTTTCGGCAGATCGGCGGATCGGTTGCGGTGGCGGTATTTGGCGCAGTTTTCGCGGCGCGTATGGCGGCAACGGCGGGCCTGCCCGATGCGGCCAGCCTGTCCCCTGCAAGCCTCGCCGCCCTGCCCGATGCCGCGCGCGCCGCAGCCGCAACCGCGGTTTCCAGCGCCTTGCACCCAATTTACTGGGCCGTCATGGTGATGGCATTGTTCGGTTTTGCTTTGGCCGTGATTTTGAAAGAAATCCCATTGGTCAACCGTATGGTTCCCAAGGGCGAATAGCGCCTTTGGCTAAGATTTAGGCGATTGCCAGCAAATGCAGCCAAGGCGCAGGGAATCTGCCCCCCGCGCCTTGCATCTTTTGGAAAATCTGCCCAAAAATCCATCAATCTGCCCCGCATCCCCTTGCGCTGCATTGCAGCATATGCTGGACTGATAGCGCTAACATCCGCAGGAGCCTGCCCATGACCGCCCCCACCGAGTTTAAGAAAATCCTTGTGGCAAATCGCGGCGAGATTGCCATTCGCATCATGCGCGCGGCCAATGAAATGGGCAAAAAGACAGTGGCGATCTATGCGGAAGAGGATAAGCTGTCCCTGCACCGCTTTAAGGCCGATGAGGCCTATCAAATTGGCGCGGGCCTGTCCCCTGTGGGGGCCTACCTTTCCATCCCCGAAATCATTCGCGTGGCAAAGGAATGTGGCGCGGATGCAATCCACCCAGGCTATGGGCTATTGTCAGAAAACCCAGATTTTGTTGATGCTTGCGATGGCGCGGGTATCACCTTTATCGGCCCCAAAGCCGCCACGATGCGCGCGCTGGGCGACAAGGCCTCGGCCCGCCGCGTGGCGATAGAGGCGGGGGTTCCCGTGATCCCGGCAACCGAAGTTCTGGGCGATGATTTCGATGCAATCCGCGCCGAGGCCGCCTCGGTTGGCTATCCCCTTATGCTCAAGGCGTCTTGGGGCGGCGGCGGTCGCGGCATGCGCCCGATCCTTGGGCCAGACGAATTGGAAGCGAAAGTGCGCGAAGGGCGGCGCGAGGCTGAGGCCGCCTTTGGCAATGGCGAGGGTTATCTGGAAAAGATGATCCAGCGCGCCCGCCATGTGGAAGTGCAGATTTTGGGCGACAAGCACGGCGAAATTTATCATCTTTACGAACGCGATTGCACCGTGCAGCGTCGCAACCAAAAGGTCGTTGAACGCGCCCCCGCGCCCTACCTCACCGAAGCGCAGCGCGCCGAAGTTTGCGATTTGGGCCGCCGCATCTGCGCCCATGCCCAATATGAATGCGCAGGCACTGTCGAGTTCCTTATGGATATGGACAGCCAGAAATTCTATTTTATCGAGGTGAACCCCCGCGTTCAGGTCGAACATACCGTCACCGAACAGGTCACGGGTATCGACATTGTGCAGGCGCAGATTTTGATTGCCGAAGGCAAAACGCTGGCGCAGGCCACCGGTATGGGCCAGCAGTCCGATATCAAACTGCACGGCCACGCGCTGCAATGCCGCGTCACCACCGAAGACCCGCAAAACAACTTTATCCCCGATTATGGCCGCTTGACCGCCTATCGCAGCGCCACGGGCATGGGTATCCGTCTTGATGGCGGCACGGCCTATGCGGGCGGCGTGATCACGCGCTATTATGACAGTTTGCTGGTGAAAGTCACCGCTTGGGCGCAAACCCCGCAGGCGGCGATCAACCGCATGGACCGCGCGCTGCGCGAGTTTCGCATTCGCGGCGTATCCACCAATATTGAATTTGTCATCAACCTGCTGAAACACCCGACATTCTTGGATGACACCTATACAACCAAGTTTATCGACACGACGCCCGATCTGTTCGTCTTCAAAAAACGCCAAGACCGCGCGACGAAAATTCTAACCTATATCGCTGATATTACGGTGAACGGGCACCCCGAAACCGCAGGCCGCCCCCTGCCCGCCGCAGGAGCGCGCGCGCCCAAATCGCCAAAAATCGCGGGGCCAGTCCAAGATGGCCTGCGCCAAATGCTGCTGTCAGATGGCCCGCAGGCCGTGGCCAATTGGATGCTGGCACAGGAAAAGCTGCTGATCACCGACACCACCATGCGCGATGGGCACCAGTCCTTGCTCGCCACCCGCATGCGGTCTATCGACATGATCAAGGTCGCCCCCGCGTATGCCGCCGCCCTGCCGCAGCTTTTTTCGATGGAGGCTTGGGGCGGTGCTACATTCGATGTCGCCTATCGCTTCTTGCAAGAATGTCCCTGGCAGCGCCTGCGCGATCTGCGCGCGGCCATGCCGAACCTGATGATCCAGATGCTGCTGCGCGGCGCAAACGGCGTGGGCTATACCACCTATCCCGACAATGTTGTGCAGGGTTTTGTGAAGCAAGCCGCCCTGACAGGCGTGGACGTGTTTCGTGTGTTTGACAGCCTGAACTGGGTGGAAAACATGCGCGTGGCGATGGACGCCGTGCTGGAGGCAGGCAAAATCTGCGAGGGCACGATTTGCTACACAGGCGATATGCTTGACCCTGCCCGCGCCAAATATGATCTGAAATATTACGTCTCGCGCGCGCAGGAACTGAAATCCGCTGGCGCGCATGTGCTGGGCCTGAAGGATATGGCGGGGCTTTTGAAACCTGCCGCCGCGCGCATTTTGGTGAAAGCGCTGAAGGACGAGGTGGGCCTGCCCATCCACTTCCACACGCATGACACATCGGGCGCGGCATCGGCCACGGTGCTGGCCGCCGCCGATGCGGGCGTTGATGCTGTCGATCTGGCGATGGATGCTTTTTCGGGCGGCACAAGCCAAGTCTGCATGGGGTCTATCGTCGAAGCCTTGCGCCACACCCCGCGCGACACGGGGCTGGACATTACAGCGATCCGCGCGATTTCCGATTATTGGGAAGGCGTGCGCGGGCAATATGCGGCGTTCGAATCTGGCCTGCCCGCCCCTGCATCCGAGGTTTACCTTCACGAAATGCCGGGCGGCCAATTCACCAACCTTAAGGCGCAAGCGCGTTCGCTTGGCCTAGAAGACCGCTGGCCCGAAGTTGCACGCGCCTATTCGGATGCCAACCAAATGTTCGGCGATATCGTCAAGGTCACGCCATCCTCCAAAGTCGTGGGCGATATGGCGCTGATGATGGTCGCCCAAGGGCTAAGCCGCGCGCAGGTCGAAGACCCAAGCGTTGACGTGGCCTTTCCCGACTCGGTCGTGGATATGCTGAAGGGCAACCTTGGCCAACCCCACGGCGGCTGGCCGCAAGGCATTTCGAAAAAGGTGCTTAAGGGCGAAACCGCCCTGACCACTCGTCCCGGTGCTGGCGTGCCCGCAGTTGACTTCGAGGCGGTGCGCGCCAAACTGTCCGCCGATTTAGATGGGCTAAAGATCGACGACGAAGATCTGAACGGCTATCTGATGTATCCAAAGGTTTTTCTGGATTACATGGGCCGACACAAGGCCTATGGCCCCGTCCGCACCCTGCCCACGCGCACGTTCTTTTATGGCATGACCTCGGGCGAGGAAATTTCCGTTGAAATCGACCCCGGTAAAACGCTGGAACTGCGCCTGCAAGCGGTTGGCGAGACCCAAGACGATGGCGATGTGAAAGTATTCTTTGAACTGAACGGCCAGCCCCGCGTGATCCGCGTGCCAAACCGCGCAGTCAAAGCCAAAACCGCCGCCAAGCCAAAAGCCGCAGAAGGCAACGCCAACCACATCGGCGCGCCGATGCCTGGTTCGATTGCTTCGGTCACGGCTGTCGCGGGCCAAAAGATCAACGCTGGCGATTTGCTTCTGACGATCGAGGCGATGAAGATGGAAACGGGCATCCACGCCGACCGCGCGGGCGTGGTCAAGGCGGTTTACGTCCATGCGGGCGCCCAGATTGAGGCGAAGGATTTGCTGATCGAATTGGAATAGCCGCCCCGTAGGGCAGCTTTCCCGATTACCCCAGCAAGGCGCGCGTGGCTTGGCCCAGCGCCAATTCCTCGGCGTTCAACGCGCCATCTTTGTCCAGATCCGCGGCAGCAAAGGTCTGCGCGGTGATGCGCGGCAGCGCGGCTTTTACCTCGGCATAGGAATACAGGCCGTTGCCGTCGGCATCTGCAATGACAACCGTTTCAATCGCCATCGGATTGCCCAAGACCTGCGCCAGCGCGGGATGAGGCAAGGCAAAGGACATCAAAATAACTGCGGACAGGATGGGGCGGCGCATGGCACTCTCTGATTTGGGGGGCAATCGAATGGCTTATCCGTTGCAATCACACTTATGCCGCACCCGCAAAAATGCTGCGATGCGGCGCAAGGTCGCGGATCGCGCATATTTGACACAAGTTTTAGCAGTCAACTCAGCCGCAGACTGCCTTGCAACCAAGGCCATTCGGCATGGGCGGGGGTGACGATATGGCCTGCAATCAGCCCGCGCAGATGGGCGGCAATTTGGGCGGGCCGTTCGCGCAAAACGCCTTCGCGGGCAATCAAAGACAGGCTGCGCGACAAGGGCTCGAACGGCAGCGGCGCAACCGATAGCCCCGCGCGAAACCGCGCCGCATGGTGCAGGGCCAAGGGGGGCAAAATCGTCCAGCCCTGCCCGCCTGCCACCATGGCTAAAATGGCGTGGTAGCTGTCCAATTCGAACCGATGCGCGGGTCGAAAATTATGCCGCGCCAGATGCGCCGCGATTTGCCGGCCCATCACATGGCGCGCTGTGTATTGGATGAGGGGAAGATCCGCCGCATCTTGGCCCTTGGGGTGAATGGCCAAATACGGCTCGATCATCAGCGGGTGGGTTTCGTGCCAAGCTTGCACGGCGCCTTCGTGGCCCATATCGGCCACCACCACGACATCCAGCGCACGGCTGTCCAACTGATCCAGCAAGCGGTGGCTTGGCCCCGTTTCCAGCAAGAAACGGCAGCCTTTCAAATCGCGGGCCAGCGCCGCCAGCAATTGCGGCGTCACCTCGGCATCGAAATCTTCGATCATGCCCAACCGCAACGTGGTCAGCCCCGACAGATCGGCCAGCGCCAGATCGGCCCGCGCCTCGGCCTCGGCGTTCAATATCGTTTGGGCATGGCGGCGAAACATGGTTCCCGCAGGCGTCAGATGCAGGGGGCGGGACGCGCGATCCAACAGATGCGCCCCCATCGCACCCTCGATCACCGCAAGCTGCTGGCTGACCGCGGAAGGGCTAACACCAAGCCGCTTTGCCGCGCCCGAAATCGTGCCTTCGTCCGCCACTGCCAAGAAAACTTCGATCCCCCACAGCGTGACACGGCCTTGGCCAAGCTGCGGCATTGCTACAGCTTGGACAGTTTATCTTGCAGCGCGGCGAACTGCTTTTTGATCTCGGCAAGCTCGGCAGCGGCATCGTTTTGGCTTTGGTCGGGCTTATCTTCGGCGGGCTTGCTATCTGCCACCGCACCCCATCCTGGAACCCCCGCCATCATGGTTTTCATAAACGCCTCTTGCTGCTTGCGCATCAAATCGAACCCGGGCATCGCGGCCATCGGGTTTGGAATGGCGTTCATATTTTCAATCACCTTGGTCTGGCCATCGCGCAGCATCTCAAAGCTTGCGGCCAAAAACTGCGGCACCACGGATTGAATATTGGTGGTATAGCTGCGCACCAAATCGGTAAGAACATTGGTTGGCAGCACCGTGTCGCCTTTGGATTCATGCTCGGCCACGATTTGCAGCAGATATTGCCGCGTCAGATCATCGCCCGATTTCAGATCGACAATCTGCACCTCGCGCCCCGCGCGCACAAAGCCAGCGATATCTTCCAGCGTCACATAATCGGACGTTTCGGTATTATATAAACGGCGGCTGGCATAGCGCTTGATCAGCAGCGGCTTTTGCATTTCGGCCATATCTCAGCCTCCTATATTGCAGTTGCAAAGCAGCTTACGGCAGCGCAGAAAAAAAACAAGAGCGGGCACGATGGCCCGCTCTTTTAACTTTGCCCAAAGGGGCAGCGCTTACTTTGCAGCAGTGGCTTTTTTCACAGCGGCGGTTGCCTCGGTGGTGACTTTCTGCACAGCAGCGGTTGCCTCAGCAGCCACGTCCTTGCCAGCAGCCATCAGCAGCTCGACGGTGTCCAGTTGCACTTTTTTCGCGATTTCAGCGAAAGCTGCCAGATTTTCAGCAGCGGTTTCAGCCGATGCCGAAGCGAAATCGGTTGCAGCTTTGGTGTAGTCGGCGACTTCTGCCTTAGCCACAGCAGCGGTCGAGATTTTTGCCAAAGTGTCTTTGGTCCATTTTGCCGACAGGTCAGCCGACTTTTCAGCAGCTTCCAGTGCCACTTTGGCCATTTTCTCGCCAAATGCAGCTTGGGTTTTGAACGCGGTTTGCAGCGCGGTGGTGTCCATAGGGAACTTTGCCATCATGTCTTGCATAACTTTGGTGAAATCGGTGGTGGTTGCCATTTTCGGCTCCTGATGTTGATGTTCGGTGTCTATTCGATAAGGCATATATAGATGCTGCAGCGCGGCATTGCAAGGGTATTTCTGCGCTGCGGCATTAACCACGTAAACCATTGGTTGCATAGAATAATCGCCCCGCGCTGGGCCGCAGGCACCAAAACTGATATAAAAATACCTTATTTTGTTAGCGTCATCACGCCTTTGGGCGGGCCGTAACATAGGTTCCCGGGGCTGGGCACAGAACGGGGTGATTCGCCCCGCCCAATGCAGGCGCAGCAATTCTGGCCCCCGACCGCCCCGCTGCCCACGCCCCCCAACGTGGCCACCAAGACCCCGCGTGAAACTGCGCGCCCGCTTTCCAATCTTCGGGTTTGCCCGCGACTGGCCCTGCATTTGTGTAATGGCCGTATTTATCCTTGGTTGGCGGGTTAATGATGCCCGCGATATGGCCCGACTGGGCAAGGATAAAGGTTTTCTCATCCGATCCCATTTGCGCAATGCCGTTAAAACTGCCGCGCCAATGGGCGATGTGATCGGTCTCGCAGGCGATCGCATAAATCGGCAGGCTGACCTCCGATATCCGCACCGTTTGCCCCAGCACCCGATAGGTTCCTTCGACAAAGCCGTTGTCTTGGCACAGATCACGCAAGTACTGCGTCGCCATTTTGGCGGGCAGGTTCGTGCCGTCGCCGTTCCAATACAGCAAATCAAACGCAGGCGGCGTCTGCCCCATCATATAGGATTTGATCGCGGGCGTCCAAATCAGCTCGTTCGAGCGCAGGAATGAAAACGTCCGCGCCATGAAGGTTTTCGACAAAATTCCATCGCTCGCCGATTGCCGTTCGATCCCGTCGACAAAGTCATTTTCCAAAAATACGCCCACTTCACCGGGGTCAGAAAAATCGGTCAGAGTGGTAAAGAACGTGGCTGATTTAATGGGGCTTTGCCCTTGCTTTTGCAAATGCGCCAAAGTCAGGCCCAGCGTGGTGCCCGCAATGCAATAGCCCACGGCATTGATCTGCGCTTGGCCCGTGATCTCTTGCACCGCCGCAATCGCCGCCAAATATCCGTCCTGAATATAGTCATCCATCGAGGTATCGGCATAGGCGCGATCAGGATTGACCCAAGAGACGACAAACAACGTAAAGCCTTGATCGACGATCCATTTGATCAGGCTGTTGCGCGCGCCCAAATCCAGCACGTAAAATTTATTGATCCAAGGCGGAAAAATCAGCAGCGGGGTTTCATAGACTGTGTCGGTGCTGGGGCTGTATTGAACCAATTCGAACATCTTGTTGCGAAACACCACGCCGCCTGGCGTGGTCGCCAAATTCTCGCCCACCCGAAAAGCGTGGCGATCG
This sequence comes from Cypionkella sp., assembly GCA_965248485.1. GTDB lineage: Bacteria > Pseudomonadota > Alphaproteobacteria > Rhodobacterales > Rhodobacteraceae > Cypionkella. The sequence goes on from OZ252107.1 coordinate 2,162,451, forward strand.
GCCAACGAGACGGCCAGTTCCCCATCATTCGCCTCGACATCGGCGACAAGGTTTTCCAGCCCTTGCACAAGGCTCATCCCATCGGTGGCGATGGCCTGTTCCAGCGCATCGGGGTTGGTGGCCAGAAAATTCGTCGGAGCCATCATATCAACGATTTGTTTGGTGAAATATTCAAGGCGGCTGCGCTCTCGCTCGGCCAGACCTTCCATTTCGCCCACGCTCGTATGCACGGCCTCCGCGCCGATCAAATATTGCTGTTTGACAAAGTTAAAGAACGGATGGGTTGACCACAGCGGGTTGGAAAACCGCTTATCCTTGGGCGTGGTATCGGCGGGGGCGCGAAATTCGCCGCTGGCAAGGGCCTTTTGCGCCTCGGCATAATGCGACAGGGTTTTGCCCCAATAGGCGACTTGCTGTTCGATAATTTTGGAGGGATTTTGCATCATCGATGCCAAATAGGCCGAAGCCGCCTGCATCATCAACTCTTGCCCTGGCCCGTCCAGCGCGGTGTCATGCGCCTTTTGCTGGGCCAGCGCGCCCGTCAGGCGCAGGGATAAACCTTCGATCTTCTTAAGGTTTTCGGTCAAACGCGCAAGTTTTTCGGCGCCTGCCACATCCTCTTGCGCGGTGCCTGCGGCATTTTGCGAAGTTTTTTCGTTATCTGTTGTCATCGCAAAGCTTCTCCCCTAACCTTGCTGCTGCGCAGCATTGTCTGCACCTTGGCCCCAAATGCCGTCTCCCTCGGCAATCGGGGGGCCTTGTAAGGGGCCGATCCCCGCATAGGAGTCGTGATGAAGTATATGGCCACTTATGACCTGATGGAAAGCCTGCGCAACACCAATGCGTGGATGGGCGCAACTGCGCGTGCGGTGGCATCCTACCCTGCCTTTGCCCTTGTGCCAAACCCAATGCTGCAATGGGCCGCTGCCTGGGGCGAGGTGACCGAGCGCAGCTTTGACCGCATGGTGAAAAAACCTGACTGGGGTATTCGATCAATTCCCACAGGCGATGGCACCGATCACCTTGTCGATGTGGTCACCGAAATTGAAAAACCCTTTGGCGATTTGATCTATTTCTCCGTCCGCCGCCGCGCAGCTATGAAACGCAAGGTGCTGCTGGTCGCCCCCATGTCGGGCCATTATGCGACACTTTTACGCAGCACTGTGGCCAGCCTGTTGCCTGATGCGGATATTTACATCACCGATTGGAAGAATGCCCGCGATATTCCCGTGTCAGCGGGCAAGTTCGATATCGAAGATTACACCATGTATCTGGTGGAATTTATGCGCCATTTGGGGCCTGACACCCATGTGATCGCCGTCTGCCAGCCTGTGCCGCTGACCCTAGCCGCCACGGCCTATCTTGCGCAGATTGACCCTGCCGCACAGCCCCGCAGCCTGACATTGATCGGCGGGCCTGTTGACCCTGACGCCGCCCCCACCGAAGTGACCGATTTTGGCGCGCGGGTCACTATGGGCCAGCTTGAGCAGACAGCTATTCAGCGGGTGGGCTTCAAATATCGCGGTGCGGGGCGGTTGGTGTATCCGGGCCTGTTGCAGCTGCAAGGCTTTATTTCGATGAATTCGCAGCGCCATTCCAAGGCGTTTTCCGAGCAGATCATGCGCGTGGCCCAAGGCGAAGCATCAGATCACGATGCCCATAATCGGTTCTATGACGAATACCTTGCCGTGATGGACATGACGGGCGAATTTTACCTGTCCACAGTTGAGCGCATCTTCAAAAACCGCGAAATCGCCCGCAATGCCCTGACGCTTAACGGCGAAAAGGTGGATATTGGCAGGGTCACCAATGTCGCCGTGATGATCGTCGAAGGCGAGAAAGACGATATTTCCGCTCCTGGCCAATGCCTTGCCGCGCTGGATCTGCTGACAGGCCTGCCAGATGCGAAAAAGGCCCAGCATCTGGAGCCGGGCGCAGGCCATTACGGAATATTTGCGGGCAAAAGCTGGCGGCTGAACATTCGCCCGCTGGTTTTGAATTTCATCGACGCCAATGGCTGAAATGTCGCTGAGGGGGTTTCACACCCCCTAGCCTGCGAGCGTGCTCGCAAACCTACCCATCTGCGAGCGTGCTCGCAAACCTACCCATCTGCGAGCTTGCTCGCAGGCTTACCCCCGTGGGATATTTTCAGAGAAAGGAAGCAGGCAGACTTTCGAGTGTTTGGGTGATCAAGTCCAGACATTCGGGGCTTGAAAACCGATGATCTGCGCCTTTGACCAAAGTCAGGCGAATATCATCGCCGCGGCCATGTTCCAAAAGGCGCAGGGCCACCGAAACGGGCACATCGGCATCCTCCGTGCCTTGCAGCAGACGCACGGGGAAGGGCAAGGCAAGCGGTGCGCGCAACACAAGGTTTTGGCGGCCATCCTCGATCAGGCGGCGCGTGATGGTGTAAGGATCGCCATAGTCGGACGGGATTTGCACCGCGCCCATGGTCGCCAGATCGGCCTTTTGGGCATCTGAAAACCCATTCCACATGCTGTCTTCGGTGAAATCTGGGGCGGCAGCAATGCCCACCAGCGCCGCCACCTTCGCAGGGATGGCGCGCGCGATCAGCAGCGAAATCCACCCGCCCATCGAAGAGCCCACCAAAACCTGCGGCCCCTCTGTCCGCGCGGTGATGATGTCTAAGGCATCGGCACACCAATCGCCGATGCAGCCTTCTTCAAAGGTGCCGCCAGATTGCCCATGGCCCGAATAATCAAACCGCAAGAACGGGCGGCCCATGCGCGCGGCCCACTGGCCCAAATGCACCGCCTTTGTGCCGCCCATATCGCTGCGAAACCCGCCCAGAAACACGATACCCGTCCCCTGCCCCGCACTCTGGTCAAACGCCAGGTTGCGCCCCGCTGCCGTGATATGAAATTGCACCATTTTCCCACTCCTTTGCCGCAAATATACCCGCGCTTTCTTGACAAGCCCAGCCAAGACGACGCAAATGCCCCCATAACCCGCAACCGTGCGTTTCGTTGGCGCAAAACAGACGAGGACGATATGACCGATATCACCCTAACCTTTCCCGATGGCAATCAGCGCAGCTTTCCTGCGGGCATCACCGCTGCCGAAGTGGCGGCCGCTATCGCCCCCAGCCTTGCCAAGAAAACTATTTCCGCCAGCATAAACGGCGCGCATTACGATTTGGCTTGGCCGATCACCACGGACGCCAAAATCATGCTGCATTCCATGGCCGACGATGCCCAAGCCTTGGAACTGATCCGCCACGACTGCGCCCATATCATGGCCCGCGCCGTGCAAGAAATCTGGCCCGAAGTTAAAGTCACCATCGGCCCCGTCCGCGACGAGGGTTGGTTTTATGACTTTGACCGCAGCGAGCCGTTCACCCCCGACGATCTTGCGCGGATTGAAACCAAAATGCGCCAGATCATAAGCGCGCGCGACCCTGTGCGCACCGAAGTCTGGGATCGCGCCCGCGCCATTGCCTATTATGAACAGCGCGGCGAGCCGTTCAAATTGGAACTGATCGCCCGCATCCCCGAAGGCGAAGATCTGCGTATGTATTGGCACGGGGATTGGCAGGATCTGTGCCGTGGCCCCCATTTGCAGCACACGGGCCAAGTGCCTTCGGATGGTTTCAAACTGACCCATATCGCGGGGGCCTATTGGCTGGGCGATGCCACGCGCCCCATGCTGCAACGCATTTACGGCTTGGCCTTCAAAAACCGCGACGATTTGAAGGCGCATTTGACCATGTTGGAAGAGGCCGCCAAGCGCGACCACCGCAAACTGGGCCGCGAGATGGACCTGTTCCATTTGCAGGACGAAGCCCCAGGCATGGTGTTCTGGCACCCGAACGGCTGGACGATTTACCGCCAACTCGAAGATTACATGCGCGGCCGCCTGCGGGTCGCGGGCTACAAAGAGATTAAAACCCCCCAAGTCGTTGACCGCGTTTTGTGGGAAAAATCGGGCCACTGGGAGGCCTACCGCGAGAATATGTTCATCGTCGAGGTGGACGAAGAGGGCGCGAAAGAAAAGCGGATCAATGCGCTAAAGCCCATGAACTGCCCCTGCCATGTGCAGGTGTTCAATCAGGGCCTGAAGTCCTACCGCGACCTGCCCCTGCGGTTGGCTGAGTTTGGGTCGTGCCACCGCTACGAATCCTCAGGCTCGATGCACGGCCTGATGCGGGTGCGCGGTTTTACCCAAGATGACGCGCATATTTTCTGCACCGAAGATCAAATCGAGTCCGAATGTGCCGCCTTTATCGCACTTTTGTCCAGCGTTTACAAAGACCTAGGGTTTGAAAAGTTTGACATCAAATTGTCCACCCGCCCCGAGGTTCGCGTGGGGTCGGACGAGGTTTGGGACAAGGCCGAAAGCGCCTTGCAAAAGGCCATCGAAGGGCTTGGCTTGCCTTACCAAATCAACGAAGGCGACGGCGCGTTTTATGGTCCAAAGCTGGATTTCAAACTGACCGATGCCATTGGCCGCGAATGGCAATGCGGCACGTTCCAAGCCGATTTTAACCTGCCAGTGCGGCTGGATGCGGAATATGTTGGCATTGATGGGGCCAAACATCGCCCCGTGATGCTGCACCGCGCGGTTTTGGGCAGTTTTGAACGGTTCATCGGGATTTTGATCGAAAACTACGCGGGCAAATTGCCGTTTTGGCTGGCCCCGCGTCAGGTGGTTGTCGCCAGCATCGTTTCGGATGCTGACCCATTTGTCCATGAGGTGGTGGCCGCCCTGCAAAAGGCGGGGGTGCGCGCCGAGGCCGATACCCGCAACGAAAAGATCAACTACAAAGTGCGCGAACATTCGGTTGGCAAAGTTCCGGTGATTTTTGCGGTGGGCATGCAGGAAGTGGCAGATCGCACCGTTTCTGTGCGGCGTTTGGGCGATCAGGGCAGCCAGACCCTTGCGCTGGATGCAGCTATTGCTGAATTTGGCTTTGCTGCCCTGCCGCCATCGCATTAGTCAGGCAATAGGGGGCCAATAGCCCCCTGTCAGCCTTGAAATAATTGCGCGCACCCACGCCCTGCCCTTTTGGCGGCATAAAGCGCTGTGTCAGCGTCAGCAGCCATTTTTTCAATGTCCAAATGGCCGTATTCGGTCGAGGCGACCATACCAATCGAGGCCGAGATGCGACATTCTTGCCCCTCAAAATCAATCGGCTTGGATATGGCGGCAATCAGGCGCTGCGCAATAAGCCGCAACTGGTGCAAATCGGTCAAATTGGGCATGACCAGCACAAATTCGTCACCGCCGACGCGGGCGATTGTGTCGGTCACGCGGGTTTCGCGGCGCAAAATACTGGCGACTTGGCGCAAAACGTGATCGCCCGCGGCATGGCCCAGCGTATCATTGACCGCTTTGAAATAGTCCAAATCCAAATGCATCAGGCCAAAAGCCGCCTCTTGGTCTAGCATCAGCTTTAACATCATGTCCAAAGCGCGGCGATTGCGCAGGCCCGTCAGCGGGTCGGTCAGGGCCTGTTCTTCGGCCTGCAGCTTTTCACCATTCAGCCGCGCGTTCAAATTGTTCAATTCGCCCATAACGGCGGATTTCGCCTCGACCAGATACAGCAGTTCGATGGTCAGATCCGTGGCGGCGAAATGGGCGGCCGACAGGCCATAGCGGCGCACCGCCTCGATCACGCCAATGCCAAAGGACAGGTTGATCAGCATGGCCCCATCGCCCACGGGCATGGCCAGCCCGCGCAAATGCACATCCGCCTGCGCCCGCAAGCCCAGATGCAACTGTATCCCCGCCTGCGCGCGCAAGTCTTTGATGGTTTCAATACCGGCGGGGCGGCGAATATTCATCACCTCAAACAGGCTGCGGCCCAGCGGGCTGGGGCGGCCCAAAACGCGGCGCAGTGATGGGCCCATCGCGCGGATACGCCCATCGGCATCCACAGCCATATACATCGGCATGAAGCGGCCCATAGCGGCGACAGGCAGGGTGGAAATCGGGGTAAAAATGCCCATCGCTACCCCGCCACTTGCGCAGATAAATCAAAGGCGCGGCCAGTGGAATGGCGATGATCCAAAAGGTGGATCGCCACCACTTCTGCGCCGCCCGCTGTGGTGCCATCAAAATCAATCAACACCAGCGCGCCATAATCATCCGCCATCGCGCGCAGCAGGCCCACCACCACATGCCCCACGCCCGCGATTTCCATGCGGCAATTCAGGCGAAAAACCCCCTCGCCCTGATCGGTGAGATCAAGGCGGGGCAGGTTCAAATCGGGCAAGGCCAAGCGGCCGCGCTCGGGCAGATCTTCGAGCGAGTGCAAAAATTCGATGAAATCGACCCCGCCAAAACGCAGCAACCGCCGCAGCCGTTCCAAGTTGGGATGCGAGACAAGATAAGTTCCCACATCTTCCAAAATCGTATCACGCGGGCGGCGCAGCACTTGGGTCGCGGCACGGATGACGGATTCGGTCAGCGCAGGGTCATATTGCAGCATGGATTCGAACCGATCAAACCCCAGCCCAGCCGCATCCGCCACCTGCGCCCACAGATCGGGGCCATATGTGTCGCGCAAAAAGCCTTCGAAGGCGCGGTTGATAAAGCCAAGCATGGCGGCACAGTCCTTTGCCACGGGATAAGGCCTTAGCCTATCCAAAACCACTTAACAAACTGCTTTCGGATAGGGGCAAAGCCGCGTTCAGGGGGCTGAAACTATGCGCATTTTTCGGAAAATGCCCTGCAATCGACTGCCCGCGCGTTAGGGCAGCAGGATCACGCCGCCTGTGGCCAGCGGCAGTTGCATGATGGGTGCCGGGGTCAGGGTGGGCGGCGCGTTTTGCCATGCACGCAGGGCGGCGATGGCCTCGGCTCCGTTCAGAAAACCCTGCCCGCCGTAAAGATTGGCCTGCGCCCAATTTCCCTTGGCCACATCTTGCGTTAGCCCATAAAGTTGCAACGCGCCGTTCAAATCCAGATAGGCGATAAGCCCTTCATCCCCAGTGAGATTTGGCAGAAAATCGACCACTATCATCACGCAGGATTTCGCCAAATCCCCCGCTTCGCGCGCGCAGGCGGATTTCACCTCGGCCAAGGTATAATCGTTGACGCCTTGCAGCAAAGCACGCTGCGCGGCCGTTGCGCCCGCAGGCTGCAGGGGCAACGCCGCAACGACATCGGCGCGCAAAGCGCCCACATCTTGGGCCGCGGTTTCGCTATTGTCATATGGGTTCAAGATGCGGGTGGCCAGCGCCTCTTGCCCCGCTTGGGTCGACAACAGCTTTAGGTCATCCAGCGCCGCGCGGCCCGCAATGCCCCAACCTTCAAACGCCAGAACGTCCAGATTTTCGGGCGGGGTGCGGCCATCTGCAAACCGCGCCATTTGGCTGTTTGTGGATATGCGCTCGGCGTTCAAAACAGGTGTCAGGGTCAGCGCTGCAAGGGCGATCAGCGCCAGCGCCATGGTCACATTGGCGCGGCGGATGCGGGCCATCCAATCGCCGCGCACCGCCTCGGCGGCGTAAAGAACACCGTAGGCAAGGCTTATGCCCGCGCCAAGGGCGGCGTAAATGCGCGGCGGCGTCCAGCCGTATTGCCCCACCCGCTGGGCCACGGCGACCACTGCCAAAACCCCCAAAATCAGCATAAGGCCCGACATGATCCGCGCCGAAAATGCCAGCACGCGGCTGCGCGATGCCGCCTCGCCCCGCGCATCCACCACGGCGGTGACCAGCGTGGCGGCCACGGCCGAAATCGCCATCAGCGTCATGCCTGCCGACAGCGCGCCGAACAGGCTGGACAGGCCGCGAATGGGCAGCGCGATCAGGAACAGCGCCACCACGCCGACGATCAGTGGCAGCAGTGGGCGCAGCAGCATCAGCGCCAAACTCGCCCCCGCAGCCCCTATCGTTTCGGCAGCCACCGCTATGCCAAAGCCGCCCGCAGCCCCCGTGATCAGATAGGGGGCTGGGCCAAAATCAAAAATCAGGCCCATAAACCCCAGACCCACCAAAGACAGCAGCAGATCAGACAGAAAAACCAGCAGCCACACGGTGCCAATCAGCAAAAGCCCTATGCCATAGCGCAGCACAATGTCCCAGGCCTCTTCGAACAGCGTGGCGTAATCGCGCCAATTGCCGCGCGCATGGGCAATGAAAAACGGCAGCGGCAGACAGCACAGGATTATCGCGGCAAACACAGGAAATACCTGCCCGATCATCGCCTCTGGCGGGTCAAACCGCAGCGAGGCCAGCACGATCAGGCCCGCCACCACCCCCGCCTGCGCCGCCGCATAAACCGCCGCGCGCGCCAGCGCCATGCGCGGGGCAATCGCCAGTAGCGCGCCAAAAAACACGCCCGTGGCCACCACCCCAAACAGCAGCGCGCGCGCGATCACCGCCTCGTTCACTGCTATCTGCACCCACAGATACAAGGCCAGCGCCGCCAGCGCCCCCATTTCCGTCATCACTGCGCGCGATTTGTGTTGGATGTCCATACCAGCCTCCCTGCGTTAGGGGCAGGCTACCCCTCCCGCCCGCAAAGCGCTAGGTTTCCACGCGGCAAAAAACGGGGAAAATCTTAGGCTTTTCACCCCAAGCCGTTCCCCGCAAAGCAACTTCAAAAATCGGTCGGCGCGCCGCCCTCTTGCTTGCGCCGCGCCACGAAACGGCGCAGCTCTTCGGCGTGATCGCCGTTCATCGGGGCGGGTTCAAACTCGGCAATGATTTGTTTGTAGATGCGGTTGGCGCGTTCGGGGGTTTGCACCGCGCCATCCTGCGCCCATGCCTCATAGTTGCGCCAATCGGACACAAAGGGCTGGTAAAACGCCGTTTGATAGCGGTCTTGCGTGTGCTGGCAGCCAAAATAATGCCCGCCAGCGCCCACCTCGGCAATCGCATCCAGCGCGATATCCTCATCGCGTGTGGCATAGGTGACGGGTTCGAAATAGCGCTGGATCATCTGCAACACTTCGCAGTCCATCACAAATTTTTCGGGCGATGCAATCAGCCCGCCCTCCAGCCAGCCCGCCGCGTGATAGACCATATTCGTGCCCGACTGCACGGCGGCCCACAGCGAGTTCGAGGTTTCCCACATCGCCTGCCCATCGGGCACATTCGCCGCGCAAACGCCAGACGAGCGCAGCGGCACGCCATAGTGCCGCACCATCTGCCCCGTCATCTGCGTGGCGCGCATATATTCAGGGGTTCCAAAGGCAGGCGCGCCCGATTTCATATCGACATTGCTGGTAAAGGTGCCCAGCGCCACGGGGCATCCGGGGTTGATATATTGCAGCAGCGCAACGGCAGCCAGCCCTTCGGCCAGCGACAGCGTCACGGCCCCCGCCATCGTCACAGGGGCCATCGCACCTGCCAGCGTGAACGGGGTCACCACCACAGGCTGGCCGCGCCGCGCCATCCGCATCGCGCCGTCCAGCATCGGATAGTCGTGTTTCAAGGGGGAAACCGAATTGATATTGGTGAACATGCGCGGTTTGGCGGCAAATTCGTCATGGCTCAGCCCGCCCGCAATGCGCACCATTTCCATCACATCTTCCACCCGCTCGGCCCCCAGCGAATAGGCGTGGACGAGTTTATCCGACTGGGTCAGCATTTCTTGCAAACAATCCAAATGCCGCACGGATGGGTGGATATCAATGGGTTCAACAGGATAGCCGCCCAAGATATGTATGCAATTAAAGTATTGTGAAAGCTTGATAAATTCTGAAAACGCCGCAAAATCGCCTGCGCGTTTGCCGCGCTCCAGATCCCAGGCATTGGGCGGCGAATTGACATTCACAAACAGCATATGGTTGCCGCCCATCACCAATTCGCGCGCAGGGTTGCGCGGGGTCATGGTAAAGGTCGCTGGCGCATGGCCCAGCATTTCCATAACAAAATCTTCGTCCATCCGCACGTTTTCGCCCGAAACCTTGCAGCCCGCACGGCGCAGAATTTCCACAGCGTCTGGGTTCAGAAATTCGATCCCAATATCGCGCAAAATCTTCATCGTGCCGCGGTGGATGGCCAGCACCCCGTCTGCGTTCAAAGGTTCCGTCGGGCGGTCGGTGTTGACAGGCACGCGCCACGGCATCTGATCAATCGCCGCGCTGCCAGCGCGCGTCTTATGCCCTGCGCGCCCACCCGAGCGGACACGCTCGCGCGGTTGGGTGGCAGGTGTGGTGGTGGCATCATGGCTCATGTCGTGCTCCGAAACATTTGCGCTAGAATGGCGCAAAGCGTGGCCTGATGCGCGCCCGACCAGCGACGGAAAATGTCGTTTTCACGCTATCCGCTGGGGCTGCCTTGGGCGCTGTGCAAGCCATTGCGCGATATGGCCAATATGGGGCAGCACAACATCGGAATGGGGGGCCAAATCATCCGCCTCGGCCACCCCTGTCAGAACACCAATCGCAACCATGCCTGCGGCGCGCGCGGCGTGCAAATCGTGCAGGCTGTCGCCCACCATAGCGATTTGATCAGGCGGTGTTTGGATCGCCGTTGCAAAGGCCAAAAGCTGGCCTGCGGCGGGTTTGCCCCCCCAGCCCGAATCGCATCCTGCGATAAAATCAAACAAATTCAACACACCTGCGCGGGTCAGATGGTCGCGCGCGGGCGCTTCGGTGTCATTCGTGGCAAGGCCAATCGCAAGGCCCTGCGATTTAAGGCCGCCCAAAACAGCGCGCAGGTCGGTGGCGGGCTGCAAGGGCGCACGCCGCGCCTCAAGGTTCAGCAAATCGTTCACCGCCTGCGGGGTCAGGTGCGGCAAAAGCGGTTGAATTAGGGCGGCGATTTCGGGCGTGGTGCAGCCAATCACAGGGCTAGATTTGGCAAACCGCTGCGCCATTGGATCATAGCCCAAAACCTGCAACAGCGCGCCATGCTGCGCGCCATCGGGCTGCAAAAGCGGCAAAACACGGGCCACCCAAGCGCCCCAGGTTTCGGTAAAGTTAAACAACGTGCCGTCTTTGTCAAAAATCAGCGCCGAGATCATTTTATGTCCAATGCATGTATTGCGCGCCCGGCAAAACCGCGCGTGCAGATTGCACAGAAGTTAACGGATGGTTCAAATCCGCGCAAAACGCGATAACACGTTGGTCATCTTCCATTAAGAAATCCAAAACCGCAGCCAAAAACAGCGGCTCGCCCGCAAGACGGGCCAGATCATTTGGCGAAGCGCCTGTATTGTTTAGAAAATTTCCCAGAAGATCATCTTGTCCCAAAACCCAAGCCAACGCCTCTAGCGCCATTGTTTGCGCGGCCTCTGCGCCAAATTTGATGTTATCCACAGGTTTTTCCCCCCTATCTCCCCCAAGTTTCGTCAAATTCTTCGCACTTTGTTCTCCATTCGGAAAGGATTTCTTAACCACTTGCTGGCAAAAAGAGTATAAGTCTGCACATGGGCGCGCTCTGTGTGGGTGTGGGGTGTGATTTGCAAGGGTAAGTGGCGACCGTATGGCTGGCAAAATTCTCGTCATCGATAGCGTGATGCCGAATCGTATTATCCTGAAAGTAAAACTTTCAGGGGCGGGCTATGACGTGCAGCTTGCCGCGTCCGCACGCGAGGGGGTTGAAACCGCGCTGCAGACCTTGCCTGATATCATCATCATGGACATGGACTTGCCCGATTTGCCGCCCGAAATCGTGATGGATCAATTGCAAGAGGCGCCGCAGTTGGGCGCGGCCATTGTTCTGATGACCTCGACCCGCGATGATGAGGCAACGCGCATGCGCGCCTTTCGCGCGGGCTGCGATGAATTCTTTGCGCGCCCCTTCTCTGACACCAGCCTTTTGGCACGGCTGCGCAGTTTTTTCCGCGAATTTTCTTATCTGCAAGAGCTTTCGGAACGCAATTCCGCCCCCTTTATCCAAATGATGGATAAACCCGCTTTTGAAGAAAAGCTTACGCAATTTATGCAAAGCTCCAACGTTTTGGTCGTTGGGCCACAAGAGGCGGCGATGCGTTTCAAACGCAAACTTCCAGCGGCATTGCGCGATAGGGTGTTCATGCAATCGCCCACGCAAATTTTGACAGACAACGACAAAATTCCAGACTATGTGGGCATTGTGGCGATCATTTCCGATCCGACCGAACCCAACGCCGCGCTGCATATGATTTCAAAGCTGCGCGCACGGGCGCAAACGCGGGATGCAAAGTTCATTTTGGAATTTAGCGAGGCTGCGCGCAGCGATGACTATGAACTTGCTTGCGATTTTGGGGCAGATGCCATTATCACCGCCAGCGCACCCTCTGAAGAGGTGGCGCTGCGTTTGACCAGCCTGATCAAACGCAAAAGCCTTGCAGATGGGCTGCGCGCCGACATTCGCACGGGGCTGATGCTGTCAATGATCGACCCGCTGACCAACATTGCAAACCGCCGCCACATGGCGATGGGGCTTTACAATTTCGTCAGCCAAGCACGGCAAACGGGCAGCCCCGTTGCGGTTATTTTGTGCGATCTTGATCGGTTCAAAACGGTTAACGATAGCTTTGGTCACGCGGTTGGCGATACTGTTCTGCGCACGATTGCGCAGCGGCTGAGCAATGCGCTGCGCGAGGGGGATTTGATCGCCCGCATCGGCGGCGATGAATTTTTGGTGGCCTTGCCCAACACCGATCTAGAGGGGGCGCAAAGCGTGGCCGAAAGACTGATCAACGCGGCCTGCGGCACCCCTGTGGAAATTTCCGAAAGCCAGCATTTGTTGCAAACCATTTCGCTGGGTGTTTCGATTGCCGATCCGCGCAACGCCAGCCCGATCGATCAATATATCAACGATCTGACAGCGATTGCCGACCATGCGATGCTGCTGTCCAAGGCGCAGGGCCGCAACAAAATGTCCGTAGGCCGCACCGCCGCCTAAGGGGCAGCTTGCAGGGCCGAAAGGCCGCTTTTCATTTCCCAAAATTTGGCCGACGCCAAAAGCAAAAGCGCCCCTTTTCAAGGGCGCTTTTGGGTTGGTTCAATTGCCCGCGCCACTGCCTTTTTGTGGCCCATCGCGCGGCTTTTCGTCCTCGCCCGGCCCGCCGCGGCGCATACCGCGCTCCAGCCGATCAGCCATTGCGAGGCGTTCTTGGTCAGGCATCCGCAAGATCACCGCCGCCAGCGCCTCATGACCCAGTTTCAACTGGCCTTCCATCCGCCCGCGCATCCCGTCCAGCGCCGATGTAAGTGCCGCAGGATCAAAAGGCTGCGCACGCAGCGCGGCCTGAAGCGCGGCCAAATCGGCATAGCGCTGCTTATTCGCGCCGCGCAATTGGGGCGATTTTTGTTGCAGGTAGTCGCGCAAGGCGCGGCGGTCATTGGGGGCCAGCGCCTCGCCAAAGGGGCCAAAGCCCAAATCACGGCTCATCTCGGCGCGCCCATCCATGCCGCCGTTGTGAAACAGGCTGCCAACCGCAACCCCTGCCACAAGAAGGTTCAGCGCCACAGAGACCGCCAAGGCCAGTTGCAAACTGCGCAGCGGCAATTGGCGCGGGCCTGCCAAAGGCGGCGGCGGGGGAGGCGGTGGCGGGGCAGGTGGCAGTTCCGCCCCGCTCACAGGTTCAGATGCGCCCGATTTCGCGCGCCGCTTTGGGCTGGGTTTGTTTTCATCGGTCATGGTCTATTCCTCGGCCAGCAATGTGTCGATGCTGGGCATAAAATCCAATTGATCCACGGCGCTCGCACCGTTTAAGGCCAGCGCCAAATCGCTGATCGTGCTGGGCTGCACAGCGCCCAAATAAAGCCCCGCGCAGGCAACCGAGGCCAGGCCCGCCAACACCCCCCCACCGCCAAACAAGGCGGTAATCGCCTGCCACAGCCCCATCGGTTCGGCGGCCACAGGGGCGCGCGGGGCAAAAGCAAAGGGGCGCGGCTGCTCGCGTGCGGCATCGGCCAAAATCCGCGCCATCAGCGCATCGGGCACGTCCACCGCTTTGGCGCGGGCGCGCAAAAGTGTATCCAGATCGTCCATCATGCCTCCTCATATCCCAAATCTTTGCGCCGCCCAGCCAGGGCGGCCGTCAGCGCGCGTTTGCCGCGTGCTATCAAACTTTCCACGGCCTCGACCCCCACTTGCATAATTTGTGCAATCTCTGGGTTGGCCAAACCTTCCATGTGGCGCAGCACCACCGCCTCGCGTTGGCGGTCAGGCAGGCTGGCCAAAGCCGCGCTTAAGGCGGCTTGGCGCTCGGCCTCGATCAGCCCATCCACCGCCGCGGCCTTGTCGTCTTCGGGCTCTGCCACCTCGTCCAAAGCATCGGCTTTACGGCGCTTTTTGGCGCGCAAACGGTCGGTGCACAGGTTGGCGGCCACACGATATGCCCAGGTCGAAACCTGCGCCTCGCCGCTGCGCCAATCGGGGGCGATGCGCCACAGGCGCAGCATCACCTCTTGGGCGATATCCTCGGCCTCAGTGCGGTCGCCCAAACTGCGCGTGGCATAGCCCAAAATGCGCGGCACAAGACGGACTGCCAACTGGCGCGCGGCATCGCCGTCGCCATTGGCATAAAGCACCAAAAGTGCCTCGTCACTGCCTTCGTTTTGCGTATCCTTGGCCATTTCCATCCCATCAGACCTAGCGCGCGGCGCATGCAAAATCAACCGAACATGCCACCGCCTTATGCGCTCGGGGGCAGGCGAACCCGCCCCCGAGCTGTGTTATCGCTTACCAAAAGCCGTGGCCGCCGCGTTCGCCATCGCGGCCACCATCTGGGCCACCACGTCCGCCATGTTTACCGCCACGCCCGCCATCGGGGCCACCGCGCTCGGCCATTTTTGCCATCGCATCATCGGCCTCGGCTTGGCTGATCGCCCCGTCCGAATTGGCATCCACGCGGTCGAACATCTTGTCGCCCTTACCGCCAGCGGCCATTTCGGCCACCGTCAACGCGCCGTCGCCATCGGTATCCAGATCAACAATCATGTGCTTGGCATGGTTGTCGGCCCGCGCTTTCATATCCGCCGTGGCGCGCGCCACATGATGGGCGGCCAATTCTGCCGCGCTGATTTTGCCGTCCTTATCGGTGTCAATCGCGGTGATTTCGGCCGTGCGGAACGCTTCGGCTTCGGCTTTGGTGACCGAGCCATCTTTGTCGGCATCCATCGCTGCAAAGTCCAAGGGCGGTGGGCCGCCCGCAGGGGGTTGGTTCGCGTCTTGCGCCATCGCGGCGGTGGACAAGCTGGCCGATGCGATCGCCGCCAAGGTCAGCGCCGTCAGGGCCTTTGGTGTGGTGAAACGTGTCATGCTCTTCTCCTAAGTCATAGGCGCAGGGTTGTTTGCGCCTTTCATACCCAGACAAACGCCGCAGATTTGGGTTTCCGTCGCGGATGGCGCAAAAATTTGCACGGTATCTGCGACAAAGGCGCGCGCGGGGGAAATTCCGCTCAACAACGCGGGATGATTGCGCTATCACGGCATCAGCCTATAGGATGATCTGATGACAAGTTTGCCAAATGCTGCAGCCCTTAGCGACGCCATGCACGCCAATGACGCTGTGGCCGAACGCCCGACATGGCCGGCTGTGCGCAATGGCTGGCGCGGCAAATGCCCGTCCTGTGGCACTGGGCCGATGCTGAGCGGATATTTGACCGTGCGCAGTGCCTGCCCCGTTTGCAGCCAAGAATTGCACCACCAACGCGCCGATGATGGGCCTGCCTATCTGACAATTCTGATCGTTGGGCATTTGATGGCCCCGCTCTTGATGTTTGTTTTCACCACTTGGCGGCCAGAACCTGCCACGTTGATTGCGATTTTCTCGCTGTTTACGGTGGTAACGTCGCTGTATCTTTTGCCGCGCATCAAGGGCGCGATGGTGGGGCTGCAATGGGCCAAGCGAATGCATGGCTTTGGTGGAGAGCCTATCGACCAAATTGGGCAGGATGACCGCTGATCAGGTAAGCCCCGCTGCCAGCATCATCATGCTGCGACATGATGCGGGGGCGGCGCGGGTGCTGATGGGACAGCGGGGTGCGCAGGCCGCCTTTATGCCCAGCAAATTTGTCTTCCCAGGGGGGCGGGTTGATGCCGCCGATCATAGCGCGCCCGATCTGGGCCTGTTGCAGGCGGCGTGCCGGCAGGCGTTGCAACAGCGCCCGCGCGAAGTTGCACCGCCCTCGCCCCATGTTCTGGCCGCCGCTGCCCTGCGCGAATTGGACGAAGAGACGGGGTTAACGCTGGCACGCGCGCAGCCCGCGGCGCTGCGCTTTGTATTTCGCGCCATCACCCCGCCTGGCCGTTCGCGCCGCTTTGACGCGCGTTTCTTTTTGGCCGATGCCAAAGATTTTGCGGGCGATTTCGATGGGTTTTCTGCCGCATCGGGCGAATTGTCGGCGCTGCAATGGGTGCCACTGATCGAAACGCGCAGCTTTGATCTGCCCTTCATCACCAAAGTGATTTTGGCCGAAATTGCCGGCGGCCTGACGATAAGCGGGCGCTTTGAACCGCGCAGCGCGGGCGTGCCATTCTTCGACAATTCCACCCAAACACCCGCATTCGTGCGGCTTTAGTCGGGCGCGCCCGTTCCCATATCCGCGCGCCCATCCTTGCGCACGGGCCAGATCGGGTGCGCAACGGGGTCTTTGGCGCGCAGAAAATAGCGTGCAAAAACCTCTGTGTAGTTTTTATAGCGATACCCTTCATTGCGGCGCAGAAAATGCGCGCGCCGCGCGGCGTATAATGCGGGCAGGTCATACCACGCCACATTCGGGTGCATGTGATGCACCACATGGAAATTATTGTTCAAGAACAACAGCGCCAACGGGCCGCGATCCTCGATCACCACGGTGCGGGCGCGGTGCGCCTCATGCGCGCGATGTTCCAAAAACGTGCGAATCCGCAAAAGACCAATGGCGATGTACACCGCCAACGCATAGGCCCACAGCGCCATTCCTGCGAAGTTCAGCCAAACCAGAACGGGGATCACCCCCAGCAGATTCAGCCCCCAAGCCAGCCAAACCCGCCCGTTTCCTTGGCGTAGCAACCGCGCCTCGCCGCGCAGAAAATAATAGGTGCCCAGCATCGGCCCAACCACAAGCCGCCCTGCAAGCGTGTTGTTCACCTGCAAAATGAACCGCCCCCACTTGGGCAAAACCGCCCAGACGGCCGGGTCAAAATAGTTGGATTCGGGGTCATCGTAAGGGTCGGTCAACGCAGGGTCAAAGTGATGCGCCAAATGGGTATCTTTGAACCGCAGATAAGGGATCACCAAAAGCAACGCGGGAAAAACCAGCGCCTCGCTGGCCCATTGGCGGGCAAAGGGATGGCCGTGCAGGACCTCGTGTTGCAGCGAAGAATACTGCGCCAGCGCCAGCGCGGTGATCAAGATGGACAGCGTCGGCGATAAGCCCCACAACCCGCCGCCAAGGCCAAATGTTGCATAGGTCAGCGCAATCATGGCCAGTGTGGGCCATTCAATCGGGCGGGTGGGCGCGGTGGAGCTGGTCATGTATCTTTTCAGTGGTTGCGAGGTTGTCCTAGCACCGATTGTCCCATCAATACTGATAAAATTGCGTCAAATCATAGCCATTCCACGCCAAAATCTCGCGCGCGGCGCGGGCGCGGTCGGCGGGGATGGCGTCTTTCGACAGCACCATGCCAAAGCTGCCATCGGGCGTGCCGATGGCCATAGATCGGTTGCCCTCATCCATCCACAGCACCCAAAGCGGTGCGGGCAGTCCTTGCACGCGATACCGCCCCTGCGCGCCCGCGCTGGCCAAAGTGCCCTGCCCGCGCAGGCGCGTTTGGCCAAGGCACAGATCATACTGCACGCGCGCAGACCCTGCATCGGGGGTGATCTGCAATGCTGGGCTGGCGCTGCAAGGGTGGCTGGCGCCAAACCCCGCCATCTGCCGCCATGTGCCCAGCATACGGGCAATCGGCAGACCAGAGGTCGAATAAATCGGCGCACCCGCCGCGCGGTAAGCCTGCCTTGCGCTTTGCGGCTGCGGCGCGGCCGTGCAGGCAATCAGCAGCCCTGCGGCCAAAATATGCGCCCAGCTGCCCGCTATTGCAGGCACAGCTTTACCACTGCGCCATTGTTTTGAATGACTTCGGTGCAGCCGAATATTGGCCAGAATGGCGCGCAAGTGCCAGACCGTGCCAAGCATTGGCTGGAGCAATCGCTTTCCTTTTTGCACTGTTTTCCAGCGTCTTTGGCGGGGTGAAAGCAGGCCTCGGCCCCTGTATCGCCCGCTTTGCCCCAACGCCCGCCCTTGGCAAGGCAGGCCGCCTCTTCGGGGGATTTCGCGGCCTCGGGCACGGCGGGCGCGGGCGTGCTGGCGGCGGCTGTGGTTGCGGCGGTTGTTGCGGCTGTGGTTGCGGTGGTGCCCGCCTTAAGCGCTGCAGTGGCAGCCGCGCCAATTTCGGCGGCGGTTTGCGCCGTTGCAGGCGCTGCGGTGGCTGCGGCAGGTTTGCTTGCAGATGCGGTTTGTGCTGCGGTTGCGGTTTGTGCGGCCGCTGGCGCTGCGCCAATCACCCGCCCTGTAGCTGGCGCAGTGCCCGCAGGCGCAGTTCCCGCAGGTGCAGGGGCCAGCGTTTGGGTTTGAATGGCTGTGGTGTCCAGCGGGGTTGCGCTGGCAGATACAGCCCCCGCGCTGGCAGTGGCGCGCGGCTTAAACAGCCCGCCCGCTTTGCCGCCGCCGCAGCCCCCCAGCGCAACTGCAAGGGGAATTGCCCATAAAATAAGGTGAAACTTGCGCATCTGCCTGCCCAAACCTGTGTAAAAAGCCATTGCAGCCAGATGGCCCAATCTGCCCCGCCCGCGCAAGGGGCGATTGTCGCATGGGCGAAAATTGGCAAAGCGAGGTGCGGGAGCGAGGTGCGGGAATCGGTTGAGAACGAAATAAGAACATCATAGGATGGGCCTATGTCAAACCCTGCCCCCACCCAAGCTTTGCGCGAAGATTTGGCGCGGCTGGTCATGCCCACATCGCGCCTGCGCGCGCCGCAGATGTTTCTGGATGGGTCTTTCAGCCTCACGCGGGCCCGCGTGCACGAATTATGCGGCCCCGCGCGGGTGCAGCTTGCCGCCTTTGTGCTGCAGGCCACATCGGGGGCGGTGATTTGGGCCAGCCCTGCGTGGCTGCCGCAGCGGGTTTACCCCTATGGTCTTTTGCCCTTTGCCGACCCGAACCGCATTATCTTTGCCCGCTGCCGCAGGCCCGAAGATATACTATGGACGATGGAAGAGGCGCTGCGATCTGGCGCGGCACCTGTTGTGCTGGGTGATATGCCAAACGCCCCCGCCCTGACCCCCATTCGCCGCCTGCATCTGGCCGCCGAAGCGGGGGCAGAGGCGGCCCACCCGCGCGGCCGCCCCGCCCCTTTGGGCCTGATCCTAACGCCGCATACGGGCGGGGCGCAGGGGGTGGAATCGCGCTGGCACATGGCTGCCGCGCCCAGCGACATGACCATGCTGGAAAACCGCGCGGCGTGGACGCTTGCCCGCCTGCGCGCGCGCGATGCCGCCCCCGCCCGCTGGGCCATTGCGCGGGCCAAAGGGCAGCTGAGCATCACGTCCCTACCTGACCCAGAATAGCTGCAACGCAGCACTGGAATGCGCGGCCCGCTTAGGCTAGATGAAGGGCAAGTCTGGCGCCTGGGCGCCTTCAATCCGACACGGCAGACGAAAAGGCGCGCATATGGCACGGATACTGATCACCTCGGCCATTCCATATATCAATGGAATCAAGCACCTGGGCAATCTTGTGGGCAGCCAACTGCCCGCCGATTTGTTCGCGCGCTATGCCCGCGCGCGCGGGAACGAAGTGATGTTCATCTGCGCAACCGACGAACACGGCACCCCTGCCGAACTGGCCGCCGCCAAGGCAGGCCAGCCAGTGGCCGAATATTGCGCCGAAATGCACGCCGTGCAGGCCGATCTCGCGCGCGGGTTCCGCCTGTCCTTCGACCATTTTGGCCGCTCGTCCAGCGCGCGCAACCATGCCCTGACCCAACATTTCGCGGGGAAACTTTATGACGCGGGCCTGATCGAAGAGGTGAGCGAAAACCAAGTGTTTTCCATCGATGACAACCGCTTTTTGCCCGACCGCTATATCACGGGCACCTGCCCCAACTGCGGCAATACATCGGCGCGCGGCGATCAGTGCGAGGAATGCACCAAACAGCTAGATCCGACCGATCTGATCAACCCCCGCTCTTCCATCTCGGGCAGCACCAATTTGGAAGTGCGCGAGACCAAGCACCTATACCTGAAACAACGCAACCTGCGCGGCAAACTGCGCGATTGGATACAATCGAAAAAAGATTGGCCCGTGCTGACCACCTCGATTGCGCTGAAATGGCTGGACGATGGCGAAGGGCTGCAAGACCGCGGCATCACCCGCGATCTGCATTGGGGCATCCCCGTGCGGCGCGGCGATGCGCCTTGGCCGGGCATGGAAGGCAAGGTGTTTTACGTCTGGTTCGATGCGCCCATCGAATATATCGCAGGCACGGCGGAATGGGCCGATGCGAATGGCCGCCCCGATGCCGACTGGCAGCGCTGGTGGCGCACCGATATGGGCGCGGATGACGTGACCTATTACCAATTCATGGGCAAGGACAACGTGCCCTTCCACACCCTATCTTTCCCCGCAACGATTCTGGGCAGTGGCGAGCCGTGGAAGCTTGTCGATTATCTGAAATCTTTCAACTATCTGAACTATGACGGCGGGCAGTTTTCCACCAGCCAAGGGCGCGGCGTGTTCATGGATCAGGCGCTGTCGATCCTGCCGGCCGATTACTGGCGGTGGTGGCTGCTGTCCCACGCGCCCGAATCTGCCGATAGCGAATTTACCTGGGAGAATTTTCAAGCCTCGGTCAACAAAGACCTTGCCGATGTGCTGGGCAATTTGGTCAGCCGCGTGACCAAGTTTTGCGCATCAAAGTTTTCGGGCGAAGTGCCCGCAGCGGGCGAATTTGGCCCGCGCGAGGACGAATTGATTGCCGCCCTTGCGGCTGGACTGGACAGCTATCAATCCAGCATGGACAAAATCCAAGTGCGGCGCGGGGCAGAGGATCTGCGCGCGCTGTGGGTTTTGGGCAATGAATATCTGCAATCTGCCGCGCCGTGGAGCGTGATCAAGACCGACGAGGCGCAGGCCAAAACCATCATCGCGCTGTCCTTGAACCTGATCCGCCTATACGCGATCCTCTCGCGCCCCTTCATCCCCGATGCAGCAGGCGCGATGATGGACGCGCTGCACTGCGATGATTGGACATGGCCGCAGAACATCGCCGCCGATCTGCGCAAACTGCCTGCTGGCCATGCATTCGATGTGCCAGAAAATCTGTTCCGCAAAATTACGGACGAGGAACGCGCCGCTTGGGCGGCCAAGTTTTCGGGAAAGCGCGACTGAGGCCGCGCTTGGGGTAGGCGTGCCTTCGGCGAGGATATTTGGGCCAATATGAAATCGGGGCCATGGACTAGGGGGCGGTGATGCCAGTGTTTTTCAGCCAGTCGGACGCGGATTTCGAGGCGCGCTTTGCTGCCCTGCTGGGGATGAAG
The DNA here is from genome assembly GCA_965248485.1 of Cypionkella sp. Lineage (GTDB taxonomy): Bacteria > Pseudomonadota > Alphaproteobacteria > Rhodobacterales > Rhodobacteraceae > Cypionkella. The sequence goes on from OZ252107.1 coordinate 2,183,889, forward strand.
CGCGAAGAGGCCGAAGATGTTGACCGCGATGTCGCGGCGATTATCGCGGATGTGCGCAGCCGAGGCGATGCAGCGGTGATTGACCTAACCGCCCAATTTGATCATCTGGCGCTGACGCCCGCGACGCTGGCCTTTACGCCCGCTGAAATTGCTGCCGAAGTTGCCAAAGTATCGCGCGATGATCGCGCGGCGCTGGAACTTGCTGCGGCCCGCATCCGCGCGTATCACCTGCGGCAACTGCCGCAAAATGAGATGTGGCGCGAGGAAACAGGGGCAGAGCTGGGATGGCGCTGGACGCCGGTTTCGGCGGCGGGGCTTTATGTTCCAGGCGGCACGGCAAGCTATCCTTCGTCGGTGTTGATGAACGCGATCCCCGCCAAGGTGGCAGGCGTGGCGCGGCTGGCCATTGTTTGCCCCACGCCGCGCGGGGCGGTAAACCCGCTGGTGCTGCTGGCTGCGCACATCGCGGGCGTGGACGAGATTTATCGCATCGGCGGCGCGCAGGCGATTGCGGCGCTGGCCTATGGGACAGAGACGATTGCCCCCGTCGATAAAATCACGGGGCCAGGAAATGCCTACGTTGCCGCCGCCAAGCGCCGCGTGTTTGGCCGCGTGGGCATTGATATGATCGCAGGCCCGTCTGAAGTGCTGATCATCGCAGACGGCGATAACAACCCCGATTGGATTGCCCTTGACCTGCTGGCGCAGGCCGAACATGACGCCTCGGCGCAGTCTATCCTGATCACCACCGATGCGGGTTTTGGCCGTGCTGTGATGGCGGCGGTTGAGGCGCGTTTGGAAACCTTAGAGCGCCGCGCGATTGCGGGGGCCTCTTGGGCGCAGAATGGCGCGGTGATTGTGGTGGAAACCTTGACGCAGGCGGCGGCGCTGTCGAACCGCATTGCGCCTGAACATTTGGAACTGTGCGTGGGTGATCCCGACGCCCTATCCGCGCAAATTACGCATGCAGGGGCGATTTTCTTGGGCGCTTGGACGCCCGAGGCGATTGGCGATTATGTCGGCGGGCCGAACCATGTGCTGCCAACAGCGCGATCTGCGCGGTTTTCATCGGGCCTGTCAGTTTTGGATTTCATGAAACGCACAACGCTGGCGAAAATGACGCCGCAGGCCCTGCGCGCCATCGGCCCTGCCGCGGAACGCTTGGCCGCATCGGAAAGCTTGCAGGCGCATGGCCTGTCAGTGCGCGCGCGGCTGGATGCCCTAAACAACTTTGGCGAAAATGGGGGACAAGAATGACCGACCGCATTTCGAAAATCCATATCGACGAGGCGGGCCTAACCCTGCCAACGCCCGAAATCGAGCAAGAGCGGCGGGTGGCGATTTACGACCTTCTGGAAGAGAACTTTTTTGCCCTGCCCGCGCGCGAAGGGCGGCCCACGCCGATCGGCCCTTATCACATGGCGCTCGCCATCCGCGAGGGGCGGCTTGTGGTGGATGTCACATCCGAGGCTGGGGACAAGGCGGCAGAGTTTCACCTCTCGCTTGGCCCGTTTCGCCAGATCGTGAAAGATTACTTCCAAATCTGTGACAGCTATTTTGATGCGGTCAAACGCCTTGCCCCAGCGCAGATTGAAGCGATCGATATGGCGCGGCGCGGCATTCACAACGAAGGCGCGGCCGTGTTGCAAGAACGGCTAGAAGGCAAGGCCAACCTTGACAAAGACACCGCGCGGCGGCTGTTCACGCTGATTTGCGTATTGCAGTGGGGGATGTAAGACATGGCCGAATTCCCCCAAGCGATATTGTTCTGCTGCGATCACAATGCCGTCCGCTCGCCAATGGCCGAGGGGCTGATGAAAAAACTTTACGGCCAGCGCGCCTATGTGCAATCGGCGGGGGTGAAGAACGATCTGGAAATTGACGGGTTTTCGATTGCCGTCTGCGCCGAGATTGGCGTGGAACTGTCGCGGCATCGGTCGCGCAGCTTTGATGAGATGATCGAAGAGGGCGAGGATTTGGGGGCCTATGACCTGATCGTCGCGCTGTCCCCCGCCAGCCAGCGGCGGGTTTTGGAATTGACCAAAGCCGCCCATGTGGAAGTGCTGTTTTGGCCTATTTTCGACCCCACTGCGATAGGCGCGGGGCGCGAGGAGAAACTAGCGGCCTATCGGCAGGCGCGGGATGAGATTAAGTCGCGCCTAGTCGATAGATTCGGGCCAACCGCCTAGTAGTGATAACGGCACTGCACGATGATCAGGTTATCGCCTTCAACGCGGTAAACCAGACGATGCTCGCGGTCGATGCGGCGCGACCAATGACCCGCAAGATCGCCCTTTAGGGGTTCGGGTTTTCCCGTGCCCTCAAAAGGGTGGCGCTGGCATTCGACAATCAGGCGGTTCAGCTTGCGCAGCGTGGCCTTATCGGTTTCCACCCAACGCTGGTAATGATCCCAAGACGCGCCGTGGAATTGCAGCTTCATTCTGCCTCTAGGGCCAGAAGCTGTTCCATCGTGACCTCGATATACTTGCCATCCCGCCCGTCTTGGATCGCCTGTTCCAGCGCCGCCTTATTGGCGGGACTGGCCAGCAGATAGGTGGTTTCATCCATGCTGGACCAGTCTTCCAAAGACACCATCACCACAGGCTTGCCGCCCGCGCGGGTGACGATGACGGGTTCATGATCGTCATTTACGCGGTCCATGACCGAGGAAAGATTGGCGCGCAGATCGGTGGAGGAGATGTGTTTCATGGCGGGGAATGTACGCGATTGCGTATATTGGGTCAATGGGGTGAGGGGCGGCACAGGCTTGCCTGCGCGAAAAAGGTCCAGTGGAGCAAAAGACGGCGCGCCATGGCGCGCAAAAAAGGGTCCAGTGGACCCTTTTTAGTCTTTTGCGCGCGAGCACGCTTGCGAGCGCAAGGTCAGCCCCGAACGCGCGAGCACGCTTGCGAGCGCCATCTGTTGATGCAGCAGATTTTCTATGCAGCAAACTGCCGATTGGGTGCGCAGGTCACCGCGACCGAACCGACGTGGGGTGAGGGGCGGCGGGGCCTTGGCCCCGCGAAAAAGGTCCAGTGGACCTTTTTCAGCCCCGAACGCGCGCGCACGCCTGCGCGCGCCGGGTGTCGATGCAGCAGACCGTGAATGCAGCAAACCTCCGCTTGGGTGCGAATTTCACCGCGACCGAACCGACGGGGCTCTTGGGGCGCGGCCCTGACGCGCCCGCCCCGTGGGGGCGGTTCGGGCGCGGTGAAATGCGCTTTGGGCGCATTTCAGGGTGGGGATTTTGGGAAGGGTGGGGTTTTGCGCACCATGGCAAGCGGCGGGGTGGTGCGTGCAAGCAGGCACCCTACTCGCTACTCGCTGGCTACACACTCTGAAATCAAATTCCAGCTCTCTTTGTATTGTTCTGCCCAACCTGAACAATAGTGTCGACCACCGCGCTCAAATTCACGTGGCCCGAGATCAAATTTCCTAATCGAATTATCCTTGTGATCTTGGCCTTGTTTGCCTGGTGTAGCCATCCACCATTTGTGATTATCTTCCAAATAAGTGGCGACGACGCCACTTGGAACGATATAGGAAATTGGCGCCACGCCGAAATCGGAAAAACTAACGAAACAGTAGAATAGCTTCGGACTCTTATGGACTTCATTCTTAGCATCCATAGGCCAACTGCGTGGTTCCACTGAATTTTTGCGGCGGTGCGATTTCACTTGGACAGCGCATTGGGAGTTTCCGTTCGAATCAGAAATTACAATGTCTATGTTCGCTGCTCCCGCAGGAGCCATGCACGCCACCAAATCCAAGAGCAATAATTTGCTCATGACAAAGTGCTCGCCTGCCGCGCCAAGAATTGCGTTGTCTTTTTTATGCCTTTGAGTTCCAACCATCACTGATCCAAGAAACTCCGCAGCTTCCTACTCCTGCTCGGATGCTTCAACTTCCGCAGCGCCTTGGCTTCAATCTGCCTGATCCGCTCGCGCGTCACGGAAAACTGCTGCCCGACCTCTTCCAGCGTGTGGTCGGTGTTCATGCCAATGCCAAAGCGCATCCGCAGCACCCGCTCTTCGCGGGGCGTTAGGGATGCCAGCACCCGCGTGGTGGTTTCTTTCAGGTTTTCCTGAATCGCACTGTCCAGCGGCAGGATGGCGTTTTTGTCTTCAATGAAATCGCCAAGCTGGCTGTCTTCTTCATCCCCAATAGGCGTTTCCAGCGAAATCGGTTCTTTGGCGATTTTCATCACCTTACGCACCTTCTCAAGCGGCATTTGCAGCTTTTCGGCCAATTCTTCGGGCGTGGGTTCGCGCCCAATTTCGTGCAGCATCTGGCGGCCCGTGCGCACCAATTTGTTGATGGTTTCAATCATATGCACCGGGATGCGGATGGTGCGGGCTTGGTCGGCGATGCTGCGCGTGATCGCCTGCCTGATCCACCATGTCGCATAGGTGGAAAACTTATACCCGCGGCGATATTCAAACTTATCGACCGCTTTCATCAGGCCGATATTGCCTTCCTGAATCAAATCCAAGAATTGCAGGCCCCGATTTGTGTATTTCTTGGCAATCGAGATCACCAGACGCAAATTCGCCTCGACCATTTCCTTTTTGGCCTGACGCGCCTCTTTTTCGCCCTTTTGCACCTGGTTCACGATGCGGCGGAATTCGGAGATATCAACCCCGATATATTGCCCCACCTGCGCCATTTCCACGCGCAGTTCCTCGACCTTATCGCGCGAGCGTTCCATCAGCGCCTGCCAGCCGCGCCCCGCCTTGGCGGCCATACGGTCAACCCATGTTGGGTCCAGCTCATAGCCCTGATATTCGTCGATAAACTCGCGCCGATTGATCCGCGCCGCATCGGCCAGTTTCACCATGCCCGAATTGATCGACATGATTTTGCGGTTGATGCCGTAAAGTTGGTCGATAAGCGCCTCGATACGGTTGTTGTGCAGGTGCAACTCGTTCACATACACCACAATCTCACTGCGCAGTTTTTGATAATCGGCTTCCGCCTTGGCGGAAAAGGCCTGACTGTCGGATAAGGTCGCGCTCATCCGCAAATCTTGCATTTCCGACAGTTTTTCAAAATCGCGCGCGATGGCGTCTAAAGTTTCCAGAATTTTCGGTTTCAGCGTAGCTTCCATCGAAGCCAGCGAGATCGACGCGCCGTCTTCGTCATCTTCATCGTCATCGCCGCGCATAAGGGGGTTGCCGTCTGCGTCCAGCTCTGGCTCTTCCTCGCCTTTGCCAGCGCGGGGGGCGGCGTCCATATCGACCCCGTCCAAATCCGCGCCGACCAAACCTTCTTCGCCATCCAAAGACCGGCCAAAGGTTGCTTCAAGGTCGATCACATCGCGCAAAAGGATGTCTTCGTTCAAAAGTTCGTCGCGCCAAATGATAATCGCCTGAAAGGTCAGCGGGCTTTCGCACAGGCCCGCGATCATGGTGTTGCGGCCCGCCTCGATGCGTTTTGCAATGGCAATCTCGCCCTCGCGCGAGAGCAGCTCGACGCTGCCCATTTCGCGCAGATACATCCGCACAGGGTCATCAGTGCGGTCCAGCGTTTCGGTGCTGCTGCCCACAACGGCGACATCGCGGTTGCCGCCGCCAGTTTCCACCAGCTCGCCTACAACGGGGGCCTCGCCCTCTTCTACTTCGTCGTCTTCGACAATGTTGATGCCCATTTCAGACAGCATCGCCATCACGTCTTCGATCTGGTCGCCCGACACCTGATCAGGGGGCATGACCTGATTGAGCTGCTCATAGGTGATATAGCCCCGCTCGCGCGCGTCGGCGATCATCTTTTTGACGGCGGCTTGGCTTAGGTCTAGCGTGGCCTCTGCATCATCGGTTTCAGGCTTGCCATCATCGGTGTCTTTGCTGGCCATGGATGCTCCTATAGGTCACGTCTGCGCGGGGCTGCGATACAGAACGAATCGCAGAAAGAGGTAAACGAATCAATAGCGCGAATCACGCTGGGTTAAAGGGCGAATCAGCGAGTTTTCTTCTCCCAAACCTTAGAATCGATCAGGTTTTGCAGATGATTCGACATAGTTGTGCGATCTTCGCCCAAATCACCCGAATCAGGGCGAGGCGGGCTGTCGGCGCGGTTGCGGGCGGCGACGGCCTGCGTCAGCCGCCAAGTTAGGCCCTCGTCCACAAATCCGTCCATATCGGCCACGGCCTCGGCAATCTCGCGTTTTGCGCCGCGATGCGCGTCCAGTTTGGCCAGTTCTTCGGCAAGGCAAAGCGTGGCAAGCTCGGCGTCTGCGCGGTTGCGCACGGGGGGCGCAATGCGCACATGGGGGCGCGCCATCAGGGTTGCAAGGGCAGCAGGGGCGGCATTTTGCAACGCATCGTGCAGCTGCGCCGCGTCGGCATCGGCGTGCGATAGCAGGGTATCGCGCAGGCGGGGGTGATCTTCGCCCACCAAAACCAGCCGTTCAATTGCGCTTTCAAAGCGACGGATCAGCGCGGGGTGGGTGATAAGGGTCGCCAAAATCACCGCCTCGCGCAGAACCTCTTGTACCGCGCCCGAGGCCGTGGCCAAAAGCGACCCTTTGGTCGCGGGAAGGGGCGGCAATTCGGGCGCAGCGCGGGGCCTGCCGCGCACAAAGGGCGTCCATTCGCGCGCCTTTTGGCCGAAGAGTTCCTTGCGCAGGCGGTTGATATCCTCGCCGTAATGGGTGCGGATCGAAGGGTCTTGAATACGGGCGATATGGGCGCGCAGAGATTTGTCCAAGCTGGCCTTGCGTTCGGGGCTATCAAAGCTGCGCCCCTCAATCTCGCGCGCCCAAAGCAGGTTCACCATCGGCTGGGCTGCGTCCAGCGCCGCCTGCATGGCCGCTGGCCCTTGGGTTTTGATCAGATCGTCAGGGTCAAGCCCTGCGGGCAATCGGGCAAAGCGCAGGCCTTTGCCCGCCTGCACCAAGGGCAGCGCCAAATCCACAACACGCAGCCCCGCGCGGATACCTGCGCTGTCGCCATCCAGCGCGATAATCGGCTCGTCATGGATGCGCCACATCAACGCCAATTGGTCGGCGGTAACTGCCGTGCCCAGCGGCGCGACCGCCGCGGCAAACCCCGCCTCGACCAGCGCGATTACATCCATATAACCTTCGGCCACGATCAAGGGCTTGCCCTTGCCCGCCGCCTCGCGCGCGGCGGCAAGGTTGAACAGATTGCGGCCTTTGTCGAAAATTTCCGTCTCTGGCCCGTTCAGATATTTGGCCCGCGCATTAGGGTCTAATGACCGCCCGCCCAGCGAAATCGCCCTGCCCCGCCCATCGCGGATGGGAAAGATGATGCGGCCGCGAAAACGGTCATAGGGCGCGCGGCCATCATCAGATTTGGCGCAAACGCCAGAGGCGATGATGAGATCGTCCGAAATCCCCTTTTGTTTCAGCGCCGTAAAAAGAGCGTTTGCGCTGTCTGGTGCCCAGCCAATGCCCCAGCGTTCCTGCGCCGCTTCGGACAGGCCCCGCCGCGCAAGATAGGCGCGCGCAGGCTCGGCAGCAGCGGTGCGCAGTTGCAACCGCATCCATTTGATCGCCTCGTCCATCACCGCAATCAACTGGCTGCGCCGATCCGCCTGCTGCACCTCGCGCGGATCGCGCACGGGCATTTGCATCCCCGCATGGCGGGCCAACACCTCGACCGCCTCCATAAACCCTAAGTTTTCGGTTTCTTTGATAAAGGTCAGCGCGTCGCCCTTGGCATGGCAACCAAAGCAATAGTAAAACCCTTTGCGGTCATCTACGTGAAAAGACGGACTTTTTTCGTGGTGAAACGGGCAAGGTGCCCAAAAATCGCCTTTTCCTTGGTTCGATTTTCGCATATCCCACGTCACCTTGCGGCCAACAATGGCCGAAAGCGTGACGCGGTCGCGCAATTCGTCAAGGAAACCGTTGGGCAGACTCATGGCGCTAATATGGGCTAAAGTGCCCGCGCCGCAAGTGTGCGCATCGCGCTTTCCAATTCATGCCACGCCGTATGCGCCATGCTGCGAAACACCATCACCTCAAAGGCATCGGGGCCCGTCCGCATCAGGCACAGCGGCACATGGTAAAGTTGGCTGCGGATCGACGCGCCCACGGGCAACGCCGCCGCGCGCAGATCAACGGGCACATAGCGCGCCAAAGTGTCCACCGCCGCAGGGCCCACAATCGCAAACCGCGCCCAAGCGTCCGATTGATCGGTGATCGCCGCTGCATCCCCAAAATCAGGGCAGTCCGCGCCGATCAAAAACGCCTGCGCGCGGCCTGTCCAAGCTATCCGCGCCGCGCCTTTGCTGAGGGTGGTATTTGGGGCCGGAAAGCCAAGCCCAATTTTGGCAAGGGCTGTGTCCACATCCGCCTCGCGCCCCGCAAAAGGCGCAATGGATGTGATCTGCGCCCAGTCCATCTGCGTCAAAGAGGTTCCCGCAAACACCACGGGTTTGACAAAGCCCAATGGGGCTGTTGCGATAAGATTAGCCACGCATTCTCTCCCCTGATTTGTCGTAGAAGACGGGGTCGCAGACCTCGGCCTGCACATCAATGCCGCGCAGGCGGTCAACCACGCGCACCACCTCGCCCAACCGCGCGCGCCCTTGGGTCAGAAACCCCAGCGCCAAAAAGGTTTGGAACTGCGGCGCATAGCCAACCGATGACAGATAGCCTTGGCTATTTTCCCGCGTAAGCGGGCTGCCCTGCGCAAACACATGCGCGCCGGCGGTGATTTTCTCGCCCTTCAGGGGGCGCAGACCGATCATCTGCGGGCGGGCCTCGTCCAGCATACCATCGCGCAATGCCGCCCGTTTGCCGATGCAATCTTTCTTGGCCGACACCATCGCGCCAAGGCCCAAATCCCCTGCCGTCACGCGCCCATCAATTTCGGCATGGGTGATAAACCCCTTTTCAATGCGCAGCACATTCAGCGCCTCCATCCCGTAAAGCCCCCCCCCCATCAGCTCGGCGCGGGAAATCAGATCGCGGAACAGCGCTTCGCCGTATCGGGTGGGCACGGCAATTTCATAGCCCTCTTCGCCCGAAAAGCTGATGCGAAACACCCGCGCCGCAACCCCGCCAATCTGGGCCTGGGCCAGGCCCATAAACGGCACATCGCCCAAAGGCGCATCCAGCATCGAGGCGACCAGCGCGCGCGCGCGCGGCCCCGCCACGGCAAACTGCGCAAAGGCTTCGGTCACGGAAATGAAACGCAGGTCATAATCCGCGCAATAGGCCTGATGCACAAATTCTAAATGCCGCATCACCAGCCCCGCCGCCGCCGTGGTCGTGGTCATCAGATAGTGATTTTCCCCCAAACGCGCCGTTGTGCCATCGTCCAGCACATAGCCATCGGCGCGCAGCATCAACCCATAGCGCACGCGCCCCACGGGCAAGGTGCTGAATGTATTGGAATAAACCATATCCAGAAACTTGGCGGCGTCCTTGCCCTGAATATCAATCTTGCCCAGCGTGGACACATCGGCCACGCCCACGGCCGCGCGCACATAACCCACCTCGCGGTTGCACGACACCTGCCAGTCGTTTTCCCCGGCTTTGGGGAAATAGCTGGGGCGATACCACAGCCCCGCTTCGATCATCGGGGCGGCGCGGTCGCGCGACAGCTTATCGGTCGTCAAAAACCGCTGCGGGGCAAAGCCCATGCCGCGCCCGCCTGCCCCGATTGCCGCGATAGACGTGGGCGCATAGGGCGCGCGGAAGGTGGTTGTGCCCACTTCGGCAATGCCCTTGCCCGTGGCATCGGCCAGCACCGCAAGCGCGCCCACATTGCTGTTCTTGCCCTGATCGGGAGCCATGCCTTGGGTGGTATAGCGTTTCATATGCTCAACCGATTCAAAGCCTTCTTGCGCCGAAAACGCCACGTCTTTGACCGTGACATCATTGGCAAAATCCAACCAAGCGCGGGCGTATTTGCTGCCAGAGGTGTCCATCGCCCAAAGGGGCGTGATGACATAAGGCGCATCTTCACAGGCGGGGGCGGTAAAGGGCGCAGGTTTGCGCCCCAGTGCGGCCAGTGCCAGCGCGGCTGCCTCGGCGCCCTGATCGAACGCGGCCTTGGTCGAAAACGCCCCATTACAGGCCCCCACCGCGCGCAAGTTTGGTATAGCCATTGCTTGCGGAACAAAGGCGGTAAGGCTTGCGTCCCAGCGTGGCCGCCCATTCATATGGCAGGTCAGATGCACCATCGGGTTCCAGCCGCCCGACACCGCCAGCACATCACATTCCAGCGTGAACTCGCCGTTCATATGCGTGCCAGAGATTTGCCGCAGCCCGTGGCGGCCCCTGGTGCCCGTGATGCGGGTGTTCAAATAGACAGGGCAGTCTTCTACCACCGACGCATCAGGCCGCGTGTCGAAAATGCCCAGCACCTCGACCCCCGCTTGGATCAGGTGCCGCGCCACGCGCCGCGCGCCATCGTTATTGGCCAGCAGCGCAACCTTCTGCCCCACCGCCACGCCGTAAATGTTCAGATAATCCTGCACAGCGCTGGCCAGCATAATGCCGGGGCGGTCGTTATCTTCGAACGCTATCGGGCGTTCCAGCGCGCCAGCCGCCAGAATGGTCTGCGCCGCCGTGATGCGCCAAAAACATTCGCGCGGCAGATCGGCGCGCGGGGCGCGGTGCAGGCCCACCCGTTCCAGCGCGGAATAGACCCCACCATCATAGGCCCCCGTCACCGCTGTGCGTTTCATCACGCGCAGGTTGGGAAGTGTCGCCATTTCGGCAGTCGCTGCTGCCAGCCAATCGCCCGAGGGCACACCATCTAGCTGCGGCTGATCGCCGAGCAGTCGCCCGCCAAGATGCGCCTTTTCCTCAGCTAAAATTACATCCGCGCCCGCCCGCGCCGCCGTCAGCGCCGCTGCAATCCCCGCAGGGCCAGCCCCCACCACCAGCACATCGCAAAACGCATAGGCCTTTTCATATTGGCCTTCGTCATGCTTGCCCGACAGGCTGCCAAGCCCTGCCGCGCGGCGAATAATCGGCTCGTAAATCGCCTCCCAAAATTTGCGCGGCCACATGAAGGTTTTGTAGTAAAACCCAGCCCCAAGGAACGGCGCGGCAAGATCGTTGATCGCCAGCAGATCAAAGCGCAAGGACGGCCAGCGGTTTTGGCTGCGCGCCACCAGCCCTTCGAAAATCTCTTGCCCCGTGGCGCGCACATTGGGGGTGTGGTTGGTTGTGCCCACCACCTCGACCAGCGCGTTTGGCTCTTCAAACCCCGCCGTCAAAACCCCGCGCGGGCGGTGATATTTGAAACTGCGGCCCACCACGCGCACGCCACTCGCCAGCAGCGCCGAGGCGAGCGTATCCCCCTTATACCCCTGATAGCGCTTGCCATCGAAGGTAAAGCTGATGGGCTTTGCGCGGTCGATCAGGCCCCGTCCTTCTATCCGCATATCAGGCGTCCTTTTTCGGCGTTTTGGGTTTTGGGCTGGATTTCGCTGCGGGTTTCGCTGCGGGCTTTGGCGCAGCATTTGCTGCGGCTTTGGGCGCAGCTTGCCGCGCAGCATTTTGCCCGCCGATCACCAACTCCGCCCCCAAAACCGCATGGGTCACTGTATTGCGCGTGACCTTCAGCCAAGCCGCACATCCGCCCTCGTGATACCACAAATCCTGAACCTGGCCCGCGATATTATCGCGCAGGAACAATTGGTTATCCAAAGCGTCCAAATCAGCATCCTGCGCCACAGGGGACAGATAGTCAGGGCTGCCGTAGTAATAAAACTCGCGCCGATCACGCGGCCCGCATAGGGGGCATGGTATTTTCATCGTCCTGTCCTCAATGCAAATTATGTTGGCTGCCGGTGCCTTCTTCGTCGATGGCATGGCCCGTGCGGAAGCGGTCTAAACGGAACCGCCGCGCCACCTCGTGCGGGGTGTCGGTCGCCATCAGATGGGCCATGCACCAACCCGATGCAGGCACGGCTTTGAACCCGCCATAGTTCCAACCTGCATCCAGATACAGGCCCTGCACGGGGGTTTTATCAATAATCGGGCTGCCGTCTGGCGTCATATCCATAATCCCGCCCCATGATCGCAGCACGCGGGCCCTCCCGATCATCGGCATCAGGGTCATGCCTGCCTCCATCACATGTTCCACCATCGGCAGGTTCCCCCGCGCGGCGTAGCTGGCGTAAAAGTCGATATCGCCGCCAAAGACCAAACCGCCCTTGTCTGACTGGCTGATATAAAAATGCCCCATGCCAAAGGAAATCACATGGTCGATCACGGGCTTTAGCCCCTCGGTCACGAACGCCTGCAACACATGGCTTTCAATCGGCAGGCGCATCCCCGCCATGGCGGCGACTTGGGATGATCGCCCCGCCACCACAATCGCCACCTTTTTGGCGCGAATGGCCCCGCGCGTGGTTTGCACGCCGCGCACCACCCCGCCTTCGATGTCAATGCCCGTGACTTCGCAGTTCTCGATCAGATCAACGCCGCGCTGATCCGCCCCGCGCGCATAGCCCCATGCCACCGCATCATGCCGCGCCGTGCCGCCGCGCCAATGCATCAGCCCGCCGTAAATGGGAAAGCGGGTTTGCTCGAAATCGAGGTAAGGCACTTCTTCGCGCACCTGCTCGCGCGTCCAAAGTTCGGCATCATCGCCTTGGTTGATCATCGCATTGCCCCGCCGCGCCAGCGTGTCGCGCTGCCCGTCGGAATGGCACAGCACAAGCTGCCCGCGCTGCGAATGCATGACGTTATAGTTCAGCTCGGCCTCCAGCCCTTCCCACAGCTTCAACGAATGGCTATAAAACTCGCTGTTGCCGGGCATGTAGTAATTGGCGCGCACAATCGTGGTGTTGCGCCCAATATTGCCGCTGCCGATATAGCCCTTTTCCAGCACGGCGATGTTGGTAATCCCGTGGTTTTTCGCCAGATAATAGGCGGTCGATAACCCATGCCCGCCGCCCCCGATGATGATCACGTCATAGTCGGGTTTCGGATCAGCTTTGCGCCATGCAGGGCCCCAGCCCTTGTTGCCGCGAAGCCCCTCGGCCAAGACCTTGAACCCTGAATAGCGCATATCTGCCTCGCCGTTTCACCGCAGCCCATCTGGCGCGTTTCCTTAGCGCGATAGAACCCACTTTGCCCCCCGCTTTCAACCGCCTTTTCGGCAGAAAATGCGCCATGCGCGACAGGGCGGCGCAGAGCCTGTCGAAAAACACCGCATTGCCTGTAAATTCCCAATTTTGGCCAGCACAGGAACACAGTCGCGCCATCATTTGCAGGCATCAGCACCCACGGGAAGGTGCGTTTTCTTGCACGTCCCCGCCCAAGAATGGAGATGTCGATGCCGTTTCAACCCCCAGCTTTGCCAGACAGTGCGCTGCCCGTGCCCCCGCACCGTAGCCTTGCGCGCGGCGAGAAGGGGTCGATCACGGTGTTTTCCCTGATGATGCTGATCAGCATGATCGGCGTGGGCGGTTTGGCCGTTGATGCGATGCATTTCGAACACGAACGCATGGCCATGCAGGATGCTGTCGATCGCTGCACCCTTATGGCGACAATCGTGCAAAACCGCATTGATGGCGGCGCGATTACGGGTCTAACGGCCGCCGAAGCCGCGGATGATTGTATGAACACCTCGCGCATTGGCAGTTCGGGGTTGGACACGCCCGATGTTGACACTGAAAACAGCGAACGCTCGGTCGAGTTGACGGGCAACTACAGCTTTGACTCGCTATTTCCCTTTGCCACAGGGCTAACCGACGCCTCCTATGATGTTGTCTCTCGGTCGAAACAGAAACTGCCAAAGCTGGAAATGTCGATCATTTTGGATGTGGGCGCAGGCACCTCTGCCTATTACACTGGCTCCGCATCGCAAAAAATTCTAACGCCCTTCATCACCTTTTTGAACACGGTTGCCGCGCCAGATTCGGGCAAGAAAGTGTCTTACAACATTATTCCCTATTCGCGCAGCGTGAACCTTGGCACAGATTTGCTGTCGCGCTTCAACGAGATGAACCCCCACACCTTTACCAACAGCAATCTGCGCACCTGCCTTAACCTGCCCAATACCGCCTATGACAGTTTGTCGATTTCGACCACGGACGCAATTCCCGTTGCTTGGCCGATCAGCTTGGGCGTGCTGCCCAGCCCTGCAGATAAACCGACCTATCTGTCGCTGACCTCCTCGCGCCTGACCTCGCTTCTGACGGCACAAAGCAGCTCTTCGGCCTCTAGCGGCATGTGTCCGCTGTTGAAAACGGCATCGCCTGCGACCAACACCCACACGGTATCGCTGGGTTTGCAGGACAAAACCACCTATACCGCCAAGATCAACTCGATCACGGGCGGGGTTGCGGGCACCGAAACCTCTAGCCCGTCGATTGGGCTGAAATGGGGGTTGGCGGCGCTTGATTCCAGCTTGCAAAGCGTTTTCACGGGTTTGATCGGATCAAGCCTTGCCCCCGCCCAAGTGGCGGGCCGCCCCTTGGCCTATGGCAGCAGCGACAATTTGAAAATCGCCGTCATGTTTATGGCCTCGCCCTTTACCTATGCCACAGGAACATCGCTGACCCACCGCGAGATGAAGCCCGAATTTACCGGCAACACCCTGTCCCCAATTTGGCGCACGCCCGAGGCGGCAACCTCGACAGTGCCGATTATCCTGTCGATTTATCACGCAGACCAGCCCGGCACGAACAAATACTATGTGAACAACACCACCGAAAGCTGGTCGGCCACACCCTATAAATACCCAACCGGGGCCGCAGCCGTGCAAATGACGTGGAAGCAGGTTTTTGACATGTTGCCGCTGTATTACGTGATCCAGCAGCTATACATGCGCCCTTATGCGGCGACGAACCCCACCACCTATGGCTGGACGCCAATGGCCGATTATTTCACCACGGCCACCCCAACCAAGGCCGAGCAGATCCAAGATTTCCTGGCGATGTGCAGCCTTGCCAAAGCGCAAGGCGTGTTGATCTACACGCTGTACGGCCCCCTCGTCATCAATGACGCCGACAGCCTAGAAGCCGCCAAAAGCTGCGCCACCTCCGTATCCCACGCCACGCGAATCGCCGTTGCCACCACGGCCCGCGACACAGTGGCCACAGCCCTGCGGATCATCGCGTCGAACATCGCCCAGCTCACGTTAACGCAATGAGGCATCGCATGAATTTCCCCCGCCTCAGGTTATCCCACCTCGCAGCGCTTCGCACCTGGTGTCACAGCGCCATTGTGCGCGAGAATGGCAACTCGACCATCGAGTTTACCATCCTTATGCCTTTGGTGATGGCGATCTTTTTGGCAAGCTTTGAAAGCAGCGTCACCATGATGCGCAAGACCATGCTTGACCACGCGCTAGAGGCGACAGTGCGCGAATTGCGCCTTGGCCAGATCGCCAATCCAACCTTGGCTGACCTGCGCACACGCATCTGCAACCGCATGGCCATGGTGGACAATTGCACCGCCAATTTAACAGTGGAATTGAACCGCCGCGATACATCTTTGTCGACAGGAATTACCCTGCCCAGCCTGACGGCGGGCTGTATTGACCGCGCCACAGACGCCATTGAACCAGTTTTGGAATTTGAACCGGGCGCCGCCAATGATCTGGTTCTGGTGCGGGTCTGCCTGACCCAAGACATTATCTTTGCATCCACCGAAGTCGCGCTCAGCGAAAGCGATCCCGATAGCCAAGTCTACCATCTGATTTCCACCTCTGCCTACGTGAACGAGCCAAGATAGGACGCATGATGCAACGCCTCATCCTTTCCCTGCGCATTTTTGCCGCCGATATGCGGGGCAACATGTCTGTCGAGGCAATTTTTGTTTTGCCGATCCTGACATGGGCCTTTATCACCTTTACTGTGTTTTGGGATGCGTTTCGCGCCAATAACTTGGCCCAAAAGGCCACCTATGTGATCGCCGATATCGTCTCGCGCGAACGCTCGCAGGTGCAAAACTATTACATGACCAACTATTTCCGCACCTTTGTCTACGCCGCCGAGCGGCCCGAACGCACCGTGTCAAATTCGCAAGTGATGCTGCGCGTGACCAGCGTGCTGTTTTCCGAAGGGTCGGTTGACGAAGAAGACCACACAACGACAGGCGACGATTCTGTTGCCGTTTTGTGGTCGATGACGTCAAATTCAACCGCATATCCTGCCCATACCAATACCAGCATCACCGCCCTTCTGCCGCGCATTCCAGCGATGCTGAACGGGGATAGCATGATTATCGTGGAATCGCGCGTCACTTGGCAGCCAGATTTTACCGCGCAGTTTGCAGGCAGCGTGCTAAGCGATGTTGAAGGTTTGGGCACGCGGGTGATGAACAACCTAACATCCGTTCGCCCGCGCTTTGTGCCCAAAGTTTGCCACGCGCTGGTGGATGGGAACTATTGCTCGCTGTAAAGCCTGTTCGAATTTGCACAGATGGTGTCAGGCTGCGCAGGTGGCGGCACCTTGCCAAGCCGCGCCAGCAGCCCTAGCTAACCTGCATATTCCGCCGATGTCTGGCGGCTACAGCACAGGTGATCTATGTCTTTTCGTCCCGTCACATCCACATCGCTTGCCACGCCCCATATCGAAGGGGCGGGCGTGCATTTGCACCGTGCCTTTGGCTTTGGCGACCCATCCCGCCTTGATCCGTTTTTGATGTTTGACGATTTTCGCGGCGACCACCCCAGCGATTATCGGGCAGGCTTTCCATGGCATCCGCATCGCGGCATCGAAACGATCACCTATGTTCTGGCGGGTGCTGTCGAACATGGCGACAGTTTGGGAAATCGCGGCACGCTGAAGGGCGGAGATGTGCAATGGATGACGGCAGGCAGCGGCATTTTGCACCAAGAAATGCCCAAAGGAAACGCGCAAGGCCAGATGCACGGCTTTCAGTTGTGGGCGAACCTGCCGCGCGCCTTGAAAATGACCGCGCCGCGCTATCAGGACGTAAAAGGCCATGATATTCCCGAACTGCTGGAAGATGACGGCACGGTCGTTAAGGTGATTGTCGGCAGTTTCTGGGGCAAAACTGGCCCAGTGGACGGGATCGCCGCCGATCCGCAATATCTGGACATTTACGTGCCGCCCCACAAAAAGCGCAGCTTTAAGGTGGATACCCGCCGCGCCGCCTTTGCCTATGTCTTTGAAGGGGCAGCAAAGTTTGAAGATGCAGCGCCGCCGCGCGGGGTTTTGACCGAAAAGGAATTTCGCGGGACAGAGTTAAACATCCGCGATTTGTCGGGCAATCGCACCCTTATCGAATTTGGCAAAGGCGACGAGGTCGTTGTGCGCGCGGGCGAAGATGGCGTGCGGTTTTTGCTGATTTCTGGCGCCCCCATTGCCGAACCCGTGGCATGGCACGGCCCGATTGTGATGAACACGCAAGAAGAATTGCAGCAGGCGATGCGCGAGCTTCGCAACGGCACCTTTATCAAACCCGCGCATTGATCTTTGCCCAAAGCCAAGGTTAGGGTGCGGCCATGATCCGCGCCCTACCCTTCCTTTTTGTGTTGTCGATCTGCGCCTGCGCGGAATTTCCCCAAATTGATGCGGCTACGCCTGCCAATGTTGACCCGCGCCCACCCTATCTGACGGGCGGCGAATTGGCGGCGGCCAATGCTGTTGCCAAAACCGCCCTCGCCGCCCCAAGTGATGCGCGCGCCGATGCGCTGCGCCAAAGGGCGGATGCCCTGCGCGCGCGTTAGCGCGGCCAACGCGGCCCGCGCGGCAAACCTTGGCGATAGAGGCGGCCAATGTTGTCTGTGGCCGTTGCACCCTTGACCGCCTTGCGCTAACAACCCGCAACCGCGATGAAAGGGCAAAACATGACCGCAGCCAGCCAAAAACTCCCGCCGTTGCGCCTTGGGTTGGCAGGGCTTGGCACTGTGGGGATTGGCGTGGTGAAAATCGTGCAAAACCATGCCGATTTGATCGCGGCGCGAACGGGGCGCGCGGTGCAGATCACCGCCATCAGCGCGCGAGATCGCACAAAGAACCGCGATGCGGATTTGTCAAATTACGCTTGGGAAACAAGCCCCACCGCGCTGGCGCAGCGCGATGATGTAGATGTCTTTGTCGAGGTGATGGGCGGGCATGAAGGCGCGGCCTATGACGCCACCTTGGCCGCAATCGCGGCGGGCAAAGATGTGGTTACAGCCAATAAGGCGCTGCTGGCCCATCACGGCCAAGCGCTGGCGCTGGCGGCGGAAAGCGCGGGTTTGGCGCTGCGCTTCGAGGCGGCCGTGGCAGGCGGCATCCCCGTGATCAAGGCCCTGACCGAAGGGCTCGCGGGCAATCAGATGCGCCGCGTCATGGGGGTGATGAACGGCACTTGCAATTATATTCTGACGCGGATGCAAAGCGCGGGCCTGCCCTATGAGACAGTGTTCGAAGAGGCGCGGCAACTGGGCTATCTCGAGGCGGACCCGAACCTTGATGTCGGCGGGATCGATGCGGGGCACAAACTGTCGCTGCTGGCATCGATTGCCTTTGGCACGCAGGTTGCCTTTGACGCTGTCGAACTGGAAGGCATCGGTGCGATTTCGATCGACGATATTCGGCTGGCCGAAGATATGGGCTACAAAATCAAACTGCTTGGGGTCGCGCAACTCTCGGGGCGGGGCCTTGAGCAGCGGATGACGCCTTGCCTTGTGCCCGCGACCTCGCCTTTGGGGCAGTTGCAGGGCGGCACAAATATGGTCGTGCTGGAAGGTGACAGCGTTGGCCAGATCGTGCTGCGTGGCGCAGGCGCAGGGGCTGGCCCAACGGCCAGCGCGGTGATGTCAGACGTGATCGACCTTGCCCGCTCTGTGCGTCTGCCGACCTTTGGCCAGCCTGCCGCCAGCCTGCGCCTGGCCACGCCCGCCAAATCGGCCACCCCTGCCGCGCATTATCTGCGCATGACCTTGCTGGATAAACCGGGTGCTTTGGCCAAGATTGCAACAGCGCTGGGCGAGGCGGGCGTATCGATTGACCAGATGCGGCAATACAGCCATTCGGGTGCCGAGGCGACCGTGCTGATTGTCACGCACAAAGCCACGCGCGATGATATTGCTGCCGCCTCGGGCAAATTTGGTGCCACGGGCGTGATGGTTGGCGCGCCCGTGGTTTTGCGGATCGAAGAGGTTTAGCGCCCCGATATTGGCCCCGCTTATTGCAGGCGGCGCGGGGCCAAAGCGCGGGTGATACTCGCCTCGCCCTGCCCATGCACGGAGACGTTGTAATTCACAATCGTATCGGTGCGCGCTGTGTCCAGCAGTTGTTCGGCAATTTGCACAGGTGTCGCGGTTTTGAATTTGCTGCCCAAAATCGCGGCATAGCCCGAAATGATGGGCGCTGCAAAAGACGTGCCTGCCAAACCCATCTGCGCCGAATTCACCCCGACCACCAAAAACTTG
This sequence comes from Cypionkella sp., assembly GCA_965248485.1. GTDB lineage: Bacteria > Pseudomonadota > Alphaproteobacteria > Rhodobacterales > Rhodobacteraceae > Cypionkella. The sequence continues at coordinate 2,203,217 of OZ252107.1, forward strand.
CCCTGCACCATCGGGTCGGTGCCCGCATAGTTGGAATAGCTTGCCAATGATGCCTTCGCCGTTGGCGTGCCATTGCGCGACAGCGCACCGACAAACAGGGTGGACAGGCCATTTTTCAACGCAGTGTTCAACGCATCCACTCGGCCCGCCGCGTTGACAGCCCCAACAGCCACGGCATCATTGCCCGCAGCCTTGGCCACCACCGCCGACCCCGCGCGCGCATAGGTGATGATCGACGCCTCCTCTGGTGCCCAATTGATATTCGTGGCGGTTGGCGATGCAAACATTGCGTAAGAAAGGTTCAACACGTTCAAACCGCGCTGCAGCCTTACCGCTGATGCCGAGGTAGAGAAATCCTTGGTGTAAACATTGGCCAAGGGCGCGATCAATGCCACCTCTTTTGATGTCCATTGCCCATGGGTTAGCGCCTGCAATTTGCCGTCCATCTTGCCGCTCAGCAGACCGCCCTTGAACCCGTCGATCACCGTCACCGAAACACCCTGCCCGCGATACCCCGCGCGCCACGCATCGGCCACTTCGCTGCTCATCCAGGCCCGCGTTGTCTGCGCCTGAAGGGGCGCCATCATCCCGCCAAGCCAAAGCGCCGCCGAAACAGCAACCGCGCCAATTTTCAACAGTTTCCGCATGTCACACCTTTTCTTTCCACAGGTTAAAATACAAATCTATACGTCAGTCTGACTGTGGCGCTGAACTGTGGGGGCAAATCCCACAGATAGGCCAATGTCTCTTCTGGCGGCAGAACCGACGCAGCCAACCGGCAGTTCACGGCCTGCATGCCGCCGATTGCGCCGTAATCGCCCAAACAGCCCACCTCGCGCAGCGCCGATCCGTAAGAACCGAACAGATCAAACTGAACTGTCCCGCTGGGCCCCAATTCTTGCCGCCACGACAGGCCAAAATTCACCCCAGGGCCGATGCGATATTTCTGTCCGACCTCGCCCAAACTGCCGCCCCATGCGATGGCCATATCGTCGCTGACTTGGGTCAGAAATGTGGCATTCACGTTTGGAAACTTTGGCGAATACCACGCTTTTAAATCAACTGCTTCGCCGCCGCTCAACTCAAACCCATCCGCTGCCGCCGATTGCACGATGCCCGTTGTCGCCCCTTCGAACGAAATAGAGGCAAGCTGCGTCAATTCCCAAAACCCGCGCGCCGCCAACGCGCCCGAAACCTGCGCGCCCGCGGCAGAAACATGCCCCAAACAAACCACCCCGCACACCATGCCGATCCACCACCGCATCCGACACCCATTAAAGCAAAATTGCGGCAAAGGCCCGCGCGCACTGGGATAGGCTAGCGCAACTTTCTTGAGATAAGCTTGACCAAAGGGATAGGAATTTAACCAATTTTTAGGGATCTGCGGCCCGTTTGGCGCGTCTCCAAACCACCCATCCATATCTCCGCGGCAAAATCATCGGGGCGAAAAGCATCGCAAAACAATCATAGCTTTGCCCATCTGCTGCCCCAATCTGCCGCCATCTTGGCTGCAAGACGTAAACCGTTGCCTTCGTAAAGGAGAACCCTATGACAACCAATCGCCGCTGGCTGAAATCTGCCATCGCTGCCGCCTCGCAAGAAGTGGTAATGCTGCCTTGGACGCAAAAGCGCATTGCTGCGCCTGCAAAATCCGCGCCAAATTCTGCGCCGATTATTCGCATCTACCCCTCGGCCCCCACAAAATACGCCGCCATCGCGGCCCGCTAGGCGCTGGCAAAGATTCCTGTCACCTGTTAGCGCAAGCAGGATTGCACCGCAAAGCTGCGCCCATTAAGGGCGTAAGCAGCGCTTAGGGGGCAATCATGACAGATGCTACAGAGTTTCAAGATCGTTTGCTGTCGCTGGGTTTGGCGCGCGTGTCCGAAGCGGCAGCCATCGCCTCGGCCAAACTGATCGGGCGCGGCGATGAAAAGGCCGCCGATCAGGCCGCTGTCAACGCCATGCGCGAACAGTTGAACCTTTTGGATATTGCGGGCGTCGTCGTGATTGGCGAGGGCGAGCGCGACGAAGCCCCGATGCTGTATATCGGCGAAGAGGTGGGCACGGGGCGCGGCCCTGCGGTGGACATTGCGCTGGATCCTTTGGAAGGCACCACGCTAACCGCCAAAGATATGCCCAACGCCCTGACCGTTATCGCCATGGCCCCGCGCGGCACCCTCTTGCACGCCCCCGATGTCTATATGGACAAGCTGGCGATTGGGCCCGCCTATGCCCCCAATACCGTTACGCTTGACATGCCGCCCGCTGCCCGTGTGCGCGCGCTGGCCCGCGCAAAAGGTGTCGCGGCAGATGAGATTTCCGTCTGCATCCTAGACCGACCTCGGCACGAGGCGATGATCGCCGAGGTGCGCGGGACGGGCGCGTCGATCAGGTTGATCACCGATGGCGATGTAGCGGGCGTGATGCACTGCGCCGAACCCGAGGTGACGGGGATCGACATGTATATGGGCTCGGGTGGCGCGCCCGAAGGGGTGCTGGCGGCATCGGCGCTTAAATGTATGGGCGGGCAAATTTACGGCCGGCTTTTGTTTCGCAACAATGACGAACGCGCCCGCGCGGATGCGGCAGGCATCACAGACCTTACGCGCATTTACACCCGCGATGATATGGTGCGCGGCGATGTGATCTTTGCCGCCACAGGCGTGACGCAAGGATCGCTTCTGCGCGGGATCAGATTGACCCACGGTTTTGTCGAATGTGAAACGGTGCTGATGCGGTCCAAGACAGGTTCGGTGCGCCGCGTCAGCTATCGCGCGCCGATCAAGTCCGAATAGTATCGAATTGGCGCGCGCCAAACATGCCGCGCGCCTTGATTTTCGATCAACGCTTGTTTCAACCTGACCCTAGAAACGATAGGACAGGCCCAGCGTGACAAACGGAATAGCGGGAACTTGCTTTAGATCAGAGTTCACTTGAGCAAGGTCGGTGGCAAATTGCGCCTTTTGCCCTGCGGGAACAAAATCATCGGGTGCGGTCAAGGTATAGGTGCCTATTTTCGCACCAAATTCAGCAACGATACCAAAGCCGTTCTTAAACGTCTTTGCATAGCCAAATGATACCACGGGAACGACGTCGTTAGATTGTTTGACCGTCACATTCGCGACACCTGCATAGGTGTTGTTGTTGAATTTTGGGTTGGTGATCGTGCCAGTGAAATTATACCCCCCCACCGATACGCCACCCGAGACACGAAACGCGCCTGCAAAGGGGTGGTAGTCGGCCATAACAGCCCCGCTGGCCGTATTGAAATTGCCCGTTGCGGGGTTGCCGTCCAGCGTGCGCGTTGCAGACATCGCCCCAAAGAACAAAGGAACGCGGCCCGTGAACTTATCGCTGATCTCGTATTTTGGCGCAACATAAGCGCCCAATGTCGACACGCCCGTCTCAAAGCCGAAGTCTTGCAAAGCTGTTTGCGCAGTGCCGGCAACCGGAAAACTTGCCGCCATAACTGCGCCCAAAGCAGCGCCCTTGGCGCCCTTAAAACCGTTCCACATATCCTTAACCCCCAAATAAAATCGATCACACTGATTCGTGATCTAACAACTAGGCCGTGAAGATCGCCGTGCGTCAATGCCGTTAAGGGCGAGTTGCGGCAGTGTTGCGATTGCGCCGCAGAGCCGATGGAATCACCGTTTGCCTTGCGGTTCTTGTCTGAAATTGGCATGAAAGGCGCATGACATCGCGCGCCTTTCTGAATGTTGAAACCTCCCTAACGGGGCAGCGCTGGGTCGGCCCGACGCAAGCCGCGCAGCGCCTTGCCGAAGCTATGGCGCAGGCCACGTCCTTGCCCGCTCCTGTCTGCCAAATCCTTGTCGCGCGCGGGGTTGCGCCAAAAGATGCCGCGGCCTTTCTGGCCCCCGCGCTGCGCGATCTGATGCCTAACCCATTGACGTTAAAAGATATGGCCAAAGCCGCCGCGCGGGTTTTGGCGGCGATTGCGGCACGTCAGCGCATTGCGATTTTCGCTGATTATGACGTGGACGGCGGCGCGTCGGCCGCGCTGCTGATCACCTATCTGCGAGAATTGGGGCTATCTGCTACGCTTTATATCCCAGACCGTATCGACGAAGGCTATGGCCCCAACGAGGCGGCAATGCAGATGCTGGGCGCAGACCATGATCTGATCATCTGCGTCGATTGCGGCACACTGTCCCATGGCCCGATAGCTGCCGCTGGCTGCGATGTTATCGTTTTAGATCATCACCTTAGCACTGAAACCCTTCCGCCAGCCTTGGCGATCGTGAACCCCAATCGTATGGACGAAACAGGCGATCTGGCGCATCTGTGTGCAGCAGGTGTTGTGTTCTTGCTGCTTGTCGAAATCAACCGCCAATTGCGCAGCTCTCACAGCCAACTGCCCGACCTGATGGGGCTTCTTGACCTTGTAGCCCTCGCCACTGTGGCCGATGTTGCCCCGCTGGTCGGCCTAAACCGCGCCTTTGTGCGCCAAGGGCTAAAGGTTATGGCCCGCCGCGAACGGGCGGGGCTGCGCGCCCTGTCTGATATCGCGCGGCTTGACACCGCCCCCAGCGCCTATTCCCTTGGCTTTGTCCTTGGCCCCCGTATCAATGCTGGCGGGCGCATCGGGCAGGCGGATTTGGGCGCAAGGCTGCTGGCAACCAGCAGCGATGCCGAGGCCGCCGCCCTTGCCGAACGGCTGGATGTTCTAAACACCGAGCGGCGCGATATCGAAGCGGCCGTGCGCGCCGAAGCCCTGACGCAGGCCGAGGCGCGTGGGTTGGATGCCCCCCTTGTTTGGGCGGCCGCCGATGGCTGGCACCCAGGCGTTGTGGGTATTGTTGCGGCGCGGCTGAAAGAAGCAGCGCGCCGCCCTGCCGTGGTGATTGGGTTTGACGGCGATATTGGCAAGGGTTCGGCCCGCTCGATTTCGGGGGTCGATTTGGGGGCCGCGGTTCAGCGATTGGCCACCGAAGGTTTGCTCGTCAAAGGCGGTGGGCATAAAATGGCGGCAGGTCTTACCGTCGCGCGCAGTCAACTGACCGCCGCGATGGCCCGTCTGTCGGAATTGCTGGCAAAACAAGGGGCTGGCGCAGGCGAAGCCACCGATTTGCCCATCGACGCGCTGCTGGCCCCAAGCGCCGCCACCCCTGACCTTGTCTCGCAAATCGAGTCGGCAGGCCCCTTTGGCGCATCCGCCCCTGCCCCTCGTTTTGCCTTTGCCGATATGGCGGTTTCGGCGCGGCCCATGGGGAACGGGCACCTGCGCCTGACCTTTGGCGACGGGATCGGGGCAAAACTGGAGGGCGTGCTGTTTGGTGCGTTCCAAACCCCAATGGGGGACGCGCTGATAGCAGGCGGCGCGGGTCGCTTCCACCTTGCGGGGCGGATCGAGGTGAACACATGGGGCGGGCGCGCGCGCGTGCAACTGCGCATCGAAGACGCCGCCCGAGCCTAGGGCCTGCGCCGCGCCACCCCTATTAAACCCGCAGAAAAATTCCTGCGCCTGATCTGCATTTTTCCTCTTGCACTCAATAGCCCACCCCACTAAAGACGCCACACGAACAGCGTGGCCCGTTCGTCTATCGGTTAGGACATCTGGTTTTCAACCAGGCAAGAGGGGTTCGACTCCCCTACGGGCTGCCACTTTCCTCCAAATCACTGTATCGCCATGCTGGATAGTCGCTGTTGACACAAGTCAACGCCCTTTGCTCAGACTTGCCTTATCCTGCTGACATGCCTGCATCCCGCGCGCTGTTGTCACAGGAGTTTGCCATGACCAAACCCATCGCTTTTTTGCCGCTGTCTACCTATTCGGACGCTGTATCGGATGCTGCTATACTGGCCGCGCTGCACTTTGGCGCTCGTCTTGGCTTCGGCCTTGAAGTGGCGGCGTTTGCGGCGGATTTGCCCCAACCTTACACGCCCGTGGGCGATGTGGCGTTTGATCTGTCGGGGTGGATCGAGGATGCCAAAGCCGCCTGCTTTACCGAAGCAAAGCGGCTGGAAGCGGTTGTGCTTGGTGCAGGGTTGGGGGCCAAATTTGTCTATCACGCCCAAATGGGCGCGATCATGCAATCCGCCCCCGCCAGCGCGCGGCGGTATGATCTGGTTCTTATGCCGTGGCAAAAAGGCGTTGCTGTGATGCGGGATTTGACCGAAGCGCTGATTTTTGGCGCGGGCCGTCCTGTGATACTGGTTCCGCCCACCGCCAAACCCGCCGCCATCAGCCATTTGGCCGTGGCATGGGATGGCAGCGCCGTGGCGGCGCGGGCCTTGAACGATGCTTTGCCCCTTTTGACCAAAGACGCCAAGGTTTCTGTGCTGACCGCTGACGGCGCGGGGGCCAGTCTTGCGCAAGAGCGGGCAGATGATCTGGCCAGCGCTTTGACCGCGCGTGGCTATGCAGCGTCGGGTATTTGCCTGCCAAAGGGGCAGGCCGCCACGTCGGATACGCTGCAAGACGTGGCAAACGCGCGCGGGGCGCAGCTTTTGGCGATGGGCGGTTTTGGCCATTCGCGGTTGCGCGATTTCGTGTTGGGCGGGGCCACAAAGGGCATTTTGGGCCATGTGACAATGCCAGTTCTGCTGTCCCATTAGCAGCCAGATAATACGCGCATCTGCCGCGAGTTTTGCCCTTTTCATGATCTAGATCATGGAAAAGGCAGCGCTCTTGGGCCAGCAATGCCCCATATCTGATCCAAGGTATGCTATGAGGGGGTATGCTTATGAGGTTGACGACACGTACCAATTTGGCCACGCGCGTTTTGATGTCTTGCGCTGTGAATGACGGGGCCGTTTTGCGCAGTTCTGACATCGCCACGCGCACCAACGCCTCGTTGAACCATATGCTGCAGGTTGTAAATACTCTGCAAGAACATGGGTTTATCGAAACCATCCGTGGGCGCACTGGCGGTATTCGCCTTGCGCGCGCGGCGACGCTTATTTCGATGGGCGATGTGTTTCGCATCTTTGAAGGGCGCATTGCCTTTGCTGAATGTTTTGACGAAACCAGCAACACTTGCCCCTTGGTCGGATCCTGCCGCCTGCGCAGTTATCTGACGCGCGCGCTTGAGGCGTTTTTTCACGAAATGGATCTGGTCACTTTGGCAGATTTAGTGACCGGAAATTGCGGGCTAACCGCGCTTCTCAGTCTGGATGGGCGCGATGCCCCTGTTTGCCGGGCCAATCAGCACCGCGCGGCCTAGCGTCAACCCCCTTCCAAATGCAGTGCGATTGCGCTGCGGCCAAACGCTAAAAAGGCGCCGCACGTTTCCCGTGCAGCGCCTTTTCTTTTTCGCTATGCCGCCGTCACCTTCGGTCTATTCACCTGCCACCGACGGGTCATCAAAGCGAACAATTTTGGCAGCAAGTGTTGCTTCATGTGCCTTCAATGTCCTTCGTGCTGATGTTCCGTATTCGGCAAAGTCGCCGCTTGCGAGTTCTGGGAACAGCGCCAGGATTTCTTCGCGCGCCTCTTCGGCGAGTGCACCCCAGCCGACTTGGCCTGGGTGGAAGCTTTCCGACGGTGCGCCCTCGGCAAAGACGATCTCGTGGGTGTCAAACAGCATGTGGAAATATTCCACCTCGCCGCCGATCTCCCGCAGGATCGTGCTGTCATTGACCAGATGTTTGGCCGCAACCAGCACTTCGTCATCGCCAAACAGCATCTCTGCCTGCCAGCCGCCCAGCAGCATACGGTGCTGCGGCGAGACCTTCAGATCGCGCGTGTTGCCCAAGGCGCCCGCCTTGATCAAGATCGGTGCAACGCTGCCTGTCGCGGCCACTTTGGTCGACCCAATCCAGCGGATCGGTTGGTAATCATGATCCGCCGTGCGCACCAGATCGCCCACCTGCAACCGCTCAATCGCAACCTCGCCCTCGGCGGTTTCAATCATCGTGCCGCCTGCAAAGCAGACCACAACCCGTTCGATCTCGCTGAAGGTCACCGTCACATCTTGGTTCGCGGCATTGCGATAGGTCGCCGTGCCCGATTCCGATGTGGTGCCGTTCCAGGTTGGGTCCAGCTGGTTATACACCACCTGCACATTGCTGCCGCCCGTCAGATCCAGCACATCGCCCGCGCCGCCGTTTGCGGTGTCTGCGCCGCCCTCGTCTGCCTCGCCGCCCTGAACGGTGATCGCCGCCGTGCCGGTTTGCGCCGGATCGATCGAGAACGCATCGTCGCCCGCGCCGCCCAAGGCCTGATCGCCCGCGCCGATGACGATGTCATCATCATCCGCGCCGCCGTCCAAGCTGTCGTTGCCAGCACCGCCCACCAGCGTATCGCTGCCAGTGCCGCCCGTCAGCGTATCGTTGCCGATCCCGCCATCAAGGCTGTCATTGCCGATCCCGCCGCTCAGAACGTCGTTGCCCTGATCGCCGAACACACGGTCATTGCCCTCGTCGCCGTTCAGCAGGTCATCATCGATGCCGCCATAGATCGTGTCATTGTCCACGCCGCCATAGACGGTGTCGGCATCTTCGCCGCCATAGACCAGATCATTGCCCGCCTCGCCATACAGCAAATCGGTCGAGTTGGTGGTGACAGGGTCCGCCCCGCCAGCATCGAGCAGATCATAAACCGCCGAGGCCGCAAAGCCCGGATCGGTATCGGCAAGCGCGCCAAAGACGGTGTCATCGCCTGCGCCAGCATAGATCGTGTCGCGGCCTTCGTTGCCTGCGATGCTATCGTTATCCGCGCCGCCATAGACAAGGTCATCGTCAAAGCCGGCATCGATGCTGTCGCGCCCGTCGCCGCCATAGATCGTGTCATTGTCATCCCCAGACAAGACCGTGTCATTGCCCGTCCCGGCGGTGATGCTGTCGCGGTCATCGTTCGGGGTGGGGTCAGCGGTATAGCTGGCCAGTGGGTTGCCCGGAACGGTCAACCCTTGGTTCGGGATGCCGTTGCCCAGCGTGGTGCGGGTGTTGATAAAGTCATCGCCATCGCCAGCGTCAACCGTATCATTGCCCGTGCCGCCATAGATGGTGTCATTGCCCGTGCCCGAAGTCACGCTGTCATCGCCGTCGCCACCTGTCAGGCTATCGTCACCCGTGCCGCCATCCAGCGTGTCATTGCCCGTGCCGCCATCCAGCGTGTCATTATCCGCGCCGCCCGCAAGGCTGTCATTGCCAGCCCCGCCTGCGATGCTGTCATTGCCATCGCCGCCAGCAACCGTGTCATTGCCGCTGCCAGTTGCGATGCTGTCATTGCCATCGCCACCGTCCAGATTGACAGGGCCCGTCGCCCCGCCGCCGTTGACCGTGTCATCGCCCGCACCCAAAATCACCTTTTCGATCTCAGAGAACGTGATGTCTGGGGTGCCGTCGGCGTCAAGGCCGTTGACTGTGCCCGATTCTGGGTTGGCGTTCAGGGTCACGGTGACAGGAGCCGTCACCGCGCCCAGGTCCAGAACATCGCCCGCGCCGCCATTGGCCGGATCGGTCAGATCTTCGCCCGTCTCGCCGCCCGCAATCGTGGCGTTCAGATCAGCGGCCGTGTCGGTAGGATCAAGCGTGAACACATCATCGCCCGAACCGCCCGTGGCGCTGTCGGCGCCGCCGACCGCGATATCGTCATCGCCAAGCCCGCCATCGATGGTGTCATTGCCAAGCCCGCCTGCCAGCGTGTCGCTGCCCGCATCGCCCGACAGCGTGTCATTGCCGTCGCCGCCGTCCAACGTGTCGGTGCCATCGCCGCCGACAAGGCTGTCTGCGCCGATCCCGCCCTTCAGCGTGTCGGCATCCGCGCCGCCGTCCAGCGTGTCGTTGCCCGTGCCGCCGTCAAGGCTGTCATTGCCACCCTCGCCAGCCAAGCTGTCATTGCCGACATTGCCCGCAACTGTGTCATTGCCAACACCGCCCGCGGCCGTGTCATCGCCCAGACCAGCATCGATCACATCATTGCCAGCGCCGCCCGCAATGGTGTCATTCAGCCCGTCCGTGCCATCCACCTGATCGCCCTGCGGATCGGTGTAGCCGGGGTTCATCGTATCGGACCCCGCCGTGCCATCCACCGTGCCAGCAGGATCGCGCAGAATGGTCTCGATCTCAGAGTAATTGATCGTGACCGTCTGGCCGCCCGCATTGGTATAGGTGACCGTGCCCGCCTCTGGGCCCGTTGGCGTGACGATCACATTCGTCAAACCGCGCAAGTCCAGAACATCGCCCGCCCCGCCGTTCGATGGATCGGAAAGGTCTTCGACCGTCTCACCGCCCACGATGGTGATCGGCGCATTGCCCGTCAGCGCTGGGTTGACGGTAAAGACATCGTCGCCCGACCCGCCATTTGCCACATCGCCCGCGCCAACCACGATGTCATCATCGCCGTCGCCGCCATTCAGAACGTCATTGCCGTTGCCGCCAACCAGAGTATCGGTGCCAGCCCCGCCATCCAGCGTGTCATTGCCATCGCCGCCGCCAAGGCTGTCATTGCCGTTGCCGCCGCCAAGGCTGTCATTGCCCGCGCCGCCGTCAACCTTGTCATTGCCGTCACCGGCCGCAACCGTGTCATCGCCAGCGCCCGCATCGACCGTGTCATCGCCCGTGCCCGCATCGACAGTGTCATTGCCAGCCCCCGCATCGACGCTGTCATTGCCCGTGCCCGCCGCAATGGTGTCATTGCCCGTGCCCGTGGCGATGCTGTCATTGCCATCGCCCGTGTCGACATTGATCGGCCCTGTCGAGGTGCCGCCTGCAACCGTGTCGCTGCCCGTGCCAGTGATCACCTTTTCGATCTCAGAGAACGTGATGTCTGGGGTGCCGTCGGCGTCAAGGCCGTTCACCGTGCCCGATTCTGGGTTGGCGTTCAGGGTCACTGTGACAGGAGCCGTCACTGCGCCCAGGTCCAGAACATCGCCCGCGCCGCCATTGGCCGGATCGGTCAGATCTTCGCCCGTCTCGCCGCCCGCAATCGTGGCGTTCAGATCAGCGGCCGTGTCGGTAGGATCAAGCGTGAACACATCATCGCCCGAACCGCCCGTCGCACTGTCCGCGCCGCCGACCGCGATATCGTCATCGCCAAGCCCGCCATCGATGGTGTCATTGCCCGTGCCGCCGGCCAGCGTGTCGCTGCCCGCATCGCCCGACAGCGTGTCATTGCCGTCGCCGCCGTCCAACGTGTCGGTGCCATCGCCGCCGACAAGGCTGTCTGCGCCGATCCCGCCCTTCAGCGTGTCGGCATCCGCGCCGCCGTCCAGCGTGTCATTGCCCGTGCCGCCGTCAAGGCTGTCATTGCCACCCTCGCCAGCCAAGCTGTCATTGCCGACATTGCCCGCAACTGTGTCATTGCCAACACCGCCCGCGGCCGTGTCATCGCCCAGACCAGCATCGATCACATCATTGCCAGCGCCGCCCGCAATGGTGTCATTCAGCCCGTCCGTGCCATCCACCTGATCGCCCTGCGGATCGGTGTAGCCGGGGTTCATCGTATCGGACCCCGCCGTGCCATCCACCGTGCCAGCAGGATCGCGCAGAATGGTCTCGATCTCAGAGTAATTGATCGTGACCGTCTGGCCGCCCGCATTGGTATAGGTGACCGTGCCCGCCTCTGGGCCCGTTGGCGTGACGATCACATTCGTCAAACCGCGCAAGTCCAGAACATCGCCCGCCCCGCCGTTCGATGGATCGGAAAGGTCTTCGACCGTCTCACCGCCCACGATGGTGATCGGCGCATTGCCCGTCAGCGCTGGGTTGACGGTAAAGACATCGTCGCCCGACCCGCCATTTGCGGTGTCGCCCGCGCCAACCACGATGTCATCATCGCCGTCGCCGCCATTCAGAACGTCATTGCCGTTGCCGCCAACCAGAGTATCGGTGCCAGCCCCGCCATCCAGCGTGTCATTGCCATCGCCGCCGCCAAGGCTGTCATTGCCGTTGCCGCCGCCAAGGCTGTCATTGCCCGCGCCGCCGTCAACCTTGTCATTGCCGTCACCGGCCGCAACCGTGTCATTGCCAGCGCCCGCATCGACCGTGTCATCGCCCGTGCCCGCATCGACAGTGTCATTGCCAGCCCCCGCATCGACGCTGTCATTGCCCGTGCCCGCCGCAATGGTGTCATTGCCCGTGCCCGTGGCGATGCTGTCATTGCCATCGCCCGTGTCGACATTGATCGGCCCTGTCGAGGTGCCGCCTGCAACCGTGTCGCTGCCCGTGCCAGTGATCACCTTTTCGATCTCAGAGAACGTGATGTCTGGGGTGCCGTCGGCGTCAAGGCCGTTCACCGTGCCCGATTCTGGGTTGGCGTTCAGGGTCACGGTGACAGGAGCCGTCACCGCGCCCAGGTCCAGAACATCGCCCGCGCCGCCATTGGCCGGATCGGTCAGATCTTCGCCCGTCTCGCCGCCCGCAATCGTGGCGTTCAGATCAGCGGCCGTGTCGGTAGGATCAAGCGTGAACACATCATCGCCCGAACCGCCCGTCGCACTGTCCGCGCCGCCGACCGCGATATCGTCATCGCCAAGCCCGCCATCGATGGTGTCATTGCCAAGCCCGCCTGCCAGCGTGTCGCTGCCCGCATCGCCCGACAGCGTGTCATTGCCGTCGCCGCCGTCCAACGTGTCGGTGCCATCGCCGCCGACAAGGCTGTCTGCGCCGATCCCGCCCTTCAGCGTGTCGGCATCCGCGCCGCCGTCCAGCGTGTCGTTGCCCGTGCCGCCGTCAAGGCTGTCATTGCCACCCTCGCCAGCCAAGCTGTCATTGCCGACATTGCCCGCAACTGTGTCATTGCCAACACCGCCCGCGGCCGTGTCATCGCCCAGACCAGCATCGATCACATCATTGCCAGCGCCGCCCGCAATGGTGTCATTCAGCCCGTCCGTGCCATCCACCTGATCGCCCTGCGGATCGGTATAGCCGGGGTTCATCGTATCCGACCCCGCCGTGCCATCCACCGTGCCCGCTGGATCGCGCAGAATGGTCTCGATCTCAGAGTAATTGATCGTGACCGTCTGGCCGCCCGCATTGGTATAGGTGACCGTGCCCGCCTCTGGGCCCGTTGGCGTGACGATCACATTCGTCAAACCGCGCAGGTCCAGAACATCGCCCGCCCCGCCATTCGACGGATCGGAAAGGTCTTCGACCGTCTCACCGCCCACGATGGTGATCGGCGCATTGCCCGTCAGCGCTGGGTTGACGGTAAAGACATCGTCGCCCGACCCGCCATTTGCGGTGTCGCCCGCGCCAACCACGATGTCATCATCGCCGTCGCCGCCATTCAGAACGTCATTGCCGTTGCCGCCCGCCAAAGTATCGGTGCCAGCCCCGCCATCCAGCGTGTCATTGCCATCGCCGCCGCCAAGGCTGTCATTGCCGTTGCCGCCGCCAAGGCTGTCATTGCCCGCGCCGCCGTCAACCTTGTCATTGCCGTCACCGGCCGCAACCGTGTCATCGCCAGCGCCCGCATCGACCGTGTCATCGCCCGTGCCCGCATCGACAGTGTCATTGCCAGCCCCCGCATCGACGCTGTCATTGCCCGTGCCCGCCGCAATGGTGTCATTGCCCGTGCCCGTGGCGATGCTGTCATTGCCATCGCCCGTGTCGACATTGATCGGCCCTGTCGAGGTGCCGCCTGCAACCGTGTCGCTGCCCGTGCCAGTGATCACCTTTTCGATCTCAGAGAACGTGATGTCTGGGGTGCCGTCGGCGTCAAGGCCGTTCACCGTGCCCGATTCTGGGTTGGCGTTCAGGGTCACGGTGACAGGAGCCGTCACCGCGCCCAGGTCCAGAACATCGCCCGCGCCGCCATTGGCCGGATCGGTCAGATCTTCGCCCGTCTCGCCGCCCGCAATCGTGGCGTTCAGATCAGCGGCCGTGTCGGTAGGATCAAGCGTGAACACATCATCGCCCGAACCGCCCGTCGCACTGTCGGCGCCGCCGACCGCGATATCGTCATCGCCAAGCCCGCCATCGATGGTGTCATTGCCAAGCCCGCCCGCCAGCGTGTCGCTGCCCGCATCGCCCGACAGCGTGTCATTGCCGTCGCCGCCGTCCAACGTGTCGGTGCCATCGCCGCCGACAAGGCTGTCTGCGCCGATCCCGCCCTTCAGCGTGTCGGCATCCGCGCCGCCGTCCAGCGTGTCGTTGCCAGTGCCGCCGTCAAGGCTGTCATTGCCACCCTCGCCAGCCAAGCTGTCATTGCCGACATTGCCCGCAACTGTGTCATTGCCAACACCGCCCGCGGCCGTGTCATCGCCCAGACCAGCATCGATCACATCATTGCCAGCGCCGCCCGCAATGGTGTCATTCAGCCCGTCCGTGCCATCCACCTGATCGCCCTGCGGATCGGTGTAGCCGGGGTTCATCGTATCCGACCCCGCCGTGCCATCCACCGTGCCCGCTGGATCGCGCAGAATGGTCTCGATCTCAGAGTAATTGATCGTGACCGTCTGGCCGCCCGCATTGGTATAGGTGACCGTGCCCGCCTCTGGGCCCGTTGGCGTGACGATCACATTCGTCAAACCGCGCAGGTCCAGAACATCGCCCGCCCCGCCATTCGACGGATCGGAAAGGTCTTCGACCGTCTCACCGCCCACGATGGTGATCGGCGCATTGCCCGTCAGCGCTGGGTTCACGGTAAAGACATCGTCGCCCGACCCGCCATTTGCCACATCGCCCGCGCCAACCACGATGTCATCATCGCCGTCGCCGCCATTCAGAACGTCATTGCCGTTGCCGCCAACCAGAGTATCGGTGCCAGCCCCGCCATCCAGCGTGTCATTGCCATCGCCGCCGCCAAGGCTGTCATTGCCGTTGCCGCCGCCAAGGCTGTCATTGCCCGCGCCGCCGTCAACCTTGTCATTGCCGTCACCGGCCGCAACCGTGTCATCGCCAGCGCCCGCATCGACCGTGTCATCGCCCGTGCCCGCATCGACAGTGTCATTGCCAGCCCCCGCATCGACGCTGTCATTGCCCGTGCCCGCCGCAATGGTGTCATTGCCGCTGCCCGTGGCGATGCTGTCATTGCCCGCGCCCGTGTCGACATTGATCGGCCCTGTCGAGGTGCCGCCTGCAACCGTGTCGCTGCCCGCACCCAAGATCACCTTTTCGATCTCAGAGAACGTGATGTCTGGGGTGCCGTCGGCGTCAAGGCCGTTCACCGTGCCCGATTCTGGGTTGGCGTTCAGGGTCACGGTGACAGGAGCCGTCACCGCGCCCAGGTCCAGAACATCGCCCGCGCCGCCATTGGCCGGATCGGTCAGATCTTCGCCCGTCTCGCCGCCCGCAATCGTGGCGTTCAGATCAGCGGCCGTGTCGGTAGGATCAAGCGTGAACACATCATCGCCCGAACCGCCCGTCGCACTGTCGGCGCCGCCGACCGCGATATCGTCATCGCCAAGCCCGCCATCGATGGTGTCATTGCCCGTGCCGCCCGCCAGCGTGTCGCTGCCCGCATCGCCCGACAGCGTGTCATTGCCGTCGCCGCCGTCCAACGTGTCGGTGCCATCGCCGCCGACAAGGCTGTCTGCGCCGATCCCGCCCTTCAGCGTGTCGGCATCCGCGCCGCCGTCCAGCGTGTCGTTGCCAGTGCCGCCGTCAAGGCTGTCATTGCCACCCTCGCCAGCCAAGCTGTCATTGCCGACATTGCCCGCAACTGTGTCATTGCCAACACCGCCCGCGGCCGTGTCATCGCCCAGACCAGCATCGATCACATCATTGCCAGCGCCGCCCGCAATGGTGTCATTCAGCCCGTCCGTGCCATCCACCTGATCGCCCTGCGGATCGGTGTAGCCGGGGTTCATCGTATCCGACCCCGCCGTGCCATCCACCGTGCCCGCTGGATCGCGCAGAATGGTCTCGATCTCGGAGTAATTGATCGTGACCGTCTGGCCGCCCGCATTGGTATAGGTGACCGTGCCCGCCTCTGGGCCCGTTGGCGTGACGATCACATTCGTCAAACCGCGCAGGTCCAGAACATCGCCCGCCCCGCCATTCGACGGATCGGAAAGGTCTTCGACCGTCTCACCGCCCACGATGGTGATCGGCGCATTGCCCGTCAGCGCTGGGTTGACGGTAAAGACATCGTCGCCCGACCCGCCATTTGCGGTGTCGCCCGCGCCAACCACGATGTCATCATCGCCGTCGCCGCCATTCAGAACGTCATTGCCGTTGCCGCCAACCAGAGTATCGGTGCCAGCCCCGCCATCCAGCGTGTCATTGCCATCGCCGCCGCCAAGGCTGTCATTGCCGTTGCCGCCGCCAAGGCTGTCATTGCCCGCGCCGCCGTCAACCTTGTCATTGCCGTCACCGGCCGCAACCGTGTCATTGCCCGCACCTGCGTCGATGATGTCATTGCCCGTGCCGCCAAGAACGGTGTCGTTGCCCGCGCCCAGAACCAGCTTTTCGATTTCCGAGAACATCAGCACATCATTTGTGCCGACTTCGGTAACTGTGCCCGCTTCGGGGCCCGTGTAGACGATGTTCAGCGATGCAGGATCGGTCGAAAGATCGAGTGTATCGCCGATGGTTTCGTTTGTCTCGCCGCCGACAACAACCTCGACACCTGCCGATGTGCTGCCCGTAAGGCTGCCCAGCGCGATTGGGCCAGAGGTGGCAACGCCCGTGCCGCTGCCATCATTGTTAGCGACCCAACCCACAGAAAAGCTGTTGTTGACGGGATTGTAGACAATCGAAACGTTGTCCCAGTCAAAGCCATCATGGCCCGACACTGCGGTATTCGCGACCGAAGTCGTCAGGCGAATATCGTCCGTTACCGGCACGCCGCTTGAATTGAAAATACGGTATTCTAAGCCAGTGGCGCCGCCCGAATAGGCATCACCTTCGGCAAAGACCGCCACGAAATAACCAGAATCGCCCAATGCCTCGATCACTGGGGCGCCTGACCACGGATGGGTGGTGCTTTGCGGGATAAGCACATCCGAGGCAACGGCAAAACCTGCCGATCCTGGCGCAAGCGATGTGTCCACAATCGAGAACATCGGCTGCGTGTTTGCGCCTGTCGCATATGTGTCGACATAGCCAACCACGACCTTGCCACCTGGCAAGGTTTTGACAGTAAGGTTGTCGACATCAAAGCTGTCGGACCCATCAACGGCAGTGTTTCCGATGCGGAAATCGCCCGTTGCAGGGGTGCCGTTGGCGTTAAAGATACGCCCTTCGATGGTCATCGTATTGGTGTCGTCCGAATAGCCGTCATTGGTCCAAACGGCCATAAAGCGTCCGTCGTCCAGGGCCACAACGGTGGCGGGCGATTCCCAGACAGTCAGTTGGCTTTCGTTGTCCGTGCCTTCGACTTCCGCCGTTGCAAACACAACACCGCCAGACGAGTTCAAAACCGTATAGACAGGCTCGTTATAGCCAGTTTCGACATTGCTGCGCGCATAAGACACAACAATATTGCCGCCAGCAAGTTCGGTGACAGACAGGTTGTCAACATCTGCACTGTCTGTTCCGTCAATCGCCACGTTGCCGATTTGGAAATCATTGCCCGCAGGCGTGCCGTTCTGATTGAAGATACGGCCCGACAGTTTCATCGTCGTTGTGTCGTCCGCAGTCGCGTTTTCCGACCAAACGAACAGAATCCGGCCATCGGCCAAAACAGTGGTGACTGGGGGCGATTCATGGTCGTAGGTATCGTTGGTTTGCTGAACCTTAACGTCTTGCGCGATAATGTTCACGCCCGTTGCTGTTGGCTGCACGATCGAGAAAATCGGCTCGTCGTAATAATCAAAGCCCGCGCCCTGACCCGTGCTGTCGGATGTGTTGACCACATAGCTGATCAGCACATTGCCGTTGTTCAGCAGGTCAACGTCCAGATTGTCCCAATCATAGCCGTCAAAGCCGTCAATCGCCTTAAGCGCACCCAGCGAGAACTGGGGGCCTGCGGCAGTGCCGTCTGCATTCAGAATGCGGCCCTGCAACTCCATCGTAGTGGTTTCATCATGCAGCGCGTTGTTCGACCACACATACATGACACGGCCATCATCCAACACGACCATTTTTGGTGGGGATTGATTGCCAGCAGTATCGGTGTTCACCTCTGACACGGCCAAAGGTGCCTCGACAAAGGTCGTCGCACTGATCGGCGCCGACGAGGCAACGCCCGTGCCATGCCCATCATCCACATTCACCCAGCCAACGGTGAAGGTGTTGTTTACCTCGTTGTAAACGACCGAGACATTGTCCCAATCAAAACCGTCCAGCCCCGAAACCGCTGTGGGAACGGAATTATTCGTCAGGCGCATGTCGCCCGTCAGAGGTTGGCCAGAGGAGTTGAAGACGCGATATTCAAGACCAGTCGCATGGCCAAATGCACCATCGCCATCGGCGAAGACCGCGACAAAATTACCAGTGTTGCCAATCGGTTGAATGACTGGCGCGCCCGTGAATGGGTGGGATTGGGATTGCGGGATCAAAACATCCGATGCCACCGCGAAACCCGCAGATCCGGGCGCGATGGATGGGTTGATGATCGAGAACATCGGCTGCGTGTTTGCGCCCGTGGCATAGGTTTCCACATAGCCGATCACAACGTTGCCGTTGGACAGAACGGAAGCCGTAACATTGTCGACATCGAATGTATCGGTGCCGTCAACTGCGGTGCTGCCAATACGGAAATCGCCCGTTGCCGGGGTTCCGTTGGCGTTAAAGATACGCCCTTCCAGCGTCATGGTATTGATGTCGTCGGACAGGCCATCATTGGCCCAAACCGCCATGAACCGACCATCGTTCAGCGACACAATCTTTGCTGCCGATTCCCATGGCGTGTGCTGCGTTTCGGTGTCGCTGCCCTCAACCACTTGGTCAGAGACTACAACGCCGCCCGAGGAATTCAGAATCGTAAATACAGGCGTGTCATCGCCGGTTTCGGCGTTGTTGCGCAGATAAGACACAACAATATTGCCACCCGTCAGTTGGGTAACAGCCATATTGTCAACGTCATAGCCGTCGGTGCCATCCACGGCCCAGGAGCCGATTTGGAAATCATTGCCCGCAGGCGTGCCGTCTTGGTTAAAGAAGCGGCCTGACACTTTCATGCTGGTCGTATCGTCGGTTGGCGCGTTTTCCGACCAAGTGAACAGAATCCGCCCGTCGGCCAAAACTGTCGCAATGGGCGGGGATTCATGTTGATGCGCAGCGTTGGTTTGCTGAACTTTGATATCTTGCGCGATAATATTCACGCCCGTCGATGTGGGCTGAACGATCGAGAAGATCGGCTCGTCATAATAATCAAAACCAGCGCCTTGGCCCGTGCTGTCAGAGGTGTTGACCACATAGCTGATCAGAACATTGCCATTGTTCAGCGTGTCAACGTCAAGATTGTTCCAGTCATAACCGTCAAAACCATCAACGGCCTTCAGTGCGCCCAGCGAGAATTGCGGCGTGGACGGGCTGCCGTCCGCATTCATGATGCGGCCTTGCAGTTCCATTGTTGGGGTGTTGTCATGCAGGCCGTTGTTCGCCCAAACATACATGATGCGGCCGTCGTCTAGCACCGTCATGATTGGGGGCGATTGGTAGCCGTTGATATCGGTGTTGATCTGGCGTTCTACGCGCGCGCCCGTAAAGGCGCCGCCAGTTGTCTCGACACGCCCGTCAATATCACCAATCACAAAGCGGTCATCGCCGCCCTCGCCCAACATCGTATCGGCAAAAGTCCCGCCATCAATTGTGTCATTGCCAGCGCCTGCAATGATCAAATCGCTGTTGCCATCGGTGCCGTCCACCTGATCGCCCTGACCATCGACATAACCAATACCAATGACGTCTGCCGCTGCGGTTCCATCCACAGGGCCAGCGGTTGGCGTGGTAACGTTGGAGAAGAGGACGGTTTCAATTTCACTAAAGTTAATGGTAACCGTCTGGCCGTTTGCATTTTGATAGGTCGCAGTGCCGGCCTCGTTGTTGCCACCGCCATAGGCAACCGAAGCATCGGTCAAGCCGCGCAAGTCCAGAACATCGCCCGCGCTGCCATTGGACAGATCGGTCGTATCCTCGCCCGTTTCGCCCCCGACAATGGTGATAGCTGCATTGCCCGTCAAAGTTTGATCGACCAAGAAAACATCGTCGCCGGAATTGCCGGCGGCGTAGTCGCCCGCGCCGACAACAAGGTCGTCGTCACCGTCGTTACCAGTGAAGTTGTCGCTGCCTTCGCCGCCAATCAGCGTATCGCTGCCAACACCGCCGCCCAGCGCGTCATTGCCAGCGCCGCCGTCGACAATATCATTGCCAGCATTGTCGCCGTACATGGAATCGTTGCCCGCACCGCCGAAAACGGTGTCGTTGCCAGCGCCATCCCAAATCAGGTCGTTGCCATCGTCGCCGTAAACCAGGTTGCTGCCCGTGGTTGGCGAAATGCCGCCAACATCATCGATCAGATCGTCGCCAGTGCCGCCATAAACGATGTCGTTACCCTCGTTGAAAAACAACGAGTCATTGCCTTCGCCGCCGCTGATCGTATCGTTGCCTGCGCCACCATAGACCAGATCGTTGCCAATGCCTGCATCGATCAGATCGTCGCCCGCCGTCACGCCAACAAGGGGCGTGCCCGTCACTGTCGAGGTGATCGAAATATCGTCAGCATAGATAAAGCCAGAATTGGTGCCTGTCCGCCCAGCAAGCCCGAATTTCCAACCCGATTGGTCAACCGTTGACCATTGGCCGCCCGGAATCGTCGCCACAAGATAAGGCGAGGAATCGCCCGCATAGGTGACCGAAACAACGCCAGCCGAGGTGACGCTGACCTGCATCGTGCCTTCGCCGCGGGTCTCCAGATTGTTGGGTGAGGCCGAGGAAATGACCGCGCCATTCCAGCGAATTTCGGTGATATTCGACAGCGGATCAAGCCGCACAGCCAAGCCTTCGGAAACGCCGTTTTCATATTCTTTGTTGGCAGGCAACGTCGTCATGTCGCCAAAGTTGATCGACAAACCATCGACATGGTCAGACCCGCTGGGCGACC
This sequence comes from Cypionkella sp., assembly GCA_965248485.1. GTDB lineage: Bacteria > Pseudomonadota > Alphaproteobacteria > Rhodobacterales > Rhodobacteraceae > Cypionkella. The sequence continues at coordinate 2,224,116 of OZ252107.1, forward strand.
CCATATCCATCACGAAGCTGAAGTTCATGTCGGAAATACGCTCGACCCCGGTTAGGGCCGGGTCGATGGCCAGCGACGCCTCTTGTGCGGTCGAATAGCCCTGAACAAAAACAAATTCTTTTTCGCCATCAGGATCGGGGCTGTTCAAAATGTTGGTCACGCCAGGCGCGCCGCCATAAAGCTGCTGCGTCGCGCCCTTCAGCGCGTCCGCCCCGTCGAAATTGTTCGTGTAGCTAAAGCTGCGCGTCCCTGTGGTCGAGGTCAGCGTGCCATCGCCGTAAACGGTATCTTGCCCATCGCCGCCAAGCACCGTGTCGTTGCCCGCGCCGCCATAGGCCAAGTCGTTGCCGACATTGCCCAAAATCGCATCCGCGCCAAGGCCGCCATAGATGATATCGTCGCCCAAACCGCCGTCGATCACATCGTTGTCAATCGGGTTGCCTGCGAAAGTTTGCACATAATTAAAGGTGGTCGGATCGGCCCCTGCAAGTGTAAAGCCAGAATTCACACCGCGCGAGACAAGGGTGAAATCCACGCTTGAGGTCGGGCTGAACACAGTCGAAACCTGCGTCGCCGCTGTGTTGTAATTGCTTGCGTCAACCGTGCCGGTCGCGGTCAATGAACCCGCATTATAGGTCAGGTTGATGCCCGATCCGCCCAAAGTGCCAGCATTGATAAGGCCCGAATTGATCCGCAATTGTTCACTGCCCGAACCCGTGTCCAAATCGCCGAACACAATGGCAGGGTTGATGGTGACAGATTGACCATTGTCGGTGCGGAAAAACTCAATCCGGAAGGACGCGGTTTGCCCATTCATGCTGCTGTTATTGTCGGCGTTCAGCAAAATGCCATTTGCATCGGTTGCTGAATAGGACAAGTCCACTTTCAGCGAGGCATTGGAAATATTCGTCACGATCAGACGTGCCGAAACGGCCGTGCCGTCATCCAAAGTGGTGACATTGTCGAAAATGGCTTGGCTGCCAACGACAGCGTTGGCGTTGGAATAGGTTTCAGACCCAGCGCGCAGATTGCCCGCGCCCATGTTGATCGCATCAATATTGGCCAAGGTGATGCCTGACCCGCCAGCAGCAGCATCGCCGCCAATGATGTAGTCATTGCCATCGCCGCCGTGCAGGCTGTCACTGCCGCCGTTGCCCAAAATCGTATCGTTGCCCGCGCCACCAAACAGCGAATCTGACGCATTGTCTTCATTCGCCATCGTCGGGTTCAAGGTGCGGCTTGCAAGTGTTGCAAGGTTTACAACATCGCCGCCTGCCAGATAGTCATTACCATCCCCGCCGAACAATTGGTCTGCGCCCAAATGCCCTTCCAATGCGTCATCGCCGATATCGCCCGAAACAATATCCGCGCCTGCATCGCCGCTCAGAATATCGTGGCCAGCGCCGCCATAAATGATGTCGTTGCCCAGATCGCCCGCGCTTTGCAGGTCATTGCCATCGCCACCATAAAGCAGGTCATCGCCCGCGCCGCCGACAAATTGGTCATCGCCAACGCCTGCATATAAAATGTCATTGCCGAAACCAGCATTAACGGTGTCGTTGCCGCCATTGGCATAGATCAAATCATTCAGGCCATCGGCACCGTCAATGATATCGCCCTGCAAATCGACAAAGCCGATGCCCATGTTTTGGGCAGACTCGGTGCCGTCAACCACTTGGTTGGATGGCAGGAAGTCTTTCTTGAACGACAGCGTAAACGTAAATGTATCGGTGCTGCTACCAATATCGCCGTCCAAATCAGGCAAAATCAGAAAACCGCCCGCTTCCTGCGCGCGGATGGTGATGGTTTGCGTCAGCGTGCCGCCAGGGGCCAAAGCCTCCCAAGCCGACCCTGGCCCTGTGTTCAGTTCAAACCGAACGCGGTCATTTTCCAACAAACCGCCGGTCAAGGGCGGCGCTTCAACGTTAATAATCTGCAAACTGCCGTATTGCAGGCCCCATGTTTGCGTGCCCCCGCCAACCGTTGACCCCGTGCTGGATACAGCCCCAGTGCCGTTTTGCGATTCCAGCGAATAGCTATCCCAGTTGTCAATCGGATCGGCCGTAAGTCCGCCCAAGACGCCGTTGTAACGCTCTAGGTTCGTTTCAGCGACAAATGTCGCCCCTGTCGCTGGCAAGACATATGTCTTGGTCAACTGATCAACTTGACCAAACAAAAGGTCGAGAAATCCACCAATCCCAAGGTTGTTATACGACAAAGTCATGGCGACGATCCTTCTGAGCAACGATTACAAGGGCGGCTAGCGCGGCGTTCAGGCCAGCGGTGACCGCAAAGAGAGAATGAGAGTGGTGCCCAAACGGGCTTCTTCGCATTTGATTGGTTAATTTGGTCAGCAAAAAGGCAAGATCGTGGCGAAGAGGTGCGAAAACACCAAAACCCGCGAAATTCGCGGGCACATTGACCATGGCGGCCACTGTGATCAGAACTATCCTGTTCATACACACCCTTTCAGCCCGAACGCCTGATCTTGGCTTTCGGAGCAACCATTTATGACACTGCACCATAGCACTGCACCCACAAAAAAAGCGGTAACGCCTTGGTGGCGCGCAGACAAATTGCAACGTTTTTGCGTGCGTGCATGCACCATGACAAAGCCACCACTTACCCAAATTTCGTCCACAACTTGCAGACCATCCCGATGTGATCTGTTTTCGCTGAAAGAACAATAGGGGTCTTTCTTTGCGTCTCACTCAGCGAAACATAAGAAAATGCGGGAATTAAACTTTTGGCAACCTTTACGTGAAAAGTTACCAAGACCAGCGCCGTGACGCCTAACGGAATCAGAAATAAAGCAATTAAAAACAATAATTTAACAAAAAATTCCGCCCAATAAAGCGCAACCCATGCTTGTTTTCGGGGTTAACGAACTGCGGCAGATTGTTTCCTTTTCCCCCCAAATCTTGGCCCCGAAAGTGGAGAAATCTGCGCAAAAGTATAGAAAATTTGCGCAGCCGGCGCGTTTTCCCTGCCCAAATGCGAATCGGCGCTGGGCGTCCCTTTGGCCGCTTGTGATGGGTTTCATGGCAAAAATGCCAGCAAAAGGGCGGTTTTCAAAGCGGGACGTGCTACCAAGATTATTCGCGCAATTTGCCTTAAACCCCCAGCGGTATGCAGCCGTAATGCGCCGCACCGCCTATGCACGAACGGGCGCAATCCTGCCAAAACTTGCACAGGTTCAGCCCCAGAAAACCGCCCAGAAGTCGGGCAACGCGGTCACCGATTTTCCGCCGCAGCCTTGCGCCACATCGCGGCATATTCGGCTGTTCTCGCCCAGTTTGGCGGGTGGATTGTGGTTAATTTTGCCATATGCGGCGGGGTTGTCACAGCAAGCAGCGCCGCCCCAACGCTGGTTCCAGTTTGAGAAGGCGCGATCAAAATCTTGCGCTGCGTCACACAGGCCAACATCTGCAAAAACACTTTGTTCTGGCCAAATGGCCCTTCGATGATGATCGACCCGTTTTGGCCAATCAATTCCAGGCAGGTTGCGGTCATCATCGCCAAATAGATCGCAACGGCAGCGCTATAATCCGCCGTTCCGGGTGCGGGCTGGTAGGGGCCGATCCACCGCGCTTTATGGCCTTGAAAGGGGCCAGCGCTGGGCACGACTGCGGGCAAAAGGGCCACGCCATCGGCAAGAATACCTGCCACATCGCTATCCGTTGGGGCCGGCATCGCGGGGCTGGCAAGCATCTCATATTCGCGCCCGCCCATGAACCGTGCCGAGGGCACGGGCGCGCCCAAGGCATTGATATTGATCAGCGTGTCGCGCGCAGGGGCCAGCGCAACAGGCGCGCCTCCCATCGCCATGGCAATCACCCAAGTGCCCGTGGACACCACGCCAAAGGGGGGCTCTCGGGACAAAACATGCGGCAAAAGCGAGGCGTTGCTGTCATGAATACCCACATAGACGGGCAAATTCGGCCCAAGACCCAAGTCGCGGGCAAGGTCGGGCAAAACCTGCCCCAGCACGTCAAATGGCGCGCGAAGGGGGGCCAGCTTTTCGGTCAGCCCCAGCTTTGCAACCAAATCCGACGGGGCATTGGTTGCGGGGTTCCACAGATCTGTATGGCAGCCCAAAGAACATGGATCGCAGGCGGTTTTGCCTGTCAGCAAATAGCCCCAATATTGCGGATAGGTCACAACCTGCGCCGTGCGGCCCAAAAGATCGGGGTCGCGGTGAAACAGCCAATGTAACTGCGCGCCCAGGTTCAGCCCTAGGGCAAGGCGAGGCGCGCCTGTTTGCATAAAATCGGGGCGGAGGGCGTTATAGGCATCGGCCAGCGTGCCTGGCCCGTCATGTTCGTAATCCAGCATAGGCGCGGCAAGCCCGCCCTGCGCGTCCAAAAGCACAGCCGCTGCGCCATGTGTTGTGATGGAAATGGCGTCAATACCATGCGCCGCCTGCATTTGGCGCAGGCCGTCTTGGATAAACTGCCACAGCGCGGCCAGATCAAAATGCGGATAGGGTGGCCCTGCCAGCACGATGTTGTCGCGCGAGGTCACAGCAATTTCCGCCATACCCGCCGCATCGACCAAGGCCAGCTTGGCATGGGTCTTGCCAATATCAATCACGGCGATATGTGCAGGATGCGTCATGGCATATGGAACACTTGCGCCAAAGGCGTGGCCACGGGTTCAAGGCTGGGGTGGGTGTCCATGATATCGGCCATATAGGCCCACCAGCGCGCCATCACGGGCGATTGCGGCAGCGCGTCCATCTTGTGATCTTCGGTGCGGGTCAGAACGCCAAACAGGGTCAACGTTTCGCGGTCTAGAAAAATCGAATAGTCCGAAATCCCAGCCTCTTGCAGCAGCGCCACCAATTCTGGCCAAATCGCATCGTGGCGGCGCTGATATTCAGCCTCGCACCCCGGATGTAGACGCATTTTGAAGGCGTATTTCTGCATCACTTCCTCCAGATCAGTTTTGGCGCGGCGATCACGGCAATCAGCAACAGCCCAAGGAAAATTGACATCACAATGCCGGGCACATTCAACAGCCCAATGCCAAATGTCACCATCCCCATGATAAACGCGGCCAGCACCACGCCCATGATCGTCCCCGATCCGCCAAGGATATTCACCCCCCCCAGCACAACCATTGTCACCACCTCCAGCTCCATTCCAGTCGCAATCGACGGGCGGGTCGAGCCAAGGCGCGAGGTGAGGCACACGGCGGCAATGCCCGACATCAGGCCCGTCAGCAAGAACAGCCCAAACCGCACCCGCGCCACCCGCACACCCGAAAACAGCGCGCCAACGGGGTTGTTGCCAATCGCAAACACCGCGCGGCCAAAGTTGGTGCGGTGCAGCAGGATGAAGAAAACCAGCGCGGTTAGGGCAAATAGGAACAGCTCGAACGAGATCACCCAGAACACATAGCCTTGCCCGAAAAAGGCAAATTCCTTGGGGTAGCCCGTAAAGGCCTGATCGCCCAGAATGATAAAGGACACGCCGCGAAACAGGCTCATCGTGCCAATCGTCACCACGATAGAGGGCAGGTTCATCCCTGCCACAAGTGCCCCGTTGATCGCGCCGCAGATCAGGCCCGTGGCAATGCCCACCAGCACAATTACGGGCACGCCGTAGCCCGCACTCATCACCAGACCCATCGCGGTAGATGCCAGCGCGATGATGGACGCGACCGACAGGTCAATCTCGCCCGCTATGATCAACATCGCCATCGCAAAGGCAATCATCGCCTTTTCGGTGAAATTGAAGGTGGCATCCGACAGGTTCCACACATTCAGAAAATAGGGCGAGGCAAAGGAATTGGCGGTGAAAATCAGGATGAACACCACCACCAGCAGCGCCTCCCATGACCGCAGCATGCGGGCTGCGGGGGTTTGCAAACGGTCGGGAATGCTGCGAGGGCTGGGGGCGGTCATAACGCGGCTCCTGTCTTGGTCGGTTTCAAAATCAGGCGGCCTTTGGGGCGGTTTTGCAGGGCGTTGACCGCCACGGCCAGCACAATCGCGCTGCCAGAAATCGCCATTTGCCAAAACGGGGACACGCCGATCACGGGCAGCGCGTTTTTGATCACGCCCAGAAAAATGCAGCCCAAAATCGCGCCGCGCACCCCGCCGATGCCGCCCGCAATCGATATGCCGCCGATCACGCAGGCGGCGACCACGTCCAATTCAAACCCGCCCGCCACGTCAACATAGGCCACCGCATAGCGCGACACCCAAAGATATCCCACCAGCCCAGCCAGCGCGCCCGAAATGGTAAAGGCCGCAAATTGTGTGCGCCCCACATCAATGCCCGCATAAACCGCAGCATGGGGGTTGCCGCCCACGGCATAAAAGGCGCGGCCCAAAACTGTGCGCGTCATAATCACGGCGAACACGGCGATCACCGTAATCGCCACCCATGACATCATCGGCAGGCCCAGCACATGTAGCCGAGGCAGCGCCTTGAACGCATCGGTCATCTCATGCGCATTGACCCATTTGCCGTCTGTCATCAGGAAAATCGCGCCGCGATAAATCGTCATCGTGCCCAGCGTCACCACAATCGACGGGATACCCACACGCCAGACCAGCAGCCCGTTGACCATGCCCAAGACTGCCCCCAAGGCAATTGCCGCTGGGATCACAAGCGCCAGCGGCACCCCTGCCCCATCCATCAGCGCCGCCACCATGCCCGTCAGTGCCAAATTCGCGGCAACCGATAGGTCGATGCATTTGGTCAAGATCACGATCATTTGGCCGATGACCAAAATCATCAAAGGCGCTGTATCATTGAACGTATTGGCCAGCGCTGTTGGCGTGATAAAGGCGGGAAAGCGGTAAGCAATCGCGGCGGTCATCGCAAGAATGGCATAGGTCAGCAGCGCATCGCGCGATTTCAGGGCGGCAGTCATGCGGCCTCTCCTAAACCTGCGGCGGCACGCACCAGTGCTTCGGGCGTCATCGCCGCGCCTACCAATTCGGCGGCAATGCGCCCTTCACGCATCACGATCACGCGGTCAGACATGCCCAACACTTCGGGAATTTCCGACGATACCATAATCACCGCCAGCCCCTCGGCGGCCAGTTTCGCCATAAACTCATGCACCATCGCCTTTGACCCTATGTCGATACCCTTGGTCGGCTCGTCCAGAATAATCACGCGGGGGCGCGTGGCCAGCCATTTGGCGATGACCACTTTTTGCTGATTGCCCCCCGACAAAAGACCGATGTCCTGATCAAGGGCTGCCGCCCGCAAATCCAGCGCCTGCGTATAGTCGCGCGTCAGGGCAAATTCGCGCGCCAGACGCAAAAACCCATGCCGCGAGGTTTTGCCAAGGCTGGGCAGGCTGGCGTTTTGGAAAATCGGCAGGCCTTTGATTGCGCCTTGCCGCCCGCGATCTTCGGGGACATAGACAATGCCCGCCGCAATCGCGGCTGCGGTGCTGCGAATAACTTGCACCTTTTCGTCCAGTTTGACCGCGCCCGCACTGGGCTGGGTGATACCGAACAGCGCCTGCATCACTTCGGATCGCCCCGCGCCGACAAGCCCGTAAAAGCCCAAAATCTCGCCTTTATGCAGGGAAAAGCGGATATCCGCAAATTCGGTTGGGTGGTGATAGCCTGCCACCGTCAACACCACATCGCCGATATTGCGCGCGCGTTTTGGAAAAATCTGATCGACCGCGCGTCCCACCATCATCTGCACCAACTGGCCTTCGCTGGCATCTTTCATCATGCCTGCGCCGACAAACTGCCCATCGCGAAAAACTGTATAGCGGTCTGCAATGCGGAACACTTCGTCAAACTTGTGGCTGATGAACAAAATCGCCTTGCCCTTGGATTTCAGCGTTTCGACAAGGTCGTAAAGCTCTTGAATTTCTTTATGCGACAGCGCGGCGGTGGGTTCGTCCATAATCACCACACGCGCGTCGATAGACAGGGCGCGGGCAATCGCCACCAAATGGCGCTGCGCGATGCCAAGCTCGCGTAGCAAGATATCGGGGTCAATCTGCGCGCCTATAGAGGCGAGCAGGTCTACCGCCCCCTTGCGCTGCGCGGCCACATCAATCAGCCCCCATTTGGTTTTGGGCGCATGGCCCAGCCAAATGTTTTCCGCCACGGTCAATTCGTCAAACAGCACCGTTTCTTGGTGAATGGCGGTGACGCCTGCGCTTGCTGCCGCCTCGCTGTTGGCGAATTTCATAGGCTGCCCATCCAGCACAATCTCGCCCGCATCGGGCTGGTAGATTCCTGTCAGCAACTTCACAATCGTGGATTTACCTGCGCCATTCTCGCCGATCAGGGCGGTGACTTCGCCCGCGTAAAGATCAAGCTGCACATCTTGCAAAGCCTTGACCCCGGGAAAGGATTTGGACAGCGCGCGCAGCGAAAGGACAGGTTGAGACATGATAGACCTTTTGAAAAATGGCCCAGCCAACGGGTGCTGGCTGGGCCACGTTTGCGTCAAGCGATCTTAGAAAATCGACTTGAATTCGGCGATGTTGCTGGCGTCATAGGTGAAGGGGTCAGACATGGCCGCTTCGCCGTTTTCGTCCAGTTTGGCGCTGCCCATACGGCCCATGCCAATCTCGGCCCCTGCTTCGGCCTTGGCCCCTTTGACGATGTTGTAGGACAGCATCGTTGCGGCATAGCCCAGATCAATTGGGTTCCAGATGGCAAAAGACTTGGTCGCGCCCGATTCCACTGCGCCCGCCATTTCGGATGGCAGACCCAGACCTGTGACATTGACCTTGCCGATCAAACCGCCATCGGTCACCGCTTGGCTGGCCGCCAAAATGCCCACAGTGGTTGGGGCAATGATCGCCTTCAGGTTTGGATACTTAGCGATAAGGCCTTGGGCTTCGCGGTAGGATTTATCAGCCAAATCGTCGCCATAGACCACATCGACCAGATTGATGCCTGCATAGTTTGGCAGCACCTTTTTGGCTTCTTCGATCCAGGTATTCTGGTTGGTCGCGGTCGCCGATGCCGACAAGATCGCCACATCGCCGCCCTCTGGCATATTGTCAGCGGCCAGCTTGATGATCGTGTTGCCGATCAGCGCGTTGGACGATGGGTTCAGGTGCATCTGGCGGCCTTCAGCGGCCACGCCCGAATCCCACGAGATAACGGTGATGCCACGCTCCATCGCCTTTTGCAGGGCGGGAACCAGCGCGTCTTTGTCATTGGCGGAAATCGCAATCGCATTCACGCCTTGGGCGATCAGGCTGTTGATCACTTCAATCTGGCCTTCGGCGGTGGTGTCGGTTGGGCCTGTGTAGATGATTTCCACATCGCCCAGTTCTTTTGCGGCCTCTTCCGCGCCTTTGGCAGCGGCTTCAAAAAACCCGATGCCCAGCGCTTTGACGACCAGCGCGATTTTGACATTTTCCGCCTGCGCCGCACCCGCCATCATGGCCGAAGTCAGCGCCGCGGTGGTTAGAATCTTCTTCAAAATGCTCATGTTATCCTCCCAGATAGAGCGTTACGTCCCCGAGCGCCTAGAGTTCTTTGGCGCTTTCGCTTCTGTCCGTGGCCCTTACCTCGGCCACGATCAGCCTAATATCCGCCCGCGCCAGCATTTCGGCGTCGCGGTCGGAAATGCCGTCATCGGTGATGACGGTATGAATGCGCGACAGCGGGCACAAAAGCAGGCTGGAACGCGCTGCAAATTTTGTGCTGTCGCATAAAACGATCAATTCTTCGGCCTGCCCGATCAGCTTTTGCTCGGCCTGCGCCAGCAAAGCATCGCCTTCCAAAAGGCCCAGAGGGCCAAGGCCACGGCAGCCCATAAACATACGTTTGGCGGCGAAATGGCGGCTGCCGTCTTCGTCAAACGGCGACAAAATGATATTCTGCTCGCGGTAAATCGCGCCTGCGGGCAAAAGCACGGTGTTGCGGCTGTATTTCAACAAATGCTCGGCAATGGGAAAGCTGTTGGTGAAAATCTGCAGCTTCATCGCGGTCAGCGGATGCACCATTTGAAAGGTGGTCGTGCCGCCGTTGATGATAATGGGCGCGCCGTCTTGGCACAGGTCTGCCGCGGCGCGGGCAATGGCGCGCTTTTCGGCCAGGCGGATACCTTCATTCACCGAAAATGGGCGCGCATTGATGCCCGCAAATTGCGAGGGGGCAATGCTTTCGGCGCCGCCCCGCACGCGGCGCAGCTTTTTCTGAACATGCAAAGTGGCGATATCACGGCGAATCGTCGCCTCGGACGCGCCAGTCAATTGCACCAAATCGCCCACCATCACCACGGGCCGCCCCTCGATGGCAGACAAAATAATGCGGTGGCGTTCCGTTTCGTGCATGGCAGATGCTTTCCTTGATGGCTGGGCTGTTGGCCAACTGAGACTCAGGCTAGCCCGCAGTTTCGCGCATTGTCAATCAGTTTCGATCATGCTGCAGCGCAGAATGATCGAATATGCGCGAAACTGATCGTTTTGCGTTGACAACCCGTCAGGTTTCGGCACATTTATCGGCAAAAGCGAAAGGAATTGCCGTGATGACCAGCGCGATACTTGAAAATCTGTGGGATCAGGCCAAGGCAGCCAAAATGTCCGAGCCTGAAAAGCTGCTTTATCGCTCAAACCTGCTGGGGTCGGATAAGCGGATCACGAACTATGGCGGCGGCAATACCAGCGCCAAGGTGATGCAGGCAGATCCGCTGACGGGCCAGATGACCCAGGTCATGTGGGTCAAAGGGTCGGGCGGGGATGTCGGTTCCATCAAGATGGACGGGTTTGCCACGCTTTACATGGACAAGCTGCGCGCGCTGAAAGGCATTTATCGCGGGCTTGAGTATGAGGATGAGATGGTGGGCCTGCTGCCCCATTGCACCTTTAACCTAAACCCGCGCGCGGCCAGCATCGACACGCCCTTGCACGCCTATGTGCCGAAAAAGCATGTCGATCATATGCACCCCGATGCGGTGATTGCGATTGCCGCCAGCAAAGACAGCCGCGCAATGACGCAGCAGATTTTTGGCGGCGAGATTGGCTGGTTGCCGTGGAAACGGCCCGGGTTTGAATTGGGCCTTTGGCTGGAAAAATTCTGCCTTGAAAACCCCAGCGCCAAGGGTGTTGTGCTGGAAAGCCATGGCCTCTTCACATGGGATGATGACGCCGAGGCGTGCTACAAGCTGACGCTAGACATCATCCAAAAGGCGCAAGATTGGTTTGCGGCGCAGACAGCGGGCAAGCCTGCCTTTGGCGGCGCGGTTCACAGCAGTTTGGACGGGGCGGCGCGGCGCGACGTGGCGGCAAAACTGATGCCCGTCATTCGCGGCCAAATCTCAAACTTGCAGCCGATGGTGGGGCATTTTGACGATAGCACCGCCGTGCTAGAATTTGTGAATTCCAAGAATATGGCCGCGCTTGCCGAACTGGGCACCTCTTGCCCTGACCATTTCCTGCGCACCAAAATCAAGCCCTTGGTGGTGGATTTCACCCCCGCCAAACCTGATATCGCCGCGACAATGGCAGGCCTCACCGCCCAAATCGCCTCCTACCGAGAAGATTACAGCGCCTATTACCATCGCTGCAAACACGCCAATTCCCCCGCCCTGCGTGACCCGAATGCGGTGGTATATCTGGTGCCCGGCGTGGGCATGATCACCTTTGCCAAAGATAAGGCCACCGCGCGAATTTCGGGCGAGTTTTACGTGAACGCGATCAACGTGATGCGCGGGGCAAGCGCAGTTTCCACCTATGTCGGCCTGCCCGAACAAGAGGCGTTTGACATTGAATATTGGCTGCTGGAAGAGGCGAAACTGCAACGCATGCCAAAGCCCAAATCACTTGCGGGGCGCGTGGCCTTGGTTACGGGCGGCGCAGGCGGAATTGGGTCGGCGACCGCCGAGAAATATCTGTCGGAAGGGGCCTGCGTGATGCTGGCTGATATTGACGAGCCAAGCCTTGGGAAAACCGCGCAGAACCTGTCGGCGCGTTTTGGCGGTGATGTGCTGCGCACGGTGCATATGAACGTCACCGACGAAGCCGCCGTTTCCCGCGCCTTTGCCGAAGCGTCAGTAGAATTTGGCGGGCTGGATATTTTGGTGTCAAACGCGGGCATTGCATCCTCTGCGCCGATTGAAGATACCACGCTGGCCCTTTGGCAAAAGAATATGGATATTCTGTCCACGGGCTATTTCCTTGTCTCGCGCGAAGGGTTCCGTCTGATGCGCGCGCAAGGCATGGGCGGATCGGTGGTGTTTATCGCGTCCAAAAACGGGCTGGCGGCCAGCCCCAATGCAGCGGCCTATTGCACCGCAAAGGCCAGCGAAATTCACCTTGCCCGCTGCCTTGCGCTGGAAGGCGCCGAGGCGGGCATACGCGTGAATGTCGTCAACCCAGATGCGGTGCTGCGCGGATCGAAAATTTGGGAAGGCGACTGGCTGGAACAGCGCGCCAGCACCTATAAGACCGACAAAGAGGGTCTGGAAGAGATGTATCGCAACCGATCCATGCTGAAAAGGTCGGTCTTTCCCGAAGATATTGCTGAAGCTGCCTATTTCTTTGCGTCTGATTTATCGGCAAAGTCGACGGGCAACATCATCAACGTCGATGCGGGCAACAAAGAGGCGTTCACGCGCTGACCCGCATCCAGCCTTAGGAAGCCGCCATGCGCCTGACCGATTGCCACAACTTTCACGATTTTCGCAAGCTGGCGCAGCGCCGCCTGCCCAGCCCGATATTCAACTATATCGATGGCGCGGCCGATGACGAGGCGACCTATCGGCGCAATACGGCGGCGTTCGAAGATGTAGACCTGCTGCCCCGCGTTTTGCGCGGCACGGCGGATGTGGATACATCTGTCACCGTGATGGGGCAAAAGCTGGCCCTGCCGTTTTACCTTTCCCCGACAGCGCTGCAACGTCTGTTCCACCATCAGGGCGAGCGGGCAGTGGCGGGCGCGGCCAGCAGATTTGGCACGATGTTTGGCGTCTCGTCGCTGGGAACAACCAGCCTTGAAGAGGTGCGCAAATTTGCGGGGCCGCAGGTTTACCAGTTCTATTTCCACAAAGATCGCGGGCTGAACCGCGCGATGATGGCCCGCGCCAAGGCGGCGGGGGTGAATGTGATGATGCTGACAGTAGACAGTATAACCGGCGGCAACCGCGAGCGGGATAAACGCACGGGGTTTTCCATTCCCTTCCGCCTGACGCTCGCAGGGATGGCGCAGTTCGCGCTGAAACCCAGCTGGGGCATCAACTATGTAACGCATGAAAAATTCGCCCTGCCGCAACTGGATGGCCATGTCGATATGGGCGGCGGGGCGGTGTCGATTGGGCGTTATTTTACCGAAATGCTAGAGCCGACGTTGAACTGGGACGATCTGGCGGGGATGATTGCCGACTGGAACGGCCCGTTTTGTCTGAAGGGCATTGTCCACCCCGATGACGCGCGCCGCGCCGCCGATCTGGGCTGCCAAGGGGTGATCCTGTCAAACCACGGGGGGCGACAACTCGATGGCTCGCGCGCAACATTTGACGGGCTGGCCGAAGTGGTCGAGGCGGTGCAGGGCCGCGTCGATGTGATGCTAGATTCGGGCATTCAGCGCGGCAGCCATATTGTCAAAGCACTGTCGCTGGGGGCCAAGGCGGTGGGCATTGGCCGCGCCTATCTGTTCCCGCTGGCGGCGGCTGGGCAGGCAGGGGTGGAGCGCGCGATCAGCCTTTTGCGCGACGAAGTCATCCGCGACATGCGCCTGATGGGGGCTGCCAAAGTGGCCGACCTATGCCCCGAAAATATCCGCTTTCGCCGCCCTTAGGCGCAGCTTTTTTGGAGAATGACCATGACAAACCCCACCTTTAGCCGTGCCTGCGACACCTTCGCCGCCCTTGGTGTCGATGTAGAGGCGGCCCTGACCCAGCTTGCCGCGATTGCGATCTCGGTGCATTGCTGGCAAGGGGATGACGTGCGCGGCTTTGAAGGCAAAAGCGGCACTTCGGGCGGCGGTATTCAGGCCACGGGCAACCATCCAGGCCGCGCCCGCACCCCAGACGAGCTGCGCGCAGACTTGGAATTTGCCTATGGCCGCATTCCCGGCAAGCACCGTCTGAACCTGCACGCCTTTTACATGGACACGCCCGAAACCCCAGACCGCGATGCGATTGAATATCGCCACTTTGCGCCTTGGGTCGATTGGGCGAAATCGCAGGGTTTGGGGCTGGATTTCAACCCCACATTCTTTGCCCATGCCAAGGCCGACGACAACCTAACCCTGTCGCACCCCAATCAAGGCATCCGCGATTTTTGGATCGAACATGGCAAACGCTGCCGCGAGATTGCCGCCCAAATGGGCGCAGCTTTGGGCAGCGCGGCGGTGAACAACATTTGGGTGCCTGATGGGTCAAAAGACACGCCCGTGGCGCGCATGGCCGCGCGGCGGCGGCTGCAAGACAGTTTGGATGCGATGTTCGCAGCCCCCCTGCCAAAGGCGCAGCTGATCGACGCGGTGGAATCCAAACTGTTTGGCATTGGTGTGGAATCGATGACCGTGGGCAGCCACGAGTTTTATTTGGGCTATGCCATCCGCAAAAACATCGCGCTGTGTCTGGACATGGGTCATTTCCACCCCACCGAAAGCGTGGCCGATAAACTGTCGTCTGTCGCCCTATCTGTGGGCGAAATTCTGCTGCACGTCTCGCGCCCTGTGCGCTGGGACAGTGACCATGTGGTCACCTTGAACGACGATCTTTTGGCAATGGCGCAGGAACTGGTCTTTGCCGAACTGCTTGGCCGCACGCATATTGGGCTGGATTTTTTCGATGCCACCATTTCGCGCACGGCCGCTTGGGTGATTGGCACGCGCAATATGCAAAAGGCGCTTTTGCGCGCGCTGCTTTTGCCCCGCGCGCAACTGATCGCCGCCGAAGAAGCGATGGATTTCACCGCCCGCCTGATCTGGGCCGAGGAGGCGAAAGACTTGCCCTTTGGCGCTGTTTGGGCCGAGTTTTGCGCCCGCGCCAACATGCCCGTGGGCGCAGCTTTGCTGGATGATTTGACCCGCTATCAGGCGTCCGTCGCCCATCGCGGCTAGGCAATGGCGGCGCTATTGGCTCAGCGCGCCTTGCCAGTCGCGCACCCAGTCCAGCGGGTGCAGCAGCATCAGAATGTTCAGCGCCAAACCGTCACGGATGATCCAGATTGTCAGTGCTTCAAAGGCGATGACCACCGCAACACTGGCCCAAACGGGCAGGCGCGATGCTGCATAAAACCCCAAGGCCATCGCCAGCATATCGCTGATGGAATTGATCACGGAATCGCCATAGTAATCCAGCGAGATTGTCACCGCGCGATAGCGTTCGATGATAAAGCTTGAATTTTCAACAACTTCCCAAATCGCCTCGATCAGGGTGGCAGTTGCCAAACGCCAGCCGAAATTCAGCCGCCGCGTAAAGGGCCACAGGGCGGCGAAAAACAAAATGCCGTGCAGCACATGCGAGGGCGTATACCAATCTGTCAGATGCTGCGAATTTTCAGGTGAAAACACCACGCCGTGCCATAGTTTGACATAGCCGCATTTGCAGATCAACACGCGGCCGTTCAGCCACTCGATCGCGGCGGCGGCAAGAATAGTGCAGATCGAAACGGCATAGGGAAGGCGCAGCATAGCGCCAGAAAACCACCCTACTGCCCCGCCGTCCAGACATAAATTCACGGGGATTGGCGGCAGACCCTAGCGCGGGAAAACCAGCCCATCCATCAGCTTGCGGGCTGTGCGGATGGTGCCCGCGCCGCGCAATTCACCGTTTGTGGCGATGTCTAGGAACACTTCGGCCGCGCCGGTTGGGTGTTCTATTGCAAAGCGCCCATCTGGGGGAAGTTTGGCAAACTCGATGGCGGGGCTGCCCTTTTGCAGGCAGGCCGTGGCCACAGAAATCGCGGCAAAAACGCCAATGCTGGCGTGGACGCGGTGCGGGATAAAGCTGCGGGTGGTGATGGCCCCACCGTTTTGCGCGGGCGAGACCAGCGTCATTTTGGGCACGGATTTTTCCGCCACATCGCCAAGCCCCATCAAGGGGCCAGCCAACAAGCGGATCGCCTCGATACGGGATTTTACCGCCCCCATCTCCTCGATCTGATCACGCGTCTCATATCCTGTCAGGCCAAAATCGCGCGCGCGCATCACCACAATTGGCATGCCGTTGTCGATCAGCGTGCAGTCCACCCCGTCAATCCTGTCAAGCGCCCGACCCGTTGGCAGCAGCGCGCCGCACATGCTGCCTGCGATAGTGTCAAACATCAGCCGCACGGGGGCGGCGGTGTTCGGCACGCCGTCAATCGCTGTATCGCCGCTATAGCGCACCTGCCCGTTTGGCGTTTGCACCAAGGCCCGCGCAACCTCGCCTGTGTTGACCATATGGATGCGCACGGGGGTCACTTCGCCCAAGGCGGCCACCAATCCGCGTTCAATCGCAGCAGGGCCAACGGCGGCAAGGATATTGCCGCAGCCTTGGGCACCCGACACCAACGCCTGATCCACATAGACCTGCAGAAACAGATAATCCACATCGGCATCTGGGCGGGTCGAGGGGGACAGGATCGCGACCTTACTTGTCAGCGGATCCGCCCCGCCAATGCCGTCGATCTGGCGCGGATCGGGGCTGCCCATGATGCGCAAAAGCAGCGCATCACGAGTGGCCGCATCGCTGGGCAAATCGGCCGCCAGAAAATACGCGCCCTTTGACGTGCCGCCGCGCATCCACAGGCAAGGGATGCCGTCAGACATATTTCAGCCCTTTGGCAGCAAGGGCGGGGCGCATATTGTATAGGTCGAGGCCCAGAACCCCTGCCGCCAGCTTCTCGCGTTTTGCCTCCTCTGCGGCAAGGCGTTTGTTTGCCGCCTCTAGCACCGCCTCGGCATCGGACAGGCGCACCACGACCACGCCATCATCATCGGCCACAATGATATCGCCCGCATTGATCGCCTGCCCTGCGCAGACAATCGGCACATTCACATCGCCCAAGGTTTCCTTAACCGTGCCCTGCGCCGAGATCGCGCGCGACCACACGGGAAAGCCCATCGCCGTTAAATCGCGCACATCGCGCACCCCAGCGTCAATGATCAGGCCACGGCAGCCGCGCGCCATGGCAGAGGTGGCCAGCAGATCACCGAAATAGCCGTTGTCGCAGGGCGAGGTTGGCGCCAGCACCAACAAATCGCCCGCGCGCAATTGTTCGATGGCGACATGCAGCATCCAGTTATCGCCCGGCGGGGCAGAGATGGTGACGGCGCTGCCCGCCACCTGCGCGCCTGCGTAAATCGGGCGCATATAGGCAGCAAGGCAGCCGCGACGGCCCTGCGCCTCGTGCACGGTGGCGACGCCTGCGCGCGCCAAACCGTCGATCAGCGACTGCGGCGCGCGGGGGATGTTTTTGATAACCTGCGGCATGTTACGCCCCTAAAGTCGATTGAAAGAAAGCGACAATACGCCCCATCGTGGCGGGGTCATCGAATGTGCCGCCGCCATGCGTGCCGTCTGGCAGAATTTCCAGCGCGCAGGACGCCCCGCGCGCCCGCAAAGCCGCCTGCATCCGCAGCGATTGCTTGGCGGCAACCAGCGCGTCGCGCGCACCGTGTTGCAAAAAGAACGGCGGCAGAGAGGCAGACTGCGGCAGGGCGGCCAGCAGCGCGAGCGGCGATGCCGCGCGCGCCTTGTCTGGTACCTGCCGGATGGGCGCGCCCACCAGCAGACTTTCGGGGCTGGTGGGCGCGTCATTGCGCGCGGACTCGCGCGCTATACCCGAAGCCTCGATATCGCTGTCCATTTCCAGAAAATCCACCACGGGAAACCACGCCGCGCAGGCCTGCAGCACGGTGGCAGGATCGCCCGCCAAAGCCATCGTCAAGCACAGCGACAGATGCCCGCCCGCCGAGGGGCCAAAACATCCAATGCGCCCAGCATCAAAGCCAAAATCGCCCGCCCGCAGATAGGCAACAGCGGCGCGCAGATCGTCCAGTTGCGCGGGCCAAATCGCATGGGCAGAAAAGCGGTAATTCAGCGAGGCCACAGCAAAGCCGCCGTGCCGCAGCGCGGCGATGCTGGTCATATCGTCCCATTCGGTATTGGCCTTATCCCCCATCATAAACGCGCCGCCGTGGATATAAATCACCAAAGGCGCGCCACGGGCGGCGGGATAAAAATCAAGGCACTGGCGCGGATGGGGGCCATAGGCCAGATCGGATTGCACTTGCATCGCCTAGTCCTTTTGCACGGGCGGGGTGCCATGGGTGTGAAAACTCTCGATGGTTTTCAAGCCCCAAGCTTGCCCCTTTTTGCGTTCGGTTTCGGTCCAGATCACGGGTTGCCAATCGGGATCAAGGATCAGCCGCGCGCCAGAATTGGCGAGTTCGACGCGGTTGCCAGCGGGTTCCCAAACATACAGGAAAAACGTGCCTTGAATGGCGTGTTTGTGCGGGCCCGTTTCGATATGCACACCGTTTTGCAGAAAAATATCGGCGGCGCGCAGAATGTCTTCGCGCTGGTCGGTGGCATAGGTGATGTGATGCAGGCGGGCATGGCCGCCCCCGTGTTCCTCGGTACAGGCCAGATCGTAGGTTTTGTTGTTAATAGTAAACCAAGCTCCGCCGATGCGGCCATTGTCCAACTGGATCATCTCCGTCACGCGGCTACCAAGACAGGTTTCCATAAAGCGGCGAAACGCGGCCACGTCGGACGACAGCAGGTTCAAATGGTCAATCCTGCGCGGGGCCGCGCCTGTAAAGGCAGTGGCCGTGTTTTTCAGCGCGGGGGCATCATCCCCCTGCCCCTTATCCTTGCGGGTGTCCCAATAAATCTCAAACACATGGCCAAACGGGTCTTCAAAGCGAAAGGCGCGCCCGTGGCTGGCATCGCCATCGACCCAGCCGTGGGTTTTATAGCCTGATGCGGTGATGGCATCCACGCGGCGCGCCAGTGCCTTTGCACTCGCGGCGCGATAGCCGATATGGCCGAGGCCCGTTGTATGGTGGCGCGTCAACTTTAGCGTGGCAAATTCGTAGTCATCCCAAGCCCGCAAATAGGCGCAACCGCTTTCAAGTGCCGACAGTTTCAACCCATAAACGCGGGTGAAAAAATCAAGGCTTTCCTCGAACTTGTCGGTGTAAACCTCAACATGGCCCAGATGCGCGATATCGCTCATGCCACCCTCACAATCTGTCTACAGTGCGCGGGAATACCGATTGGAACCCTTCGGCATATTGGCTGGCGCGCCCGCCCGCCTGCCCGCCCGAATTGCGCTGAAAATGGTTGGCGCGGTTTTGCGCGACGCGGGTGTAAAACTCCCACAGATGTTCTTGGCCTGCCATACATTCAATCGCCGCGCGCTTTTTGTCCCAAACGGGGGTGATGTCCAAAAACGTGTCAGGCTTCCAGCCCATCTGTTCGGTTTGGTGCGGCTCGAACAGGTAAAGCTGCGGCGCGCCAAGGATTTTCTGGCCAGGATTATGCCCCCAAGCCTGCGCAGTAGAGCGGCATTCTAACACGACCTGCGTTGTATACATATGATCGCTGTTATAGGGGTCATATTGGCTGTGCGACAGCATGAAATCGGGCTGCACCGCGCGCATCACATCGACAAGGCAGAACTTATCTTCGCGCGTCATCTCTAGTGGGTAATCCCCCAGATCGAACGAAATCAAATCATGCACACCCAGCGCGCGCGCCGCGCGTTCCGCCTCGCCGCGCCGCGCATCCTTGACCTTTTCCAGCGTCATCCCCGCCTGTTTCCACAGCTTGGCAGACTCGCCCCGCTCGCCAAAAGACAGGCAAACGACGGTCACGTTCACCCCCTGCGCCGCATGCAGCGCAATCGCCCCGCCGCAGCGCCAAACAAAATCGGCAGCATGGGCAGAAATGACAAGGGCGGTGGGGTTGGGTTGGGACGATGCGGCCATAATATCCTCGCGCTATGTGCCCACAATTCATGGCCCGAACGGGCGCGTTCGCCAATTCAAAAGCGCAGCATAGGACATAAGTTTTCGCTATAGCCTGCCCAGAACCCAGCTTCTGGCGCGCTTAGGAAATTTGCCGCGCCACCAAATAGCTGACAGGCAAAGCAAGCCCCGCGCCAATCGCGGCGGCGGTGATGATGCTTTGCGCCGTTGTCCACCCCAAAGACAACACCACCACAACGCCAATACCCATCAGCGTTGTGCCAACTATCGAAAACAAGATCATTGTCAGACGTGTCATGTCGCTCTCCTGGATTGCATGCAGTTATGCGGATACATTTGTTTAAATGCCGTGGCCTTGACACATATCAATTCAAACCCGCGCCACTGCGCCCTGACGCTACGTTTTGCTTGTTGCGCCGCGGGCGCTGCGCCATCACTATCGGGCAACCACCCGCGCAGGAGCCGCAACTATGATCGCCGCAGATGCCAAGGGTTCGACCAATCCGCGCACCGCCAGCGAGGCGGAGATTGCCGCAGCCTTTGCCGCCATGCGGGCGGGCGATGCGGCGCGGCGCGTAGCCTTTGGGTATGCCCAGCGGCGCGCGGCCTTGCAGGGGCTGGCCCGCACCATTCGCGCGCGCGAAGGCGATATCATCGCTGCCCTTGCCGCCGATTTTGGCAAGCCTTCCAGCGAAGTTGTGCTGACCGAAATTCTGCCCGTTCTGCAGGAAATTCGCCACAGCCTGCGGCATCTGCGCGCTTGGATGCGCCCGCAGCGGGTGGCGCCTTCGCTGGCGATGCTGGGCACTTCGGCCCGGGTGCAGGCGCAGCCGCGCGGCACGTGTTTGATCATCGCGCCGTGGAACTATCCGTTTAACCTGTGCTTTGGCCCTTTGGTTTCGGCGCTGGCGGCGGGCAATGCGGCAATTTTGAAACCCTCGGAAATGACCCCCGCGACATCGGCCTTGATTGCGGACATCGCAGCGCAAACCTTCGCGCCCGATCTCGTCTGGGTGGCACAAGGTGGGCGCGACGTGGCGCAATCTTTGCTGGCCTTGCCGTTTGATCACATCTTTTTCACGGGCAGCCCCGAGGTGGGCAAAGTGGTGATGCAGGCCGCCTCGGCGCATCTTGCCTCGGTCACGCTGGAACTGGGCGGCAAGTCGCCCACCATCATCGCGCCCAGCGCCAACATAGGCCAAGCCGCCGCGTGGATTGCCTTTGGTAAATTTGGCAATGCGGGGCAAACCTGCATCGCGCCTGACCATGTGTTTGTGCATGAAACGGTGAAAGACGCCTTTTTGGCCGCCCTGCGCGCGCGCATCAGCGCCGCCTATAGCAGCGGCGTGACCAGCCCGCATCTGGCGCGGATTGTCAACGATCAGCACGCCGCCCGCCTATCGCATCTGCTGCAAGATGCCCTGCAAAAAGGTGCGCAAATTGTGCAAGGCGGGCGCGAAATGGGTCGTGCCATTCCCCCAACATTGATCTCTGCGATCACCCCCGAAATGCAGATCAGCGACGACGAAATCTTTGGCCCTATCCTGCCCATCATTCCCTACACGGACTTGACGGCGGTTATTTCGACCATCAATGCGCGCCCTAAACCGCTGACGATTTATGCCTTTGGTCGCGATGGCAGCGAAATTGACCAGATCATCGCGGCCACCACCTCGGGCAGCGTGGGGGTTAATCTGACTATGGCGCAGTTCAGCCATACGGGGTTGCCATTTGGCGGGGTTGGGCGTTCGGGGTTGGGGGCGGCGCATGGCAAGGCGGGTTTTGATGCCTTTAGCCACCAGCGCGCGGTTTTGCGCAACATCGCCTCGCCTTTGGTGCTGCTGTTTCCGCCTTATACGGCGCGGGTGCGGCGATTGATTGATCTGGTCAAACGGATATTGGGGTAGCACATGTATGATTACATCATCATCGGGGCAGGATCGGCGGGCTGCGTTTTGGCAAACCGCCTTAGCCAGAACCCAAACACCCGCGTCTGCCTGATCGAGGCAGGCCCCCCCGATACCAGCCCGCTGATCCATGTGCCGTTTGGCCTTGCCCTTCTGGCGCGGGCAAAATCGATCAACTGGGGCTATGAAACCGCAGCCCAAGCCCAGTTGAACAACCGCCGCCTGTATTGGCCCAGAGGGCGGGTTTTGGGCGGGTCAAGTTCGGTCAATGCGATGATTTACATGCGCGGGCACCCTGATGATTACGCAAACTGGCAGGCGGCGGCGGGCAGCGCGTGGGGCTGGGATCGCGCGGCAGCGCTGTTTGCAAAGCTGGAAAACAACGGCGCATTTGGCGGCGCGCTGCACGGGCAAAGCGGCGATTTGGCGGTGAATGACCTGCGCAGCCCGAACCCGCTTAGCCGCGCTTTTGTGCAGGCGGGGGTTCAGGCGGGCTATGGGGCGAACCCCGATTTTAACGGCGCCGATCAGGCGGGGGTTGGCCTTTATCAGGTGACGCAATCGGGCGGGCAACGCTTTAGCGCGGCGCGGGCCTTCCTCGACCCTGCGCGCGGGCGGGCGAATTTGGACATTATCACAGGCGCCTTAGCCCAGCGCATTTTGCTGCAAGATCGCCGCGCCGTGGGCTTGCGTGTGGCGCAAGGCGCTGGCCGCGTGCCCACCGATCTGATGCTGCGCGCTGGCGGCGAGGTGATTTTGTCGGCGGGGGCCATCGGCTCGCCGCAGATGCTGATGCTGTCGGGCATTGGCCCCAGCAAGGAATTGACCCGCCACGGGATCGAGGTGATACAGGACGCGCCCGAAGTGGGCCGCAATCTGGCCGATCATTTGGACGTGGGCATTTTGGCCCGCACCAAGGGGCGCACGGCCATCGGCGTAGCCCCTGCCCTATTGCCGCGCGGCATCGCGGCGCTCGCGCAATTTATCCGCCATCGGCGCGGGATGCTCACCTCGAATGTGGCCGAGGCTGGCGGGTTTATCGCATCGGATCCCAGCCGCACCCGTCCGAATTTGCAACTGCATTTTCTGCCCGCCTTGCTGCGCGATCATGGGCGCAAAACCAGTTTCGGCTATGGCATCACGCTGCATATCTGCGATCTTTTGCCCAAAAGCAAAGGTCGCATCACGCTGGCCAGCGCGCGCGCGCAAGATGCGCCGATCATTGATGCCAATTACCTATCGCATCCCGATGATCTGCCCGTATTGCTGGCGGGGTTAAAACTGGGGCAGCGGATTTTGGCCGCCCCCGCCCTTGCCCAGCACATCACGGCCCAGGTTGCGCCGCCTGCGCGCGCCACATCCGATGACGCGCTAATGAGCCATATCCGCGCGAGCGCCGAGTCCATCTATCACCCCGTTGGCACCTGCCGCATGGGGGCAGATGCGGCATCGGTCGTAGACCCTGCGGCGCGTCTGCGCGGTGTGGATGGGCTGCGTGTGGTCGATGCCTCGATCATGCCCAGCCTGATTGCGGGCAACACCAATGCCGCAACGATGATGATTGCGCAAAATGTGGCCGAGATGATCCTCAGCGGCAGCGCTTAGACCCCGAAATCCCATTTGGGGCGCGCCAGTTGAAATGTATCGCGGCTGCGCACGTAATCCGTGCCATAAGACCGCGCCACCAAATCCAGCGCGGGCGTGTCGATATGGCCGCGCGCGGGGTCAAGCACAAAGCGGTCGTCAACATGCACCGCCACCACAAGGCCAATCACCACAATCTGGCGCGGCCCCGTTGTGACCAGCGTATGGGTGCGACATTCAAATGCAACAGGGCTGGCGGCAATGCGCGGCGGGGCAATATGCTGCGAAGGCGCGATTTCCAGCCCCGCCAGCGCCAATTCATCCACCCCGCGCGGCGCATCTATAGATGTCAGGTTCATCTGCGCCACCAGCGCCTCGGGCACCAGATTGATGACAAATTCCCCCATATCCATAATATTCTGCGCAGTATCTTTATACCCACCCGCAGGGCCCGATTGAATACCCAAGGCAACGGTGGGCGGCGCGGCCCCCATCAGGTTGAAAAACGAAAACGGCGCGGCATTAACGCGCGCTTGCGCGTCTTGTGTCACCACCCAAGCGATCGGGCGCGGCATCACCGTGGCCGCAAGCAGCTTATAGGCCATCGCAGGCGATGTCTGATCTAAATCCCAGCGCATACCCGACCTTTCAAATGCGTCCGCCGTCATTTCCCATCTGGCAAGCCCGCCTGCGCGGGTCAAGCGGCATGTGGCTGGCAAACGGACGCAAGGACGCAGCTAAATCCAAACTCAACACGACAAACAACGCAATTGACTCAACTTTATGGTGTTAATAAAAATATGGTTCAAGGTTTTGCGCGATCGTCGTTGCTATCAATCAAAAGGTTCACATTTTGACAAATTTCTTAATGATTTCAATCGACGACTTTTTTTCTCTGAACGCATGGCCTGAATTCAAAAACGTTGTGAAAACGCCCAATATCGATCTTTTTTCCAGCTCCGCCTCAACCTTTACCTCGGCATTTTCCGAAGTTGCCCTGTGCAACCCCAGTCGCTCGGCGGTGTTGACGGGACGCGGATCATGGGAAACGGGTATCGTCGAAAATTCCACAAACTTGTTTGATGTTGTGCCCAGCAACCAAGTTCTTTTTGCCGAACTTCGCGACATGGGATACCATATCACACTGGGCGGAAAGGTATTTCACAGCGCTTATGACCCACATATGGAAGATTTTGCCGATGTGATTTTGCGGCAAGATGGGTTTCGAAATGGCGTTGTTGACGAAGAATTGCAAATAAACGAGGTGTCCTATGGCGCATCGGGCGATTTGGTTTTGTCAGACAGCCAATTGGCAGCCCAAATTGTGCAGGTTCTGGGCGAAGAACAGACGGAGCCATTTGTTATTGCCGCAGGCATCTATCGGCCGCATGCAGACTGGATCGTGCCGCAAGAGTATTTTGATCTTTATGATCCCGCCACGCTGCCGATCCCTTATTTTGGCGATCCAAATGATGAGGCCGATTTTTATTACGCGCTGACGGGCAGTTCGTTTCATAAACAGGTTGTCACCGCTGGCGTTTGGCAAGACCTAATCCATGCTTATCTTGCCTCGGTCTCTTATGCGGACGCCATGTTTGGGCAAATGATTGCGGCGCTGGATGCATCCGCACATGCAGACGATACGGCGGTGGTGCTGTGGTCAGACCATGGCTATCACTTGGGTGATCGGGGAATATGGCACAAGTTCACACTTTGGGAAGAGGCCGCGCGCGCGCCGCTGATCATTCGCACGCCTGGCCAGACAGTGCCGCTAGTCATTGATACCGTCGTAAGCCTACCCGACATTCACGCCACAATCATGGAGCTTGCTGGCGGCGTTTCAAATTTTTCGACGCAAAGTCAATCACTTGTCCCTCTCTTGGAAGGGCGGCTTGCAGATTTCGACGCCCACGGCGCTTTGACCTGGATGTATGGCGGGATTTCGTATCGCACCGAAACCTACCGCTATATCCGCGAAGAGGACGGAAGCGAAAAGTTCTATAACATACTGCAAGACCCTCACCAATTGCACAACCTTATTGCCGACCCACAACTTGCCGCTGCGATCCAATCGCACCGCGATGCCATCCCTGCGCTTGTCGCCTCGCATCATTTGCAATTTGGTGGCGCAGGCGACGACAGTTTGGTTGGCACAAGCGGCGACGATCTTTTCATATTGGGTGCTGGGTCGGACACTGCCATTGGTGGGGACGGCGACGATACCTACATCGTGCGTGGAGCGGCGGCGATAACGGAATTGGCGGGCGGTGGATATGATAAGGTTATCGTCGTTCACTCAACCGTCATGGCAGACAACGTCGAAGATTTGATTGCCGTTGTAGACAGTTCTGCGGTTGGTGTGTTTGGCATTGAAATTACAGGGAATTCTTCGGCCAACACGATTTCCGCCACCATGTGGCGCGATCAGATTTGGGGCCTTGGTGGTAACGATGCAATTATCTCTGGTGTCGGGAATGACACGGTCTATGGCGGGGATGGTGGAGATACACTTTATGGCGCTGGTGCTGACGATCTGTTGTTCGGTGGGTCTGGGGATGATCTGCTCAGCGGCAGCACTGATAACGACACCCTTTATGGCGATGACGGAAACGATACGCTTTACGGCGGCGCGCAGTTTGACACGTTATATGGTGGTTCAGGCGATGACTATCTTGAGGCCGTCGGAGGCGACAAACTTTACGGCGATGCTGGCAATGACACGCTTAGCCTAACCTTCGGGATTTCTGTGGGCTATGGTGGTGACGGCGATGATCGTCTGGTTAACCAAGCGGGCAGATCTACCCTTGATGGGGGGGCTGGGGACGATGTGCTATATGGCGGGTCGGCGTCGGATACGCTTTTGGGCGGCGCAGGCAACGATTTGCTGGACGGCGGCGCAGGAATTGACCGTTTGCAAGGCGGGCTGGACGATGACCGCTACTATATCGACAACCCCCGCGATGTGATTGTCGAGGTGGCAGGCCAAGGCAACGATAGCCTTTATGCCGCCGTTGATTACACCCTTGCGGCGCAGGTCAGCGTCGAGCATTTGTTCGTGCAGGGCACGGCGGGGCGCAAAATCTCGGGCAATGATCTGGCCAATGCGGTTACGGGCGGCATTGGTCACGATACGCTGATCGGCGGCGCAGGCAATGACGCGCTGGACGGCGGCGCAGGCAATGACCGTTTGCAAGGCGGCTTTGATGACGACCGATACTATGTTGACAGCGCCCGCGATGTGATTGTCGAGGAGGCAGGCCAAGGCCACGATAGGCTTTATGCCTCGGTCGATTACACGCTGGCGGCGCGGGTCAGTGTGGAAG
Organism: Cypionkella sp.; assembly: GCA_965248485.1. GTDB lineage: Bacteria > Pseudomonadota > Alphaproteobacteria > Rhodobacterales > Rhodobacteraceae > Cypionkella. The sequence continues at coordinate 2,250,806 of OZ252107.1, forward strand.
AAGTGTTCGCGGTTGGCTCGTCTGGGCGCAGGCTGGCGGGGAACGAGTTGGCCAATTCCATTTTTGGCGGCATCGGCAACGATACCTTGCTGGGCGGCGCAGGCAACGATCTGCTGGACGGCGGCGCAGGTAATGACCGTTTGCAAGGGGGCCTCGACGACGACCGATACTATGTCGACAGCGCCCGCGATGTGATTGTCGAGGTGGCAGGCCAAGGCGATGATAGCCTTTACGCCGCCGTTGATTACACCCTCGCCGCGCAGGTCAGCGTCGAGCATCTGTTCGTGTGGGGCACCGCGGGGCGCAAAGTGTCGGGCAATGATCTGGCCAATGTGGTTACAGGCGGCATCGGCAACGATACGCTCATGGGCGGCGCAGGGGATGACACGCTGAACGGCGGCGCAGGCAATGACATGATTGACGGCGGCTTGGGCCTTGACCAGTTGGCAGGCGGGTCTGGGACGGATAGTTTTGTCTTCAAAATTCAAGGTGATGTTGACACCGTCACCGACTTTGCGGCCGACCGTTTGCGCTTTGACGCAAGCGAATTTATGGGCATGTCGGCGCTGGGCACGGGCGCGCTGTCTGCGGGCGAATTCGCGCTGGGTGCGGCAACGGCGGCATCGGGGCAGTTCATCTATGTCCAAAGCGCGGGCGCATTGTATTTCGACGCCGATGGCACTGGGGCCGACGCGGGCTATTTGGTCGCCAATATCACGAACGCTGCCGCGCTAAAGGCCGCATGGATCGTGCTGTTTTAGGGGCGGGGCTTAGGCCTTGTAACCCGCTTTTTTGCCCCATTCATGGGCGTCGCGGATCATATCGGACAAGTTTGACCGCTTGGGAGACCAGCCCAGCACCTCGCGCGCGCGCTGCGAGCCTGAAACCAGCGCCGTTGCATCGCCCGCACGGCGCGCGCCCATCACGGTCGGCACCTCGCGGTTGGTCACGGCACTGGCGGCGGCAATCACCTCGCGCACGGAAAACCCTGTGCCAGAGCCAAGGTTGAACGCCGTGCTGCCGCGCCCATCAAGCAGCCAATTCAGCCCCAAAACATGGGCATCGACCAAATCGCAAACATGCACATAATCGCGCAGGCAGGTGCCATCGGGCGTGGCGTAATCATCGCCAAAAATGGTCAAGGCAGGGCGGCGACCGTCGATCGCATCCAGCATCAGCGGGATAAGATGGGTTTCGGGGCGGTGTTGTTCGCCCACCTCGCCCAAAGGATCGGCCCCGGCCACGTTGAAATAGCGAAAGATCACATGCTGCAGGCCAAAGGCCGCGCCAAAATTGGCCAGCATCTCCTCGATCGCGCGTTTCGAGGCCCCATAGGAATTGATCGGGCGCTGCGGGGTATCTTCGGTCAGCACCACACCATCTTGGTCGCCATAGGTGGCGCAGGTGCTGGAAAAGACAAAATTCAGACAGCCCGCGGCCACTGCCGCCTCGATCAGGTTCAGCGCGCCATTGACGTTGATGCGCCAATACTTTGCGGGATCGCTCATCGATTCGCCCACCAAGGACAGGGCCGCGAAATGCATCACGGCGATGGGGCGATACTGGGCAAAGGCTGCGGCGATGCTGGCAGGATCCATCAAATCGCCCTGATGTGCGGGGCCAAATTTCACCGCCTCGCGCCAGCCCGTTGAAAAGTTGTCAAAGGCAACGGGCACAAAGCCCGCCTGCGCCAATGCTTTGCACGCATGCGAGCCGATATACCCCGCGCCGCCCGTGACCAAAATATGCTGTGCCATATCACCCCCAATAAATAGTGCCAGAATAGGCGCGAATGGGGCGGGGTTAAAAGATGAAATCGGCATCCGTCAGCGCCGAAACCGCCAAAGATGTCCCCGTTGACGAGGTGATGATGATGCGCTCGTCACCATAGACCACCTCGGCACCCGCCGCAGTCGAGGTGATGACCAGCGATTGCGCCGAATAGATGCGCCCCCAGGTCGAAACATCCATCCGATCAACCCCATCGGTAAAATCGGTGATGCGGTCAACCGCCCCATCGCGCGCGAACACAAAAACATCGGCCCCCGCCCCGCCTGTCAGCACATCAACCCCTGCGCCATCGTGCAGAAAATCATCGCCGCCGCCCGCATTGATCGTGTCAGCGCCACTGCCGCCCAAAAGCCGCTCATCCGCGCCCGTGCCCGTGGCCGTTCCGCCGCTGGCGGTGATGCGCGCGCCCAAATTGCCCAAAGCAAGGTCAAATCGCAGGATCTGGTCGCCGCCCGAATCGATCAGGAAAATCCCCGCCGAAGATCCCATAACTTCGGCTTTGATCGCCGCAACCGCCGTCAGGCCAACCCCACCTTCCAGCACAAAGGTTTGCAAATGCGACAAGGTTCCGTCTGGCAGCATCTCGAACAGCGTCAGGCCCGAATCCGCCCCCGCTGCAGCCACAAACAGCCGCCCCTGCACAACAAAGCAGTCAAACGCGGCGATATTCTTGAACCGGGTGTCCAGTGTATCGAACACATGATCGGTTTCAAAAAACACCCCCATCGCATTGACCCGCAGCACCGTCAAAGACGAAGAGTTTGTCGCCGCAAGAAGGGCATAATCTACGCCGCCGATTTGCACGGTTTGCAGCATCGACAACCCGCTAACGGCCAGCCCATTTTGCGCGCCATAGCTGTCAATCCACTCCACCGCCCCTGACGCCGTGATGCGATAGCTGGAAATGCCATTTTCCAGCGCTGACATCGCCAGCAACACCTGATCCGCGCCGCGCTGGATGGTGGCCGTGTCTGACACGCCTGAAAGATAGGTTTTGGCGGTATCGGCCAAGGCGACGGGCGTGGTCAGCGCGCCGGCATCCGACAGCCGAAACAGCGTCATTCCCGCGCTTTGACGCTGCGCCAGCGCCAGCCAATCGCCGCCCGAAAATTCCAGCACTTGCACCGCGCTGGCATCGTCAATCGTCATGCCCGCAGGGGTCAGAACGTTTTGCGACCAATTCGGCGTGCCATTGGCCAAAACGGTGTTCATCACCAAAGGCGCATTGAACGCCGACAGATTAAACAGGCGCGGCAAGCTGGCGGTGCTTTGCCATGCAAAATCGGGGCCAAATTGCGCGCTTAGCACGATATCCCCTTGCGGACTGGCGGCGGGCGATGCCCCCAGCGACATCGACGACATAAGATTGCCCGCGCGGGCCGAAAAAATCAGCCGCAGCGTGCCTTGCATATTCACCGTAGCCAGCGAGGTGGACAAATCCTCAAACCCCACCGAACTTGCCAGCATAGACCCGATATAGCTTAGCTGCATGACGTCCCCATTCGTGCGCCTTTGGAAACAGTCTGGCGCGGCGGGGCGATTGCGGCGGGGCGAGAATGCGGCAAACTCTCGACTTATCGGCACAAATCACGGCAAATTCCCTGCAAATCCTGCGCAAATTGGCGGAAAATTGGCCGCAAAAACCGCGCCAGTTGCCGCGATAAGTGCCGCCAAAATACCCCCATCTGCGGCGGCCTTAAAATGGGCTTTACCTTTTGGGCGCAGTCTGGGCTTTGGGTGAACGGGTGACATATGGGTGTAATTTCAGGCAATGGGCAGGCCCAAAGCGGGCTTGGAGGGGCGGCGGGCTTTGGCGAAACGGCGCTGGCCCGCAGCGATGACGGCAGCTTTGCGATTGACGTCTCTGCGGTGTTTTCATCGGGCTTTACGCTGGCGGGCGTCAGCTATGCCGCCAATGCGCTTTATGTGGCGACCGATGGTTTTATCACCTTTGGCGCAGCCCCAAATGCGGGCTATCCCGCCGCGGCGGCCAGCCTGACCACACCGTTTTTTGCCGCCTTCATGGCCGATATCGACACAAGGCTTGACGGCGAAGGCACCGAAAGCGGCCCGATTTGGGTGGATGTCGACGCGGTCAATGACGTGGTGACGATCACCTGGGAAGATGTTGGGTTTTATCGGCGCAACGCAGGCCTGACCAACACGTTCCAGCTTCAGCTTTTTGACCGTGGCGCTGCGGGCATGGATGTTGTGATGCGCTATGACAGCATCACGTGGACTTCGGGCGATTTGCAGGGCGGTTGGGGTGGCACGGGGGGGACGCCCGCCACCATCGGGCTGCGCACCACAGCAGCTGGGGCAGTCTCGGCCCTAGCGGGTTCGGGCGACGAGGCGGCGCAACTGGCGCTGCCCGTCACCACAGGCAATACGGGCCAACTTGGCATGTGGGTATATTCCGTGCCTATGTCAGGGGCCGTGGGCGGTGTGCCGCTGCCGCCAATTTTGCCTGGCGGCGCAGGCAATGACAGCATCTTGGGCAACCCCTCTGCCGATACATTGCAAGGCAATGGAGGCAATGACACGCTAGAGGGCGGCGCAGGTGCTGATCGGCTGGAAGGCGGAACGGGGTTTGACATCGCCAGCTATGCGGGCGCCAGCGCCGCCGTGACCGCCAATCTTGCCAGCCCTGCCAGCAATACAGGCGATGCTGCGGGCGATAGTTATTTTGACATCGAAGGGCTGATTGGCAGCGACTTTTTCGACTTTCTGGCCGGCAATGACGCGGCCAACAGCATCGCGGGCGGGCTGGGCAATGACACGCTGGTCGGCGGTCTGGGGGCCGACACGCTGATCGGCGGCGCGGGCTTTGACTGGGTGGATTATAGCGCGGCGACCTCGGCCTTAACCGCCAGCCTTGGCAGCGCCGCGCAAAACGCGGGCTTTGCGCTGGGCGATGATCTGCGCGAAGTGGAAGGCATCATTGGCGGCGCTTATGACGATACGCTGATCGGCGCAGCGGTGGGCGAATATTTGATCGGCGGGCTTGGCCGCGATGTGTTGCGCGGCGAGGCGGGCAACGACACGTTGGAAGGCGGCGATGGCGATGACACGCTGCTTGGCGGCGTGGGCAGCGATACGCTGCGGGGCGGGGCAGGCACCGACTGGGCCAGCTATGAATTTGCAGGTAGCATCCGCATTGATCTGGAAACGCAAATCCTTAGCAATGGCGAGGCGGCGGGCGACAGTTACGACTCCATCGAAGGCATAATCGGCTCGGCGGGCGCGGATACCTTGGCGGGCGATGGCGCAAACAACCGTCTTGCAGGCGGCGCGGGCAATGACCTGATCCAAGGGCGCGCAGGCGATGATGCACTGTGGGGCGATGCGGGCAATGACACACTTGACGGCGGAAGTGGGCGCGATGCGTTGACAGGGGGCAGCGGCACCGACATTGCCAGCTATGCCAGCGCGGTTCTTGCCGTGCGGGTGGATCTGGCCAATAACACCTTGAACACCAACGATGCCTTTGGCGATAGCCTTGTCGAGATTGAAGGCATTATCGGCAGTGCAGGGGCCGACAGTTTGGCGGGGGACAGCGCGGCAAACTGGCTGGATGGCGGCGATGGCAACGATAGCCTTGACGGGCGCGCGGGCGCTGACACGCTGTATGGCGGCGCGGGCAATGACTGGTTTGAAGGCGGTGCAGGGGCCGACATTATGTATGGCGGGGACGGCACCGATACCGTCAGCTATGCACGGGCGTTGCGCGGGCAGATCATCAATATGACCACCACAACGGGCAGCTATGACTGGGGCGCAGGCGATGTGTTTTCTTCGATCGAGGTGATCTTTGGCTCGCAATTGGGCGATTACATCGTGGGCGACAGCAACAATAACGCGCTTCATGGCAATGCAGGTGACGATTGCCTGTTTGGCGGCACGGGGGCCGATACATTGGTGGGCGGCGCGGGGGCAGACCTTTTGGAAGGCGGCAGCGGGGCCGATTGGCTAGAAGGCGGCGCGGGTGTTGATCTGCTGTCAGGCGGTGGCAGCGGGGATAGTTTTGTGCATGACGGCAGCGCCGCAGGTGGGGCCGATTGGATTTTGGACTATGCGTCCAGCGCGGGTGATGTTCTGGTTTACACAGGATCAGGCGCGTCGCTGTCGCAGTTTTCCGTCACTGCCGCCCAGCGCGCACGGCTTTGGGCCACCACAGAACCTGTTTGGGTGGTCAAGCACATTCCCACAGGGCGCGAGTTGTGGGTGATCGAAAATCAAAACAACGCCGTCTTGGACATCGATATCGTGATAAACAGTGCAACCTATGACTTGCTATAGGCGGGCCGCGCGTCAGCGTCCCACGGAAATATAGGTTTCAAATCCCGCCTCCAGCGCCTCGTCGCGGCTGTAGACATTGCGCAAATCGGCCATGCGGGGCGTGTCCATCTTGCGGGCAAGCTTGCCCAAATCCATCGCGCGAAATTCGTTCCATTCGGTCAGCAGCACCACAACATGCGCGCCCTGCGCCGCCTGATAAGGGGTATCTACCCATTTCACGCCCGGCAGCAGCCCCTCGCCTTCGTGCTGGCCTTGCGGATCGCAGACCCGCACCTTGGCCCCAGCGCCCACCAAAGCGGGCACGATTGTTAGCGCGGGGGCTTCGCGCATGTCATCGGTGTTGGGCTTGAACGTCACGCCCAGCACGGCGATGGTTTTGCCGTTCATCTGCCCGCCGCACAGATCGACGATCTTATCCAACATACGGCGTTTGATTTCTTCGTTCACCTTGATCACCGTTTCGGTGATTTGCATGGGCACGGCATGTTCTTGGCCAATGCGCGCTAAGGCTTTGGTATCTTTGGGGAAACAACTGCCGCCATAGCCGGGGCCTGCGTGCAAAAACTTATTGCCAATGCGCCCATCCATGCCCATGCCTTTGGCCACGTCTTTCACATCGGCCCCGACCCGTTCGCACAGGGCCGCAATCTCGTTGATAAAGGTGATCTTGGCCGCCAAAAAGGCATTGGCGGCGTATTTGATCATCTCGGCGCTTTCAAGGCCCGTGTAGACCACGGGAAACTCGCGCAGAAACAACGGGCGGTAGACATCGGCCATCACCTTTTTCGCGCGTTCGGTTTCAACGCCCACAACCACGCGGTCAGGGCGCATAAAATCATCAATCGCCGCGCCTTCGCGCAAAAATTCGGGGTTAGAGGCCACGTCCAACTGCGCAGTTGGATTGGCGGCCATCGCCGCCTCAAAAACCTTGCGGTTGGTGCCCACAGGAACTGTCGATTTGGTCACAATCACCGCATAGCCCGTCAGCGCCGCGCCAATTTCGGCCGCGGCGGTCATCACATAGGTCAAATCGGCATGGCCATCGCCGCGCCGCGTTGGGGTGCCGACGGCGATAAAGATCGCGTCAGCCCCCGCAACGGCACTGGGCAAATCCAAACTAAAGCTCAGCCGACCCGCCGCCACATTCTTGGCCATCAGCGGTTGCAGCCCCGGCTCAAATATCGGCACATCACCCGCCTGCAATTTGGCAATTTTCGCAGGGTCTTTGTCCACGCAGACCACTTCATGGCCAAAATCCGAAAAACACACCCCCGAAACAAGGCCGACATAGCCTGTGCCAATCATTGCAATCTTCATAATGCCGCCCTCAAATCGTTGAGAAAGGTGTAGAAAGCGAGGGGGGCATTGTCAATGAAATGGCAACAGTTTGTGTGGTTTCCTGTAAAGTGGGTTTAACTCGGTCATTGAGATTTAGGCAAATATCTTATCGCCCAAAGCGCTGGATTGCTCCTCGGTTAGCCCGTGCGCCTTTGCATAAAACCCCAGCAAATCGCGCAGCAAGGGCGCATCTCGCGCCACGGTTTTTGCCCCTTGCCAAAGGGTTTTGATCGTTAGTTTTTCGACCAAAGACTTGCCTGCCAGCGCAGGCTCAAACTTGGGTGGCCAGGTGCCCAAAGCGGCCTCGGTCGCCTCAGCTTCGGTGAAAATCCCTACCGTCACCAAAGCCACACAAAACGCCTCGCGGGACAGTGTTTGCGGCGCAGGGCTAGGCTCTGGAAGCGCCGCAACTTCTTCGGGTGTCAAATCAACCAGCGTGACAATCCCCGTTTCCAAATCAACCATGGTCTTTTGCATTGTGTTACTCCCACGCAATATTGATTGTGCCCGCATCAAAACTATCCGTGCCGCCAACGGTTGTCACACGCAGCCGCGTCAGCGCTCCTGCAAGGGGTTTCATGCCACTTATGGAACCGCTGGCTACGGCATCCACACGGTTTGTTGTGCCTGAAACACACCATTTGTTCCCCGACATGCGGGTGAAACATATATAGGCGCAATAGGATGCTGCCGCGCCATAGAACGATGTCGTGGTCAAAAGAACGCCGGCGGTCGAGCCGTTCACATCTGCGCCCGTGCCCGCTTGCACCACCTGCGTCGCGCAGCTGTAGCCCGTCGTTTCAATGGCCGTTGACGTGCCCAGTTGGACAATCGGCACCGAGGTTCCTGTGGTTGAAAGACCGTCAACCATCATCATGACCCGGTTTACCCAGCTTGGAATACCTGTGAATTCAACCAAAGTGCCACTGGCGCTGACTTGCGTGCCCAGCAAAACAGCAGCGCCCCATTCGGGTGCGGCCGTGCCCATGCGCGCCATTTGGCCCGTTGTTCCATTGGCCAAGGTAGCGATGGGCGTGACCCCCAAAAGCGTGCGCGCATCCGCTCCGCTGACCTCTCGAAACTGGCCGTTCGTGCGCGCGGTGCCGATTTCGGCCTGCAGCCCGTAAATTCGGAACGTCTCATTCAATACTGCGCCCGATGGATAGATCCACTGAATAAGGACGCGCCCTTGGTTGCCAGTGGTAAAGGCCCGCGCCGCAATTAGCGTTGTCGCCGTAGTAGAGTTTGTTGCGGTTCCGTTGGTTTGACCTATCAGCGTCGATGGCGCGGTTTCTTCAAGAATACTTGCGCGCAGACCCGTGCCGCTGGCCGAACCTGTTAGTTTTTGTACAACCACTGAAAAAATGTAATTCCCCGCCGCCGCAGCGAACCGCCCAGAGGTTGAAAGATATCCAACCCCAATGGTGCCGCCCGAGGACGTTCCAACGGTCGTTCCTGCCAAGGTCACATCGACATAGGGCGTTCCATCGGAAAGCCTGCCGCGCACAGTGATTGTCGATGTGACGCCGTTGGATGTTTGCGATGCAGGCCAAAGCGCCGTGTCATTCACATCACTGGCCGACCGCGCGCGGTTCCAGTCTGGATCGCCAACGGTGAACCAGCCCGAGGGCGGTGTTGCGCGGTCGGCGATGCGGTTAATTTCTTCTGCCGTGGCCGTAATGCCCAAACCGGGCAAAGTTCCCCCACCACCAGCGGGCGCGGCCCATGTTCCATCAGCACGCAGGAAATTCGCCGTGCCGCCGCCAGACGCAGGCGCAAGACCTTTTGCCCCAGAGGTGACGACAGGCAACAGGCTGGCCGCATCGGCGGGGGTCAGATCTTCGGGGGCGCCCGCACCCGCGCTCAGCCGCGCCTTAAAGGTTGCGCCTGGCATATTGGCCAATTTGCCGTTGTCAACAACGCCCGCGTCAATCACCCACGCGGTGCCGCCCGCGCTGACCGTGATGTCGCCCTTGTCGCCATCTGTCACGCCCAATGCGCCGCTGGCCAGCACAATCGTTGCGCCCCCACTGCGCAGCTTTACCTCGCCCGTGGTGCTGTTCAGCCAGATCATCCCATCCGCCAGCACGGCAGGATCGCTCGCCTGCCCCCCAAGCCGCGCAGCGGCAGGCAAAGTGACTTGCCCCGTGGCAGCCGATATCGACAGACCCGTTACAAAAGTGCTGCCATCAGCGCTGACCTTGATGGCAAAATCATCGCTGCCCGCTGTGCCCATTTCGGCGCGGCCCGAAAAGCCCGTCTGAAACAACAGGCTTGCTGTATCGCCTGCGTTGGCTTTGTTCAGCTTTAACTGGTGCCCTGCGCCAGCGTGGTTCAGCAAGGTGGCTGGCGAGGATACCGACAGCCGATTGGTGCTGTCGGGCGTGGCGGAAATGCCCAATTGGCCCACGTTAAACGGCCCATCCGCTTGGCTAACCCAAGCGGCCCCCGTGTAGCTGGCAAGCACCAGTTCCGACACAATCCACGCAGTCCAGCCCGACTTTGGCACAAAGAATTGCCAGGCGCCGTTTTCATAAAGCGCAATCTGGCCGGCCTTGCCCAGCCAGTCGCCGTTGGCCCCTGCCGCCACAATATAACGATCGCCATGCGCGGGGCTGGCAGGCGGCGTGGACAGATTGCGCGCTGTCACCGACAGTTGCACAATCACATCCAAAAGGCGGATCGCCTCGTTATGGGTGACATGTTTTTGCGCCGGCGAAGGCAGAATATACGGAAGCTGCAAGACGGGCGTTGTATCGGGCATGGGGGTTTCCTTGGCGAAATCGCTATAGCAACACCCTAGGCAAAACCCGTTAAAGCCCGCTCACACCAGCGCGCGCTGCCCCTATGCGTCTAGTTTCAAGGCGTTGGCATCCAAATGCTCGCGCCATGCCAGCCAGGAAATCGCCCCGATAATCACCGCCCCGCCTGCCAGAACATACCCGTCAATCGCCTCGCCAAACAAAGCTGCGCCAAGGATACTTGCCCAAACCAATTGCAAAAAGGTGACGGGCTGGGTCACGGCCAATGGGGCTGCGCGAAAGGCGCGGGTCATCGCGTAATGCCCTGCCGTGGCCGCCACCGCGACCCCGCCCAGCCACAAAACCTGCGCGAGCGTCACAGGTTGCCAAACCGCCCAGGCCAGCGGCGCCAGCAATACCGCGACCACCAGCGACATCATCGCCACGATCACCCCCGCATCGACGCTTGCGCTCAGGCGTTTGGCCAAAAGATAACTGCCGCAAAACGCCATCGCTGCGCCGATTTGGGCAAAGTGCCCATCTGTCAGGGTTTGAAACCCCGGACGCAGCACAATCAGCGCCCCCGCCAGCGCCACCACAATGGCCATCACGCGGCGCAAACGCATCGTCTCGCCCAACAGCAGCCCTGCGGCCACCAGCATCAAAACGGGGTTCAAATAGCCAATCGCGGTGACTTGCGCCAAAGGAATGCGCACAATGGCGTAAAACCACAAAACAACCGCCAGCGCGTGAAACACCCCGCGCCATACCAGCAGCCCCACCGCCGCGCGGGGCAGGTTCGCGCGCAGCTTTGGCAGCAGATGCGCCAGCAAAATGATACCCCAGACAAATCGGATAAAGGCCGATTGCAGCGCGGGCAGATCATCGCCCAAATACCGCACAATCCCGTTTTGCACTACAAAAAACAGGCCCGAGCCCAGCATCCACAAGATGCCCCATTTCGGCTGGCCTAAGTCGGTCAGCTTCATCCGCCCATAACCAAGCTGAACGCAATGGCCCACATCACCACGCCAACCACGACTTCCAGCACCACCCAAGCGCGGGGCTGGCGGAACACTGGGGCCAGCAGCCGCGCGCCATAGCCCAGCGCCGCGAAAAACACCAAACTGCCGCAAGCCGCGCCAATGCCAAACCCCAGTCGGTGCGGATCATATTGCGCGGCAATCGACCCGATCAGCGCCACAGTGTCCAAATACACATGCGGGTTGGCCCATGTCAGCACAAGGCAGGTGATCAGCACCGACCGCAGCGGCGCGCTGGCCCCCTCTTGCGGCATCAGCGCCGCACCGCCACGCGCTGCCGCGAAAAATCGATTGCTGCCATAAGCCACCAAAAACGCCGCCCCGCCCCAGCGCATCACCTCGCCCAAACTGGGCATCAAAGCGGACATCGCGCCAAACCCCGCCACGCCCACCGCGATCAGCAGCGCATCTGACAGCGCGCAAACCGCGACCACTGCGCCGACATATTCGCGCCGCAAGCCTTGGCGCAGCACAAAGGCGTTCTGCGCGCCAATCGCTAAGATAAGGCTGACCGAAACCAAAAACCCGTGTCCTGCAGCGTAAAGCATTCTTGTACCTTTCCTTTTGCCCTTTGTGCTCTGATTTGCGTGCGATATCCAGACCCTGCCGCGCCAAATCCTATCCGCAAAACAGCCGCTTTATCGTGCCATCCTCGCGCACAACCGCGTTCAGCCGCGCCGCGCTGTGATCCATCGCCACGGGTTGATGGGGCCAGATCACCCGCAGCGGGCCGCCCAAGTTTTCCTGTGCCAATCGCGCGAAATTCTGCCCAACCAGCCTTTGCAACTGCGCTGCATGACAGTGCGCGGGCGCGGCGCGGGCCAAAAGTTCGGCCGCGCGCATCGGGGCCAAAGGCGCACGATCGGCGCTGCCTTTGCCCCCCGCGCAGCCCAGCAGTGCCGCGCAAATCACCACCACCTGCGCCCAAGCCTCCCATTGCTTTTGCCGCCGTCCTGCGCCAGTCTTGCGAAAAAACAATACCAATTCCAACCCTTGGGAGAATCTACATGAGAACGCGCGCCGCCGTCGCCCTTGCTGCAGGACAGCCACTGACTGTGATGGAAGTCAACCTCGCCGACCCAAAGGAAGGCGAGGTTTTGGTAGAAATTAAAGCGACGGGTATTTGCCACACCGATGAATTTACCCTGTCAGGCGCCGATCCCGAGGGGCTGTTCCCCGCCATTCTGGGCCACGAAGGCGCGGGCGTGGTCATCGCCGTGGGGCCAGGTGTGAAATCGCTGAAGGTGGGCGATCACGTGATCCCGCTGTATACCCCCGAATGCCGCGAATGCCCGTCTTGCCTGTCGCGCAAAACCAACCTTTGCACCGCCATTCGCGCGACCCAAGGGCAGGGCCTGATGCCCGATGGCACCACCCGTTTTTCCATGCTGGATGGCACGCCGATCTATCACTACATGGGCTGTTCCACCTTTGCCAACCACACGGTTGTGCCCGAAATCGCCCTTGCCAAAGTGCGCGAGGATGCCCCGTTTGACAAAATCTGCTATATCGGCTGCGGCGTGACCACGGGCATCGGCGCGGTGCTGAACACGGCTAAGGTCGAACATGACGCAACGGCGGTGGTCTTCGGTTTGGGCGGCATTGGCCTGAACGTCATTCAGGGCCTGAAAATGGCCGGCGCGCGGATGATTATTGGCGTGGATCTGAACAACGACAAAAAGGAATGGGGCGAGAAGTTCGGCATGACCCATTTTATCAACCCACGTGAAATCGAAGGCTCGGTCGTGCAGGCCATTGTCGATCTGACCAAAACCCCCATCGATAAAATCGGCGGGGCGGATTATTCGTTTGACTGCACGGGCAATGTGAAAGTCATGCGCGACGCGCTGGAATGCACACACCGCGGCTGGGGCCAATCCATCATCATCGGCGTTGCCCCCGCAGGCGCAGTGATCGAAACCCGCCCCTTCCAACTGGTCACGGGGCGCGTCTGGAAAGGCACGGCCTTTGGCGGCGCACGCGGCCGCACCGATGTGCCCCAGATTGTCGATTGGTATATGGACGGGCGGATCGAAATTGACAGCCTAATCACCCATATCCTGCCGCTGGAGGATATCAACAAGGGGTTCGATCTGATGCACGAAGGCAAGAGCATTCGGGCGGTGGTGGTGTATTGACGTCCCATCCCGCGCGGACTTGACTCCCTTGGCATTGCCAATTTGACCAATATCTCGCGCGGGGCGGCCGCCAGAATTCCGACTGTATCTGTCAACAATACCGTCGGAAAGTGGCGGAGTCAACATATTCCGACAAAAATTGTAAGTTTTTGACCCGCCCCAAAACGAAAAAGGGCGGGGAAGCCCCCGCCCTGTGTAACCATCTGTTCCCAAACCCTATTCCAGCTGCGCCGCGACATCTTCGGGAATGTCGAAGTTATGCGTGACATCCTGCACATCGTCGTCTTCTTCCAGCATGTCGATCAGCCGCATCAGTTTTTGCGCGGTGTCCAAATCCACCTCGGTGCGGGTTTGGGGTTTCCAAATCAGCTTGGATTCGCTCGACTCGCCCAAGGATTTCTCCAGCGCGTCCGACACGGTGTTCAGGTTTTCCACGCTGCAATAAATCCAGTGGCCATCCTCGTCCGATTCCACATCATCCGCGCCCGCATCCAGCGCGGCCATCATTACATCATCCGCGCTGCCAGCCGACGCAGGATAGGTGATCTCGCCCACGCGGTCGAACCCGTGGCTCACAGACCCCGTCTGCCCCATATTGCCGCCGCCTTTGGAAAAATAGCTGCGCACATTGCTGGCGGTGCGGTTCAGGTTATCGGTCATCGCCTCGACGATAATGGCAATGCCGCCCGCGCCATAGCCCTCATAGCGGATTTCGGTGTAATCCGCCGCGTCCCCCGCGACCGATTTCTTAATCGCGCGGTCGATCACGTCTTTGGGCATCGACACCGCTTTTGCGGCCTTCACGGCAAGGCGCAAACGGGGGTTCTTATCAGGGTCAGGATCGCCCATTTTCGCGGCCACGGTAATTTCTTTTGCCAGCTTGGAAAACATCTTGGAACGCAGCTTATCCTGCTTGCCCTTGCGGTGCTGGATATTCGCCCATTTGGAATGGCCTGCCATGACCTGAAACCCCTACGTTTTGGTGATGGGCTTCCCTACACCAAGGCTTGGGGGTGCCGCAACCCCCGCACCAATTTTGCCCCCCTACATCGGCCAGATGATCGGGATAAGGGCCGAGCAGGTTAGCCAGATGATGATATTCAGCGGCAGGCCCACGCGCAGGTAATCGGAAAATTTATACCCGCCCGGCCCATACACCATCATATTGGTTTGGTATCCCACAGGGGTCGCAAAGGCCAAGGTCGCCGAAAACATCACCGCCACGACAAAGGGGCGCGGATCAAGGCCCAGCGTCTGGGCCAATTCAATCGCAATCGGGGTATAAATCACGGCCACGGCGTTGTTTGACAAAAACTCTGTCAGGATCAGGCCCAGCAGGTAAACGCTGAGGATCAAGAAAAACGGCGACATATGCGCCATATAAGGGGCAACAGCATCGACAATCAGGTTCACCGCGCCCGAATTTTCCAGCCCTGCGCCCACAGCCAGCATCGCGAATATCATCGCCAGCAAGCGCCCATCAATAAAGGAAAACGCCTCGTCCGAATCGATGCAGCGCAGCACGAAAATCGCCGCTACAGCGATCAGCCCCAGCGCCATAATCGGGGCCAGATCAAAGCCCGAAAGAATGACAACCCCCGCCATAGCGGCTATCGCAATCGGCGCTTTGGCGCGGCGATAGGCCTTTTGCGTGGGGTGCGAAATATCGACCAGCTCCATATCGGTGGCAAGGCGTTGAATATCTTCAACCGTGCCTTCCAGCAGCAGCGTATCGCCGATTTGCACCTCTAACTCGTCCAGGCTGCTGATGTTCTGATTGCGCCGATGGGCGGCCAAAACATAAACCCCATAGCGGCGGCGCAGGCGCATTTCGCCCAAAGTGCGCCCAATCATGCGGCAACCGCTGGAAATCAGCACTTCCACGGTTTCCGTCGCAACCGACGACAGCTTTTCCACGCTGCGCAGGTTTTTGTTTTCCTGCATCCCCAAAATTTCCGACATATCGCTGCGCAGCACCACACGGTCGCCCATTTCCAGCACCACAGGGGCCAGATTGCGCCGCAAACTGGCATCCCCGCGCAAAACGTCAATCAGGCGCACACCCGAACGTTTGAACTGCGCCACGTCCAAAACCCGCTGCCCGATCAAGGGGGATCCTTCGGGCAGGGCCACTTCGGTGAAGTATTTCATCTTTTTGCGGTCGCCCAAAAGCGCGCTCATCGATTGGCGGTCGGGCAGCAAACGCCCCGCGAACAGGCCCAGATAAAGCCCCCCCGCGATGGTAACCGCCAGACCCAAAGGCCATATTTCAAACAGCGAAAACCCCTCAAGCCCCGCTTTGCGCGCCACACCGTCGACCAGAATATTGGTCGATGTGCCAATCAGCGTCATCATCCCGCCCAGCACTGTCATATAGCTGAGGGGGATCAGAAATTTCGACGGTGACATCCCCAGCTTTTTGGCGATCTGGATCACCACAGGGATCATCACCGCGACCAAGGGCGTGTTGTTCATAAAAGCCGAGGCAAAGGCGATGAACACAAACAGCACCGCAACTGTGGCGCGCGGGCTGTCCGCCACGCGGCTTTCGGCAGCGGAAATCACCATTTCCACCGCGCCCGTCCGCACAAGCCCACCCATCAGCAAAAACATCAAGGCAATCGTCCAAGGGGCCGAGTTTGACAGCGTATCCACCGCATCGCCGACGGGCAGGATACCCGTGATCAACATCACCGCCGCGCCCGCAATGGCCGTCACCTCAACGGGAAAGGTTTCGCGGATGAACAGCGTGAACATCACCGCCAAAATGGCCAGTGCCGCAATTGGCTGCAGGTCTGGGGGTAGGGCTATTCCGAACATGGGTTGGCCTTTCTATGCAGCACGGGTCTATGTATCGCTGGCGGTGTTTGGCTGCACCAATGCGATCCCGCCCAGTAAAATTACCACCGCAAAAATGACAAGGGGGGAAAATGTCTCGCCCAAAATCACCGCGGCCCAAATCATGCCCGAGGCCGTCACGATATAACCCGTTTGGGTTGCAAACACCGCTCCCGCGCGGGCGGCCAGCCAGACAAACGTAGCATAAAGCAGGGCGTGCAGGGCCGAACTGCCAATCAACGCCGCCTCTGGCGGGCCGATCTGCGTGATCATATATCCTTGCCCCGTGGCCAGCATCACAGGCGCAATCAAAATAGCCCCCGCCAGCGATGCCCCAAACATCGCCTGCACCGCGTCCATCCCCGCTGTGCCCACCCGCGCCACATAGCTGCCTTCTAGCGCATAAAACAGCGGGCCAATCAGCGCCAGCGGCAGGAAACCCGCCATTTCAGGGTCGGGCAAGCTGGCATCAGGCAGCGCAATCATTAGCACACCCGCAAGGCCCAGCATCAACCCCGCCAACCGCCGCCACGCGAACACCTCGCTGCGCAGCATCAGGCCGATGGGAAAGGCCATCATTGGCACTGTCGAAATGATAATCGACATGATCCCCGCAGGCAGTTTTGCGACCGAGATGTAAAAGGTCAACCCCGGCACAATCGTGCCCAACACCGCGACCACTAGGTAAAACTGCAGCGCGCGCGGGCTCGCCTCTATCCTTTTGCCGCGCGCCATTGTTATCGCGCCCAAAACCGCCGTGCAGACGACCAATTGCCAAAATACCATGCCCAAAGGCGGGTGGCCCGAGGATGCTGCGATCTTGCCCAAAGACTGCGTTGACCCCCAGCCGATGCCCACAGCCAACAGCACGGCCACCATGCGCGCGCGGCCCATTTATGGCGCAGCTTGGCTTAGCCGCCCGCCGTGGCGGATCATCGACACTTTGGTTGCCAACCCCGTTTTGTCGTCGGTTTCCACGTAAACCCCCGACAAGGTGGCAGGCCCCCCCGCAGGTTCAAACCGCGCCGATGCCATGCCCGTGATGAAACGGCGCAGCGGTTCCAGCTTTTCCATGCCGATCACGCTGTCATAATCCCCGCACATGCCCGCATCGGTTTGGTATGCCGTGCCTTTGGGCAAAATCACCGCATCCCCCGTGGGCACATGGGTATGGGTGCCCACCACCAAACTCGCCTGCCCATCGCACCAATGGCCCATCGCCATTTTTTCCGATGTCGCCTCAGCATGGATTTCCACAACCGCCGCCTGCACACCCCCGCCAAGGCGGTGGGTTTTCAGCACGGTTTCAATGGCCGAAAACGGATCGTCAAACGGGCGCTTCATGAACACTTGACCAAGGACTTGGGCGACCAGAACTTTGCGCCCTTGCGTGGCCTCAAATATTTTTACCCCCCGCCCAGGGGCGACCTTGGAGAAATTGATCGGCCGCAGAATACGCGGATCCGCCTCAATCGTCTGCAACATGTCCTTTTGATCGAACGCATGATCGCCCAGCGTCACGCAATCGGCCCCCGCCGCGAACAGCGCGCGGGCATGATCGCCAGTCAGCCCCGCCCCGTTCGAGGCGTTCTCGCCATTGACCACCACAAAATCAAGGCCCCAATTGGCGCGAAGGCTGGGCAGCATTGCCGCCACCCCATCACGCCCAGACCGCCCCATCACATCGCCCAAGAATAATATCCGCATGATGGCAGTGGTATGCGAGGCGGCGGGGGCGGGCAAGTGTTGAATTATCGCGCACTTGATGATAGGTTATGATTAGATATGAAAGCAGGCGATAATGTCCAGACTTACCATCTCCATGCCTGACCAAATGAATGACTGGGTCGAAGCGCAGGTCAGCGCGGGCCGCTACGGCAATGTCAGCGAATATTTCCGCGATTTGGTGCGCCGCGATCAAGACCGCCGCGAGACTGCGATAGCCGACTTGCGCGCGATGATCGCGCAGGCCGAGGCAAGCGGCGTCAGCGACAAATCGGCGGCTCAGGTGCTGCAATCCGCCCGCGAAGAGGCGCGGCAAAAGGGCCTATTGGATGGCAAATCTTGATCTCTCCCGCGCAGCGGAGCGGGATTTGATCGACATCTACTTATACGGAGTAACCGAATATGGCGCAGCGCAGGCAGAACTCTATGCGGCTGCGCTGATGCAGAAAATGGCGACCTTGGCGGGCAACCCCAGCTTTGGCGCAGATTACAGCTTTGTCCAAAACGGCCTGCGGCGCGGCGAATGCACCAAGCACGCGATCTATTACCGCGAAACGCAGCAGGGCATCCTCGTGCTACGCATTCTGCATAGTCGCATGGATGTGGGGCGGCATTTGGTTTAGATGTTTTGGGCGGGTGAAGTCACGCGTCAGCTTCAAGGTGTCGCGGAGAGGGAGCGTTGCGTGTAAGCGCGCACCCTACAGCTACAGCTTGCTCTGCCAAATCAAACCCAGTCATCCCCATTCCAGACTTCACCAGTGAGTGGATTCACATCCCCAATATTCGGGCGATTGGATGTGCTACCCTCACCCGCCGCTGGCGCATTACTCCCACTCCTCACACCTTCCGACTGAGCATTCCTTGCCGCGCGTAGGATGGTGCGGAAGGTGTCCACGCTCATCCTGCCGCTGGACAAATCAATCCCTTCGGGCAGATCAATCACCACACTGCCCGCCCATTGCGCCGTGCCGTTTTGCAGGTTCAGGGTAAAGCATTGCAGGCGGTGGCAGTTCATGCCGTCTTTCACCACAATTTCAATTGTGCCATCAGGTGCGGTGATCACCTCATTTTCCACAGCAAAGCTGGGGCTGGTCAGCGCGGCGGTCAGCGTTATGGCAAGGGTCATGGCAAGGGCAAGCGATTTCGGGGATGGCATGTGAACGGGCATAGACGGCTCCAAAACAGGTGATGTGTTCAATTAATGCTTACAACTACTGCCAAGTAAGTCTGACAGTGGCCGCTGTTCATCGGGATAAGCTAGGATTTGCCGATTGCAGCCGATTGTTCGGGGTTACTCTGGCGGGGATTGGCTTTTGGTTTTCAGCCAAAAGCGGTGGATTGAAGACTGGCTGACGCGGCGGGATTTGGGGAAGTGGGTGCGCACGGCGGCGGCAAGGGCGGGGAAGGTGTGGTTGGCAAAGCGGGCGGTTATGAAGGCCGCAAGTTCGCTATCGGTGGCCAGTTTGGCGGGCCTGCCTCTGCGGTGTTGGCGCAAATGGGTTGCCTTTAAGTCGTCTTGAAGGGGGTCTTTAAGGCCGATTGAAATGGCCTTAAATAGGGCCTCTGGCCAGCCCTTTTCGGCAAGGTATGCGCTGGCGGCCGCCGTGTCGATTGCGACAAAATCCACCAAGGCTAAGGCGCTGGCGCAAAGGGATTTCAGCAGGTCTTGCGCCGCTGCCTCATCGCCAAGGGTTTCGGCAAGGTGGGCTTGGGCGCGGGCCACATTAACCAAGACATGCGCGGCGCGGGCGGGTTTCATTTACCCCCCGCCATCGCCAAGGCGATGTGTCCCGAAATTATATCCGAAATGTTCACTTCGTCTTGGTCTGATAGGCCAAGGATAGGGCGCGCGGGGATGTCGCCCCATAAATGCGGGAAGCGCGCCTTAGTGCCGCCGAAGTGCATCATGGCGGCTTGTTTTGCGGCCAGTGATACCTCTGCAAAGTCGCTGCCCGAGTCTGAGTGAATGGTTTCATGCATGTTGCCTTCGGCGAACAAAGGCCGAATCCACTTGGGATTTCGCGCTAGAGTAACGGGTGATTTTGGTGCCCATTTGGTGCCATCGGGCGCAATGCCTTGCTTATATCGCTCGCGAGTCGAATCGTGCAGCATTTCGCTGATTTCACCCATGGCAGGGGCTGCATCATCCATCACACGGGAAAGGCGCATCAGGGCGGCGGTGGCGGCTTCATCCTTGATTTCGATTGTGAACATCTGCTATTCTTTCGATGGGCGTGACACGGTAAAATTCTCCCGGCCGTAACACGATCTTTGGATCGGAGTGCTATGTAGGGTTTCCGCGCAAGCGGACTGGGGGGCCCTACCGCCCAACCTTTCATTCCCACGCATTGGCGTATTCCTTGGCCAGATATCTGCCCACGCTCACAGTGGTAATGCGCAGTTTTCGGGCAATGGCGGCTTTGGAATAGCCCTGCCAATGCAGCACTTCGGCCAGCCATCGCTTGGCCAGTGGCACGCGCTTTTGCATGGTGGATTTTGGCGCGCGCGATAGGGCGGCAAGGGCTTTTAGATTATTGGAGCCGATAAGGCTTTCCACTTCGCTGCCGCCTTTGGGATCGGTGGGCAAATACAGATCAGCGCCGCCAAAGGTCAAAAGGAAGGTCACGGTCAATTCAAGGCCCAATGTCTCGAAATAGGGCAAAACTTGTGCGGGCGGGCGCGGCATGGGCGTAGCTGGCAAATTGGGCGGCAAATCGTTCATGGCAACCTCGCAAAAGTGGGAAGCGGCCCGCCCTATCAGGACATCAGGCGGGCCGCATTTGCCTTAGGGTCAATTCCACAAAACCCCCAAAGGCGGGGCGCAAGACGATCACCTTGCGCCGTATTTGCCCCAATGACATGCTAAAATCGGGGCGATTGGCGGTGAACTACTCCGCCAATTTCGGGAAGGCTTAGCGCGTGGACAAAGACCCCGATTTAAGCCCCAGTTGTTTGCACAGCAGCTCTTCGGCTTCGCTCTCGCTTTGCATCGCCACAGACGGGCGCGCGGCGGGGTGCTTGTCAAAGACAGGAAGCGGTTTGAACAGATAGGCAAAGGTTGGCCCCACGCCTTCAAGGAAGCTGTCAAAGGAAGCGGGATCGGCGGTGCAAAGGGCGGTGGCCCAATCGCGCATCCCGTGGGTGATGTAACCTTCTTTGCAGGCATGATCGACTTTGCGCTGCACATCGGTTTCGGACATGGTGGCCATCTTGGCCGCGCGGTCGCGCATCATATCTTGCACGGCATCAATCGGCACGAATTTAGCAGGATCAGGCGCGGCGGTAAGGCGCTGTGCCAAGGCATCCATCACGTCCGATTCCGTGCTGCCTTCGGGCAGTTTCAACAGGCGGGCAATGGCGGCAAGCAAGCCTTGGCCGCTGTCTTTGGTTTCGGGTGCATCGGGTGTTTTCTGGGGCAACATCGCGGTTTCCTCGCTGGCCAAGGCCGTCAAAAATAGGTTGGGATTGTGGACAAGGCCCGCGCCCTTAATGCCCACGATTTCGCGGGTGTTTTTGTCGTAAAGGACAGATGGGCTAAGATAGCGGTATTCCTTGGCGGCGATCATCTCGCTTGCGGTGGCCGTCCACAGAACGCGCCCCCAGATACCATTGGGGCGCGCCTGCAATTCCTTGATCCAGCCCGCCGCTGGCACGGGGCCTTTCAGCTTGGCTTCGGGCTTGTCGTTTTGGTGTTCATAGTCGATGGGCAGATCAATGCCGCGCGCGGCAAACATTTGCAGAACGATATCGGGATTATCCATCCGAAAGGGCGGGCCAAGGCGGGTTTGCACATGCCCGCTGGGGATCAGGTGAACCCATTCGGGCGCGCCCGCCGCTGGCAACTCGCTGCCCAAGGTTGCTGTCAAAAACCCGTCCATGGCGGTTAGGCCAGATAAGGCGTGACGATGGTTTCCGCCGTGCCCTTCCAAGGGTTGCTGCCGCCGCCGTCTTTGTGTTCGGTGTTCAGCAATGCCAAGGCTTTGCTTTCCAAGGAAGGTGGCACGACAAGGGTTGTCGGGGTCACGCCCAAAAGCCGCCCGCCATCGGATTTGAACGCCATCATGGCCGCGCGCGCCAAGGCATAGTTTTCCTCGTTCAATTCCGCCTTTGACCCGAAAGCCAATTGCCACAGGCCAAAGCCCGCATTCACGCGCGCGCGAATGCCATAAAGATATTCGTCATACAAAAAGACTTGCGGATTTGCCGCATCTGTCATTGCGGTGAAGTCATAGCCTTCGCGCTCTTGCCAGATCATCGGGCGAATGGCGCGCGATGTATCCAAAAGATACCATGCGGGGCCGCTGCCTGATTGCATGTTGCTGATTTGAATATCAGCGCCGCTGGCATCGGTGACGGGGTGATCCGTGTCAAAGAAGTTTTGGCCGTCATAGCAGGTGGTGTTAAAGCCCGCCGCCAAAAGCGCAAAGATCAATTCGTCTGGGTGACGCTTGGAGGTTTGGCCCATCTCTTGAAAGACGGGCTTAAACAGGCCCAATTTATCATCGGAAATATTATCGCGCGGAATGCCAACCGTAGCTTCAAACTTGCGGTTTTTGATTGTGAAGGTTTGGCTGGTCAAATTGTTGATCACGCGCGGGCCAATCCATTCGCGCATATTGGGGAACGCGCCAAGCCAACCATAGGTTTCATCGGCGCTGGCACTGGGAACGCGCATAAAGATTTTCTCGGCCTGCGCTGGCGCTGCCATATAGGCTTCGGTGAAAAGCGTCTTGAAGCCTTTGAAGGCCAGTTCAAGGTTTTGTGCGTTTATCAGCATGACGTGTCCTTTTTCAGATTTTGGCGGGGGATGCCTCAGATATGAGAAAGGGTGTAACATTGCGGGAAATAGCGAAGCACCTACAACGTTGTGCGGATAAACGCGCGGGCGCGTGTAAGGGGTCGATGGTTGGGGCTTTGGCGGGCGGTGCAAGGGAAGAAAATTCCGTTGCACCTGGTCTAACCGATTGCGGGGCCGTGGCCGCGCCGCATGGGGGCAAACTGGCACTTTTGGGGCGGTTTGGTCAAGGCGCATGGCAGGGCGCGGGCGGAATTGCAAAATTAAACGCAAAAGCGGGCAAATTAAACGGGTCTGGCCCGCGCCGCGCCCCGTGGGGGCCAAACGGGGCCAAAGGGCGGTTCTGGGGCAAATTTCGGGGGTGTTTCAAAAATAGATAGGGCGGCGCTGTTACACGCCGCCCTATCCTGTAGCTTTGGCCCTTGGCCTTGGCCGCGCGATCACGCCGCCTTTGACCTCTCCCGCGCCTTCCAGCCCTTTAGCGCGGTGATAATCTTGGGGGCCATGGCGGAGGTGATAAAGCGCATGGCCGATACCTTTTGATATTTCAAAAGCCAACCTACCAAGGCTTCTTCGTTCACTTCGCTTTCGCGGTGAATTTCGCGCCAAAGCTGGCGGATCAATTCCAACTGGGCAAAGCTGGCAAAGCCCGCCCGATTGCCATAGCGCGGGGCTTGGCTATCCATCGGGCGAAAGCCTAAGTATTCAAAATAACCCATGACGGTTTCAAAGCCCGCGCGGTCAATTTCCTTGGACGTGACCTCGCCCGTCAATTTAACCAAGATGGTGCGATAGGTATCATCATCAATGGCAAGCTGTTTCTTGGCCACATGCAGAATTGCGATTTGCGATTTGGAAAGGGCCATGATCACGCCGCCTTTGCCAGTTTGGCCATAGCCCGCGCGCCATTCTCTTGCCGAATGAGGCTGGCCACATGGCACGTTGTCGCCGCCTCTCGCTCGGAAAAGTCCTTCAAGGCGCGGCTGGTCAATCGCAAAGCCGATAGGACAAAGTGATCATCGCCATTCACATGCCCGCCAATGATCATATTTTCCAAGCCGTCCAGAATACTGGCAGTATCCTCAAGGGCCGATTGCACCAATTCCGCCGTATCACTCGCGCGGCTGGCCAGATCGGCAGGAACGCTGATCGTCACATCATCCGCCGAATTGCGCGCGTCTCGCAGATATTCCAAATGGCCGATAAAATCACCCAAATCGCCAAGGGTGACGTGCATTCTGGTATAGGTGACGCTGTCAGTCTGCCCGAAGTCCTCTTTGATAATGTCATAGGCAGTCTGGAAGTTTTGCTGCAACTCTTTCAGGCGACCTTCCACAAGGTTCAAAAGGTCAAAGAACGTGCTTGCCGTGCTGGTGTTGATATGCGTTGCCATTATTTTACCCCTTTTTTGAAGCCAAGGTGCTTGATCGCACCAACGATGTCGTCAAGTGATGGTTCGCCATTGGCGGAGCCTTCTTCGGCAAACTTGATAACTGCCAAGACCTTGCGCAAATGCCCGTTCTGGTGACCTATCGCATCAAGTTGGGCAGGTATGCCGTCACGATCCAAGCCATACGCCTTAACCAAGGCCGCAATATCAGCCTTGTCGATACCACTTATGGCGAGTTTGATCGCTGTGCCTTCCAACTGCTCATTTTCAAGGAATACAGCTTCTAAGGCAGTGTTACCGACAAAGGCCATATTGCACCCGCTTTGTTGGGCAACCTCGCAAATCCAGCTTACAGCAAGGCCCGAAAGATGATGGGCATTGTCGAAAACAATCGTTTCGACCCTGTAATAGAGAATTTCATTTACGATCGCTTCGCGCCGCCGTCCAAGGGTCATGTTGCGGCTGTCTATGATCCGAAAGTAGGTTGCCAAAGTTTCAGCGATAGACTTTGGATCGCTCTCCCCCGCCGCACATGAAACAATCCTGATTCCGTCTTTATTGGCGCTGTAGTTCTGCACTGCTGCTGATTTGCCAATACCAGATGGCCCACAGATCATGGCAATGCGCGACCCGTCCAGCGCATCAATCAAATCTAGATATCGGTGTATATGGCCTGCCGTTGGCGTTTGGATAAACGCGGGTGGCCTCTCTCGAGGCTCTGCGGGCTTGGCAAGCTTCAAATATTCTGCCATTGTCATCTCCGTTCAAGGGGCAGGCTTTGCCTGCGGTGAATGGCTTGAGGGTGTTGCAACCGCCCTCAAGCCGATTGACTGTATTTCTCTTTGTGCTTTGCAAGCAGCCTATCGAAAGCGGTCAAATTGGGTGTATCCCCGTTCAAAACTTCGTCGGAATCGGCGGTTTTGCCATTCCGAAGCGGGCTGTTGAAGTGGGGTTGAATAACAGTTGTGGCAGGCATAACGGGCGGCGCTGGCGTATTGCGGGCATAGGCCGCGTCTGCCTCTTTTTCCCTTGCTGCGCTGATCTTTTTGCGCAACTCGCCCACTGCCTTTGTCGATTTGCGAATGTCTTTGCCCAACCGTGCAGCTTCGCGGGCGCTTTCCTGCGAGAGGTAGTCACCCCGCACAATCATTTCGATATTGTCCGCTATCGGGCGACCTGAATTGTCATAGGCAACTGCGGGCTGCGAATAATCGCTGGGGTTAACACCAACCCAAATCTTTTCTTTCGCCTGCTTTTTGCGAAAATCAAAGAACTGATAAAGGGCTTCTTGCGTCCTTGGCCCGCCATAGAAAAAGCCATTGACCTTGACCCGCCCCTCTTTGGTAACAGATACATGGCTGTATTGCAGGGATGCACGGTAAAGCTGTTGCTCACTGGCACGGCGCACCCGTATCACCTTGAGCCCTTCAATGAACGCTTCGTCAAAGCTGCGACCCCGAATGTAGCCCCCGCTGCGCTTGCGCGCATTGTGATGGGCAAATTCACGGGCAAAGACGGCTTGGACAGTTTCCATAGACACGGGCTTGATCTTGCCCGATGGTTTCGCATCAATACGGCTTCCCGCATGCGCACCTGCAAATTCTGGGGCGCAATCAATGCGCTTGGCGGTTTCGGCGAAAGACCGTTCAACCAACTTCGCTTGACCATTCGCGGGCATGGCGAATTTCATGTTTATGCCCAAAATGCTGGTCACGCTTGGCGGCTTAAAGGTGGGTGTTTCATCCTTTTTGCCGCGAAACTTGAAGTCAGCCCCGCCTGCAACCAAGTTGGACGAAAAGGCGCGGCTGTTGTCAGTATAGATGAAGTGGGGAATGCCCCATTGGCGCACCGCCCCCAAAATCAGCTTGGCCGTTTCATTGGAATTTTCGGTCTTGCAAAGGCGCGAAGCAAGGATTTTGCCCGTTGCCACGTCGATTAGGCGCAATTCAATGGGTCTAATGACCTCGCCTTCCCATTCTACCCAAATATCCAACTTGCGCCCGTCCAGTGACCAAATCTGCATTGGTGCGATGGTGTCACGATCCCGCAAAGTCGATTGGCGAAGCATCTCTTGCGCCTTCTTTTCGCCATGTATCGCCGTCAACTGCATCGCTTTGGGCAATTGATTCCAGCGATAATAGAAGGTGCTTCTGGCGGGCAAATACCAACCCATATCGTCTTTGATTGCGACTAGGCGGTCATACGCTGCCGCCAAAGGCCACTGCGCTTCTGCATCCGATATCTTGTTCAAGGCATAGTAAAATGGCTCGTCCCAATCGGCCACTCTTGGCCGCCCTAGGCAGGGGTATTTGTCCATCAAAACAGGCGCAAAGTTGATAGGCGCAACCCCTTTAACCTTGCCTAGGATCACATACAGGCCCTTTTCAGACGTGCCTTGTGGCCCAAATTCTTTGCGCACTGCCGCGAAGACTTCGCGGTATGTCCAGCCCTTGTTGCGGCGCACGATCATGAAGCAGGCGATCCGCGCCAACCTCTCGGCCTTGGCGCGCATCTTGGGCGATTTGCTGTCAAATTCGGTATGCGCATCTTCGTCACGCTCGCCTTGGTCTAACCCCTCAAAGGAAATCGCCCGCTCTTGCAGGGCGCGGCGCACTTCGGGGGGTAAAGAGGCAAGGGCAAAGGTGAAACGGTTACCAATGGTTTGCAGCGGAACCTTATGTCTTTCCAACCACTTACGGACACCAAAATTTGTGGTTGGCAAGCTTGGCAGCCCCTTTAAGTCTCTAACTTCAAGGATCATTTAGCTTCCACCCCTGCGGCTGTTTTCAGCCGAACTACCATCCGTTTTGCCGCTGGCCCGTCCAGTTTACCAATTAGCGCCTTGCGGGCGTTGGCGTGATCAACCTTGTTCGCGATGCACCAAGCGTGAAAACTCGTGCCTTGCGCAATAAATCCTGCGCGCACTGAAAGAAGATCATGGCATTTTGCATCAATAGGCGCTACCTTGGTCACAAATTTAACCCCATATTTTAGGGTATTAAAACCCAAATTTGGGTTAAGTCAAGGATAAAGTGATGGAAGATTTGGCCCAACGCCTGCGAAATTTGCGTGATCAGACCAACCTAACCCTCGCCGATATGTCGGAAAGGACGGGGATTCCGAAGCGATCCTTGGAAAAATACATGCTTCGTGCAAATGCAAGCGCGCCTGGTCTAGATGCCCTTTGCGCGCTCTCGCGCGGTTTGGGCGTGTCTTTAGACTGGCTTGTATTTGGGCATGAAGCCGCTGGCGAAAGCGTGGAAATGTTTGCCGAGAAGGCTGCTTATGACGTGGTTGCGCTGTTGATTGAAACTTTGATCAAATATCACCTTGAAGGCAAAACTGCCTTAGTTGATAGCAACGGCGTTCTTGGGCTTGCACCCGAAGAATGGGCTGCGGACTTAGGTTTGCGGGCTGGGCAGAAAGCCCGTGAACTTGCGGCCTCTGGTATGACGAAAGAGGCTTTGCTTTTGTGGCGCGCCGCAAGCAAGGATCGGCTACTAGAGCTGCTTAAAGAGCGCGTGTCTGGGCTTTCAAAGGCGACAATCGGCAACTAAATGGTTGCCGATTTACGTCAAAGGGCGAATTCGGCAAAACTCTAATCATTGATTTCATTATATAAATTCTTGACAGCAGACTTTGCACAACATGCAACTGCCCCCAAATTCCGCCGTTATTTGTTGTTTACTGTCAGACTTAATTGAAACGCGGATTTACAAGCATTTGATTTTATTGACACTTTTTTCACGCCACTGTCAAACTTATTGAAACGCCTCAACAGGTTTACCGCGAAACGCTACCCCCCCCCCCCACACACAGGTTGTCAACACGCGCCCCCACGGCGCGCATATCGCGCAGCCCCCCTTTCCCATCCCGCCCCGCCGCCCTATTCTTCCCCTATGACCCTGCCCCCCACCCTAACCCATTGGTTCACCGCCCAAGGCTGGGCGCTGCATCCGCATCAATTGGATATGCTGGCGCGGGCGGATGCCCCTGCCACCCTGCTGATTGCGCCCACGGGGGGCGGCAAAACCATGGCGGGGTTTTTGCCAAGCCTTGCCGAACTGGCCCACGGCTATGACGGGCTGCACACCCTCTATATCTCGCCGCTGAAAGCCCTGTCAGCCGATATCGCCCGCAACCTGCGCAGCCCCGTCTCTGGCGCAAACCTGCCGATTACGATCGAAGACCGCACGGGCGACACGCCATCCCACATCCGCGCGCGCCAGCGGGTGCGCCCGCCGCACATTCTGCTGACCACGCCCGAAAGTCTGGCGCTGATGCTGTCTTATCCCGACGCGCCCCGCATCTTTGCGGGCCTGCAGCGCGTGGTGGTAGACGAATTGCACGCCCTTGCCGAAAGCAAGCGCGGCGATCAGTTGATGCTGCTGCTGTCCCGTTTGCAAAGCCTTGCCCCCCAAATGCGCCGCGTCGGCCTGTCGGCGACCACGCATGACCCCGATGCGCTGGCGCAGTATCTGCATCCAGACTGCGCGCTGATCATCGCCCCCGCAGGCCCTTCGCCCGATATCGCCCTGCTGGAAACGCAGTCCCCTCCCCCATGGGCAGGGGGCGGCGGGCATTACGCCATTCCCGATATTTTGGACGCAGTCGCCGCCCACCAAACCACGCTCATTTTCCACAACACCCGCGCGCAAGCCGAGATTTTCTTTCACAAACTCTGGCTGGCAAACGAAGATAACCTGCCCATCGGCATCCACCACGGCAGCCTGGCGCTGGATGCGCGCCAGCGGGTCGAGGCGGCGATGGCGCAGGGCAGTCTGCGCGCTGTGGTCTGCACAGGCAGCCTTGACCTTGGGCTTGATTGGGGCGCGGTTGATCTGGTTATTCAGGTCGGCGCGCCGCGCAGCGTCAAGCGGCTGGTGCAGCGCATCGGCCGCGCCAATCACCGCTATGACGCCCCGTCCAAAGCGCGCCTTGTGCCTGCCAACCGCTTCGAGATTATCGAATGTGCCGCCGCCCTTCAGGCCGCAGGCGCGGGCGATTTGGACGGCGCGGCGCAGCCCGCAGGCAGCCTTGATGTGCTGTGCCAGCATATCCAGATCTGCGCCTGCGCCGCGCCTTTTGCCGCAGATGCAATTTACGCGGAAGTCACCCGCGCGGGCCCCTATTCTGGCCTAACCCGCGCCGCGTTTGACCAAGCCTTAGATTTCGTCGCCACAGGCGGCTATGCCCTGCGCGCCTATGACCAGTGGCAGCGCCTGATGCTGCGCGGCACATTGTGGGGCTTGCGCGATCCGCGCAGTGCCAGCCTGATCCGCCAAAACCTTGGCACCATCACCGACACGCCGCGCATTCCCGTCCGTCTGAAAGGCGGCGCTGGTCTGGGCGAGGTCGAGGAAAGCTTTGCCGCCAGTCTGCGCGCGGGCGATACGTTCCTGATTGGCGGGCAAATCGTGCGCTTTGACAGTCTGGATGAAAAGGCGGTTTTGGTCGCGCGGTCACATGCCCGCACGCCGCGTGTGCCTGTCTATGGGGGCGGCAAATTTGCCTCGTCCTTGCAACTGGCGCGCCGCGTGGCGGGGCTGATCGCAGCCCCCGCCCCCCTGCCCCATGTTGCGCGCGATTGGGTTTTGCACCAATCAGAAATCTCAAAATTGCCCAGCCTTGAGACCTTGCTGATCGAGTGTTTCCCCCATGAGGGGCAGATTTTCCACGCCCTCTACGGATTTGCTGGGCAGAACGCGCAGGCAACCCTTGGCCTGCTTCTTACCAAAGTGATGGAGGAAGCGGGCCTTGCCCCATTGGGATATTTAGCCGCCGATCACGCCACACTGATCTGGGGCCTGCGCGCCATGACCGACCCCGCCCTGCTGCTGGACGCAGACCGTCTGCGGTCGGGGCTGGAAGAGTGGCTGGCAGATACCGCCGTGATGAAGCGCGCGTTTCGCAGCATCGCCACGATCACGGGCCTGACCCCGCGCAACATTCAAGGCCTGCGCAAATCAGGCCGTGCGGTGACGTTTTCCAGCGATATTCTCTATGACACGTTGCGCAAATATGACCCGAACCATGTTTTGCTGGCCATCACCCGCGCCGAGGCCGAACGCGGGCTTGTCGATTTTTCCCGCATTGCCGACTTGCTGGTGCGGGTGGAGGGTCGGTTTGATCTGATCCACCTTGATCGCCCAAGCCCCTTTGCCGCGCCGCTGTTATTGGAACGCGGCCGGGTGCCGATCAAAGGACAAGCGCGCGACGAATTGGCCGAAGCAGAGGCGCGCGCACTGATGCGTGCGGCGGGGCTGGACTGATGGAGTTCTCGTTTCACACCGCCGCGCTGACGGCCCTGCCATCGGGCGCTTTGTGGTGGCGGGCGCAGCGCCTGCTCTGCGTGTCTGATCTGCATTTGGGCAAATCTGAACGCATGGCGCGCCGCGCGGGCGCGCTTTTGCCGCCCTATGAGGTGGCGGAAACCCTGTCAAAATTAGAGGCGGATATTTCCACCCACACACCTGCAATGGTGGTTTGTTTGGGGGACAGTTTCGATGATCTGGCCGCCAGCGCTGGGCTAAGCGAGGCGGCCCGCATGCGCTTGACCGTGCTGCAAGCAGGGCGGCAATGGGTTTGGATTGAAGGCAACCATGATACTGGCCCGTTGGATTTGGGCGGGGTTTATTTGGGCCAGTTCAAATTGGACGGGCTGGTGTTTCGCCACATCGCAGCGGGGCCGCGCCATGATTTTGTGGGCGAAATTTCTGGCCATTATCACCCCAAAGTGCGTTTGGCGGGGCAAAACTTGCCTGCCTTTTTGCTGGGTCAAAACCGGTTGATCCTGCCAGCCTATGGCCATTACACAGGTGGAATGATGGCCGCGCAGGAGCCGTTGGCGCAGATCATATCTGCGCCAGCGCGCGCCTTTGTCTTGCAGGGCGGGCGCGTGTTGCAAGTGCCGATATCGCCACCAAACCGCGCGCGAGGTTGACGCCGTAGGCGAACTGCTTGGGAAGATTTCCCAAAACGGCGGCGTAACCCTGCAAGTACTTTGCCGTCTATTCCTGCCAGACCTTGCCGTTTATCCGAGATTACTCTTCGCGATCGATTGCGCCAGCGGGGCGCGAAGCGTTGCCAGGTTGGGCATCCACTGCCAGAAGGCGGGAAAGCTGATGTGACATGGCGCGCCCATTGGACGGTGCGCTTTATGGTCAGGCTTAAAGGCAACCGCCGTCGCGCCTATAAATCTTTACGTCCCTCTGGCGATTTTCGCGCAGTCTTTATCGCGCAGTCATTTTCGCAGTCATTTTCGCAGTCACCTTTTCGCAGTCAAAGAAAATTGGCCCGCAACAGTGGCGCCGCATTTTCGAAAGCCATCGGTGTCATTTGCCTGCGTGTCTTGGGCGGCGAAAAACCTGGTTTGTGCGGCAGAAAACCTGTCTTGGTCGCCTAAAGAGCGGATAATTGCCTGGTCTAAACCCATACGCCGCATTTCAACGCCGCACCGTGAAGGGCGGTGCGCGCAATATCGCGTGTCGCGCGGCGCGGGCGAAGTCAGGTCGCTGCGCGGCATCATGCGCCCCTGATCGCGCATCGGCATCGCAAAGTTTCGGCATGGCAGAGTTTCGGCACCGCAGAGTTTCGGCAGGGCGCTAGGCTGCCTCGCGGGCTTTTGCGCGCAGCAAATCCGCGACGATTTTGCGTTGGATGTCGGGCGATGGAATGGGCCGCGCGGGCAATTTCGCGCAACGCGCCAGCGCTTCGGCAGGCAAAGCGCCATCGCACAGCATCGCCTTATCTGCAAAATCAATCTCGTTCTGCGCGCCCAAAAACAGCGTCTCGCTGGGCAAACCTTCGACCATCAGCAATTCGTGGTTATCAAACAGCAAATGGCAGTAGTCGATCCCGCCTGCATAGTCACGGCTGGCCACACCTTGCAGGCCGATCAAACGGTGCGCAGCGATCAACACCTCATCTGTGCCGAACAGACGCTGCGCCAAATCGGACCGCAGCATAATACGGTGATGACGTGACACACAGACATCGGCGCTGGGAAGCCCGTGGCCCAAGGCGCCGCGCCCAATAACGATACCGCGCAGTTTCGGCGCAAGTTGCAAGACCTGCGCCGAATGGAACTGCCGCCCCACCCAGCGCACGGGCTGCAACCCATGATCCAGCGTTTCCACCAAATCGCCCGCCTTTATAGTTTCAATCGCCCGCATCCCATCTGCCGTGCGAATGCGCGTGCCTGCGGCAAAGCAAAAGTTGCCCTGAATGGTGATTGTCACGTTCATTGCTGCTGTTCCATATAAATCACTCACAAAGACTTGGAAGGTGTCGGTTGTTGTCTGGCCCGGATCCAGCGCCTTTAACACGGGGTGCTGATCATTCAGATCATAGGTCAACTGCCCGCTTTGGTTAATGGTGGCAACGCCGTAGGTGCCCTGAACCGAGATCGACCACGTTTGGGCGGTGACAGTGTTTGTTGTTTCGGTATAGGTGCCGTTCAAAATGAAATTTGTGCCTTGCTGCACTGTGCCAGTTGTTGGGCCAGAAATTGTCGGGCTACCCATTTTGCACCGCTGCCTCTTGTTTCAAGATGTCCCGAAATTGCCCGTGCCCAAAACTGCGGACACAATAGGGGTCTTCCACGCGGGCGCGGGCCCATTCCACCACACGATAGCGCGAGCCATCGGCATTGTGATGCAGCGTTCGCACCCGGTTGGTCTGGTGATTTTTGCCCAGCAAGGCGACAATCTGGTCAATCTGTCCAAAAGGCGCGATCAAATCGACAAGCCATGTCGATGTGCCCGAATTCCATTCATGCGGCTCTAGCCCGATATGGTCGACCGAGAATTTCTTTTCGACATCAGGCGCAAGCCCTGCCCAAGTGACAAATGCGCGCGGATAGCCGCCTGATTGAAATATCTTATACTGCCCCAGCCGCAGGGCGGGTTCCATCGTTACAAACACTTCTTCTAGCGAACGGCGGCGATGATATCGGGTCAGGGCTGTTAGAAAAAACACTGCGCCGTAATCGGCCAGCACGTCGGGGGGCAAATCGAACCAATCATCGGGAAAGGGCACGCCTTGCCCCACGCTTTCAGGCATGGTGCTGCGGTAAAAGGCAAAATGGCGCATCGTCGCGCGCACAAATTGATCTTTGTTGTTTTCCATACCCATCTTGCACCATTCTGGTTGCCTCTGGGCCTTATCGCCCAGCGCAGCCAGCATCCCACAAAATTGGCAAACGAGTGGTTAACCAAAAGCAGGGCGCGGGGGGGGAAATGGATAAAACTTTATCCTTTCGCGCCCGCCAATCGCCCTACGCCGTCAGCCCCTTCGGCTCGGCCAGCCCATGCGCCCGCGCCGTTGCCGTCAGCGTATTGGCCAAAAGGCAGGCGATGGTCATTGGCCCCACACCCCCAGGAACAGGCGTAATCGCGCCTGCCACGGCGCTGGCGCTCGCGTAATCCACATCGCCGACAAGGACTTTTTTACCATCCCGTTCAATGCGGTTGATCCCCACATCAATCACCGTGGCCCCTGCCCGCACATGCGCGGCGGTGATCATTTCGGGGCGGCCCACGGCGGCCACCAGAATATCGGCGCGCTGGCAGACCTCTTCTAGATTCTTGGTGCGCGAATGCGCAATCGTCACGGTGCAGCTGTCGTTCAACAGCAGCTGCGCCATTGGTTTACCGACGATATTGCTGCGCCCCACGACCACCGCATTCAGCCCCGCAAGGCTGCCATGATGGTCGCGCAGCATCATCAGGCAGCCCAAGGGCGTGCAAGGCACCATCGCTTTTTGCCCCGTGCCAAGAAGGCCCACGTTGGAAATATGGAACCCGTCCACATCCTTGGCGGGGTTGATTGCATTGATGATCAAATCGCTGTTCAGATGCGCGGGCAGCGGCAGTTGCACCAAGATCCCATGCACGGCGGGGTCGGTGTTCAGCTGCTGGATCAGCGCCAAAAGATCCGCTTCCGATGTTTCGGCAGCTAGGCGATGCTCAAAGCTGTTCATGCCCACTTCGATGGTCGAGACGTGTTTGTTTTTGACATAGACGCGGCTGGCGGGATCATCGCCCACCAACACAACAGCCAGCCCCGGCGTGATGCCCGCGCCTTCCTTCATGGCCGCCACATGGGTTGCCACCTCGGCGCGCACGCGGGCGGCAAAAGCCTTGCCGTCAATCACTTTTGCGGTCATCATTTGAACCCTTCTGCAAAATCTCTTCCTCGCGGGCAATCGCCGCTTCGATCAGCACGCCCCACATCTGAACATATGGGGAGGGCGGCAGGCCCGCGCCTGTCGCATGGCGGGCGACATGGGCAAGAACCTCCGCCACCCTATCCGCCAGTCGCGCGGGCAGCCCATCGCGTAGCTTGATTTGCGCCGCGCGTTCGATATAGGCTGCGCGGCTGGCAAACAGCCCTATCAATTCCGCGTCAAGACGATCAATCTCGGCGCGGATATCGGCCATGTCTTGGCAGTCTTGTGGCGATTTCATCGGCTGGCCCCTGATGGTTTGGCGGGGTGATACCCCCGCCAAACCGCGCCTGCAAGCCGCTTAGAACAGGCCCTCTACATGGCCCAGATCATTCAGGCGGATCACCTCTGCCGAAGGCACGCGTGGCAGGCCTGGCATGGTCATGATCTCACCGCAGATCGCCACGATAAACCCTGCCCCTGCCGACAGGCGCACCTCGCGCACAGGAACCGAATGGCCCGTGGGCGCGCCGCGCTGGGTTGGGTCGGTGGTAAAGGAATACTGGGTCTTGGCGACGCAAATTGGCAAATGGCCATAGCCTGCCGCCTCCCACGCCTTTAACTGGTCGCGGATGGATTTATCGGCAATCACCGCGTCAGCGTGATAAATCCGCTTGGCGATGGTTTCCAGTTTCTGGAACAGGGGCATTTCATCAGGGTATAGCGGCGCAAAGTTGGATGCGCCCGATTCCGCCAGCGCCACAACCTTATGCGCCAGCTCCTCAATCCCAGCCGACCCATGCGCCCAATGCTTGCACAAAATCGCCTCGGCCCCTTGGGCGGCGACATAGTCTTTGACGGCGGCAATTTCGGCATCGGTATCGCTGAAGAAATGATTGATGGCCACAACCACAGGCACGCCAAAACCTTTGACATTGCCGATATGGCGGCCAAGGTTGGGGCAGCCCTTTTTCACCGCGTCCACGTTCTCGGCCCCAAGGTCAGCCTTGGCCACGCCGCCGTTCATCTTCATCGCGCGCACAGTAGCGACGATCACGGCCGCGCTGGGCTTCAGCCCTGCCTTGCGGCATTTGATGTCAAAGAATTTCTCGGCCCCCAAATCGGCGCCAAAGCCCGCTTCGGTGACAACATATTCCCCAAGTTTCAGCGCGGTTTTGGTGGCGATGACGCTGTTACAGCCATGCGCGATATTGGCAAACGGCCCGCCATGCACAAAGGCGGGGTTGTTTTCCAGCGTCTGCACCAGATTGGGCTGCATCGCGTCTTTCAGCAGCACCGTCATTGCCCCATCCGCCTTGATATCGCGGCAATAGACGGGGGTTTTGGCTCGGGTATACCCGATCACAATATCGCCCAAACGCTTTTGCAAATCGGGCAAGTCATTGGACAGGCACAAGATTGCCATGACTTCGGAGGCGACTGTAATGTCAAACCCCGTCTGGCGCGGAAAGCCGTTCGACACGCCGCCCAAGGACACAACCATATCGCGCAGCGCGCGGTCGTTCATATCCATCACGCGCCTCCAGACGATGCGGCGCTCGTCAATGTCCAGATCATTGCCCCAATAGATGTGATTGTCGATCATCGCCGACAACAGGTTATGGGCAGAGGTGATCGCATGAAAATCGCCCGTGAAATGCAGGTTCATTTCCTCCATCGGGACAACTTGCGCATAGCCGCCGCCCGCAGCCCCGCCCTTCATGCCAAAGTTCGGGCCAAGGGACGCCTCGCGGATGCAAACCACCGCCTTTTTGCCGATGCGGTTAAGCCCATCGCCAAGGCCAACGGTGGTCGTCGTTTTCCCCTCACCCGCAGGGGTGGGGTTGATCGCGGTCACAAGGATCAACTTGCCATCGGGGCGGCCTGCCAAAGATTTGATAAATTCCTGCCCCACCTTGGCCTTGTCATGGCCATAGGGAAGCAGATGTTCGGACGGGATGCCCAGTTTGGCCCCGATCTCCATAATCGGCTTTTTGGTGGCTTCGCGTGCAATTTCAATGTCGGTCTTAACGGCCATGATCTTCTCCCTGATGCCAAAGGGCGGATTGGGGCCGCCCCGCGTTCAGGCCTGCATAGAACGCCCCGCGACGCTTTGGCGAGGCATTTACGACCACAACCGCACGAAAATCGCCGTGCGCCGATGTCTTGGGTTTCCGATGGGAAAGATATGCGCGCAATAGGGCTCCTTGGATGCCCGAGGCTTATAGCCCATGCCAAAAGCCAATAATCGCGCGGCCGCAGTCGCTGGGGTGGGTGATCGGCAGCATATGGTTTGCGCCCGCAATCACGGCGCTTTGGGTGTTTGGCAAACGCGCCGTCAGCGCGCGGGCAATGGCGGCGATCACGGGCGGGCTGGCTGTGCCGCGCAGCATCAGCGCGGGAATGGGGCAAGACTCAAGCCGCAAATAGCCCATGATCCCGCCCGTGTCGGCGACAAGCCCGCCCGACTGCGCCACCACCAGCGGCAGGCGGTGGCGGATATAGGCGCGGGTGGCCGCAGGCAGACTGTTATAGGCGCGCCCGTCCCCCCAATGGCTTTGAAATGCCGCCGCCGCCGCCTCCATATCGCCCGTCTGCATCACCGCCTCGAACAAGGCGTGATCGGCGGCATAGGCGCGGTATTCAGGCGCTTCATCAGCGCGGGCGGCCGCAAACAGCACGGGTTCGATCAGCACCATGCTGCGCAAGAGTTCTGGCCTCTCCAGCGCAATCCGCAAGGCAACAGTCGCCCCAAAGGAATGACCAATCACATCAATCGGCCCGCCCATTTGGCGCGAAAGCCCCTCGGCCTGCGCAATCGCATCGCGGGTGCAGGCGGTATGCAAATCAGTGTGCCCATCCCAAGGCGCGGCGCGCCCGTGGCCTATCATATCGGGCGCAGTCAACTCAACATCGGGCAGCGCGCCAGCAAGCCCCGCAAAAGCCCCGCCATGCGCAAGGCTGGGATGCAGCGCCAGAACCTGCCGCTTCATTTTAGGCCCAAATGCTGGGCCGCATCCTCCAGCCGATCTTGGCCCCAAAACTTGGCCTCGCCCGCCACGATGAACGGCGTGCCAAACACCCCCACCGCCACAGCATCCTCGACGTTGCGGGCATATTCATCTGCCGCCATGAACATGCCCTTATCCGCAATAGCAGGATCAAACCCTGCGGCAGACATCAGCGCCGCAATCACATCCCCATCCGCAATATCGCGCCCCTCGCGCCACACCGCGCGCGAGATGCCAGCGACCAGCCCATGCAAATCCCCCGCTGCGCCCTTCTGCGCCGCCGCCTGCGCCGCGATAATCGCATAGGACGCAGGCGCAGAATTGGCAGGGTAATAGGGCGGCGCGGCCAGCATTGGCAGGCCCGCCTTCGCCGCCTGCCGCGCCAAATCCTGCGCAAAGTAAGCCTTTCGCGCGGGATCAGCGTTCACCATCACCAAACTGCCCATACGCGCCGCAAGCGACGAAAAATGAAGCGGCTTATAGCGCCAGCCCGCCCCCACCTGCGCGCCCATCTGCGCCACCCGCGCAGAACCAATATAGACATAAGGCGAGTTCACCGAAAAATAGTAATCCACCTGCATGATCCATCCCTCGCGTGACCTTTCCAAGACCCTACCCCAGTGCTAAGCGGTGTCAACGCAGCGAATCCGCGCCGTTCATCTTTACTGTGGGAAAGATATGCCAGCCATGACCGAACCCAAACTTATCTCGGGCAACGCCAACCTTCCCCTCGCCACTTCCATAGCGCGCCGCATGTCGATGCATCGCGGCATGCAGGTGAACCTTGTGGATGCGCGGGTGGAACGGTTCAATGACCAAGAGATTTTCGTGGAAGTGTATGAGAATGTGCGCGGCGAGGATATGTATATCATCCAGCCCACATCGAACCCCGCCAATGATAACCTGATGGAACTCTTGATTATGGCCGATGCGCTGCGCCGTTCCAGCGCCGACCGTATCACCGCCGTGATCCCCTATTTCGGCTATGCCCGCCAAGACCGCAGGGCCAAGGCGCGCACGCCCATCACAGCCAAGCTGGTCGCCAATATGATAGCCCAAGGCGGCATCGACCGCGTGCTGACCCTCGATCTGCACGCCGCCCAAATCCAAGGGTTTTTCGACATTCCCGTGGATAACCTCTATGCCAGCCCCGTGTTTGCGCTGGATATCGAACACCATTTCAAGGGCGCAATGGACGATATCATGGTCGTATCCCCCGATGTCGGCGGCGTGGCCCGCGCGCGGGAACTCGCCAAACGTATCACCGCGCCGCTGTCGATTGTGGACAAGCGCCGCGAAAAGGCGGGCGAGATTGCTGAGATGACCGTGATCGGCAATGTCGCGGGCAAGAAATGCATCATCGTGGACGATATTTGCGACACCGCAGGCACGCTCTGCAAAGCCGCCGAAGTGCTGATGGAAAACGGCGCAAGCGAAGTGCATTCCTACATCACTCACGGCGTCCTGTCTGGCCCAGCGGTCGAGCGTATCACCAATTCCGTGATGAAATCCTTGGTGATCACAGATTCCATCGCCCCGACCGAGGCCGTGAAAGCCTGCAAAAACATCCGCATCGTGCCCACCGCGCCAATGTTTGCGCAGGCGATTTTGAACATCTGGAACGGCACGAGCGTAAGTTCGCTTTTTGAAACCTCAACGCTGGTTCCGATTTATGAGGGGATGTATCAGCGGGGATGAGGTCTGGAACAAAGCAAGGAGACACAATGATAAAAAATTCGGTTCATCTTAATTTTTTCCAATTACACTTTCTTTCTTTGAAATAAGCTCCTTTGAGTAAATGAAGTATTTTTTTGAGTAACCCGCAGCTTCGGTTTGGGATAGCTTTATATCTCGACAAGCATCTTTATACCAGCTTGGCTTTAAATCAAAGCCTTCAGATACCCCGTGGATATCTCTCAGAACTATCCGAGCAAATATTGCCCAGCCATAAAAATCATTTTCGAATGTT
The DNA here is from genome assembly GCA_965248485.1 of Cypionkella sp. Lineage (GTDB taxonomy): Bacteria > Pseudomonadota > Alphaproteobacteria > Rhodobacterales > Rhodobacteraceae > Cypionkella. Next base: position 2,290,052 of record OZ252107.1, read on the forward strand.
TTCCTTGACTCTCCCGAAAGGCACCAAACCTGATAAATTAAGAATAAATGACTGAGGTGAACAGCACGCGTGGCCCAGTATAAGTCAAAATACGAGTTCTCTCTTGCTTCGATTCTTTGACGATGGGCTTTGAGTTCTGGCCTAATTGACTCCAAATCGTGCGAAACATTTATCACAACTCGTTGATATTCATTTGAAACGATCTCATCGTTATGCGTCATTGTGCGGCCGTAAAGACCTATAATCAAGGATTGGCGAGAATTTTGCTTCAAGTAGTAGAGTTGAATTAAAGCAAATGCAGCTGAAACTGTAGCTGCAAGATACGCGAGGTTTTCAAAGGTAAATAAAGCCATGTAACTTTCTCTTTCATAATCCCATTAATGCAAAAGAAGACAAAAAAAACAGAAAACTTAGTCTGGCTGCTTGCACGCATCCTAACCAAGCCGCCCCTTCAACACCGCCCCAGCAGCGCCGAAATCCATCTGCCCCGTATACTTCGCCTTCAGCACGGCCATCACGCGGCCCATATCGCGGATGCTGACAGCCCCCGCCTCGGCAATCGCCGCTGCAATCGCGGCCTCTACCTCATCCCCCGACAACTGGCGCGGCAAAAACTCTTCAATCACGGCAATCTCGGCCATCTCTTTCGCCGCCAGTTCCGCCCGCCCGCCGTCCGTATAGGCCCGCGCGCTTTCCTGCCGTTGTTTCACCATTTTCCCCAGCAGCGCCAGAATGTCGGCGTCGGTCACCTCGACCACCCCCGCCTCAGACCGCCCCGCAATTTCGCGGTCTTTGATGGCGGCGTTGATCATCCGCAGGGCGGACAAACGATCCGCTGCCTTAGCCTTCATCGCCTCTTTAATCTGGGTTTGCAGCATCTCGCGCAGGCTCATTGTATCCGTCCTTTTTCCGATCTCCCCACTATACCGCCCAGCGCCCAGCAGCGCAACATCGCCCATATTTTTCAACCTCCTGTTTTCAAACAATTTTCCTTTTGCGCCAAACCCTTGACCCCGCCCGCGCCGCGCCATAGTGTCCGCCAAATTTTGCCCGTCTTGGAGGTCATGCCATGCCCACCCCCACCCCCCAAAAACCAACAGCCTGCATCGCGCTTTCCGATGGTTCGGTGTTCTTTGGTCACGGCTTTGGCGCGCAGGGCGAAGTGGTGGCGGAACTCGTGTTCAACACCGCGATGACGGGCTATCAAGAAATTATGACCGACCCGTCTTACGCGGGCCAAGTCGTGACCTTCACCTTCCCCCATATCGGTAACACGGGGGTTACCGACGAGGATGACGAAACAGGCACCCCCGTGGCCGCGGGCATGGTGGTGAAATGGGACCCAACTGCGCCATCCAACTGGCGCGCCACCTCTGATTTGCAGGCATGGATGGCGCGTAAGGGCCGCATCGGCATTGGCGGCATCGACACCCGCCGCCTGACCCGCGCCATTCGCCAGCAAGGCGCGCCGCATGTCTGCCTTGCGCACGATCCTGCGGGAAATTTCGACGTGGGCGCGCTGGTTGCCAAGGCGCGCGCTTGGGCGGGGCTAGAGGGCCTTGATCTGGCGAAAGACGTGACCTGCGCCCAAAGCTATAAATGGGACGAAATGCGCTGGGCTTGGCCCGAAGGCTATACCCGCCGCACAGGCGATGGCCTGCGCGTTGTCGCCATCGACTACGGCGCGAAACGCAACATCCTGCGCTGCCTTGCATCCGCTGGCTGCGAAGTCACCGTTCTGCCCGCCACCGCCACGGCGGAAGACGTTCTGGCCCTGAACCCCGAAGGTGTGTTCCTGTCCAACGGCCCCGGCGATCCTGCCGCCACGGGCGCCTATGCCGTGCCGATGATCAAGGGCGTTCTGGCGGCTGATCTGCCCGTGTTTGGCATCTGTTTGGGTCACCAAATGCTGGCCCTCGCCTTGGGCGGGCGCACGGTGAAAATGAACCACGGCCACCACGGCGCGAACCATCCTGTTAAGGATATCACCACGGGCCGTGTCGAGATCACCTCGATGAACCACGGCTTTACCGTGGACAGCCAGTCGCTGCCATCGGGCGTGATGGAAACGCATGTGTCCCTGTTCGATGGGTCGAACTGCGGCATCGCAATGGTGGATAAGCCTGTCTTTTCCGTGCAATACCACCCCGAGGCCAGCCCCGGCCCGCAGGACAGCGTGTATCTGTTCACCCGCTTTGCCGATGCGATGAAAGCCCGCCGATCTGCGGCATAATCCGCGCATTTTCGACAAAGTTTCTTGGTTTGGTTAAGGGGTTATTAACCCCGTCTTAACTCTTGGCTCCTAGGCTGTGGATAACCCACCTAGGAGCTGTGATGTCCATCACTTCGCTGCGCCCGATCCCCCGCTTTGACGCGCGCCCTTTGGCGGGGCAGGTTCCGCTGCATCGCCTGCACCCCGCGCCCAGCCAAAGCGAGGTGTTTGGAATCGCGCTGTTACGTGCGGGGCGCATCACAGCGCCCCATCTGCTGGCCGCTCTGAGCAAACCGCAGGTGCGTTTGGTGGATCACCTGATCGCCAGCGGCGTAATGCGCGAAGACGCCGCCTATTCTGCGATGGCGGCGCATTGGGCGGTGGGTCTGGCCGATTTCACCCGCCATCCCGTCAGCGACTTGCTGCTGGCCCGCGTCGATGCGGCCGCTTGCCTTGCCGGGGCTTGGTTGCCTTGGCGCAAAATGGGCGCGTCCACTGGTATCGTCTGCGCCTATCCCGAAGATTTTGCCGCGCTGCACCCGATGTTGACCGAACTGTTTGGCGCGGTGGTTTTGGCCATCGCCCCCCGCCGCGTGATCGAGGAACAAATCCTGTCGCGGGCAGGCAGCACTTTGGCACGCCGCGCCGAAACGTTGCTTCCCGCTGCCGATAGCTGCCGCAACTTCACACCCCGCAGCACCTATCTGCCCCTTGCAGCGGTGCTTGGCCTTGTCGGGTTTGGCGCGCTGGTTGCACCTATGGCCGCCGCACTGCTGCTTGCAGGTTTTGCAATGATGCTCGCCTACAGCCTGACGGCGCTTAAACTGGCCGCAACCTTGAAAACACTTTTGCACCCCCCCGCGCAGACCCGTGCCGCGCCCCCGCCCGCCGCGCCCCCGCCCGCCACGCCCCTGCCCGCCGCGGCACAGGTGCCAGCGCTGCAGCTTGTGCCCAGCGATGCAGCCTTACCGCGCATCACCATCATGGTGCCGCTTTTCCGCGAAAGCCGCATCGTCGCGCGCCTGATCCGCAGGCTGGAAAAGCTGGACTACCCCAGCACCGCGCTTGAGGTGATTTTGCTGACCGAAGATAACGATACCGCCACCGCAGCCGCACTCTCGACCCTTAGCTTGCCAGCGTGGATGCGGGTGCTGCCTGTTCCCACGGGCACAATCCGCACCAAGCCGCGCGCATTGAATTACGGGCTTGACCATTGCACGGGCGATATCATCGGCGTCTATGATGCCGAGGATGCGCCCGACCCCGCGCAGTTGCGCGCCGTGGCTGCGGGCTTTGCGCGTGGTGGGGCGCGGCTGGCCTGCCTGCAAGGTCGGCTTGACTATTACAACCCGCAGCACAATTGGCTCGCCCGCTGCTTTACCATCGAATATGCGTCATGGTGGCGGGTGATTTTGCCCGGATTTGCCCAGATGGGGTTTGCCATTCCCTTGGGCGGCACAACCCTGTTCTTCCGCCGCGAGATTTTGCGCGCCTTGGGCGGCTGGGATGCGCATAATGTCACCGAAGACGCCGATTTGGGCCTGCGCATCGCACGGCGCGGCTATGAAACCCAGCTTTTTGACAGCACCACCTATGAAGAGGCGAATTGCCGCGCGCTGCCTTGGGTGAAACAACGCTCGCGTTGGATCAAAGGCTATATCATGACCTATGCCAGCCATATGCGCCGCCCTGCCGCACTGCTGCGCGACCTTGGGCCGTGGCGGTTTTTTGGCATGCAGATGATGTTTGCAGGCACAGTGCTGCAGGCGCTGCTTGCCCCCCTTGTCAACGCGCTTTGGCTTTTGCCTTTTGTGGTGACGGGCCCGGCCGCTCTGGGGCTTCCGATCTGGCTGCAAACCTCTGTCGGCTTTGGCATTTTGGCCGAGGCCACGATGTTTTTCGCCAACTACCTTGGCCTTTCCCGCGCGGGCCATCGCCTTAGCCCTTTGTGGCTGCCGACGATGATGGTCTATAACCTGCTTGCCAGCCTCGCCGCCTATAAAGCCCTGTATGAGGTGATGACCAAACCCTTTTACTGGGACAAAACCGCCCATGGCCTGTTTGACGATTAGCGCAGGCGCATCGCGCGCCAGCCTATACCCCACGCACCACCGCAAAGCGCTTTAGCGGGTTTTCAACTCGCCTGCATCCACCCGCAACCGCGTCTCAAACGCTTTCGAAATGTGCCCGCGCAGCGCGGCAAAGGCCGCTTCGCCGTCATGGGCGGCAATCGCCTCGACAATGGCGGCATGTTCGGCCAAGGCCACTTCGTCGCGCCCTTCTGCCGCAAAAGACGTGGTCGCCATCAGCGCCATCGACCGATGCACAAGGTCAAGCTGTTGCACCAAAAACCGATTGTGCGATGCAAGGTGGATCAATCGGTGAAACCGCTTGTTCGCGCGGCTCAGCAGGCGCGGATCGCCGCCCAGCAGCGCGCGATCATCGGCAACCATGCCGCGCAGCACCGTTATTTCTTCGTCCGTGGCATGGCGGGCCGCCAATTTGGCCGCCAGCCCTTCCAGTTCTGCGCGCACCGTATAAAGTTCGGCCAGCTGCGTGTGATCAAGGCTGGCCACGATCAAAGACCGCCCGTCGCGCGCCAGCATCCCTTGGGTTTCCAGCCGCTGCAACGCTTCGCGCACGGGGGTGCGCGACACGCCCATACGTTCTGCCAACTCGCTTTCCACCAGCCGCGCGCCGGGGCTGTAATCGCCCGCCTCGATGGCCTCTAAGATCAAAGTATAGGCGTCTTTTTGCACGTTTCCCTCCGCAATATACCACCCTAACCGCCCAAAGGGTCAAAGTTCAACCCATGCCTTGCCTTGGCGACAAACCGCTGGCAAACTTAGCCCATGCTCAATCGCAGTTTCGCACATATCACCACTTGGGTGTTCGATTTGGACAACACCCTATACCCGCCCCAATACCGCCTGTTCGATCAGATCGAGGTCAAGATGACCGCTTGGGTGATGCGCGCGCTGAACCTCGGCCACGCGCAGGCGAACCGCTTGCGCCAGCAGTATTGGGACACATACGGCACCACTCTTGCGGGTCTGATGCGCGAGCATAATGTCGACCCCGCCCCCTATTTGACCGAAGTGCACGACATAGACTTTTCTGCCCTGCCGCGCGACCCCGTTTTGGCCGCCCATTTGCGCGCCTTGAAGGGCCGCAAAATTGTCTACACCAACGCCTGCGCGCCCTATGCGATGAAGGTTTTGCAGGCGCGCGGGCTGACGGGCATTTTCGATGCGGTTTATGGTGTGGAACACGCAGATTTTCGCCCCAAACCCGAACGTGCAGCGTTTGAAGCCATCTTTGCGCAAGATGGGCTAGACCCAACCCGCGCCGCCATGTTCGAAGATGACGCGCGCAATTTAGCCGTGCCGCATGATATGGGCATGGCCTGCGTCTATATCTCGCCCAAACCGCTGAAGGCGCGGCATATTCACCATCACCACCCTGATTTGACGGCATTTTTGGGCAAGATTTTGGCCTAAGCGCACCTGCCTGCGACGCAGGGACGCAGCAATTTTAACGGTATTTTTGTTGCGCCTGCGCGCGCTAAGGGCCTATCTGGCCCAGATTAGCGGAGGAACTTATGTCTATATCTCAGCCCCTAAACCCTGCCCAAAACGGCCCAATTCTGCGCGCCTTTTTGGCGCTGCCCGTTTTGGGCCATATGCTGCGCGACATTGGCCGCGATGTGAATATCGTGTTTTATTACCTTGTGATCATTGTCACCGCATTGGTTTTCGCGGTGCAGGCATGGGGCCTTGCGGCCCTGGCCATGGCGGCACTTGCCCTTGTGCCCGTCATGTTCACCCTGATCATTTGGATTTCGCGGCCCTAGGGGCCCCCCCCCAGCGCGGCGCTTTGCCTCTTCGCCTTTGCGCGGCCTTCGCGCTATAACAGGGGAAAGAAGGGGCAGATTATGGCGCAACACAGGTGTGATATCGTGATTTCGGGCGGTGGCGTGGCGGGGCTGACAGCCGCCTGTGCCTTTGGTGCGGCTGGCTTTTCGGTTACGCTGGTCGAACCTACCCCCCCCATCACCGATGCGGGGGCGGCCGGCGCAGATCTGCGCACCACTGCCTTTTTGACCCCATCCATCGACGTGTTACAGGCGGCTGGGCTTTGGGCCCGCCTTGCTCCTTTTGCCGCACCACTGCAAATCATGCGCATCGTCGACGCAGGGGGGGCTGATCCCACCCCCCGCGCCACCCGCGATTTTGACGCGGCCGATGTGGGCGATAGGCCCTTTGGCTATAACCTGCCGAACTGGCTGCTGCGCCGCGAAATGGTCGCGCGGCTGGCCGAATTGCCCAATGTCCGCTTTGTGCAGGGCCAGTCCTGCGCGGGCCTGACCGCGCGGGAATCCGAGGCCATCGTGCGCCTATCAAACGGCGATGTGATCCGCGCCCGTCTTGCCATCGCCGCCGATGGCCGCGCCTCTACCCTACGCAGCGCGGCGGGAATTGGTGTAAAAACAATTCCTTACGCGCAACAGGCTATTGTTTTTGCCGTTGGCCACGACATGCCGCATGGCAATATTTCCACCGAAATCCACCGCACAGGCGGCCCCTTTACCCTTGTGCCGCTGCAAGACCAAAATGGCCGCCCCGCCAGTTCGGTCGTCTGGATGGAAACCCGCGAAGAGGCGGCCCGCCTGATGGCCCTGCCCGATGCGGAATTTGAGGCCGCAGCGAATGCCCGTTCTGCTGGCGTTCTTGGCCCCCTGACGCTGATCTCCAAACGCAGCGTTTGGCCGATGATGGGGCAATTCGCCACGTCTATGACCGCGCAGCGCTTGGCCCTGATTGCAGAGGCCGCTCATGTCGTCCCCCCCATCGGCGCGCAGGGGCTGAACATGTCGCTTGCCGATTTGGCCGTCTTGCTAAATCTGGCAACCGCCCGCCCCGAATATCTGGGCGATGCCGCCATGCTAGCCGCCTATCACCGCAAACGCCACGCCGAGGTGATCGCCCGCGTCCTGGGCATCGACGCGCTCAACCGCGCCTCGATGGCCCGCGCGCAGCCCCTGCGCGATCTGCGCAAGGCGGGCCTAAACCTGCTGCATGGGCTAACCCCCCTGCGCGTTGCCGCGATGAAGGCGGGCTTAGGGCTGCGTTAACCCTTCGGCCCCAAAACCGCATCCAATGCAGGCGTCAGCCGCGCCAATGTCGCCGCTGGATCGGCCAGTTTATCCAGCCCGAATAGCCCCAGCCTGAACGTGCGGAACCCCTCCCCCTCGCCCACCTGCAACGGAACTCCCGCCGCGATTTGCAGGCCATGGCCGCGAAAAGCGCTGCCGTTTTGGATGTTTGCATCGCCCGTATAGCTCACCACCACCCCCGGCGCACCGAACCCCTTGGCGGCAACAGAAACCACACCCCGCGCCGCCAAATCATCCCGCACCAAACGGCCCAGCTCATACTGTGCAGCCTTTGCCGCCGCAAAGCCCATCGCCTGCGTTTCCAAAATAGCCGCATGAAACCCCATAATTGCATCGGTCGGCATGGTGGCATGATAGGCATGCCCGCCCCCCTCATAAGCCGCCATAATGGCGCGCCATTTCTTCAAATCCATCGCAAAACTGTTCGAGGTTGTTTCTGCTAACCGCACCTCGGCCGCCGCAGACAGCATCACCACCCCCGCGCTGGGGCTGGCCGACCAGCCCTTTTGCGGGGCTGATATCAGCACATCCACGCCCAAAGCGCCCATATCCACCCAAATACAGCCCGATGCGATGCAGTCCAGCACCATCAGCGCGCCAACCTCATGCGCGGCCTGCGCCATGGCCGCGATGTAATCATCGGGCAGAATAATCCCCGCGCTGGTTTCGACATGGGGGGCAAACACCGCCTGCGGGCGGGTTTCGCGTATCCGCGCGACCACCGTTTCAATCGGCGGCGGGGCATAGGGCGAGGTATCCGAATTGCCCTGCCGCGTGGCCATCACCACGGCAGTTTCGCCAAGGTTGCAGGCATCGAAAATCTGGCTCCAACGATAGGAAAACCACCCATTGCGCACCACCAGATTGCGGCCTTGGCCAAACTGCCGCGCCACAGCCTCCATCCCATAACTGCCGCCGCCTGGGATCAGCGCAATGCCTTGCGCGCCATAAACCCCCTTCAGCAGCGTAGAAATCTCGCGCATAGCGGCCCCAAACCGCGCCGACATATGGTTCAAAGACCGATCGGTGAACACCACCGAAAATTCTTGCAAACCCTCTGGGTCAATATGGGCATGGGGCAGTTGCATCGCGTTCTCCTTCTTTCGCCGCAGCCTAAGGGCGCGCGCGGCGCAGGTCAAAACATATTGCGCGCCAATGCTGCGCAGCAATTTCTGGAAATGCCGCTAAATCGGCCCATCCCTGCGCTCTTCGCTCAGCAGCACATTCGCCTCAACCTGCCCCACCGCAGGCAGCACCATGATACGGCGGCGCAGCACACGCTCAAAATCGGCAATGTCGCGGGCAACCACGCGCAGGCGATAGTCAAACATCCCCAGCACATGCTGCACCACCTGCACTTCGGGAATGGCGATGACGGCGCGTTCAAAATCTTCATGCGCAAGACGACCCTTGGCGGCAAGTTTGATGCCCAAAAACACAGTCACACCAAAGCCCAAACGCGCACGGTCGGCTGGCACATGCGCGCCGCCCAACACCCCCGCATCTGTCAGCCGTTTGATCCGCCGCCAAGCTGCGGGCTGCGATAGCCCCAAAACGCGCCCAATTTCGCCCGCATTTGCCAGCGCATCCTGCGCCAACGCGCGCAAAATGGCGCGGTCGGTGTCGTCCACGTCTATCACAAAGGCAACCCTTCGCTGTCTTTCAACGTTGAAACCAGCATCAACGCCTCGACTTCCGCGATATGCGGCAGGGTCAGGATCTGGCTGCGGTAAATCTGCTGATAATGCCCCATATCCCGCGCCACCACGTTCAGCCGCACATCCACACGGCCCAAAAACGTTTCAATCGCCACCACTTCGGGCACAAGGCGGGCAGCCGCGATAAACTCGTCAAAGGCGCGCGGGTTGGTTTTATCCAGCGTAAAGCGCAAGCTGACTTCCACCTCATAGCCCAGCTTGCGCCAGTTGATCTTGGCCCGCGCCGCGCCAATCAGCCCAGCGCTTTGCATCCGATCAAGCCTGCGCCACAGCGTCGCCCCCGTCACCCCCGCCTTTTCGGCAAGCTGGGCGCGATTTTGCGCAGGCGCCTCTAGATAATGCCGCAGAATACGGCGATCCGCTTCGTCCAATTGCATGAATTATTCACCGATCTACTACATTGCGAATGATCTTTACGCATATTGGACGAAAATGTCAAATTTTGCACCCAAATCCACGCCACGCGCCCTATGATGCGCCCATCAACAAACCAAAGGGGAACGCCATGCGCGTCTATTACGATCGTGACTGCGACATCAACCTGATCAAGGACAAAAAGGTCGCCATTCTGGGCTACGGCAGCCAAGGCCACGCCCACGCGCTGAACCTGCGCGATTCTGGTGCGAAAAACGTCGTCGTCGCCCTGCGTCCGGGCAGCGCCTCGGCCAAGAAATGCGAAGCCGAGGGCCTTAAGGTGATGGACATCGCCGCCGCCGCCGCTTGGTGCGATGTGATTATGTTCACCATGCCTGATGAGCTGCAGGCCGAAACCTACAAGAAATACGTCCACGACAACCTGCGCGAAGGGTCTGCCATTGCCTTCGCCCACGGCCTGAACGTGCATTTCGGCCTGATCGAACCCAAGCCCGGCGTTGACGTGATCATGATGGCCCCCAAAGGCCCCGGCCATACCGTGCGCGGTGAATACACCAAAGGCGGCGGCGTGCCCTGCCTTGTGGCCGTGCACCAAAACGCCACGGGCAAGGCGATGGAAATCGGCCTGTCCTACTGCTCGGCCATCGGCGGCGGGCGCAGCGGCATCATCGAGACCAACTTCCGCCAAGAATGCGAAACCGACCTGTTCGGCGAGCAGGCCGTTCTGTGCGGCGGTTTGGTGGAACTGATCCGTATGGGCTTTGAGACGCTGGTTGAAGCGGGCTACGAGCCTGAAATGGCCTATTTCGAATGCCTGCACGAAGTCAAACTGATCGTCGATCTGATCTATGAAGGCGGCATTGCCAACATGGACTACTCGATCTCCAACACCGCCGAGTATGGCCAATACGTCTCTGGCCCGCGCATCCTGCCTTACGCCGAAACCAAAGCCCGCATGAAGGCCGTGCTGTCCGATATCCAATCAGGCAAATTCGTCCGCGACTTCATGCTGGAAAACGCCGTGGGCCAACCCACGATCAAAGCCTCGCGCCGCAGCAACGACGAACACCAAATCGAATTGGTCGGCAAGAAGCTGCGCGATATGATGCCGTGGATTGCTAAGGGCAAGATGGTGGATAAGGCGCGGAATTAAGGGGCTTGCGGATTGAAAAACGCGCGCGGCCTTGAGAGGCCGCGCGTTCTTTATTTGTGGTCGGCGGGAATTGGAAAGATGATATCTTTGCCAAATTCCAACTGCGCGGCCTCTGCCAGTTTCTTTAATCTGGGCAGAAACATCGGCTCTCCAATATTTGTATCAACCCACCAACCTGATGACGTGAGACGAGTATTCTCCCAAAGTTCGGGTGTTCTGATGTGAATGTCTTTGCGTTCGCGGGCAATGATCCGCCGCGCATTTGTTTTCATCCCCGCCAAGATTTCCAGCGCCTCAGGCGAAATCACATGCATTTCCTCTATGCAATTCGAAAACAAGTCGTGCCAGCTAGTGCCGCTGATAACTTTTCCCAAAATCATCGCTTTGTGCGCCGATCCGCTGGACACAGGCATGGCGCGCTTGGGCTGTTCCTTTGCAAATGCAACAGGCCTAGGAGCAGCGGGAGGCATCAGGGGAGTCTTCGCACGCTCAAGCGCCCCGACTAATTCATCGTTCATCATATGCCGCAGGGTCAGCAGCGCATGCACAAACGAAAGCGGCAGGTCGACGGCGACAGTTTGATGGCCCCGATCAATGCTCATAATTGTCTCCCTTTTGCTTCTTTGGCTTGCCAGCTTTACCTTTTCCAGTGTGAAACAGTGTGACAAGTTGCCCATCCGCGATGACGACTTCACTTCCGCAAAGCCGCTCCAATGCGGAAATCCTGTGCTTGAACGCGGCAATCGCCTCTTGCGTGGCGCTCTGGGTTAGGCGGTAACGATCCCCGCCCAATTGCTCAGCAAATTCCAGCAGAACGCTGATATCGCTGCCTCGAAAACCGCGCTGATTCATGCGAATTTTCGCGTGTTGGGTATGTTGGAAAGCCATCGTAGTCCCCTCTCACAATCCAAGATCGTCTAGTGTCATTGTCGCAAAAGCTGCCATGTCGGCCTCATGCTTGGCCCAAATCGCGTCAGGCAACTTTGCCCGCAGCCAATTAATGCGCGCCTCAGCCTGATCATCGGACATTAACTCGTCTGGAACGTCCCGCAGTCGGACATAAACGCGATTTAGCGCCATCGTCGCACGTGGATCGCTGCCAGTGATGCGGTCAAACTCGGCAGCGTCGATTTGGTATTCCCAAAGTCCAGTATCAGGCATACCCAAGTATTTCTTACGTACATCGACAGGCGCACCCAAAGTCTCGATCATCCGATCAATGAAATCGGCAAAGGGGTTGCCATCATCGGGATCAAAACCGTCTTCGATCGCATCAAGGCTGACCATTTTGCCGAAAATGTCGCGCCTTTCGATAGAGGCACGCTCGTTCCAAATCACTTCTTCGGCACGGTGTATAGGAATGCGCATCCGCAAGTGTTCGGGCGTATTGCCTTCCACTTGGGCAATTCCAGCTTCAATTTCAGCCAAGTTACTCTTGCGCTCAGCAAGGCTGGCTTCAACCAGCAACATGATTGCGGTGGGCGCGAATTTGAGTTGGTCTAGGACAGAAATGCCATAGCGCTGGGCGACCAGATCAAAGTTCCACCAAGCATCCCCGTCCAACGTGGCACGTAGCATCTGCACACCCAGCTTTTGCAATTGCGCCTTTGCGGCGGCTTCCTTGTCGATTGGTTTGCAAAGGGCGTCGACAGATACGCCCAATGCTTCGGCAAGTCTCTTCGTGGTGTTTTCGTTTTGCTTTTCCACTTTACCGCTGAAGATGCGACTGATGGTTGCTTTGCCAACCCTTGATTTTTCAATCAGTTGAGCCTGCGTCATGTTGCCCATTAGGTGGCCAAGTGTATCTGGGTTGATGTGTGGCATCCGCGTGCTCCAAAGTGTTGACGCCTCCTTATATGAGGCAATTCACAGCAGTATCAATCATCATATTTGTTCATTTTGAGATCACATTCTGCATTAACATCGACGAAAGCTTGTCTGCGCGCCGCCATTTTCGCAGAAAATCTTTGCATTCTGTAGGTTTCTCAAGAGAACTGCAGGCCAGAAGGAATATTTATGATACTTAAGTATCATTTCCGTAGCCGCATGGCAGATTCCCCCGCCCCCCTTGACCCCCGCCCCACCCCCTGCCACCATCCCAGCCCAAAAAGGGGGCCATATGACCACACTCCTCATCCTCATGCCCACGGGCGGGCACATCGACACGCCTTGCGTCCACGCCCTTTTGGGCCTGACACAGGCGCTGGCGAAACGCGGCATTCCTTTTGCCCTGCGCACCTATGAATGGTCGGATTTGGTGATTTCGCGCAATTACCTGATGTCCGTCTTCCTTGCCAAAACCCAGTTCAGCCATGCCCTGCTGCTGGACAGCGACATGAGCTTCGAGCCTGACCTGTTCTTTAAGCTGCTGGATTTTGACGAAGAATTCACCGTCGCCCCCTACCCCCAGCGCCGCATGCCTTGGGCCGCCTTCCGCGCCGCCATTGAACGCGAGGCGCAAAAACCCGAAGATCAGCGCGCCAGCACGGGCGCGCTGATGGCCGAAACGATGCGCTACAACATCCCGCAAGTCTTCGAACCTGGCGAGCCTTGGCCACTGGTGCGCCGTGATGGGTTTCGCCGCGTGCCAGGGGCTGGCACAGGGTTTATGCTGCTCAAACGCTCTGTCCCCGAAAAGATGGTCGCATCTGGCATCGCCGTGCCCGTGCCGGGGTTCAACGGATCAGGCTATCCCGATGCCGATTTCCACGATTTCTTCAGCCATTTGCGCGGGCGCGGCGGGGCGGTGATGCACGGCGAAGATACCAGTTTCTGCCGCCGCTGGATCACGGGCTGCGACGGGGAAATCTGGTGCTATGAGGCAGCCCGCATCACCCATCACGGCAATCTGGCCTATCCGGGCGATTATCGTTTCGCTGAAAAACCCTAAAGCCGCGTCCTCGCCCACTGAAAAAAGGGGGCCTTGCCCCCTCGCGCGTGCCGCGCTCACCCCTAGGATATTTTCAGAGCAAGGAAGCAGGCAGGCGGTCTGCACCTTCCTCGCTCTGCAAATATCCTGCAGGGGGGTGAGCGCGGTACGCGCGAGGGGGGCGGCAAACGCCCCCCTAAACCGCCGCCTCGACCGCCGCGACGATATCGCCCACCACTTCCGCGAGCAGCCCCGCATCTTCGCATTCCGCCATCACGCGGATCAGGGGTTCGGTGCCCGATTTGCGGATCAGGATACGGCCTTTGCCTGCAATCCGCGCCTCGTTGGCGGCGATCACGGTTTTGACCGCCTCTGCCTCCAGCGGTTTTTTCCCTGCTGTAAAGCGCACGTTTTTCAGCATCTGCGGCACGGTTTCAAACTGCCGCACCAACGTGCTGGCCGCTGCCCCCGTGCGGGCGATTTCCGCCAAAAACTGCAAGCCAGCAATCAGCCCGTCCCCCGTGGTGGCATAGTCGGTCATCACGATATGGCCCGATTGTTCCCCCCCAAGGTTAAACCCGCCCTTGCGCATGGCTTCAACAACATAGCGATCGCCCACATTCGTGCGCAGCAAATCGATGTTCAGGGCGCGCAAATGCCGCTCTAGCCCAAGGTTCGACATGACTGTCGCAACCAAAGTCTGCCCCCGCAGCCGCCCATCCGCCGCCCAAGCCGCCGCCATCAGCGCCATAATCTGATCGCCATCCGCAACTGTGCCCGTCTCGTCCAAAATCATCACGCGGTCGGCGTCGCCGTCCAGCGAAATTCCCACATGTGCGCCATGCGCCACCACCGCCTCGGCGACGGTTTGGGTATAGGTCGACCCGCAGCGATCGTTGATATTGCGCCCATTGGGGGAAACCCCAACAGGGATAACCTCGGCACCCAGTTCCCACAAAACAAGCGGCGCGGCTTTATAGGCCGCGCCATTGGCGCAATCGATCACCACCTTTAGACCGTCCAGCCGCAGCCCCTGCGGGAAGGTCGTTTTGGCATATTCCACATAGCGGCCCATCGCATCGTCAATCCGCTTGGCGCGGCCAATGTCGGGGGCGTCGGCAAGGTCAACCTCGCCCAGCGTCATCGCGGCAATCTCGGCCTCGGCCGCGTCCGACAGTTTGAACCCGTCTGGCCCGAAAAACTTGATCCCATTGTCATCGGCGGGGTTGTGGGACGCCGAAATCATCACCCCCACATCGGCCCGCATCGAACGGGTTAGAAACCCCACAGCAGGGGTGGGCACGGGCCCCAGCAGCAGCACATTCATGCCCGCGCCCGTCAGCCCCGCCGTCAGCGCGTTTTCCAGCATATAGCCCGACAGGCGCGTGTCTTTGCCAATCACCACGCGGTGCGCGGCAAGGCCAGAACGGCGGAAATACCGGCCCGCAGCCGCCCCCAGCTTTAGCGCCATTTCTGCCGTCATCGGATATTGGTTCGCCCGCCCGCGCACGCCGTCGGTGCCAAAAAGTTTGCCGCTCATATTTCGTGTCCCATCACAGAAGCCTGCCACAGCGTCAGCGCTTGGCGCGTCTCGTCAACATCATGCACGCGGATCATCGCCGCCCCCTGCGCCGCCCCTGCCAGCGCCACGGCCAAACTGCCGGGCATCCGCCGCGCCGCATCATCCTGCCGCGCCACCTGCCCGATAAACCGCTTGCGCGAGGCACCCAGCAGCACGGGCAGGCCAAGGTTGTGAAACAGTGACAATCGCGCCAGCAGCGCAAGGTTATGCGCCAGCGTTTTGCCAAAACCGATCCCAGGATCAATCGCTATTGCCGCGCGGGAAATGCCCGCCGCAACCGCCTCATCCACCCGGGCAGCCAGCGCATCATAAACATCCAGCAGCACGTTGTCATACTGCGGATCAATCTGCATCGTCGCGGGGGTTTTGATTGAATGCATCAAGATCACAGGCCGCCCAGATGCAGCCGCCACCCCCGCCATCGCAGGGTCAAATTGCAATGCGGTCACATCGTTCAAAATGCTGGCCCCCGCTGCAAAAGCCGCACTTGCCACCGCCGCCTTGCGCGTGTCAATCGAGATGGGGCCGTCCAGCCCCCCTGCCCGCAGCGCCGCAATCACAGGGGCGGTGCGTGCCATTTCCTCATCCACCGAAACCTCAACCGCGCCGGGCCGCGTCGACTCGCCGCCGATATCGATGATATCTGCCGCCGCCGCCATCCGCCGCGCCTGCATCAGCGCGGCCTCTGGCGCAAGGAACAGCCCGCCATCGGAAAAGCTGTCAGGCGTGATGTTCAAAATCCCCATGATACGCGGGCGATCCATCGCAAGCCCCGCAAAAGCGGGGCGCGGGGCCGAAAGGCGCTGCGCATCCGCCGCCGCCAACTCATGCGCGCCGACTATCTGCGCACGGGCATTGCGCGATATCACCTCAACTCGATCAAACCAGCCCATCCCGCCAGCCAACGGCAAAGCCCCCGCGGGGCGGGCAGGGTCAAACTGGGGGATGGGGCGCAGATATTCCATAGGCTTTGGGTTACAGACAGGCGCGCCTCTGCGCAAGACGTCGCCCTCACTCAGCTGTAACAACCGTAACGTGAGAGCCTTTTGGCATAGGGCCAAGCCCCGAATTGGGGCCGCCATGCACAATCAGCCGATCTGCCGCCATCTGCTCGGCCAGCCACAGCGCCAAATGCAACGGCGCGCGGGTTTGCGGGCCATCGACGGCGTCAAGCACCAGCTTGCTGGGGGCCCAAACAATCATCTGACCGCGCTTGATCGCCCAATCCATTTCGGTGCGCGTCGCCACCACCACGCAGCGCGGATCGCGCGCCGCCAGTGTCCAAGCATTCTGTTCCATCGCCAGCAAGTCCACGCGGCGCTGGGTGGGGCCGTGCCCCGTTTGCGGGCGGGCCAAATCGGGCAGACCCACCGCCAAAATCACCGGCAGCCCGTGCGTTTGCAGCCCGTCCAAAAGCTGCGGCAAACGCGGCGAGCCTATTGCCGCATTGTCCAAAAAGGCGACAATCGGATGAACCGAGGCTTCGTGCCCATCGCTGCCCACCACTTTAACCGCGACCTCTGCGCGCGAGCGGACAATTTCCACCCCCAGCTTATAGGGGCCAATATCCAGCTTTTCGATACGCACAAAGGCGCGCATCGCCTGCGGTTCGGTCAAAATCCGCGCGGCCAGCCTTTCGGCCAAAGTCTCTAGCAGGTTCAGCCGTTCGGCGGCCAGTTCCGCTGCAATCGCCTCCGTCAAACGATCATAGGACAGGATCAGGTCCACATCATCGTTCAAAGGTTGCGGCGCGGGGCGCACTTCGACCACGATGTTGAACATCACGCGCTGGGTATGGCCGCGTTCCTTTTGAAACGCGCCGATGTCGACATCAACGATGTAATCGCGCAGCGAAATACGATCGCGCGGATCGGCCGTTGCCGAGGCTTCGCTGCGCGCGATGGGATGGGCAAAGGCCAGCGAGATATCGGTGCTCATGTCCCGAACCCTGAAAAACGCCCCAAGGGGCAAAAGAATAGGGGCAGGCTAATGCCCGCCCCATCTATTGTTTGCCAAATGGCGACCTTTGCCGCAAGGGCTGCGACGATCGGGCCGCGTTATTGGCGATAAAACAAATGCGACCCAATGCTGGCGGTTTGCGCAAAGGCATTTGACCAACGGGGGTTCACAGATTTGGTGTGGAAAAAGGTTGCCCCTTCGGTCAATTGGCGCGGTGCGCCGTCCAGCATTACGCGCGCGATGCGGCCCGCCAAGTCTTCAGCGGCATTGTCATGCATCACTTCGGCCTTGCCATCGCAGTTATACGAGAATTGGCACGACCGTTTGCCCCCCTGCGCCACCACACCGCACACGGTTTTGGGATAGGCGGGGCTGTCCACGCGGTTCAAGATCACTTCGGCAACCGCGAATTGGCCTTGAATATTCTCGCCACGCGATTCGAAATACAGCGCCTCTTTCAGGCAAACCCATTCCGAATCATTGGCCGATTTTGCGGCAGGGTCGGGCTGGGCCATCACCCATTCCGCGGTGTATTCAATCTCCGCCGACTTTTCTTTGCCCAGCGGTTTTGCCGTTTCTGGCCCCGTTGCAAGGGCGGCTTTTTCGGCGGTGGAAAGGGCGTCATGCGTTGTCTTTTCCGCGCCCAAAAGCGCGCCAAAAGAGGCACTTAGCCCTGCATTTGGGTCGTTAGAGGTGCTGAGCAAAACTTCAGCAGAGGTGGCCCCACTTTGAAAGGTCAGCACAAGCGCGGCCGCCATCCAGATTTGGTGCATATTCATTACCGGTATTTCCCGATTGTTTCATCGCACCAAAAAGCAGGCCCTTTGGCGCAAGGTCGGGCTAACCCACCAGTGGTTAACATTCCACTGACGCGGGCCTCAGTTTGCAAAATGACAAAATTTTAGGCGGATTTTCGCCAATACAAATGGGCAGCTATCCGCGCAAGCCAAGCTAAGCCTTTGGAATGTAACGCATTGTCGAAAAATCCCCGCGATCAAGCAACGCGAGATGTGCCGAGGCAAGCCGAGCCAGCGGCACGCGATAAGGGCTGCATGATACATAATCGAACCCCGCCTTGCGGCAAAAGTCGATTGATTCGGGGTTGCCGCCATGTTCGCCGCAAATTGACAGCGTTAAATCGCTGCGCGTGGCGCGGCCGCGTTCGGCGCCGATGTGCAACAACTCGCCCACCCCGTCCACATCCAAAATATGGAACGGGTCTTCGGGAAACACGCCTTGCTGGACATAGGTGTTCATGAACCGCCCCGCATCATCGCGCGAAAGCCCATAGGTCATCTGCGTCAGGTCATTGGTTCCAAAGGATAAAAAGCTGGCGTGCTGGGCAATTTCGCCCGCCCGCAACGCGGCACGCGGGGTTTCCACCATCACGCCCAGCTTAAATTCAAACTCGACACCCGATTTGGCGCGCACAGTGGCGGCAATCGCGTCGATATGCGATTTGACCAGCTCTACCTCGCGCCGCGCCGACACCAGCGGGATCATGATTTCGGGCACAACGGGTGTGCCTTTGCGGGCCAGTTCCACCGCCGCCTCAAAAATCGCCTGCGCCTGCATGGCGTAAATTTCAGGCAACACAACGCCAAGCCGCACGCCGCGCATCCCCAGCATCGGGTTAAACTCGGCCAGCGCCTCGGCGCGGCGGGTCACATCCGACAGCGGTTTGTCCAGCGCCTCCGCAAGCTCGCGCAGCCCTTCGCGCGTGTGGGGCAGAAATTCGTGCAAGGGCGGGTCGAACAGGCGGATACACACGGGCAACCCTGCCATAATCTCAAAAAGCTGCACAAAATCAGCACGCTGCATGGGAAGCAGCCGCGCCAAAGCCGCCGCGCGGTCGGCAGAGGTATCGGCAAAGATCATCTCGCGCATCACCACAAGGCGGTCTTCATCGAAAAACATATGTTCGGTGCGGCACAGGCCAATGCCTTGCGCCTGAAACTGCCGCGCGGTGGTGGCATCCGATGGCGTGTCGGCGTTGGCGCGGATGCCAATGTCACGAAAGTTATCGGCCCATGCCAACAGCCGTTGGAACCCGTCATCCAAGGCGGGGGCCAGCATTTCGGCGGCGCCCGCCAGCACTTCGCCCGTGCTGCCGTCGATGGTGATCAGATCGCCCTCGGTCAGGGTGCGCCCATCGGCGGTGATCTTTTTCTCTTTGCTGTCCACGCGAATAGACGCCCCCACAACGCAAGGCAGACCCAGCCCGCGCGCAATCACCGCTGCGTGGCTGGTCACGCCGCCCCGTTCGGTGACAATGGCCGCAGCCGAATTCATCCCGCGAATATCTTCGGGCGCGGTTTCGCGGCGCACCAAAATGCAGGCCTCGCCCCGCGCAGCGCTGGCCTGCGCGGCTTGGGATGAAAACACAATCCGCCCCACCGCAGCCCCTGGGCTGGCCGCAATCCCCTTGGCCAAAACATCGCGCGGGCTGCGCAGATCGACCTGCGGGTGCAGCAGTTCTGACAGCGCGCGCGGCTCGACGCGCAGC
Source organism: Cypionkella sp. (assembly GCA_965248485.1). Lineage (GTDB taxonomy): Bacteria > Pseudomonadota > Alphaproteobacteria > Rhodobacterales > Rhodobacteraceae > Cypionkella. The sequence goes on from OZ252107.1 coordinate 2,309,602, forward strand.
ACCGCCTCTTGCCGCGAAATCACCCCATCATCGGCCATGGCCACTGCAATTTTCAGCCCCGCGCGGGCCGAGCGCTGGGTCTTCACCGCATCCAGCACCGCCAATTTGCCATCCTCGATGGTGAATTCGATCATCATCTCTTCGCGCATTTTGCTGCGCCCCGTGGCCCCGTGCTGCAACAGTTCCGCAAAGATGTGCGGCGCTATGTCTTGCAAAGACGCCCCGCGCGGATCATGCGTCAGATACATCGCCTCGGCGCTTGATTGCGCATCAAAGCGTTGGCTTTGCGACAGATACCGGCCGGTGATTTGCGCATCCCCCGTCACAGGGTCGATGAACTGGATCACGCCCGATCCCGAAATCCCCTGCCCAATGCCCTGCGCCATCTGCTGCACGACAAGGCCCAAAGGGGCCTCGGGCGGCGCGCCCTTGGCTTGGCGCAAAAGGCGTGCCGTGGTGCCCTCCCACGCGCGCGCCATAGACCGCAGCACTTCGGACAGTTGCTGCGTGGCCGTTTCGGGGAACGGCGCCTCCATTTCCCGCTCGTATTGCGCGAGCGCTTCCTTCAGCGCGGCGCTGCTGGGGGTAGAGGCTGCAAACATATCGGGGTCAAGGCGGGCAACATGGGTGGCATAGCTTTGGATAAACCGCAGATAAAGCGCATCTGCCGCCGCCTGCCCATGGGTTTTGATCAGGCCCGCATGCTGGGCGGCGTTCATGCCGATGTTCAAAACCGTGGCAGGCCCGCCCCAATCGGGGTTCACGGGGCTGCACCGCACCGACACCAGCGCACCCATCCCGAAATTGGCCAAAACCGCCGCTGTGTCCACCATCTGCCCCGCCGCAATCGCGCGGATTGTGGCTGCGGGCAGGGCGATGGATTTGGGCACGGGCATGCCAATGCGCACCATCCTCTGCAGGCATTTCGCCCGCCAACCGTGGGCGGCTGTCAGAATGGGGGCGGTTGGGGTGATTTCGGTAAACTCTGGCACGGGAAAGCTTTCTGCGACTGCATGTGTTTCGCAAGTGCAGCATACACGGGGGGCGGAATGGCGCAAGGGTTTAGGGCAGAGGCGAGGGGCTTTGCGCCCCCCGCGCCCCCCGCAGGATATTTGTGGAGCGAGGAAGGGCTAGCCTTCCAGTTTTGAAAAATCCGCCACGCCTGCGCAGATGCTGCGGATACGGTGCAAAAGGTTCAGGCGGTTGCGGCGCAGAATTTCGTTTTCCGCGTTGACCTGAACATCGGTGAAAAACGCATCAATCGGCGCGCGCAGGGCGGCCATGGCGGCCATTGCTGCGGCAAAATCCTCAGTGGCCATTGCTGGGGCGATTTTCGCCTCGGCTGCGTCCAGTGCGGCAAACAGGGCGCGCTCGCTGTCCGTTTCAGCAAACTTAATATCCGCGCCGAAAGAGTATTCCACACCATCCTTGGCCTCGGCCTGCGTTAAAATGTTCGTCGCACGTTTTGCCCCTTGCAACAGGTTCGTGCCATCATCGGTTTTCAGGAACGCGGCAAGCGCCTCGGCGCGGCGGGCGAGCAGGGTGAGGTCGTCGTTGTTTGGCATGGCAAGGCAGGCCTCGATCACATCGGGGCGGATGCCTTGGTCTTTCAGGAAGACTTTGAGGCGGTCGTGGAAGAAGGCGAGGAGGTCGTTCACGTCAGCATAGGCATCATTGATCGCACCAAAAGAGTCCGCCGAAACGCGGAACGGCCCTGTGGAAAGGTTCACCCTTACCCCATTCCACAGCACCAACCTTATCACCCCCAGCGCCGCGCGGCGCAGCGCGAAGGGGTCTTTGCTGCCCGTGGGCTTTTCGTCAATCGCCCAGAACCCTGTCAGCGTGTCGATCTTATCGGCCAGCGCCACAGCGACGGAAACGGGATCGGTCGGCACGGCATCGGTGGGGCCAAGGGGCGAGTAGTGGTCGCGCGCGGCATTGGCGACCGCTTCGGGCAGGCCAGCGGCGCGGGCGTAATACATGCCCATCTGCCCCTGCAATTCGGGGAACTCGCCCACCATAGCAGAACGCAAATCGGCCTTGGCCACGCGGGCGGCTTGTTCGGCGGTGTCAGCATCCGCGCCCACCACCCCAGCAATCTCGCGGGCCAGCGCGGCAATCCGATCAATCCGCGCCTTTTGGCTGCCGAGTTTGTTGTGGAAGGTCACGCTCTCAAGCGCGTCCAGCCATTCAGACATGCCCGCCTTTGCCACGCGCAGATCGTTTTCCCAGAAGAAGCGCGCATCGGACAGGCGGGCCGTCAGCACTTTTTGGTTGCCCTTCAAAATCACCGCGCCATTGTCGGCGGGCTGGGTGTTCGCCACCGTGATAAACCCCTCGATTCGCCCCGTTTTGGGGTTGCGGGCCGAGAAGAACTTTTGATGTTCGCGCATGGATGTTTGCAGCACTTCGGGCGGCAGGCCCAGAAACGCCTCGTCAATGCGGCCCATTAGCGGGACGGGGTGTTCGACAAGGCCCGCCACTTCTGCCAGCAAAGCACGGTCGGGGGCCACTTCCATCCCTGCCGCAAAGGCCAGATTTTGCGCGCCTTGCAAAATCGCCTGCTCGCGCTCGGCGCTGTCAAGCATCACGAAGGCGCGTTTCAGTTTGGCGGTGTAATCGTCAAAACTGGTGACGGTAAAGGCATCAGGGGCCAGAAAACGGTGGCCGCGTGTGGCATTGCCCGCGCTGATGTGATCGACGGTCAGGGGGACAACTTCGGCCCCCGCTTCATCGGTCAAAAGGCACAAAATGGAATGCAGCGGGCGCACCCAGCGCAAGGAACCGCTGCCCCAGCGCATGGATTTGGGCCAAGGGAAATTGCGGATGGCATGTTCTAGCACTTCGGCAATGATCGGGGCGGCGGGGCGGCCCGGTTTTTTGATCACGGCGAAATAGACTTGGCCCTTTTTGTCATCGCGCTGCTCTAGCTGATCGCGGGTCAGCCCCGTGCTGCGCAAAAACCCCTCGATGGCGGCATCAGGGGCGGTGGTGGCGGGGCCCTTACGCTCTTCCACAGTGGCCGCCGAATGCGCCGACAGCCCCTCAATCGCCAGCGTCAGGCGGCGGGGGGTGGAGTGGGCGCCTGCGCCTGCGTAGGTCAGCCCTGCCTCGACAAGGCCATTGGTGACAAGGGTTTTCAGGTCTTCGCGCGCGCGAATTTGCATGCGGGCGGGGATTTCTTCGGAAAACAGTTCAATCAGCAGGTCGGCCATTTTATTCTACCTTATCAGGCGATTGGGTGGGGGCGGCGGGGGCGGCCCCTGTGTAATCATCGGCGGCATTGGGCGCAATTTGGTGCCACGCATAGGCGCGCCCATCGGGAAAGACAGCAACCACGCGGTCAATACCCGGGGCGATTTTCGATTGCGACAGAAAGGCAAGCGCGGTGCCTTCCTCAAGCGCCGCACCAATCGCGGCGGCGTCAAAGCAATCGAACCATGTCGGCGCATTCAAAGGCACTGCGCCTGCATAGGCCGTGTAGGTTTCCGTCAGCATCGCCTGCGTCAGGGGCGTATGAAAACAGGCGCGAAAGCGCAAGGGGCTGCTGTCTGCGTCAATGCCTTCGATCCCTTCCACCAAAATCGGCTCTGGCACGCCCGATTCAATTGGGGTCAGCAAGATTTCTTGGGCAGGCACGAACTGCGCAGGCACATAATAGGCATATTCCTGCAGCCAATACATAGAGATGCCCGCGACGGCCCCGATCAGCACAATACCACCTGCAATGAGTTTGCCCGCATTCACGCCGCGACCTCGGACGTATCGGGGGCGTCGCGCCCCGCCTCGGTTTGGCGGAAGGCATCGGCGCATTTCTTGGCCAAAGCCCGCACGCGGCCGATATAGGCCTGACGTTCCGTCACCGAAATCACGCCGCGCGCGTCCAAAAGGTTGAACAAATGGCTGGCCTTGATGGTTTGGTCATAGGCGGGATGGGCCATGATAATTGTCTTACCCGTTTTGGGATCAACGGGCGGGAAATCCAGCAGGCGCTGGCATTCGGCCTCGGCATCCTGAAAATGTTGCAAAAGCTGCGCCGTATCGGCCCCGTCGAAATTGTGGCGGCTGTATTCTTCTTCGGTCTGGCGAAAAATATCACCATAGGTCAGGGGGATAGGCGCATCTGGCGCGTTAAACGGCATGTCCATCACATGATCGACACCCAGCACATACATCGCAAGGCGTTCCAAACCATAGGTCAGCTCGCCCGAAACAGGGCGGCAATCATGCCCGCCAACCTGCTGAAAATAGGTGAACTGCGACACTTCCATCCCGTCGCACCACACTTCCCAACCCAGCCCCCAAGCGCCCAGCGTTGGGCTTTCCCAATCATCTTCCACAAAGCGAATATCATGCAGGCTGGCGTCAATGCCAATCGCCGCCAAGCTGCCCAAATACAAATCCTGCATATCGGGGGGCGAGGGTTTGATAATCACCTGGTATTGGTAATAATGCTGCAAGCGATTGGGGTTTTCGCCATAGCGCCCATCGGTGGGGCGGCGGGATGGCTGCACATAGGCCGCAGCCCAAGCCTTGGTTCCCAGACTGCGCAGCGTGGTTGCAGGGTGAAACGTTCCAGCCCCCACCTCCATATCATAGGGCTGCAAAATCGCGCAGCCCTTATCCGCCCAATAGGATTGCAAACGCAAAATAATCTCTTGGAAAGAGCGCGGCGCATTGGGGGGGGCACTGGTGCTGGCGGCCATAGGATCACCCATAAGATCAATCATCTGAAAGTTTGGCATTGCATAGGGGGGCAGGCGCAAAGGGTCAATGCGGCTTGGATTATTCGGGGCAATTTTGCCGCAAATTCCGCGTGATCTTGCATTATCCACGTGCATCGGCGCATAGCCTTGGTAATCTTGCGCGGATTCGCAAAGACCTTATCACGGCGATATTGGAAAAGGGCATAGAATGGCACGTATTTTGGGCATGGTTGCGGCACTGCTCACATTTGTTCTTGCAAGCTTTGTCGCGGGCAAGCCCGCATTGGCGCAAGACCCCCCTGCGTGGATCCAACTGGAATCCCTGCCAGACCTTGCCAGCGCCGAGGCGCGCGCGCGCGATTACGCCGCCAGCTTGGGCCAAGTGGCGGGCTTTCGTCTGGGCAGCAAATGGTATGTCTTGGCGGCAGGCCCCTTTGCCCCCGCCGAGGCTGCGGGCAAGATGGCGGCGCTGAAATCGGCAGGGCAAATCCCCCGCGATGCCTATATCACCGATGGCAGCGATCACGGCGCGCAGTTCTGGCCCGCAGGTGCAGGCGCAACCACCGCGGCCAGCGAAACCGCGCCCGCCGCCACCACAGAACCGCCAGCGCCTCCTACCCTCGAACCCGCAGCCGCACCCGCAGATGAGACGCAAGAACAGGCCGCCGCCAGCGAGGCCGCTTTGCCGCGCGAAGATAAGGCCAAACTCCAAGCAGGTCTGCAATGGTATGGCTTTTATGACGGCAAGTTGGACGGCAGCTTTGGCCGTGGCACCCGCGCCTCGATGGCGGCTTGGCAAACTGCAATGGGGTATGAACCTACGGGCGTGCTGACCACCTTGCAACGCACGACTTTGCTGACCAACTATCAGGCCGAAGAGGCCGCCTTTGGCTTTGAACCTATCACCGAACCCGAAGCGGGCATCGAAATTACCCTGCCCGCGGCGATGCTGGCCTTTGATCATTACGAACCGCCTTTCGTGCATTATGCCGCCAAAAACGGCTCGAACCTGCGGCTTTTGCTAATCTCCGAACCCGGCGACGAAACCACGCTGGCGGGGCTTTATGACCTGCTTCAAAGCCTTGAAGTCGTGCCTGCGGGGGGCGAGCGGGCGCTGGATAACGGCGAGTTTACCATCAATGCCGCCTCGGATACTGTCGCCTCTTTTGCCACGGCGCGGGCCAGCAAAGGCGCGATCAAAGGGTTCTTGCTGGTGTGGGACCCTGCGCAAAATGATATGGCGCAGCGGGCGCTGGGGGTGATGCGCGCATCCTGGCGCAGCACGGGCGATCAGGTGCTAGACCCTGGCCTTGTGCCGCTGGACGAGACTGTGAAATCGGGTGTGCTGGCGGGAATGGCGGTTAAGGCCCCGAACGCGCGCCTGTCGGGTGCCTATGTTGACGCAACGGGGCTGGTGTTGACCTCGGCTGTGGATGTCGCCAGTTGCGGCAAGATCACGCTGGATGGCGGGGTTCAGGCGGAAGTTGTCGCAACCGATGCCGCCCTTGGCGCGGCGGTGCTGCGCCCCTTGTCGGCGCTATCGCCGATTGCCGTGGCGCGTTTGGCTGCCACCTCTGCCCCCGTGGGCACGGCGGTGACGATTGCAGGTTATTCGATTGAAATCGGCCTGCCCGCGCCCGTCATCACCAAAGGCAGCATCGTGGCCTTGGGCGGGCCAAACGGCGAGGCGGGTCTGCTGACCCTTGCCGCCAATGTGACCAAGCACGATGTCGGCGGCCCTGTTTTGGACGGCACGGGCGCACTGGTTGGCATGGTGCAAGGCGGTGATCTGGGTGGCAAGACCCTGCCACAGGGCACGGCCTTGGCGCTGGATGTCGCAAGCCTTGCCGCCTTGATCGCGCAGGCGGGGGGGGCGGCGACTGTGGCAGATGCGGCAGCATCCCAGCCGCTGACACCTGACGCGCTGAATGCCGCCGCGATGGGGATGACCGTGCAAGTTGCCTGCTGGCCTTAAGTTAACCCTGCGCGCGGCACATGTCGGGACGATGTCGGGACGCAAACCAGACGCAAACCAGACGCGAACCATACACAGAAAAACGGCGCGCAAAGATCTGCGCGCCGTTTTGATTTTGCTGCGGTTTTGGCGGGTGGGTTAGCCTACATGATACAGGCTTGCGAACAGGCGCGGCTCTAATGATTGGCTGGCAAAGGTCGGCCCATTTGTCAAAACCGACACCGCATCATGGCTGTGCAGGCTTTCTTGATGGCTGGCGACAATGCGAAAATCTCCAATCCTATCATCGGCTTGCAAGGCGGCGCAGAAACTACGCACCGCGTCCTCGACGAAAATCGCATTGGCCGCATTCAGTTCTGCAAAGGCCTGTTCATCCTCGCGCTTGACCATGACTTGGGTTTCGGTCGGAACTGCGGCGCGGGCAAGTTCGATCAGGTCTTCAAACCAAAGCACCGCCCCCGCCGCCATTTCCACCGAAATCCGCGCCACCGACCGCTGGCTGTGCGGGGTCGCCAATTGCCCCCGCGTCATGCGCGCATGTTCTGACAATTCCAGACTGCAAGGGCAGGTGCTGGAGTAAACAAAATCTAGGTGCATCAAGCGCTTACGCACACCCGCCACCTCGACCAGTTCCAGCGCGATGTCGTAATACTGCCACCCTTTCAGCCCCGACCGCAGGCTGGGAACCTGCAACGGATAAGACAGGCGCATCTGAATCCGCGCATCAAAACTGCCCAAATCGCGCATGTAATCATCCAAGGCCGCCTCAATCACGCCAAAAGAAAACTCTGCCTCGGCATGGACATAAAATGACCGCATGATGCGCGACATGTTGATGCCCTTTTTCTCGGCCTCAAGGCTGACAGTGCCTGTGACCGACGTCTCCAAAAGCACGGGCGCGCCAGCTTTGGTTTTATACTGCAAGGGCAGGCGAAAATTGGAAATGCCGACATGCTGGATCAACTGCTTTGCGCCGCGGATCAGGCTAGAGGGGCCGTTTTGCAAATCTGGTAAGCTGTCTTTATAGGCATTTGTGACTGCAAAATCAGTGGGATAGTCGCGCGACAGCACAGGGTATCCGCCGCCCAGCAGCGACAAAGCCCCCGCGTCCAGCGCTGCAATTTCTGCCTCGGACGCACGGGCCGCCCAACTGCGCAGCAGCGCCAAAGCCGCCGCCGCATCGTCCTTGCTGGGCGCAAGTTCGGCATCCGAAAAATGAACGTTCATAACCTATCCCCCAATACAGCCTTTGGTTGCAGCGCGTTACGTATGGTCTAACCCACTGCTTTCAACCTATCTGCACAGTATACGCAGAAATTCCCCGCTTAGATCACTGGGCGGCACTGTATTTTCACACCGCCACCGCATCCAGCCCGCGACGAATATCCAGAATCAGATCATCCACATCTTCTAAACCAACTGACAAACGGATCAACCCTTGGGTGATTCCCATCACTTCTTTTTGTTCAGGTGTCAGGCGCGAATGGGTGGTGGTCGCGGGATGGGTTGCGATAGATTTCGCATCCCCCAGATTGTTGGAAATCTTGATGATTTGCAGCGCGTTACAAAAGGCAAAGGCCGCCTCTTTGCCGCCCTTCAGATCAAAAGTCACCAAAGTTCCCCCTGCCCCGCCCAGTTGCGCCAGTGCCAGCGCGTGCTGTGGATGGCTGGGCAAAGTCGGAAATCGCACCATTGAAATGCGCCTATCACCTTCCAGCGCGCGGGCGATGGTTTGCGCGCTAGAAGCCATGGCGCGGCAGCGCAAATCCAGCGTGACCATGCCATTCAGCATGATCCAAGAGGTAAAGGGCGACATCGCACCGCCCGTGTGTTTCATATAGGGCTCGACCGTTTTGCGGATAAACTCGCGCGTGCCGCAAATGACCCCGCCCAGCGCGCGGCCCTGCCCGTCGATGTGTTTGGTGGTGGAATAGACCACCACATCCGCGCCTTGATCGACGGCGCGGCTGAAAATGGGCGTCGAGAAAACATTGTCTACAATCACAACAGCACCCACCGCATGGGCAATTTCCGACACGCCGCGAATATCAACCAACTCTAACGTCGGGTTGGACATGGATTCGAAAAACACCGCCTTGGTGCCTTTGCGCACGGCGGCGCGCCATTCGTCCAAATTCGCGCCGTCCACAAAGGTCACCTCGACGCCATAGCGGCGCAGCACCTCGTCCAGAACGTAGTGGCACGACCCGAACAGCGCGCGCGAGGAAACCACATGATCGCCCGCACGCAGCATGGATGTCAGCACGCCCGATACGGCGGCCATACCGCTGGCAGTGGCAAAAGCGTCTTCGCAGCCTTCCAGCGCGGCGATACGTTCTTCGAACATGCGGGTGGTCGGGTTGCCATAGCGGGCATAGATAAACTCGTCCTCGCCCGAGGCAATAAACCGCTCTTCAGCCACCTCGGCGCTGGGATAGACAAATCCTTGGGTCAGGAAAATCGCCTCGGCCATCTCGCCATATTGGCTGCGGCGGCTGCCCTCATGCACCAGCTTTGTGCGCGTTTTCCACGTATTCGTCATCTCGGCCCCCTAGCCAATAAAAAACCCCGAAACCAATGGGCTTCGGGGCAATGACCCTAACCCTTTTAGCGGAATGTTTAACGTGGCCCGCAATCTGGTAACAAAGCGCCACGCAGCCTGCATACCCCCCTGCGCGGCGATGGTCAACCACTGGCAGGGCCGCAAAGGTTTCGCTTTCAGGTGATTTCGCCTCGCCACAATCAACGCGGCTTTGCGGAGGCTGCGCCGTTCCCGCAGCTAGGCTTTTGGTGTTTTGTCTTCTTCGGTGCTGTGCTTTTCGATCAGCCCGACTTGGGTAAAGACAAACCCGCCCAGCGCCAGCGGCAGGGCAAAGGTTTTGAACCCCAGCCAAAGCTCGGTGGACAAAAGCCGCCAAACCCCTTCGTTTACAAAGGCCAGGGCCACAAAAAACAGCGCGAAACGGCGGGTCAATATCATCCAGCCTTCTTGCGTCATCGGCAAGGCGGCCTCCATCACATCGCGCAGATATGACCGCCCTTGCAAAAGCCCCACCCCCAAAACCGCTGCAAAGAACAGATACAGCAGCGTCGGCTTCATTTTGATAAACTGCTCGTCCTTCAAATACACCGTCAAGCCGCCCATCACGACGACCAGCACCAGCGAGACGATTTGCATTTTTGAAAGCGTGCCCGTCAGCGCCCAGACGGCAGCGGTCGAAATGACCATAAGCACGACAAACAGCGCTGTAATGGTGATAAATCCCGAATATTCCGCGCCAAAAATAGTAAAGGTGCTGTCTTTGAACAGAAAATAGGCGATGAAAAACGCGATCAAAGGGCCAATCTCTAGCGCCATTTTGACAAAGGGGTTCAACTCGCGTTTCGCCATATCAGCCTCCAAATTCCATCACTACCGCGCCTGCCGCGATAAGGGCCATCAGAGCGGCCCGCGCAGCCCCAACCTTTTCGCCCAAAACGGCCCAAGCAATCAGCGCGGCAAACACCGTCGATGTTTCCCGCAATACCGCCGCTTCGCCCACTTTATCAAGCCTTGTCGCCAGCATCACCGCGCCAAAGCTGAAAAACGCCACAATCGCGCCGATAAATCCCAAACGCGCCAGCGCGGCCCAATCTGCGCGCGGAAGGGCGCGGATGCGCCGCGCCGTGAACAGGGGCAGGATAATGCCATCCAACATGAAAAACCACGCCAGAAACGTGAACGGGTCTGCCGTGGCGCGGATGCCCCAAGCGTCATAGGTGGTGTAGGCCGCAACCATCACGCCCGTTGCCAGCGCAAAGCCCAGCGCGGGGATCAGCGTTGCGCGCCCCACTTGCAAAAAGCGCAGGTTATAGGCGGCAAGGCCAAGGATACCGCCCGAAAGCACCAAAACCCCTGCCCATTGCAGGGGGGAATAGACCTCGGCAAAGACCACGCCCGCGACCAGCACTGTCACCAGCGGCCCCGTGCCGCGCACGACGGGGTAAACCACAGTATAGGCCCCCAAAGTATAGGCCTTGGCCTGAAATACTTTGTAAATCAGGTGAATAGTCACCATTCCTGCAAAAATCGGCCACATAAACGGCTCGGGCCACGGCGCGAAAAACAACGCAAAAGGCGCAGCGATCAGGGCGTAATGGGCATCAATCGCCCCGCGCGTGACCCAAGGGTCGAACCGCCCCTTTTGCAACGCGCCAAACAGCGCATGCAAAACCGCCGCCAGCAGCGCAAAGCCCATCGCCAAATGCTGCCCCGCTGGGGTGCCTTCCAGCGAGATCAGCCATGCGGACATGAGTTACTCTTCTGCGCCCGTCAAAGCGCGCGCAAAGTCTTCGGGGTCAAAAGGCGACAGATCATCAATCTGCTCGCCCACGCCGATGGCATGGATGGGCAGGCCGAATTTGTCGGCGAGCGACACCAAAACCCCGCCCTTCGCGCTGCCATCCAGCTTGGTCATAATCAGGCCCGACACATCAGCGATTTTGCGGAAAATTTCCACTTGCGAAACGGCGTTTTGCCCTGTGCTGGCATCTAAAACCAACAGAGTGTTATGCGGTGCGGAAGGATCTTTTTTACGGATCACGCGCACGATTTTGGCCAATTCTTCCATCAAATCGGCGCGGTTTTGCAGGCGGCCTGCCGTGTCGATCAGCAGCAAATCTGCACCCGTCGTCTCGGCCTGCTCCATCGCGGAAAAGGCCAGCGAGGCAGGGTCAGACCCTTCGGGCGCAGTCAGCACGGGCACGCCCGCGCGGGTGCCCCAAACTTGCAACTGCTCGACCGCGGCCGCGCGAAATGTGTCGCCCGCCGCGATGACAACCGACTTGCCCGCCGCCTTGAACTGGCTGGCGAGTTTACCAATGGTCGTGGTCTTGCCCGACCCGTTCACGCCGACCACCAGCACCACCTGTGGGCGCTTGGGGTAAATCGGCATCGGCTTGGCGATGGGGGTCATGATGCGCGTGACCTCACCCGCAAGATAGCCGCGCAATTCGGCTGCTGACACCCTTTTGCCCATGCGCCCTGCCGCGACATTCGCCGCCACACGCGCCGCCGTTTCTGGCCCCATATCGGCGGCAATCAGCACATCTTCCAGCGATTCCAGCATGGCATCGTCAAAGGGCGCGCGCGCCTCGCCGCCCAAAAGCCCGCCCAAAAGGCCCTTTTCGGCAGGCACAAGCCCTTCCAGCCCCGCGCCAATTTTGCCCGAAGACCTTGTCAGCCGCTCGCGCAGTTTGTTGAAAAAAGACATGGGGCGTTACCTTTGCGGCGCAAATGCTGCTTGCATCCCTAGCTAGTCAATCGCGGGGCCAAGGGCAAGAAGGCACGGCAAAGATGGCAAGAGCGCCGCGCGCATTTTGCCGCGCTGGTTTTGCCTGCAAGCTGTGCTAATTTAGAATCATGACACGCGCCTTGCCCCTTTGGTTATTTTCCCTCGCCGCACTTTTGCCCCCCGCCCTGCTGGCGCTGGGGATCATCTGGGGCGGGGGAATGGCATGGGCGGGCTTTGCGGCTATCACGGTATTCGCCGCCCTCATGGATAGGCTTTCGGGCCATTTCATCGGCAACGCGCCCGAGGGGGCCGAGTTTCCTGCCGCTGACGGGGTGCTTGTCGCCTTGGCGATGCTGCACATCGTGCTTTTGCCCTGTGTGGTTGCCTTTGTCGCAGGAGATGCACCCTTGGCCGATAGGGTTGCGCTGTTCCTGAGCGGCTCGCTTTGGCTGGGGCAAATCAGCAATCCTGCCGCGCATGAACTGATCCATCGCGCCCCGCGCGCGCTGTTTGGGCTGGGGGCGGTAATGTTTTCGATGATACTTTTCGGACACCACACCTCGGCGCACAGGCTGGTGCATCATACCCATGCCGCAACGCCGCAAGACCCAAACACCGCACGGTCGGGCGAAGGGTTTTACGCCTTTTTTCTGCGCGCTTGGACGGGGAGCTTTCGGCGCGGCCTTCGGGCAGAAAACGATCTGCGCGCGCGCAAGGCGGGCAAAAAGGGGGTGCACCCCTATGCCGTTTACATTGGGCTTTCCCTAGCAAGTCTTGCCCTTGGCTTTGCGCTTGGCGGTCTTTTTGGCGGGGTTATTTGGACGGGCCTCGCGCTGTCGGCTACCGCGCAACTGATGCTGTCAGACTATGTGCAGCACTACGGCCTGCTGCGCGCAAAGCTGCCCTCTGGCAAATACGAACCCGTGCAAAACCGCCATTCGTGGAATGCGCCGCACTGGTATTCTTCGGCCATGATGGTGAACGCCCCGCGCCACTCTGATCATCACGCCCACCCAAATCGCCCCTACCCCGCCCTGCGCCTGCCAATGCCAACCGATGCCCCGCGCCTGCCGTGGCCGCTGCCACTTGCCTGCACCCTCGCGCTGTTCCCCCCGCTTTGGAAACGCGCCATCCGCCCCCATCTTAAGCCCTGGCTTGCGCCTTGATCCGCAGTGCGCGGGCCTTTTTCTCTTTTTCTCAAATATCCTGCAGGGGGGAAGCGGGTGAAGCTTGCTTCAGCCGCTTTGGGGGCGGCACACGCCCCCTTTGCGCGGCATGCTCCTAGGCCAAGGGCGTGGCAAGTTCGACCAAAACGCCATTCACATCGCGCAGATAGGCCACAACCTGCCCCCAAGGTTTGACTTGCGGTTCGGCTGCAACCTGTCCGCCCTGCGCTATAGCACGGTGAAATGCGGCCTGCACATCATCGCAAATCAAACAAATCTCGATGCCCGCCGCGGGCAGATCGGCGCGGTTGGGTGCATAGGTAAACCCGTGGCTTTGCGCCAGATCATCCCGCGCAAAAGACAGCGTGGCCGCCCCCGTTTCCATTTCGGCATAATCGCCTTCGGGGGTTTGAAAACGGCAGGTCAAGCCAAAGGCTGCGGTATAAAAGGCCACTGTCGCGCCCACATCAGCCACATAAATAATCGTATATCCCAGTTTCATTTTGCGTCCCCCAAGGCAAAGGCGCGGTCGATGTAACCCTCGACGTCTTTTGCCAAAATATCACCCATGCTGCGCAGTTTGATATGGCGGCGCGCCTTGCCACTGCCTTCCAAAACGCCCATCGGGTCGGCCAACTGGGCGCCGCGCGAAAACTCGATACTCATATGCTCGGAATAGGCATAAAGCCCGCACATAAGGCTGCGATGCACGCCAAGTTCACGCTCAAAAACCAGCCCGCCATACATCGCGCGGTGCCCCGCTTGCGGCGCGTGGCGGGCAACGGTGGCGATCATCCAATCTGTGATGAGTGTTTGAAAATCGGGGTGCAGCATCAAAATAGGCTCCCTTGCCCGACGATGGGTTTGGCGGGCTTCAGGCTGGGTTTCGCCCCGCCTTCGCCGCGCGTGATCTGCGCATGACCATCGGCGAATTGAATGTCCAAATTCGCAGCGCTCTGCGCGGTGGCGGCCAGCGTGACCACCCGCCCATCGACGCGCACAATCGCAAAACCGCGCGCCAGCGTTTCATTTGGGCCAAGGGTCGCGCGCATCCGTTCCAGCGCGTCCAGCTTTTGGCCAAGTCGTTCCAGCCGCGCGCGCGGGGCGGCGTGCAGGCGCGCATCAAGGCCAGCCAGCGCGCTGCGCCCTTCGGCCACTTTGCGCTGCGCATCCCCCAGCATCCGCGACAACGCATTGGGCAGGCGTGCGGAAAGGTTGCCAAGGCGCAGGGCGCGCTTTTCATGGGTCGAGGCGTATTTCCCATCCCCAACCGCCCATTTTTCACGCAGCAGCGCGGCCTTGCGCTGCACCAAAGCGTGTAAGGCTGTGCTGCGAAAGCCCACCGCTATCTCGTTATATCTGCCCGACTTTTTGGTCACCATCCAGCCGAGCGCGCCGCCCAGCCGCACCACTTTGGTGTCAAACCCCTGCCTTGGCCCGTCCAGCAGTTTTTCCACCCGTGGCAACGCACGGGACATATCGCGCAGGCGCTGGCCGCGCTGGCCCATCTGCACCGCCATGGCCCGCGATATTCGCGCGCCCATTCCATCGGCCCAAGCGATCAAATCGGCACGCACAGGCACGGCCAGTTCCGCCGCCGCTGTGGGCGTGGGCGCGCGCAGATCGGCGGCATAGTCGATCAGCGTGGTGTCGGTTTCATGGCCAACGGCGGAAATCAACGGTATCGCACTGCCCGCCGCCGCGCGCACCACGATTTCCTCGTTAAAGCCCCAAAGGTCTTCCAAACTGCCGCCCCCACGCGCCACGATAATCACATCGGGGCGCGGAATGGGGCCATCTTCGGGCAGGGCGTTAAATCCGTGAATGGCCGCCGCCACGTCCGCCGCGCAAGATTGGCCCTGCACGGCCACGGGCCAAATCAGCACATGGCGGGGAAAGCGATCCCGCAAACGGTGCAAAATATCGCGGATCACCGCACCCGAGGGCGAGGTGACAACCCCAATCACCTGCGGCAAATAGGGGATGGGCCGCTTTCGCGCCGCCTCAAACAGCCCTTCCGCCGCCAGCATCGCGCGGCGCTTTTCCAGCATCGCCATCAGCGCGCCCGCGCCAGCGGGGGCCATATCCTCGACGATCAGTTGATATTTCGACTGCCCGGGAAAAGTGGTCATGCGGCCCGTGGCGATAACTTCCATCCCCTCTTCGGGGCGCACCTGCATTTTGGACAATTGCCCCTTCCAAGAAACGGCATCCAGTGTGGCGCGATCATCTTTCAGGGCGAAATAGACATGGCCAGAGGCAGGCCGCGACACGCGCCCCACCTCGCCGCGCACCCGCACAAGGCCGAACTCGCCCTCAATCACCCGCTTCACCGCGCCCGACAGTTCGGACACCGTGAATTCGGGGCTATTGCCGCTGGGCGCTGGGTTGTCTTCGAACAAATCCATCTGCTCACCTTGCACGATACGCCCCCCCACCTTATGACGCGGGCATCCAAAGGCCAAGCGGGGGCGCGTGATGAATATTCTAATTTTGGGATCAGGCGGGCGCGAACATGCCTTGGCTTGGGCCGTGCTGCAAAACCCAAAAACTGACCGCCTGATCGTGGCTCCGGGCAATGCGGGTATCGCGCAGATCGCCGAGGTGGCCGATATTGATATTCTGGCGGGCGAGGCGGTGGTGCAGCTTTGCGTCGATGAGGCGATTGATTTTCTGATCATCGGCCCCGAAGGCCCCTTGGCCGCGGGCGTGGCCGATGCTGCGCGCGCGGCAGGCATCCTAACCTTTGGCCCCTCGGCAGCGGCGGCGCGGCTCGAGGCGTCCAAAGCCTTTACGAAAGAAATTTGCGATGCGTGCCGCGCCCCCACCGCCGCCTATGCCCGCTTTACCGATGCCGCCTCTGCCCGCGCCTATGTTCACGCTCAAGGCGCGCCGATTGTGATCAAGGCCGATGGCCTTGCCGCTGGCAAAGGCGTGGTCGTGGCCGAAACCTTGGCGCAGGCCTTGGCCGCCATTGACGATATGTTCGGCGGCAGCCTTGGCGCGGCGGGGGCCGAAGTGGTGATCGAAGAATTTATGGCAGGCGAAGAGGCCAGCTTTTTCGTGCTGACCGATGGCGTAAACGCGCTGCCCATCGGCACGGCCCAAGATCACAAACGCGCTTTTGATGGCGATACAGGGCCAAACACCGGCGGCATGGGCGCCTATTCCCCCGCCCCCGTTCTGACGGATGCCATTGCGCAAACCGCGATGGATAAAATCATCCTGCCCACCATTGCCGAAATGGCGCGGCGCGGCACGCCCTATCAGGGTGTGCTGTACGCGGGCCTGATGATTGCAAACGGCGCGCCGCGCCTTGTGGAATACAACGCGCGCTTTGGCGATCCGGAAACCCAAGTGCTGATGATGCGTTTGGGCGGCCAAGCGCTGGATGCAATGCTGGCCTGCGCAAGCGGCACTTTGGACAAAATGCAGATCAATTGGGCCGATGACCACGCCATCACCGTGGTCATGGCGGCGAATGGATACCCTGGCACTTACCAAAAGGGCAGCGAAATTGACGGGCTGGGCACATTGCCCGAAACCAGCACGCAAATGGTGTTTCACGCGGGCACAGCCGAAAAGAACGGCGCGATCGTGGCCAATGGCGGGCGCGTTCTGAACGTCACCGCCCGCGCAGATACCCTGACTGCCGCCCGCGCGCTGGCCTATGATATGGCCGCGCAAATCAACTGGCCGCAGGGATTCTATCGCCGCGATATTGGGCACCGTGCGCTTTAGCCCTTTCACTTTGGCACAAATATCCTCGCCGAAGGCATCCACCCCCACCGCCTGCCCGCCGCATCAGGGCTTGCACCCCCGCCCCCGCCCCATTATGACGCGGCCAGATTAAAGCGGAGCATCCTATGCCTGTTCTGGTAATGAAATTTGGCGGCACTTCGGTGGCCGACTTGGCGCGGATCAAGAATGCCGCGCAAAAAGTCCAGCGCGAAGTTGCGCGCGGCTATGACGTGATTGTTATTGTGTCTGCCATGTCGGGCAAGACGAATGAATTGGTCGGCTGGGTCGAAGGCACCTCGCCCCTTTACGATGCCCGCGAATATGACGCGGTTGTGTCGTCGGGCGAGAATGTGACAGCGGGGCTGATGGCGCTGACCCTTCAGGAAATGGATGTTCCGGCGCGGTCGTGGCAGGGCTGGCAAGTGCCAATCAACACCACCTCCGCCCACGCCAACGCCCGTTTCGTGTCGATCCCGCGCGAAAACATCGACGCGAAATTTGCCGAAGGCTTCAAAGTTGCCGTGGTCGCGGGGTTCCAAGGCGTATCGAGCGAAGGCCGCATCACCACGCTTGGCCGTGGCGGGTCTGACACCACCGCAGTTGCCTTCGCCGCTGCCTTTGGGGCCGAACGCTGCGATATTTATACCGATGTCGATGGCGTCTACACCACCGACCCGCGCATCACGTCAAAAGCGCGCAAACTGGACAAAATCGCGTTCGAAGAAATGCTGGAACTGGCCTCGCTGGGGGCCAAGGTTTTGCAAACCCGCTCGGTGGAACTCGCCATGCGGTATAAAGTGCGGCTGCGCGTTTTGTCCTCATTCGAGGATACTGACGAAAACTCTGGAACCTTGGTCTGCGACGAGGATGAAATCATGGAATCGAAAGTTGTGTCTGGCGTCGCCTATTCGCGCGACGAGGCGAAAGTGACCCTTCTGCGCGTGGCCGACCGCCCCGGCATCGCCGCCGCCATCTTTGGCCCTTTGGCCGAGGCGGGGGTGAATGTGGATATGATCGTGCAGAACATATCCGAAGGCGGCGCTGATGGCGCCTTTACCGATATGACCTTTTCCTGCCCCACCAACCAAGTGATCCGCGCCAAAGCCGCGATGGATCAGGCCAAGGCGGCGGGCCATATCGCCTTTGACGATACCGTGGTCGACAGCGATGTTGCCAAAATTTCCGTGGTGGGCATCGGGATGCGCAGCCACGCCGGCGTGGCCGCGACGATGTTCAAAGCTCTGGCGAGCGAAAATGTGAACATCAAAGTCATCGCCACCTCCGAGATCAAAATTTCGGTGCTAATCGACCGCAAGTATATGGAGCTGGCCGTGCAGGCCCTGCATGATGCCTTTGGGTTGGAAAAGGAATAGGCGCAGCTTCACTTTGATATTGCGCTAACCCACCCTTGCGCTAGCCTACCGCCAAACCGAAAGGCGGCCCCATGACTAATGCTACCCCCGATATCCTAATCCTTGGCTCTGGCATGGGGGGCGCGACGCTGGCCGCTTCGCTTGCCCCCAGCGGCAAGACCATCGTTATTCTGGAACGCGGCGAGTATCTGCGCGATTGTCCGCAGGCGCGCGACGGGGCTGCGGTTTTCACAGGGCATTTTAACCCCAAGGAAACATGGCTGGACGAGGCGGGCGGCACGTTTCAGCCCAACAACTACTACCACCCAGGCGGCAATTCGAAATTTTACGGCGCGGTGTTGATGCGGTACCGCGCCGAAGATTTCAGCCCGCTAAAGCACATGGAAGGCACGGCCCCCGGCTGGCCCATCACTTACTCCGAATTTGAACCCTATTATCAGGCCGCCGAAACCCTGTATCAAGTGCGGGGCGATGTGGCGGGCGATGCAACAGAGCCGCCCCATTCTGGCCCCTACCCGCACCCACCTGTTCCGCATGAACCCGATATGATCGACCTGATGAACAGGATGCGCGCGCAAGGCCTATCGCCCAGCGCCCTGCCCTTGGGGGTAGATATTGACCTTTGGCTAAAGGGCGGCGCGCAGACCTTCGACGGATTTCCCAACACCCGCGGCGGCAAGATGGATGCGGAAACCATTGGCCTTGCGCAGGCGCTGAAACACCCCAATGTGACGCTGATCACGGGGGCGATGGTGACGAGGCTGGTCGCACAGGGGCGGCAGATTACGGGGGTGGAATACACCCACGGCGGCGCGGAAAAGACCCTATCTGCCCCGCTGGTGTGCCTTTGCATGGGCGCGGTGAAATCGGCGGCGCTGCTGCTGGCATCGCAGAGCGCAGACCATCCAAGCGGGCTGGCCAACAGCTCGGATCAAGTGGGTCGCAATTTCATGAACCACAACATCACCGCTATCATTGGGGTCAATCCATTTCGCCGTAACCGCTCGGTCTATGAAAAAACCATCCAGCTGAACGACTGGTATCTGACAGGCGGGCCAAACGGCGCGCCGCTTGGCAATGTGCAAATGCTGGGGCGCATCACGGGGGAAATCATGGCAGCAGAAACCAAGCTACCGCTTTGGCTGGCCACTTGGGTCGCCGACCATTCCGTGCATTTGATGACCATGTCCGAAGACCTGCCCACCGCCGAAAGCCGCGTCACGCTGAAAGACGGCCAGATCATGCTGAAATGGCAGCGCACCAATTGGGCGGCGCATTTGGCGCTGAATGCCAAACTCAAAGCCCTGCTGCGCAAAATGGGCTGGCCCCTTGTGATGAGCAAAACCTTTGAAAAGCGCACGCCATCCCACCAATGCGGCACGGCGCGGATGGGGACTGACCCGCAGACAAGCGTGGTCGACACCCAGTGCCGCGCGCATGATCTGGACAATCTGATCATTTGCGATGCGTCCGTGTTGCCGACTTCGGGGGCCGCGAACCCATCCTTGACCATCGCGGCGCTGGCCATTCGCACCGCGCGGGGGATTCTGGCGCGCAGCTAAACTATCCTTACAGCGCGAAATTACGGCCTTTCCCGACTCCCCTTTTCGCGCGCTATCACCTATAGTGGGGCGAACAAGGGGCGAGAAATGCCAGCAGAACGCAGCGATAGTGACAGTCGAAAACTCCTCCGCAGGTTGCGCGATGTCTTGGCAACCAAAGCCAAAGGGCAAGACCGGTTAGACCAAATCACCCATCTGATCGCCGATTCGATGGAAACGGAAGTTTGCTCGATCTACCTGTTTCGTGATGCCGAAACGCTAGAGCTGTGCGCAACCGAAGGCCTTAAGAAAACCGCCGTTCACAAAACCCGCATGAAGCTGGGCGAAGGTCTGGTGGGCCGTGTGGGCCGCACGGGCCTGCCGATCAACACTGCCGATGCGCCGGGTGAAAAGGGCTTTCGGTTTATGCCAGAGACGGGGGAGGAAATTTTCTCGTCGTTCCTGGGCGTGCCGATCCAGCGCGTTGGGGAACGGTTGGGCGTGCTGGTGGTGCAGTCCAAAACTGCGCGGCAGTTTTCCGAAGACGAGGTTGACGCGCTGGAAGTCGTCGCCATGGTGCTGGCCGAAATGACCGAGCTGGGCGCATTTGCTGGCGTCGGCGCGGATAAGGCCCTGCATACCCAGCCCGTTTTGTTTCGCGGCAGCACGGGGCAGGAAGGCGCGGCAGAGGGGCGCGTTTGGCTGCACGAGGCGCGGGTGGTTGTCACCAACCCCGTCGCTGATGACCCGCTGTATGAATTGGAACGCATCCGCGCCGCGGTGGGGGAACTCCGCGTTTCGGTCGATGATTTGCTGGCCGCCGAATCCTTGGACAAAGACCAAAAGCAGGTGCTGGAAGCGTATCGCATGTTCGCCCATTCGCGCGGTTGGCTGCGGCGGATGGAGGAGGACATCGCATCGGGCCTTTCAGCCGAGGCGGCTGTGGCCAAGGAACAGGCAACTGCGCGGGCACGGCTGGAAAACGTGCCCGATGCCTACCTTCGCGAAAGGCTGCACGATCTGGATGATCTGTCGAACCGCCTGTTGCGCATTCTAACAGGGCAAGGCACCGATACGGGTGCGGCAATGCCCGAAAATCCAATCCTTGTGGCCCGCAACATCGGCCCAGCCGAACTGCTGGAATATGGGCGCAAGTTAAAGGGCGTGGTGTTAGAGGAAGGCTCGGTTGGCAGCCATGCGGCGATTGTTGCCCGCGCGCTGGCCATTCCGATGGTTATTCATGCCGAACGGATCACTACCGAAGGGTTGAATGGCGATACCATTCTTGTAGACGGCGATCAGGGCATCGCCCATTTGCGCCCCGAAGAAACCGTTGCACGCAGCTTTCGTGACAAAATCGCCATGCAGGCCAAGGCGCAAGAGCGCTTTGCCTCTTTGCGCGATTTGCCCGCAGCGACACGGGACGGAGTGCGCGTTGGCCTGCAAATGAATGCAGGGCTGATGGCGGATCTGCCTTCGCTCGTCGGGTCTGGCGCCGAAGGCGTTGGGCTGTTTCGCACCGAATTGCAATTTCTGGTGCGCAGCCAAATGCCGCGCCGCGAGGAATTGGTCGCCCTTTATTCCCGCGTGATGGAGGCGTCCAAAGGCCGCCCCGTGGCCTTTCGCACGCTGGACATCGGCAGCGACAAAGTGCTGCCCTATATGAAACCGCAAGACGAGCCGAACCCCGCGATGGGCTGGCGTGCCATTCGTGTTGGGTTGGATAAGCCCGGCGTTTTGCGGATGCAGTTGCAGGCGCTGATCCGCGCGGCGGCAGGGCGGCCTTTGCAGGTGATGTTCCCCTTTGTGGCCGAGTTTTCCGAATTTCAGGCCGCGCGCAGCCTTCTGCTACGCGAGCTGCACCGCGAAAAATCGCTGGGCCATGCCGTGCCTGAAAAGTTGGATATCGGCGCGATGCTGGAAATGCCCAGCCTTGCCTATGCGCCCGATGCGTTTTTTCAAATGGTTGATTTCATCTCGATTGGCGGCAACGATTTAAAGCAGTTTTTCTTTGCCGCCGACCGTGAGAATGAACGCGTGCGCAAGCGCTATGATGTGCTGAACACGTCTTTTCTGACATTTTTGCAATTCGTCGTCGCGCGCTGCGCGGCAAATGGAACGAAACTGTCCTTTTGCGGTGAAGATGCGGGCCGCCCCCTCGAGGCGCTGGCCTTGGCAGCGATTGGTTTGCGCAACCTGTCGATGCGCCCCGCCTCGATTGGCCCCGTCAAGGAAGTCTTGCGCGGCGTGGATTTAGGCGCGGCGTTGAAAGTCATTGATACGGCCCGCGCGGCAGGGGCCGAGACGGTGCGCGACGTTCTGGCCGAATGGCTGGCAGCACAAGCGGCCTAGGGGGGCCAGCCCCCCAGCCGCTGAAGCATGCTTCAGCGGCCACCCCCCGGGATATTTGTGAAAAAGAGAAACGCTAGCCCGCTTTGGTGATCTTGTGCGCGGCAGCGCTGGCGAAGGCCCTTGTCACTGCCTCGCCGCCATGAACCTGCGCAAGGCGCATCAACGCAAATCGTATGCGCGCGATTTCGCGAAAGTAGGACATATAGGCGGCGTTGATCGCAGCCCCCGATGCCGCGCCCAAAACCGGCACGGTTTGCGCCGCAAGCTTTTGCCCCAAAACCAGCGCAAGGCGCGGCGCGATGGTTGAGATGATTTTATGCAGCGCAGGCCCAGTCAGGGTAAGGCGGGCCGACAAGAAGGCGGTGTTCATGCCATCATCCTCGCTGAGCGGCGTGGCATCGGAAAACACTTCCAAACAGGCGGCGCGGATGCCCGCTGCGTCGGGGTCAAACCCGGCAGCGCGCGCTTCGGCGCGAATGGCGTGCAGAAAAACCGTTATCGTGACAGGTAGTTCAACCAGCGAGGTTGCCAGCCCGCCAGACCCGCCTACAGCGCCCGTCGCCATGGCCGCCGCCATCACTCCGCCGCGCCCCAGACTTGGGCCTTTTTCGGTATGCGCCGACAGATGATGCGCCTGCGTCAGGGCAGCGACGATTGCCTGTTCCATCTGCGCGCGGATGCTGGCGGGCAGGCGGTTCATCTGCGCCTCAAGCCTGCCACCAAAGCGCTGCATCAGGCCAATCACAGGCCCATTCGCGCGCCGATAGGCACGGGCCAAATCGGCAATCTCGCGGGATAGGTCGGGGTTTGAGGCGGCAGGAAGCTGGATCATCCCCGCAATGTGGCGCTTTGGCGGCGCGTATTCAAGGCGCTACCAATGCGGCGGGCGCTGATTTGCGGCGGGGGCGTCCATGCCGCCCTCTTCGCGCGCAGCCTCGCGCAGGGCCAGCATTTCCGTCAGCCGCGTTAGGCGGTCAATCTCGCGCGCCTGCGCCGCCACGATATCGGACAAATCATCCACCGCGCGGATCAAATGCGCGATGCGTTCCTCTATTGCTGTTATGTCGGTCATATCGGCCTCGCACCTTGCCCCCTGCAGGTGCATCCGCTACAGCAGGTTGCAGAAAAACCAAAGGGCAAAGCCATGTCTGATGCGAAAAAACCTAAGTTTGAGCGACGCCCGCGTGCCGAAACTCCGCGCGGGTTTCGGGATTATTTTGGGGCGGAAGTACTGGCGCGCCGCGACATGCTGGCGGCAATTACGGATGTCTATCACCGCTATGGCTTTGATCCTTTAGAAACCAGCGCCGTGGAAACTGTCGAGGCGCTGGGCAAGTTTCTGCCCGATGTCGACCGCCCGAATGAGGGCGTTTTTGGCTGGCAGGAAAACGAGGGTGAGGGGGGCGATTGGCTGGCCCTGCGCTATGATCTGACAGCGCCCCTTGCCCGCGTGGCCGCCCAATATCGCAACGACTTGCCCGTTCCGTATCGCCGCTATGCCGCAGGCCCCGTGTGGCGCAATGAAAAGCCCGGGCCAGGGCGGTTTCGCCAGTTTTACCAATGCGATGCCGATACTGTTGGGGCGGCTTCGGTGGCCGCCGACGCCGAAATTTGCGCCATGCTGTCAGACGCGCTAGAGGCGGTGGGGATTGAACGCGGCGATTACGTGATCAAAGTGAACAATCGTAAAGTATTGAACGGCGTGATGGAGGTGGCAGGCGTGCTAGACCCGTCTGACCCCGAAAAATTCGCCGAGGAGCGCGGCATTGTCCTGCGCGCGATTGATAAGATCGACCGCCTTGGCGCTGACGGCGTGCGCGCGCTGCTGGGCGCGGGGCGCAAAGATGAGAGCGGGGATTTCACGAAAGGCGCGGGGTTAAGTGACGCGCAAGCAGAGGTTGTGATGGGCTTCACCACCGCGCGCCGCGACACGGGCGCGGCCACTTTGACCCGTCTGCGCGAATTGGTGGGGCCATCCGCGATGGGCGTGGAAGGCGTTGAAGAACTGGCCACCATCGCCGCGCTACTTGATGCCCAAGGCTACGGCCCAGACCGCATTATCCTTGATCCAGGTGTCGTGCGCGGCCTTGGTTACTACACTGGCCCTGTCTATGAGGCCGAGCTTACCTTTGAAATCCTTGATGAAAAGGGGCGCAAGCGGCAGTTTGGGTCGGTTGCGGGCGGGGGGCGCTATGACGATTTGGTCAAGCGGTTCACGGGGCAAGCCGTGCCTGCCACGGGGGTGTCGATTGGCGTTGATCGCCTGCTGGCGGCGCTTGCGGCCAAGGGGCGCGGCGCTGCGAACTCTGTGGGGCCTGTTGTGGTCACAGTCATGGACCGCGACCGCATGGCGGACTATATGGCGATGGTGGGCGAATTGCGCGTTGCTGGCATCCGCGCCGAGGTTTATCTGGGCAACCCAAAGCAATTTGGCAACCAACTGAAATACGCCGACAAGCGCGCCAGCCCGATTGCAGTAATCCAAGGCGGGGACGAGGCAGCAAAAGGAACAGTTGTTCTGAAAGACCTGATCCTTGGCGCGCAGATCGCGCAGAACGCCACGCTCGAAGAATGGAAAGACCGCCCCGCGCAGGTAGAAGTGCCGCGCGGTGATCTGGTTGCAGCAGTGCGTGCGATGCTGGACGGCGGAAAGTAGCGCGTGCATGACACCCAAATCCACCATCCGCATCGAAGCTGACCGTCTGTTCACATTGTTTCAGGCGGCGGGCGCTGTGCCCGTGGATGCCGATATTCTGCTGCCCGCCGAAACCCTGCTTGACCTATATGGCGAGGATATCCGCGCCCGTGCCTATGTCACGCAGGACCCTGTGCGCGGCGAAATGATGCTACGCCCCGATTTCACTGTGCCCGTCGTGCAGGCCCATATGAAGGGCGGGGCTGACCCTGCGCGTTACTGCTATATGGGCGAGGTGTTTCGCGCTCAAGATCACGCCATCGACGCGCAAGGCGCGCGTCCGCCCGAGTATCTGCAAGTGGGGTTCGAACTGTTTGATCGCGCCGCGCCGCAGGCAGCCGATGCGGAAGTTTTCGCCCTGATCGCGGGCGCGCTCGCGGGTCTGCCGCTGCGCGCGGTCACTGGCGATATGGGAATTGTTTTGGCGGCGGTTCAGGGGCTGACAACCACTCCTGGCCGCCGCGCCGCCCTCTTGCGCCACATCTGGCGGCCACGGCGGTTTTTGGCGCTGCTGAACCGTTTCGCAGGGCGCAGCGCTGTGCCACCCGCCCGCGCACAGATGCTCATACGCCTTGCGCAGGGCGATATTGCCGCCCAGATTGCCAGCGCCGCGCCGATGATCGGCCTGCGCAGCGAAAGCGAGATTGCCGCCCGTGCGTCCGCTTTGTTGGACGATGCCACGGCCCAGCCCATCCCTGCGGCCGAGGCCGATTTGGTGACCGCGCTTTTGGCGCTGGCGGCGCCTTGCGACGATGCGTTGCGGCAGTTGGAACAGATGGCCGCGCAAATGCCCAGCCTAACCGCCGCCACTCAGCGCTTTGCACAGCGCCTTTCCGCCCTGCGCGCGCGCGGCATTGATACCGCCAGCCTGCCATTTGAAGCGAGCCTTGGCCGCGCCTCGATGGAGTATTACGATGGGTTTGTTTTTGCCTTTACGGGCGCGCCTGATTTGCCCCCCTATGCCAGCGGTGGGCGTTATGATGCGCTGACGGCCGTTTTGGGCGGGGGACGGTCGATCCCAGCCGTGGGGGGCGTGATCCGCCCGCATTTGGTCGCAGCGTTGCGGGGGAAGCAATGATGCAAAGCCTGAAAATCGGTGTGCCGTCCAAAGGGCGGCTGATGGAGCAGACGTTCGATTGGTTCGGCGCGCGGGGCCTAACCATGCGCCAGACGGGCGAGGCGCGCGAATATGCGGGCAGGGTCGAGGGGATGGAGGGGGTGGAGCTTGTGCTGCTGTCGGCCGGCGAAATTCCGCGCGAACTTGCCGCAGGGCGCATCCATTTTGGCGTGACGGGCAGCGATTTGCTGCGCGAGAAACTGGCCGATTGGGGCGCGCAGGTGCAGGAATTGGCCCCAATGGGCTTTGGCCACGCCGATTTGATTTTGGCTGTGCCGATGGTGTGGATCGACGTGGAAACCATTGACGATCTGGATGCAGCGGCGGCGGCGTTTCGCGCGGCCCATGGGTTTCGTTTGCGCATTGCGACCAAATATCACCGCCTTGTGCGCGACTATCTGACCGCGCAGGGCGTGGCCGATTACCAGTTGGTTGACAGCCAAGGCGCAACCGAAGGCACGGTCAAGAACGGAACCGCCGAGGCGATTGCCGATATCACCTCGTCTGGCGAGACGCTGCGCGCGAACCATCTGAAAGTGTTGCAAGACGCGGCCATCCACCAAAGCCAAGCGACACTTTACGCCAGCCTGCGCGCCGATTGGTCGGGGCTTGCACCCGCCCGCGCGGCGCTGCTGCAAAAGCTGGGGCTTTAAGATTTAGGGGCTAGGATTTCTTGGCCACCAACGCGATGCCTATGCCCGCCAGCGCCATGCCCGCCCATGCCATAGGCGGCATCGCCTCGCCCAAAATTGGCCAAGCAAACAGCGCGGCGAGGGCGGGGACCAGGTAGAATAAGGACGACACCCGCGCCACCTCGCCCGCGCGGATCATCGCAAGCAGCAGTGTCATCGCCAGCAGCGAATTGCCGACAACCAGATAAACCATCACCCAAATGAACTGCGGCTGCCAATCTATAGCCATGTTTTCAAAGACATAGGCGGCAGGAAAGGTAAAGATCAAGCCAGTGGCATATTGGATTAGGTTGCTGGCAATCGGATGGTGGTTCGCACCGAACCGCTTTTCCCACAGCGTGCCCGCCGAAATGGCAAACAGCGCCAGCACCGAAAGGACGAGGCCCGTGGGCGTCGCGCTTTCAATATTGCCGCGCGCAAGCACTGCAACCACCGCCCCCGCAAGGCCAAGCACAAGCCCGACCCAGCCCCAAGGGCTGATCCGCTCTCCCACCCAGTGCGGTGCGGCCAGCGCCACTAAAATCGGCTGCAAACACACGATGATGGCGAACAGTGCGGCGGGCATGCCTGCCTTGAACGCGGCATAGGCGATGCCGAAATAGAAGGCTTGGATCAGAAACCCCACCACGGCGATATGCCCCCAATCGGCCGCGCGGGCGGGAAAGGGCGGGCGCATGATCAGGGCAAAGGGCGCAAGGATGACCAGCACCGCGCCATAGCGCAGCGCCAGCATCGTAAAGGGCTGCGCATAGTGCAGGCCCAGTTTGGCAATGGCATAGCCCGCCGACCATAGCACCAAGAAGATCAATGGCGCAGCCAAAACCAGCGCGCGGTTTTGCATTTACCGCAGGCCCATATCGGCCAAAGCGCGGGCGAGTTCCTGCGGCAAAGGTGCCTCGGCGGCACGGCCCTGCGGCAGATCGGGCGGGCTGTCTTTGGGGTCAAGATAACGCCAGCCCTGAAAAGCGCGGCGCGGCACGGGATGAGTGCGGATGACTTCGGCATCCATCACAATGCCGCAGCGCATGATACCATCGCCGCCCTGCACCTCGGTCAGATCAAGGATGCGCTGGCGCAGCAGCACCTCGCCCTTGATAATCCAATACAGGCTACCGCCCGACAGCACCTCGTGCACGCGCCTCGGGAACATGCGGGTGACATGAATATTGGTGCCTTTGGGCCACAAATGCGCGTGCTGCGCGCGCCAAGACAGTAAATCTTCGATGCTTTCGCATCCGACGCAAAGTTTGATGATGTTAATGTGCGACATGTTTTCCCCTTGTCCCCAGCATAGAGCTTGCGCAGGCGCGGACAAGGCTTGCCCTACGGGTTATCCCCCGCTATCGTGCCCCTCTGCCAATTTCTTTGCTGCTGCCAATGGGGGTATTATGACCAGCTTTTCCGCGCCGATTGCCGAACAAATCTGGGATATGAAATACCGCCTTAAGGATGCTGGCGGTGCGGCGATTGATGCCACCGTGCAAGACACATGGCGCCGCGTGGCACGCGATTTGGCCTCGGTCGAAACAGACCCCGCCGCGTGGGAAGAGAAATTCTATGCAGCCCTCGAAGGGTTCAAATTTTTGCCCGCAGGCCGCATCATTGCGGGCGCAGGCACGGGGCGCAGTGTGACGCTGTTCAACTGCTTTGTGATGGGCACGATCCCCGACAGCATGGGCGGTATTTTCGACGGCTTGCGAGAGGCGGCGCTGACCATGCAGCAGGGCGGCGGCATTGGCTATGATTTTTCCACCATCCGGCCGCGCGGGGCGGAAGTGAAGGGCGTGGCTGCCGATGCCTCTGGCCCCCTTTCGTTCATGGACGTGTGGGATGCGATGTGCCGCACGATTATGTCGGCAGGGTCTCGGCGCGGGGCGATGATGGCGACGCTGCGCTGCGATCATCCCGATATCGAGGCGTTTATCGAGGCCAAACGCGACCCCGCCCGCCTGCGCATGTTCAACCTGTCGGTGCTTGTAACAGACCCGTTCATGGCGGCGGTCAAGGCGGATGGGCCGTGGCATTTGCAGCATGGCGGGCAGGTTTACAAAACGGTGCAGGCACGCGATTTGTGGCACAAGATCATGCGCAATACCTATGATTTTGCCGAGCCGGGCGTGATTTTCATCGACCGCATCAATGCCGCCAACAACCTGAACTATGTCGAAACCATTGCCGCGACCAATCCTTGCGGCGAACAGCCCTTGCCCCCCTATGGGGCCTGCCTGTTGGGCAGCATCAATATGGCGGTGCTGGTGAAAGGGGCCTTTACCTCCACTGCGCAAATGGACTTGGCCGCTTTGGATAGCTTGGTGCGCACGGCCGTGCGAATGATGGATAATGTCGTCGATGCCAGCCGTTTTCCCCTGCCCCAGCAGGCCGCCGAAGCGCAGGCCAAACGCCGCATTGGCCTTGGCGTGACGGGTCTGGCCGATGCCCTTTTGATGTTGGGATTGCGTTACGGCAGTGACGATGCCGCGCGCCAAACCGAGGATTGGATGCACGCCATCGCCCGAAGCGCCTATTTGGCGTCGGTCGATTTGGCCCGCGAAAAGGGCGCATTCCCGCTGTTTGATGCGGAAAAATATCTGGCCTCGGGCACGATGCGGGGGATGGACGATGATGTGCGCGCGGCCATTGCGCAGCACGGCATCCGCAACGCCCTGCTGACATCCATCGCGCCCACAGGCACGATTTCGCTGTATGCGGGGAATGTCTCGTCGGGGATCGAACCCGTTTTCGCCTATGCCTACACGCGCAAAGTGCTGCAAAAAGATGGGTCACGCAGCGAGGAAGAGGTTGTTGATTACGCCGTCACCAAATGGCGCGACATGCACGGCGATGCCCCCCTGCCCGACTATTTCGTGAACGCGCAAACCCTGCCGCCACTGGATCATGTTAAAATGCAGGCGGCAGCGCAGAAATGGATCGACAGTTCCATTTCCAAAACCATCAACTGCCCCGAAGACATCAGCTTTGACGATTTTTCGCAGGTCTATATGGCGGCATGGGACATGGGCTGCAAAGGCTGCACCACCTACCGCCCCAATGCGGTGACGGGGTCGGTGCTGACTGTATCGGACAGCAAACCAGCCGTGACCGCGGCCGCGCCTATGGGCGAAGTGGTCTATCTCTCCGAACCGCTAGAGCGCCCCGCCGCGCTGGAAGGCGCGACCTATAAGGTGAAATGGCCGATGAGCGAGCACGCCCTTTATATCACCATCAACGACACCATCATCGCAGGCCGCCGCCGCCCGTTTGAAGTGTTCATCAATTCCAAAAACATGGAACATTTTGCATGGACTGTGGCGCTGACACGCATGATTTCCGCCGTGTTCCGCCGTGGCGGGGATGTGTCCTTTGTGGTCGAGGAATTGAAAGCCGTGTTCGACCCGCGCGGCGGCGCTTGGGTCAGCGGGGCCTATATCCCGTCGATCTTGGCCGCAATTGGCGGGGTGATTGAACAACACCTTGTCGCCATTGGCTTTATCGCGGGGGCAGGGCTGGGCCTGAAATCCGACCCCAAGGCGGAAGCGGTGGCGGTTGGGGATGGCCCCCGCGCCAGTTGCCAAAACTGCGGATCGTTCGATTTGCGGATGGTGGAAGGGTGCATGACCTGCGGGTCATGTGGGAATAGCAAGTGTGGGTGAGGGGCATTGCACAACATGGAAGGCTTTGAAAATCAATGACAGATTTGGCTGATATCAACCCCGAATTTTTGATCACAAATGAAGATCAGCTTCGCGCGCTGTTCCCGCAAACCCATGCCATTGCCTTGCAAAAATCGCTGAATCATATTGATAAGCACGCCGCCGCGTTTTTGGCGCGCGCGCCGTTTTTGTGCATCGGAACCCAGACGCAGGCAGGCATGGCCGATGTCAGCCCGCGCGGCGATCCCCCCGGATTTGTCAAAATACTGGATCGCAACACCTTGCTGATACCCGACAGGCCCGGCAACAACCGTTTGGACACCCAGAGCAATATCTTGGCAAATCCTGCTGTTGGATTGCTGTTCATGGTTCCAGGCTTTGATGAAACCCTACGGATAAACGGCACCGCGCAGATAACCCGTGATCCGCGCCTGCTGGATTTGTTGATCGTTCAAAATCGCCGCCCCACAACGGCTGTAGTGGTGCGGGTGTCAGAGGTGTTCATCCACTGCGCCAAGGCCTTTCGGCGTGCCAAACTATGGGACCCAGCTGCACGGCAAGACCGCGATCAGATGCCATCGCTGATGAAAATCATTTTAGATCAAACCACTGGCGCGCCTCAAGATCCCAAGGATATGCAGCGAATTGACGAGGGATTAGAAGATGAATATCGGGCCAGTATGTATTGATTTGGCGGGCAAAGGCCGCATTAATCGCCCTCTCCGCACCTAACCTGCGCCATCACATCCACCCCCGCCGCAACCCCCAGCACGCGCAGGATTGACAGGCCCAACGTGAATTCCACGACATCGCCGTGGTGGGTCATATGGGGCGCGCGGGGCCAGGCGGTGAAATCATAGACCTGCCCCGCTGCCCATTTGTCCACCAGCGTCACGCCGCCATAGGCGGGGATGAACACCGTATTGCCGCCAGAAGTCGCCACATGGGACACGCCCGTGCCTACGTGCAACGTATCATTGCCGCGCCCCAGTTTCACGCGGTTGCGCCCCGGCCCTGTGTGAATGACTGAAGACCCATCGCCGCCTTCGATCCAATCATTGCCGTGGCCTGCGAAAATCTGGTTGCGGGCATCGCCTGCGTAAATCGTATCGTCCCCCGTGCCGCCATCCAAAATGTCGCGCCCGCCGCCACCTTGCAGGTGGTCATTCCCCGCACCGCCGTAAAACGCATGGCGCGAGGTGGGCAGTTTGGCAATGGCGATCAGGCTGTCATCGCCATCCCCGCCGTAAAAGGTAGCCCCTCCGTATTTCGGGCCGATCAGCACATCATCCCCGCGTGATCCGCGCACATCGACCAGCACGCGCTCGGATGTTTCAAAATGGATCGGGCTGTCGGGATGGGCGACAATGCGCAGGGTGCGCCCATCACCCGCGGGGTTCGTCTCGTTGCGGGCAACCACGGTGGCGATGCGGATATTCTCCACATTCATCGGGCAATGCAGCACATAGGCATCTGGCCCGCCCATATACCACAGCGTATCATTGCCGCCGTCCTTCGCCTCGCGGATTTTTTCGGCGTCCGCGCCATAGGCCCAATAGCTGTCGCCCCCGCGCGTGCCTTCCAGCACAACCGAGCCATCCACCGCCATCATCGCATTGACGCCGTCCGCAGGATTTTCGTAGCCACGCAAATCAAGGCCCAAATCCAGCGCGCCGCGCACAAGTTCGCTGCGCAGAAACTCCAGCGGGGCCGATCCGACAAGGTTTTTCGTCTCGCCCGGATCAGCTGCGATGTCATAGATATGTTCCTCGCCATTGGGATAGCGGAAATAGCGGAACTGTTCATAACCTGCGACCGAGGGGCGCACGGACAGCGTGCCAAAAACGGACGTAACGGGCGATTTGCTATAGTCATATTGCCCAAAACTGGCATCGATCAGCGGCAGCAGGCTTTGCCCTGAAACCCAATCGGGGCGTGGCGGCAGGCCCGCAAGTTGCATCACGGTTTTGGCGAAATTGTGCAGGGATACGGGGGTTTCGATCACGCGGCCCTGCCCGTCCATGCGGGGCGAGACAATCGCCAGCGGCACATGGGCGGCGCTGTCCCACTGGCTCATTTTGTGGAAACTGTCATGGTTGCCCAAATTGAACCCGTTGTCCGACAGGAAAATCACTGTGGTATTCTCGCCCAATGGCGAGGTGGCAAGCGCATCCAGAAACCGCCCGATTTCGTGATCCACATGAGAGATGGCCGCGAAATAGGCGCGCACCACTTGGCGCCAGCCCTCATCGCCCGCCTTTTCGGGCGTCCAATTGCCATTGGCGATGTAGGCCGCTTCATAAACGGCAAAACCCTGCTGGGGGCCATGGTAATCCTCGGCAGCAGCAATTTCGGGCCAACGAATGGCCCCTGCATCATACATCTGGTAAAAACGGTCGGGACATTCCAGATTGTAATGCGGATGCTTAAACCCCAGTTGAATCAAATGCCTGCGCGCAGGGTCAGCGCGGCCAAGGTGATCAATCGCGTTTTGCGCTACGTCAAAATCGTAGAAATATTTGTCTTGTGATCCGTCATCATTGGGGTGGTTCACGCCCTTAATCCCTGGGCCGCGATCCAGGTATTCTTTGATCTTGCTACGCCCGTTCTTATCGGCGCAGGGCACATCTTCGTGAAACAGCACGCGGCGATATTTTTCGGGCATCGGGCGATAGGTGGCGTCCACCTTGCCTGTCGTGAAATTGTAAAATCCCGCGCGGCGCAGATCATAGGCCCATGCCTTTTCGGGGGGCAGAACCTGCCGCCAAAAGCGGTTCAAATCCACCAGCCCCGTGCGAAACGGCGATAGGCCCGTGGCAAGTTCCGCGCGGCAAGGCGCGCAAAGCGGCACCGTTGCATAGGCATTGCCAAAACGCACGCCGCGCGCGAACAGACGGTCAATGTTGGGGGTCAAAATCGCAATGCCAAAGGCAGTGCGCCAGGTGAAGACATCGATCATGTCATCCACCCAAATCACAGCGATATTATCGCCCGCAATGCTGGCCGCGTCAAAACCCATCAACCGCCATCCGTCAGGCGCAACCGCGCGGGCAAGGCCCAGCGGTGCAGCGTGCAATCGGTTCCGCGCGCCTCCCATCCATCGCGCAAAGCCCCTGCATTGGCGGGATAGTCATGCGCGCCTTTGCGCGGCGCGGCACCATGCGCATAGGCGACAAACACCTCGCCCTCGGGGCGGGCAGAGCAGCGCAGGAGCACCGCGCGCTTATCCTTTGGATCAACCTCGACCTTTGTGATGCGGGCCTTGTTCGTGACCCCATCCAGCCGAAAACCCGCCATTGGGCCCGCATCAAACGGATCGTTTGGGTCAATCACCAACCCCTCCATCGCCTCGCATATCAGGCGAATGTCGCTGCCCGCGCGTTCGGCCAATTGGATCGTCGGGCAATGCCAAACAGCGCCGCTCTCTATGGCCAGCAGCGCCTGCGCGGACATCTCGGCCTTGGTGCGGCGTGCAGCACCCGTCAGCCGCCCCGTGTCGTCGATGACATAGGCATAGGTCGGCCCTGTGCAGACCAAAGGGTGATCGCCGTGGTTCCAAGACAGCTCCCACTGCCCATCCAGCGCCGCGCCCGAGGTGATGGTTTGCGTGCCGCAATCAAAGCCTGCAAGGAAGATGGGGCGCGGCGCGCCAAGGCGGCCTAAGCTTTGCGTAATCCGCGCCATAACCGCGATGATCCCGTCACGGTAGGCGGCCGCATCGCCTGAAATATCTTCAAGACAATAATCCAAACACACCGCCGCCACTTTGGCTGGGCGGCCAAGCCGCGCGGCGGCGATGGCATGGTTTTGCAATGCCTGCTCTAGGTTTCCCATCGCAGCGCCGCGGACCAAATCCGCCGCATTGGCCGCCATATCGGTTTCGGCGCGCAGCACAAACAGCGGCAGCCCCGCGCCCGCCTCTGCGCGCAAGGACAGCAAGGTTTCGGCCAGCAGCGCCTCGTGCGTCAATTCCCGAATGGGCAAAAGGTTTGGGGTGGCAATCGCCTCGCCCTCGCCGCCCATGCCTGCCGCGCCAATGTCATCGGCAGGGGAAAACAAATGATAGGGAAAGCGCGTGGGCAAGGGTTGTCCAAGCTGCGCGCGCGCGCCGCCGAGGGCGAAAATCGCCATGACTGGCAAATGCGAGTCTGCCAAAATCACCGCGTCGTCTTTGTGGCGCATATAGCCGCGTGTGCCGTCCGCCCCCGCCAGATTGGCGGTGAAATGCAGCCAATCGCCGCGCATATGCGCGCCCCATCCGTCGATATCGTCATCAAGCGCGACGAAATCAGCGGCGGCGGCTTGCGGCGAAACCATCGGCAAATCCAGCCGCGCAGCGATATCGGAAATCACGCGATCCGACAGGTGCAGCACCAGGCCCGTTTCATCCCAGCCGATCACATCGCCATTTTCCGCGCGGATGATAACGCCCGTTTTTGCCGTCTCGCCCATATCAAAACACCCCTGCAAAGCGGTCTGGCAGCGCATAAAGCCCCTTTGGCCGCGCGCCGCCCGGGGCCCAATACACCTCTTTCTTCACGCGCCATCCTGCCTTCATCTCGGCCCGAAAATCGGTAAACTCCACATCCTCGCGGATCGGTTTATCTTTGCAGATGCTGATGTAAGTATCCCATGCCGTATCCCAGCCCGTCTTTTCGCGCGAGACTTCTTCCAAAGCGCCGCTTTGAACCTCGCGCTGTGCGCGGCGGGTGGCAAGGCGGGCGGCGCACAGATCATAGTCGATAAAGCGCAAGTGAAACAGATACAGATGCGGGTCCAGATGCAAATGCGGGTGCGATGCAAAATGCCCGCCCGGAACGATGTCGATCTTGGTCGAGGAAATGCAGGGCTTGGCGTAATTTGCGTTCAGGCGAAAGTTGCGCCGAACCGACAGGATCTTTCGGTCATCGGTGATCTTTTCGGGTTCCAAATCGGGCGTATGCACCATTTCAATGGCAAAAGGCGTCAGCACTTTTGGCCCGCCTTTGGGGTTTATCGCACAGACATAATCGCGCAGACTGGGCGATACCGCCGGATCAACCACCACCAACTCATCGACATCGCCCACCAAAACCCAGTTGTAAAAACTGGTGAAGGCGCTGGTCAGGCGCGACAGCATTTGCCAGCGGCGCTGATTGAAACAATCGCGGGTCGGGTCATAGGGCAGGTAGATAACATTGCAGCCCGCCGCGATTTTCTTATGTTCAGGATCACCCCCGTGCGAAAGCACATAGCAATTTTCGCGCCCCAACTGGCTGCCGTAATAATCGACCCAACGGCGCAGGAAAAAGTGGTCGCCCCCGACCATTGTCATTGCCATCATGGGTGCGCGGGTTGTGTCCATTGGGTTACTCCGCTGCCTTAGGGTCGAGGTGGCGCTGCGCCTCGCGTTTGGCGCGGCGGGCAAACACCAGTTCTGCGTCAGGCAAACCTGCCGCCGCACCCATGGCAAGCACTTGCGCCGCCGCGCGTGCCGCGCCCTGATAATGGCGCTTTTCTAGGGCGGTCAGCAACATCGACTTTTGCCATTTCGGAACAGATTTACGCGCCCGATACTGCGCCCAAAAGGCAGGGGTCACGCACCCCTGCGCCAGCATATCTTGCACCAAACCTTGGAACGCGCCCGCCTTCATCACCACGCGAATGGCTTCGTGGGTGGCGTGATTCAGGCGGATTTCTTGCACGTTTGGCGCGCGCATGCGCGCGGCGTGCTGGGCGTCCTCGGGGGTGAATGGATCATATAGCAAAGC
The DNA here is from genome assembly GCA_965248485.1 of Cypionkella sp. Taxonomy (GTDB): domain Bacteria; phylum Pseudomonadota; class Alphaproteobacteria; order Rhodobacterales; family Rhodobacteraceae; genus Cypionkella. Next base: position 2,345,633 of record OZ252107.1, read on the forward strand.
CACTGCCGGGATATAGGGAATGGCCGCCGCTGCATCCAGAAACGGCTGCGCTTGCCAGTTGGATTTGCGCACCGCAAATGGAAAGCGCGCTTCGAACGGGGCGATATGTTTGGACATCGACGTTTGCGCCGACAGTGCAATCACCCGTGCGCGCGGCACAAGCGGGGCAAAGTTTAGCGCGGCAAACCCGCCCATCGAGGCGCCGATCATCACGATGTTGGCAAATCCGTCAAAGAAATGCTGCGCAGCAAGCGCGCGCAGCATATCGGGGGCAGAGGTGCAGCGAAACCAATCCTTCGCATGGCTTTGCACGCCCAAAACCGCCGCCCCAATCGGCGCAAGGCGGCGATAGGCCCAAGGCCCGCGCGGCCAGCCTTCGTCAATTGTCGCAAGGTTGTCGAAACTGATGATCAGATCGCGGCTATGTGGTCCCTGCCCCGTGCCCTTTTCAAACCACAGGTTGGACGATGGCCCCAGCACCAAAAACCGCGCATCAGCGGTGGCGCTGGGCAGCGACACTTGGCTTGGCGGGATCAGGGGGGCATCCTCGCTCATGCGGCGGTCCAGCGGAAATAGCGGTGCAATGCAGCCAATTCAGGGCTGTTTTCTTCGGCCAGCAAGGCGCGATCATTCCAAAACAGCACATCGCGGATGCGGCCCGCGCCAAGGGTTTTGGCAAGCCCCGCGCGGTTGGAGCGGCAGCCGACGAACAGATCGGCAGGCCCATCCATCCCCACGGCAACACCCGCCCCCACCACCTGCGCGCCATCGGCCCAAAGGTGCAATGCGCGCCCCGTGTAACTGACGATCGCCAATCGCCAGCGACCATGTCGGCGGGGCGATGGCAGATAGGCCGCAACCCCGCCCGCACGATCTTTGGCAAAGATCTGGCCCTCGGCCTCGGACAGAAAAATCATATCATTGGCAGCGCCCGTGTTCAGTGCAAACAGGCTGCGAATGTCATCATCGGGGGCCGAAAAAATCACAGCGGCGGTAAAGCGATTTGCCCGCTGGACAGCCCCTGCCAGCGTCAATCCGCAATGCAGACCGCTGCGCAAAATGAAACTGGGATTTTCCGTGTCATAGCGCGTGCCGCCCGCATTGGGGGCCGATGGGCGCAATTCCGCCCCGCCCACCCGCGCGCGCCAACCGGTTATGGCATCGCCGTGGACCAGCACCTCATCGGCATGGGCGGCAAACCACAAGCCGCCGCTGGCGGCAACTGCCGCGCCCAGCGCGGGCCCCTCGCCGCCAATCAGGCAGGCACGCGGCACAGATTGCACAATTGTTAACACCACTGGCCCCTTGCCCAAATCCTTGCCCTATTCTGCCCAAGATAGCCCGCGCCCGCAAGGAAGGGAATTGTTTCATTTTAGGAAACAGATGGTTGCGCAGGCGACGATTTTGCGCAAGGGTTCGGGCAAAGATGCCCACCCCAAAGGATGCCAAATGGCCGCTCGCCGCACATCAAAGACGCCGCAGTCCGCGCCCAAACCCAAGCTCACCGCCCCTTCTGCCGCAATCCCCCTGCCCGCTTTGCCAATCCCCAATCCAGAGGTGCCCCTGCCCGATATGTCGATGCCCGACATCGAAAAAGCTTGGGTGCAAGAGCATTACCGCAAGGCCAATGCAATTTTGGAATATGGGTCAGGCGGATCAACCGCCTATGCGGCCTGCCAGTCCCGCGCCACAATCGTCTCGATTGAAAGCGATGCGGCATGGGCGGCGAACCTGATCGACACGCTGACCCGCGCGGGCGTCATGCGCAAGACGATCGACATTCGCCATGCCCATATTGGCAAAACCCGCGAATGGGGGATGCCTGCCAATCACAATGACTGGCGGCGCTATTGGGCCTATCCGATGGCGTTTTGGCAAGGCGAGGGCCGCATCGACCCTGACCTTGTGCTGATTGATGGGCGTTTTCGTCTGGGCTGTTTTCTGGCCACTGTCCTGAACACCCGCCGCCCTGTGACCGTGCTTTGGGACGATTATGTGGGGCGCGAAAACAGCCTTTATACGATGGCAGAGCAATGGTTTCCCATCATCGAGACGCGCGGCCGCATGGTGCGGTTTCAGGTAAAGCCGCGCAAATACAACAACACGCAGTTCTCAGCGATGTTGCAAGGGTTCTTCTCTTCGCGCTAAAAGGGCAGCATGGCAGATCGCGGCATTATGGACCCTACCAAAGTTCCCTGCGGGGCCATCACCATGGCCTATCAGGATTACTTTTTTCTGGAACGCTGGGTGCGCCATTACGGCGCGCAATTTGGGCGCGAACATCTTTACATTCTCTCGCATGGTGGCGATGCCGAACATGCCCGCATTGGCGAGGGGTGCAATATCATCAGCCTGCCGCGCGATCCGACGATGTTTAGGCTGGATCGCCGCCGCTGGGCCTTTATCTCGCAATTCGCCAATGGAATGCTGCGCTATTACAACTGGTTGTTTGTCGGGGATGTCGACGAGGTGGTGATCGTCGATCCCAACGCTGCACCCGATTTGGTCACCTACATGCGCCAATATGAAGGGCGGGATGTGCCCAAATCGCTGTGCCCTTTTGCGATTGAACTGATCCACAACCCAGCGGTCGAACCCGAGGCGATTACCGATGATGCCACCATCTTGTCGCGCCGCCGTGTGTTTCGCGCCAATGCAAACTATGCCAAACCCTGCGTGATGCGCCGCGACGTGGCCTTTACCATCGGGGGGCACGCCAACAACCATTTGCCGCGCGTGCTGGATCCGCATCTTTACCTGATCCACCTGCGCTTTTTCGATTATGACATCACCTGCGCGCGCCTGTCAGGCCGCCGCGAAATGCGCGAGATTATGACAGGCGAGAAAGACCCGAAAGACGTGGGCCACGCTTGGGGCAAAGACCTTGAAAACTTTAAGGCACTGGCTGCGGGCGTGCCCGTGCGCGAAGACATCGCCCTGCCCGAGTTTCGCGCCAAAATGATCGAGGGCCAGCAACTGCTGCACGACGGCAAAGTCGCCTTTTGGGGGGGCGGGCGCACAAAGGAACTTTACCGCCTGCCCGAACGGTTTGCAGGGGTGTTTTAATGGCAAAGGCAGACGCGATGTTTCCATCCGTCAACGTTCTGGGCGGTCAGCTTGAAACCTGTTCCACCGCGCCCGTGACGGGGTTTTTCCGTGATGGGTGCTGCAACACCGGCTTTATGGATGGCGGGCTGCATTCGGTTTGCGCCATTATGACCGACGCGTTTTTGGCCATGTCGAAATACCTTGGCAATGATCTCACCACGCCGCGCCCCGAATATGGATTTGCGGGGCTAAAGGCGGGGGATCGTTGGTGCCTGTGCGCCGCGCGGTTTTTGCAGGCGCATGAGGAAGGCGCCGCGCCGCAGGTAGATCTGGCGGCCACCCACCGCGCAACCCTATCCGTTGTGCCGTTGGAAATTTTGCAGCTTTACGCAGCCGATCCGGCCTAAGCGGCCTTGGTGGCACGCAGCGCGCCGCCGTCGTTATCAATCAAATCTTCGATAAATGTTGAAATCAGTTGTGCGCGGCCCGTCACCCCAGCCTTGCGATAAATCGCATTGGTCTGCGCCTTGATCGTGCCTTCCGACGTGGCGCGCAGGGCTGCAATTTCTGCAGTCGAAAGGCCTTTGATGGCAAAAAGCGCGACGTCTTTTTCGGCAGGGGTTAGGCCCCATTCGTCAAACCGTGCCGCCAAAACATCCATAAACGCGCCCGATGCGCGCGCCAGCACCAATTGCGCCCGATTGCGCGCCACAATGGCGCGGCGCAGCACGTAAACCCCCAGACCCACGCCAATCAACAACCCAAAAGCCGCTGATATTTCAAGAATTTCGCGCAGTTCCCACGGCAAGGGCGTTGTGGTCAACCCAAAGAACGATGACAAGATATCAGACACGAAAAACAGCGCGCTGGCAATTTGCACAAGCAAGATCAGGAGTATCGGCCAAGCTTTTTTCATGTGAGGATGCGGGCCGAAACATGGAACCTAACAACCAGGGGGTAGGGGCGATCAATCATCTTCGTTGCCACCGCCGCTGCCACCGCTTCCATCGCCACCGCTTCCACCACCGCCGCCACCACCGCTATGACTGTCATCGCCGCCGCTGTTACTGCCGCCTCTGTGGTCATCCGTGCCCTTATTATCGTCGCGTCGATCGCCTCCAGAATTGCTGCCTCCAGAATTGCCCTCTTCACGGATGCGGGGAGTTTGCGGCCCTTTTGCGCTGTTTTCCTCAACTGCTGCACCAGACCCAGAAATGTTGACATCGCGCAACACTTCGCCCGTGCGTGGATTGACCACAATTTCGCGCTGCGCCCCACCTTGCCGTGCCAAAATGCGCAAGCGCCCTAGCAATGTTCTACTTACGGAAAAATCGGCATAGCCCTGCGCCTGAAGTTGGGCGATGATCTTATCTTCCAGATCGCTTGCCCCAACGGGACCTGCGCCCAAACCGATGCCGCAAGCCAGCGTGACCGCAACCGTTAATGCTTTGATTCCGCTGATGCGCATCCGTGCCTCCTGCTGGCTCTTATCAAACATGTCTGGCCCCCAAGCAAGTGCTGGGGGCCAAAGCAGGCATCAAAACGATGCCCGTTTGCTAGCCGCGACCGCGCCCGCCGCCATTCCCGCCGCCATTCCCGCCGCCATGCCCATCGCCGTGATCGTCATCGCCGTGGTCATGATTGCCGTGATCGTCATTGCCGTGGTCATCGCTAGATGCGCCAGTTCCGCCCGCGTCGTCGCGGCCACGGCCACGCCCACCATGGTTATCGTCGCCAGGCTGAACCGTGCCATCGGCAGACAGGCGCACAAAATCACGGTCAACCTCGCGTAGGCGCAGGCCGGGATCGGCAGACACAATTGTTCCCACGCTGTAGGTTTCGGTTTTCAATACTGTGCCCATGGCCGCATCATAAATCACCTCGACCTTTTGGCCGTCTTTCACGGCTTCCACCTTGATCTGCGTCGCACCTGTGCGAATTTGGATATAGCTATACCCGTCGGTCTGATAGCTGGTCGCCAAATCGGCGGCGGTCAAGGCAACTGCGCTGTGTGCGGTCACAGCGAAAGCGGCGGCAAAAAGAAAAATGCGCTTCATAGGGGTCATCCTTATCAGCCCAAAGGCGGGCGTTGCGTGTGGGCGCGGTCTGCGCGGGTTTGCGTCGCATTAAACTATGTGTCACTTGCCAAAAGCGATCACGCAGCCTGTTGCGATGGGCCGATGTGGCGCAAATTGGCCAGTGCGGTCTATTGGCCTGCGGTTTATTGGCCGCGACATAGACAAAAGGTTTGCGCGCATAAACCAAAGTTTAGGGCAACTGCGCGGCAGCACGGGTGGCGTTTATATCATTGAATCACATAAATAAAACATCCCGATTCGCATCATCTGCGGGCGAGGCGCAGATTCTCCTCAGCCCTCGCATAGATTTTAATCAACTTTAGGTTAAATGCGATTAACCTCTTAGGGTTGAAAAACAGATTCGATTTTTGATGAAGGACTTCAGACATGGCACGCGACCAAGTAACCCCATCTGGCCTTGACACGTTTGGCGATGATCTTCGTGCTGCCAACTGCCCCGCAATCGGGGATGGCGCGATTGGTTTTGAGGTGCCAATTGCCGAAGGTTTCCGCCTTGCCCCCATCGCCACCCCCCTTGCCGAGGCAGAAGCGTTTTTGCGCCAGATGGCAGCCGAAACGGGCGAGCTTGCAAACCTCGACGCGCGTCTGGCCAGCCTGCGCTGCGCCTTTGCGCGCACGGGGCAATGGCAGCCAACGGCCGAGGAAATCACCTTTGGTGCGCGTCTGGCGTGGCGCAATTCGGTGCGCTGTGTGGGGCGGATGTTCTGGCCTTCGTTGCGGGTGTTTGACGCCCGTGCGGCGCGCAGCACTTCTGAAATGTATGACGCGATTTTGGCCCATATCGACTGGGCGACCAATGGCGGCGACATTCGCCCCGCGCTAACCGTGTTCACACCCGAGGCGCCCCATATGCGCATTTTGAACGGCCAGTTGATCCTTTATGCGGGCTACCAGCGCGGCGACGGCACGGTGCTGGGCGATCCGAAAAACATCGCCCTGACGCGCCTCGCGCAGCGTTTAGGCTGGCGGGGCGCGGGCAGCGCGTTTGACGTATTGCCCTTGATCTTGCGCATAGGCGATGCGCCACCCGAAATTTACGAGATTCCGCCGCAGAAGATTCTGACGGTGAAAATACGCCACCCTGAATTCGCGGCCGTCGCGGATTTAGGCCTGCAGTGGTTTGCCCTGCCCGCAGTGGCCAGCATGGCGCTGGATATGGGCGGGGTGCAGTTTACTGCCGCGCCGTCGAGCGGGGTCTATCAGGGAACCGAAATTGGCAGTTTCAACCTTGGCGATCCGCGCCGCTATAACGCGCTGCCCCAAGTGGCCGCGGCGTTGGGGCTGGACACCAGCCTGAAAAACCCACTGTGGCGCGATCAGGCCTTGGTCGAGTTAAACCGCGCTGTGCTGCATTCCTTTTCCCAAGACGGCGCGCGCATTATGGATCATCACAGCCTTTCGGCCAGTTTTGACAAATTCTGCACCCGCGAGGCGGCGCAAGGGCGCAAGGTTTACGGCGACTGGGCATGGATCACGCCGCCGATGTCATCCAACCTATCGTGGATATGGCACAGCAAAACCTTTCGCAAAGTGGTGCTGAAGCCAAATTATTTCTACCAAGACATGCCGCAAGATTTAGAAGCGCTGGCGCAAGACGCGCGCCAGTGCCCCCACATCACACCTTCATATCAAAGCCCAAATGCTTGGCCACGGTGAAAATGTCTTTGTCGCCGCGCCCGCACATGTTCATGACAATGATATGGTCTTTGGGCAAAGTCGGCGCAATTTTCATCACATGGGCCAGCGCGTGGCTGGGTTCCAGCGCGGGGATGATGCCTTCTAGTTTACAAGACAGTTGGAACGCCTCTAGCGCCTCGGCATCGGTGATGGAAACATATTTGGCGCGGCCCATGTCGTGCAGCCAGCTATGCTCTGGCCCAATGCCAGGGTAATCCAGCCCCGCGCTGATGCTAAAGCCTTCCAAGATCTGCCCATCAGGATCTTGCAAAAGGTAGGTGCGGTTGCCGTGCAACACGCCCGGGCGTCCGCCAGTCAGGCTGGCGCAATGTTGCATGCGATCGTCCACGCCTTTGCCGCCCGCCTCGACCCCGATGATATTCACCGAAGGGTCGTCAAGGAACGGGTAGAACAGGCCCATGGCATTGCTGCCGCCGCCAATCGCCGCGATGATGGTGTCAGGCAGGCGGCCCTCGCCTTCTTGCTCGGCCAACTGCCAGCGCACCTCTTTGCCGATGATGGATTGAAAATCGCGCACCATCGCGGGGTAGGGATGCGGGCCTGCAACCGTGCCGATGCAATAGAAGGTGTCGCGCACATTGGTGACCCAATCGCGCAGCGCATCGTTCATCGCGTCTTTCAGCGTGCCACGACCAGAGGTGACCGGGATCACTTCGGCCCCCAACAGGCGCATACGGAACACATTCGGGGCCTGACGCTGCACATCATGCGCGCCCATATAAACCACGCATTTCAGGCCAAACTTGGCGCAGACGGTGGCGGTGGCCACCCCGTGCTGCCCTGCCCCCGTTTCGGCGATAATGCGCGTTTTGCCCATACGGCGGGCCAAAATGATCTGGCCCAGCACATTGTTGATTTTATGCGCGCCTGTGTGGTTCAACTCGTCGCGCTTCATGTAAATCTTTGCGCCGCCAAGATGCGTGGTCAGCCGTTCGGCGAAATACAAAGGCGAGGGACGGCCCACATAATGTTTCCACAGCCAATCCATTTCGGCCCAAAATGTCGGGTCGGTTTTGGCAAATTCATAGCGCGCTTCCAGATCAAGGATCAGCGGCATCAGCGTTTCAGAGACAAACCGCCCGCCAAATTTGCCAAAGCGGCCCTGCTCGTCTGGGCCCGTCATAAAGCTGTTGATACCGTCTTCCATCATGCGCTCCTCTTTGGGGCAGATGTAGCGCTTTACGGCTGCGGCGGAAAGGGGGCTTTGCGCCCCCGTCGCTGAAGCAAGCTTCAGCGCCCCCCCGCAGGATATTTGTCGAGCGAGGAAGTTATAGCCACGCGCCGCGCCCTGTGCCAACGGCATCGGCAACATTGCCAAACCCATCGCGCACAAGCAGCCCGTCCAGCCCCTTTGTAATACGGGGGATCAGGGATAGGCCCTGATAAACCAGCGCCGAATAAAGCTGCACCGCCGAGGCGCCAGCCCGAACTTTGGCATAGGCATCTTCGGCACTGCCAACACCGCCCACGCCGATCAGCGGCAGTTTTCCATCCGTAAGTTTGGAGAGTTTCGCCAAAACACGCGTCGATTTTTCAAACAGCGGCGCGCCCGAAAGCCCGCCCGCCTGCCCTGCATGACGCGCGCGCAGGCCCGCGCGATCCAAAGTGGTGTTGGTGGCAATAATGCCATGGATGCCTGCAGCCATCGCCACTTGGGCAAGACCCGCCAAATCATCATCCTCCAAGTCGGGCGCGATTTTCAAGAAAATCGGAATCGGGCGCAGCAGCCCTGCCCGCGCCTCCATCACCCGCGTCAAAACCGCGCTGAGCGCCGCTGGCCCTTGCAGATCGCGCAGCTTTTCAGTGTTGGGGGAAGAAACATTGACCGTGGCAAAATCGACGTATCCGCCGCACGTCGCCAGAACCGAGGCGAAATCTGCAGCGCGGTCATAGCTGTCTTTATTGGCCCCAAGGTTCAACCCAACGGGCACCGCCCCAAGTTCGCGCACCGACAGACGCAGCGCAATCGCTTCTGCGCCTTGGTTGTTAAAGCCAAACCGATTGATCACAGCGCGGTCAGCGCCAAGGCGAAACAAGCGCGGGCGCGGGTTGCCTGGTTGCGCGCGCGGCGTGGCCGCCCCCATTTCGACAAATCCAAACCCGGCGCGCGACAAAGGCGCGGCTGCGACCGCGTTTTTGTCATAGCCTGCAGCAAGACCGATTGGGTTGATCAAAGACAGCCCCGCAATCTGCGTGGCAAGGCGCGGCGTGCTGATCTGCCCCGCCAGCGGCACCAGCCCCGCGCGCAGCGCCACCAAGGAGGTGCCATGCGCGCGCTCGGGGTCAAGCAGATGCAACAGGCTAAGGCCCAATTTTTCGTAAAGGCTCAAAACACACCTTCGGGAAAAATGTGGCCCGACGCGCCCAGCGGCAGCGATTTGTCCCACACAACATCGGCCATGGTCAGCGCGCGGTAAAGATGGGGAAAGAGCACACCGCCGCGCGCAGGCTCCCATTTCAGGGCATCGCCCAAACGGCCTGCATCAATGGCCAGCAGCACCAAATCGCTTTCCCCCGCAAACCATTTGGCCGCAGTTTCTGCCAGCTGTGGCGCGGCAGAAAAATGGATATAGCCATCGGCCAAATCCACAGGCGCGCCCAAAGTTTCGCCTTTGGCGCGCATGGCATCCCACTCGGGGCGGCGGAAGATTTTGTAAATAAACATGACAGACTTGTGCCCAAGCTTTGGCTTTTGGTCAATGGAAAATCCTGATATGTTAAGCACATGTGCGGCCGCTTGACCATAACCCACCCGACCGAGGCGATGGCCCGCCTGTTTGGCGCAAGCATGGCCAATGATCTGCCGCAGGGGCCAAATTACAACCTGTGTCCGACGCAGACCGTGGCGGTCGTGACGGGGGGCCCAAAATCGAACCCTCTAACGCGGCACCTGCGGCCCATGCGCTGGGGCTTTATCCCAGCGTGGTATAAATCCCCCACCGATGGCCCGCTGATCATCAACGCCCGCGCCGATACAGTTGCCGAAAAGCCCGCCTTCCGCGAGGCGATCCGCGCGCGGCGCTGCATTTTGCCCAGCAGTGGCTTTTACGAATGGTCGGCGGGCCCGGGCAAAACCCGCCTGCCATGGCACATAACGCGGCGCGATGGTGCGCCTTTTGCCTTTGCCGCGCTTTGGCAGCGCTGGGGCGATATCGACACGCTGGCCGTGGTCACCACCTCGGCTGGCCCCGACATGGCCCATATCCACGACCGCGAGCCCGTGATCCTAGAGGCCGCCGATTGGCCGCTGTGGCTGGGTGAGGCGGGGCATGGCGCAGCGCGGCTGATGCGGGCCAGCGCGGGCATATTGCAAAGCCACCGCGTGGATCAGGCCGTCAATTCCAACCGCGCCAGCGGCCCGCATCTGATAGACCCAATCCCCGCTTGAGCCTGCAGCAATGCGGTGCTATCAGAGGCGCAGCGCGGGCATTGTGTAATGGTAAGACCTTAGCCTTCCAAGCTAAAGACGCGGGTTCGATTCCCGCTGCCCGCTCCAAGATCCCTCCCCATACAGCCCCAAACAAGAACATATACCCTTAAAAATAAGGGATTTTTTCGCTCCAGCTGAGCATATGGCACCATAGCTGCTCACACATTCTTTGCGAATTGTTGGACAAGTGTTGGACAGAATGTTAGATTCCCTCTGACATTTGTTGGACAAGGGCTACACTCATGCCTCTCACCGATGCTGAGATCAGAGGATTCAAATCTGGGGAGCAACCCTTTCGTCGCTCTGATGGTGGTGGACTTTTTATAGATGTGATGCCTTCGGGAAAGAAGGTATTTCGTCTTGCATATCGAAGTGGTGGAACGCAACGCACGGTCTGGCTCGGGGACTATCCAACGACACGCCTTGCCGATGCTCGTCTCAAAGCCTCTGAAATCAAGTTGGCGCTCAGGAACGGCCACGACCCAAAAGACGCGGCACATTCCTATGTTGACCCTGTTTATTTACAACCAATTCAATCGGGCCCACTTTGGCGAGAAATCGCAAATGACTATTTGCTTCTTCGCAAACGAAGCGGCGCTGCTGCCAAGACCCTTGCGAAGCTCAACAGACACATCGAGATTGCAATGATTGCACTCGGCAATCGACCAATAAAGGAAATAACTGCTGAAGAATTACTTGCTGTTGTGAACCCCATCGCCGAAAGCGGCAGGATTGAGACTGCTCACGGGGTTCGATCTCGCTTCTCACAGATTTTTCGTTACGCAGTCGCCCGTGGGTTATGCACCCACGATCCAGCTTCGGTCATCATAGATGCTATGATTTCAAGACAAGCTGGTGAGTATGCAGGCATTACTGAACCAAAAGAAGTGCGAAAGCTCCTTCAAAGTATCCATGAATACAGGAAACAGCACATCATTGTCGGCTCGGCCCTGCTTTTGTCGGCATATCTTTTCACACGCAACACGGAGCTTCGGGGCATGCAATGGGCGGAGATCGATTGGGATACGGCAATCTGGGAGATTCCTGGAGAACCTATGAAAGCAAACCGAGATCATATTGTCCCATTGCCCAGACAGGCACTTGGAATCCTTTCTGAACTTAAGGAAATCGACTTTGGCTCCAAGTTTGTCTTCCCGTCACCACGTGACGTTGCCCCCAACTTTTATCCAGCGTGAGCGAGACTCTGGGTTTGAGGTTTGCCCAATTGGGCGGGTTGTGCAACGGGGGCTGGCGCGGAGCTTTTCGGATTGCGCAGCGTCAGGCCCCGTTGCGGGGTAAAGGTTCGGGCAAATTCGGCTGGGGTTTGCCAGCCGAGACGGGAGTGGGGCCGTTCAGTGTTATAGTCCGTGCGCCAGGCGGCCAGCGTTGCGCGGGCGTGGTGCAGTGACGGGAACAGCATCTCGTTCAGCAATTCATCGCGCAGGCGGCCGTTGAAGCTTTCGATAAAGGCATTCTGGGTCGGCTTTCCGGGCGCGATGTAGTGCCATTCAAACTTGCGGTCATCCACGAACTTCAGGATCGCGTTTGAGGTGAACTCGGTTCCATTATCGCTGACGATCGTCAGGGGCATGCCGCGAGTGTCAAAGAGCGTGGCCAGTTCCCGCGCCACTCTTGCGCCGGACAGGGACGTATCGGCGATTAGAGCCAGGCATTCCCGCGTGCAGTCATCGACTACGGTCATGATCCGGAAGCGGCGGCCATCGGTCAGCTGGTCGGATACAAAATCCAGCGACCAGCGTTGGTTTGGCATTAATGGCGGCACCATCGGGGCCCGTGTGCCCATGGCCCGCTTGCGCCCGTCGCGACGGCGCACATGCAACTGTTCTTCCCGGTAGATGCGGAAGAGACGCTTGTGGTTCACCTCATGACCCTCGCGCCGCAGGAACACATGCAGCCGACGACAACCGAACCGGCGTCGAGCTTTGGCAAGTTCTTTCAGCCGCTCGCGCAGCACGGGGTCATCCTGCCGAACCACCTCGTAGCGCATGGTCATTCGACAACAGCCGATTACCCGACACGCCCGCCGTTCGCTCATCTCGTGATTTGCCACCAGATGCGCAACCGCTTGCCGCTTCGCGGCGGGCGTCACCACTTTTTTCCCAGGAGGTCTTTCAACGCGGCATTGTCGAGCATCGCATCAGCCAGAAGCCGTTTCAGACGCGCGTTCTCGTCCTCAAGGCCCTTCAGCCGCTTCGCCTCGCTGACATCCATGCCGCCATACTTGGCTTTCCACTTATAGACCGTCGCATCGCTGACGCCGTGCTTGCGGCACAAATCGACGACGGAAACCCCCGCCTCGTGCTCCTTCAAAATCCCGATGATCTGGTCTTCGGTGAACCTGCTGCGCTTCATCTCTGGTCCTTTCGGTTGGGCCAGAGTCTATCTCAAACTGGATTAGGCCGAGGGGGCAACGTCAGCATGCCTATACGGTCGCAGGTGTCACTTCAGCCTTTGACCGCGCTGCTGTGAATCGGGACATGAAATTCATCCCTGCGCAAACCATCCTTCATCTGCGCAAAACTGCCATTGGAATTCCGCATTCAAGTGGAACGGCCATTCCCGACCAAATCTTCGCAATCGACTATGGCGGAGCCTTTCGGGCCTTCTTGCTAGAAGTTGATCGCGGAACTGAGCCTGCTGTATCGCGCGCGGCGCGAGAAAGCCTTGCGAGCAAAATTGCCGCATACGATCAAATTGCCCGCCAAAATTTACACCAGCGGCATTATGGATTGAAGTCGCCTGTGGCGATCCTTTTCACGTTCTTTTCTCGCAGACGTGCTGAAGGATTCTTGGAGCGTCTGGCAGCCTATCCAGTTTTGGCAGCAACGACCTTGTTGAAGGTTCTGCCTGCAAGCGATCCCCTGCTGCTGCATGGTCAGACCTACGTGTCTGAGCCGTGGCAGCGGTCACTTTCGGGGCCGATGGATATTCTGACAAAGCCCGCTGGCTAGAATTGGCGAGGCCATTTTTGCGCGGTGTGGCGAACGGTAAGGATGTCTATCACATCGGATTTGACGCGGTAAACAATAACGTATGAGGGATGGATCACACTTTCCCGCGTCCCGTCGACGCGCCCAGGGCGGCCAATAGATGGGTGAGACGCCAACGTATCCTCGACAAAAGACAGCATGCGGTCGCGCAGCTGATTGGCGGCATCCAAGTTATCTTCCGCGATATGGTCATGAATATGCGTTAGGGCCGAAATGGCCCGCATCGTCCAGCGGATTTTCATGCGCGATCTGTTTTTGGCATCGGCAATGGATTGGCTGTGCCAAGTGAGCGGATGTATGATGCGGCGGCATCGAGCTCTAGCACTTGACCTGAGTCTGCTTCTGTCAATCCAAGCTCGACATCACGAATGAAATCCTCCTCTTCCGAGAGGTATCGTTCGACGGCCTCGTTAGTGAGAAAGGATTTGCTGCGACGCGTGCGGCTGGCCAATACGTCAAGGCGAGCCTTCACTTCGGGAGAGGTGTGAAAGGTGACGGTTGCGCGACTAGACATTGGATCGGCCTCACTTGATGTGTTCATATGTGTACATCATAACACGTCTGTGGTCTTCGGCAATGATTATAGCTTGTTTGCCTACCAATCACGTCAAAAATGCATGCTCTGGTTCGGATTAGTGCGCGGCGATAGGCGGGTGACTGGATTGTGCACACCCAGCCATCCTTGCTCCTTTGCAGGAGTGTCGGTTAGGCGCTTTCGCGGCGATCCAACCGTTCTTGCAACCAGTTCAGCACTTCCTCTTCGACCCAGCCGACGCGATTAAGTCCAAGGTTGACCCGCTTTGGGAATGCCCCAGCTTTCTCTAGTCGTGCCACGTGTTGTGGTGAATACAAAACCAGCTCTTTCAGTTGGCGCTTTGATAGTATCTTCATCTCGATGTTCTCCATTGCTGAAGAGCATCGCGATGCCCTAGGTTTGACAAGTGCCCAGGCACATAGACTTTACGATATGTCATCGAACGATCCAAGATCGAACATATATGCTCACTAAGTCACATGAACTTGATGGACAAATGTTGGACATTATCGAAGAGCATAACATAAGTCATTGTTATTTATAAAATATTGTTTCCCGCTGCCCGCTCCAAAATCAGCCATTCGCCGCCGCAGGGTCCATCCACATCGGGCCAAACCCATTGCCATCGGGGTCAGCAAAGGCGCGCGAATACATAAAGCCCAAATCCTCGGCATCATGCACCGATGTGCCCCCTGCCTTGATTGCGGCGTCGGTGATCGTATCCACCTCGGCCCGCGTCTCGCAAGACAGCGCGATCAAATTGGTCGCCCCCTCGGATGGCAAAACCAACGGCCGCGGCGATGCTGCGCGAAATCCATCATGCGTGGCCAGCATAAAATAAATCGCCTCGGACACCACCACGCAGGCCGAATCTGGCCCAGAAAACGCCTCGTTAATGGTCCAGCCCAAGGCCTGATAAAACGCACGGCTGCGCCCAATATCGCTGACAGGCAGCGTCACAAAGATCATCTTGTTCATCGTCTTGCCCTTTCACATTGGCCCAAATATCCGCGCCGCAGGCAGGGTGCAGCCAAACCGCCGTCTACAGGTTTTCCTGCTGCGGCATGCCCAGCACATGATAACCGCAATCGACATGCACCACCTCGCCGCTGGTGCAATTGCCATAGTCGCTGCACAGGTAAACCGCCGTGCCGCCGATCGCCTCTAGCGTCGCGTTGGCGCGCATTGGGGCGTTCGCCTCGGTGTGGCGAAACGTGGCGCGCGCGCCGCCAATCGCTGCGCCCGCAAGCGTTTTCATCGGGCCGGGGCTGATGGCATTGACGCGGATTTGGGCAGGCCCCAGATCGTTCGCCAAATACCGCGTGGCGGATTCCAGCGCCGCTTTGGCTACGCCCATCACGTTGTAATTTGGCGTCACGCGGTTCGACCCGCCATAGGTCAGCGTGATCAGGCTGCCACCGTTTGGCATAAGTTCGCTTGCCCGCCGCGACACGTCAATAAAGCTAAAGCACGAAATCGCAAGGCTGTTGGAAAAGTTCCCGCGCGATGTATTGATAAACCGCCCCGTGAGTTCGTTTTTATCGGAAAACGCAATCGCGTGGATCAGAAAATCCATGCTTCCCCAACGGGTCTTGATCGCATCAAAGCAGGCATCCATGCTGGCGTCATCGCCCACATCGACATCGACCAGAAAGTCGCTGCCCACCGACGCCGCCAGCGGCTGCACCCGCTTGCCAAATGCCTCGCCCTGATAGGAAAAGGCCAATTCTGCCCCTTCGGCCGCCAAGGCGCTGGCTATGCCCCAGGCGATAGACCGCTCGTTCGCCACGCCCATCACAAGCCCGCGCTTGCCCTTCATCAGATCAGCCATAGCGCGCCCCTAACCTTTGTATTTCGACATAACCAAAGTTGCATTGGTGCCGCCAAAACCGAACGAGTTTGACAGAACGCTGTCCAAATCCACACCTTCGCGCAGGCTGGTGACAATTTCAGATGCGTCCAGCGCGGGGTCTAGCCTGGTGATATTGGCGCTGGCGGCAATGAAATTACCCTGCATCATCAGCAGCGAATATATTGCCTCATGCACGCCCGTTGCCCCCAGCGAATGCCCCGTCAGCGATTTGGTCGAGGCCGTGGGCGGGGTTGACCCGCGCCCGAACACGCGGCGGATCGCCTCAACCTCTGTGACATCGCCCACCACAGTCGAGGTGCCGTGGCTGTTGATATAGTCAATCTTTCGCCCTTCTGGCAGGGTCGACAGCGCCAGCCGCATCGCCCGCTCGCCGCCCTCGCCACTGGGGGCGACCATGTCATACCCGTCCGAGGTGGCCCCGTATCCTGTGACTTCGGCGTAAATCTTGGCCCCGCGCGCCAAGGCGTGGCCAAGTTCTTCCAGAACCACAACCCCGCCACCGCCTGCAATGACAAACCCATCGCGCGTGGCGTCATAGGTGCGGCTCGCGGTTTCGGGCGCATCGTTATATTTGCTGGACATCGCCCCCATCGCGTCGAACAGGCAGGACAGCGTCCAATCCAACTCTTCGCCGCCGCCAGCAAAGACGATATCTTGCTTGCCCATCTGAATTTGCTCGACCCCATTGCCGATGCAATGGGCGGATGTCGAACAGGCCGAGGTGATCGAATAGTTCACGCCCTTAATCTTGAACGGCGTGGCAAGGCAGGCCGAGTTGGTGCTGCTCATGCAGCGCGTCACCATAAACGGCCCCATTTTCTTGGGCGCGCCTTTGTTGATCACACAGTCAAACGCGGTGAAAAAGTTGGATGTGGATGGCCCGCCAGAGCCCATCACAAGGCCTGTGCGTTCGTTGGAAACGTCCGACTCTTCCAGACCCGAGTCGGCAATTGCCTGCTGCATGGCCAAAAAGTTATACGCCGCCCCTGGCCCCATAAACCGCAAATCGCGCTTGTCGATATGATCTTCCAGAACAATCTGCGGCATCCCGTGAACTTGGCTGCGAAAGCCATGCTCGGCATATTCGGGGGCAAAAACGATCCCCGATTTGCCCGCGCGAAGCGACGCCTCAACCTCGGCGGCGTTGTTGCCGATGCTGCTGACAATCCCGATCCCAGTGATAACGACACGGCGCATGAGGGCCTCCCTTAGTGTTTAACCCTGTTTAGGGGTTAGGCGACATGGGGGCAAGGGGGATGGGGGGCGCTTGTATCCTGCAATCGCGACGCTACAATCTGCGCATGACCCATGCCAGTATCAACAGCGCTGCTTCCGCTGATCTAACCGAGATCCTTGAACCAAATGAACGCCTCCTTTGGGTGGGCGCCCCCGCCTTTGGCCGCCGTTTCTTTCAACCTGTTGGCGCAGAGCGCATCTGGCTTCTCAGTTTCATCATTGGAATAATTGCAATGTGGTGCACTTTGCCCTTTATTCCAAGCGGACCGGGTTTGAACCAAGACGATGCAATTTGGGTTTATCTGGCTGTCACAGTTTTCTTTGTGATCTTAGCGGCTAGTTTGGCGATGCAGCGTCAGTATGTGCTTCAAAATCTCGCCTACTACCTTACCAACAGACGGGCAATTGTGTGCAGAGTTGGCATGAATTGGCGACTGAGTAGCAGGGTTTACATCATCTCATGCCCGCTTTCGCCCGCATTCTCCTACGAGATTATCGACACAGCTCCATTCCCAAGTTTGCGAGTCGGCACATTGCTTTCAGAAGATAGCCTTCAACCCTTTGGCAGCGGGCTTTCACACCCAGGGCAGCCCTACTTTTGGGGCCGTGTAATCACGCCCGTGATTTTTGAGTTGATCCCAGACGCAAAGGCGGTCTCGGAAACCATTTCGTTGACGATTGAAAGCAATGACATCGCTTCGCAAACGAGGGGGGGTTAGGTTTACCCGCCCCCCTCAACTCTCGCTCAACGCCACCTTCATATCCTTGACGATATAAATCACCTCGCCATCCGCCTCGACGATCCCATCCGCCACGCCCATCGTCAGGCGGCGGGTCGTTAGGGCCTTGGTGAAATCCACCTTATAGGTCAGCATTTTGCGATCAGGGCGCACCATGCCTGTCAGCTTCACCTCGCCCACGCCCAGCGCATAGCCGCGCCCAGCCCATCCGCGCCAGCCAAGGTTGAAGCCCGTCAGCTGCCACAGACCGTCCAGCCCCAAGCAGCCGGGCATGATCGGGTTGCCGGGAAAATGGCAATCGAAAAACCAAAGGTCTGGCGTGATATCAAATTCGGCAACCACATGGCCCTTGCCATGCAAACCTCCGTCTTCAGAAATCTCGGTGATGCGGTCCATCATCAGCATGGGCGGGGCGGGCAACTGGGCATTGCCTGGGCCAAACAGCTCGCCTCGTGCGCATTTCAGCAAATCTTCTTTGCCAAACGATGATGGAAATCCAGCCATAGGTTCGCCCCCCGAAAGAAATTTCACCCATCTAACACCGCCCCGAAAGGAAGGGCAAGCGCGCCTTGCCCTAGGGCGCAGGCGCGGCTATATTGTGTCTATGAGACATGACTTCAGCCATCACAGCGCGGGCGATCACAGCACCGCTTGGCTTGCCAAAGGGGGGCTGCGCCCCACGCGGCAGCGTTTGGCCTTGGCGCAACTGCTTGTGGGCGATGGGCATAATCGCCACGTCACGGCAGAAGGGCTGTTTGCCGCAGCCGCGGGCGCGGGTGAAAAGGTATCGCTTGCCACCGTCTACAACACCCTGCGCGCCTTTTGCGAGGCGGGGCTTTTGAACGAAATTGTGGTCGATGGCGCGCGCAGCTATTTTGACACGCGCATGGATGACCACCCGCATTTCTATTGGGAAGACAGCGCTAAGCTAACAGATGCGCCCGCCGAGGCGTTGGAAATTTCGCGCCTGCCGGGTGCCCCTGCGGGGATGGAAGTGGCGCGCGTGGATGTTGTGATCCGCCTGCGCAAATCGGCAGCTATTGCCCCGTCTGCGGAATAAACCACAGCGCGTTTTCGGGCAGGACAATGTGCAGATCACCCGCGTTTACCGCCTGCATCTGATGCGGGGCCAATGTCATTTCCAAAACCACATCGCCCGCCAGAATGACTTGCGCGCGCAAAGACTCGCCCAGATCGCGCAGCGATAGCAGACGTGCAGGCCGCGCCCCCGCATTGCCCTTTTGCGCGATCTGCACGGCTTCGGGGCGAAGGGTCAGCATCCCCTTGCCCGTAAGGCCCAGCGCCGCCCAATCCTGCCGCAGCGCAAATTCGCCCAAAGCCGATTCAACGCGCCCGCTTTGCACCTGCGCGGGCCAAAAATTGACCCCGCCAAAGAACTGCGCCACGGCAAGGCTGGCAGGGCGGTCATAAAAATCGCGCGCAGGGCCAATTTGGCGCAGCCCCCCCTCAATCACAAGGGCGATGCGGGGGGCCATTTGCACCGCCTCGCATTGATCATGCGTGACCAAAACGGTGGTGATGCCCATGTCCGATTGCACCTGGGCAATGAGGCTGCGCATCTGGGCGCGCAGATGCGGATCAAGGCTGGCCAAAGGCTCGTCCAGCAGCAAAACCCGCGGGCGGGTGATCAGCGCGCGAGCAAGTGCGGCGCGCTGCGCCTGACCACCCGACAGCATGGCAGGGCGGGCATCGGCCTGCGCGGCCAGATGCACCCGCGCCAGCATCTGCCGCACGCGCGCGGCAATCTCGCCCGAAGGCGCGCCCTGCATCCGCAGCCCAAAGCCGACATTTTCCGCGACGGTCATGTGCGGAAACAAGAGATGGTCTTGAAACACCATCACCGCGCCGCGCGCCTGCGCGGGCACCGCGTTTTGCACCGCGCCGTCAATGCTGATACTGCCTTTGGTCGGCACCTCGAGCCCCGCAATCAGCCGTAGCGCAGTTGACTTGCCGCAGCCCGAAGGCCCCAGCAGCGCCAGCATCTGCCCCGAAGGCACCTGCAATGTGAGCCCGTTCAAAGCGGGACGATCTGCGCCCGCATAGGTCTTGGACAGGTTTTCCAGCGCCAAATCGCTCATCTTACCCCCAGTTGCGCAGGGCTTTGCCCGCCCAGTCGCTTGGCCGCAAATCCCATCAACAGCAGCGCAGGCAGAATGTATATCACCCCAATCGCCCCCGCCAAATCATTGCGCCCCGATGACGCATAGCCAAACAGCACCATCGGCAGGGTTTGCACGCGCCCTGCCCCGATCATCAGCGTCAGCAGATACTGGCTCCACGAGACGAGGAATGAAAACAACGCGCCCAAAATCAGCGCAGGGGCAAGGCTGGGCAGGGTGACACAGCGCAGCACCTGAAACGGGGCCGCGCCAAGGCTGCGGGCCTGATCTTCGATCCGCGTGTCATAGGTTGCGAAAATGCCTGCTACAATAAAAATGGCATAGGGCAAAACGGGGGTCAAATGCACCGCAATCACGCCCCAGACAGTGCCCGCCGCGCCGATTAAGGTAAAAACACCGTGCAATCCTAGGGCGGCTGCAATGCTGGGCACAATCAGCGGGGCCGCGATGATGCCATAGACCAGCCCACGCCCCCGAAATCGGTGCAGCGCCAGGGCGCGCCCTGCGGGAAAGGCCAAAAGCATCGCTATCAGCGTGACCGCCAGCGCAATCGCAGTGCTTTGAACAAGGGCCTGCAACACGCCGCCACTGGGCGACAGCGCCCGCGCCCATGCCGCCGTGGTCACCTCTTGCGGCAGCAAGTTCGGAAACCGCCAGCCGCGCGCGAATGACCAAACCGCCAGCGGCACCAGCGGCAAGACCAGCGCCAGCATCAGCAGCCCCACCAAAACGCGGTGCAAAGCGCGCGCCATCTTGCCCCGCATCATGCCCCTCACCTCTCACCCTTGCGGCGCAGCGCCGCAAGATAGGCCAGCACCAACCCCGCCGATAGCCCTGCAATCACCACCGCCATTGCCATCGCCTGCGGACGCGCGTTCAGGTCGACATCGGCATAGGCGCGATAGGCCAGAACGGGCAGCGCGGCAGGGTGGCTTTGCCCTAACAGCAGCGGCACTTCATAGGCACCAAAGGCATAGGTGAACACGATGATCGAGGCCGCAATCACCGAAGGCGCGATCTGCGGCAAGGTCACGCACCAGAACGCACGCAGGGGCGATGCGCCAAGGTTGCGCGCCGCTGCCTCATAATCGGCGCGCAGCCCGCCCAGCGCGCCAAGGGTTATCAGGCCAATGAAAGGCACCTCTTTCCAGACATATTGCGCAATAATGCCAATGGCATAGCGATCATAGACAAGGGCGGGAAAATCGGCAGGCACGTCTATTGCCCCGATTGCATAGGCTAGACGCGCGAATGTGCCCGATTGCGACACGAGGTAAAACACCCCAATCGCCCCCACCAAATGCGGCACGGCAAGGTTCATCTGAAACACCAGCATGGCAGCATTTCGCCCCGCAAATGGGCGGCGCAGCAGCAACGCCGCCCCCACCCCAAGCACGACTGACAGAACAGTCGAGACAAGCGCGATATAAAGGCTTAGCCCCAGCGCCGCCGCAAAGGCAGGGTCGGCAAAAACCGCGCGATAGGCCGCCAGCGAAAAACCCGCCCCGCCCAGCCCATACAGGCCCAGACTGCGGGCCAGCACCAAAGCCAGCCCGCCAAAGAACAGCACCAGAATAACCCCAACCGCAGGGCCCAGCATCAGCGCAAGTTTGACTTTTCCAATCATGCGCGCAGCCTACGGCAAGCTGCGCTACTGCGCCACATTCTGCGTCCAGCCCGCCTCGATTGCGGCAATCCAATCGGCCTGCAATTCTGGCAGCGCCGCGCGGCCAAGGTCGGCATTGGACACCACCGACGGATGGGCGATCAGCCCCGCAAACCCCGCTTGCACATCAGCCTCTGCGCGATCCACCTCGATCACGGGGGCCGCGCCCCAAACCTCGGGCTTGGCCTTTTCCAGTTGCGCCGTGCCCGACAGCATCAGGTTTTGCAACACCATCGCGGCGGCTTTGTTGGGCGAATTGAACGGAATGGCTGTGTAATTGGTGTTGCCAATTGTGCCATCTGCAAGCCCATAAGACCGCGTGGTTTCGGGGTATTTACCCGCCTGCACGGCCAGGCCAAACTGGCTGGCGTCATAGTCAAAGGTCATCGCCACCTCGCCATTGGCGAACAGATCATTCATCTGCGCGATGGTTTGCGGATAGGTTTCGCCCTTGCGCCACAGATAGGGTTTCAGATCGTTCAAAATCGCCCAAGTCTTGACGGCCACCGCGTCGAATTTCGCTTGATCAAAGGAGCCAAGCAGCGCCTCTGCCCCGCCCGCGGCATGATAGAACACATGCCGCACAAAGACCGAGCCGTTAAAATCGGGCGGCGCGGGATAGGTAAATTGGCCAGGGTTCGCGCGGATCCAATCCAAAAGCGCGGCCATATCGGCGGGGGGCGTTGGCATTTTGGCGCTGTCATAGGCAAAGGCAAACTGCGCCTTGTTCCACGGCACTTCGCAGCCCTCGACAGGGGTTCCGAAATCATTGGCAATAGCGGGGTTTTCCCAATTGATCAGGGCGTTATTGGGCAGCGCCTCGGTATAGCCGCAAAAGGCCAAATCGCCCTGCTTGAGGGTGCGGAAATTCTCGCCGTTGATCCAAATCAGATCGACCGTGCCAGCATCCACATTGCCCGCCTCTTTCTCGCCCAGAACAATCGACACCACATCGGCGGCATCGGTGATACCAACGCGGTTCAGGGTGATGTCATAGTCTTGCTTTAGCACCTTTCCCACGTAATCGCTGACATAGGCGTTGATCGTATCGGCCCCGCCCCACATAAAGAAATTCACCTCGCCGCCCTTGGCCGTTGCGGTGATCTCGTCCCAACTCATCTTGGCCAGCGCTGCATCATCGGCCCGCACGGCAGAAGGCAGAAACAGGGAGCTGGCCAGTAACAGGGCGCGTAGGGTGGAGGGGATCATCGCAATTTCCTTTGGCTGGGACGTTTGGTCTGTGCTATCTTTTTCCCCACGAATGAAAAGCCAAATTTCAGGCGGCTGGCGCGAATGTGATCTTGCGTGTGCGGTCTGGGCGGATAGGGAGCCACACTGGCTTGGCTGCGTAAACTTGCCAAGCGGCGGGTGCAGGCGGCTATGGCAGCGCGGCATAAGCTTATGAAAAGCTGACATAAAACAAGGGGCAGCTTTCGCCGCCCCCTGCCCTGCAAATCACCCAAAAGCTTAGAAAAAGCCCAGTTTGTTTGGGTTATAGCTGACCAGCATGTTCTTGGTCTGCTGATAGTGATCCAGCATCATCTTGTGGGTTTCGCGGCCGATGCCCGACTGCTTATATCCCCCAAATGCCGCGTGGGCTGGGTAGGCGTGATAGTTGTTCACCCAGACACGGCCCGCTTCGATGTTGCGGCCAAAGCGGTAGGCACGGGTGCCGTCGCGCGTCCAGACCCCTGCGCCAAGGCCATACATCGTGTCATTGGCAATGGCCAAGGCTTCGGCCTCGTCCTTGAAAGTGGTCACAGACACAACGGGGCCAAAGATTTCCTCTTGGAACACGCGCATCTTGTTGTGGCCCTTGAAAATGGTGGGTTGGATGTAGAAGCCGTTTGCGATGTCGCCGTTGAAACGGGCGCTGTCCCCGCCGATCAGAACCTCGGCACCTTCGTCACGGCCAATTTGGAAATAGGACATGATTTTGTCATGCTGCTGCTTGGACGCTTGCGCGCCAACCATCGTATTCATATCGCGTGGATCGCCCTGTTTGATCGCGCGAACACGGGCGATGCAACGCTCCATGAATTTCTCATAGATGTCTTCTTGGATCAACGCGCGGGATGGGCAGGTGCAGACTTCGCCCTGATTAAAGGCAAACAAAACAAAGCCTTCGACGGCCTTATCAAGGAAAGCATCATCCGCCGCCATCACGTCGGAAAAGAAGATGTTCGGCGATTTGCCGCCCAGTTCGAGTGTGAACGGGATTAAGGATGCAACAGCGCCCTCGGCCACTTTGCGGCCCGTGGCGGTGGAACCTGTGAAGGCGATTTTGGCAATGCGGCCCGACCGCACCAGCGCGTCCCCTGCCTCGGCACCCAGACCGTTGACGATGTTCAACACGCCCGCAGGCAGCAGATCGCCAATGACTTCCATCACAACCATAATCGCGGCGGGGGTCTGCTCGGCTGGTTTCATCACGATGCAGTTGCCTGCCGCGAGCGCTGGGGCCAGCTTCCATGCCGCCATCAGAATCGAGAAATTCCACGGGATGATCTGGCCAACAACACCCAAAGGTTCGTGGAAGTGATAGGCCACGGTATCATTGTCAATCTCTGACATCGTGCCTTCTTGGGCCCGCAAAACACCAGCAAAATAACGGAAATGGTCAACCGACAGGGGAATATCGGCGGCCATCGTTTCGCGGATTGGTTTGCCGTTGTCCCAGGTTTCTGCCGTGGCGATCAGTTCCAGATTGGCCTCGATACGATCTGCGATTTGCAGCAGAATATTGGCGCGATGCGTGGCGGATGTCTTGCCCCAAGCATCCTTGGCGGCATGGGCCGCGTCAAGCGCAAGGCTGATGTCAGCCGCGTCCGAACGCGCCACTTCGCAGACTTTGGCCCCTGTGATCGGGGTCACATTGTCCAGATATTTGCCATTCACAGGTGGCACAAATTTGCCGCCGATGTAGTTGTCGTAGCGGGTTTTGAAGGGCGAGGCCAAAACGCCTGCGCCTTGGGTCATTGTGTTCATGAGGTGTCCTCCCAGACTAAAACCGCCTCCCAGCGGCATAGGGAAACCATGCGCCTTTGGGTTTGGCCTGTCAGGTGGGGGGCGGCAGAGGGGCTGGGCAATGTGTATCAGATTTGAGACAGGTTTGCCGCGAAATGTCCAAGTTTCGCCGTATGGTTTGCGTCTGGTTTGCGTCTGGTTTGCGTCTGGCATCCGTCCCGACATCGTCCCGACACGAAGCGCGCGGTGGATTTACGCCTTGCCGCCGATTTTGCGGTGAAATGTGGCGCGCGAAATGCCCAAGTTGCGGGCGGCGGCGCTGGCGTTTCCGCTGGCGCGGGCAAGGGCGCGCATCAGAACCGCGCGCTCGCCATCCTCGAGCCGTTCGGGCTGCGGCGGGCTATTGGCCACCCCCGCAAGCGCATCGGCGGCGGGCATGGGATTGCGGGCAATGTCGCGCGGCAAGTTCAGCACTGCGCGCGCGGCGCGGGTCGCCCCGATAATCAGATCATCCGCGTCCACCGCCAAAAGCGCGGCAGAGGCGCGGGTGTTGTTTGGCACCAGCACCATGCGCGCGCGCGGAAAGGCGGCGCGGAAACTATCAGATTCTATCCGCTGCGCCGCCTCGGTCAGGGCCTGCACGATCAGATCTGTGATGCCACTTGTCAGGTCTGACCGCGCCGATGACACATCCAAAACCCCCGCAATTTGGCCGAATTCGTCAAACAAGGGCGCGCTCATGCAAGACAAAATTGTATTGTTCGCCAGAAAATGCTGGCCCCTGTCGATGGTGACAACCCGTTCTTCGACCAGCGCGGTGCCGATACCGTTGGTGCCTTGGGCGGCCTCGCTCCACTGGGTGCCCAGCCACAGGCCCCAATCGGAAAAAGTGCTGTCATCGCCGCGCGCGCCGCGCCGTTCCAGTGGCACGCCGTCGCGGTTGGCCATCATCACGCAGCATCCCACCCCGCCCACGGCGGCAAACAGGCGGTCAAGGCTGGGGCTGGCTGCATGCAGCATATGGCCCATGCCTTCGCGCGCGGCGTTAAATTCTGCCTCGGTCAGACGGTGCGATTTGGATTTGCGCAAAGGGTCAAGCCCGTGCAAATGGGCAGACCTGCTCCACGAGGCGACAAGCGGGCTGCGCGCCGCCTCGCCCTTGGCAAGCGCGGCGGCAATTGCATTCATATGCAAATCACTCTGACGCGCGGCCATGATGATCCCTCCCTGCGGCAAAGCGCGCCCTCCCAAGCGCGGCCTTGCCAAGTGTCAAGTTATGCGAACAATTTGCGGCGCGGCAAGTGAAAGTTTTGGCGCGGGTGAAGGGGCGGTTTATTCATGCGGGGCCTGCGGTTTTTCGTCCCAATCGCTGCGCAAAATCCGCGCGGCAGAGCCTTCGGGGTCGTCAAACTGGCGGGTTTTCATCGACCAAAAGAAAAAGCCAAGGCCAAAGCCGCCCAGCAGCAAGGATATTGGGATGAGGTAGACAAGGATGTTCATGTGAGGCCCCCTATTTCAGCCGCCCTATTTCAATCGAAGTGCATTCAGCGAAACGGTGATCGAGGACAGCGACATGGCAAGGGCGGCGGCCAGCGGGGTTGCCAGCCCGACCAGCGCAAGCGGCACGGCGATGACGTTATAGGCCAGCGAGAGGCCAAAGTTTTCGATGATGCGTTTGCGCGCGCAGGCCGCGATGCGCATGGCACCTGCAATCGGGGCCATGTCCGCGCCCAGCAGCACGATGTCAGATGCCACGCGCGCCGCGTCCAGCGCCGAGGCGGGGCTGATGGACACATGCGCGCCCGCCAATGCAGCCGTGTCGTTCAGCCCGTCTCCCACCATCAAAACGCGGTGGCCTTGGGCTGACAGGTCGGCCACAAGGCGCGCTTTGTCTTCGGGCAGGGCGGCCGCGGTGTAATGAGCGATGCCAAGGCGCTGCGCAAGGGCCGTCACAGGGCCAGCGGTATCGCCCGAAATCAGGTAGACCTGTTTGCCCATCGCGGCAAAGGCGGCGATGGCCTGCGTGGCCCCCGTGCGCAGGCGGTCTTCAAAGCCAAAAGCGTGGGTTTGATCGCCCCAGCGCAGGTAAGTTGCGGTGATGTCCAGCGGGTCTGCCCCGACCCAAGCCGCGCGGCCAAGGCGCAATGTGCGGCCAAGATACATGCCTTGCACGCCAAAGCCTGCCACTTCGATGATCTCGGTCACACCGCTTTCGGGGGCAATGCCCGCGGCGGCGGCAGCGGCAAGCAGCGACTGGGATAGCGGGTGCGACGAGCCTTGCGCCAAGGCGGCAGCAAGGGCGACCATCTGCACAGGATGGACGGCAAAATCGACAGGGGTCGGCGTGCCCATTGTCAACGTGCCGGTTTTGTCCAAAACAACGGTGTCCACCTCGGCCAGACGTTCCAGCGCCGTGCCGTGTTTGATCAACAATCCCATGCGGAACAGCTTGCCGCTGGCCGATGTGACCACGGCAGGCACGGCAAGGCCCAGCGCGCAGGGGCAGGTGATGATCAGCACGGCGGCCGATATGTTGATGGCAAAGCGCAGATCGCCGCCCGTGCGCCACAGCCAAAAGCCAAAAGCGGAAAAGGACAGCAGATGCACCAGCGGCGAATAAAGCCGCGCGGCGCGTTCGGCCAGCGAGGTGTAGCGCGTTTTGGCGTTTTCGGCGATGGACACCAGATCGGCCATACGGTGCAAGGCGCTATCGCGCCCGATCGCGGTGGCGCGCATATCCAATGGGCCTGTAAGATTGACTTCGCCCGCCAAAACGGCTTGGCCGACCGTGGCAAAGGCGGGCAAGGTTTCGCCCGTTAGCATGGATCGGTCAATTTCCGACTGGCCCGCGACGATCACCCCATCGACGGGCATACGCCCGCCCGGACGGACGCGGACAATATCGCCCACGGCCACGTCAGAGGTGGGGCGCAGCACCTCGGTGCCGCCCACCAGCACTTTGGCGCGCGGCACCTCTAATGCGGCAAGCTCCTCGGCGGCAGAGCGGGCAATCGCGCGGGTGCGATGATCCAGATAGCGGCCCAGCAGCAGGAAAAAGCACAGCATCACGGCGGCATCAAAATAGGCGTGATGCCCGCCATGGGCGGTCTCGAATAGGGAAATCGCGGTGGCCAGGATCAGCGCCAGCGAAATGGGAACATCCATGCCCAGCCGCCCCGCCCGCAAGCTGCGGGCCGCGCTGGCAAAAAACGGGCGGCCCGAAAAGGCAACGGTGGGAATGGCAATCAGCGCCGAAATCCAATGGAACAAATCGCGCGTTGCGCCCTCGCCGCCAGACCAGACCGCCACCGACAGCAGCATGACATTCATCATCGAAAAAAACGCCACGCCAAGGCGCATTGCCAAATCACGGGCAACCTTTTCGGTTTCGGTTGACGACAGCATCCCTGCGTCCAGCTCGAACGCCTCATAGCCTGCGCGGGACAGGGCTGCGATCATGGCGGATGGCTCTACCCCTGCTTCGGTTTCGATCAGAACGCGGCGCTGGGTCAGGTTCAGGCGCGCGGCCTTGACCCCCGCCTGCGCCATCAGGGTTGTCTCGACAGTGCTGATACAGGCGGCGCAATGCGCGGCGGGCAAGGACAGCATGATATTGGCCCCGCGCCCTGCTGCCAGGGCTGCGATGGATTGGGCCGATGGGGCCACGGCGCAGGCGGGACATGCCGCCATTCCGCCCGTTTCATGGGCCGTCGTTTCAAATTGGTCAGAGGTATCAGGAAACGCGGTTTGCAGCGTCATGGTCTAGCCTTTCACCCACAAATCCAGCCTTTGACGAAACAGCGTTCCATCCGCTGCGTGGCCCGTCACATGAATGATCCATTTGCCCTGCCCCAGCTTGGCATCGGCCGTATAGGCCCCGCCTGCATAGGAAAATGTCGGGGTCATATCCTCGCGCGATTCGGTGCTGCGGCCAACCAGAACGGACAAATCCGCCAGTTGCACAGGCGCGCTGGCGCTATCGGTAAAGCGCAGGCTGATCTGGCCCAGCGCGGGGTCATAGCCCTGCACAAGGCGCCAGCCCAGCGCCGCCTGCGCGCTGCGTTCGGCGTCAAAGGTTTGCGAGGCGACGTAAGAGCTATCCACCTCGAGCCCCGGAAAGGTATGCACCGCCTGATAGGCCATTGCGAAATTCACCGCGATGATCACGGCGAAGGCCGAGGCGGTAAAGGCAAAAACCTTAGCGCCAGTGATGCGAAATTCGGATTGGGCGGCCATGTCAATTGTCCTTTTCTGCGTTTTGGTCGGCCCGTTCGGCCCCATAAAACACGGTATCATAATGGATGCGGTCTGGATCGACGGCGGTGCCATCTGGCCCCATATCCATGATCCACAGGCGCAGATCGGTGCGCTCGCTGGCGGCTGCAAGGGTTTCCAGCGGGGCGGTCACAAACAGGCGCACAGTTTTGGTTTCGTTGGCGGGCACCACCACGCGCAGATCGTCCTGCCCGTCAAAGGC
Organism: Cypionkella sp.; assembly: GCA_965248485.1. GTDB lineage: Bacteria > Pseudomonadota > Alphaproteobacteria > Rhodobacterales > Rhodobacteraceae > Cypionkella. The sequence goes on from OZ252107.1 coordinate 2,374,554, forward strand.
CAGAAAGAATGTGGCCAGCGAGGTGGCCGACACCACAAACACGCGATCCATCCCCTGCATGTTGCGCAGGCGCAGATCGTAGGAATTGCGGATCGACCCATCAGACAGGGTGACAAATTGCGGGTTGCGAATGGGGGTGACGTTCACATCCAAAGGCGAGCGTAGGAACAGCGCCACGATCAGCCCAACGCCCACCCCCGCCCACAGAACTGTATAGATGATGGTGCGCACGCGCAGGATATGCCGCCAGACCGATTTTTTCGGCGCGCCCGCCTTTTCGGCGACCTCGTCGGTAAGGGCCAGATAGCCGATCAAATCGCGCGGCTTGCCGATTTTGTCCATCATGCCGTTGCAAGCGTCGATGCACAGACCGCAGGTGATGCAAGCCAGTTGCTGCCCATCGCGGATATCAATGCCCATCGGGCAGACGTTGACGCAGGCCATACAGTCAATGCAATCGCCATTACCTTCCACCCCTTGCTTGCCGCGCGGCTCGCCCCGCCATTCGCGGTAGCCGATGGTCAGGGTGTCTTCGTCCATCATCGCGGCCTGAATACGCGGCCAAGGGCAGGCATAGATGCAAATCTGTTCGCGCGCGAAACCGCCAAAGAAAAAGGTGGTGCCTGTTAAGATCAGCATGGTGATATAGGCGATGGGATGAGCGTCAAAATGGATCAAATCCACAAACAGGGTCGGCGCATCGGTGAAGTAGAAAATCCAAGCGCCGCCCGTTGCCACCGAAATGCCCAGCCAAACCCACCATTTGACGCCGTTCTTGATCAGCTTTTCCCAGTTCCACGGTTGGCGATGCAGGCGGATGCGCGCGTTACGGTCGCCTTCAATCCAGCGTTCCACCAGAATGAAAAGGTCTGTCCACACGGTTTGCGGGCAGGCATAGCCGCACCACACCCGCCCCGCCGCCGAGGTGAACAAAAACAGCCCCAGACCTGCCATAATCAGCAGGCCCGCGACAAAGTAAAACTCGTGCGGCCAAATTTCGATCATAAAGAAAAAGAACCGCCGCCCGCCCATGTCGATCAGCACCGCTTGGTCAGGCAAGTTTGGGCCGCGATCCCAGCGCAGCCACGGGGTGATGTAATAGATGCCCAAAAGCAGGATCATCAGCGCCCATTTCAGGTTGCGGAAAAACCCGTAAACGCGGCGCGGAAAGATCGGCTCGCGCGCGGAATAAAGTTCGGGCGGGGATGGGTCGGCGTTGGACATAAATGGCTCCACGGTCTGCGATTAAGGGGGGCTCTGGGCCACTCTTGCCGCCAGAATAGGGAAAACCCGCATCTGTGCTTTGAGTTAGATCAAGTGGCAGCAGGAATGGGGGGGACACTGGAAAAAAGATCACCCGCAACATCGCTGCTGCGGGCGGAGTTGTTTGAACCTGTGGCCCGCCCTTATTGCGCAGGGGCCGCTTCGCCGCCGCCAAGGCTGTGCACATAGGTCGCCACGGCGCGGATCTCGTCTTCGGACAATTTCCCCGCCCAGGCTGGCATGACACCAAAGCGCGCGTTGGTCACCGTTTCGGTGATTGTGGCGCGGTCGCCGCCGTAAAGCCAGATTGCGTCGGTCAGGTTCGGCGCACCCTGTGCGCGATCCCCTGTGCCTGCTTCGGTATGGCAAGCGGCGCAGTTTTCGGCGAAAACTGTCGCCCCCGCACCTGCCAAAGCCGCGTCATGGTCTTGGCCCGATATGGCCAAAACATGCTCGACCACCGCAGCGATTTGGGGTTCATCCAACAGCCCATCCGCGCCAAACTTTGGCATTTGCGAATAGCGCGCATCGGCATCGTTTGTGTTGCGGATACCGTGGGTGATGGTGGTATGGATCGCCTCTATATCGCCGCCCCACAGCCAGTCGTTGTCCAAAAGGTTCGGGTATCCCTTGCCCTGAACCCCTGCCGCGCCCGAGCCGTGGCACTGCGCGCAGTTGTTCTTGAACACCGAGGCACCCGCTGGAATGGCATAGGTTTTCAGCGCCTCGTCGGCGGGAATATCCGCCAAGGGTTTGGCAATAAGGGCTGCTTGCACTTCAGCATTGGCGGTGTTGAATTTGGCGATGTCATCGGCCACCGCTTGGCGTTCGGAGGGGCCAAAAATACCTTGCGTGTGGCCCGATATCAGCGGCCATGCGGGGTAGGCTATTGTATAGCCAATCCCCCAGATGATGGTCAGATACAGCACCCAAACCCACCAGCGCGGCAGGGGATTGTTCAGCTCTTCAATCCCGTCCCATACATGGCCCGTTGTTTCAACTTGGGCGGCGGTTTTCTTCACTTGCTTGGCGCACATAATTCACGCCTCCCTTTTCTGCGCCGCGATGGGCGCGGGTTTCTGATCATGTTGGAAGATGGACATGGCGATGGTGTCGTGCGTGCGCTTTGATCCGGGGCGATAGGCCCACAAGACCACGCCCGCAAAGATGACAAACAGCACCAGCAAGGCCCAGCTATCGGCAAACTCTCGCATCAGGCTATAGGTATCCATGCCAGCCCCCTACCGTGTTGGGTCTGGTTGGAAGGTGGAGAAATCCACCATCGTGCCCAGCACTTGCAGATAGGCAATCAGCGCGTCCATTTCCGTCAGCTCTGGCTGATTGTCGTAGTTCGACAATGTCACCTTGCCATAGCGCGCCTCTAGGCCAGAGGTGTCGCCATCGGGGTTGGCCTGCGCGGCAAAGTCTTCGACAGCGGCGGTGATCATCTCGTCTGTATAGGGCACGCCGACGATGGCGTGGGTCGACATGATCTGCGCGATATGTTTGCCGTCGATGGGGTTGCGCAGCAGGTAGCTGTATTTCGGCATCACCGATTCAGGCACCACCGCTTGCGGGTTGGTCAGATGGTCCACGTGCCACGCATCCGAATAGCGCCCACCAACACGGGCCAGATCCGGCCCCGTGCGTTTGCTGCCCCATTGGAACGGATGGTCATACATCGATTCCGCCGCCAGCGAGTAATGGCCATAGCGTTCCACCTCGTCGCGCATCGGGCGGATCATTTGGCTGTGGCAGACATAGCAGCCTTCGCGGATGTAAATGTCGCGCCCCGCCAGTTCCAGGGGCGTATAGGGGCGCACCCCTTCCACCTTTTCGATCGTGTTCTGAATATAGAACAGCGGGGCGATTTCCACGATACCGCCAATGGTCACAACCAGCAGGCTAAGAACCATCAGCAACGCGGCGTGGGTTTCGATTGTTTTATGTTTGTCGAGAAAAGCCATCGTCCTGCCTCCTTATTCCGCTGGAATGATGTTGTTGGGGTTCAGGCTGGGCCGCGCCTTTTGCGTCTCGCCCGCGCCGATGATGGTCATGGTGATGTTATAGGCCATCATCAAAGCGCCGGTCAGATACATCAGCCCGCCCGTGCCGCGCACCACATACATGGGGAATTTCGCGGCAACCGTGTCAGCAAAGGCGTTCACAAGGAAGCCGTTCGCATCCACTTCGCGCCACATCAGCCCTTCCATCACGCCCGTCACCCACATCGAGGCGGCGTAAAGCACGATGCCAATGGTGGCGAGCCAGAAGTGCCAGGACACCAGTTTCATGCTATACATGCCCGAGCGGTTCCACAGCCGCGGCGCAAGGAAGTAAAGCGCGGCAAAAGTGATCATGCCGTTCCATCCCAGCGCGCCCGAATGCACGTGGCCGATTGTCCAGTCGGTGTAATGCGACAGGCTGTTGACAGCCTTGATCGACATCATCGGCCCTTCAAAGGTGGACATGCCGTAAAAGCCGATGGCAACCGCGAACATCCGCAAAATCGGATCGGTGCGCAGTTTGTCCCATGCGCCAGACAGCGTCATCAGACCGTTGATCATACCGCCCCAAGATGGCATCCACAGGATGATGGAAAACACCATGCCAAGCGTCGATGCCCATTCAGGCAGCGCGGTATAGTGCAAATGGTGCGGGCCTGCCCAGATATAAAGGAAAATCAGCGCCCAGAAGTGGATGATCGACAGTTTATAGCTGTAGACAGGTTTTTCCGCCTGCTTGGGCACAAAATAATACATCATGCCTAGGAAACCCGCCGTAAGGAAAAAGCCCACGGCGTTGTGGCCATACCACCACTGCGTCATCGCATCTTGCACGCCCGAAAAGACAGGCACCGATTGCGAAGACAAAATCGACACCGGGATCGCCATATTGTTGACGATATGCAGCATTGCTACCGTGATAATCATCGATAAGATAAACCAGTTGGCGACATAGATATGCGGCTCGCGGCGGAACCACAGCGTGCCCATGAACACCACCAAAAAGGCAACCCAAACCACGGCAATCCACAGATCAATATACCAAACCGTTTCGGCATATTCCTTGCCCTGCGTGCCGCCCAGAACATAAGAGGTCGCCGCCAGCACGATCATCAACTGCCAGCCCCAGAACACGAACCACGGCAGTTTGCCGCCAAACAACCGCACGCCAGATGTGCGCTGCACGATGTAAAACGCCGACATGATCAGCGCGTTGCCGCCAAAGGCGAAAATCACCGCCGAAGTGTGCAGCGGGCGCAATCGGCCAAAATTCAAGATGCCCATCATTTCGATGTTCAGGTTGGGGAAGGCCAGTTGAAAGGCGATGATTACCCCCACCAGAAACCCGACCACCCCCCAAAACGTGGTGGCAATCACGCCAGCGCGCACCACCGCGTCGTTATATTCGCCCGCTGGGGTGGCCAGCTTTGGCTTTTCCATCCCGCGCAAAGTGATGATGAAAGTCGCGGCAGCGGCCAGCATGACCACAGCCGCGTTGACCTTGTAAGGCAGATCCCATCCGAATTGCACCCCAATGGCTGCAAGCACGGTGACCAGACCCAAGACCCCTAGTTTGGAATAATCCCACATGTTCGTGTCCCTATATCTTGGCGCGTTTGTCCGCACAGCGCGCGCGGCAAAGTCTTGTAGACCTTTTCCTTTTGAAGGGGGGGCGGCGATATTACCTTGATCTGAGTCAAGTTTGGCACGTTTTGCGAAAAGGGGGGGCGGCCGTTGCCATAAAGCCATGACCATTAAGAGGTGCTTTAGGTTTTAGGCGTAAACATGGGGGAACGGTGTCGCCTTCAGGCAGGGTTTATGCACATAGAACGCAAGTTAAATGGATTATTGGCGGTTTTGCCGACGCTTGGCGTGTCAATCTTTGGATTGGGCGCCTTGGGTTTTTTGATGCTGACGGCGCCCAGCCCGCGGCCGCAATTGGGCGCTTTTGTCGCAGGCCAAGAGGATGGGCCTGCCGCGATCAACGCGCAGCTTGGCACACAATTTGGGGTCATGTTTCCGCCTTGGGGGCCATCTGGCTTGGCCGCGGCCTCTGCTTTGAACCTTCCCATCATCACCCTGCGCTGGGGCGGGCATCTGGCGATTGTCGATGCAACGGGCGCGCCAGGCAGCCGCGCCGCCCTTGACGACAAAGGGTTTTTCACCATCACAACCACGGCCCCACCCGGCTGTATGATCAAAAGGTCAAGCGATGCTTAGTTTGCAAGATTTCACGCGCAACGCAGCGCGCTATATTGTATATCTGCTGTGGGCGCATGTGCCCCTGACCTCTGCCATCAGCCTGGGCCTTGGCCAAGACGGCTGGCACGTGCCTTTGGTGGTGTTGGCGCTGTGCCTTGCGGCTACGGCGGCCTACAAGGTAAACCCAAACGGGGTGCAAACCGCGATGGTCGCCTCGGCATCTTTCGCGCTGACCATTGCGCTGTTGGTGTATATGATGCGCGGCCACCCTTGGCAGCCCGACATGCATATGTATTTTTTCACAGGGCTGGCGATATCGGCGCTGTTCCTGCGGTGGCAGGCGGTTTTGACCTTTACAGGCGTGGTTGCGGCGCACCACCTTGTGCTAAACTATGCCTTGACCGAGGCTGTTTTTCCTGGGCAGTCCGATTTGGCGCGCGTGCTTTTGCATGCCGTTATTCTGGTGATCGAAGCCGTGCCGCTTTTGTTCCTTACCGTGATGCTGGGCCGAATATTTGCGCAGTTGGATGTCACGCTGGAACAGGCGACCGATGCGCAAAAGGCGGCCGAATCGTTGTCTCATGCGGCACGGGCGCAAAAACAGGACCTAAGCCGCGCCGTAGAGGTGTTGGGAGCGGCGCTGCAACGCCTATCGCGCGGCGATTTCCAGCACCGCATCGCAGTTGATGACCCCGATGATTTCCCCGTCGAAGTGGCCAGTCTGCGCGAAGACTTCAACGCCACGGCGCAGCGGCTTGCAGACACGTTTGACACTGTGACACAGACCGCCACTTTGGTTCTGGCGGCGGCAAATGAAACCGCCGCCGCGGCCAGCGAAATCGCGCAAAAGGCCGACGGACAGGCCCATACTGTGAATGCCTCTGCCGCGCATTTGGATGGGCTGAACGCCTTGTTTGGTCAAACCGCTGAACTTGCGACGAACGCCAACACGCAGATGCTGGAAAACGCCGCCGAGGTTGAACGCAGCGGCAAAGTCTTGCAGCAGGCTGTTGCGGCGATGAAGCGAATCGAGGACTCGGCCCGCGTTATTCGTCAAAGCGTTGATGCCATTGACGACATTGCGTTTCAAACCAACCTGCTCGCCCTGAATGCGGGGGTCGAGGCGGCGCGGGCGGGCGATTCGGCGTCAGGCTTTGCCGTGGTGGCGCAAGAGGTGCGCAATCTGGCCCAACGCGCATCACAGTCGGCCGCAGAAATTCGATCGCTCATTTTGGACAGCGACACCCATGTTTCGCACGGCAGCACCGTCGTTGCGGCCACGGCAGCAAGTTTGGCGGGATTGATCGAAGGATCCACGAAAACCGCGCAGATCATTCAGACCATCACCGCGCGCACGCATGAACAATCGGCAACCCTTTCTGATTTAACGGCGGGGGTGATGGCGCTGGAATTGTCGGCCCAACAATTTGCGGGCGCGGCCGAACAGACCAACAGCACCAGCGCAACCTTGCGCGGCCAAGCCCATAATCTGGCAGCCGCCATCGCCGAATTCAGGCGGCCAAACGCCTATGCGAACACGGATCCAGACGCGGCTGCAGACCCAAATGACCTTTGGCAAGAGGGGCAGCAGGATTTTGCTGCGGCAAGCTAAAGTTCAACGACCCCACCGCTGCGCTAACTAAGCATTTCACCATCCGCATCGTCGCCCGCCACCTCTTGCAAGGCATCAAATTGATCAATGCGCACGCCGCGTTTGCCGACAAGCGCGATCAAACCATCGCGGCGCAAGCCCGAAATTTGCCGGCTGACCGTTTCCAAAGTCAGCCCAAGATAATCGGCCATTTCTTCGCGCGTCAAAGGCAATTCTATCGTGATGACCCCAGCCATGCCCCCCTTAGCAGCATTCGGGTTCAGCGCCGCCTCGCGCCGCGCCAAAATACACAGGAAACTTGCGATCTTCTCGCGCGCCGTCTTGCGCCCCAAAAGCAGCATCCATTCACGCGCCGCATCGAGTTCGTCTAAGGTCATTTCTAACAGGCGATGCGCCACATGCGGCATCCGCACAATCAACTGCTCGAAGGGCTTTTTGCGAAAACAGCACATCACCACATCCGTCGCCGCCGTCACGTCATAGGCAGCGGCGGCGCGCCCCGGGCGGCCCACAAAATCTGACGGCAAGAGCAGACCCACCATCTGCCTGCGCCCGTCCTCCATCGTTTGGGTCAAAGTGGCGATGCCCGTCACAACACTGGCCACAAAATCCATCGCCTCGCCCGACCACATAATCGGCGCACCTGCGGGGTAACTGCGGTAAAATTTTACCGCTTCCAGTTGCGCCAACTCATCCGTGTCACACCGCGCGCAGACGGCGCGATGACGGATCGCGCAGTCACCGCAACTGACATGCGTCGAAAGATTTTGGTGCAGCACCATACCCTGACCACCTTGTTTGATCTGAATCAATGCATCGCATTGGTTCACAGATAACTCTACGCGCATGACACATATTTCGCAACTCGCCGAGTTTGGTTTGTTTGACGCGCGCGTGCCGCGTTACACAAGCTATCCCACCGCCCCGCACTTTGCCGCAGGCCCGTCCAGCACCGAATTTGGCGCTTGGGTCAGCTCTATCGCACCAGGCAGCGAAATTTCGCTTTATCTGCACGTGCCGTTTTGCCGCAGACTGTGCTGGTTTTGCGCCTGCCGCACCCAAGGCACAACATCAGACGCGCCGGTGCAGGCCTATGCCAAAACCTTGCTGGCCGAAATTGCGATATTGAAATCGCTGATGCCAAAAGGCGTGCGCCTGTCGCGCCTGCATTGGGGCGGGGGCACGCCCACGCTGATGCCGCCCGCGATGATCACGCAAATTGGGGCCGCGATTTTGGCGTTGGCCCCTTTGGCAGAGGGGGGCGAGTTTTCGGTTGAGATCGACCCAAATGAAATTGATGGCCCGCGCCTGGCCGCGCTGGCCGAATTGGGCATGAACCGCGCCTCGATTGGGGTGCAGGATTTCGACCCCGAAGTGCAAGCCGCGATTGGCCGCACCCAGCCGTTTTACCTCACGCGGCAAGTGGCCGACATGATACGCGACATGGGGATTTCGTCGCTGAATGTCGATATTCTATACGGGCTGCCGCACCAAACCCCCGCGCGAATGACCGAATCGGTGATGCAACTTCTGTCGCTGCGCCCCGACCGCGTCGCGCTTTATGGCTATGCTCATGTGCCGTGGATGAGCCGCCGCCAGCAAATGATCCCCTCTGATGCGATGCCAACCCCCGAAGAACGGCTGGGCCTATTTGAAATTTCAACCGATCTGCTGAACGGCGCGGGGTATCAGACGATTGGCATCGACCATTTTGCCCTGCCCAGCGATGGCATGGCGGTTGCGGAAAAATCGGGCCGCCTGCGCCGCAATTTTCAGGGCTACACCGATGACACTGCCGAGGTGCTGATTGGGATTGGCGCCTCGTCCATCTCGCGGTTTCCGCAAGGCTATGCGCAAAACGCCTCGCGCACGGCGGAATATGCGGCGGCCATTGCGGCGGGCAGACTGTCGGTTCACCGTGGCCACCATTTCACCCCCGAGGATCTGCTGCGCGGCGCAATGATCGAGCAGGTCATGTGCGAATTCCGCATTGACCGCGACCGCATTGCCCAGCGGCTGGGATATAGGCCAGAAGGGTTGCAGGCGCTGTTGCAGCAAACCGCAGATAAATTTGCGTCGGTCGTGACGTTGGACGCCGAGGGGCTGAAAATTCTGCCCCATGCAACGCCCTTGACCCGCCTGATCGCGCGGTCGCTGGACGCCTATGATGCAAGCAAGGCGCAACATTCGGCGGCAATTTAGGGTCGCAAGCTTGACATATACGATTTTTTGAATATATACCTTCTCAGACCCAACTGAGAGGTAATGATGCAAGCGCCCCTTCCTACGGATGCCGACACAAAGGCCGAAATCACCGCCTTTTTTGATGCCGCGACCAATACTGTCAGCTATGTGGTGCGCGACCCTGCCAGCACCGCCTGCGCCGTGGTCGACAGTGTGATGGATATCGACTATGCCGCAGGGCGAATAGCCTATCAATCCGCAGATGAAATTATTGATTTCATTCAGAAAAATTGCCTGACTTTGGAATGGCTTATCGAAACCCATGTCCACGCCGACCATCTGTCGGGCGCGCCCTATATCCAATCGAAACTGGGCGGAAAAATTGGCATTGGGGCCAATATCACCGTTGTGCAAGAGGTGTTCGGCAAGGTGTTCAACGAGGGCACCGAATTTCGCCGCGATGGCAGCCAGTTTGACCGCCTTTTCGCCGATGGGGACAGTTATACTATCGGCACAATGACCGCCCACGCCTATCACACCCCCGGCCATACCCCTGCGTGCATGACCCATGTTGTGGGCGATGCGGCTTTTGTCGGCGATACGCTGTTCATGCCCGATGGTGGTTCGGCGCGGGCGGATTTTCCGGGCGGTGATGCGCGCACGCTCTATCGTTCGATCCAGCGGGTTTTGTCGATGCCCAGCGAAACGCGCCTGTTCATGTGCCACGACTACGGGCCAAATGGCCGCGACATTCTCTGGGAAACAACTGTAGGCGAGCAGCGGGCGCATAATATCCACGCGCGTGACGGCATTTGCGAGGATGATTTTGTCAAAACCCGCGAGGCGCGCGATGCCACGCTGGACATGCCGAAACTGATCATCCCCAGCCTGCAAGTGAATATGAAAGCAGGCGAATTGCCCAAAGCCGAGGCGAATGGCACACGGTTTTTGAAAGTGCCGCTTAATCTGTTGTAAATCCGATTGCTGCAGAATTAGCGCAGTGCGCTGGCGCAAAAGCAACTCTGACTTGATTTTAGCGCAGGCTTTGGCACTATCAAAGGGGGGAACCCCCCTAAAACCCGCGGCAATCTCGCCTTGGGAAGACTGATAGGAGAAGCGGCATGCCCAGTGGCACCGTAAAATGGTTTAATCAAACAAAGGGTTATGGGTTTATTGCGCCCGACGAAGGTGGGGCCGATGTTTTTGTGCATATCTCTGCCGTGCAGGCGGCAGGCATGCGGGGCCTGAATGAGAATCAGAAAGTTTCCTTTGAAATGGAAACGGGCCGAAACGGAAAGCAGTCGGCAACAAACCTAAAAGCGCTGTAGGGCACCCCCTTCACCGCTGATCGTTTTGCCAGCACCCTTTTGGGTGCCATAAGGGTTATACGCCCAAGGCCTGCTGAACGGCCTCATCCCAGCCGATATACCATGTGCCGCCAGCGTGGATCACAGGGCGCTTCATCACGGTGGGTTGGGCGGCAAGCTGCGCCTCTGGCTCTGATGCCTTTAGAAAATCGGAAAAGCTGCGGTAGGTGGTCGATTGCGTGTTGATCGCCTTTGATCCAAATTCGCCAATGATCGTGTCAATCTCGGCCTGCGACAAGGGTTGCGCGCGAATATCGCGAAAGGTCGCGTCTTTGCCAGCGGCTTGCAGCGCCTTTAACGCCTTTTTGCACGTGTCACAGGTGGAAATTCCATACAAAATCATTGCGCCGCCCCAAATATCGCGCGGGTGATGGCCAGCCCGCCCCAGGCGGAAACGGCTGTCAAAATGGTGCCCCATGTCAGATCGGTTAAGACCATCGAAATATGCCAATCTTTCATAATCGCATAGCTGGTAAATTCGTAGGTGCCATAGGCCATTGCGCCGATGATCGCGGCAGGAACAATCACCGCCGAGCCGGTTTTCAGCGCAGGCCATGTAACCAGATAAATCAGCCCCGCCACATAGGCGAGGTAGAACAGCGCGGCGGGGCCAAGGCGGATATCGGTGGCCAGCATCGCCCCGATATGGCGCTGAAACAGCGGTTGCATGTGCAGGTTCAGCATGATCGCGTCCAGAACCAGAAAAATCGCGGCAGTCGAGAGGTAAAGCGTGGCAAGTTGCATGGCAGTCTCCTTTGCCAAAAAGATAGGGCGCGGCGCTGCAAAGTAAACGTCAGGCCCTTATCAATTCGCGCAAGGTGGCGCGGGGGCTTTGCGCGCGCAGGGCAATGCTGTTGATTTCGCGCCATTCGGTTTCGTCAAAATCGGGGAAAAACGCATCTGCACCTTGCACATCGACCGCGACTTCGGTGATGAGCAAACGGTCGGCAAGCGGCAAAAGCGCGGCGTAAACCCCCGCCCCGCCAATGCCGTAAAGGCGGGTGTGGCCCGTGGCGCGCGCATGGGCAAGGGCGGCGTCAAAGGGCAGGAAATGCGCGCCCTCGGCGGCCAAGGGCTGCGAGGTGACAACGATATTCACACGGCGCGGCAGGGGACGGATGGGCAAAGACTCCCATGTTTTGCGGCCCATTATCAGCACGCCGCCCGTGGTTTCGCGCTGAAAGGCGGCCAAATCTTCGGGGGCGTGCCACGGGATCGCCCCGTCTTTGCCAATCGCCCCCCCTGCCCCGCGCGCAACGATCAGGGTCAGCATTACACGGCCACCGGTGCGCGTATGGCAGGGTCGGGATCATAGCCTTCAAAGGTGAAATCATCATAGCGAAAGCCAAAAAGATCATCCGTTTGGCGCGCAATATGCAGGCGCGGCAGCGGTTTTGGGCTGCGGGTAAGTTGCAGCGCGACCTGATCCATGTGGTTTTTATAGATATGGGCATCGCCAATGGAATGGACAAAATCCCCCGCTTGATAGCCCGTCACATGGGCCAACATATGCAGCAGCAGCGCGTAAGAGGCGATGTTAAAAGGCACGCCCAAAAACATATCGGCAGAGCGTTGATACAGTTGCAAATGCAGCTTGCCGCCCAGCACGCGAACTTGCCACATGGTGTGGCAAGGCGGCAGCGCCATTTGGTCAATCTCGCCTGGGTTCCAAGCCGACACAATCATGCGGCGACTGTCAGGGCGGGTGCGAATCAGGTGCAACAGATCGGCGATCTGGTCGCGCGCACCCGCATGAAAAAGCGGCGCGCCGTTGGCATCTGCCCCCGCAGGTTGCAAAACGGGGAATCTGCGCCATTGCTGGCCGTAAACGGGGCCCAAATCGCCGTTTGCATCGGCCCATTCATCCCAGATCGACACGCCATTTTCCTGCAAATAGCGCACATTTGTATCGCCCGCCAGAAACCAAAGCAGCTCGTGCACGATTGATTTTAGGTGCAATTTCTTGGTGGTGACCAGCGGAAACCCATCCGCCATGCTGTAGCGCATCTGCATACCAAACACCGAAAGCGTGCCCGTGCCCGTGCGATCATCCGAAGGCACGCCCTGTGCCAGAATATGCGAAAGCGCCGCATGGTATTGCTGCATCTATGCCCCCAAGTTTTGCCCGACACTATATATAGGCAGGCCCCTTGCCAAGACGCGAAGGGCGGGGGCTGGAACAGAATGACTGTTTTCTTTGCGAAAATGGGCTGGACTCATCAAATCTTTGTTTCTTGACTGTCCAGTCAATAAGATCAGTTGACACAGGCCAAAAGAGGCGCGTTAACTTGGTGTGTCATGCGTGGATGGGCGGTGTCACAGAGGTGACGCAAATCACCCCCATACAGGCATACGCGACGTGGGGCCGCCCAATGACCCCATAACATCCGCATTGCGGAAACCAAGGGAGACGATCTTGACCAAATCCACCATGAACCGCCGCAGCTTTCTTAAGACTTCGGCAGTTGGCGCGGGCGCATTCGCGGCCCCTGCCCTGATTTCGTCCAAAGCGCTTGCGTCCTCGGGCGAATTGAACCTCGTTGGCTGGGCAGGCTATCCTGCACTGGCTGAAAAAGTGATACCTGCCTTTACGGCCGCGACGGGTATCGCTGTGAATTTCAAAGAATTGCCCGACCAAGACACCATGTTCGCCGAAGCAAAAATCGCTTTGGAAGCAGGCGGCGTTGATCTGTATGAACCCACGATTGAACGTGTGGGCGCATGGCATTCGAACGGCCTTTTGGGCGCATATGACGAAAGCAAACTGGCAATGGACAACTATCTGCCAGGTCTGGCAGACGGGTCCGCAGGCGAGCGTTCGCGCCGCGACGGCATGCTGCTGTATGTGCCTTCGAACTGGGGCACCGAGGCGCTGGTTGTGAACACCGCCGATGCGAAACTGTCGACCCCGCCATCCTTGGGCGATCTGTTCAGCCCTGAAAACCAAGCCGTTCTGCGCCCCCATTCGTCGCTGGCAGCGATGGGCCGCTGGTTGGATGCAACGGGCAAACTGCCGCGTCCTTGGCTGGACGGTTACACCGACATGGGCGCTATGGCCGAATTGTGGGATATCGCGCTGGCCGAGGCGATCAAAGCCAAGGGCAACGTGGTGCAGTGGTGGTCTGGCGAAAACGAAGCGAACGCTGGCTTTACCGCCAACGGCGCAACGGTTGGCCTGTGCTGGGATTCGACCGGCTTTAACCTGCGCAAAGATGGCTATTCCTACATCGCCCCCGCCGAAGGCGCGTTTGCATGGCACCAAGGCTTTGTCATGATGAAAAATGCCGCCAACACCGATCAGGCGCATGAGTTTGTCAAATGGGTTTCCACAGCAGAGGGCGCAGCAGGCTGGGCGGGCGCATTCTCGTCCAACCCAGTTGGCAAAGGCGCATCCGACCTGCTGGATCCCGAAGTCGCCGCATATTACAACGGCACCTTCAACGATGAAGCGCTGTCCAAACTGTGGTGGTGGCCAGACCAATCGGCAGAATTCTTGGCCAAGCGCGCCGAGTATGCCGATAAGTTCAAGGCTGCGTAATCGCTGCACTTTAGGGAACGCTGGGCTTCAAAGCCCAGCGTTCTTTTTTCACTGATAGAATGCCGCAAAACGGCGACAGACCGTGGCGGACTGGGCTAAGCTATGCTTGGCCAACACAATAATGACAGGGACATTGCATGAGCGCGGGAATTGATTTGGAAAACGTCTGCTGCGATTTCGGCAGCTTTCGCGCGGTGGATAATGCCAATGTGGCCATTCAACCCGGCGAGTTTTTTTCCTTTTTGGGGCCATCGGGCTGCGGGAAAACGACCATTCTGCGGATGATTTCAGGGTTTATCGAACCCACGGAAGGCGCGATCAAAATTGGCGGCAAAGATATGCGCGGCCAGCGGCCGAACCAACGGCCGACTGCGCTGATTTTTCAGAATCTGGCGCTGTTTCCGCTGATGCCGATTTGGGAAAATATCAGTTTTGGGCTGGAAGTGCGCGGCGTGGACAAGGCGACGCGGCGCAAAAAGGCTGAAGAACTTTTGGAATTGGTCGATCTGAAAGGCGCGGGCGATAAGATGGTTAGCCAACTTTCGGGTGGGCAAAAGCAGCGCGTCGCGATTGCGCGCGCGCTGGCGGTCGAACCTTCGGTCATGCTGTTGGACGAGCCGCTGTCGGCGCTGGATTTGAAGCTGCGCCAACATATGCGCACCGAACTGCGCGCCATTCAAAAACGCACGGGGGTTACGTTCATTTACATCACCCACGATCAGGGCGAGGCGCTGGCCATGTCCGACCGCGTTGGCGTGATGAGCCAAGGGCGCATCCAGCAAATCGCAAACCCGCGCGAGATTTACAACGCGCCCAGCAACGGGTTTGTGGCGGGTTTTGTGGGTGAAAACAATATTTTTGACGGCAAGGTGGGCGCTGTTGCAGGGGGCATGGCGGGGTTTGAAACCGCCTATGGCACGCTAAAGGCGCGGCTGGCAGACGAGGCCAAGGGCAAAGCGCTGCGCCTTTATGTGCGCCCCGAACACACGATCCTGTCGGCCAAAAAGGCGGCAGAAAACGCGATCCCCGTGACCGTCAGCGAAGTCTCCTTTGAGGGGGCGTTCATATCGGTTCTGTGCCACAGCGCGGATGGCAAGCTGATCGTGGCCGAGCTGCGCAATGACGGTTCGGCCACGGTGCCCGACATCGGCGCAACCCTGCACGCCAGTTTTGACGCCGCCCGTGCCGCGCTGCTGCCCGACGCATCTGTGAGGGCATAAGCGATGAGCGACCTCATCCGCCGCTATGGCGTGACGATCACCGCGCTGATGTGCTTTTTGGTGGCGTTTTGGCTGGTGATGCTGGTTATCGTGCCCAATTTCACCCTGCTAGAGCAAAGCTTTCGCCCCTATTTGCCCGTTGTGGATGTGGGCGGGCCGAAGGATGTGTATTCCTTACGCAACTATGCAAAGGTGTTTAACGGCATGACCGACACAACGTTGTTGGGTCTGCCGATCACCATTCCTGTGCATGTGATGACCTTTTTGCTGACGATTTGGTATTCTATGGTCGTGACCATCGCCTGCTTTATTCTGGCCTATCCGTTGGCGTTTTTCATGGCAAAAATTGTCACGCCCAAATCGGTGCCGACACTGCTTTTGCTGCTGTTCATCCCGCTGTGGGTATCCGAAGTGCTGCGCGCCTTTGCGTGGTGGATCATTTTGGCGCTGAAAGGCCCGCTGAACGCGATGCTCTTGGGGATGGGGCTGCTGGACAAACCCGTGCGCTGGATTGTTGAATATGACGGCGTGGTGATTGGCCTGACCTATACCTATGTTTTGTTTATGCTTTTCCCGATTTACAACGCCATCGCCTCGCTGGACACCAACCAGATGGAAGCCGCCGATGACCTTGGCGCGCCGTGGTGGAAAATTCATTGGCGCATCGTTTTGCCCCATGCGAAACCGGGCATCGCTTCGGGCTGCGTGATGGTGTTTATGCTGTCGGCGGGGTCGCTTTTGGTGCCTTCGATCCTTGGGTCAACCACATCGCAATGGTTCACGCAGACCATTGACCAATGGTTCAAAGATGCGCTGGACTGGAACACCGCATCCGCCTACGCCTTTATCCTTTTGCTCTTGTGCACCGTTTTTGTGTCAATCGCGCTAAAGGTTTTCAAAGTTAAACTTTCCGACATCGCAAAATAGGAGGGGCAGATGCATAAGTTTCGGGTCGCCCTTGCGCGGGTTTATATGGCGCTGTTTCTGGCCTTTATGTTGCTGCCATTGGTGGTGATGTCGGGCGCTGCGTTTAACGACAACAAACTTCCGTCCATTGTGCCGTGGAAAGGCTGGACGATGCGCTGGTTTGACGCGATGATCAGCGATCACCGTATGATGGTGGCCTTTGGCAACACGTTGCTGGTCGCGTTGGCCGTTGCGATTTTGGCGGTTATTGTGGGCACGGCCTCGGCGATTTTGATTAACTCGATCTCGGGGCGGATGCGCACGGTGCTGTATAGCATGATGATTTCCACCATCCTGATCCCTGGCGTGGTGATCGGCATTTCAACGATGATCCTTTGGACAAAAATGGGAAATGCCTTGGACACGCAGTTTTTTCTGTTCAATCCTGGCCTGCACCTGTCGGTTTTGGGGCAGGTCAGTTACATCGCAGCTATGGTGATGCTGCTGGTATTGGCACGGCTGCAAAGCTTTGATGCCGGGCTGGAAGAGGCGGCGTTGGATTTGGGCGCAAGCCATGCCCAAGTGCTGCGCCGCATCCTGCTGCCCTATCTTTACCCTGCCATTGGCGCGGGTGCGGCCGTGGCGTTTTTTCAATCTATCGAAAACTATAACGTCACCCAATTCACGCGCGGCGGGATGGATACGCTGACGGTTTATGTGTTTTCGATGGTGCGCTCGGGCGTGACCCCTGCGATCAACGCATTGGCCTTTTTGCTGATTATGGTCACGCTGGTGCTGGCCGTGATCTACGAGATAAACCGCCGCCGCCTTGTGCGCATCGAAGCCGCCCGCGAATCAGAGGCACGCCGCGCCGCCGAATTGGAAGAGGCCCTGTAAGGCGCGGCCCAAGCAAGGGGATCACCCGTGCTTGGGCGTATTTTAGCTATCACTTAGATGCCCGCGTCAAAGCTGACAGCGCCTGTGGCTATATCATAGACTGCAGCCACAACCCTGACCTTGCCAGATGCTGCAAGCAGGGAAATGGTTAAACTGTCTTCCAAAATCACTTCCACACCTTTGCGCGCATTGGCGAACACGGTTTTGGCCGCCAAGTCTGGGTCGCCCACGCCGATAGACAGAGCCACGGGCACAATTGGCTGCACCATTTTGGCCACCGCGCCGCCCAAATCACTGCCATGCGCCGCCACTTCGCAGGCTGCACCCACGGCGCCACATTTGGTATGGCCCATCACCACAATCAGCGGCGATTTCAGATGTTCAGCCCCATATTCCAGCGTGCCCAGAACCGCCGTATCCACCACATTGCCCGCATTGCGCGAGACGAACAATTCGCCCAGCGTCGCGCCGCCGAAAATCAATTCGGGGCAAACGCGACTGTCCGCGCAGGTGACAATGCTGGCATAGGGATGCTGCCCTTCGGCCAAATGTTCGCGCAGTTCGACCAGATTGGCCGCGCAGGCGTTCCGATCTACCAAAAACGCGGCGTTGCCTTCGCGCAAGCGCGCCAAAGCCTCGTCTGGCGTGATCGTAAAGTCCGCCTCACTATTGGCCGCTGCTGGCCCTGCGGCAAGCAGCGCCGCCCCACCTGCGGCAAGTTTCATCAAATCGCGCCGATCAATTCCGCGCGCGCCCTTCGATTCATCACAGTTTTCACACATTCACACACCCATACTTCACCCTATGGGCAGGCTAAGCAGGGCGCATGAAGAAAGGGTTTAGAAATCCGCGCGCATTTTACACAGCGCGCGGTATCAGCGTTAATAAAACGCCTGCAGCCCCGTAATGGCGCGGCCCAAGATCAGGCCATGCACATCATAGGTGCCTTCATAAGTGTTCACGGTTTCCAAATTGACCATATGACGCATCACTTGGAAATCTTCCGCAATGCCGTTGCCGCCGTGCATATCGCGGGCGTGACGGGCCGCGTCCAAGGCTTTGCCGCAATTGTTCCGCTTTAGGATCGACACCATTTCAGGCGCGGCCTGCGCTGTATCCATCAGCCGCCCCAATTGCAGCGCGCCTTGCAGGCCCAGCGCGATATCGGTCATCATATTGGCCAGTTTGGTCTGATAAAGCTGCGTCTGCGCCAAAGGCTTGCCAAACTGGTGACGATCCAAGCCATATTGACGCGCGGCCGCCATGCAAAACTCGGCAGCGCCCATCACGCCCCAAGCAATGCCATAACGCGCGCGATTGAGGCAGCCAAACGGGCCTTTCAACCCCTCGACATGGGGCAACAAGGCGTCCTCGCCCAATTCGACATTATCCATCACAATCTCGCCCGTGATCGAGGCGCGCAAGGACAGCTTGCCCGACACTTTCGGCGCGGACAGCCCCTTGGTGCCCTTATCCAAAACAAAGCCACGGATCTTGCCGCCATGCGCCTCGGACTTGGCCCAAACCACGAAAACATCGGCAATCGGCGCGTTGGAAATCCACATTTTCGCGCCGTTCAGCACGTAGCCATTGGCAGTTTTGCGCGCCACCGTCTTCATTCCCGCAGGGTCTGACCCCGCATCGGGTTCAGTCAGGCCAAAGCAGCCAATCCATTCCCCGCTGGCAAGTTTTGGCAGATATTTGCGGCGCTGCTCTTCGCTGCCATAGGCGTAAATCGGATACATCACCAAAGACGACTGCACCGACAACATGCTGCGGTAGCCGCTGTCCACGCGCTCGACCTCGCGGGCGATCAGGCCATAGGCCACATAGCTGGCCCCCAGCCCGCCATATTCTTCGGGAATGGTCGCGCCCAAAAGGCCCATTTCGCCCATCTCGCGGAAAATCGCGGGGTCGGTAACCTCGTCGCGGTAGGATGCAATCACGCGCGGTTGCAACTTTTCCGCTGCAAAGGCGCGGGCGGCGTCGCGCAGCATCCGCTCTTCTTGCGAAAGCTGGTCTTCCATGCGGAACGGGTCGGCCCAATCAAAGGGGCCAAGTTCAGGGGCGTCTTTGGGTTTTAAGGCAGGGCGCTGTGTCATGAAATCCTCCAATTTGGCGGCAGTATTGCAAAATCGGGCGCAAAAGCCTATCGAATGTTTAGCAGATTAGTATTAGGAAAACTCATATGTTTGGCGCAAGGCGCTATTTGCCAACGATGCCCAGCTTACTTGCCCTAGAGGCAGTGGATCGGCTGGGTTCGGCCTCGGCAGCGGCGGCGGAACTGGCGCTGACCCAAGGCGCGGTGTCGCGGCAATTGCAGGTGCTGGAATCGCAGATGAATGTTGCGCTGCTGGCGCGCGAGGGGGGGAAGCTGGCCCTTACACCCGCTGGGCGCGACTATGTGCGCGCGGTGCGCGCGGCCTTGCACAGCCTGGCCAGCGCTTCGATGACGCTGCGCGCTAACCCTTTGGGAGGAAGCCTGAATTTAGCCATTTTGCCCGCATTCGGCATGCATTGGCTGGCCCCGCGCCTGGCCGATTTCACCGCCCTTCACCCCGAAGTCACGATAAACCTGTCCACCCGCCTGCGCCCGTTTGATATTGCCGCCGAAGGGGTTGACGCCGCCATCCATTACGGACGCGAAGATTGGCCAAATGCCCACCACCTTCCGCTGTTGGACGAATCCCTTATCGCCGTGGCAGCACCCAGGCTTTTGCCCAAACCCCTTGCCCAAGCGGATGATATTCTCTCATACCCGCTGCTGCAAATCGAAAGCCGCCTTGGCGATTGGGGCCGCTGGCTTGCGCATTTCGGCGCCGCCGTGCAGCGCCCCCCCGCCATGCTGTTCGACCAGTTTTCCACAATGACAATGGCGGCGCTACACGGGCTGGGCATCGCGCTTTTGCCCAGTTTCCTGATCGAACGCGAATTGGCCGAAGCGCGCCTTATCCCCGCCTTTGGCCCCGCCATTCCAGCGCTTGGCCGCTATTACCTGGTCTGGCCCAAAGACACGCCCGCCCGCGCGCCCCTTGCCTCGTTTCGCGCTTGGCTTCAAACCCAGTTATAGCTTCTTCTTTTTCACAAATATCCTCGGGGTGAAGCGCGAAGCGCTGAGGGGGCGAGCCCCCTCTTGCGCCGCCAGCCAAGCTTTGCAACTGTGGCGGCAGAGGTGCCAGATGTCCAAATCCCAGCCCAACACCATAGGTGAGGTGTCCTTTTGGTATGCCGATATCGGCCAGCCGCAGACCCGCCGCCCTGCCCTGACAGCCGATACAACCGCCGATGTGGCCATTATTGGGGCGGGGTTTACCGGGCTGTGGACGGCCTATTACCTGAAGAAAGCCCAGCCCGATTTGAACGTGTTGGTGATCGACAAACATTTCGCGGGGTTTGGTGCCTCTGGGCGCAATGGCGGCTGGTGTTCGGGCAATTTTGCCTGGAACCACGCGCGCTATGCCAAGGACGCCTCGCGGCAAGCGGTTTTGGACATGGCCCGCGCGCTGGAAAGCACGGTGGACGAAATCATCCGCATCTGCACCGATCTGGGGATTGACGCCGATATTCACCGCACAGACGAGGTGATGGTGGCGACCAACCCCGCGCAAATGGCGCGGATGCGTGCCGAAATCGCCAGCCGCCATCACTGGGGCGAGGCGCATCGCACGCGCGAGCTATCGGCGGCAGAGGTTGCCCAGCGCATCACCATTCCAAACGTTTTGGGCGCGATGGCCATTTCGGGCGTGGCGCGCATTCAACCTGCCAAACTGGTGCGGGGTTTGGCCTGCGCCATCGAGGCGATGGGCGTGCGCATTGCCGAAGAAACCCCTGCCCTGTCCTATGCCAAGGGCGAGGTGATCACCCCGCAGGCCCGCATCAGCGCCCCCATCATTCTGCGCTGCACCGAAGGGTTCACCGCCACGATCAAGGGCCATCGCCGCGATTGGTTGCCGCTGAATTCGGCGCAGATCGCCACGGTTCCGCTGCCGCCCGAAGTCTGGGCGCAAATCGGCTGGGACGGGCAAGAACTGATCGGCGATATGGACAACGGGTATTGCTATTGCCAGCGCACGCGCGAGGGACGCATCACCGTCGGCGCGCGCGGTGTTCCCTATCGCTTTGGCTCGCGTATCGACAAGAACGGCGCGCCCGATGCCAAAACCATCCGCCGCCTGACGGCGATTTTGCACCGCCACTTCCCCGCCGCTGCCGCCTATCCGATTGATCATGCGTGGTGCGGCGTGCTGGGGGTTCCGCGCGATTGGTGCGCGACTGTGGGGCTAGACGCAAACACGGGCCTTGGCTGGGCGGGCGGCTATGTGGGGGTTGGGGTTTCAACCAGCAATCTGGCGGGGCAAACGCTGGCCGATTTGGCGCAAATCCAACTGGGGCTGGGCAAACATACGCCCCTCACCGCCCTGCCTTGGGTGAACCGCCGCCCCCGCAAGTGGGAGGTGGAACCCCTGCGTTACCTTGGCGTGCATCTGATGTATCGTTTGTTCGCCGCCGCCGATGCACGCGAGGCGCGCCTTGGCGGTGGGCCATCGCGCCTTGCGCGTTTTGGCAATTGGCTAACAGGGCGCGGATAGGCCCGCGCTTTGGGCAATATCTGGCTGCGCAAGACCGCCAATAATCACCCGCAAGCGCGGTCGCGCAGGGGTTTGACCCGTTTCCTGCGCGGCAGAGGGGGCGGCAATTTTGTCAAAAATGCTGCTGGCAATACTGGGGGCGATCACCTCGACCGCTGCGTTTAGGGCCAAAGACGCCACCTCGAGATCGTGGCTTTCGGCATATTCGACCAAATCGACCAAGCGATAAATAAATTCTGCATGCGCGCCCAAGGCAATCACTCCTTACATTCTGTCCTGCCATACATAACAGGGCGTTAACGATTCTGCCCGCGCATGAAAGGGATAAATCACCTGTGCCAAAGCATAGCCCTGCGCGCCAAGCGGGGCGCAATCCGATGCGCAGGTATGGTTAACGGTAGCGCCCCGCCCTTCAGCGCCGCAGGGCGCGCGCCTGTGGCGCACGGCATGCCGCCCTGATTCTGCGCATGGGTTCGGGCTGTGGATTTCCCTATCTAATCGCGCGCGAAAGGCGCAAAGAAAGGAAGGGGCCAAGCGGATGGCCCAAGAAAAGGGCGCATCATGGCAAAAGGTATGAACAAGCAGGGCAAGAACGCGAAAAAGCCCAAGAAGGAAAAGGCCAAAGCCGCCGTGGTGACGGTTCCCAGCACCAAAAACTCGGTCAATATCAGCGGCTCAAAGCTGCGCGATTAGCGCTGTCGTTTGGGTTTCGCCCGGCTAAGGCGTGCCATGGTCGGGCAAGGTCTGCGCCTGCGCGCGGTGCGGGCGGGTCACATCGCGCAGGGTGATGTCGATGGTTTCAACATCCAGCGCAATCGCCCCGCCGCCTGCCAGAACTATGGTTAACGTGCCGCCCAAATCGTCGCGCGCGGTAAAGGTGATGGCCAGCAACGACTGCACGGCGGCCTTGTCTTTGGGATCAAAGCCCGCGCGTCGCAGGGCGGTGATATTTTCGATGACCAGCAGGGATTTCACCCGCTCATAAGGGCGGGCATCGCGCTGCGCCTGCGCGGCATCTTCCCAGCGCAGGCGGGTCAACAGCGCGGCAAAACGGCGGCGGGTGGGCACATAGGTAACATCGCCGCCCGTGAACACGGCGTCTTGAAGAAGGGCGGACAGGCTGGGCAAATCGCCCGCATCCTGCGCCATCAGTCGCAGCGGCACATCCGCCGCGCCATCCTCAAAGCGCGCATCGCTCATTCGCGGATCCGTTCGATCTGCGCACCCAGCGCGCGCAGCTTTTCCTCGACCCGCTCATAGCCGCGATCAAGGTGATAGACGCGGCTGACCACCGTTTCGCCAGTCGCGGCAAGGCCCGCCAAGATCAGGCTGACCGAGGCGCGCAGATCGGTTGCCATCACCCGCGCGCCGCGCAGGTTTTTGACCCCCGTCACCGTGGCCGTGCCGCCATGCACATCAATCTTGGCCCCCATGCGGAGCAGTTCGGGCGCATGCATAAAGCGGTTTTCAAAGATGGTTTCTTCCAGCACGGAAACCCCTTGCGCGGTGCAAAGCGCAGCCATGATCTGCGCCTGCAAATCGGTGGGAAAACCAGGAAAAGGTTCGGTGCGCACGTTCACGGCGCGCAGATCGCCACTGCGCGACACTTTGATCCCTGCGGCGGTTTCGCTGACTGTCAGCCCCGCCTCGTGCAGCTTTTCGGCAAAGGCCCCGACCAGTTCGATGCGCCCGCCAAGACATTCCACCTCGCCCCCCGTAAAGGCGGGGATCAGCATATAGGTGCCCAGTTCGATACGGTCTGTCACCACAGGATGCGTCGCACCGCCAAGACGATCGACGCCCTGAATGGTCAGGGTAGAGGTGCCCTCGCCCTCAATCTGCGCGCCCATTCGGCGCAGGCACTGGGCCAGATCGACGATCTCAGGCTCGCGCGCGGCGTTTTTCAGAACGACTGTGCCGCGCGCCAAGGTCGCCGCCATCAGCGCGTTTTCCGTGGCCCCTACGGACACAAACGGAAATTCGTAAACCGCGCCCTTCAGCCGCCCGCCTGTCGCTTTGGCATGGACATAGCCTTCGCGCAGATCCATCTCTGCGCCCATGGCTTCCAGCGCCTTCAGGTGCAAATCAACAGGGCGCGCGCCAATGGCGCAGCCGCCCGGCAAGGACACAACCGCATGGCCATCGCGCGCCAGCATGGGGCCAAGCACCAGAATCGAGGCGCGCATTTTGCGCACAATGTCATAGTCGGCGGTATGGTTGGTGATCGAGGCCGACGACAGGGCCAGCACCTTGCCATCCGCGAGGCTGGCCACCTCGCTGCCCAAAGACTGCAATAGCTGCGTCATTGTCGCAATGTCCGATAGGCGCGGCGCGTTGGTCAGCGTCAGGGGCTGATCGGTCAGCAAGGTTGCAGGCATCAGCGTTAGCGCGGCATTCTTGGCCCCTGCGATTGCGATTTGCCCATTCAGCGGGCCGTTGCCCCGCACCAAAATCTGATCCATGTTCCTGCCCTATTCGTTGGTATCTTCGGGTGTATCCGCGCCCGCATCCATGCCGTCTGTTGCCGCGCGGCCCCGCATTTGCGCCTTGCGCCGCGCCATATTCGCCTTCAATTCGGCACGGCGGCGCGCCTCACGCTCGGCCCTGCGCTGCGCCTGCACCACCTTATGCTGCGGGGCATTTTGCGGGGCATTTTGGGGGGCGTTATCTTCGGATTGGTCGGTCATCGCGCGTTGTTACCGCAGCGCGGCGGCATCGTCCAGCATCCGCGCAAATTTTGCCGCAAAATGCACTTGCACCCCGCGCCGATAGCGTCTAATCAGCCGCCACACCGCGCGTATCGCGCCAGATGCTGCAGTAGCTCAGTGGTAGAGCACACCCTTGGTAAGGGTGAGGTCGAGAGTTCAATCCTCTCTTGCAGCACCATTTTTCCGCAAATTCAAAGCCCTGCACAGGTTATCCGCCCTGCACATACAAAAACGCAGCAGGCAGGTTGCCCGCTGCGTTTTATGCGCCCGAACGTCCCGCTTACAGCGCGGGGTGCAGGCCCGTTGCGACCAGATGTTGCACCAAACGTTGCGCCGCAATCTTGTCTTCGTCCGTGATGGCTGCGTCCAATTGCGCACGGCAATAGGCCACGATTTCAGAGGTCGTGTTATCTTCTTTGACAGGGGCGGGCGCGGCCCGCCTGTCCAACAATGCGCGCGCAGCTTCGTTTCCGATGAAAACATCTCCGACGATATGGGCGAAATCGCGCAGCGCCCCGATCCTTTCGGGTGTGCAATCAAGCAGCGCCGCCATGGCCGAAACTTTGCCCATCGGCGTGGTTTTGCCCAAATAATCGTAGGGCGCACAGGACGACCGTTTCAAAACGCGGTTCATCACAGGGTCGATCACTGTCACAATGTCGGTGATCCCCGATGCGCGGGCATATTCCAGCGATCCGATCATCAATTCGCAGGTTGCGCGCGACACAGCGGCCATCGTGCCATCATGGGCAAGGCGCTGCGTATCCACGCAAAACCGTGTCGATTCCCAGATGGTGGCGCTGCGCAGGGGTGGCTCGCCGTCCAAAATCGCATGAAACACATCCGACAGCATATGCGGGCCCGTCGTTTGCAAGGCGCGCACGCAAGAAATGACGTGCCCTTCCTCGTCCAACCCAAT
Organism: Cypionkella sp.; assembly: GCA_965248485.1. Lineage (GTDB taxonomy): Bacteria > Pseudomonadota > Alphaproteobacteria > Rhodobacterales > Rhodobacteraceae > Cypionkella. The sequence continues at coordinate 2,399,965 of OZ252107.1, forward strand.
GACATAGGCAGGGTCAAGGTCATCAAACTGATCCCGCTCTTGTCCGTTATGAATATACACTTCCCAGCCCAAGCGATCCCCAAACACGCGGGCACGCAACTGGAACATCTCATCCAAGACATCTGCAAACAGATGTTTGTTGAGGGCATCGATCACCAGAATCATCGTTGTTCCTCCATTGCTCATCAAACGATAAAACAAGGTTAACAACGCAAAGGTGATTTAGATATGCGGGGAATCCCGTAGGGGTTGCGCGGCCTATCTAGGGGGAAAAAACAAATTTGTGCCGCACGCGGGCCGCTAAAGCGGATAGATCAGCCCCATTGCAATCGCGCGGGCAACGGCCTGCGGGGTGGTCAAAGCATAGAGTTTGTCGCGGCCAGAACGCAGATGCACTTCAACAGTTCGGTGTGAAATGCCCAAGATATCGCCGACATCTTGTTGAGATTTGCCTGCGGCGATCCATTGCAGGATCTCCACCTCGCGCTGGGAAAGATTGGGCGCGCGCAGGGCGCGGGTCAGGGTATGGCTGCGCATCGCCCCATCGTGCAAATGCACCGCAAGCGATTGTAAATCCGAGATAATAACAGGTATCAGATGTTCCCATTCGGCCTGTTTGCAATTTCGCGTAACGCTAAGCATGCCGATATCGCCATAGGGGCCGCGCACGGGAATCGTCAGGCCTTGGGGGGCAATGCCAAAATCGGACGCCCCGCGAAACACCAGATCAAAATTGGAATTGCGTTCAAGCCGCCCCCAGTCAACGGGCGCAATACTGCGCGCGGCGGCGGCTAGGGTTGGGTCGAAAAGGTGCAGATTGTTTTCGACGTAGTATTGTTTCCACTGATCTGGGTAGGTGACATAGCCGTGGATCGTGCCCGCTATCGGATTGCTGCCCGCATAGGCCGCGTGGTCAAACCCGTAGCGGTTGCGGATTTGATCGAGAAATACGTCAAAATCCTTTGGCTTTGCACCCTGCGCCCCCAGATCAATAAGGTCCATCGCGCCCCCTTTGGCGGCTGGCCCCTGCAAAAGCATCGGCCAATTCTAGGTCTTGCCCAAGGGATTGGTCGGCTGCGAAATCCTGCGGCTGGGAGGCCGCCTCGGCCTTGGCACCTTCTTTCGAGATTGACATCACCAGTTGCAAAACCGCCTGCTTTTGCACGTCGGAAAGGCGCTGAAAATGGGTCATCAACTGGGCCAGATACTTGCTGCTTTGCAGCGTGTCGGCAGCGCCGCGCAGGGTCACGCGCTGGCGCAAGGCTTGCGGCTGCGATTGTTCAAGCCGACGTTGGAAAAACACCGTCACATCCACCCCAAGATGGGTGGCGATTGCCATCAAACGGGCCGCACTGACGCGGCTTTTGCCTGCTTCGTGGCTGCGCATCTGGCTGTGGGTGATGCCGATTGCGGCGGCCAAATCCTCTTGCGTAACACCTTGCAGCCAGCGATAGTGGCGAATGCTTTGGCCAATTGTGGCGTCAATCTTTTCCATTTTGGTCTATCCCTCTTGCTGACACCAACTGTGCCAACAATCGCGTGATAATGATAGATTGAACCACCCAAAAATTCGCCTGACAAGGCCCGCAGCGGCGCGGTGTGCCCTGTAAAATGCGATTGCTTATCCTAGGGTTGTAAAGCGCCCTAAACCACGCCGCTGGTGCGGGTGACAAGGCCCGTGATTGCGTCCCATGCGCCAACCTTCAGGGCAAGGCCCAAAATGCGGTCGGGGTTGGTCGGCGGGGGCATATCGACCCCGTGCAGTTTGACAAAGCCAAAGCGCCCATAATAGGGCGCATCCCCCACCAAAAGCACCCGTTCCCAGCCCAAGCGCCGCGCTTCGGCCAAGCTTTCGTTGATCAAAAGCCCGCCCAAACCTTCGCCCTGGCGGGTGGGATGCACCGCGATCGGGCCCAGCAGCAGCACATCTTCGGGGCCGCGCGGCGTGGCAATTTCGGCGGGCCAATAGCGAATGGCTGCGGCCAGAATACCATCATCATCGCGCAAGATCAGGCACAGCGAGGCAACCGTCGGCACGCCCTCGCGCAGACGATACGACGACAGCGCTGTGCGACCTGGCGCAAAGCACAGATCATACAGCGCCTCGACTTCCCACCAGTCGGCCTCGGTTTCTTCGGATAGTTTATACACGCTGCGCCCTGCCCGACTCGGTTATCTTGCGCCTAGCATGGCGGGATTTTCGGATCAAACCCAATGCGGCGCGCAGGCTAAGTGCTGGGCAAAATTTTCCCCGCCGACAGGTGCAAAACCCTGTCCATCCGCGCGGCAAGCGCCATGTTATGGGTGGCAATCAGCGCCGACAGGCCCGTGGCGCGCACCAAATCCATCAGCGCGTCAAACACGTGATCCGATGTTGCAGGGTCAAGGTTTCCCGTAGGCTCGTCTGCCAGCAACAGGCGCGGGCCATTGGCGAGCGCGCGGCAAAAGGCAACGCGCTGCTGCTCGCCCCCCGACAAGGCGGCAGGGCGATGCTGCGCGCGCGCCGCTATGCCGACGCGACCCAGCAATTCCTTGGCCCGCGCTTCAGCCTGCGCAGGGGGGATGCCAGCGGCAAGTTGCGGGATGACAATGTTTTCCAGCGCCGAGAATTCGGGCAGCAGGTGGTGAAACTGATAGATAAAGCCCAAATCGCTGCGCCGCGCTTCGGTGCGGGCGCGGTCGGGCAGCCCGCCCATATCCCGCCCATCCAGCAAAACCTGCCCCGCATCTGGCGTATCGAGCAGCCCCGCAATGTGCAAAAGCGTTGATTTGCCCGCACCCGACGGGGCGACCAAAGCCACCACCTCGCCGCGCGCCAGCGTTAAATCGACGCCGTTCAAAACCTGCACCTGCCCCGCCACGCCGCGATGATAGGCTTTGTGCAAGCCGCGCATTTCCAAAACAGGGTTATTCATAGCGCAGCGCCTCGACCGGGTTCATCCGCGCGGCGCGGCGGGCGGGAAAAATCGTGACCACAAAAGACAGGCCCAGCGACAGCACCACCGCCGAGATCACATCCCCCGCCTGCAACTTAGCAGGCAGCGCATAGATGCCACGGATCGACGGGTCCCACACATCGCCCCCCGACACCAGATTAACAAATGACACGATCTGGTCGATGTAAACCGCAAACAGGCAGCCCAAGACCACGCCGCAGACCGTGCCAATAATGCCTGTAAAGGCCCCGCACAGGAAGAAAATCCGCAAAACGGCGCCTTCGGTTAGGCCCATCGTGCGCAAGATGCCAATATCGCGGCCCTTGTTTTTCACCAACATAATCAACCCCGAAACGATGTTCAGCGTGGCGATCAGCACCAGAATGGTCATGATCACGAACATCACATTGTCCTCGATGGTCAGCGCGCGCAGGTAACTGCCCGCCGAATCGCGCCATGTCCACAGCAGCGCGTCCTGCCCGCCTGCCGCGATCAGCGGGCCAGAAAAGCTGTCTACGGATTCGGGGTTATCGACCATCACCTCGATCTCATCAACATAGCCTTCGCGGTTGAAATAGCGCTGCGCCTCGTCCAGCGGCATATAAATGCGACTGTTATCAATGGCATAGCCGCCCGTGGTAAAGATATACACCACCTCATAGGCATTGACGCGCGGCGATGTGCCCATCGCGGTTTTCACCCCCGTGGGGGCGATCAGGCGCAAACGGTCGCCCACAGTAATGCCCATTTGCCGCGCAATGCCCGAACCGACGGCGATACCGCTGCCAAAACGGGCAAGGTCGCCTTCCGCCTGCGGCGCCTTGGCCACACGCGGCAAGGTGGCAATATCCTCGGGGCGGACGCCGTACACTTCGGCCCCCGTCGCCCCCTCGCCCGTTGTCACCATCACCTGCCCTTTGACCAAAGGCGCGGCGCGGGTCACGCCTTGCACGGCTTTGGCCTTGCTGGCAATGGCGTCGTAATCGGCAAACCCCTTGACGATGCGGCCATCCTCGCCCACGCGCGGCGCGGTATAGACCGACACATGCGCATTCGCGCCAAGGATGGTCTCAACCAATTCGGCGCGAAACCCCGCCCGCACGGCCATGGTGGCGATCAGCGCAAAAACCGCCAGAGTGATCCCGATCAGCGAAATCCACGTCATCACCGAAACGCCGCCTTCGGCCCGTTTGGCGCGCAGATAGCGCCATGCAATCATCCATTCCACCCGCGAAAATGCTGGCGGCGGCGTGGGTTTGGCGGGGGCAAAGCTGGGCTGCAAACTGTTCATCCCCCCATACAGGCGCAAAGCGCGGGCAGGGTCAAGGCAGCGGCGCGCAGGGCGGCAAATTTACGTCAAGGCTGACGGGAAAGTGATCTGACGCCGCAAGCAAAGCCGCAGCAAGGCCCGAATTGGCAGCGATGGCCGTATCGTGCAGCGGATGCCAAATCCGCCAGCGCGGGGCCATGCGCGCGATGTCGGGCGACACCATGATGAAATCGAGCAGCGCTTCAAAGTAGCCCTTCTTTTCGGGCAGGTAAAAGCGCGAGGTGACAGGGGATTTGCCCGCCCAGATTTTGGCAGAGGCTGCTGCATGGGGGTCAAACAATTGCGGGCGGCCGGGGTGCTGCGCGCCCATCACCACCTCGACGCTGGAATATCCGAACTGTTGTTCATATTCGTCCAATCCTGGCCCGTCGTTGAAATCGCCCAGCACGATCAGGGGCGTTTCTTGCGCCAAAACCGCGTCAACCCTGCCGCGCAGCCAAAAACATTCGGCCAGTTGCTTGCGGCGATTTTGCGCGGACAGACGCAGAAATTCGGCGCGGCTTTTGGTGTCATGCGCGGCTTTTGATTTGGTGTGAACCCCAATCATCCGCGCCTGCCAGCCTGTGGCATGGGTCAGCAAAACCTCGAGTGGGGGCTTGGAAAATCCAATGTTTTCAGGCGCACCATCGCCGTTTAGGTCATAGGAATAGGGGAAATCAAAGCGCGGAGCAGCGGCGGCGGCGGCGGCCTTTCCCATCGGGTCGTGCTGCGCCGTAAAGACATCTGGATCATACAGCAGCGCAATTTCTTGGGCGCTTTGCGAGGGAAAACCAACCAGCGCATGGCGCGCGCGCAGGCCAAAATGCGCTGCGAAATTTTCCAAGGCAAGGGTGGCGCTGCGCTTGTCACTTTGATCGGGGGCCTCAATCACCATGATCGCATCGGCGTCTAAATGCTGCAAAACCGCGCCAATCGCAGCGGTTTGCTGCGCCTTTGACACGCCAAACCGCGCGGATGCTGAATTATCGTTCAGAATGTTGCCGCTGTCGTCAAAAAGTTCGGTAAACCATTCGACGTTATAGGTGGCAATGCGCAGCGTTTTGGTCATGCCTGCGCCCGCAACGCCTGCACTTCGGCCCAAGCGGCGTTGATCGCAATCAGGCGGCGGGCGGCCAGTTGTACAGCCTCGGGCGGCACACCGCGCGCGATCATCACATCGGGATGGCTGTCTTTCACCGCTGCGCGCCATGCGCGGCGCAAATCGCCCATACTCGCGCTGGGATCAACGCCCAGCACGTCATAGGGATCGCGCGGCGCGCCTTCGACATAGCGGGCGCGAACCAATGAAAAACACCGCCCGTCCAGCCCAAATATTTGCGCCACCTGCGCCAAAAAGTCGTCTTCGCGCGGGTGATATTTTCCATCCGCCATCGCAATGGCAAACAGCGCCTCAAGAATGTCGATCAGGATGTTGCGATCATCGGCGCAGATCGACTGGCCCGTGTCATTAAACAGTGCCGCAACCTTGCGCGCATAGGTGTCAAACCCCGCAACATCTTGACGCGCAAGGTTAAAAAGGCGGGCAGCGTTTACCTCTTCCTGCGGGGAAAGGGTGAAAATGCTGCGAAATGCGCTGACCTCGTCACGGGTGACAGTACCATCAGCCTTGGCCATTTTGGCCGCCAGCGCGATAATGGCGATGGTGAATCCCACCGATTTTTCGGGTGTGGGGGCGCTGCGCAAGCGGTCAAAAACAGCCGCCAAACCTTCGCCCTTGGTCAGGGCAGACAAAGCCTCGGCAATACGCATCCAAATCGACATCGGGCCAATCCCAAAGGGCATTTGGGCCGAGATGGCCCCGTTTTGCGCAACCTAAGTTACGGCGTTCACATCACCAAATTGCGTTTGCGCCTTCATCGACGCAGCGAGCGAATTCAACCGCGACAGCGCAACCTCACCCAGCAGCGCGCGTCCCTCTGCGGTAAGGTCAAGGCGCAAAACAGCCTCTTTGGCCGAATAGGTCAAACGGCAAACGCGCGACGGATCGTTGACGGCAAACATTGCGCCAAAGCGCATCGCCTTGCCCAGCACTTCGGCATCTTGAACCTCGGCTGCGGAAAGCAGTTTGAACATCGGTTCTAGGCGCGAACCTGAACGACTGTTCTTATAGCGATGCAGCAGCGCCAGACCCAGAAAAATCCGCCCCCCGTGATCCAGCCCGCCCAGATTGGCGCGGGTGGCATTGTCAAAGCAAGCCTCGGCGCGAAAATCGGGGTGGGCGCGCCAAGTGGTGTCGTGCAACAGGCAGGCCGCCTTGATCAGACGCAGGCGCTGGTCATCGGCCTGCGGAAACAGCGGCAGCAAAAATTCGAACAGCTTTTTGCCAAAACCCGGCATCCGCGCCGAGGTTTTTTCCGCCATGCGCGCCGCCTCGAGGAGGGGATCGCGGGCGCGCAAACGGGGCGGCATCTGTTCATACAAAAGCCCCTCGCGGATACCATAGGCCGAAACGTCAATCTCGCTGGGTTGGGCCTGCAAGATCAGCTCGCGCAGCACTTCGCAGGCGATGGGGATCAGTTCCATCCGCTCGCCCGATGTGCCCGTTTTGGCGCGCAAGTCCGCTGGATCAGATTTTTCGATCCAATCCAAAGTGTCCAGCAAGCCCTTGGTCTGCATACGATATTCGTGCAAAACCGTCAGCGGATAGGCGCGGCGTTCCATGTCCAGCCGCGCAATCACCCGCCATGACCCGCCGACCAGATAAATCCGCTCGCCTTTAGACTTTATCTCGGTCAAGGCGGATTTGATTGCGGCTGCGATATGCGGCGCGCGGCGTTTGGGGTCGGCTGCGTGTTGCAGCAGGCGGAACGGGCCCAGTGGCGTGGACACGCGCGCGCCGACACTGCCATCGCCAATGCGCGCCAGTTCCATCGAATTGCCGCCAATATCGCAGACAATCCCCGATGCATCAGGCCAGCCCAGCAGCACGCCCTGCGCCGAAAGCCGCGCCTCTTCGCCGCCGTCGATCACCCAAATTTTCAGGCCCGTCTCGCGTAGAACCTGCGCCTGAAATTCGCCGCCATCAGTGGCTTCGCGCACCGCGGCCGTGCCCACCACCGTCAGGGTTTCAATCCCCATCCCTTTGGCCAGAATGGAAAAACGGCGCAGTGCCGCCAATGCGCGTTCGCGCCCGCTGGGGCTTAATTTGCCCGTCTGGGCCAGTTCTTTGCCCAGACCGCACATGACTTTTTCATTGAAGAAATAGGCAGGGCTGCGCGCCGCGCCGTCAAACACCACCATCCGAACCGAGTTTGACCCCACATCGACAACGCCCACTTTGGAAAGCGCGCGTTCGGACGGATCGGCAAAAAGAGGGCGGCCAAAAGGGCCGCGCTTATCAAAACTCATGGGCAAGACCCTATGCCAAAACCTGCGCATCTTCGCCGCCTGCCGATCCACGGCCTGACAGCGAGGGCGTCTCCATAAAGAACCGATGGCAGCTAAAGGCCTGCCCATCTGCTGGGGCAAGATCGCGCTTGTAACTGCCGTCGCCCGACAATAGCCAGCTTTGCGCCTCGTCCGCAAGGTTGGCCGCCATGATTTGGCGCACGATTTGGTCTTTTACCGTGGGGGTATTGATCTCGACCAGCGTTTCAACGCGGCGGGTCAGGTTGCGCCCCATCCAATCGGCTGACGATATGAACACGCGGCTGGCATCCGAAGGCAAACCGCCCCCGTTGCCAAAGCACACGATGCGCGAATGTTCCAGAAACCGCCCCACCACCGATTTGACGCGGATGTTTTCCGACAGCCCCTTGATCCCCGGCCGCAAGCCGCAAATGCCGCGCACAATCAGGCTGATTTGCACGCCCGCGTGCGAGGCGGCATAAAGCGCGTCGATCACCTCGGGGTCGATCAGCGAATTGACCTTGGCCCAGATATGCGCAGGCCGCCCTGCGCGGGCATGGGTGGCCTCGGCGGCGATAAGTTCCATCAGGCGCGGCTTAAGGGTGATGGGCGAAATGGCCAGATTTTCCAGCCCCTGCGGTTGCACATAGCCCGACAGATAATTGAACACGCGCGTGGCATCGCGCCCCAGCGCAGGATCGCAGGTAAAGAACGAAAGATCGGTGTAAACCTTGGCGGTGATCGGGTGGTAATTGCCCGTGCCGTAATGGGTATAGGTGACCAGTTGATCCCCCTCGCGGCGCACAACGGTGCTGATTTTCGCGTGGGTTTTGTAGTGGATAAAGCCGTAAACCACATGCGCGCCCGCCCGTTCAAGCCGCCGCGACTGGCGAATATTGGCCGCCTCGTCAAAACGGGCTTTCAGTTCGACCAGCGCCGTTACCGATTTGCCCGCTTCGGCGGCCTCGCACAGGGCGGCGACGATGGGGCTATCCCAAGAGGTGCGATAAAGGGTTTGCTTGATCGCCAAAACATTCGGGTCCCGCGCCGCCTGTTCCAAAAATCTGATCACCAGATCAAAGGTTTCATAAGGATGGTGCAGCAGCATATCTTTTTGTTTTATGGCGGCGAACATATCGCCGTCATGGTCTTCTACCCGTTCGGGCACGCGCGGGGAAAAGGGCGGCCACAGCAGATCGGGGCGGCTTGGGATGACAAGTTCTTTCAAATCGGCCACGCCCAAAAGACCGCGCACATCAACCACTTCGTCGCGGGTCACGCCCAGTTCTTCCATGATCATGTCGCGCAATTCGGACGGCGCGCCCGAGGATATTTTCAGGCGGATCACCTCGCCGCGCCGCCGCCGTTTCAGCGCAGACTCAAATTCGCGCACAAGATCTTCGGCCTCGTCCTCGACCTCTAGATCGCTGTCGCGCAGCACGCGAAACAGGCAATGCCCGCGGTCGGTATAGCCGGGAAACAGCATGTCCAGATGGATCAGCAGCAGCTCTTCCAATGGCAAAAACCGCGCCTCGCCCTCGCGCCCAGGCAGGGGCACAAAGCGGGCGATTTGGGTGGGTATGGGAAGCAACGCCTTCAACGTGCGCTGATCGCTGATCCGTTCCAATTCCAACGCCAGCGAAAAGCCCGTGTTGGGGATGAACGGAAACGGATGCGCAGGGTCAATCGCCAGCGGCGAAAGCACGGGAAACACCTTTTCCAAGAAATGCGTTTCCAGAAATTTCAAATCGCGCGCCGTCAGTTTGCTGCGGGTGCAAAGGGTGATGCCCTGCGCCTCCATCAGCTTGCGCAGTTTGTTGAACACGGCCTGCTGGGTGTGCATCAGGCGCCGCGCGTTGGTGTGGATCAGCGCAAGTTGTTCGGCGGGGCTGCGCCCATCTTCGGAAAGGGTGCTGTTGTGGGCGCGCACCTGCGCGCGCAAACCCGCCACGCGCACGGTGAAGAATTCATCCAAGTTCGTGGCCGAAATGGACAAAAACCGCAGCCGTTCCAGCAGGGGCACCGCGGGGTTTGACGCCTCGTCCAGCACGCGCCAGTTAAAGGCAAGCCAGCTGAGTTCGCGGTTGAAAAATCGGCGCGGGCCAGTGGCATCGCCCGCAGAAATATCGCGCGGGGCGGGGAAAGGGGCGTGCAGAAAATCGGCTTGGGTCATGGGTGTGGTTTATGGCCTGCAGGTAAAGGATTTGTGACAGGGTTTCATTCAATCTCTGCACTGTCCAGCCCATTGTCGCCGCTTTCGGCCATGATCTGCGCCGCCAGGGCGCGCGTTACCGCCCTGCCCTCGGCCAAGGCGCGCCTGTCCAGCGCGGCGACGATGGCGCGCGCAGCCCCGATGCTGCGGTCAATGCGCGGCGCAAGATAGGCAATCAGATTTGGCGGCACGGCGATTTGACGGTCGGCAAACAGTTTGACCAGAACGGCGGCAATCAACGTCTCGTCTGGGCTGGCCAGATGGGTGATCGCCACCGCCTGCATCCGCGACAAAAGGTCGGGCAGCATAAGGCCCCAGTCGCGCGGCGGCGTGCGCGCGGTGATCATTAGATGACCCGCGTTTGACAACAGGTTGTGCAGGTGAAACAGCGCCTCTTCTGCGGCGCGCGGCAAGGCATGGGCATCTTCGACGACCACTGCCCCAACGCGCGCCAGCGCCTGCACATCGGCCGCCGCCAAATCCTGCGCGCCAATCACCTGCGCCCCCGCCTGCGCCCCCGCCTGCACACCCGCCTGCACACCCGCCTGCGCCGCCCAAATATGCGCCAGATGTGTCTTTCCCGCGCCTTGCGGCCCGACCAGCAGCATCCGCCCCGCAGGCCAGCCCTGCCACGCATCGACCATTGCCAGCGCCGCGCGATTAGAGGCCGAGGGAAAGAAATCCTGCCGCGAAAAGCCATCCCTTTGGCCCAGATCAAAGGCAAGTTGCCCGCGCATCGTCAGGCCTGATCGTCGTTCTCGGCAACGCGGCCCGCAATGCCCTGATACAAAACGCTGGCCTGATACTGCTCGATCCCAAAGCGGGTGAACACGCCGATGGCCGCCGCCACGGGCACGGCCACCAACATGCCGGCAAAGCCGAACAACGTGCCAAAGGCCGACAGCGCAAAAATCAGCCAAACGGGGTGCAGCCCCACCGAATTGCCCACCAGTTTGGGGGTCAGGATATTGCCTTCGACAAATTGGCCAACCGCGAAAATGCCCGCGATCAGACCGATGGAAACCCAATCGCCCCAGAATTGGAACAGTGCAAGACCAATCGCCAGCGCCCCGCCCACAAGGCTGCCGACATAGGGAATAAACGTAATCGCACCCGCAATCGCGCCAACGACAAGGCCAAATTGCAGCCCCGCCAGCATGAGCGCCAGCGCGTAAAACGCGCCCAGCAGAGCGCAAACCGAAAGCTGCCCGCGCACGAAAGCGGCCAGCGCTGCGTCAATCTCGCGCGCAAGGCGGCGAATGGTGGGGGCATGATCGCGCGGCAACATCTGGTCGATGCGGGCGACCATATGATCCCAATCCATCAGCATGTAAAAGGTAACAACGGGCACGACGACGACGAACACAATGGCCGAAACCAGCCCAAGCGCACTAGAGAGCAGCCCCTGCACCAGCTCGCCGCCGCGCGATTGAATGGTCGCGCCCAGCTCTGCGAGTGACTGGCGAATGGTCGATGTGCCGTCAGCCAGTTCGGGAAACTGGGTCAGCAAAAACCCTTGCAACCGCTGCGCAATATCAGGGGCCGATTGCACCAACCCCGTGGTTTGCTGGATCAGCACGGGCACCACGGCCAGCAAGATCAACACCACCGACAAAAGGGCCACCAACGTGATGGTCGCCGTTGCGGCCACCCGCGACAGCCCCGCACGTTCCAAGCGGTCGGCCACAGGGTCCAGAAAATAGGCCAGCGCCCCGCCCACGAGGAAAGGCAGTATCACCCCGCCCAGCAGGTAAAGCAGCCCAAACACCGCCGCCAAAACCACCAGCCACACCTGCGCTTGTGTTTTAACGGGCCAAGCCATGAGGGTGCCTCCTGAAGGGGTTATGGGGATGATATAGGGGGGATGTGGGTGGGGTGCAACGGGGGTTAGGGTTGGGTGGAAGGATCCGTTAAGCCACTTGCTTTCGCCGCCCCTGAGTGATTCATGCGGCGCACTGCTGGCAAGGCTTACGCCCTCGGCTCCAACAGCGTGACCCCATCCCCCACCACATACCCCTTTTGCTTTAGCAGATGCCGCGCGGCGGGCGCGTCGCGGAAGTGGTCGTTCGAGATGATGACCAGCCCCTGCGCACGCGCCATATCGACCAGCACCCAATCGGCCTGCGTGCCGCGATCGACCACCAGCACATCGGCGGCGGTGGGCAGGCGTTTGGCCAGATCGTCATGGCCCAAAAACCGCCCCTCCAGCCTGTGGCCAGCGGTTGCGTCAAACACCACGCCGGCGGCCACCCCGCGCGCCTTTAGGTCGGCGAGAACCTGGGCCAGCGGGCGCAGGGATGGGGCGTCTGCAATGCCAGCGTCCACCTCCCAATTCATCACATTCGATCCGTCGATCAACACCAGATCATCGCGGTAGGTTTCGGGCGGCATCACATCGGCCAGCAGCGGGTTGGCGATGACGGCCATCGCGCGCCATTCTTTGGCTGGCGGCTTTTTGGGCTGCCCCCGATTTATGGTCTGCCAATGCCCAGCGCGATCCTTGCCCCCACGTTTTTGCTGCGCCGCGCACACCTCGCGCAGGTTCACCAGCGCATTGGCCGCACTGTATTGCTGCGCTGCTGCCCGCCGCAACCGCGCCTCGTGCCCTGCGCCGCCATCCACCCGCACGTCGCCCAGTTCCGTCAGGGTGTAGCCGTCAAGCTGCGCGGCCTCGGTCACTGCAAAAATCGCGCCGCGCTGGTGCAGGTCGATCACCCTGTCGCGCTGCGGTCGGGCATCGCGGCGCTTTTGGGGCTGCGCTGCATCGCGGCCAAAAAACCAATCGCTGTGGCGCTGTGCTTTCCAAGGCAGGCGCGCGCTGGCACTGCGCTGCGGCCTTTGGCGCGGTGCGTATCCCTTGCGCATCCCTTTCGCATCCCGCCTACGCGCATAAACATAGGCCAGCGCCAGCAGCGCCGATAACATCACCAGCGGGGTCAACAAAAGATCTTCCACAGCGCACCTTTCACCAAACTACCCCCTCGCTTAGCTGGCAAGTTGGGCAAAATTTTGGCACCAAGGCCGTGCCCCTAGCCCAGCAAATCCTCGACAAACCACGCCGCAAACTGGGCGCGGCCCGATACGCCTGCCTTGGCATAGACATGGGCCAGTTGCGCGCGCACGGTGCCTTGCGCTGCGCCGCGCATCTGGGCGATTTCGGCCACATCCATCCCCTTCAGGGCAAACAGAGCGACGTCCCTTTCGGCGGGGGTCAGGCCCCATGCCTTGAACTGCGCCTCGATCCCTTCGGCCAGCGCGCCACGCGCCACGGCCAGCGCACGGGCCTGCGCGCGCATCTGTTCCAATGTTTGGCGCAGCGCCCATGCGCCAAACACCACCCCCGCCAACAACGCCACCGCGACCAGACCTTCGAACACGGTATGCGGCTGCGTCGGGTCGATCAGAAAATCCGACAGCGCATCGCCCACAAAAAACACCGCCGCAGTGCTTTGCATCAGCAAAAACGCAGCCAAAGTCAGCGGCCCCCGCTGCTGCACGATATCCCGCTTGCCTGCCATCATATGTCCTTTGAGTGCGCCCTATTTGCGCAGCATCGGCCGCACCAGATTGCGGCCCAAGGCGCGGCTTTCAAGCGTCACTCCTGCCACATGGATCAGCGCCAGCGCAACCACAAGATTGGCCGCGATCTCGTGCAACGCGCCCGCCCAGTGGCCACCTTTGTCCGACCCCATATCGTCGCCCTCGGCCAACAAAACCGACCAATCCCCTGCCGCCACGGCCGCCTGCTGCTGCGCAACCCGCACAGGGCTGGCCCCGCCCGTCATCACTAGGCCTGTGATGGCAACCACTGTCAAACTGGCCCACAGCGCATAGACCATCATGGCGCCTGCGGGATTGTGCGATGGGTAGTCGCGCAGGTTTTTCCCGCGCCCCAAAAGCCGTGCGGCCAGCGCGCCCATATGGCGCAGCGCGGCCACAGGATTGGGCAAAAAGCTGGTAAACCGCGCCTCTTTTGGCCCAACAAACCCCCATGCAAAGCGCAAGGCCAGCACCGCCATCAGGCCCCAGCCAATCCAGACATGCACCGCGCCGCCGCCGTGGTTCAGCAGATAATTGGCAAGCACCATCATCGCCACCGCCCAATGCGACAGGCGCACCAACGGGTCCCACTGCACGCCCACTTTGGGGCGGGGGGCCGCATTGCCCCCCAAATTCACCTGCCCCTGCGCCATCAGTTCGCCTCGTCTTTGATGTCGGTCACTGCGCCCGTTTTGGGGTCGATGTAAACTTCCCATGCCTTCTTGGCCTCGTCGGTGCATTTCGCCTCGATCTTGCCGCCCTCTGCCTCAAAGGCCACAACAGCGCAGCCTTTGGCGGCCAATGCTGCGGTCGCATCCGCGGGGTTGGTGCCCACAACATCGCCCAAAATGGGCATCGCAAAAGCGGCCAAAGGGGCCGTCAGCGGCGCGCAGATCAGGGCCGCCAAAATCAGGGTCTTTTTCATCATATCTCTCCAGTTTGGGCCCAAACACCACGTCGGGCCTTGCCCTGCGATCTGCGCCCAAACCTTGGCCGCGTCTATGCGCGCGGCGCAGCTTTGCCCCAACATAAGCAGGCGCTTACGGGTGCGCGGCCCCCCTTGCCCCCTGCCCCCCTCCTGCCCCTGCCCTCCTGCCCCCCTTGCCCCCTGCCCTGCAATCCACTACCCAAGAGCAAACCGAAAGAAAGAGGCCCCCATGCGTTTGTCCCGTTATTTCCTGCCCGTTCTGAAAGAAAACCCTGCCGAGGCGCAGATTGTGTCCCACCGCTATATGCTGCGGGCAGGGATGATCAAACAGCAGGCGGCGGGGATTTATTCTTGGCTGCCGCTGGGCCTGCGCGTTTTGAACCGCATTCAGGCCATTGTGAACGAAGAGCAGGTGCGCGCAGGCCATATCCCCCTTTTGATGCCCACGCTGCAACCGGCTGACCTGTGGCGCGAAAGCGGGCGCTATGACGACTATGGCCAGGAAATGCTGCGCATCACCGACCGCCAAAAACGCGAGATGCTCTATGGCCCCACGAATGAAGAGATGATCACCGACATCTTCCGCGCGCATGTGTCCAGCTATAAAGACCTGCCGCTGACGCTGTATCACATCCAATGGAAGTTCCGCGACGAGATGCGCCCAAGGTTCGGCGTGATGCGGGGCCGCGAGTTTTTGATGAAAGACGGCTATAATTTCGACATTGATCGCGATGCCGCCTTGCACGCCTATAACCGCCATATGGTCAGCTATCTGCGCAGCTATGAGCGCATGGGCCTAACCGCCATTCCGATGCGCGCGGCATCGGGGCCGATTGGCGGCGATAACACGCATGAGTTTTTGGTGCTGGCCCAAACGGGCGAGAGCGAAGTGTTCTATGACGACCGCGTAACCGCACTGAAACTGGGCGCGCGGGATGTGGATTATGACGACCGCGCCGCAGTGGCTGCGGTGTGTCAGGAATTCACTACCCTGTACGCCCGCACCGATGAAACCCACGATGAGGCTGCATTCAACGCCGTGCCGGAGGCGCACCGCAAAGTCGGGCGCGGGATTGAAGTGGGGCAGATTTTCTACTTCGGCACCAAATATTCGGAATCGATGGGGGCGACAGTCGTCACCCCCGATGGCGCGAAAGTGCCCGTGGAAATGGGATCGCACGGCATCGGCGTGAGCCGCCTTTTGGGCGCGATTATCGAGGCCAGCCACGACGACAAAGGCATCATCTGGCCCGAAGGCGTGACACCCTTCCCCGTGGGGATTGTGAACCTGAAGCAAGGCGACAGCGCCGCCGATGCCGCCTGCATGGGCCTCTATCAGGCGCTAGTGAAGGCAGGGCTAGAGCCGCTGTATGACGACCGCGACGAACGCGCAGGGGCCAAGTTTGCAACGATGGATTTGATCGGCCTGCCGTGGCGCATCACCGTCGGCCCGCGCGGGCTGGCGAATGGGGTTGTCGAACTGACCAGCCGCCGCACGGGGGAGTCGGAAGAGATGACGCCAGAGGCCGCCGTGGCGAAGGTGGTGGAGATTTATGTGGGGCATCGGTAGGGGTGAAGGACGGCGCGCTTGCGCGCAAAAAGTGTCCAGTGGACCCTTTTTAGTCCTGAACGCCCGCGAACGCTTTCGCGGGCAGGGTATGGATGCAGCAGACTATCAATCCAGCAAACCAGCGACTGGGTGCAAAGCTGACCACGCCCGAACCGACGGGGCACTTGGGGCGCGGCCCTGACGCGCCCGCCCCGTGGGGGCGGTTCGGGCGCGGTCAGATTTGCTGTTGGCAAATCTGACGGGGAGGAGGACAGTCTGGTCAATACGAATGCTGGGGTGCGTGATTTCACGCACCACTCAGCGCAGGGCGCGGGGCCAGATGGTGCGCGGCCGCACGCACCCTACCGATAAATCCCCCGTCAACCACCCCCTAGCCATCCCCCCACATCCTTGCGATACTGCCCCAAACCAACGCGGGGGCTTCCCATGCTGCAAAAACTCATCCTTGCTGCCTCACTCGCCACGGGCGTTGCTGGCAGTCAAGTCCCCGAATTTAGCCAACAATACCTGCAGCGCCTTGGCGGGCAGTATGATGCCCTGTCCCAAATCGCCCGCGATTTTGATGCCTCGGCCACCAAGGCGGGTCTGACGCGCGAAGATGCCCTTGCCCAGATCAAAGGCAGCACCTTTCAGGATGCCCACCGCGAAGATATGGCAAATGCCTTTGCGCGGCTGGAGAATGTCACCGCCGATCTGGCCCTTTTGCGCGCGGCCAGCCCGCTGGAGCGCATGGCCTTTCCCCACCGTTTCCGCGACAGCGAAACGTTCAAGGCCACTTGGGCCGATTTCCGCCCTGCCGTGCCCGTCACCATCGAGGGCGCCTATGCCACGGGTATCGGGTTCCTTGCGGGCCTCATCGGCCTGAACGCCCTATTCGCCGCCCTGCGCTGGCCCTTTCGCAAACGCGCCGCCGTTTAGGTCGCAAACGCACTAGCCGCCAAGCCTGCGCGCGCTATTTTTCCCCAATCAATGGGAGAGAGATCATGCAATATCGCCGCCTTGGCAAATCTGGCCTACAAGTTTCCGAATTTTCCTATGGCTCTTGGGTAACTTTCGCCAAGCAGGTCGATGTCGCCCCCGCCAAGGCGATGCTGACGGCGGCCTATGACGCTGGCGTGAATTTTTTCGACAATGCCGAAGGGTATGAGGCGGGCAATTCCGAACTGGTGATGGGGCAGGCGATTGCGGAACTCGGCTGGTCGCGCGACAGCTATATCGTCTCGTCAAAGGTGTTTTGGGGCGGCAGTAAACCCACCCAGCGCGGGCTATCGGCCAAGCATGTGACTGAGGCTTGCCATGCCGCATTGAAACGCCTGCGGGTCGAACATCTGGATTTGTATTTCTGCCACCGCCCCGACATTGACACGCCCATCGAGGAAACCGTCCGCGCGATGCACAATCTGGTCGCCCAAGGCAAAGTGCTGTATTGGGGCACATCGGAATGGTCGGGCCAGCAAATCACCGAGGCCCACGCCATTGCCCGCGCCAATCATCTGACCCCGCCGACGATGGAACAGCCGCAATATAACCTGTTTGAACGGGGTAAGGTGGAGAGCGATTATCTGCCCATCTATGACACCTTCGGTCTGGGCACGACGATTTGGTCGCCCCTCGCATCCGGCCTTTTGACGGGCAAGTATAACAACGGCATGCCCAATGACAGCCGCGCAAACCTGCCCGGCTATGAATGGCTGCGCGATATTATGATGGGCGATGTCGGGCGCGCGCGGATTGAAAAGATCAAAGATCTGGCGAAAATTGCAGATGGGGCGGGGATGCCCATTCACCACATGGCGCTGCTGTGGTGCCTTGCCAACCCGCGCGTTTCAACGGTGATTTTGGGGGCCAGTAAGATTGAACAGTTGCATGACAACCTGTCTGCCCTGAAATCAAAGGATAAGATGACCGCCGATGTCATGGCGGCCATCGAGGCTGTGATGGGCAATAGGCCTGGCCTTCCGCAGCGGTTCTAAATGGCGTCTTTAGGGGCGGCGGCGAATGACCCATTCGGCAAGGAATAGGTTCAGTGCCCATGCTGCGATGAAAATGCCGTCCGCCAGCGCCCCGTTCAGCGCAGTGCCGCTGAATATGGCGATCGGCAGCATCATAAGCGCCTGCGTCGCCGCCCCCATCCCCACCGCATAGGCGCGGATCATATAGGCGCGGTGCCGCGCGCGCTGCCCCTGCAGCGCCGCCTGCACGGCCCAGATCAGCGCGCCGCCAAGACCCAGCGACAGCACAAGGCGAACCAGCGTCAGCGGCCCTGTCACCACATCGGGAAACACCCACAAAAGCCGCAACGCTGAAACGGCCAGCCCCAGCCCCGCGCCGACAAAGACATATCCGATGACGCGATGCGCCCGCCCAAAACGGCGGCGCAGCACATTTGAAAATTGCACAGGCCCCAAAAGGCCAAAAAGCACACCGCCCAGCGCATGGGCGAAATGGGCCAGCGGCACCGCGCCAAATCGCATCGCCTCGGCAGGCAAGGCGCCAGTGGGGATTTGCACCAATCGCACCCCCGACACCAATATCGGAATGGCAGAAAGCAACAGCAATGTGGCCAGAAAAACCTTGGGGCGGCTCATTTGGGTGCCTTTGGGTGAAACTGAAACACGGCGTCCAAAGGCTTGTCAAAATGCTGCGCGATCAGAAAGGCCAATTCGAGGCTGGGGAAATACTTGCCATTCTCAATTGCCATGATGGTTTGGCGCGTCACGCCCACCGCCTCGGCCAGATCTTTTTGCGTCATCTCGCCCGCGTCAAACCGCAGGCGGCGAATGTGATTTTCGATGCGCGCCATTCAGCCAAACACCCGATACATCAGTAGTTTGGCCAAATCGCCCGCAATCGCAGCGCTGCCAAAGCCGAAGAAAATGATATTCAGCGCAGCAAAAGCCGAAACGCCATAGGCCAGCGCCGACAAGGCCGCGATAAAGGCCAGCGCGGCGATGACCATTGTCACCGCCATGCCCCTGATCTGAATGCCGCGATCCCGTTCGTCCACATGCACAGCGCCGCTTTCTTGTTCAAATATCCCCGCAAAAATCCGCCCCACTATCGCCAGCCAAATGCCCGCCCCGATGCCGATAGGGATGATCCATATCACCAACCGCGCCCAATCTTGCAGCGCATTTGGCGCAGATGCCGCGCCGCTGGCCGCAAAGTGCCAGACAGCATAAGCGAAGTAGAGGTTGATCAGCACCTCGCCGATCAGGTTGATAAGGATATTACGCTCTTCACTGACCATGACGGTCCCCATTGGTTGGCTATTCTTAACTCTAAGTATGAAATATCATTCTTTGTGTCAATTATTCTTTACCTTGACCTGTGGCAGGCCTTCCGCCATCCTGCCCAAAACGGGAGGGGTTTATGGCAAAAGCATTGATCACTTGGGGCGGATGGGACGGGCACGAGCCTGACAAAGTGGCGGCCCTGTTTGCCGCCGATTTGCGCAGCGCGGGCATGGAGGTAGAGGTTTTCGATACCCTTGCCTGTTTCGACGATCCCGCCCGCCTGGCTGATCTGGCGTTGATTGTGCCGATCTGGACGATGTCAACGATTGTGAAAGAACAGTCCGAACATGTGCAGGCGGCGGTGGCGGCGGGGGTCGGCCTTGCGGGCTGTCATGGCGGCATGTGCGATGCGTTCCGCGCTGACGTAGGCTGGCAATTTATGACGGGCGCGCAATGGGTGGCCCATCCGGGCAATGACGGGGTGGAGTATACCGTGCGGATGGTGTCGGATGATCCGCTGGTCGCGGGGATTGGCGATTTTGGCGTCAAAACCGAGCAGTATTACCTGCACATCGACCCTGCGGTGCGCGTGCATGCGGTGTGTGATTTCCCCCTGGTGGATGGGCCGCACGCCCCCAATGGCCCTGTCGCCATGCCCGTTGTGTTCAGCAAATTCTGGGGCCATGGCCGTGTCTATTACAACGCGCTGGGGCATCGCGCGAATGTGATCGACCATGGGCCTGCGCGCGAGTTGTTGCGGCGCGGTATGCTGTGGGCCGCAAGGTAGGGCGCGGCGCGGAAGGGGGCCTGCGCGGCCCCCTCACCTGTCTGGGCAGGCCCAGACAGGTTTCACCCCCTGCGGGATATTTTTCGAGCGAGGAAGCTTTCAGGTCTTTGCAGCGCGGATCAGGGCCAAAATGTCCTTGGCGGCGGCAGGGATATTGGTGCCGGGGCCAAAGATCGCCTTGACCCCTGCGTCATACAGAAACTGATAGTCCTGCTGCGGGATCACGCCGCCGCAAATGACCAGAATTTCCCCTGCGCCCGCATCGCGCAGCGCCTGAACCAATTTGGGGGCAAGCGTTTTGTGCCCTGCGGCTTGGCTGGAAATGCCCACCACATGCACGTCATTGTCGATGGCGTCTTGCGCCGCCTCTTCGGGGGTTTGGAACAGCGGGCCGACATCTACATCGAACCCAATATCGGCAAAGGCCGTGGCGATCACCTTTGCACCGCGATCATGCCCGTCTTGGCCCATTTTCACCACCAGCATGCGGGGGCGGCGGCCCTCATCCTGCGCGAAATCTTCGACATCTTTTTGGATGGCGGCAAAGCCTGCATCGCCCTCATAGGCCGCGCCATAAACGCCTGCCAAGGTTTTAACCTCGGCGCGGTGGCGGCCAAACACCTTTTCCATCGCCATGCTGATCTCTCCTACGGTTGCGCGGGCGCGAGCGGCGGTGACGGCGGCATCCAGCAGGTTGCCGCCACTTTCGGCGCGGCGGGTGATTTCCTGCAAGGCGGCGGCGCAGGCGGCCTCGTCCCGCGCGGCGCGGGTGGCGGCAAGCCGCGCGATCTGGGCGCTGCGCACGGCGTGGTTGTCGATGTCCAAAATCTCGATCGGGTCTTCTTTGGCAAGGCGGTATTTGTTGACCCCAACCACCACCTCATCGCCGCGATCAATGGCGGCTTGGCGTTTGGCGGCGGATTCCTCGATGCGCAGCTTGGGCATGCCCGATGCCACGGCCTTGGTCATGCCGCCCATCGCCTCGACCTCTTCGATCAGCTTCCACGCCTCGGAGGCAAGCTGATCTGTCAGGCTTTCGACGTAATAGCTGCCCGCCAGCGGATCGACAACGCGCGTCACCCCCGTTTCGTGCTGCAAGATCAGTTGCGTGTTGCGCGCGATGCGGGCGGAAAACTCGGTGGGCAGGGCCATCGCCTCGTCCAGCGCATTGGTGTGCAAAGACTGCGTGCCGCCCAAGACCGCCGACATCGCCTCGTACGCCGTGCGGATGACGTTGTTATAGGGGTCGGCCTCTTGCAAGGAAACGCCGCTGGTTTGGCAATGGGTGCGCAGCATCAGGCTGCCTTGTTTTTGGGGGTTAAACTCGGCCATGATGCGGTGCCACAAAAGGCGGGCGGCGCGCAGTTTTGCGGCCTCCATAAAGAAATTCATGCCGATGGCGAAGAAAAACGACAGGCGGCCTGCGAAATCATCCACGTTCATGCCGCGTGCAATGGCCGCGCGCACATATTCGCGCCCATCCGCCAGCGTATAGGCCAGTTCCTGCACAAGGTTCGCACCCGCCTCTTGCATGTGATAGCCAGAGATGGAAATTGAGTTGAATTTCGGCATATGGGCGGATGTATATTCGATGATATCGGCAATCAGCCGCATCGAGGGTTCGGGCGGGTAGATATAGGTGTTGCGCACCATGAATTCCTTCAGAATGTCGTTCTGAATGGTGCCCGACAGCAGGCTTTGATCCACGCCCTGTTCCTGCCCCGCCACGATGAAACTGGCAAGGATGGGAATAACCGCGCCGTTCATCGTCATCGACACTGACACTTTGTCCAAGGGGATACCGTCGAACAGGATTTTCATATCCTCGACAGAATCAATCGCAACGCCAGCCTTGCCAACATCGCCCGTCACGCGCGGGTGGTCGCTGTCATAGCCGCGATGGGTCGCCAGATCGAAGGCGACCGACACGCCTTGTTGGCCCGCCGCAAGGTTTTTGCGGTAAAAGGCATTGCTCGCCTCGGCGGTGGAAAAGCCCGCGTATTGGCGGATTGTCCAAGGACGGCCCGCATACATCGTCGCCCTGACCCCGCGGGTAAAGGGGGCAAAGCCGGGCATCTCGCCCATCTGCGGCAAGGCGGCGGTGTCGGCCTGCGTATACAGCGGTTTGACAGTGATACCTTCCAGCGTGTGCCAATCGAGGCTGGCAAGGGGCTTTTCCTTCAGCTCGCGCGCGGCCAAATTGGCCCATTTTGCAGTATCGGTCATCGTGGCTCCTGTGGCAGGCGGCTGGGGGTTTCACACCCCCAGACCCCCGTGGGATATTTGTGAAAAAGAGAAACGGAAATGCAGAACGTCGCGGTTCTATTCAAACTCCATGATCACTTCATCAACCTTCAGGCTGGCCCCTGCCGCAGCCTTGACCGATTTCACCACGCCTTTGCGTTCGGCTTTCAGGATGTTTTCCATTTTCATCGCCTCGACAGTGGCAAGCGCCTGACCTTCTTGCACCTCGTCGCCCGCCGCGACCAAGAGTTTGGTCACAAGCCCAGGCATCGGGCAAAGAAGGAATTTCGACGTGTCGGGGGGCTGCTTTTCGATCATCAGTTTTGCAAGTTCGGCCTGTCGCGGGGTGCGCACATGCACTCTTAGATCGGCCCCGCGCAGGCGCAAACGAAAGCCGCCGCTGATTTTGGCGACCTTCATCACCAGTGGTGTTCCATCTACCATCAGCGCGGCCAAAGGCTGGCCCGGTGTCCAGCCAGAGGTGACGCGGCGCAATGTGCCATCAGCGAAATGCACTGTTGATCCATCATGATCGGCGTCGATTTTCACCGCGTGTTCCACCCCTTGCAGGGTGACAATCCAGTCATCGCCCACGCGGCGTTCGTGATTGTCCATCGTGCCCGAAACTTTGGTGCGGCGAATTTCGGCGACGCGGTTCATTGCGGCAGCGGCGGCAGCGATGCGGGCGATGGTTTCGCCGTCAAGCGTCGCGCCTGTAAAGCCTTCGGGATATTCTTCGGCGATAAAGGCCGTGGTGATATTGCCCGAGATGAAACGCGGGTGATCCATCACCGCGCCCACAAATGGCAGGTTATGGCCGATGCCTTCCACCTCGAACGTGTCCAGCGCGATGCGCATTTCGTCAATCGCCCCCGTGCGGGTTGGGGCCCATGTGCACAGCTTGGCGATCATCGGGTCGTAGAACATCGAGATTTCGCCGCCCTCGAAGACGCCCGTATCGTTGCGCACGATCCCGCCGGTTTTGGTGGCCCCTTCGACAGGGGGGCGATAGCGGGTGAGGCGGCCAATCGAGGGCAAAAAGTTGCGGTAAGGGTCTTCGGCGTAAAGGCGGCTTTCCATCGCCCAGCCGTTGATTTTCAAATCACTTTGGGCAAAGGGCAGCGCCTCGCCTGCCGCCACGCGGATCATCTGTTCGACCAGATCGACGCCCGTGATCAGTTCGGTGACGGGGTGTTCCACCTGCAGGCGGGTGTTCATTTCAAGGAAATAGAAATTGCGCGCGCCGTCAACGATAAACTCGACTGTGCCCGCCGACGTGTAACCGACTGCCCGCGCAAGGGCGCAGGCCTGCTCGCCCATCGCGCGGCGCGTGGCCTCGTCCAAAAACGGCGAGGGGGCCTCTTCGATCACCTTTTGATTGCGGCGCTGGATCGAACATTCGCGTTCGTGCAGGTAGACGGTATTGCCATGGCTGTCGGCCAGCACCTGAATTTCGATATGGCGGGGCTGGGTGACAAACTTTTCGATAAAGATGCGATCATCGCCAAAACTCGCCGCCGCTTCGTTTTTCGACGACTGAAAGCCTTCGCGCGCCTCGGCGTCATTCCACGCAATGCGCATCCCTTTGCCGCCGCCGCCCGCGCTGGCCTTGATCATCACCGGATAGCCGATTTGGGTGGCAATTTTTACGGCCTCATCGGCATCGGCGATCAGCCCCATATGGCCCGGCACGGTGGAAACCCCCGCCTTTTGCGCGATTTTCTTCGAGGTGATCTTATCGCCCATCGCCTCGATCGCAGGGGATGGCGGGCCGATAAAGGCCACGCCTGCCGCCTCGAGAGCGGCGGCAAAGTTCATGTTTTCAGACAGGAAACCATAGCCCGGATGCACCGCTTCGGCGCCCGTCTGCTGGATCGCTGCCATGATTTTATCAATGACGATATAGCTTTGCGCGGCAGGCGAGGGGCCGATATGCACCGCCTCATCTGCCATTTTCACATGCAGCGCGCCGCGATCCGCATCGGAATAGACGGCCACGGTTTTGATCCCCATTTTCCGCGCGGTTTTGATCACGCGGCAGGCAATCTCGCCCCGATTGGCAATGAGGATTTTCTTAAACATGGGCAAGCTCCTGTTGGAATTGCGCGCGGGCCATTGCGCGCGGCGAAAAGGGGGGCAAAAACGCAAAAAGGGCCAAGCGGGCTGCGCGCCCGTTTGACCCTAATACAAAGCTGTGTCGCGTGACGCGGCGTTTAGCGCCCGCAGACGTTGATGTCGTCGCAGACTGTGCCGAACAAGCCGCCCAGAACCGCGCCCGCGCCGATGCTGCCACCCGTTGCTTGGGTAAGAACAGCGCCAACCCCCGCGCCCAAAAGGCCGCGTTGAATGTCATTGTCCATGCAAGCCGAGAGCGGCAAGGCCAAAAGGCCAAGTGCCAATAGTTTCCGCATGATATGCCTCGATCGTTTGTTGTTATTGATCGGGATTCTACCGCAAGCCATGCGTTATGGGAAGGAATTTTTTCGAGAGGTTTCTGCGAAAAAAACGGCCCAACCCCAACGGAGCTGGGCCAGTTCAAAGGGAAAGTTTCACAAAGCAATCCGTTGGGATAGGCCTTGGGAACGTCAAGGGCGGCACGGGTTGCCGCAATGGACATAGGGTCATATTCGGGCAAGGGCTGCCTGCGCGCAAATGGCATTATGTCGCAGGCAAAACCTTGCGCCAAAACATGCCGATGTGCGGGGGCGGTTTTCATTCGTCCTCGTCCTCGTCGTCCCAATCGGAAAAATCCATCGGCTCGGCATCTTCGGCGAACACCTCGGGAAAGGATACGGCGGCGCGCTTTACATCAATGCGCAGCAGCGCGTCATAACTTGCGGGGTTGAACGGGTCTTCGGCGGGCACAACTTCGCGCCCAAGCAGCCAAGACAGACGGCCCGCGTCCAAATTGCCCCTCTCGAACGGGTCTTCGCCAAACTGCGCCCAAAGCGCGGCCATAAAGGCAGTGTCGGCCAATTTATCGGCGTGTTTGCGGTCTTTGAACCGCTCGCGCCGCACCAATTTGGTGGGGCCATCTTTGTGATTGGCGCGCCGAATGGTGAATTGATAATCCGATCCGGGCAGACGCCCGGGAAAACCGCGATGTTTTAGCATATCTGCCCCCTGCTGTGGCGCGCGGCAGTGCGGCTGCGCGCAGGGATGCTGCTGTCACAAAGCGCGGGCGCGCTCAAGGGTGGGATGCGGCCAAGAAAAAAGGCGGGCGCGGCCATTTTGGCCTGTTGCGCCCGCCCTATGCCCAATCTTTTTCCCTGCGATAGCGCGCGCGCACACCGCATCACTGGGGACAGCGCCTGCACACGCTGGCCCAAGCTTTGGCGCTGCGTCATGTCCCAACGCAGGGCCGAGGTCTGGAAAAAAGAGATGCAATTCTGTGCTGCTCGACACGTCATAGTCCATTTTTTTGCGGGGGGTATGCTTGCTGCTACCCCCTTCACCGAGGGATAGGCGGCTTGGGGCCCGCCTGCATGAAGATTACCGCATAAGATTTCAAAATCAAAAGAAAAAATGCAATTTTCTTTTGTTGCTGTTTTGGAAACTACATCCTGTGGCTGCATCAGAACAACTCTCTAGTGCAAGTGGTGCCTTGGATGCTGAAAGTTTCGAAATACTGGGTGGCGGCCTCGTCGGGCATACCGAATTCGACGGCGCGGTCAGCGATAGACACCAAAACCAAAGGCGCTGTCAGCCCCTTTTCGGCCAGTTTGGCCAGCGCAAAAGTCTGGCACAAATGCAGCATATCCGCCTCGGCCGCCGCAAAGGAAACGCTGCCCCCCGCGCGCGCGATGGCGGGGGCGACAAAGCGAAAGCGGGGCGCAGGGCCTTCGGGGCCTTGGCTGTTCCAAATGATATCCAGCAGCGTTACCGCTTGGCCCGAAGGCACAACAAGGACGGCATCGTCGCCCAAGGTTATGTCCAGCACCTGTTCCACATCGCACCTATAGCGGGATATTATCGTGCTTTTTCCACGGGTTGGTCAGCTTTTTGCCGCGCAGGGACGCAAAGGCGCGGGCCACACGGCGGCGGGTGGAATGGGGGCGGATCACCTCGTCAATGAACCCTTTTTCCGCCGCCACAAAGGGGTTGGCAAAGCGGTCTGTATATTCTTGGGTCAGGCGCGCGATGTCTTCGGGCGATTTGCCGCGGTGGATGATCTCGGTCGCGCCCTTGGCCCCCATCACCGCAATTTCTGCCGTGGGCCAAGCATAGTTGAAATCGCCGCGCAGGTGTTTGGATGACATCACATCATAGGCCCCGCCATAGGCCTTGCGGGTGATCACAGTCACCTTCGGCACGGTCGCCTCGCCATAGGCAAACAGCAGTTTCGCGCCGTGTTTGATCACGCCGCCCAGTTCTTGCGCCACGCCGGGCAAAAAGCCCGGCACATCCACCAGCGTTAGAATTGGAATTTCAAACGCATCGCAAAACCGCACAAACCGCGCGGCCTTGCGCGATGCGTCAATGTCCAAACAGCCCGCCAAAACCATCGGCTGGTTGGCCACCACGCCCACGGACTGGCCTTCAATGCGGATAAAACCCGTGATGATATTGGCCGCATAATCGCGCTGAATTTCAAAGAAATCGCCCTCATCGGCAATTTTCAGCACCAGTTCCTTCATATCATAGGGCTGGTTCGGGTTTTCAGGGATCAGCGTGTCAAGGCTGTGCTCCAGCCGTGCGGGGTCGTCAAAAAACGGGCGCACAGGGGCCTTTTCGCGGTTGGACAGGGGCAGAAAATCGACAAGGCGGCGAATTTCGGCCAGCGCCTCGACATCGTTTTCAAAGGCGCCATCCGCGACCGAGGATTTCTTGGTATGGGTCGCAGCGCCGCCCAGTTCTTCGGCGGTCACCACCTCGTTCGTGACGGTTTTCACCACGTCAGGGCCCGTGACAAACATATAGCTGCTGTCTTTGACCATGAAAATAAAGTCGGTCATCGCGGGCGAATAGACCGCCCCGCCCGCGCAAGGCCCCATGATGACGCTGATTTGCGGCACCACGCCCGAGGCCATGATATTGCGCTGAAACACCTCGGCATAGCCCGCCAAACTGGCCACACCTTCCTGAATACGCGCGCCGCCACTGTCATTCAGCCCAATCACAGGCGCGCCGTTTTGCAGCGCCATGTCCATGATTTTGCAGATTTTTTGCGCATGTGTTTCCGACAAAGACCCGCCAAACACCGTGAAATCCTGGCTATAGACATAAACCATCCGCCCATTCACCGTGCCCCAACCTGTGACCACGCCATCGCCTGCGGGGCGCTCGGCCTCCATGCCAAAATCGGTGCAGCGATGGGCGACGAACATATCGAACTCTTCGAAACTGCCCTCGTCCAGCAGCAATTCAATCCGCTCGCGCGCGGTCAGCTTGCCCTTGGCGTGCTGCGCATCAATCCGCCGCTGCCCGCCGCCTGCCCGCGCTACATCGCGCCGCGCCTCAAGCTGTTCCAGAATGTCCTTCAAGGCAGTGCCCCCCACGATATTTCCTCCACCATAAAGCGCGAAGATGCGCGATCAAAGCAAAATAGGGTAAATTTGCAAATACTTGGCAAGATTAGCATTGCAAACTGCAAAATTGCTAATAGTCCCCCTCTTGGGGGCCGCCGCCCCCCCATTGGCTTTGCCCCTAGGCTGCTTTATAGCAGGCAAATTCCTTGATGCGAGGCGTTTCATGCCCTTTTCTCTGCCCATTCCAGCCGTGACCATTGGCCTTTTGCTGGCCTCAAACGTGTTCATGACCTTTGCTTGGTATTGGCATTTGAAATTCAAGTCTGCGCCGCTGATCACCGTAATCGCCATCTCTTGGGGCATTGCGCTGTTTGAATATATGCTGATGGTGCCCGCAAACCGCATCGGGCACGGGCATTTTTCGGCAGCCGAGCTAAAAACCATTCAAGAGGTGATCACCCTTTCAGTTTTCGCTGTCTTTTCCGTGCTTTACCTAAAAGAACCCCTTGCGTGGAATCACCTTTTGGGATTTGCCTGCATCGGGCTTGGCGCGTTTTTCATCTTTCACAAATGGGCCTAAAGCCGTGACACATTCGGTATTTTTGAATCGCGCCACCCCGCCGTCGGTGTTGACGCTGACGGCCTTGGCGGGGATTTCGGCCCTGTCGATGAACATCTTCCTGCCCTCGCTGCCGATGATGGCGACCTATTTCAATGTGCCCTACGGCGTGATGCAGCAGTCGGTTTCGCTGTACCTTGCCCTGTCGGCGGTGCTGCAAATCCTGATCGGCCCGCTGTCTGACCGCTATGGCCGCCGCCCCGTTCTGCTGGCCGCGCTGGGGCTGTTTTTGCTTGCCACGCTTGGCACTTTGCTGGCCCCAACGGCGGGCGTGTTTCTGGTGTTTCGTATGTTGCAGGCGGTTGTCGCTGCGGGCACAGCCCTGTCGCGCGCCGTGATCCGCGATATGGTGGCCGATGACCGCGCCGCCTCGATGATCGCCTATGTCACGATGGGCATGTCGGTGGTTCCGATGGTTGGCCCGTCGATTGGCGGGCTGTTGGACGAGGCCTTTGGTTGGCAGGCCAGCTTTCTGTTTCTGGGCGCAGCGGGCGCGTTGGTGCTGGCGCTGACCTATGCCGATTTGGGCGAAACCCACCCGCCCAGCGATGCCAGCCTGATGGCGCAATTTCGTCAATACCCGCAGCTTTTGGCTTCTTTGCCGTTTTGGGGCTATGCAGGGGCTGCGGCCTTTGCCACGGGCGCATTCTTTGCCGCCTTGGGCGGTGCGCCCTATGTCGCTGACCATGTCTTCGGCCTGTCGGCTGCACAAACGGGCCTTTATTTCGGCATGATCGCGCTTGGCTATACGCTGGGCAACTTTCTTGCTGGGCGCTATTCGGTGCGGGTGGGGATGAATAACATGGTGCTGATCGGCGCGCTGATGACCTTTTTGGGCATGGCTGCTTTGGCGCTGTGCAGCCTTGCGGGCATAACGGGGGCGCTGGTTTTCTTTGGCCTGATGTCGGTGATGGGGGTGGGCAATGGCCTGTCGCTGCCATCGGCCAATGCGGGGATCTTGTCGGTTCGGCCCGATCTGGCGGGCTCTGCCTCGGGGCTTGGCGGCGCGTTGATGATGGGGGGCGGCGCGGCACTTGCGGCGCTGGCGGGCGCGCTGTTGCACCAAGGCACGGGCGAGTTGCCGCTGGTTCTGGTCATGCTTGGCTCGGCCACAGTGTCGCTGCTCTGCATTTTGGCGGTGATACTTTGGCACCGGGCATGACATTCACCGCTTGACGCGCGCAGTTTGCAAAGCCTAGGTTTGGTTTGCAAACCGAGGGATGGTATGGGCGCGCAAAAACTATACGCGGGGGCCAAACTGCGCGAATTGCGCGGGCGCGTTGGCCTTACTCAGCGCGCCTTTGCGGGCAAATTGGGGGTGTCCCTACCCTATCTTAACCAGATGGAAAACAACCACCGCCCCGTGTCTGCCGCTGTGGTTTTGGCACTGGCGGGCGAGTTTGGCCTTGATGTCACTGAACTGAACGCAGGCGAGGGGGAACGTTTGGTGTCCAACATGCGCGAGGCGCTGGCCGATCCCATCTTTGCCAAATCCGCCCCGCCCTTGGCCGATTTGCGCCTTGCCGCCAGCAACGCCCCCGCCTTTGCCCGCGCCTTTCTGGATCTGCACCACGCCTATCGGCAAAGCCACGAACGCCTCGCCTCGCTGGACGAAGCCTTGGGCCGCGATGATGCGGTTCTGCGCGCCTCGCCTTGGGATGAGGTGCGCGATTTCTTCCACTACTGCGATAACTACGTCGATGCTGTCGACCGCGCCGCCGAACATTTCGCGTCCCAAGCTCCCGCTGGCCAAGACATGTTGATCACCGCCACCGAAGCCTTGGCCAAACGCGGGATTGACACCGATTATTCCACCGATGGCCCGCTGCGCCGCTATGATCCAGGCCTGCGCCGCCTGCATTTGGCCGCGCGCGCCGCGGCCCCCACGCGGCGGTTTCAAGCGCTGTATCAAGTTGCCCTGCAAACCCAGAATGACCTGTTAGAGGCGATGCTGGATCTTGCCCGTTTCCAATCGCCCGAGGCGCGCGACATTGCCAAAATCGGCATGGCAAATTACTTCGCGGGCGCGGCGCTGATGCCATACCGCGCCTTTCTGGCCGCCGCCACTGACCTGCGCCACGATCTGGAACGGCTGGCGGATATGTTCGGCGCATCGATCGAACAGGTCGCGCATCGGCTGTCCACCCTGCAACGGCCGGGCGCAAAAGGCGTGCCGTTTTTCTTTGTGCGCGTTGATCAGGCGGGCACGATCACCAAACGCCATTCGGCCACGCGGCTGCAATTTGCCCGCTTTGGCGGGGCTTGTCCCTTGTGGAACGTCCACCGCGCCTTTGAAACCCCTGGCCATTTTCTGCGCCAACTGGCCGAAACCCCCGATGGCGTGCGCTATCTTTGCCTTGCGCGCGATGTGTCCAAACCGGGCGGGGCCTACCTTGCCCCCGTGCGCCGCTATGCAATTGGCCTTGGCTGCGAAATTGCCCATGCGGCCCAGCTTGTTTACGCAGATGGGCTGGATCTGAAAGGCCGCTGCGACCCGATCGGCATTTCGTGCCGCATCTGCGAGCGTCCCGATTGCCACCAACGCTCGGTTCCCCCTTTGGAACGCCGCCTTACAGTTAACCCCGACCAGCGCGGGATTTTGCCCTATGATATTGCCACATAGGCGCTACTTCACCCGCGCCCAGATCGTATCCTTCAGCATCGCCCGCGCACGGCGCAGGTGGTCTTCATCCTCTTGCGAGATCAAATCCAACCGCGCCTCGGCCCGATGAACCCGCAGGTTCACCGAATCATATTCGCCGACCAATTTGGCAAAATGCGCGTCTGCTTCTTTCAGCGCAGAAATCTTCAGCGCCTTATCTGGAAACTCATCGGCAAGGGCATGGGGGGTGTGGGTCATGAAAGCTCTCCTTGAACATGCCCACACCCTAGCGCCCCGCGCCGCCCCCGCCTTGACGCGGATCAACCTCTTTCACTTTGGTGAAAATATCCTGGGGGGCGGCATGTGTAGCTTTAGCTGCACATGCGGGGGGCTAGCCCCCCTCTCTTTGCGCCGTCTGCCAATGCGCCGCCATCACAGGCTGCAAATTCGACCGCGCCAGCCGCTGCCCCAAAATATGATCCGCCGCCTTCTCCCCCACCATAATCGAGGGTGCGTTCAGGTTGCCATTGGTCACTTGCGGGAAAATGCTGCTGTCAGCCACACGCAGACCATCCACGCCAATCACGCGGCAATCGGGGTCAACCACGGCGCTTGGGTCATCCGCCCGCCCCATCCGCGCCGTCCCGCAAGGGTGATAGGCGCTTTCGGCATGATCCCGAATGAACGCATCAATTTCATCGTCCGTCAGCACCCCCGCCCCAGGCTGAATTTCATAATTCACATGGGCGCGCATCGCAGGCATCTCGAAAATCTCGCGCGTCAGGCGCACGGCGCGGCGAAAATCGCGCCAGTCGCTTTCCTCGCTCATATAGTTAAACCGAATGACGGGGGCTGCGTTCGGATCACTGGATCGCAAGCTTACCCGCCCGCGCGAGGCCGACCGCATCGGCCCCGTATGCACCTGAAACCCGTGCCCCGCTGCCGCGGTGCGACCATCATAGCGCACGGCGATGGGCAGGAAATGATACTGAATATCGGGGTATTCGACGCCTTTGTCAGACCGAATAAAGCCGCACGCCTCGAACTGATTGCTCGCCCCCAAACCTTTGCGCGTGAAAAGCCACTGCGCCCCAATCAGCGCCTTGCCCCACAGGTTCCAGTATTTATACAAGGTAATCGGCAGTTTGGCCGCAAACTGCATGTAAATCTCGAGATGGTCTTGCAGATTGCCGCCCACTCCGTCGCGCTCGGCCACAACCTCAATCCCGTGTTCGCGCAGATGCGCGGCAGGCCCAATGCCCGATAGCATCAACAGTTTCGGCGTGTTCAGGCTGGATGCGGCCAAAATCACCTCTGCCCCCGCGCGCACCACCTGCACCCCGCCCTTGCGCGCCACTTCCACCCCCACGGCGCGCCGCCCGTCCATCACCACGCGCTGCGCCATGCCGCGCAGCAGCCGCACGCGGCCCGTGGCAATCGCTGGGCGAAGGTAAGCCTTGGCGGCAGACCATCGCTCGCCCTGAAAAATCGTCGCCTCCATCGCGCCGAAACCTTCCTGCGCCGCGCCGTTGTAATCGGGCGTTACAGGATAGCCCGCCTCGCGCCCCGCCTGAATAAAGGCATTGAACAGCGGATTATCTCGCGGCCCGCGCGTGATGTGCAAAGGCCCATCGGTGCCGCGATAGCTGGCATCAGTGCCCGCATCCGCCGCCCCGTGCCAGTTTTCCATCCGCTGGAAATAGGGCAGAACATCGGCGTAAGACCAGCCCTGCGCGCCCATCATATCCCAGGTATCATAGTCGCGGGCATGGCCGCGCACATAGACCATCCCATTGATGCTGGAAGACCCGCCAATCACCCGCCCGCGCGGCGTGACCAAAACGCGCCCCCCCAAATGCGGCTCGGGTTCCGATTTCAGCCCCCAGTCATACATCGCCATATTCATCGGATAAGACAGCGCGGCGGGCATCTGGATA
Source organism: Cypionkella sp. (assembly GCA_965248485.1). GTDB lineage: Bacteria > Pseudomonadota > Alphaproteobacteria > Rhodobacterales > Rhodobacteraceae > Cypionkella. The sequence goes on from OZ252107.1 coordinate 2,432,722, forward strand.
AAGGGGCCAGCATCCGATCCCCCCGCCTCGATCACCACAACCGAGCGGCCCGCCATTGCAAGGCGGTAAGCCAGCGCCGACCCCGCGCTGCCCGACCCGACAATTACATAATCTGCCGCATAATCCGCAACAGCCTCGCTCATGCGTCACCTTTGGCCAGTTCCGCGCCCAGATAATCCATCGCCATGCGCACCGCCGCCGCCCCATCGGGCGCGCCATCTTTCAGCGCCTCGCGCAGGTAAAGCCCATCAATCAGCGCGCCAAGCCCGCCCGCAATCGCCCCCGCCCGCGCCCCCGCAATCGGGCGCAGCCCCACCATCAAATTGCTGTGCAAACGGCGCTGATAAATCGCCAAAAGCCGCTTTGCGCTGGGCACGCTTTGCGCCAAAACCCAAAAGTTCAGCCAAGCCCCCACCACATCACGGCGGAAATTCATCGGCGAAAAGGATGCAATCAGCACCGCCCGCACGCGCCACTCAGGCGGGGCCAGAGAGCCATCAGATGCCGCAATCGCGCCGCGCACTTCAGCGCCATACACCGTCATCAACTGGCGCATCGCGGCCAGAAACATCTCTTCCTTGCTGCCGAAATAATGATGCGCCAAGGCCGATGACATACCCGCCCGCCGCGCGATCTGCGCGACCGTCACATCCAAACTGCCTTTTTGCCCGATTTCGACAATCGTCGCATTGACCAGCGCCGCCTTTCGGATAGGCTCCATTCCAAGTTTCGGCATTTTGCAGCGGCCCCAAAGATTTTTCTTGCCAAAGCTAAGGTGTCCGAAGTTTATTGACTCGTCAATCAAGAATAACCACCAAAAATAAACGGCAACCAACAAGGGAGACCACCATGTCACGCCGCACCGCACTTCTTGCCACCGCAGTGGCTTTCGCTTTCACAGGATCGGCCCATGCCGAGGGCTGCGATAAGATCACCTTCTCGGATGTGGGCTGGACGGATATCACCGCCACCACCGCCGCCACTTCTCTGGTTCTAGAGGCACTGGGATACCAGACAGAAACCAAGGTTCTGTCCGTGCCCGTGACCTATACTGGCCTTGCCGAAGGCGATATTGACGTGTTCCTTGGTAACTGGATGCCCACGATGGAGGCTGACATTGCCCCCCACCGCGATGCGGGCAAGGTTGAAACTGTGCGCACCAACCTTGAGGGCGCGAAATATACCCTTGCAACCAACGAGGCTGGCGCCGCGCTGGGCATCAAGGATTTCAAGGACATTGCCGCCAACAAAGACGCGTTGGAAGGCAAGATTTATGGCATCGAGCCTGGCAATGACGGCAACCGCTTGATCATGGATATGATCGCAAGCGGCCCCTTCGGGCTGGACGGGTTCGAAGTTGTCGAAAGTTCAGAAGCGGGGATGCTGGCCGAGGTCGAGAAAAAGGGCGCAGATACGCCGATTATTTTCCTTGGCTGGGAACCCCACCCGATGAATGCCAAATTTAAGATGACCTATCTGACAGGCGGCGATGATTATTTTGGCCCCAACTTTGGCGGCGCAGTCGTGGATACCAACGTGCGCGCAGGCTATGTGGCGGAATGCCCTAACACGGGAAAATTGCTGCAAAATCTGGTGTTCTCGCTGCCGATGGAAAACGAGATTATGGGCGCGATCCTGAACGATGGCACCGACCCGCGCGAGGCGGCGAAAACTTGGCTTGCCGCGAACACGGGCGCATGGGAGCCTTGGCTGGACGGCGTGACCACCAAAGACGGCGGCGATGCCAAGGCCGCTGTGGCCGCCGCGCTGCAATAACCGCCGCGCCTTGCGGTAAGGTTGAAAGGGGCTTTGCGCCCCTTCGCGCGGCAAGGGCATCCGCCCCTGCCGCGCTACCCCGCAGGATATTTGCAGAGCGAGGAAGGGCAAGGCATAGCGATGGATTGGGCGATGGATTGGGCGATGGATTGGCTCACCGATCATAAAATTCCCGTCGGAAAGCTGGCGAAATTCGTGTTTGACTGGATGAAACAGCATCTGTCGGGCCTGTTCGATGCCATTTCGGTGGTGATGGAGGCGATGATTGACGGCATTTTATGGGTGCTGCAGGCGCCCAGCCCCTTTGTGATTATCGCGGCTTTTGTGGCGCTGGCGTGGCTGCTGCAGCGTAACTGGAAACTGTGCATCGGCGTGGGCCTTGGGTTTTTGTTCATTTTGAACCAAGGCTATTGGGAAGAAACCACCGAAAGCCTAACATTGATTTTGTCGTCTTGCGTGGTCTGCATGGGGCTGGGTGTGCCCATTGGCATTGCCGCCGCGCATCGCCCGCGCCTTTATGCCGCCCTCTCGCCCGTGCTGGATTTGATGCAGACCTTGCCGACATTTGTGTATCTGATCCCTGCCATCGTGTTCTTTGGCCTTGGCACGGTGCCCGGGCTGATTGCCACCGTGATTTTCGTGCTGCCCGCCCCCATTCGCCTGACGCAACTGGGTGTGGCGTCCACCCCGCTGGCCTTGGTCGAGGCAGCGATAGCCTTTGGCGCAACCCCGCGGCAAAAGCTGTGGAAGGTGGAACTGCCCTATGCGCTGCCGCAGATCATGATCGGGCTGAACCAGACGATCATGTTGTCGCTGTCGATGGTGGTGATCGCGGCGCTGGTGGGGGCGAATGGGCTGGGGGTGCCCGTGATCCGCGCGCTGAACACGGTGAACACCGCGCTGGGGTTCGAATCGGGTTTTATCATTGTTGTGGTTGCGATTTTGCTGGATCGCACCCTGCGTCTGGGGGCGAAGAAATGACTGGCACCCCCCCCCCCCGCCGTGCGGTTTGACAATGTGTCCATCGTGTTCGGTGATGCGCCAGAGCGCGCCCTGCCCCTGATGGATCAGGGCCTGACCCGCACTGAGATTCAGGATCAAACCGCGCAGGTTTTGGGGGTGCATAATTGCTCGCTCGAGGTGGCCACGGGCGAGATTTTGGTGCTGATGGGCCTGTCGGGCAGCGGAAAATCGACCCTGTTGCGCGCGGTAAACGGGCTGAACCCTGTCTGCCGCGGCCATGTCGATGTTTGGGATGGCAAGGGGCTGATCGATGCCACCCATGCCGCGCCCGAAACCCTGCGCCGCATCCGCCAAAGCCATGTTTCTATGGTGTTTCAACAGTTTGGCCTGCTGCCGTGGCGCACCGTGCGCGAGAATGTCGGCCTTGGTCTTGAATTGGCGGGCCTCAGCGAAGATCAGCGCGGCCCCCGCGTCGATGCGCAGCTTGCCCTTGTGAACCTAACGCAATGGGGGAACCGCCGCGTTGGCGAGCTGTCTGGCGGGATGCAGCAGCGCGTCGGCCTTGCCCGCGCCTTTGCCACCGAGGCCCCGATTTTGCTGATGGACGAGCCGTTTTCCGCGCTTGACCCCCTGATCCGTGCGCGCCTGCAAGACGAGCTATTGGATTTGCAGGCCAAGTTGCAACGCACGATTATTTTCGTGTCCCACGATCTGGACGAGGCGTTCAAACTGGGCAACCGCATTGCCCTGATGGAAGGCGGGCGCATTGTGCAAATTGGCACCGCGCGCGAGATTATCGCGAACCCCGTGTCCGATTATGTCGCGGATTTTGTGGCCCATATGAACCCAATGGCCGTTTTGCGCGCCGAAGATGTGATGCAGGCGGGCACCTCGGGTGGTGCGCAGATCAACGCCAGCGCGCCCGTGAAAACGGCGATGGAGATGATCGCAGGCGGCGCAGCCGAGCTGTGCGTGATGCGCGAAGGCCGGCCCGTGGGCGTGATCCGCGCGCCGCATCTGATGGCGCGGCTGGTCAAACCGCGCGGCGGCTAAGCCCTTTAGTCACGCGTATAGGTCAAGAAATTGCCGCGCGGGATATAGATTAGGGTCAATGTCGTGGCGCTGGCCTCTTCCACCGCATAGCATAGCGCGTCTTCTGGGGTCATGCCCATTTGCGTCACCAGCAGTTTCGTCCCCTCGCCGCCGCTGCCATCGGGGCAGGCACTGACAAAGCTGATCACCGATGTCGCCACCGTTTCGCTGCCATAAAAATCGGTCTGCTCTGACCCGTAAATCACCAGTTTCGCCTGCGGATCATCGACGCTAATCCAAGACCCTTGCATCGCAGTCAAGGTTGCATCATTGGCGTCAGGCGGGGCGAGTTCGATTTTCGAGGCAATCGCATCCACCGTGATATCGCCATAATTCAGCACATCGCCCGTAATCGCAACGGGCGTGTTCACAGGCATAGTTGCCAGCGCCGCCATCACCGCAGGGTTGCTGCCGCCGCCATTGGCAAAGGCCCAGCGCCAGCCATCGGCATAGACAAAACAGCCGTCAAACCCATCGGCATTGGTGCAGTTTTGCACGCGCCCAAAGATGGTAAACGGCTCGCCCTGTTGGCCTTGGGTAAAGTAATCTGTCGTCGCTTCGGATGGCAAAACCAAGGCCGAGACGGGCGCAGGTGCGGCGTCTTGTTTGGGCGCGGCCCCATCTGCCTTTGGCGCAGCCCCATCCGCCTTTGGCGCAGCCACTGCGGGCAAATCAAAGGAAAAGGATTTCGACGTTTCGCCAGTGTCAATCTGGGCATAGCTGCGGGAGTTTGATCCAATCGCGCCGCAATCGCCATCGACGCCCGTCAATTCGTAGGACTCGTCCTTGGCGCAAAAGCTAAAGCCTTCGCCCGCAAACCCGCTGGGGTTTTTGACTGTGTAGTAATAATAGCGGTTGGCCAAATCGCCGCCCACCAGAAGTTTGCAGTCGGCGGATTCAATCGTCCACCAGCCTTCGGAAAACCACGCATCGGCTTTTTTATATGCCAAACCAACGGTTTGAGCAGCCTCACCCTTGTTACACAGCGTCAATTCGGCCTGCGCCGCGCCCGCACATAGGCACAGCACCAAAGACAAGAAAATGCGGTTCATCGCGCGCCCCTTGGCTGAAAGTTGCTATTTGGAATAATCGACCACGCCCCAATCGCCCGACAAATCGCGCAAGGAAAGGGTTTTTTCGTCAATATATTCAATCGACCAGCAGCCATCGGCAGCGGGGTCATCGCCAATACGATACAAAGACAGCACAGTGCCCTGATAGACCGTCCCATCCGCGCAGGCATCGCCCGCAGTCAGGGCAAAACTCGCCGTCAATTCGTCGCTTGTCCATTCTTGCCATTCCATCCCGACAATACGGATGAAATAGGGCGTTGCTTCGCCCACGGGCCGCCAGTCGCCTTGCAAAAATTGCAAATTGCCCTCGTGGATATTGTCGGCATGTTCGGCGTGGGCAAGCGTCAGGTCGGCGGTGGAATCGCCCATATTTTGCAGCGTGCCCAAGAAATTCACCGCGCTCATGTCTGGCAGGCTTTGCAGCGCGGCAAGGGCCGCGGGGTCGCTATCGGCGGTTGTCCACATCGCAAACCCGCCCGAGGCAATCTGGCAGCCCGCATCATCGCAAGAGATTTTCCAGCCCGTGTCGTTGATATCTTCGCCATAGGCAGGGCCAGCCACGGCCAGTAAAAGGGCAATTGAAAAAAGGCGCATAAAATTACTCCGTTAAAGAACCGCTGTCCTTTGCAGCGGATTTGGATCGTGCATTCGCGGCAGGCGTCTGAGTGGCGGGCTTTTTGGCTGCGGGTTTTTTGGCAGCCGTCTTGTCCGCAGGTTTGCTGGCGGCTTTTGGGGCGGCTTTCTTGGCGGCTGGCTTTTTGCCGCCGCCCTTTTTGCCAACCTTTTCCTCGATCAGCGCCAGCGCAGCCTCTAGCGTGACAGTTTCAACCGTCACCTCTTTTGGCAGCGTTGCATTGACCTTGGCCCATTTGACATAAGGGCCATATTTACCTTCCATCACCTGCACAAAACCGCCCGCAGGATGCTCGCCCAACTCGCGCAAGGGGGGCGCCGCTGCACCGCCGCGCCGATTTGCCAGTTTTTGCGCCAACACCTCGACGGCGCGGTTCATGCCGATGGTAAACACCTCTTCGACATCGGGAAGGTTGGCATAAAGGGGCCCGTGTTTGACATAGGGGCCAAAACGGCCAATCGCGGATTCAATCATTTGCCCGTCATCAGGATGCGGGCCGATTTGGCGCGGCAAGGTCAATAGCTCAATGGCCCGATCCAACGTTAAGCTTTCTTGCGGCCAAGTTTTGGGCAGGCTGGCGCGCGGCGGTTTGGGGTTTTCCGCCGTGGCCTCGCCCTTTTGCACATAGGGGCCAAAGCGCCCTGCGCGCAGCGAAATTTCCAGCCCGTCACTGTCCGCGCCCAAAACGCGCCCATCCACAGAGCCGCCTTCTTCGCCCGATATGGGGCGGGTATAGCGGCATTCGGGATAATTGCCGCAGCCAATAAACGCCCCCCCCGTGCGCGAGGTTTTCAGATGCAGCCGCCCCGTGCCGCAGGTCTTGCAGATGCGCGGATCGCCGCCGTCCTCGCGCAGCGGATACAAATGCGGCGATAGGAATTCATCAATCTTATCAAGCACTTCGCCAATGCGCAAGTCGGCGGTTTCCGCAATCGCCGCCGAAAAATCGCGCCAGAATTGCTTGAGCACGGCCTTATAGTCGCGCGTCCCCGCCGACACGTCATCCAGCTGGCTTTCCAGATCGGCGGTGAAATCATATTCCACATAACGGCGGAAGAAATTGGTCAAAAACGCCGTCACCAGTCGCCCCTTATCTTCGGGGATCAGGCGGTTCTTATCTTTGCGCACATATTCGCGGTCAACGATGGTGGTCAAAACCGATGCATAAGTGGACGGGCGGCCAATGCCCAGTTCCTCCATCCGTTTGACCAGCGTCGCCTCGGAATAGCGCGGCGGCGCTTGGGTAAAATGCTGCGCCTCGGTCACCGATTGCTTGGCCAGCGCATCGCCCGCAGCCATTTGCGGCAGGCGGGTGTCATCCTCGTCCTCGTCATCGCGGCCCTCGTCGTAAACCTTAAGAAAGCCATCAAACAGCACGACTTGGCCCGATGCGCGCAGCACCACGGCCCCATCCTTGCTGCCCAAATCCACCGCAGTCCGCTCCATCCGCGCGGATGCCATTTGGCTGGCAATCGTCCGCTTCCAGATCAGATCATACAGGCGGCGCTGATCGCCGTCGGTAATCCCCAAATCGCCCTCGGCCATGTTCATATCGGTGGGGCGAATACATTCATGCGCTTCCTGCGCATTCTTGGCCTTGTTCTTATAAATGCGCGGCTGGTCGGGCACATAGTTTGCCCCAAACCGCGCCGCAATCGCAGCGCGCGCGCCTGCCACGGCTTCGGGCGCCATATCAATGCCGTCGGTGCGCATATAGGTGATATGCCCCGCCTCATACAGGCGCTGCGCCGCCGACATGCAGGCCTTGGCCCCCATGCCAAACTTGCGGGATGCTTCCTGCTGCAAGGTGCTGGTCATAAAGGGCGGATAGGGGTTGCGGGCGGCGGGCTTTGCCTCGACCATTTGCACCGATAAATCACGGCTGCGCACAGCGCTTGCGGCCAAATCGGCAGCTTCGGCGGTGGCAATGTCATATTTGTCCAGCTTTTTGCCCGCCAGATGGGTCAGTTTTGCGGCAAAGCTTTGCCCGCGCGGCGTGGTCAGAAGGGCAGTTACCGACCAAAACTCGCGCGCACGAAACGCCTCAATCTCCATCTCGCGGTCAACGATCAGCCGCAGGCAGACCGATTGCACCCGCCCCGCAGAGCGCGATCCGGGCAGTTTGCGCCACAAGACGGGCGACAGGTTAAACCCCACCAGATAATCCAGCGCGCGGCGTGCCAAATAGGCATCGACCAGCGGCATATCCACTTGGCGCGGATGTTTCATCGCCTCGGTCACGGCATCTTTGGTGATGGCGTTAAACGTCACACGGCTAACGGTTTTGCCCTTTTTCAGGCTGCTGGCAAGCGCCTCTTGCAAGTGCCACGAAATCGCCTCGCCCTCGCGGTCAGGGTCGGTGGCAAGGATCAGTTCATTGTCGGTTTTCAGCGCGTCGGCAATGGCGCGGACATGCTTTTTGCTGTCGCTCGCCACTTCCCACAGCATTTCAAAATCATTGTCGGTATCGACCGATCCATCCTTGGGCGGCAGGTCGCGCACATGGCCAAAGCTGGCCAAAACCGTATAATTCGGGCCAAGATATTTGTTGATCGTCTTGGCTTTGGCTGGGGATTCGACAACGACGACGGGCATATTTTCCCTAACTTAAGTGGGCAGGCCGCCAAGGTCTGATGGCCGCGCTGCACCATGTGGCGCAGATGGCGCGGTTGTCAACCACGCAGGCGGCGCTTGTCAATGTGGTGAAAGGCGGGCCTTCAATTCGGCCGCGAAATCAGACCGCCTGCATGGCGTTGGATCAGCCCGTCCAATTCCAGCGCAACCAAAGCAGGCCCGATTTGCGCGCCCAAGGCGCCGACATCGCGCAAGATCTGGTCTTCTGCAACAGGGCTGGGGCCAAGACGGGCAAGGATTTGCTGATGCAGCGCATGACCCTCGCGCATGGGGCGCGGGCCAGGTGGGGCTGCTGGCTGGCCCCCGCTGTGGCCCCCGCTGTGGTTCTTTGGCGCGATCATCTCTTCCCCTTTCGCGGCAACCTGCGCCGCCTTCGCCCCCTGCGGCAAACCGAGCACCTCGATGACATCGGCGCTGCTGCGCACCAAGATCGCCCCATCGCGGATCAGCATATTGCAGCCCGCCGCCCGCGCATCGAACGGATGGCCCGGCACGGCCAAAACATCGCGCCCCAGATCCGCACCATCGCGCGCCGTAATCAAACTGCCCGATTTTGCCGCAGCCTCCACGACCACAACCGCCCGCGCAAGGCCCGCCACAATGCGGTTGCGCTGCGGAAAATGCCGCGCCTGCGGTTGCAGGCCGAACGGGTGTTCCGACAGGCGCAGCCCCTGCGCGCCAATAGCGCCCGTCAATGCCGCGTTTTCCTCGGGGTAAATCACATCAAGCCCCCCCGCCTGCACGGCAATGGTTCCCGTCGCAAGCGCAGCCTCATGGGCTGCGGCATCAATCCCGCGCGCAAGACCCGATACAACCACTTGCCCCGCCGCCCCCAAGCCCGCCGCCAGCGATTTGGCCATCCGCAGCCCAAGGCTCGAGGCGTTGCGCGCCCCCACCAAGGCGACGGCAGGGCGCGCAAGCAGGTCCACATCGCCCAGCGCCCACAAAATGGGCGGCGCATCGGCCAAGTCCATCAGCGCGGCAGGATAGCCCGCCTGCCCCCATAAAAGCAGCCGCGCCCCCATCTTTGCGCCGCGCGCCATCTCGGCCCGCACCACGCCAATCGGGCAAATCTCATAACCTTCAACCCCCGCCGCCGCCGCAATCGCAGGCAAAGCCGCCAGCGCCGCGCCCGCTGTGCCATGTTCGCGCAGCAGGCGATGAAAGGTCGCAGGCCCCACGCGGCGCGAACGGGCAAGCTGCAACCAAAGGATCCCATCCTCCGCCACCTCATCCGCTCGCATTACCATATTCATTCAGAATCACCGCGCCAAACCTATTCCCAACCCTGCACCACAGGTGGTTAACCAAAGTTTAACGGCCTTCCTCGCTCTTAAAATATCCCGCGGGGTGGCTGCTTTGCCTGCAAAGCAGACTGGGGGCGCGCAGCCCCCATCCCGCACCATCCAACCGCGCGCGCTTTGGCCCTATGTCGCGCCCCAATCTGGCCCTAAATCTTTGGTGCATTTTCGCCCCTGCCCCTATATGATTTGATCAAAGTATGGTTTGATCAAATCACCCAACGCCCTGACATCACCCACCCAGAGGTTTCTTATGACCAGCACCTTGAAAAACGCCGAAGTCGCCCGTCGCCGCACCGATGCCATCTCGCGCGGGGTTGGGGTGCAGACCGAGATTTACGTTGACCGCGCCCTGAATTCCGAAGTGTGGGATGTCGAAGGCAACCGCTACATCGACTTTGCCGCTGGCATTGCCGTGGTGAACACAGGCCATTGCCACCCCACTGTTATGGCCGCCGTGACCGAGCAGATGTCGCGCTTTACCCACACCTGCCACCAAGTGCTGCCATACGAGAACTATGTCCGCCTCGCCGAACGTCTGAACGCCGCCGTTCCAGGTGATTTCCCCAAGAAAACCGTGTTTGTCACCACGGGGGCCGAGGCCGTTGAAAACGCGATCAAAGTCGCGCGCATTGCCACAAACCGCAACGCCATCATCGCCTTTGGCGGGGCCTTCCACGGCCGCACCATGATGGGCATGTCCCTGACGGGCAAGGTTGACCCCTATAAAAAGGGCTTCGGCGCGATGATGCCCGATGTCTATCACGTGCCCTTCCCGCAGGATGTGCACGGCATCTCCACCGATGACGCAATGGCGGGCATCACCAAACTGTTCAAAGCCGATCTTGACCCAACCCGCGTGGCCGCAATCATCTTTGAACCCGTGCAGGGCGAAGGCGGGTTTTACCCCGCGCCCAAAGAACTTGTCCGCGCCATCCGCGCGCTTTGCGATGAACATGGCATAGTGATGATCGCAGACGAGGTGCAAACAGGCTTTGCCCGCACGGGCACGATGTTTGCCATGGAAGGCTATGGCGTTGCCGCAGATATCACCACCATGGCCAAGGGCTTGGCTGGCGGTCTGCCGCTGGCGGCGCTGACGGGCAAGGCCGCCCTGATGGACGCGGCCCACCCCGGCGGTTTGGGCGGCACCTATGGCGGCAACCCGATTGGTATTGCGGCGGCCAATGCCGTGTTGGACGTGATCGAAAAAGAACAGCTTTGCGCCCGCGCCAATGTACTGGGGGGCCGCCTAAAACAGCGTCTGGAAGCCATCCGTTCCACCACCCCGGAAATCGCCGACATTCGCGGGCCAGGGTTCATGGTGGCCGTCGAATTCGCCAATCCATCCAACCACACCCCCGACGCAGGTTTTACCCAGCGCGTCCGCGTTGAGGCGCAAAAGCGCGGCCTCATCCTGCTGACCTGCGGCGTCTACGGCAACGTGGTGCGCTTCCTTGCCCCCATCACCATCCCCGACGCCCACTTTGCCGAGGCGATGGATATTCTTGAGGCGTCGGTGGCCGCAGCGCGGGGGTAGCACAGCCTGCACAGCGCAGATATCTATCCCTGCCCAAATGCCCTCGCCCTGCGCGGGCATTTCAATTTCACTGGAATTGACCACGACCGCACCTTACGCTGTGCCCAGCAAGCGTATCGTGCCTGCTCGCACACACCTTTGCAATTGGCTCGGCAATGTGCCGCCCATCCCCCCTTAAATCGCCAGCCCCGTCTCCCCCAGCAGCCCCGCATCCCGCGCGCGCAGTTCTGCATCAAACGCGCCCACCGATAAATCCGCCCGCAAGCCCGCTGCTGCCAGCGCGGCGCTGGGGTCGAACCCCGCCTCGTCCAGCACGCCAAGCGCGCGCAGGGCTGCGGCCTGATCTGCCGTCAGCCATTTCACCGCCCGCACCATCTCTTGCACCATCGCGGGATCGCGCGCGATATCGGCCATGACCCCCAGTTGCGCCATCCGCGCGGGCCCGTGGCGCGGCGGGCCGGGGAATTGCGGCTCGCGCGAACGGCGCAGCAGTTTCATGGCGTAATGCAAAGGCGTGATCCCATCGAAATGGCGCAAAAACGCCCGTGTTCCCACCACCCCCATCGGCGCTTTTAGCGGCGCATGTAGGCACATCTGCAACCCCCGCCCGGTGCGAAAGGCCGATTTGCCAATCGCGTGCCCCGTCATCCCCAGCCGATAAAACCCAGCGTAATCGCCGTAAATCTGCGGGCCATTGCGTTGATAGTTCGGCACGGGCTGGCGAAACACCCCCTGAAACAGGGTTTCCTGCACCAGATTTGGCGGCAGCACCCTTTCCCGCACGGGGATACGTATAAAGGTCACATCCGCGCCCTGATCTGCCAAATCCGCCTCTAGATCTGGCCCGCTGGACAAGAACTCGTCGCAGTCAATCGACACCATCCATTCGGCGGGCGTGCTTTCATAGACCTGCCGCGCGTTTTCCTTTTGCCGCCCCACATGCAAGGGCGGCCGTTTCTTGCGCGCACTGTCTTTCCAATGCTGATCGGTGCAAACCGTGACCTTCACCCGATCTGTCCCCGCCAACGCCCCCTGCACCGCAGGGTTCGCACGATCCAAATACAGATGCAGACAGCGTGGCCCAAGGCCAAGCGTATGGGCCACAAAGGCCAGCACCAGCGGTGTCGGCTCGTCAACCGTGGCGACCACATCCCAAACTGGCCCCGTCTTTTCAGCGGCTGTCATTCTGCGCCCTTTTCTGCCCTAACATCAGGCTAAGCCGCTTTGCCGCGCTGTTCAAGCGGCAGGAAAGTGGCGTTCTGCCCCGCGCCCAAATTTGTGATCACACAAAAAAAATTTGTGATCACAAATGTCGCTTTTCCTTCAATTCGCTGCATTTGGTGTTTTGCGCGGCTGAAAATCTATGGCAAAGCAACGCCAAATTCCAGCCAGATCGGACAAGCCCCATGAACATTCACGAATATCAGGCCAAGGCCCTTTTGCGCAGCTATGGCATCCCCGTTTCCGATGGTCGCCCCGTCACCCGTGCCGAAGATGCAAAAACGGCGGCGGGCGAACTCGATGGCCCGCTGTGGGTGGTCAAGGCGCAAATCCACGCAGGGGGGCGCGGCAAGGGCAAGTTTAAGGAACCCGAAGCAGGCGAAAAGGGCGGTGTGCGTCTGGCGCGGTCTGTCGAAGAGGCTGCAGAATTCGCCCGCCAAATGCTGGGCCGCACCCTTGTCACCGTGCAAACTGGCCCCGCAGGCAAGCAGGTCAACCGCATCTATATCGAAAACGGCAGCGACATTGCGCGCGAATTGTATCTGGCCATGCTGATCGACCGTCAGACCAGCCGCATTTCCTTTGTCGTCTCGACCGAAGGCGGCATGTCGATTGAGGATGTCGCCCACGACACCCCCGAAAAGATCGTCTCCTTTGACGTAGACCCTGCCACGGGCCTTTCGGATTTTCACGGCCGCCGCGTCGCCTTTGCCTTGGGGCTAGAGGGTGCGCAGGTCAAGCAATGCGTCGCCATCGTGAAGAACATGTATAAAATGTTCGTCGAAAAAGACATTGAAATGCTGGAAATCAACCCCCTTGTCGTCATGACGGACGGCAACCTAAAACTGCTGGATGCGAAAGTATCCTTTGACGGCAACGCGCTGTATCGTCACCCCGACATTGCTGCCCTGCGGGATGAGACCGAGGAAGACCCGAAAGAGCTGGCCGCATCGAAATTCGATCTGAACTACATCGCGCTGGACGGCGAAATCGGCTGCATGGTCAACGGCGCGGGCCTTGCTATGGCGACGATGGATATCATCAAACTTTACGGGGCCGAGCCTGCCAACTTCCTTGACGTGGGCGGCGGCGCGACCAAGGAAAAGGTGACTGAGGCCTTCAAAATTATCACCTCTGACCCGAACGTCAAAGGCATCTTGGTCAACATCTTCGGCGGCATCATGCGCTGCGATGTGATCGCCGAGGGCGTTTTGGCTGCCGTGAAAGAAGTGGGCCTAAAAGTGCCCCTCGTTGTCCGCCTTGAGGGCACCAACGTGGAACTGGGCAAAGAGATCATCCGCAATTCCGGCCTGAACGTGATTGCGGGGGATAATCTGAGCGATGCTGCACAGAAAATTGTGAAGGCGGTTAAGGGTTAGAAAAATGCGCAAGATCGCATCTCTTGGCACCTCCTCTTTGCCGGCGGCCACTTTCCTACTGTGGTCGTTCACCGCGCCCTTTGCCCATGCCCAAGACAGCACGGCAGAGGATGCGCTGGCCCGCGTGGCCGATGTAGCCGCCCCCGTTTTGGCGCATCAGGATGCGATGGCCCGTGTGACTGGCGCAATGGCCGCGTGTATGCTGGGCGTGGGCGATCCCGAAGGGGCGATCACCCTGTTGCAAGACGCAGGCTGGCTGGGCCAACCGGGGGAAGAGGGTGAGACCGTTTTTGCCGATACGGGCGATGCCGCCACCTTTGTGACCCTTGCCGATGACGGCGGCGATTGCAGCGTGATGACCACCGTGTCAGGCACTGCCGATGTGATGAAGAACTTTTTCGACACCACCCTTGCGCTGGATTGGCCCGCCTTCGACTGGGCCGATGACAGCGGCGAAGGTTGCTTGACCGCAGATATGGACGCGACCCTTGCCGTGGCCATCACAGGCGCAGACGATAGCTGCCCGTCGCCAGACAGCGCAAAAATCTCCTTCACCATCCCTGAATAAGGCACTGCACATGTTAAAATTGTTCCACGTCACCACCTTGTTTCTGGCCCTGCCAGCCGCCGCTTTTGCCGATGCCGCCAGCGAGATGACGCAGGGGCTAGAGGCCTGCCTGTATAACGGCGGCGATGCCACGGCGACGCATGACTATCTGGCCGAAATGGGCTGGTCGGGCGATGTGGATAACGAGGCCGGCATTGGCTATGTCTACCCCGAAGGCAGCGAGGCAACTGTTGTGACCGTGGGGATGGACGGGTCTTGGTGCAATGTCGAAAGCTTTACCCAAAGCTCGGAAGCCACCGCGATGCAGCTTCTTGAACTGATCGAAGGTGAGAACAGCAATTATCAGGTCAGCTATGACAAGGACGAAATGGGCTGCACCCAATTTGGCCTTGGTGATGGTTGGTCGGCCACCGTCCTATCGGGCGGACAAGACCCGATTTGCGGCGCAGACACCAACAGCGCCGTGCGCTTTCAATTTCCCGTGCAATAGGCGCAGCCCGCGCCTGTTGTGAAACCGAACGAACATAAGGAACGCCCAAGATGGCCGTCTTAGTCAACGAAAACACCCGTCTCATCTGCCAAGGGTTTACGGGCAGCCAAGGCACCTTCCATTCGGAACAGGCCATCGCCTATGGCACCAAAATGGTCGGCGGCGTGACCCCGGGCAAGGGCGGCACCAGCCACCTGAACCTGCCCGTGTTCGATTCTGTTCACGAGGCGCGCGCCAAGACGCAGGCCAATGCCACCGTGATCTATGTGCCGCCTCCCTTTGCTGCGGATTCCATTTTGGAAGCGATCGACGCCGAAATGGAACTGATCGTCTGCATCACCGAAGGCATTCCCGTGCTGGACATGATGAAGGTGAAACGCGCCATCGCCAACAGCAAATCCCGCCTAATCGGCCCCAACTGCCCGGGCGTCATCACCCCTGACGCCTGCAAAATCGGCATCATGCCGGGCCACATCCACCGCCGTGGCTCGGTTGGTGTCGTCTCGCGCTCTGGCACGCTGACATACGAGGCGGTCAAGCAAACATCCGACCTTGGCCTTGGCCAATCCACCGCTGTCGGCATCGGCGGCGATCCGATCAAGGGCACCGAACATATCGACGTTTTAGAAATGTTCTTGGCCGACCCCGAAACCAAATCCATCATCATGATCGGCGAGATCGGCGGCAGCGCCGAGGAAGACGCAGCGCAGTTCTTGGCGGATGAGAAAAAGCGCGGCCGCTGGAAACCCACCGCAGGCTTTATCGCAGGCCGCACCGCCCCCGCAGGCCGCCGCATGGGCCACGCTGGCGCGATTGTATCGGGCGGCAAGGGCGATGCGGAGTCCAAGATCGAAGCCATGAAACGCGCAGGCATCGTGGTGGCCGACAGCCCCGCAGGTCTGGGCGAGGCGGTGATGAAGGCGATCAAGGGCTGATTGCATGACCACAATATCGGGCCACAAGCGTGATTGATCGAAAAATCATATTAGGCGCGCTCTCGACAAAAGGGCGATTGGACAGAGCGAATTTTCTGATGTTCGCTTTTCCATACCTATTATTTGCAGTCGCAGTCACCTTGCTACTCAATGATCGCCTCGAAACCACACTGCGCGGAATCGTTCCTGATGTCGTCGACAACATGGCTCTGCTCGCCATTTTGCTTTTTCCTCTTTGGCCACAGATGATCCGCCGACTTCATGACACTGGCCGCCCCGGCAATTCACTTCGCTGGGCTTTTTGGCTTTTCTCAGCAGGTTTCGTCGCATTCGCGTCACTTGGTTTTTGCGGCTCTCATCAGTCTTGCAGCGCCTCTATAGCGTTCAAACTCTTGGGAGCGGCCATGATATATGTAGGCAGCATCTTCGCCTTCACAGCGCCAATCTTCCTGTTTTTCATCGCATTGGCGACATGCCTGCTTCCCTCCCAACCCGGCACCAACCAATTCGGCCCCAACCCAACCGAGGCATCATCATGACCGAAGCAACCCCCAACGCCCAATTCCGCGCCGCCTCTTTCCTTGATGGGGCGAATGCCGATTACATCGACCAAATGGCCGCGCGCTTTGCCGCTGATCCGTCATCGGTCGATGCCGCATGGGCGGCGTTTTTTGCCGAACTCAATGAACCTGCCGCCGCCCTGCGCGCGCAGGCGCAAGGCCCGTCATGGGCGCGCGCCGATTGGCCGCCGCAGCCCACGGGCGACACTATGGGCGCGCTGACGGGCGAATGGCCCGCTGCGCCCGATGCCAAAGGCGCAGGCAAAAAGATTGTGGAAGCCGCCGCTGCCAAAGGCGTTCAGCTGACCGATGAACAGGTGCAGCGCGCTGTGCTGGATTCTATCCGCGCCATTATGATCATCCGCGCCTATCGCATCCGTGGCCACCTTGCCGCCGATCTTGACCCGCTGGGCATGACCGAGCGTGGCAACCACCCCGAACTCGACCCCGCCTCCTATGGCTTTACCGAAGCCGACATGGACCGCCCGATTTTCATCGACAATGTGCTAGGCCTGACCCACGCCTCGATGCGCCAGATCATCGACATTGTGAAACGCACCTATTGCGGCACCTTTGCCCTGCAATACATGCACATCTCGGATGCCGCCCAAGCCGCTTGGCTGAAAGAGCGGATCGAAGGCTACGGCAAAGAAATTCAATTCACCCGCGAAGGCCGCCGCGCCATTTTGAACAAACTGGTCGAGGCGGAGGGGTATGAGAAATTCCTGCACGTCAAATACACAGGCACCAAACGTTTCGGCCTTGACGGGGCCGAGGCGCTGATCCCCGCGATGGAAGCAATCATCAAACGCGGCGGCGCTATGGGCGTGAAAGAGATTATCGTCGGTATGCCGCACCGTGGCCGCCTGAACGTGCTGGCCAACGTGATGCAAAAACCCTACCGCGCGATCTTTAACGAGTTTCAGGGCGGCAGCTATAAACCCGAAGATATCGACGGGTCGGGCGATGTGAAATACCACCTTGGCGCATCCAGCGACCGCAGCTTTGACGGCAACGAAGTGCACCTGTCGCTCACCGCGAACCCCTCTCACCTCGAGGCGGTGAACCCCGTTGTCATTGGCAAAGTGCGCGCCAAACAAGACCAGTTGGGTGACACCGACCGCACCAAAGTCATGCCCGTTCTCTTGCACGGCGATGCCGCCTTTGCGGGCCAAGGCGTTGTGGCCGAATGTTTTGGCCTGTCAGGCCTGAAAGGCCACCGCACAGGCGGAACGATTCATATCATCGTGAACAACCAGATCGGTTTTACCACCGCGCCGTCCTTCTCGCGCTCATCGCCCTACCCCACCGACATCGCGCTGATGGTCGAAGCGCCGATTTTCCACGTGAATGGCGATGATCCCGAAGCTGTTGTTCACGCCGCCAAAGTGGCGACCGAGTTCCGCCAAACCTTCCACAAAGACGTGGTTCTGGACATTTTCTGCTATCGCCGCTTTGGTCATAACGAAGGCGACGAGCCGATGTTCACCAACCCCGCGATGTATCAAACCATCCGCAAGCAAAAGACCACGCTGCAACTTTACACCGAACGCCTTGTCAAAGACGGCCTGATCCCCGAAGGCGAGATCGAGGATATGAAAGCCGCCTTCCAAGCCAAGTTGAACGCCGAGTTTGAGGCGGGGCGCGACTATAAACCCAACAAGGCCGACTGGCTGGATGGCCGCTGGAAATCGCTGACCACCAAGGATTTGGACAATTACCAGCGCGGCGAAACCTGGATCAAACCCGAAACCATGGCTGAAATCGGCGCAGCGCTGACCCGCGTGCCCGAAGGCTTTGATCTGCACAAAACCGTCGCCCGCCAGTTGGATGCGAAAAAGGAAATGTTCGCCAGCGGTAAGGCCTTTGATTGGGCCACTGCCGAGGCGCTGGCCTTTGGCAGCCTTGCCGTCGAAGGTTTCCCCGTGCGCCTTGCGGGCCAAGACTGCACCCGCGGCACGTTTAGCCAGCGCCATTCGGGCTGGGTCAACCAGACCACCGAAGAACGCCACTACCCGCTAAACCACATCCGCGCAGGACAGGCCCGCTACGAAGTGATCGATTCCATGCTGTCGGAATACGCGGTTCTGGGCTTTGAATACGGCTATTCGCTGTCCGAACCCAACGCGCTGACCCTGTGGGAGGCGCAGTTTGGCGATTTCGCCAACGGCGCGCAGATCATGTTCGACCAGTTCATCAACTCGGGCGAAAGCAAATGGCTGCGCATGTCGGGCCTTGTCTGCCTGCTGCCGCACGGGTTCGAAGGCCAAGGCCCCGAACATTCCTCTGGCCGCGTCGAGCGGTTCTTGCAAATGTCCGCGCATGACAATTGGATCGTGGCCAATGTCACAACCCCCGCCAACTACTTCCACATCCTGCGCCGCCAGTTGCACCGCGATTTCCGCAAACCGCTGATCCTGATGACGCCGAAATCCCTGCTGCGCCACCCGATGTGCGTCAGCGCGGCCGAAGATTTCACCAATGGCAGCACCTTCCACCGCCTGCTGTGGGACGATGCCGAAAAGGGCATTTCCACGACCAAACTGAAATCCGATGATAAGATCAAGCGCGTTGTGATGTGCTCGGGCAAAGTCTACTTCGACCTGCTCGCCGAACGCGATGCCAAGGGGCTGGACGATGTCTACCTTCTGCGCGTCGAACAGCTTTACCCCGTGCCGACCGAACCCCTTAAGATCGAACTCGCCCGCTTTAAGGGGGCGGAGTTTGTCTGGTGCCAAGAGGAACCCAAGAACATGGGCGCGTGGTTCCACATGGAACCCGAAATCGAGGCAATCCTTTTGGCCGTGGGCGCGAAAAACACCCGCGCGCGTTATGCGGGCCGCGCCGCCTCGGCCTCTCCCGCCACGGGCCTTGCCTCCAAACACAAAGCCGAACAAACCGCACTCGTCAGCGCCGCCCTTGGCCTGAGCAACTAACGCCTGATAAGGAGAGAAGAAATGACCGACGTAATGGTTCCCGCCTTGGGCGAATCCGTATCCGAAGCCACCGTATCCACTTGGTTCAAAAAGGTGGGCGATGTGGTCAAGCAAGACGAAATGCTGTGCGAGCTTGAAACCGACAAAGTCTCGGTCGAGGTGCCAAGCCCCGCCGCAGGCATCCTCGCCGAAATCATCGCGCCCGAAGGCAGCACAGTCGCCGCCAACGCCCGCCTCGCTGTGGTAACGGCTGGGGCCGCAGGCTCCGTCGCTGCTGCCCCCGCGCCCGTGGCAGCAGCCCCCGCCCCCGCGCCAGCCGCCCCCGCCGCAAAGGACGTCGAAAACGCCCCCGCCGCGAAAAAGGCCATGGCCGAGGCTGGCCTTACCCCCGCCCAAGTCACAGGCACAGGCCGTGACGGGCGCGTGATGAAAGAAGACGTGGCCGCCGCCGCAGCCGCCGTCTCGGCAGCCCCCGCTCCAGTCGCCATTCCTCGCGGCCCCGTGGCCGCCGATGACGCCGCGCGCGAGGAACGGGTAAAGATGACCCGCCTACGCGCCACTATCGCCCGCCGCCTGAAAGACGCCCAAAACACCGCCGCCATGCTGACCACGTATAACGAGGTCGACATGTCCGCCATCATGGCCCTGCGCAATGAATACAAAGACGTGTTCGAGAAGAAACACGGCGTGAAACTGGGCTTTATGTCCTTTTTCGTAAAGGCCTGCACCCACGCCCTGAAAGAAATCCCCGAAGTGAACGCCGAAATTGACGGCCAAGATGTCGTCTACAAAAACTACGTCCATATGGGCGTGGCGGTGGGCACCCCTTCGGGCCTTGTCGTGCCCGTGCTGCGCGATGCCGACCAGATGGGCTTTGCCGCGATTGAAAAGAAAATCGCCGAACTGGGCCTGCGCGCCCGCGATGGCAAACTGTCGATGGCCGAAATGCAGGGCGGCAGCTTTACCATCTCGAACGGCGGCGTTTACGGCAGCTTGATGTCGTCCCCCATCCTGAACCCCCCACAATCGGGCATTCTGGGCATG
Source organism: Cypionkella sp. (assembly GCA_965248485.1). Classification (GTDB taxonomy): domain Bacteria; phylum Pseudomonadota; class Alphaproteobacteria; order Rhodobacterales; family Rhodobacteraceae; genus Cypionkella. Next base: position 2,452,868 of record OZ252107.1, read on the forward strand.
CACAAAATCCAAGACCGCCCCGTCGTGGTCGCAGGCCAAATCACCATCCGCCCGATGATGTATCTGGCCCTGTCCTACGATCACCGCATCGTGGACGGCAAAGGCGCGGTCACCTTCCTCGTCCGCGTGAAAGAGGCGCTAGAGGATCCACGGCGGTTGTTGATGGATTTGTGAGGCAGGGAAATGGACATTATTGGTGGTCTCTCAGCGGCGAAAATTGCGATCGATATTGCAAAAGAACTGAGGTCGATTGACCGCTCGCTTGACGAGGCCACCTACAAGCTGAAGCTTGCCGATTTGACTAGCGCGCTTGCGGACACTCAACTTGCGCTCGCCGAAGCTAAGATAAAAGTAGGAGACTTAGAGACTAAGTTGAACGTATTGGTTAACGGCGAAGTTTGCCCAAAGTGCCGAACAGGTCGCTTAGACTTAACAGAGAAGCGGGGTTTAGTGTTTGGCGGATTGTCCAATTATGGGGTCGAGGAATGGAAGTATACTTGCAATAATCCAGAATGTGATTTTTCAACAAAACACATGCATGACCCGCAATCTTTAATCCCAAAATTTATTGCTAAACGCTAATGACCCCCGAACTCCTCTCCCTCACCCTCGCAGCCCTCCTCCAGGCCGTGCAATTCGCGCTCTACGCCATCCCCGCGAATATCGAGGTGGGCGTGGGCTACACCTCCTCTGCCCGCGACCGCCCCCCCTCGCGGCAAATGTCGATCAAAACCGCCCGCCTGCAACGCGCCCTGAACAACCATTTCGAAGGGCTGATCCTCTTCACCATCGCCGTCCTCGTCGTCACCCTCGCGGGCCAATCCACCCCCATCACCCAATTCGCCGCCTACACCTACCTCGCCGCCCGCATCCTTTACCTGCCTGCCTACTATTTCGGCTGGCGACCATGGCGCTCTGCCATCTGGTTCGTGGGCTTCCTCGCCACCCTCACCATGCTCCTCGCCGCCCTGATCTAATTCTTCTTTTCACAAATATCCCGGGGGAGGCAGGTGAGCACGCTCACCTGCTTGGGGGCTGGCCCCCAGCTTAACCCACCGAACGCTCCCTGTCGGGACGGATGCCATACGCAAACCATACGCAGACCATACGCAAACCAGACATAAGGAAACACCATGGCCCAGTTTGACACCATCATTATCGGCGCTGGCCCAGGCGGCTATGTCTGCGCCATCCGCGCCGCCCAACTGGGGCTAAAAGTCGCCGTGGTAGAGGGGCGCGAAACCCTTGGCGGCACCTGTCTGAACGTGGGCTGCATCCCGTCCAAGGCGCTGCTTCACGCCACCCATTCCTTGCACGAAGTGCATGAAAACTTTGAGAAAATGGGCCTGATGGGCGGCGCACCATCGGTGGATTGGGCCAAGATGCAGGCCTATAAACAGGATGTGGTGAACGGCAACACCAAGGGCATCGAGTTCCTGCTGAAGAAAAACAAAATCACATGGATCAAAGGCTGGGCCTCCATCCCCGCCGCTGGCCAAGTCAAAGTGGGCGATGACATCCACACCGCCAAACACATCGTCATCGCCACAGGCTCTACCCCTGCTACCCTGCAAGGTGTTGATATTGATGAAAAAACCATCGTCACCTCCACGGGCGCATTGACTCTAAACGCCATTCCCAAATCCCTCATCGTCATTGGCGCAGGCGTGATCGGGCTTGAAATGGGCAGCGTCTACGCCCGCCTTGGGGCCGAGGTGACTGTCATCGAATACCTTGACACCATCACCCCCGGCATGGACGCCGAAGTTGCCAAATCCTTCCAGAAAATACTGACAAAACAAGGGATTAAGTTCATCCTTGGCGCGGCCGTCCAATCCGCCAAACCCGCCAAATCTGGCGCAACTGTCACCTACAAACTGCGCAAGGATGATAGCGAAACCACCCTCTCGGCAAATACCGTTCTGCTCGCCACGGGCCGCACCCCCTACACCGCTGGCCTAGGCCTAGAAGCCTTGGGCGTCGAAATGCTCCCCCGCGGCCAGATCAAAACCGACGGGTATTTCCGCACCAATATCAACGGCTTATACGCCATCGGCGATGCGATTGTCGGCCCCATGCTGGCGCACAAAGCCGAAGATGAAGGCATGGCGCTGGCGGAGATTATGGCAGGCAAATCGGGCCATGTGAATTACGGCGTGATCCCCGGCGTCGTCTATACCACCCCCGAAGTTGCCAGTGTTGGGGCCACGGAAGAGCAGCTCAAGGAACAAAACCGCGCCTATAAGGTTGGCAAATTCCCCTTCATGGGCAATGCCCGCGCCAAGGCCATCTTCCAAGCCGATGGTTTTGTTAAGATTTTGGCCGATGCCGCCACCGACCGCATCCTTGGCGCGCATATCATCGGCCCCGCCGCGGGCGATCTGATCCACGAGATTTGCGTCGCGATGGAGTTTGGCGCATCGGCCCAGGACCTTGCCCTGACTTGCCACGCCCACCCCACCTATAGCGAGGCCGTGCGCGAGGCCGCGCTCGCCTGCGGCGATGGTGCGATCCACGCCTAAAGCGAGCGGTGCGCAGGCCCGCCTTGCGCACCGCAATAGGCCTTATGGGCTGGCAAAGGCGCGGACAGGCCCCTCGCCGCGCAGTCGCACCTTTTCGAACATCGGGAACACCGATTGGGTGACCTGCAGCGCGCTGGTGAAATCAAATGCGCCCGCAAATCGTTCGGGGCCGTAATCTTGCAACGTCACCTCTTGCCACTGCGCAATGATCTTGTCGTAATTGTCTGACAGAACACGGCTTTTCGGGTTTAGACCCGTCACCAGCATCAGACCCGTGGGGCGGCAATCCAGCATGTGCAATGTCAAATCTGGGCGGTATTGTTGCAAAATCGGCCATATTTTCCACACATCCCCCGTCCAAAACCGATGGGTTTCGGGAAGGCCGCGAAAGTCACGCATCGTCATGATGGCATCGCGGGGGGCAGTATCATGCATCAAAATCACGCCCTTGGCATCGCTGGCGCGTTCGGTAGCGATAAAGTCGCGCAACAGAAATTCGATCAGGTGCATCCCATCCAAAAAGCTGACCGATAGTTTGATCTTATTGCGCGCCAAAAACCCCGAGTTGAAAAAGTCGTCGCTGGTTTGCTGAAAAACATGCAGTTGTGGTTTTGCCCCAATGATATTCACTTCGGCGCGAAAAAACGGGTCAACGGCAATGGTTTTGCTGCGCACGGGGGCAAAAGATAACCCCGCGCGGCAGCCCACCTCCATATACCAATCAAACAGAAAGTTCTCATGTAACCGTTTGAAAAAGCGGTAGTAACTTAGACCGCTGGCGATTTTGAACATCGGGGTTCCTGTGCTGGATGCGCAGCCCACGCGGGCCACATCCTTTTACCTTTGTTGCGATTTGCGCAACAATGGCCGAAAGCCCCGCCTGCTGCAAGCGGAAGACAGCGCTTTATCCGAAGATGGATTTCCAAAGCCCGCCCGTGCTTGCATCCGGGTTTACCCCCACCACCAAAGAGGCGACCATTGCCGCGCCTTGGCTAGAAACTTCACACATCGCCCCCTCGCCCGCCTGCTGCGCGATGGCGTCAGTGGCGTTCAAACTGCCCCGTTGTCCGCGCCCGCCGTAGGCCGCATCTTGGGCATAGACGGTGTCGCTTATCGCTTCGTCAAAAAAGATTTGGCTGGTGAGAACGGCGCTGTCATCCAAAATCACCTTGTAATGCATATGCACGGTGCGCCCTTGATACCATCCCGGATAAATGGTTTGGAACGCGGCAACGCCCAAGGCATCGGTCATCTGCGTGCCGCGCAGAAAGGTCTGGCCCGTGGTATCAGCCCCGCCGCCAAGATTCTGCACGCCAGAATAACTTCCCGCTGCATCGCAATGCCACAGATCCACCCGCGCGCCCACAATTGGGGTGCAGTCGGCATTCACCACCTGCAAGCGCAGCGCCAACGGCGTGCCAGCCACCCCTTCGGTGATATCGGCGCGTATCAGTTTGGGGTCAACGTAGAACGGCCCCTCTGTCACTTCTTTCGACAGCATGCAGACATTCGCCGCGATCAGGCCCGCGCCCGCAGCCTCGGCCTTTAGCAGGCTGGGCAGAACGCCCATCACAGGGGCAAGGGCAAGGGTTTTCAGAACTTGGCGGCGGTCGTAAGGGGTCATGATCTGTCCTTTTTTGTCTGGGTTTGCGATACCAACGCCCCAAATGCAAAGTTCCGTCGCGCCAGCTACGAGATGAGATGCCGCAAGCCTTGCGTGACATCGGTGCGCACGGCCAATCGCAGGCCAGGCTCGTCGCCCGCCCGCAGCGCGGCAAGGATCAAGCGGTGATGCTGCGGCATCTCGCGCCGTCTGATTTTCTGATACATCTCGCGCATGGTGGGGCCAAGCTGCAGCCAAACGGTTTCGATCATGGCCAGCATGGCAGGGGTTTGCGCGCGCAAATAGAGCGTGCGGTGAAATTCCAAATTGCTGCGCACATAGGCCACGGCATCTTGCTTGATCACCGCTTCTTGGTTCAGCGCGTTGATGGCGGCAAGACGGTCGATCAGCGCGAAATGCGCGCGGGGCAGCGCGCGCGAGGCCATTTCAGGTTCTAGCAAAGCGCGCACGGCGGCCAATTCCTCGATCCGTTCGGGGGCGAGCATCGGGGTCGAAACGCGGCCAGAAGCCGACATTGTAAACGCCCCTTCCGCCGCCAGCCTGCGCACCGCCTCGCGCGCGGGGGTCATGGAAACGGCGAATTGCGCGGCAATGCCGCGAATGGTTAAGGCCTGTCCAGGGGACATCTCGCCATGCATCACCGCCACACGCAAGGATTTATAGACGCGCTCATGCGCGGCGGCGTTCGGGTCGGCAAGGCGGGGTTTTAGCGGCATAGCGCCAGCCTTTCACAAGGGCAGGGTTGCGGTCAATGGGGCGGCTGCGGTCTATGGGTTAGACTGCGTCAAACCGCACTGCCTGCAGCGCGCCGCCGTGGCGTTTTAGCCAATCGCGCTGCACCTGCCAATGCGGGTAAAGGCGGGTTACCACAGCCCAAAAGGCGGGTGAATGGTTCATCTCAACCAAATGCGCCACCTCGTGGGCGGCGACATAATCCAGCACTGCGGGGGGGGCCATGATCAGCCGCCAGTTATACATCAGCGCACCTTCGGGGCTGCAAGACCCCCAGCGCGAGCGGGTGTCGCGCAGGGATATCTGCGTGACACGGCGGCCCAGTTGCGCGGCATAGAAATCGGACGCCGTGGCCAGCCGATCCCGCGCGCGCACCTTCAGATAAGCTGCGATTTTGGCGGGGATGCGCGCAGGTTCGGCGGGCACAATCAACCGCCCCTCTTCGATGCGCACCGCGCGGCCCGCGCCCTGCGCTATGGTCAACGCCGTGCCTTCGACCATGATCTGCCCGCCCAGCGCCAAACTGGGGCTTGCGGGCACTTTGGCAAGGGCGTTTCGTATCCATCCTTCATGCGCGCGGGCAAAATCCATCGCTTCTGCTTCGCGGGCGCGCAGGGGCAGCGAAAGCGTCACCCGCCCATCGCCCTGCCCCACGCGCAGCGAAAACCGCCGCGCCCGCGCGCTGCGGCGCAGGGTAATCTCAATCGGGGGCTGGCCAATGGTTTCGGGCATGGAAGATGCAGAATAGGGCGATGGAGCGAGCGCTGCAAGGCGGCTGCGCAAATCCCCGCCAAAGCGATGCGAAAACCCTTTGACAGCCGCGCCGCACTGTGGCAATCGGCGCTATTGCCGCGCAGGGCTGCGCATGATTTGGCCCTGCTGATCTGACCTTAGTCAAAGGAATACACCATGCCATTGGCAGAATGGGGAACAAAGCGGGTTTGCCCCACCACGGGAAAGCGCTTTTACGATTTGAACAAGACCCCAATCGTCAGCCCCTACACGGGCGAGATTGTCGATATCGAAAGTGCGCGCCGCAAAATGGCCGCATCGGTGATTGCGCGCGTGCAGCCCGAAAAAGACGAAGACATCAATCTGGTTGACGATCTGGAAGGCGATGATCTCTTGGTCGAAGGCGTGGCCGATGATGCGGAACTGGACGATGAGCTGCTGGAAGAAGACGCAGATGACACCGTTTCGCTGGACGATCTGGCCGATGTCGCGGGCGACGAGGAAGAGCTGTAATTTGGGGTGACTGGCGGCGGTAACGTGCATTTTTACCCTTGCACCCCGCCCCGCCCTACCCTAAACAGCGCCCACGCAGCCGCGCCCAACGGCTGATGGCATGGGGTCATAGCTCAGATGGGAGAGCGCTTGAATGGCATTCAAGAGGTCGGGAGTTCGATCCTCCCTGGCTCCACCAAACTTTTTACGCTCTGCACTATAGCCCGCTTTTCAGCGGGCTTTTTGCTGGGCATTTTCTGCGTAGAAAAGGGGCTGCCTATCGCGCTGGCTTGAAAACTGTGTCATACCAGACGGATTGCGATAGGATGGAACACAAGGATGCAGACAGCGCTGATTACGGGGGCTGCGGGGTTTATTGGCTTTCACCTTTGCCAACGTCTTTTGGCCGATGGGTTTTCTGTCGTCGGGGTGGATAATTTTTCCGACTATTACGATGTGACCCTAAAGCAAGCCCGCTTTGATATTTTGCGCGCCGATCCTAAGTTTCAGATGCACAAATTCAGCGTGGAAACCAAAGGCGCGATGCTGGATCTGTTTGCCCAGACCCGCCCTGATGTGGTGGTGCATTTGGCGGCACAAGCGGGGGTGCGCTGGTCACTGGAAAACCCGCGCGCCTATTTGGACAGCAATATTTCGGGCAGTTTTGAAATGCTAGAGGCCGCGCGCGCCCACCCGCCGCGCCATATGTTGATGGCCTCGACCTCGTCTGTCTATGGGGCGAATACGGCGATGCCCTACCGCGAGATTGACCGCGCCGACCATCAGATGTCGTTCTATGCCGCCACCAAAAAGGCCTGCGAGGCGATGGCCCAGTCCTACGCGCATCTGCATGATTTGCCGATCACGATGTTTCGGTTTTTCACAGTCTATGGCCCGTGGGGGCGCCCTGACATGGCGCTGTTCAAATTCACCAAGGCCATTTTGCAGGGCCATCCGATTGACGTTTACAATTTTGGCCAGATGAAGCGCGACTTCACCTATATCGACGATCTGATTGAGGGGGTGCGGCGACTGATCGACGCGCCGCCACAGCCGATCAAGGGCGCGCAGATTGCCGCGCCAGACAGTCTTTCGCCCGTTGCGCCATGGCGGGTGGTCAATATCGGCAATTCCGAAGCGATGGCGCTGGATGATTTCATCACCGCGATTGAACGGGCCACGGGCCAGGTGGCGCAGCGCAATTTGCTGCCGCTGCAACCGGGCGACGTGCCCGCCACCTGGGCCGATGTCAGTTTGCTGCGCGCGCTGACGGGTTTTGTGCCCAGCACCCCCATCGAGACGGGGGTTGCAAAATTTGTCGCGTGGTATCGGGGCTATTACGGGGTTTAGGCAGGTGCAGAGCCGCCCTAAGCAGCCATAACATTTCGCCAGCCTGGGTGGCATCAGCCGCCCCCCTTCCCATATACCGATCAAGGCCCGCGCCCTGAGGCGCTGCCGAAAACGGCTGCCATCGCGCCTGTGGGCGGCGCGGGTTAAACCGACACTTCCGCGCGCAGGGCCGATTTCTCAAAGCTGGACTTTGGCCCCGAGGTCGACACCGCCCCGCGCCGTAGCACGTAAAACTCATCCGCCAGATCATAGGCAAAGTCGAAATATTGCTCGACCAGAATGATCGCCATGTCGCCCTTGCCTTTGAGATAGGAGATCACACGGCCAATTTGCTGGATGATATTGGGCTGAATACCTTCGGTCGGCTCGTCCAGCAGCAGAACCTTTGGCTGCATGATCATTGCCCGCGCGATGGCCAATTGCTGTTGCTGCCCGCCCGATAAATCCCCGCCGCGCCGCGCTGTCATATCGCGCAGAACGGGAAATAAGTCATAGATTTCCTGCGGGATTTTGTGCTGCGATTTGGGCAGCAGCGCAAAGGCGGTTTCCAGATTTTCGCGCACTGAGAGCAGCGGAAAAATCATTCGCCCCTGTGGCACCACGGCCAAGCCGCGCCGCGCCATATCTTGCGCAGGCAGTCGGCCAAGGCTTTCGCCCGCCAGGTCCACTGTGCCGCCAGATCGCGGATGCGTGCCCGCCAGCGCCTTTAGAAAACTGGTTTTGCCCACGCCATTGGTGCCCATGATGCACGTCACCTCGCCCGCTTTGGCCGCAAAATCAATGCCGTGCAAAATCTGGCTGCCGCCGTAATGCAATGTTAGACTTTGGGTTTTAATCATCATCCCCGCCCCAGATACACGTCGATGACGCTTTGGTTTTTTGTCACATGGTCAAGGCTGCCTTCGGCCAAAACCGCGCCTTCGTGCAACACGGTGACGCGGCAGTTCAGACGGCGCACGAAATCCATGTCATGTTCCACCACCACCACGGCGCGGGTTTTGGCGATGTCGGTCAAAAGCTGGGTGGTGCGTTCCCGCTCGGCCAAGGTCATGCCCGCGGCAGGTTCATCCACCAGCAGCAGCCGCGGCTCTTGCGCCAGCAGCATCGCAATTTCCAGCCATTGTTTTTGGCCGTGGCTTAGCTCGCCCGCCTTGCGCAGCAGATGCGCTTGCAGCCCCACCTGCGCCGCCAAATCGTCGATGCGGGCAAGATCGCCCGCTGTGCTGCGCCAGACCAGCACGCGCCACGGGCTGCGCGCCGCCCGTAGTGCAAGGGTTAGATTTTCTGCAACAGTTTGATCCTCGAACACGGTCGGGCGTTGAAACTTGCGGCCAATACCCGCGCGGGCAATCTGCGCTTCAGAGAGTTTAAGCAGGGACATCGACTTTTCGCCAAAGGTCACGCTGCCACTGTCGGGGCGCGTTTTGCCTGTGACAATATCCATAAAGGTGCTTTTGCCTGCGCCGTTGGGGCCGATGATGGCGCGCAATTCGGCCGTTGCAATGGAAAAGGTCAAGTTGTTGATCGCGCGAAACCCGTCAAAGCTGACACTAACACCCGACACTTCCAAAAGCGCGCTCATAGCTGGGCCTCTTTTTCCTGCAAGGCCCCATCATCTGGCCCCAGCGCTGCGCCTTTTCTGTCGGGCGATGCGATGCCTGCAAAGCGGTCAAACAGCCCGCCAATGCCCTTTGGCGCAAGCAATGTCACGGCCACAAAGGCCAGACCCAGCAGCACTTGCCACCAGTCCACCCAATTGATCGTGCCAAATCCCAGCGGGATCGACGGCACCCGCCCGCCCGTAAACCAACTGGACAGCAGCGAGACAAGGGCCGCGCCAATCACCGCGCCATAAAGCCGCCCGCGCCCGCCGATGGCCACCCAAACCGCCAGATAGATCGAGGCAATGGGCGCAAGTTCGGCAGGGTTGATGATGCCCGCCTGCGGGTAATACAGCGCCCCCGCCAGCGCCGTGATCACCGCCGTTAGGGCAAAAACGAACAGCTTATACCCTTCGACCGAATAGCCCAAAAACCGCACGCGGCTTTCATCGTCGCGGATCGCGCGGATCACTGATCCGAACTTGCCCGACACAATCGCGTGCAGGCCAATATAGGCCAGCGCCAGCCCCAAGGCCGAGGCCCAGAAAAACCAAAGGCTTACCGCATCTTGCCCTACAGCCCCCAGACCGGGAATGTTTTGCAGCCCCGACAGACCGTTGTTGCCGCGCAGCCCGCTGTCGTTTTGAAACAGATATAGCGCCAGCGCCAGCGTCATCGCTTGGGTCAGGATCGACAGATAAACCCCCGTCACGCGGCTGCGAAACGCCAGCCATCCAAAGGCCAGCGCGATCAGCCCCGGCAGAACCACCACCAGCGCCAGTTGCAGCGGCAAGCTGTGGGCAAAGCCCCAAATCGCCGGCAAATCCGATGCGCCAACCACCCCGAAAATCTGCGTGGCAATACCTTGCTGCAGCTCTTCAGGGGTGGCGGGCAAACCACCGTTCAGCAAGGATGCAATAACGATTTCTTCGGTGCGGGCATACATCAGCCACATACCAATCATATAGCCGCCCAGCGCGAAAAACGCCATGTGGCCAAGGCTTAGGATACCCGCATAGCCCCAGACCAAATCCATCGCCAAGGCCGCGATGCCAAGGCACAGCGTTTTGCCCAGTGTTTTGACAAACGATGTCGAGACAAGGCCAAATTGCGCCGCAATCGTCACCAGCACGGTGAACAAGGCAAGGCAGGCCAGAAAGATCAGGGCCGAGCGGTGGCGCGGTAAAAGCAGGCTACGCATGGTCAATCTCCTGCCGCGCGGCCGCGCAGCGCGATAATGCCGCGTGGGCGCACTTGGATAAACAAAATGATGAAGATGATCATATAGGTCTGCGCCGCAAGCGTGTTGGAGGGGTTGAAAAACTCGATCACCTTTTGCAGCCCGCCAATCATCGTGGCCCCCGCCAGCGTGCCCCAAATATTGCCCACGCCGCCGACAACCACGGTCATAAAGCTTTGCACAATGTAATCGGTGCCCAGCTCGGACGTGACCTTGGCGAACAGGCCAATCGCCACGCCCGCAATGCCAGCAATGCCCGACCCCAGCCCGAAAGTCAGCATATTGATGCGGTCGGGGTTGATGCCCATACTGGCCGCCATGCTGCGGTTTTGCGTGACGGCCCGCACCTCTAGCCCCAAACGAGTGCGCTGCATCAGCCACAAAAAGAACGCCAGAAACAGCAAGGCCAGCACAAAAATTGCAATGCGGATATAGCTGATCGACACGACATCATTCAGCACCCAAGCCCCATCCAGCCATGCGGGCGAGGTGAGCGGACGCGCCTGCGTGCCAAAGACGTTTTTCAAAATCTGCTGCAAGGCAATCGAAATGCCGAAAGTGGCCAGCAGCGTTTCCAGCGGGCGTTTATACAGATAGCGGATCACCAACCGCTCCATCGCCACGCCCAGCGCAAAGGTGACGGCAAAGGCAAGGGGCAGCGCCACAAGGATCGAAGCGGTATAGTTCGGCACGTAAAGCTGCACGACATAGCCCGTATAGGCGCCGATGGTGATAAATTCGCCATGCGCCATGTTGATCACGCCCATCACGCCAAAAGTAATGGCCAGCCCAATCGCCGCCAGAAAGTAGATCGAGGCCAGCGACAGCCCGTCCAGCGCCAAATCGCCCGCCTGCATCACCCCCACTTTGGTGCCGATTTTCGCCAGCGCCGATTGCGCAGCAAGGGTCACATTGGCATCGGCTTCGGTGTAAACCTCGTAGATTTGCACAGCGGCGAGCGCGGCCTTTGCCTCGTCATCGGTGGCGGCAACGGGCACCGCGCCGCTGACCTCTAGCGCGGTATAGGCCGCATCGCGGGCGGCTTGGGTGTTCAGATTTGCCACCGCCACACCGCCAACCATACCATCTTTGACATTGGCAATCAGCGCGGCGCGCTGCGCCTCAAGGCTTAGGCGTTGCGGCGCAAGGTTGGCGGCCACCAGCAGATCATAGGCATCAGATTCGGTTATATCGCGGCCAATGGAAAGCGTGCGCGCGATATTGGCCTGAGGCGGGGTCTGGGCCGCGACGCGCTGGGTTGCCACCAGCGGGTTTAGGGCTGCACGTAAATCCAGCCCCAAATCAGCGCCAAAACTTTCAATCGCGGCAACCCGCGCGGCGCTGTCTGTGTCAAATCGCAGGGTCAACAGCCGTTCCAGCCGCTGCTTTTGCGCGCGCAAATCGGCATCAGTTTCGCCGTCAATCGCGGCGCGCAACGGGGCCAATGCCTCGGGTTTTGGGTCTTTGGCGATCGATGAAAGCGCGGCCGCGCGCTTGGCGCGGTCGGGGTCTGACAGGGTGAATTGCACCAAGGCCGTGGCGATCATACCGCGCACACCTGCGTTGGGTTTCAACTGGACAATGTCGGCCTTGTCCGCGCGGCCCGCCTCGGCCCCTGCCAAATCGCGCAAGGCATAACCGCCGTCTGTTTCCGCAATCAAAAAGAATGCGCCGTCCGCCTTGCGGATGCCCAGCCCCTTTTCGGCCCAAGCGCCCAAAACTGCCGCCGCTGCAGGGTCTGCGCTGGCGGCCAAGGCGGCGATCACGGGGGCGATGGTTTGGCGCGATGCCTTTTCGACAAGGCCCGCATTGCTGGCCAAAATCTCGGCGGCGGTTTGGGCGCGCAGCGGCAAGGCAGCACACAGCGCCAAAAGGCAGATGATCACAAAGCGCATCAACATATCCGATGAAAATGGGCAGAGGGGCCAAGGCGGCCCCTCTGCAGGGTTAAAACCGCGCCTTAGTAGTTCGAGGTCAGCTGAACGCAGGTCTTGGTTTCGGTGTTATACATACCGCATTTCAGGTCTTTCCAATCGGCATCCAGCACCGCCGATTCGGGCAAGAAATCTGTCCACGCATCGCCGGGAACTGGGTCGGTTTGGCTGATAATGTCGAATTGGCCATCGGCGCGAATTTCGCCGATCAGCACGGGTTTGGTCAGGTGGTGGTTTGGCAACATCTCGGCCATACCGCCCGTCAGGTTCGGGAATGTCTGGCCGATCATCGCGTCAGACACGGCATCAACCGCCGTTGTGCCCGCAGCGGTCACGGCATTCACCCACATGTTAAAGCCGATGTAATGCGCCTCCATCGGGTCGTTGGTGACGCGCTTGTCATCCTTGATAAAGGCCTTCCACGCCGCGATGAACGCCGCGTTTTCTGGGGTATCGGCCGACATGAAATAGTTCCAAGCCGCCAAATGGCCCACTAGGTTCGAAGTATCCAGACCCGACAGCTCTTCCTCGCCGACCGAGAAGGCAACCACGGGCAGCTTATCGGCCGTCACGCCAGCCGCTGCCAATTCTTTGTAAAAGCCGATATTGGCATCGCCGTTGATGGTGGAAATCACGCCCACCTTTTTGCCATCTGCGCCCAGTGCCACCACATCGCCCACGATTTTTGACCAGTCCGAATGGCCAAATGGGGTGTAGTTTACAAAGATATCTTCTTTCGGGATGCCTTTGGAAATCAGATAGGCCTCGAGAATGTTGTTGGTGGTGCGCGGATAGACATAGTCGGTGCCCAGCAGGGCAAATTTGGTCACGCCCAACTCGTTCAGGTAATAATCCACAGCAGGGATCGCCTGTTGGTTTGGCGCCGCGCCCGTGTAGAACACGTTTTTCGAGGATTCTTCGCCTTCGTATTGAACGGGGTAGAACAAGAGACCGTTCAATTCTTCGATCACGGGCAGAACCGATTTGCGCGACACCGATGTCCAGCAGCCAAACATCACGTCAACCTTGTCCACGGTCAGCAACTCGCGCGCCTTTTCAGCAAACAGCGGCCAGTCCGAGGCGGGGTCAACTACCACGGCTTCCAACTGCTTGCCCAGCAGGCCGCCCTTGGCATTTTGCTGTTCGATCAGCATCAGCATCGTGTCTTTCAAGGTGGTTTCGGAAATGGCCATCGTGCCCGACAGCGAATGCAGAACCCCAACTTTGATCGTCTCACCCTCGGCAAAGGCCATTTTTGGCAGCGCAAGCGCAGCAATACCCGTTCCCAACAACGCGCGTCTGGTCAACTTCATGTCAAATCCCCTGTTTTCTGCCCGAAGCCGCAGCGCACCGCGTGGCCCCAAAGCCTGGTTTGTCTGAACGCGCACATCGGCAAAAATGGGATGAACCCCGGCCCGATGCGCCCCTTTGAATGCTGTGATCCGTGTCACTGCACCATCAGCCAAACCGCTAAGCGCGGGGCGAGCAAGTTTGATGGCCGCGCAGGGCGGCCAGAAATTGAGCAGAAAATTTGGATGCTTAAAATTTTAGCGCTGGAATTTGCTGCGGCGCAGAAATAGGGCGCTTTGCAGATGCAGCAGGTGGACCGCCCGCCCGCCGCATCTGCAAAACGGATTCGCGGCTTACAGCTTTATCATCGCCGCCTGCGCCGCAGCCGAGGCTTCGGCCCCGTCCAACATGCGTTGCAATTCAGCGCCGCGCGCGAAGGTCGGCTCTGCTGCGCCCAAGCCGCGAATCGCTGCGACAAAGCGTTCGTAGATGGTGGGCAGGGTTGGACATTCCACATCGCGCCACGCCCCTGTCAAAATATCTTCGCCAAGGCAGGCGCGCAGGGCAGAAACGGCACCTTCAAACCGCACCTCAAGCCCGCCTTTGTCGCCATAAATCCGAAGGCGCAGGTCGTTCATATGGCCCGTGGCAAAGCGCGTGGCGGCCACAGTGCCAATCGCCCCGCCTGCCAAAACCACCTGCATTGTGGCGCTGTCGTTGGCGTCCAGCGTGTATTCGCCAATTTTGCCGCCCTCTGCCTTGTCAAAGGTTTTCAAAAGGCAAGAAATACCACTGACCTGATCGCCCGCAATAAAGGTCGTGAAATCAAGGATATGGATGCCCACATCGCCCAAAACCCCCTTTGACCCATGCGCAGTGGACAGCCGCCACAACCATTGGCTTTCGGTTTTCCAATCGCCCCATGCAGCTTGCGTCAGCCAGCTTTGCAAATAAGACGCCTCGAAATGGCGGACCGGGCCAATAGCCCCCTCGCGCACCATTTTTGCGGCCTGTTGCAGGGCGGGAACATTGCGGTAGGACAGGTTGACCATATTTACCACGCCCGCCTTTGCGGCAGCATCGGCCATGTCCTGCGCCTGCGCTGCATTGGTGGCCAGCGGCTTTTCACACAGAATATGCTTGCGCGCCGCCAAGATCGGCATGGTGGTGGTATAGTGCGCCGCATCGGGGGTGACGTTGGTCACCGCATCAAACTGGCCCCAAGCCAGCGCTTCGTCCAAGCTGGCAAAGCGGTTTGCAATGCCGAACTTGTCGCAAAACGCGGCAAGTTGCGCGGGGCGGGTATCGACCCCGCCGACCAATTCCACGCCGTTTATTTCAGCGAATTTTTCGGCGTGGTTGGCAGCCATGCCCCCCGTGCCAAGGATCAGCAACCGAATGGGGGAAACCATCACCGCAGCCCCGCTTCGCCTGCCGCGTGCAGTTTCGGCCCGCGTTCGGTAATGGGTTCGGGCGAGGTGCCAACGGGCACGTTTGGCGCATCATTGGGGTTTGCAATCCGTGCGACGGGGTTGAACGCCCAACGCACGCCATTGGCGATGACGCGCTGCACATTGGCATCGTGATAGGTGGGATAGGTTTCATGGCCTGGGCGGAAGTAAAACACATTCCCTGCCCCGCGTTTGTAAGTCAGGCCAGAGCGGAAAACTTCGCCGCCTTGGAACCAAGATACAAACACCGTTTCCATCGGCTCGGGCACGCCAAACGGCTCGCCATACATTTCTTCATATTCCAGCTCAAAATGGTCTGGCAGGCCCGCTGCGATGGGATGATTGCGCGAAGTGATCCACAGGCGTTCACGTTCCCCTGCCTCGCGCCATGTCAGGTTGCACGGTGCGCCCATAAGGCGTTTGAACGGTTTGGAAAAATGCGCCGAATGTAGGAAAATAATCCCCATACCGCCCCAAACTGCATCACAAATGCGATCAACGATATGATCTTCGACATCGCCATGCGCGGCATGGCCCCACCAGATCAGCACATCGGTTGCGGCCAGCTTTTCGGCCGTCAACCCGTGGTCTTTGTCCTGCAAAGTCACGGTCGAAGCCGTGATGTCGCCCGCCTTATTCAGGGCCGCAGCGATGGTGCCGTGCATGGTGTCAGGGTAAACCTGTGCCACCACTTTATTCTTATGCTCGTGGACGTTTTCACCCCAAACAGTGACGCGAATAGTCATAACATTCTCCTAAACGGGCAAGTCGCCCTTATTTGCGAATAGGTTTGCCTGCCTCGTCAAAGCGGTGCAGGTGGTTTTCTTTTGGGGCCAGCGCAAGCGTTGCGCCCAGTTTCGTGTCCAGCTTGCCGCCGATACGCACGATCACGGGGTCTTCGCTGCCGATATCGACAAATACAAAATTATCAGACCCCAAATCTTCGGTATGGACAACCTTGCCTTCCCACATCCCCTTGCCTTTGGCGGCAATATCAATGTGTTCGGCGCGGATGCCCAGCGTGGCGCATCCCTGCGCGGCGGCGAAAGTGCCTCCCAAAAAGTTCATCTTGGGGCTGCCGATAAAGCCTGCCACAAAAATCGAATTGGGGCTTTCATACAGTTCAGACGGCGTGCCCACCTGTTCAACAATGCCGTCACGCAACACCGCGATACGGTCGGCCAGCGTCATCGCCTCAACCTGATCGTGGGTGACGTAGATCATCGTCACATCGTTCATCTGGTGATGCAGCTTGGCAATTTCCAAGCGGGTTTGCACGCGCAGGGCCGCATCAAGGTTTGACAAAGGCTCGTCGAACAAAAACACGCGTGGATCGCGGGTGATGGCGCGGCCGATGGCGACCCGCTGGCGCTGCCCACCCGACAGTTGCTTGGGCAGACGGTCTAGCAGATGGTCGATTTGCAGCATCTTGGCGGCCTCTGTCACGCGGGCCTTAATCGCATCCGCCCCCGCTTTGGCCAGTTTCATGCCAAAGGCCATGTTCTGATAAACCGTCATATGCGGATAAAGCGCATAGGACTGGAACACCATCGCTATGCCGCGCTTGGAGGGCAGAACATCGTTCACCCTTTCGCCATCAAACAGCATATCGCCCGAGGTGATATCCTCTAGCCCCGAAATCAGGCGCAGAAGGGTGGATTTGCCACAGCCCGAAGGGCCGACAAACACCATAAATTCGCCCTTCTTAATCTCTAGATCCACGCCCTTAATCACACGGTGCGCGCCGTAGGATTTGGTCAGGTTCTTCAGTTCGATCTTTGCCATAATGTCAGCCTTTCACGCCGCCAGCGGTCAGGCCAGCTACAATTTTGCGTTGGAATATCAGAACCAAAACCACCAGCGGCACGGTCACAATCACCGATGCCGCCATGATTGGCCCCCAAGGGATTTCTTGCTGCGATGCGCCTGACAAAAGCCCAATCGCCACGGGCGTGGTGCGGGTTGTTTCAGACGAGGTGAAGGTCAGCGCGAACAAAAACTCGTTCCATGCGCCGATAAAGGCCAAAAGGCCCGTTGTCACCAAAGCAGGCCACAAAAGCGGCATGAACACTTGGGTGATAATCACCCAAGGGCTGGCCCCATCGACAATCGCCGCCTCTTCAATCTCTTGCGGCAAATCGCGCATAAAGGTGGTTAGCACCCAGACCGTAAAAGGCAGCGTGAAAATGGTGTAAGACAGGATCAGCGCCCAAGGCGTGTTGAATATGCCAAGATAGCGCACCAGTTCAAACAACCCCGCCAGCACCGCGATTTGCGGAAACATTGACACGGCCAGAATGGTCATCAGCAGCAGGCCCCGCCCGCGAAACGACACCCGCGCCAGCGCGTAGGATGCCGTCACCGCCAAAAACAGCGCAAATATCACAGTGGTTGAGGCGATGAACACCGAGTTTAGGATCGAGCGGAAAAAGTTCCGCCCGTTCAAAACCGCGGTGTAATTCGTCAAATCAAAGCTGCGGGGGAAATAGTTGATCGCAAAAATTTCCGTGCCCGTGGCGAAAGAGGTGACAATCGCGTAGTAAAACGGGAACACCGAAAAGACGACAATCACCACAACCAGCGCGTAAAACAGCGTGGTTTCGATCAGTTTTTGCGCGTTCATTTCTGCCCCCCCGACAAATCAACTTTGCCCAGCCAAATATACAGCGACACAAACAGCGCCAAAATGGCGAACAACAGCGTGGACTGCGCCGCGCCATAGGCGAATTTGTCAAAGTCGATCATATTCTCGCGCGAGATCACCGACATGGTTTTGGTCGCAGCCGAATTGGGCGTCAGCACATAAACCAAATCAAAAACCCGCAGCGCATCCATCACGCGGAAAATCACCGCCACCATCAGTGCAGGGCGGATCAACGGCAGGGTGATGCGGAAGAAAACTTTGATCCGCGAAATACCGTCCAGTTTGGCCGCTTCGTATATATCGCGCGGCACCATTTGCAGGCCAGCCAAAATAAGCAGCGCCATAAAGGGTGTGGTTTTCCAAATGTCCACGATTAGAACAGCCGTCATCGCGGTATCGGTGCTGGCCGTCCACGCGATTTTACGCTCGATCAAGCCGATGTTCAGCAAAATATCATTGATGATGCCAAATTGGTCATTCAACATCCAAGACCACATTTTCGCTGAAACGATGGTTGGAATTGCCCAAGGGATCAGCACGGCGGCGCGCACCAGCCCGCGGCCCTTAAACTCGGCATTCAAAACCAGCGCCACCATCAGGCCCAGCACCGTTTCAAAGGCCACGGAAACCACGGCAAACTTGACTGTATTCCAAACAGCGTTCCACCACGCAGGGTCAACCAGCGTGCCGCGATAAATCGCCTTGCCACTGTCCAGCACACGGATGGAAAGATAATTCTTAAAGCCGATAAACTCGCCCCCATAAAGGTTCGACAGGGTGGTCGAGGTCATCGAAAAATAGATTGTGCGCATCAGCGGCCAGGCGGCGACGACAATCAGCGCAATCAGCATCGGTGCCAAAAACCAAAACGCCGCTTTTTGCCGTTGCGCCTGCAAGCTGGACGTTTGGGGGGGGACAAGGGATGCATCGCTCATGTCTGGCCTCTGGGTTTGGTGTAAAACGGCGGGCGACAATGCGCCGCCCGCCGCGTAGGGTTCGGAACCCGGGAGGATTACCAGCCCGAACCTTTCAAATCGTTCAGGTCAGCTTCCAGCACAGCCAGATTGTCGGCAGCCGTGCCGTTGCCCGACAAGGTGGCGTGGACAGCCGACCAGAACTTGGACGAAACCTCGTTATACTTGCCTTTGGTGGGGGCAGATGGGCGCGGAACGGCCTGCAGGAACACATCCTTCCAACGTGGGATGATGGGCTGAGCGGCCGCGATATCGGCGTCATCATACAAGGATACGATGGTCGGCAAGTTCGATTCGTTGATCGCACGCTGCTTTTGCGCCTCTGGGCCAGCCAAATACATCGCCAGTTCAATGGCCGCTGCTTGTTTGGTGGAATAGTTCGACACCGCGATATTCCAACCACCCAGCGTTGCCGCCGAGGTATCATTGCCGCCGCCCGTTGGCAGTGGGGCCACGTCGAACATGCCCTTCACAGCCGAATCGTCGCCGTTGCCCAGACCATAGGCATAGGGCCAGTTGCGCATGAACACGGCATTGCCCGTTTGCCACACGCCGCGGGCTTCTTCCTCTTGATAGGCCAAAACGCCATCGGGCGAGATTGTGCCAACCCAGCCTTTGACTGTGTCAATTGCCGCTGCAGCCTTTTCGTTGTTGATCGACACCGTGCCATCGGGTTCCACGATTTGACCGCCGCCGAACGACTTGACCCATTCCAGCGCGTTGCAGGTCAGCCCTTCATAGGCGTTGCCCTGCCAGACAAAGCCCCACAGATCGGCCTTACCTTCGGCGCGTTCGGCGTCTTGGATCATTTGGGCGGTTGTGGTCAGCTCTTCCCAAGTTTTCGGAACGCTTGCACCGTGCTTTTCCAGCAGGTCCTTGCGGTAATACAATGCTGGCGCATCGGTAAAGATCGGCAGGGCGACCAGTTTGCCGTTCACTGTTTGCGATTCAATGATCGACGGGAAATGCTGGGGGGCCAAATCCTTGGCCGCTTCGGTCAAATCAACGAAATGGTCTGCCAATTGCGGCGCCCAGATCACGTCGGTTTGATAAAGGTCGATATCCGCGTTGCCCGCGGCCAGCCACAGGCGATACTGTGCAAATTGGTCGGTGGTCGATGCTGGCATCGGAACCAGAGTGACTTTGTGACCCGTTTTTTCTTCGAAAGGCTTTACCAGTTTGGCAAAGTTTTCAACTGCGTTGCCCACAGCGCCCGAGACGACGAACAATTCGTCTGCTAGAACGCTGGTTGCGCCGAATGCTGTAATCAAAGCAGCCGCCGCCGTTGACCGCATCACTGCGGCCTTGAATGAAAAGCTCATGATTTCCTCCCTAAAGGACAAAGACGGCCCTCTCGCCGCCCCCCCCGATTTCTTTTACGTTTCGGCTTTCTCCAGAATCCGAAACGTTTTGGAAAACTGCGCCACAAAATTCGATGCGTCAATAAAAATTTTCGAACTACTCAAATTTTAGCGCTTGCTCGTCGCGCCAGGCGGGGCGCTGGAACTGCGCGCGATCAAGGTCAGCGCGCCGATTCTTTGCAGAGATTCAATATCTTGCCCGGCAAGTGCGCCGATCAAAATATCCGCCAAAGGTGGCCAAGACACATGCAAGGGCGATTCCGTTACCGTCAGCGGCGGCGCGAACAAGTTGGTCGCCAAAAGCGGCAGCATATCGTCATGCGCAACGACAGAAACATCCTGCGGAATACGCGCGCCAACAGCCGCCAATCCGTCATAAATTCCCTTTGCAATCCATGTGTTACCCGCAATAAAGGCCGAAGGTGGATGCGCCGATTTCATCAAAGAAATCGTTTCAACCAGACCATATCCCTGTTCCATCGGCCCGTTGCGGATCAGCTTTGGGTCAGCATCAATACCCGATTCGGCAAGCGCCCGAAGATAGCCACTTTCCCGCGCGCTGCAGTAAGACCGCCCCTTTTTCCCATTCAGCAACGCGATGCGCCGATGCCCAAGCTGCGCCAAATGATGGGTCAAAATATACCCCACGGCCACATTGTCGATGTCAAAAAACGGATAGTCCGCATCCCCCTTGCTGCGCCCGTGCAGCACAAAAGGCACGCCGCGCTTTTTCAAAAAGGCGATGCGCGGGTCGTTGTCCAGCCCATCCGTCAGCACAAACCCGTCCAATGAACCTGAATCGATCAAGCGGCGATAGGCGTCGATCATATCTTCGTTCTCGTCGGCCATATGCAGAATGAAACGGATGTTGTTTTGGGAAAACCGCGCCGAAAGTCCGCGGATCATTTGCACAAACAAATGGTCGCCCGCGTCACTGTGCGACGCTGGGATAACCAGCCCCACAATGCCAGACCGCCCAGTCGCCAATTTTCGCGCCGACAAATTTGGGTGATAATTCAATTGCTTAGCAACGGACATCACTCGCTGACGTGTCGTTTCGTTCACATCGGAATGGCCATTCAGCGCCCGCGACACTTGCGTGACGGAAATGCCCAAAGCTTTGGAAAGGTCTTTTAACGTGGTCATCAGGTGCAGTTGCCCCACTTTCACAGTCGCGTCAGACTTAGGGGGCATCGGTCATTTGAGCAATCACTAACAGCGATGCAGATTTGAAATTCGGAGTTTTTCGCCTGAATCCTTCCGAAAATCCAAAACGTTTCGGATCGCATTTTTCAACGCTTTTCCCAATCCTTTGCGGCTTTGCTGCGGCGAAATTGGCCGTGCCCGCACCGCTATTCTGCCTGCAGCCGCGCCGAAAAGGTTTTGGCCAACAACATTCCGACGCGCGGCTTCAGCGGCCCTTCCGCACATTCGGCGGTTATGCCTTTTTGCGTGCAAAACTCTGTTAGGGCCGCAAGGGTCGATTTGTCCAAAGTGCCGTTCGCGGGCCCTGCGAAAAGCTGCGCTTTGTTCAACTCGTTTTGCAAGACATAGACAAACGCATTTTGGTTCTTGCGCGTGGCATTTAGCGCCCGCTCTAATGCGCTGGGTGTTTTTGCCATGTCGACATAACCCAGCAATTCCGCCCCTTGGCTTGGAATTTGCAGCGCGTCGATGCGTTTCGATATCAAGTGAACAGGCAGCGCATCTGCGGTCAGCTGGTCTGGATATGCCTTGTAAAGGGCATCCATCTGCGCGCGCGCCGCATCAGATTTCAGCTTGGCATAATGGTCAAACAGCGCGTTTAAATTAGAAAAGTCGCCGTTTTCAATCTGGCTATGGGCCGCAGCCTCAACCATTTCGACAAGCGCTGGCGCGGCGCCTGCCTTGGATGTGGCGACCAACAAATCGGTTAGTGCCGCCGTGAAATCGTCGCCGCCCAGCAGGTTTTGGGCCAAATCTAACGCAACATCGGGGTCGGAACCTCCGCCAAACTGCCCAGCACTGTGACCAGAAATCAATCGCACAACTGCCCGCCGCTGCGACGGCGATGCCTCTGCCTCGGCCAAACCTTGATAAATTTCCAGCGCCTTTTCCCCACTTTCCGCAGTCCCGCTTGCAACCAATGCATCGGCATAGGGCGCGGCGGCCTTCGCCTCATCTGCATCGTAGGCCTTTTGCAAAACCGCCAAGGCCGCAGCCCTATCCACCGCCCCCCCGATCCCGCGCTGCAACAGTGCCGCCAGAATCGTGCCCAATTTGGTTTCCCCGGCCTCAAACGCCGCAGTCAGTTGGCGGCGCACCTCGATGTCCGAAACCTTCGCGCTTTGCCCCCCAAGGAATTGGCCAGCCACCTTTTTCAGCGCGGCCACATCGCCCTGTGCAACCAGCTTTTCCATCAGCAAATCCAACAGGGCTGGATCAACGCCATCGGCATTTTGTCCCTTTAGCACCTTGCTGGCCAGTTTCAGCGCTTCTTCATCGGATGTTTCAATCAACGGGCCCAAAACCCGGATTGCATCTGGATAAGCCTGATCTTTGATCAATTCCCGCGCCAAAATACGCTGTGCCGCCGCGTCGCCCGTGTTGGCGAAAGTGGCCAGACCCGCGAGCGCCGCCTGCCTCTCCTCGAGAGTTTTCGCTTCCCTAAGCGCCTTTAGCACAGCGTTTGGGCTTTTCGACCTTTCGGCCTTTTGTGTCGATTGCTGGTCTGCGCCCAGCGTTTCTGGCGCGGTCTCTTGCGCATAGCCCGCCAGCCCAGCCCCCGAAAAACAAACGGTCAACATCAGGACCTTCACAGTGACCCGGCAATAAGCCCAATGATACCGCATCCCGATTTCTCCCAATGAGCGCCATGATATCAGACTAGACCACCCGTCGCAGCGAAACAATCATCTTCGCTGGCGGCTAACAGGCAAATGCGTTGGGCGTCGTTCGGGCATGATAAGGCGGGCCCGCGCTGTTAAGAAATGCCCAATCAACCGCCCGAAAACGGCACCAAAGTCTAGGCTTTTATCAGACGTTTCCAAACGCATCGCGCCTTTCGCTCGCCAACAAAATGCGCTATCGATGGGCAAGCAAACTCACCGCAATCGAACATTCAAATCTCTTTCACGCAAAAGGGTTTTCGTGGCTTTAGAACGTGTCATACTTGTCAGCGACTTTGCAAACGTCAACGGCGGCCAAGCGAAGGTTGCCATTGATAGCGCCGTCTTGCTGGCCGACGCGGGCATTGATGTGGTATTTTTTGCGGGCAGCGGCACGCCAGACCCGCTGCTGTCTCATCCCAAAATCCGTGTGGTCGAACTGGGCCAAACGGATATTCTATCCGATGCCAACCGTTTGCGGGCCGCTGGCAAAGGCATTTGGAACCGCGCAGCCGCCGCGCGCTTGCGCGAAGAAGTTCGCCGTCACGATCCCAGAACAACGGTATTGCACGCCCATGGCTACGCCAAAGTTCTGTCCCCAGCCATTGGCCCCGTCTTAACCAATGGGCCATTGCGATCTGTCTACACGATGCACGAGTATTTTTTGGCCTGTCCAAATGGGGGCTTTTACGATTTCCAAAAACAGCAAATCTGCACGCGCACCGCGCTAAGCCTATCCTGCCTTAGCTGCAATTGTGACATGCGGCACCCCGCGCACAAAGCGTGGCGAGTTCTGCGCCAGGCGGCGACTTTGGGCCCAGGTCGAATGCCGCGCGGGTTGCGGGATGTTATTTACATTTCCGAAACGCAACGCCGCGTGATGGCACCCTATTTAGCGGCCACGACACGGCTGCACCACTTGCCCAACCCGATCACGGTCGCAGACCTGCCGCCTGTCGACGCCGCGAAGAACGAAGTGTTTTTGTTCGTCGGTCGCTTTAGCCCAGAAAAAGGCGCGCTCATGTTTGCCACGGCCGCGAAGTCCGCTGGTGTGAAAGCAGTTTTTGTCGGCGATGGCGAAGAGGCAAGTGCCATCCGCGCCGCCAATCCAGATGCCGTCATCACCGGATGGCAAACCCCTGCTCAAGTGCAAGACTGGATCGGCAAGGCGCGCGCCTTAGTTTTTCCGAGTCTTTGGTATGAAACCTTTGGCTTGGTGGTGCATGAAGCGCTTGCACGCGGCGTTCCTGTGATCTCTGGCGCATGGAGTGCAGCAGCCGAAGTTGTCATCGATGGCCAAAATGGGTGGATTTATGAGAGGCCTGAAATTAATGCTCTCACCAATGCCCTTAATACCGCACAAATGGCGCCGAAAAACGCGGTCAAAAGCGACCGAAACATGAATACAAGTGCAGCACATCTGGAAAAGTTGACAAACATTTACCGATTGATTTTGCAGGAAACACAGGCGTGATCTATTTCGCTGCGTTATCGCTTTTAATGTATCTCACGTTGCTTTCTATGGTGGGATACTGGGGAATGAAAAAAGCGCGCGCGGCACTTGTCTCGGTCGCAATTATCCTAACTGTCCAAATGGTTATTCGCCAGCTTATCTTTTTTCTTGGCCTTGATGTCCCCTACCCTCAGACCCATTTCAATGACACACCTTGGCAATTGGTTCTATTGGCAAACCTGACCGCGATAGTCTGGGTGACCATAATGATGGCCGCATACGTCGGTTTTGGGCCCGCGGCTTCGTCATTTGGTTTTATTTTTCCTAATTTGCCAAGGCGTTCACGGTATTTACGCATCTCTGGTCTGAACTTTATCATTTTCATTCCAGCCACTTTTTCGATTTTCGGCACAGCATTTCTCATTTTCCAATCAGGTGGTCTTAGTGAATTTGTCTATGCAACAAAAGTTGGCAAAGAATTCAAAGGGCTTTACGTCATTCGTGACGCAACCACTGTTGCTGCAATCCTCGCTATGTATGGGTTCTTTACGTCCTTTAAAGAAAGAAAAAATGGAGAGAAAAAGATCTCCAACTCTTCCATTGGATACGCATTCGTCATTCTAACTTGCATGGCAACCAACTATACATGGGGAAACAGATACAACCTTGCGTTAACGGTAATCGTGTTCTTGCTAACGTGGAATTTCTATATCAAGAAAATTCACCCAATACGGTTCTTTGCAATCGCGACGCTCGTTATGGTCTGCCTCCAATTCTTGCGAGAGCTTCGCGGTGAACTTGTCGCATCAGCGCTTTCGCGTGAGTTTTCGGGGTTTGACAATCCATGGTTGGCAATTTCAACATCACTTCATTTCTCAGAACTCGACGCCTTTTTGCTAGCTCTTCGCGATACCGGAGATTTGTTTGATTTTCGAGGAGGTCGCGACTTCATAAATGGTTTGCTCAGCTGGGTGCCTCGATTCATCTTTCCGGAGAAAGAAAGCTTTTCCGTCGGGCAGTGGTTCAGGCAAATATACCAACCTCAAGTGATCAACGGATGGCCGGTAACAACCCTAGGCACGTGGTATGTGAACTTTGGCTATTTCGGAATAGTAATTGGAGCTGCTATTTCTGGAGCAGTGATGCGTATGTTTGATTCCGCATATTCAAAATTGCACGATGATCCGTGGCAGGCAGTAATCGGAACTGCCGTCGCCATTTTTATGTTCGAAGGCGGTGTGGACAATGGATTTCCGCAACGCGTGGTTCTTCTGCTCGTCCCTCTTTGGCTAGCATCTCTTTGGCTACGGCTTCGCAATCCAGGTACAGCGACGGAGCGATTAAATTAAGGCAGTGGTCGCCATCCGCACAACGGGGTCTATCTTAACAAGCGTGGCCAGTTAAAACAAGATCAAACCCGTTTATCGAACAGAATGTCTGATAGATGATCGACCTGCGGATAGCGATTCATGGACCGAAAAACTCACTGTTTCGTTCTTTACATGATGGATACCAATGCCAGCGTTTTGAATTCACCCAAATTTACCCCGCGCTTTGATGAAATTTCTATTGCCCTTTCGCCCAAAATATCATCAGGGCTGTCAACTTCCGATAGCCGAACCAACATGACTCGACTGAAGCAAATTTGACTTAGGAAACCTAGAGTGGCGCATAACATAAAATGTTTGGACACATCAATTTTTTGCAGATTCCAGAAAAGTCAAGTTGTCAAATCTAAGATTTCGGTTGATACATTCGCTTAAAACTTTAATCTAGAAGCGTGAACATCTGACCAAGCAAATGCCCACGCATATCCCATTATTTTGGATCTTATCGTCATGAGCCCGCGTAAACTAATTCTCGTAACTGGAGCGCCGCGAACCGCAACAACTCCGGTCGGGAATATGCTTTCCACCGCAAGAAGGACTGTCTCACTATATGAACCAGTTGGGCCGACAGGGGTGCGAAAAATTGAAGGCCGCTTTCCAATGCTCAGCAGCACCTTCGACGAAGACGACCTGTCTGAACTCATGGAGGATTTTCGAAATTTGAGGTTCGGTTTCCTCAAAAGCCAACAACGCGGCCGGAACACGTTTTCATGGCGCAGGGCCATTTTTGGCGGACGAACAAATGCGTCCCTCCGTCTGGCCCAACTTCAACCTTGGTCAAGCAACTTGATTTGGAAAGATCCACATGCGATTTTTCTTGCGCCGGATGTGGCGCGTTTAGGTGTAGATGTGGTCGTAACAATACGCCGCGCAATGGCGCATGCGGGCAGTTACGCGCGGCTTGGTTGGAGATCAAGAGCCGCCGAAATTTATCCTATTTGGGCAAAACGATTTGGCACGTGTCCAATTCTAGAGGCCGCTCTTCCTGATTCCAACGACCCGGTTATATCCAGCGCTTTGATTTGGCGGCTAAGCTATTTGGGGTTGCTGCGCGCCGGCGCGATGAGCAGTGTCAGATTCGTGACTTCAGATGCGCTTATGCAAAACGAACGTCAAACCTATTCATCGCTTTTTGATCACCTCGGCCTCGTTCCAACGCGCAAGACAGAATTTGAACTGGCCAGGATAAAAACGGATACAAGTGTTGCTCCAAAATCAGGAAAGGTGCATGATTGGAACCGCAGCGCCGCCTCAGCAAATTCATATTGGCAAGGCCTGCTTTCAATAGATGACAAACGGCGGGTAGAGAAAATAACACGGGACGTGGAAGATGCGCTATTTGACGGAATTTCTAACTAGGCTTTGAAGCAAAATTGCGACGAAAATCAAAGCGCGCAGAACGTTTGTAAAAAGAATGGCCATACCGACACCTTCCAATCCATAATGTTGGATCCCGTACCAAGAGGCGGGAAATGTCACGAACAGCATAAATATTTGAACAGTACCGAATGTTCTGAACCGCCTTTGTGCTGAAACGGACGTTTGTAAAACAGAGGTCATCATGCGCACCCCAATCGAACAAGAAACCCAAAATAACAAATCTTGCGCGGCTAAATATTTATTTCCAAAAACCAATTCGATGAAATAATGGCCAAATAGCTTCGCGAGTATTATGCCAACAATTGCAATGGACGCAGCGACCAACAACATGCGTCCAATCATGTAGAAATATTTTCTTCGATTGCCTGAAACCCACAACTGACTTAGACGCCAGCCAATTGCCTGCTCAATTGTATTAAAAAGCACCAAGCTCGCTCGTTGAATCGCACTCATGGCAGTCAGCAGTGCGAGTGCCGTAGTGCCAAGCTGTGAAGATACAAAAAATCGCGGTACATTTTCTTGTAAAGACGAAAAGAAGTTTCCAAGACCAAGAAAGGCCGTGTTTTTTGACAGAGCTAAAATACGCTTTATCTCAAAGTCGAAACGGACGGTTTCACCAGCGGAGCGCACATTTGGATAGTCGAGGAGGAGTTGCACAGAAAGCCATACAACCGTTTGGCTCCAGAATGCGATGTGCGGGTCCTTTGTGCTATAAAGAACTACGCCGAAAAGGGTAAGCGCCGCGGGGCCGCGAATGAACATGGAATGAGCGACTGGCTTAATACGTCCCGCTCTCTGCAAAGCGCCGTAGCACAGATCTGAATGCATTTCGACTGCTTTCATCAATGCAACTGGTATAGCTAATGCGATATAGGACGGCTGAACCCATGCAATAATCGCCAGAGCGGTCACAAAGAGAACACCCGACATAAAAACGCGTATCGTCAAAAATGTTTCATAGGAAAATTCACGCCGGGCGTCAGTCGCCAGATTATTGCGCAATCCCATGAGCGAAAGAGTGTAAAGTGGCTGCAGCACTGCCATGATAAAGCCAAATGCGGCAACGGTCTCGATATCACTTAATTTTGAAAGAAGTGACAAAATTCCAAGTTGGCTTAATAGATAAACCACATTGGCAGCACCAAGGCCGCCAATTTGACGCAGGACGCTCATGGCCGCCTCAATAGCAAGATGTGAAATTGGCGGGTAGATGTTTGGGTGGGCCTCCTAAGCGATCCAAAATGTTCGAAAAATTTCAGCTTCAACTGATTCATTTTGCGATCTGCCGTGCTGCATTCCAAACGGCAATATCAGGTGCGCACAGCGCTTCTATCTTGGTGCGAAGTTTTGGATTGGTCATTTCGAGTTGCTGACGCGACGCGGGCTTTCCCTTATTTTCATGGCCGATGCGCACCGTCACACCCAATTCTGTCTTCAGCGCATGTTCAAACCCGCTGACGTCTGAAATATCGCCGATAACGGAGAACTTAGTTAAGTTTTGAATTGCCGCACCGATCGCTTTGTCACTGGTAATTGAGTCTTCTTTGCGAAGCCCGCAGAAATACATCACCAGATTGGCCCCAAGCCGCGCAGCACGGGGAGTGTCCAAGAAACTTTCGAAATCTTGATCTATTTGTGCAAAGGCATTTTTCTTTCCATAGCTCCAGTGATAGTGGGAAATGAACCTTTGCACAGGATCGCGCAACATTGTGATGAACTTATATTTACTGTGAAAGTTTTCATATGCCGCCTCGGAAAACCGGACGTGCAAAGATATACATCTGACATCTTGGTATAAATGGTAAAGCATCATTTGCTCGCGCAGGTCCAGAACATCAATCATCATTTGTTCGTAATCCGTCCGCCCTGTAAAAGCTTCGAATGCGCGAAAGCTTGATTCTGGGGTAACGGTTGCCTGGCTAAGAATATATCTTTTGCGCAATGCCCTACCAACCGAAGTTCCACCACATTTTGGAACATGATGAAAAACAAACCGTTGCGGTATGAGGGCGTCCATTGCGAAGATGCGGGCGGTTTCTAGGCGGCTGGCGCGTTTCATTCAAAAATCTCCCCGCTCAAATCCTTAAAGGTAATTCCGAATTCCTGCTTCAGTTTATTGTTGGACACAGCAAAATGGGTTCTTAGGGCTTGAATGTCTATTTTATCTTCTGTCGTCGCGCCAACTGGGCGCGTAGTGTTGGCACGCCGATAGAGGCTGCGCAGCAAGTTATAGGCCTGCCCCTTTGGCAAAACGCCGCGCAGCCCGACGTTGACGCGGTGCAATAAGCGGCTGCGCGGTGAATACGTTTCGTTTTCACGAGCAAAAGAATAGGTGTCGTAAAAATCGGGATCAAGCCCCAGCCAAACGGCCACACGCTGCGTAAACCCGCGCACATCGGCGGCAAGATCATCAAGATTTGCCACCATTATACGGTCATCACCCAAAGTTGCGCGCCACGGCAAAAGATAGTCGATGTATTGGGCATATGCGATGGCGTTTTGCGCCAATTCATTACCGCCAAATGCGTCGCTTTGGTTTTGAACGGCGTTGAGAAATGCGCTGAATGTCATATCTTGGGGAACCCAAGTCCAATTGTCGCGAAAATAAGTGAACAGTGAATAGATCTGCGCTGCAGGTTCGCGCAAGATAAATAGGCACTTTGGCTGGCTGGGCAGGCTGGGTATATGCATCAGGGCGCTGCGCGAATACAGATACGAAGGCGTGCTTTCGAAAATTACTTTCGGTGCAGGCCCATTTGGAATTGCGAATTGGTCTTGCCACGTATCAAAACCTAGCGCCGCGTTGGCATTGGGGCGAAACATGTGGCTTTGTGGATCGCAGAAAAAGTAGGTTTCTTTTTCGCGTGATCCAAGGGCATCGGGATGCGCGGCCAAATAGCTGTGCAGCGACGACGTGCCCGATTTAGGAGCACCTGCAATGAAAAAATTGGGCAGCCAAGATAAATCGGTCATTCTGTTAGTTTTTTCCACAGCGCCGTCGTTTGCGCATAAAAGCGAGGCGCGCTGAAGCGCCGTTCGAACGTGGCACGCGCGCCCCCTCGCATGGCCCGCAGCGCCGCGCGGTCAAGCGTGGCCAAACGGTCGGCCAATGCATCTGCATCCAGTTGGAATACATAGCCCGTCTCCTCCACGGCGACCAAGCTTGGCATTGCGCTTTGGCCGCTGACGCAAACGGGGGTTCCATTGCGATACGCCTCTGGGATGACCAAAGGCAGCCCTTCCCAGCGCGAGGGCACCACCAACAAATCTGCCGACCGATACCAATCGTCAATGCGCGCTGGGTTGACCCAACCCGAAAGCGAGGCCCCTTGCGGCAAAGTGATTTCGCCGCCATCGGCGCGCACACTTGCGCCGACGATATGCAGGCGCAAATCATTCCGCCGAAGCCGCGCCTTTTCAAACGCTTCTAGCAGGATATCCAGCCCCTTTTGCCGATCGAATCGACCCACGAAAAGCAGATGCAGCGCGCCCGCATCATCGGCGAAAAGATCGCTGCGCGCATCGGTTGCGCAGTCTGAAACCGCATTTTCGATGACGGTTTGCTGCCCGCGATACCCCCAATTTGCCGCATGGTCTGCATCTGCATGCGAGACATTCACCACCATATCCGCAAGGCCGCAAAGCCGCCCTTCGATGTGGCGGACAAGCGCACCTTTCAAGCTTTGCGCGTTGTAGCGGGCAGCGGCCCAGCCATGCGGGCAGTAAATTGCAGGGCTGCGATTGCCCGACAGGCGCAGCGCGAGCAATGCGAAAAGCGAAAATGTCGAATGGAAGAACATCAGGTCTGGCGCATCTTGCACGACGCTGCGGCGAAGCGCCAACACCAACTGCCACAGCGCTGCAAACCCACGGCGACGAGCAGGGAAAACCTTGATTTCCAAAGTCTTATTCAAACTATCCGCATGGAACGAAGGAACAAGAAAGCGCTGCGCGGCGACATTTGGCGGCAAGGCCGCAAGTAGGTTCAGATATGTGGCAACGCCACCAATAGCGGTTTCGCAAATATGTAAAACCTTGATTGTCATTTCTCTGGCCAAAGTGGGAAACGTCTGTCGAAAAATCCAAGAAGAATATTTTGTAGTATTGGCGGTATAAATAGCAGTCAGGCCATGTTTATTGCATGGGCAGGTTTAGAATGTCTTGCATTTGCGCCAAGCCACTGCGTTTTTCAAGGGAATTATCATTCCAATGCAAAAGTCTGGCCATTGGTGGGCTTGGTTTGGGCGGGTAACGCGGTTTGCCGCATCGGGCAAATCGGCCGCAGCCCCGTCCTGCCTGTGGAATTTGGTGCAGCGATCATCCCTTTGCGCCCTGTTTGCGGGCATAAATGTCGTCGTAGCGGATGATATCATCTTCGCCCAGATAGCCACCGGTCTGCACTTCGATCAGGGTCAACGGCAGCGGCCCTTGGTTTTCCAGACGGTGAACCGCGCCAACAGGAATATAGACCGACTGATTTTCACCGATTTGGCGAACCTCGGCGTCGATGGTGATTTTCGCGGTGCCTTGCACCACGATCCAGTGTTCGGCGCGGTGCTGATGGCTTTGCAGGCTGAGCGCGGAACGAGGGTTGACGACTATGCGTTTGACTTGAAAGCGCGGGCCAGTGACCAGGCTTTCATACCATCCCCAAGGACGGTAGTCGCGCGGCAGGGTTTCGGCCTGCGCCCTGCCCTTGGCCCGCAGTGCCGCAACCGCTTGTTTGACATCTTGCGCGCGCGATTTATGGGCGACCAAAACCGCATCGGGCATAGCGACCGCGATGATATCTTGCAGACCAATGCCCACCAGAACCTGCGCGTCTGATGTGGCATGCAGAAGGGTATCGCGGCACTCTATCGCCGTGGCAGGGCCGTGTTCCAAAACGCCCGCCCCATCACGTGCCCCGCCTTGCCAAACCGCCTGCCAATCGCCCAAGTCTGACCAAGCGCCGCGATAGGGCACAACCATCAGTTCATTGGCGCGTTCCATCACGGCATAATCAATCGAGATGTCATCAAGGCGCGACCACGCTTTTTCCTCGAGCCGAGTGAAGGCTAAATCGCGTTCGCTGTTTTGCACTGCCGCGCGGCACAGGGCCAGAATCTGCGGCGCATGGGCCTGAAAGGCTGCAAGAATGACCTGCGGCGAAAACAGAAAAATGCCCGCATTCCACAAATGCATCCCCCCCGCCAAAAGCCGCTGCGCCGTTGCAAGATCAGGCTTTTCAACAAAGGATTCCAGGCGCTGCGGCACGGGCGAAAAGTCGGCATCAGGCGGGGCTGTCAACTTAAGCCAGCCATAGCCCGTTTCCGCCCGATCAGGGCGAATGCCAAAGGTTACGATATGCCCTGCCTTGGCGGCAGCAACGCCCGTGGCAACCACGCTGCGAAACAACGCATCATCGGGGATCACATGGTCAGCGGGGGTAACAAGCATCACCGCATCGGGGGCGCGCGCGTGCAAATGCAGCGCCGCCGCACAGATCGCGGCTGCCGTATTTTTGGCGCTGGGTTCAATCAAAACATCGCTGGCTTGCATGCTCACAGCCGCCAGTTGCTCGATCACGATAAACCGAAAATCGGCACCAGTAATCACCAAAGGCGGCGCGAAACCTGCACCCCGCACCCGCTTTGCCGAGGCCTGAAACAGGCTTTCTTCCCCCAAAAGCGCGGCAAATTGTTTGGGGTAAGATTTGCGTGACAGCGGCCATAACCGCGTGCCAGAGCCGCCACAGACCAAAACAGGGTAGATCAGCGTGTCACCCAAATAGATCACCCAAGTCGTTCACTTTGTGGCAAATTTCCACCTTACTCAACTTTAGGCACAATGGGCCAACCTGTCAAATCTTGGCGCAAGATGCAGGCCTGCGCCCGCGCCCGTGGCTTAAGGCTTGACCGCGGCGCGGTGGCAGTTATGCAAGGGGAAATGGCACTGGGACTGTGCCGCAGTTTGGCCAAGGACTTGCGACATGCGATTTGACCGCTCTATCAAGATTGCCCCTTCGATCCTATCGGCGGACTTTGCCGATTTTGGCCGCGAAATTCAGGCGATCGAGGCGCAGGGCGCGGATTGGGTGCATATTGATGTGATGGATGGGCATTTTGTGCCCAACATCACTTTTGGCCCGCCCGCCGTCGCGGCGTTTCGCAAACATGTCAAAACCGTGATGGATGTGCATATTATGATCGCCCCTGTCGATGGGTTTATCGACGCATTTGCCAAGGCGGGGGCCGATATTCTGACCGCCCATGTCGAGGCGGGGCCGCATATTCACCGCAGCCTGCAGGCCATTCGCGCGGCGGGCATGAAGGCGGGCGTTGCGCTGAACCCCGCAACACCCGCGTCGGCGGTGGAACATCTGTTGGACATCACCGATTTGGTCTGCGTGATGACGGTGAACCCCGGCTTTGGCGGGCAAAAGTTTATCGACATGTCTGCCAAAGTGCGCGAATTGCGCGCGATGATTGGTGATCGCCCGATCCATATTGAAATCGATGGCGGGGTTGATGTAACCACCGCCCCGCTGGTGGCGGCGGCCGGGGCGGATGTTCTGGTTGCAGGGTCGGCCGTGTTTCGCGGCGGTTCGGTCGCCGATCCTGCGCCCTATGGCGAAAATATCCGCGCCATTCGCGCGGCGGCAAACGCGGCGCTGCACTAAAATCGCAGCGGGCTGCAGGCGGTAATGCGCGCGCCAGCATCGCGCCCCGCCACCGCATCTGCAATCGCCTGCGCCGTCATCGGGGCCAATGTCACGCCGATATGGCCATGGCCAAAGGCGTGAAACACCCGCCCATCGCGCCCTGCCCCGATCACAGGAACCGAATCGGGCATCGAAGGGCGAAACCCCATCCACTGCCGATCAGGCGGGCCAAGCTGCGGGAAAATCGCCTTTGCGCCCTGCGCAAGCATCTCTAAACGGTGCGGCGACATGGGCGCGGTCAAACCACCCAGTTCCACCGTGCCCACCACGCGCAGCCGCCCCGTCATCGGGCACATATAAAACCCGCGCAAGACGGCACAACTGGGCCGCGACAAAAGCGGCCTTTGCATATCCCATTCCAGATGATAGCCGCGTTCGGTGTCAAGTGGCACCCTGTCCCCCGCCATACGCGCCAGCGCCCGCGAATGGGCCCCTGCGGCCAGCACCACCTTTTGCGCCAGTATTTGCGCGCCAGCGCCATCCGTCAGATGAATGCCGCGCGCGCTGCCGTCCAGCCGCGCAATGGCGTCGCGGTGCAGGGCCACCCCCGCCCGCGCTACCGCGACAGCCAAGGCCTGCATCATCGCACCGGGGTCTGACAAAAACACCGCATTTGGAAAAAACGCACCGCCCGCAGCGGCTGGCAGGTTCGGCTCTAGCGCTGCAAGCTGGCCCGCGTCCAACATCTCAACCGCAATCCCCAGCGCGCGGCGCTGCACCATATCCGCCTGCGCGCCCGAAAAGCCCTTGGCGCTGTCATAGACATAAACCGCGCCTTTGTGGCGCAGACCATCGCCCGCCCCCACCGCCTGCGCCATGTCCTGCCACAGCGCGCCCGCATCCGCGACAAGCGCCGCGATACTGGCAGCATTACGCGCCGCCTGCGCAGGCAGGCTTTGCCAGGCAAAGCGCAACAGCCACGGCATCAGCGCGGCGATCCCCGACCGCCGAATGGCAAGGGGCGAGGTTTTGTCCAGCAAAAGGCGCGGCAAATCGCGCAGCACGGCGGGGGTTCCCACAGGCATCACCGCATAATCGGCAATCGTGCCTGCATTGCCATAAGATGCGCCTGACCCAGCCGCATTTGGGTCAATCAGCAGCACTTCGTGCCCAGCCTCTGCCAGACGCAATGCGCAAGACAGGCCAATCACGCCCGCACCGATCACTGCAATTTCAACCTGCTGCACCATCGCCCGCGCCCCCCCCGCGCGCGCCCCCTTGGCCAACAAATTGCCCAAGGCGCGCGCGGCGTGCAAGGCCTATGATTTGGTTTTCACAATCAGATGGTCAGGCCCATAGGCAAAGCCGGTGATATTGGTGTTACCCTTATTGTTCTGATCGGTGATCACCAGAATATCATGCTCGCGGTAGCCGCCTGCGCCTGGCAAATGGTTCGGCACAGTGATCATCGGCTCCATCGACACGACCATGCCGGGTTCCAGAACGGTATCGCAATCTTCGCGCAGTTCCAGCCCCGCCTCGCGCCCGTAATAGTGGCACAAAACGCCAAAGGAATGGCCGTAGCCAAAGCTGCGATAGTGCAGCAGCCCTGCCTCGGCATACATCGCGTTCAACTCCTTGGCGACATCGCTGCATTTTGCGCCCGGCACCAGCAACTCCTTGCCGCGATCATGCACAGCGCAGTTGATGTTCCACAGGCGGATATGCTCGTCCGTGGCCTCGCCCGCAAACAAAGTGCGCTCTAGCGCCACGTAATAGCCCGCGACCATGGGAAAGCAGTTCAGTGACAGGATATCGCCGCGTTCAATCTTGCGGCTGGTGACAGGGTTATGCGCGCCATCGGTATTGATGCCCGACTGAAACCATGTCCAGGTATCCAAAAGCTCGCCATGCGGCCAGACCTTGGCAATTTCGCGCACCATCGTGGCTGTCGAATGCAGCGCCACCTCGTGTTCGGGAACGCCCACGTCAATCGCCTCGACGCAGGCCGCGCCGCCCAAATCAGCGATGCGGGTCATTTTGGTGATATGGGCGATTTCTTCGGGCGATTTGATCATGCGCAGGCGCATCGATGCGCCCGCAATATCAACAAATTCCATCTGCGGAAATTCGGCCTTCAGCCAATTCAGCGTGTCGATCGAGATATGGTCAAATTCTATTCCCAGCCGTTTCACACCTGCCGTTAGCGTGCGGACAGCATGAAAATAATTGTCCTTCTGCCAATCGGTATAGGTTACGTTGCGCCCGCCAGAGGTGCGCCGCCAAGGCTGGCCCCCGTCGATCCCTGCGCTGATCGAAGTCGAGATGGTATGATCGACCAGCAACCCATAACGGCGGCCAAAATAGCAATACAGAAAATCCGCGTAATAATTGATGCAATGATAGCTAGTGAACAGCGCCGCATCAATATTCGCCTGCGCCATATGGGCGCGAATGGCCGTCAGGCGGCGCGACATTTCCGCCTCGGAAAAGGTGGGCACACCCTTTTCGCCGTTGCCGACATAGTTTTGCAAACGTTCGCGGTGCATTGCAGTCTCCTGTGATTTGGCGGCCAGTTTGGCCCATCAATGGCCAGCAAGATCGCCGCTTGTCAAAAGATGATATTTCAGCATAGCATTAGAAAAATTCATATATTGGCCACCATGACCCAAGCACCGATCAACGCCCTGCGGGTGTTTGAAGCTATCGCAAGATTGGGCTCGTTTCGCGCGGCAGCGGACGCGCTGTGTGTCACGCAATCAGCAGTCAGCCATCAGGTGCGCAACCTAGAGGAATGGCTGGGCCGCCCTTTGTTTGAACGCGTTGGCAACCGCACCCAAATCTTGCCGCAGGGGCGTGAATTGGCGGCAAGTCTGGGTCTGGCCTTTTCCGACATTGACGCCGCCTGCCAGCGGATCAAGGGCAGCGCATCCCCTTTGGTGATCGCGGCCATTCCATCTGTTGCGATGTGCTGGCTGATCCCGCGTCTCAGCCGCTTTCGCGCCGCGCACCCAGAGTGCGATTTGCGCATCGTCTATGCCATGCACGGGCAAGAGATCAATTTTCACGAGGTGGATTTGGCCTTTGTGTTTGATCGCAGCGGCGCAGGCCAGTTCTTTTTGGGTGGCCACAGCGCCCCAGTGTGCAGCCCGCTTTTGCTGCAAGGGTTGGGCCGCGCGCCGCGCGATGATGGGGAAATTGCAGCCCTTGGCCTGCTGCATGACACGGGGCATGACGGTTGGCAGGCGTGGTTTCAGGGCGGGGATGCACCGCACGCGGCCGCCGAAAGCGGCCCGATTTTCGAAGATTTCAACCTGCTGCGAATTGCTGCCCTGTCAGGCCAAGGGGCGGCGCTGTGCCCCTTGGCGATGGTGCAACCCGATTTGCTGAACGGCAGTTTGGTGCAACTGTCCAGCCGCGTCATTCACAGCGGCTATGATTATTACCTGCGGGCCGCGCCGCAATCAGGGCAGGTAAAACCCAGCGCGGCGCGCTTTTGGGATTGGGCGATGTCCGAGCGCGACCGCTCATTGGCGGGGCGGTAGCGGCGCAATGGCCTTATGCGGCCTAATGCGGCCTAATGCGGGGTGATGCCGCGGATGCTTTCCGACCGGCGGCGCAGCAGTTCTACTGTTGTCAGCAGCAGCACCGAAATCACCACCAAGATCGTCGCCACGGCCAGAATCGCGGGCGAGATCGCCTCACGGATACCATTGAACATTTGGCGCGGAATGGTTTGCTGATCGGGGCCCGCGATGAACAAAACCGCGACCACCTCGTCAAACGAGGTGACAAAGGCGAATAACCCGCCCGAGATGATACCCGGCAGGATCAGCGGCATCACCACTTGAAAAAACGTGGTGCGCGGGCTGGCCCCCAGCGAATGGGCAGCGCGGATCAGGGATTGGTCGAACCCCGTCAGCGTGGCCGTGACGGTGATGATCACAAACGGAATTCCCAGCACCGCATGGGCCACGATCACCCCCAGATGCGAGTTTACAAGGCAGCCCTTTTCCGACAGGAACAGCCCCGTCACCGCCCCCAGCGCGCTGTCTGGGGGCACGCAGGCTTGGGCGTAGAAAAAGCTCATCCCCACGGCGATGATGATGATGGGCACAATCATTGGGCTGATCAGAATGGCCATGATCACACGGCGATACGGCATTTCTGGGCGAGACAGGCCAAGGGCGGCAATCGTGCCCAAAACCGTGGCCAAGATCGTAGCCCAAAGCCCGACCCAGAACGAATTTTTTGCCGCCTGAACCCAAGTTGCCCTTTCCCACACGGCGGCCCACCAGACGCTATCGCGCGGGGTGTCGGGGGCGGGGTGGCCCAGCGTCAACAGCGCATCATACCAGCGCAGCGAATAGCCTTCGGGATCGAAAGTCAGCATTTTCGGCGTAAATGTAAAATAGGGCTCTGCGTTGAAGGACAAAGGCACAACAATCAGAATAGGCGCGATCAGAAACAGGAAAATCAGCGCGCAAATGGCCAGATAGGTGTAATACCAAATCCGTTCCAGCGGCGAGGCATAGGTGGGCAGCGCCATAATATTCCCTTATCCCAGTTTCAAACGGTCAATGCCGATCAGGCGATCATAGACCCAATACAGCGCCAAAATCGCCGCCAGCAGCATCGCAGCCAAGGCGGCGGCCAGCGACCAGTTCGATTTGGTCATGTGAAAGCTGATCAGGTTTGAAATCAACTGCCCATCGGCCCCGCCGACCAGCGCGGGGGTGATGTAATAGCCCACCGCCAAGATAAACACCAAAAGCGACCCCGCCGCGATGCCGGGCAGGGTTTGCGGCAGGTAGATGCGGCGAAACGTTGTCCAACTGGTGGCTCCAAGGCTGCGCGCCGCGCGGGCATAAGATGGCGGGATAACCCGCATCACCGAATAAAGCGGTAGGATCATAAAGGGCAGCAGCACATGCGTCATCGCGACAATGGTGCCCGTCATGTTATACATCATCGCAAGGCGGTTTTCATCGGCGATCAGCCCCGCCCAAACCAGCGCATCGTTGACGATCCCCTGCTCTTGCAGCAGCGCAATCCACGATGTGGTGCGCACCAAAAGCGATGTCCAGAACGGCAGCAGAACCAAAATCATCAGCAAGGATGACTTCGCCATTGGCAGCACGGCCAGCAAATGCGCCACGGGAAAGGCCAAGATCAGGCAGATCACCGTGATGATGGCCGAAACAAGGAAGGTCTTGAAAAACAGATACAGGTAAATCCGTTCCTTGTCGCTGCCCGCCGCCCAGCCGTCATCGGTCAGCTTGCGGTCAGCGGCGACTTTGTAAAATTCGGTGGTGTATTTCGAAGAGGCCGCCTCCATCCCGCGCCACAGCGCAGGCTTGCCCCATTCGGCGTCCAGCGCCAGCATCGCAGCCTTAAAGGGCGGCTTCATATCGCCCGCCGCCCGCGCGCCCGCCTTGAACAGCGAGATAGACCCTGGCACCGTGTAATTGATCCGTGTTCCCGCCATACCAGTGTTTTTATCGGCCTGCATCTGCGCCAAGTCCGCCACCAGCGCGGCAAAGGCCTCTTCGGGCGGGTTTGTGTGATCGTAACCCGGGTTCCCCGCAAACCATGCCGTCAACATCGGGGAAGATTTGGAAAACCCGTCATGTTCGACAGACCGCTTCAGCATATAGCCGATGGGCACCAGAAAGGTCAGCAGCACGAATACCAGCAGCGGCAAAACCAGCAAAAACGCCCGCCGTTTGGCGCGCGCTTGGGCGGCGGCCAGCGCCTCTTTCAGGGGGCGGCCATCAGCGGTGGTCAGCAGGGGCGATGCGGCCTCGGCCATATTGGTTCCTTTAAGTGTCTGGCCTTTGAGTATCTGGCCTTTGGGCATTTGGCCTTTGGGAATATGGGCGCGAGGTTTCCCCCGCGCCCAAGGTTCGGGCGAGGCCCGATTATTGTGCCAGCCAGGCTTGGAACCGCTCGTTCAGCTCTGCGTCATGGTCTACCCAGAACGCCGACGAGGTTTCCAACGCGTTGCCCATGTTTTCAGGCGCCGTTGGCAGATGCGGTGCCATCACCGTTTTGCCATCCTTGAACAGCAGCTCTTCTTTCATCGAAGATTTGCGTGCAGGGCCATAGGAAATGTGCTGCGCCTGCTGACGCAGACCTTCGGTCGAGGTGGCGTAACGGATGAATTCCATCGCCAGATCTTTGTTCGGCGCGCCTTTTGGCACGGCATACATTTCGTTCTCATAGACCTGACCGTCCCAGACGATCTGGAAGGGTTTGCCTTCGTTGATCGCAGCGGCAAAAATGCGCCCGTTATAGGCGGTGGTCATCGTCACTTCGCCGTCGGCCAGCAGTTGAGGTGCCTGCGCGCCCGCTTCCCACCAGACGACTTCAGATTTGATCGTGTCCAGCTTGGCAAAGGCGCGGTCAACACCTTCGGGGGTGTTCAGCACATCGTATACCTCGGCAGCGGGCACGCCGTCACCCAGCAAAGCAAATTCCAGAACGGCTTTTGCGCCCTTTTTCAGGCCGCGCTTGCCGGGGAACTTTTCCAAATCGAAAAAGTCGGCTGCGGTTTTGGGGGCCGCGTCGCCAGACAGCTTGCTGCTGTCATAGGCGTAGACGTTCGACCAGATGTCGGTTGACACGCCACATTCGGTGACAGCGCCTGCCAGAAAGTCGTCTGCGGCGGCAGTGCCATCAGCGCCTGCAGGCAACGAGGCCGCGTCGATGGGTTCCAGCACGCCTTCGTCGCACAGGCGGATCGCATCGGCATATTCCAGCGATGCAACGTCTACGGTCACATTGCCTGCCTCGACCATCGCCTTGATAGCTGGGGCTGGGTTGTCGCTGTCGACCATCACAGTCGCGTTGCCAGTGGCGGCCGCCCAAGGTTTGACATGGGCTTCGGTCTGGGCTTCGCCATATGCGCCGCCCCATGACATCACCGTCACATCCGCGCGGGCCATGAACGCCAGCGAGGATAAGGCGGTGGACAAAATCAGAATTTTCTTCATTGGATGCTCCCTGTTGGTTGTATAAGTGTCTGCTTTTATGTGCAAAAGCAGGTAGTGGGCCTTACATCGGATCAAGGGCGCGGGCATCTTGCGGATGCCAGCCGACCTTAAGCTTCTGTCCTTGGCTAAGGCGGGTTTGCCCCAGCGTATTGCGCATTTTCATCACAAAACCGTCCGATCCTGCCACGCGCAACACCACGCGCAGAATATCGCCCATATAGATGATCTGGGTGACTTCTGCCTCGATCATGTGCGCGCCTTTGGGCATCATCTCGGGTTTGAATTCCACACGTTCGGGGCGAATAGACACGAGTGTTTTGCCGCCCTTCTGGGTGGCATTCACCGCCGTCGCGTCAATCAATTCGCCAGAGGTCAGCCGCACAAGGGCGCGATCGCCGTTCAATTCCTCGATCGTGCCCAGCAGTTTGTTATTCTCGCCGATGAATTGGGCGACAAAGGCGTTACCCGGACGTTCATACAAATCAGCGGGGCTTGCCAGTTGTTGGATGCGCCCATCGTTGAACACGGCCACGCGGTCAGACATGGTCAACGCCTCGCCCTGATCATGGGTGACATAGACCACGGTAATGCCCAGCTTTTCGTGCAACTGTTTGATTTCAAATTGCATATGTTCGCGCAACTGTTTGTCCAGCGCGCCCAAGGGTTCGTCCATCAACACCAGTTTTGGGTCAAACACCAAGGCGCGGGCCAAGGCGATGCGCTGTTGCTGCCCGCCCGACAACTGGGCAGGGCGGCGCGCGGCAAAGGCCCCCATTTGCACCATATCCAGCGCGCGGGCGATCTTTTCCTCGCGCAGGGCTTTGCCCATACCGCGCACTTCCAACGGAAAGGCCAGATTTTCGCCAACTGTCATATGCGGAAACAGCGCATAGTTTTGAAACACCATGCCAATGCCGCGCTTATGCGGTGGCACTTGGTTGATCGGCGTTCCGTCCAGCCTGATCTCGCCATGGGTTGCGGTTTCAAACCCCGCCAGCATCATCAAACAGGTCGTCTTTCCACTGCCCGAGGGGCCAAGCATGGTTAGAAATTCGCCCTTCGCAATGCCCAAGTTCAGATCTTTTACAACAAGGTTCACACCGTCATAACTTTTCTGCACATGGTCAAATGCGACAAAAGCATCACCTTGGCTGGTCATGCCAGTCCATCTCCCCAATTTTTCGGCAGTTTCCTGCACTTTTCTGCCCCCAAACTATG
This sequence comes from Cypionkella sp., assembly GCA_965248485.1. Classification (GTDB taxonomy): domain Bacteria; phylum Pseudomonadota; class Alphaproteobacteria; order Rhodobacterales; family Rhodobacteraceae; genus Cypionkella. The sequence goes on from OZ252107.1 coordinate 2,494,759, forward strand.
CTGATGCAGCGTCCAAATGCAATTGGCTAATCGAGAATTGCGCAAAGCCTGCGCATGTGCCCATAAATTGGGCGCATATGCAGGGCGGTGCTGCGGGCCGATGCACCCGTGCAACGCGCGCCTACGCACCGATTTGCGCCAAAAGCTGCGCATTGCCGCCAGATGCGGTTGTATCAATGCAGATATGGCGGTGATGCAGGGCATGGGCGGTATCAGGCAGGCCCGTGATCAGGGGCAAAATCGGCCCTGCGCGCCCTGCCAAAGCTACAGCATAGCGGCGGGCCAAATCGTTATCGCCCCACCAAAGCACGCCTGAAAACCCTGTCATGTTTGCCAAAACATCAGGCGCAATCGGGCCTGCCACAATCGCAGCCCCGCCCAGTTCGGTGATATGCCGCGCTTGCATCTCGGCGGCCTTGGTCGTTGGGCCAAGGCACAACATCGGCGCGCGGGGCACAGCGATTGTTCGGTTCGATTCGCCCGTTGGCCCCGCCATGATGCGCGGCGCGGCAGGCTCTGCCGAAAACGGCACGCCCAGTTTCGCCGCAAGTGTGGGCGGGTCTAGCGCCGCCATAGCCCTGCCTTCGCAGGGCGGCGCCGCGGCGCGGGTAAATCGGGGCACATAGTCTGGCCCGCCCGCCTTTGGCCCGGTGCCAGACAGACCCTCGCCGCCAAAGGGCTGGCAGCCGACGACTGCGCCAATTTGGTTGCGGTTGATATAGATGTTGCCGACATGCAGGCTGTCCACAACCTGCTGCACCCGCGCGTCAATTCGGCTGTGAAAGCCAAACGTCAGGCCAAAGCCGCGTGCATTCACCTCCGCAATCACCGCGGCCAAATCGGCGGCGCGATAGGTGGCGATATGCAATACGGGGCCGAACACCTCGCGCGGGATATCGGCAATGCTGGCCACCTTCAGCGCGCAAGGGCCGATGAAATTGCCCTGCTCGGGTGCGGGCAGTCGGTGCAAAAGCCGCCCCTCGCGCTGCGCCGCCGCGATGTAACCCGCAATCTGCGCCTGCGCCGCGCGGGATATCACGGGGCCAATATCGCAAGCCAAATTCCACGGGTTGCCGAGGCCCAATTCATCCATCGCCGCCAGCAGCATTTGCGTGACATGCGGTGCGATATCCTCTTGCAAATATAGGCACCGCAAGGCCGAGCAGCGCTGCCCCGCCGATTGAAAGGCCGAGGCGATGATATCGCGCACCGCCTGTTCGGGCAGGGCTGTGCTGTCAACCACCATCGCATTGATCCCGCCCGTTTCGGCGATCAGCGGCGCATCTGGGGAAAGATGCTGCGCCATCGCGCGGCGAATGATCTGCGCAGTTTCGGTCGACCCCGTAAACACCACCCCCGAAATGCGCGCATCCGCCGTCAGCGCCGCGCCCACAGGGCCACCGCCTGGCAGCAGTTGCAGCGCGGTATCGGGCACGCCCGCGCGGTGCAGCAGATCAACCGCCAGCGCTGCAATCAATGGGGTTTCCTCGGCGGGTTTGGCAATCACCCCATTGCCCGCCGCCAGCGCCCCCGCAATTTGACCCGTGAAAATCGCCAGAGGAAAGTTCCACGGCGAAATCGCGGCAATAATCCCAAGGGCGGGGTTGGGCTGATCGGTTTGGCCTGCGTAATAGCGCAGAAAATCAACGGCTTCGCGCAGTTCAGAAATGGCATCGGGCAGGGTCTTGCCCGCCTCGCGCGACAAGAGCGCGAAGATCTGGCCAAAGTTTTCCTCGTAGAGATCCGCCGCGCGCAACAAGGTTTTCGCGCGGGTTGCGGCATCCGCCGCCCATGGCGCGGCAGCAGACAAGGCTGCAGCACTGTCCTGCAAGGTTGCGGCGCGCACTTCGCCCACCACCTCGCCCGTGGCGGGGTTGCAAACAGGCTGCGCTGCACCTTGCTGCGCGGCACCAACAATCATTGCGCCAGCCGAAAATTGCATCTTTTTGAACGGCGCGCGGGCGGCCTCGATCGCCGCCAAATCGCCTGCATCCGCCGTATCCCAGCCGCGCGCATTTTGGCGCGGGGCCATCAGGCCCGCCCCTGTGGGTAGGCGCGGATTGGCGCTGCACCCCGCCGCCTCGACCGCGGTCAGGGGACAAGCGGCCACGGTTTCGGGGGCAATCGCATCATTGACAATCTGGTTGACGAAAGACGAATTTGCCCCGTTTTCCAATAGCCTGCGCACCAGATAGGCCAGCAAATCGCGGTGCGCGCCAACGGGGGCATAAATGCGGCAGCGCGTGGCACTTTGGGTTTTGGCGATGTCGTGCAGCGCCTCGCCCATGCCATGCAGGCGCTGAAACTCAAAACCGCGCGCATCCCCCGCCATATCCAAAATCGCCGCAACGGTATGGGCGTTGTGGGTGGCAAATTGCGGATAGATGCGGTCGCGCATGCCCAACAGTTTACGTGCATGGGCGATATAGGCGGCATCGGTTGCCTCTTTGCGGGTGAAAACGGGAAAGGATGGCAGGCCCAGAACCTGCGCGCGCTTCACCTCGCTGTCCCAATAGGCGCCTTTGACCAGCCGCAGCATGATGCGCCGATCATGGGCCACCGCCTGCGCATAGAGCCAATCAATCACCGCCCCCGCGCGCCGCCCATAGGCCTGCACGACCACGCCAAACCCATCCCATCCCGCAAGGGCTGGGTCGGCCAAAACGCGGCCAATCACCCGCAGCGACAGGGCAAGGCGATCGGCCTCTTCGGCATCGACATTCAGACCAATGCCCGCCGCCCGCGCAAGCCCCGCGAGTGCCGCCAGTCGCGGCACCAATTCGCGCATCACGCGCGCCTCTTGCGCCACCTCATAGCGCGGATGCAGCGCCGACAGCTTGACCGAAATGCCGGGATTATCGCGGATGTCGGCCGATTTTGCCCGCGCCGCAATCGCCGTGATCGCCGCGCTATAGGCCAGATGATAGCGCCGCGCGTCCGCTTCGGTGCGGGCCGCCTCGCCCAGCATGTCGTAGGAATAGGTATAGCCCTGCGCCTGCGCGACCTCGGCCCGCGCCAGCGCGGCGTCGATGGTCTCGCCCAGCACAAAGTTGCGCCCCATCTCTTTCATCGCGCGGGCAGCGGCGGCGCGGATCACAGGTTCGCCCAGCCGTTTGACCGCGCCCTTCAGGTGTGCCGCCAGCCCCACGCCATCGTCATCCAGCACCCGCCCCGTCAGCATCAGCGCCCAGGTCGAAGCGTTGACAAGGCTGGACGCCGACTGCCCCAAATGCCGCCCCCAATCGGAAGGCGCGATCTTATCTTCGATCAGCGCGTCCATCGTGGGCGCATCGGGCACGCGCAGCAGCGCCTCGGCCAAACACATCAGCGCGATGCCTTCGCGGGTGGACAGGCCATATTCGGCCAGAAACACCTCCATCATCGCAGGGCGGGCCTGCGCGCGGATATCGCGGACAAGCCCCGCCGCGCGGGCGCTGATACGGGCGCGGTCTGCGGGGGTAAGGGCGGCCTGCGCGATCAGACCGGCCAGCAGGGCCTGCTCGCCCCCTAGGCTGCCTTTTTCGATCACATCCCACGCGTTTTGCATCTATGCCCCCTGCCTGATTTGTGCCAGTATACCGCAAGGTTTGCAGGTATTTTTCCCGATATTTGACAAATCACAGGGATAATCACTGAAGATTGTGGAAATCATGGCCTATTCGTCTGTCGAGCTGGACAGTTTTGACCGCGACATTCTGCGCATTTTGTCCAGCGAAGGGCGCATATCGGCCACCGACTTGGCCCTGCGCATTGGCCTGTCAAAATCGCCCACCGCCGCGCGGATGAAGCGGCTGGAAGAGGCGGGCGTCATCGCAGGCTATGGCGCGCGGCTGGACGCGGTGCAAATGGGGCTGGCGCATATCGCCTTTGTCGAAGTGCGTCTTTCCGACACGCGCGAGGCAGCGCTGCGCGCGTTCAATACCGCCGTGCGCGCCATTGCCGAGGTCGAGGAATGCCACATGATCGCCAGCCGCTTTGACTACCTTCTCAAGGTGCGCTGCGCCGATATCACCGCCTATCGCCGCATCTTGGGCGAACAGATTTCCGCCCTGCCGCATGTGGCCAGCACCTCTACCTATATGGCGATGGAAACGGTGAAAGATGCGAGCAGCGTCTAGCCCAAAAGTCGCCAGCTCGGCCGCAAGACGCCCGCCCGATTGAATGACCGATGGGTGCTAAAACTTGGCCTCAAAGGACAGTTGCACGCGATTGTCGCTGTCATAGCTTTGCTTGGACAGGGGCTGGCTGACATAAAGGTTCGCACTGCCAACCCCCAACTGATAGCGCAGCGAAAGCCCAACGGACGAGCGCACATAACGCTCTGCGTCAACGGCGCTGGCCCCGCCAACCCCGCCATTGGTGCTGTCTAGCCCCCACAAACTGCCCGCATCAAAAAACGCGCCGAGCAGCACATTTTCTTGGTTTTTGGTCAATGTTGGAAAGGCAAGATCAACCTTCACGCTGGCATAGGTGTTACCGCCCAGCGCGGCATTTCCCGCCGCCAAATCGCGCGGCCCAATGCCGCCATATTCAAAGCCGCGCACAAGGCTTTGCCCCATAAAAAAGCGGTCGCCAATATGCGATGCGCCGGACTGCGACACCAAACTTCCGAAAGACAGTTTTGTCACCAAAATGATCGGGCTGTCTTCGTGTGTCCACTGCCGCGCAACATTTCCCTCGGCCTTGATGCTGCGTCCACCCGTCGAGGTTGCAGCAAAACTGCCCGTCAGCGACAGGGAATTTCCACCGCCTTGCAGCCCGTAATCCAGCACCAAAGCCGTTTTTTGCCGTGTGCCACTATCAGCCGCAATCAGCGCAGATGTCGGGGTGCTCAGGCCATAAATGCTATCGGAGGAAACATCTAAGGCCACCGAAACCGCGCTGGCGTCATTCAGCTTTTTCGTCCACTTGGGCGTGATGCCATAGCTGAGCGTCTTAAACCCAAAGGCCGCCGAGGCGCGGGTTTCATTGCGATAGGCGGAAAAGCCAATGCTGGGCCGTTCGTCGGAAACTTGGGGCAAACCATAGCTCAGATTCAGGCGGTTATCGTCACGGCTGGCTTCGGCCGACAAGATCAACCGCTGCGGGCGACCAAAAAGCTGGTTGGCCGCAACGCTGACCCCCGCAACCGCGCCGCGCGCCGAATTGTAGCCCAGTTTCGCCCCCAAAACCGCAATCGGGCCTTTGCTGGCAGGGTCATCCCCCTGCGTCTCTTGTGCCTGCAAGACAGAGCCAACCAAGGCAAGGCCCGCGCCCGTAAAAGCCGCAATAAAGCGCCGCTGAAAGGATTGTTTTTGCATTAATTTTTTCTCATAAATTTCATCGAACCAAGTGTTTACATTACACAATTTGCCCACAGCCATACAAAGAAAAACGAAATCTACGTCAAAGAATTTGCGCGCCGCGTCGCCGGATTTTTTGGGCCAAGGCGGGCTGTCAAATTGATGTGGAACTGCCTGAGAATTGGGCCTATGAAAGCTAAAGGCAAGCCCGCAAATCTTGACCAGTTGGAACCTAAGCATTTGACGTTAATTGATAAATACCCCAGCCTCATTCTTGTGATCCGCGCGGCAGATGTGGTCGAGAGGTCGTGGTCGATCGGTGCGGATGGTGCGGTGGAACAGCGGTTTTTGGTGTTTCTTGGCGATGTTGACGACCGTGCGAATGATTTGGCGCGCGCCGCATCCGCCTTGGGTGCCCCTAAGTCCCTGATCTCGGCCTGGCAAAACCGAATCGGAGGGGCGGATGCCTTGGGGCTGGCGGTGAACACGCAGCTTACCTCGGTTCGGCTTTATGCGCAGTATTGGGATATGCTGGTGCGCCGTGTGCAGCGCGACGTGCTGGGCCCTTTTCCACTGTATTTGGGCTGTAAAGCATTGCCCGATGGCAGCCTGCGCGAAGATGTGTACCTATGTCATCCGCTGGCGCCAAAGTCGCAGTTCATGCCGCCCATCACCACTGCCATGCAGGGGCTGGGTGTGCCAAGCGATCAAATCGCCAAAGTTTTTTCCGCCCTTACGGAAGACAGTTGCATTTTCACCGAAACCGAAAACGCGGCGCGCAGATCTTGGCTGGCAACGGTGCGCCGCGCTGCGCCTGATACCAAGGCGCTTGCCGCAGCCCTAGCCATTGGCTTTGGGCCCCGCCCCGCGCCATGGCAGCGCGCGGTTTTGGTGCAGGCCGAAGCCGCCCCGCTGTTACACATCGCAGGCGGGCAAGACAGCACAAAGGGCAGCTTTACCACCCTGTATTTCGAATCTACCCCCGCGCAGATGCTGGCTGCGCTGGGCCAAACCACTGACCTTTAGGTGCGGCGCTAGGGCTGCACCGTGCAACTGGCCCCGGCAGGCAGGCTGCGGTCGGCGTTTTCGACCTTGGCCAGAACCGAAAATGTATTGCTGGACGCATCTAAAAACGGGTCAACCGCCGTGATGGTCGCAGGCACTGTGCGCGACACCAAATCCACCCCAATGGTTAGGGTCTGACCCACTTGCAAGCGGCCAAAAGAACCGCGCGCAAACACCAGTTCCACCTGCAGCGTTTCAATATCAATCACCTGCAAAATGGGCGCGCTGGACAACACCTCGCCCTTTTCGACATTCGCCTCTGATACCACACCCGCAAAAGGCGCGGTGATCCGCGTCATATCCACCTGCAACTGCGCACGGGCGACCTGCGCACGGGCCGTATCATAATCGGCGCGCATGTTTTCAATCTCATCGCGCGAGATCATGCGCGTGGCCTCCAGCTTTTCGCCGCGGGTCAACTTCTCGGCCAAGGCCTGCATCGCAATCGTGGCCAGGTGCAAATCTGATTTGGCGATGCGGTCATCCAATTGCACCAAAAGCTGGTCTTTTTCCACCAAATCGGCCCGTTTTATCGCCACCTCGGCCACCATCCCGCCATAGGGGCTGGCGATATTTGAAACCCGCGCAGGGGTCAAAAGGCAGGTCACAGCACCATCCGTTGTTAAAGGTTGCGCTGCGCTTTCGGGCGCGGGCATGGCTGCATCGGGTAGGGTCGTAGCCGTGCCTTGCACGGGGGCAACCTTTGGCAGATCGGAATCATCCGCCTGCCTCGCTTTTCCGCCAATCATGGATTGCGCCTGAACAGGCATTGCCATCAAGGCAAGTCCAAAGACGACAGGCAACCAAACGCACAGCGCGCGGGCACAAAGTGTATGTCGCAAATCAAGCATGGCAGCCCTTTCCATAAACACCTTAGCGATAGCCCAACTGGCGCGATAGGTCTTGCTCTGCCAGCAAAGCGCTTTTGCGCGCACGCCGTGCTAAGGCATCGCGCTGCCGCTGAATTTGCGCCAGTGCAAAACTGGGGGCCAAACCCGCGCGCAGCAAAAGCATCATCGCGCGGCGCAGCAAAGATTGCGCGCCGTCGATCAAGCCACGGTCGGCAAGGCTGACGATCCGCTCATAGCTGCCAGGGTCGCCCTGCCGCCCCGCCCGCCCATAAAGCTGCCGTTCCAGCCGCCCCGATGCCATAGCCGACCCGATGATCACGTGCAGCCCGCCAGCGGCGCGCAACCCGCCTTGCAACGCTATATCCGTGCCGCGCCCTGCAAGGTGGGTGGCAATCGTCACCCGTCCGATCTGGCCCGCTGCCGCGACAAGGTCGGCTTCTTGCGCCTCGCTTTGTGCGTCCAATACCGCAACCTCTTGGCCCAATGATTGGCACAGTTGCGCCAGCGCCTCGGCCTCGACCACGTCATTCACCCCCACCAAAACCGCCCGCGTTTTGGCCATTTCGATGGCACGGCGGGCAATCAATTGGTACTTCGCTTGCGCTGTGGCGCAAACTTGCAATCCAAAATCCACCAGTTTGGGCGGGGTAAAGGGGGCAATGCCCTGCACAGGCAGGCCATAAGTTGCCCAAAACTCGCCCCGACATTCGCGCGCCGTGCCCGTCAGGCCCGACAAAATGCGATACTGGCGAAAATAGCTTTGCTGCGTGATCTGCGCCACGGTGCGGTTTTCGGCGCTTGGGGCCAGACCTTCCTTCATCTCGACAAATTGGTGCATCCCATAGCCCCAGCGCCGATCTGGCATCAGCCGCCCTGTGGATTGGTCGATCAGCACGATCTTGTCATCCTGCACCAGATAGCTTTCGCCGCGCCGAAAGTTGAACTGCGCGCTCATCGCCTCTTCGGCAAGTTGGATGATCTCGTCGGTTTCCGCCAGCGGATGATCCCATGCGCGGCAGGTATCTGCCAGCAGGGCGATGGCGGCAGGCGTCAGCCGCCAGATGCCGTTATTGTCCAGTTTGCGATGGGTTTGCGGCTGTAGACCACTGGCAAAATTGCACAGGTCATAAAACAGCCGCACGTCGGCCTCGGGCAAGGGGCCTGCCTGTTCTGACAGCAGCATGGGCACCGTCGCATCGTCGATCAAAACCGAATCTGCCTCGTCCACGATGGCAAAGGCTTGTCCCATTTGGCGCGGCACTGAATTGGCCGATTTGCGGGCTTCGCGCAGATCGCGCAGATGGTCAAAGACAAAGGTTTTATTCGTGCCATACAGCAAATCAACATCATAGGCCGCGCGCTTTTCATCATCGCTCATGTCTTGGCGCAGGGCGGCGGTGGCGACGCCAAGACGGCGTGCGACAGCAGCAATCAACGCCTGATCGCGCTGCGCCAGATAGTCGTTCACCGTAATCACATGCGTCGAAATACCCGCCCGCGCTGCGACCAGCCCCGCCAGACCTGCCGCCAAAGTCTTACCCTCGCCCGTGCGCATTTCGATGCAGTCGCCGCGCAAAAGCCCCAGCGCGCAGGCAATCTGGGTTTGGCGCAGGGCAAAGCCGAATTGGCGGCGCAGCGCCTCAAGCGCCAGCGCCATTGCCGCCCCCAATGCTTTGGGGTTCGCCAGCCTATTGGCCGCGATAAAGGTCGCCTCAATATGCGCGTCAAAATCCTCGTCATCCAGATTTTGCAGCGACTCCCATTGCGCCTGAATAACTGGCAAAATCCCTTGCCGCGGATCGCCGCGCTGCGCGATGCGCCACAGCGCCCTTTCGTCCAGAACCATTTTCCATTTGGACAAAGGCCGCAGGCTGCGCCGCACAGGGTTGCGCCGCGAGCGAGCAAATGCCGTCAGCGTCATCGGGGCTGCAAGCGTGATCTGCATCCGCTACACCCGACTTGCGCGCAGGAACAATCGGCGCAGATAAAACAGGCTTTGCTGCCACAGCGTGGCCTTGGGCAACTCGATACGCGCGGCAACGCGCATGCCCACATAGGCGGACATATCCACCTGCGGCGCAAGCCACACCACCAATGCCGAATCCAGCGCAAGCCCCGGCGCATTGGGCATTTCTGGCACGCGCCCGCCTCCAGAAACCAAAATCGGCGCAGGGGCCTGCTGGCCCTGATCTATCACCCGCGCGCGGGCAATGGGGGCCAAGAATTGGTCGCCATTTGGCAGGCGTATATCTGCCTGCGCCGCCACCTGCGGCAAAAACCCAGCATAGGCCGCGGCAAGCGATACCACGATTTCATTTTGGCCCGAGCTGATGACGCGCCCCAACCCATCGCCGCGAAACACAACGCTGCCTTGCAGGGGCGCGCGCCCACCGTTCCATTCCAACCGACCCGCCTGCGGTGCCAGCAAAACCCGCGCGCGCTCTTGCTGCTCGGCGCGCTGCAAATCCTCTTGCGTCAAGGCCAATTCGCGCAGCGCCGCTTGCCGATCAATCACCCCAAGCCCGCCCGCGCGCAGACGTTCTGTTAGGTCTTGCTGGGCAATGCGGAGCACCTGCAAACGCGCCGTTTGGTTGGGATTGACCACGCGCAAAATCGGGTCGCCCTTGGCCAAGATCGCCCCGCTTTGCTGCAAAACTTCCGCCACTTCACCCGAGGTTTCCAGCCGCAATTCGGCCTGTGGCAGCACCGTCACCTGCCCCTCGCCCTGCGCAGAAAACGGCAATTTCAGCACGGCCACCAACCCAAACACCACCAGCGCCGCCACGGCAAAGCGCCAAAAGCTGGCAGGCCCCTGGTTTTGCATTTTGGCCATGCGCAGCCCGTCTTTGACCAATTTGCGCAGCGGCATCAGAAAAGTGGTCAGCAGCGACCATGCCGCCAAAATGATCCCAAACACAAAAAACATCTGCGAGACGATCAGCACAATCGAAACCGCAAGCACCCAGCGATAGATCAGGGACAGGCTGCCATAGGCCCAGAATATTGTCGCCTCGCTGCGGCTGGCATGCACCTGTGGGCGCAGGCCCAGCAGGCGCGACAGGAACCGATCTTGCAAATAGGCCCCCGCCCGCGTGGCCAAGTTTGGAATTTCCAGCCAATCGGCCAACACATAATAGCTGTCAAATTTCAGCAGCGGGTTGCCGTTGAACAGCAGGGTCGACACCGACCCGATGATCATAAAGTTAAACAGCAGCGCCCGCTCTGCCCCCGGTTCCATGTAAAGCCACGCAAACAGCGACAAAGCCGCGACCAGCAGTTCCGCCATCACCCCCGCACCCGCCACCAACATGCGGTGGTATTTGCTGGCAAAGCCATTCGATTCGGATGCCTCAACATAGGGCACCGGAAAGAAAATCAGGAACATAACGCCAAATTCGCGCACCTCGCCGCCAAAGCGGTGCACCATCAACCCGTGACCCAATTCGTGAATGGCCTTCAGCAGCGGATAGGCCAAAGCAAGGCTAATCAACCCGCTTTGCGTTAGAATATTGCGGTCAACCGACTGCGCCAAGTTTTGCCAATGGCTGACCGCCGTCACCAGCGCCGCCAAGATCAGCAATGCAACGCCCAATCCCCCCGCATAAGAAAACAGCGGGCGCACAAAGGGATAGATCGCTGAAATAATCCTGTGCGGATCAAACAGGCGCAGTTTAATCGACAGTGGCCCTGCCAGCTTTGCCTCTAGCATCTGATCGCGCTTGCGCAATCCGCGGTCGCTAAAGCTTTTTGGGTCAAGCTCGTGGTCAGAAATCAACATGCCAGAGGAAACCAGCGTCATGATCCACTGAAAAATCTCGGACTGGGTCGGCCCTGCGGTTTTGGTGAAATCTTCCCAAATCTGCTGCGCCGTTTTCACCCCGTCAAAACTGTGCCACAACTGGGCCGCCCGCTGGGTCAGGCGCAGGTGCTGGCCCGTTACCTGATCGGACAACACAAAATACCCCTCGCCGCGAAAGCGTTGCTCGCCCCCCTGCACAGCCGCGCGGCGGCGGAACTTTTGTTCCGAAATCAAATACCAATCGCCACTGCGCAGCCCCCGTGACATGGCGCGTCACCCCCAAGCCCAAAGGGTTTTTGCCAGCCATTGCCGCAGCCCGCGCGTATAGGCGCGCAAGACCGACATGCGCGCACCGTCAAGGCGCACAATGCCGCGCATCCCTTCCAGTAGGGGCAATTCGGGGTTGGCCTCTGCCCCCAAATCCGCCCCCAAATCTGCCCAAGCCAGAAATACATTCACCCCGCCGCGGTTGCTGGCGTCTGCGGTCACTTGCGTCAGCGTGATGGGAATGGGCTGGCTCGGAAAGGCGGCAAGCAGCAGTTTGCCCGTGGTGCTGGGCGGCAGATCGGCAACCCATGACTCGTCAATATAGGCGGCCACGGCATAGCTTTCAGGATCGGCCACTTCCAACAGCGGCTCGCCAAGTCGCACGCGCCCGCCGACCCGCCGCCAGGCATCGCCCCCTACAATCACCCCTGCCCGCAGCGCCACAAGCTGGGTTTGTTCAAGCTGATGCGTCAGCAAATCCACCTGCACCTGCGCTTGGCGTAACTGCGCATCCAGCGCGCGCACCTTGGCGGTATCGCGTTGCGAGCGGGCGGTTTGAATCTCGCCATCAAGCCGCTGCGTTTCGGCGGTGATGCGCGCCAGTTGCAGGCGAAAATCGGCATCATCCAGTGCCAAAACGGTGCGGCCAGCGGCCACACTGTCACCCAGTTGAAACGGCGCTTCGGACAAGAACCCATCGAAAGGGGCCGAAATAACGAAACGGTTGCGCGCCTCGATCCGCGCCTCGAAGGCGGGGCGCGCTGTGGTGGGAATCAGCGCCAACGCACCCAGCAAAATCGCCGTGGCCAGTGCGAACAGTTTTACTTTGGCGGCGCGTTTGCCAAAAAGGACTATGGCCAGATCCATCAGCCATGTGCGCGCGATCTGTCTTATACTGGGATGCGCGCGCTGTTGAATGGCCAAACCTTGCGCCAAAACCTGCGCGATTTGATCGGCGGCTTCGACGCTGGGCAGGGGGCGGTCGCTGCTGTTCCACAGCGCAACCGTAACAGCGTGGCAGGGATCGCCCAAATAGATCGGCAGCGACAGCACCATCCGCGCGCCCAAAACATCCAAAGCGCCGTTCAGTTTTGCCTGCGCCTTGGCTGGCATTTGCCCACCCATGCCGCGCGTGTATCGCAAGGCCGAGCGGTCTTCGACGGTTTGCTTGGCGATGTCTTTCAGCGCCTCAATCGCGCGGCTGGGGCGTTCCACCTCGCCGCCGCCCGACTGCGCGGCCAGCGTCAAACTCTCGCCATCAACCCAGATCACCGCCACCAGATCGGGGATAAGCGCCCGCTCTAGCCGCGCAACCCAGCCATCGGCCAGCGCGCGGGGATTGCGGGCCAAAGCCGCCTCAAGCAGCACCGCCGCGCCGATATCGCTGGGCAGATCCAATTCTTTCAAGCGGTCATTTTCCGCCCCCACCGCCGCGACCAAAAGCCAACCTGCTTTGGCCTCTAGCGCCTCTAGCGCGCGGTGCAGATCGTCTGAGGGCAGCTTGGACAGATAGAACAGCAGGCACAAATGCACCGCACCGCTGCTGCAGGCATAGCTGGCAAGCCAGCCTTGATCTTTTGGCAAAGCGCTGACTGCGCCGCCCCCATTTGGCGCGAAATCTTGTAAAATCGGCGGGGCCAAATCGGGCTGAACCGTGCCAATCCGCGCCGCCTCTATCCATGCGTCATCGTCAAACCGCACAAAGGCATGACAGGCATTAAGCCCCTGCACATCGGTCAAATGTGCGGCAAGGGCAGATTGGAACTGCCCAAAATCTGGAAGCGCCGTCATGACCGTGGCCTACATCTTTACGCGCCACGCCGCCAAAATGGCAGCGCGGCACCTTCCCCTGAAACCAAACACATTATCCCGCAAGACGCCAGCCTTTCAGCCGCCAGCCACCTTGCTTTGCGGGCAAAGGCGCGTCTGGCTGGGCGCTGTCCTGGGCAAAGTCCACCTCGCCCGTGCCTTGCCAGATTGACCCGCTTTGCTGGCCCGAAGGGGGCAGTTGGGGCAAAGTTGCGCCACTGGTCAACAGGTTGCCGCTGCGCAAAAGGTTTGGCGCGCCAAACCGAAAGCCGACGCGCCCTGATGTTGGCGCCGCTGCCGTGTTTGCCCCAGCCAGACCCAAGGCCGATACAAATCCTAGTGGCAGCAGCAGCAAATCAAATCGATTTGGATTTTCAACCACAACTGTGTTGCCAAACGTTACTTGTGTCGTGCTTGCCGCACCACGGTTCAGGCCAAGGGTCGCTTGGGTCAAATGGTCAATCGTTGTCGGGGCAAGCACCAAGAACGATGTCACAACCTCTGAACCGCTGGCGGGTTCCAGCACCCGAACGCGGGCAAATTCGCCCACAGCAACGTCTTCGGCAAAGTTCACGCTAAAGCGGTCTTTGCCCGTGCCGCCAAATAGAAAGTCACGTCCCGCATCGCCCACCAAAGTATCATCGCCGCCATCGAACAGGGCCGAGGATTCGAACGTGTGCAGATAGGCCCCTGCCCCGACTGCCGCGCGCGTGTAGATCGCGCTGTCGCCCGCGATAAAGTCGCTGCCCGCATCGCCAACCAGCAGATCGCCGCCAATGCTGCCCATGATCACATCGCGGTCCGTGCCGCCATAAATCGCATCATTGCCGCCCAGCGTGGTTTGGGTGGTTGTGGCATAGGCCACATCGCCCAACCCATCTGCGCCGATAACCCCCGCATCGCCCAGCAGTACCGAATTGCCAGACAGATGGCGGATGATATCGCCGCCAGAGCCGCCGATCACCCAATCTTTGCCCGTGTTCGAGGCGATGCTGTCACTGCCGCCCAGATCAAGATCGACGATTTCGGCTGTCAGAACCGAACGGATACCCAGCGTAAAGGTCAGGTTGCCCAAATCGCCCAAGATAGCATCATCGCCCGTGCCCGTGACGATGGTATCATCGCCATTGCCGCCCATCGCAAAGACGGCGCCCGCGCCTGTATGGGTGATGCTATCATTGCCGCGACCCGACCCCGTGGCCGTGATCTTTTCCAGAACCGCGCCATTGGTGTCGATACGGCCATTGTCGCCCAAAATCACCGCACGGCCTGTCGCGTGGGTAATCACATCACTGCCCAAGCCGCCCGCAGCGATGTCATCGCCCGTGCCTGCATCGATCGTGTCATCGCCGTCGGTTGCCGCTTCGTTCGGCCGCGACAGCACAAGAGCCAGCGCGCCGTTGCCAAAGGTCAACGACCCGCCGCCACCCAAGATCACATCCGCCCCCATGCCCGAGACGATGCTATCTGCGCCATTGCCGCCCATGATATAGGCCGAGCCTGCGCCTGTATGGGAGATGGTGTCATCGCCCGTTTCAACGCCGCTAGAGACGATGCTAACCAAATCGCTGCCATTCGCCTCGATCCGGCCATTGTCGCCCAAGATCACGGCGCGGCCTGTGGCATGCGTGATGCGGTCATCACCCGCGCCGCCCATCACCCATGTATCGCCCGTGCCAGCCCCAATCGTATCGGCCCCATCAAAATCGGTGCCAACGGGTTGGCCCAGCAGCACAGAGCGCAGGCCCAAGGCCAAATCCAACACGCCGCCGCCGCCCAAGATCACATCATCGCCAAGCCCAGAGGTGATGCTATCTGCGCCGCCATCCCCGATCAGAATGGCGTTGCCGCTGCCCAGATGCGACAGCGTATCACCCGCCCCATCTGCGCTGGCATAGGTTTCAACCTTGACCAAAACTTGCGCCGTGCTGATGGTCAGCGCGCCGTTATCGCCCAACACCACGCCATTGCCAGCCGCGTCCGCCACCACATCTGCGCCATAGCCTGCGATGATATAGTCGCGCCCGCTGCCTGTGGTGATGCTGTCCGCGCCGCCCTCGGTATCGCGCTGCGCGCGCACCGCCAGCACCGATGCCGTATCAAAGGCGCGATTGGTGCCGCTGATTTGGTCGATCAAGCCAAAGTCTGCCAGAATGATGTTATCGCCGCCCGTGTCGGAAATCGTGTCATTCCCCGCGCCCGCCAGCGCATCGCCCGTTTGCGCATCAAATCCCACAGCAGCAAGGTCTTGCTGCGTGATGATGCTGATCAACTGGCTTTGCAGCGAGCTGCGTTTGGACAGATCCACCCGAAGCCCGTTGTCGCCATAGATATGATCATTGCCCAAAAGACCGTTAATCACATCATTGCCCGAACCGCCCAGCAGATGATCATCAAAATCGCTGCCCGTAATGCTGTCATTGCCGACCGAGCCGTAAGCCACGACAAAGCCCGACGCATCTGACGCATTGATCACGTCATCGCCGCCCGCTGCAAAGGCGCGTGCTTGGCCATTGGCCACGCCACCCCGCATCGTATAGCGCATCCCATCTTGCGCGGTGTCGCCATATAGCACCAGCACGCGGTCCGCGCCGCCCGCATCGGCCTTGGCCCCGACAACAGCCGAGACAACCGATAGGGTGTCAGACCCGCCGCCGCCATGCACCGTCGTAATCGCGCCAGCGGCCGAGCTGTTGATGGTCAAAGTGTCATTGCCCTGACCCAGCAGCAGTTCCACCACCTCAAACTCGCCATAGGTGATGCCTGCCTTATAGGTTTTCGGTGTGCCGCTTGGCCCATCAACAATCACCAAATCCGCCGCCGCCAGCCCAAACCCGCTTAGGTTGGTGGCCGTCAGCACGCCCGTTTGGTTCACCGCGCTGCCTGCATTGGTAATGAACAGCTTGTCCGTTTTCAGGCTTTCATCGACAGGGGTTTTCAACAGCGGCAATTGCTCGTCTGTTTCGGTGGGCAGGATTTTGCCCTGCACAACGGCGCGGTCTGTGCCTGGCCCAACACCGCCATAGACAAACAGCGGCCCGCGAATATTGCTTAGAAGCTGCGGCTGCAGCCCCGCCTTGACCGTGGGTTGGTTTTGCACAACCACCGTGCCCATCACCAGATCAATCTGCGCGGGCGTGTTCCAATTTGCGGCGGTAAAGACAATCGCCTTCAAATCTGCATCCCAACGCGGATCGGTGCTGCCTGCCACCGTTTGCCCATCGGTCAGAACCGATACGACAACATCGGCGCTGGGCTGTTTGGACAGCGACAAGAAATAGCTGTCGCCCTGCGTTGAGGTCACCAAAGTGCTGCCATTGGTCGGCGTCACAATCACCGCGCCGCGGTCAATGTCAAACACCCGCACGTCCAATTCCACGCTGCGCGATTGGGTCTTGAACGGGCTGCCCGCTTGGGTGCTGTCAATGTCAAACGTCAGGCTGATCAACTCGCGGTTTTCGCCCTCGCCATCGGCAATCGCGCTGATCACCAGATCTTGCAGCACGTTCCAATTGCTGGCGTCAAAGGTCAGCGTGGTGGCGCTGGCCGCCAAATCGCTGCCCAATCCTTGCACTGAAATGGTCACCACCTCACCCGCTGCAGGCTGGGTGGACAGCGACAGTTTGAACACATGGCCCGCGCCGCCTTCGGTCAATTCGATCAGGCTTGGGTTGCCTTCCACCAAAACATCGGGCTGGTCATTGTCAAAGACAAAGATTTCCTTGTTCTGCACTTGCACTTGCTGCACCGCAGCCGTGTCGCTTTGCAGCGCATGGCTGACCACCACCGTCCGCGTGCCTTCCAGCACATTGTCTTCGGGGGCGGTGACATAGACGCGCTGCCACTGGTTCCAGTTGCCCGCATCAAAGGTGAGCACCTGCGCCGAAGCATAGCCGCCGCCCGCCGTCTTCGACAGTTGCAGCGATTGCGCAGGCAATGCGCCGTTTGTCTGCGCCTCGCGGTCTTGGCTGGAAGATCGCGCCGCCGACACTGTCAAGTAGGCCGTGGTTGTGACAGGGGCAACCAGACGCACCAGGTAATAGGCCTCTGCCCCACCTTCCTTCAAAAGGTTCAGGCCGCTGTTGTCAATTTCAACCAAGCCTTTGTTGGCGCTGGCCACGTTCAGGCGCAGACCGTCGACAAAAATCTCGTTGTAATTGGCATCATCCGAAGCAACCGAATGGTTCACGATGGCCGAGTTGCCCTCGACCTCTAGCGAGACGATGTTGCTGGTAACATCCCCCGCCACGTTTATCTCATCCGCGCCAAGACCGCCAATGACCGTTACCGCCATTTTGGCCGAGGTCGAGGTGACATAGAATTTGTCATCCCCTTCCAGACCGTCCACTTCGGCCAGTTCCACCCCTTCAAAACCAATGTTCAGCCCCGCGCCGTAAATGCCCGAAGCGGTGATCCAGAACGAATCCGCCCCTTCGGTGCCCAGCACGACCACCTTGTCCACCCCATTGCCGCCATCAATTTTCAGCGGCGCATTCAGGTTGTAAAGAATGGTGTCGGCCCCATCGCCGCCTTGCAGTTCAGTGTCGCCGCCGCCCGCTTGTTTGTTCGGGTCGGCCTTCAAGATAAAGGCGCGCACAACAAAGGTGTCATCGCCATCTTCGCCAAACAGCTTGGTCAGCGCCTTGTTGGAATAGACGTTGAACAGGTCATTGCCGAGCCCGCCATAGACCACCATCGGCAAAGAGTTACCTACCGACAAGAACCCTTGCGTGGTCTCGCTCGTGGCAATTTCATCACCCGTGGCCACGTTTGGCGAAACCCGCGCCGCGCCGAACATCTGACCAATTTGGAATTGATCATCATCGCGCCCACCGTCCAGCACCACCATGGCCGAGGTGTCGTCGCTATAAAACTTATCTGCGCCGCCCAGCCCGTTGATGGTGACGCGGCCATTGATCGAGCCGTCGTAATTGATCCGCTCAAACTCGGTCAGGGTGGCGCCCGCGGTGTCGTTTAGCAGCGCGATAAAATTCTTGCGCACCAACACCACATCCGCCGCTGCCGCAAGTGCGGATGGCGTGGTCAGCGACGTGTCGCGCCCATTGATGGTTAGGAAATCGGCCCCATCATCGCGCGCGCCACTGTCGGCAAAGGTCAAGATATAACTGACAACGCCGTCCCCGCGATTGACGATATACTCATCCGCAGCACCTTGCCCATCCACCACAAAGCTTTGGCTCGCCGCGCGGGTATTCAGCGCGGTAAGGGTAAAGCGGTCTTCCTCTGCGCCCAGATTGACGGCCACATTGCCAAGAATCGACTGGGCGGCAATATTGATATCGTCCTTATCCGCGCCCGAAGTCAGGGTAATCTGCGGGGCCTCCAGCGTGCCCTGCAGGCGCATTTGCCCGCCGCCCGCATCCGCGCCCTCGCCCGATGCCGCCAGATCGACGGTCAAGGCCATCGCCCCGCCAGAGGCAACTTTGCTGCCTGCGCCCAGGTGCATCACATCGCCTGCGTGCAGATCAATCGTGCCTGGCGCGGTCACTTCACCGCCCGCTGTCATTTCCAGCGTGCCTTGCGATGCAATGCGCGCATCGCCCGCCGCCACCACAATCTTGGCCGATTGGGTAAAGGTATTGGCCACATCGATGTTCAACGCGCGGCCCGTTTTGCCCGTCACCACCTGCAACTGGTTTTTCACGTTCAGGCTGCCGCCCACGGTCAAGCCCACCTCGCTGCCCGCGCGGGCAGACCAGAACACCGACCCGTCGCCCATTGCATCGACAAAGTTTTCCGAAATTTCGACATCGTCCGCTTCGCTGATGAACGCGCCGCCATCTGTGTTGAAGGCCAGCTTTTCCACCTTGCTGCGCACGTGTTTGCTGGCCGTGCCAATGGCAAGCGCTGCAATCCGCACTGCGTTCGTCTCAAAGGTGGCAGGGTCAAGCGCGGCGCTGGCATCGGTCAGCAAACCGTCGATCAACAGGGTGATGTTGGTGGCCGATTCCAGCCGCTTGGCCGCAACCGCCCCCGTGCTGGTGATCCAAATTTCCGCCGCCGACTTGGCCGAAAGCGTGCCGCCCGTCAGCAGAACTTTGATCGCTTGGCTGCCTGCCAAAATTGGCGCAGCCCCGATCGACCCCATGATCGAGGTCAGGCTCAGCCCATTTGCCGTGATAAGCCCGCCCGTGCTGCCCGAGATCGAGTTTTGCGCGCTGATGTCCACAGCGCCGCCCGCTGTCAGGCCCGCTGCATCCAAATCAAACGCGCCCTTATCGGCGATAAAGACTGCCCCTGCGATGGTGCCGCGCAGCGTTGTGCCCGCGTCAATTTCCACGCGGCGGCCCGCTGCACCAAAGTCACCGCTGCTGACGTTCAAGGTGATGGTGCTGGCGATGATATTGGCCACACTGTCCAAATCGTCGTCGTTCTGGTCAGTCACGCTGCCGCCTGCGGTGATATCCACCGCGCCAAAGGCTTCGATCTTGCCAATCGACAGGCTGGACGGGGTGCGCAGGGTCAGATTGCCGCCCACCAAAGCACGTTCCACCGTCAGGCTGCCGCCGATTTGCTGAATGTTTGCCGAAGCCCCGCTTTGCAACAGCAGAACCGACCCACTGGCCACATTCACGCGGAAAACATTGGCACTGGTGCCAATCTCGCCATCGGCGATCAGGCTGATATAGCCGGCCGCAGCCGCCGCGCTGGCCCCAGTCGATTTATCATACATCGACCCTGTGGTCGTCAGCCGCAAAAAGCCGCCTGCCTGCGCCGCCGCCACGTTCAACACCGCGCCGTCATGGCCAATACCCGCCATGCCGCTAGAGGTCAGCGTCAGCTTGACCGCAAGATCAGTATCGGCTGGGCGCAGGTTCACATCGACAAAGGGGCGCGCCGAGACGCGGCGAATATCCCACACATCGGCGTAAATTGTCCCATTCGTCACCGCCATTGGTGACGAGGCCGTGGCAAAATCCTTAGGATTGGCGATTTGCTGCCAGCCCGCAGGGGCGGCTGTCCAGTTCACATCTTGCGGACGCACCGAAATATCCGCGCCCGTGCGTTGGAACAAACGATAGGTATAGCTTGGCTCGCCCGAGGCATCGGTGCCCCATGCGCCCCAAATCACGAACACGCCGCCCGTCACCACGGTTTGCGCATCGCTGCCCTTCAGATCGGCATAGACCACGGGCAGGGCTTGCCAGTTGGCCGTATCTGCCGCCATAGCGCCCAAAGCGGGCTGCGTGATAAGCGAGGTATTGCTGCCTTTGTAGACATACAGCGCATAGACCTTATCGGCGATATCTTGGGTTTGCAGGCTGCGACGCACGCCCTGCTCGTCCAAGCGATCCTGTATTTGCTGGGCAGTCAGGCCCGCCGCCGTGGTGGACAGGTCTTTGCGCACGTCCAAATCCACAGGCGCGGCCAATGTGCCGATACGGCCCTTGCCTTGGGCGGCGTCCCCCGCCGCGCTGATACGCACGTCATAAGACAGGATGTTTGCGTTTTCCGCCGCCGCCGCCGCGCCGCCGCTGATCGTGCCCGCCTTCAGCAGAGGCAGCAACTCGCTTGCGACCGAGGCCGAGAAGGTCGCGCTGACCTCGCCTTGGTTGGCAAGGCGCGCGTCAATCGCGGCGTCGCGCGCCGCCCCTTCCAAGAACAGGCTTTCCACATAAGTGGTTTTGATCGTGCGCGCTTTGTTTTGCGCGTGCAAATCGGCGAACTTATAGGTCAGATCTGCTGTGACTGCGGCCTTTACGGCCGCGCCGTCAAACCCTGTGACTGCCCCATTCAGGCTGCCACTGGCCAGCGCCGCATCCAGCCCCGCGCGCTGCGTGACCAGCGCCGTCACGGTGCTGGCCGAAGCATCGACCCCCGCCGTGAACTGGCGGATTGTGGCGATGTAATCGCCCAATATGTCATGCGACAGGCTGAACAAATCGTTATGCAAACCCGCAAACCGCGTTACCGCCAAATCGGTCAATTCCGCCCTTGTCTTGGTTTGGCCAGGCAAGGCCAACTGCGCATCGACATAGGTTTGCAGGCCTGCGATATCGCGCAGATCAACCTTTACCCCATTCACCGCATCGCTGTGGATATAGGTGTAATAGTCCATCACCGCGCTGCCAGCATTCACTTGGCTTGCGCCCAAACGGGCGTGAAGCGCGGTAAAGCGCTCGGTCGCCTTAGCCACATACTGCGCGCGCGCTTGCCGCGCAACTTCCGCCTGGAACGTGGACATATCGGCCAAATCTGCCGTCTCGCCCGCAGCCCAAATCGTGGCGTAATACTGCCGATACAGCAGATCATCCTTATAGGCCAAATTGTAATTGGCCGCGTGAACCGCGCCAAAACGGGCGGTCAATTGCGCGCGCACGGTCGCCTCGCTGCTGCCCGTGCTTGTGGCGACCGACGTGACCAGCGCGTTAAAGGTGGCAAGGCTGCCCAGATCACTGCTGACGCCGCCCGTATCCAAACGCTGCCCTGTTACATCGCCAACAGGGGCATTCAGCGGAAAGCGGATCAGGTTCCAATATTCCTGATAAACCGTGTATTCGCCCCGCTTTTCGGCGTCCAAAGCCGCGCCAATGATCAGGCGCTTATCGGTGGAGAGGCCCAACTTATCGCGCCAAGCGGCCAGCCGCTGCGTGCTCAGGGTGGCGTCATCTTCGAAATTCATATCGAAGATAGACCCATCCAGCGCGCGCAAATCGACAATGCCGCGATAGACTTTGTTGCCATCAAACAGATCAAGCGAGCCCACCGAAATCGTGTTGTTCGACCCCGTTTGCAGGAATTCGGTCTTGATGTATTTCGGCGCGACAAGGTTCAAATCGCCCGAAACCTCGGCAACAAACACCCCACCTTTGGACGCCGCAGCAAAGCCGCCATCCAGCGCTGTGCCGTCTGTGTCGATGCGCAGGCTTTGCGCCGCCGTGCCAATCGGCCCGCCCGATGCCACCAACTCCACGCGTTTACCCTTTATCAGCGCACTCGCGTCATTGGCGTAAATCCCTTGCGGGGCGTTGATCATCACATCGCCTTGCATCGCCTCGATATGGCCAACCACGACAACCCCGTCGGCATTGGTGCTAGACCCGCGCCGCAGCAAAATGTCCTTAAAGGCGTTTTCGCCCGTGACTGTGATGTTGAACACCTGCGCGCCGCTTGGCTTTTGCGCGACCGATTCAATGAATGGCCCCGCGCCTGGGGCGGCAACATTCGCCCCGCTAGAGGTGAACGTGACCGAGGTGAAATCAACCCCGCCCATCGTGTAAATATCTTGCAAAACGCCCGAAATAGACACGTTTTTGCCCGTGCGGATCGCGCCGCCATTGGCCTGCAACGCCCCCCCGCCAACGGCGAATTTGGGGTTCAAATAAACCTTGGTATTGGCGCCTGTCTTGATATCGCCCGCCAGCTCCAAATCGCCAACCGACTCGATGCGCACCGATGGATCGGAAGACCCAACAAAGCTGATGCCAATACCCAGATCGCCACGCTCGGCGATGTCCCAGTATTTCTTCAGCCCTTCAATGGTTGTCGTCTCGTTATAGACGGTTTTCTTTTTCAGATAACCGCCGCCTTCCGTCCACTTACGCTTGGTGACGGTAAAATTCTTGAAATCTGAAAGATACTGGCCGATGTCGCGGTTCGATTGGCCAAAATCAAACGAGGTTTCCGAAAAATCGCCGACATAGGCGTCGTCCATCCGCCACTGCGTGCCGACCACTTTGCCGTCGCCGTCCAGAACATCATAGTTGCGGAACAATTGGCTGACTTCAATTTGCAGCCCCGTGCCGTTGTATTGATACCGCTTACCCGTGACCAAATCTTTGACATAATTGCCATTTTTCAAATCGGCGCGCGGCTCAGAGATGTTTTTGAAACGGCCAATCAGTTGCGCCCCATTGGCGAGTGTGCCCGAATTCCAATCGGTGAAGTCGTCAAGTTGGCTGATATTGGTCAGACCTTGGCTTTCCAGAAGGTTGCTGTCGGACAAGTTTTGCACATCAAGTCTTAGCAAATCACCCGACCCTGCGGGCCAGTTGAAAATGAAGTTAAAGGTTTTGACATAGCGGGTTTCGATCGTTTTCTTGATCGATTCCATCCCTTCCGTCCAAATATAGAACGTGCCCGCTTTTGGCGCAAAGCTGGTGCTCAGGCCATTCACCCGCGAGGTAGAGACAGTGGTGAAGTTCACCCCTTGGAACCGGCCATTGCCATCATAAGAAACGATGGCGTTTTCCACCACCACGTCGATGCCGCCCGCGTTTTGCGTATAGGTCGTGCGTTTGGCAGCAGCGCCAGCGTTCTTGTCCAAAGTGTCGGTAATTTGGATCACGCCCGTGCGGTCAAGGCTGGTGTCCAGCCCGTTCACAATCAACTTATAGCGCGAATTGTTGCGAATGACGACATCGGCAAAGCCAGATGCCACGCTAAGCTGCCCCGCGCCTGTACTAAACACGTTGCCCGTAATCTCGATCCGCCCGCCAGCAAAGACCATGTCGTTCAGCACAATCGCCTGCTGCGCCGCATCCCAGCGCCCGCGCATCGGCACCGAGGTGCCGTTCACCGTGCCAAAGGTAATGCCCGAAATGCCGCGGTTGCCCGTGGTCACAATCGACGTGGTCTGGCTGGGCGGTGCAAAATTGGCGTCCACCGCCATCGACAGCGTGTTGATGCCGCTTTGGATCAACCCGTTCACGTTGACGTTGGTGGCCACAATCGAAATCAGCCCATTGGCCACCACAGCCGAGGTGGTGTTGCTGCTACGGTCATCCAGATAGGCCTGCAAAATGCTGGACAGATTGGTGCCGCTGCCGCTGCCCAGCCAGACATTGTTGCGGTCGCCCTTTTGGCTGTTGCCAGCCCCGCGCGATTCGATCGCGCCGACAAAGCTTTGGATGCCATTATACAGCCGCGGATCGCCGCCCGAATGATACCAATCGGTCGAAACGGTAAAATCACCGCCCGCGCCGATGTTCACTGTCTTGCCCAAAAGCTGCCCGCTAATGCGAATAGCCGCGCTTTCGTTGGTGACGGTGATATTGCCAATCTGGTTGACCAGCGATCCCAGCACATACAAATCGGGCGGCAGGTTTGGAACCGAACGGTCGGCTTCGTCGGGCGGATTGGCGGCGTTTTGCTGGTTTATGTAATCTTCCAGAACCGTGATATAGCTGTAATCCTGACGGTTGCCGACATTGATGCTGACCTCGATTTTTGCATCCACCTCGGCGCTGGTTCCCCCTGCCAGCAACTGGTCATTCACATAAACGCTGCCGGGATAGAATTCGACATAATCACCCGTCGCCACGCTGATCCGCGCGACTTTGGTAGAATCGATCACCACATCGTTAAGGCGCGTCATCAAAAACGCATCGCTGAGAACTTTGATCGACACATCCTTATGCGCCAGCAGTGTCGGCCCATCTTGGCCCGCGCGGGTGTTACCCGTCATGCCGCTGAAATTGCCCGTGGTCACATCTTTTGCCGTCAGGAAAATTGACCCGGGGGATGCGACAATATCAGGAATTTCCATAAAGAAGGCTTCGATCACCGTATCGGGCACAGAGCCTGAATCATCAGTGCTGTTGGTGGGCAGCGGAATGCCCAGTTGCGCCATCTGCGCCCTAATCGCGGCCAGTTGGGCCTCATAGCGCACCAGCGCCTCTTGGTTGGTGTTATGCTCGCGCTGCCATTGCTGCACTTGCTGATATTGCGCGGCCAGCATCACATTCAGGTTGCCAAGGCTTAGCGTCGGCAGACCCAAATTGCGCGGTTTGATCACCAAGAACTGTTCAAACATCGCGTTGCGGATAAAGGCGTTTTGGTTGCTGCCCACGGCGCGGTCGGCATCATTCGCGCTGACAGAGGTGCCCATATACTGCCATTGCGAACGGTCATTGAAATCGGCGTTCTGCAAGGCCACCGAAACAGGCGCACCGTTTGACGATCCGATAAAGCGGTAATAGGCCCCCGCCTGCCCTTTTGCGGTGGCGGCATTGGCGGCATCAAACTGCACGATGTCGCCGTTGATCAGATCCATCGCCAAATTGGCGCTGTTGATATAGCCGATGGTGTAATCTTGCGTAGCATCCAGCCCCAGCGCGGTTTTCTCGGCCACGGTCAAGGCGCGCTCGCTCGTGCCCGCGCCAAAGCCATAAAGTGCCTTGGTTGCGGCGCTGGCATAGCTGACTTTGTAGACGGTTTTATAATTCACCCCCGCGCGCAGTGTTGCCGAGGAATCCACCGTAATGGTCGATTGGCCCGTGTTGTTCTTGTTCTTTTTGACAGGGTAGCCGTAGGACGGAATCCCCAGCACAACCATTGTGCCGTTGCTTTCCTGAATGAACAATTCGCGGTTATCTTCGGCGGTGATCACCAGATTGCCCGCCGAAAGCAAAGACGTGCCCGCGCCGATCACAACGCGGCTGTTCAGCGCTGTCGCGTTTTCCATTACCGCAACAGCTATGTTGATACCCACCGAAGCCGCACTGCCATTGGACGCGGTATGCGACACTGTCGAGTTGATCGTGCCGTTCGCCTTGCCCGCGTTAATCTCGATCCGCTTACCTTCGATATGGCTGTTCAGCAGCGAAACCGAGGTGTCGCTGTTGGTGATCGCTTTGGCATCCAGCCCCAGATTGGCGCTGTAAATCCCTGCTTGAAACGCCGCCACATCCGCTGTGTTGCGGTTGTCGGCGCGGGTTTCAATGTTCACCGTGCCCGCCATGTTTTGGACGATGGCGTTATCCATCGTCACAGCGGTATCGGCGTTGATATTGACATAGGACGTCGCCACCGACAGGCCCACAAGGCCGCCAACCGCATCGACCTTGACCGCATCTTGCGCCGAGTTCACCGAAATCGCCCGCAGCAGAACCGAGGACGGGTCGCTATAGCTTCCAATGCCAACGATTTTGGTGCGCCCAAGGTTTACCGTTGACAGCGCCTTGTTCGCGGATGTGCCGATGCTTGTGTCCGATAGGTTCACCGCCACATTGGCAAGGCTAACTGTGGCCGAGACAATATTCTTACGGCTGCTGGAAGCGCCGTTTTGGCCAACGATGTATTCTTTCTTGTTGGTGTTATAGCTGTCGATCTGAATCTGCGTGCCTGTGATCACGCTGCGATCATTGCTGCCCACATTGACGAAATTCACCTGCGCATCGCCCAGACTTTCCACCGTCAACGACGCGCCCGAACCCGAGCCGAAGGCAACCGTCACCGCGTCTGCCGATCCGTCCGTGCTGCGTATCCCGCGCGACGAAATCGTTACCACATTCGACGAAATCTCTGTGCCGTCATAAATATCGACACTCGCGCTCATCTCGTCTTTGACGGTGGCCACAGCGCCCACAATGGCCAAACCGCCACCGCCGCCCGCCACCACTTCGGTGAACAGATCCGATGCGACACTGGCCGCAATCACGGTGGCTGCCGATTTGATCGTCGATTTATTGGTGAATTCGACCAAAGCATCAACGCCGCGCGTCAGCCCCGCCTTGGTGTGCGACACCATGCCCCCAAAGGCACCATAGCCCGCGCCGACCCCTGTGGTGGAAGACCGCAAATAGGCATCATAGCTGGACAAAATATTGACCAGATCGCTGGCCACCAGCGAGGCATTATCCACCTTCACCGCAACAGCGGCTTCGGCAGCGGCGGTCGATACGTTTGCCAGCACGGCAACTGCGCCGATAGACACGCCCAAGGCGCGCGTGCGGGTGATGTCCAAATCGGACGCCGCGCGCAGATCAATACTGCGCCCACTCACGGCCGCATTGCGCACCACCGCGCTGACGTTTGACTTGTGCTTGTTCGTCACCACGGCTGCGCCCAGCGCAAGGCCGATGCTGATCGCCGTCGAGACGTTATCGACAGCCGCGCTTATCCGCACGGTTTCCAGTGCGGTCACTGTAACCGCCCCGCTAGAGGTCACGCCATTGCCGCGGTTGCCCATATCTATCAGGGCTGCGACCAAATTCTCCACAGTCAGGTAAATGCCCAATCCGCCGCCCGAGGCCGATCCGACCCCGCCCGACACGGTCACGCCAACCCCGTTCAAATCGTCCAGCGCTGTTGCGGCGGTTGCGTTCACCTTGATATCGCCCAGCGCATCAATTTCGTTGCTGCCCGTGCTGGAAATGGTCGCCGTCACCGTATTGGCCACGCTCACATCCAAAACGCTGGCATTAATTGCCAAGGCCCCAAGCCCCGCCGAAAGGGCAAAGCCCACCATCGTGCTGCCATTGCTGAGCGGCACGGCGTCGTCAACCAAGGTGTTCGATAGGCTTTGCACCGTCAGCGCACCATCCGCGCCGACTGTCGAATTTGCAATGCTGGCTTCGACCACCGAATAGTTGTCAACTTCCACGCCATTGCCCGCACCCGCCGCCGCGCCGCCAAAGCCAACGGCCACAGCGACCGAAGAGGCCGAAACTTGGATATGATGCCGTTCGCTCGCATCTGCGATCACCCGCACATCGCCCAGCGCGTTCAGGTTTGACCCTTCGACCAAGGCGATGGTGCGATGCGCGCGCGGCGCGGCCGATGTGCCGCCGATACGGCTATCGGTCAGGCTGATGCCGATGGATCCTGCCGCCGTGCCAATGCCAACGCCCACAGCCGCCGCAACCGCCGTCACCGTCGAGGTGGAATGGGTGACGCTGGTGGCCATAACCGAAATATCGCCGTCCACGGCGCCCGCGCTATTGACCAAGCGGGTGGTTTGCAGCTTGGCGCGGCGCACCATCGCCTCGGCGGTGTTTGAAATGTCGTTGCTGGCGTGCCCGCCCGCGCCCGACAGCGCAACGCCCGCAAACACGCTGGCCCCAACAGCCACCGAAGCCGCCGTTGCGCTGGCGGTGATCGCGGCAATGTTCTTGGCGTTCACCTTGATGTAACCCGCATCTGCGGCTGTGGTTTTCACCAACCCATTGGTATTGGTGGCCAAAACATCGTCTTGCAGCAGGGCCAAAACCTGCGAGGAAATCGTATTCTGCGCCTCGGCCACGCCGATGGCCACGCCGACCCCGCCATAGAATCCGACCGAAACGGCAACCGCACCGCCGACTGCGATGGTCGAGATTATGCTCGTGTCCGACGCATCAACGCTCAGTTGCCCGACATTCAGGAAACTGTTGCGGTTTAGCTTGGCTGCCGTGCGCTCTACCTCTGCGCGGGTGGAGGTGAAGATATTGTTATATACCCCCGCCCCGCCGCCCGAAAGCGCGCCCGCAATATCGCCCGATACCGCAACCGCAACCGCTGCGCCAACCGCCGTTGCGGTAATCGTCGCCGCATTTTCCGCCCTGACATCGACAAGCCCTGTCACTGTCATTGACGAATTTTTCATGCCCGCAAAGGTGACGAAACGGTTATCTTTATCGCCGATTTCGTTATACACATGCACGAAACCAATCGAGGCTGCGCCCACGCCATTCGCGCCCGCCGCCACCGCGACCGAGGCCGCAACCACTGCCGCAGTAATCTCTGACTTGGTCAGCGCTTGAACCGCCACGCTGCCAGCCACGGCCTGTTCGGCATCGTCCAGCCGTGCAATCGTCTCGCCGTGGATCTTGTTGGTCGAAACCGCCCCCGCCCCCGCAATCGCAAAGGCCGAAGTGCCGCCCGCCCCCACCGAAACCGATGCCGCGACCGAAATCGCTTGGATTTTCAGCTTGTTGCTGCCGTCATCGGTGCTGGCGGCCACCGTCATTGCGCCCGTGCGCGACGACAGCATCCCCGCGCCCGTAAAGCCCGTGATCGCCGCCGAGGTGCGCGCATCCATCGCGTTCAGCGCCACCGCAACCGAGATCGACACCGCAATACCCGCGCCGCCCGCCGCCGACACGGCCACAGCCGCACTGCCCACGCCTGCGTAAATATCCGCCAAGTTTTGCGCCGTCACCGAAATGGAATTCGCCTGCGCTTTTGACGCCGTAGACGTGCCCGAAAGTTCTGCGCGCACATTGGCCGAACCATCGTTGCGCGCCGCAGCCCCCGCCCCTGCCGCCGAAAGGCTAAAGCCGCCCGTTGCCGCAACGGCAACAGACGCCGCCAAAACATCGGCGCGGATCACTTGGGTTGATTTTGCCGCCACATTCAGCGGCCCCGCGACAGTAATGCTGCTGCTCAGCACTCGCGCCGCCGTTAGATAGCCAGCGCCAGGTTCCAGCCCCACGGGTGTTGTGCCCAAACCTTCGGTTTTGTTGATCGACACCGCCACGCCCAGCGCAAAAGCTGCGCCCGAATCCCCGGCGGCAACAGCCACCGCCAGACCCAAAACCACCGAACGGATCGTGCCCGTGCTGGTGGCATAAACGTTCAACGCGCCAACATTGTTAACTGTCGCATCTTTGACAATCGCATAGGTCGCGCCTTGCAGATAGTTGCCGCTGCCCGCGCCGCCGCCCGCAAAACCGAACTTGCCCGTCGTCGCCGCAACCGCTGCGGCAATCGATACCGAGATGATTTTACTGTCGTTCAGCGTATCCACCACGACCAAATTCGCGCCGCCAGAATTGGCATCCGCCAAAACGCGGCTAGACAGGCGGGTGCCCGTTTCGGCAGAAATGCGGTTCACCGCAACCGAGAATCCGACCGCTCCCGCGCCAGATGATCCGCCAACAGCAACAGCCGCGCCCAGCGACACCGATGTGATGCGCGTTTTGTTGCGCGCCAGCAGCCGCATGTCGGCTTGTTGGGTAAGGGTAATCGCCCCCGTTGTGGCAATTTCTGCCAAGACCCTGCTTTTTATGTCGGAAACCGCAACGGAACCCGCCACCGCAATCGCCACGGCCGACCCAATACCAATACCCGCAGCAGCGCCAAGGCTGACAACAACGATGCTGCTGGCATCATCGGCAACCACGCTTAGGCCGGGGGTGGAAATGTCGGTATTCGTGGTCAGACTGGTCACGCTCGCCGTGTCGTTCAGGGTGATGTTCACATCGCCGCTGACTTTGGCGCTGATGTCGCGTTCCACCAAAGTAATGGCAAGGTTAAAGCCAACCCCCACCATTTTCGACCCGCCCACGGCAAAGGCGACGTTGACCATCTGGGCGTTCAGATCGGTGGATTTATTCAGCCCCGTATCAGAATTGAACGCATCAGATGGCAGCGCGGCAAAACTGCGCTCGCGCAGCGAATTGGCAATGCCGCCCACCGGCAGGGCCGATCCTGCCCGCACATCAAAGGCACCGCTGGCCGTCACGTTCAATTTGCCCGTCAGCAGGCTGGTGACGCTGCGCTTGTTGGAAATCACGCTGACGGCAATACCGACACCGCCCTTGCCCGTGCTAATTCCTGCCGCGCCCGCAATATTGGTGATAGTGCTGCGCTCTTGCGCGGCAAACAGCAGCGAGGTGACATTCCAGATTTTGGTCTGCGATGGGTTCGCGCTGGCCGAAACGCTGCCGTCCAGCACCGACACCGCGATAGACCCGCCTATTGCAAACCCGCCCGACCCTGCACCGCCTGCGGCAATGGTGACAATCGTTTGGTTCGCTGCGGCCAAAATCACCGCTGTATTGCCCGCCGTAACATCGCCGTCAATCGACACGGCGACAGGGGCCGAAATGAGGTTCAACGCAATTGCCGCGCCGACGCCCACCGATGTGGAATCGGGCGAGGAGATAACCACCGCCACACCGCCCGCAATCGCCACATGGGACGCGCTTTGCAGCGCCATTGCGCTGAGTGTGCCGCCCGCAGTCAAGGCCGAGCTGACATCCACGACAAGCCGCGTGCCCACGTTAAAGCGGTTCGCCGCCGCGCTGCCCGCAACGGCCGCCGTGCGCGCACCCGCCGCCGAAATGGCCACCGCCACCATATCAAGGTTGCTTGAGGCCAAAATGGACAGATTGCCCAATGTCGTGCCCAGCTTGCTGAAGGCGATGTTCACTTCCGTGCCGCGCACGGTGGTTGCGGGTTTTGCCGCGTTCACCACGTTTACGGCCACAGCAATGCCGACGGCGGCCTTGCCCAGCGTTGCCGCCATTCCGCCCGCGCCTGCCGCCAGATAGCTGTTGTCCACCGCGGCAATTGTCATATCGTTGGTGCCGCCTGCCTTCAGCGCGGTATCCAAAATATCTACCACCGTGCTGGTGTGCAAAACGTTGATTGCCACCATACCCACACCGGCGCCGCCGCTGCCGGCATCGCCTTTGCTGGCGGCAACCCCCGCCGCCACTGTATTGGTGTAAACCGAATTGACCGCCGCAATCGTGACCTTGCCCACAGTGGGGCTGGCGCTGTTCATCGCAATATGGGCCAGGCTAACCGTTGCCTGCATGTCCATGACAGTCAGTGCCACGGCCACGCCTACGCCCGCCTTACCGCCATAGGCGGCAGCCCCCGCGATTTGCGTATAATTGGCGTTGTTTTGGGCCAGAATATCCAAGCTGGGAGTCCCCGACAGCGTGATCGGGAAGTCTACTTTTTCGCCCTCAAACTTGGCGCGCACCGCCGTTTGCGCAATGACGATCACAACCGAACCCGATACCGCAACGCCTCGCTCGCCATCGGCCATCGCCATGCCTGCGGCCAGCGCGAAATAATCGGTTTCGTCATTGGCGCGCACTGCCACTTTGCCCGCCGAAAGAGTCATCGCGGAAAGGGCATTGATGATCGCCGCTTCGATCAGTTTGTCGCCGTCAATCACCACGACAGCGCCCGAAATACCCACGCCATCATCGCCAGCGGCGACTGCGCCCGCGCCTGCCGCCAAAATGCGCGCGCCGTTGTCAACCGCCGTCACGGCCACTTCGCCCGCAGTCAGGCTTTTGATGTTGCGCAGATAGGAGGTGACGGTGACATCTTCTTTCAGCGCTGCTGCTGCGCCCGAAATGCTAACACCGCTGGTTTGCGTTGTCGCCTTTGGCGTCACCGTCTTGCTGGCGCTGGCATTGCGATGCCGCAAAATCCCGCCCCAGCTTTGATCTGGCACGTCCATCACGTCTTCTAATGGGTTGCTTGGCGCATCATCTTGCGCGGTATTGCCCACAGGCACATCGTCATTGGCACCTTTCGAGGTGCCCGATTTGGTTGCCGCAACCGACCCCATCACAATGACGCCGCCCGTTTGCGCGTCGATCGTCACCTTACCGCCCACGCTAAACACACCGCGCCCTGCCGCGCCCAGCGCATCGGTCGTCACATGAGCCAGCGCTTTGCGCGTGCTTAGAATGGTCGTCCCAGACAGGCCGACTGCCGCCTCTTTTGATGTAGATACCGCCCCCGAAAACGCAAAAATCAGGGCGTTTTCTTTGGCAGTCACGTCGAAATCATGGCTTAGCGTTACAACGCTGCGCCCATCCACCGTGGCCGAGGCCGTGGTATCCAGCCCGTTATGGTTCCACGACCCGTTCAGCGACAGCGTGCCCCCCTCGCCGCCTGCAGCCGCCAGACCCAGCCCGAAAACCGAGGTTTCCGCCGTCACCTTCATATTCTTGGCAGTCACCGTGACATTGCCAATGTCCGACAGCGCCGAGGTCGTGTTGCGCACCACCTGCACCGCCGCGCCTATCGCAGCCATCGGCGTGGTCTTTTGATCGGCTGTCAGGTTCGACCCAATCGCCTTGGTGCCTTTCAGCCCGTCCAACCAATTTTTGGCCCCAATTTGGATATTCTTGCCCAGATTGGTGCTGTCTTGCGGGGCGGGGAACGGGCGGCTAAAGCCAAAGGGCGCAAAATTGCCCGCCAAAGACAAATTATCGCTTTTGCTAAAGCTGCTTACGATCAAATCTTCGCGCGCGCCGTCGCTGCCAATGGTGATCACCGCACCATCGCCGATTTCCGACTTTGAACTGTAAGTCAGGTTCAACACCGATGCCGAAATCGCAACACCAGCCTTTTCGCCCCGCGCAAAGCTTTGCGTCCAGGTGTCAGTCAACGTCACAGCAAGGCCGAAGTTATTGTCAAAGAAATTGGCGATATTGCCAAGAAAGCTGCGGATATTTTCCGCCGCCGCCCCTGCCGTGCCACTGCGCGGCGTCCAGCGCGCCGTGTCCAGCATGTTTTCTTGCGTCAGATCAAGGTTGTTCTGGGCAACGGCCGCCTTATAGACAACACCATCCTTTTCAACCAAATCATCGACGGCAATATCCACCGTGCCATCATCATCCGCCGTGCCCTTCGCATCGGTCACTTTGGAATTCACAATCTTGAACACTGCCGTGGCAGGCCCTGTCGCCGCTGTCCATTTCGCTGTGTCCAGCAAATCCTCGGTCAACAGATTGACATTGCTGCGCGCGGTTTTCGCGCGGAATTTGACCCCGTCTTTTTCGACATAATCATCCGCTGCAAGGGTGACGACACCGCCCTTTATCTCGGCGCCATTGGCATCGGTCAGGGTCGTGACAATCTTGTATTTCACCTTGTCAAGGAAGGGCGAAATAATGCTGGCAAGAAACAATTCGGTCGGGTCAATGACGTTCAGCGAGGTGGATTTCACCGTCACCGACCCTGCCGAGGTTAACGTGACATTATCCTCGATCCGCGCTTTGGCAAGCTGGGTAAAGGAATTGACGTTCACCGAGGCGCTTACCCCCAATGGCGACGGGGCTTGGGGCGGAACAGGGTCAAAATCCCAAAATTCGATTTTATTTTTATGCTTTTTAGCGCGATCGGCGTCGGCAGTTGACCCCTCATTCGAGGTCAGCGCCATCGTGATGGTTTTGGGCCGCGCGACGGTGTTGGCATCCACAACGGTCTTGCCACCCACCACAAATTGCGACGCGGTGCCATCGGCATAGCCTAGCGCTGCGATGACATCATTGTAATCGACCGCCACGGCAATTGCGCCAGAAATTTGAAAGAGAGGACGCTTTGGCCCCTCGTCCAGAATTTCCTTGATCGCGCCAATTTTCAAAATGCCGTTGTTCACAATCGGCGTCACAATCAGGCTGCCGATCAGGTTAGTGACCGTGGGTGACAGCCAATCGGAAAACCCATCCGCCGCATTGGCGGTTGATAGGCCAGTCGAGGCCGTCGCACTGGTTCCGTTGCTATAGGCGATCAGGGCAACCGAAGGGCGCAGCACTGTTGCCATTTTGCGCTGGTTCGACGCCTCGACACTTAGGTTGCCGCCAATCGTCATATAGGGGCTTTCCAGCCGCGCCGAGGTATGGCCCACACCCACGTCAACCGAAATGGCAACTGCAACCATGCCATCTGGCGGCTGGGTTGAATTGGTTTCGGTATAAAGCCGCTCAATCGTATGGGCAGCCACCCGCAGGTTGCCCCCAACATAGGGGTTATTGCGCGGCGATACCAAAACATGGTTTTCGATCAGCGCGATGTTCACCGCTGCCGAAACAGCAATGCCCGCGACACCTGGGTTTAGCACTGCGGCAACCGACATGCTATCAATGTAGGATCCAACAGTCATATCCCCGCCGACAACCAGATCACCCTTCAGCGTAACGCGCTGATCCAATTGGACGATGGTGATGGCAATACCTGCCAAAATTGGAATCGGCTTGGCTTTGGTGATCGCATTGGTCGAAACGGTGATGTCCAGATCGTTATCGGCCTCGATGCGGCTGTTGGCGGCTGTATTCACCCGAATGGTCGAAACGGTGCGGGTGCTTGTGCCGACAATCATCAAACTTTCAGCAATATCGGCAATCAATTCGCCGATAAAAAGGCCAAGGTTAAACGTCGAAACACCCGAAGGCGCGGCCGCATCCACCACGGGCATATTGCCTGCCCGCACGTCGATGGTCACGTTTTCGCCTTTGATGATGGCCTGCGCCGCGCCAGCATCGTCGCTGCCGATCTGGATATTCACATCCAAATCTTGAATTTGATAGGCCCCCGTCGTCCAACGGCGATCACGTTTATCTGCGTCGATGATCACATCGCCCGTGGTCA
Organism: Cypionkella sp.; assembly: GCA_965248485.1. GTDB lineage: Bacteria > Pseudomonadota > Alphaproteobacteria > Rhodobacterales > Rhodobacteraceae > Cypionkella. The sequence continues at coordinate 2,529,681 of OZ252107.1, forward strand.
AAATCTTGCCGCCCGCGGCCAAGGTGAAATTGGTGGTTCTAAACACCAGCGTCGCGTCCGAACTGGTGTTCGCATCCGCGGCAAACATCCCCTCAATAACGATGCTCGCGGCCTTCACTTCCCAGCGCCCCGACAGGTTCAGCACCTCGCCCGCAGCGACCTTTACGGTGTTGGTGACGCTATCGTCCACCCTTGTCACAAACAGAATTTCCGCACGCTTGGGCGCTGCGCCAACAGCCACGTCCACGCCCGAAACATTGCTAAGCTTGGTCAAAAGCGCCGATGTCAACGCGCCGTCGACGGCAAGGTAAATCTTGTCGCCTGCCGATTTCGTGCCAGTAATCACCACCTGAGCATTGGCGGCAACGCCCGCCAGATCATCGACGATAATGGCATCGCGCCCCGCCGACAGCGCCACTTGGTCAGCGCCGCCGCCGGTGCGATAGATGAAATCGCGCGTTAGGCCCGTGTGCGACACCACGTTGACCCCAGCATTGCCGCGCAATTCGAACACTTCTATGTTCGTGCCTTTGCCCGAAATGTTACCGTTGATAAGGGCCGTGACCAACCCCGCCCCGTTCTGCGAAAGCGACATATTCCCCGCCGCGCCCGTGGCATTCACGATGAAATGGTCGCGCCCAGCGCCACCGTCCACATCATCGGGGCCACCATCGTTGACGATCAAATCATCGCCCGCCGACCCGATGACAACATCCGTCCCCGCGCCCGAACTGATCATCACCCCCAGCCCTGTGGTGACTTGGGCTGTGATCACGCCGCCCACGCCGACAACACCCTCAAGGCCCAGCGCGCGCAAGGCATCGGTGTCTACCGACATTTCCTGCACAACGTCATTGCCGTTGGTGTCTTTGACTGTGCGGGTTTCGGGAATAGCCTCGACTTTGAAAACACCCGCGCCTGTTTTTGTGGTGGTCAGCACCAGCTGCCCGCCCGTAATCGTGGCCGACAGCCCCGCCACCGCATTGAACGAGGCCAGAACATCTGCCATCGTCGTGGCCGTCAGGGCAAAATTCACAAAATCAGTGCTGCCATCGGGGAAAGTGACCTTTAGGTCATTGCCCGCTTGAATGGGCATCCCTTGCCCGCCGCCAAAACTCGCTAGCAATGTTGCCGAGGTAAGCTGCGATTTTGAAAACGCGCTGGCATCCAGATAGTCTGCGCCCGCCGTGCCATAGAGGGCAAAGTTTTCGAAATCGCTATGCGCTGTCTCTTTGCCGTTGCCACCTATGGCCAAATTGACTGCGATATCGGACAAGCGCACATCTGTGCCCGTGATCGACAAACGGTCATAGCCCGTGCCCGCATCAAAACGACCGCCCGTTTTGCCATAGGCGTTCGAAATCGTCAGTCGGTCATCACCCGCATCCAGCAGGACAGTGTCGCCCATTTTGGCATAAACAATGTCGTCTTGCGAGGTGCCCGTAATTTTAGTGACAATTGTGGTTTGCGACACATCGACATAGCCCGCAACCGCGCCAATGCCGTTCACGCCCACCATCAGGGTAAAGTCGGCATTTTCAATGTTCTGGACGATTTCGCGCGATAGGTTGCCGTGCAATGTCGCGTTAGAAACGGGCGATACTGTGCCCAAGGCCGTCGCGGTGCCCGCGCCAATTTTGGCCGTTGCTTGCAAATTGTAACCCAAATGGCGGCCCGTCATCGACAGGATAAATTCCATCGTCACGCCAGTGATCAGCCCGTTGGTGTCGCGCTGCACGCTCAGGCGATACACGCCGCTGTCAAACTGCTCCATCGACCGAATGGCGTTTTGCACCGCGACATCTTGGGCATCATAACGCAGTTCACTTGATACAAGCGACAGCCCATTCGGGCCAGTCAGCGTCATGCGAAACGTGCTGCTGGCCGTGGCCCCTGTGGGCAGGTTCAGCTGAATCTTTTCGCCGACAAATAGCTGTTTCAGATAGGTTGCGCTGTCGTTTTCGTCAAAGCCGAAGTCATCGGTGTATAGCCCGTCACCCGTCAGGTCATATTGCATGAAACCCGCTTCAAGCAGGGTATCATTGCCGCCGCCGCCATAAAACGCATCAACCCCAAAGCCGCCGCTGATGGTATCATCGCCATCCCCGCCGCGGATCACATCCGCGCCCGCGCCGCCGTAAAGTTCCAGCTTGTATTGGCTGGCCCCCGCGCCCGTCAGGGCCGAGGCGTCAAGGATGTTGTTGGTATGATCCCCCGAAAACCGCAGCGCGGTGATCCCTGTGATCGTCGTCTGCGCGCCAAGGCCATTGGTCACGCGCAGTTGTTTGCTGGGCGCGCTGATCTGGGTGATATAGCGATCCCCCACAATACGGTCGTCGATATAAAGGTCAGACCCCGTGCCCGTTTCCGCCGTGCCCGTTGCCGCGCTGAACACCTGATCTGTGCCCAGCGATCCTACTATCGTATCGCCGCGCATGGCCGTGCCCGTGATCACGTCATTGCCCAGACCGCCGCGCAGCAAAACGTTACCTTTGGTAAAGGCGCTGGCATTCAGCGTGACATTGGCATTGCCCGTGCTTTTCGCCGCCAAAATCGCGCCTTCGATCCCCTCAATCGTGGCAATAGATACCCCATCGCGCAGGTCAGAATCGGTTAGGGCAACGACCCCAAAGCCTTGGTCATACAGCACGCGGTCATTGTCCCCGCCGCCGCCGTAAATCTCGGCATCGGTCAGGTTTTGCACCATCAAATCGTCGTGGCCCTCACCGCCGCGCAATATGCGAGTGGCCGCGTTGCCAATCAGCACGTCCGATTTTGAGGTGCCGATCATCTCGTAAACATCGCCGATGAAGGACTTAAAACCCGCCACTTCGTCGGTTGCGTTCAAATCGGACACAACGGCAACCGTGTATTCGGCAATGCCCGACCCGCCCGCATAGGACAGCGTGGTTTTGGCGCTTTGCACAACGGCCTTGGCAATGCCCGAATAGCTTAGAACCCCGCCCGCCCATGCAACGCCGCCGGCATAGACATCCGATACCAGCCAAGTCAGCGGATCTGTCGCCCCATTGCCCACAACGCGCAGGCTGTCGGCATCATCCTTGCTGCCCTTGCCTTCCAAACTGTCGATGCCCGAAAACACCACAGATCCGCCCGTTGTGACTGCAGCGGGCAAGGTCGCCTTCTGCACGAATTCTTCGGCGGCGGCATCCCATTCATAATTGTCGCTAGAGGCAAAACTGGCCGTGCCCGCATAGCCCGCAGCCGCCTTGGCGGTAATTACGAAATTGGTCGCAATCGGCTTATCCAGCGTGTTCGCAGTTGTGGCGGCAATCACCGCCCCCGCATCGCCGATCAGCCTGTCCGCGCCCGCGCCCGCATTGATCGTCAGAACCCGCGCGTTGCCCACCACATCCAGATTGATCACATCATTGCCGTCGCCCGTTTCAATGCTGCGGGTGTTGGCGTTTGCGGTGATCTTGTCATTACCGCTCGCGGTAATGACCCCCTCAAAACCCGCGATAAACCCAAGACCCGAGGCTTTGGACAACGCAAAATCAATATCCAAATCCACCGCGCCAAGGCTGGCATAGCTGAGAATGTTAAAATCGCCCGCGCTGTTGGTGGCCTTGGCATCCACCTGCTCGATACTTTTGGCCTTCAGCAGCGCGCCCGCACCGTTGGCATTGGTGACATAAAGTTCTGCCTCATCGACGCTGCCACGCAGATCGACCTTGGCCGTGCGGCCATAGTCCAGCACCAAGCGGTCGTCATTATCGCCGCCGGTGATCGCATCTACGCCAAAATAGCTGGCGCTTTGGCCCAGCGAAACCCATTCCGCGCGCTGCGCATTTGTCATGGCCGCGATTTCGGCACTGGTTTTGCCATCCGTGGCGGGGCTGGCAAAATCAAGGTTTATCGTCGCCTCGGCATTGCCAGTCGAGGACATATTCGTAATCGTCCACGTCAACAAATCGTCATTGCCGACAAGGCTGTCACTGCCCGCTGCAAGGTTGATCGACACGCCGCGCGCCGCGCGCGCCAGATCATCGCCCGATGTGCCAGTAAAGCCTGCGATATTACGCAAATCCAGCAGCAGCGGGTTTTCCCGCTTGGTGTCATTGCCCGCAAACAGGCGCAATTCGCCCGCCTCGGCGTTGATCGTCGCACCAACAGTGCCGCCCGTAATCGTCTGATTGTGCAGGTTCAGATGCGCGCCCGCTGCGCCTTTGAACCCTTCCGCCCCGTCGAACTGCACTTGGGTCGCGCGCCCTGTTTGGGTGGACAGGCCCGACCCCACCGTCGAGGCCGTGCCAAACTGGCGCAGCGTGGTGCTGTCATTATCCCATGTCACCTGCCATTCGGCCACGCTGGTGCGTCTGTCCACCACCACATCGCGGGTGGCCTGCAGCTGAAAATTCTCGACCCCCGCATAGGTGATGAATTGATCGCGCCCCCCCGCATAGGTCACACGGTCGTCGATATTGGTGGTGCTGTTTTCGGTGTTTTTGGCATCGCCCGAAGGCTGCAAAATTGCCATCTCGCCGTTGACGCTGCTGCCCGTGCCCCCGTCAACCGACCAGACAAACCCGCCCGAAACCTTGGGCCCGATCAGCGTATCTGCGCCATCGCCCATGTTGATTTCCAGCTCTAGCCCCTCGGCCAGACCAAGGATCGATTGATCCAGCAACAAGGATTGCGCCGCATTCGTGCCGTTCAACACCAGCTTGCCATAGACATCGGCGACATTGCCATTCGCGTCCAAAGCCACCACGCGCTTGGTGCCATCGACCACGCGGATCGACAACTCGCTTTGCACCGTGTTGCCTGCGGCATCAGCCCCCTGCACCAGTTGCAGGCGCAATTCCGATTTGGTGTCCACCCCGTCGGCCGATGTGTCGGCATCATATTGCACTTCGGACACGCGCAGTGCGGCATCGGCGGCCAACGACCATGTCGCGGTCAGCGGGTCGCCCGACAGCAGCACCCGCGCCTCAAGCGCGTCAATCCCTGCCGCGCGGCGCGGCAAGGCGCTGCGCGCGCGTTTCGAACGATCCAGCCAATTCAAAAACTTTTCCGGCAGGGCCAAGACGTCAGGCTTTGGCGCAGCAAGGGCCGCCAAAGCATCTTGCAACGCTTGGGGCAGGCTGCTGGGCACAACTGGATTGGCGGTGCCTGACCTGTCTTTTTTGGAAAAGTTCTTGCTCATTTTTGGAACCGTGAAAAAATTCTTGAAAAGCCGCGCCCAGGTCTGGGCGCGGCAAAGGCGCTAATTCGCCTTGGATTTCTTCGTCTTTGTCATGTCTGCGGTATCGTCCGCCGCATCCGCCACTTGCACGCCCACCAATTTGGCGACCAGTGGCTCGACCTGCTGCATCGACATCAAATGCAACTGGATCAAATCCAAATCGCCCGTGCGGAACATGGTCACAATCTGCGCATCGCTTAGATCGCGCAGCTTTTCGATCGACACGCGCATAAAGCCCGTGACCCCGCCCGTCGTGCCATCGTTAAAGCGGTAGTCGATACGCGCATCTTCCAACAGGCCGCTTTCCATCAGACGGTCGCAAAAGGCTTGGCTGCGGTTGAACGTCGCTTGGTATTCTTCCAGAAACCGCAGCACGTTTTTGGTATAGCTGGTTTCCACGCCATCGGCATCGAACATCCGCTCGCCTTTGTTGTCCGAATTGATGCCCTCATATTTCTCGTCAAGGCATAGGGTCAAACGTTCGCCATCTTCTTGCACGGCAAAGACAAAGGGGTAACGGCGGAAAAAGGCAGGCACATATCGCCCGCCCCAGGTGCCATCTTCGTTCACAAACGAATTCTTGTCCTGCTGCGCGCCCACAAGGGCAAGCGCGGCAACACCCGTGCCCGTTTTGGCAAACAGAATCGGCATTTCCATCGCCACTTTGATGAATTCAACATCCACAATCGGCACGGTGTTGCTGGTGGCGGCAAAGCTGAACGAAGTTGTTTGCTTGATCGAAAGATCGCGGTGAACATTGCGGTTTAGCGGCACCACGCTGTCATAAATCATCAGTTGTTTGGTCATGTTGGTCTTTCACCTATTTCACGCATTGATGTTGCACATACTGTGTCGAAAAGCGGGCTTCAGCCTGCCAAACGGGACGAAAGGTTGGATGTGTCCAGCGCGCCGAACAGCCCCAGCAATTCCGATTCCAGTTGCAGCGTGCGCAGACGCGCCATTTGCTGCTCTAGGGTCAGAACACGGGCGCGCAATTCGGCTTCCATCGTCTTTTCAGCGCCCAATTTGCCCGCTTCTTCTTGGGTCTTGGTGTCGGATGCCGATTGTGCGGCACGCTCGGCTTGGGCAGAAATATTGCCCTCGCGGTCTTTGCTGCGCTTGATCGCCTCTTTCAGCGCGCCCAATTTGCGCCGCGCCAAATCTTCGGCCTGCTTGACACCCAGTTGCGCCAATTCCACCCGTTTTTGCTGCTCGCGCAGTTTCGATTTGCGGATGCCGCCTTCGTAAACCTGCCATTCCATCTGTAGGCTTGCCTCGCCCGTGGCAATGTCACTGCCGCCGCCGAACAGGGAGCCTTGGGTTTTCTCCTCGCTTGCCATCAGCGAAAGATTGACCACGGGTTTCAGCGCTGCATTGGCCAGCAAGACCTCCTTTTCAGCCACCGCCACTTGGGCGCGGGCCAGCTGCACATCCAGCGAGGCGGACATCAGCTTATCTTCGCTAAAGGTGCTGTCAAAATTGCCCGCATTGACCGCAGCCAAACTGCCCGATGACGCCTGCACCGCATCCACCTCTGGCCCAACAAAGCGCTGCAGATCGAAAATCGCTTCGCTGAACCGCTGCTCGGCCTCGGCCAAACCGCTTTGCGCGGCAAAGACATCTCCCTCGACACTCGTCAAATCCAACGGATTGCCGCGCCCAGACTCGATTTGCAGCTCTAGCGCGCCTTTCAATTGGTTGCGCGCCTCGACCAAGGCCCGCGCCGATTGCACTTGCAACTGCGCCGTGGCTACATTCAGGAAAGAGGCCACATATTGCCGTGTCACTGTGTTACGGGTGACTTCGGCTTCGGCTGCGGACACAGCTTTTTTCGCCTCGGCCAAACCCATCGCGCGCCAACGCGCCTGGTCGAACAGGGGCTGCGTGATGGTCAAAGTGGCCGAACCTTTTGGAAAAACGCTGTCGGCTTTTTGAAACGTCGTATTGTCAGAACTGATCACAACCTGACGCACGTTTGTGACCTTTAGGTTTAAGGTGACGCGAGGATAGCGCTGCCCTTTGGCTTGACGCACGATTTCGTCGGCAATCGACGCTTCGATACCCAAACCTTGCAGCTCCAGCTCACTGGAAAGCATACGGTCATACCCCTCTTTCAAAGAGATCGTTTCCGCATGCGATGAACTGGCAAATGCAGTTGCAGCGCCCAAAAGCGCCGCGAAAACACGCAGTCTTAGAAAACGGGTTGAATAAAACGTCTCCATCGCGCCAAGTCTCAATTCGTGTACTCCCAAAACAAGTCAATGCCCGCGACGCGCCATTCGGCTAATCGAAAGCACCGCAGATGGATGAACGACGAAAGCGCGCTTGCGCATTCATAAGGCACAAATGCCCTGACCCCCACCCAACTCCATAGGTTTTGCGAAGAATTTTATACGAGTAAAGCTTCGTGCCAAAGGGACAGAAAGATACAAACGGAATGAGAGAAGCGCTGGACAAAATGAGAGGTTTGCATGCCCAAAAAACCATCGCACTAAACCCTAACGATATTGCTCGCGGCGAACTCGCGCAAATGCCCGGATGCGCCGTTGCGTTGCAAAGGGTGATTCGAAATTCGTTGACCTGCGCCACTTGCTTCTTTTATACCTTGGTCTGGCCTGGAGAAAACGAAGGGCCAGAACCTATTAGGCAAAGGTTAGGTGCCAGCGGGTGGGGCGAACAACTTATGACTGTTGGCATTCAGGGGAATTTCAGACACTAATTCTTGGGCAGTTTTATTATTAAATGTGAAAAGTCTAAATATTTTAATGGCTAAATATTAAATAGGCAGAACAAACTTGGAAAATTTAAGTACCCCAGATCCAAAACTTCAGATAACTCGAAATGAGGAAACGCAGCTTCAGGCCTTAAACTTTGAGGTGGCGAACGGAACCGATGAAGAGTTTTCTTTGTGGAAACTTTTTATCGCACCTCTCTTTGATTTTGACATGGATTTGCCGCCCAAAAGTCTTGGCAAAACATCGACAGTATTTCTGGGCGAGGTGGGTCTCAGCATCACAAAAACGATGTCAGGTCTATTACGCCGCGATGTAAAGACAATTGCCCAAAGTGGTTTGGACAATATCTCGATCGTCCAATATCACAGCGGCCAACATCGACTGCGCACCGAGGCGGGGGAGACTGACATAGGCCCGGGTGACTTCGTGCTGTTTGACCTGACCAAAACTTGCGAAATTCGTGTGACTGACCACAGCAATTCAAACTTGCTTTTCAGCCGAAAACTCTTTTCTTCTCAAGGCATTGATATCGAAAAGATCCACGGCGCGGTGCTGCACCATGGCGATGCAATGAATGCGATGCTTTCGGCCTATCTGATCAGCCTGACTGAACGGGTTTTGCACCTGTCGGTAGCTGATGCAGCGCGGGTTGCCAATGCCACGACTTCGCTGTTCGCAGCAGGGTTTTCTGGAGTGTCAAAAGCGCAGACAGCGCAGGTTGCCCGCAATCAAGGGGTCACGCTGGTGGCAATTCGCAATTTCATCGATGATCATTTAAGCAGCCCTGATCTGGGTGTCGATCTGTTGCTGCAAAAGTTTCCCGTGTCTCGTTCGGTTCTTTATAAAATGTTTGAACCCTTGGGCGGCGTGCAAAGCTATATCAACAAACGTCGATTAGGCCGTGTTTTTCAAAGCTTGGTCGCGCCAGAATTGTCACATCAGACGATCACGGATATCGCTGCACAATGGGGCTTTACCAAAACGTCAACCTTTAATCGGTTGTTCAAAGACACATTCAGCATGACCCCCAAAGAATTGCGGTCGAATGCAAAAGACGCAACCACCGCCAATTCAAATTTGAAGGCCGACGAAGACACCTATTTGCAGTTCATGGCCAGCCTCGCGGCCAAGGCGAAACCCTATCTAAAGTAACCTTGGCACGGGACGGAAAGGCCAGAGAATGGACAGCCGCGCAGACCTAGACATTGCCTATTCCAACGGCGCGTTCATCGCGGGCGCTGCCGATTATCCGCCCAAATGGGCCCGCGCTGCGGCGGATTTTCGCGCCGGTTTGGGCGCGCGCGCGCAGGTTGGCCTGACCTACGGCCCCGCCTCTCGGCAGGTGCTGGATTTGTTTTTGCCTGCGCAGCCTTCGCGCGGTTTGCTGGTTTTTATCCACGGCGGTTATTGGATGGATTTTGACCGCAGCATATGGTCGCATCTGGCGCAAGGCGCGGTGCAGCGCGGTTGGGCGGTGGCCATGCCATCCTACACGCTGGCCCCGCAGGCGCGTATAGCCGATATGACCCGCGAAATTTCCGCCGCCATCGCCTATGCCTCGGCGCGCGCGGGCGGCCCAATTGTGGTAACGGGCCATTCTGCAGGCGGGCATTTGGCCGCGCGTATGGCCTGCGCCGATCTGGCCCAAACCGTTCCCATTACCCGCGCCGTGCCCATCTCGCCCTTGGCCGATCTGGCGCCAATTGCCCGCACATCCATGAACGACACGCTGCATCTGGACGCCGCCGAAATCGCCGCTGAAAGCCCAGCCCGCCATGCCCTGCGCGCAGGCACATCGGCGCATGTCTGGGTCGGCGCGCAGGAACGGCCTGCGTTCTTATACCAAGCGCGCCTGCTGTCCGAAGCATGGTCTTGCCCATGGACGGCGCACGCAGGCTGCCATCATTTCGATGTCATCGACGATCTGGCAGACCCCAACTCGCCCCTTATAGACACCTGCTTAAACGGCATCGGCTAGGCTATTTCTTTTTGCCTTCCAGTGCGGCAATCCGCGCTGCCAGCGCGTCATTTTCCTCGCGCGCCTTTTGCGCCATCGCGCGCACCGCATCAAATTCTTCGCGCGTGACAAAATTGCGATCTGCCATCCAGCGGTCGACAAACCCTTTCATCGCGGTTTCCGCCTCGGTCTTGGCACCCTGCGCCACGCCCACGGCATTGGTCATCAGTTTGGACAGATCGTCAAAAATTTTATTGCCACCTTGCATGATCGCGCCCTTTCAAAGCTGATTGCTTGGGCAGATATATGGGGCGCGCGGGGGCAGATGCAAGTCTGCGCTGTCCATCGCGGCCCATCGCTGCCCCTCGCGCTGCCCCTGCGCTGCGTTGACATCAGCGCGCCAATTCCCGACAAAGCCCCCATACAAGGAGCGATCATGCCTTACATCCCCTTCCCCGACATCTCGCCCAATGTGTTTTCCGTCAGCATCTTTGGCATAACTCTGGCGCTGCGTTGGTATGCGCTGGGCTATATCGTCGGCCTTTTGGCAGGGTGGAAACTGATAGAGGTGCTGCTCACGCGCCCCGCGCTTTGGGAGGGCCCCGCGCCCATGGCGAAAGACGCAGCCGAACGCCTGCTCACATGGGTGATCTTTGGCGTGATATTGGGCGGGCGCATGGGCTATGTGCTGTTTTATCAACCCGCTGAATTTGCGCAAAATCCAATGGCCATTTTCTACATCTGGCAGGGCGGCATGTCCTTTCATGGCGGCTTTTTGGGGGTTGTTATCGCGGGCCTTGCCTTTGCCCGCTTTGAGAAAATCTCCCCCCTTGCCTTGGGTGATCTGATGGCCGCCGTGGCCCCAATTGGCATTTTTCTGGTGCGCCTTGCGAATTTCGTCAATGCCGAGCTGTGGGGCCGCCCGACTAGCCTGCCTTGGGGCGTGGCCTTTCCGGGGGATGCTGCCCAGACCTGCGGGCAGGCCCTGGGCGAGGTGTGCGCCCGCCATCCCAGCCAGATTTACGAGGCGATTTTGGAAGGCGCGGTTTTGTTTGCGGCTATAAGCTATGCCGTATGGCGAAAAGGCTGGCTGAAACGGCCAGGCGCGGTGATGGGGCTGTTTTTGGCGGGCTATGGCACTGCGCGCTTTGCGGTGGAATTTGTCCGACAACCAGACGCGCAGTTTGTGTCAGACGGCAACCCTTTGGGCCTTGCGCTGCATTCGGGCGGCTATGGGCTGACGATGGGGCAAATCCTTAGCCTGCCGATGCTGCTGGCGGGGCTGTGGTTTTTGGCCCGCGCGCGGGCCAAACCCGCCGCAGCATGAGCGTGCTAAAACCCCTGATCTTGGCGCAGATCGCAGCGCAGGGGCCTATGCGCCTGTCTGATTATATGGCGCTTTGCCTTTTGCATCCAGCACATGGCTATTACACCACCCGCACGCCCTTTGGCGCGCAGGGCGATTTCATCACCGCGCCCGAAATCAGCCAGATGTTTGGCGAAATGCTGGGCCTGTGTTTGGCCCAAGCTTGGCTAGACCAGGGCGCGCCGGCTGCCTTTACGCTGGCCGAACTTGGGCCAGGGCGCGGCACGCTGATGGCCGATGTTCTGCGCGCCACGCGCGGGGTGGCGGGGTTTCACGCCGCCGCCGATATTTGCCTGATCGAGGCCTCGCCCGCCCTGCGCGCCGTGCAGGCCCAAACGCTGGCGGCCTTTTCCCCGCGCTGGTTGGATAGCGCAGCGGCCTTGCCCGATGCACCCCTTTTCCTGCTGGCGAACGAGTTTTTTGACGCGCTGCCGATCCGCCAATTCCACCGCCAAGGCGATGCTTGGGCCGAGGTGATGGTGGGCGCAAGCGGCGAGAGCTTGGCCTTTGGCAAATCTGCGCCCCTGTCGCTGCCCGCGCTCGATCACCGCATCCGCGACACGCAAGAGGGCGATGTTGTGGAAATTTGCCCCGCCGCCGCCCCTATCATGGATGCCATATCGCAGCGCATCGCGGCCCGTGGTGGGGCGGCGTTGATTATTGATTACGGCGGATGGAACGGGGTTGGTGATACGTTCCAAGCCTTGCGCGCACATGAATTTGCCGATCCTTTGGCGCAGCCGGGTATGGCCGATTTAACCGCCCATGTCGATTTTGCCGCCCTTGCCGCCGCCCCTGCGCCCCACGCCCTGCGCGCGCAATACGCAGCCCAAGGCCCATTTTTGCAGGCGCTGGGGCTAAATGCCCGCGCCCTGCGTCTTGCCCAATCGCTGTCAGGCCCCGCCCTTGCGCAGCACAATGGTGCGACGCAGCGCTTGACCAGCCCCACCGAAATGGGACAGTTATTCAAAGTGCTGGGGCTAACCCGCACAAGCGATCCTGCGCTTGCAGGGTTTGACCCTTCTTCAGCTTTGCCGTAACGGGATAAAGATGCTTGAAATTATCACCTCAACCGCGCTGGCCCCACGGCATGGGTTTTTCACCCGCAAGGGTGGGGCCTCGTCGGGCATCTTTGCGGGGCTGAACTGCGGCTATGGCTCGTCCGACCAGTCCGAAGTCGTCGCCATCAACCGCGCCCGCGTGGCTGATGCGATGGGCGTCGATGATGCTCATTTGGTCACCGTGCATCAAACCCATTCTGCCATTGCCCTGCCCGTGACCGGCCCGCTGAACATTCGCCCCGAAGCGGACGCGATGGTCACCGCCACGGCAGGCGTCGCGCTGGGGATACTGACCGCCGATTGCCAGCCCGTGCTGTTTGCAGACGCAAAGGCAGGGGTGATCGGCGCGGCCCATGCGGGCTGGAAAGGCGCGAAGGACGGCGTTTTAGAGGCGACCATTACCGCGATGGAGGCTTTGGGCGCGACCCGCGCAGGCATCCACGCCGCCATCGGCCCCTGTATTTCCCAAACCGCCTACGAGGTCGGCCCCGAGTTTTTTGAAGCGTTCACCGATGACACCCCCGAAACCCGCCGCTTTTTTGCCAATGGTACGGGCGATCGGATGCTGTTCGATTTGCCCGCCTATGGCCTGTGGCGCCTGCGTGCGGCGGGGGTGGGCCATGCCGAATGGTGCGGCCATTGCACCTATGCCCAGCCCGACCGATTCTATTCCTATCGGCGCACCACCCACCTGCGCGAGGCCGATTATGGCCGCCTCATCTCGGTCATCAGGCTGTAAAGCCCCTTCGCAATGTTTCCCATCCGTTGACAAACTGATGCCGCAAATTGGGGTAATAACGGGCCATCGCGGTGTTTGGTGCCGCACAGAAACGATAGGTGCGCTATGAAGACCAACCGCCGCTGGCTGCAATCTGTGATCTTGGCGGCAAGTGCCTTTGACGCGCCCTCCCTGCCTTGGGCAGCAGCCACGCGCCCAGCCACCCTGCGCCAGGTCGCGGGCGAATAGGTTGATTTAACGCAATTTTCTTAAAAATTATCGCCAATGCGCGTGCAGCCCCTGCGCGCGCTTTGCGCTGCAAAAAACGCGCAGCCTATCCCTTTGCGCCCCTGCACCCTGCCTTTGCGCCCGCGCTTTTCGCCCGCATTTCGCGTAACACTTACCGCAGGTGGCGCGGCCTTTGCGCATCCCGCTGCCCGATGAATGGCAAAGACCTTTGCGGCAAAGACAAGGCAAGACTTGACACAAGGCTTGACCCACCGCCCAGATTTTGCCACAAAGCAGCCATGCGGTTGTCCTGCCGCATCCATGTGCCACGGGCAGAAATGCCAAAGGCGCCTGCAAGTTGGGCCGAACGCGGCCCCTCTTGGGAAAGCTCAGTCAAGGCCGCCCTGATGCTCCTCTGGCATCATAAGGGGCGGCCTGATCTTTTGGGATCTGCGCTGTTCAGGGATAGGTGGTTTCGCTTAGGCGTTTTTCGCCAACCGCTCTTCCAACACATCAAAGGGCAGGCCCGGCTGATCTTTGGCGCAGCGAATCACCAAACTGGTTTTGACCGAAGCCACGTTATCCGCCGATGTCAGCCCCTCGGTCAGAAAGCTTTGAAACGTGCTTAAATCAGGGGCGACACATTTCAAAATGAAATCAATCTCACCGTTCAGCATATGGCACTCGCGCACCAAGGGCCAATCGCGGCAGCGCTGCTCGAAGGCGGAAAGGTCAACTTCGGCCTGACTGCGCAGGCGCACCATAGCGAACACCTGCACCTCAAAACCCAACTCGCGCGCGTCCACATCGGCGTGATAGCCCTTGATATAGCCCGCCTCTTCCAGCGTGCGCACGCGGCGCAGGCAGGGCGGCGCCGAAATGCCCACACGGCTGGCAAGTTCCACATTGGTCATCCGCCCATCGGCCTGCAATTCGGCCAAGATCTGGCGATCAATCGGGTCTAGCTTATTTGCAACGGCCATCGGTCACTCCTTCGTGCCCCTATCTAGGCGGCAGGGGGTATCTGCGCAATAATATTTCGCAAGCTGGCCTAAATTTTTTGCAATCGTGCAAAAAATATGGGCAAAACGCATGGGCGCAGTCTTTTTGTGGCAGGCCCTTTCGCCTGCGCGCGGCGCGGCTTATATCCCCTGTAACAGATGGAACCGGGGGAAAATGATGACCCAATCGCGCCACACCAAAGTTCTGATCATCGGCTCTGGCCCTGCAGGCTATACCGCAGGGGTCTACGCCGCCCGCGCCATGCTCAGCCCGATTTTGGTGCAAGGGATGCAGCCTGGTGGGCAGTTGACCATCACCACCGAGGTGGAAAACTGGCCAGGTGATACCCATGTCCAAGGCCCCGATCTGATGGTGCGGATGCAGACCCATGCGCAGGCGATGGGGGCCGAGGTGATCACCGACATCATCACATCGCTTGATCTGCAACAGCGCCCCTTCACTGCACAGGGTGACAGCGGCACCACCTATACCGCCGATGCCGTTATTCTGGCCACAGGCGCGCAGGCGAAATGGCTTGGCATCGCGGGCGAGGAAAAGTTCAAAGGCTTTGGCGTGTCGGCCTGCGCCACCTGCGATGGTTTTTTCTATCGCGGCAAAGAAGTCGTGGTGATCGGCGGCGGCAACACCGCTGTGGAAGAGGCGCTTTTTCTGACCAATTTCGCCAGCAAAGTCACTCTCATCCACCGCCGTGATGCCTTGCGCGCCGAAAAGATCATGCAAGATCGCCTGTTCAAACACCCCAAAATCGAGGTGGTCTGGAACACCGAAGTGCTGGAAGTGCTGGGCAGCGAAAACCCCAATTCCGTCACCGCCGTGCGCACACGCAACCTTCAAACGGGCGCACTGGCCGATGTGCCTTGCCACGGGTTTTTCGTGGCCATTGGCCATGCGCCCGCCTCGGAGCTGGTCAAAGATCAGCTTCCCCTGCACAACGGCGGCTATGTTCAGGTTCAGGCAGGCTCTACCCGCACCGCCATTGGAGGCGTCTTTGCCGCAGGCGATCTGACCGACCACACCTACCGCCAAGCGATCACCTCGGCAGGCATGGGCTGCATGGCCGCGCTGGACGCCGAACGGTTCTTGGCAGGACAAGAATAAAAGCGGGGGGCTAGAATAACCCGCCCCCAGCTTCTCTTTTTCTAAAATATCCTGCGGGGGTGAATTGGCCAAAGGCCAAGAGGGGGCCGCAAAGGCCCCCTGCGCCCTTAATGCAGCATCACGGGCGTCAGATCATGCTCGCGCGCGACAGACATTGCCAATTCGCGGCTGATGACCAAGGCGATTTGTTTGCCATCTTCGCCCGTCAGCGCGTAAATCGTATCCACCCCATCCACCTGCACGCGCAGGCGTTCGGGCAGCGTCTCAACCGCCACGGGGCGCAGATACACCTGATGACCCGTGCTTTCGGTGATGTTCAACTTTTCTGCCATAACACCCTCCTACTTTCGCCCAATCCGTATCGTCTGCACCACAGCATCGGGCACAATGCGGTGCAAATCAATATGCAAAAGCCCGTGTTCTACATCCGCCCCCGCCACTTCGACCCCATCGGCCAGCACAAAGCTGCGCTGAAACGCGCGGGCCGCGATGCCGCGATGCAGGAAAATCCGCTCGCATGTCTCATCGGGCTGGCGGCCGCGCACCACCAACTGGCGATCTTCGACGGTGATCTGCAAATCCTCTTGCCGAAACCCCGCCACGGCCAACGTGATGCGATAAGTGCTTTCCGACGTTGCCTCGATGTTGAACGGCGGATAGCCTTCGGAGGCGGTTTTGGCCGTGCGTTCGACAAGGCGTTCAAGCTGCTCAAACCCCAGCAAAAACGGATGTCCCCCAAAACTGATTTTCGTCATGTCATGTCCTTTCACAAAGCGACATTTGCATAGGGCCCCATTTTGGCGGCCCACCCCGCAAATATGGGGCGCACGATTGCGCCGCGCAAGGGGCGCGCGCTGCTCTGCGGCACGCAAAACCCCCAAATTGATGAAAATTTCCCGCCATTCGCCTGCGAATTGTGCTATGCAGCAGGGGCCGATTCTTGAATTTTGGCACGGGGTTTGGGGAATGAATGCCTCTAATGAAATGAGCCATACCGAAGTTCTGGCCAATCGGCTGGACATGCTGCGGCGTGAACATCGTGCGCTGGATATCCAGATTGACGAATTGGCCGCCTCGCCCCTGCCCGACCGCATCACCATGCAGCGCCTGAAAAAGCAGAAACTGGCGCTTAAGGATCAGATCACCGCCCTGTCGGCGCAGCTTATTCCCAATATCATCGCCTAGCGCGTGCGACCGCGCCCTTGCCGCCCCTGCGCGGGGCGTATAATCAGGCCAAAAGCGCGGGGATATTTGCCATGCCAGATAGCATAGACGTTGGCATCATTATGGGCAGCCAGTCCGATTGGCCCACAATGAAAGAGGCCGCCCTTATCTTGGATGAATTTGGCATAGCGTATGAGACAAAGATCGTCTCGGCCCATCGCACGCCAGATCGGCTGTGGAGCTATGGCAAAACCGCCGCGACACGCGGGTTAAAGGTGATTATCGCAGGCGCGGGCGGGGCTGCGCATTTGCCCGGCATGATGGCCAGCAAAACCCGTGTGCCCGTGATCGGCGTGCCCGTGCAAACCCGCGCTTTGTCGGGGGTTGATAGCCTGTATTCCATCGTGCAAATGCCGCGCGGCTTTCCCGTGGCGACAATGGCGATCGGGGCGGCAGGGGCTGCCAATGCGGGGTTGATGGCAGTGGGGATTTTGGCGCTAAACGATCCCGCCCTTGCCGCCGCGCTGGACGCATGGCGCGCGGCGCTGTCAGATAGCATCCCCGAGGAGCCGCGCGATGAATAGGGGCGCGCAAAGCGCGATGAATAGCCTTCCCAGCGGAAGCACAATCGGCATTTTGGGCGGTGGGCAGCTGGGGCGGATGCTGTCGGTCGCGGCCTCTCGTCTGGGCTATAAAACCCATATCTTCGAGCCGAGCGAAAACTGCCCTGCCGCCGATGTCGCTCATTCTGTAACCACCGCGCCCTACAGCGACAGCGCCGCCCTGCGCGCCTTTGCTGCATCGGTGGATGTAATCACCTTTGAGTTTGAAAACATCCCGACCGAAGCGTTGGACATTCTGGAATCCCTTCGCCCCATCCGCCCCAATCGCCGCGCCTTGGCGATTTCCCAAGATCGCATGGCGGAAAAAGATTTCCTCACCGGCCTTGGCCTGACCTGCGCGCCCTATGCGCGTGCGGGCGATATGGCCAGCCTAACCGCCGCCGCCGCCCAAATTGGCCTGCCCGCAATTTTGAAAACCACGCGACTGGGCTATGACGGCAAGGGCCAAGCGCGGATCAAATCAATGGCCGACCTTCCCGCAGCCCTTGCCGCGATGGGCGGGGCCGAGGCGGTTTTGGAAGGATTTATCCCCTTTGACCGCGAGGTTTCGGTTATCGCCGCGCGCGGGCTGGACGGGTCTGTCGCCGCCTATGATCTGGGCGAGAACGTCCACCAAGACGGTATCTTGCGCAGCACCACGGTGCCTGCGCGCCTGTCCCCATCCTTGCGCAGCGATGGTGTGCTGATCGCTGCGCGCATCCTTAATGCCCTCGATTATGTCGGCGTGATGGGGGTAGAGCTGTTCGTCACCCCGCAGGGCCTATTGGTTAACGAGATTGCCCCGCGCGTGCATAATTCGGGGCATTGGACGCAGAACGGCTGCGCGGTGGATCAGTTCGAACAGCATATCCGCGCGGTGGCGGGGCTGCCGCTGGGCGATGGGTCGCGCCATTCCGATGTGGTGATGGAAAACCTGATCGGTGACGATCTGGCCCGCGTGCCAGACATTTTGCGGCAGGGTCACGCCGCCCTGCACCTTTACGGCAAAGGCACGGCGCGCGCTGGCCGCAAAATGGGCCATGTCAACCGCGTGGTGGCGCGCGTCTAATCGCGCGCAAAGCTGCCCTGCGCCAAAAACCGCAGGGTTTGGTCAATAACCGCTTGGTTTTGCATCATAAATGTATGGGTCACATGAAGGGTGATATGATCTGCCATCCCCGCCAATAGCGTGCTTTGCACCGCAACCTTGCCATCGTCCGCGCCGGGAAGAATGGCCGAAGTCAGCGGATTTATGCTGGCATCCCCCGCAATAATCCCCAAATCATAGTCTGGCGCGGGCAAAGACTTGGGCAAACCATTGGTCGAAAGTTCGGCCCCCGCAGGCCCGTGGATCCAGCCAAATAGCGACATTTGCCCAAAGGCATCCACCAGTTCAGACCCGCCATTTGGCGGGGCCAGCATCACCACGCGGCCCATGGTTTCGGGGCGGTGATCGGCCAACCAAAGCCGCAGCATGATCCCGCCCATCGAATGGGTCACAAAATGCACCCGCTTTTCGCCGCACTGATCCACTTGCAC
The DNA here is from genome assembly GCA_965248485.1 of Cypionkella sp. Classification (GTDB taxonomy): domain Bacteria; phylum Pseudomonadota; class Alphaproteobacteria; order Rhodobacterales; family Rhodobacteraceae; genus Cypionkella. The sequence continues at coordinate 2,548,381 of OZ252107.1, forward strand.
CGAAATCAGCGGGGCCAAATCCATAAGCTTTGCCGAGGTAGACGGATAGCCGTCATTCACCACCCTATAGCCCGCCGCTTGCAGCGCCTGCTCTAGCGCAGACATAGATGCCGCGTGCCGCGCAAGCCCGTGGAGCAGCACCGCGCAATCTTGCGCCATCGCAGGCTGGGCAAGCAGCAAGGCCAATATGCCAATGGCCGCGCGCTTCACGGCTCTGGCGTGCCCGTATCGCGCCCGCCCGCCGCAATTTCGGCCCGCGCCTGCGCGGCCAGTTTGCGATAGCGGGCGCGAAATTCGTCCAGCAGGGCATCGTCCAACTCTTCCAAATCCAAAATCGCATTATGCGCGCCGTTATGGGCGCGGATCAACTCGTCCAGTTTCAACTGAATCGCCGCCGTATCGCGGTTTTGCGTGTTCTGGATCAGGAACACCATCAGAAAGGTCACTATCGTCGTGCCTGTGTTGATGACAAGTTGCCACGTATCGGAAAACCGAAACAGCGGCCCGGTAACCAGCCAGACCACAATGGTCAACACCGCCAGCAAAAACGTGCTGGGCCTGCCCGTGACATGGGAAATCGCCTTGGCGATGCGGGTGTAAAGCGGGGTGATTTTCATCGATGCCTCCGCCCGCAGCCTGCGCCCCGCGCGGCCCGCCGTCAAGCTGCGCATTTCCCTAGACAAGGGCGCGCGCGCTTAGCAGACTGCGGGAATGAAAAAACCCATCCGCATCGCTGCCCGCGCCCTGATTTTGCACGCTGACCGCCTGCTCTTGGTCAACGCCTATCCTGCGGGAAAATCAGACCTTTGGTGCGCGCCGGGTGGCGGGGCCGAGGCGGGGGCATCCCTGCCCGCCAACCTCATGCGCGAAGTTTTGGAAGAAACGGGCCTGACCATTTCCGTCGGCCCCCCCGCCCTGATCAACGAATTTCACGACCCCGCCACGGGCTTTCACCAAGTGGACATTTTCTTTCGCGCGCAAATCATCGCGGGGGCGATTTCGGATGAATGGCGCGACCCCGAAGGCATTGTCACCCTGCGCCGTTTCTTCTCACAGACAGAACTCGCCAGCGGTCGCTATCGGTTCAAGCCCGATAGCCTTGCACAGGTGGCTTGGGGGCAAGGTCTGTCTTATGACCCGCTCGAGGTGATCGTGCGGTAAGGGGCCGATGTCGCCCACAGCACACCCGCCAGCGCCACGGGAAAGCCGATCAGGTGATATTGCGCCAGCGCCTCGCCCAGAAACACCACCGCCAGCCCCGCGCCAAATACAGGCATCAGATGCAGGAAAAATACCGCCCGCGATGGCCCAATCCGCGCTACCGCCGCGTTATAGGCCAGCAGAGCAATGACCGAGGCGAAAAGGCCCGTATAGGCCACAGACCCAATCCCCGCCGCCGTCAACGGCACGAATTGGCCCTGAGACATCTCCCAAATATGCAAGGGCAGGATGAACAGCGCGCCGAAAAGGGCGATGAAAAAGGTCAGGCCAACGGGGGACAGATCAGCGGGTTTGAACTTTAGCAGGGTGGAATACAGGCCCCAGACCACCAACGCCGCCAATATCCACAGATCGCCAATGTTCAAATGCAGGGCCAAAAGGCGCGCAGGTTCGCCCCGCGCGATGATATAGGCCACGCCCAAAAAGCTGCCGCCAATCCCGATCAGTTGGCGCGGCGAGAAACGCTCGCGCAGGACAATACCCGCAATAATCACCATAAACAGCGGCATGGTGGCCGAAACCAGCAGCGCGTTGACGGCTTCGGTGGAATGCAATCCAATATAGGTCATGGATTGAAACATCGCCGCCGACAGCAGCGCCATCGCAAGGATCAGCGGCTTATGGGCGCGAAAGGAACGCAAATCGCTTTGCCAATGCGCCCGCACAAAGGGCAGCAGGATCACACTTGCCACAGCCCAGCGCCAAAACGTCAGCCCAAAAGGCGGCACATCCGCCCGAATGGCCCGCCCCAACACCCAATTCCCCGCCCAACACAAGGATGCAAGGGCGGCCAGCGCGGCGGCAATCATGAAATTGCGTCTCATGGGGGCAGAGTAGCGGATGGTGGGGCGGGTGCAATGAAAAAGGGGGAAGCGCGTGGGATGGCTATGCCGTGACCAATTGGCAGACATCAAAATGCCAACGAGTTTTTGCCTACCCCTTAAAGCAGTTTTGCCTGTGCCAATTCAAATAACTTTGATGAGGAGCCAGCGCGCCATTTGCGGGCAGGATCAGCTTTCTATCCGCGACCAAAAGACGGTCGGCAACGTCGGCGGCGACACTATCCTTGGCAATGAGCAAATCATAGTTTTCATCCACCGAGATCAAGCCGCGATCAAACATCCAATGCACGGTGCCCGACAGAGCGATGCCATTTCGCACAGTATCGGGGCCGCGTTGCTCGACAGGAATGATATGGGCCGCCTCAACTTCGGGCCGCCCTCCGCCATTGCGTAACTCTAGTCCAGACATAGCGCAGCGCCCTGCATAGGCGACCTTAACTTGCCGCGCAAAGGCGCGATCTCGCAATGCGCGCGAGGACAATACCATCGTCCGATCTTGGTCATGCTGGTGAATAAAGGGGGTGGCCGCATCGTCGAATTGAGAGGCGTGCAGCAGCGCATTTGGGGCTCTTCCCGTGGGCAATGGCACTGTGCGTGGTAGGCTGTCTGGCTGCTCTACCTCGCGCAGAACCTCGCTAATGATGGCCGAAAAATCGGCATCGGAAATCAGCCGAACCGCTGAGGTGTTTTTGCCGCGCGAGACGGGAAGACCAGTCTCGTATGGCGTGTCGTTTGGGCGAAAGCGCGGCACAAAACGCTCAAAGTCCAGCAGCGATCCGCGATCAAGTATTGCAAAACTGTGTGTGGGATCGGCAGGGTCAGGCACGACCTTCTCGACGCGTTGAACTGCGTAATATCCCATCTCGCCGCCGCGCCGGCCTTGATAGAATATCACCCAGTCACCAATGGTTTTTGCAACGCGCGACAAATAGAAGTTGGGAAAGTGATACAACTCGCCTGGGCGATCTTGATAGTGGCTGTGCGAGGATGCGATGAATACGGCCTTGCTCATGGCGCAATGTTAGTCAACCTAAGGGGCAATGCACAAATGAAAAAGGGCGCTGTCGCCAGCGCCCTTTCCCGTTTGCCATTTCGGGCCAGATTACATCATGCCGTCCATGCCGCCCATTCCGCCCATGCCGCCGCCAGCTGGTGCCGACTTGGGTTCTGGACGATCGGCGATCATCGCTTCGGTGGTGATCAGCAAGGATGCGACCGAGGCCGCATCTTCCAGCGCGGTGCGGGTCACTTTGGCGGGGTCGATCACGCCAAACTTGAACATGTCGCCATATTCTTCGGTTTGGGCGTTAAAGCCAAAGTTCTTGTCATCGCTTTCGCGGATTTTGCCAGCAACAACAGCGCCGTCAACGCCAGCGTTTTCGGCGATCTGGCGCAGCGGCGCCTCAAGCGAGCGGTGAACAATCGCGATACCAGCGTTCTGGTCTGCGTTTGCGCCCTTCAGGCCGATCAGCACTTTGCCAGCCTGAACCAGCGCCACGCCGCCGCCCACAACGATGCCTTCTTGCACGGCTGCGCGGGTTGCGTTCAGCGCGTCATCGACGCGGTCTTTACGCTCTTTCACTTCAACTTCGGTCATGCCGCCAACCTTGATCACGGCAACACCGCCAGCGAGTTTCGCCACACGCTCTTGCAGTTTTTCGCGGTCGTAGTCAGACGTGGTTTCTTCGATTTGCGTGCGGATTTGGGCCACGCGCGCCTCGATCTCAGCCTTGACACCAGCGCCATCAACGATGGTGGTGTTGTCTTTGTTGATGCTGATTTTCTTGGCTTTGCCCAGCATGTCCATCGTCACCGATTCCAGCTTCATGCCCAGATCATCGCTGATCACTTGGCCGCCAGTCAGGATAGCGATGTCTTGCAGCATGGCCTTGCGGCGATCGCCAAAGCCAGGTGCCTTGACAGCCGCAATCTTCAGACCGCCGCGCAGTTTGTTGACAACCAGCGTGGCCAAAGCCTCGCCTTCAACATCCTCGGCAATGATCAGCAGCGGGCGCTGCGACTGGATCACGGCCTCCAACAAGGGAACCATTGGCTGGAGCGACGACAGTTTCTTTTCGTGGATAAGCACAAGGCAATCTTCCAGATCGGCGATCATCTTGTCTGGGTTCGTCACAAAATAGGGCGACAGATACCCACGGTCGAACTGCATGCCTTCGACAACGGTGGTTTCGGTTTCCAGACCCTTGTTTTCTTCAACAGTGATCACGCCTTCGTTGCCGACTTTTTGCATTGCGTCTGCGATTTGACGGCCAATTTCAGCCTCGCCATTGGCAGAGATGGTGCCAACTTGGGCCACTTCTGCGGTGTCTTTCACAGGGCGCGCAGCGGCTTTGATCGCTTCAACCACTTTGGCGGTCGCCAGATCAATGCCGCGCTTCAGATCCATTGGGTTCATGCCAGCGGCAACGGCTTTCATGCCCTCTTTGATGATGGCTTGGGCCAGAACGGTCGCGGTGGTGGTGCCATCGCCCGCCTCGTCATTGGTGCGGCTGGCCACTTCTTTGACCATCTGCGCGCCCATGTTTTCGAACTTGTCTGCCAGCTCGATTTCTTTGGCAACCGTCACACCGTCTTTGGTGATGCGGGGTGCGCCGAACGATTTGTCGATAACCACGTTGCGGCCTTTTGGCCCCAAGGTCACTTTGACAGCATCGGCCAAAATATTCACGCCGCGCAGCATACGGTCGCGGGCATCGGTATTAAAACGAACGTCTTTTGCAGCCATGGTGCAAACTCCTCTATTTCGTATTCTGTTATTGAAAGGCGGTCTTAGAAAATGATCCCAAGAATATCGCTTTCTTTCATGATCAGCAGGTCTTCGCCGTCCAGCTTAACCTCGGTGCCCGACCATTTGCCGAACAGGATCTTGTCGCCAGCCTTGACCGAAGGGGAGATCAGCTCGCCGCTGTCTTTGCGCGCGCCGGGGCCAACCGACACAACCAGCCCTTCGGCGGGCTTTTCTTTGGCGCTGTCTGGGATGATCAAACCGCCCTTGGTTTTATCTTCGCCTTCGAGGCGGCGAACCAGAACGCGGTCTTGCAATGGTGTAAATGCCATCTGGGTGGACTCCCTTGAGTTTTCCAGGTTGAATGAGATTAGCACTCGCACCGTGTGAGTGCTAATGAGGGGTATCTAGGCACAGTCAATGTGTCTGTCAACAACTGGGTTGCAAAAAATTGCGCCTCCCCGTGACAAGCCCGCGCCCCCGCGCTACAAGCCGCCAAACTCCATCCATAGGTGACACATGACAACGCTGGTTTTTGGCCATAAATCCCCCGATACCGATAGCACAGGTTCGCCGATCATCTGGGCGTGGTATCTGAACGAAATGCGCAAGATCCCCGCCGAGGCGGTGCTGCTGGGCGAGCCGAACACCGAAGCGGCCTTTGTTTTGAAACATTGGGATTGCCCAAAGCCGCGCATTGTGGACGGCATTGCCGCGGGCACGCCTGTGGTGATTGTCGATACCAACAACCCCGCCGAACTGCCCGCCAATGTGAACGCCTTGGATATTCGCGCGATCATCGACCATCACAAACTGGTTGGGGGCCTTGAAACAGCAGGCCCGATTGACGTGGTGATCCGCCCGCTGGCCTGCACCGCCACGGTGATGCACGACATTATGGGCGCGGATACCGCAGCAATGCCCGATTGGGTGCGCGGGCTGATGCTGTCTTGCATCCTGTCGGACACGTTGGAATTTCGCAGCCCCACCACCACGCCGCATGACCGCGCTGTGGCCGAAAAACTCGCCGCGGGTCTGGGCGTTTCGATCCCCGATTTCGCCGCGAAATTGTTCGAGGCGAAATCCGATGTCGGCGCATTTTCCGATGCCGCCCTTTTGCGGATGGACAGCAAGGAATACACCGTTGCAGGGAAAGAACTGCGCATTTCCGTGCTGGAAACCACCGCGCCAAAGGTGATCTTGGATCGCAAGGCCAGCCTGATGGCCAGCATGGAGGCCGTCGCAAAGGAAGACGGCGCAGAGCAGGTTCTGCTGTTCGTCATCGACATTCTGCGCGAAGAGGCCACGCTTTTGGTGCCCAATGATCTGGTCAAATCGCTGGCCGAGGCGTCCTTTGGCGTCAAGGTTGCGGGCGATACTGTGGTGATCCCAGGCCTGATGAGCCGCAAAAAGCAGATCATCCCTGCGCTGAAACTGTAAATAGAAGGGGCCGCAGCGATGCGGCCCTTTTCATTCAATTTGGGTTTGCCACCGCGCCTTTACCCGCAATCCACGCCGACATGCCGCCCTCATAAGAAATAATCGGCGCGTCGATTTTTCCCGTCAACGCCGCGGCCGCCGCCCCCGATCTGCGCCCTGAATGGCAAATCAGCACCAGCGGGCTGCCCGCAGGCACGGGCCCAAGCTGCGCCAGAAAGCTATCCGCGTCGCTAAAGGTGATCAGCTTTGCGCCCTTGATCACCCCCGTGTCCGCCCATTCCTCGGGGCGGCGAATGTCCACAATCACCGCCTTGGCTTGCGCCATTTCTTTGGCCGTCATCGCCTTTACCTCATATCCGCTGGCCGCTTTGGGCAGCACAAACGCCCAAATCCCAACCGCTGCCACCGCCGCCGCCCCAATCATCGCCCAAGTGTTCATGTCATTCTCCTAAACATATTCGAATAACATAATATGAACTATGGCACAAATGTCCAGCCCTTCCCTTTGCCGCATAAAACACGCATCTTGCTTGAAAAGGAGCGTTCTATGACCCAAATCATCCCATCCCTTGCCAGCATCGCGGCGGATTATGACGCAGTGCTGTGCGACCTTTGGGGCTGTTTGCACAATGGGGCAAAACCTTTCCCCGCTGCCGTGGCCGCGCTGCAAGGCTTTCGCGCGGCGGGCAAACGGGTGATTTTGCTGACCAATGCGCCGCGCCCCCGTGCAGATGTGGCGGCGCATTTGGCAGGCATGGGGGTGCAAGACACTTGCTTTGACGATATCGTCACCTCGGGCCAAGCGGCGCAATTTGCCATGCTGTCAGGCGCCGTTGGGCAAAAGGTGCATCACATCGGCGCGCCAAAGGACGAGGGGTTTTTCAACGATTTTGGCCCCGAAATGGCGGGGCTTGCCGCCAGCGCAGGCATCATCCGCGTGCCGATGGATCAGGCCACGGGCATCGTTTGCACGGGCCTAACCGATGATATGCGCGAGACGCCAGACGATTACCGCGCCGCCCTGCTTATGGGCAAAACCCTTGGCTTGCCGATGCTCTGCGCCAACCCCGATATCACCGTGCATGTGGCGGGCAAGCTTTTGTATTGCGCAGGCGCGCTGGCCGCCGACTATGAAAAGATCGGCGGCACGGCGCTGTATTTCGGCAAACCGCATCCGCCGATTTACGACCGCGCCCGCGCCCGCCTTGCCGAAATGGGCGCGGACGATCCGCGCATCCTGTGCATTGGCGACGGCATCGCCACCGATGTTGCAGGCGCACAAGGAGAGGGGTTTGATTGCCTTTACATCACCTCTGGCGTTGATGCCGCGCGCTTTGGCGCAGACCCTGCCGCGCCCGACCCCGCGCTTTTGGCCGATTTCTTGGCCGAAAAGCAGGCCTTTCCGCGCTATGCGATGGATTTCTTAGGTTAGCCGCGCAACTTTATTACTATTTTCGCCACATATACGAATAAAAACTGCGCGCAGGATTGCGCTGCGGCGCGGCATTTGCTATGCAGCGGCATGGATTCGCATTTCGCCCCACAAGACGCCCCAGAACAGGAGACAGCCATGCTTGACAATTTCGCGCGCGGCACGATCTGCATCGAAGAATTGTCGGTGGGGATGGAGCGTTCTTTGCGCAAGGTCGTGACAGACCGCGACATCACCCTGTTTGCCGAAGTGTCCACCGACCGCAACCCCGTGCATCTTGACGACGCCTATGCCCAAGACACCATCTTTCAGGGCCGCATCGCGCATGGGATGCTGACCGCGGGGCTGATCTCTGCCGTGATTGGCGAACAGCTTCCTGGCCACGGCACGGTTTATCTTGGCCAAAACCTAAAATTCCTCGCCCCCGTCCGCCCTGGTGATATGGTCGAGGCGGTGGTGCGCGTGATGGGCATTGACCACGCCCGCCGCCGCGTGACCCTTGAAACATTCTGCCGCGTGGGCGATACCGTGGTGCTAAAGGGCGAGGCGCTGGTGCTGGCCCCAAGTTCGAAATTCGACTGACGCGGCACGGCGAACCCCCCGTTGCCCAAGGGGTAACATGCAGGTTTTCAAAGATTGGCGATCCATCCCGCAGGCCGCGCGCGGCGCCTCTGTGGCCTTGGGCAATTTTGACGGGGTGCATCTGGGCCACCGCGCGGTGATCGATCTTGCCCGCCCGCATGGCCCGCTTGGCATTGTCACCTTCGCCCCCCACCCGCGCGCGTTTTTCGCCCCCAGCGCCGCCCCTTTTCGCCTGATGAACGATGGCGCACGCACCCGTGCAATGGCTGGCATCGGCGTGCAGCACCTGTTCGAGATTACCTTTAACGCCGCCCTCGCCGCCCTGACCCCGCTGGAATTTGCCCGCGATGTGCTGGCGAATGGCCTAGGCGTTACCCACGTCACCGTCGGCGCGGATTTCAACTTCGGCCGCGGCCGCGCGGGCCGTGCGCAGGATTTGGCGGCGCTGGGCGGCGATTTCGGCTTTGGCGTGACCATCGCGGGTATGGTCGCGGATGGGGGGGCGGAAGTCTCCTCTACCGCCATTCGCGCGGCGCTGACGGCGGGCAACCCGCGCCGCGCCGCCCAAATGCTGGGCCATCCCCACAGTTTCGAAGGCGCGGTGATCCACGGCCACAAACGCGGCCGCGAGCTGGGCTATCCCACCGCCAATATGGATATCTCAGGCCTGCACCTGCCCCGCTTTGGCGTCTATGCCGTGCGGGTTTCCGTTTTGAACGGGCCGCACGCGGGCCAATATATCGGTGCGGCATCCCTTGGCATCCGCCCGATGTTTGGCGAAAACCAGCCCAACCTTGAAACCTTTATCTTCGATTTTTCGGGCGATCTTTACGGCGCTGACCTGTCGGTCGACCTGATCGAATTCCTGCGCGACGAGGCAAAGTTTGACGGATTGCCAGCCCTTTTGGCGCAAATGGAACAGGATTGCGCCGCCGCCCGTGCCATTTTATCCGCATGACCCTGCGCGATAAATTCTGGGAAACCGTTCCCCTATCCAAAATGACCGCCCCCGAATGGGAGGCGCTGTGCGATGGCTGCGGCAAGTGCTGCCTAAACAAAATCGAATATGAAGACACGGGCGAGGTGGAATATACCCGCGTCGCCTGTCGCCTTTTGGATGGGGCCACCTGCCGCTGTGGCAATTATGAACGGCGGTTCACATACGTGCCCGAATGCGTGCGCCTTAACCCCAAAACCCTGCCACGCGTCGCCTATTGGCTGCCTGCGAGTTGCGCCTACAAACTGCTGCATCAGGGAAATCCCTTGCCCAATTGGCACCCGCTGATCACGGGCGATCCTGACTCTGTCCACAGCGCAGGCCAATCCGTGCGCGGGATTACCGTATCCGAAGCCGCGGTAGATGAAGACGACTGGGACGATTACCTTTTGGAGCAAGAGCTGTGATTTTCACATCCGACAACGCCAGCGCCGCCAGCCCCGAAGTTATGGCCGCACTGGTCGCCGCCAACACGGGCTATCAGGGCAGCTACGGCGCGGATGCGGGCATGGCGCGGGTGACAGCGATGATCCGCGATATCTTCGCCGCCCCCGAAGCCGCCGTCTATCTGGTCGCCACAGGCACCGCCGCCAACGCCCTTGCTTTGGCCGCGCATGTCCAGCCCTATCACGCGATCTTTGCCCATTCCGCCGCCCATATCGAAATGGACGAATGCGGCGCGCCAGAGTTTTTCACGAATGGCGCGAAGATCATCCGCATCGCGGGCGATCATGGCAAAATCGCCCCCGCCGCCTTGGACGCCGCGCTAATGGCCACGGGCAACTCCGTGCATGGCGTGCAAAAGGGGATGCTGTCGCTAACCAATGTGACCGAGGCGGGAACGGTTTACACGCCCGATGAAATCGCCGCCCTTGCCGCGCAGGCAAAGGCGCATAACATCCCCGTCCACCTAGACGGCGCGCGCTTTGCCAATGCCGTTATCGCCACAGGCGCGCATCCTGCCGATCTGACATGGCGCGCGGGCGTGGACGTTCTGTCATTCGGCGGCACGAAAAACGGCTGTCTGGGGGTCGAGGCGGTGGTGATGTTCAACCCTGCCAAAGCGTGGGAGTTCGAGCTGCGCCGCAAACGCGCGGGGCATTTGTTTTCCAAACACCGCTACCTGTCCGCCCAAATGGAAGGGTATCTGGCAAACGGCGCATGGCTCCCCCGCGCCGCCCACGCCAATGATATGGCGGCGCTGCTTGCGGATGGTCTGGCCGCACGCGGCGCGCGCCTGCTGCACCCCGTGCAGGCGAATATGATCTTTGCGCAGTGGCCCGCAGGCATGTCCCAAAAAACTGCGCGCCGCAGGGGCCGCGTTCTACGATATGCCCGCGCCCGAGGGGTTCGAGGCGGCACGGCTGGTGGCCTCGTGGTCAACAACGCGGGAGGATGTGGAGGGGTTTTTGGGGGTGTGGGGGTAGCCATTCCCCGCCATTCGAAAAATCAAATTACTTGCTAACAATTTTGTCGATCAGCCAGATTACAAACCAAAACATCAATATGCTTGACCCTATTGCTATGAGTATTCCACCCAAACGGCCAAACTTCGTTTTACCTACGGTGTTGATTTCGTAATTTAACAGTTCTTGCCTGACGCGAACGCGCTCGGCAAAGGGTTCAGACCAATCCGTCCAATTTTTTCTATTGAACACCCCTCTGATAACCATAGGGAAAATTAGAATTGCGAACCCCAGCCAAGTAATGAGAAACCCCACTGATGAAGTGATCTCCAAGAAACTTGTCATTCTTCACCCCGCTTCACATCCTCCCATCCCCGCCCACACATCCTGATCAGGCACATGCAGCCGCAGCCTGTCCCCAACCCGAAACACCCCTTCCCGCTCCACCCAAGCCGTCACCCCGCGCCTACCCTTGGCGGCGGCTTTGAACCGCGCGCCGAATCCTGCGTGCTCGGCCTCGATGGGTTCGTGCGGCAGGGTGCAGGGGCGGTTTTCCATGTCGATGGTCAGGGTGGCCCCCGCCTCGTTTTGCAGGCGGCTGCTGGGCGGCAGGTGGGTGAAATCGGGGATGCCTTGCACAATCATATTCGCCCCCACAAGCGCGCCGTCGAGGGCATCAATCCCCATCTTCGCTGCAATCGCTGCCAAATCCTCGACCGACAAAATAGAAAACTGCCGCGTGTTGCGAATGGGCGTGCCGCGTTTGTATTGCGCCAAAACGCGGCTATCCGATGGGCGCGTCAGCCCGCCATGCGCCTCGCCAACTGGCCCCGAAAACAGCGCGGTAATTTCCTGCACGGACATGCTGGCAAGCTGCGCATCCCTATCCCCCACCAGCCCCAGCCAAGTGATCGTTCCATAGATTTGCGTCGGCATCAGGGCGGGCATCGCACTCTCCTATTTTGCGCCACCATGCCCGATCACAGCCACTTTTTCCACCTGAAAAGAATGGTCGGAATCACCGCCGACAGCACCATCAGCCCCACCGCCATTGGATAGCCCCAGCGCCAATGCAATTCGGGCATCACTGCAAAGTTCATGCCGTAAATGCTGGCGATCAGCGTGGGCGGCAGGAAGACAAAGGCGACAACCGAGAACACCTTGACCACATCCGACTGGCGAATGTTGATCACGCCAAGGGTCGCGTCCAGTTGAAAGCGGATCTTGGCTGACTGCGTTTCGGCCACCTCGCGCAACGACACCACATCGCGCTGCAGCGTTTTCAGCAACAGGCGGTCGTTTGGCTCGGATTTACTGGACTTACCTTTCGGCGCAACCGTGTTGGGATAGGCGGCGAGATAGCCCGACAGGCGCAGCAGCGTACCAAGGCTTTCGCGGATTTTGCCGTTCAAATCCTCGGCCCGCCCAATGCGTTGCAGCACGGCGGCCAAGGTTTCTGTCTTTCCACTGGGGCGGTGGGCGGCGAAAATCGCGGTCGATAGCGCGTCCAGCTTGCGCGCCTCGCCCTCCAGCACATCGGCCAGCCTGTCCACCACCGATTCCAGCAAATACAGCAGCGCCCCCGTGCCGCCCGTCAACACCACCCTATTCGCCGCCGCCCATTTGGCGAAATAGGCGAAAGACCCCGGGCGGTGATAATGCACCGTCACCATTTTCTGCGGCAGCACGACAAAGGTGACGGGGCCCATTTCCGTGGACGCAGGTTCATGCGTGGCCAAAATCTGCGCCGTCAAAAACAGCGCTCCGTCTTTGGCATAAAGACGCGAGGACATCTCGATTTCCTGCATATCTTCGCGCGTGGGGATGTTGATGGATAGGGCTTTTTCCACAGCCAAGTCTTCGTCTTTGGTGGGGCTTTCCAAATCGATCCACAACGCGGCATCGCTGGCCATATCGGCGGTATCAAGCTGGGTCAGTAGACCATCTTTCCGGCCGTAAACCGTGATCATCGCGCGCCCCCTTTTGCGGCAGGATTGCGCCCTGCATAGCGGCTGGCGGGGGCTTTGCCTAGATGGGGCGGCAAAACAAAACCCCCGAACCTCGCGGTTCGGGGGCTGCGTTTTCGCCTAAGGGATGCCTTACGCGCTTGGCTCTGGGTTCGGGTCGGCCTTGGGTTTGCGGGCGCGCGTTTTGGGAATGGCCACCACGCCGCTGCCTCCGCCCGTGCTTGGGCCAGGCCCGATGCCATCATCCACCGCCGCCAGTGGCAGGCCCGCAATCACGCGGGTAATCTGCTCGCCCGTCAGGGTTTCGTATTCCAAAAGGCCCTTGGCCAAACGGTGCAAGTCTTCGTTCTTGTCGGTCAAAATCTGTTTGGCGCGGGCATAGCCCTCGTCGACGATTTTCTTGACCTCATCGTCGATCAGCTTTTGCGTGTTGCCCGAATGGGACGTGCCGCCAGAAGACGTGCCCAGATAGCTTTCGCGTTCGTTGGCATAATCGACATTGCCCAAAGCTTCGGAAAAGCCGAACTGCGTCACCATCGCGCGGGCGATACGGCTGACCTGTTGAATGTCCGAAGTCGCCCCCGAGGTCACGTTTTCTGCGCCAAAAATCAGCTCTTCCGCCACCTTGCCGCCCATCGCCATTGCGATTTTCGATTTGTATTTGGTGTAGGAAACCGAAAGCTGGTCGCGTTCGGGCAGGCTCATCACCATACCCAAGGCGCGGCCGCGCGGGATGATCGTGGCCTTGTGAATGGGGTCATGCTGCGGCACGTTCAGGCCGACAATCGCATGGCCAGCCTCGTGATAGGCAGTCAGCTTTTTCTCGTCCTCGGTCATCACCATGCTGCGGCGCTCGGCCCCCATCATGACCTTGTCCTTGGCCTTTTCAAAGTCTTCCATCGTCACGAAACGGCGGCCCACGCGGGCGGCCATCAGCGCCGCCTCGTTCACAAGGTTGGCCAGATCCGCCCCCGAAAAGCCGGGGCAGCCGCGTGCGATGATGCGCAGGTCAACATCTGGCCCCAGCGGCGTTTTGCGGGCATGCACGCCAAGGATTTTCTCGCGCCCACGAATATCGGGGTTCGGCACTTGGATCTGGCGGTCAAAACGGCCGGGGCGCAGCAGGGCGGGGTCAAGCACATCAGGGCGGTTTGTGGCCGCCACAATGATCACGCCCTCGTTCGCGTCAAACCCGTCCATTTCCACAAGCAGTTGGTTCAGCGTCTGCTCGCGCTCGTCATTGCCGCCGCCGATGCCCACGCCGCGCGCGCGGCCCACGGCGTCAATCTCGTCGATGAACACGATGCAGGGGGCGTTTTTCTTGGCCTGTTCGAACATATCGCGCACGCGGGATGCGCCCACGCCCACGAACATTTCCACAAAGTCAGACCCCGAGATGGTAAAGAACGGCACCCCCGCCTCGCCCGCGATGGCGCGGGCCAGCAGGGTTTTACCCGTGCCGGGCGGGCCAACCAGCAGCGCGCCCTTGGGGATTTTGCCGCCCAGACGCGAAAACTTTTGCGGGTTGCGCAAGAATTCGACAATCTCTTCCAGCTCGTCCTTGGCCTCGTCAATGCCGGCCACATCGTCAAACGTCACGCGGCCATGCTTTTCGGTCAGCAATTTCGCGCGCGATTTGCCAAAGCCCATCGCCCCGCCTTTGCCGCCGCCCTGCATACGGTTCATGAAGAAAAACCACAGCCCAATCAGCAGCACAAACGGCAACCAGACCGAGATCAGCGACATAAACCCAGACGGGGTTTGCGCCTTGGCCACCACATCGACCTTTTTGTCGATCAGCCGCTGCGTCAGCGTGGTGTCTTGCGGCGCGATGGTGCCAAACACTTTGCCGTCTTTGGTTTGAAAGGTCACCTGTTCGCCGTTCAGGGTCACGGTCTGCACCTCGCCCCCATCGACCAGCGCGATAAATTCCGAATAGCCTAGCGTGTCGGCGCTGCGCGTGGTGCTGGAACTGCCGCCAAAGAACTGGAACACAGTCAGCAGCAGCAAGAACATGATAACCCAGAATGCGATATTTCGTGCGTTGCCCACGAAGATTCTCCTGAACATGCCACGGAGGCCCGGCGGGCAGATGTGGCGCTTGTCTCTAAGATAGAGATTAGTCGCCGCCTTTCAATGCGATAATCGTGCAGAAAAAAGACTATCCGCCGCAGGGCTGCGCAAAAATGCAGAATTTCGGTGCAAATCGGGGTGCAACGGTGTGGCCCATAGCTGCCCATCTGTCCAAAGGCTGGGCTGGGTGATCAGCGCCGCGCGCGGCAGGCCCGTGGCGCGCCAGCCTTGCCACTGGGCCAAACCCGCAGCGCCCAGCGCGCCAAGGGTGGCACTGGATGGGCCATCTTGGGCGGGCGATACCCGCCAAACCCCGTCCCAAGTCTGCGCCGCAGTCACGGGCAGGCCCGCAGCCTTACCCTCACGATAGGCAAAGATTTGGCCCTTATGGGCGGTAAATCCGCAGCCCGCCAGTTGCGCAGGCGCCCCCATCGCCAGCCGCGCCAGCAGCCGCTGCACCGCCGCGCCGCGCGGGGCGTAATCGGAGGGGGCAAGCCATAAGATCACCCGCTGGATCAGGCGGCGCTGCACTTCGGGCGGGGCAGATTGCCAGATGGGCAAGATCGTCACAATACCCGCCCCCTCGCGCAGGGCGGCGCGGGCCAGATTATCGGTTGCCGCCTCTAGCCCCGCGCGGGCCTGCGCCATGTGCTGCGCAGCGCCTGCCAACACTGCCTCGCTCAGGCCCAGCTTTGCAAGGTCTGGCATGGCGTTGCGGGCGCGGACGCGGTGGTATTTGTCCTGCGCATTGCTGGGGTCATCCACCCAAACCGCGCCCTTGCTGCGCAGCGTATCGCGCAGGGCGGCGCGGCTTGCCCACAGCATCGGTCGGATAAACACAGCGCCGCCAGCGGTAAAGCGGCTTTCCATCGCCGCAAGCCCATCCACCCCCGCGCCGCGCGCCAACCGCATGATGAACCCTTCGGCCAGATCGCCTTGCGTATGGGCCAAAGCCACGGCATCCAGCCCCTGTGCCTGCGCCCAATCGGCCAGCAAGGCCCGACGCGCACGGCGGGCGCGATCTTGCACATTGCCGCGCCCATCCCAGCCTTGCCAGCGCAGCGTGTCATGGCCCAGCCCTAAGCCCGCGCAAACCTGCGCCACCAGCGCCGCTTCGGCGGCAGCGCCTGCCCGCAGCCCGTGATCCACCGTCGCCACCCGCAGCGTCAGCCCCGCAGCCTGCGCCAAATGCAGCATCGCCATGCTGTCGCCGCCGCCCGAAACGGCAAGGCCAATAGGTAAGTTTGGATCAATTCCCAGCCGCGCAATCTCGGCGCGCAATCGCGCTGCCATATCCTGCGCGCCGATATCATGCGCCGTCATGTTCGGCGCATCCGTGCCTACTGGCACCCCAGCCCCGCCATTGCGGTCTTGGCATCGGTTTCTTGCACCGATCCGGGAAAACGCGTCGCAACTTCCGCCAAGGTCACGCAGGCATCAGGCCCTTGGCCAAGTGTGCCCAACGCTTGGCCCAGTTTCAACAGGGATTCGGCGGCAAATTCGCCCGTCTGATCTGCCGAAAACGCATCCAGATAGGCGCGGGCAGAGCCTGCTGTATCGCCCGTTTGCGCCAGCGCCTCGCCGCGTTTGAACTGCACTTCTTGGGTCAAAGGACTGCCGGGAAAGGTCTGCACAAAGGTTGCAAGCCCCGCCGCTGCACCCGCAAAATCGCCCGCCTCCATCTGGGCCATCGCGCGGTCATAGTCGCGCTTTTCCCCGATGGCGAGTTCGGCGCCACCCGTAGCGCCACCCGTATCATCGCCCGAATCGCTACCTGTCGCATCTTCTGGCGCGCCATCGCCGCTGCCAGTATCAGTTGGCGCATCCGCCGCCGCGACCCCGCCCAGCAAGGGCGTTTCGGGCAAGGTGGCAGGATCACACCCTTCGGTCGCCTCGCACAGGCGATATTCCAAATCACCAAGGCGGTTGGTGCCATCGGTGATCACTTTGTTGACCTTAATTTCGGTCGCCTCGGATTGCGCCGTCAACCGCGCAATCGCGGCCTCGATCGCGTCCAGCCGTTGCAGCGCATCGCCGCCCGCCGCGCCCGTGGCCGCCGCGCCCGACGCAACCAACTCCGTTTTCAGCGCGGTAAATTCCGCCATCAGCGCCGACAATTCGGCCTTGATATCGGCCAAGGTTTGCGCGCGGTCTTGGGCCAGCACAGGCGCAGCCAGCATCAGCGCCGCAAACCCAAAGGCCAAACCAAACCCGCGCGCGCGCCGCATCTTACGCCCCATTGCCCAGTTGCAAGACCGTCACCGCACGGCGGTTTTTGCCATAGCAGGCCTCGTCCGAACACACCTCAAGCGGGCGTTCTTTGCCGTAGGAGATCGTGCGCATCCGCGTGGCGGCCACGCCTTGGCTGATCAGGAAATCTTGCACCGCCGCCGCGCGTTTTGCGCCCAGCGACAGGTTATATTCGCGCGTGCCCTGCTCGTCCGCGTGGCCTTCGATGATCACGCCATAGCTGGGGTTGGCGTTCAGCCAGCCCGCTTGGCCGACCAAAATCGCGCGACCGCCATCGGTCAGCGTCGATTGGTCGACCATGAACAACACCCGATCCCCGATGCTTTGGTTGAAATAGGCCGCCGAGGTTGGATCAGACGCGCTGCCCAGCCCATTCGCGCCTGCAGCCCCTGCACCCGCCCCCGCGCCATAGCGATTGGGGTTTTTACAGGCGGCAAGGCCCAGCGCCGCCACCACGATCAACAATTTCGCCGTCAGTTTCATCGGGGGTTTTCCTATGGTTATCGCTCGATTTTGCGCTGTATAGCAGCTTTTTGCGGGCTTGGGAATCGGGGAACAGGGTTTTTGCAAAACCGCGCCTAAGGCAGCAGCGGCGACCAAGACGGGTCGGACGCAGGCCCTTCGGTCGGCACTTGCCGCAGGCTTAGCCCCGCCACATCCACCGCAAATAACTGCGCTTGGCCTTCTGCGCCTGCGCTTTCGCGGGTGAACATCAACACGCGGCCATTGGGCGCCCATGTCGGGCCTTCATCCAAAAACGACGAGGTCAGCAGCCGCTCTTCGCTGCCATCGGTCAACATCACACCAATGTGAAAGCGGCCTTTGTTTTGCTTGGTAAAGGCAATCATATCGCCGCGCGGGCTCCACACTGGGGTGCCATAGCGCCCGGCGCCGCTGGAAATCCGCGTGCCTTCGCCCCCCGATGCGGGCATGATATACACCTGCTGCTCGCCCGATCTGTCGGATTCAAACACAATCTGGCTGCCATCGGGCGAATAGGACGGCGCGGTTTCAATCGACGGCGCATTGGTCAACTGCGTCAGCTGGCCCGAGTTTAGATCCAGCGTATAGATATCCGAATTGCCGCCCCGTTCCAAACTGAACGCCACTGTGTTGCCATCGGGCGAAAAGCGCGGCGCAAAGGTCATCGTGCCCTCTTGCTCGCCCAAGCTGCGCGTTTGCAACGTGGCCACATCCATCACATAAATCTGCGGAAAGCCCGAGGCGTAGCTCGTGAACAAAATGCGGCTGCCATCGGGCGAAAAGCGCGGGGCCAGCACAATCGAGGAGCTGTCCGTCAGATACTGCACGTTCGCTCCGTCTTGATCCATCACCGCAAGGCGCTTGAGGCGTTCGTTTTTGGGGCCAGATTCGGCCACAAACACCACGCGGCTGTCAAAATAGGGGCCTTCGCCAGTGATGCGGCTGTAAACGGCATCGGCCACCTTATGCGCCATGCGCCGCCAACTGGCGGCAGGGGCGGCAAATTGCAGACCATCGCCCAGCGGCGCGCCTGAAAACACGTCAAACAGGCGGAATTTCACTGTTATCTGATCGCCGCTGGCACTGACCGCGCCCACAATCAGCGCTTGGGCGTTGATCGCCTGCCAATCGGCATAGGCGATGGGCGCATCAAAGCCGGCAATCCCGCTGATAAACGCCTCGGCCCCGATTTCACGAAACAGGCCCGTGCCCACCAAATCGGCGGCCACCACGCGGCTGATGTTTTGCGCCGCATCCCCCGCCCCGCCTTCGTCGATGAAATTGGGGATCGCCATCGGCATCGGTTCGATCACCCCATCGGTCAGGCGGATGGTCAATTCCGCGCGCAGCGGGGCCGCCAAAGCGGTCAGCGCCAGCAGGGCAAAAGCGGCAATCTTGGTCAGGTTTGTCATTCTATCCTCGTTTTCGCACGGGGTTGGATGGGGGGCTGCAGGTTATCTTAACCGCATTCCATTGGGATCGAAAATCAGATTTAGCACATTCCATTGGCCGTATTTTTCGGGCGGCAAATCATAGCCATTTGCCCCCGCGCAGCGCATCACCGCGCGCCGCCCCGCCTCGAACGCCTTGTCCGCAGCGGCGGCAGACCCGCCTTCAAAACTGGTCATCTCAATCGCAGTGGGCTTGCCCGCCTCGGACATTTCCACGCGCAGCGTGACGGTGGTGTTCATCGCCTCGGTTGAAAGGGTGGATGTCACCCAGCATTTGTTGATCGCAACGCGCAGGCCGTCAATCTCGCCCCCGCTCATCGGCGGGCCTTCGGGGATATTGGCCGCGCCGCCCGCCTCTGCGGCCGCGTCTGGCGCAGGAGCCTCGGCTGGGGCCTCTGCGGTGGCCTCGGCCAAAGCGGCGGCAATCGCCTCGGCATCGGCATCTGGCGCTGCCTCTTCCGGCGGGGTTTCGCTGGGTTTTGCAGGGCGCGATTTGGGGCGAATGCTGGTGGTCGGGGCCAGTTGCGGCGCATCTTCTGGCGCGGGGTCAGCCTCTGTCACCACCACGGGGGCGGCTTCTTGCGGCGCTGCGGCAGGCTGATCGGTGGGCAGCACTGTGGCATCGGGCGGGGCCTGATCAGACACCTCTGGCGTGGCCTGATCGGCAATCTCGGGCGTGTCGGGCTGCTGATCAACAGGGGTTGCCGCCACCCGATCCATCGGGCGCGGCGCGGGGGGCGTTTCAGCGGCGGGCACGGGGATGGGCTGCTCGACCTCGGCAACCCTGGCCACGGGTGGGGGGGCATCCTCGGGCTGGGCGGTATCGGCCACGGGCGCATCTTCGGGGGCATCCGCAGCGGGGGCATCGCTGGGTTTGGCGGGTGCAGCCGCAGCGTCAGCCGGCGCAGGCGGGGTTTCGGCCTGCGCATCCGTCTTTGGTGCCGAGGCTTGCAGCGCCGCAAAATCCGCCTCGCTGATCATCGAGACATTGGCCACTTCGGGTGCTGATGACGTATCAAACGGCCACAGCAAATCGCCCAGCACAACCCACAAGATCAGCCCCACATGCAGCGCGGCAGAAACCTTGGTGCCTGTATCCATGTCGCGCCACACGCTCACGGGTCAGTTCCCACCCGCCGATGTGCCACCCGCCGATGTGCCACCCATAGCCGAACCGCCCGAATCCGTAACAAGGCCAATATTGTTGAACCCGCCCGCATTCAGTGCGCCCATCACCGCCGCGACCCGCCCATAATCCAGCGCGCCATCCGCCCGCAAAAACACCTTGTCCGATGTGCGCTCTGCCGCAATCGCCGCTAGTTTGGGGATCAGATCCGCCTCGGGCACTTCGGTATCTTGGATAAACACCCGCCCGTCCGCCGCCAGCGAAATGGTCAAAGGCGGCTCCTGCTCGTCTGGCATGGCCTTGGCCGCGGTGTCGGGCAGTTCAATCGGCACGCCCACGGTCAGCATTGGGGCTGCGACCATGAAAATGATGAGCAAAACCAGCATCACATCCACAAACGGCGTGATGTTAATCTCGCTCATCACCACGCCGCCGCGCCGCCCCCGCCCGCGCCGCCCCGATTTGCCCGCGCTTTTGATCACCCCGCCCGCCATAGATCAGGCGTCCAACTGGCGCGACAGAATGGTGGAAAATTCGTCCGCAAAGGCCTCGTATCCGCCAACGATCTTTTCGCTATCGGCGTTCAGCTTGTTGTAAAACACCACGGCGGGGATAGCGGCAATCAGGCCGATACCCGTGGCCAGCAGCGCCTCGGCAATGCCAGGGGCCACCACAGCCAGCGAGGTGTTTTGCGACACGGCAATCTGTTCAAAACTGTGCTTAATCCCCCAAATCGTGCCAAACAGCCCGATAAAGGGCGCGGTTGACCCTGTCGTTGCCAGAAACGACAGGCCCGCGTTCAGCCGTTCCACCTCGCGGGCAATGGCGACATCCATCGCGCGGTCAATGCGCGACTGCGCCCCCGCAATCAGCCGCCCATCATCGCGGTGGCTGCGCCGCCATTCCAACATTCCCGCCGAAAAAATCTTTTCCGATGCCCCATTGGGTGCGCCGCCGATTTTGTCGAACAGCTCATCCAAAGGCTCGCCCGACCAAAAGGCCGTGTCAAATTCGGTGGATTCCCCGCGCGCATGGCGAAACAGCAGATGCTTGCGAATGATGATCGACCACGACCAAAACGACATGATCATCAGCCCGATCATCACGATTTTCACCGTGAAGGTCGCGCGGGCGAAAAGGGCCAGCAGCGAGAAATCAATCTCCTGCGCCATGGCAAGGGTGTCTGTGTTCATTGTGCCTGCTCTGCTTTTTACGGGCATTCGCCCTGATCTTTATTTTTGTATAGCGCATCTAAACGGAAATGAACATATCTTTGCCACAGTTCGGCAAATCCGCGCCGACAGGGCGTTAGGCCAGCGCCGCGCGCAGGGCGGCAGGCAGCCGTGAAGGCGCGCCATTTGCCCCGATGGCCACCAATGTCACCCGCGCATCAAACAGCAAAACACCGCCCCGCAGCACCCGCTGATCCAGCACAATCCGCGCGCCCGCCGTTTCCAAAACCTGCGTGGTGATGGTCAGAACATCATCAAACTTGGCGGGTGTCAGATAATCGGCCGTCAGGTGCCGCACCGCAAAAACCACGCCCGTCTCAGCCTTTAGCTGCGCCTGATCAATGCCCAAAGCGCGCACCCATTCGCTGCGGGCACGCTCGATGAATTTCAGGTAATTGGCGTAATAGACAATGCCCGCCAGATCGGTATCTTCGTAATAAACGCGGCAGTCGAACAGATGCTCAGGTTTTTGCATTGTCTCTATCCTTCAATAGCTTGGCCAGCTCATCCGCGTGGGTGCGCAGCGCCACATGCCCCGCATCCGTCAGCGCATAGATGCCCGTTTCAGGGCGGCAAAACCAGCCATAATGATCGTCGCGCGCAAGGCTGCAGGCGCGTTTGATGGCGCTGCATTTGGTCAAATCGCGCGCCTTCAGCGGGCCAGATGCCAGCGCTGCCGCCACCCGCAGCGCGTCTTGGCGGTAATGCGTCATCCGCTGCACCCCCGTCGTGCCGCCCTTGTTCGGGTCGCCCACACGGCGGTCAAACTCGCGCAGCAATTTGCCCGCGCGGGCCGAGTTTTTGCGCGGGGAATAGGGGGCAGGGTCAAGATGCGCCTCAACGGCCTCGCCCTTTACCGCCAGCAGCCCAAGCCCCAAACGGCGGCAAAGCGCGATGATGTCTTTATACCGCGCAGGCCAGCCCTTTGGCCCCACGGGCACCGCCAGATAGACCAGATCAAACATGCCCTGCCGCGCCACGCCTTGCAGCAAAAGCGCCAGCGAAAACGTCAGCTTCATCTCGACAATCACGGGCAGATCATCGCCCCGCCGCGCCATGATATCACAGGCCCCAATCTCGGCCTTTACCTCATAGCCCTGCCCTTCCAGATAGGCCTTTAGGGCGGGATAAAGATCGGCCTCGCGCATCAACCCAGCCGCGCCCAAAGGCGCAGCGCATGGGATGGATCGCTGGCAGATGCGGGCAGTTGCGCATGATAGGCCGCGCGGATCACAGCGGCGATGGGTGCGCGCAGCAGGGCCACATCGCCCGCCCCCGCCAGCACGGGCTGGGCGGCAAAAGCGCGGTCAGACCATGCCAGAATAACCTGCGCCGCCTGCGCCAAGGCCACATCCTGCGCGGCCATTTGCGCCAAATGATCGTCTAGCCGCAAGAACACAAACGCCGCCTTAATCGCGCCGCCCGCGTCAAACCGAAACAGACGGTATTGGTTAGCCGATGCCGCGTTCAGCCGCGCAACCAGCGGGGCCAGATCAGGGATCAGCGCGCCAAGCTTGGGCACATCCAGCAATTCATCCCAACTGCGGGTGAAGAAAATCATCAGATTGGCGCCCAGTTCGGGGTCTGTTTCCGCGGTGCTGTGACGGGCCAGCGCCACCACCGCCTCGATCGCGCCTTTGAAGGCCGAAAGCGTGGCATCATCGACGCCAAAGATCACTGGCGCAATCGGGCGGCCCCAACGGGCAAAGGCATAATCGCCCGTTTGCCGGGTGAACAGGGCGGTCACATCATCTGGGGTCAGGCCGTGTTTGGGGTCCATCGCTTAGCCTTCGAACAGATCGGTCTGCAAGGGCGCGCGCGGCGCGTCCAGCCCCAAATGCCGCCACGCCCTTGCCGCGAGCATCCGCCCGCGCGGGGTGCGCTGGATCAGGCCCTGCTGCAACAGGTAAGGCTCGATCACCTCTTCCACCGCATCGCGCGATTCCGACAGGGCGGCGGAAATGGTTTCCACCCCCACAGGCCCGCCGCCGTAATGCTCGGCCAGCAGCAGCATATAGCGCCGATCCGCCCCATCCAGCCCAAGGTTATCCACCCCCAGCCGCGTCAGCGCGCGGTCGGCGATTTCCTGCGTCAAACGGCCATTGCCCTCGACGGTCACAAAATCGACAACACGGCGCAATAGCCGCCCTGCGATACGCGGCGTGCCCCGCGCACGGCGGGCAATTTCGCGCACGCCGTCAGGGTCGCTTGCAACCCCCATCAGACGCGCCCCGCGCGCCACAATCAGCTCTAACTCTGCCTCGGTGTAAAACAAAAGCCGCGTCGGAATGCCGAAACGGTCGCGCAAAGGCGTGGTCAGCAGGCCCAGCCGCGTGGTCGCCCCCACCAGCGTAAAGGGCTGCAAATCAATGCGCACCGTGCGGGCGGCGGGGCCTTCGCCAATCACCAAATCCAGCGCGTAATCCTCCATCGCGGGATAGAGGACTTCTTCCACCACAGGCGACAGGCGATGGATTTCGTCAATGAACAAAACATCGCGCGGCTCTAGGTTGGTCAGAATCGCCGCCAAATCGCCGGGCTTGGCCAGCACAGGGCCAGAGGTCATCCGAAACCCAACCCCCAACTCCCGCGCCATAATCTGCGCAAGGGTGGTTTTGCCAAGGCCGGGCGGGCCATGAAACAACGTATGATCCATCGACTGCCCGCGCATCTTTGCGCTTTCAATAAACACCGCCAAATTCGCCCGTGCCTCCGCCTGCCCCACAAACTCGGCCAGCGTCTGCGGCCGCAAAGCGCGGTCAAGGTCTTCGGGCAAAGCGTCTGGGCGCAGGGTGGGGTCGGATTGCATGGCTTACCCCTTCGGTGCCAGCGCCTTTAGCGCTGCGCGGATCAAGGCACCTGTGTCGGCATTGGGATTTTCGGCGCTGATCGTGGCCAGCGCGCTTGCCGCATCTCCCGTGCCATAGCCAAGGTTCGTCAGAGCTGACAGCGCATCGGCCATCGCCCCCGCGCGGGCGGCGCTGGCAACAGACTCCGCGCTGGGTTTGGCGGGTTTGCGTGAGGCGGTCGTCGGCACTTCGATCACCGCGTCTGCATCATCAGGCGCCGCCTCGCCCGACAGGCTTGCCCCCAGCGCCATCAGGCTGGGCGCTTTGGATTTCAGCTCCAATATCACCCGCTGCGCCAGTTTCGGCCCAACGCCCTGCGCCGATTGAATGGCCCGCGCATCGCCCAAATTGATCGCCCGCGCCACCCCTTCGGCCCCAAGCGCGCCCATCATCGACAGCGCGGCCTTAGGCCCCACGCCTTGCACCGATGTCAGCAGCCTGTGCCATTCCTTTTCGATCATGGAAGGAAAGCCGAACAGTTGCAGCAAATCTTCGCGCACCACCAGTTCGGTGAACAGCGCCACCGCTTGGCCCAAGGGCGGCATCAAAGCCAGCGTGCGGTCAGACACATAGATAATATAGCCCACGCCGCGCACATCAATCAGCACATGGTCGGGGCCGCGCCAGTCCAGACGGCCAGAGATTTTACCAATCATTCCGCGCCCCTACCCAGCCGCTTTGCGCAGCGCAGCCGTCAATCGGCCCGCCGATTGCAGATGATGCGCGTGGCAGATCGCAATGGCAAGGGCATCACTGGCATCGGGGCCGGCCACGACCACCCCCGGCAATTGGATGCGCACCATATGTTCCACCTGCCCCTTATCGGCATGGCCCACCCCCACCACACATTTCTTCACCGCATTGGGGGCATATTCGCCCACAGCCAGACCAAACTGCGCGGGCACCAGCAGCGCCACGCCGCGCGCTTGGCCCAGTTTCAACGTGGCCACGGCGTCTTTGTTCACAAACGTATGTTCAACGGCGGCGGCACCCGGGGCATAGCGGCGGAACACCTCGGTCAGTTGCGCATGCAGATCGGCAAGGCGAAAGCCCATATCCCCCTCGCCCTCGCCCGCCGCAGAATGGCAAATGCCGTTCGCCACATGGGTCAGCCGCGCGCCCGCCACATCAATCACGCCCCAGCCAAGGTTGCGCAGACCTGGATCGATTCCCAAAACCCGCAAATCGCCCCCTTTTCCGCCCCGATTATTTTGCTTTTTATCGAATTAGCACGAAAAGAGAACATCCGCCAAGCGGAAATCTACCGATCACCCACAGGTTGCGGCCATTGCTGCAGGTGCAGCATACGACCCCTGCCGCACGAAAAGCGACAGATTCCCCCCATTCTTCACAAAGTGCTTAAAAAATAGTGTCAAAATTGAGGCAATGGTCATGCAATAGGCGCAATGCTGACATGCGCGCGGCCCCATTGCTTTGCATATGCAGCAAGACTAAATGGCCCTCATCGCAGCACTGCTGCACAACTTTGAAAGGATAACCGCTATGGCATCGTATGAGACGACCACCCGCGTGGCGCCGCTGGGCGCTGTTTCGATTTTCCGCGCTGTTCAAATCGCCCTAAACGCCGTGTCGGCATTTGCCGCATGGAACAATGGCCGCAAAACGCGCAAAGCGCTAAACGCCCTGTCCTCGCGCGAGCTGGACGATATTGGCCTGTGCCGCGCAGACATCGACATGATTGGCCGCTAAGGCCAAAGGGCAAAACGCCCGCGCAAAATATCAGCCGCAAGCGCCTGCTTGCGGCTTTTTGCTGCCCGAACACCCTTTTAACATGACACTTTTAGCCTAGCGCATTGCCCGCATTTGGCCGGCGATCCAACGCTCAATAGTCAAAAGTCCTGCATTCGCCGCCAGTGTCACAGCGTCGGGCTTTAGCACCATCGTCGCGGCATGGCCTGCATTGCCTGCGGTCATTGCCGCCTTGCCGACAAATTGGTTATAGGCCGCCGCCCCCGCAACGTGGTAGACGCCGATTTTGATCGCCATCAGCATCACCGCCAGCCGCAAGATGTGCCGAAACACCCCAGATCGATGGGCGCTGCGCTGCGGTTTGGCCAAATGGCCGCCGACAGTGCCATTGGCCTGAAACACCAGACCTTTTTTGCGGTTCTTTTCATAGCGTGCGATGCGCTGCGAAAATTCTGTGTCAACCTTTAGGCTCATCTGCCACCTCCTTACCCGCAGGGTGCGGGTCTGCGGTTTGCAGATGACACTGGCGCGCAAATGTGGCGGCAATGCGCCGACCCCAAGGAATATTCGCGGTGCTGGCCTTATTGGCGCAGCATCACCAAGGCCGACCATTCGCCAAGATCTTCGCGCGCCTCAAGCGTAAAGCCCGCCGCGATATAGGCCGCGGTGATTGCCTCGGCCTGCACCACCAGAAGGCCCGATAAAATCGCCCGCCCGCCTGCGGCGATATGGGCGGCCATGGCGGGGGCAAGTTCCAGCAGCGGGCCTTTCAAGATATTGGCAAACACCAAATCAAAGGGCGCGGCGCGGGCAATTTCAGGGTGGGCAAAGCCTGCCGCCTCATAGCAGGCGATGCGGCCCGACAGGTGGTTGATGTCAACATTCGCCAGCGCCACGTCCACGGCCACTTGGTCGATGTCGGATGCAATAATGCGCGCGTCAGGCAAGGTGGCGGCAGCCGCCAGCGCCAGCACAGCCGTGCCGCAGCCAATATCGGCGACATTGCTTGCGCGCACCCCCGCCGTCAGCAGGCGGTCAAAGGCGCGCAAACAGCCCAAAGTCGTGCCGTGATGGCCCGTGCCAAAGGCCACCGTCGCCTCGATTTGCAAGGCCACGCGCCCTGCGGGCACCTTATCGGCATCATGGCTGCCATAGACGAAAAAGCGCCCCGCCTCGACGGGCGGCAATTCGCGGCGCACATGGGCGACCCAATCAATTTCGGGAATTTCCGAAATGACAAAGGGTTTCGCCCCAAAGGCCAGCGCGAACATTTCTAAAATCGCGGCATTGGGCGCGTCCATGAAATAGCCGCCCACTTCCCACAGATCGCTGCCATCTTCCACTTCGAACACGCCAACGCCTGTTGGGGCGGGGTCAAGCTTTTCCAGCGCCGCGCCCAAGGCGGTTGCGGCGTCTTCACCGTCAAGGGTGGTAAGGGCAGAATAGGTGGGCATGGCATTTCCTTTATCGCTGCTGCGCGCTGATGCCCCAAACGGCGCAAAAGATAAAGTCCATTTCCACGCCCACCGCGCAAGGGGGCCGCAACCTTGCAAGAGCATTGGCCCCCGATTACACGCCAACACCAATTGGGCAACTGACCCCAGTGCCTTTGATGCCGCAATAACCATCTGGGTTTTTGGCAAGGTATTGCTGGTGATACTCTTCGCCATAGTAAAACTGCGGGGCAGGGATGATTTCTGTGGTAATTGCGCCCATGCCTGCATTTGACAGGCGCGCACCATAGGCGGCTTTGCTGGCACGGGCAGCGGCAGCTTGGGCATCGGAATAGGTATAAATGCCCGACCGATAGGTGCTGCCCACATCGTTGCCTTGGCGCATACCTTGGGTGGGGTCATGGTTTTCCCAGAACACTTTCAACAGCGCGTCATAGGAAATTACAGCGGGGTCATAGATCACGCGCACCACTTCGTTATGGCCGGTAAGCTGGGTGCAGGTTTCCTGATAGGTCGGGTTGGGGGTAAAGCCGCCCGCATAGCCCACCATGGTCACGTGAACGCCGTCCAATTGCCAAAAAATCCGCTCAACCCCCCAAAAACAGCCCATGCCAAACATCGCCTCTTCCATGCCCGCAGGCACGGGGGCGTGCAAATCGCGCCCGTTCACGAAATGGGTTTTGGCGGTGGCAATGGGGCTGGCACGCCCGGGCAGGGCATCGGCAGGGGAAACCATTTCCATTTTGCGGCGGTTGATCAAAAACATCATGCGCTCCTGTGTTCGGCTTGCCTGATATAGGGCAAAGCGCGGGGCATTTCCACTGGCGCGAACCTGCCTGACGCAAGCGTGATCAATAAAAACTCTGCGGGTCGATATCGACAGTCAGGCGCAAATGGGCAGGGATTTTGACCTGCGCAAGCCAGGCCGTAATGGCGGGCTGCAATGCGGTGGCCTTATCCGCCTTGATCAGCAATCGAACGCGGTGCCGCCCGCGCACCCGCGCCACAGGGGCGGGGGCGGGGCCGTATAGCTGCGCGCCCACAGCCCGCAAAGGGCCATCGCGGCGCGCAATGTCGGTGGCAAAATCCATCAGCGCGCCGATATCGGTGGACGACAAGATCACCCCCGCCAGCCGCCCATAGGGGGGCGTGCCCGCCGCGCGGCGGCTGGCCGCCTCGGCCGCCCAAAAGGCGTTTTCATCGCCGCCCAAAATCGCGTGAATAACGGGGTGTTCGGGCTGAAATGTTTGCAAAAGCGCGACCCCCGCCTTCTCTGCCCGCCCCGCGCGCCCCGCCACTTGTCGCATCAGTTGGAACGTGCGCTCTGCCGCGCGCAAATCGCTGCCGTGCAGGCCAAGGTCTGCGTCGATCACGCCCACCAGCGTCAGGTTCGGAAAGTTATGCCCCTTGGCCACAATCTGCGTGCCAATGATGATATCGGCCCCGCCTTCCGCAATCGTCACGATCTGCTGCTTCAGCGCGCGGGCCGATGCGAACAGATCAGACGACAGCACCGCCAAACGCGCGCTGGGAAACTTGGCCGCGACTTCCTCGGCCAGCCTCTCCACCCCTGGCCCAACCGCTGCCAATTTGCCAACAGCCTTGCAAGCAGGGCATTCGGTGGGAATGGCCTTTGTCGCCCCGCATTGGTGGCATTGCAACTGGTTCAAAAACCGATGCTCCACCATCCGCGCATCGCATGTCTCACATTCCACCTGATGCCCGCAAGCGCGGCACAGCGTGATCGGCGCATAGCCTCGGCGGTTGAGAAACAGCAGCGATTGCTGGCCCGTATCAATCCGCGCCGTCACCTCGCGCGCAAGACGCGGCGAGATCCATTCGTTCTTGCCAAGGGCTTCGCCGCGCATATCAATCGCCGTCATTTGCGGCAGTTCTGCCGTGCCAAATCGGGCTGATAGCACCAGCTTATGATACTTGCCGCTTTGCGCATTGGCCCAAGATTCAAGGCAAGGCGTGGCCGATGCCAACACCACAGGCGCGCCCACGATACTGGCGCGCAGCACCGCCATATCGCGCGCGTTATACAAAACGCCCTCTTCTTGTTTATAGGATGTATCGTGTTCCTCATCCACCACGATCAGCCCCAGATTTTGAAACGGCAGGAACAGCGCCGACCGCGCGCCCACCACCATCTGCGCATCCCCCTGCCCCACCATCCGCCACAAACGGCGGCGTTCGGTTTGGGTCACGCCGGAATGCCATTCGGCGGGGCGATTGCCAAAGCGCGCCTCGACGCGGGCCAGAAAATCTGCCGTCAGCGCGATTTCGGGCAGCAAAATCAGCGCTTGGCGCCCGCGCGCCAAACATTCGGCCACCGCCTCTAGGTAAACTTCCGTCTTGCCAGACCCCGTCACCCCTTGCAGCAAAACCGCGCTAAAGGCCCCAGCTTTGATGCGCCCGACCAGATCGGCGGCGGCGGCCACTTGATCGCCCGCAAGCTGCGCGGGGGCCATGCTGCGCAAGGGCGGATAGGGCAGATCGCGCGGCGCGTCGGCTTGCGCCACAACGCCCAGTTTGACCAGCCCTTGAATGACCGAAGTGGATACGTCCGCCTCTTCGGCCAGTTCCCCCAAAGTCACAGGCGCAGCACCAAACCGCCGCAGCGCCTCGATCACCTTAAACCGCGCATCCGTCAACTGGTTCGGCACTGGCCCCGCCAGAACATAGGTTTTGCGCGCGACAGGCGGGCTGTCCAAACGCGGCGCGCGGGTGGCGGCGCGCAACATGGCGGGCAAAGGCGTTAGCGTATAATCGGCGGCACGGGACAAAAAGGCGCGCAATTCTGCCCGCATCGGCGGCGCGTCCAAAACACGGTGCGCGGGCCGAATTTTGGCCAGGTCATAATCCCCCGCCCCCGCGCCCCAAACCACCCCGAGCACACGGCGCGGGCCCAGCGGCACCTCGACAAAATCCCCCAGGCCGCAGCCGCCGTCGGGCGCGCGATAGTCCAGCGTGCGGCCCAGCGGCTCGGTTGTCAGCACGGCAATCAGATCGCCCGCATCAAAGACCCTCTCGCCCGTCATTACATCTTTCCCTTGGCCCTGAAATTGGGTTAAACCCTGCGCAACACCTCCACAACACCCAAAGGGGCCGCCGATGAAATTCTTTGTAGACAGCGCCGATGTCGCCGCCATTTCCGAATTGAACGATTTGGGCATGGTCGACGGTGTCACAACAAACCCCTCGATCATCCTGAAATCGGGCCGCGATATTTTGGAAGTCACGCGCGAGATTTGCGC
This sequence comes from Cypionkella sp., assembly GCA_965248485.1. Lineage (GTDB taxonomy): Bacteria > Pseudomonadota > Alphaproteobacteria > Rhodobacterales > Rhodobacteraceae > Cypionkella. Next base: position 2,578,902 of record OZ252107.1, read on the forward strand.
CATCACCTCTGGCCCCGTCTCTGCCGAAGTGGTGGCGACAAAGGCCGATGACATGATCGCCGAAGGCCGCAAGCTGGCCGCCATCGCCCCGAATATCGCCGTCAAAGTCCCCCTGACATGGGACGGCCTGCGCGCCTGCAAAGTGCTGACGGGCGAGGGCAGGATGGTCAACGTCACCCTTTGCTTCAGCGTCAATCAGGCGCTGATTGCGGCCAAGGCGGGGGCAACCTTTATCTCGCCCTTCATTGGCCGCCTTGACGATATCAACCTGGACGGGATGGAGCTGATCGCCGATATCCGCCAAGTCTATGACAACTACGGCTTTGACACGCAGATTTTGGCCGCATCCATTCGCAGCGCCAACCACGTCTCGCAATGCGCGCTTGTGGGGGCCGATGTGATGACCGCCCCGCCCGCCGTGATCAAGGCGCTGGCCAGCCACGCCCTAACCGATAAGGGCTTGGAACAGTTCGAAAAAGACTGGGCCAAGACAGGCCAGAAAATTCTGTAAGCGGGGCATTTTTCGCAGCAAAAGGGGCGCGCCATGATCAATCAGGATTTGCGAGATCTTATTCTGGCCGCCCCCGAAAAGCTGCTGGAAGACCGCGATGTGATGGCCGCGCTGGTCGGCGCGAACGAGGCGCAGGTTGGCAGCAATGTGTTCGATCTGCGCGGCATTGCCATGCAAAAGCTGGAAGATCGGCTGGATCGGCTGGAAGAAACCCACCGTTCGGTGATCGCCGCCGCTTACGAGAATTTGGCCGGCACCAACCAAATTCACCGCGCGATTCTGGAACTGCTAGACCCGCTGACCTTTGACGATTTTTTGGGCGGGCTTGCGGGCAATGTCGCAGCCGCCTTGCGGGTGGATGCTGTGGGGTTGGTGCTTGAATCGGCGCAGACCCCGCCCAGCACGCCGATGAACCCGATTTTGCGCTTTGCCCAGCCGGGCACGGTGGGGGACTATGTCTCGGGCGGGCGCAACGTGTCGCTGCGCCCCGTTGTGCTGCGCCAGATCGTGCCCGCCGACGATACGATTTACGGCGAGGCGGCGGCTTGGGTGCGATCCGAGGCGTTGATGCGGCTGGATTTTGGCGCAGGGAGGCTGCCGGGCTTGCTGGCCTTGGGCAGCGAAGACCCGCATCATTTCAAAACCACGCATGGCACTGATTTGCTGGCGTTTTTCGCAGGCGTGTTTGAACGCACCATGCGCCGCTGGCTGAGTTAACCCATGATCCCGCCCGCCCACAGCGATGCTCTTGCGCGCTGGCTGGCGCAGCTAAAGGGGGTGGAAGGCGTCGCTGCCCATACGATCAAAGCCTATGCCCAAGACCTGCGCGGTTTTCTGGCCTTTATCGCCCAGCATCGCGGCGGCGATGCGCCCAGCCTTGCCGATTTGGCCGCCCTGCCCTTGGCCGATATGCGCGCTTGGATGGCCCATGCGCGCGGCACTGGACTTTCTGCGCGCAGCCTTGCGCGGGCGCTTTCTGCGGTAAAGGGGTTTCTGGCTTGGGTTGCGGACAGCAGCGGCGGGGTGGATGCCAGCGCGGCCCTGTCCGCGCGCAGCCCCAAACACTTGCGCAAATTGCCCCGCCCGCTGTCGGAAGAGGGCGCAAGGGATATTCTGGACGCCGTGGGTGATTTTGCAACGCAGCCGTGGATTGCCGCGCGCGATACGGCTGTGGTTACGCTTTTATACGGGTCGGGTCTGCGCATATCCGAAGCGCTGTCCCTGACGGGCGCAGACCACCCCATGCCCCAGATATTGCGCATCACGGGAAAGGGCAGCAAAACGCGGCTTGTGCCGACCCTGCCCGCCACAGCCGCCGCCGTGGCCGAATATGTGCGACTGTGCCCCTATGATCTGGCCCCCAGCGAACCCCTGTTTCGCGGCGCGCGGGGCGGGGCGCTGAACCCGCGCCTGATCGCGCTGGCCATGCAGCGCACCCGCGCCGCGCTTGGCCTGCCGCCCTCTGCCACGCCCCATGCCCTGCGCCACAGCTTTGCCACGCATCTTTTGGCCGCAGGCGGCGATTTGCGCGCCATTCAGGAACTTTTGGGCCATGCCAGCCTCTCCACGACCGAGGCCTATACCGCCGTCGACACCGCCCGCCTGATGGAGGTGTATACCGCCGCCCATCCCCGCGCCGCGGGTTAGGGCTTGACCTTGGCCGCGACAACGCGTTGATCTGTGCGGCAGCTTAACAAGGGGGGGCACCATGCAATCACGTCTTTTCACCAAAGCAGGGCGCAGCGTGTCCGAGGTGGGGTTTGGCGCATGGGCGATTGGCGGATCATGGGGCGAGGTATCGGACGCCGATGCCAAATCCGCACTGCTCGCCGCGCTGGACGCTGGGATTGATTTTATCGACACCGCCGATGTCTACGGCGATGGCCGTTCAGAACGTCTGATCGCGGATGTTCTGCGCGGGCGCAAGGATCGCCCCTTTGTCGCCACCAAAGCAGGCCGCCGCCTGTCGCCGCATCTGGCCAGTGGCTATAATTTGGCGAACCTAACCGCCTTTGTCGAACGATCCCTGCGCAATCTGGAAACCGATTGCCTCGACCTTGTGCAACTGCATTGCCCCCCGACCGAGGTTTATTACATGGCCGAGGTGTTCGATGCGATGGATCGCTTGGTCGCCGCGGGCAAGCTGCGCCACTACGGCGTGTCGGTGGAAAAGGTGGAAGAGGCGATCAAGGCCATCGAATTTGCGGGTGTCGCCTCGGTGCAGATCATCTATAACATTTTCCGCCAGCGCCCTGCCGAGGTGTTCTTTCCCATGGCGCAGGCGCGCGGCGTGGCGGTGATTGCGCGGGTGCCGCTGGCATCTGGCCTTTTGTCAGGCAAAATGACCGCGACCACCGCCTTTGCCGCCGACGATCACCGCGCCTTCAACCGCGATGGCGAGGCCTTTGATAAGGGCGAGACGTTTTCTGGCGTGCCCTATGATCTGGCGCTTGAGGCCGTCGAAACGCTGCGCCAATATCTGCCAGACGGTGTGGCTATGGCCCCTTTTGCCCTGCGCTGGATCTTGATGCAGGCGGCCGTCACCACCGTTATCCCCGGCGCGAAAACCCCCGCCCAAGCTGCGATGAACGCCAGCGCCAGCGCCCTGCCCCCGATTGCGCCCGATGTGATAGACGCGCTGCGCGACCTGTATTCCCAGCGCATCGCCCCCCATGTGCATCATGCTTGGTAAAGCGTCCCGCAGCGCCGCCTTGCAAATTGCGCGGTGATGGGGCAACAACCCCTTATGGATATCCGCATCAAAGCCCTGTCTGTGCATCTTCTCACCGCCTCGGGCGCGGTGCTGGCCATGTTCGCCATGCTCGCCGCGACCCAAGAGAAATGGTCGCTGATGTTTTTGTGGCTGGTGCTTGCCCTGATCGTGGACGGCATCGATGGCCCCCTTGCGCGCCGCTACGAGGTGGACAAGAACTTTCCCATCTATAACGGCGAATTGATGGATTTGATCGTCGATTACCTGACATATGTGTTCATCCCCGCCTTTGCGCTGTTCAAATCTGGGCTGCTGGGTGTCTGGACAGGCTGGCTGGCGATCATCGCAATCACCTATGGCTCGGTCGTCTATTTTTCCGATACCCGCATGAAAACCAAGGATAAAAGTTTTTCAGGCTTTCCAGCCTGTTGGAACATGGTGGTGTTGGTGCTGTTCGCCGCGCATCCCAGCCAATGGGTGGCCTTGCTTGTCGTCATCGCCCTGACTGTGGCGATGTTTCTGAACCTCAAATTCATCCACCCCACGCGGACAAAACGGTGGAATTGGGTGTCGCTGCCGGTTTCGGGGCTGTGGGTCGCCTGCGCCGCCTGGTCGGCTTGGACAGATTTTACCGCCAGCCCCCTGATCCATTGGGCGCTGATTGGCGCCTCGCTCTATCTTATTTTGGCGGGCATCGCGCAGCAAATCATCCCCGCGCGCGGGGCCAAAACCTAATTCGGCCCACCCTTGCGCATTTTGCCCCTTCCTCGCTCTCAAAATATCCTAGGGGTGAGGCCAAAGGCCGAGGGGGCAACGCCCCCTAAATCCGCGTCACAATCACGCCCACAACGATGATCACCGCCGCAACCGCCTTGCCGCGCGACAATCGCTCGCCAAACACCACCCAGCCGATCAGCACGGCAAACAGGATACTGGTTTCGCGCAGCGCCGCGACCACGGCAATCGGGGCCTTTGTCATCGCCCAAACCGAAATCGCATAGGCGGCATAGGACGCCACCGCGGCAAACATCCCCGCCGCCCATTCCCGCCGCCCCCGCGGAATAAGGGACGGGCCGCGCAGCATCAGCATCCCCGCAATAAACAGCGCGCCTTCAACAATAAAGACCCAAGCGATATACATCACCGCATCGCCCGCCACCCGCGCGCCCGTGCCGTCGATCATCGTATAACTGGCCGTGGCGAGCGCAGACCCCAGCGCAAAGGGCAGCAGCTTGCGGTTTTCGCCTTCGGTGAAAATCCCCTGCGCCATGGCCAAAATGCCAAGACCAAGGATGAAAATGCCGATATATTCGTGCAAGCTTAGGGTATCGGTCAGAAAAAACAGCCCCCCCGCCAGCGCCACAATCATCGGCGCGGTGCCGCGCGCAATGGGGTATACGCGCGACAAATCGCCCCGCTCATAGGCATAGGCCAAAAAGAACTTATAGAAGAAATGCGCGCAGGCAGAGGCGGCAATCCACGGCCAAACCTCACGCGCGGGAGCTGGGAAAAACGCCGCCACGCAGGCCCCGATTGCCACCTCGCCAAAGGATAGCAGCACCATCGCCCCAAGGCGCGAGGTGCCGACCTTGATCGCGGCATTCCATGACGCATGCAGGAACGCCGCGCCCAGAACAGCGGCGAGGATGCCCAAAGTCATGGCTTAGCCCAGCGCCTCATTACAGCGCGCGCAGGTTTGGCCGTGCTGATGCGTGCCAACGTCGGGCAAAATTTGCCAGCACCGCGCGCATTTCTCGCCCGCCGCTTTGTCAAACACCACCGCTACGCCCGCCACATCGGGCAGGGTGAAGGCACCCGCAGGCGCGGGGCTGTCTGTGACCTGCAACGCCGAGGTGATCGAGAATTCCGCCATCGGCACGCCTTGCGTGGCAGACATAAGGGCCGCGTTGCTGACGTAAACCTTTGGCGCAGCCTCTAGACTTGCGCCAATCACCTTGGCCGTTCGCTGCACCTCGATTGCACCTGTAATCACGCGGCGCATTTGGCGCAAGATAGCCCATTTTTCGGCCAGCTTCGGGTTCAGCCACTGCGCAGGAACGCTGGGCATATCGGTCAGGTGAACAGAGGTGCCCTCAGGGTTGCGGCACAGCCAAACCTCTTCGGTGGTGAACACCAAAATCGGGGCCAGCCAAGCGGTGAGGTGCTGGTAAAGATGGTCCAAAACCGTGCGCGCAGCGCGGCGGCGCAGGCTGCTGGGCGCATCGCAATACAGGCTATCTTTACGGATATCGAAATAAATCGCCGAAAGGTCGGTTGTGGCAAAGGCAAAGATTTTCTGGAAAACGCCTTGGAAATCATAGGCTTTATAGCCCGCCTTCACCTCGGCATCAATTTCCGCCACGCGGTGCAAAACCCATTGTTCCAACTCGGGCATTTCGGCCAGCGGCAGGCGTTCCGCGTCTGAAAAATCCTTCAGGTTGCCCAGCACGAACCGCAGCGTATTGCGCAGGCGGCGATAGCTGTCAGCCACGCCTTTCAGGATTTCTTTGCCGATGCGCAGATCAACCGTGTAATCGGCCAGCGCCACCCACAGGCGCAAAATATCCGCGCCGTATTCGTCGATCACCTGCTGCGGGGCGACGGTATTGCCAAGGGATTTGGACATTTTCATGCCCTTTTCATCCAGCGTAAAACCGTGCGTCAAAACCCCGCGATAGGGCGCGCGGCCCTTGGTGCCGCAGGCTTGCAGCATAGATGAATGGAACCAGCCGCGATGCTGATCGGTGCCTTCCAGATACAAATCCGCCAGGCCGTCCACGCTGCCATCCGCGCGGTCGCGCAGCACAAAGGCGTGGGTTGACCCAGAATCAAACCACACATCCAGCACGTCCATCACTTGGATGTAATCATCAGGATTGACGATCCCGCCCAGCACCTTTTCCTTGAACCCCGCCGTATACCAAACATCAGCCGAGTCTTGTTCAAATGCGGCCTTGATCCGCGCGTTTACTTCGGCATTTTGCAGGATGAAATCGGCATCGGTCGGCTGCGCGCCCTTTTTGGTGAAGGCGGTCAACGGCACACCCCAAGCGCGTTGGCGCGACAGCACCCAATCTGGCCGCGCTTCGATCATCGAGTGCAAACGGTTGCGCCCCGTTTGCGGTGTCCATTCGACAAGCTGGTTGATCGAGTTGAGCGCGCGCTGGCGGATCGTCTCGCCATGCGTGGACATCCCATCGTTCAAAGGCTTATCAATCGCCACAAACCACTGCGGCGTGTTGCGATAGATGAGCGGCGCCTTTGACCGCCACGAATGGGGGTAGGAATGGAACAAAGTTCCCTTGGCAAACAGCGCGCCCTGCTGTGCCAATGCCCTGATATTGGCAACGTTCGCCTCGCCATCCCAAGGGTTCTTTTTGTTCTTTGGATCAGGCTCATTGCGCAAGATCGCTTTGCCCCCAAAGAGAGGAAGGCTCAAACGATAGGTGCCGTCGGCCTCGACGTTATAGGTCATGCCAAGGTTATACTTGAGGCCCATCTGATAGTCGTCATCGCCGTGCGAGGGCGCGGTATGCACAAACCCCGTGCCCGCATCATCGGTGACATGATCCCCCGCGACCATTGGCACGGGGAAGTCCCACTCGCCATTGCCGCCTTCGATATTGGCGTAGGGGTGGGCGAGCAAGGTGTCGTCGAATTTGCCAACACTGCAGATCTTGATAGCCACGCATTTGGCTTTCTCAAAAACCTCTGGAGCGCGATTATGTGCAACTATGATAGTTTCCCCCAAAGTAGCAATGCTGCCTTCGGACACTTCCGTCACACGATACAATCCATAGGACATTCCAGAGTTGAACGCGACGGCCCTATTCTGTGGGATTGTCCACGGGGTAGTCGTCCAGATCAAAACTGACGCGCTTTGCAATGCGTCCCTATCACTGGACTGGTCTTGGGAATGATCCCCGACCAAGTATGCGCCGCCCACCTCAACCACCTTAAACCTTACCCAAACCATATGGCTGGTGACGTCATGATACTCCACTTCCGCCTCGGCCAGCGCGGTTTTCTCAACAGGCGACCACATCACGGGTTTTGATCCCTGATACAGGCTCCCGTTCATCACAAACTTCATGAACTCGTCGGCGATCACCGCCTCGGCGTGGTAGTCCATCGTGATATAGGGGTCGGCCCAGTTGCCCGTGATGCCCAGCCGCTTGAACTCCTCGCGCTGCACATCGATCCAGCCTTCGGCAAATTTGCGGCATTCGCGGCGGAAGGCGACGATATCCACATCGTCCTTATTCAGCCCCTTGGCGCGATATTGTTCCTCGATTTTCCATTCAATCGGCAAGCCGTGGCAATCCCATCCCGGCACATAGCGGGCATCAAATCCCATCATCTGCTGGCTGCGCACGACCATATCTTTGAGGATTTTGTTCAGCGCATGGCCGATGTGCAGATGCCCGTTGGCATAGGGCGGGCCGTCGTGCAGGGTAAAGGCGGGGCGGCCTGCGGCCTTGTCGCGCAGGCGGTCATAAACGCCAATTTGCGCCCATTTCGCCAGCCAATCAGGCTCGCGCTGGGGCAATCCCGCGCGCATGGGGAAATCCGTTTCGGGCAGGAAAACTGTGGTGGAATAATCGGGGGTGTCGCTCATTGCGCGTATCCTTGGAATTGGGAAAAGCCAGATTGTCCCAGCGCCCTGCGATCAGGACACTGGGCGACTAATTCGCAAGGCGTATATGCGAGCGGCCAACATAATACGCCTTATAGGCAAGGGCGCGGATGGGGTAAAGGGTGCGCGCGAAATAGGTATTGAGCCCGCATTAACGCTATTCGCGGCGCAGAAACAGGGTGCCGCTGCCCTCTCCGCCCGTGTCTTCGGTAAAGCCGAACTGCGCCAGATGGGCGGCATGGGTCTTGCGGTCGTGCTCTATTTCTGAGGGGTCAAGAAAGGGAAACAGCACGCGGCGCACGCCCGCAAGGCGCGCTTCGGTCAGGGCATCAGCGGGAAGCAGCGTGCCAGACAGGCGGATCACTTCGGGTTTGAAGGCGCCCAGCAGCGCGTCTAGGCCCGAATATACCCCTTCCGCATCGTCATAGCTGCGCAGAGGGGCGGCGGAAAAGGTGATCATGTGCCCCTCACGCGGGAATTGTTTGGCGGCGATGGCGGCCCCGAACTGCACCAGCGCCTCGCGGTCATCTTGCACGGCGATGTGCAAATCTTCACGCGCAGCCTTGGCGCGCAGGGGCACAAATCCAAAGCCCGCCCCCAGTTCCATCAGCCGCGTGCAGCCCGCGATAAAGCCCGAAATAGTGCGCGCATGGCGGCGGTCAAACTTGCCCGCCTGCACCGCCTCAAGGGAGGCGGCGGTAAACACGCGCGGGTCAAGGGGGATCTGGATTTCTTGATTTTCCACCACCTCCAGCGCGATTTGGCCCGACAGATCAATCGGCCCTGCCACATAGGGCGAGGCAAAGGGGCTGCCCCAACCGGGCGGCGGCGGCGTGCGGCGTTCCTCTTTCGGTTTGGTCGCGCGGCGCGCGTCGATCTTGCTTTGCACAGCGGCCACCTCGGCGGGGTCGCGCGCCTTGGGCGGTTTGGCAACCACTTGGGTGATCGGCACGTTTGACGCCGCAACCAACCCCGCCACCAATTCAAGGTAGGCAGGCGAGGCGCGATATTCCTTCAGCCGCGCCTCGGCATGGGCATGGGCCGCCTCGTGCAACTCGCGCACCAAAGGGTCGGCCAAAAGCTGCTGGCGGATCGCTTCGCGCCGCTCGGCATAGCGGAAGATGTTTTTATCTTCCACCTCGTTGCGGTCTTGCAGCGACCAATAATCCGAATTGTATTTGTCTTTTTTCAGGTTCGCATTGCCGCGAAATTTGCGCAAGGAATAGGCATCCATCGACTTGATGGCATAGTGGTTGATTTGCGCCCAGTCATAGCCCACCGTGCGGCGAATGCTGCGCCAGCCGCGCAGTTTGAACCAATCTTCCAGCGGGCGGCCCGACCCGTTGACCCATAGCTGCGTGTCGGGCCAATCGGTGTCTTTCCACTGCGATTTGATGATCGGGCGGTGCATGCCAAGGCGCAGGTATTTGGTGTCAAACTTTAACATGGTTTTCGTGCCCCAGCCCTTGTTCCAGAACACGGGGGCAGCGCGGGTGAATTGGTCGGTTATGGGCGCGCGCGACCAATCGCGCACGCCTGACGAGCCGAAAATCCGCCAGGTGCACACCATCGCATGCGCGCCGATTGCTTCCAGATCATCGACCATGCCGTCCAAGTGATGCGAGGGATGGTTGATGCACATAAACTCGTCCGCATCCAGCACCAAAAGCCAACTGCTGTCTTGCACCAACTCTTCATCCGCGGCCAGTTTCAGCATGGATGGGTGCGGCTTTATCCCCTCGGGGATCACATTCTCGCGGTGGTAAACGCCAATGTTCAAACTCTCCAGATGTTTCAGGATAGTATCCGTGCCATCACTGCAATCGTTGGTGTAAACCATCACATCGGTGAACCCCACCGCCAGATGATGCGCCACCCATTCCACCACATAGGGGCCTTCGTCCTTCATCGTGGACAGCGCCATCAGCGAGCCATGGCGCGAGGTTTGGCGTTTGAACTCCACCTTACTGTTCCAGCCCTATTGCTCTAACGCAGCCGTGGGGTCGATGCTAAGGTGCTGGCACATCCGCGCGATATAACTGCCCGCAAGTGGTGGGTTTTTGCGCCACCACGGGCGCGAGGCGTTGGTATAGATATGCACCGACAGCGTGGCATCGGTGAAGTGTTTTTCCACCGCTGAATGGGGGTCGTAGAACACATCGTTGAGCTGAAACGGCACGGGGTATAGGGTGTCTGCGCCCATCGCCTTGTCGATATCGCCTGTTTTCTTGGCAAAATGGGTGAATGCCTGCGGGCCAAAGGCGGTGCGTTCGGTTTGGTAAATCCGCACTGGTTTGGGGATGCTGCTGTCCAGCTTATCCATCTTTTTGCGCTGCTTTGGCCCCCACCATTCGGGGTAATCGGGCAGGTTGTCGTAATAATCCAAAAGGCTATCCATCAGCGCGCCCGTTTGCGGAATGGCGACCACCCCGCAGTTTAGCGCGCCGCGCATGCCGTGGCCGGCGTAGATATGGGCCTGATTATCGGGGAAAGGGCGATAGCAAAACGCATCGCAGTCGATCCAGATCGCATCCGTCTTTTGGATCATCTTATAGCGAAACACGTTCGACAAGAACGAGGCCGAGGTCTCCTCGACAATACGGCGGTCGATGTCCATGATGTCCGAGGCAGGCCGCACCACCACGCCCTCGGGCACATTGCGCACATTGTCGGTGCAATAGAGCGTGACAGGATGCCCATGCACCAGATGCGATTTCAGGCACAACTGGTTGACGTAATGCAAGCTCTCGCCAATCCACAGGCTGGCAACGGGGCGGCGATTTAAGAGGGTGTTCATCCTGTTATCCGTTTTTGTGATTTTGCGGCAGTTTAGCGGGCGCAAGCCGCGCCGTCACTATCCTAAATTTGGAAACAATCGCACAAATTGCGCGGGTTTTCTGCGCCTGCGAAAGCTTTCCTTGACAAACGCCCCAATCAGGCGCATCTGCCCCCCATCGGGCGGCCCGTGCCGCGTGCGCATGTGACGTTTGTCAGACAGGCCCCGATAGACTGGTTCCCACCGCACGCAGGGGTTCCGCGCCTTTCACGGTCTTGCGCATTGGCGCAGGGCGAGGGGGCGGCGCAACACCTGAATGGCCCTGCATGGGCCTGGGGCATTTTATGCCCAGAAAGATATTATGACCACTTTTGCTGATTTGGGGCTGTCCCCATCCATTCTGAAAACCCTTGAAAAAACCACGCTGAAAATGCCGACCCCGATCCAGATCGAGGCGATCCCCCATATCATGGCGGGGCGCGATTTGATGGGGCTGGCGCAAACGGGCACGGGCAAAACCGCCGCCTTTGGCCTGCCGCTCTTGCACCGCATCCTTGATCTGGGCCACCCCCCTGCCCCCAAAACCGTGCGCGCGCTGATCTTAGCGCCCACGCGCGAACTGGTTTCCCAAATCGCCGATAACCTAGAGGTGTTCACCAAAGGCACGGCCGTCAAAATCGCCATGGTCGTCGGCGGCGCCAGCCTGTTCAAACAGGCCGAAAAGCTAAAGCGCGGCGCGGATGTTTTGGTCGCCACCCCGGGCCGCCTGATTGACCTTTTGGAACGCGGCGATGTCACGCTGTCGGCCACGGGCTATCTGGTGCTGGACGAGGCCGATCATATGCTGGACATGGGGTTCATCCATTCCTTGCGCAAAATCGCCAAGCATATCCCGCTGAAACGCCAGACCATGCTGTTTTCCGCGACCATGCCGAAAGACATAGAAGAACTCGCCGCGACCTATCTGCACAACCCCGTCAAAGTGCAGGTCGCCCCACCCGGCAAACCCGTGGAACGCATTGTCCAAGGCGTGCATTACCTGCCGAACGGCGATAAGGCGAACATGCTGCGCGACTATCTGAACAAACACCCGGGCGAGCAGGCACTGGTCTTTGGCCGCACCAAGCACGGGTCGGAAAAGCTGATGAAGCTTTTGGTGACATGGGGCTTTAAGGCAGGGTCGATCCACGGCAACAAAAGCCAGAACCAACGCGACCGCACGCTGACCGAATTCCGCGATGGCAGCCTTGACGTGCTGGTCGCCACCGATGTCGCCGCGCGCGGCATTGATATTCCGGGCGTGCGCTATGTTTACAACTTTGAAATGCCCAATGTGCCCGAAAACTATGTCCACCGCATTGGCCGCACGGCGCGGGCAGGCAAAGAGGGCACAGCGATTTCCTTCTGCGCGCCCGCCGAAATGGGCGAATTGCAGGCGGTGGAAAAACTGCTGAAAAAGGCCATCCCAACGCTGGGCGGTGCGCCGTGGTCGGCCGAGATGGTCGCCGCAGCCCCCAAGCCCGGCCAGAACCGTGGCCAGCGCCCGGGCGCGCGCGCGGGTGGAAATATGGGCGGGCAAAAGGCGGGCAGCAAGCCCGTGCAACGCGCAGCGCCCGGAAAACCTGGGGCAGGCAAGCCCCAATCGGCCAAGCCCCAATCCGCCAAACCAATGGGCGGCAGCTTTGCCCCTCGCAGGGATGGGGCCAGCAAACCCAAAAGCGCGGCCCAAGGCCGCCGCCCGAACTAAGGCCCGAACCAAGGCCCAAACAACAGCTTAGAATCCAGTGGGCGGGGCCTTATGCCTCGCCCACGTCTTTTTCCAAATGCAGTTTCATATCCAACAGCACTTGCTGAATACCCAAGGTTTCGCGCAGCATCCGCTTTGCCTCGTTGATCGAAATTTTCCCGTCTGAAATCGCCGTGTTATATTCGGCCATCAGTTGCGCAAAGCGCTGGGCCAGAACGACAACATCTTGGTTGACGTTCTGATGGGCCGCGTCGCGCCGATCTGCGTCATAAGAAAGGGTAATGCCGCGCAATTCGGCCAGCGCTGTGGTCACATGCGGGTGCCGCGCCGCCGCCTCTAATTGGGCGACGACGTCAATCGGCATAAAGCGGTCGTCATGGCCCAATTGGTCAGAATAATACCGCCCCAATGTCGCCTTTGACTTGCCCGTCAGCTTACACGCCGCCTCGATGCCCACGTCTTTGACCAAGGCTTCGCTGTGTTTTTTCAAGTAAGATTCGATACTCATGTCCGCTGTGCCCACCCTATGCGCCACGGCCCATGCCACCCGTTTTGGCATGGGGAAAATGGCGCTGATTTTCCCATCGCTTTTGCCGCCCAAGTTTGGCACTTGGGCGCAGTCGGGTCAATGCGCGCCGTATCGGCCCCGTTTTAGGTGCGCCCCACTTCGGGGGCAGGCGGCGACTGCCAGTTGTGTTTGGCCCTTGGCGCAGGGCGGTTTTCGTATCGGCAGCGCCCCCTTTCGGCCAGCGCGCAGCTTTGCTAAGGCTGCTTCATGGCAAAACTGTATTTCAACTACTCGACCATGAACGCAGGCAAATCCACCCTGCTGTTGCAAGCCGCGCATAACTATAGCGAAGGCGGCATGCAGACCTATCTGATCACCGCGCAATTGGATAACCGTGCGGGCAGCGGCAAGATTGCCAGCCGCATCGGGATTGGGATGGACGCCGATACGTTTTCCCAAAGTGACGATATGTTTGCCAAAATCAAGGCGCGGCAGGCGCTTGGCCCTGTGGCCTGCGTCTTTATCGACGAGGCCCAGTTTTTGACCAAGCCGCAGGTTTGGCAACTGGCCCGCGCGGTGGATGATTTGTCCGTGCCCGTCATGGCCTATGGCTTGCGAGTGGATTTTCAGGGCAACCTCTTTCCCGGATCGGCGGCGCTGCTCGCTTGGGCCGATGAGATGCGCGAAGTGCGCACCATCTGCCACTGCGGCAAAAAGGCGACGATGGTCATTCGGCGCGGGGCCGATGGGCGCGCGCTGCAAGATGGCGAGCAGGTGCAAATCGGCGGCAATGAAACCTATGTTTCGCTCTGCCGCCGCCATTGGCGCGCCGAGGTTGGGAAATAGGGCGGCCCTAGGCCCTAGGACTTACGACTTGCGCCCCGACAGCGAAATCACCGCCCCCGCCAGCGCAATCAGACCAATGCCCAACAGGGCGAGCCCATCCAGCACCTCGCCCCACAGAACAAAGGCCCACAGCGCGGAAGCGGGCAGGATCAAATATTCCAGCACTGCCGCGCGCCCAACTTGGGTCAACTGATAGGCGCGAATGGCCATGCCCACGCCAAACAACGACCCCGCCGCCTGCACAAAAGTCCAGAACCAAAAGGCCGCGCTGGGCACCACAGGCCCGCGCAGGATAAACCCATCGGTTCCCGCAGGCACGCTTTGGGGGAACAGCACCAAAACCCCCATGCCAATGGCACCGCACAGCCCCAAAGCCACGAAAAACCCCGCCAGCAATGTCGCCGCGCTTTCGCCTTCGCACCACTCGCGCGTGGCGATATTGCCCAGCCCATACATCACCGCCGCCAGCACAGGAAACAGCGCCGCCAGCGAGGCCCCCGCCAAGGCCTGCGGCCCCAGCACCAAAACCACCCCCGCAAAGCCGATTGCCACCGCCAAAACTTGGCCCAGCCCAACAGGGCGGTGCAGCGCAAAGCGCTGGATCAGCAGCACGAAAATCGGCGCCATGAACAGGCCAGCGGCCACCAGCGCCACGGGCAAAAACGCCAGCGCCCCGAAATACAGCACCATCGCCACCGCGTGCAAGCACGACCGCGCAAGCACGGCCCGCCAGTTTTTGGGCCGCAGGCGCAGGCCAAAGATCAGCGCCACCGCGCCCAAAATCGCCATCGCCATCACACTGCGAGTCGCGTGAAACTGCCACAGCCCCGCGCTTTGGGCGATCAGGCGCACCTGATTATCGGTATAGCCAATGGTAAAGGCATAAAACAGCGTAAACCCCGCGGCCGCCCAGATACGATCTTGCGGCAGCGCCCGCGCGCTTTGGCCAGCGTCATCAGCAGGGGTTTGGGTCGGCATGGTCATAGCGCTCTCCTTCGCACGCCTTCCTGCCACAGGCGGCGCAGGCCGCACCACACAAAAACGACATGCTGCGCCCGCTTGGGCAGTTGAACGCAAGGCGGGGCTGGGCTAGGTTCGCGCCAGACCAATCAACAGGCCAAAATGACAGCTTTGCACCAATATAGCCGACTGGAATCCGCTGGGCTGTGGCGCAACGGGCCCGATGCGCAGCGGCGCGAGGTGATTGTCGGTCTGCGCGATGCAACGATTGTACTGCTAGACCCCAAAACCGAAAGCCCGCTGACCCAGTGGTCGCTGCCCGCCGTCATGCGCACGGGCGATTATGAGGGGTTTGTCATCTACGCCTCGCACGAAGACGCGGATGAGACGCTGGAAATCGACGATACCACGATGATCGCGGCGCTGGACAAGGTGCGCGCAGCGCTGGATCGCCGCCGCAAACGGCCAGGGCGGCTGCGCGGCGCGTTAAAAGTGGGGGTGGCCAGCGCCGTTTTGGGCGTGATCGCCATTTGGATGCCGCTGCGCCTTTACGGTTTTGCGGCGCAGCGTCTGCCCGCCGCCGCCGCGCGCGACATTGCCGCACAGGCGATGGAGGATGTCATCACCATCAGCGGATCGCCTTGCACGGGGCGGGCGGGGGTGCAGGCCGCCGCCGATCTGGCGCGGCGGCTCTTTCCAGGCGCCCCGCCCCAGATCGCCGTGCTGCGCGAGGGGTTGACGGGCCCCGCATCGCTGCCCGATGGCACGATATTGCTGCCGTTTTCCTTGGTCGAGCGCGCCGATGGGCCGGAAACTTTGGCAGGTATTGTGCTGGCCGAGCATGTTTCAGCCAAGTCCCAAAGCCCAATGCAGGCGGCTTTGCGCTATGCAGGGTGGTTTGCAACCTTGCGGCTGATGTCCAGCGGGGCCTTGCCGCAAGGCGCGCTGGCGGGCTATGGCCCCGTTCTGGCCAAGGCCGCGCAACCGCCTGCAGATGCTGCCGCTTTGGATGCCGCATTTGCCGCAGCCCAGATCACCCCCGCGCCCTATGCCAGCTTTGCCCAACGCAGCGATCTGGCCCCTGCGCCCGCCGCTGCGCCAGATCCAAACGCCGCGCCCATCCTAGAAGACGCAGCATTTTTGGGCCTGCAATATATCTGCGACAGCTAGGCAGCCGCTCAGCCTTCCCTGCTCAGCCGCCCCCTCAGGCGTCCCCTCATCCGTTCCTGCGCGATCAGCGAATGAACGCGTCGCCAAAGCCCGCGCTGCGCGCCATCGCCAGCGCTTGCTGCGCCTCGGCCCCCGTGGCGAAAGGCCCTGCCATGATCGACACCAGCGCCTGACCGCCCCGCGCGCCCTTGGCCGATGCCACGGGCAAGCCCATCCCGGCAAGCCGCCCTGCTGCGTTTTGCGCATTGCTGGGCTGGCCAAAGGTGCCGACCTGCACATAAATGCGCCCTGCCCCTGCAACCGATTGTCCCGACATGGTCGAAGATGTCAGCCGCACGCCCGCATTTGGCGCGGCAAAGCCCGCGCGCGCCGCCGCCTTGCGCGCCTTTTTCCGCGCCACATCCTCATAGGTATTGGCGGGGGTGGTGTTTGTCCAAACCTGCGCCTGATCCGCCCAGCCTTGCGCCGTGCCCAACCCGCGGTTGGGGTTCAAACGGTCGTCTTTCCACGCCGCTTTATAGCTGCCTGCCTCGCGGCGCGGCGCAACAATCGCTTGGCCCCCAATCACCGTCTGCACATATCCGCCCGACCCCGAGGCGGGCGCATAACCCACCTGCCCGCTCACCTGCCCGCTCACCTGCCCTTGGCCCGCAGGCACGCCGCCCGTATAGTTGATATTCTGGCGGGTTTGCGGGTTGCGAATTGCCCCGCCCACACTGCGGTAATTGGGCGAAACCCAGCCCGTCGCCGTGCCATCACCGCGCGTGCAAACCGTCACTGTGCCGCCCGTGTTCAAGGGCAGCGTTTGCAGCACAGGCGCGCTGGCAGGGCATCCAACCGAACGGCCCGCCGCGCTGGGGGCATAGGCCTGCTGCGCCTGCACTTGGGGCTGCATCGGCTGTTGCATCTGCGGCTGCACTTGCTGCGGCGCCAGCATCGCGGGCGCGGCAGACAGGCCAGGCACCACCACGGGCGCAAATACGCCCGTCTTACGGGTTGGCGTCATCTGCGAGGCGACAGTCTCCATCGGCGCGCCGACAGTCACCTTAGGCTGCGGCGCAGAGGGTTGAACGCCTGCGGTATCAGGCGCTTGCAGGCGCGCTGCGGCCTGCGACGGGGTCGTTTCGGAACACATCGCTTTGCGGTCGCGGCCAATGCGCGGCACCCAAGTTGTGCGCCCCGACAGACCTGCGCGCATGAACAAACAGCCACGACTGTCAACATATTGCTGGCCCGTAAATCCCGCAGGGGGCTGCTCGGCAGGGCCACCCACTTGCGCCACGCTCTGGCCAAAGGCAGGCCCTGTCATCATAAGTGCAGGCACCGTAAGTGCCGAAAAACACAGCGCAAAGGCCGTCGCAGATAGGCCCGCGCCAGACAGAATCAGTTTCATCGCTACCCCCCAAGGTATTTGGGTAAACATGCGTTAAACGCCGCAGCGAGGCAAGCAGATTAGCCTATTTTGTGCCAAACATCCGATCGCCCGCATCCCCTAGGCCCGGAACGATATAACCGTGCGAATTCAAATGGCTATCCAGCGAAGCTGTTACAATCGGCACATCGGGGTGCGCAGCGCGCATCCGCTCAACCCCCTCGGGCGCGGCCAAAAGGCACAAGAATCGGATATTCTTAGCCCCCGCCTTTTTCAGCAAGTCGATGGCCGCCACCGACGAATTGCCCGTCGCCAACATCGGATCGACCACAATCGACAGGCGCTCGTCCAGATGGTCGGGCAATTTGCAATAATATTGCACGGGCTGCAGCGTTTCAGGGTCGCGGTACAGGCCAACAAACCCCACGCGCGCAGCAGGGATCAGTTCCAAAATCCCGTCCAACAGGCCGTTGCCCGCGCGCAAAATCGAAATCAGCGCCAGTTTCTTACCCTCGATCGCGGGGGCATCCATAGGTTCCAGTGGGGTGTCAATCCGCATGGTGGTCATGGGCAATTCGCGGGTGACCTCATAGGCCAGCAGCAGGCTGATCTCGCGCAAAAGCTGGCGAAAACTGGCGGTCGACGTGGTTTTGTCGCGCATCAGGCTGAGTTTATGCAGCACCAAAGGATGAGATACGACAGTCAGATGTTCGCGCATGGCCAGCCTCTTCAAAATTACCCCTTTGGTATCCTGCGCCGCGCGCCCCGCGTCAAGCGCCGCCGCGCCATTTTGCGCGCCCTCTTGCTGCTTTCACTTTGGCTCAAATATCTTGGGGGGAGGCGCGCCCTTCGCGCGCTGGGGGGCTAGCCCCCCTTCAGGCGCTGATCACAAAAAGCTGCGCCCGCCGCCCTGCTGCGGTAGGCCCAGATGCGCCGCCACCGATGCGGCCACATCGACAAAGGCGCAGTGCCCAATCTGCCCCGCCCCCGCGCCGGCGACCAGAACAGGAACCCGTTCGCGCGTGTGTTCGGTGCCGTGCCAAGTCGGGTCATTGCCGTGATCGGCTGTGAAAATCGCAATGTCCCCCGCCCGCAGGCGCGGCAAAAACGCCCCCAGGCGCGCATCGAACCATTCCAGCGCGCGGGCATATCCCGCCACATCGCGTGGATGGCCATAAAGGCTGTCAAACTCGACAAAATTGGCGAAGACCAGCGCGCCATCCGCAGCCTCGCCGGCCAGCCTGTCCAAATGGTCAAACAGCCCCGCATCCGATTTCGCCTTGTGCAGATGATCTATCCCCCGCATCGAAAAGATGTCCCCGATCTTGCCAATCGCATGGGTCACATGCCCCGCCCCCTGCGCCCAATCCAGCAAGGTCGGGCTGGGGGGCGCAATCGCATAATCGCGCCGATTGGCGCTGCGCTGGAAATTGCCAACCTCCCCCGTAAAGGGGCGCGCAATCACGCGGCCAATCTTGCGCGCGTGCAGGTAGGGGGCCAGATCGGCGCAGAGTTTTAGCAGCCGTTCCAGCCCGAACGCCCCCTCATGCGCGGCGATCTGAAACACCGAATCGGCAGAAGTGTAGCAAATCGGCCAACCCGTGCGCAGATGCGCGGCGCAATGCGCCTCGATGATCGGCACGCCCGATGCGTGGCAGTTGCCAAGGATGCCCTCCGTGCCAGCAAGGCGGCAGACAAGGGCGACCAGCTCGTCATCAAAGGCAGGCGTTTTGTCGGGGAAATAGGCCCAGTCCCAGGGCACAGGCACGCCCGCCAGTTCCCAATGCCCCGAAGGCGTGTCTTTGCCGCGCGACACCTCACTCGCCGCGCCCCAGCGCCCGCGCGGGGCGGCGCCAAGGCTTGGCGCATCCAATCCGCTGGCAAGTTTCACCGCCGCCCCCAGCCCCAGCGCATCCAAGTTCGGCAGATGCAGCGGGCCAACCCGCCCCACATCTGCCCGACCCGCCGCGCAGGCCAGCGCGATATGGCCAACCGTATTTGCCCCTGCGTCCGTGCCGCCCGCGCCGCCAAAATCGCCCGCGTCCAGCGCCCCGCCAATGCCGACCGAATCCATCACAACCAAAAAGGCCCTAGATTTGCGACCAGCGGCCATTCACGCGATCCTTTCTTGGATCAATTTCGGCGCAGGTTTGGGCGCGCCCTCGCCCAGAACATAGGCCGCCCGCACCGCCGCCTCGGCGCGGTCAGCCGCGGCTTCGGTTGCGGCGTGAACCACGCAAATCAACTCGCCGCGGGTCAGATCACAGCCAATGGGCGCTAGCGCCGACAAGCCAACGGCAGGGTTGATCCGATCGCCCTCGCGCTGGCGGCCGCCGCCCATATCCACCACCGCAAGTCCCAGCGCGTGGCCGTCAATCGCCGTCACAAAACCCGCCCTATCCGCCGTAATCGCGCGGATCACGGTCGAGGCGGGTAGGCGATCCGCCCAGCGATCGACAAAGTCCAAAGGCCCACCTTGGGCGGCGACCATCTGGCCAAACACCTCGGCGGCAGACCCATCTTCCAGCGCCTGCGCAATTTGCCCCGCGCCATTTTCGGCATCAGGGGCCAGCCCCGCCAAAAACAGCGCCTCACCGCCCAAAGCGCAAGTTGCATCCCACAGGCGGGTGTTCACATGTGCGCCCGTCAGGGTTTCCATCACCACCATCACCTCCAGCGCATTGCCCGCCGCATCGGCCAAGGGCTGCGACATATCGGTGATCAAAGCTGCGGTTTTGCACCCCGCCCCATTGGCCGTATCCACCAAAGCGCGGGCCAAGGCGCGGGCATCTTCCAGCGATTTCATAAACGCGCCCGATCCAACCTTGACATCCAGCACCAGCGCGGGCAGCCCCGCCGCCAGCTTTTTTGACAGGATCGAGGCGCAGATCAGGTCAATCGATTCCACCGTGCCCGTCACATCGCGCACGGCGTAAAGGCGGCGGTCAGCGGGGGCAATCTCGGCGCTGGCAGAGACAATCGCGCAGCCGATCTGATCTATCTGCGCGCGAAGCTGCACTTCGGGAAGGCCCGTGCGAAAACTGGGAATCGCCTCCAGCTTGTCCAAAGTGCCGCCTGTGTGGCCCAGCCCTCGCCCCGAAATCATTGGAACCCCTGCCCCGCAGGCGGCAAGCGCGGGGGCCAGCAGAAGCGATGTCGCATCTCCTATCCCGCCCGTGGAATGCTTATCCACAATCGGCCTGCCTGTTTTCCATGTCAGCACATGGCCCGAATCGCGCATCGCCAGCGTCAGCGCCACGCGTCCCGCCTCGGTCAGCCCGCGCTGCACCACGGCCATTGCGAAAGCCCCCGCTTGGGCATCGGAAACAGCGCCACTTGCCAGCCCTTGCGCGAACCAGCGCAGCGCCTCCGCGCTGGGGGTTTGCCCATCGCGCAGCTGCACCAAAATAGCCCTCGCATCTATAGAGGGGGCATCCATGTTACAGCTTGCCCGTCTTCGCCATATGCGCTGCGGTGAACACGCCGGGCAGCAGGTCGGCCACGGTCATCGTCAGGCGCGCGCCATCGGTGGTACACAGCGTGACCTTCACGTCAGGGTCTGCAAATTCGGCAATCTTTTGGCGGCAGCCCCCGCAAGGCGGCACGGGCGCGGGGCTGTCGGCGATGACCAAAATCTCGGCAATGCGGGTATCGCCGCCCGCAACCATCGCCGCAATCGCCCCGGCTTCGGCGCAGGTGCCTTCGGGATAGGCCACGTTTTCCACATTGCAGCCGACATGCAAATTGCCATTGGTCGAGCGGATCGCCGCCCCGACATGAAAGTTCGAATAAGGCACATAGGCGCGCAGGCGCACAGCGGTGGCAGGGGCCAAAAGATCCATTTCACACTCCGATGTTTTGGCCAGATTGCGGCTGTTGCCGCCAAAGCGCAAGGGCTATGCGAAGGGCGGCTCTGGATAGCCCACGCCTGTCAGATATAATCCCTGCGGCGGGGCAACAGGCCCGCAGGCCGCGCGATTGGCGGCGCGTAGGGCCTCGCCCACTTGGCCCGCCTCCCACGCCCCCGCGCCAACACGTTCCAACGTGCCAACGATAGACCGCACCTGATTGTGCAGAAAACTGCGCGCCCGCAGGCGGAATTGAAATTCCACGCCGCCCGTGACCGGGGTTTGGGTGATACTGATCTCGTCGATGGATTTCACTGGGCTTTTCGCTTGGCAGATGCTGCTGCGAAAGGTGGTGAAATCATGGCGGCCAATCAGATGCGCGGCCCCTGCCTGCATCGCCGCCAGATCAAGGTGGAACGGCACCCGCCAAACAGCGCCTTTGTCCAGCACCTCGGGCGCGCGGCGCGATTGCACGCGAAAGAGATAGCGGCGTTCCATCGCGGAAAACCGCGCATGAAAATCATCCCCCACCAGCGCCGTCTGCAGCACCGCCACAGGCGCGGGCGAGAGGTGCCAATTCAGCGCCGAGGTCAGGCGGAACGGATCCCATTCCTTTACCAAATCGGCATGGGCCACTTGGCCGCTGGCATGCACCCCCGCATCCGTGCGCCCCGCACCCGTGACCGTGGGCGCAGACGGGTCAAGCGCGGCCAAGGCCGCCTCTAAAGCGCCTTGCACCGAAGACTGGCCGCCAGCCTGACGCTGCCAGCCATGAAACGGCGCGCCGCTGTATTCGATAAGAAAGGCATATCTGGGCATTTTGGGTGGATACTTTATCGGCAATGCCCTGTCTATGGCCCTGCGGATCTATGGCCCTGCGGACGCAAAGGGGGGCGCTCGCGCCCCCCTCGCTGCGCTCACCCCCCTGAGGATATTTGGAGAGCAAGGAAGCAGGCAGAGATTTGCCCTTTGTGGATGGGGGTCTGTTAAATCGGGGCGTGGATACCTATGTTTGGCGCAATTGAAGAAAAGGCGCGACCCATGTTTTCATCCCTGACGGACGGTATCTCGCGCCAAATCGGCGAGATTGGCGCACAGCTTTCGGGGCTGGTGATAGAGCCGAGGCTGCGTCTTGGCGTGACGGGGTTGTCGCGGGCGGGCAAGACGGTGTTTATCACCTCGCTGATTGCGAACTTGCTTGACCGCGCGCGGATGGGCCAGTTGAAGGCGGGCGGGCGGATTGAAGCGGTGTATTTGCAGCCCCAGCCCGATGATACGCTGCCCCGCTTTGCCTATGAGGATCATCTGGCTGCACTGACGGGGGACGCAGCCCATTGGCCGCAGTCAACGCGCGCTGTGTCGGAACTACGCCTGTCGTTTCGCATCGCGCCTTATGGCGTTTTGGGCGGGCTGACGGGGCCGCGCATTTTGCATGTGGATATCGTCGATTATCCGGGCGAATGGCTTCTGGATTTGGCGCTGCTGGACAAAAGCTATACCCAGTGGAGCGAAGAGGTTTTGGCCCGCCTGCCGCAGCGCCCCGAAGGGTCTGACTATCTGGCACAGGCGCGGGCCGAGGATGGTGCGCGCGCCTTGGACGAAGTGCGGGCCAGCGCCTTGGCCGCAGCCTTTACCGCCTATCTGCATGCCGCAAAGGCCGCAGGTTGGTCTGATTGCAGCCCGGGGCGGTTTTTACTGCCGGGGGATTTGGCGGGCAGCCCTGCGCTGACCTTTGCGCCGCTGCCCCCATCCGATGCCCCGCGCGGCAGTATGGCGCGGGAAATGGCCCGCAGATATGAGGCGTATAAGGCACGGGTGGTGCAGCCGTTTTTCCGCGAACACTTTGCAAAGATCGACCGCCAGATCGTGCTGGTCGATGTGCTGGGCGCGATCCACCAAGGCCCCCGCGCGCTGGAAGATTTGCGCGTGACCATGGCGGATGTTTTGGGCGCGTTTCGCCCTGGCCGCTCGCGGTTTTTGGCGCAGATCTTGGGCGGCAAGCGGGTAGAGAAAATCCTGTTCGCCGCAACCAAGGCCGACCATTTGCACAGCGCCCAGCACGCCGCCCTGACGGGGATCATGCAGGCCATGCTGCGCGAGGCGATGTCGCGCGCCGATTTTGCAGGCGCGCAAACGGCGGCGATGTCGGTGGCCGCCCTGCGCTGCACCGTCGAAGAAATGCTGTCGCAAAACGGCGCAGCCCTGCCCGCCGTGCGCGGGCGGCAGGCAGATACGGGAAAACAGGTGGCGCTTTATGCGGGCGAACTGCCCGCCGACCCGATGCGCCTTTTGTCCCCCGCGCGGCAGGGGGCGGGCGCGTGGCTGGACGCAGATTTTGGCCTGATGCAATTTGCCCCTGCGGTGGGCGGCAATGGCCAGACCATGGGCGGGCTGCCCCACATCCGCCTTGACCGCGCGGCAGAGTTTTTGATCGGAGATCGGCTGTGACCCAAACCCCCTTGCGCAAAGCCGTGGTGCTGGAAATTGACGCGGCCCCCGCAGACCCCAGCACCGCGCCCCCCGTTGCAGACGACGCAGCGCGCGCCGTTTCCGCGCTGGCGGCAATGGCCCCGCGCCCGCGCTCGGCCTGGGCACGCGCCGCACTCTGGGTGTTTTCCAGCCTGTTCATGCTGATCATCTCTGCCGCCGCTTGGGATTTTGTGACAGGCCTGCTTGCCGCCAATTCGGTGCTGGGCTGGGTCGCCTTTGGTCTGGTCGGCGCGGCGGTTTTGCTGGTGATCATCGCCGCATGGGGCGAGGTTTTGGCCTTTTTGCGCATAGGGCGGCTGGACGCGATCCGCGCCCGCGCGGGCCGCGCCGAGGCAAGCGATGACCTGCCCGCGGCGCGCGCCGTGCTGGCCGAGATCACCCGCCTTTACGCCGCCCGCGCCGAGGTTTCTTGGGGCATGGCCCGTCTGCGCGAAAGGCAGGCCGATGTGCTGGACGCCGACGCGCTGCTGGCGCTGGCCGAGGTGGAATTGCTCGCCCCCCTCGATCGCGCCGCATTGGCCGAGGTCGAGGCCGCCGCGCGGCAAGTTGCCACCATCACCGCCTTTGTGCCGATGGCGCTGGCCGATGTCGCCGCAGCCCTGTTTGCCAATGTCCGCCTGATCCGCCGCCTGTCCCAGATTTACGGCGGCAGGTCTGGCAGCCTTGGCAGCTTGGCGCTGATGCGCCATGTCGCGGGCGCGCTTCTGGGGGCGGGGTCTATCGCGCTGGCCGATGATCTGATTGGCTCGGTCGCGGGGGGCGGTATCCTTGCCAAACTCTCCCGCCGCTTTGGCGAGGGGGTGGTGAACGGCGCGCTGACCGCGCGGGTGGGCATCGCCGCCATGGAACTCTGCCGCCCGATGCCCTTTACGGCCCTGCCCCGCCCGAATACAGGGGCAACAGTCAGCCGTGCTTTGGCGGGGATGTTTGGGGGGCGGGAGTAGGGTGCGTGCTTGCACGCACCATTCCAGACGCCCCGCTTAAATCGGTGCGTGACATCACTTGCGCCACAACATGATTGCCAAAAACCGCACGGTGATTATCATCGCCCATAAATTGTCCACCATCCGGGGGGCCAACCGCATCATCGTGATGGACCGCAGGCAAGTTGTGGAGCAGGGAACACATGCGGCGCTGATGGCGGGGCAAAGGGTGTATTGGGAGTTGAATGGGGATGGGTGAGGGGGCTACCATGAATGCCAGCATTGGATTTGCGCTAACGATTGCATTGATTAGCATCTCGGCAGGCCAACTCTTAGCGGATTCAGATTTAGTTTGTGAAGGCAAGCTAGAAAAACATTATCTTCCTGAAAAAGTGTATTTTACTCCAATAGGTTTCAAATCACTCGAAGTAGTTCCGCTTGGAGATTGCGGTCCAATAACAAATTGTAGCTACAATATTTTCATCAAATCAGGCTCCAGCCCGTACAAAGAAGCCGATTCCGTTTCAATTGCTAATTTATGTGATTCGGTAGAAATTTCCAAAACTAAGAATGATCTTCCGATAGTAAGCGAACAGGCATCGGATGATAACGAAGGCGGAGCAAGTATTTGCTACTTTCCAAGGCTAATCGAATTGAGTGACTATGATGAAGAGAATATTTTTTCAACTGAGATATATTACACGGATGGCGAAATTAAGAAAGTGATTTCGGCAAGATCTTTTGAATATAGCCATGCTGATGCTGGTTCGGCAATTGGTATCTGGGAGGGTGACGGTTCAGCTGGAAAAATTTGGGATAGTTTTGCTTCCTACGAGCAAGTTTTGACTGGAACGGAGTGAATCTAATGGAAATTACAATTAAATTCGCTCAAGCAAGCGTAGCAACTGCCTTTCTCACCCCACCTGTTTCACATAATTCTCCCCGTTTCTGGCCATAGCGTTCAGGCTGGTCAGCAGCTTTCTTGCGCAGGCGGTGATGGTGATTTTGGCGGGTTTTCCTGCCTCTTGCAGGCGCTTGCCAAAGGCCTTGATCGCAGGATCATAGCGCGAGGCGATGAAGGCGGCGACAAACAGGGTGCGTGCGTGCCCGCACCCTTCTCCACCCACCGCCGCAATGGTGCGTGAAATCACGCACCCTACGACCCATCACATCTAACCGCCCCCACCACACCGCGCGCGGCGTGTAGCTACAGATGCAATACGCTTGCAATACAGATGCAATACGCAACGCATACGCTGTGCAGCGGGGGCAGCGCGCCCCTCGCGGCTACAGGATTTCCGACATTTTCACCGTGCGCCCTTCGGCGACCGATTTCAGCGCGGCTTCGGCCAAGGCCAAGGCTACCAGCCCATCCTCGCCCGATGGGGCGGCGGGTTTGCCGTGGCTCAGCGCGGCAATAAAGCTTGCGATTTCAGCGGCATAAGCCTCGGTATAGCGGGTCATAAAGAAATCGTGCAGGGCTGGGCGGGTATAGCCTGCGGCGCTTGCCACCTCAATCGAAACGGGGCGTTGGTTTTCGGCCGATACCGCGCCTTTTGCCCCGTGCACCTCGATCCGCTGGTCATAGCCATAGGTCGCGCGGCGCGAGTTGGAAATCATCGCCTGTTTGCCGCTTGCGGTTTTCAGCATGACCTGGACGCTGTCAAAATCCCCAGCTTTTCCAATGGCTTGATCCACCAGAACCGAGGCCATGGCCGAAACCTCGGTAATCTCTTCGCCCAGCAAAAACCGCGCCATATCGAAATCGTGGATCGTCATATCGCGGAAAATCCCGCCCGAACGGGCGATGTATTCCACAGGCGGCGCACCCGGATCGCGCGAGGTGATGACAGCCATTTCCACCGCCCCAATCGTGCCCTTGTCAATTTCCGCCCGAACCGCCTGAAAATGCGGGTCAAAGCGACGGTTGAACCCCACCATCAACGTGCCTTTGTTGGCGCGCACCACTTCGAGGCAGGATTTGACGCGGGCCAGCGACAGGTCAATCGGCTTTTCGCAGAACACAGCTTTTCCAGCCGCGACGAAGGCTTCGATCAGGTCGGCATGGGTGTCGGTCGGGGTGCAAATCACCACGGCGTCGATGTCTTTGGCGGCCAAAATCGCCTCTAATGGTCGCACTTCACAGCCGTATTGATCGGCAATCGCCTGCGCGGCGGCGGGCATCGCATCGGTCACGGCGACCAGTTTGGCACTGGCGTCGCCCATCACGGCCTTGGCGTGAACCTTGCCAATACGCCCTGCGCCCAAAAGGCCAAATCTGACTGTCATTTCCGTCTCCTCAACAGGGTTTGCTTTTGCGCGGAACGTATATTCCAAAATTCCGCGCATTCAATCGAATAATTCCACCGCCAGAGGTGCCGCTAGTCCTGCGCGCGCAGCACCCCGGCAGGGCGGCGTGACAGCGGGCGCAGCACAAAGACAAGGCCCGCCAGAAGGGTCGCCACGATCCCGCCGAAAATCACCGCAAGTGCAGAGATGGGTTCAAAGGCATAGTCTGCCTCCATCACAAAATGCATCACGCCCCATGCGCCTAAAGCCCCCGCAAACAGCGCGACCAAGCCCGCCGCCGCCCCTGTCAGCGCGGCCCGTAGGGCAAAGCTTATCAGGATACGCCCGCGCGTCGCCCCTAGGGTTTTCAGCACGGCCGCCTCGTAAACGCGCGCGCGCTCGCCCGACGCGGCGGCCCCGATCAGCACGACAAAGCCTGTGGTCAGCGTGGCCAGCGCGGCCAAAGTGGTGGCCTGCGCAATCGCGCCCAGCGCCTCGGCCGCGCGGGCGATGGCAGCTTTGATGCCGATGGCGGTGATGTTGGGATAGGCGCTGGCGATATCACGCAAAATCCCCGCCTCGGCATCGGCATTGGCATAGACTGTCGAGATATAGGTATGCGGCGCGCCCGCCACTGCATTGGCTGACAAGGTCATGACAAACCCCATGCCTGCATTGGAAAAATCAACATCGCGCAAAGAGGTTAGCGTTGCTGTGATGTCGCGGCCAAGGATGTTCACGGTCAGGGTATCGCCCAGCTTCAGGCCAATTTCTTCGGCCTCGCGGGCTGCAAAAGACACTTGCGGCGCGCCATCATAGCCTGCGGGCCACCACGTGCCCTGCGTCACTGTGGTGCCTGCTGGGATGGTATCGGCAAAGGTGATGCCACGGTCGCCCTGCACCACCCAATGCCCGCCCGCCACTTTGCGCGCGTCTTGCCCGTTGATTT
This sequence comes from Cypionkella sp., assembly GCA_965248485.1. Lineage (GTDB taxonomy): Bacteria > Pseudomonadota > Alphaproteobacteria > Rhodobacterales > Rhodobacteraceae > Cypionkella. The sequence continues at coordinate 2,606,640 of OZ252107.1, forward strand.
GCGTTAGAATGCCGCGCAGCATCGGCGCGCTTTCCACTTGGGACACGGCGGGGTTGGCGGCAAGCTTTTCGCGGAACCCGTCGATTTGGCCCGACTGAATATCGACGAAGAAATAGCTGGGGGCGCGGGCGGGCAGATCACGCGCAATCGACGCGCGCAAGTTATAGTCGATCTGGCCGACAGCGGCCAAGACAGTCAGGCCAAGGCCAAGGGCCAGCACCACTTGGGCCGTTTCAGCGCGGGGTGCGCCGATGGCGGCCAGCGCGGCGCGCAGCCCGTAGCGGCCCTGCAAAAGCGGCAAGCGCGCGGCGCGGCGCACCGCCCAGCCCAGGCCCAGCGCGGCAAGCGCAAGAATTGCCAGCGATGCCGCGATCCCGCCTGCCATGCCAAGGGTCAGCATCCAGTTGCCCGACAAAAGCACGGCCCCGCCCACCAAAATCAGCGCCAGCGCGGCAAGCGCCGCCAGATAGCGCCCTTGCACGCGCCCCCCCGCGACGCCGCCGCGATAAAGGGCGGCCGCGCGAATGGATTCGGCCCGCGCCAAGGGCCAAAGCGCGAATAAAAATGCCGAGGTCATGCCATAGAACGCCGCCTCGACCACAGGGCCAGCTTTCAGCGTAATATCGGCAGGAAAGGGCAAAGCCGCCTGGATTTGCGCCGCAAAAATCAGCGGCAATCCCACCCCCAAAATCAGGCCCAGCGTAACGCCAATGGCCGACAGCAGCGCGATTTGCAGGAAATATGTTTGAAAAATCAGCCCGCCCGTGGCCCCCAAAGTGCGCAGCGTGGCAATGGTGGAAATCTTCGCCTCAAGAAAACTGCGCACGGCGGCCGCTACCCCAACCCCGCCCACAGCAAGGCCCGCAAGCCCAACCAGCACCAGAAAATCGCCCATGCGGTCAACGAACCGCTCTACCCCCGGTGAGGGGCGGCGGCGGTCGTCCCAATCCATGCCCTTTTCGCGGAACTTCGCCTCGGTTTGCGCCTGCAACGCTGCCAGATCGGCGCCTGCGGGCAAGATCATGCGGTAGGCGCTGTCAAAGAGCGTGCCCGGCCCCAAAAGGCCCGACTGCGCCAGATCGCCGCGCAGCACCATGACGCGCGGGGCAAAGCTAAAGCCCGAAGAGGCGCTATCGGGTTCGGCAATCAGCCGCGCGCCAAGGCGAAATGTCGTCTCGCCCAGTTTGAACGTATCGCCCAGCGCAAGGCCCATCTGGTCGGCCAAAACCCCGTCCACCACAGCGCCCGCGGCCCCGTTTATGGTTGCAAAGGCCGCGGGCAGGCTGTCTGCCCCGTCCATCTGCACAGCGCCCAACAGGGGATAGGCCGCATCTACCGCCTTAACAGCGACCAAAACCCGCTGCTCGCCTGCCACGGCCATCGAGCGGAAATCGACAATCTCGGACATCTTGTCGCTGATGCTGTCCAGATAGGCGCGCTCTTCCTCGCTGGCAAAACGGTAGGTGATTTTCGCCTGCGCATCCCCGCCCAGCAAGACTGCGCCCTGCTCGGTCAGGCCCGATTGGATCGAGGCGCGCACCATGCCCACGCCCGCGATCGCCCCGACGCCCAGCGCAAGGCAGGCCAGAAACACCGCAAAGCCGCGCAAACCGCCGCGCAATTCGCGCCCAGCCATGCGGGCGGCCAAAGCCATGCTCATGCGCGCACCTTCGCTTTAACGGCGCTATCTTCGGCAATGCGGCCATCTACCAGACGAATAATGCGCCCACAGCGCGCCGCAAGTTCGGGCGCGTGCGTGACCATGATCAGTGTCGCACCGTGGCGACTTTGCAGGCCAAAAATCAGATCCATGATTGCCGCGCCATTCACGCTATCAAGGTTGCCCGTGGGTTCATCGGCCAGCAAGATCGCAGGGCGCGGGGCGGCGGCGCGGGCCAGCGCCACGCGCTGCTGCTCGCCCCCAGACAACTGCGCGGGGTAGTGATCCATCCTTGCGCCAAGGCCCACGGCCGCAAGTTCTGCGCGCGCGCGGTCAAAGGCATCGGCATCGCCCGCAATCTCCATCGGCATGGCGACATTTTCCAGCGCGGTCATGGTCGGGATCAGATGAAACGACTGAAACACCACCCCCATCCGCCCGCGCCGAAACCGCGCAAGCTGATCTTCGGTCATGGTGCTGATATCTTCGCCCAGCGCGGTAATGCTGCCCGCTGTCGCCCGTTCCAGCCCGCCCATCAGCATCAAAAGCGAAGATTTGCCAGACCCCGATGGGCCAACCATACCAATCGTCTCGCCCCGCGCTATATTCAGGGAAATGCCCTTCAATATCTCGACATTGCCAGCGTTTCCCGCCAAAGTTAGGCCAACATCTTTCATGCTTAGAACGTTATCGGTCATCATGCGCGCCTTTATGTCTTTTCTCACATCTATGCTGCCTCGCAGGATTCGCAACGCAAAGGCGGCAATTTTCTGCATTATCGCGCTGAATTTGGCGCTGTTTGCCCCCGTTCGGGCGGCACTGGCCGAAACCCTGACGCTGGTGGCCTTTGGCGATAGCCTGACCCAAGGCTATGGTTTGCCGCAGGATCAAGGCTTTGTGCCGCAACTGCAAGCCTATCTAACGGCGGCAGGGGATGACGTTATCGTGATCAATGCGGGCGTGTCGGGGGATACCACGGCGGGGGGGGCGTCGCGGATTGATTGGACGCTGACGGATGATGTGGACGCCGTGATCGTTAATCTTGGCGGCAATGATCTGCTGCGCGGCCTGCCGCCCAGCGAAAGCCGCGCCAATATAGACAAGATCGCCGCCGCGATTGCCGCCAAGGGTCTGCCGCTGATGATTATCCCGCAATCGGCCCCGCCGAATTATGGCGCAGAATATCAAAAGGAATTCGACGCGATCTACCCCGATATTGCCGCCAAATACGGCGCAGATATTACGCCGCCCTATTTCACACCGCTGACGGGCGGCAACCCTGACCCCAGCGCCATTCGCGCCTTTATGCAGGGCGATGGCATCCACCCCAATGCGGAAGGCGTGGCCAAACTGGTCGCAGGGCATGGGCCGCAAATCCGCGCTTGGTTGGCTAAGGCCGCCGCGAAATGAAGGCGGCGCTGGCCGAATTTGCCGCCGCCATTGGCGGGGCCCATGTGCTGCAAGGGGCCGATACCGCCCCTTACCGCGACGAGCCTACAACCCATTACCCTGCCCTTCCCGCAGCGGTGTTGCGCCCTGCCACGACGGCCGAAGTCAGCGCCTGCCTGCGTATCGCCGCAGCCCACCGCCTGCCCATTATCCCCTGCGCGGGCCGCACGGGCATTACCGGGGCGATCAGCAATCAGGGTGGGGTGATGCTGTCGCTAGAGCGGATGAACCGCATCCGCGAAATCCGCGCGGGGGCCAAGATTGCGATTGTCGAGGCGGGGGTGATCCTGTCGCGCCTGCACGAGGCGGCCGAGGCGGAGGGGCTGTATTTCCCACTGTGGTTTGGCGCGCGGGGATCGGCGATGATTGGCGGGGTTTTGTCCACCAATGCAGGCGGCTCGAATGTGCTGCGCTATGGCAGCACGCGGGGCCTGTGTTTGGGCCTAGAGGTGGTGCTGGCAGATGGGCGCGTTTTAAGCCTGATGAGCGAGTTGCACAAAGACAATTCGGGCTATGATCTAAAGCAAATGTTCATTGGGGCCGAAGGCACGCTGGGCGTGATCACCGCCGCTGTGATGAAACTTGTGCCCAATCCGCGCGCCTATGCCACGGCCACGCTGGCGGTGCGCAGCCTGCCCGATGCGCTGGATTTGCTGAACCATCTACAAACGGCCAGCGGCGGCATGGTCGAGGCGTTTGAATACATGCCCGCCAGCTATATCGCCCGCGTGGCCCAAGTGCGCCCCGATCTGCGCGCCCCGTTTGACCGCGATTATCCCATAACCATTCTGGTTGAACTGGGCGCAGTGCGGCAGGGTGATGCCACCCCGCAAGACGATGGCAGCCTGCCTGTCGCGGCCTTGCTGGAAGGGGCCTTGGCGGTGATGTTGGAAGACGGGCGTGTTTTGGACGCCGTGGTCGCCCAGTCAGACGCGCAGCGCCTTGAGATGTGGGCACGGCGCGAGGCGGCAGGCTATGTGATGCAGGCGGTGCAACCATCGGTCGATACCGATATTTGCCTGCCCTTGGACAAAATCCCAACCTTTCTAGAACGGATCGAGGCGCGCCTGCCACAGATCGCGCAGGGCACTTACAGCGTGGCCGTGGCGCATTTGGGTGATGGCAATTTACACTACTCGCTTTATCCACCCGCAGGCGGGAATGACCTGTATGATGCGCTGGTGACGGCAGTTGAAGACGAGGTTGCGGCCCTTGGCGGATCATTTTCGGCCGAACATGGGGTGGGGCTGATGAAACTGAACTCGATGGCGCGGCGCAAAGACCCTGTTGCGCTGGACATAATGCGCAGCGTAAAGGCAGCGCTAGACCCTCTGGGCATTATGAACCCCGGTAAAGTTATTCCGCCAAAGACCTGATATGATGACCCCAACCCAGATCATTTTGCGCAGCCCTGCGCTGCGGCTTGCAGGCTTTGCCATGCTGGGGCTGGGGGTGATGAACGCCTCGGTCGCGCCCTATATCTCGCTGGTTGCGATTGAACGGATTGGCATATCTGAAAGCACCTATTCGCTGGTGTTGACCTCTGCCGCCATGGTTGCGGTATCATCTGCCGTGCTGATGGGGGTCTTGGGCGATCAGCGCGGGCGCAGGCATTTGATTGCTGTGCTGACGGCGCTGTGCAGTGCAACGGGCTTGGCGCTGATGGCCTTTGCACCCTCGACGCTGGCGCTTGTGCTGTGCCATGCGTTTTTGTTCCCGCTGGGATCGGCGCTGTATGGGCAAATCTTTGCGCTTGCCCGCCTGGCGGGGCCGCAGGCGGCAGGCGCAGCTGACGGGGTTTTGGGAATTATCCGTTCGGGCATGTCGATTTCATTCATGGCCATGCTGATTTTTTGGACCTTTGCCTTTGGCGCGGGGGTTGATGTGATGTGGGTGTATGAGTCTGCCCTGATCGCCGCGTTGGCCCTTTGTGCCATGGTGTGGTTTTTGTGGCCGCGCGGGGCAGGTGTAACGTGGGACGACCGCCCGTCTGGGCTGAACCTGCGCGAAGCCTTTGCCGAATTGGCGCATCCGCAGGTCGCCTCGCGCCTGTTGATGATGGGCGCGATCAATGCCTGTGCGATGCTGTATTTCGTGCTGATTGGTCTGGTGTTTGAAGCATCCCCGCTGCGCGATGCCTCTGATGTGGCGCTATATGTCGGCATGGTGGCGGGCTGGGAAGTGCCCTGCCTTATACTGCTGCCGCGCCTTGTCGCGCGCATTTCGCGTAGCACGCTGATTGCAGTGGGGGCTGCGGCCTATGGCTTGCATGTGCTGTTGATGCCGATATGGGTGGATACGCCGCTGTTGTGGCTGGGCACGCTGATTGCTGGCGTGGGCGGCACCGCCTTTATCGGCCTGTCGATCACCTATTACCAAGACCTGCTGCAAGACCGCCCCGGGGCTGCAAGCGCGATGCTGGCGCTACAAAAGCTAGTGGCGGATGTTTTGGGCGCATCGGCCTTTGCGATTGGCATGGCGATTGGCGGATATCAAACTGTTGCCGTGATGGGATTTGTTCTAACTTTGGGCGGGGCATTGGCGCTGTATTTGGCCGACCGAACGGGCTGGCTTGTGCCCGTAAAGGCGCGGACTGTCAGATAAACTTGACATCTGCACGCTCTGCGCCTTGACAAGACCCAGCCGCCCCTCAAGATGCGCAAAACGGAGTATGTGATGACCGATAAGACCATTCTGCGCGCACTGCGTGGCGAGACGCTGCCCACCCCCCCCATTTGGATGATGCGCCAAGCGGGCCGCTATTTGCCCGAATACCGCGCGACCCGCGCGCAGGCGGGGGATTTCCTGTCGCTGTGCTATAACTCGGAATTGGCCGCCGAAGTCACGCTGCAACCCATACGCCGCTATGGGTTTGATGCGGCAATCCTGTTTGCAGATATCTTGCTTTTGCCCCAAGCGATGGGTGCAAAGCTGTGGTTTGAAACGGGAGAGGGGCCGCGCCTGTCCACCCTGACCACGCCTGTAGAACTGGCCGCCTTGCGCAGCCGCGATGATATTCACGACACGCTTGCGCCCATTTATGAGACGGTCAAAATCCTTGCGCGCGCGCTGCCGCGCGAGACAACGCTGATCGGCTTTGCTGGCGCGCCGTGGACGGTGGCCAGCTATATGATCGCAGGGCGCGGAACCCCAGACCAAGGGCCAGCGCACGCGCTGAAGGCGGCAGATCGGGCAACGTTTTCGGGGCTGATCGATGCGATTACCGATGCCACGGTTGAATATCTGTCGATGCAAGTTGCAGCAGGGGCCGAGGTGGTGAAGCTGTTTGATTCATGGGCAGGCAGCCTAAAGGGCCGGGATTTCACCGATTTCGCAGTAAAACCCGCCGCCAAGATCATCGCAGCGCTGAAAGCGCGCCATCCAAACCTGCCCATCATCGCCTTCCCGCGCGAGGCGGGGGATGGCTACATCGGTTTTGCACAGGCAACAGGTGCGGATTGCGTGGCGATTGATAATTCCGTCACCCCCGAATGGGCGGCTGAAAAGGTGCAGGTATCGGGCTGCGTGCAGGGCAACCTTTCGCCTACTCATATGATCACAGGCGGCGCGGATTTGGTGCGCGAAACGCGGCGCGTGGTGGATGCCTTCAAGGGCGGCCCGCATATTTTCAACCTTGGCCACGGGATCACGCCTGATGCAAGCCCCGATAACGTGACGCGGATGATCGAGGCTGTGCGGGGCAACTGAAGCGAGCTGGTTTTCCCAGATCGCCAGCCCAAATTTCAATTTGTGCGGGTGGAATGGGGGCAGTCTGCCCCCAGCCTTGCAAAGCAAGCTTCACAAGCCTCCCCCGAGGATATTTTTCGAGCAGGGAAGCAGGCAGGCCATATTTGTGCTGCCCGCCCATAAATCCAAAGAATTTGGTGGCGCGAAAGGCTAGGTCCACTTGGCAATGGGCGGCAGGCTCATCAGCACGGCATTGGCATCATGGCCCGTCTCTAACCCGAACTTGGTGCCGCGATCATAGACAAGGTTGTATTCGGCATATAGCCCGCGGTGGATCAATTGCGCCTCGCGGTCTGCGTCCGTAAATGCCTGTTCGCAGCGCTTTTCAGTCAGCGGCACAAAGGCGGGCAGGAACGCGCTGCCCACAGTTTTGGTAAAGGCAAAATCGGCCGCCCAATTGCCCGTGTTCAGATCGTCATAGAATATCCCGCCCACGCCGCGCGCGCGGCCGCGATGCGGCACAAAGAAATACTCATCGGCCCAAGCCTTGAATTTGGCGTAGTATTCGGGGCTGTGCGCATCGCATGCGGCCTGCATTTGGGCGTGGAAATGCGCGGTATCTTCGGCGTATTCGATAGCTGGGTTCAAGTCGGCCCCACCGCCGAACCACCATGCATGGGGTGTCCAGAACATGCGGGTATTCATATGCACGGCGGGGGATTGCGGGTTGCGCATATGCGCGACAAGACTGATGCCGCTGGCCCAAAAACGCGGATCAGCCTCCATCCCGGGCACGCCACGCGCGGCCATCGCCTTTTGCGCGCGCGGGGCAAGTTCGCCATGCACGGCGCTGACATTCACCCCCACTTTTTCAAAAACGCGTCCGCCACGCATCACGCTCATCAGCCCGCCACCGCCGCCATCGCGCGATGTTTCAGATACTTCGAACCGCCCGACGGGCCCTGTGCCAAAGCGGTCTTCCAGCCCTTCAAACGCTGCAACGATTTGGTCACGCAGCTCTCGAAACCATGCCGATGCCTGCGCCTTTTCGGCTGTAAACTCTGATCCTGCGGCCATAGCCCCCCCAAGTGCTGCGTCTGGGCCTGTCGCGTTTACTTGACAGGCCCGTGTCAATTTTTGCGATGTTATGGCATATCCGGCGCAAAGGTCTATAGTCACGCACAATGATTTTGCGGAGGTTCCGATGAAAATAATGCATCTTGGCATTGGTCTTGGCGCGCTGGCGCTGCTGCCAGGTTGCGGCACCCCGCAAGAGCGGTGCATCAAGGCCGCGACGCGTGATATGGCCGTGGTCGATCAGTTGATTGCCGAAACCGAAGGTAATTTGCAGCGCGGTTTTGCCTTGGCCGAGGTGACGACCTACCACACCGATTTCCAAGATTGCACCCCTGCGCCCAGCCAAGCCAACCCAAACCCAAGCCCGCGGATGTGCCCTGTTGAGGTGCCGACCACTTCAATGCGCCCGCTGGCGGTGGATCTAAATGCCGAATCGGCCAAATTGGCCAGTTTGCAAGATAAACGTGCGGCCCAAGGCGTTCAGGCCCATGCTGCGATTGCGCAGTGCAAGGCCATTCACCCCAAATAGCGCCGTTTATAGCGCCGTTTATGGCCCCAGCGTGATGCAGGGAATTGCACGGGCGGTCAGGCGGCGGCAAGCAAGGGCTGCGGCCTCTTCGGACAGGCCAAGAAAGTTTGCGTCAAAGCCGCCACCCTTTTGCGTGACTTTGCGCAGGCTTTGGCCAAGGGTCGCGCTTTCGACAAGTTGCATTTTCAGCAAAATCCGCTCGGCGGCATCGCTGGATTTGAACCGACCGACATTGACCCCCCAATGTTTGCCCCCTGATGTGGACAGGCGGGTGACAACCTCGCCCTTGGCGGTTTGCACCACTGCGGGGGCGGTATTATCGGACTCTTTGGCCGCGGCCAAAACGGGCGTGTCGTAAATTGGGGCCTGTCGTTTGGGCTGTGCGGGTTGCGAGGGCGGTGTCGGTTCGGCTGGCAAGGCGGCAAGCGCCTGCAGGATTGGCCCATTCTCTTGCGGTGCAGGGTCTTGCTGCGCAGAGGTTTTTTGCGCTGCCGCAAGGTTTGGATCGCTTGCAGGGGCAACAAGCTGAGCAATTTGCGGGTCTGCTGGCGCGGTGGCTGTGCCCGCCTGCGCCAAAGCGTTCGGTCGGGGCGCGGGGCGCAAAGGGTTTGCCGCGTCTGGCGGCGTGGCACCTTGACCTTGCGACGCGGGCGAAAGGGCGGCCACATCTTCGGGTTTGGCCACTTCGAACGGTAGGGGCTGATTTGGGGCGGGCGCGCCCGTCGCCTCGGCCAAAGCGCCCGCAATGCCATCAGCCATTTCGGCAACCAAATCTTCGGCCCCATCTGCCAATTCGGAAAAATCGGGGCGCGGCATTGGGTGGGGCGAGGATTTCAGCGTCATAATCGCGCGGACGGTTTTGGCGGCGCTGCCCTCGCCGCCTTCGGGCAATCCATCATCGGGCAAAGCCGCCGCGACCATTTCATCATCGGCGTTTTGATAGGCGGGGGGCGCAGGCGGTGCGGCGTTCACATCGCGGCGGGCATTGGCAAAACCGTAGTCCAAAAGCTTGGCCATTTTGGCGTTGCGATCATTGGTCGATGTGCCGCCAAAAACCGAAGCGATAATCCGCACCCCGTCACGTTCTGCCGAGGCGGTCAGGTTAAACCCTGCAGGCTGGGTAAAACCCGTTTTGATACCATCAGCGCCTTTGTAGGAATCCAAAAAGCGGCGGTTGGTATTGGCCACATCTGCAAGGCCCGCATCGGTTTCGCGGCGCGAGAAGATGTTGTAATATTGCGGAAAATCGTAAAACAAATGGCGGCCCAAAATCGACATATCATGCGCCGTCGACAAATGCCCTTTGGCGGTGAGGCCATTGGCATTCTTAAAGGTCGAATTGGCCATGCCCAGCGCGCGGGCGGTGCGGGTCATCCGCTGTGCGAAATCGGCCTGATTGCCGCCGATGGCATCGCCAATCGCTGTGGCGGCGTCATTGGCGGATTTGATCGCGGCGGCGCGGATCAGATAGCGCAGTTGGATCTTCTGCCCTGCTTTGAGCCCAAGGCGCGAGGGCGGCTGAGCGGCGGCGTTTTTGGACACGGTGATCATCGTGTCGAGGGTTAGATTGCCGCGCTCGATCTCTTCAAACGCGATATACAGCGTCAACATTTTGGTCAGCGAGGCAGGGTGAAGGGGGGTGTCGGCGTTCTCTTCAAACAGGGTTTCGCCGGTGCGCGCGTCCATTACATAGGCCGCTGTCGGCGCAGCAAAGCCAGCGCCCGCACCAAACGCAGCCATCATTGACAGCGAAACCAAAAACGCCAAACCGCGCAGGAATTGCCCCAAAGGGGTTTCTGCCATGCTTTTCATAGGCCCGATAACCTGTATTTACTGCCACAGCCCCTCTGACGGGGGCATTATCCAGATACGATAGCACGGCGTTTTCTTTCCGAAAAGCAATTATTTTCAAAGGCTTTCGCGGCAAAGCTTATGTGGGAAATCTCCCCCATATCTATCAGTTGTGTAAACCCGCCAGACGATCCACAAGATAGGGCAGTTCGGCAAGGGTTTTGAGGCTGGCAAAGCGGCTGGTATCCTGTGGCGGATCGGCCACTTCCAACGCCCAAGTCAGCGCGTGCGGCACATGCACGCCAAAACCGCCTGCCGCAATCATCGGCAAGACATCCGATTTCATCGAATTACCCACCATCACCATCGCCCCAATCTGCGCCCCGTGACGCTGGGCGATCTGGGCATAGCTTTGCGCGGTTTTCTCGGACACAATCTCTACGCCGTGAAACATATCGCCAAGGCCCGATTGGGCAAGTTTACGCTCTTGATCCATCAAATCGCCCTTGGTGATCAAAATCACCTGAAAACGGTCTGCCATCGCGGCCACTGTTTCATAGGCATGGGGCAACAGATCAATTGGATGGGCCAGCATCTCGCGCCCTGCGGCCATAATCTCGGCGATGATGGCCGCGCTGACCGTGCCATGCGAGACCTCGATTGCGGTTTCGATCATCGACAGAGTAAAGCCTTTGACGCCATAGCCGTAATGACCCAGATTGCGCCGCTCGGCGGCCAAAAGCACGTGGTGCAGGCTGTCTTGCGGACAAAACGGGGCCATAAGATCGGCAAAACGCGCTTGGGTCAGGCGAAAGAAAGTTTCGTTCTGCCACAGCGTATCGTCGGCATCGAATCCAATTGTTGTTATCATTTTCACCTCTGATCGCATTTGCTGCACTGCTAGGCCTTTTCGCAAGCGCGAAATGCGCTATAATGTAGCTATGCGTTACCGTTTTGCACCCAGCTTTTCCCCTGCGTCTAGCGCGGCACTTGCCGTGATGATGGCAGGTGCGCCCAAAGATGGCAGCGATGGTGACACTTCGATCCTAACCAAGACCGCCCCGAAAACCGCGCGTCCCCCCCTGTATAAGGTGATGCTGCTGAACGATGATTACACGCCGATGGAATTTGTCGTGCATGTGCTAGAGCGGTTCTTTGGCCTTAACCACGCCCAAGCCTTTGATATTATGCTGACGGTGCATAAAAAGGGGTTGGCCGTGGTCGGGGTGTTTTCGGCCGAAATCGCCGAAACCAAAGTTGCCCAAGTGATGGATTTCGCCCGCCGCCATCAGCACCCGCTGCAATGCACTATGGAAAAAGAATAGCGGGAAAAGAATAGCGGAACTCTCGCTGTGGCACCTTTTGCGCCAAAGGGTTAAATGCCATAAAATCACTGAGCATTCTTTGGAAAAACGGGGCGGCAATGGCGCATTTGGGCAGTTTGTGGATTGGTGATCGTTTGGGCGAGGTTGAGCTGGCCTCGCTGAATTCAATCCTTGCCTCGCAGAACCAATTTACTTTGTTCAGCTATGGCCCCATTTCCAACCTGCCCAGCGGGGTTGAACTGCAAGACGCGCGGCAGGTCTATCCGAATGATACGATTATCCGCCACCGCAAAAGCGGCAGCTCCTCGCTGCATGCGGATTTGTTTCGCTATCAAATGGTCGCACAGACGGGCCTGATCTGGGTTGATCTGGACATGCTGGTGCTGAAAAAGTTCGATTTTCCGTCGGGCTATGTGTTTGGCTATGAAACCGCGCAATCGGTGGGCAATTCGGTGGTCGGCCTGCCCAAAGGCAGTGATGCCACTGAGCGGCTGATTGCCGCGACCCCTGCCCTGCGCGGCCTGCCGCAACGCTATCGCAAGGGGGGGGCTTGGGGGCGGTATTGGAAATATCGCTTGCAAGATTGGGCCTATGGCGGGCTGACCATTGATCAGTGGCCTTGGGGGGCGCTGGGGCCAGATTTTGTGACGGAAACACTGGCGGAAACCAGCGAGATTGGTCATGCGCAGCCCGTCGATACCTTTTATCACGTGCCCATCGGCGAGGCGTGGCGCTTTGGCGATGTGGGGGCGCTAAGCCTGCCCGATTTGCCGGCGGGGGTTGTCGCCATGCATATGTGGGGCCATGCGTTGCGCCGCCATTTGGCCCGCGCGCATGCTGGCCGCGCGCCAAAGGGCAGCGTCTTGGCGCAGTTTTTGTAAAGGATTTGGGCGATGGGACGGGGGCGCTGACATGCTGGCTGCACGTTTGGAAATTGCCCTGCGCGATGGGCTGATCGGGCCGCCCCCTGCGGGGCAAAACTTGCCCGACATCGCCGTTTATCTGCCCAAAAAGACCGATAATCTATCGGCCCTGCCACGCGTGCGGCTGCATATTGTCACGCCATTCAAGCACGATTTCGACCATTTCGCGCAGCTTGGTTTTGCCGTTAGCCCATCAAGTGACACCGCACCGCAGACCCCTTTGGCCATCGTCTGCCTGCCCCGCGCCAAAGCTGCCGCCCGCGATATTTTGGCGCGCGCGGCGCAGCTGCTTGCCCCGCAAGGCCGCCTGATCCTTGACGGGCAAAAGACCGATGGCATTGGCGCGATTTTGGCAGAGCTGACGGAATTGGGCGCTGACACGGGCGAGGTGATCAGCAAAGCGCATGGCAAAATGGCAGCTTTCGCCCCGCCTGCGGGCATTGCGCAGTGGCGCGCGCAGCCCCAGGTTGTGGCGGGAGATTTCACCACCTTTGCGGGCATCTTTTCCGCCGATGGGCCAGATCGCGCATCAACCTTGCTGGCCAATCTTTTGCCCGCCAGCCTGCCCGCCTATGTGGCCGATTTTGGTGCAGGCTGGGGGTATTTGTCCCGCGCGATTTTGGCGCGCAAAGGCGTTCAGCATTTGGATGTGATCGAGGCGGATGCCGACGCGCTGGCCTGCGCCAAGATCAACCTGACCGACCCGCGCGCCCAGTTTCATTGGGCCGATGTGACCCAGTTTCGCCCCGCGCATCTGTGGGACTGCGTGGTGATGAACCCGCCGTTCCATACCGCGCGCAGCCCTGATGCGGGCCTTGGCCTGGGGTTTATCGCCGCCGCCCATGCAAAACTTGCCCCCAGTGGCAAGCTGTGGTTGGTGGCCAATCGCCAACTGCCGTATCTGGCCCCGCTGCGTGCGCTGTTCCGCGAGGTGGAAGAATTTGGCAATGACGCCAGTTTTCGCTTGGTCTGCGCGGCCTATCCCAAACGCGGCTAGATGCCGCCGCTGGGCCTAACCGATGCGCGGCGAAGCGCCGCCGCGGGGTCTGAAAAATGCGCGGCTAAATGCCGCCACGGGGTCTGAAAAATGCGCGGCTAAGTGCCGCCGCGGGGGGCCGCTGCGCGCGCCAAACGGTCATTGATCGCGCGGCCAAGCCCAATGTTGGGAATAGGGGCAACCGCAATCGCCCGCGCGCCGCGCTGGCTTGCCAGATCATCGGCGCGGCGTAGAGTGGCAAACAGCTGCGCTGCAGCTTCCACAAGATCGCCCGCGCGCGACAGGGTAACATCGCCCTGCACCGGACCAAAGCCGATCAACACCTCGCCCGCCTGCGCATGGGCTGCGTTCAGCCGCACCAAGGCACTGGGCGCGTAATGCGAGGCAAGCTGCCCTGGGGCGACTGGTTGGGCTGTGTCGCTGTCGGCAGGGCCAAGGGCCACGGGCACGCCCAGCGCGGCCTCGATCGTTTCCTGCGCGATGCCGCCGTGGCGCAGCAGGCGCGGCGCGGGGCCAAGCAGCGAGATAATCGTCGATTCCACGCCAACGGCGCAGGGGCCGCCGTCAAGGATGCCCGCGATTTGCCCGCCCAGACCACTGTCCACATGGGCGGCCGTGGTGGGCGAAATGCGCCCTGACGGGTTGGCCGAAGGCGCCGCCAGCGGCGCACCAAAGGTATCCAGCAGGGCGCGCGCGGCGGGGTGGGCAGGTATGCGCAGCGCCACGGATGGTAGGTCAGCCGAAACGAGATCAGACAGGCCCGCGCGGGCCAAACGCGGCAAAACCAGCGTCAATGGCCCTGGCCAAAAGCGGTGTGCCAATGCCAGCGCGCGATCATCAAACTGCGCCAAATCCTGCGCGGCCGCCAGCCCCGCGACATGCACGATCAACGGGTTAAAGCGCGGGCGGCCCTTGGCCTGAAAAATCCGCGCTACGGCCATATCGCTGCGCGCATCCCCGCCCAGCCCATACACCGTTTCGGTGGGAAAGGCGACCAGATCGCCCGCGCGCAGCAGCGCCGCCGCCGCCGCAAAGCCGCGCGCATCCGCGTTAAGGTGCAAAGTATCCATCATCAATGACGCAGCGTTGAGGTTGCAGCAGGGCCCCGTGCCCCGCATAGTGCCCCCATAGACCCCAAGCGCCGTTTTGCCAAGATCGGAGAGATTATGCCCCCTTTCGCCCCTGCCGCCGAATTCGCCTTTGTTTTGACCCATGTCGCAGGGTTTGGCGCGGTGCAGTCCACCCAGCGCTATGGCGATTGCACGGACGAGATGCGCGATGCGATTTTGGACGAGGCGGGCAAGCTGTGCGCAAACACAATCGCGCCCTTGAACCGCACCTCCGACAAAGTCGGCGCGCAGATCAAGGACGGGGTTGTCACCACGCCGCCTGGGTTTCAGCAGGCCTACGGGCATATCGCGCAGGGCGGCTGGGTGGGCATGGCGGGCGCGCCTGCCTATGGCGGCATGGGCCTGCCGATGGCGCTGGTGACCTGCGTGAACGAGATGATGGGATCGTCTTGTCTGTCGTTGCAACTGAACCCGCTGATGGCGCAAGGCCAGATCGAGGCGCTAGAGCATCATGCGGATGCGGCGATCAAGGCGCTGTATTTGCCAAAGCTGATTTCGGGGGAATGGGCGGCCACCATGAACTTGACCGAACCGCAGGCGGGCAGCGATGTGGGCGCGCTGCGCACGAGGGCGGTGGATCTGGGCGATGGCAGCTATGCCATTACGGGACAGAAAATCTACATCACTTGGGGCGAGCATGATTTAACCGAAAACATCTGCCACCTTGTGCTGGCGCGCCTGCCCGATGGGGCGGCGGGCACTAAGGGGATTTCGCTGTTTATGGTGCCCAAGTTCATCCCAAATGCAGATGGCAGTTTGGGCGCGCGCAACGGGGTGCGGGCTGTCTCGCTGGAACATAAGCTGGGGCTGCACGGCTCGCCCACCGCTGTGATGGAGTATAAGGATGCGGTAGGCTGGCTGGTTGGCGCGCCGCATAAGGGGATGGCGGCGATGTTCACTATGATGAACAACGCCCGTCTGGGTGTGGCGGGCCAAGGCATCGCCATTGCCGAAGCTGCGACGCAGGCCGCGCTGACCTATGCGCAGGGGCGGGTGCAGGGGCGCACACCATTGGGCGAGACGGCGATCATTGACCACGCCGATGTGCGCCGCATGTTGGGGCAAATGCGCGCCGAAACTTTTGCCGCCCGCGCGATTGCTCTGTCTTGCGCCGTGGCGATTGATATGGCGACCGCGACACGTGATGCGGAATGGGCCGCGCGCGCGGCGCTGTTGACCCCCATCGCCAAAGCTTACGGCACAGACATTGGCGCCGAGGTCGCCCATATGGGCGTGCAAGTGCATGGCGGCATGGGATTTATCGAGGAAACGGGCGTTGCGCAGTATAGCCGCGATGTGCGCGTCACCTCGATTTATGAGGGAACGAACGGCATTCAGGCGCTGGATTTGGTCGGGCGCAAAATGGCCGATGGCGGGGCTGCGGCCTTTGCCCTGATGGATGAATTGGCCACGATTGCCGCGCAGGAAGCGGGTCATTTGGGCGCGGCAGTGGCGGGGGCTGTTCAGGCGCTGCGTGCGGGAACGCAGGTTTTACTGGCCCAATCGTCGCAAGATCGCAGCGCGGGCGCAGTGCCCTATCTGCGCGCCTTTGCCCGCGTTTTGGGCGCAGGTCTGCACCTAAAGGCCGCTTTGGCAGGCGCCGCGCGCCGCCCTCTTGCCGCCTTTTACATCCAGCGGCTTTTGCCCGAACACGCGGCCCTCTTGGAACAGGCCCGCGCGGGCGCGAATGGGCTTTACGCGCTGGACACTGCTGCGCTAGGTCTGGGGGCATAGAGCAACCTTTGGTGATCAATGACCACGCCCAGCAATGCCGCAGCGCCCTTAACCGCGCCAACCCCTGCGCCGCCCAGCGAAAGTGACGCAAGCACCGCGATGGGCCCTGCGATTGGCCCCGCGCAATCGGCCTACATTCGCATCGTGCAATATATCCGCACCTTCGAATCGCAACTGGACAGCAGCCACGAGGTGGCGATGGGATTTGCCGCATCAGATGCAGGGGTTTTGCGCATTGAAGGGATCGGCTTTTTCGACCCTGATCTGATCACCTTTTACGGGCGCGATGAGGCAGGGCAAAAAACCCAGCTTGTGCAACATATCTCGCAGCTTTCGGTGATGCTGCGCGCCGTGCCTGCCCAAACCGAAGGCGCACCTGCGCGGCGCATCGGGTTTTTGCTGCAATCGGGTTGGCAAGGCGGCGATGCCGGCGATGCATCAGTTTAACATCCGATGCCCGCACATTGGGCCTTCACAAAAACTTTGTATCTACCGCCTAGATTAGCGCACAGCCTGCGTGACAATGCCGCGCAGATGATTTATGCGGTTTTGAGTTTCTAGCCTTGAGGGAATTTGTAATGGCCGAACATAAGCACGGATCAATGAACACAGCAGTTCAGGAAAAAACCTTTGCGACGTTCATCCGCTTTGTGATCTGGGGCACAGCGATTTCGCTGGGCACTTTGGTTTTCTTGGCGCTTGCCAACGGCTAACCCCTTTTAGAATTGGACAAACCATGTTGCGCGCATTGGCTGCGGTTGCCCTTTTGATGCTTGCTGCCTGCGGCGCAGATAATATCTATGCCGACGATGCAGCGGTTGCCCGTGCGCGCTACACCTCGGCCGAGGCACCCTCGATCACCCTATTTACCGTGGTCAGCAATCGCACGGATGCGGGCGCACATTCGGCATTGTTGATCCACGCATCGGAATCGGTGTTGTTTGACCCAGCGGGGTCGTTCAAAATGCAATCCATGCCAGAGCGCGGCGATGTGCTGTTTGGTGCAAATCCGCGCTGGGTGAACGCCTATATCGACTATCATGCGCGCGACACCTACCACGTGCGCAGTCAAACGCTGAAAGTCTCGCCCCAAGTGGCCGAAGAATTGCTGGCGGCGGTAAAGGCGCGCGGCGCTGTGCCAAAAGCAAATTGCGCCAATTCAATTTCGCAGATTCTCAGCAAAACCCCTGGGTTCGAGCGGGTTAGGGCGACCTATTATCCAAAGGTCTTGGCGGCAGCTTTTGGGGAAGACCCCAATGTCGTGTTCCGCAAAATCACTGACCAAACGGCAGACAAATCCCATGGCGTGCGGTTTCTTGACAAGGATGACAAGGAAGGTATCGCCGCGGCAGGGTTGACGCCCTGACACATGCCTTGCCCTAAAGGAACGCGGATGCGGATTTTCGGGGTGATTCTGGCGGGGGGCACGGGGCAACGCTTTGGCGGTGTCGATAAGGCGCAGTTGATGCTTTCGGGGCAAAACCTGCTGGGCCATGTCTGCGCGCGCTTTACCCCCCAAATCGAACGCATGGCAATTTCGGCCAATGGCGATGCAGCGCGGTTTGGCGGGGCCTACCCCGTCTTGCCAGATGAGGCCGCGCTTGGCCCTTTGGCGGGTATTTTGGCGGGGCTGCGCTGGGCGGGTGCGGGCGGGGCAGATATGCTGGCAACTGTGCCCGTGGATGGCCCCTATCTTCCGTGTGATTTGGTTGCGCGCCTGCGCATGGCACAAGAAAGCGCGCCAGCGGCGGCGATTGCGCTGGCACGTGGGGCGTTAGAAACGGGCGCGCGTGTGCATGGCACGTTTGGGCTGTGGCCTGTAAAATTGGCCGATGATCTGGCGGGTTTTTTGGCATCGGGCGCAAAGCCAAAGCTGATGGATTTTGCCGCCCGCTATCCCCTTGCCTTAGCCCCCTTTGCCGACGATCGGGAATTTGCCAACATCAACACGCCCAGCGAATTGGCCGCGCTGAACGTGGCGCATCAGGGGGCGGCATGAAGGTTTACGGCGTGATCGGTTGGAAGAACGCAGGCAAGACCAGCCTGATGGAACGCCTTGTCGCAGAGTTTGTGGCGCGCGGTCTGTCGGTGTCGACCATCAAGCATGTGCATCACGATGTCGATTTAGATCACCCCCGCAAGGACAGTTTTCGCCACCGCGCGGCAGGCGCGCGTGAGGTGGTTGTGGCAGGGGCAAACCGCTTTGCCCTTTTGGTCGAACACCGCACGGGCGAGCCGCCGTTATCGCAGGTTTTGGCGCGGCTGGCCCCTGTCGATTTGGTGTTGGTCGAAGGGTATAAGCGCGACGCCCACCCCAAGATCGAAGTGTGGCGCGCCGCCGCCGGGCATGAATTGATCCAACCGGGCGATCCCACAATCCGCGCTGTCGCCGCCGATGGTGACCTGCCCGCGCTGTGCGTGCCGCGCCTTGATCTAAACAACACAGCCCAAATCGCAGATTTTATCGCGGCCGAGTGCGACCTTGCGCGGGTTTGACCGCATCTTGATTGTCGACTGGTCGGCGGCATCGGCCCCCTCGCCTGCCAAGCCTGCGGCGGATGCGATCTGGATTGGCTGCGCGGATGGGGCAGGTCTAAGTGCCAGCTATCACCGCACCCGCGCTGCCGCAGAAGCAGACCTGCGCGCGCAGATTTTGGCGGCGCAAGCGCAAGGGTTGCGGCTGCTGATCGGCTGCGATTTTCCCTTTGGCTATCCTGCGGGGTTTGCGGCGGCCCTGACAGGGCAGGCCGATGCGCGGGCGGTCTGGCAGTATCTGGTGGGCCATATTCAAGACGGCGCGGATAACGCCAACAACCGCTTTGACTTGGCAAATGCGATCAATTCCCGCTTTGCGAGCGGTCCGTTTTGGGGCAGACCAGCCGCGCGCGATTTGCCGCATTTGCCCGCCCGCAAAACGGTGGATTACAGCGCCCTGCCCTTTGCCGAACGCCGCGCGATTGACCGCGCCGTGCCCAGCGCCCAACCCGTGTGGAAACTGTATACAACGGGCAGTGTCGGCAGCCAAAGCCTGATGGGACTGCCGATGATCGCGCGGCTTGCAGCGCTGCGCGGGGTCAGCGTTTGGCCGTTTGATGCCACCCTCTCGGATGTGGTTTTGGCCGAGGTTTACCCATCGCTTTTATCGCCCGCAGTGCAGCGCGCACTGGCGCAAGACCAAAGGGCAATCAAAGACGCAGTGCAGGTGCGGCTGCTGGCGCAGGCATTTTTGCGCCAGCCTGCCGATGTCTGGGCGCAGATGTTGGCGCTGCCCGCGGCGATTGCGCGCGAGGAGGGTTGGATTTTGGGCGCAGGTTTTGCGGGCCTATTGGGCCGCGCCGTATGACGCTGGCCATCACCCACGGCTTGGACGAGGCCCACCGCGCTGCGGCGGCGGATCTCTATTGGCAGGCCTTTGGCGGCAAGCTTGGCCCTGTGATGGGGCCACCCGCACGGGCGCGGCGCTATATCGAAAGCGTGCTGCAACTGGGCCAATGTTTTAGCGCTGTTCACGCGGGCGAGCTTGTGGGGATTGTCGGCTATGCGGGCCAAAATAGCAGCTTTGCAGGCGGCACATCGCAGGATTTTCGCCGCGTTTATGGCTGGGCCAGCAGCCTGTGGCGATTGCCCTTGCTGACATTGGTGGGTAATGGCGCGCCCGTTTCAATCGGGATCATGGCGGTGGATGGATTTTGCGTGGCGCCATCCTATCGCGGGCAAGGCATTGGCGCGCAGCTATTGGATGCGGCCTGCGCCTATGCCAGTGACGCGGGCTATCACGCGCTGCAGCTAGAGGTGGTGAACGGCAACTGGCGTGCCAAGGCGTTTTACCTACGTCACGGATTTCAGGTGTCGGGCCAGCGCAGCATTGGCGCGTTGCGCTATGCCTTTGGCTTTGCGGGCACGGTGACGATGCTGCGTGATTTGCCTAGTCAAACGTTCCCAGAACGCGGCCCAAAAGCATAAAGGCGCGGGCGGTGCGGGTGGCGGCCAAAGCGGCCAGATCGGCATCTTCAGCATTGGGTTCAAATTCGGTCAGGCAACGATCAAAGGCGCGCAGAAAATGATGCGCGCTATCGCGGAACACCGGATCGTTGCGCAGACGTCCCACCGACAGCGCCAAGGCAGAGCGGTCACGCACCCCGCCCAAGGCCGAAACTGCCCGCCCCCTTTCGCCCCGCGCAAAGCGCCGCCACGGATCGGGGGCTGCGGGATCGTGTTTTAGATCGTCCATATAAATGCCGTCTTGCGATAGCAGCGTCAGCACATCTTGGGCAGCGCGGATCAGTTTGGCGATGTCGCGGTTGCCCAAAGCTGCCCGCATCGCAGCAAAGCCCGCGCTATCATCTGGGCCATCGGGAAAGTTCATCGCACGGATGAAATCTTCGACCGAGAGGGGCGGGCCTGCGGGTTCAGGTGGCGTGTTCAGCGCCAAAGCAGGCTCTTCCGGCCGCGCTTGCGCAGGCGGCTGCGGCATGACGGGCGCGCGGTTTTGCGGCACGGCCCGCGCGCTGGGATGTTGCCCTGCCTGCGCTGCGATGCTGGCCACAGCGGCGCGGGTTTGCTGAGTTTGTTCGGCAATCTCTTCCAGTTTACGCGCGACCAAAGGCTGCGCGCCGGGGTCCAAATGCCCCTGCCCCGCCAAATAAGCCTTTCGCATCGCATCGACCGAGGATTGCAGCCGCGCCGCTTCGGCCCGCAGGGCGCGCACAGATCGCAAGGTGATCAGCACACCGAAAATCAGCGTGATCGGCAAGAACAGCACCACAAGGGTTAGCAAAACACTGGGCGCGGCTTGGGTGCCTGCAGGCAACGACAGTGTATAGCTGAGCACCGCCGCAACCCAAATCACGGCCAGCGCACCAGCCACCCATTCGGCAGAATTTGCCAAGGGTTTGCTTCGCATCCGCGTTGGGAACTGCCCCAAATCCAGTGGTCTAACCTTGACCTGCTTCATAAAACCTATCCAAAATTCCCTGTCACACTAGCCGATTTGGCCCCGCTATTGAAAGCGAATTGCGATAATCTCATAGCTACGCTTGCCGCCTGGCGTCACCACATCTACCGAATCGCCCGTATCTTTGCCAATCAGCGCCCGCGCCAAGGGCGAGCGGATGTTCAGCAGGTTGCGTTCGATATCTGCCTCGCTTTCGCCGACGATCTGAAAGGTTTTCTCCTCGCCGCTGTCTTCATCCACCAGATCAACCGTCGCGCCGAATTTGATGGTGCCCGACAGTTTGGTCGGATCAATCACCTCGGCCAGCGAAATCAGCGCCTCTAGCTCTTTAATGCGGCCCTCGATGAAACTTTGTTTTTCACGGGCAGAATGATATTCGGCGTTTTCCGACAAATCGCCATGCTCGCGCGCCTCGGAAATGGCGCGAATGATGGCGGGACGTTCCACCGATTTCAAATGCTTCAACTCTTCGTCCAGCGCCACAAATCCGCGCCGTGTCATTGGAATTTTTTCCATAGCTCCCCATCCTTGGGACAAATTTCAAACAATAAGGCCACGGCCTTATTCAGACCATGACCTGCATCGCGGTGCAGCAGACCCGAGCCGCCGCTAGATTGCAAGGGGCTTATGCGCAAATGGCCGCTGCGCTGCGCGAAAAGCGCATCAGGGTTACACCCAGCCCACGCCCCATTTTAGAACCATTGCCCCGGCTCCATCAGGCCCAAATCCATCAACTGTTGGCTGTGCCATTCAAACCGAACCGAGTTTTGCCACAGATACGTGTTGATCGCAAACCGCGATCCGGGGTTGGCACGCAATGCTTTGGCCGTGCGAAACGAAGCGATGGCCGTGGTCAAATTATTGTGCCACGGGCAGGCGTAGGTGTTCATTTCCTCGTCAGACAGGGTGAAATCCTCGCGCAGTGTCAAACCGGGTTTGGCACGAAACAGCGCGATGCGGTCGATTCTGCGGCGCGTCCAAGGCACATATTCCTCAAACCGCCAGCGCAGACCGCCGTAAAAATCCATCTGCCTGTCGCGGTGGGCCCAGTTGTTGGCGGGGTCTTCGCGGGCAAGGGCGTAATAGCCTGCACTGTCCAAATGTGCGGTTTCCAGTGACACGGCATTAGGGAAATCGGTCAGGTTTTCCGCGTATATATCAATCACATAGCTGATCAGCGCCTCGCGCCGCTCTTCCGTGTGAAACGACAACATCTCGCCAATTTTGCGGGTTTCGGCAAAGGGATAGAACAGATATTCGGCGTTAAAGCCGTAATAAATCCACACATTCGGCGCGGCCGCGATCAGGGCGTTGACGGCGCGGGTCAAGGCGCCCGTGGCAAACACATCGGTGTTTATCCGTTGCACCTTTGCCTCAACCTCGGCAGATAGGTTCAATTCGGCGGGGGCCAGCAAAATAACGGGCGCAAATCCGATATCCAGATAGTGGCGCAGCGTTGTGTCAACCTCGACCTCATCCTCGGCCAGAACCACCGCAATCGGCCCTTTGGCCAAAAGCGGTTTTGCTTCGTTCAAGAACTGCTCAAGACTAAAAAAACGCATGGTCTGCCCTTTTGCCATCACCTTCTGCGCGGCGTGGTAAAGATGGGGTTAACCGCCCCCTTTTGGCAAGCCCCGTTTGCGCAGCAGTTGCAGCGGTGGGGGCAAAGCGTGTAAAGCCTGCCCAACCCATAAAGGCCGCCCGCAATGACCCAGCCAAATCTTACCCAGACCGCGCCCAGCCCTGCCCCAGAACAGGCAGGCAAAAAGCTGTTTATCAAGACCTATGGCTGCCAGATGAATGTCTATGACAGCGAGCGGATGGCCGAGGCGATGGGCGGCGAGGGTTACACAAGCGTGGACAGCGCCGAGGCGGCAGACATGGTGCTGATCAACACCTGCCATATCCGCGAAAAGGCCAGCGAAAAGCTGTATTCAGATTTGGGTCGGTTGCGTAAGCTGAAAAAGGACAAGCCCGATTTGAAAATCGGCGTGGCGGGCTGCGTCGCGCAGGCAGAGGGTGCCGAGATTTTGCGCCGCGCTCCGCAGGTTGATATGGTTGTGGGGCCGCAAGCCTATCACCGCCTGCCTGCGATGGCGCGGGCGGCGCAGGGCGGCGGCCAGCATATGGACACAGACTTTCCCCCCGAAGACAAATTCGACAATCTGCCGAAATTGCGCGCAGCGCGTGGGCCGATGGCGTTTTTGACCGTGCAAGAAGGCTGCGACAAGTTTTGCGCCTTTTGCGTGGTGCCCTATACGCGCGGTGCCGAGGTGTCGCGCCCTGCTGCGCGCATTTTGGACGAGGCGCGCGCGCTGGTAGACCGCGGCGTTCGCGATATCACCTTGCTGGGCCAAAACGTGAATGCCTATCACGGTGCGGGGCCAAAAGGGGATATAACCCTTGCAGGGCTGCTGCGCGAAATGGCGGGGATCGATGGACTGCTGCGGCTGCGCTATACCACATCGCACCCCAATGACATGGGCGACGATCTGATCGCCGCGCACGGGGATTTGCCGCAATTGATGCCCTATCTGCACCTGCCCGTGCAATCAGGATCTGACAGAATTCTGAAGGCGATGAACCGCAAACATACCGCCGCACAATATATTGACCTGATCGCGCGCATCCGTGCGGTTCGGCCCGATATTTTGCTGTCGTCCGATTTCATCGTGGGATTTCCGGGCGAAACCGATGCCGATTTTGCCGATACATTGGCACTGATTCGCGCGGTCGGTTTTGGGGCGGCCTATTCGTTCAAATACTCTGCCCGCCCTGGCACGCCTGCGGCCGAAAAACCCGAAATTGACAGCGCTCTAGCCGATTCGCGCCTGCAAACATTGCAGGCCCTTTTGACATCGCAGCAACAGGCCGCGCAACATGCCATGGTTGGCCGCGAAGTGGGCGTCATTTACGAAAAATCAGGGCGGTTTGCGGGCCAGATGGTTGGGAAATCAGATCATTTGCACGCGGTGCATGTGAATGACCCAAATGGCAAGATCGGTGAATTGGTGCGAGTTAAGATCACGGAATCAGTGACAAATTCTTTGAAAGGCGTGCGGGTAGGCTAGGCGGCGCATTGAAAACTCCAATGTATTCGCGCCAATTTGGAAACAATGCGCCCAGCCCGCGCGGTTCAGGTTGAAATTGTGGCAACACTAGGGCAATCGCGCCACGGTTTTGCCAGAATCTGCTTTACATCGCCGCCCCCTTCGCGTCAAAACAGGGTCATACACTTCTGCCAAGCGTGTGGGGAGCAAGCGAAAGTGCTGAAACTTTCCAAAGTTAATTACCTTCTGATTGCCGCCTTTGCGGTGGTCATGTCCTTTATGTCGGCCTATAGCGCCAATGCCCAATCGGCACCTTCGTCGTCTGGTCGGATTGATTGGGGTATCTGGGTGGACAACGACGGTTGTATGCACTGGTGGGCGGACGGCGGCGTTGAAGGTTACATGCTTGACCGCGTGAACCCTAAAACGGGCAAGCCGGTTTGCATCAAGCGTAACACTTGCATGGTGCAAAACACCGACCAGTTGTTTGCCACTGATTCTGCGCATTTGACCCATCAAGGCCGTGCCTATTTGCAGCAATTTTTCCAAAGTGCTGGCGCGTTTGGCTATGCGGTTTACGGGCACACCGACGCGCGCGCATCGGATGAATACAACATCAACCTGTCGCAAAGACGGGCCCGCGCGGTTGCAGATGTCGGCAGATCCGTTGGCGCTGTGATCGAACGCGAAATCGGTTTTGGCGAACGGCAGCCTGTTGCGCCAAACGATTCCGCCGCCAATATGCAGCGCAATCGCCGCGTTGAAATCGTGTGCTATCGGTGGTGATGGATATGGCCAAAATGACAAAAACACTCTTGCTAACCAAGCTTCCATTGGCCGCTTTGGTGCTATCAGCTTGCACGGATGAGCTGCGCCCATATGCTGGGCCAAATTCGCTGATCGCCGCGCCGATTGACCGCGGGTTTGTAGATCGCGGCGTTCTGCGCGATGGCGAGGCGGCCATCGTCTACGATCCCGATGGGTGCCAAGGTTGGCTGATCGATGATGGTATCGAAGGCTATTCGGGCCGCCGTTTCGACCCCGTTTCCGGCCTGCCGATCTGTAACAACGCCTATCCGCCCGGCACAGTGCTGGGCAATTACCAGACCGATGGCCGTTCGAATCGCAAGGATTGGGTTAAGGGCCGCTTCGTGACCGGGGGCGTTGTCACAACAACAACCACGACAACGGCCGCCCAAGTGCCTGCAGGATATTACGGCAATTAAGTTGGGCTAACCACCTTCGTGGGTCATAAGCCGCGCCCATATCAGGCGCGGCTTATGTCTTTGCCCCGCAGAAATTTTTCAAGACGTGCACAAGATTGTGCCCCTACCGCGAAATCTTATCAAAATATGGGGTAGCTTTGGAAATAGTTCTTGCCAGATGGGCGGCAGGGACACACACTTCTTTTATGTCGCCCCATAACCCATAAGGAGACGCAATGGGCATCAGCGCGCTGACCCCCCCGAAAGCCCCAGAGGATCTGGTTGAAACACTCCTCGAATTTCCCAACAATCGACTGTTGATCAGCCTGTGCGGCGAATTTGACCGCAACTTGGCGCAGATCGAACATCAGGCGGGGGTGCATATCTTAAGGCGGGGCAATCGGCTGGCGGTGATCGGCGATAAGGGCGCGCGAGAACAGGCCTCGGCGGTGCTGCGCGGGCTATACGCGCGGCTGGAAGGCGGGCGGGATGTGCAGGCGGGCGATATTGATGCCGCGATGCGGATGGGCAAACCCCTGCCCGATGTGCTGATGCCCGATAGCAGCGAGCAAATTGAAATGTTTGCGGGTGGCGGCGGCGTAGAATTGCGCACCCGCAAAAAATCTGTCGAGCCGCGCACCGAGGCGCAGAAAACCTATGTCGCCAACTTGTTTGCAAACGAACTTGGCTTTGGCATTGGGCCTGCGGGCACGGGCAAAACCTATCTTGCCGTCGCCGTTGGGGTGACGATGCTGGTTTCTGGCGCGGTGGAAAAGATCATCCTGTCACGCCCTGCCGTCGAGGCGGGCGAGCGTTTGGGCTTTCTTCCCGGCGATATGAAGGAAAAGATCGACCCCTATATGCAGCCGCTATACGATGCGCTGAACGACTTTTTGCCGCAAAAACAACTGGCTAAGTTGATGGAGGAAAAGCGTATCGAAATCGCGCCCTTGGCCTTTATGCGCGGGCGCACGCTGTCAAATGCCTTTGTCGTGTTGGACGAGGCGCAAAATGCCACGGCGATGCAGATGAAAATGTTCCTCACGCGCCTTGGCACTGGCAGCCGCATGGTGATTACGGGGGATCGCAGCCAGATTGATTTGCCGCGCGGCGTGCCGTCGGGTTTGGCCGAGGCAGAGCGGATTTTGAAAGGCGTCAAAGGCGTGACGTTCAACTATTTCACCTCGAAAGACGTGGTGCGCCACCCGCTGGTTGCCCGCATCATCGAAGCCTATGAGACCGACGAAGCGCAGGGTGGTTGACGCGCAGAGTGGTTGAGGCGCGGGCCAAGATGGGCTAAGGCGCGGCATGGAAGATTTTGTTGACGTTGTCATCGAAGATGACCGCTGGGATGCGGCAGGGCTGCACGATTTGGCACAAACTGCTGCACGTGCGACCTTTGCCGAACTGGGGCTGCGCGCCACGGGTTTTACCCTGTGTGTGATGGGCTGCGATGATGGGCGCATCGCGGCGCTGAACACCGATTTTCGCGGCAAGCCCAGCCCGACCAATGTGCTAAGCTGGCCATCGCAAGAGCGCGGCGCAGAGGTGGCGGGCGCAATGCCCGATGCGCCGCAAGCGGGCAGCACCGATGACCCTGATCATTTGGGCGATATCGCCATCGCCTATGACACTTGCCATGCCGAGGCGCGGGCAAGCGGCAAACTGCCAAAAAATCACATCACCCATCTGATCGTGCATGGCGTTTTGCATATTTTAGGATTTGACCATATAAGGGACGCTGACGGCGATCTGATGGAGGCGGTCGAGACGCGCATCATGGCGCGGCTGGGCCTGCCAGACCCCTATTATATGGCCGAAGACAGCCCAGAATAGCAGGGCAATTTCAACCAGTTGGACAAGGACAAATGGGCAGTAGCAGCGACGATTTAGGCAGCACAGCAGACGACGAAGGTTCAAATTACGAGGCGCAGGGACGCGGAATATTGGGCCGCATCTTTGGCGCACTTGGCGCAGGCGGCAGGGACGATGCCGACAGCACCGCCCCCAAGCCAGGCGCGCAAGATACAGGGCCCAGCATGGCCGCGCTGGGATTGTCTAACCTGCGCCGCCTGCGGGTGGATGATGTGTCCATCCCAAAGGCCGATATTGCCGCCGTTCCCCTAGACATCGACAAAGACGCCTTGGTCGAAGCGTTTCGCACCCACGGCTTTTCGCGTCTACCCGTCTACAAAGGCACGCTGGATCATCCGCAAGGGCTTGTATTGCTGAAAGATTTGGCCTTGCAGCACGGCTTTGGCGCGGGGCCGCGGTTTTCGCTGAAAAAGCTGCTGCGCCCCGTTCTGTATGCGCCGCCGTCTATGCCCGCCGCCGTTTTGCTGCAAAAAATGCAGCGCGACCGCGTGCATATGGCGCTGGTGATCGACGAATATGGCGGGGTCGATGGGCTGGTCACCATCGAAGACCTGATCGAAACCGTCATCGGCGAGATTGAAGACGAGCATGACGAAGACGAGGGCCTGCTGTGGAAGCAGGAAAAAGAAGGGGTCTATATCGCCCAATCCATTGCGCCCTTGGATGAATTCGAGGCGGCGATTGGCATGACCCTGCGTTCGGGCGATGATGACGATGACATCGACACGTTGGGCGGTTTGGTTTTTGTGCGTGTGGGCCGCGTGCCCGTGCGCGGCGAGATTGTGCCGCATGAAAGCGGGGCCGAGTTCGAGGTGGTCGACGCCGACCCCCGCCGCATTAAGCGTTTGCGCGTGCGCCTTCCGGGCTTTGGGGCACCAGCTGCCAAAAGCGGCGAAAATGAGGGTGCCTGATGGCGCGGCGCGGCCAGCCCGTGTCGTGGCGGCGTGGGCTGGGGGCGTTTTGCCTTGGCGTGATCGCGGCGGCAGGCCAAGCGCCGTTTGATCTGTGGTTTCTTTCGCTGCCTGCGCTGGCGGGGCTTTTTGCGCTGATTTTGGCGCAGCGCGTGCGCGGGGCCGCAGTTTGGGCGGCATGGCTGGGCGGGGCGGGCTATTTCTGCGCGGCATTGTCGTGGATCATCTCGCCCTTTTTGGTCGAGGCGGATACCTACGCGTGGATGGCCCCTTTTGCGCTGCTGCTGATGGGCTTTGGCCTTGCACTGTTTTGGGCGCTGGCGGCGTGGGCAGGATTGCGCGCGCCGCGCCCTGCCTTGGGGCTGGCACTGGCGCTTTCCGGCGCGGAACTGGCGCGCGGCTATGTGCTGACAGGGTTTCCTTGGGCGCTGCTGGGCCATATCTGGATTGCCACGCCCGCCGCGCAATGGGCCGCCCTGATTGGCCCAAATGGGCTGACATTACTGACCACGCTGCTGGCCGCGGGCCTTGCTGCAGGGGCGATATGGGGGCGAGTTGGGGCGGCGTTGCTGCTGGCCGTGGTCTGGGGCATGGGCCTGTGGACATTGGCCCAGCCGATGCCCGTCGACACCAATGTCACCCTGCGTTTGGTGCAGCCCAATGCCGCGCAATCGCTGAAGTGGGACGAGGCGCAGGCCCAAGTGTTCTATGATCGCCTGATCCGCGCGACCACGGCCACCCCCACCCCCGACATCGTCATCTGGCCCGAAACCGCCCTGCCCTATTTGCAGGAATACAACCCCGATATCCCCGCCGACTTGGCGCGCGCCGCCAAAGGGGCGACGCTGATCTATGGCCGCCAGCGGATTACGGGCGATTTGGGCTATAACAGCCTGTCGGTGCTGAATGCAGCAGGGGCGGAACTGGCGCTTTATGACAAGCATCATCTTGTGCCCTTTGGCGAATACATCCCCTTTGGTGATACGGCCTATGATTGGTTTGGCCTTTCGGCCTTTGCCGCGCAACTGGGCAACGGCTATACGGCGGGCGCTGGCCCTTCGGTGATTGATCTTGGCCAATTTGGCAAAGTGATGCCGCTGATCTGTTACGAGGCGGTGTTTCCCCAAGACCTGCGCGCGGATGCGCGCCCCAGTTGGCTGCTGCACATCACCAATGACGCGTGGTTTGGCACGCTGACAGGCCCGTTCCAACACGCCGCCCAAGCGCGCCTGCGCGCCATCGAACAGGGCCTGCCTATGGTGCGGGTGGCCAATACAGGCGTGACCGCCGTTTATGATGCGCGGGGGCGGCTGCGCGCCGATCTGCCGTTCGGACAAGAGGCGCATTTAGACACTGTGCTGCCTGCGCCGCTGCCGATCACCCCCTATGCCAGCCTTGGCGAATGGCCTGTGCTGGTGTTGCTGGCGGGCGGCGCTGCGCTGGCCTTGTTGCGCAGAAAACAACGCAGATATTGACGCGCCGGCCTTTTGGCCTTAGCGCAGACCAATCTGGCACAACGGCTTCCTGACGTGCGCAGAGTAAATATTGGAGCAAGACCCCATGAGCAGACAAGATTATACCTTCACTTCGGAATCCGTTTCCGAAGGACATCCTGATAAGTTGTGCGACCGTGTGTCGGACGCCGTTCTAGATGCTTTCCTAACCGCAGAACCCAACGCCCGCGTGGCCTGCGAAACCTTTGCCACCACCAACCGCGTGGTTGTCGGCGGCGAAGTGGGCCTGTCCACCAAGGAAGCGACCAAAGCGATGGTCGAACGCGTAGAAGGCATCGTGCGCGACTGTGTGCGCGACATTGGCTATGAGCAAAAGAAATTCCATTGGGAAAAGATCAAGGTTCACAATTACTTGCACGAACAATCGGCGCATATCGCCCAAGGCGTTGACCGTGACGGCGCGGGCGATCAGGGGATCATGTTCGGCTATGCCTGCCGCGAGACGCCTGAACTGATGCCCGCCCCTATCCAATACGCCCACGCCATTTTGCGCCGCTTGGCCGAAGTGCGCAAATCGGGGGCAGAGCCGACGCTGGGGCCGGATGCGAAAAGCCAGCTAAGTTTGCGCTATGCCAATGGCAAGCCTGTCGAAGTGACCTCGATCGTGCTGTCCACTCAGCACACCAGCAAGCGCCAGACCAGCAAAGTGATTCGCGGTATTGTCGAACCCTATATCCGTGAAATTCTGCCCGAAGGTTGGATCACCAAGAAAACCGAATGGCATGTGAACCCAACGGGCACCTTCGTGATTGGCGGGCCAGACGGCGACGCGGGCCTGACAGGCCGCAAGATTATCGTAGACACCTACGGCGGCGCGGCACCGCATGGCGGCGGCGCGTTTTCGGGCAAGGATCCCACCAAGGTTGACCGCTCGGCCGCCTATGCCGCGCGCTATCTGGCGAAAAACGTGGTTGCGGCTGATTTGGCCGACCGCTGCACGATCCAGATTTCCTATGCGATTGGCGTGGCCAAGCCCCTGTCGATTTATGTCGACACGCATGGCACGGGCAAAGTCGAAGACGCGGCGATTGAACGCGCCGTGGCAACCGCAATGGACCTAACCCCGCGCGGCATCCGCACGCAGCTGGGCCTGACGCGCCCGATCTATGCCCGCACCAGCGCCTACGGCCACTTTGGCCGCGCGCCCGAAGCCGACGGCGGCTTTAGCTGGGAGCGGACGGATTTGGTCGAAGCGATCAAGAAGGCGGTTTAAGTCCGCTAGGTAGAACGAAAAAGGCGGGGGAAACCTCGCCTTTTTTTCA
Source organism: Cypionkella sp. (assembly GCA_965248485.1). GTDB lineage: Bacteria > Pseudomonadota > Alphaproteobacteria > Rhodobacterales > Rhodobacteraceae > Cypionkella. The sequence goes on from OZ252107.1 coordinate 2,637,713, forward strand.
TTCCGACACTTCCGCCTCAATCTCATCCGCCAATTCCCACAAATCCGCCGCCTCGCCATTGGCCAGCAGAACAACCGACACGCCCGTGCTTAGGTTGCGCAGGTAATAGGTGGATGTGCCCGTCCAACTGCCCGAATGGGCGGCATAGCTTTGGCCGTCTGCCTGATAGACTTGCCAGCCATAGCCATAGCCGATGTCGTCATCGTCGCGCACGGGCCTGCCGTTATCAAATTGCCCTTCGGCAAACAGGGCCGCAGTATCTTGCAGCAGGCGACCGCTGGCCAGCGCAGCCTCGTATCGCGCCAAATCTTCTAATGTGGTAAAGACATTACCATCGCCCTGCGCGACGTTTGGGTCCATCACCACGTCAAAATCGCCGCCCGTGCCATCATACCCTGTCACACGGCGGCCGGCATCGGCGGGGTTTGGCAAGGCCGTGTCATCCATTCCCAAGGGCCCCCAGATGCGGGCGTGCAAAACCTGCGCCAAATCATCCGCCCCATCGGCGGCGGCGACCAGCGCGCCCAAGGTCAGATAGCCTGTGTTGGAATAGTCAAAGGTTTCGCCGGGGTCATGGTCCAGCGGCTGATCTGCCAGCCAGTCCAGCACCGCGGCATTGGGGGTGTCGTTGCCGTAATCGTCCCAGCTTAAGTAATCGGTCAGGCCTGACATGTGATGAATAAGATCGCCCACAGTGATGGGACGGGGGCTGTCGATACCTGCCAAAACTGGCAGAATTTCGGCAATTGGGGTGTCTTCGCTGTAAAGCCCGTCTTCGATTTGCATGCGCGCGGCGAGCGCTGTCATTTCCTTGGACACCGAAGCCAAATCGAAAATGGACTGCGGCGTGACAGGGGTTTCATCGCCCGTGTCGGCAAAGCCGTAGCCGCCCAGCAGCAGCACCTCGCCGCCTTTTGTGACCAAAACACCAAGGCCGGGCGTGGTATCACCGACCACCTGATTGACCAGCTTTCGCGCGGATTTGGCCAAAGATTGCGCCTGTGCGGGGGCGGCAAGGGCTGGCAGCAGCAGCATCAACAAAGCAAGAAAGACAAAGGGAAATCGCATCAAAACACCCAGACTAAACCCTTGAAATGCGGCAGCATATCGGCGGGCACAGTGGTATTTTTCAGCGCATGCAAAGGCAAGGGGGAAATCCTGCAATTTTGAACAGCTTGACCCTTTGCCTGCCGCGCAGTAACGGCAGGCGCATGACAGACAGCATTTTCCCCACACCCGAGCGGCGCAATTTTTACGGGCGGATTCGCGGCAAGACACTGCGCACGTCGCAAAAGGATTATCTGGCGCAGGATTTGGACGCGCTGACGCTGGGCGGCGTGACGCGGGACGATAACCCCGCGCGCGGGCCAGTCGACCTTGCCCGTTTTGGCGAGCGGCCGCTGTGGCTAGAAGTTGGCTTTGGCGGGGGCGAGCATCTGGTGCATATGGCCGCGCGCTATCCTGAAATTGGCCTGATCGGCTGCGAGCCTTTTGTGAACGGCATCGCCATGCTGCTGGGCCGCGTGCGCCAGCATAATCTGCAAAATCTGGCCATTCACCCCGGCGATGTGCGCGACTTGTTCGAGGTGTTGCCTGCAGGGATTATTCAGAAAACCTTCTTGAACTACCCCGACCCGTGGCCCAAGGCGCGCCACCATCGCCGCCGTTTTGTAACGCCTGAATATTTGAACGCTTTGGCGCGCGTGATGGCCAAAGGGGCCGAATTGCGCGTGGCGACCGATATTCCCGATTACGTGCGCCAAACGCTGGAAGAGGTGCCGCTGGCGGGGTTTGACTTGGTAGGGCAAGGCAGCACGGCTTGGGGCGATTGGCTACCCACCCGATACGAGCAAAAGGCCCTGCGCGAAGGGCGGGTGCCCCATTACCTGACCTTTGCGCGCGCGGCTTAGGGCGGAATTGGATATTTGTGCCAATATGAAAGCCGGCGATCTGTAATAGGGTGGCCGTGCTAGACCCTGCCTGCGCCTTGCGCTATCAGGGCGCAAAGCGAATGAGGAATACGATGTCTGCACATGGTCAAGCACAGCCAATGATCGCCCATAAATCGGGGCCGTTGAAGGGCGAGGCGTTGGTTCCGGGGGATAAATCCATCTCGCACCGCGCGCTGATTTTTGGCGCGATGGCAGTGGGGGAAACCACGATCACTGGGCTTTTGGAAGGTCAGGACGTACTGGATACGGCAAAGGCCATGCGCGCTTTTGGGGCCGAGGTGGTGCAGCATGGGCAAGGGGCGTGGTCGGTGCGCGGCGTGGGTGTGGGCGGGTTTTCAGAACCTGTTGATGTGATTGATTGCGGCAATTCGGGCACGGGGGTGCGGCTGATTATGGGGGCGATGGCTAGCACGCCGATCACCGCGACCTTCACGGGAGATGCGAGTTTGCGCAAACGGCCAATGGGGCGCGTAACAGACCCGTTGTCGCTGTTTGGCACGCAGGCCTATGGGCGCACGGGTGGGCGGCTGCCAATGACGGTGGTGGGCGCAAAAAACGCGGTGGGCGTGCGCTATGCCTTGCCCGTCGCCAGCGCGCAGGTGAAATCTGCCGTATTGCTGGCGGGGCTGGCCGCGCGCGGCGAGACAGTGGTGATTGAACGCGAGCCGACGCGCGACCATTCCGAACGGATGCTTTTGGGCTTTGGCGCAAAGCTGGATGTGGCCAAGACGGGCGAAGGGCATGTGATCACTCTTATCGGCCAGCCCGAGTTGAAACCGCAAAGCGTGGCGGTGCCGCGCGATCCCTCCAGCGCGGCCTTTCCCACTTGCGCGGCGTTGATAGTGGAAGGATCGGACATCACTGTGCCCGGTGTGTCGCAAAACCTAACGCGCAACGGTCTGTATATCACCCTTGTCGAAATGGGAGCCGATATTGAATTTATGAACCCGCGCAGCGAGGGGGGCGAGCCTGTCGCCGATCTGCGCGTGCGCTTTTCGGGCGCGATGAAGGGCGTTGAAGTGCCGCCCGAACGTGCGCCCAGCATGATTGACGAATATCCAATCCTGTCGGTTGTGGCGGCGTTCAGCACGGGCAAGACAGTGATGCGCGGGGTCAAGGAATTGCGGGTCAAGGAATCTGACCGCATTGACGCGATGGCGCGCGGACTTGAGGCCTGCGGCGTGCGTATTGAGGAAGACGACGATACGCTGATTGTGCATGGCATGGGCGCGGGCGGTGTGCCAGGCGGTGCGCGGGCAGCGGTGCATTTGGATCACCGCATTGCGATGTCTTTCCTGATTTGCGGCATGGCGGCTAAGGCCCCTGTCTCGGTGGATGATGCCAGCCCGATTGCCACATCCTTTCCGATTTTCACCCCGCTGATGACTGCGCTGGGTGCAACCCTGCGCGACGACACCTAACCGAAAGCTCCGCTATGCCCGTCTATTTCGCCGCTGTTGAACTGTTTGATCCCGATGGGCCTAACCAATCGGAAGAGGGCGAGGTTTATGGCGGCGAGGCGCGCATGTTTGTGCTGACGGCGGATGATTTGGCCGAGGCGCTGGACGCGCTGAACGCATCCATTGCGGGGCATGGGCTGGCGTTGATGCGGGTGCTGCATGCGGGGCTGGCCGAGCATTTCGACGATGACATGCTGCCCTTTGAGGTGGATATCGACGCGATGGTGCAAACCGCCGAAGAGGCGGGCGAGATTTGTGTGTCTGAACCGCATCTCTTCGAACCCGACCCTGCCGATGGCCCGCCTGTGGGTGTTTTCGCGGCCTGCCTTGATCTGTTCGATCCTGAATGGGCCGACGAAGATGAAGGCGACTATGCGGGGCACTATCAGTTGGCCGTCATCGCGGCCCCCACTGCAGCCGAGGCGCTGGCGATGCTGCTATCGGACTGCGCGGCGCATGAATTGCTTGTGCAGGGAATTGAGGGGATGGTCGATACATCGGCCTTTCCTTTTGATGCCTATGAGTTCGAGTTTGATGAAGAAGACCCCGTGGGCGATGTGCAGGAAGAAGGCGGCATGATTTGGTCAAACGCTTATGCTTATCCGCCAGAAGCCCCTCGAAAACTAGACAGTTGAAATTGGGCGGTTTGGATGCAGTTCACTGTTGCCATTGATGGGCCTGCTGCTGCGGGCAAGGGCACAATCGGGCGGGCGCTGGCCGCGCGGTTTGGCTTTGCGCATTTGGACACGGGGCTGCTGTATCGCGCTGTCGGGGCAAAGGGGGGCGATCCGGTTCTGGCGGCGCAAAGCCTAACTGCCGACGATCTGGCCCGCGGTGATTTGCGCAGCATGGCGGCGGGCGAGGCGGCAAGCCGCGTGGCCGCGATCCCGCAGGTGCGCGCAGCTTTGCTAGAGTTTCAGCGCGTTTTTGCCCGCCGCCAAGGTGGCGCGATTTTAGACGGGCGCGATATTGGCACGGTGATTTGCCCCGAGGCCGAGGTAAAGCTGTTTGTCACGGCCAGCGCAGAGGTGCGCGCGCATCGCCGCTGGCTTGAGGTGGGCGGCGATGCGGCGCAGGTCTTGGCCGAGGTGATGGCCCGCGATGCGCGCGATATGGGGCGGGCGGATGCGCCGCTGCGGGCGGCGAGCGATGCCGTCGTGCTGGACACCTCGACGCTGACCATCGCGGATGCCTTGGCGCAGGCCGAGGCGGTGGTCGCCGCGCGCCTAACGCGGGGATAGGTGCAATGCCCGCGCGTGTGATCTTGCACCTAGAGCCGCGCTATCACGACCGCTATCGCAAAGCGCAGCGGCTTGTCATGTTCAAATACATTGACGACATCATCACCGCGCGTGGTGGCAAGGTCGAATTGCGCGCGCCGATCCACGGGCGCCTGCCGCCTGACCTTTCAAAGGGCGATGGCGATTTGCACATTGTAGAAAGCGGCAATTCACGCGGGACGGGCTGGCTGAACAGCAATTTGGCCTATCTGACGGGGTTTTGGCATTTGAACCCTCTGGGGATTACATCTGCCAAGGATGCCGCTGCTCGGGGGCCGCTGCTGCCTGACCTGCCTGCCAATACCCAAGAGGCAGACCGCTTTTTCGCGCAGTTGCAACGTCATTTCAAAGACGGGCGCCGCGCACGCCACACACAGCCCGACCCGCGCAGTGATTTGCCGCAGGGGGCGATTGCTGTGTTTTTGCAAGGCCCTGCGCCGCAACGCTATGGCCAGCATTACTATCTGGAAACCGAGATTATCGAAGCGGCGGCGCGCGGGGCGGGTGGGCGGCCCGTTCTGGTCAAACCGCATCCGCTGTTCGAAGATCAGGGCCGCGCGCTTGTGGCCGAGGCGCAGGCGGCAGGGCTGCACATTCACCTCGCCGAGGCGCATGTGCATGACCTGCTGGCCGCCGCCGATGTCACGGTGTCGATCAACTCTGCCGCCGCCATCGAAGGGTTTCTGCATGGCAAGCCCGCCATTATCTGCGGCGCCGCCGACTATGCGCCCTTGGCCGAAACGCTGCTAGACCCTGACGACTTTGCAAGTGCGTTTCAGCGCGCGCGGGCCACCCCGCGCGATTATGCGGGCTGGCTGCACTGGTACCTGACGCAATTTGCCATCCAAATTGATGCGCCAAGCGCCGAGCGGCAAATTTTGCGCCGCTTTGCACAGGCAGGTTTTGATGCAGATCGTTTGGGGCTGCGGGGCGTTTGACCATGCCAAATGGCGCTTCATCCAGCGTTGATACTGCAGCGGCGCGGGTGATTTTGCACATCGACGCGCGCTATCATACGCGCTATCGCCAAGCGCATCATCTGGCGATTTTTCCCGTGATCGAAGACATCATAGCGGCGCGCGGTGGGCAGGTGGTGATCGCACCACGACTGACCGAAGCCGACCTTGCGAACCTGCGCTGGGGGGACGGTGATTTGCACATCGTCCAAGGCGGCAGTGCGCGCGGCGTTGGGTTTTTGAATGCGGGTCTGGCCTATCTTTCGGGCTATTGGCATTTGGATGCGCAGGGTGTTTTGGCCGAAAGCTCGGCCCCTTTGCGTGGATTTGACCCCAATCTGGTGAATACCATCCACGCACAGGATTTCTTGGAAAAGCTGCACCGCGATTTCGTGCTGCCGCGCGCCTCGCGCTACAAACAGGCAAAGCCTGTTACCGAATTGCCCAGAGGCGCGATTGCGGTGTTTCTGCAAGGCCCCACGCCTGGCACGAAGGGGCAAAATTACATCGGCCAGCGCGCCATGCTGCGCGCGGCGATTGCCGCAGCATCAGGTCGCCCCGTTTTGGTCAAGGCCCACCCCCTGCGCCTGTCGCATGGGCGCGAGCTGATGCACGATTTGCGCAGCGAGGGCCTGCAATTCACCGAAGTAGAGGCGAATGTGCATGATCTTCTGTCATGCTGCGATGTGACGGTGTCGATCAACTCTGCCGCCGCAATCGAAGGGTTCTTGCACGGCAAACCCGCCATTCTGTGCGGTCGAAGTGATTTTGCCAGTCAGGTAGAAACCGTGCGCGAGGCCAAATATTTTCCCGCCGCCTTGCAGGCCGCCCTGTCACGACCGCGCAATTATGCGCCGTGGTTGCACTGGTATTTCACGCAGTTCTGCATTGACATTTCTGCCCAAAGCGCCGCCGCGCGCATTCTGGCGGCCTTTGCCGAGGCGGGGTTTAACGCCGCGCGGCTGGGTTTGACCGAACTTTAGCCACCCAAAACAGCCCTTAACGGCGCACGGGAAAAACGGCGCGGATACGCGCATCGCGCAAAATCAACCCGCCCCACATTAACACGCCCAAGTATATGCCAAACAGCGTGTGCGAGGCCAAGGGCGAGCCTGCGCGCAACTGCGTCGTGATCGCGCCGCCCAAAATCGCCATCATTAATGCAGCGCCGAGCAGCCCCGTTGGCGGAAAAAGAAACAGCAAGGTGCAGAGCAATTCCAAACCGCCGATCAAAATCAGTGGCGCATTTTGCCAGCCAAGCGCAACCATTGTTTGGTCGGCCACCGCCATGCCCGCCAGTTTTGGCAGCACCGACGCGCCCAGCATAAACAACCCAAACAGCGCCGACAGCGTCCAGCCGATGCGGTTCATAGTTTTCTCTTGCATGGGTTCCCCCCCTGAAACAAATCACGTTTGCAGATTCCAATTTGTCCAACCGCAAGTCAAGCACCGCTGTATCCTGACCCAAGCGCAAGTTCACTGTGCAAAAATGCGCAATACTTGACCTTGCTGATTACGGGCGCAGGGCGCATTTTATGCCCAGACACAGGAGGCTATCATGGCACACACCCTTCCCACCTATTTCATATCGCACGGCGGCGGGCCTTGGCCGTGGATCCCACAGATGCGGGCGATGTTTGCAAACCTTGAAGCCTCGCTTAAGGCGATGGTGGATGATCTGCCCGCCCCGCCCCGCGCGATTTTGATGATTTCGGGCCATTGGGAAGAGAACGAGGCGGCTGTGATGGCAAATCCGCGCCCGCCGATGGTCTATGATTACCACGGCTTTCCGCCCGAAACCTATAAAATCGTCTATCCCGCCCCAGGTGCGCCCGATGTTGCAGCCCGTGCGCTGGGCCTTTTGCAGGGCGCGGGGATTGCCGCGCATTTGGATACGAAACAGGGCTTTGATCACGGCACGTTTGCACCGATGGCCGTGATGTATCCCAACGCGGAAATCCCGCTGTTTCAGATCAGCCTGTTGAAATCTTACGACCCCGCCGCGCATTTCGCGATGGGCCGCGCGCTGGCCCCCCTTCGCAATGAGGGCGTGATGATCATCGGATCGGGCCTGTCTTATCACAACCTGCGCATGTTCGGCCCCGCCGCCAAAGATCCATCCGAAGCGTTTGATGCTTGGCTGGGGCAGGTGCTGGCCAAACCGCCAGCCGAGCGGACGGCGGCGATTATCGATTGGGAATCCGCCCCCTACGCCCGTATTTGCCACCGCGAGGAAGACCACCTTGTTCCCCTGTTTGTGGCGCTTGGCGCGGCAGAAGGCGCCAAAGCCACCCGCATCTATCACGACAAGGGGCTGTTTGGTGGGGTCACGGCATCCAGCTATCGGTTTGACTAAGCTTTCCCTTGCAATACAGGGCTAAACCGCCTAATGGGGCGGCAGATTTCGGGCTTTGGCGCTGCCAAGGCCCTAATCTATTTTAGATGTCCGAGCAAAGACCAGCGGAGCCAACCGCGCGGCCAGTGAAAAGACGTGAAAAGGAAAACTGAATGACGAAAAACGCTATGGACGAATTCGAAGCCCTCTTGAAGGAAAGCTTTGAAATCGACACCCCCGAAGAGGGAACTGTTGTTAAAGGCAAAGTGATCGCAATTGAAAGCGGTCAGGCCATCATCGATGTCGGCTATAAAATGGAAGGCCGTATCGACATTAAAGAATTCGCCGATCCAGGTGAGGCCCCCCGTATCGCCGTGGGCGACGTGGTGGAAGTGTTCCTTGACCGCGTGGAAAATGCACGCGGCGAGGCACAAATCTCGCGCGAGAAAGCCCGCCGCGAAGAAGCTTGGGATCGTTTGGAAAAAGCCTACGAATCGGAAACCCGCGTCGATGGGGCCATCTTTGGCCGTGTCAAAGGCGGCTTTACGGTTGATCTGGGCGGCGCTGTGGCCTTCTTGCCTGGCAGCCAAGTTGACGTGCGCCCCGTGCGCGATGCTGGCCCGCTGATGGGCATGAAGCAGCCCTTCCAAATCCTGAAAATGGATCGCCGCCGTGGCAACATCGTTGTCTCGCGCCGCGCGATTTTGGAAGAATCCCGTGCCGAGCAGCGCGCCGAAGTGATCGGCAACCTGACCGAAGGGCAAACCGTGGACGGCGTGGTCAAGAACATCACCGAATACGGTGCGTTCGTTGACTTGGGCGGCGTTGACGGCCTGCTGCACGTCACCGACATGGCATGGCGCCGCGTCAACCACCCATCCGAGATTTTGAACATCGGCGAAACCGTCAAGGTTCAGGTGATCAAAATTAACAAAGACACCCACCGCATTTCGTTGGGCATGAAGCAATTGCAATCCGACCCATGGGACGCGGTTGAAAAGCTGTATGCGCTGGGCACCCTGCACAAGGGCCGCGTGACCAACATTACCGATTACGGCGCCTTTGTGGAACTGGAAGCGGGTGTTGAAGGTCTGGTTCACGTGTCCGAAATGTCTTGGACCAAGAAAAACGTGCATCCCGGCAAGATCGTTTCGACCAGCCAAGAAGTTGACGTTATGGTTCTGGAAATCGACGGCGTTAAACGCCGCGTGTCCTTGGGCCTGAAACAAACCCAGCGCAACCCATGGGAAGTGTTTGCAGAAACCCATCCCGTTGGCAGCCAGATCGAAGGCGAAGTCAAGAACATCACCGAATTTGGTCTGTTCGTGGGCCTTGATGGCGACATCGACGGCATGGTTCACCTGTCTGACTTGTCGTGGGATCAGCGCGGCGAAGAAGCCATTCAAAGCTACCGCAAGGGCGATACGGTTACCGCCGCCGTCACCGAAGTGGATGTCGAGAAAGAGCGTATTTCGCTGTCGATCAAATCCCTGGGCGCGGACAACTTTAGCGAAGCGGTTGACGGCGTGAAGCGCGGTGAGATCATCACCGTGGCCGTCTCGGCTATCGAAGAGGGCGGCGTTGAGGTGGAATATAACGGCGCCAAGTCGTTCATCCGCCGCAGCGATCTGGCCCGCGACCGTGGCGATCAGCGCCCCGAGCGTTTCAATGTGGGCGACAAGATTGACGTGCGCGTAACCGCCGTTGATCCAAAAACCCGCAAGCTGGGCCTGTCGATCAAAGCGCGCGAAATCGCTGAGGAAAAAGAAGCGGTCGAGCAGTATGGCTCGTCTGATTCGGGTGCAAGCCTTGGCGACATCTTGGGTGCAGCGCTGAAAGGCGACAAAGCCTAAGAAGCGTGCTTAAGGCACACAAAAGGGGGCCTCATCGCAAGATGGGGCCCTTTTGCATGTTACCAGTGCCAACATTTTCATTTGTGCAATGTTTTTTTTGGCGATAGGCTTATCCCAATCACGCCGCGCTAAGCGTTGGAAACGGGTGTCGACTGGGGGGTGTTGTTATGATCAGATCGGAATTGGTTCAAAAAATCGCGGATGACAATCCACATTTGACCCAGCGTCATGTGGAGCGGATTGTCAGCACCGTATTCGACGAGATTATCAATGCTTTGGCCAAGGGTGATCGCGTTGAATTGCGCGGCTTTGGGGCGTTTTCGGTGAAATCGCGCGACGCCCGCATGGGGCGCAACCCGCGCACGGGTGAGGCGGTGCAGGTGGAAACCAAAAAGGTGCCCTTTTTCAAAACGGGCAAGCTGCTGCGTGATCGGTTGAACGGCGCGTGACACGCCGCCACTGACACGAAACTTTGGCCAATACATAAGGGGCAATCCCATGCGCTATTTGCGCATTATCTTACTGCTTTTGTTGGCCATTGCCCTGATCTCAGTGGCTTTGGCAAACCGCGATGTTGTCGTGGTGCATCTGCTGCCACTAGATTTGTCTGCGCTGTTTGGCATTGACTGGGCGTTGCAACTGCCGATGTTTTTGGTGATTTTCACCTCGATCATTATTGGAGTGCTTATTGGATTTGTTTGGGAATGGCTGCGCGAACATAAACACCGCGCCGCGGCACGCCAATCTACCAAGGCCGTCAGCAAATTAGAGCGGGAACTGGCCACAATGCGCGATGCCACGTCGCTGCCCAAAGATGACGTGTTGGCGATTTTGGAAAAGCCAAAGGCGTAATCCCATGGCCGAAATTCGGGTAAAGATTTGCGGGCTGCGCACTGAGGCGGATGTGCAGGCCGCAGCAAATGCTGGGGCTGCCTATGGTGGCTTTGTGTTTTTTGCCAAAAGCCCGCGCCATTTGACGGTTCCGCAGGCGCGTGCATTGACCCGCAACGCGCCCGAAGGGCTGGCCAAGGTGGCGCTGGTTGTGGATGCCGAAGATGCGTTTTTGGATGCGCTGCTGTCCGAATGCCCCTTTGATATGCTGCAACTGCACGGGCACGAGCCACCTGCCCGCGTGGCCGATCTGCGCGCGCGCTATGGCCTGCCTGTGATGAAGGCGGTGGGCATAGCCGATGCAGGGGATTTGCAGGCGGCGTTTGAATATTCGCTGGTCGCCGATCAAATATTGATCGATGCCAAACCGCCCAAAGATGCCGCCCTTCCCGGGGGCAACGGGTTGTCTTTTGATTGGCGGTTGGTGGCGCAGCGGCGCTGGTTGAAACCTTGGATGCTGGCGGGGGGGCTGACCCCATCGAATGTAGGACAGGCGATTTCGCTGACCAATGCGCGGCAGGTTGATGTGTCTTCGGGCGTCGAATCTGCCCCCGGGGTCAAAGATGCTGGGCTTATCACGGCCTTTGTGCAGGCAGCAGCCGCGCAACGCACGCCCAGCGTTCCGATTTTGCGCTAAGGGCAGATGCCTGCGGCGCGGATATTTGTGCCAATATGAAAGCTAAAAGGCGCGGAAGGTCATCGTCGTCAGCGTGCGCTGGATGCCGGCGATATCGAACAGCTTTTGGCTGAGGTAGTGGCCGACATCTTGCCCATCGGGGATATAAACCTTGGCGATCAGGTCAAACTCGCCGCTGGTGGAATAGAGTTCCGACACCACCTCGCGGTCGTAAATCGCGGTGGCCACGTCATAGGTTTTACCAGGTGTGCAGCGGACTTGGACGAAAACGCAGGTCATTTTGGCCTCTTTCTTTTGGCTAGTTTAGATCAGCAGCATTGCCGCTGTCTAGGGTAAGAGGCGCGGCAGGGGTTGCACGTAGATCATCCACCGACAGCGGGTCCTTGGGCAGGGCAAGGCGGTTGCGCGTCACCCAAATCAGTTGGGTTTGCGCGCGGGTGATGGCGACATAGGCAAGGCGTTTCCACAGGGCAACGCCTGCTTCGCTGCGGCCAGATTGCGCGGCGGCGTATAGATCGGGCGCGAAAACCTGCACTTTGTCCCACTGGCTGCCTTGCGCCTTGTGAATGGTCACGGCAGCGCCGTGCAAAAACGCCGCGCCCATTGTGGCGGCAGAGGCAATGAAAGGTTCTTCCTCATCAGGTTTTTCGATTTTGATGATCGAAGCTGCGGAAACTTGCGGGTCTTCCGCCCCCACCACATGCAGACGGGCAAAACCATCGCGGTTGCCGGGGCCAAGATAGATCACTTGCGCGCCTTTGATCAGGCCCCGCGCCTCTAGGTCGATACGCTTTTTGCGGTGTTTCAGGGGCAGCTCGATGCCATCGCAAATCAGCGGCTCGCCCGCAAGAAGGTCGGTTTCGGGCGCGCCGTAAGCGGCGCGAAAGGCGCCGATCAGGCGGATGCGCGTGGCATTGCGCCAGACCAAAACGGGGCTGCGGGCCATCAGGCTGGCATCCACCCGTTCTGTGACCAGCACGCGCGGATCGCTGGCGGCGGCGCGTTCGACAAGGCGTTCAAATGCTTCGAAGGACAGATCAGCATTACCCAGCGCATGGGCCAAATCCAAAATTGGGTTGCCTTCCGCTTGGCGGTGGATGCGCGACAGGGTCAGCTTGCGGCCCTGCCCCAAACGGTCAAACACCATCTCGCCCGACAGGCCCACGGGGGCAAGTTGGGCAGGATCGCCAAACAGCACCAAGGTTGGAAAAATCTCGCGCAGATCGTCCAATTGGCGTTCGTCCAGCATCGAAGATTCGTCAACAAAGCCAATATCCAGCGGGTCTTCGCGGCGCTTCCAGCCTTTGATAAAGTCAGACCCGCGCAGACCAGCGGCGGCCAAAGCGCCGGGGATAGAGGGGACTTGCGCGTAAAACGCATGGGCGCGGTCAAGGGCCAAATCGGTTAGCCCTTCGACCACAGGGCGGGGCGAAGTGCCCGTCAGCCATTCGGCGATTTTTTCGTATTGAGGGTCGTAAATCGGGGTGTAGAGAATGCGGTGAATGGTGGTCGCGGGCACACCGCGCAGGCGCAGCACCGAAGCGGCTTTGTTCGTCGGGGCAAGGATGGCCAAGCTGCGACGATCTTTGCGGCGCTTGGGTTCATAATCGCCCGAAACCAAATCAACCCCAGCCGCAACCAAGGCGCGGTAAAGGGCGGCCAGCAGCATGGTTTTGCCCGACCCCGCCTTGCCCACCACAGCCAGCACTGAAGTGCTGCCTTCAACGCGCGGCGTCAGCGCGGCGTTTTCCAGATCAACCCCATTGGCCAACATCTCGGCTGCAACGCGGTCAAACGCCTCGGCTTGGTCATCAGAAAAGGTCAGGGCAGGAACGGACATGGCCCTGCATAGCGCAGGGCGCGGCGATTGCACAGATGCCTAAGGGTTTAGCCCTGCGTTTGGTCCTGTTCGGCCTTGGTTTTTTCAGTCAATTCTTTGCGCGCCACATCAAGTGCAATTTCGGCCTGCTGCGCGATGGCGGGCAAGCCATTCTTTTCTGCATAAGTGCGCAAATCCGTCAGAACGTCGAATATCCAATCATGGCGCATTTCAAACCCGCACTTGTAAAAATTACCTAAGGTAGTTTAGGCGGTTTACCATAGCGAGGCTATCTGGGGATTTGGAAACAAACTGTTTCGAATTTTATTACAATTTTAGATATTAAAATGTAAAAGCGGCCAGCCGATTTTGGCTGGCCGCTTGAATTTACGTTTGAAATCAAGCCTTTCGGCTGGCTTCCAGCGTGTCTTCAAAGGTGCGCAGACCTGTGCGCGGGGCTTGAACCAGCACGGCCATATTTCCCGGTTTATGTTTGTTTTGCCGCATCAGCATATGGGCTGCGGGAATATCGGCCCAAGGGAACACTTCGGACATGCAGGGGTCTAGGCGGCGTTCGACCATCAGTTTATTCGCCGCTGCGGCCTGTTTCAGATGCGCAAAATGGCTGCCTTGCAGACGCTTTTGGTGCATCCACATATAGCGCACATCGAAAGTGCAGTTAAAGCCGAGGTGCCTGCGCAGATCACCACCATGCCGCCCTTTTTGCAAACCAGCGAGGATACGGGAAAGGTGGCCTCGCCGGGGTGTTCAAACACCATGTCCACATTGACGCCCTTGCCGGTGATGTCCCAGATTGCCTTGCCAAAACGGCGGGCCTCTTTCAGCCAGTCGTTATATTCGGGCGTGTTCACCGTGGGGAGCTGCCCCCAGCATTTGAAATCTTTGCGGTTGATCACGCCTTTTGCACCAAGGCCCATCACGAAATCGCGCTTGTCCTCTTCAGAGATTACGCCAATCGCGTTTGCGCCCGCGGTGTTGATCAGTTGGATCGCGTAAGAGCCTAGCCCGCCCGAAGCGCCCCAGACCAGCACGTTTTGGCCTGGTTTCAGATCATGCGGTTCGTGCCCGAACAGCATGCGATAGGCGGTGGCAAGGGTTAGGGTATAGCAGGCGGATTCCTCCCATGTCAGATGGCGCGGGCGGGGCATCAACTGCTGCGCCTGCACGCGGGTGAATTGGCTGAATGACCCGTCAGGGGTTTCATAGCCCCAAATCCGCTGACTGGGCGAAAACATCGGATCACCGCCGTTGCATTCTTCGTCATCGCCGTCGTCTTGGTTGCAGTGAATCACCACCTCGTCGCCGACTTTCCAGCGTTTCACCTTATCGCCTACGGCCCAAACGATGCCCGCAGCATCGCTGCCCGCGATGTGATAAGGCTGTTTGTGGCCGTCAAACGGGCTAATCGGCATGCCAAGCGCCGCCCAAACGCCGTTGTAATTGACGCCCGCCGCCATAACCAAAACCAGCACTTCGTGGCTGTCGATTTTCCAAGTGTCCACCACTTCGACTTGCATGGCCTTGTCGGGTTCGCCGTGGCGGTCTTGACGGATTGACCAAGCATACATTTTGGCAGGGACATGGCCCATAGGGGGCATCTCGCCAATTTCATACAGGTCTTTGATCGGGGCATCATAGGAAAGGGCGGTATCTAGGGCCATGGCATCCTCCAGCAAAAACGCTGCGCCGCAGAATCGGCGCTTGGCGGGAAGTTATGCAAGCGCAGCGCAATAATACAACCCAAAAAATGACAAATTTGTAATTTTATGTCTGCCGCGTTGCAGCAAGGTCGCCAAACCATGGGCGCATCGGTGCCGCGTAAAACTGCAACAGCGGGGTATCGACGGGGGTTAGGTCGGCTGCAACAATCCCGCGCGCGATCAGCGGGCGTAGACCGGCGGCCAGCAGCGCCTCGGGTTTGGGCAGTTTTAGGACGGCACCTTTTCGGGTTAAATCGGCAATCGTATCGCGCGCCATTTGCAAAAGCGCGGCCTCTGACGGGGCCCCGCGCAGCAGCAGCGCGGCGATTAGGGGCACAGGCAGAACGGGCACAACAGCCGTGATGGCTTGCATCAATTTTTCGCCCAATTCCTCGGTGCTGCCCCGATGCGCCAATAGGGAAATCGGCGCGCCAAACCCCGCCGCGGCAGAACCGAAGCCGCGAAATCTGCGCCGCAGGATCTGCCAAACAAGACGGGCAGCAAAGCCCACCGCCTCGCCTACGCTGGCCTTAAACCGCCGCGTTCCTGCCATGTTTGCCCGCACCAAAATGCGGTCCTCCAACACGCGGTCATAGGCCAGACCCACGGGCACAAAAACCACATCGCGCCCCTGCGGCATGTCGGCGGCGGCAATATAGGATAAAAGCCCCATCTTTGCCGCGCCAATTTCGCCCGACAGCGACAACCCGCCTTCAGGAAAAATTGCCTGCGTTGTACCCTCTTCGGTGGCCATTTGCACATAGCGGGCCAGAACCCGCCGATACAGGGTGTTGCGCGAAGAACGACGAATAAAATAGGCGCCCATCGCGCGGATCAGCCGCGAAAACGGCCAGATGCGCGCCCATTCGCCCACCGCATAAGATAGGTTTGTGCGCTGCGCCGCCAGCCAAGTCACCAGAACATAATCCATATTGCTGCGGTGGTTGATCACGAAAACCACAGTGTCCTTTGGGTTGATATCTTCCAACGCCGTATCCAGCTTGCCCAGGCGTACCGTGTAGAATGCCCGCGACAGGATCCGCGCGGCGCGGATGGCCACGCCGAAATACAAGGTCGCGGAAAACCCGGGCACAATTTCGCGCGCGTAGGCCCGCGCCTCTTGCAGCGCGACATTGCCCGGAATTCCTTCTGCCTGGGCATGTTCGCCCACCGCCTCTAGCACGCGCGGATCATACAGCAGGCGCGCGATCATGTCTTGGCGGCGGGCCAGTTTGAACGGTTCAATCGGGCGGTCAAGGCGTGTGTTCAGGCGGGCGACGACACGTTCCAACCTGCGGCGCAGGAACCAGCGCACAGACGGAAACAAGAAATGCGAGGCAAAGGTCACGCCCGCGAACAGCGCGATCAAAACGGCAAGCCACAGCGGCAGGGTGATGGGCGTGAACATGCGCGCAGGCTCGCAGGAAATGCGGCCTGGGTAAAGACCTTGCCTACGCCGCAGCGCAGCGATTGACAATGATGTAAAATTGCGCTTAGTGACATAAATACGAAATTAAATTGCCTGAGCATTGACAAAAAAGGCCGCGCTATGACTGATTCTGCACCTGCAAAAGACCAACCTTGGCTGTTTCGCACCTATGCGGGCCATTCCACGGCGGCTGCGTCAAACGCGCTTTATCGCGGAAATTTGGCCAAGGGGCAGACCGGCCTTTCGGTGGCGTTCGATTTGCCCACGCAAACCGGTTATGACAGCGACCATGTTTTGGCACTGGGCGAGGTGGGCAAGGTTGGCGTGCCCATCTGCCACCTTGGCGATATGCGCGCGCTGTTCGATGGCATCCCTTTACAACAAATGAACACCTCGATGACGATCAACGCCACCGCGCCGTGGCTGCTGGCGCTGTATATCGCCGTCGCGGAAGAACAGGGCGCGGATGTGTCGGCCCTGCAAGGCACGGTGCAGAATGATCTGATCAAGGAATACCTCTCGCGCGGCACCTACATTTGCCCGCCCGCGCCCAGCCTGCGGATGATCACCGATGTCGCCGCCTATACCCAAACCCATTTGCCCAAATGGAACCCGATGAATATTTGCAGCTATCACCTGCAAGAGGCGGGGGCGACGCCTGCGCAGGAACTGGCCTTTGCGCTGGCCACCGCCTGCGCCGTGCTGGACGATTTGCGCGGCAAAGTCGCGCCGCAGGATTTTCCCGCGATGGTGGGGCGGATATCCTTTTTTGTGAATGCGGGCATCCGCTTTGTGACCGAACTGTGCAAAATGCGCGCTTTTGTGCAGCTTTGGGATGAGATTTGCGAAAACCGCTATGGCATTGCCGATGCGAAATACCGCCGTTTTCGCTATGGCGTGCAGGTCAACTCGCTGGGCCTGACCGAACAGCAGCCCGAAAACAACGTCTACCGTATCTTGATCGAAATGCTGGCGGTGACGCTTTCGAAAAACGCCCGCGCCCGCGCTGTGCAATTGCCCGCCTGGAACGAGGCGTTGGGCCTGCCGCGCCCGTGGGATCAGCAATGGTCGCTGCGGATGCAGCAGGTTTTGGCCTATGAAACCGACCTTTTGGAATATGATGATTTGTTTGATGGCAACCCCGCTATTGACCGCAAGGTTACCTCCCTGATGGAGGGCGCGCGCGAGGAATTGGCGCGGATTGACGCTATGGGCGGGGCGGTGGCGGCGATTGACTATATGAAAGGCCGCTTGGTCGAAAGCAATGCAGAGCGGATTGCGCGGGTGGAATCGGGCGAAACGGTAGTGGTGGGTGTAAACCGCTGGCAAAAGGGCGAGGATAGCCCGCTGACCGCAGGCGATGGGTCGATCATGCGGGCCGATCCCGCCGCCGAGGCGGATCAAATCGCACGGCTGAACGCTTGGCGCAGCGCACGCGATGGCGGGGCGGTCAGGGCGGCGCTGGATGCGCTGCGGGCAGCCTTCCAATCGGGCGACAACATCTTGCCAGCCACAATAGCCGCCGCCCGCGCAGGGGCGACGACGGGCGAATGGGCGGGTGTGGCCCGCACCGCCTTTGGCGAATATCGCGCGCCAACGGGTGTGTCGAAGAACCCGTCCAACCGCACCGAAGGGTTGGAACCGATCCGCGCGGCGGTGCAGGCGGTATCGGCGAAACTGGGCCGCCCGCTGTCGTTTCTGGTGGGCAAACCGGGCCTTGACGGCCATTCCAACGGGGCCGAACAAATTGCCGCCCGCGCCCGCGATTGCGGGATGGAAATACATTACGAAGGCATCCGCCTGACCCCTGCGCAGATCGTCGAGGCCGCGCTAGATCAAAACCCGCATGTCATTGGCTTGTCTATCCTATCAGGCAGCCATCTGCCGCTTGTCCGCGATGTTTTGGCGCGGATGCAGTCCGAAGGCTTGGGCCATATCCCGCTGGTGGTGGGCGGGATTATTCCCGAAGAGGACGCCGCCGCCCTGCGCGCCGCGGGCGTGGCGGCGGTCTATACGCCCAAGGATTTCGAGTTGAACCGCATTATGATGGACATTGTTGGGCTGGTGGACACTACGCCTGTCGCGGCAGAGTGATCACTCGGGCGTGGCTGGCTCCCACACGGCCTGCCCGTCAATCAGCAGCTTTTTCAGTCCCACCTGATCGCGGTAATCGCGGCCAATGTCGTCTATCGCATCGCGTTCCTTCGCGCCGCGCAAAAACATGCAGCGATAGGGTAGCGCAAACTCTTCCAGCGCAGGGTTCAACCCTTTGAAAAACTGTTTTTCGGGGTCAAATCGGGTGTCCAAAAGATCCGCCGCGCGGCGCAAGAACGGGCCTTTGAACATGCCCGGAGATGTGGAAAAGGCATTGATCAACTCGTCTGTCAGGATATACCCGCGCGGGCCGCGCGTGATGCGGCGATAGGTTTGCTGCGGCAGCCCGCGGGTGTGTTTGGTGGCGCAAACCAGCGTCACGGCCTGCACGTCAGCGGGGGCAAGCAGATCGAAAAACGGCTGCGGGGTGATGTCATCGCGGGCCGTCCAATCATCCTCCATGTGAAAGACCAAATCGGACTTAGTGGCGCGCCAAGCACGCTGGACTGCGGCGGCAAAGCCCGCCGTTTCGGGACGAAAAATGTGCAGCCGAGTTTCATCTGGCGGAAAGGCCCGGCGCAGCAAGTCTTCGCAGTCATCGCCTGCCGCCACATCGCCCATAAACGGGTCGATATTGGCGATCACATTTGCAAAGCGGAAATGCGGGAACATTTTGTCAGAAAAACTGGCGAGGGTTTGCGCCAGCAAGCTGGGCCTGCGCCCGCAAATCATCACCAGATCAATCGACGGCTGCATCGCGTGCCCTATGTTATGTGCGGCCCCATCGTAACGGGGCCGCAAGCTGCGCGCAATCGGTTAGGGGGCGATGCGGGCAGCCGCCATTTCAATTGCCGTGCTGGCCTGCAAATCGGCGGCCGACAGGCCCGCGTGCAGGGTATAACTGCCCGCTGCGACATGCCAATTTTGCCCGCCCGCGTCCCAATAGGCAAAGTCGCGCGGGGTCAGCTGCACCGCAATTTCGCGCGCCTCTCCCGCAGCCAGTTCCACCTTGGCAAAGGCTTTCAGTTCCTTTTCAGGGCGCTGGATGGGCGCGTTTTGCGGTGCCACATAAAGCTGCACCACTGCCGTGCCCGCCTGCGCGCCTGTGTTCGCCACCTGCACCCGCACCTGCAAATCTGCGCCGACATGCAGGTTTGACAGGGCAAATGTGGTGTGCGTCAGGCCAAAGCCAAAGGGGAACAGGGGGGCGACCCCGTGGCGGTCATAGTGACGATAGCCAATGAAGACGCCCTCTTCATAACGGACTTGACCGTTGAGGCCGGGGTAAATCTCGGCGTCTTGAGAATGGGTTGGGTTGTCGTTCCAGCGGCGCGGGAAGGTTTGGGCAAGGCGGCCTTTTGGTTCGGCTGCACCCAGCAAAACATCGGCAATCGCATGGCCCGTTTCTTGGCCCAGATACCACGCCTGCAGCAAAGCGGGGGCGGCCTCCAGCCACGGCATTTCAACTGGGCCGCCCGTTTGCAGCACGACAACGGTGTTCGGATTTGCCTTGAGCACAGTGGCGACAAGTTCGTCTTGGCGGCCAGGCAGGCGGATGTTTTCAAGATCAGACCCTTCCGTATCCCACTGCGCATTGCGACCCACAAACACAACGGCGCGGTCGGCGCTTGCGGCCACGCGGGCGGCCTCGGCAATGTCGGCATCCCCCATCGGGCGGCCAATGCCGATGCGTAGCGCGGAAAAGACCAGATTATCTGCAGGGCGGTTTGCAAATTCGATCTCCACTTCGGCGGGCTTGCCTGCGGGCAGATCAACCTCGCCCACCACCTCGTCGCAACCCTCTTCAAAGAAGGTGCGTCCTTTGGCCCAGCCGTCCCACGCATTGCCAACCAGATGGCCGTTGATATAAACGCGCGCAAAGCCCGCGCTGACCGCCCCGACGCGGTGAATACCGCCTTGGCTTGGGGTAAAAGTGCCGCGAACACGGGCGGAAAAATTGGCTGGGTCAACCGCGCCGCCTGCAAGGGGCGGTATCCAAAACGCCTCGGCGCTGTCCATCGTGTCTGTGCCCATCACAGGACCTTTCAATTCGCGCCCTGCGAAAAATTCCACCGCAAGCGGCCCTTGCAAGACAGGCTCCCACCGATGGTTTGTGCAGCCTTGCGCATAGGTGAGGCTTCCCTCGCCCAAAGCCGCCGCCAGCCCATCAAAGGGCGAAATCGCGTAATGCGGGTTCAACTGCGCCGACCCTCCCCCCATGATCTGCGCCGTTTTTGCGTTGGGGCCGATGACCGCAAGCTTGCCCGTTTTGGGCAGGGGCAAAAGGGCGTTTTCGTTTTTCAGCATCACAATGCCCTCGCTTCCCGCACGGCGGATCAAGGCAGACAGCGCGGGGGTGGAATGGGCGGTTTCGCTAAAGGCGCGCTGGTCGTCCAAACTGCCCACACGTGCCATCAGGCGCAGCATGGCGCGGGCGCGGGCCATGACTGCGTCTTTGGAAACCTCGCCCGCCGCAACGGCGGCAAGCAACTTATCGCCGCGGTCGCGCGTGGGGCCAGGCATTTCCAGATCAAGCCCCGCATTCACCGTGGGCGCAGTGGTGCGGCTGCCGAACCAATCCGACATCACAATGCCATCATAGCCCCAATCATCGCGCAAAACCTTTGTCAGCAGCCAATGGTTTTCGGCGGCATAGGTTCCGTTGACCTTGTTGTAAGACGACATAATCCCCCAAGTTTTGCCGCGCTTGACCGCCGCCTCGAAGGGCACAAGATAGACCTCGCGCAAAGAACGCTCGTCGATGTTTGACGAAATCGTCGTCCGCTCAATCTCGCTTTCATTGCCAGCAAAATGTTTGATCGTGGCAGAGATACCATTCTCTTGCAGTCCCTGGATATAGGCGACGGCGAGTTCCGCCGTTAGGATAGGGTCTTCGGAATAGCATTCAAAATTGCGCCCGTTGGTCACGCTGCGCTGAATGTTCACCGTCGGGGCCAGCAGGACATGGGCGTTTTTCGATTTGACTTGGGCGGCCAGCGCCGCGCCAATTTCACGCGCCAAATCGGGGTTCCACGTTGCCCCCAGCGCAATACCCACGGGGAAAGCCGCCGTTTGCACCCCGCCAATTAGGCTGCCGCCACCGCGCGCGCCATTCGGCCCATCGGTCACGCGCAATGTGCCAAGGCCAAGGGCAGGGTCAGGCTGAATTGACCAAAAATCCGCGCCAGACAGCAGGGATACCGCCGCCTCTAGCGTCAGTTCTGCCATAATCGCCTCTACCCGCGCCTCGATCTGGTCTGCACTCATCACGGCCTCCCTGCCTTGTTTTGCCCTGCTTAGGGGCATTTCGTGAAATCTGCAACGATTTAGCCGCAGATTTTCCGCCTTTCGCGGCGGGCTTGGCTGGGATAGCGTGGCGCAAAAGGAGGACGTTATGACCCATCACATCGGCGCGAAGGCAGGCGATATTGCCCCCACGGTTATGCTGCCCGGCGATCCCTATCGCGCGCGCTGGGCGGCGCAGACCTATCTGGACAACCCCGTTTTGGTGAACGAGGTGCGGGGGATGCTGGGCTATACGGGCACGTGGCGCGGGCACCCTGTGACAATACACGGGTCGGGCATGGGGATGCCGTCGCTCTCGATTTACGCCAACGAATTGATCCGCGATTATGGCGCGCAAACGCTGATCCGTATTGGGTCTGCGGGCGGGATGCAGCCCCATGTCAAGGTGCGCGATGTGGTTTTGGCGCAAACCGCCAGCACCTGCGGCAGCCCTTCTGCCAGCATTTTCCGCGAACTGAATTTCGCCCCCTGCGCCGATTTTGGCCTGTTGCAGGCGGCCCACCGCGCGGCGCAGGATATCGGCGTGCCTGTGCATGTTGGCGGGATTTATTCCTCCGACACTTTCTATGACGAACGCCCCGATTTGGGTGAGCAGCTTACCCGCCACGGGGTTTTGTGCGTCGAGATGGAGGCGGCAGAGCTTTACACCCTCGCCGCCCGCCACAACCGCCGCGCGCTGGCGGTGCTGACCATCTCCGACCACCTGCAAACGGGCGAGGCCCTGCCCGCCATTGACCGCGAGCGCAGCTTTGGCGCAATGGTGGAATGCGCGCTGAAGGCGGCGTTCGAGGGGCGCTAAACCACCCTATTCACCATCATCCCCTTGATCTCGGTAAATGCGAAAGCTATTGAAGTAGCCAACTTTTACAGTTCACGCGATACGTAAAAGGGTAGAGCGCTCCGTGATTCCTATCTTCACGTTCTTCCCATTGCATTTTATAATAACTCCAAGTGTACTCTTTTTCGTCTTTTCTTGCCATTGCATGGAAACTATCTCGAAACTCATTCCACTCTGCTTTGAAGCTCCACAGTGATGTTTTACGGTCGTATTCGGAAATGCCGCGTGTTTCGCCAGCACGGCACATTGCCCTAGACGTGTAAACTTCCGAAATGATGAAGCCAGAGACGAAAACTGACGCGGAGACGATAGAAACAGTCCACGCCCTTAGCTTTTGTGACTTAAAGCAAATTAAAGCAGAAACTAAACCAAGTGGCATTGCGGTCAAAAATAGATTCGCTGCAAACGGCGGTGCATCTTCAAAGATTCGGTAAACGATGAGCCACAATGAAACAGGCGGCGCTATCGCCATAAGTGTGGCGCTTGCAATGCTAAAGTGCGCGATGAAGCCATAGGCAAACATTACCGCAGAAAGTTGAAGCGCGGACAGCGGCCAAAACTCTCTGCGGAGTAAACCAATGATACAAATCCAGACCCAATAGGCGGTAATAATTGGGATAATGATCAAAACACCAAACATTGCTGCTGGATAAAACTTACAGCCTTTCCTAAACCACCCTATTCACCATCATCCCCTTAATCTCGGCAATTGCCTTGGCAGGGTTCAACCCCTTGGGGCAGGTTTTGGCGCAGTTCATGATGGTGTGGCAGCGATACAGTTTGAACGGGTCTTCCAGATCGTCCAAACGCTCGCCCGTGGCTTCATCGCGTGAATCGACGATCCAGCGATAGGCGTGCAGCAGCGCGGCGGGGCCAAGGTATTTATCGCCGTTCCACCAGTAGCTGGGGCAAGAGGTGCTGCAAGACGCGCACATCACGCATTCATAAAGCCCGTCCAGTTTGGCGCGGTCTTCAATCGACTGGCGCCATTCTTTGGCGGGGCGGTTGGTTTTCGTCTCTAGCCACGGCATGATGGATGCGTGCTGGGCGTAGAAATGCGTCAGATCGGGGATCAGGTCGCGGATCACGGGCATATGCGGCAGCGGGTAGATTTTGACATCGCCCTTCACTTCATCAAGGCCATAGATACAGGCCAGCGTGTTGATGCCGTCGATGTTCATCGCGCAAGACCCGCAAATCCCCTCGCGGCAGGAACGGCGGAAGGTGAGGGTTGGGTCGATCTCGTTCTTGATCTTAATCAGCGCGTCCAGAACCATCGGGCCGCATGTGTCCATATCCACAAAATAGGTGTCTACGCGCGGATTTTCGCCATCATCCGGCGTCCAGCGGTAAATCTGGAATTTGCGCACGTTCTTGCCCGCAGGCTTTGGCCAAGTTTTGCCTGTGCGGATTTTGCTGTTTTTCGGAAGGGTGAACTGAACCATTTGTCTTGTCCTTATATCAGCACTGATCGGGGCTTAGCGCGCGGGTGGAAATTCGGTAAAGCTGCGGGTTGGAAACTGGCCCGAGCGGTCTTTGACGCATTCGGTGAACACGGCAGAGGGGTCCCGCCCAGCAAGGTAATCGGTCGAAACGCCAAAGCTGCCGCCCGTCAACGCCTCGCCCTTATTGTTCACCCCTAAAAACACCTGCGCTTGCGGTTTTTGCGCAAGGCGGGCGCGCTCTAGGCATTCGCGTTCGGCCTGTTGCACGGGCACGGGGCCGCAGGCCTGCAAGGCGGCGATCAGGGCGAAAGGGGTCAGGCGCAGCGCCAGCATGTTACACCCCGCCCATCAAGGCAGGCACGGCCGATGCAGCAAAGCAATTCACCGCCGAGGGGCGCAGCGCCAAATTGCGGATATTGGCCACAGTCTGACTGCCCGCCATCACCCCGATATCCGCCGCTAAGGCGCGCAATTCTTCGGGGCTGGCAGCATCAACCACGCAAAGCGCGGCCTTTGCGGCAATCGGGGCAGGCAGTTCTTGCGACAGCACCGAACTAACCACCGAATTTGCAGCCCGTTTGGTCGCCACATTGGCCAAATCCATCGGGTTGCAAGCAGCAAGGGCAAAGCCCGCAAGGATCGCAGCGGCGCGCATTAGAATTTCCGCTCGGCTGGCGCGATTTTCTTCAGCGAAATGCCGCCGTCTTTTTCTGCTGTCAGCGGGTCGGTATGCACAGCGCGGTAAGAGAGTTTCACCTTTGCACCGTCGACATGGGCAAGCGTATGTTTGCGCCATTTCGCATCATCGCGCGTGGGGTGGTCTTCGTGCGCATGGGCGCCGCGCGATTCGGTGCGGGCATGCGCGCCGACGATCGTGGCCAACGCATTGGGCATCAGGTTTTGCAATTCCAGCGTTTCCATCAGATCGCTGTTCCAAACCATGCTGCGGTCGGTCACTTTGATGTCGGCCATCTTGCCCGCAATCGCGCCCATCTTTTCCACACCAGCGGCCAGCGTCTTTTCAGTGCGGAACACCGCCGCATCGGCCTGCATCGTCTTTTGCATTTCCAGCCGCAATTCGGCTGTGGGCACCGCGCCGTTGGCATGGCGCGTGGCATCAAAGCGGCTAAGGCACTTATCCACTTCGGCGCGGTTCACATCAACATTGCGTTCTTTTGGGTTCACAATCTCGCCGGCGCGAATGGCAGCGGCGCGGCCAAACACCACCAAGTCGATCAGACTGTTCGACCCCAATCGGTTCGCCCCATGCACGGATGCACAGCCCGCCTCGCCCACGGCCATCAGGCCTGGGAACACGGCATCAGGGTTCTTGGCGGTCGGGTTCAACACCTCGCCCCAATAATTCGTGGGGATACCGCCCATGTTGTAGTGAACGGTCGGCAGAACGGGGATCGGCTCTTTGTGCAGATCAACCCCTGCAAAAATCCGCGCCGATTCGGTGATGCCAGGCAGGCGCAGTTCCAGCGCCTCGCGTGGCAGGTGGTTCAGGTGCAGGTGGATGTGGTCTTTGTTCGGGCCCACGCCGCGCCCTTCGCGAATTTCAATAGTCATGCAGCGCGACACATAATCGCGGGGAGCAAGGTCTTTGTAATGGGGGGCATAGCGTTCCATAAACCGCTCGCCTTCCGAATTCGTCAAATAGCCGCCTTCACCGCGCGCGCCTTCGGTGATCAGGCAACCCGATCCGTAAATGCCCGTTGGGTGAAACTGCACAAATTCCATATCTTGCAAGGGAAGGCCCGCGCGCGCGACCATGCCGCCCCCGTCGCCCGTGCAGGTATGGGCCGACGTGGCGCTGAAATAGGCGCGCCCATAGCCGCCCGTGGCCAGCACCACCATTTTGGCATTGAACACGTGGATCGTGCCGTCATCCAGTTTCCACGCCACAACGCCCGTGCAGCGGCCATCAGTGATGATCAAATCCAGCGCGAAATATTCGATGTAAAACTCGGCGTTGTTTTTCAGCGACTGACCATAGAGCGTGTGCAAAATGGCATGGCCTGTGCGGTCAGCAGCGGCGCAGGTGCGCTGCACTGGGGGGCCTTCGCCGAACTCGGTCGTGTGGCCACCAAAGGGGCGTTGATAGATTTTCCCCTCTTCGGTGCGGCTGAACGGCACGCCGTAATGTTCCAACTCATACACCGCTTTCGGTGCCTCGCGCGCCAGATATTCCATCGCGTCGGTATCGCCCAACCAGTCGCTGCCTTTGACCGTGTCATACATATGCCACTGCCAACTGTCGGGGCCCATATTGCCCAAACTGGCCGCAATACCGCCCTGCGCTGCGACGGTATGGCTGCGCGTGGGGAAAACTTTGGTCACGCAAGCGGTGCGCAGGCCCTGTTCCGCCATGCCCAAAGTGGCGCGCAGCCCCGCGCCACCCGCGCCCACAACAACCACGTCATAATCATGTACTTCATAGGGATAGGCGTTCATCTTCAAGTCCTTAAAGCGCGATGCGAACCAGGGCGTAAAGCCCAGTCGCAGCAATGACAGTGGCAAGAGAGGTGACAAACATCACCAGCATTTTGCGGGCCGTGCCGCGCGCGTAATCTTCGATCATCATGGTCGCACCCATCGCAAAATGGCGCATCCCCACGACCAAAACCAGCGCTGTCAGAATGGCGGTGAAGGGGCTTTCAAAGGCTGAAATCACCTCTGCGCGCGGTTGGCCCAAAGCGCTGCCAAACAGATACATCCATGTTGGCACCATAAAGGCCAGCGCCACCGAAGACATCGTCATCGACCAATGGTGATGCGTGCCCGTATGCGAGGCCCCTTTGCCGACTGCCCGCTTGCGTGGTGTTAGATACCGCATTCCTGCCCCCTAAACGATGAGAACGGTCAAGATCGTCAGCACGACCGACCCAATAATCATACCCCAGCCCAGCTTTTCAGCCGTGGGAATGTCCAGCCCGTGGCCAGCGTCAAAATACAAATGCCGCAGCCCCGCCAAATAGTGATACCAAATGGCCCAAGTGCTGCCGAGAAACACCAAATCGCCAAACCAACTGGTGGCCACAGCATTTGCCGTGGCAAAGGCATCCTCGGACACGGCGGCAGCGACCAGCCACCACACTGACAGCAAAACCCCCACAATCAGCGCGTTGCCCGTGATGCGGGTCAAGATCGATGTGACGGCGGTCAGTTGCTTGCGATAAATCTGCAAATGCGGCGAAAGCGGGCGTTCGATGCGGCGAGGTTCTGCCATAGTCAATCCTTTTGACGGCGTGCCAAGCGGCACAGTCGATAAGGGGGCAAGGCGGCTTGCACCCTGCCCCAGTTCAATAGCGCCATTCTTGGCCCTGTCACGCCTTATCCTACACCAAGCCTGCGACCCAGACTAAGTTTTTCGCATTTGTGATCACAATATTTTTTCGTGTGATCACAAATTGAAGGTGATAGCGCTATCAGTTCGCAGGCTGGCTTTCGTAAAGGCGCTGCAAATCGGCGGCATATTCGGTGCAGATCGTGATGCTTTGATCTGCGGGGTTGAAAAAGGCGTTCGCTTCGCCGCAGTCGGCCACGGCAACCGTCACTTCGGTGGGTAGCGAATAGGACTTGTTCAGGTCAGCCACCTCTTCGGCCAAAACCGCGGCAATCGGATCGCTGGTGTCGCCCTGCATCACCAAACCCGCCATGCCCTGCTGATAGGCCGCACCTTCCAGCATTCCGCCCCACGCAGCGTCGGTTTGGGCAAATTCATCTGGGCACCGCTCTGCCCGATCTTCGGGAAGTTCAAAATCGGTGATGATAAAATCGCGGTTGCCCGGATCTGCGCCGTAGAACAGGCAGATCAAATTGTAATAGCGTTGCAAATCAAGGCTATGTTCGTCCCAAAATGGCGTTTCATAATCGCCCGCCTCGGCCTCGGCGTTATACATCAAATAGGCGTTGGCGCTATCGGCGATAATCGCTGTCGCGGCCTCTTCATCCCAAATTTGATGCGTCAAATAGGCAGACAGCGCATCCGCGGCATCCTCTTCGCGGCCCAAAACGGGCAGTTCCAGAACATGGATCATCGCGTGACCCAGTTCGTGATAGAATGTCGCAATCACGTTCGAGGTGATGAAATTCGCCTCTGCCTCGTCTTCAGGAAGGTCAAAGGCAAAGGCAGGAAATCCCCAAAAAACAACGGCCAGAACACCCGCAAACCTGCTAAAAAATTTCATGTGTCCCTCCAAATTCTTGGTCAATAAATCGGATGCAGTTTTGTGCAAGCTATTTATTCACCGCTCTCCCACGCAGATCAAGCCCCATGCGGGCAGGCAAACGGCAAGCTTGCCGCAATCTTTGAACAATTCGCCGAAAATCCCGACTTTTACCGCATGTTAGCGCCTTTGGCCTAGGGTTAAATCCGAGCAAAGGGCGCAAAAGCATGATGAATGACAGGGCCAAACCCAAGATTGACGCGGTCGCGGGGCTGGCCAGCCCGATCGGCGCGGCAATCGACGGGATTGATCGCACAACGATGGACATGGTGCGCGATGCCATCGCGCAGCGGCGCTTGCGGCTGGCCTATCAACCCGTTGTCACCGCCGCCGATCCCAGCAAAGTTGCCTTTTACGAAGGGCTTAGCCGCATTCTAGATCCCAGCCATCGCGTGATCCCTGCCAAGGATTTTATGGGCGTGGTTGAAGGCACGGAAATGGGCCGCCAGATCGACGTGATCGCGCTAGAGGCGGGGCTGCGCGCGCTGGCGGCCCACCCCAATTTGCGCCTGTCCTTGAATATGTCTGCCCGCTCGATAGGTTATCCCGCATGGGTGCAAACGCTGCGGGCGGGGCTGGCCGCAGGGGGCGACATTGGCGCGCGGCTTATTTTGGAAATTTCCGAAAGCTCGGCAATGATGGTGCCCGAAATCGTCATCGCCTTTATGGACGAATTTCAGCGCGAAGGCATTGCAGTGGCGCTGGATAACTTTGGCTCAGGTCAAATGGCCATCCGCTATTTCCGCGAGTTCTTCTTTGATATCGTCAAGATTGACCGTCAGTTCATTCGCGGCATCGATACCCAACCCGAAAACCAAACCTTGGTCGCCGCGCTCATCTCAATGTCCAAACATTTCCAAATGTTCACCGTCGCCGAAGCTGTAGAAACCCCAGAAGAGGCGGCGGTTTTGCAGGCGATGGGAATTGATTGTTTTCAAGGGTTTCTGTTTGGCGCACCGTCGATGAAAACCATCTTTACCTGATCCGCCCTTGAATGCGCAGTTTTGGCCGCTTGCTTTTCCCAAATGCGAGGCCTAGGGATTCGGCATTGCAGCATTTTTGGGCGGCTTGGCCAATGCGCCGCCCTTGGCCTTAACCGGGGAGAGAGACGAATGACAAACGTGGTAATCGTGGCAGCAGGGCGCACCGCTGTCGGCAGTTTTAATGGGGCCTTTGCCGCGACGCCAGCGCATGAATTGGGCGCGGCGATGATTGCGGGCGTGGTGGCGCGTGCGGGCATCGACCCTGCGGACGTGTCCGAAACCATTTTGGGCCAAGTGTTGACCGCAGGTCAGGGTCAAAACCCCGCGCGCCAGGCGCATATTAAGGCGGGCCTTGCGAAAGAAGCCAGTGCTTGGTCGATCAACCAAGTTTGCGGGTCGGGCCTGCGGGCCGTGGCGCTGGGGGCGATGCACATTCAACTGGGCGATGCGGGCATCGTCATGGCGGGCGGTCAAGAAAGCATGTCGCTGTCGCCCCATGTTGCGCATCTGCGCGCGGGGCAAAAAATGGGCGATTTGAACTTTATCGACAGCATGATCCGCGATGGTTTGTGGGATGCTTTCAACGGTTATCACATGGGCATCACGGCTGAAAACGTGGCCAATCAGTGGCAAATCTCGCGCGAGATGCAGGATGAATTTGCGCTGCAAAGCCAGCTTAAGGCCGAGGCCGCGCAAAAGGCAGGCAAATTTGCTGCCGAAATTATTCCCTTTACCGTGAAAACGCGCAAAGGCGACGTGGTGGTGGATGCGGATGAATACATCCGCCACGGCGCCACGCTGGAATCGATGCAAAAACTGCGCCCTGCCTTCACCAAAGAGGGCAGCGTCACGGCTGGCAACGCTTCGGGTCTGAATGATGGCGCGGCGGGCGTGCTGTTGATGTCCGAGGCCGAGGCAGCCAAGCGCGGCTTGAAGCCCCTTGCGCGGATTGCGTCCTATGCCACGGCGGGGCTTGACCCTTCGATCATGGGCGTGGGGCCGATTCACGCCAGCCGCAAGGCGCTGGAAAAGGCAGGTTGGAAAGCCGCCGATTTGGATTTGATCGAGGCGAACGAAGCCTTTGCTGCCCAAGCCTGCGCTGTGAACAAAGACATGGGCTGGGACCCTGCCCGCGTGAATGTGAACGGCGGCGCGATTGCCATTGGCCACCCCATTGGGGCCTCGGGCGCGCGGATTTTGAACACTCTGCTGCATGAAATGGGCCGTTCAGGCGCGAAGAAGGGCCTTGCCACGTTGTGCATTGGCGGCGGTATGGGCGTGGCCATGTGTCTAGAGCAGGCATAGTTTTTCTGCAACTGCGACATAATTGACCAAAATCAAAAAACCCAGCGCAATAATATTGCGCTGGGTTTTCCTTTTGGGTAACAAGGTTTCAAATCTTTGGTCTGGGAGGGCAATATGTCGAAAGTGGCTTTGGTAACTGGGGGCTCGCGCGGGATTGGCGCTGCGGTGTCGATAGCGCTGAAAGAGGCCGGCTATACAGTGGCCGCGAACTATGCGGGTAACGATCAGGCCGCCGCCGCCTTTTCTGCCGAAACGGGCATCAAAACCTTCAAATGGTCGGTCGCAGAATATGACGCGTGCGCGGCTGGCGTGGCGCAAGTCGAAGCCGCCCTTGGCCCGATTGCTGTTCTGGTCAACAACGCAGGCATCACCCGCGATGCGATGTTTCACAAAATGACCCCAGCGATGTGGAAAGAGGTGATCGACGTCAACCTGTCGGGCCTGTTCAACATGACCCATCCCGTTTGGACAGGGATGCGCGACCGCAAGTTTGGGCGCATCATCAATATTTCCTCGATCAATGGGCAAAAGGGGCAGGCGGGGCAGGTGAATTATTCCGCCGCCAAATCGGGCGATTTGGGCTTTACCAAAGCGCTTGCCGCCGAGGGCGCGCGCGCAGGCATCACCGTGAACGCCATTTGCCCCGGTTATATTGCGACCGAAATGGTCAAGGCGATTGATGAAAAGGTGCTGAACGAGCGAATCTTGCCGCAAATCCCGGTGGGCCGTTTGGGCGAGCCTTCAGAAATTGCCCGCGCCGTGGTATTTTTGGCATCGGATGATGCAGGGTTCATCACGGGATCAACCCTGTCGGCCAATGGCGGGCAGTTTGTGGTCTAGCGGAATTTAGGTTTTTTTATAGGGATGAAAGCAAAGGGCTGGTCAAGAGACTGGCCCTTTGCCATGAAAGCGGAATGAGCACGCGCCGCGCCACATTTATCGGGTTTACAGCCATTCTTTTGTGGTCGCTTTTGGCGCTGCTGACGATATGCGCCGCCCCCGTGCCGCCGTTGCAACTGAACGCCATGACCTTTGGCATTGGCACATTGGTGGGGCTGGTTTGGACGGCGCGCGGCGGTTCTGGGGGGCACGGCTTTGTGGTTTTGCGCGGCGTGCCGTGGCGGGTTTACGCCTTTGGCACAATGGGGCTTTTTGGCTACCATTTCCTGTATTTCACCGCCTTTCGGCTGGGGCCTGATGCCAGCACGGGGCTGATTGCTTATCTGTGGCCGCTGCTGATTGTGCTGATGTCGGGGCTGCTTCCGGGTGAAAGGTTGACCCCGCGGCCAGTGATCGGTGCAGGACTGGGGTTAATCGGGGCGGCGCTGATTGTGCTGCAGGCGGGCAGCGCGGGCGCGCCGCTTGCGGCCCTTGCCTTGGCGTTTTTATGCGCATTGGTTTGGAGCGGTTATTCCGTCGCCTCGCGCTGGGTGCGCGACGTGCCAACCGAGGCCGTGACGATCTATTGCGCCGCAACGGCCATCTTATCTGCGCTGGCGCATCTGGGGTTTGAGCAAACCCAGTGGCCCATAGGCGCGCTTGGCTGGGCTAGCGTGATCGCACTTGGGCTTGGCCCCGTGGGGATTGCGTTTTTCACCTGGGACATCGGCATGAAGCGCGGAAATATCCAGTTTTTGGGGGCGGCAAGCTATGCCGCGCCCCTCTTGTCCACGCTTGCTTTAGTGGCTGCTGGCATCAGTAAGCCCAGCCCTGCCTTGGCCATAGCTGCGCTGCTGATCACGGCAGGGGCGGCGCTGGCGGCCAGCGCCGCAAAGCCAAAGCCCTAGTGCTGCGCCAGTCTGCTGATTTCCTCTTTCAGTTTCAGCTTTTGTTTCTTCATTTCGGCAATCGCAAGCGCGTCCGTCGCTGGGCTGCGCTGCGCCCGTTCCACGGCATCTGAAAGATGCTCGTGCTTTTTCTTCAATTCAACGATGTGGGAAGCAACAGTCATTCGAACCTCCTAGGTCAAAAAGCCGTAAACACAGTGCAGCACAGATTTACAAATCTGTCACCAAATCTTTGCAATCCAAACGCGAAAATTTTAGTCAAACGCTGTGGAAAGGCTCTGACCGCCGCGCAAGACAGCATTGGCGGCGGCGGTATAGCTTTCGCGGTCGCCGTCATGGGCATCGCCTGCGTGAATCACAAAGGGGGCAAGCAAGCGAAACGCGCCTTTGCCCGTTTTGCGCGCGCGCAAAATAATGCGCAAGGCGGGGCGGCCCGCGCGCGCGGTCAGCGGCAAAACCGACGCAGAACCCAGCCTATCACCCATCGCCGCCAGCACTTCGGGCAGGCCATCTGCGCCGCAGATCAGCGTCAGCCAACCGCGCGGGGCAAGGCGGCGCGCGGCGGTTTGCACCCAATCGCCCAAAGCTGCCTCGCCCACCTGCAACGCTGTCGCGCGGCCCGCGTTGGGGCTGGGCGTGCCGCCTTTTGGGTAATAGGGCGGGTTGGCGATGACATGGTCAAAATCGCGGCGCAGGGCACGCGGTATTTGCGCCAAGTCACCCGTTTCGACCTGCATCTCGAACCCATTCTCGGCGGCATTGCGACGGGCAAGTTCGGCATAACTGGGTTGCAGTTCCAGCCCCGCGAGGTGCAAACCTTGCACGCGGGTGGCCAAGCATAGGCTTGCCGCCCCCACGCCGCAGCCCAAATCCAGCACGGATTGGCCAGATATCGCGGGGCAAGCCGCTGCCAAAAGCACGGCATCCGTCGCCGCGCGATACCCCGCCACAGGCTGCCACAAATGCAGCTTTCCACACAGAAATGCGTCATGCGACAAATCCATCACGGCGCTAAATCCTGCCCGCGAAACCCATTGTCCACCAACACGGCGCGGGCACGAAAATGATCGCGCGGATGCACCATCAGGCGGCGCGGCAAAAATCCAAGCCCCCCTTCTAGCGCGTTCATGTGGACGTCCAGCACAAAGCTGTCTATACCCTCGCCTTGCAAAAGAACTTGCGCAAAGGGAATCGCCGTCGGGTCGGTGGTGGAAAGCAGCAGTTTCATCGCTGCAATCTAGCCGCCCTGCCCGCCTTCGTCCACCAATGAGGAAAACCGTGAACCAGATGCAGAACGCCGTGCAAAAACCGCATGACCGATTGGCCACCCATTTGACCGCCGATCTGGACGCGGTAAATGAGATGATCCGCGAAAGGATGGCATCCCAGCACGCGCCGCGCATTCCCGAAGTGACGGCCCATTTGGTCGACGCGGGGGGCAAGCGCCTGCGCCCGATGCTGACCTTGGCGGCCGCGCGGATGTGCGGCTATGACGGGCCGTTTCACATTCATCTGGCCGCCACGGTTGAATTTATTCACACCGCCACCCTGCTGCACGACGATGTGGTCGATGAAAGCGCGCGGCGGCGCGGCCGGCCCACGGCCAACTTGCTTTGGGATAACAAATCCAGCGTTCTAGTGGGCGACTATTTGTTTTCCCGCTCGTTCCAACTGATGGTCGAAACGGGGTCGCTGCGGGTGTTGGACATTTTGGCAAACGCCTCGGCCACAATTGCCGAGGGCGAGGTGTTGCAACTGACCGCGGCGCAGGATCTCGCCACGACCGAGGCGATTTACTTGCAAGTTGTGCGCGGCAAAACCGCTGCGCTGTTCTCCGCCGCAACCGAGGTGGGCGGCGTGATTGCAGGCGCAAGCGAGGCGCAGGTGCGCGCGCTGTTTGACTATGGCGACAGCTTAGGGATTGCCTTTCAAATCGTGGATGACCTGCTGGATTACGGCGGCGCGGCGGATGCTTTGGGCAAAAACACGGGCGATGATTTCCGCGAACGCAAGTTGACCCTACCCGTGATCAAGGCAGTGGCCTTGGCCAGCGCAGACGAGCGCGCCTTTTGGCAGCGCACCATCGCCAAGGGCGAGCAACATGCGGGAGATTGGGAACGGGCCCGCGAGATTATGGCGCGGCACGGCGCGATGGAGGCGGCGCGCGCAGATGCTTTGGCATGGGCTGCCCGCGCTGTGGCCAGTTTGGACATTTTGCCAGATCACCCGATCCGCGACATGCTGCGCGAATTGGCCGATTACGTTGTCGTGCGGATTGCCTGAGGGGCGATGCCTACGCCGCTGTTGATCGTGCAGGGCGTAATCCACCAATCTGGCGCAGACCTGCGCAGAGCGGCGGCGGCAGTTTGGGCCAATTGTGCGCTGCCATATAGTCCAAAGCAGGTCGCGCCAGACCCTGACATACGCACCAGCGCTGCGCCCGTGGCGGAAAGCGCGTCCAGCACATCGGCGATGATGGGGGCGCAGGCAGTGGCAGGCGTCTGCAGATCGTTGCGCTGCTGGGCCAGCCATTTTGTTACCACTCCTGCATCATTCAGCAATGCGGGCAGGGGCAGCAATTCAGGATTTGTTTTGATATTCAGGGCCTTAAAAACAATCGGCGTGGCCACATGCACGCGCGGATTGACCAGAACTGCGGGCAGAGGCGCAAGGTTTGGCACGGGCAAAATCACCTCGCCAATGCCGCGCACAAGGGCGGGGGTCGCCGCCACGCACATCGGCACATCTGCGCCAACCGCCAAAAGCGGCGCGGCATCAGACGGCGTGGGCGCGCGGCGCAAAAGCGCGTTCATCCCGCGATAGGCCGCTGCCGCATCCGATGAACCGCCGCCAATCCCAGATGCAATTGGCAAGACCTTGTGCAGCGTCACAGACAGGGGCGGCGCATCAAATGCGGCCAGCAGGCGGGTGATGATGTTTTCCCCCAGCAGGCCCGCAGCTTCAGGGCCGGTCACATGCATCGCAGGCTGGGATGCTGCGCCGATGTCCACAAGGTCCCCCACATCGGCAAAGCCCACCAATGTGTCCAGCAGATGATAGCCATCGCCGCGCTGGCCCGTCACATGCAGGGCAAGATTGATCTTGGCTGGCGCGAAAACCCGAAACATTCGGCTATCGCCCGCCCGCCCCCAAAGGCGGAAATGGGGCATCCCCTTCGCTTTCGCGCACTGCATCCAGCCCGATTTCCAGCTTTTTGCGGATACGCTCTGCATCGCTGTCTTTGGGGGAAAACGACAGGGCCCGCCGCCATTGAAACTGCGCCTCGCGCTTGCGGCCATTGGCCCAATACACATCGCCCAAGTGATCAGTGACGATAGGGTCGACAGGTTCCAAGAGCGATGCACGCTCCATCGGCTCTAACGCATCGGCAAATCGACCAAGGCGAAAATAAGCCCAAGCAAGGCTGTCAACGATATAGCCAGACTCGGGCTGGGCTGCGACAGCGCGGGTGATCATGCCCAGCGCCTCATCCAGTTTTTCGCCGCGATCCACCAAGGAATATCCAAGGTAATTCAGCACACTAGGTTGATCTGGGCTGAGCGCCAATGCTTGGCGAAAATCGGCCTCGGCGCTGGTGAAATCGCCCGAACTTTCGTGGGAAATCCCGCGACTGTAGAAAATGGGCCAATGGATGGGGCTTGGCGCAGGCACCAGCGCCAGCGCTGCATCATAGGCGGCAATCGCGTCTTTGTGGTTTTCAGCGCGGCGCAGCCCATTGCCCAGCGCCACCAAAACATCTAAATTCTGCGGCTGCGTTTCGGCCAAGGCGCGCAGGATATCAAGGCTTTCCTCGCCCCGCCCTGCGGCAAAAATCGCATCGGCGCGGCCCACTTCGGCGATCGCATAATCGGGGTGCGATTGCGGAACTTTGGCATAGGTTTCGGCGGCCAGATCGAACTGCGATTTACGCTCTAGCAGACTGGCGGTCAGCAAAATCGCCTCGGTGTCATCGGGGCGCAGCACAGACGCGATGCGCGCATGCAACAGGGTATAGGCCGCATCGGTATCACTGCCCAAAGACGAGGCGACACCAAAAAACGCCTCGGCGAAGCCAAAATTCGCAGTGTCAAACCCCGCCAGTGGCAGGGCTTCGGCCTTGGACAATCGGGCCATGACATCTTGCAGTTTGGGGTCGCCACCAGAGGCAAAGCGCGCGGTCAAAAAGGCCATCGCTTCGTCAAACTTGCCAAGTTGGCTTAGAATTTCGCAATAGAAAATCGCGCCGCGCCGCATTGACAACAGTAGCTCGGTTTCAGGTGCCTCTAACGCCGCGCGCGCGCCTTCAAAATCGCCCGCTTGCGCCAGCGCCATCGCGCGGTGATATTGACCAAACCCTGCCAATCCTTGGGTTTTTGCCAAAGCGTCAAAGCTGGCCAGCCCATCGTTCATGCGTCCCAGCCCGATATGCGACCAGCCCGCAAGCAGCCCATCCAGCATCACACCAAGGCTTTCGCCCCGACCAATCGCCTGCAAAATTCCGTCATAGTCTTTTGCCTGCGCCCGCAGCGCCATTTGGGCCAATGTGGCGTTTTGGTCAAAGACGCCCACGTCGATCAGCGTATCTGCCAAGGCCGAGGCACGCGGCAGATCACCCAAAGATAGGGCTGAAATCATCTGGCCTTGCAAAATTTCGGGGTGAAATTGTTCCAGCCCTTCGGCGCGGCGAAACCACATGTCGGCTGCGCGAAAATCGGCATTTGCGGCGGCGACCTTGGCGGCCAAATAGGCCCCCGCCAGCCCCTCTTTTGCGCCAGCCCCTTGCGTCCACAGCCCTGCGCATAAGATCAACAGCGCGGCGGTGGCGGGGCGGGTAAGGGCAGGCATTGGCGGCTCCTGATAGGGTAGCCATTAGCTAGTGCGAACACGTCAAAAACACAATGCCGCTTGCAAAGGGCCACCCTCACCTTTGGGTGAAGCGCCCCGTTACATGTTGGGGTAGTTCGGCCCGCCCCCGCCCATGGGGGTTGTCCATATGATGTTCTGCGAGGGGTCTTTGATATCGCAGGTTTTGCAATGGACGCAGTTTTGGAAGTTGATCTGAAAGCGCGGCTCGCCCCCTGCTTCGGCGATCACCTCATACACACCCGCAGGGCAGTAACGCTGCGCAGGTTCGGCATATTCGGGCAGGTTAACGCGAATTGGGATGTTGGCATCGCGCAGTTTTAGATGCGCGGGCTGGTTTTCATCGTGGTTTGTTGCAGAAAACGCGACATTGGTCAGCCGATCGAACGACAAAATGCCATCAGGTTTGGGGTAGTCAATCGGGGCGAAATCCTTGGCCTTGCCCGTCGCTTCGGCGTCGGATTTGCCGTGCTTTAGGGTGAAAAGTTGCAGACCGAATGTCGCGGCCCACATGCTGGCAGCCCCCCCGAACAGCGAGGCGACAAGACCATAGCGCGACCACAAGGGTTTGACATTGCGCACCTTTTTCAAATCTTTCGCAATCGGCCCCGCGCGCAAATCCGTTTCGTAGGCGGTCAATTCGTCACCCGAACGCCCGCCAGCAATCGCCGCTGCCGCTGCCTCTGCCGCGGCAATGCCCGACAGCATCGCGTTGTGATTGCCCTTGATGCGCGGCACATTCACCAACCCCGCCGAGCAGCCCAGCAGCGCCACCCCCGGCGCGACCAGTTTCGGGATAGACTGCCAGCCCCCTTCGGAAATGGCCCGCGCGCCGTATGCCACCCGCTTGCCGCCCTTCAGCAGTTCGGCCACCATTGGGTGATGTTTAAAGCGTTGGAATTCCATATAGGGGTAAAGATGGGGGTTTTCGTAGTTCAAATGCACCACAAAGCCAACATAAACCTGATTATTTTCAATGTGATAGATGAATGACCCGCCGCCCGCATTGCCGCCCAATGGCCAGCCCATCGTATGCGTCACAGTGCCAAGGCGGTGCTTGGCGGGGTCAATTTCCCAAATTTCTTTCATGCCAAGGCCAAATTTCTGCGGGCAATGGCCTTTGGACAGATCGTATTTCGCGATCACCTCTTTGGCCAGCGATCCGCGCACCCCTTCGGACAGCAGCACATATTTACCCAGCAGCGCCATGCCAGGTTCATAATTCGGGCCGGGCGTGCCATCGGCAGTCTTGCCAAACTCGCCCGCGACAACGCCCCGGACCGCGCCATCTTCGCCATACACCAGTTCCGAGCAGGACATGCCCGGAAAAATCTCAACCCCCAGCTCTTCGGCTTGGCCAGCCATCCAGCGGCAAACATTGGCCATCGAGACGATATAATTGCCATGGTTGTTCATCAAGGGCGGCATCGGAAAATTGGGCACGCGCAGCTGCCCCGCCTGCCCCAAAATGTAGAAATTATCCGATTGCACCTTGGTGGAAATCGGCGCGCCTTTTGCCCTCCAATCGGGGATCAATCTGTCCAACCCGCTGGGGTCTAGCACTGCGCCCGACAAAATATGCGCACCCACTTCGCTGCCTTTTTCCAACACCACAACCGACAGGTCAGGGTTGATTTGCTTAAGGCGGATCGCTGCCGACAGGCCAGCAGGCCCAGCGCCCACAATCACCACATCATATTCCATCGATTCGCGCGCGGGGGCTTGGCTCATGTCAACCTCGTTGAATTTGATCTTGCTTGATTGCCCCAAGGCTTGGGTACGGTCAACAGCATCGCGCAATTTCCGTCACGTCTGCGCGCCAAAATCGACAGTTTATGTCGCGCTCGGCAGATTTTCATCGGCCTCTGGCTGGCGATGCAGCACTGACGGCGCAGGAATTGTGCCGCGCGGGAACAAAGATTCCGCCGTTTTGAAGGCAGGGGTCAGGTCAAACCGAAGCCCCTCCATCTGCGCGCCCTGCAGGCCCGTCGCCTCAAACCCGCGCTGCTCGGCTAGAGCGGTGGCCGCCAAAACATAGCGGCGCGGCTTTTGGCTTTGATGTTGACGTAAGGCCAACATTTTTTGGGCGTGAAAAGGTTTAATATTCACGTAATGGGTCGGCCGAAAATTTCGCCCCTTCATATTGTCGATGTAGAACACGGGACAGCGTTCCGCTGCTGCCATCGTGACCGCAGCCGAAAGGATGCGGTGGTCGGGGTGATAATCGTTCAAACTATGCGTCAAAATCACATCGGGACTTTCTTGCGCAAAAAGCGCGGTCAGTTGCGACAGCAGGTGCAGGCGCGCAGGATTTAATCCGCCATCGGGCAGACCAAACTGAACCAACCGCGCCTGAAGGATTGCGGCAGCTTGCACAGCTTCTTCCATGCGGGTTTTTGCCAAGGGCTGATGTTTGCTGCGTACGGTCAGCCCCCCCTCGCCCGCCGTGGCCAAAACCAAAACAATCTCCGCGCCGCGGTCGCCATAGGCAAGCAGCGTGCCAAAGCTGTAAATCTCGGCATCGTCGGGATGTGCGCCGCAAAACATCACCTTCATGGCACGGCCTGATCGCCTGTCAATTTCGCCTCTAATTGCGCATAAATCGCCGCAGTCCGCGCGGCGGCTTGGGCTTTTTTCTCGGGCGTCATGTCCAACTGGTGCGGATAGCTGCGTTTTGTCGTTGCCCATAATTGACGGGCATAAATGCGGTCTGGGCCGTCATATACTGCGCCTTTGTAATGTTCCGGAATGAAATAATGCGAAGGAAAAATGGTGGTTTTCTTTTTAAGATCAGCGTTTTGCGCCAAAAATCTGCGCAAAAACCCATTCCCCGTGGTTGTCCAAGGCATGGTCATCTCGCTTGTGTCGAGCTGGGTCATCTCTTGCACAACAGCGGCCAAAACGGGGTTGCCCGCCTCGCAGGCCATAAAAGGTGAAACCATGCCTGTGTGCCCGCCCGCATGTTCATAGACAGTATAGGCGCGATCCTCTTGCACCAATTCGTCGACCGGGTGCAGGCAAATCGAGTCTGCCTCGGCGATAAATCCGCCCGACTCTGCCAAAATTTCATAGCGGATCAAGTCAGAGACGCCCGCAAATTTGCCGCGGCGGAAGTATTCGTTGATCTGCCGCTGCGTGCGAAACCGCCGCCCGCAAATATAGGCATTGTCGATCAACTGATACTCCCAAGTCGGATGTGCTGCGACCCAGGTTTTCATCCATTCGTTTGGCGCGGGATGAGGCCCGATCCAGATATGGCGCATTATTTTGGCAATCACTGCGGCGACACCCCTTATTCTATTGACCAAAATCGGCGCTACGCAGCCAATTTGACCTTTCAATAAGATGTAACACAGCTTTTGACCAAGTAAACGCCTGATGAATTCGGTGAGCGCCCTTTGCTTTGCGCCAATACGCAGGCGCCCTGCCACAGACCGCCGTGCAACGTGCCCTAAAACAGAATTGGCGAATGGACGGGCGGCGGGGACGGGGGCGATACAACTCGTTCCAGCACATCGCTGTTTTCCACGATCATTTGTCGCACCGACCCCAATGCAGGGCGGAATAGAACACGGCGTGCATTGCTGCCACCCAGACTTTCCGCAACGCAGGGAATATCTTCGGTTTGAAGAAAGGACTTTGCAAAACGCGCATTCGACGCGCCAATGTCACCAAGGTTCGACGCCATTGTTGCACCGCCAAAAAGTTTTGCCTGCAAGGCCGAACGCCGCGCCCCTTTTTTCAGCAGATCATTGATCAACATTTCCATCGCGTGGACACCATATCGCAAGGAGCGGGCATTTTCCCGCTCTCCCCCACTCGCCAACAGAAAGTGGTTCATGCCACCAACGCCCACCTCACCATCCCAAATGCAGGCGGCAACGCAAGAGCCGAGCACTGTGGACAAAACTTCAGATGGATCTGAAGACGTTTTGAATTCGCCCTGAGAAATATAAACTGTACGATCTACCATCATGCAAGCACCTGATTCGAGCGGTGGGATTCGTCTGATTGCGTGCAAAGCTGTAAAATTGCGGGCCCAATTCGAGATAAGGGGAGCTGATGTTGAACTGCACCAAGCTCAAACGCCACACGAGGCATGCCATAAACGATGCTGGTTGCCTGATCTTGTCCAATGGTAAGCGCCCCAGCTTCGCGCAGATGCAACAAGCCAGCCGCACCATCACGGCCCATTCCCGTTAAAAGCACAGCGACGACGCGCTTGGCAAAGGGTGCCGCCGAAAAAAACATCTCGTCAATCGAAGGCATATGGCCCGATACCGCAGGGCCCTTTTCCACCTGGCAAACAAGTTGCTCCTTTGCAAAAAACCGCAAATGCCCGTCCGTTCCGCCTGCCAAACAAATCCGCCCTTGCGCCATCTCCAGACCCGTCTTTGCCATCGAAACATCTGCTTGGCAGCGCCGATCCAAAAGCTGGGCAAGTGTTTCAGAAAAGTTGCGCCCCGTATGTTGCACAATTGCGGTCGGGGGGCAGTTCGGTGGAAAATGCTGAAGAATCGTCGTTAGAGCATCAATTCCGCCCGTCGAAGCGCCGATCAAGATGATTCGATCATACGCGGACTGCGAGACGGGACAAAGTTGCATCGCCGAACGGGCGCTCAAAGGTGCCTGCATCGTCTGACTTTGCATTGCAACGCGATGTATCCCCTCGCTGAGCAGTGCTTTATTTTTCGGTTCTTCATTATCCTTCGCTGTTGCGATGGTTTGGCTGAGAATTCGCACAAGCACCTGCGACGACATTTTTGAAGAAATCTGTTGCCGTCTGTCATCTTGAAAAATCAGTGGCTGC
Organism: Cypionkella sp.; assembly: GCA_965248485.1. GTDB lineage: Bacteria > Pseudomonadota > Alphaproteobacteria > Rhodobacterales > Rhodobacteraceae > Cypionkella. Next base: position 2,679,709 of record OZ252107.1, read on the forward strand.
AGCATTTCACTTTGCGTGATAACAACATCTTGCGCCGCAACGGCCCGAAAAAGCGATTTCATACATTCAAACTCGTCCAGTTTGGCAAAGCTTTCTGCCACCAAGACCAAATCTGGCATAAGCTCTTCAACCCGCGCGTAGGTTGCCGAAATGTCGGTCGTTTGGGCGACAAGATCGAATTGTTCTTGGCCACCGAAAAATGTTGAAAACCGGCTTTGATCTATCATGCTCGGCGTCGCAACGATCACACGAGTTTTCGCCATCTTCAACTCCTCTTACAGCCGAACAACAAAACTAGAAATCTTGCCAGACGCCAGAGTTGGTTGCACTGTTTAGCGGCGTTGCTGGTGTTAGAACCTCTTTGGTGCGAGTTTCCGAAAAAGACTCGCCATTGCTGACAGCCAACATCGATGTCTGCATTGGCGTGTTCACTTCTATATCATCCATGACGCGTATTGGGTCGGACTTGCGCAGCTTGAACCGAGACACCAATTGGACAAGTTCATGCGCGCCGTTTGCCATAAGGTGGCTTGCTGCATTCGCTTCCTCAGCCATTGCGGCATTCTTCTGCGTGGCCTGATCCAATTGCGTGACGCCAACATTGATTTCATTCAAACCAATTGATTGCTCTGCTGCACCCGTTGCAATGTTCGATGTCAACGAAGATATTTGGGTGACCCGCTGTGCGATTTGCTGCAGCGCAGTGCCTGCCTGTTTCACCCTCTCGACACCCCGCTCAACATGATGCGAACTTGTCCCGATCAGATTCTTAATTTCTTTAGCAGCAGTTGAGGCGCGCTGCGCCAAAGCGCCAACTTCAGATGCCACAACTGCGAAACCTCTTCCTGCATCGCCTGCCCGTGCAGCCTCGACGCCTGCGTTCAACGCCAAAAGGTTGGTCTGAAACGCAATATCATCGATGACGCCAATAATTTGCGAAATCTGATCAGACGATTTTTCGATTTCCGACATTGCGCTTACGGCTTCTTTCACCACGACGCCGCTTTGGTCGGCGTCTTTGCGCGCCTCACTGACAATGCATTCCACCTCTCGCACGCCCTCGGCGGCCGATTTCACGCTAGAGGTCATTTCATCCATCGCCGCTGCGGTCTGCTCTAGCGTCGCAGCCTGAACCTCAGTCCGATGCGCTAACTCTTCCGACGCGCGCGTAATCTCGCTGGACTGCGCGCGAATGCCGTCCGTCGCGGCCGAAATTTGTTCAATAGAATCCGCGATCTTTTGGACGGCTTGATTATAATAACCACGCAGAACTTCATATTCCGCCGGGAAAGACTGTTCAATGGATTTTGACAGGTCACCATCGGCCATATCTCGCAAGGCCTCGGTCAATTCGCTTACAACACGGGCCTGGTCATTTTGATGTTGCGCACGATCAGCTTCAAGAGCGCGCGCTGAAGCTAACTTTTTTGCCATGTCCGCAAGGGAAGCCGCGATTTGCCCAATTTCGTCGCCACGATCATTCATGAAATTTTCGACATCATAATTTCCACCAGAAATCTTCTTTACCGAATCGTTCAATAGACCAATTGGATTTGAAAAAGTGCGCGAAATTGCCACACCTAAGGCAGCAACAACGGCCAAGCAAATCCCGCCAATCATCATCTGTGTCCAAAGCAATGCCCTGGTGCCCGCCAAAACATCCACGCGATCACGCTCAGAGACCAATATCCATGGCACCCCATGTTTGCTGATGTTTTGAGCATATGAAAAACCGATGTTACCCGACTGCAACGGGACATCCCTATGAGATGCGTCCTCTCCACTGGCCAAAACGTCCGTTTTCGGCAATCCCTGCAGCGTTTCACCCGCCTGAAAACGGTCAGGAAATCGCGAGTCAGTCAACAACCTATTGCCAGATGTTACCAAAAAGATGTCAGTGCTATCGCCCGCAGCTGAAGAAGACTTGATAATGCTGTTGATCTGATCCATCGGCAATTGAACTGCCAAGACGCCAACGACAACTCCCATTTCACTGACTATCGGCGTTGCAAGAAACATCGCAAATTCGTCATTGCTCGGTGCATATTTTTCGAAATCTGAATAAAAGATTTCGCCTGCTTTACCTTCCATCGCCTGCCGGAATATTTTGCTAAGGCCCGTCTCCGAGAACTGACCAGTCAATAGGTTATCAGCAAAGTCAATTTCCTTGAAAACCGTATAAACAACGTCACCGTCTCTGTTCAGAAGAAAGGCGTCGTATAGACCGTTTTGAACAACCATGCTGCGAAAGGACTTATGAAATTTCGCATGCTCCGCGTGATAAAGTGCATTACCTTCACCTTTATCCAAAAGAAATCTCTTTTCTGGCGGATTGGGGTTGTTGGCGATGTAAGCCGCTTGCAGAGTCGATTTTGCATCGCCTTTCAAATCTTTGAATGTCGAACTCAGTGTATATACTGCATCAATTGTTTGTTTTCCAGACGCCATCGTCAAAAGGGTCGAATCAACATTCTCTACCCATTGTTCCAGCTGGGTTGCGCGCGCCTCTGTCATTGCACGCAAGGTTTCTTCTGCGCTTTCAATCTGTGCTGATTGATTGAAATAGGCGGTAGTGCCCATCAAAGTGAGAATCGTGGCGGCAGTGAAAGCAACGAATGCGACTTGAAGCTTTACTCCGATTGAGAAATTTCGCCAAGATAAACCTTTGCTTTTCGTGCTAACCAAATCATCGACCCTTATGATCCTCGGCCCTTTTGCGAACGATCCCAACATTCATAGCTCCTTAACATTCGTGGTAGCACGTCTCAATCTTCTCCTTATCCTTTAAACCAAATTCGTTAAAGTTAGCTTAACTGAACATAAGTCTAAGTAATGTCCTTAAAATTTTACGTTCTTAAAAAAATTCAAGTAAGATCTTCTGTCGAAATCCAACTTCAAATTTAAGATATAAATGTTTATATTCAGTGCGTTAAACAAAATTTTGCAATGAGGATTCCGCACAATCCCGATATGGCAACACCGGCAGTAGAAGACGGAGCATTGGATGCAAAAGGGAAACCATTTCTTAACGACCTTGCGCTTAGTGTGATAAGGCAAAATTGCCAGCCGAAATAGTGTTCGAGGATGCCGCAGATGCCATCAGAAAAGAAGACTTTCGTTATTCCAGACAGATTCTCGTTTGACGAAGATATCGCACTTAAGGTGTTCTTGCGGGATAGCGTCGGGTGTCACGTCGAAATTTCGGCGCAGAACCTACGCAAGATCGATACACTGTTGGCACAATATTTGATCGCAGCTGCTAAACATTGGAAAGAAAGCGGTTTTGACTTCGAACTGCTTCAGGTGCCGCCTGATGTTTGCGAGGCGATGCTTTTGCTCGGAATTGATGAAAAAACTCTTACTTGGAAGGTGGCGGCATGACCATAAAGGTTCTTGCAATTGATGATTCGCGAACCATTCGCAGCCTTGTTCGCAAAGTCATGGAAGACGCTGGCTTTGATTGCGTTTGCGCTGAAGACGGTGTCGACGGTGTCACACGGTTTGCCGAAGAAAGTCCAGATATTGTTATCACCGATATCAACATGCCCCGCATGGACGGTTTTGGTGTGATTCAGGCGATTCGTGGCGGAACGAGCAATCGGCTGGTGCCAATTTTGGTGTTAACAACAGAAAGTGCCGATCACTTGAAGTCCAAGGCACGCGAGGCAGGTGCAACAGGGTGGATCGTAAAGCCCTTTGAAGATGAGATGATTGTATCACTCGTACGTCGGGTTACCGGAGCCAGGGGCTAACATGTCCACAATGAACTCAATCCGCGATACTTTCTTTGAAGAATGCGAAGATCTTCTTGCCGATTTGGCGGATGGATTGGCGGTCATGCAATCTGGAACGCATGATTCAGAAACGGTGAACGCCGTTTTTCGCGCCGTCCATTCGGTAAAAGGTGGGGCGGGCGCTTTTCAACTCACTGAATTGGTCGCTTTTGCCCACAGATATGAAACCGTTTTGGATGAGCTGCGCGCAGGGCGCTTACCCCTCCAGAACGATCTTATGTTTACCTTGCTGCGCTCGGCAGACCATTTGACAGTTCTTATCGAAGCGGCGCGTGATGGTTCGGCGGTCGATCCCGCCGTCACAACGTCATCGGTCACTGCGCTGGATGTTTTTTTACAGACGGACGGCGAAAACACACTGCAAACGACCGACGAATCGTTCAGCTTTGCACCTGTCACTTTGGACTTCACAGCCATTGCGAGCGAACCACCAGCGCAGGCGAACCAAAGCTTTCAGATTTTTTTCCAGCCCAAATCATCCTTATTTGAGAATGGACACGAGCCTGCATTTTTGCTGCGCGAATTGGTGAAACTTGGCGATGCGCGCGTGAATTTAGATACCAGCGCTTTGCCCGAATGGAATGAATTTGACCCATCCCTACCCTTTTTGAAATGGTCGATCCGACTGACTACGCTATCGAGAATTCAGGATGTGGTTGCGGTCTTTGAGTTTGTCGAGGGTCTTTGCGAGCTCAACATCGTGCCCGTCACTGACAATGACAATGACGATGACGATGAACTTGCACTTGCTTCGACGGAAGACTCTGCGAAAGAGGCGACGCCCAGCACAGATACACCAGATTCGGGCCAGGAACTTTCGGGGCAGTCGCGTCCCGCGCTTCCCTTACAACGGGCCGAACTCTCTTCGCCCAAGGCAGCGCCGACTTTGCCTGCGTCCGAATCGCACGGCCCGAAGCCTACCCTTCGGGTAGAACTCGACCGTGTCGATCGGTTGATCAACGCCGTCGGCGAATTGATCATCAACCAAGCCATGATTGCGCAAAGAGTAGGCGAATTGCCCGTTACCACAGATTCCGAAGTGGTAACCTATGTCGAAGATTACCGGCTTCTGGCTCGTGATATTCAAGAGGCGGTGATGGCCATCCGCGCGCAGCCTGTCAAACCGTTGTTCCAGCGCATGTCGCGCATTGTTCGCGAAGCTGCCGATGCAACGGGAAAAGCTGCGCAACTTTTGGCTTTTGGTGAAGAAATCGAGGTTGATAAGACTGTTATCGAACGGTTGGCCGACCCACTTACTCATATGATCAGAAATGCCGTCGACCACGGGCTTGAAGCACCTGAAGATCGCAAAACGGCCGGTAAAGACCCCTGCGGCACGATTCGTCTATCTGCGGCGCATCGGTCAGGACGCGTGATTATTTCGATTAAAGATGACGGTGCGGGCCTAAATCGGCCAAAAATCTTGAAAATTGCTAAGGACAAAGGGCTGATCCCTTTGGATGCAGAACTGGCAGATTCGGATATCGACGCGCTGCTTTTCTTGCCTGGATTTTCAACCGCATCCAAAATCTCCAACCTATCAGGGCGCGGGGTAGGACTAGATGTCGTGCGCACCGCCGTGATGTCGTTGGGCGGTCGCGTGGCCATCGGTTCCACGCCAGGGCATGGAACGGAATTCACCATTTCGTTGCCACTGACCTTGGCAGTCATGGACGGTATGGTGGTATCGGTCAGCGGTCAAACCATGGTTGCGCCGATATCTTCAATTCTTGAAACCATCAGGCCGACCGCCGCCGAAATGCATAATGTTGGGTCCCATACGAAATTCTTATCCATTCGCGGTAAGTTCATCCCCATTATTGATGTCGCGTCCAGTCTGGGGATCGAACCGTCCTCGCAGGAAAACCCACTTCTGCTGCTTGTTGAAAGCGAAAACCAAAATCAATGCGCCCTGATCGTCGATGAAGTTCACGACCAGCGGCAAGTTGTGATCAAAGGATTAGAGCACAACTACCGGTCGGTTCCAGGGGTGTCCGCAGCAACGGTTTTGGGAAATGGGCAAATCGCCCTGATCTTAGACCTTGATGCCATCGCATTTCAACGATCGGCACCAGAATTGAACGCCGAAGTCGGCCTGCAAACAAGAGGTGTTTGAGATGAAAGACGCAACCCCGCAAACAGCACAAAATGTTGAGTTTGTTGCATTTTTTTCTGGAGGTCAGTGCTTTAGCATTGACATTTCACAGGTGCGCGAAATACGACGTTGGGGGCCATTTACCTCGGTTCCGCATTCGCCGATGGGCGTTTTGGGTGTAATGAACTTGCGCGGCTCGGTCATTCCAATTTATGACCTTGCTGCACGACTTGGTTTGGCCCCAACGCCCGAAAACCCGCGAAATGTCATCGTGGTTGTGATGCACGGCGATCAAACGCTTGGACTTTTGGTCGAATCGGTGTCCGAGATCATGTCCGTCAGCTCTGATGCAATCCAAAGTACGCCCGACATGCGCGCCGAAGCGGGTCAAAATCCAGTGATTGGACTGATTAACACCGAAACTGGCATGACCCAAGTTATTGACCTGTCGTCAATCGTCCGCGGCAAAGCAATGGCGGCAGCATGACCTTTGGAGACGTGCAAAATGTTGCCAATAGGTCTGTGGCGGACATGCTTTCACCAAAGGACTTTGCGGCGATTGCCAATTTTGCATACCAGGCCTTTGGCCTGCACCTGCCACCCAACAAACGTGAGATGGTGTTTGCTCGACTTATCAAGCGTTTGCGCTTTACAGGCATCGAAACCTTTGGCCAATATTTAGCTTTCGTGAAAGAGCCGAAAAACACGCAGGAACGCAGTGCTTTTTTGTCCGCTCTCACCACAAACGTCACGCAGTTTTTTCGCGAAGCGCACCATTTTGAGTATTTGCGTTCGGACATCTTTCCCGATTTGATTGCACGCGCAAAAACGGGCCAGCGCGTGCGCATTTGGTCTGCAGGATGTTCGGAAGGCCAAGAGGCTTACTCGATTGCCCTTCTGCTGTACGAAATGTGTCCCGAAGCGTTGAAATACGATATAAAAATTTTGGCATCCGACATCGACCCTCAGGTCCTTACCCGCGCCAATTCGGGCAGCTATCCAATCGCAGAGCTGTCCAATATTCCGCAGCAATACCATTGCTTTACACAGCCATCTCAGACTGATTCTGGTATGTTTGACATTGCCAAAGGTCCGCGTGGACTGATCACCTTTGCGGAATTGAATTTGATCGCTGATTGGCCGATGCGGGGTCCGTTTAATGTTATTTTTTGTCGGAATGTCGCGATTTACTTCGATGCAGCCACGCAATCTATCCTGTGGCGGCGATTTGCAGAGCTTCTTGCAGAGCAAGGGGTTTTGCTGATCGGTCATTCCGAACGCGTGATCGGGCCTGCCGCAGATGTGCTGACCAACGTCGGCATCACGGCCTATGCCAAAAAGATTTCTTCAAAGCCAGCCTAAGGATATCATCAAAATGAGCCTCAAAGAAAATCTCCGCATCATGATTGTTGATGATATGTCCGTCAGCCGTGCCTTGATTGCGCAGTCGTTGGACGAGATTGGCATCAAACATTATGCCACTGAAAATGATGCCAAGGTCGCTTTGGGCAAGCTTGCTGCGAACCCTGTGCATTTGGTGATTTCGGATATGAATATGCCGGGGATGAGTGGGCTACAACTGTTGCGTGCGTTGCGCACCGCAAAGACCACCCAGCGGATCGGGTTTATCCTGATCACGGGCACCCCTAGCCCTGATATTATCCGTGAAGGTCAACAGTTGGGGCTCAACAATTTGGTGCGCAAACCCTTTACCTCGGCCACTGTAAAGTCGGCCATCGAAAGCGTGGTTGGTCGGTTGTAACATGACGCAAAACACTTCACCCGTGGAAAGTCGCCATTTTTTGGGGCGTGTGGACGCAGAGTTGCGGCGCTGCGGCGATCTGTTGAGCCGTATTGAGGAAGAGGTTTTACCCCTGATTTCCAAGGAGATCACCCCCAGCCTTCGGGCAGCTTTGCAAGATATTGATCTGCTAAGTCAGTGCATCGACGATATTTCTCGCGCGGTGCAGGGGTTTGCAATGGGCCCAAGCGCAGCTGACGCAATTGATTTGGCCCCAATCATGGCAACCATTCGTCTGCAAGACATGCGCATTCGGCTAGAGGGCGGCACATTTGATTCGCGGAAATTGACAGATCGGGCGGATATGTTCGACCAACCTGCAAAACCTGCAATTCATTCGCACGAGTTGTTCTGAACGCGCGCACCCAGCTGCACCGAAAAGTGACGGGGCAGCCGCGCGACAGAGCGGCATCGTGACTGCGCAGTAAATTGGATAGGCTCCAAGGCGGCTGGGCTTCAAGGCTTCTGAGCATCATAAAGTGACGGCGCATCATCAAAGTGACGGCGCAAAACGCTATCAGCTTCTTAAACACTGCAGCCCTAATTGCACTTCTTACCTTTCATGAAGCTGATTCCCTTCGCCCCCAACTTGAACAATTTCAAACCCAGCTTGCCCAGCGCCGTTCCGCATGTTTACTACAGGCACATAACGTCACTTGGATTGAATTTGCCATGCCCTTACAGCGCCCCACCCTCGTAACCTATGACGTTGTCATCATCGGCGGGGCCATTATGGGCGCATCCGCCGCTTGGTTTTTGGCCAGCAACCCAGATTTTCAAGGCCGTATCTTGGTGATCGAACGCGACCCAACCTATCAATTCGCGGGAACGGGGCTGACCAACTCTTGCATTCGACAGCAGTTTTCAACCACCTTGAATGTCAAAATTTCGCAGTTTGGCGCCGATTTCGTGCAGAACTTACGCAAATTCATGGGGAACGACGCGCGCGTGCCGCATCTGCCAATTCAAAATTACGGCTATATGTATCTGGCCAAAACCGAAAGTTTTGCAGAGGTTTTGCGCGCCTCGCATGCCGTGCAGCGCGCTGCGGGGGCGGCCACACGACTGATGCAACCCGACGAGATAAAGGCCGAATACCCGTTTTACACCACCGATGATTTGACACTGGGCAGCATTAATACCGTGGACGAAGGATATTTTGACGGGATTACCGTGTTCGATTGGATGCGCCGATCGGCCCGCGAACGCGGCGTTGAGTTTATTGAGAACGAGGTCACAGGGCTGCAAAAGACCGGCGATGGCGCGATGATAAGCCATGTTTTGCTGGCTTCGGGCGAACAAATTGCGTGCGGCGTGGTGGTCAATGCTTCGGGCACGCGCGGCGCAAAAACGGCTGCCATGGCGGGCATCTCAATTCCAATTGAACCTCGCAAGCGTTACACTTGGGTCTTTTCCGCCCAAACGCCCTTGTCACGCGAACTGCCTTTAACGATCGACCCGTCGGGTGTGCATGTACGGCAAGACACCAGAACAACCTACATGGCAGGCGCCCATTCCCACATCGACCCCGGTGTCGATTTTGATGATTTTTCCATGGATCACTCCATTTGGATGGATCATGTCTGGCCTGCCATTGCCACCCGCATCCCTGCCTTTGAATCGATCAAGATCTTGCGCGAATGGGCGGGGCATTATGATATGAACACGCTGGATGCCAATGCCATTATCGGCCCGCACAGCGAAATCACTAACTTTCTGTTTATGAACGGATTTTCTGGACACGGATTGCAACAAGCCCCCGCCATGGGGCGCGGCATTTCCGAATGGATCCTGTATGGCGCCTACCGCAGCCTTGATTTGCGCCCATTTGGGTTTGACCGTATCGCCAAAGGCGAGCCGTTCTTGGAAAAGGCCATCATCTAAAACCAAAAAACCGCAGCTTTTTCAAGCGCGGGTTTTTGATGATTGGTGCTCAAAAGCGGGCAACTGGTCTTGCCGAAGTTTTGTGCCGCCCCTTTCGATTGCGTCATGCGCAGCAAAGAAGATGAACCACGGGCACAGCCAGGACAGATGAATTTCGCAAGGATGCGGTGTGGATTGCGCAAAGTTCGAAGCGTCGGAAAAATGGTCCGAGGGACTGTTTTCCTTGCGAATAGGCTGTATTTGGCGGTTATCCTGAACCTGCAATCACGGCGCGTCATCGCTTTGCGTGTTTCGCACGCAAAACCCTTTCGGGTAACAGCATGGGCCGCAAGCCAACCGCATGAAACGCGATCGGCGCAGGCCATGAGAAACGCGTCAACAGGCTGAAACCGCGCTCGCCATTGTTCTTGACCCAATGGCGCACAGTGGCTGCGCCAAGACATCAATGGCGTCTATGACCCGCGCCGTCGCCACTCAGCTTTGAGAGGAAAAAGTCCCGTGGCCTTCGAACGGCAAGTTGCCTAAACCAGCATTTAGAGCGGCAGCGATTTGAAGGTGGGCAAAGACAAGGCGAACAGCACGCAGACCTGTCGGGCGTAAAGTGCAGGGCCAAGAAGCCCGATTGCGTCGGCCACGTCACCCTGTTGCGCTGACCTCAGCCGCCATCTGGCGCGGTTTGCTGCACCTCGCGCCCCAGGCCGTCACACAGCCCCGCCTCGGCGCTGGCCAATGGCGTGAGCACACGGCGTTGCACCTCGCCTGCGAAATCGCCCGTGTCTTGTAGGCTGGCCTGATCGCCCAGCGCCTGCACCATCGCTGCGGGTTCAACACCGCGCGCCAGCACTTCGACCGCCAACCCTGTCACACGCGCGGTCGCCATTGACGTGCCCGTCATCCGTTCATACCCGCAATCATCGGCAAGCGAGGCCGAGGGCACCTTGGCCCCCTCAATATAAAAATCCACGCCCTCGCCTGAATTAGACGTCGCGGCCAATATGCCGCCATCCATCGCGCCAACGGTAATAGCCCCAGGCAATCGCGCCGGCGTATAAAGCCGCGCATCCGATGCCGAATTGCCGGCCGCCACCACAACGGGAATAGCCGCGTCCAATAGGGCCTGAACTGCGCGATCCATCAGCGCCTCGCCAATAGGGGCAGGGTCACGTCTGGTCAGCGACATATTGACGATTTTCCGCGCGCCCGGTTGGGCCAAAACCCATTCGACGCCAGCAATCAGCGTCGAAACATCGCCATAGCTGTCGCGGTCCAGAACCTTGACCGAAATCAGGCGGGCGTGTCCCGTTTGACCAAACTGCCGACCACCGACAAGCCCCGCCACATGGGTGCCGTGGCCGTTGCAATCCTCGGTGCCAATGCCGTTGCGAAAGCTGGTAAACCCTTGGCCAACAAGCCCGTTCAGCGCGGCATGGCTGGCGCGTATGCCGCTGTCAAAAACATAAACATCCACAAGGTCGCGGCTAGGAGGCAGCGGCGTGACCTGTACCGCATCGCCCAAAGGGGCCGACTGCGTAGCACCTTCTTGCGCTTGTGCGGGAAAAACAAAACCATCTTGCAGGGCCGACACAATGCGCGGATCGCGGGCCAATCGGGCGGCTTGATCTGGGGTGATATTGGCCGAAAAACCCTGCAACACACGGGTATAGATGTAGCGGATTTGCGTTTCTTGCAGGCCAAAGGCGGCGGCGGCTTCGGCAGGGGAAACAGGGACGGCACTGCCCTGTGCCAAAGTCAGAATATACTGATTTGGAACCAAGGCCGACAGCACATCATCGGGCAAAACGATGGGCGATGCGGGCGGGCCAAGTGCGGCGACGGCGGCATCATTCTTGATCTGCGCCAGCTTTTGCATCAACAGCGTGACAGCCTTTTCATCGGCCGAATTTGGGCTACATTGGCCAGTTTCACCTGATTCAAGCTGGGCAATCTTTGCCTTAAGAGCCGCATTTTGGCGCTGCAATTCGTCAATAAGCGCCTGCTGTGCGAATGTTTCTTGTGCGTAGGGCACCGCCAACAAAACGGCCGCCACCAGACTCTTGATTTTGACCATAAACTCACCCAGTTCTAACGATAGCAAATCGTTGCCACAAATGTCTTATCTGTGTCAAATTACGCCCATTCGCATTCGAGAGTATCGCTAAAAGGGAAACGACGTGCAGCACTTGATCTCTAAAATCTATGATTGCGCTGTGCAGCCTAATCTTTGGCCAGATGTATTGCAGGATATTGCCCATGAGGCGGGCGCTTTTGGCGCGATGATTTTTGATTGCGAAACGCAAGATGGGACGGATTCGGTGCGGCTTCGCCAATTGTCCAGCGTTTATGATCCGGCGGTTGTGACCCAATATGTTGCAGCGCAAAACGCCTTCGAAGTGCGCGATCAGGAACGGTTTGCCACTCTGTCCTCGCGCGGGGACGAAGTTAATCTTATCCGCTGCGAGGATTTGTCATCGGGCCGTGCCGAATTGGAAAGACAGCCAAACGTGCAAGCAATGATGCAAATGGGTGTTCATTATCGCGCAGGCGCGCTTTTGTGCAAAGATACCCTGTCTTTAGATCGCTTTGCGCTGCAATTTCGGCGATCTCAAGGGGCGATAGGCGAAGAAAGACGGTTGCAAGTCCAGAGCATTTTACACCATGTCGCAAAGGCATTGTCGATTGGTCGCGCGTTCGGCATGGTGAAAGGACAGAACAACGTCCTTTTGGCGGCCCTTAACAGCCTTTCATTTGGCGTCGCTATCATGCGGAAAAATGGCGATTTAATTCTCCACAATGCACAGTTTTTATCCCTTTGTGATCCCTATGGCCTTGCAACCGCGACCAAGATGTCCGTTTCGCAATTGCCCGAACAGATGCAACGGCTTTTGCGGGGCGCGCACGAACATGGAAAGTTCGGGGCAAGGCCGCTGCGCGAGGCGGCTTTTGTGCAAGGAAAGAAGGACGATATGGGGCTATTCATCGAAATCAGCCCCATCGCAGACCATCCCGAATTCGAACGCTTTGGCGCGGGCGCCTATCTTGTTTCGCTGCTAGACAGCCAGAACGTGCATTTGATCGACGCCAACGTTTTGCGCAGGTTTTTCCCAATAACCGAGGCCGAAACTTTGGTGCTGGACCTGGTGGTCAAAGGCCACACCAACAGCGAAATTGCCGATTTGCGCGGTCGGTCTTTGGAAACGGTGAATAGCCAGGTGAAGGCGCTGATCCAAAAGTCAGGCACCCGCAACCGCACCGAACTTGTCCGCGTGGCGGTCAGCCTTTCGGTTGCAACATTGAGCACAAATAGTGGCTAAAGCCCCTTAAGATAGGCGATAAGCTGCGCGCGTTCGCTGTCTGTCAACGGCTGGGCAGGATAGTCATGCCCCGCATTAGAGTTGCCCGCAATCACCGCGCCTTGCGCATCTGTCACCGCAAACATCGACCATTGCCCGCCTTCGACGGCCGCGCCAAGGCCCACCGCATCGGGATCAAACAGCACATCACCAATGGCAAATTCTTTGGGCCGCTGATCGGATGGCAACAAAAGCGCGGCAAGACTGGGCACAGAGCCGTTGTGCAAATAGGGGGCCGAGGCGAAAATCCCTGCCAATGGGCCAGCCTTATAGGCGGGAGGTGGGGCATCAGGGGTCTGAAGCCGTGCCAATTCAAAGACTTGGGTGCAGACGCGGCGCACCTCGTCCAAATCGGTTAAATGATGCGTCACGGGCGTTGGCGTTGGTACCTTTTCGGCCTGCGCAATCATCCAGTCACCCCCTGCAATCTGCAGGTTTTTGTCCAGCAGTGCCGTCATCACACTTTCGGTTTTGGCACGCAGATCGGCCTTTTGGGTGGCGATAATCTCGCTCCGTTTGTCCCACAGTATTCGGATCGACAAATCCTCGATCAGGCGCAGGGTGGGTATGCCCAAGGGAAACCGTTCGACCTTGACGCCTGCCAGCCCCTTTGTGCTGGCCGATTGCAGCACGCCAAAAATATTGGTGAAGGCTGTCATTTTGCCCGACCAACTGGAATGCGTGGCCGAATTGCACGCCATCATCGGATCGGTTCCCACGACAGGCCCCGTTTGCCCCGCAATGGCAAAAGCATCCACAACCCGCACAAAAGGCGCGCCGTCCACCGGGTCTGCAACCAGCGCGCTGCCCGTGGCATCAAGAATTTCGGCCAAAGGATTGGCAGGGTCGATGCGCGCATGGCAAGCCGCGCAATGTGTGTCATACAGACGCTCGCCCGCCAGATAATCGGCACTGCTGCGGTCTATTTTGCCCCACGCAGCGGGCCATTGGGGCGGGGGCACTTCGGCCAGCGCCCTCTCTAACGCGATCAGATTGCCAAGGCGGATCGAACTTTGCACCGTCAAATCATCGCCGCTGGCCAAAGCGGCATAATCGGGCAGTTTCACGTCGGCAAACACACCGATCACTTCCGAGATGTTTCTAATCATCGCGCCCGTGCTGATCGGCCCTGCAAGACCTATGTCTTTAGATTTAAAGGCGGAACCATTCCACTGCACGCGCGCGGTATGCGGTGCAAGCCATACCGAAGGGATCGACACAGGAGCTGTGGATGCAGGAAGCCCGCCGCGCACCTTGCTATCGGATAAGGTAGCGACGGTGTTCAAGATCACCTGCACGGCGTCTTGCCGCCCATGCCCCCACATGCCGCCATCTTCAATGCTGGCCTGAATATCGCGGCGGTATTGCAGCCAGTTTGACACCTCATTGTGCAGGGCCTCTTGCGCGTCGCTGTCTGCGTCTTGCCCCAAGGTCGCCTCTGCAAATGCTTGCCAATCGGGGTTGGTTTTCGCTTTCTCATAGGGGCCTGCCCAAACCTTGCGCATGGCGGCAAAAACATCGCTGGAAAAGCTTTGAAAATCCATATCCGCGGATCCCGCGTGAACCGTCATTTGCCGCGTGCCATCGTTCAAAGTGCCCGTATGGCAGGCCGCGCAGGTCAGGCCAATCGCAGGCGGGCGCACTGCATCGCTGTCCAGAACAAAGCCAATCGGATCAATCGCCTTGTCATCACAAAACGCAAAGCCATAGGCTTGCATATTCGCGCGCGCAGCAAGCGGGGTTCCATCATCAACGCGGCGCAGGGCGCGATACCATGTGTCTGGCATAAGGCGCGAGCCTTGGCTGGTTTCGTACCAAACCTCCCGCGCCGATTCTGGCCAAATTTGGCCAAGGCTGTCGTCATAAACTTCGCAAGCCAAACTTTGACCCGCGCCCAAAACCGCGTTAACAACAAAGCCAAGCAGAAGGGACGTTTTCATGATTTCACCCTTTCACTGGTTCCCTTTCAGATTGCGCTGGGTGCAGGTTTCGATCAAGTGCGCAGTTGTAATTTTGGGTGCAAATTGCGCATTTGCCGATGCCCGCCAACCCTGCCCGCCCTTGGCGATAGAAATGTCTTGTGATGCGCAAGGCCAGCCGATGATGTCGCTGCGGGCGGGAAAAGATGCGCCTGCAAATCTGAACTATATCATCGCGCCGCAGTTGAATGATGTGGGCACGCACACCTTGCCTGCGGGGCAAAGCCTGACCTTGCCACTTCGCGCCAAATTGGGTCAGCAAATCAGCCTTGCCGTTGTGGGGTTGGAACCTGCGGGCGCGGATATGTCGGCCTGCTGCATGTCGGTGCAGCGCGTGCATCTGCCTGCCTCCTGCCCGATTGAAACCGATACGCATAACCCACCCAGTCCACCGCCCGATTTGGCCATTTCCATCTCTGAGGATAGGGATTGCAAAAGGACAGATGCGGCGCCCCATTGTGTGGCAAAGGTAGACCTATCTCAAATTGCAGGCGATCCTGTTGCAGATGCCCCGATTTTCGTAACATTGACAGGGCAAGACGCGCGCGCACTTAGCCAAAGCGACGGGGCCTGCAGCAAAATGGTGGGAGGAAAGGCAGTTTGTGCCTTGGCCGTGAACCGCCCCTGGGTGGTGGATGTGGCCTTAGATGCTGGCCAACCCGCTGGCACGTTCGAACTATGTGCCGCGCTGGGCGTGCCAGAAGATGACACGGCCCGAACCTTGGCTTTGCAACAGGCTTTGGCGCGTGCGGGCTATCCCGTTGGGGGCGCAGATGGCAAATTTGGCCCTGCCACAGTCGCGGCCCTAACGCAATTTATGCAAGATAGCGGTCTACCCACCATCGAAACCGAAATCCCGTTCGAAGCCTTGGTTCTTTTGGGCCTGTCGCCACGCACCGATGCAAATCCTGCCAATGACCGCGCCTGCGCCGTGCTGCGCGTGCCCGCACCGCCCTTGCAATGCGACAAACGCACCACGCGCGCGCGCGCGGGCGCATGTGCCTGCCGGTTCAAAGGCATGTCGCGGGTTTCAGCATCAAAATGCACCTGCCCCAAGGGCGAAGCACTGGGGCCACAAGGCTGCGCCAAACGGGACGTTGTAGTGGGCGGGCCAACAGGTGATCGGGATGCACAGCTTTGCAGTAACCCGACTGTGGTTCAAAAGGGCAGCGAATGCGTTTGCCGTTACGAGGGCACGCGCATGGCCAATGGCGGAATTTGCCTGTGCAAATCGGGATTGCCCCCACTGCCTGGTGTGGGCTGCGCGGTGAGTTTTTCGATTGATATCCTGCCAGAAAATCCAACGGAAAAAGATGCGCCTTAATCTTAAACAGTGCTTGAAATATTCGGCCTTTGGTCTGGCCGCGGTGGCGATTGTTTTGCCCGCAACTGCGGTGATTATAGCCCCTTGGCAACCGATGACCCCGCAGCAGATTTCGGCGCACGTTGCGGCATTGCATAGGTATGGAGCAATTGATGTTCCCCAGGATATGGCGGGGCCAGATCATCCGCAGCGCGCCTTGATGCAGCGCGTGGCGGCAGGACAGGCCTTGGACGAAACACAAAGCGCGCGGTATCGCATTGCAATCCAATCGGTGCTGGCCCGGCACCAAACCATGTTCCGCCTGCTGGACAATAACATTGTTTTTGCAACCGATGTGGGGCCAAATGCCGCCAATAATTGCGGTGGTTTTGGCATTGCTGGACGGCATGATTTGCACAGCGCCTCGGCCTCATCGAACTTTGCCGAACTAGAAGCATCGCTTGCCGCCTTGTCGCAAAGGGGTTTTTGGGGCCGTATTCGCCATGCCAATCGCGCTTATAAAAGCCTCACCGATTTAATGGTGCATCTGGCCCCTGCGTCAGTTTCGGTCATGCAGGCGGATCAACCGCCCTTGCCTGAAAACGCAAACCCTGACCGCGCTGCTGCTTTTGACACGTTTCGCCGCGCGATGGCAGAGGCGGGGTTCTCCGCAATCAACAGCCCCGCACATAACGCGTCTATCGCTGGCGCGACGAGGGCTTTTGAAACACTGGTCCGTCAGGTTCAAATGGCCGTCACCTCAAGGCTTTCGCCATTTGAACAGCGGCTGGCGGGGCGGTGGCTTGCCCCGCAAAGCATCTCGCCGCGCTTGAACCTGGGCACCCCTGCCCCCGATTAGTCCGCCGCAGACCCTGCCCTGCGCCGCAGGCGGGGTCTGGCCACTTTTGCAGCCCTCCCCGCGCATGTCTTAAGGACGGGGTGGATCTTTGTCGGTTTTTGGGCCCTCGACGCTGCCACCGCCCCCATTGCCGAAGTAAATCTTTTCGTCGACACAGCCCAAGCCTTTGATAAAGACCTCGCCTGCCGGGCAGTCGCGCTTGACCTTGCGTTCTGGGGCACATTCGGTGGGGCTGATGGGCAAGTAGTTTTCAATGGCGCAGACGCACTTTCCGCCTTGGGCCACCGTTGTTGCGGGGTCGCAACGCGGGCGGATTGGCTTTGACGTCTCGGTTTTCTGCCGCGGCTTTATGCAGCCTTCGCCTTTGACAAACTTGGTTCCTTTGACACAGCCGCAAGACCCAGCATCCTTTTGATACATGTTCTTAAAGCGGCACAGACATTCGCCGCCCTTTGCCACTGTCGTGGCGCGGTCGCAGCTGGGGCCTTTGGGCGTGTCTACTTGCTGCACGCATCCTTTGCCTGCGACCATGCCTGTTCCTTTGGGGCATTCGCAAGCGGTTTCGCTGGTTTGCGTCATGCCGTCAAAGGCGCAGACGCAGTTGCCCGCATCGTCCAAAACGGTGCCCTCTTCGCAAGCCTTTGGCGGCTCTGGCATGGGCGGGAAGACTACGGTCACGCAGGCGGCAGGCTCGCCTTTTGGCACGCCCAGCCCGTCCAAAAGTGTTTGGTCGATCTGGCCCGAAGGTGGCAGGCCAAGCGCCGTTTGCAGATCGGCAATCGCCGCGCGGGATTTGCGACCAATTTGGCCATCAATGCCGCCATCGTATTTGCCCAAGGCTTTCAGCGCGGTTTGCACCACCATTGCCTGCGCAGCAGGATCGCTGCCCGCGCCAAGGCTGGGGCAATTCTGGAAAGTCAGCGGCCCGTCGGCGGGGTGCGTGGTTTTCAAAAGGATGAAAGCCTCGCCGCCTGCGGGGATGCTGGCGTCGCCTTTCAGGCAAAACGCGCCATCGCCAACGCGGCGGCAGTCTAGTGGCCCCTCAAAACTGGCGTCGATCACCTGCGCTGGGCCTTTGAACACATCCGTCAAAACGACTGGGCCAAGGTAATCGCCGCCACCCGCATTCGTCACAGTGATCTTGA
Source organism: Cypionkella sp. (assembly GCA_965248485.1). Lineage (GTDB taxonomy): Bacteria > Pseudomonadota > Alphaproteobacteria > Rhodobacterales > Rhodobacteraceae > Cypionkella. The sequence goes on from OZ252107.1 coordinate 2,697,919, forward strand.
ATTCGCAGGTATAAGTGCGGGTTTCGATATTGGCGATGCAGGGGCCGTTTGGGATTTTTACAATGGTCAGATCAGGCCCTGACTGCGCGATTTTCGCCGTGACGGGAGGAGTGAAATTTGCACAGTCGGTAACGGGGGGCCAGACAGTATTATTGCCGCCATCCAATGCGAAAACCGAAACGCAATTGTCCGTCTCGTATAGATATCCTTCGTTTGCTAGGCGAACATTCACATCAATCGTTGTTACACCTGAGGCAGGCAATGGGTTCCCCGCGGTCGTGACACTAAGTGTAACACCCGCAGCCCCCCCCATCGAAATGGGGCGATCTGGCCAGTTAAGGCTAAAGCTAGCCCCCGGATCATTAGCTGGCAGATTTTGCCCAAGGGTTTCCTGCACAAGCAGCCCATGCGGCCAAGGCCCATTGGAGGTGATCGTGATTGTGCAGGCAATATCCAGGCCCATAGGGCCCGCCACCGCAGGGGCGCAGACCTTGTCGACAGATAAATCGCCAGTGCCCGCCGTCTCGACAGTGCATTGGTTGGAACACCCGTCGCCCGCCACGCCATTGCCATCATCGCACATCTCGCCCGCTTCCACCGCGCCATTGCCGCAGATGGGTAGTGGATCATCGGGAACTGCGACATTGACGCAGGCCTCGCCCAATTGCGTGCCCGTGCTGACAACTGTTTGCAGCGCGGGCGACATTCCTGGGCCATTGGTGCTGTAGTCACCCACAGCTGCGTCGGGCGTAACCGAGAAAAGTCCTGCGCAATTCTCGCCAGTTTTCATCTCGCTGGCGTTGTTGCCCTGAATGCTCATTTGATAAGTCTGGCTGCCATTTGCGGGCAGGCTGGCCTGCGTCACGCAGATAAAGCTCCGCGCGGGCAGGCCGCCGCCACAACCCGCAGGCAGCGGGGTAACAGACACGACATTAAAACCTTGTGGGGCCGTATCATACAGCATGATCGGCCCTGAATATGGAGCAGCACCATTGCTGACGGTAATGTCATAGGTGCAAATCGCACCTGGTGCGCAGCTGGCTGGCCCGGTTTTGGTGATTTCAATATCTGGGGGCAAAACCGTGACAGTGGCGCACACCAAATCGCCCGCAGTTTCGGAGTTGTTCAACTGATAGCCCGCTGTGCCACCTGCCGAGGAAACCCCCGCGCAGTTGGTGGTGTTGTATTCGCTATCCCCGGCTGGATTCAGGGCTGGAATCCATGTCACAGTATAGGCCTGCGATCCGCCCGCTGGAATGCTGGCATTGCCCGCACAGGTGCCGCTGGCAAGGTCTGCAACGGCGCAAAGTGGCGGGGTGATGGCGGCAAATGCGCCATAGGGATTGGCGATAACCGCATCCGTCAGGCTGATCGGGCCGCTAAAATTGCTGGCCGACGGGTTTGTCACCGTGATGGTGAAATCACAGGGCTGGCCCACGCTGCAGGCCGCTTGATTGGCGGTTTTGGTGATGGTCAGGTCAGGCTCAGCGCTGGAATAGCAGGCCTCATCCTCGGCCCCGCTGGCGGCCGCATTGGCGCAGTTTTCAAATTCGTCTTGATAAGCCACGTCGAACACCAGCGTCGAGTTGAAATTGTTCCAATCAATCGATGGATCACTGGTCGCATTGATCTTGCAGCTTGCGGGCGAGGTTCCGCTGCAAACCCAGTTATCGGTGCTGGTGGGTAGGCCCGTCAGCACGGCCCCTGCACCCGTCAAAGTATCGGTCACCGTCAAGAATGGGCTGGGCGGCGGGCCTTGGTAATGCACATCAATCGCGCAGCGCTGCATCCGAACAGGGCCGTCAATATCTTCGCAGGTTTTGGACACGTCCAGCACCACGGGCCGCTCACAAACAAAATCGTCTGGGATTTTGACTGAAATCTCGCCCATGCAGCATTTGTCCAAACCCGCCACACTGCCGCCACCCTTGGCAATCGCCTCGGCCCAAAGGGTGACGGTCTGCCCGGCCTGCGCGCCAGACAGCCCGTAAACCAGTGCGTTCGGGCTGCTTTGCAGCAGCGTCACGTCTGTAGTGTGCGAAGTGATGGACACTTGCGAAGGGCTAAACTGCGCAGCCAGCGTATTGGTCAGTGTCACCACGGGCGTGCCCGTTTCCGTGTCGCAGGTGACTTCGGGGGTGAAAGCCGTGCAAAGCTGCGGCTCTGCAACATCCTTTGGCTCGGGCAGTTTTATTCCGACACAAGAATTGGGCACCTCGTCACTGTTGGTCATGCCGTCATGTTTCATCCGCGCGCAGTTTTCCGCCGTGCCCGTCGTACCCGCAGGCAGGGTCAGGGCCACGGTCACAGTGCTGGTGCCGCTGGCGGGAAATTGCAGGTTATCAATCGTGCAGATCGGTGTAGGCGAGGAGAGAAACGAAACAGGATCGCAAACCCAAGGATCGGGCGAGCTGACAACCGCCGTCGCCCCCGCCACCGCATTGCCGCCCAGCGAAAACCCGTCGAACAGCTCGGTCGTGCCCGCGCCCAGCGGGCCAGAGGTGACGGTGATATCGCAAGACACGGCCACTGTGCCATCGGCGTTCAAACTGGCAGGCGCGCAGGTTTTGGTGATGCTGGTGTCGGCGTGGGCAGGGCAATTGTCATCGAATTTGACAAAAGCGTTGTCGACCACGGCCCAATCATTAATTTTGGCAACAAATCGGTAGGCCGTGCCAGCGGTCAGTGTCGCTGTATAGCTAAAATGCGACCAAGGGTTTGTAGCCGTATTTCCACCGGCAGTCGCTGTTGATTGCTCTGGGGCAACGATACTGCCATCGCTGTCCAGCACGATGCTAAGGCTGCTTGCCGATGGTTTTCCCTGTAGCGAAGAAAATGATGCGCCGTAGGTCACGTCGCCCGAACAAAGCGGCGTAAAGACCTGATAGACAATGCCTTCGCCAAATTGTGTGTCGAGGTAATGCTGCGGAACGTTTCCTGGATTGCTGGCGTCTTGATCCAAGGCTGGATACCCAGGAGAATAGATGTATGGGCCGGGGCCGTCGACTTTGATAACGTTGATATTACCACTGGTGACTTGCCAAGGTGCCGCGTAATTCGCGCCGAAATTATTCCCAAGACCTGGTGTTGGAACCCCTTCAAAATCCCCATTCGTCAGCACGGGGGCAGCAGGGGCAGGCAGCGCCGCAAGGCATGCAAGCGCCAAGGCCGCAAGATAGACCACCACGGCAAGGGTTTTGGAAACGCGGCTCATGGTTGCACCTTTGGTTTGCACTCTGTGGTGGGAATTTTGAAGGCAACGCTGGTGTTGCAGCAGTCATGCGGTGCGCCGTCTTTGGCGGCCGCAGAATCAAAACTGCACAGGTTAATCTGGCCCACTTGTCCTGGGGCGAGCCCTGTCAACGGCACGGAAAACTGCGCCAATGTTGGTTGCACTTTCGGTAGGCTGGTGATTTGCCCCGATGGGTCGGTCACCTTGATCTGGTTTAGGCTGGCAGGCGCACCGCCATAGCTAACATCGGCCACATAGCTGCCATCAGGGCCGCATTTCACCGCAACGCTTGTTTGCGCGCAAACCTTGTCAGGCGGCGGCGGGGCGCAAAGGCTGGGGTTAAGCAGGCAGGCCAGCAGCACACAAGACGGCCCCGTGCAAAGCGGTGTGCCAGTTGGCGTGCCAGTTCCGTCAGGCGCAGCGGCATCAGCGGTATTCAAAACAGCACCGCCCCCGCCACCTGCGCAGCCATAAATCACCACATCGCCCAAATAACCCGAATGCGCATCGGAAATATATTTTCCATCATAATCAATGCTATAACTGATCCACGGCGGGGTGTTTTGATCACGTGTCAGCGCGGATGGCTGGGCTTGCACGCCATCCACCACAAGACTGCCGCCTTTGGACAGCGGGTCAGCCAAGGCAGGATCGCGGCGCAGGTTTTCGCCCGTTGTCCACAGCGTGCCCGTGCATTGCGTGAAATCGAGGCGTCCCGCCGCGTCATAGCCCGGCCCAAAGGCCAATCCGCCGGTGGTGTTGGACAAGGTATCGGCAAACCCCACAGCATAGGGGGCGGCACCTGCCACCCAAATCGACGGCGTGGCAGGATCGTCTTGCGGTGCCTCCAGCACAAAGCGCGCCACCTCGGCGCGGCCCACTTCCGCCGTTTTCGAAAAGTCATAGGCCAGCGCGCGCGGCCCGCGCTGGGCCAAAACCACTGCGCCTGCATCGTCAAAGCCGATATCGGAAATCTCGTATGCGGGCAGGGGTTCGGGCAGGGTCAATTCCCAGCGCGCATCGGCAGCAAAGGCCCCTGTTTCGGCGATCAGCCCAACCGACCACATCTCTGGCCGAGGCGATTTGCCCGCCGCTACGCTGTAATAAAGGCGGCCCTGATGCACGGCCAACCCCCAAACACGCCGCGCGTCGGGCGCCATGCCCCAAGTGGCGGGGGCAAGCGGATCAAAGGCGGGATCGGTGATCGAAACACCATTGCCCACGCGCGGCACTGCATCCAGCCCCGCCTGTGGGCGCGCGGTGATGCCGTGGTCAAAGCTGTCCAACACGCGACCATCAAGGGCAAAGCGGGTGATCAGACCCGTTTCCAAATCGCAGGCGAACAGCGCCTGATGCGTGGCATCAAAGGCCAGGTTGCCAAGGCTGGGTGCCGTCGCAGACGCGCCGCCTTCGCCCAAATTGGCAAACACTTCAACCGCGCCCGTGGCCCCATCCACCCGCCAAATCGTGCGCGGGCCCGCGCCAAGCGCATCGCCCCATTGCCCCGCCATAAAGCGCGCACTTGCCGCGCCTTGTTTCAACCGGTCGGGCAGTCCATCGGCGTTTGTATCGGGGCCAACGATTTGCACCCCGTAGGCCGACGTTGCAGCAAGGTAGAGGTTCGGCTGATCGGCATCATCCAAGACCGCGCCAAACACCTGCCCTATTTGACGCGCGAACAGGGCATCGCTCGCAAGCCTTGCAATTTCACGGCCCATCGGGGCGTGACCAAAGTCGGCGATATTGGAAACGCTTACAGAAATGCCATCAAGGTCGATCACTTGGTAGTCGGGATTGGTCATCGCCGCAACTTTTGCCCCTGCGGGCAGCAGCGGTCGGCCATAGGCGTGGCCTGAAAACGCGGTCACAATCGCGCTGGGGTAAGGTAGCAATGGGGCGGGCTTGCGCGGGGCGGGGCGCACATCTGGCTGCTGGGCCGCGTTCAGCAGGCGAACACTGGGCGCGGGCAAAGCCCAGCCTTTGGCAGCGGCTGGTTGGGCCTGATCTGAGGTCGGGGCGGGTTTGGCGGCAAAAGCAGGCAACCGCCATCCGCCCCCTTCGGCAAAAACTGGCGCAGGCATCAAAACCGCACAAAGCGCGAGCCAGCGCCCAACATCAGCGAAGCCGTTTCCCACGCATTCAAGATAATTTTTCATAATCGCGCTCTTGATTGATCCCACATGGAAAATCTGCGCCAACGCGCCCGCGCACCGCATCCCCCATTCTGGTGATTGCACGCAAAATTCAGCAGATATTTAACTGTGTTGCGCAACTTGCGCGTGCAAAAATAGCGATGTAGCGTTGCGCGTCCCCTCGTCGAGGGTCGGGGCCAACAGGCACATCTTTTGCGCCAACAGTTCGCATTTTACCTTGGTAACGGGGGGGGGATTTTAGGATCGAAGGGACTTGGAGGAAAAGTCAGCGATTCTTCCTGTCCCAGACATTTCCTGTTCCAGACATTTCCTGTCACAGACACCTGTCCGTTCGCAAGCAAACCCTATGGGGCAATCTTTCAAGGATGATCGAAGAACAAAACTGTCCCACTTTCTTAATGTCTTAATGAAAGTGGGACAGTTTCTGTCGATAACTCCCTGATATCCTTGGATATCAAGAGGCGATTGGTGCCCAGAAGAGGACTCGAACCTCCACGCCTTGCAGCGCTGGTACCTGAAACCAGTGCGTCTACCAATTCCGCCATCTGGGCACTGGGGGGCGATGTAGCCTTGGGCGCGGGCGGCGTCAACGGGGAAAAAGAGGAAGAGGCGCGGAAAAGGATGCTTTTGCAGAATTATCATCGCTTGCCGCTGGACGCGGGGGCGGCGCGGGATTATTCAGGCGGCAGATGTCGCAAGCGAGGGTTAGGGCAATGAGCAAACTCGTCACCATTTACGGCGGTTCTGGCTTTGTCGGGCGGTATATCGCGCGGCGGATGGCGCAGGCAGGCTGGCGCGTGCGCGTGGCTGTGCGCCGCCCGAATGAGGCGCTGTTTGTCAAATCTTATGGCGCGGTCGGGCAGGTAGAGCCTGTTTTGTGCAATATCCGCGATGACGCCTCGGTTGCCAGTGCAATGGCGGGGGCGGATGCGGTGGTGAACTGCGTTGGCACCTTTGACCGCGCGGGGCGCAACAATTTCGATGCTGTGCAGCATTTGGGCGCGGCGCGAATTGCGCAAGCTGCGGCCAAGTCAAAAGTTGGCGCGCTGGTGCATATCAGCGCGATTGGCGCCGATGTGAAGGGCGCCAGTCTGTATGCCCAGTCCAAGGGCGCGGGCGAAGCCGCGGTTTTGGCGGCCTTTCCAAAGGCACTTATTTTGCGGCCTTCGGTGATTTTTGGGAATGAAGATGGGTTCTTCAACCGTTTCGCAGGCATGGCAACCCTGTCGCCGATTTTGCCCGTTGTTGGCGGCGCGACGCTGTTTCAACCTGTTTATGTCGATGATGTGGCGCAGGCGGCGCTGAACGGTATCACCTCGGGCGCAAAGGGTGTGTACGAGCTGGGCGGCCCAGAGGTCGCCAGCTTTGCCAGCTTAATGCATAAAATGCTTGGCATTATTCAACGCCGCCGTTGGGTGCTGAATGTGCCGTTTTTCGTGGCGCGCATCATGTCGGGCGGGCTGGATTTGGCATCGACCCTGACGGGCGGCCTGTTTTCCAACGGGATTTTGACGCGCGATCAGGTGACCAGTCTGCGCGCAGCAAATGTCGTGTCCAAAAAGGCAAAAACCCTAGCCGATTTGGGGGTTGAGGCAACGCGCATGGATGGCGTGCTGCCCGAATATCTTTGGCCTTTCCGCCCCACGGGGCAATATGCCGCGATTAAGAACTCGGCCCGCAACCTAAAGAAAAACTGATGGATTATCTGATCTCGGCCCTGTTGGGGGTGCTGGAAGGTCTGACCGAGTTTATACCCGTGTCCAGCACAGGCCATCTGCTGCTCGCAGGGCATTTTTTGGGGTTTCAGTCGACGGGAAAAACCTTTGAAGTGGTGATCCAGCTGGGCGCGGTCTTGGCGCTGGTGTTTGTTTATTTTGCCAAATTGGGTTGGGTTTTGGGCAACATGCACCGCGATGCGGCGGCGCTGCGTTTTGCCGTGTCGGTGCTGCTGGCCTTTATTCCCGCGGCGGTGATCGGCGTTTTGGCGCATGATTTCATCAAGTCAGTGCTGTTTGAAACCCCGCGCCTGATTGCGGTGATGCTGATTTTGGGCGGCATTGTCTTGCTGCTGGTCGACCCAGTAGCGCCGCCCGCTTTGCACGACGATGCCAGTGCCCTGCCCCTGCGCAAAGCGCTTGCGATCGGGGTGATCCAATGCCTTGCGATGGTGCCAGGCGTCTCGCGGTCTGGCGCGACGATAGTTGGCGCGCGAATGCTGGGCGTGGGGCGCGTTGCGGCAGCAGAGTTTTCGTTCTTCCTGTCACTTCCCACCATGGCAGGGGCGGTGGCGTATGATTTGTTTAAGAATCGCGATGTATTAGATTTCTCAGACATGGGACAAATCGGCGTTGGCTTTGCCGCAGCTTTTGTCGTGGCGATTTTGGTGGTGCGCTGGGTGCTGGCCTATGTCGGGCGCAATGGGTTTGCAGTGTTTGGCTGGTGGCGAATCATCGTCGGCGGGGCCGCTTTCATCGCGCTGGGGTTGGGATTTTAGCGATATAGGTTGCATAAGCTGACCTAAATTCCACCTTTGCATCCGCAAAATTACCTCTATCGCAGAAAAAACCGACCAATAGGTCAGTATAGCTGACTTTTATTCCCCCACCAACCCGATTATAGCGACTTTAGGCTGCGTTTTGAAAAGGGGCTGGCTATGGCTGGGCAGAAAATGCTGAAATTTGTGTCTTTGCACAAAGAGACGCCCGAAAAGCGTACGGCGGATGCGCGCACTGCCGATTTTGACGAGATTTATCGTAGCTTTGCGGCGCAAAAGGCCGAAGAACAAGCCAGCCGTTGCAGCCAATGCGGGGTGCCTTATTGCCAGTCGCATTGCCCGCTGCATAACAACATCCCCGACTGGCTGCGCCTGACCGCCGAGGGACGTTTGGAAGAGGCCTATGAACTTAGCCAAGCGACCAACACCTTTCCAGAAATCTGTGGCCGTATCTGCCCGCAAGATCGTTTGTGCGAAGGCAATTGCGTGATCGAACAATCGGGCCACGGCACGGTGACGATTGGGTCGGTGGAAAAGTACCTGACCGATATGGCATGGGAAAAGGGCTGGGTGAAGGCAATCAAACCGGCCGCCAAGCGCGCCGAAACGGTGGGCATTATCGGCGCTGGGCCTGCGGGTCTGGCGGCAGCAGATGTGCTGGCGCGGGCGGGTGTGCAGGTGACACTCTATGACCGCTATGACCGCGCGGGCGGGTTGCTGACCTATGGCATCCCCGGATTTAAGCTGGAAAAACATGTGGTTATGCAGCGCATTCAGCAATTGAAAGATGCTGGCGTGACCTTTGTGGCAAATTGCAATGTCGGCGTTGACATCACTTATGCTGACCTGCGGGCCAAGCATGACGCGGTGCTGATCGCCACCGGCGTCTATAAATCGCGCGATTTCGATGGGGCTGGCGCAGGTATTGTTAAGGCGCTGGATTATCTAACGGCCAGCAACCGCAAATCCTTTGGCGACGCCGTTCCCGATTTTGACAGCGGCGCGCTGAACGCCGCGGGCAAGCGGGTGGTAGTGATTGGCGGCGGCGATACGGCGATGGACTGCGTGCGCACGGCCATTCGCCAAGGGGCTACTTCGGTCAAATGTCTGTATCGCCGCGACCGCGCCAATATGCCGGGCAGCCAACGCGAAACACAAAACGCCGAGGAAGAAGGCGTTGAATTTGTTTGGCTTTCCGCGCCAAAAGGTTTTGAAGGGCAGGCAAATGTCACGGGTGTTAAGGTGCAAAAAATGCGCCTTGGCGCGCCAGATGCATCGGGGCGGCAATCGCCCGAAGTGATCGAGGGGGCCGATTATGTGGAACCCGCCGATCTGGTCATCGGCGCGCTGGGGTTCGAGCCTGAGGACATGCAGGCGATGTTGTCGGGTGATTTGGGCACAACGCGCTGGGGCACGGTGAAGGCCGATTTTCGCAGCCATGCCACCAATTTGGATGGCGTTTTTGCGGCAGGCGACATTGTGCGCGGCGCAAGCCTTGTGGTTTGGGCCATCCGCGATGGGCGCGAGGCGGCGGACGCGATTTTGACCTATCTGGCCACACCCGCTGCCGTGGCCGCAGAATAGCGTCTGGTTCGCGTATGGTTTGCGTATGGCATCCGTCCCGACATCGTCCCGACACGCAGCGCGCGCTGAAAATTTGAATGGTCAGCACAACTGACCAAAACTGGAGTGACCGAATGAAAGCCCTTGGTGCCGTTCCACTTCTATTCTTGGCCTGCCCCGCGTTTGCGGGCAGCTTCACCCCACCCGAAGGCTGCACGCTGAAAATGACGGTGCAGTCGCGCGGTTGCAATGTGTCGAACTATTACACCTGCGAAGCCGACAATCCGGGCGATCAATGGCGCACTGACTTCGACCAAGAGGGCGCGTTTTTCCAATCGAAGATCGACAGCGAGACGCAGTGGATCGAAAGTTACGATTTGAACCCGCCCGTCAAACAAACGCTGGATGCAAACCCCAGCGACCCTGCCTCGTTCAGCGATTTGCTGGCGACAGGGCGCGACAATTTCAATTTTGACCTGACAAAGGACAATGGCGAGATTTCCACAGTGCGCGGGTTTGATCAACTGACGGGCGAAGAGGTGGTGATTGATGGGGTCACGCTGAAGCGCACCGAATACGCGATGACGGAAACCGACCCAGACGGCAATATCCTGCGCCAATCGCGCGGGCGCGAATTTATCAGCCCTGATTTCCGCACCTTCTTTTCAGGCTCGGCCGAGGTGTGGACAGGCAGCGAATGGTTGCCGTTGGAAGGCAGCCCGATGTCGTTTGATTTTGAAGGCGATAAGGGGTTTGGCGCGACGCAGCCGATTTTTGATTGCGACGCCGTTTTATCCGCCTTGCCGCAAAGGGGGGGCGATGCTGGCTGAACCCTATCAGGATGCGGCGGCGTTGCACCTGCCCTGCATCGCGCCGCACCGCGCGGGCACCCGCGTTTTGCGCGCGCGGCGTTTCATTTTGACCACAGGCGAAATCCTCGCCCCCCATAGCGCCATGCATGCGGCCAAGGGACTGCCCTTTGCCTCGCAATGGCTAAACCGAAATACCGCCACAAGAAAGAGACGCCAAAATGTCGCAATTTGATGACGCATGGGCCAGTGCCGAAGAAGCCAAGCGCGCCTATATGGACGCAAACAGCCTGTATAAAACCGAAGATGAACATTCGTCCTGCGGCGTTGGTCTGGTTGTGGCCATTTCGGGCAAACCATCGCGCAAGGTGGTGGAAAACGGGATCAACGCGCTAAAGGCAATCTGGCACCGCGGCGCGGTGGATGCCGATGGCAAAACCGGCGACGGGGCGGGTATTCACGTGCAAATCCCCGTGCCGTTTTTCTATGACCAAGTCACCCGCACGGGCCATGTGGCCGATAAGGCAAAGCTGATTGCCGTAGGCCAAGTGTTTTTGCCGCGCACCGATTTTGCCGCGCAAGAACGCTGCCGCACCATTGTAGAGGCCGAAGTTTTGCGCATGGGCCACTACATTTACGGCTGGCGGCATGTGCCTGTCGATGTGTCGGTTCTGGGCGAAAAGGCCAATGCGACGCGCCCCGAAATTGAACAAATCCTGATCCGCTGCGACAAGGATTTTGACCAAGAACAGTTCGAGCGCGAGCTTTACATCATTCGCCGCCGTATCGAAAAGGCGGCGATTGCGGCGCAGATTTCGGGGCTTTATATTTGCAGCCTGTCCTGCCGCAGCATTATTTACAAGGGCATGATGCTGGCCGAACAGGTGGCGGTGTTCTACCCCGACCTGATGGATGATCGGTTTGAATCGGCCTTTGCGATTTATCACCAGCGCTATTCGACCAACACCTTCCCGCAGTGGTGGCTGGCCCAACCCTTCCGCATGCTGGCCCATAACGGCGAGATTAACACGCTGAAAGGCAACGTTAACTGGATGAAATCCCACGAGATTCGCATGGCCTCGTCGGCCTTTGGCGATGCGGCCGAGGATATCAAACCCATCATCCCACCCGCCACGTCTGACAGCGGCGCGCTGGATGCGGTGTTCGAGGTGCTGGTGCGGTCAGGGCGCAATGCGCCACTGGCCAAAACCATGCTGGTGCCCGAGGCGTGGAGCAAGGCCACCACCGATATGAAGCCCGCTTGGGCGGATATGTATGCCTATTGCAATTCGGTCATTGAACCGTGGGACGGGCCTGCCGCATTGGCGATGACCGATGGGCAATGGGTTTGCGGCGGGCTGGATCGCAACGGTCTGCGGCCCATGCGCTATGTCGTCACGGGCGATGGTTTGCTGATCGCGGGGTCCGAGGCGGGGATGGTTCCTGTGGACGAGGCGACGATCCGCGAAAAGGGCGCGCTGGGGCCGGGGCAGATGATTGCTGTCGATATGGCCGAAGGGCGGCTTTATCACGATGTCGAGTTGAAAGATAAACTTGCCGCCGCCCAGCCCTATGGCGACTGGATTCAAAAAATCGTTGATCTTGGCGCGCTGCTGAAAGACGTGCCAGAGGTGCCGATGTTTGAAGGGGGCGACCTGCGCCGCCGCCAGATCGCGGCTGGCTTTACGGTGGAAGAACTGGAACAGGTTCTGGCCCCGATGGCCGAGGATGGCAAAGAGATGATCGCCTCGATGGGCGATGATACGCCTGCGGCGGTTCTCTCGTCGGTCTATCGCCCGCTGTCGCATTTCTTTCGCCAGAACTTTTCTCAGGTCACCAACCCGCCGATTGACAGCTTGCGCGAAGGGCGGGTGATGAGCCTGAAAACCCGTTTCGGCAACCTGCGCAATGTGCTGGACGAGGCAAGCACCCAGTCGGAAATTATGGTGCTGGAAAGCCCGTTTCTGGCCAACGCGGAGTTTGACGTTTTGGTCGGCCGTTTTGGCGACCAAGTGGCGCATCTGGATTGCACCTTTCCTGCGGGCGCTGGCCCAGACGCGCTGCGCCAAGGGCTGGAACGTATCCGCGCCGAAGCAGAAGATGCCGTCCGTTCAGGCGCGGGGCAATTGGTGCTGACAGACCAGCATCAATCGGATTCCCGCGTTGCCATGCCGATGATCTTGGCAACATCGGCAGTGCATTCGTGGCTCACGCGCAAAGGTCTGCGCACCTTCTGCTCGGTCAACGTCCGTTCCGCCGAATGTATCGACCCGCATTATTTCGCCGTGTTGATTGGCTGCGGCGCGACCACCGTAAACGCATACCTTGCGCAAGACAGCATTGCCGACCGTATTCGCCGCGGGCTGTTGGATGGCACGCTACTCGACGCGATGCGCCGCTATGGCAATGCGGTGGATGCGGGGCTGCTGAAAATCATGTCCAAGATGGGCATTTCGGTGATTTCGTCCTATCGCGGCGGCCTGAACTTTGAGGCGGTGGGCCTGTCGCGCGCGATGGTGGCCGAATATTTCCCCGGTATGCAAAGCCGCATTTCGGGCATTGGTCTGCAAGGTTTGCAGATGAAGGCCGAAGAGGTGCATGCCAAGGGCTGGCTGGGCGGGGCCGATGTGCTGCCGATTGGGGGCTTTTACAAGGCGCGCCGTTCGGGCGAAAAGCACGCATGGGAAGCGCAAACCATGCATATGCTGCAAACGGCCTGCGACCGCGCCAGCTATGACATGTGGAAGCAATACTCGGCGGCGATGCGGGCCAACCCGCCCATCCATATCCGCGATTTGTTGGACATTAAGGCGCTGGGCAAGCCCGTGCCAATTGAGGAAGTGGAAAGCATCACATCCATCCGCAAGCGGTTTGTCACCCCAGGTATGAGCCTTGGGGCCCTGTCGCCAGAGGCGCATAAAACGCTGAACGTGGCGATGAACCGCATTGGCGCGAAATCGGACAGTGGCGAGGGCGGTGAAGACCCCGCCCATTTCCTGCCCGAAGCCAATGGCGATAACCCTTCGGCGAAGATCAAACAGGTCGCATCGGGGCGCTTTGGCGTGACGGCGGAATATCTGAACGCCTGCGAAGAGCTAGAGATTAAGGTCGCCCAAGGCGCCAAACCCGGCGAAGGCGGGCAGTTGCCCGGCATGAAGGTAACAGCGCTGATCGCGCGCCTGCGCCATTCGACGCCGGGGGTAACGCTGATCTCGCCGCCGCCGCATCACGACATCTATTCCATCGAAGACCTGGCGCAGTTGATTTACGATCTGAAACAGATCAACCCGCGCGCCAAGGTCACCGTCAAGCTGGTGTCCTCGTCTGGTGTGGGCACCATCGCGGCAGGGGTCGCCAAGGCCAAGGCGGATATCATCCTGATCTCGGGCCACAACGGCGGCACGGGGGCATCGCCTGCAACGTCGATCAAATACGCGGGCCTGCCGTGGGAAATGGGCCTGACCGAGGCGCATCAAGTTCTGGCGATGAACAACCTGCGCGAACGGGTCACGCTGCGCACCGATGGCGGGCTGCGCACGGGCCGCGATGTGGTGATGGCGGCGATGATGGGGGCCGAAGAATTTGGCATCGGCACCGCAGCACTGATTGCGATGGGCTGCATCATGGTGCGCCAGTGCCAATCCAACACCTGCCCTGTGGGTGTTTGCACGCAGAACGAAGCCCTGCGCCAAAAATTCACGGGCAGCGCGGATAAGGTTGTGAACCTGATCACCTTTTACGCGCAAGAGGTGCGCGAGATATTGGCGCAGATCGGCGCGCGGTCATTGGACGAGGTGATCGGGCGGGCAGATTTGCTTTCCCAAGTGTCGCGCGGGTCGGCCCATTTGGACGATCTGGATTTGAACCCGCTGCTGATCTCGGTCGATGGGTCGCGGGCGATCACCTATGACCGTTCCAAACCGCGCAACTTTGTGCCCGACACGCTGGACGCAGAAATTGTCAAAGATGGTGCGCGGTTCTTTGAAGAAGGCGAAAAGATGCAGCTTTCTTACGCCGTGCGCAACACGCTGCGCACCATCGGCACGCGCGCATCCAGCCATATCGTGCGCAAATTTGGGATGCGCAACAGCCTGCAAGCAGACCATCTGACGGTAAAACTAACGGGGTCTTGCGGGCAAAGCTTGGGCGCGTTCGCGGTGAACGGGCTGAAGATCGAAGTGATGGGGGACGCCAACGATTACGTCGGCAAGGGCCTGTCGGGCGGCACGATTGTGGTGCGCCCGGCCATGTCCTCGCCGCTGCGGGCCGAAGATAACACCATCATCGGCAACACGGTGCTGTATGGGGCGACGGGCGGTTATCTGTTTGCATCTGGCCGCGCGGGCGAACGTTTTGCCGTGCGCAATTCAGGCGCATCCGTGGTGGTCGAGGGCTGCGGATCCAACGGCTGCGAATATATGACCGGCGGCGTGGCGGTGATTTTGGGCCGCATTGGCGCGAACTTTGGCGCGGGGATGACGGGGGGCATGGCCTATGTTTACAGCCCCTCGGGCCGCGCTGAAGCGTTCATGAATGATGAAACGATCCTGACCTGTATGGTGTCGCACCCTCATTGGGAAGCGCAGCTAAAGGGCCTGATCGAACGTCATGCCGCCGAAACGGACAGCGCGATTGCACGCCGCATTTTGGCCGATTGGGACGCAGAGCGGGGCCATTTCCTGCAAATCTGCCCGCGCGAGATGCTGCCCCATCTGGCGCATCCTTTGACGGTGGAGCCCGTCAAAGTGCCCGCCGAATAGGCCAATCCCAGCCGCGCCGCACCGCTTGACCTTGCGGTGCGGCTGGGGGAACATCGCGCATGGCCAAGGCTGTAAGACCCAAAAAAACGCCCCCCCCTGCCCCGCCAAAACCCCTTGGGGCGCGGATAAAGTCGGCTGCCATCAAAGGCGCGGCGGGGGTTGCGGGCCTGTTCGCCACGCTGATTTTGCTGTTTTCCTTTTTGCCGCCGCCGATCAATTTCTATCAACTCGGCGAAGCTTGGCGGTTGGGCGGCATTTCCAAAGATTGGGAAGCCTGGGATAACATTGCCCCCGTCATGGCGCGGTCTGTTGTGGCGGCAGAGGATGCAAACTTTTGTAATCATTGGGGATTTGATATTGCTGCGATCAAGGACGCTGTCAGCGATGGGTCAAATCGCGGGGCCAGCACCTTGACGCAGCAAGTGGTGAAAAACGTGCTGCTGTGGCATGGGCGCAGCTATTTGCGCAAAGCTTTAGAGGCGGTTTTGACCCCCGTGGTCGAATTTGTCTGGACAAAGCAGCGCATCCTAGAGGTGTATTTGAACGTTGCGGAATTTGGGACTGGTATCTTTGGCGTGCAGGCCGCCGCGCGCCATTATTTCGATGTAGATGCCGCCGACCTGACAGCCACCCAAGCCGCCCGTTTGGCCGCCGTTTTGCCCGACCCACAGGATCGCAACCCAAACGGCACATCCAGCTTTATGCGCAAACGCAGCGCGGCAATCATCCAAGGCGCAGAAACCATCGCCGTTGATGGGCGCGCGCGCTGTTTTGATTGGCAATAGCCAGTTGAAATTGCCGCGATTTCGCGCCAAAGCTGCGTTTATGCTTTTTTGATCGAGTATCCCATGATCCGCCTGTATCACGCCCCCCTCTCGCCGTTTTGCCGCAAGGTGCGCCTGACCTTGGCCGAGAAAAAGCTAGAGGTCGAGCTGGTCGAAGAACGCTATTGGGAACAATCGCCCGAATTGATGCGGCGCAACCCTGCGGGCAAAGTGCCCGTGCTGCGGATGGGCGGGGCAACCCTGTCGGAAAGCCAAGCGATTTGCGAATATATCGAAGAAACCGTGCCAACGCCGCCGCTTATGCCGCAGGGGGCTGCGGGCCGCTTTGAAGTGCGGCGCATTTGTGCGTGGTTTGATGATAAGTTTAACAGCGAAGTGACGGGCAAGCTGCTGCATGAAAAAGTCACCAAGAAACTGGCAGGCCAAGGCCACCCCGAAAGCCGCGCAGTCAAGGCTGGGGCCAATGCCCTGAAATATCATATGGAATATTTGGGCTGGCTGCTGGAACATCGCCGCTGGCTGGCGGGCGATGTGATGACCTTGGCCGATTTCGCCGCCGCCGCGCATCTGTCAACTTTGGATTTTATGGGGGATGTCGATTGGGATCGCAGCCCCAGCGTTAAGGATTGGTATGCCAAGCTGAAATCGCGCCCCGCGTTTCGCACCCTTCTCAGCGATCGGTTGCTGGGCTTTGAACCCAGCCCCACCTATGCCGACCTTGATTTCTAAACCCGATTTGCGCGCGCGGCTGGACAGCACCGCGCGCGACATGGGTTTTGCAAAAATGGGCATCTGCGCGCCAGATAGTATTGCGCAAGCCGCCCCGCGTTTGCACGATTTTCTGGCGCAGGGGCATCACGGGCAAATGGGCTGGATGGCCGACCGTGTGGCATGGCGCGAAAACCCTGCCGCGCTGTGGCCTGCGGCAAAATCCGTGATCATGTTGGCAGAAAACTATGCCCCAGACACCAACCCTTTGGACATATTGGCCCACCCTAATCTGGGGGCGATTTCGGTCTATGCGCAGGGCCGCGATTACCACGATCTGGTGAAGCGGCGGCTGAAATCGCTTGGGCGCTGGCTGCTGGATCAGCCCGAAGGCAAGGGCGCTGAAATAAAGGTTTTCGTCGATACCGCCCCCGTGATGGAAAAACCGCTGGCACAGGCGGCGGGGCTGGGCTGGCAGGGCAAGCACACCAACCTGTTGGCGCGCGACTTGGGCAATTGGGTGTTCTTGGGCGCGATCTTTACAACGATTGATCTGCCCAAAGACGCGCCCGAGATCAGCCATTGCGGCACCTGCACCGCCTGTCTTGATATCTGCCCCACCCGCGCCTTTCCTGCGCCTTATCAATTGGATGCGCGGCGCTGCATTTCCTATTTAACCATCGAACATCGCGGCGAAGTGCCGCCAGATTTGCGCGGGTTGATGGGCAATCGCATTTACGGCTGTGATGATTGCCTTGCCGTCTGCCCGTGGAACAAATTCGCGCAATGCGCCCGCGACATTGGCTATCAGCCCCGCGCCACCGCTGCCAGTTTGGCCGAATTGGCGCAGATGGATGATGCAGGCTTTCGCGCGCGGTTTGCGGGCAGCCCGATCAAACGGATAGGCTGGGCGCGGTTTTTGCGCAACGTGCTGTATGCGATTGGTAATTCTGGCCAGCCAAATCTGGCCCCTGTCGCGGCCACTCATCTGACGGCCGAAGATGCAGCCGTGGCAGACGCCGCGCGCTGGGCTTTGCGCCAGTTGAACGGCTAAAACACCCCCAGACAGGCACAGGACTGCAGCGGTGGCCCAGCGCAAAGCCAAGCTTCTTGCGCCAATTGTGGCAAGATCATGGCAATGCCCCCTATGTCTGCCCCAATCCTGCCCTAGTCTGTTGCGGCCAAGACGCAGTTTGTGCAGCCCAAGCAGAATTCGGCCCCCCTTGCCCATTCTCCTATTTTCTTGCGCTGAAAACCACGCGGCTTCGGTCTATACTTTCGATCAGGGGACGTGTCCAAAAGAACCCGCCTCTATACGAGCAGCAAGGCCGAATGGCCAAAACAGGCATCTGACAGAATTTCGCGCATGCTGTGGCTGGCCCAGGGCAGTTTGCGCCAAATGACGCAATGCCACTTGAGGGCGTCATGGCGACCATTACAGGCGGCACAGGCAGCGACACGCTTTATGGCGGCACAGACCCAGACGTGGTTCTGGGCAACGATGGCAATGATACGCTTTATGGCGGCGATGGCGGCGATACGTTTTACGGCGGCAGCGGGAATGACAGAATTTACGGCGGTAACGCCAATGATGTCATTTGGGGCGAAGCGGGCAATGACAGCAGCCGCGGCGAAGCGGGCGATGACATTTTTATGTTTGGCGCAGCCTTTGGCAACGATACGATTGTCGGCGGCGAAACGGGCGAAAGCTCGCCCCTTGGCGATATTCTAAACGCCTCGCTTTTTTCGGGCAATGACACGCTGACGATCGGGGCCACGGGCGAGAATGGATCGCTTGTCTCGGGCACAAACCGCGTTACCTTTTCCGAAATCGAATCCTACTTTTTGGGCGCAGGCAATGATCTGGTCGCCACCGCCTCGGCCACATCGACCGTGGGCGTTATGCTGGACACGGGCGGCGGAAACGACCGCATTACCACCGCCTCGGGCAACGATACGGTTTACGGCGACACGGGCGATGACAGCATCAACACAGGTGGCGGGCGCGACAACGTGTTTGGCGGCGATGGCAATGACACCATCTATGGCTCGACCGAGAATGACACGATTTACGGCGGCGACGCGCGTGATTTGCTGTATGGCGGCAGCGATAATGACACGCTTTACGGCGGGGCCGATAACGATACGCTGTACGGCGACGGCAGTGACGATGTCATTTACAGCGATGCGGGCAACGATCTTATCTTTGGCGGCAATGCGGATGACAGGCTGGTTCTGACCGCAGGTTTTGGCAGCGATACATTTGACGGCGGCGTCACAAGCCGCGTCTTGGATGATATTATTGACGCCACAGCGCTGACCACGAACACGGTTGTCAGTGGCACCTCGTCGTCGCAAGCGGGAACGCTGGTGTCTGGCAATGATACGCTAACCTACAGCACCGTCACGCGCATCAACCTTGGCAGCGGGGATGACCTTGCCAGTTTTGCCGCAGCGAACACCCCGATCCGCATTGATATGGGCGCGGGCAATGACACGGTTTACGGCGGTGCCTCGCCCGACCTGATCTATGGCGGCGCGGGC
Source organism: Cypionkella sp. (assembly GCA_965248485.1). Lineage (GTDB taxonomy): Bacteria > Pseudomonadota > Alphaproteobacteria > Rhodobacterales > Rhodobacteraceae > Cypionkella. The sequence continues at coordinate 2,716,967 of OZ252107.1, forward strand.
AATGATTATCTCACCTCGGCAGGGTCGGGCACGGGGACAGAATCGGTCTTTGGCGGGTCTGGCAACGATACATTCGTCACCAATGCAGGCACAGAACTGCTGTATGGCGATGAAGGCGACGATTATTTTCGCACGTGGGTTTTTAACGGCAACGATACCATTTACGGCGGCGCCGATGGCGAGGTTTCTGGCGATTTCCTGGACTATTCAGGCTCGTCCCATTTCGTCACGCTGACCTATACCAGCGGCGAATCTGGCACGGCGCTGGTCACATCGAATGCGGCGAACCTGACGACATTTTACGATATCGAGACGATATCCCTGACGGGACTTGCCGATATTATCGATGCCTCGGCCTCGTCGGATGGTGTCACAGTCTCGGCGCTTGAGGGCAATGACGACTTTGTCGGCAGTTCGGGCAATGATCTGTTCTACGGCGGCGGCGGCGCGGATAACATTGGCGGCGGCGCGGGCAATGACACAGTCTATGCAGGCGATGGCGATGATCGCTGGAAAATCGGCGACGAAGGCGACGATCTGCAATATGGCGGCGCGGGCAATGACGTGGTGTCGGGCGATTTGGGCAATGACACCATCTATGGCGATGCCGACAACGATGCCCTAGAGGGCCACGAAGGCGTTGACCTGCTTTATGGCGGCAGCGGCAACGACTATATCACGGGTGCCGATATTACGGGCATCACCACCGAGGCCAATCGCACACTGACCCCGACATTTGGTCTGGATGACGGATCGAACGATTCGCTTTACGGTGATGCGGGCAATGATACCTTGCTTGCGGGGGCGGGCAATGACCTGCTGGTCGGCGGGTCGGGCGATGATTACTTGATCGGCGGCGCGGGGGCGGACGTGTTTGTCGTCCAAGGGGCCGACACGATCACCGATTTTGATGCGGTGACAGGCATCAGCAATAACGGCAGTCAGGACAACGATTTTGTCGATCTGTCGGGCTATTACAACGCGGCAAATCTGGCGATTTGGAACGCCGCAAATCCTGGAAATCAATTTGGCAATGCGCTGGAGTGGCTGCGCGCCGATCAGGCCGATGGCGTGCTGCAATCGGCGCAGGGCCTGCGCATTCTGAACGGCGGCGTGGCGGTAGATGCATCGCAGTTGCGCGTTGAAAACACCGCCGTTTGCTTTGCCAAAGGCACGCGGCTTGCCTCGGTCAAGGGGATGCGCCCGATTGAAAAGTTGCAGGTCGGCGATTTGGTGCAAACCGCTGACCACGGGTTGCAGCCCATTCGCTGGATTGGCCAGATGACGGTGGATGCATCGGGCGATCAGGCCCCTATTCTGATTTCGGCAGGGGTTTTGCGCAATCGGCGCGATATTCTGGTTTCGCCCTTGCACCGCATGGTGCTGAACGATTGGCAAGTTGAGATGTTCTTTGGCGAGGATGAGGTGCTGGCGGCGGCGAAAATGTTGGTCAATGGCACGACCATCCGCCGCGTTCCCATGCCGCAAGTGACCTATTTCCACCTGCTGTTTGACACCCACCAGATTGTCTTTGCCGAAGGCGCGGGGGCCGAAAGCTTTCATCCCGGCGAAGAGGGGTTCGATGCCCTGGGCGAGGCGGCAAAGGCCGAGATTGCGGCCATTATCCCGCAAATTGCGGGGGGTAATTTTGCAGCCTACGGCCCCTCGGCGCGGCGCAGCCTGCGCGCGCATGAGGCGCGGCTCTTGCAAATGGGCCGTAAACTGGAAAACACTGGCCAGATACAATCTGCACCGCGCAAAAAGGCCGTCGCGGCGCGCTGAGAGGGGTGGGCGCAGCCGCCCTCGCAACCCAAGCGCGAGATTTCACATTTCTGCCTTAATGCGTTGCAGATAGGCCCCAACTATCCGATACAAAACAGTTTTTTAAGTGGATGATGCCCAATGGGCATCAAAACTCAAAGCGTTTTTCCGAATAGTAAGATATACATTAGACTAAGAGTCGCCCCTGCTTTTGGACGAAGGCGACCACATAAGAGCAGCGGCCATGACTGGCCATACAGGCATGTTTCGATATGTGCGGCGGGCGCAACCTCGTCGGGCACGGCCGTGGCATGCGAGGAACGCGTGATATGGCCAACATCTCGGGCACTGGATCTAACGACACATTGAATGGAACCGCATCTGGGGATTCCATCCTTGGGCTTGCAGGCAATGACAGCGCGCTTGGCAGTGCCGGCAACGATACAATTGCTATGGGCGCTGGCAATGACACGGTTTTTGGTGGCCTTGGCAACGATACCATTTATGGCGACTTGGATCAGCCTGGCGCCTGGGCCTATGCGGTTTATGACCGCGATTTTTCCAGCGCCAATGGTCAGGCCACGACCATAGCCAGCGGCACCTTGCGCGGCTCTGGCATTGCCACGGGTTTTGACGTGCAAAGTCATGCCCTTGCCGCAAGGGGCGCAACGGGCAACCCTGAAGACTTTGGGATAATCTATTCCACCAGTTTTACCGCCACTGCGGCGGGCACATATTGGTTCCGCACTGCGTCCGATGATGGATCGACGGTTCAGATGCGCAACGCGGCTGGCACATTGCTAACCTGGTCGAACCAGTCGACAGGCCAAATCGGCCTAAACTATATGAACAACGACTTTCACCAAAGCACCACCACGCGCCAAGGCAGCGTGACGCTTGCGGCGGGCGAAACCTATTCGCTGGAAATACGGTATTGGGAAAATGCGGGCCAAAATGGGCTGACGGCCGATTTTCTGGCACCTGGGGGCGCGTGGACAAGCCTGTCGAACAACACAACCCATGTCGGAGTGGGCCAATATGCTGGCAATGACCAAATCGATGGGGATGACGGCGATGATTTCATTTATGGCGGCGCTGGCAACGATGCACTTAGCGGTGGCGCTGGCAATGATCTGATCTACGGCGGTCTGGGCAATGATCAAGTTCTTTATGGGACGGGCAATGACACTGTCTTTGGCGAAGATGGCGACGACACCATTGATGATGCGGGCGGCGTGCCCACCGACAGTGGCAGCAACCTAGTCTATGCAGGCGCGGGAAATGATCTGGTCTGGGACGGCAGCGGCAACGACACAGTCTATGGTGGTGCCGACAACGATTCACTGTGGGGCGACAACAACGGTGATGACGCCTTTTATGGCGAAGCGGGCAACGACTCAATTTTTGGTGGGTCTGGCAATGATCTGCTCTCAGGCGGCACGGGTAACGATTCGATTGCGGGCGGTATCGGCAACGATCTGGTCTATGACGGCGATGCGGGCACCCTGACGGACGCGGGCGCCGACACCATAGATTTGGGTGATGGTGCCGATACGTTCACAGGGTCTGGGACGGGTGTTACAGATACCGATCTGGTCTATGGCGGTGCGGGCAACGATGTGATTGCTGTGCGCCAATCGAACGATACGGTTTACGGTGGTGCGGGCGATGATACCATCTCGGCGGCGGATGAAGACCCGCAGTATGGCGATCGGCTTTATGGCGATGACGGCAATGACCAGATTTCTGGTGCAAATACCAACGACCAATTGTTTGGCGGTGTTGGCAATGATCTGCTGTATGGGGGGGGCAACAATGACACCCTGCAAGGCGGCGATGGGCGAGATACGCTGTATGGCGGGGTTGGCAATGATCTTGTAACGGGGGGCGCTGGCCCTGACCTTTTTGTCGCCCAAGGCGCAGATACGATCACCGACTTTGATGCGTCCACGGGCATTTCGGCCAACGGAAATCTGGACAATGATTTTGTCGATCTGTCGGGCTTTTACAATGCGGCAAATCTGGCGATTTGGAACGCCGCAAATCTCGGCACCAAATATGACAATGCGCTGAAGTGGATGCAGGCCGATCAAGCGGATGGGATCTTGCAATCTGCCGATGGGCTGCGCATTCAAAACGGCGGTGTCGCGGTTTCGGGCGCGCTCTTAAACGCAGAAAACACCGCCGTTTGCTTTACCAAAGGCACGCGGCTTGCCACGGGCAAAGGGATGCGCCCGATTGAAAAGTTGCAGGTCGGCGATTTGGTGGAAACCGCCGACCACGGGTTGCAGCCCATTCGCTGGATTGGCCAGATGACGGTGGATGCATCGGGCGATCAGGCGCCTATTCTGATTTCGGCAGGGGTTTTGCGCAATCGGCGCGATATTCTGGTTTCGCCCTTGCACCGCATGGTGCTGAACGATTGGCAAGTTGAGATGTTCTTTGGCGAGGATGAGGTGCTGGCGGCGGCGAAAATGCTGGTCAATGGCACGACCATCCGCCGCGTTCCCATGCCGCAAGTGACCTATTTCCACCTGCTGTTTGACACCCACCAGATTGTCTTTGCCGAAGGCGCGGGGGCCGAAAGCTTTCACCCCGGCGAAGAGGGGTTCGATGCTCTGGGCGAGGCGGCAAAGGCCGAAATTACGGCCATTATCCCCCAAATTGCGGGGGGTAATTTTGCAGCCTACGGCCCCTCGGCGCGGCGCAGCCTGCGCGCGCATGAGGCGCGGCTCTTGCAAATGGGCCGCAAACTGGAAAACACTGGCCAGATACAATCTGCACCGCGCAAAAAGGCCGTCGCGGCGCGCTGAGAGGGGTGGGCTATGGCAGAGCGTTTGGCGGGAAAAGTTGCGATTATATCGGGCGGGGCTTCGGGCTGCGGGGCCGCCGCCGCGCGGCTGTTTGCGGCCGAAGGCGCAGCGGTGGGCATTATCGACCGCAATGCAGATTTGGGCGCGGCGCTGGCGCAAGACCTTGCGGCGCAGGGGCACAAAGTGGCCTATGCCGCCGCTGATGTTGCCAGCAAGGCGCAGGTGGATGGGGCTGTCGCCGCCCTGCAATCTGCCTTGGGCGATGCGAACGTATTGTTCAACCACGCCGGCACGATTGTCATTAAACCCTTTTTAGAAACCGAAGAGGAAGACTGGGATTTTCTGTTCGATGTGAACGTGAAATCTATGTATTTGGTCACTCGCGCCGTGCTGCCGCAGATGCTGCGCGCAGGGGGCGGCGCGATTGTGTGCACCTCGTCCATTTCGGCGGTTTATGCCACGCCGAACGAAGTGCTATATGACGCGACCAAGGGCGCCTGCCATATGTTTGCGCGGGCGATTGCTGTGGAATTTCGGGATCGTGGCATCCGCTGCAATGCGATCTGCCCCGGGTTTATTGACACGCCCCACGGCCAGCGCGAGGTGCGCGAATTGATAGCGCTGGGGGTGGATGTGTCGGATACCGCCATTCGCGCGGCGCAGGGGCGGTTTGGTGCGCCCGAAGATATCGCCCGCGCCGCGCTGTATCTGGCCAGCGATGAGGCCAGTTTCGTGAACGGCGCGCACCTGTTTGTGGATGGCGGGTTCAGCGCGGTTTAAACCCATGATTAGGGCGCAAATTTACCGCGAGTTCGGCCAAATGGGCGCGCAACGCCTCGGCGCTGGGCGGGGTCAGATCTGCCTTGTCGATGATGCAGGCGGGGATTTCGGCTGCGTCCCGCGCCAGATCGCGGCCCGCTTGCGTCAAGTGGATATAGACCTGCCGCTGGTCACCCGTGCTGCGCTGGCGTTGGATCAACCCCGCAATTTCCAACCGCTTTAGCAGCGGTGTTAGGGTGTTGCTGTCCAAGTGCAGCGCCGCGCCGATGTGGCCTACCGTCACCTCGCCCGTCTGTGACCAAAGCACGGCCATCGCCAGATATTGCGGATAGGTCAGGCCAAGCGGGTCGAGAAGCGGCTTATACGCCGATTGCATCGCCAGCGTTGCCGAATAAAGCGCAAAGCACAGCATCTGAGCCGGGGAAAGGGGGGGTGATTTGTCCATGGGTCAAATTATATCGCGCGCGATCAAAGCGCAAGCGATTGACTAAGGTCATTTCCATGATATAAATCGCGCACGATTAAATCGCATACGATAGGAAATATGATGAGCGTGGATGTGAAATACTGGACAGAGGCCGATGCCACAGGCGGCGGGCGCAATGGCGTGGCGAAACTGGCCAGCGGGATGTTGACGGTGACGATGACAAGCCCCACCGAACTGGGCGGGTCGGGCAAGGGGCATAACCCTGAAGAGTTGTTCGCGCTGGGTTATGCGGCCTGCTATTTGGGGGCCATGCGCTATGCCGCCAGCACCGAAAAGCTGGGCACGGTGCCTGATGATGCCAAAGTCACCGCCCATGTCGGCATTGGCGGGCGCAGCGATGGCGGATTTGGCCTGCAGGTGAAATTGGTGGTCAGCCTGCCAGGAGTGGCGCGCGATGTGGCGCAAAAAATCACCGAGCGCGGCCATTTCATTTGCCCCTACTCGAACGCGACGCAGGGCAATATCGAGGTGGTCACCGAACTGGCCTAATGAAAACGGGGGCCGATTGGCCCCCGTCTTTTTTCGCTGCGGCGGCGCTTTAAGCGCGCACCAGTTTTTCGTAATCGGATGCGATTTGCTGCGTCAGTGCGCCGACTTCGAAGGTGTAGTCGCCGATCTGGCCCACGGGGGTGACTTCTGCCGCCGTGCCTGTCAGCCAGCATTGCTGAAAGGTTTCGAGTTCGGCAGGCAGGATGTGGCGTTCATGCACGGTGATGCCTTTGTTGCGCATCATCTCGATCACGGTTTGGCGGGTGATGCCGTTTAGGAACGCGTCTGGCAGAGGGGTATGCACCTCGCCGTCTTTGACGAAAAAGATATTCGCACCAGTGGCTTCCGCGACATAGCCGCGATAGTCAAACATCATCGCATCCGAGCAGCCCTTCGCCTCGGCGGCGTGTTTGGACATGGTGCAGATCATGTAAAGGCCCGCGGCCTTGGCGGCATGGGGAATGGTTTCGGGGCTGGGGCGTTTCCATTTTGCAATGTCCAGTTTCGCACCCTTCATTTTCGCATCGCCATAGTAATTGCCCCAAGACCACACGGCGACCGCCATACGAATGGGGTTTTTCTTGGATGCAACGCCCATATCCTCGCCCGCGCCGCGCCACGCGATGGCGCGCACATAGCCGTCTGTCAGGTTATTGGCCTTTAGCGTGGCCTCTTTGGCGGCCTCAATCTCGTTTACAGAATAGGGCAGTTCCATATCCAAAAGTTCGCCCGATTTGCGCAGACGGTGGGAATGTTCGATGGATTTGAAAATGCGACCGTTATAGCAGCGCTCGCCTTCGAAGACCGAGCTTGCATAATGCAGCGCGTGGGTCAAAATATGCACATTGGCGCTGCGCCATTCCACCAGTTTGCCATCCATCCAGATGAACCCGTCCCGATCGTCATAGCCTGCCATAGCACCCCCCTAAGATTTGCGAATGTTGCGCGCAATAGGCCCGTTTCGGACATAATATTGCGCTAAAACGATGATTCGCTACCAGTTAGCACTTGGAATGTCAACAAGGCTGACGTAAATTGCCCGCAAGAGGGGGGCGCGCGATGGTGGATGTAAAGTCGGGCGACGACAGCCTGCTGTTTCTGACGGATGAAAATTTGCGCAAGGGGGTCGAGGCGATGTTTTTCGCCTATCGGGGCTTTACCTCGGACCCTGACCGAATTTTGCAAGGGCTGGATTATGGCCGCGCGCATCACCGTGCGGTGCATTTCATTCACCGCGCGCCGGGCACCACGGTGGGCAATTTGCTGGACATTCTGGGCGTGACGAAACAGTCGCTGAACCGCGTTTTGCGCAGCCTGTTCGACGATGGCTTGGTCGAGGCGCGGGTGGGGCGCCGCGATCGGCGCGAGCGGCATTTGTATCTGACCGAGAAGGGCGCGGCGCTGGAGCGCAGCCTGTCGGATGCACAGCGCGCGCGGATGCGCAGCGCCTACCGCGCGGCGGGGCCTGTGGCGGTGGCGGGCTTTCGCACCGTGCTTGAGGCGATGATGGACGACGAGCAGCGCCGCCAATACCTTGGTCTAAAGGATGGTGCGCCATGAGCGGGGGGGCAAACGATGTGCAACCGCATTTGCTGGTGGTGGATGATGACGAACGCATCCGCAGCCTTTTGCAGAAATACCTTGTGCGGTCGGGGTTTCTGGTAACGGTGGCACGCGATGCGGCGCAGGCGCGGCGGCTGATGGCCGGGCTGGAATTTGATCTGGCGATTTTGGATGTGATGATGCCCGGCGAGGATGGCGTGGCCTTGACGCGCGAGCTGCGCAAAACCACCACTATGCCGATTTTGCTGCTGACAGCGAAAGGCGAGACGATCCACCGTATTGATGGGCTAGAGGCGGGGGCGGATGATTATTTGGTCAAACCGTTCGAGCCAAAGGAATTGGTGTTGCGCATTGCTGCCATTTTGCGCCGCGCGCCTGCGCCTGCCCAAGCTGCCAAGGTCAAAACACTAAGGCTGGGAGAGGTGCGCTATGATCCCGACCGCGGCGAGTTGTGGCGCGGCAGCGATCTGGTGCGGCTGACCGCGACCGAAGCCACCCTGATGCGCGCCTTTGCGGCGCAGGTGGGGATGCCCATCGCGCGCGAGAAGCTTGCGGGCGGCATGGGGGATGGGGACGAGGGCGGCGGCGAGCGCGCGGTCGATGTGCAAATCACCCGCCTGCGCCGCAAGATCGAGGCGGATCCGAAACAGCCGCGCTATTTGCAGACCGTGCGCGGCGAGGGCTATATGCTGCAGCCAGATTAAGGCGGTGCAACCCTGGATATTTGAGAAAAAGAGAAGCGATGTTCATTTTTCACGCAAAGGCCTCTGCGGGGCATGTCACACCCGAAGGGCATCCTGAACGCGCGGCGCGGGTGGCGGCGGTGCTGCGTGGGTTGGACGGGCTGGCAGCCGAGTGGCGCGATTGTCCCATCGGGGAAGAGGTGGATATAGTGCGGGCACATCGGCCTGCGCATTTGGCGCGGGTGACGGCGGCGGCACCTTCCAGCGGCTGGGCGCAGCTCGATGGCGATACGTTTATGTCGGATGGATCGCTTGAGGCCGCCTTGCGCGCGGTGGGCGGGGCCTGTGCGGCGGTGGATGCGGTGGTGGCGGGGCATGGCAGCCGCGCCTTTGTCATTGCCCGCCCGCCTGGGCACCATGCAGAGCGGGATCGCGCGATGGGGTTTTGCCTGTTTTCAACAGTTGCGATTGCGGCGCTTCGGGCCATTCATCACCACGCGCTGGCTCGCGTGGCGGTGGTGGATTTTGACGTGCATCATGGCAATGGCACGCAAGATTGCCTGTGGGACGAGGCGGGGGTGCGGTTTTTCTCGACCCATCAAATGCCACTTTACCCCGGGACGGGGGCGGCGGACGAGGTTGGCGCACATGGCCAAATTGTGGATATCCCGCTGCGCGCGCGTGGCGGGTCTGCCGCTATGCGCGCGGCATATCAGGCGGCAGTGTTTCCCGCCCTGCACGATTATGCGCCGCAACTCATTCTGATTTCGGCGGGGTTTGATGCGCATCAAAGCGATCCTTTGGGCGGCTTAGGCTGGGTCACGCAGGATTATGCTTGGGTCACTGGGGGGCTTTGCGCTATAGCGCGGGAAAGCGGCGGCGCCCCTGTGGTATCCTGCCTTGAGGGCGGGTATGATTTGGATGCGCTAGAGAGTTCGGTGCGCGCGCATGTGGCAGCGATGATGGGGGACGGGGATGAGTGACGATATTGCGAAGATGAGCTTTGAAGAGGCGATGGCCGCGCTTGAGGCAGTGGTGGGACAGCTCGAGCGAGGCGATGTCGCGCTTGAGCAAAGCCTTGCCTTGTATGACCGCGGGGCCGCGCTGAAGGCGCATTGCGCGGCCAAGCTGAAAGAGGCCGAGGAAAAGGTAGAGCTGATCCGCGCGGCCGAGGGGCGCGCCCTGGGCACGACCCCTGTGGAGGGGCTGTGAGTTTTGCGGGCCAACTGGCCAGCGACGCGGCAGCGATTGGGGCGTATCTAGACCGCGTGATCGGGGCCAAGGGCAACGTGCCCGTGGTGCAGGCGATGCGCTATGCGGCGACGGGCGGCAAGCGGCTGCGCGGGTTTTTGGTGCTGCAATCGGCGCGGATGCTGGGGGTTGACGCTGGCGCGGCCCTGCCCGCCGCAGCCGCAATCGAGGCGCTGCACGCCTATTCGCTGGTGCATGACGATTTGCCAGCCATGGACAATGACGATCTGCGGCGCGGCCTGCCCACTGTGCATATCAAATGGGACGAGGCGACAGCGGTTTTGGCGGGCGATGCGCTGCAAACGCTGGCGTTCGAATTGGTTTGCGCGCCCGATATTGGCAGCGCCGAGGTGCGGCTTGATCTGGCGCGCAGCCTTGCCGTGGCCGCTGGGGTCGAGGGGATGGTGCTGGGCCAGGCTTTGGACATTGCCGCCGAGACGGCAGGCACGCCCCTGACCTTGGGCGAGGTTACCGCGTTGCAGGCGGGCAAGACGGGGGCGCTGATTGAATGGTCGGCAATGGCAGGCGCGCGGATGGCGCGGGCCGACATAGCCCCCTTGCGCGCCTATGCCGCCGCGCTGGGGCTTGCCTTTCAAATCGCCGATGACATTTTGGATGTGACGGGCGACGAGGCCACCGCTGGCAAGCGTTTGCAAAAGGATGCGGGCGCAGGCAAGGCAACCTTTGTGTCGTTGCTGGGGCTGGACGGCGCGCGGGCGCGGGCGCGCGATTTGGTGGCGCAGGCCGAGGCAGCGCTAAAACCCTACGGTGCGCGCGCGAACCTGCTGATCGACGCCGCCCGCTTTACGATTTCGCGCGAGAATTGAGGCCCCTATGACCGATGCCCCCAAGACCCCGATGCTGGACCGCGTGACCTTTCCGTCCGATCTGCGCGCGCTATCCGACCGCGATTTGCACCAGTTGGCGGGCGAATTGCGGGCCGAGACGATTGCGGCTGTGTCCGTCACGGGCGGGCATTTGGGCGCGGGGCTGGGCGTGGTAGAGCTGACAGTGGCGCTGCATGCCGTCTTCAACGCGCCGCGCGATAAGATCATTTGGGATGTTGGCCACCAGTGCTATCCGCATAAAATCATCACAGGGCGGCGCGCGCGTATCCGCACCCTGCGCAGCGAGGGCGGGCTGTCAGGCTTTACCAAGCGCAGCGAAAGCCACTATGACCCGTTTGGCGCGGCCCATTCCAGCACCTCGATTTCGGCGGCTTTGGGCTTTACCATGGCCGCCGAACTGGGCGGCGACGGCGGGGACGCGGTGGCCATCATCGGCGATGGGTCGATGTCGGCGGGCATGGCGTTTGAGGCGATGAACAACGCGGGCCATCTGGGGCGGCGGATGTTTGTGGTTCTGAACGACAACGAGATGTCGATTGCCCCGCCCGTGGGGGCGCTGTCGGCCTATCTTTCGCGCCTTTATGCCGAGGCGCCCATGCAGGATCTGAAGGCGGCGGCAAAGGGATTTGTGTCCTTGCTGCCAGAGCCGCTTCAAGAAGGAGCCAAGCGCGCCAAGGATATGCTGAAAGGCATGGCGGTGGGCGGCACGCTGTTTGAAAGTCTTGGCTTTTCCTATGTTGGCCCGATTGATGGGCACGATCTGGATGCGCTGCTGCCGGTTCTGCGCACTGTTCACGCGCGCGCCACGGGGCCAATGCTTATTCATGTGCTGACCAAAAAGGGCAAGGGATACGCCCCCGCCGAGGCAGCGGAAGATCGCGGCCATGCGCGGGGCAAGTTCAACGTTCTGACGGGCGAGCAGGTGAAAGCGCCGTCGAATGCGCCAAGCTATACGGCGACTTTCGCGCGCGCCTTGATCGCCGAGGCCGAGGTTGACCCGCGCATTGTGGCGGTGACGGCGGCTATGCCCGATGGCACGGGGCTTGATAGGTTCGCCGCGCGCTTTCCCGCCCGCAGCTTTGATGTGGGCATTGCCGAGCAGCACGCCGTGACCTTTGCCGCCGGCCTTGCGGCGGGGGGCATGAAACCGTTTTGCGCCATTTACTCGACCTTTTTGCAGCGCGGCTATGATCAGGTCGTGCATGATGTGGCCATTCAGCGCCTGCCCGTGCGCTTTGCGATTGATCGCGCGGGGCTGGTGGGGGCGGATGGGGCGACGCATGCGGGGGCCTTTGATGTGGCGTTTTTGGCCAACCTGCCCGGCATGGTTGTGATGGCTGCGGCAGATGAGGCGGAATTGGTGCATATGGTCGCCACGGCTGCGGCGCATAACGATGGCCCGATTGCCTTTCGCTATCCGCGCGGCGAGGGGGTGGGGGTGGAAATGCCCCCGCGCGGTGTGCCGCTGGAAATCGGCAAAGGGCGGATCGTGGCGCAGGGCGCGCGCGTGGCGCTGCTCTCATTCGGCACGCGGTTAAGCGAAGTCCAAAAAGCGGCGGAAGCGCTGGCGGCACGCGGCATTACGCCCACGATAGCCGACGCGCGCTTTGCCAAACCGCTGGACGCGGCGATGATCTTGTCGCTTGCGCGCAGCCACGAAGCGCTGATCACCATTGAAGAGGGCGCAGTCGGCGGCTTTGGCAGCCACGTCGCCCAACTGCTGGCCGATGAGGGTGTGTTCGACCGCGGCCTAAAGTTCCGCAGCATGGTGCTGCCCGATACGTTCATCGACCAAGCCAGCCCCGAACGGATGTATGAGGTGGCCGGCATGGACGCCGCCCATATCGAGGCGAAGGTATTGCAGGTGCTGGGCGTGGCGGTGATGGGGAAGCGGGCTTGACAGGTAAATATTCCCTCAAGCGCCTGATGCGCAAACTGACCCCGCTGCGGCGGGCGCAGGCGGTGCTGGCGGTGCTGGCGCTGGTGGTGGTGCTTTCGCCGCGCGAGGTAGAGCGTTACGGCGACACATTGCAGGTCGCTCTGCCCGTTTTGGCACTGGGCTGCGAAATTGCCGATGGGCGGGCGCTGGCCTTTGCCGCGCGCTATGGCGTGCAATTCATCGGGCTGCATGCCACCAAACGCGCCTTGGGCGATGCCGAGATTGCCCAGCGCCCGCGCGGCGGGCTAGAGGGGTTTCCGTCGGGCCACACCTCGACCGCGACATTTGGCGCGGCGACCTTGGTGCAAAGCTGCCTGACAGGATCGCCCATCGCGCAAAGCGCGGTGATCTTGGCGGCGGGGTTCACAGGAACCTCGCGCGTCGCAGTGGGCGCGCATGACATCTGGCAGGTGCTGGCTGGGGCTATCTGGGGCCTGATCTGCGCGCTGGCGTTTCGGCCAAACAGCCGCTCACGCGCCTTTGCGCGCCGCACATGGGCGTGGCTGCGGGGGAAGGCATAAAGCCGCGCCCTTCTCTTTTTCCCAAATATCCTCGGGGGAGCGGGCCGGCTTGCTGGCGCGCAGGAGGGGGCTAGCCCCCCTACTCCGTCAGAACAAATCGAGCAGCCGTTTCAAATAGCTGCGCTCTTCTTCGGGCCGTGCATCTTCGCCTGACCTACGGCGGATTTCGTTTAGCAATTCTTCGGCGCGCCGATAGACATCTTCGCCTTGCAGCAGGTTTTCGTCTGATCCGTTGCGCAGGGCATTGCCCGATTTCCGTCCCAACGGGTCGGTGCCGCGCGGGTCATCCTCGCCCGTGGCTTGGCCAAATTCTTGGCCACCTTGCTGCTGGTCGCGCTGTTCTTCGGCCAGCGCCTCGCCAAATTGCTGCATGCCTTCGCGCAGGGATTGCAGCGCCTCGGCCTGACCGTCCAGCGCGCTGGGCAGATCGCCGCCGCGCAGCGCCTCTTCGGCGCGCTTCATCGCGCGGCCTGCCTCGTCCAGCGCTTGGCGCCCCGCCTCGCCTGCCTGACTGCCCGCGCCGGGCAGTTGATCTTGGCTTTGTAAGTCACTTAGCTTATCGCGCAACTGTTGCTGACGCTGGGCCAATTCGCCCTGCCCCTGATCTTGCCCTTCGCCCTGACCATCACCCTGCCCTTCGCCCTGCTGCATGTCGCGGAACGCATCATCCGACAGGCTTTGCTGGCCGCGCATCGTGTCGCCCAGATCGCGCATGGCCTGCCCCGAAGGCCCGCCTTCACCGCCCTGCCCGCCCCCTTCGGCGATTTGCATATTATCCATAAATTCGCGCAGCCGCTGCATCAGTTCGGCAGCCTCGGCGGTTTTGCCCTGTTCCATCAGCTCTTGCAGCTTGTCCAGCATTTGCTGCAACTGGTCTTGGGTCATCGTCGGCCCGTCTTGGTTTTGCGAGGTTTCCTCGCCCCGCTCGCGCTGGTCTTGCGACAATTGGCGCATGTAATCTTTCAGCGCGTCTTGCATTTCCTCCATCAGCTTGGCGATTTCCTCGGGGCTGGCGCCTTTGCGGATGGCCTCGTCCAGACGGTCTTGCGCGCGGGTCAACCTTTCGCGGGCCGAGTTGAGATCCCCCTCTTCCAACAGCACAGCGATCTGCCACATCTCTTCGGCAAGGGTGCTGCGCAGCGCATCGGGCAGGCCTTTTGCGGCGGCGCTATCCAGTTGCGCGATCACGGCGCGCAGGCGCAGATAGGCGCGTTGATTGTCAAAAAACCCTTCGGGTGCGTGGGTGACAGCCTTTAGAATCTGGGCGGCGCGCGGGGCATTGGCGCGCGCCCACAGAATATCGCGGCGCATTTCGATGATTGCTGCCGCCAGCGGGTCGAAAAAGCGTTTGCCCGGCAAGGTGGCGCGCAAGGGTTCGGCCACGCCCGTCTGCCCTGCGCCGTCGGTGGCGCGCAGGGTGATGATGACGGGCAGGTTCGACAGCACATCCTTGGACAGATCATCGACCAAAGTTTCGGCAACCGCGCTGCGCCCACCCCTGCGCGGCACGGGTAAATCCAAGCTGGCGGAAGGGGCCAGATCGGGCGCAGTGGCCAGACCAAAAACGCGGGGCACTGCCGCCAAATCCAGCGCAAATTCGGCCTGCGCTTTGGTCACGCCATAATCGTCTTGCGCGGTGAAAGGCAGGGTAAAGCGGGCATCCCCCTCGCGGCCAATGGGGCCTGCGGTGGCAATACTGGGCGGGGTGTCGGGCTGGGCGGTGATATCGAAGGCACGCCCACCGCTGCCTTGAAAATTCAGCCGGCCCGACTGCGCCACGGCAAAGCTTTGGCTTTGCGCGGCAAGGGCGGTCGCGTCGGTGCGCGCGGAAATGGTTTCGTCCAAAATCACATCGCCCACCTCGCCATAAAGACGAATGTCAATGCGCGTGCCGATGGGAAGCGACAGTTTCGCCTCGGCTTGATCAGCAAAATACAGGGCGGGTTTGCCCGTATAGGCGGGCGGGGTGGCCCATGCCTCCCACATCGGGCCTGAGGGGGCGGCAGAGGCCCCGCCCAGCGCAGCAAGGTTGGCCAGTTGCGACGGCGCGCCAAACAGCAGCGCCAGCAGCGCGGCCAAAAGGGCGATGTAGCGCAGGGCAAAAGGGTCGGCGCTGGACAGGCGCAGGTTGGGGGCCACGGCCCGCGCGCCCTGCAAGGCCCGCGCCATGCGCGCGCGATGCGCCGCCCAAACCGCGCGCGCGGCAGGGTCATCGGCGCCTATGGCCTGATCGTCGCCCAAAGCGGCCAAGGGCTGCCCCGCCAGCCCCGTATCCAGCCGCGCCATTGCCATATGGCGACTGGGCCAGACAAACCGTTGCACCCCATGCCACAGCGCCCCCAAAAGCGCCGCGCCGCAGGCCAAAGCTGCCAGCCACACCGCATCCAGCGACAAATATCGCGGCAGGCCAAAGGAAACCGCTGCCGCCATTGCCAAAATTAGCGAATAGAGCGGCCAAAACGCGCGGCATATCCCTTCGGCCCACAGCCCCGCCCAAGTCAGCCGCAAGGGCCAACCTATGGAGTGTAGCGCGGGATCAGGTGGGGTTTTGCCGATCATACCCTTTGCCAGATTACAGCCATTCGGGAATGGTATCGCGTTTTAGAATTTCGTCAAAGCTTGGCCTTGCGCGGATGACGGCAAATTGATCGCCGCGCACCAACACTTCGGGGATCAGCGGGCGGGTGTTATATTCGGACGCCATCACCGCGCCATAGGCCCCGGCCGAGCGGAAGGCGACCAGATCGCCCGCGGTCAGTTGCGGCAGCGCGCGCGCTTTGGCAAAGGTGTCGCCCGTCTCGCACACTGGCCCCACCACATCATAACTCGCGCGGTCATGCGCGGGGGCGGGCTGGCGCAGGGGTTCTATATCGTGATGCGCGCCATACATCGACGGGCGGACAAGATCGTTCATCGCGGCATCCAAAATCAAGAACGCGCGCTCTTCGCCCGATTTGACATAGATGACCTGCGACACCAACACCCCTGCATTGCCCGCAATCAAACGGCCTGGTTCAATCTCAATTTCGCAGCCCAAATGGCCCAAAGTGCGCTGGATCAACGCGCCATAATCGGCGGGCAGCGGCGGGGCCTCGTTCCCTCGGGAATACGGAATCCCCAGCCCGCCGCCAAGGTCGAGCCGTTCGATGCTGTGGCCCTGGGCGCGCAGCAAAACTGTCAGATCAGCGACCTTTTGATACGCCTCGGCAAAGGGGGCAAGATCGGTCAACTGGCTGCCGATATGCACGTCAATCCCAACGATGCGCAGGCCTTTCAGGCGCGCGGCTTCGGCGTAAACCTCGGGCGCGCGGGAAATCGGAATACCGAATTTGTTTTCCTTTTTGCCCGTGGCAATTTTCTCATGCGTTTTGGCATCGACATCGGGGTTCACGCGAATGGTGATGGGCGCGATTTTGCCCAAGGACAGCGCCACTTCGGACAGGGCGCGCATTTCGGGTTCGGATTCCACGTTAAACTGGCGAATACCGCCGTTCAGCGCCAGCGCCATTTCGGCCCGTGTTTTGCCCACGCCCGAAAACACAATCTTGTCGCCCGAAACCCCCGCCGCACGGGCGCGCAGATATTCCCCGCCCGAGACAACATCCATTCCCGCGCCCAAATCGCCCAGCACCTTTAGCACGGCGATATTGGATAGGGATTTGATCGCAAAGCACACCAGATGCGGCATTGGCGACAGCGCCTGCGTGAACAGTTGATAATGGCGGGTCAAAGTGGCAGTGCTATAGCAGTAAAACGGCGTGCCAACTGCGGCGGCAATCTCGTTCAGGGCCACGTCTTCGGCATGCAACTGCCCGTCTTTATACAAAAAATGATCCATACCGCGCTCTTTTTGCCATGTCTGGCCCCTATATCAAACCTGCGGCAAAGGGCAAACCGATGCAGCGCTATTTGGTTGCATTTTGGGCAAGGCCTATGCTGGCCTCGCCCCCGATAACCAGGCCCGCGGCTTGCGCAGATTTCGCCACAGGCGCGATCGGTGGGCCATCAGCGCCGCAAGCGACCAAGACGGCGCTGGCCAGCATTGCCAAGGCAAAGCGGATCATTTCAGCTTTGGCGTATATTGCAGCAAACCGCCGCCGACATTGGCTTGCACCGAAGGCTGCATCGACACACCATCTTGCCCAATGGACAGGCCTGCGTTCAGGCGCGGATCGGTGATGCAGGCCGACAGAGCGACGCTCATTGCTGCGAAAACGGCGACGCGAAAGATCATTGATTTTTGCATGGCAAACCCTTTCTTTTGTTTGGACAAAACTGGCTTATTTCAGCGCCGACTTCCAGCGCGCTGCCTGTTCGGCGACGCGGATGGGCGATGTTCCGCCGTAAGACTGCCGCGAACGGATCGAGTTTTCAACACCCAAAACCGAATAGACTTCGGCCGTGATCCCGCTATGCACCGATTGCATTTGCGCCAGCGCAAGATCGGGCAAATCAACGCCCGCGCCTTCGGCCAATGCCACCAGCGCGCCTGTCACATGATGCGCCTCGCGGAAGGGCAGGTTCAGCGCGCGCACCAGCCAATCGGCCAAATCGGTCGCGGTGGAAAACCCCGATGCGGCGGCCTGCGCCAGCACCTCGCGGTTGGCCTGCATATCGCCCACCATCCCAGCCATCGCGGCAAGTGCCAGCATCAGCGTATCGGCGGCGTCAAACACCTGTTCTTTATCTTCCTGCATATCCTTGGAATAGGTCAAGGGCAGGCCCTTCATCACCGTCAGCAGCGCCACCTGCGCGCCCATGATCCGCCCGATTTTGGCGCGCAGCAGTTCCGCCGCATCGGGGTTTTTCTTTTGCGGCATGATGGAACTGCCCGTTGTCCAACGATCAGATAGGCGGACAAAGCGAAACTGCGCCGAAGACCAGATCACCAATTCCTCGGCAAAGCGCGACAGATGCATGGCGCAAATGCTGGCCGCCGACAGAAATTCCAGCGCGAAATCGCGGTCTGAAACGCTATCAAGCGAGTTGGCGGTGGGGCGGTCAAAGCCCAGCTCGCGCGCCGTAAAATCGCGGTCAATCGCAAAGCCCGTGCCCGCGAGTGCCGCCGCCCCCAAGGGACATTCGTTCATGCGGCGGCGGGCATCTTCGAACCGCCCGCGATCGCGGGCCAGCATCTCGACATAGGCCAGCATATGGTGGCCCCATGTCACAGGCTGGGCGGTTTGCAAATGGGTAAAGCCGGGCATCACCCAATCTGCGCCCGCCTGCGCCTGATCTACAAAGGCGCGCATCAATGCAGTGATCGCTTCGATTGCGGCGTCGCATTGCCCGCGCACCCAAAGCCGAAAATCCACCGCGACCTGATCATTGCGCGACCGCGCGGTGTGCAGACGCTTGCCCGCCTCGCCAATCATATCGGTCAGGCGGGATTCGATGTTCAGGTGGATGTCTTCCAGCGCGTCGGAAAAGGTGAACTGGCCGCTCTCAATTTCTGACAAAATCGTGAGAAGGCCTTCACGGATCGCTTCGGCATCGCTAGACGTGATGATGCCTTGGCGGGCCAGCATGGCGGCATGGGCGCGCGAGCCTGCGATGTCTTGCGCATAAAGCCGCTGGTCAAAGCTGATGCTGGCATTGATCGCGGTCATAATCGCGTCAGGCCCGCTGGCAAAACGCCCGCCCCACATGCTATTGGCGGGTTTGGTTGGGTCTGGTTTGCTCATGGGGGGCCTATGGTGCTGCGACGGTTTATCTTGGCGCTTCTTTATACGGGCTTTGCCTGTGGTGCAAATGCCCAAGGGCTGGAGGCCTTGCGCACGGGGTCGATGGAAAAGATGATCCTGCACTCTGCGCCCAAAGACCTGCCTGCGGTGGCGTTTCTTGGCCTTGATGATGCGCCGCGTTCGTTGGACGAGGTGCGGGGGCGCTGGGCGCTGGTCAATTTCTGGGCCACATGGTGCGCGCCTTGCCGCAAGGAAATGCCATCGCTGGGGGCGCTGGCAAAAGATCTGCCCGATTTGGCGGTGGTGGCGCTGGCCACGGGCCGCAACCCCACGCCGCAACTGACCCGCTTTATCGACGAGGCAGGCGTGGGCCATCTGATCCACATACGCGATCCAAAACAGGCGCTGTCGGCGCAGATCGGGATTCTGGGCCTGCCTGTGACGATCATCCTAAACCCCGCAGGCCAAGAGGTCGCCCGCCTGATTGGCGATGCCGATTGGCACAGCCCCGAGGCGCTGGCCCTTCTTGATGCGATGATGCCCGCCGATTGACGACAGGGGGCTTTCAGCCCCCTCGCGCGATGCGCTCACCCCCGAGGATATTTGTCGAGCGAGGAAGCTGGCAGAGGGTCTGTTCCTTCCTTGATCGATATAATTCCTGGGGTGAGGCGCTTGAAGCCCGCTTCAGGCAGTGGGGGGCAAGGCCCCCTTGTGGCGGGCGAGGTCAGGCGCGGCGCAGCAAATAAATATCCATGATCCAGCCATGGTCGGCGCGGGCTTTGCTGCGGGCGGCTATAATTTTGGGGGCCATTTCCGCCAAGGGGCCAGCGATGGAAATTTCGGTGTCCATGCCAGCATAGGCTGTCCAGTAGATCGTGATGCCATCCGCGGGGATGGCGGCAAAACTTGTGTCGCCGTCCAGCATCACCACGGCGGTGTTTACGCCAAGGGGAAAGCCATAGTCGCGCAGTTGCCGCCCTGTGGTGACAACAAAGGGTGCGCCGATGTCGTTCAGCGCAATGCCATGTGCGGCGGTCATCGCGGTGATCGAGGTGACAGCAGGGATGACGGTGATCTGCGGTGCAGGGTTGAGACGCGCCGCGATGCGCAGGGTGCTGTCGTAAAGCGCGGGGTCGCCCCAGACCAGCAGGGCAATGTTTTGTGCCCTATGCTGAGCGATGGTGTTGGCCCAGACCTGCGCGATGGCATCATGCCACGCGGTCACGCGCGCGGTGTAATCGGCGATGCTCTCGTCCCGCACGGGCAGGTCAAACTCGGCCACGGGAGTATTTGGCGCAACATCGGCAAGGATGGCGCGGCGCAGATCGGCAAGGTCGGCCTTAGACTCGCCCTTGCGGGGCAAAAGGATAAGGCCAGCCGACTGCATGGCGCGCATGGCCCCGCGCGTCAGATGGTCGGGGTTTCCTGTGCCAATGCCAATCAGGGTAAGGTGCATGTCAAATCCAATGAAAAAGGGCGCGGAGGCCAGCCCCGCGCCCTATTCAATTTCAACAGCGATTAGGCTGCGTTGTAAAGACGAGCGGGGAGCATCCCAGCGAGTTTGCCGCCACGCAACGCTTTGGCTGCGGCCAGCACAGCCAGATCGGCCACAGGCTCGATGATTACAACCGCCATATAGGCCGCGCCAAAGGTGCCGATGGCGGCCAGATTTGCCGCGCCAAAACCCGCGCCATAGATCGCCCAGAAGGCTACCCAAGCCACCACACCGCCCTGATAGGTCAGCGACAGTTTGGCGACCTGAGCGTAGGTCAGATCAACATAGGCGGTTTGTGGGCCAATCACACGGCGCGCCAGCGCGTGCAGCGCGAAGAGAGGCACCAGCAGCGTCGTCAGGTTCATGCCGTATTGGGGCAGATCGAAGGGGGCAAAGAAGATGCCTTGGATCAGCAGGCCAGCGGCAAGGCCAATCGCCGCAGGGCCAGCGCCCAGCATCAGGAACAGCGTAGATCCCAAGATAAAGTGGACTTCAGACACGCCAACCGCGAAATGCGGCATGACTTCAAAGAAGATAAACACGCCGATGGTGGCGATCACGCTGCGCAGGGCCAGCGAGACGATCCCGCGTTCGCGCAGGGCAGCGGCGGTGTAATAAAGGCCCGTGGCCCCTGCGCCAGCGGCGGTGGCATAGCTGAGGCCGATTTTCGAGGCGTCAACCAATCCTGGTTCGATATGCATAGTCTGTCCCTTTTCTCCGTCCCACCGACGGGGTTGATTTGTCCGTGCAAGGCAGGTCTCCTGGCTTGCGGGTCGATGCATACTTTCGCCTTCCCAGCCTTGCGGCCAGTGGCATAATGAAAGCACGCTACCGCATACAGTCGCGGGGGCGGCTGGGGTTTGGGCGCCCTACGAGGGTACGCCCGATCCCATTCCCAATTCAGCCTTTGCGCTTTGCGCGTTCGGCACCTTGCGGGGGTATTTGCACATGGCAAGGGGGCGGGGTCAAGCGGCAATGCGCCGCATTTGGGCGGTTTGCGACGTTTGGGGGCGGAAGGTGTCAGATTGCCTTATTTTGTGGAGATTTTGGCGTATGGCAGGCGTATTACATCCGTATTTTTTGCGTATTGCATCTGTAACTACACGGAAGGGTGGGGGATGGGGGTGTCGGGGGCGTGATTTCACGCGCCGTTTTGGGGGCGTGAGGGATTAAGGGTGGTGCGTGCAAGCACGCTCCCTAATGCTTGCTTCAAAGCTTCATTTGCGCTGAAAAAAGCGGATAATCGCCACAATAGGTAAGGATACCGATAGAATTAGAGCACCAAACTCGGCGCGATCACCTATTCCGCCAATGTAATATGAAGCAACAGCAAAAACCCAAATGCCAAACCAAATCCAAAAATCGCCTTTGAAGAACCCCTCACCCATCCCCATTCAACCCCCAATAAGCCCCGCGCGCCGCCATCCGCGCCTGATGCGTGCCTTGGCTCCACCACCTGCCCGCGGTCCATCACGATGATGCGGTCAGCCCCCCGAATGGTGGACAATCTATGCGCGATGATAATCACCCCGCGGTTTTTGGCAACTGTTTTGGGCTGCGTGTTTTGGGGCGGGGTGGGTTAGTCGGCCAGCGGGCCATACAGGATAATCCCCGCCAGATCGCTGCGCTCTGCCGCCAGTGCCTTGGCCAGACCCGCCACTGTGCTGCGGGTCAGGCGTTGGTCTGGGTGGCCCACCGCCTCGGCCAGCAGGGCGGGGGTTTGGGGGGGGAGGCCGTGGGCGATCAGTTGGGCCGCCAAATCGGCAAAGCTGCGTTTGCCCATGAACACGACCGTGGTGGCGTTTGGGTCGGCGAGGGCGGCCCAGTTTTGATCCGAAGGCAGCCCGCCTGTGATATCCGCGCCCGTCACGAACTGCACGCGGCGGGCAGCAAGGCGGCGGGTGAGGGGGATGCCAGCGGCGGCGGCGGCGGCAGAGGCGGAAGTGACGCCAGGGATGATTTCATAGCCGATGTTAGCTGCGCGCAGGGCCTCGATCTCTTCCTCTAGCCGCCCGAAAATGCCGCTGTCGCCAGACTTTAGCCGCACGACTTTGGCCCCCGTTTTGGCGTAATCGACCAGCAGGCGGCTGACGTGGTCTTGGTTCGGGGAGGGGCGGCCTGCGCGTTTGCCCACGCCGACCAGATCGGCCCCTTTGCGGGCATGGGTCAGGATCGGGCCAGAGGAGAGGTCATCAAACAGCACGGCATCGGCGGCTTGCAGGCGGCTCACGGCCTTGAGCGTCAGCAGCTCGGGATCGCCCGGGCCAGAGGAGACGAAGGAAACAAAGCCAGTCATTCAGCCCTCGCAATCAAATGAAAAAAGCTGCCCGTGGCGCGGCCGCCTTGGGGGGATAGGCGGGTGGAGCCTGTCTCAACGACGCCTGCGCCGCCCGCATCGGTGACATGGGCCAAGGGCGCATCGGGTTGGGACAGGATGGTGGCATAGTGAAACTCGTGCCCGCGCAGCAGGGTTCCTGCGCCATAGGGCGGCAGGGGGGCGATCAGTTTGGCTGCGCGATAGCCAAGATGCATTTTGCGTTTTTCAAAACTGGTTTCCAGACCCAGAAGGCCCAGCATTTCATGGCGCGTGCCTGCGGCATCGACCAGCCCTGCGCCCATCACCATATAGCCGCCGCATTCGCCGTGGACGGGCCGCGTGGCGGCAAATGCGCGCATCCCTGCGCGGAAGGTTTGGGCGGCTGCCAGCCGCCCTGCGTGCAGTTCGGGGTAGCCACCGGGTAGCCAGACCATATCGGCGGATGGGTCGGGGCCTTGATCATCCAGCGGCGAAAAGGGCAGGATCGTGGCCCCCGCGCGCGCCCAGCCGTCCAGCAGATGTGGGTAGGTGAAGGAGAAGGCAGCATCGCGCGCAAGGGCGATGCGGGGGGGGGGGGGGGGGATGTTGGTGGGCGCGGTGAGGGTTTGCGCGCCAGATGCAGCGGCGATCAGGGCGCCGAGGTCAACATGGCTTGCTACAAAATCGCCCGCCTCGCGCAGGAATGTCGCAAGGCCCGAATGTTCCTGCGCTTGGATAAGGCCAAGGTGGCGCTGCGGTAGGGCAAGGCTGGGATTTCTCGGCAGCGCGCCGAACACTGTGATGCCTGCGCGGGACATACCATCGCGCACAAGGGCTTCGTGCCGCGCACTGGCGACTTTGTTCAGCACCACGCCCGCGATTTTCACATCTGCTCGCATCGCAGCAAAGCCAAGCGCCACGGCGGCGGCAGATTGCGCTTGGCCCCCCACATCCAGCACCAAAACCACGGGCCAGCCCATCAGGGCTGCAATATCAGCGCTGGCCCCCGTGCCAAAGGCCCCTGCCCGCGCCACGCCATCGAACAGGCCCATCGAACCCTCGGCCACGACAATATCCGCGCCTGCCGCGCCCGATGCCAGACCTTGCAGCATGGCTGCGCCCATCGCCCAGCCGTCAAGATTGACGGACGCGCGTCCTGCGGCGGCGGTGTGAAAAGCGGGGTCGATGTAATCGGGGCCAGATTTGAACGGCTGCACCACGTGGCCGCGCGCGCGCAGGGCGGCGATCAAGCCCAGCGTCAGGGTGGTTTTCCCTGTGCCCGATGCGGGGGCCGCGATGAGAAGGCCGTGGGGCAGAACGGGCGGGGTCATGTTGCCTTGTCCGGAAAGCGCGGATCGGTGCCGATCGGGCGATAGCGGCGGTCGTAATCGGCGGCGTAAAGGCGGCTGTCTTGAAATTCTGCCTCGCCCAGATCTGCGCCCAAGGCGGGGCCAACAAGGATCAGCGCCGTGCGTTCCAACTCCGCGCCCAAATCTTGCGCAAGGGTGCCAAGCGTGGCGCGGATGATGCGCTGGTCAGGCCAACTTGCGCGCCAAACCACGGCCACGGGGCAAGTCGCCCCATAGTGCGGGATCAGGTCGGCCAGCACGGTATCAAGGGTGTGGATGGACAGATGTATCGCCAGCGTGGCCCCCGTGGCGGCAAAGGCGGCAAGGTTTTCGCGTGGCGGCATGGCGGATGCGCGCCCCGATGTGCGCGTCAGCACCACCGATTGCGCCAACGCGGGCAAGGTCAGTTCCACCTGCAGCGCAGCGGCGGCGGCGGCAAAGGACGGAACCCCAGGGGTTACATCATAAGGGATGTTCAGCGCGCGCAGGCGGCGCAACTGCTCGCCCATCGCCGACCAGATCGACAGATCGCCCGAATGGAGGCGGGCGATATCATGGCCCGCAGCATGGGCGGCAGACATCTCGTCCACAATCGCGTCCAGCGACATCGGCGCGGTGTTGATGATGCGCGCACCCGGCGGGCAATGTTGCAACAGCGCGGCGGGAACCAGCGATCCTGCGTAGAGGCACACAGGGCAAGCGGCGATCAGATCGCGGCCGCGCAGGGTGATCAGATCGGGCGCGCCAGGGCCTGCGCCAATGAAATGCACGGTCATTTGTGGCTCTCCGATACGGCTATGGCGCAGGTGGCCCGCCCGCAGGCAGAGGCGGTTTTGGGCGCGATGAGGCGGGCATTTGGGCCTGCGGCGACAAGGGCCGCTGCCTCGGCCAGTGATCCTGTGGCGAACAGCGCCTGCACGCGGGCGGATTGGCTGGGGGTTGGAACGCCTGCCACATCTACCGCGATCAGGGGCAGAGATTGCGCGGCGGCAAAGGTGATCAGGGTCGCATCGCCTGCCTTGGCTGCGGCGCTGGCCAGCGCGTCTGGCCTGCCCACCCCCGCCCGCGCCAAGGCGCCTGCTAGGGCGCGGCCCAAGGCTGCGGGCGTGGCGCGGCTATTAAACCCTAGGCCTGCGACGATCATTTTTGCACGCTCCATTGCACGATGGGGCGGGCGGCTTGCCAGCCTGTCATTCGACCCAAAGGCTGGGCATGGGCGATGTCCACCCGCATCAACGCGCCGCCATATTGCGCGCAGGCCGATGCCAGCAGCGCCTCGGATTCCAGCGTGACAGCATTGGCGACAAGGCGGCCCCCTACAGGCAAAAGCGGCCAAATCGCCTGCAATAGGGCCGCATTTGCCCCGCCGCCAATGAACACGGCATCTGGCGCGGGCAGGGAATTTAGGGCCGCGGGCGCATGGGCTGTGACGACGGTCAGGCGGTGATCCACACCAAAGGCGGCAGCATTGGCGGCGATATTGTTGCTGCGATCCGCGCGCGGCTCAACGCAATGCGACAGCCCACCCGCTAGGCACCATTCCACGGAAATCGAACCTGATCCGCCGCCGATATCCCACAGCACCTCGTCCCTTCGCGGGGCAAGGGCAGACAGGGTCAGGGCGCGAATGGGGGCCTTGGTGATTTGCCCATCGGACTGAAACAGGTCATCGGGCAGGCCAAATCCGCGCGGCAGGCCCACGCCTTGCGCATGGATCGCGGCCATGACGGGGGCGGCAGGGGCGGCCAGATCAAAGTTGTCGGCGTAGGCCTGCGCGATGGTTTCGCGCGCGCCGCCAAGGCGAGACAGCAGCCAAACCTCGCTGCGACCAAAGCCGATGTGGGTTAGGTATTCGGCCAGTTGCGCTGCCGCCTCGCCATCGCGCAGGGTCACCAGCAGGCGCGCGCCGCTGTGCAAATCGGGGCGCAGGCGGGCAAAGGGGGCGGCGTGCAGCCCGTGGCAGATCGCGCGTTCCAAAGGCCAGCCAAGGCGGCTTGCGGCCAGCGCAAAGCTGGACGGCGCGGGGTGCGACACCCAAGCCCCCTGCGGCAAGTTTGCGGCGAGCACCGCCCCCGCCCCGAACCAGAACGGATCGCCCGAGGCCAGCGCCACCACCCGCCGCCCCGCAAGGGCCAGCAAAGGCGCGGTATCAAACGGGATCGGCCAATGGCAAAGCTGCGCCGCGCCCGTCATCCCGCCAACCAGTTCCAAATGCCGTGCGCCGCCAAAGACATATTCGGCACCTTCCAGCGCGATGCGGCTTGCATCTGGCAGGGCTTTGCCGCCATCTTCGCCCAGACCGATGATCGTGAGCCACGAATTAGACATGCCGCGTATCCTGCTTTTGGGGGGCACGACCGAAGCCAGCCTTGCCGCCCGCGCCTTGGCAGGGGCGGGGGTGGATGCCGTGTTTTCCTATGCTGGGCGCACCGATGCGCCCAGCGCGCAGCCCATTGCGATGCGGGTGGGCGGGTTTGGTGGCGTGGCGGGGCTGAAAGATTATCTGCGCCGCGAAGGGATCACGCATGTGATCGACGCGACCCACCCTTTTGCCGCGCAAATCAGCCGCAATGCCGATGACGCCTGCCGCGCCTTGGGCCTGCCGCTTTTGTCGTTGCAACGCGCGGCTTGGCAGGCGCAGGCGGGCGACAATTGGTTGCAGGTGGCCGATATTGCCAGCGCCGTCGCCGCCCTGCCCAGCACCCCAGCGCGGGTGTTTTTGGCGATTGGCAAGCAAAACCTCGCCCCCTTTGCCGCCCTGCCCCAGCATCATTTTCTGCTGCGCTTGGTGGACGCGCCTGCCGAAAAACCCTTGCCAAACTGCACCGTTGTCATCGCCAAAGGCCCGTTTGATGTGGGCGGCGATACTGCGCTGCTGGCCCAGCATCGCATCACCCATATCATTGCCAAGAATGCGGGCGGTGAGGGCGCGGTGGCCAAGCTTATCGCCGCGCGCGCCCTGCGCCTGCCCGTCATTATGATCGCGCGGCCCGATGCGCCGATGCGTGACACAGCCGACACTATCCCTGCCATGATGGACTGGCTTTCGCATCATAACGCCTTGCGCGGGGTATAAACAAAACGGCCAAGGCGGCGCGTGGCCGAATTGCCAACCAGAACCACTGTTCGCATATCGGCCATATCGGCGCGCGCCTGTTCCAGTGTTACCGTTGTGATGGTTTGATCGGGGGTAGATACCGCACGGGCAAAGGTGATCAGGGTCTGCGGCGCACATTCGCTGCGCAAAATATCCAAGACGCGGCCGAACGTATCGGGGCGACTGGCCGAGCGCGGGTTGTAATAGGCCATCGCCAGATCGGCCTGCGCGCAGAGGCGAATACGGCGGGCGAGCAGATCGAACGGCTTAAGATTATCCGACAGGTTGATGCAGGCAAAATCATGCCCCAAAGGCGCGCCAGCGGCGGCGGCGGCGGCCAGCATTGCGGTGATGCCGGGCAGGATGCGAATGTCTAGGCGCAGATACTGCGGGGCGGCTTCCAGCGCCTCGAACAGGGCAGAGGCCATTGCGAACACGCCCGGATCGCCAGAGGAGACGATAACCACGCGCCCGCCCTGTGCCGCCATGTCCAAGGCATGGGCCGCGCGGTCAAGTTCAACGCGGTTGTCGGATGCGTGCAGCGTCAGCCCCTTGCGCGGGGCAATGCGGGCGACATAGGGAATATAGCCGACGATGTCGGTGGCGGCGGCGATAGCGGCCGTAACCTCGGGGGTTACCATGTCATCCGCGCCTGGCCCAAGACCTGCGACAATCACCCAGCCAGCACTCATTCCACACCCCCCCCCGCTTCGGGGCGGCGGCCCATGCCATGCACCAGAACGATAGCGAAATAGGGGCAATCGGCGGCATCCACCTCGGCCAGCCGCGCCACACGCTGATCGGGCATTGATCCGCGTTCTATCAGCCAAGCATCGCCCAGCCGACCCACCTCTGCCAGCGCCTCGCGCACGCGGGGCAGGTTGCGGCCTGTCTTCATAATCGCCAGCGCATCGGCGGCGCGCATATGGGTGATCAGGTCTGCGGTGGGCAGGGTGCCCATCAGAACGGTCAGCACATCGTCGCCCCATGTCATGGGAATACCCGTGGCATGCCAGCAGCCCGCCATGCCCGTGATACCAGCAATCACCTCGACCTGCGCACGCCCAGCGAGGCGTGTGTAAAGATGCATGAAACTGCCGTAAAAGAACGGATCGCCTTCGCACAGAACAACGATATCATCGGGGATATCGCGCGCCATTTGGGCCAAACGATCTGCCCAAACGTCATAAAAGCCTGACAGGGCGGCGATGTATTCGGGGCTGTCAAAATGCATCTCGGTGGTGACGGGGTATTCCATTGGATATTCCACCGCATCCGCGCGCAGCATGCCGCCCACGATGCGCCGCGCTTGGCCTGCGCGGCCAGCCTTGCGGAAATAGGCGATATGGCCCGCGCTGCGCACGGCGCGGTCGGATTTGACCGACATCAGATCAGGATCGCCGGGGCCAAGGCCCGCGCAAATGATACGGCCCATGCGCTATTCCTTTCGGGAGGCGAGCGCGTTCAGCGCGGCCACGGCAATTGCGCTGCCGCCCAAGCGCCCGCGCACCACCATCGCAGGGCAAGGGGCTGCGGCCATCAGCGCGTCCTTGCTTTCTGCCGCGCCGATAAAGCCGACAGGGCAGCCAATGATCGCGGCAGGGCGCGGACAAGTGGGGTCTTCCAGCATGTTCAAAAGGTGGAACAGCGCGGTGGGGGCATTGCCGATGACGACGACCGAACCGCCCAGTTTTGGCCGCCAAAGTTCCACCGCCGCCGCAGATCGCGTGTTGCCCATTTGCGCGGCAAGGGCGGGCACGGCGGGGTCTTGCAAGGTGCAGATAATCGCGTTGTTTGCGGGCAGGCGGGGGCGAGTGATGCCTTCGGACACCATACGCACATCGCACAGGATCGGCGCGCCGCCTTCCAGCGCGGCGCGGGCGGCAATAGCGGCATTGGCGGTGAAATCCACGTGGCGTTCTAGCCCGACCATGCCTGCGGCGTGAATCATGCGGACGACGACAACCTCTTCTTCAGGGGAAAAACGCTCAAGCGCCGCCTCGGCCCTGATGGTCGCAAAGGATTGGCGGTAAATTTCCGCGCCGTCGGTGATGTAGCTATAGGGCATGAAGGGCCTGCGAAATGTGAAACGGGGTAAGGCCCGCGCGATGCGGCGTATCGCCCGCGCGGCCATTTTGCACAAGGTCAAAGCCGCGCGGCGTGGCGGTCAGCGTCAGTGCGGCGGGGTCTGGGTGCGCGCAACCTTTGGCGCAGCCCGAAACGTGGCACACCTGGCCCTGCGGAATATCGGGGGCCAAGGCGCGGGCCAAAGCGCGCGTGGGCTGCTGCGCCTGCACGCAGGCGGGCGCGCCGCTGCAGGCGATTACGCGCAGCATTGGGTCATCGGGGTCTGTGATCAGATGCGGCAAGCGGGGCATTTCGCGCGCGCCTTCGAGCAAAACCATTCGCCACGGCGTGATGCGCAAGGGGCCAAAGGCAGCAAGGGCGGATAGGGTTTGCGCCTGCATCTGGCCAAACTCGAACCCCACCAACGTGCCTTGCGGATGCAGGCCGATGCGGGGGGCATAGGGCGCGGCTTGCGGCACGGGAAGGGCGGTAAAGGCTGTGGGAAGGGCCGCGCCTTGGGCCAGAAGGCGGGACATGCGCCCGCGCCCATCGGGGCCAATGCCACCCGAATTCGCAAACCACCCCGCAAGCTGAAGGGCGATTTGCGCGGCTTGTCCAAGCGGGGCAACCGCGCCCGTTGCAGCCCCTTGGCCGTAGATCAGCGCGCCAGAGGCCACCCTCTCGATCCGAATATCGCCCGCGATGGCGCGCAGAATTGGGGCCTCGCCCATATCCAGCACAAAGCCGAATTTGCTGGGCAGGCGCGGCGCACTGGGCAGGGTCAAAGCGGCGGAAAGTTCCAGCGCCAGACCATAGGCCCCATCGCCCTGTTCCCAAAACGGGGTAAGGGCGACATTGCGCTGGGCTTCTGCTTCGGCGCTGGCGTCCAGCAGGTCAAGGGCGCGCAGCCCTGCGATCAGGGGTGCATGGCTGGCCATGGTCACACCGCGCAGTTGCACATTGGCGCGGGCGGACAGATCGATCAGCCCGTTGCCATGCGCGGCGGACAGATCGGCAATGCCGCGCGCCTGGGCTTGGGTCAAACGGCCTGCGCGGGGGCGCACCCGCACCACCCAGCCATCGCCGGATTCCATAGGGCGCAGTGCGCCCGGGCACCAGCCTTGGATAGTGGGGATAACAGGTTTTGACAGGCTCATAACCTTTCCCCCTCGCCCAGCGCATTGCGGCGGCTGGCCCATAAACCCGCCTCGCGCAGCGCCGCAAAACGGTCTTGCAAAGCGGCCAGCGCGGCGGGGTTTTCGCGGGCCATAAAGGCGGTGATATCACCCCGCCCCAAGGTCGCGTCATGATAAAGATCAAACAAATGCGCAGGCACGGCGCGGGTCAGATGGGCATAGGCGGCAAGGTTGTCCAAGGTGGCCGTAATCTCGGCCGCGCCGCGAAAGCCGTGGCGCATCATGCCATTGGCCCAAGCGGGATCGGCGGCGCGGGCGCGCAGGGTGCGGGCAAGTTCCTCGGTCACAGTGCGGGCGCGGGGGGCGGCGGGGTTGGCGCTGTCCAGATGATAAAGCGCCGCCTTCCCGCCCAGATGCGCGGCCGCAGCAGCAAACCCGCCTTCATGCGCTGCGTAATCGGGGGCCATCAGCACATCGGTTTCCACCAAATCCTGCACATGGGCATAGGTATCGGCAACGCGCACCCGCGCCTCGATCCCCGCGCGGTCTGCGGCAATGTCGCCTTTGGCGTCCATGGCATAGGACGCGGCCGAAAGCCACGCCTCGCCCGCAGCGGCGCGGCCCGCCTCGCTGTAATCTTGCAAGGCCGCCTCCATTCCCATGCCATACAGGCCAGGCCTTGGGCCGAAAACCCGCGCCTCGCCCGCCGCCCCATAGGGGTTATCAGCGGGGTCTTCATCGCGCGCGGCCAGCGCCGCCACGCCTGCGGCGAACATCTGGCCAAGGCCGGGGAAGATATCGCGGAACAGGCCCGATATGCGCAAGGTCACGTCGATGCGGGGGCGACCCAGCAAGGCCAAGGGAATGATTTCAAACCCCGTGACGCGGGCGGATGCCGCGTCCCACAGCGGGGCAAGCCCTGCCAGGTGCAGCGCCATCGCCACCTCTTCGCCTGCCGTGCGCATGGTGGCCGAGCCCCACAGATCCAGCACCAGCCCACGCGGATAATCGCCCGCGTCTTGCAAATGGCGGCGGATCAGTTCTTCGGCCAGCTTCACGCCTTGGGCATGGGCGGCGCGGCTTGGCACGGCGCGCGGGTCAACGGAAAACAGATTGCGCCCCGTGGGCAGAACATCGGCGCGGCCACGGTAGGGGCTGCCTGCGGGGCCTGCGGGCACGCGCGCGCCGTCCAGCGCGGTGATCAGCCCCTCCATTTCGCCCTGCGCCGCGCCCCAGATGTGCAGGCCGTCGCCATACTGGCTTTCTTTGATATCGCAGACAAAACGGTCGATCCGCGTGATCGCCTCGGCAGGGCTGGCGTTTGGGGGGATGCCCAAATCCGCCTCGACCCCAGCATCCTGCGCGGCCGCGCGAATATCGGCAATCAGGCGGGTGCGACGGGCGGGGTCAAGCCCATCGGCGGCGCTGTATTCGTCCAGCAGGCGTTCCAGCGCCGACAGGTTTTCAGGCAAGGCGCTGGCGCGCAAAGGCGGGGGCATATGGCCCAGCGTCACCGCGCCAAGGCGGCGTTTGGCTTGCGCCGCCTCGCCCGGATCGTTCACGATAAAGGGATAGATCACGGGCATCTCACCCAGCAAGGCATCGGGCCAGCAGTCGCTCGATAGGGCCACCGATTTGCCAGGCAGCCATTCCAGCGTGCCATGCGCGCCCATATGGATCAGGGCGTGCGGGCTGCGCGATTGCAGCCACAGGTAAAAGGCGATGTAGGAATGGCGCGGCGTGCGCGCCAGGTCGTGATAACCGGCGTCGCGCCCAGCCACCTCGCCCCGTTCGGGTTGCAGGGCAATCAGCGCGCGGCCGTGCTGGATGGCGGGAAAGTGAAAGGCAGCCCTTTTGGCCAAAGGGTCATCTTCGGGCGCTCCCCAAGCGGCATTAACTGCGTCTTGCAATGCGGTTGGCAGGCGGACAAGCGCGGCGCGGTATGTCGATAAATCCCATGTTAGAGACTGTTTCAGCAAGACCTCGGCAAGGCCATTTGCGGCGGGCATATCATAGCCCTGCGCCCGCAACGCGTCGAACATTGGCGGCAGGCTGCCCAGCACATCCAGCCCCACGGCATGGGCCATTTGATCATCGCGGCCGGGATAGGTGGACAGGACAAAGGCCAGATCGCGCGCGCTGCGCGGGGTCTGCGCAAGGCGGTGCCAGCCCGCCACGCGCCCCACCACGCGGGAAATGCGTTCGCCGTCCGCGCGGTGGGCAAAGCGGGAATATTGCAAATCAGGGTCGCGCTTTTGCGGCGATTTATGGCTGATAATGCCTGCAAACACGCGCCCGTCTACCTCGGGCAGAACGACATGCATGGCCAAATCGGCGGGGGATAGCCCGCGCTCGGACGCTGCCCAATCGCGGCGGCGATTGGTGGACAGCGCCACTTGGAACACGGGCGCGCCCCAATCCTTCGCACCTGTGGTGTCCAGCGGCGAGGTTCCATCCTCGCCCTTGGCAGAAAAGGCGGTGGCGTTGATGAGGGCAGCGGGGGCGATTGCGCCAAGGGCGGCGCGCAGAAACGGGCCAGCATCGGGGGCCTTCAGACTTGGCGCAAACAGGCCCAAGGGGGCAAAACCGCGCGCGGAAAGCTGATCCATCAGCGCGTCAATCGGGGCCAGATCGGCAGAGGTCACATAGCTGCGATAAAAGGTCACGGCCACGATGGGGCCATCGGGGAGCTTTGGCATATCGGCGCTGATAGTGCCGCCCAAATACCAGCCGCAATCGGGCACAGTTTTGGCCCCCATAACGGGGCTGGCGTAAATTCCCGCTGCAAGCGCCAGTTGCGCCAGCGCCGCCTGCGCGGCGACCGCGCCACCCGCATCACAAAGGTGCTGCAACTGGCGCAGGGTGGACTGGGGCAAAGTAGACAGCGCGTCAAGCGTTGGATCGTCCCGCCCATCGGCGGGCAAAACGGCCAAAGCAATACCCTTCTGACGGGCCAAATCGGCGATGCTGGCCAATCCATAGGGCCAATAGCTTTGCCCGCCAATCAGCCGCACCAAAATCCCCTTGGCCCCAGACAGGGTATTTTCGACATAGGTATCCACCGACAAGGGATGTTTCAGCGCCATCAAACTGGCGAGCCGCACGCTGGGCATCTCTGCCCCCTGCGATTTGGCACGCGCAAAGCCTGCCGCGAATGCGCCAAGGTCACTGTCGGAAAAGGACAAAACCACCAAATCTGCGGGCGTCTGCCCCAGATCAAAGGCGGCCTCGCCCTCTTCCAGCCCATGGCTTTCGCGGAAGACGACGTGCATAGATCAGCCTTCCAAAACCGCGCGAATAGCCGCCTCGTTCACATCGGCCATTTCGGCGATAACCACCAATTGGCTGCGGCGCGGCGCAGAACCCCAAGGGCGGTCATATTGCATCCGCACGCGGCTGCCGACAGCCTGCACCAAAAGGCGCATCGGCTTGCCCACAACTGCGATATAGCCTTTGACGCGCAGGATATTTTGCTCGGCCGCAAGGCGCTGGATCGCGGCGCTCAGCGCGTCAGGATCGGCGATTTCGGGCAGATCAATGACGATGGTGTTGAAATCATCATGCTCGTGCCCATCTTCGCCGTCGTGGTGGCTGGGGCGGGCGGCAAGATCATCTTCGGCGCGGGCGTTCAGGCCCAGAATCAGGCGCGGGTCGATCACGCCTTCGGTCATCTCGATAATGGGCAGCCTGCGCGGCGCTTCGGCGTTGATCACATCGCGGGCGGCGGCAAGGCCCAAAGGCCCCGCCAAATCGGCCTTGGACAGCAGCACGATATCGGCGCAGGCAATCTGATCTTCGAACACCTCGGACAGCGGCGTTTCATGGTCAAGGCTTGCATCCGCCGCGCGCTGCGCCGCAACTGCCGCCTCGTCAGGGGCAAAGCGGCCTGCCGCCACAGCCTCGGCATCGGCCAAAGTCACCACCCCATCGACGGTGATGCGCGAACGGATGGCAGGCCAATCGAACGCTTTGAGCAAAGGCTTGGGCAAAGCCAAACCAGAGGTTTCAATCAAGATATGGTCGGGGCGCTGCGGCATTGCCATCAGCGCCTCGATCGTGGGAATGAAATCATCGGCCACCGTGCAGCAGATGCAGCCATTGGCCAGTTCGACGATGTTTTCGACGGGGCAATTTTCATCGGCGCAGGATTTCAGGATATCTCCATCGACACCCACGCTGCCAAATTCATTGACCAAAATGGCAAGGCGCTTGCCCTGCGGGTTGGCCATAAGATGGCGGATCAACGTGGTTTTGCCCGCGCCCAAAAAGCCGGTGATCACAGTGACGGGGATTTTGGAAAGATCGGTCATTTATTGCTCCACGGCGATAAGGTCTAGGGGCGGAATACGGGCAAGGCTTTGCTTGCGAAAAATGAGCGGGCGCTCGCGCCAAGGCACAATGCCATCGACGCTGGCAGCATAAGCGGCAGCGCCCACCAGAATATCGGGCACATCGGCGGGGCCTAAGCGGCCATAGACATAGCCCCATTTGCCGAGCGATTGCAGCGCGACCGAACAGCCTTGGCTGCAGGCAGACAGGCAATCGACGGGTTTGATGGTAACGCCTGTGGGGCAGTCTGCGGCCAGCAGCGCACCCAGCAGCTGCGCACCAAGGGGCTGGCCTCCGATCGGCACAATCTGATCTGCCTTGCAGGTCGCACATACATAAAGCGTGGCCGCCATAATCCATCCCCTCAGGGCGGAATGTAAGCTGCGAGAGTGGCGCAAGCTTGCGCGACCTCGATGCGACACACCCCGTCCGCCCGTCTGTCCTATGCGCTGGCAGGTTTCCCGGCTTGCGGATGCGGGGCCTGCCCCACGCTTTGCCCCCCTTCCCAGCACGTGCCAGTGGATATGGGCAAAACTCTCCGGTCACGGTCGCGGGGGCGGCTGCGCTTTGGCCCAAACGGGGCCTATCGCATTCCCTCTTGGCCTGACATAATCAGACACCAACACATTCCCTTCACCTGATCGAATGCAGGCGGAGAGTCAAGAACAAGGGCGACCCGATGACAGATGAGGCCGACATTCCCGCGCAGAACGACGATGCGCGCCACGCCGCGAAAATGGCCAAGAAAAAGGCCGCGCGCGATAAAATCATGGCCAGCAAGACGGCTGATCGTGGGCTCATCATCGTGCATACAGGGGCGGGAAAGGGGAAATCCTCATCCGGCTTTGGCATGATTTTGCGCAGCATCGCGCATGAAATGCCCTGCGCGGTGGTGCAATTCATCAAAGGCGCGTGGGATACGGGCGAGCGGCGCATCATCGAGGAAAACTTTGGCCATCTGTGCGAATTTCACGCCATGGGCGAGGGGTTTACTTGGGAAACCCAAGATCGCGCCCGCGACATTGAAATGGCCCAAAAGGGTTGGGAAAAGGCCAAAGAACTGATCCGCAACCCCGCCATCCGCATGGTGCTGCTGGACGAGATCAACATCGCCCTGCGCTATGATTATCTGAACATAGACGCCGTGCTGGAATTTCTGCGCCGCGAAAAGCCGCCCCAAACCCATGTTGTTCTAACAGGCCGCAACGCCAAGGATGCGCTGATCGAGGCCGCCGATTTGGTGACGGAAATGACGCTGATCAAACATCCGTTTCGGTCGGGGATTAAGGCTCAAAAGGGTGTTGAGTTTTGAGGTCGAGTAGGGGGCCAGCCCCCTACCCGCTTTGGCACGCCAAAGCGGGCCACCCCCGGGATATTTGGACCAAAATGAAAGCAACGAAGTGTTAACCAGAATCGTCTATCAAAAACCTACGGTACAGGGAGGGATCCCGATGACCGTCCAAAGTGAAAGCGCCGCGCCTCCCCCGTGCAAACGGCCCGAGGTGCGGCGTGACTTACCTTTCATTTTGGCGGCAAATATCCTCGCCGAAGGCACCCACCCTTACCGCCAGACCACGGGTGCCAGCGCATGACCGCCCTGATGATCCAAGGCGCAGGATCGAACGTGGGTAAATCGTTGATCGTGGCGGGGCTGTGCCGTGCTGCAAAACGGCGCGGGCTGTCGGTGGCCCCGTTCAAGCCACAGAATATGTCGAACAATGCCGCCGTTACCGCCGATGGCGGCGAGATCGGGCGCGCGCAGGCCTTGCAGGCGCTGGCCTGCGGATTGGAGCCGATGGTGGATATGAACCCGATCCTCTTGAAGCCCGAATCAGAGGTGGGTTCCCAAGTGATTGTCCACGGGCGGCGCTTGGCGACGGTCAAGGCGCGCGATTATGCGGCGCTTAAACCCAGCCTTATGGCCCCTGTGCTCGAAAGCTTTCAGCGGTTGCGCGCGGCGCATGATGTGGTGATAGTCGAAGGCGCTGGATCGCCTGCCGAGGTGAACCTGCGCGCGGGCGATATTGCCAATATGGGTTTTGCGCGCGCGGCGGATGTGCCCGTTATCTTGATTGGCGATATTGATCGCGGCGGGGTGATTGCGCAGATCATTGGCACGCAGGCGGTGCTGGATGCGGGTGACGCCGCCATGATTGCAGGCTTTGCGATTAACAAATTTCGCGGCGATCCACGCCTGTTTGATGACGGTTACGCCCTGATCGAGGCTCGCACGGGCTGGCGTGGTTTTGGTGTGCTGCCATATTTCGACAAGGCGCATCTGCTGCCTGCCGAGGATGCGCTGGACATTCCAGCAAGCATTGGCAAAGGCGCATTCCACATTGCGGCGCTGACATTCTCGCGCATTGCCAATTTCGATGATCTTGACCCGCTGGCACAAGAAGACGGCGTGCGCCTGACCATGGTGCGCGCGGGCGCACCTATTCCGCCTTGCGATTTGGTCATCCTGCCTGGGTCTAAATCCACGCGCGGGGATTTGGCGTTTTTGCGTGCCCAAGGCTGGGATATTGATTTGGCCGCACATATTCGGCGCGGCGGGCGGGTGCTGGGCATTTGCGGCGGCTATCAAATGCTGGGCAAAACGGTGCGCGACCCAGACGGGATCGAAGGCCCTGCGGGCGAGACTTTGGGCCTTGGCCATTTGGATATTGATACGGTGATGACCCCAGACAAACGCCTGTCCCGCATCAGTGCGCAGCATATCGCCACAGGCCAAGCCGTTTCGGGCTATGAAATCCATATCGGGCGCAGCGATGGGCCTGCCCGCGTACGCCCTTTTGCGCGTGTAGACGGGGTGGATGAGGGCGCGACATCGCCAGATGGGCGCATCATGGGCAGCTATTTGCACGGGCTGTTTCATGAGGATGCCTTTCGCGCAGCGTTTCTGGCGCAAATGGGTGCGCAGGCGGGTGGCCAATCTTACGGCGCGCGGGTCGAGGGGGCGCTGGACGCGCTGGCAGCCCATATCGAGGCCCATTTGGATGTTGCAGCGCTTCTCTCGATCGCCCGCTGACACCCCCTTGCGCATTTTTTCCTTGAAAATCGGCGCGCATGGGCGCATATGCGCCGCCATGCAAGCAGCCATCCGGTTTGCGGGCTACTTTAGGAGAGACCATGGCCAAGGAAGATATTCTCGAATTCCCCGGAACCGTGAAGGAACTTTTGCCCAACGCGACATTCAAGGTTGAACTCGAAAATGGCCATGAATTGATCGCGGTGATGGCGGGCAAGATGCGCAAGAACCGCATTCGTGTGCTGGCAGGCGATAAGGTGCAGGTCGAAATGACCCCCTACGATCTGTCCAAAGGCCGCATCAACTATCGTTTCCGGTAAATTGCGCTTTATTTTAGGATCGGGCAGCCCGCGCCGCAAAGAGTTGCTGGCGCAGATAGGGATCGTGCCCGATGCCATCCTTCCCCCCGACATTGACGAAACCCCGCGCAAGGGCGAACTGCCGCGCCCGTATTGCGCGCGGCTTGCGCTGGAAAAGGCGCGGGCGGTGCAGGCGGGGCCTGATGATATTGTGCTGTGCGCTGACACGACAGTTGCGCTGGGCCGCCGAATTTTGGGCAAGCCTGCCGATACGGGCGAGGCGGCGCAATTCCTGACCGATCTGGGCGGGCGCAGGCACCAAGTGATCACCGCCGTCGCGGTGCGGCGCGGCGCGCGGGTTTGGACACGCGAAAGCCTGTCTGCGGTAAAGATGAAACGCCTGTCTGACATTGAACTAAACGCCTATCTGGCCAGCGGTGAGTGGCAGGGCAAGGCGGGGGCCTATGCCATTCAGGGCGCGGCATCGGCCTTTATCCCGTGGATTTCGGGCAGTTTTACGGGCATTGTTGGCCTGCCCTTGGCCGAAACCGCCGCGCTTTTGGCCGCAGCGGGCCTACCGATATGGAGCCGAACATGAACCGTCTTGTCATCTTGGACAAAGTGCAGGGCCGCCCGATTGCGGCGCTGCTGGTGGACGGGGTTTTGGAAGATCTGGCGATTGACCCTTTAACGGACGCGCCGCTGAATGGGGCGATTTACCGCGCCGTTGCCGACCGCCCGATGAAGGGGCAAGGCGGTATGTTCGTGCGATTGCCGGGGGGCAGCGGCTTTTTACGCCAAACGGCCGGTATTGCACCTGGCCAGCGGCTGCTAGTGCAGATTACGGGGCCTGCCGAGGCGGGTAAGGCCTATCCCGTCACCACGCGGCTACTCTTCAAATCGCGCTATGCCATAGTCACGCCTGATGCGCCGGGGCTGAACATCTCGCGCCGTATCCGCGACGAGGAGCTGCGCGCAGAGCTAGAGGCCCTGGCGCAGGCAGGCATGGCGGGGGCCGATGCGGCGCTGGGGCTGATCCTGCGTTCTGCCTGCGAGAGCGCGGAACGCGACGACATCGCCCAAGATATCGCCGCGATGCGCGATCTGGCGCAGGCGGTGCTGGCCGATTTGGACGGCGGGCCTGAACTGCTGGTCGAAGGCGCAGGCGCGCATGAAACCGCGTGGCGCGATTGGGCAGACCCCGCGCCAGACGAGGTGATCGAGGGCGACCTGCAATCGCACGGCGTTTTGGAAATGCTCGATGCCCTGCTGACCCCGCGCGTCGATCTGGGCGAGGGGCATATGATGCTGGAACCCACCCGCGCGTTGGTGGCTGTGGATGTGAACACGGGCAATGACACCAGCCCCGCTGCCAGCCTAAAGGTGAATATTGCCGCCGCCCGCGCCCTGCCCCGCCAGTTGCGGCTGCGGGGTCTTGGCGGGCAAGTGGTGGTGGATTTCGCCCCTATGCCCAAACGCGACCGCGCCGTGCTGGACCAAGTGATCCGCGCCGCCTTTAAGACCGAGGCAGAGGTGAACTTGGCTGGCTGGACAACTTTGGGCCTTTATGAATTTACCCGCAAACGCGACCGTATCGCGCTGCGTGATCTGCTTTCGGGGGCACTATGAGCTGCCCGATTTGCGCCAAAGACAGCGATGCCAAATACCGCCCCTTCTGCTCGCGCCGCTGCGCCGATGTGGATTTGGGCAAATGGCTGACGGGCAGCTATGCCATTCCTGCCGAAGAAGCCGCGCCAGAGGATGAAATCGGCGCGGACGGCGACGACAGCCCGCGCAGCCGCCCGCAATAGTTTTGCCAATTTTGCGCAAAAGCCCCGCAACCCCCCTAGACACCCCTGCCCGTCTTCGCTATCACCCCCCCACCAAACGGGCGAGATGCCCAAGCGTGCCCAGATAGCTCAGTTGGTAGAGCAGCGGATTGAAAATCCGCGTGTCGCTGGTTCGATTCCGGCTCTGGGCACCACTTTTATTTAACGCTTGCAAGGCCGCTTCTGTTTGGGGCGGCTTTTTGGTTTGGGGATGAGCGGCAGAACGCCATTGACGGGCCTTGATCTTGCCCCTGCGACAGTCAAGGATAGACCCAACGCAGGAGTGTCAAACGTGAGTCAACGCCTTATCAATACCTACCTAAGTGAAATTGATCGGCTGAAGAAATTTTCCGGCACAGCAACAGAGTCCGTTACAAGCGAAGCCTTCAAAGATTTGCTGAAAAACTGGGCCAGAGCAAATGGTTTGGTTTTCATACCGCAGTATCTTGTTGAAACAGCACGGGGCACAAAAGTCTACCCTGATGGTGCAATTCTGCACGATCTTCGCGTGCCTTTAGGCTATTGGGAGGCTAAGGATACCGCAGACGATTTAGATGTTGAGATCGAAAAGAAACGCCTAAAGGGCTACCCCCAAGACAACATCATTTACGAAAACTCCGACACCGCCGTGCTTTGGCAAAACAAAGCCGAAGTGATGCGTTGCAGCATGACCGATGTCACAGCACTGGAAAAGCTGCTAAGCTTGTTCTTTGGTTATCAGCGCCCCGAAATCGCCCTGTTTCGCAGCGCCGTGGCGCAGTTCAAAACCGATCTTCCTGCGGTGTTGCAGGCATTGCGCGACAAGATTGACGAAGCCTATGCCACAAACACCACCTTCCAATCCATCGCCGCGAAATTTTTGGAACACGCCAAGAAAACCATCAACCCCGCGCTGACCGTCACCGATGTGCGTGAGATGCTGATCCAGCATATCCTGACCGAAGAAATCTTTTCCCGTGTGTTCAACGAATCCGACTTTCACCAGAACAACAACATCGCAGGACTGTTGTTTGCGCTGGAAAAGGCGTTCTTTACGGGCGCGGTCAAGAAAGACACGTTGCAGGCGCTAAAGCCCTATTACACCGCCATCAACACCAATGCCGAACAGATCAGCAGCCATGCCGAAAAACAAACCTTCCTAAAGGTGATCTACGAAAATTTCTACAAGGTCTATAACCCCGCCGCTGCCGATAGGCTGGGCGTGGTCTATAGCCCCAATGAGATTGTGAAATTTATGATCGAGGGCACAGATTGGCTGTGCGACAAACATTTTGGCAAACGGCTGATCGACAAGGGCGTTGAAATTCTTGACCCCGCCACAGGCACAGGCACCTATATTTGCGAATTGATCGAATATTTTCGCGGCCAGCCTGACAAGCTGCGCCACAAATACACCCAAGAGCTGCACGCCAACGAAGTGGCGATTTTGCCCTATTACGTGGCCAACCTGAATATCGAGGCGACCTATCAGGCAGTGGCGGGGCAATATGCCGAATTTCCCAACCTGTGTTTTGTCGACACGCTGGATAACATCGCGGGGCTGGGCATCAAATCGGGCCATCAGGGGGATTTGTTTGGCGCGCTGTCAGATGAAAACGTCGAACGGGTGCAGCGCCAGAACAAACGCAAAATATCGGTGGTCATCGGCAACCCGCCCTATAACGCCAACCAACAGAACGAGAATGACAACAACAAAAACCGCGCCTATCCGCATATTGATGATCTGATCAAGCGCAGCTTTGTCAAACTGTCCACTGCGCAGAAAACCAAAGTGTATGATATGTATGCGCGGTTTTTCCGCTGGGCATCTGATCGTTTGCACGATGATGGGATAATCGCCTTTATCACCAACCGCAGCTTTATCGACAGCCGCACCTTTGACGGGTTTCGCAGATATGTGGCGGCCGAGTTTGACGAGATTTATGTGGTGGATTTGGGCGGGGATGTGCGCGCCAACCCCAAACTTTCGGGAACAAAGAACAATGTCTTTGGCATACAAACGGGGGTGGCGATTTCGTTTTTCGTGCGCCGCGCCCGCGATAAGGACAAGGTGAAACCACCCGCGCAAATTCACTATGTCCGCCGCCCTGAAATGGACACATCGGAAGAAAAGCTGGCATGGCTATCGCAGGTCAAGGCCAGCGATGCGACCTTTGTGCAGATCACGCCCGATAAGAACGCCAACTGGATCAACCTAACCGAAAACGACTGGGACAGCATGATCCCCGTGGCGGATAAGGTGACGAAGGCGGCCAAGACCAAGGGGCAGGAACGGGCAATCTTTAAGTTGTTTTCATTGGGAGTAGTGACTGCCCGCGATGAGTGGGTTTATTCAAATGACGCCGCGTCACTGTTTCCAAAAATATCTTTTCTAATTTCTCAGTATGAGAGGCAGAGAAAAGCTAAAGTATCTGGAGTCCCTATTTCAGACGATAATCTTGACGCCTCGATAAAA
The DNA here is from genome assembly GCA_965248485.1 of Cypionkella sp. Classification (GTDB taxonomy): domain Bacteria; phylum Pseudomonadota; class Alphaproteobacteria; order Rhodobacterales; family Rhodobacteraceae; genus Cypionkella. The sequence goes on from OZ252107.1 coordinate 2,759,169, forward strand.
TGGACACGACACCTGAAGAGCCTGTTGCGAGGAAACATCACACTTAGTGCAGACGAGAATAGAATAATCAATACCTATTATCGTCCGTTTGTGAAAAAGTTGCTATACTTCGATAGCTCTTTGAATGAATTTCAATACCAAACGCCTGCGATCTGGCCAACAAAGGACTATCCAACACATGCAATCAATTTCAATATCGGCGGTAGGCTCGACTTTGCTACATTCGCAACAAATTGCGTGCCAAGTCTTACTGTGCTTTCCTTAGATGGCAACCAATCCCTTCCCCGCCACCGCTACACCTCCACAGGCGAGAAGATTGACAATATCACCGATTGGGCACTTGCGCAGTTTACCGCGCAGTATGGCAAGGGGGCGGGCATCACCAAGGATGATATCTTCGCCTATGTCTATGCCGTGCTGCACGACCCCATCTACCGCGAAACCTATGCGCTGAACCTGAAACGCGAATTTCCGCGCATCCCGCTATACCCCCATTTCCCACAATGGCGCGATTGGGGTAAATCGCTGCTGGCGCTGCATATCGGCTATGAAAGCATCGAACCTTGGCCCCTAACCCGCCGCGATGTGCCAGACACCCGCGCAGCCAGCGCAGGCCTGCCCCCCAAAGCCGCGCTAAAGGCGGACAAGGACGCAGGCACCATCACGCTGGACAGTGAAACCACCCTATCCGCCATCCCCCCCGAATGTTGGGATTATAAGCTGGGCAATCGCAGCGCCCTTGAATGGATTTTGGACCAATACAAGGAAAAAACCCCAAAAGACAAAACCATCCGCGAGAAGTTTAACACCTACCGCTTTACCGATTACAAAGACCATGTGATCGACTTACTTCTGCGCGTGACCCGCGTGTCGGTGGAAACCATGGCCATCACCACTGCTATGCGGAATGCCCCCCGCGATAGCGGTGATTGACCCCCCCTACTTCACCGCCACCACAACCTTGCCCTTGGCGCGGCCCGCTTCGGCGTATTCCAAAGCGGCGTTGGTTTGGCCGAAGGGGAAAACACGGTCAACCACGGGGCGGATGACGCCCGCTTCGACCAGCGCAGCGATTTGGCGCAGCTGAGGGCCGTTTGCGCGCATGAACAGAAAGGCGAAGCGCACGCCCAGTTTGCGGGCCTTGCGCAGGGTGGGATAGCTCAGCGCGTGCACCACAAGGCGGATGGGCAGCGGGGCATTCAGCGCGCGCGCCATGTCTGGCGTGGCGGGGCCAGTGATAGACACAAGGATACCGCCCTTGCGCAGAACCCGCAGCGATTTGTCCAACGCTTTGGCGTCTTGGCTGTGCAAAACGACATCGTAATCTTGCAGCAGGGTTGAAAAGTCTTGCGAGCGGTAGTCGATCACCAAATCCGCGCCCAGCGATTTGACCAGATCAATGTTCGATGGCCCCGTTGTGGTGGCCACATAGGCGCCCAAATGTTTGGCAAGCTGGATGGCGATGCTGCCCACCCCGCCCGAGCCTGCCTGCACGAACACCTTTTGCCCCGGTTGCACCTTGGCCACGTCAACCAAGGCCTGCCATGCGGTCAGCGCGACCAGGGGCAGGGAGGCGGCCTCGGCCATGGTCAGGCCAGCGGGGGCGGGGGCAAGGTGGGCCTCGGCCACAGTGATATATTCGGCAAAAGTGCCGATGTGGAAATCAGGCACGCGGGCGTAGACAGTATCGCCCACCTTAAACTGCGCCGCATTTGGGCCAGTGGCCACAACGACGCCCGCCAGATCATGCCCCAGAACGGTGGGCAGTTTGTAGGGCAGAATGGGTTTGAATTCGCCATCGCGGATTTTGGCGTCTAGCAGGTTCACGCCAGCGGCATGAATTTCAACCAAAACCTCGTCCCCTTGGGGGGAGAGTTTGGGCATATCCACCAATGTCAGGGCAGATTTCTTGGCGTATTTTTGCAAAGCAAAAGCTTTCATCGGTATCTCCATTACTTAGGCGGCAAGAAAGGCCAGCGCCTTTGGCACGAATTGGGTGTGGTATTGAAAGATGCCGCCGTGGCCCGCATCTGGGTAGATCACAAGGTCAGCACCCGAAATCCGCCGCGCCATATCATGCGAGTTGGGCGTGGGCACCATGATGTCATTGGCGCCATTGGCCACCAGAACGGGGATGCGGATGGCGCCCAAATCTTGCGGCATTTGGCGGCCCCATGCCTGAATTGCCGCCAGTTGCCGCAAAAAGGCGCGGGGGGTTGGGCCTTTGTCGCGGCCCGTTTTGCGGGTTTTGATGCGGGCGATAAAGGATTTGGCAGCCCCGCGCCCTTGGACGGTGGATGTGAAGAACAGGTAGGTCTTCGGGTCACGAAAGGTCAGCAGCCCCTTAGCGATCAGCGGCCAAGATACCGCGCCGACCTTTGCAATCCCCGCGCCGCCCGCAGGCCCCGTGCCTGTCAGGATCAGCTTGCGCACCAGATCGGCGGCACGCAGCGCCATATCCACCGCCACCATTCCGCCCAGCGAAAAGCCCATCAAATCAATACGCGAATGGCCAAGCGCCTTAATCACTGCGATGGCATCCTGCGCCATTTCTGCGATGGTCAGGGGGGCCGATCCGCCTGACAGACCAATGCCGCGATAATCCAGCGCGATGACGTGATGCTGCGCAGCTTGACCGTCCACAATGGCAGGGTCGAAGTTGTCTAAAACTGCGCCCCAATGGTTCAGAATAACCAGCGGCACACCGCCGCGCGGCCCAACCTCGCGGTAGGCAAAGCGGGTTCCTGCCGCCGTGATGAACTGGGTCGGCACATCTATATAATTTTCCGTGATTGTCATGATTTTTCCTTAGGCAATGTTGAACTGCTTGCGCAGGGATTTGTCGAACATGGCCCGTGGCAAAAAGCGGCGAGCAAATGCGGTTTGGCGGGCGGCGTTGCCCGAAGGGTAGCGCAGGCGCGGGCTGCGGTCTGTTGCGGCGGCAAGAATTGTTGCGGCAACATCCTCGGCGGTGTCGCCTGCGGCCATTGCGGCGTCAAAGGCGGTTTGATAGCGGGCGAACATGGCGGCATAGGCCGCAACAGGGCGGTCGCCGCGCGGCGAGTTTGCTTCGATAGCGGTTTTGGTTGCCCAAGGTTCGATCACCGAAACGCGGATGCCAAGAGGGCGCACCTCGTGGTCAAGCGATTCTGAATAACCCTCAATCGCGTGTTTGCTGGCAGCGTAATAGGCGCCAAACGGCCCAGGGATTAGCCCAAAGACCGAACCGATGTTCAAAATGCGCCCTGCCCCTTGAGCCCGCATATGTGGCAAAGCGGCGTTGGTGACGCGCACGATTCCATGAAAATTGGTGTCAAACAGCGCGCGCACCTGTTCGATCGAGCTTTCTTCGGCCGCGCCAGACAGGGCGTAGCCTGCGTTATTCACCAAAAGGTCGATGCGGCCCACCGCTGCGATCACCGTTTCCACCAGCTGCGCGACAGAAGTATCGGATGTCACATCGGCCTGCACCATCTGCACGCCGATTGGGGCATCCCCGCCTGCGCGGCGGCTGGTGCCAAACACGCGGTAGCCTTTTGCGACAAGCGCCAGTGCAGCGGCGCGGCCGATGCCGCTGGATGCGCCAGTTATCAGCGCCACGGGTGTATCATTCTTTTCCATTTTCATTCCAATTCACTTGAGTTTCGCTTTGATCAGGGGTATGCTATCAAAATAATAGTAAGTAAATATGAAAATGATACTGACATGAAAAACAATCTTGCCGATCATTGCCCCATTGCCCGCAGCTTGGCTTGCGTGGGCGATGCGTGGAGCGTTCTTATCCTGCGCGATGCGTTTCGCGGCCTAACCCGCTTTGACCAATTTCGCAAAAGTCTGGGAATTGCGCCCACGATGCTGACCTCGCGCCTTGCCGCGTTGACGGGTGAGGGGCTGCTGGAAAAGCGGCGCTATGAAACCCGCCCGCCGCGCGATGAATATGTGCTGACCAAGGCGGGGCAAGATTTTCTGCCCGTTCTGGTGATGATGAACGCTTGGGGCAGTCGGCACCGCGCTGGGGGTGAATTGACGCGGTTTATTGATGTGCAGACAGGGCAGGAACTGGTGCCCATCGCCGTGGATCAACAAACTGGCGCGCAAATTGGCACGCGGCCCGTTGAGATGATTTTTCCCGAAACCAGCGCGGCGCAATAGCTGCAGTTGACCCGCCCCAGTTGACCAAAGGACTGGCCCCCGCTAGGACATACCAAACCCTAGGCAGGATAGACCCATGGCCATTCATCTTTATCAAAACGATCTGCCGAGTGGGCTGGATTTGGGGCCAGTGGTGGCGATTGATACCGAAACCATGGGGCTGAACCCCGCGCGGGATCGGTTGTGTTTGGTGCAGCTGTCCTCGGGCGATGGGAATGCGCATTTGGTGCAGATCGCGCGCGGGCAAACCGCTGCGCCCAACCTGTGCAAAATGCTGACCGACCCTAAGGTGCTAAAGCTGTTTCACTTTGGCCGCTTTGATGTGGCGGCGCTGCTGGCGGCCTTTGGCGTGCAGACCGCGCCTGTGTGGTGCACGAAAATCGCGTCAAAACTGATCCGCACCTATACCGACCGCCATGGCTTGAAATATCTGCTGCTGGAATATGTGGGCGTCGATGTGTCCAAAGCGCAGCAAACCTCGGATTGGGGCAGCGCCGTGCTGACCGAGGCGCAGCGCGATTATGCCGCCAGTGATGTCCTTTATCTGCACAAGTTGAAAGACGCGCTTGAGGCGATTTTGATCCGCGAAGATCGGCTTCCCTTGGCGCAGGCCTGCTTTGACTTTCTGCCCACCCGCGCCAGATTGGATTTGATGGGTTGGGACGAACCGAATGACATCTTCCACCACTAGCCAAGACGCCGTGGGGCACGCCGCCACCGCCCGCCGCGTTATTGCGGCCGAGGCCGAGGCGCTGCAGGCGCTATCGGGCAGCATTGGGCCAGAATTTGAGGCGGCCTGCGCGCGCATACTTGCCTGCACGGGCCGCGTGATTGTGTCGGGCATCGGCAAATCTGGGCATATCGCGCGCAAGATTGCCGCGACCTTGGCCAGCACGGGCACGCCTGCGCATTTCGTCCACCCCGCCGAGGCAAGCCACGGCGATTTGGGAATGTTGACGGCGGGCGATGTGGCGCTGCTGATTTCCAATTCGGGCGAGACAGCGGAACTGGCTGATATTATTGCGCATTGCCAGCGATTTGCGATTCCGATGCTGGGGATTTGCGCGCGCGCGGCCAGCACGATGGCGCTGGCCTGCGAGATTGCTCTGATCTTGCCCGCGGTTCCCGAAGCGGGGGCGGAAGGCATTGTGCCCACCTCGTCCACCACAATGACGCTGGCCTTAGGGGATGCGCTGGCGCTGGCGGTGATGGAGCATCGCGCCTTTACCGCCGCGCATTTTCGCCAATTTCATCCAGGCGGGCCTTTGGGGGCAAAACTATTGCGTGTGGCGGATGTGATGCATTCGGACATGCCCCTGATCCGCGACACCGCCCCGATGAGCGAGGCGATTTTGACCATCAGCCAAAAGGGATTTGGCGTGGTGGGGGTGCAAGATGCGGGCGGTGTCTTGGTGGGGATTATCACCGACGGCGACTTGCGCCGCCATATGGATGGGCTGATGGCCAAAACGGCGGGCGATGTCATGACGCGCACCCCCCGCAGCCTTGCCCCCGATGCGCTGGCGGGTGCAGCGCTGGCACTGATGACCCAGGCGCAGATCACCTGCCTGTTCGTGGTTGACCCCAGCCAACCCCACCGCGCCTGCGGCATTGTGCATATCCACGATTTCCTGCGCGCTGGGGTGGTGTAAATGGCGCCCCCCCCTCCCCTGCCCACGCCCCCGCCCAAACCCATTGCAGAGTGGCGCGACACGCACAGCCGCTGGGTTTACGGCCTGAAAATTGGCCTGCCGCTGGTCGCCTTGGCCATTCTATCCAGCCTGTTTTTATTCTCGCGCGCGATCACGATCGATGGGGCGTTGCCCTTTGCCGAGGTGGACATAGAAGACCGCCTGCGCGAGCCGAAAATGACCGATGCACGCATCGCCACCACCGCCGAAAATGGCGCGACCATCGACATTTTGGCCGATGCCGTGGTGCCGCAAGGTTTAGAGGATGCCGCTGCGCGCAATGCGGCGGGCACAATCACCGCCCCATCGGGAAGTGTCACCACCATCAGCGCGCCGCTGATCGAATATCGCGGCGCGGCGCAGACGGCTGCGCTGACGGGCGGGGTAAAGGTCGCCTCGTCGGGCTATCAGATGGTCACCGATGCGTTGGATGTTTCCATCCTGGATGCCAAATTGGCCAGCCGTGGCGCTGTGCAGGCCAAGGGGCCTTTGGGAACTTTGCACGCGGGGCGCATGTTGCTGCGCCAAAATGACGGCGGGTTTGTTCTGGTTTTCAATTCGGGCGTTAAGCTGGTATATACCCCATAATGGCAACAAAGGCGCGGCAAATGTGGACATTCCTTCGGCGCATATTGGTGGTTATTGCCTGTTTTGGCGGCGTGGCGAGTTTCGCCTTGGCGCAATCGCAACCTGTGGCCAAGGTCGCCTTTGGCGGGATTAAGGGCGATCCCGATTTGCCCGTGACCGTCACGTCGCAGGTTCTGACAGTAGACCAAGAACGAGGAACTGCGCTGTTTTCGGGCGATGTTTTGGTTGTGCAGGGCGAGATGCGCCTAAGCGCAAGCGAAGTGCGCGTCGAATACGACGAGACGGGCAGCCGCGTGCAACGGCTTTGGGCCACGGGTGATGTCCTGCTTGTCAACGCACAAGATGCGGCCAGCGCCCAGACCGCCGAATATGTGATTGATGACGGCAAGGTCACAATGCGCGGCGACGTCACCTTAACCCAAGGCGCGGCAACCTTTTCAGCGCAGCAATTTGTGGCCGATTTGGTCACAGGCGTTGGTCAGCTAGAAGGCGGCGTGACCAGCGTTTTCGATCCCGCCGCAGCACAGGCCAAATCGCCATGAATGCCCCCCTTCTTGCCCAGACCGATGTGATAAGCGGGCTTTCGGTGCGCAACCTGCGCAAAAGTTACAAAAAGCGCGTGGTGATCCGCGATGTCTCGCTGCGGCTAGAGCGCGGCGAAGTTGTCGCCCTGCTTGGCCCGAACGGCTGCGGCAAAACCACCTGTTTTTATTCCATCGCAGGGCTTGTCACGCCCGAAGCAGGCCAAGTCATTATTGACGGGCGCGATGTGACGGGCCTGCCTATGTATCGGCGCGCGCAAATGGGAATTGGCTATTTGCCACAAGAAATGTCGATCTTTCGCGGTCTGAATGTGGAAGAGAATATCCTAGCCGTGCTGGAAATCCGCGAGCCAAGCCACCACCGCCGCCGCGAGCGTCTGGAAGAATTGTTGTCGGAATTTTCCATCAGCCATCTGCGCCAAGCCCCCGCAATGGCCCTATCGGGGGGCGAGCGTCGGCGCGCCGAAATCGCCCGCTGCCTTGCCGCCAATCCGCAATATCTGCTGCTTGATGAACCTTTTGCGGGGGTTGACCCGATTGCAGTGGGCGAAATTCGCCATTTGGTGCATGACCTAAAATCGCGCGGCATCGGCGTTTTGATCACCGATCACAACGTCGCCGAAACCCTGTCCATCGTGGATCGCGCCTATATTTTGCATGATGGCGTGGTGCTAAAAACGGGCACGACCACGGAAATTGTCGCCGATGAAATGGTGCGCCGTGTCTATCTGGGCGAGAACTTTCGCCTATCGTGACAGATTTATGAAATCCGCCCCGCTAAATTGTTGACAACAGGCATGCACCATCCCCAAATGAAGGGGATGCAAGCCGAACTTTTCCCATTTGGTCTTCGCTTTGCGGCCACAGGCTTGGCCCCGCGCGATGGCCTGCTGCAGAAAAGAAATGCTGCATCATCACCCACAGTTTCAAGGCAAAGCCCGCCCCTGCACAGGCAAGGGTCGCGCGCGCCTTGGTTATAGGAGGCATTATGCGGTATCAAATCAGCGGCAAACAAATCGACATCGGCGAAGCGTTGCAAACCCACGTCAAAGCCGAGCTTGGTGAAATTGTGGAAAAATACGCCCAGCGCCCAACCGAGGCTGTGGTGGTGTTTTCACGCAGCGCGCATGAATTTGTCTGCGAGGCGGTGATCCATCTGTCCACGGGCCTGACGGCGCAAGCCAAGGGCCATGCCTCTGAAATCTATGCCGCTTTTGAATCCGCGCGCGAAAAGATGGACAAGCAACTGCGCCGCTACAAACGCCGCATCCGCAACCATCACCAATCACGGCCAGAGCCTGTTGAATTTGGCGGCGCTTCCTCGTATATCCTCGCGGCAACGGAAGAACCAGAAGACGACGACACGGGCGCCTTGACCCCGATCATCATTGCCGAGATGGAAACGAAAATTCCCTCGATCACCGTGGGTGAGGCCGTGATGCAGCTAGAGCTGTCGAACAACCGTTTTCTGGTGTTTCGCAACGAAAGCCATGCGGGCGTGAATGTGGTCTATCGCCGTGATGACGGCAACATCGGCTGGATCGACCCGCGCAACATCTCGTAACGCTAGCCCTTGGGCCAGCAACCTAGGAAGCCTGTGATGGATTTATCCACGATTCTTGTGCCCGCCTCGATTAAGGTGCTGAGCAACCTGTCTTCGAAGAAACGCCTGTTTCAAGAATTGGGGGAACTTGCCGCGCAGGCGCATGGGCTGGTGGCGGCAACCGCCATCGATGGGCTGCAAGAACGCGAAACCCTAGGGCCGACGGGCGTGGGCAACGGCATCGCGCTGCCCCACGCCCGCCTGCACGGGTTAGAGCGGATTGTCGGGGTGTTTGTGCGGCTGGAAAAACCGCTGGATTATGAAAGCGTCGATCGCCAGCCCGTTGATCTGGTTTTTGCCCTGTTCGCGCCAAAGGATTCTGGCGTCGATCATTTGAAAGCCTTGGCTATGGTGTCGCGCACCATGCGCGATAGCGGCATTTGCACAAAGCTGCGCGCCAATTCAGATGCCGCCAAAATTCATGCAATCCTTACAGAAAATCGCGCAACGAAAGCGGCGTGATGTAACGCGCCTGCAACAGCGCCTTTAGGACAAGGGCTTCCACGGGCCAAAACCAAAGCCCGTGTAATCTTTGTCATAGGCGGCGCGGGCGGCTTCGTCCAAATCGGGGCCATAGATGCTGGCCAAGGCAGGATAGGGATGGGGCGGCGGCGCATCGGCCAAAAGGGGGTGCGCGGGCAGGCCCAAATCGTCGGCAATACGGGCAAGCCCCGCCGCCAGACCATCTTCGCGCAGCACCACATCGGGCAGACCCAGCGCTGCAAACCCCTGCAAAACCGCCGTCTGCGAGGCAAACTGCGTGATCACCTTTAGCCCCGTTTGCGCCGCCAAATTCCGCTTGAGAAAGTTCAAGAACGTCGCAAAGGCCTTGCGAAAATCGGCGTCAGATTGGAACGGCTCGCCTTGGGGCGGCAGGGGCAAATAATGGAATTTGGCCAGATAAGGCCGCAGTTCGGGCTGCATCGGGCTGGACAAAAACCCTGCAAACATCGCGTGGGCGCGCGCAAGCGGGTGGCGCAGAACGGTGAACGAGCGAAACCCAGGACGCGCCTCTTTCCATTTGCGCAGGGACTTGCGATCAAAATCGCGGCTGGTCGGCCCAAGCAATTTTAGCCAGGTCTCAATATTGGCCACAGGCGCGCCCGCCACGGGCATGAACAACAGCCCCGGCCTATCCAAGGCCAGATATTGCGGCACACCTGCATTGCGGCGCGGTTCGAAATTGGGGGTACGCGACAGATTGAACCGATCCAGCTTTGCCAGTGCCGTCGCCATCGCCGCAGGGTTGGTGACCTTGTCTTCAATCGCCTCGGGGTTTTGCTTTTTCAGCGTGGAATCGATGGTTTTCAGCCGATCGGTTAAGCCCAAAAATGCCGCTATCCCGTTCAGCACATCCAGATCCATGATATCTTCATAATCCAGATAAAACGCCGTTTGCCCGCTGGTTTGCAAAGCATGTAACAAAAGCATCTGAAATTGCTGGCTTTTCTGCAAGTGACGCTGAAATTGGTCCGCGTCAAATTCAAGTTGAACCGTGGTGTGTTTGCGCGTGTTCATCAGCCGCCACTGGTCGGTTTCGCGGGCGATTTTCCAACTGATATAACTCTCAACTGGGTTGCGCGTGAGAATGATTTTCGCGCAGGCAGGATCGTTCAGCACCGTGTCCAAAACGCGCGGGTCATGGTCGCGGAAATAGCGAAACCCTGACAGCCCTTGGGTTTGCGCACGCATCGCCGCCAGCAGGCCCAAAGGGTCTTCGTCGCGCTGTTTTGCGGTATAGCCGCACAGGGTATTGTTGGTGTGGTTGCCCAAAAGATAGGGGTTAAACGCCTCGCCATAGCAGTGAAACCCCGCAAGGCGATTGAGGTTCATTTCAAGAAAATTCGACCCCGTGCGCATTTCGCCAAAGATCACAAAGCTGGAAAAACGCGCCATAGATCACTTCACCAAATAAGGGCGGCCACGGTTTTTCGCATTGGGGCGCGCGCCTTCGCCCACGGGAAAATCGCCCATCAAAATCGGCTGCATCCCTTGGTTGCGCAGCGCCTGCAAGAACTGCCCAAAGCCCGTCAGATCGGCCAAAACGGGGGCCTCGGTTAAGCGGCGCATCGCGCGTGGGCTGATTTCGTCGACGATGTTTTGCAACGGCTCGATGGGGTTTTCGACAAATTCGGCAAGGTTCCACACCCGCACCCGCGCCTTAACCCAAGGCAGGCGCAGCATCGCCACAAAATCGGTTTCCACCTTTTGCAGCACGGCCGCCTCTTTGCGGATATCGCCAAAATCGCGGTTGGAATGAAACATCGGGATCGACCACGCGCCCGTGATCATGGAAATCTGCGCATTGGGATCGCGGGCGATAAAATCGCAAATCTCTTGATTGTCGGCGGGGCCAAACTGAAAACACTGCCGTTCGCCGCGCGTGTTCCACACAAGGTTGGTCAAAAAATCGACTGCGCGGTAATCACGGGCCAAGGCAGAATCGCTAAGCCCGCCCATAAACACCGTCTCGCCTTGGGCGAAATGGGCGCGGTCTGGGGCGTATAGATGGCCATGCACACGGCTGCCCGTGGCCTTGGCAAGCCAAGCCTCAAAGTTTTCGAACACATCGGCAAAGCCTGCAAACACCGAATAGGGCGCGGCGGTAAGGCCGTTTTCCCAATCGCGGTTGGGATGGCGGCTTTGCATATATAGACCAGAGCGGCCTTTGGTGCGCCTCTCGACCGCCTTGGCAAAAAGACGGTCGATTTTGCCTGCATTCGGCTCTCCGCCCGTTTCGGGGTTCGGCTCGTCTGACAGGAATGTCGTATAAAGGCGGTTGGCATTGGGCCAAATTTTGCGGGCAACAAAACAATCTGATTTGCGCAAAAGCGCCAGATGGTCGTCATAAAACACATGCGGCTTGCCCTGAAAATCAAACTTTGACAGCGTCAAAGATCGGCTTTCCACCTGCCCTGACACCTGCCGCACCATGGTTTGAAAATAGCTTTCATCAGGGATCCAGACACGGCGGAAATAGCGATCAATTTCCGCCCGTTCGGGGTTTTGCAAAATGGCCGACAGAGTTTGCCGCGTCAGGCACCACCACTGGCTGCCCAAATGCGGCACAATCCCCGGAGGCACACGCCGGCGAAACCGCAAGATGCGCTGCAGGCCGACATAAAAGTCAAAGGCGCGGCGCTGTTTGCGCCACGAAAACGGAAAGCGCAGGGTAAAGCGTTCAATGTCCAGCCCGCCCACTGTCCAGCCCACATCGGCGGTGGTGACGCTTTCGATGAAATTGGTCTGCGGGCGCGCATCCAAATAGGCCCGCAAATCCGCCACGGGACGCAGCGGCACACAAGAGCCAGAGGCCAGAAACACGTGCCGCACCTCGGCAAATTCGCGCAGCATGATGGTGGCGGCGTCTTGGGTTGCGGCAACCAGCCCCCATGTGCCCCATTCACAGGCATGGCGCGGCGCAAAGCGGATATTGTCCAGCCCCGCCAGCGCCTTTACCAGCCCGTTATAGGCCGACCGTTTGGTGCGTTTGTCGACATGGATGACAACGGGGCAGCCGTGCTGCGCCCAATGCCGCGCCACTTCGGACGCGCGGCCAAGTTCAGCATGGCATAGCATCAAAAACCCAACGCTCATGCCCAGTTTCCTTTGGACATCAGGCCCAGAATTTCAAGCTGCCGCCAGTTGATATACCGCTCGCTCCACTTGGTCCACAGGTCGGGCTGCGTCGCCAGCCCTGCGCGATAGGCCCGATATTCATGGCTGTTGGCATAGTGCTGGCGGCGATCCATTTCTTCGGCGGCTTTATCGACCAGCGTGTGCAAAAACTTGGCGTGCAGCAAACATCCAGACGCCTTTTCCCCGCCCCATTCGTCATAAACCAAATTCAGCCCGCGCGGCAGCAGCATATGGGTCGAGCTGGCATAGGCATAGCTGCGATGCCATTTGACCAAGGGAATTTTGTTCAGCGCCGGTGCGCGTTCGGGCAGATCGCCAAAGAACATGCGCGCGCGCGGCCCGCCTTGGATCCACAAATTGCCGAATTTCTTATTGCGGCGGATCACATAATTGCCGCTGTCAAAATAGGGCGCCAGTTGAAAAGGATCGTCCCCTTCGCGGTAGGGGATCAGATCAAACGGGCCTTTGGGATACATGTCCAAAATCATCGCTGAAAACGATTTGATCGAACTGGCATCCAACCAATCGGTCAGCGCGCGCAAAGGGCGCGTGTCGCAAAACGGATAGACGAAAAATTCATCCGGGTCGACGACAAGGCACCAGTGATTGTGCCCATAGCGCATTTGCAGCCAATTCAGCCAATCCACCCCAAAACGCGCGCGCTTGTAACTTTTGGCACTGTGCCACAGCGACACATCGGGCTGGGCGGCCAGATAGTCGCGCGTGCCATCGGTGCTGTCATTGTCGACAATCAGAAAATTGGTCACGCCAAGGTCGCGGTAATATTTCAAAAAGAACGGCAAGCGCACCCGTTCGTTGCGCATTGTCGAAAACAGCAAAATTCCGTCGCGTTTGATTGAAGCGGTTTGGTCAACAATATTGCGCAGTTCGCGGCGCTTGCGAAAGGCGCGAACCAGCCAGCGCCTTCGCGCGAGCCGAAGCATATATCGTGACACCAATCCCACTTACGCGACCCGCCCTGCCTTTGTTTGTGCCTTTAGCTTAGGAAAGCTGGGTTAACACAATCTTGAAATGATCCGCCCACGCTGGCAACCTTTTGGTTTGCGATGAAATATGTCTGTCCCGCGCGGTTTGCGCAAGGCGCTGGATTGTTTCCATCCAAGAAAAATTGTCCAAAGGGTCGAGGTAAACCGCGAAGTCACCGCAGGTTTCGCGCAAAACCGCGATATCGGCGGCAATGACCGGGCAGCCGAGGCCCGCAGCCTCGAGAGGGGGCAGGCCAAAACCCTCGGCAAAACTGGGAAACAGCAAGGCTTGCGCGCCGCCTAACAGGCTGGCAACGGCGCTGTCATCCAGCCCTTCGGCATGGATCACGCGCCCCTCTGCCTGCAACTGCGCCATCTGGTCAAACAGCGCCGTATCGGCCCAGCCCTTGGCCCCAACCACGACCAAAGGCGCAAAACCAACGGGCAGGCTTTGCCAAATATCAAACAGCAGCTTATGGTTTTTGCGCGGCTCTATCGTGCCAAGGGCCACGAAATAGGGCGGCGGCGGGGCGATCGGGCTGGCGGCGGGCGCGGCAAGGTCAACGCCCAGATGCGCAACAATCGCAGGCGGCACGCGCCCCGCCGCCGCTAAATGTGCTTCCGTCTTATCGCGCGCATCTTGGCTGATATGGATCACCCAATCGGCATGGCGCGCAGTGGCGGCGATTTTTGCGGCAAAGGGCGCGATGCTGGCCGCGCGGGCAAATTCGGTGTGATCAAGCGGGATCGTGTCATGGATCAGCACGGCGCGGGTCACGCCCGCCGCACCAAGTCTGGCCAAAACCGCAGCGGAAAGATTGCTGTGACCCACGTTCAGATACACAGCGCCCTTGGGCAATTGGCGCAGCATGGCCGCCAATCGCCAAGGCAGACAGCGCGCGACAGCGTGCCCGCGCAGCGCAGCAATCGCCGCATGTTTCGATGTTGCGGCAGGGTTTCGGGCCATTTCGGCCGCGCGCTGGCAGCCATCCGCCCCTAGCAGCAAAAAGCCCCATCTGGTGCGCAGCAACCCAAACAGCGGAGCCTGCGTCCCCAACAAATGCGTCAGATAAGCCAGTTCAACCCGATCTATCCCCGTCAAAGTACCACGGCCCAACCGCGAGGTCAGCCGTGTCAGATCAAGCAGGTATGCGCTGGCCACCCACAAAACACCCTATTGCGCGGCTTTTTGCAGCGCCATCATATCGTGCAAATAGGCGCCAAATTCTTCCGATAGATCGGGGCGCGATAGGCCAAAAGCCACGGTTGCCTGCAAAAAACCCGCTTTCGAACCGCAGTCATAGCGTTGCCCACGAAAGCGAAAGCCAAAGACCTTGCCCGAAGCTGCCTCTTCGGCGATGGCGTCGGTCAGTTGAATCTCGCCGCCCGCGCCTTGCTTCATCTTATTGAGGTTGGTCATGATTTTGGGCGACAAAATATAGCGCCCGATCACGGCAAGGTTCGACGGCGCTTCTTCGGCCTTCGGCTTTTCAACCATGCCTTTGGCGCGCACCACATTGCCGCGATCTTCATCGATGTCGAGCACCCCGTAGGACGAAATACGGTTCGGCGCCACTTCCATCGCGGCCACCATATTGCCGCCTGTTTCTGCATAGGCCTCAACCATTTGCTGCAAACAGGGCTTTTCGGCGGCGATCACGTCATCGGGCAGCAGCACCGCAAAGGGCTCGTCGCCGACCAATTTGCGCGCGCACCACACGGCATGACCCAGCCCCATCGCGCGGTTTTGGCGCACATAGGCAATCGCGCCAGAGTCCATATTGGTGGACTTCAGCACATCCAACAGATCATTCTTTCCCGACCGTTTCAGCGCCGATTCCAGTTCGGGCGCATGGTCAAAATAATCTTCCAGCGCTGATTTCCCGCGCGAGGTGACAAATATGAAATCCTTAATCCCAGCCGAGCGTGCCTCGTCAATCGCGTATTGGATCAACGGACGGTCAACCAGCGTCATAATCTCTTTCGGGATGGATTTGGTCGCGGGCAAAAACCGCGTGCCCATTCCCGCAACTGGAAATACAGCTTTGGTAACCTTTTTGATTTTCATTATGAATAAACCTTTAGTCATGCTCTATACGCCTGCTTTCCCGCAGGTCTGTAAGAGTGAGTATGGCACAAAGCGCGGATCATGAACAGATTTTTTACCATAATCGTTAATTTTCCGTCAAAATCACTGGCCAATCGGGCGATAGGGTGACAGGCGGCGCATTTCTGCGCGCAGTCGCCCGCCAAATGCAACCCAAAGCTGCGCGGGCCTGTCGCGCATCGCGCGCCCCCAAATTCCGCCCGATTGCCACCAATAGCCCTGCGGTAAAAACTGCATTTTGTGGCGGCGCAGCGTGGGCGACAGGCATATTACTGTCACAATTTGACCATCGGCCACGGCCTGCGCGGCGCGGCGGTGCAGCGCCGCCTTGGCCCAAAACCGACCTGAAATGACGATGCCCGCGCGCGGCCCCGCGCCCAAAAGCGGTTGAAACGGTGCTGCGCAGGGCGGCAGGGGCGCAGGGCTAACATCTTGGGCAATTTCGCGCGCCATGCCCGCCGCCCAGCCCTGCGTCAGGCTGCCCAGCAAGGCCTGCGCCGCCGCATCATCAATCTTGCCCGCAGATTGCAGCGCCCGCACCCGCAGGGTTTGCCCTGCCCAAAGCTGGGTTTTGCCCGCCTCGATATTGCCTGCCTCGACGCTGCCCACCCCGATACCGCCCGCAGCATGTTTGCGCAAAAACACCGCCGTGCTGGCGGCAATATCAAACAGCGATAGCGGCACGCGATTTTCGCGGCGCTGCGCGCTGGCCAAAAACCCGTGATGCACCTGCGCATCTGGCACAACGGCGGTCAGGCCCAAGGGGCCAAGGCGCAGGTTCACGTCCGCCTCGTCCAGATAAAAGGCAAAGGCGGGGTCAAAGCCGCCAATGGCGCGCAAGGCATCGGCGCGAAAGGCGCAATTGGTGCCTTGGGTTTTCACGGCGCGCTGCGGGGTGGCGCGATGAAAGCTGGGCGTATCTGGCACCTCAAGCGGGTGATCTTGCGCCAGATGATCCACCGCGCAAGCCCGCCACTGGTAGGAAATCCCGTTGCGCCCGCGCACAAACCCTGTGGATGCGACCACATCCGCGCGGTCAAACACCGCGATTAGGCGGCTGGCCCATGTGGGTTCTGCCACCGCATCATCATCGATAAACAGCACCACCTCGCCCGCAGCCTGCCCCAGCCCGATGTTGCGCGCGCCGCTGATATTGGGCGCATCAAAGGCAATCACCTTAATATCCCCCTGCCCTGCCAGCGCCGCGCAGGCGGCGGGATCGGCCACAACAAGCACTTCGATATGCGGGTAATCTTGCTGGCGCAGGGCGGTAATGCAGCGCAGCAAAGCCTGTGTTCGGTGACGCGAGACGACAATCACCGAGGCTGCGCGCGTCATGCCAAAAGGCCCGCGTTATAGGCGATCATCGCCTCGACCTCGGCGATGTCTTCGGGGTTGTTCACCTCCCAAAAGCGGCGGCCCTTGGCATCCACGGGCACGCATAAAACGCGCTGGCCCCTCTCGAGGAAACGCAGTTGCTCGAGGCCTTCGAGCGCTTCGAGCGCACCCATGGGCCAGGCGGCATAGGCGCGTAACGCCGCGGTTCGATAGGCGTAAACCCCCACATGGTGAAACACAGGGCTAGGGGCAGAATCGGCATAATTTGCAGACGAATACGGGATCACTTCCTTGGAAAAATACAGCGCCGTCCCATCGGCGCCAAACACCGCCGTTGTGCCCCCCACGCGCCCAGCCCGCCGATCTGCGATCAGCGCGGCGCGCATCGCGCCAGTGCAGCGCAAAACAGGTGTTGCCACGGCGGCATCGCTGCCTGCAAGACCCGCCACCAAATCTGCGATGAACCAAGGCGGCGTAAGCGGCGCGTCGCCTTGTAAATTGACGATCAGATCATAGCCGCCCATCTGCGCGGCCACCTCTGCGCAGCGTTCGGTGCCGTTTTGCGCAGTGTCGCTGGTCATCACCACATCGCCGCCAAAACCCTGCACATGGGCCGCAATACGCGCGTCATCGGTTGCCACCACCAGATCCGCGCCAATCTGCGCGCCCGCCTCGACCCCTGCCGCCCATGTGCGCTGGATCAGCGATTTCGCGCCGTCCTTCCCCCGGAGCAGCGCCAAAGGCTTGGCGGGAAAGCGGGTGCTGGCATAGCGCGCAGGAATGACGATCAGGGTTTTCATGCGCTATTTTTTCAACGCAACACCAGGGGCAAAAGCGATGAAAAACGGGTTATCCCACCCCGCCTTTCCATAGGCCAGATCTTCGTGGGTATCAAAACGCACAACGCGCCCACCTGCGCCGCGCAGCACGGCATCCCCTGCGGCGGTGTCCCATTCCATCGTGCGGCCAAGGCGGGGATAAAGGTCTGCCTCGCCCGTGGCGATCAGGCACAGTTTCAGCGAACTGCCCGCCGAGGTCATGTCGCGCAGGCTATACTTGCCGATGTAATCATCGGTCGCAGCATCGCGGTGCGATTTGCTGGCAACCACCATCAGCGCGTTATTGTCTGGCGCGGGATTGACGGCGATGCGCCGCACGGGGCCTACGGTATCGACATCATGCGCGCCAATTTCTTCTACCGAAAATCCTGCAGAATCGGTGTAAAACAGCCGCCCCTTGGCGGGGGCATAGACCACCCCGCGCACTGGCACGCCGTTTTCGACATAGGCGATGTTTACGGTAAAATCGCCGCGCCGCTGGATGAATTCTTTGGTGCCATCCAGCGGGTCAACGATCAAGAACGTTGTCGCGCGTTGGGCGTGGCTGGCGGCTTCTTCTTCGGTGATCAGGGGCAGGTCGGGAAAGGCATTGCGCAGACCAGCGGCGATGATGTCATTTGCGGCCTCATCTGCCTCGGTCACGGGGCTGGCATCGGATTTGGTTTTGACATCAAAATCGGGGCCCTCATAGACCTGCATAATCTTTGCCCCCGCCAACAGGGCAAGGCGGCGCATTTCGCGTTGCAAAAGCTGAAAGTCCATTCAATCGTCTCCAAATCCTTGATGCTGCCATGAAAAGGCCGCGATGTTGATAAATAGAATCTTTGCTCTTATTATGGTATCAAGGGGAAACGACAAGATTTTCTCAAGATATTCCTTGAAAGCAGGCGCAGAAAGTTAGGCACGGGCGATGTTTCGCGTTCAAACCACCCGCAACGGCTGGACAATCACTTGGGCTTTGCTTGAGCTGATCTTTCACGCAGCGGTGCGACACATTCGCAAAAGCCACGGCAACGCGCTGATCGGGCTTTTGATGGCGATTTTGCAATCGGTCATCATGGTCGCGGTCATGGTGTTTACGATGGATTTGCTGGGGATGCGCCGCGTGGCAGTGCGCGGCGATTTCGTGCTGTATATGATGACGGGGGTGTTCAACTTTGCCACCTACTCGCAAACTTTGGGTGCTGTCGCCAAGTCAGACGGCCCGACCTCAGCAATGATGAAACACTCGCCGATGAACCCGATTGTGGCCATTGGCTCGGCGGCGCTGGGCACCTTGTATTTGCAAGTGCTGTCCGCTGGATCCATCTTGTTTTTCTATCACACGCTGTGGACACCCATCACCATCCACGAGCCGCAATATGTGTTTGGCACCTTTATGCTGTCTTGGTTTTCAGGCATCGCCACTGGCATGATCTTTAAGGCCGCAACGCCGTGGCAGCCTGAATTGGTCGGCACGCTGACATCGCTGTATTCGCGCGCGAACATGATCTTTTCGGGCAAGATGATGTTGGCCAATTCCACGCCGGGCTATATTTTGGTGATGTACACATGGAACCCGTTGTTTCACACCATCGACCAGACGCGCGGGTTTATGTTTGAAAACTATCACCCACATTATTCATCCATCACCTATCCGATCTATGTCTCGCTGGCGCTGATGATGGCTGGGCTGATGGGCGAAAATTACTCGAACCGCCACATCTCGCTGTCATGGAACGCGAAACGCTAGGGCCAGCGCTGGCTTAACGCATTTTTAGCCAAATTTTTGGTATCAGCGGACGTAAATCTTGCGCAGCCCCCGCTTGCAGGCCAAGGGCGGCCTGCCTATATACGCCTCAGCGGGCAAAAGCCTGCACATCTTTGGAAAACGGGCCCGAATGCCTTCGGGGTTTTGGCCCCAAACATCGCCTAACGGAAAGGGATCATCATGGCCAAAGTAATTGGAATTGACCTTGGGACGACAAACTCTTGCGTCGCCATCATGGACGGATCGCAGCCCCGCATCATTGAAAATTCGGAAGGCGCGCGCACCACGCCCTCGATCGTGGCCTATACGGATAACGAGCGTTTGGTTGGCCAAGCCGCCAAGCGCCAAGCCGTCACCAACGCAAGCAACACGATTTTCGCGGTCAAGCGCCTGATCGGCCGCCGCCATGATGACCCTGTCATCATCAAAGACCAAAAGAATATGCCCTACAAAATTGTCAACGGCGGCAATGGCGATGCCTGGGTAGAGGCACGCGGCGAAAAATTCTCGCCCGCGCAGGTTTCTGCCGTCATCTTGCAGAAAATGAAAGAAACAGCCGAGGCCTATCTGGGCGAAACGGTGACTCAGGCGGTTATCACTGTGCCTGCCTATTTCAACGATGCCCAGCGCCAAGCGACCAAAGACGCGGGCAAAATCGCGGGCCTTGAGGTGCTGCGCATCATCAACGAACCGACGGCGGCGGCGCTGGCCTACGGGCTTGACCGCAAAGAAAGCAAAACCATCGCCGTGTATGACCTTGGCGGCGGCACGTTCGATATCACCATTTTGGAAATTGACGACGGCTTGTTCGAAGTGAAATCGACCAACGGCGACACGTTCCTTGGCGGTGAAGATTTCGACATGCGCATCGTCAATTTCTTGGTCGATGAGTTCAAAAAGGAAAACGGTGTTGACCTGTCCTTGGACAAAATGGCCCTGCAGCGCCTGAAAGAGGCTGCCGAAAAGGCCAAGATCGAGCTGTCCTCGGCCAACCAAACCGAGATTAACCAGCCGTTCATCTCGATGGACAAAAACACGGGCCAGCCCTTGCACATGGTGGTCAAACTGACCCGCGCCAAACTGGAATCTTTGGTGGATGACCTGATCAAAAAGTCGATGAAACCCTGCAAAGACGCGCTGAAAGATGCGGGCCTGTCGATGTCGGACATTGACGAGGTGGTGTTGGTCGGCGGTATGACCCGCATGCCGCGCGTCATCGAAGAAGTGACCAAGTTTTTCGGCAAGGAACCGCACAAAGGCGTGAACCCTGACGAGGTGGTCGCCGCTGGCGCTGCCATTCAGGCGGGCGTTTTGCAGGGCGATGTCAAGGACGTGGTGCTACTGGACGTCACCCCGCTGTCGCTGGGGATCGAAACCTTGGGCGGCGTGTTCACCCGCCTGATCGACCGCAACACGACCATCCCAACCAAAAAGTCGCAGGTCTTCTCGACCGCCGAAGACAACCAAAACGCCGTGACCATTCGCGTCTTTCAGGGCGAGCGGGAAATGGCCGCTGACAACAAAATGCTGGGCCAATTCAATCTGGAAAACATCCCCCCCGCCCCGCGCGGCATGCCCCAGATCGAAGTGACCTTTGACATTGACGCGAACGGCATTGTTTCGGTCAAGGCCAAGGACAAGGGCACCAACAAGGAACAGGCGATCACCATCCAAGCCTCGGGCGGTTTGTCGGACG
Source organism: Cypionkella sp. (assembly GCA_965248485.1). Lineage (GTDB taxonomy): Bacteria > Pseudomonadota > Alphaproteobacteria > Rhodobacterales > Rhodobacteraceae > Cypionkella. The sequence goes on from OZ252107.1 coordinate 2,780,100, forward strand.
AGGACATCGAAAAGATGGTCAAAGACGCCGAGGCGAACGCCGAAGCCGACCGCGAGCGCCGCGAACTTGTCGAGGCCAAGAACCAAGGCGAAAGCCTGCTGCATTCGACCAAGAAATCGCTGTCCGAACATTCCGACAAGGTCGATCCTTCGACTGTCGAGGTGATTGAACTGGCGATGTCGGCGCTGGAAGATGTTCTGAAAACCGAAGAGGTTGGCAAAATCAAGGGCGGAATCCAGAACCTGACCGAAGCCGCGATGAAGCTGGGTGAAGCCATCTACAAAGCGTCGGCAGATCAGGATGGCGGCAGCGATGAAGACCGTCCGCGCGATGTGGACGAAGATATCATCGACGCCGATTTCGAAGATCTTGGGAACAACAAGCGGAAGTAATCCGCAGCAAGCGGCATTTGGGCGGCCCAATCGCGGGCCGCCCTTGGCCGTTCTGACAAAGGGAGTTTCCCATGGCAAAGCGCGATTATTATGATGTGCTGGGCGCATCCAAAGGCGCGTCGGCGGACGAGTTGAAAAAGGCCTATCGGGTCAAAGCCAAAGAGTTGCACCCCGATCGCAATGCAGACAATCCCAACGCCGAAGCACAGTTCAAAGAAATCAACGAAGCCTATGACGTTTTGAAAGACCCCGACAAAAAGGCCGCCTATGACCGCTATGGTCATGCGGCCTTTGAGGGGGGCATGGGCGGCGGCGGCGGGCCTCGCGGCGGCGGCAATGGTGATTTCGCATCCGCGTTTTCGGATGTGTTCGAAGACCTGTTTGGCGATTTTATGGGCGGCGGCGCGCGCGGCGGCGGCAACGCCCGCGCAAGGGCGCAGCGCGGGTCTGATCTGCGTTATAACCTGCGCGTCAGCTTGGAAGAAGCCTTTGCTGGCGTGCACAAAACCATTTCCGTGCCCACCGCAGTGGCCTGCGACACCTGCCATGGGTCGGGGGCCGAAGGCGGGTCTGAACCCGTGGGCTGCCCCACCTGCGGCGGCATCGGCAAAGTGCGCGCGCAGCAGGGCTTTTTCACCGTAGAGCGCACCTGCCCCACCTGTGCGGGCGCGGGCCAAATCGTCAAAAACCCCTGCCGTTCTTGCGGCGGGCAGGGCCGCGTGCAAAAGGAACGCTCGCTTGCCGTCAACATCCCTGCTGGGGTGGAAACGGGCACCCGCATCCGTCTTGCCAGCGAAGGCGAGGCAGGCATGCGCGGCGGGCCTTCGGGCGATTTGTATATCTTCATCGAGGTGAAGGATCACGCGATTTTCCAACGCGACGGCGTGCATCTGTTCTGCCGTGTGCCGATTTCCATCGCCACAGCCGCGCTGGGCGGCGAGGTAGAGGTGCCCACCATCGACGGCGGCAAATCGCGCGTCAAGGTCACAGCGGGCAGCCAAACAGGCCGCCAGTTGCGCCTGCGTGGCAAAGGGATGCCAGCCCTGCGCGGGGGCGGATCGGGCGATATGGTGATCGAATTGGCGGTGGAAACACCCGTCAACCTAACGGCCCGTCAGCGCGAGATTTTGCAAGAATTTGACACGCTTGCCGCCGACAACAACCCCGAAGGCACCAGTTTCTTTGCCAAGGTCAAAGGCTTTTGGGACGGCATGAAATCCTGACCTCCGGCCTGCTGCGTTAACGCTTTCTTCACCAGTTTTAAGCCAAGCTTGTCGTTATGACACAGCTTGGCTTTCATGATTCTGGCGGAATGCTTTTCGCCCCCGATACGGACGAGGTGGAGGGTGCCGCCCTGCCCCTGGGCGCGCGGCTGCCGTCCTATATCGGCGATCATCGCAAACGGCTGCGCGCGCGGTTTATGGAAGGTGGGGCGCAGGCGCTGCCCGACTATGAAATGCTGGAACTGGTGCTGTTCCGCGCCATTCCGCGCCAAGATGTCAAACCGCTTGCGCGGCTTTTGCTGGACACGTTCGGCGATTTCGGGCGGGTGATCTCGGCCAGCCCTGCCCGTCTGATGCTGGTCAAAGGTGTGGGCGATGCGGTGGTGCAGGAATTGAAAATTGTCGAGGCGGCCGCGCAGCGCCTGATGCGCGCCCGTGTGATGCATCGCCCTGTCCTGACGTCTTGGGCGGCGCTGGTCGATTATTGCCACGCGGCTTTGGCCCATAAGGAAACCGAATGTTTTCGCGTGCTGTTTCTTGACCGCAAGAATGTGCTGATTGCCGATGAAGAACAGGCAAAAGGCACGGTCGATCATGTGCCCGTCTACCCGCGCGAGGTGGTCAAGCGCGCGCTAGAACTGAACGCATCGGCGTTGATTTTGGTGCATAACCACCCCTCGGGCGACCCCACCCCGTCGGATGCTGATATTTCCATGACGCATCAAATCGCAGAGGCTGCGCAAATCTTGGGCCTAACTTTGCATGATCACCTGATCATCGGCAAATCCAGTGAATTAAGCCTACGCGCGGCGGGCTACCTTTAGGGGGCGGTTTTCAGGCGGTCGACTTGGCCTCGCGCTGCGCCTGCCGTTCTTGCCGCCGTTCTTGCCTGCGCTCAAACCGCTGCAATTCGCGTTCAGCCTTGGCCATCTGGCCCAAAGTGATCAGACGTTCATTATAGGCCAATTCCTGCACAGTCGGCGCGGCGGGTTTCACAAAAAACCACGACGGAAAGCGATTATAGCCCATGTCCAAAACTTTGTCGGTGACATTCAGCGGCACCCCCAATTGCCGCACGAAATGGTTCACCGCCCAAACCACCAAGGGCCATTTCTTAACCGAATAGTCGTCCCCCGCCATAATGCCGCCAGCCCGCAATTTGGGATACCAATCAATCAAAGTGCGCCCGCCCTCTTCGCCCGTATGGGCATAGCCATCGATATAGATAAAATCGAAATGACCATCGGGGAACATGTCCAAAGCGTCGTCAAACCGCATGCGCAGTAGGGTAAAGGGCGCGTCTAAGCCGATTTGGCGCAGGGCTGATTTATATTCGGTGGTGTTGTGGCTGTCTTCATAGCTATCAACCCCCCAAAAGCGCCGAAACCGCCCCGAATCCACCATTCGCCGCGAAAAGGAACCGCCCGCCACGCCCAGCTCGATCCCGATATTGCTATTGCCGCGAAGCCCATCAATGACGTTCCATCGGTAGCTGCCTGGCACGACATAGGTTTCAACCGCAGGAATGTCGCTGAGGTCAAACTTGATGTCCGTGTCTTTCATGCGGCCCCACCTTTTAAGGCCGCAGATTGCCCCGCAGCCACAGTTCCACGCGGCGGTTCAGCCGCACTCCCGCATTGGTTGTATCACATGCCATCGGCATTGCAGCCCCAAAAGCGTCAACTGTTGGTAATTTTTCCGCAGCGACACTGGGGGCAGCGGCGGATAGCGCCGCCAAGACGCCATTGGCCAAACCCGCTGCCGCGGCATAATCGGCATCGGCATCGCCTGTATCGGCGGCAAAACCCACCAGTCGCAGATCTGCGCCGTCGAACTGGCCCGCCTCTAGACGCTGGGCCAAATCCGTCAGGTTGTTTTGCGAGACAAGGTCAAGCTCGTCGCTGCCGTCCTCGAAGCGAAAGGTCAGCGACAGGCGCTTTGCCCCCTCCATCGCGCTGGCCAGCCGTTGCAGCGTGGGCAGGGCGGCCTCGTCTGGGGCGGATTTGATCGCATTGATCAGCCGCGCGCCGTTGCCTTCCAACGGGGCGGATTCGACATCGCGCGCGACAAACCCCGCCTCGGTCATGGCGGTTTGGGCATCGGGCATCGCCAGAAAATCCAGAAACTCGCGTGCGAGCAGCGGCAGACGGCGCGGCGGCGTGATCAGGTAAACAGGCAGCGTCAGCGGGTAATCTTCCGCCTTGACCGATAGGGGCGATGGGTCAAGCACAAAGCCGCAACTGTCAGCCAGCGGGATTGCGCGGGCGGCGCCCTGCTCGGCGCGGCCTGTCATCGCCAGTGCCCAGGGGTCTCGCGCGACAGCCGCCGCTAGGCTGGCAAGATCGGCATGGGTCTGGGCAAATTCAGGCGGCTCGCCCAGTCGCGCCGCCAAAGCCGCCGCCAAATCGCTGCCCCTGTCCAGCCCATGCAGCACCACGGGCATGTCTGGGCCGCCAATGTCTGACCAGTTCTTAACTTTGCCCGCCAGCGCCGCCGCCAGATCGGCGGTGGAAAGGCGCGGCGTGGGGTTTTCGGGCGAGACGATGGGCACCAGCGCATCCAGCGCCAGCACCCGCGCAGGCGTATCCACAGGGACAAAGCGCGCCACCACCAAATCTGCGGTCACATCGGCAAGGGCGGAACGCGCAGCTTCGGGCGGCAGGGGCGAAAAACTGAACTCTGCCAGAACGGTGCCAGTTCCAGGCTGCAACAGCAGGGTTGGCGCGCCTGCCTTGCTGCGCAAATCCAACCCTTTTGCACGGGCAAAGGCGGCAATCAGCGGAGGCAGCAGCGCCGACCCCGCCGCGTCATCGCCAGACACGCGGATCACCGCCTTGGGCGCGGTCAATTCAGGGCAGGCTGGCCCCTCACAAATAACCGCCGCCGCATCTATGGTCAGCGGCCCGTAGGGGCTGGCAATGCGGTAAAATTCGCCGTCATAGCTGTTTAGACTGCCCGACACGCTCAGCGCGCCATCGCGCGAGGTCAGCGTGATGTCTTGCGCCTGCACGGGTTGGCAAAGACAGGCGAGGAACAGAAAAATTGCGCCGCCACTGCGCCGCAAACCTTGCCCCAAATGCCCGCTTAATCTGCCCATAACACCCTTGCCTGCGCCGCGTTACGGGGGGCGCTATGCGTGCTATCAATCACATCTGCGGCGCGCTGGCCAGATGGGCGCGCAGGGTTAATTGGCCATCGCCAAATCTAGATTGGGGGTGATGTCGCCGATTTGCACAAACTCGCCCACGGCGCTGCAATCGGGCATTGCCAGCGTCACATCGGTTTTCTGCACCGCGCCACCAACCGAGGACAGAACTTCGCCCATCAACTCTTGATCGCAGGTGTTTTGCGTAACCGCCGCCTCTAGCATCACTTCGGTTTTGCCGCTGGCGGCAAAGGTAAAGACCTGCGCCATCAGGGGCATTTCCACGGACGGATCACCAAGAGTTGTCAAATAGCCGCCACTTGGGGCCGTTCCGGGTTCTGGGGTGGCTGGGTTTTCAATCCAGATATGCCCAGCATCACCAAAGCCCGCGCCGTTTTCATAGGCATGCAAGGTAAACCCATCGACATAGGGCCATTGCACCGCCATGCGTTGCACCGATTTGGCGTCAGGCAGGGCAATCTCTGCCGTTGCCGTTTCGCCACTGCCAAAGCGGATGTCAACTTTTGCAGGGTCTTTCAGCGCGGGCATGCTGAAAAACAGCGCGCCAGAGGCCAGCGTTTTGGCGCTGTAAACCATGCCCGCATGGGCAATCACCAAATCTTGGTTGGGCAGGCAAGGCGCCAGCAATGTGCCGCCCAGCGTTGCATTGCCTTCGTCCAGAAGTTCCAGCGAAACAGGGCAACTGGTCGTTGCAATCGCAGGCAAATCCGCACGCGCATCAGGGGCCACGGCGTTTTGCGATACGATATCATAGCCGCCCTGCGCGGCAACGGGCGCAGCCAGCCCCGCCAGACTGGGGTAGGCAATCGCAAGCCTGTCCATAGCCAAGCTGGACAGCATCACCGCGGCAAAGGCAGCAGCGCCAAACAGCAGATCGGTTTTGTTGATGGATTTGGGGAATATCATGCAAGCCTCCTTGTTTTGTTGCGTATAATGAAACAACAAATCGCGTCAGGCTTAGGGCAAGATTATGGGCAATTGCGGATGAATTATGTCAAAGGGCGGCCTAAGCCGCCCTTTTTGATATGCCCGATATGCGGTTTTACAGCGCGCCGTGGCAATATTTGAACTTCTTGCCCGATCCGCAGGGGCAAGGGTCCATCCGCCCTGGATCGCCCCAAGTGCTGGAGTCTGCCTCGTTAAAACCAGCCAAGGCGGCAACCCCTGCGGGCAGGGCTGCGACGCCCGTAGCGCTGGTTTTGGCAGCCTCCAATTGCTGGGCCATAACCTGCATCGCCAGCGCCTTTTGCTCTTCGGCAGAGATCGCACGCACCAGCGACAGCTTTTGCGTGACTTCAATGCGCAGGCCGTTCAGCATCGCCTCGAACAGACCGAAGCTTTCGGTTTTATATTCATTCAGCGGGTCGCGCTGGGCATAACCGCGAAAGCCGATGACGCTGCGCAAATGTTCCAACCGCAGCAAATGTTCGCGCCATTTGCCGTCGATGGTTTGCAGCAGAACCTGCTTTTCGATGTTGCGCATCACTTCGGGGCCAAACACCGCCAGCTTTTCGGCCATCAGCGCGTCAGACGCCTCGATAACCCGCTCTTGCACAGCGGCTTGGTCAACGCCCTCCTCCGCCGCCCAAGCGGGGATGGGCAGATCAAGGTTCATTTTTTCGCGCAGATCCGCCTGCAACGCAGCAGGGTTCCACTGATCGGCATAGGATTTGGGCGGCATGTGCAGATCGACCAGATCTTCGACCACTTGGTGGCGCATGTCCTGCACAATATCGGCCAAATCTTCGGCTTGCATCACCTCTAGGCGCTGGCCAAAGATCGCCTTGCGCTGATCGTTCATCACATCGTCAAACTTCAAAAGCTGTTTGCGAATGTCAAAGTTGCGGCCTTCCACCTTGGCCTGCGCGCGTTCCAGCGATTTGTTCACCCAAGGATGGATAATCGCCTCGCCCTCTTTCATGCCCAGTTTGGTCAGCACGGCGTCCAGACGTTCGCTGCCGAAAATACGCATCAGGTCGTCTTCCAAAGACAGGAAGAACACCGACCGCCCCGGATCGCCCTGCCGGCCCGAGCGGCCGCGCAGCTGGTTGTCGATACGGCGCGATTCGTGGCGTTCGGTGCCCAAAACGAACAACCCCCCCGCCGCAAGAACACGCGCCTTTTCGTCGGCATGCTCGCCTTCGATTTTGGCGCGCACTTCGTCGGGGTGCAGGTGCGGATCGGCGGCAATCGCCTCTAGCACCTTCATCTCGACATTGCCGCCCAGTTGAATATCGGTGCCGCGCCCCGCCATGTTGGTGGCAATGGTCACAGCGCCAAACTTGCCCGCATCGGCGACGATCTGCGCCTCTTGTTCGTGTTGGCGCGCGTTCAAAACATTGTGAACAATGCCGTTTTGCGTCAGCAGCGTGGACAGGGTTTCAGACTTTTCAATCGAAGTGGTGCCCACCAGAATCGGCTGGCCTTTGGCATGGGCCTCTTTAATCGCATCGACCACGCCTTGGTATTTTTCGCGCGCGGTGCGGTAAACTTGATCGTGCTGGTCTTTGCGCTGCACGGAGCGGTTGGTCGGAACCACCACAACGCCCAGCTTATAAATTTCCATAAACTCTTCGGCTTCGGTTTCTGCCGTGCCCGTCATGCCGCCCAGTTTGTCATAAAGACGGAAATAGTTTTGGAACGTGACCGAGGCAAGCGTGACGTTTTCGGGCTGAATGGCCACGCCTTCCTTGGCCTCGATGGCCTGATGCAGGCCTTCGGACAGGCGGCGACCCTTCATCATGCGGCCAGTGAATTCGTCGATCAGCATAATCTCGCCATCGCGCACGATATAATCTTTGTCGCGCATGAACAGCTTGTGCGCGCGCAGGGCTTGGTTGACGTGGTGCACAATGGTCGTGCTTTCGGGATCATACAGCGATTGCCCCGCAGGCAGAACACCCGCCTTGGAAAGCAGGTCCTCCATCACCTCGTTGCCCTCTTCGGTATAGGTGGCAGTGCGGGCCTTTTCGTCCAGTTTGAAATGGTCTTCGCCAAGCTGCGGGATCAGCTTGTCCACAGCTTGATACAGCTCGCTGCGGTCATCGGACGGGCCAGAGATGATCAGGGGCGTGCGCGCCTCGTCCACCAGAATACTGTCCACCTCGTCCACAATGGCAAAGGCGTGGCCGCGCTGCGACATTTCCTCTAGCGAGGACTTCATGTTGTCGCGCAGATAGTCAAAGCCCAATTCGTTATTGGTGGCATAGGTGATATCGCTGCGGTAGGCCGCGCGTTTTTCGCCCGCGTCCTGATAGGGCACAACGACGCCCGTGGTCAGGCCCAATGCGCCGTAGACCTTGCCCATCCATTCCGAATCGCGGCGGGCCAAATAATCGTTCACCGTCACCACATGCACGCCGCGCCCCGTCAGCGCGTTCAGATAGGCGGGAAAGGTGGCAACAAGGGTCTTGCCCTCGCCCGTGCGCATTTCGGCGATATTGCCGCGATGCAGAAAAATCCCACCCATCAGTTGCACGTCAAAGGCGCGCAGGCCCAAAGCGCGCCGCGCGCCTTCGCGGCAGTTGGCAAAGGCTTCGGGCAGAATGTCATCCAGACTTTCACCGCCCGTCTGCACCCGCGCCTGAAACTCGGCCGTTTTCGCCTTGATACCCTCGTCGCTGAGCGCGGCAAATTCCGCCTCTAGCGCGTTGATTTTAGCCACCAGCGGCTGCACCGATTTGACCAAGCGATCATTTGGCGTGCCAAACAGTTTGCGCGTCAGCGCCCCGAACCCCAGCATATTTTCCTCGCCAGATCGTTTCAAAAATTTCCTGCCGCATCGGACTTGCCCGCGCCGCTGGCCTTGCCTAGAAGGTCAGCAGCCAAAGCGCCCACATCGTGCGACTGTCGCGATGTAAGGGTTGGCTTGGGGTTAGTCAACGCCGCGCAAGGATGCGGGCACCACAGGAGAAGATTGATGGCGAAATCGCACCTATTTCTGGCAGGTTTTGCCCTGTCTGCCGCGCTGGCCCTGCCCGCATTGGCCCAAGATACCACGGCCGATACTGTGGTTGCCGTGGTCAACGGCAGCGAGATCACCCTGGGTCATATGATCGCGGCCCGCGAGGCGCTGCCAGATCAGTATAAATCCCTGCCCAATGACGCGCTGTTCAAAGGCATTATGGATCAGTTGATCCAACAGGCGGCGCTGGAACAAACCGTCGAGGGCAAACTGTCGCGCCGCGATACGCTGCAACTGGAAAACACACGCCGCGACTACCTGTCGAACGTTGCCCTTTCCGAGGTGGTGACAGCCGCCGTCACCGATGCCGCCTTGCAGGCCGCCTATGACGAAAAGTTCAAGGAATTCACCCCGCAAAAAGAATTTTCCGCCGCCCATATCCTTGTCGATAGCGAGGAAAAGGCCAATGAGCTGAAAAAAGCCTTGGACGAAGGCGCAGATTTTGCCGAACTGGCCAAGGCCAATTCCACCGACACGGGTTCGGGCGCGAATGGTGGCGACTTGGGTTGGTTTGGCATGGGCGCAATGGTGAAACCGTTTGAAGATGCGGTTGTTGCGGCCGAAATTGGCAAAGTGGCGGGGCCGATCAAATCGGATTTCGGCTGGCATCTGATTTTGGTCAAAGAAACCCGCATTGCAGAAAAACCCACTTTGGACACCATGCGCGAAGAATTGACTGCCGATGTGCAGCAACGCGCGATTGAGGCGCATATCAAGGCTGTGACCGAAGCCGCCAAAATCGAACGTCCGGGCGAAGGGATAGACCCCGCGCTGCTGTCTGATACATCTTTGCTGGATAAGTAACGCAAAAGGGGGTGGCACATGGCCAAGAAAGATTGGAAATCCAAGGCAAAGTCGCTGAAGCGGCAGCTTGAATCCTTGATGGGCGCTGCGCCGACACCCAAATCGGCCAAACCTGTGTCCCCCCTTGCGCCTGCGGCTTTTCCCAGCCTGCCGCATATCGCAGGGGTGGAATTTGCCGCCATTGAAGCGGGGATCAAATATCAAAATCGCAAAGATGTGATGTTGGTGCGCCTGTGTGAGGGCACGCAAATGGCGGGCGTTTTCACCCGTTCTACCACGCGGTCGGCCTGCGTGCGCGCCTGCCAAGACAGTTTGGCTGCCAACGTGCCTACGGGGGCTGGGGCGGCGATACTGGTCAATTCGGGCAATTCCAACGCCTTTACGGGGTCGGCGGGCGATCGGTCGGTGTCGGCGATCACGCAGGCCGTGGCAGGGGCGCTGGGCCTGCCAGCCAGCCGCGTCTTCACCTCTTCGACAGGTGTGATTGGCGAGCCGCTGCCCCATGACAAGATCACCGCCATCGTGCCCGCGCTGGTCAAAGGCCTGCGCGGCGATGCCATTGATATGGCAGCGCAGGCGATGATGACCACCGACACTTTCCCCAAAGGGGCCGCGGCCACCGTGCAGGCCGAAGGCGGCGTTGTGAACATTGCAGGTATTGCCAAAGGGTCGGGCATGATCGCCCCCGATATGGCAACGATGCTGGTTTACATCTTTACCGATGCGAAAATTTCCGCCGCGAATTTGCAAAAGATCCTGTCGCGCAATGTGGACAGCACCTTTAACTCGATCACAGTGGACAGCGACACCTCGACCTCTGACACGCTGCTGCTGGCCGCCACGGGCCAGTCGCCTGCGGCCGAGTTGAAGGGCGCGGCGCTAAAGGCGTTTGAGACGGCGCTGCATGGCGTGATGGCAAACCTTGCCCATCAAGTGGTGCGCGATGGGGAAGGCGCACGCAAATTTGTCGAGGTGCGGGTGACGGGCGCCGCCACAGATCAAGACGCGAAACTTGCCGCCTTTGCGATTGCCAACTCGCCCTTGGTTAAAACCGCGATTGCGGGCGAAGATCCCAACTGGGGCCGCATCGTGGCCGCCATTGGCAAATCGGGCGCGCAGGCCGAACGCGACCGCCTGACGATTAAATTTGGCGATATTTTGGTGGCCGAAAAGGGGTGGCGCAACCCACGCTACCGCGAGGAAGAGGGCGCGACCTATATGAAACAGCCCGAATTGGTGATTGGCGTTGATCTGGGCATGGGCCGCGCCAAACGCACAGTTTGGACATGCGATTTGACCGCCCGCTATATCGAGATCAACGCGGATTATCGGTCTTGAGGCTGCTGCTGGTCACGGCCGTTGCCCTGATTGACGCGGATGGCCGCGTGCTGCTGGCGCAGCGCCCAGCGGGTAAGTCATTGGCGGGGCTATGGGAATTTCCGGGCGGCAAGGTCGAGACGGGCGAGACGCCCGAAGCCGCCCTGATCCGCGAATTGCAAGAAGAACTGGGGATTGAAACCAAAACCTCTTGTCTGGCCCCACTGACCTTTGCCAGCCATTCCTATGATGATTTCCATTTGCTGATGCCGCTGTTTGCGTGTCGGCGTTGGCAGGGCATCCCCACCCCGCGCGAAGGGCAGACCCTGGCTTGGGTACGCGCGGGCGATCTGCGCAACTATCCAATGCCGCCCGCCGATATACCGTTGATACCCATTCTGCGCGATTGGCTATAAATTTTGCTAAAGTTCCCTTCGAAAACATGCGCTTGCGCCCCTAGGCGTAAGGCCGTGTTAGGCATTACCTTCTAACCTGAACGTATCAAGGATAGGAGGCTAATATGCTACGCACTATTTCCATCGGCAGTTGTGTGTCGATCCAAGGTTTGATGGTGGGCCAGCTTTCGGATGGCCAGATCAAGATTGTGGTCGATGACAAAACCTATGTCGGACGCCCCGTGGTCGCCCCCGCGCGGCCCAACTAAAAGGCCGGGCCGTTCACAATGAAAAAGGGCCAGCGCTGTCGCTGGCCCTTTCCTTTTTGGTCTGCGCGCCTTTACGCCAAGCTGCGCTGAATTTCTTCGCGCTCGAAAATCTCGATCACATCGCCTTGGCGAATGTCTTCATAGCGTTCAAACGCCATGCCACATTCTTGGCCAGACTGGACTTCTTTGACCTCGTCCTTATAGCGTTTCAGGGTTTTCAACGTGCCTTCGTGGATGACCACCTCGTCGCGCAGCAAACGCACGCCAGCACTGCGGCGGGCGATGCCTTCGGTGACGATACAGCCCGCCACATTGCCCACGCCAGTCACCTTGAACACCTCTTTGATCTGGGCGTAACCGATGAAAGTCTCGCGCACTTCGGCCTTAAGCAGGCCCGATGCTGCGGCTTTGATATCATCAACCAAATCATAGATGATCGAGTAATAGCGAATTTCGACACCCTTTTGGTGCGCCGAATTGCGCGCCGATGCGTTGGCGCGCACGTTAAAGCCGATGATCGGGCAATTTGACGCCTCGGCCAGACCCACATCAGTATCGGTAATCGCCCCCACGCCATAGGACAGAACGCGCACGCGCACCTCTTCGTTACCAACCTTTTCAAGGGCTTGCACGATAGCCTCGGCGCTGCCTTGCACGTCGGCCTTGACCAGAACGGGCAGTTCAGCCACCGATTGGTCGGCCTTTGCCTTGGCCATCAGCTGTTCCAGCGTGGTCGCAGCTCCTGCCGCAGCGCGCTTGTCCTTGGCGGTTTTCTCGCGGTAATCGGCGATTTCGCGCGCCTGCGCCTCGGTTTCCACCACGTCCAGCGTATCTCCAGCCGATGGGGTGCCCGACAGGCCCAACACTTCGACAGGAACCGATGGGCCGGCTTCGTCAATCCGCTCGCCCTTGTCATTGACCAGTGCGCGCACTTTGCCCCATTGCTGGCCGACCACAAAAATGTCGCCCTTGCGGAGCGTGCCGTTGCGCACCAGAACGGTGGCGATAGGGCCACGGCCCACGTCCAGCTTGGCCTCGATCACGGCGCCCGATGCGGCGCGGTTCGGGTTGGCGCGCAGTTCCAAAATTTCGGCCTGCAAAGCGATGGCTTCCAACAAGTTGTCCAGCCCTTGCCCCGTTTTGGCGGAAACTTCGACATCTTGCACATCGCCCGACATCGCCTCGACCACGATTTCGTGCTGCAGCAAATCGGTGCGCACCTTTGTCGGGTCTGCGCCGTGCTTATCCACCTTGTTGATGGCGACAATCATCGGCACTTTGGCGGCCTTGGCATGGGCAATTGCCTCGACTGTTTGGGGCATAACGGCGTCATCGGCGGCAACCACAAGCACAACGATATCCGTCACATTCGCGCCCCGCGCGCGCATCGAGGTAAAGGCCGCGTGGCCGGGCGTATCAAGGAAGGTCAGCTTGGCGCCGCCTTCGGTTTTCACCTGATAGGCGCCGATATGCTGAGTGATGCCGCCCGCTTCGCCAGCGACAACATTCGCCTTGCGCAGCGCGTCCAGAAGGCTGGTTTTGCCGTGGTCAACGTGGCCCATGATCGTGATGATCGGTGGACGCACAGCCAGATCTTCGGGCGCGTCCTTGACGGTCTCAATCGCCTGTTCCACATCGGCGTCAGACACGCGCACGGCTTTGTGGCCGAATTCTTCGATCACCAGTTCGGCGGTATCGGCGTCGATGGCTTGGTTCATCGTTACCATCATGCCCATTTTCATCAGGCTTTTGACGACATCGGCAGCGCGTTCCGACATGCGGTTGGCAAGTTCGGAAACGACAATGGTTTCAGGCAGTTGCACATCGCGGAATTGCTTTTCAGGCTTGTCAAAGCCCATCGCCTTTTGGCGGGCCTTTTCCTGCTTGCGCTTCATCGCGGCCATGCTGCGTGTGCGCCCACCCTCGCCTGCCAAGGCTTCGTTCAAGGACAACTTGCCCGAACGGCGGCCCTCATCGCCCTTGGCTTTGGCGTTACGCTCGCGCTCTTCACGCTCGCGGTCGGTTTTGCGCGGCGCGGCAAGGCCGGGTTTGGCCCCCATCGGCGCGCGGGCAATCGGATCGTCGGCGGCAGGCGCAGGCGCTGCGGCACTGCGGGCGGCGCCCCGCTCGGCTGGCTTTTCAGGCGCAGGGGGTTGGCGGCGTGTTGTGCCAAGCACATCCGCTTTGCGCGCAGCAGCGGCGGCAATCGCGGCGGCTTCGGCCTCGGCTTTGGCGCGGGCCTCTTCTTCGGCTTTGGCGCGCAGGGCAACGGCACGTTCGCGGTCTTCGCGTTCCTTCGTCTCGGCTTCCTCGCGCTTGCGGGCGCGCTCTTCGTCGCGGGCGCGGTCTTCGACTGCGCGGCGTTCGGCATCCTCGGCCTCGCGTGCTTTGGCAACCTTTAGGGCGGCCAAGCGGCGTTCCATTTCGGCATCCGAAATACCCGCAGGGCGTTTGGACGGATCGCCAAAGGCGGGCTTGGCCGTTTGTTCCCCCGCGCCCGAAGCCAGCGAAGGCTTAGGTGCAGCAGCGCCAGGCACGATCACGCGCTTGCGTTTGGTTTCGACCACCACGCTTTTGGTTCGACCATGGCTAAAGCTTTGCTTCACCTGTCCCGAACGCGGAGCGCCACCCAAGCCGAGGGGTTTTTTGCCGTCAGAATCGTTCATGCGTCTTTCGTATCCTTATCGGCGGGGATTCCGCCATTTTGCCCCATGGGTGCGGTGCGCAACCCATACAGCCTTGCTGCGTCCTCTACTACACGAGAAGTCAGTCCGCCAGCGGCAAGCGCGGCGTGTATCGCACGTTCGCGGCCAAAAGCCAAACCCAATTCCTGCGCAGTTAGAAAACCAATTAAGCGCCCCTCGCCTTCGGGCGCGCGAAGTTTCGTTTTGCCGCGCTCTGAGCCGTCAGCCGCTTGGATCAGCAGCACGGCCTTGCCCGATGCAAGCCATTCCTTAACCTTTTCATAGCCCATCACCGCGCCCGATGCCTTGCGCGCCAAACTGATCAATTCGATCACACGGCGCAGCAGCAGCGCCTCGACCATATCGGCCAAAGCTTCGGGCGTTTTGACAGGTTGGCGCGCGGCGCGGGCAAACAGACCCTTTGCTGCGGCCTTTTCGATCATCGCACGGTCGGCCGAAACGTAAAAGCCCCGCCCCGGCAGGCGCGCCAGAATATCGGGCACGACAATGCCGTCAGGCCCCAGACAAAAGCGGATCAATCCCGCCTTTGGCTGAACCTCGCCCGACACAATACATTTGCGTTCGGGGTCGTCTTGATCGGTTTGGCGGCCACCGCGTGTCACGGATCGCGAATTCCGAGGTCTGAAATCAGACCTCGGCCTCCTCGTCTTGGGCGGCTGCCATCTCGGTTGGGTCAACCCAGCCCAGCATCACGCGCGCCGTCATGATCAGCGTTTGCGCCTCTTCCAATGACACATCGAACGCCTCTAGCACGCCTTCGTCTTTCACGCGCTGGCCTTTGACGGTTGTCCAGCCGCCCGCAAGTTCCCAATCCGCCACCGTGGCGAAATCTTCCAGCGTTTTGATGCCGTCTTTGGCCAAGGCTTCCAGCATTGGCGGGGTCAGACCTTCGAATTCGACAAGGCTATCTTCCACACCCAAGGCGCGGGCGGCATCCATCGCCTTTTTGTTGGCCGCCTCAAGGTAATCGCGGGCGCGGGCCTGCAATTCGCCTGCGGTGTCTTCGTCAAACCCGTCGATCGAAAGCAACTCGTCCACCTCGACAAAGGCCACTTCTTCAAGGTTGGTAAAGCCTTCGGCCACCAGCAGTTGGGCCATCATCTCGTCCACATCAAGCGTGTCCATGAACAGCTTGGTGCGTTCGGCAAATTCGGCCTGGCGGCGGGCCGATTCGTCCGATTCGGTGACGATGTCGATGTCCAGACCCGTAAGTTGGCTGGCAAGGCGCACGTTTTGCCCGCGCCGACCAATGGCCAAGGAAAGTTGCTCGTCGGGCACAACCACCTCGATCTTGCCCGCCTCTTCGTCGATCACAACTTTGCTAACTTCGGCAGGTTGCAGCGCGTTCACAAGAAAGGTCGCCTGATCGCTGTTCCACGGAATGATGTCGATCTTTTCGCCCTGCAATTCGCCCACAACGGCCTGCACACGGCTGCCGCGCATCCCCACGCAGGCGCCCACGGGGTCGATGGAATTGTCATGGCTGATCACGGCGATTTTCGCGCGGCTCCCTGGATCGCGGGCCACGGCCTTGATCTCGATGATGCCATCGTAAATCTCGGGCACTTCCATTTTGAAGAGTTCGGCCATGAATTGCGGATCGGTACGCGACAGGAACACTTGCGGGCCGCGGGCCTCGCGGCGCACGTCTTTGATATAGCAGCGGATGCGGTCATTCGGGCGATAGGATTCGCGGCCGATTTTTTCGTTGCGGCGCAAAATCGCCTCGCCACGGCCGATATCAACAATGATATTGCCGTATTCTTCGCGCTTGACCTGACCGTTGATGATGGTGCCCTTGCGGTCGATAAATTCCTCATACTGACGGTCACGCTCGGCCTCGCGCACCTTTTGCAAGATCACTTGCTTGGCGCTTTGGGCGGCAATGCGGCCCAGTTCCACGGGGGGCACTTCATCGGTGATCTCGTCGCCAAGCGCTGGCTCCTTGAGATAGTCCTTCGCCTGCTTGACAGTAAGTTGCGCGTGGTGATTTTCCACCGCATCATCTTCAACCACCGTGCGCACGCGGGTAAAAGTGGCGCGGCCTGTCTTACGGTCAATCGCCACGCGAATATCCATATCCGCGCCATAGCGCGACTTGGCGGCGCGGGCGAGGCTGTCTTCCATCGCCGCGATCACCAGATCAGGGTCGATCATCTTTTCACGCGCCACCGCTTCGGCGGTTTGCAACAGTTCCAGCTGGTTGGCCGAGGTAATCGCCATGTCTCTTCTCCCGCTTAGTGTTTGGTTTCGGTCAGATTTTCTGGGGCTTCATCTGCGCCCAAATCATCATCTTCAATTTCGTCGAATTGGCTTTCATCAATTTCGCTATCGCTGGCCTGCCCGCTGACCTTTTTCTGGCGCAGCATTTCGCTGATAAGATCGTCCGTCAAAATCAGCTTGGCATCGGACAGCCAATCAAACTGCAAACCGATGGTCAGGGTTTCGCGGCCCTCTTCAATCTCGATCAGCACTTCGTCGCCTTCAACGCCTGCCAGCATCCCTTTGAAACGGCGGCGACCGTCGATCAATTCGCTGGTCTCAAGGCGGGCTTCCCAGCCTTTCCACGCTTCGAAATCTTTGATCCGCGTCAGGGGGCGGTCGATACCGGGCGAGGACACTTCAAGGACATAGTTTTCCTCGATCGGGTCTTCCACATCCAGCACGGCAGAGACTGCGGTGGAAATCTCGCCACATTCGTCCACTTCGATGCCGCCATCGGGGCGGTCGGCCATGATTTGCAAAGTGCGGGTTTGCCCGCCCATCAGGCGGATGCGCACCAGTTCAAAGCCCAGCCCCTCGATCACGGGTTGGATGATATCGGCCAAGCGGCGATCCATGGCTGTTTTGGCAATAAGGTCAGACATTGATCAGATCAGTCATATGGGCGGGCCTATAAATAAAAAAGCGGGCCAGCAGGCCCGCGCATTTGGTTCGGTAGCGTCTGGTTTGGACCCAGAAGCAGCTGTTGGCAGCGGTATAGCCGCAAAGGCGCGCAGGCGCAAGCCCGCTTATGCCGCCAGCATATGTGCGGGCGCGTCCAGATCGTAGCCCAGCTTTTGTTCGACCTGCAGATCCAATTCTTGGCGAATGAAATCCATATCAGCGTCAGACACATAGGGCACAGGTTTGGGCTGAAAAACGCCGCGCGCAGGTGTGGCGCGGTCGTGAACAATCGGGTCAAAGGTTTTAAGGCGCAGCAGGTTATATTTGCGGCACAGCGCGTTCAAGAACGGTTCTGGGTTGGCCAAAACCATTTCGTAATTCACCCGCAGCACATTGCCAAAGCGTTTATCAAGGCTGGCAAAACCGCGATTTTTGGCGTTGCGCAAGCGCATCGCGTTGGCAAAACGATCCCCAGTCAGCGGGTCACGATCCGACAGCAATTCGCGCCGCCACAACGGATCATCTTCGGCAACGCCAAAGCCCTCGTCGTCGATGATAGACATCCATTCGCTGCGAATAAATTTCGAAAAGCTCAGTTTGCGCAAATGTGGCGCAGTATGCCACGGCGCGCGGCACAGCGAATGCAGCCATGCGACAGGTTCGCGGTAAACGGCGATGGCCAGCACATCATCGGGCGCAGCAATCATATTGGGAAAGCCGTGTTTCCAGCCAAACGAGGCCTTGTTTTGCGCGCTATACAGCCCACGCCGCGCCCCCGAGACACAGTTTTTCATGATCAGGCTGTTCACGTAATTCGTGCCCGAATTGCGCTCGCCAAAAACATAGATCGAATTCACAGGCGCACCATTCGCCTGCAACGACAAGACTTGCATCTGCATACCCATAAGTCACACCCACACTAAACTACACCCAAACCCTGCCCGCATTGCGACATGCGTTCAAAGGCCCATGGGGATAAGCTAGTGTGCTGTGGTGTATGAAAGGTAATTATGGGATAAGTTGGGCACGAAAATGGCGATATTTTCTCGGCGAATTTGCTGCAAATACCTGCTAAAGGATAGGAATTATGGCATACCAAAACGCGCGTCCCTTGGTGGGAATTGGTCTTGTGGCGCTGGCGGCCATGCTGTTTGCCATCGCGGACGTGGCGGGCAAGTATTTGACAATGCTTTACGCCGTGCCTTTGGTTATGGCGCTGCGCTATGGTATAAATCTGGGGCTTTCGGTTGCCATTTTCGCCCCGCGCGAGGGGCGCGCCCTGCTGGTGGCCAACCGCCCTTGGCTAGTGCTGCTGCGCGCGGCCAGCCTGACCTTGGGCTCGCTGATGATGGGGCTTGCGCTGCGGCATATGCCCGTGGCCGAAACCGTCGCGATTGTTTACCTATCCCCCTTTTTGGTGATGTTCGCCGCTGTCTGGTTAATGCGCGAGACGGCAAGCACCGTGGGATGGATCGGCGCGGCCATTGGCTTTGTGGGCGTGCTTTTGATCGCGCGGCCTGGGGCGGGACTGGATTTTTGGGGGGTGATCTTTTCATTGATCAACGCCTGTGCGGCGGCGACATATCATTTGCTATCGCGCGTTTTGTCAAAAACTGAAACCACCGCCGCGCTGATGTTTCACACGGCTTGGGTCGGGCTGGCCGCTTTTTGCGTTATGCTTTGGGTGGGGGGCGCAGGCCCGCTGCCGCAAGGGATAGACTGGGTCTATATTGTGTTGCTGGGCGTAATTTCGACGGCAGGGCATTTTCTGTTTACGGCCGCCTACCGCGAGGCGCCTGCCTCGCTACTTGCACCTGTCAATTACCTGCACCTGTTGTGGGCAGGGGTTTTGGGTTGGATTGTATTTGGGCATATCCCCGATGTCGTCACCCTGATCGGCATGGTGATGATCGCGGGGTCAGGCGCAGGGGTTGCCCTGCATGCCCATTTGGCACGGCGCGCTAGCCTGCCAGCAATGCCTGCACACGCGGAATAACTTGGGTGCCATACAGTTCTATACAGCGCATTTGATCGGCGTGCGGCACGGGGCCAGTTGCGTATTTCATATCAAACCGCTGCACCCGCAAATCGCGCACCGCCGCCGCGATTTTCTGCGCCACGGTTTCGGGGCTTCCGACATACAATGATCCGTGCCGCACCTCGTCCAAATAGCGTTCTTTGGTTGTGGGGGGCCAGCCGCGCTCGCGCCCGATGCGGCCAAACATGGATTGATAGTGCGGCCACAGGATCTCTTGCGCGGCCTCGTCCGTTTCGGCCAAAAAACCGGGGGAGTGTATGCCAATGGGGCGCACTTGGCGTTCAAGCTGGGCGCAAGCGCGGTGGTATAGGTCGATATAGGGGGCAAAGCGGCGTGGGTCGCCGCCAATGATCGCCAACATCAGTTGCAGATCTTGGCGCACCACGCGCACCACCGATTCCGGACTGCCGCCCACCCCAACCCAAGTGGTCAGCCCCTGCGGCCCCAGCGGTGGATACACTTTTTGCGCCGTCAGCGGCAGGCGGGTTTGACCCGACCATGTCACCGTTTCCTGCCGCACCAGCTTGGCAAAAAGGTCGAGCTTTTCTTCAAAAAGCACCTCGTAATCACCCAGATCATAGCCAAACAGCGGATAGCTTTCGGTGAAAGACCCGCGCCCCAAAATCACCTCGGCCCGCCCATTGGACAGCGCGTTCAGCGTGGAAAAGCGTTGAAACACACGGATCGGATCATCCGATGACAGAACCGTCACCGCCGTGCCAAGGCGAATGGTTTTGGTCTGCGCGGCGATGGCGGCCAGAATCACTTCGGGCGAGGAGATGGCGAAATCGCTGCGGTGATGTTCGCCCAGACCAATGAAATGCGCGCCGACCTGATCGGCCAAAACCGCCTGCGCCACCACATCGCGCAGCACCGCGTCCATCGGCATATCCGCGCCACTTGCATCCTTTGTCACATCGCCAAAGGTATCAAGGCCCATCTCGATTTGCATCTATCGCTCCTATATTTGCGACACCATAGCGCCGCGCCGCCACCAAGCAAAGCCGCAGCCCCTGTTCATTTGCGCACAGTTACATCAGCGCTTGACGGATCAGGTTTAACCCCGTCAGCACCAAAAGCACTTGGGTTGCGCGGCGAAAGCGAGTTTGATCAAGGCGGTCTTGCAGCGAAAAGCCTGCCGCTTGGCCGATCAGCGCGGGCAGCACCAGCAGCGCCGAAAAGGTTAAGGCGGGGACGGTCAGCAATCCCGATTGTAAATGCGCCGCCAGCAGCACGCAGGCCCCGATCAGAAAAACCACGCCTTGCACGCGGACAGTTTCAACCTTGTCGGTCTTGGTCGACAAAAGATAGACAATCAGCGGCGGCCCCCAGATGCCCGACACCCCGCCGTAAAGCCCACCGATGATGCCCGAAATCCATTCCGCCTTGGCCTTGTGCTGCAGGTTCAGGGACAGCGGCACGCCCGCCAGTTGCGCCCCCGCAAAGGCGGTGATCGGCAGGCCCAGCAGCACCAGAAACGCGCTTTGCGGGATGGCCCAGAAAAACTGCGCCGATATGGGGATGAACACGATGGTTGCCACCAAAATCCGCCAGTATTTCCGCGCAGTATCGCCTGCGGCGCGGGGGCCTTGGCGAAACGCTTGGCTGATGTTGGATGTCAGCGTCGGCAAAACCAGCCCTGCCAGCGCCAATTCTGGCGGCAAAAAGGCCGAAAAAGCCCCCATTATGATCAGCGGCATGGCAAAGCCAACCGCACCTTTGACAAAGCCCGCAAACAGCGTAACCGCCAGTGCCAGCACCAATTCTTGACCGCTGATTGCCGTGATGAAATCGCCCATATCGCCCCTCTATTGTCAGGATAGCGAGGCGCGGCGGGGATGGCGAGGCGCAATCCGCTGCGACATTTTAGAACAAATGCGTGCATCATTGCGAAATCTTATTGCGCTGCAGTTGCGAAAGCTTTATCCCTTCGCAGATGCAGAATCGCAACCCAGCCCAAGGTGTCCCCATGCCGCATGATGGTCAGCAAATGCCCCAAACCGCCGTGATTGATGATCTTTTGGCCACAACCGCGCGTGCTGCGGCCGAAGCAGAGGCGATTTTTGACGAGGCCAAGGCTGCGCTGCGCGCGCTTTGCGCGCCCGGCGGCAAACCTGATGCGGCCCTGCTGGAAGCGAACCAGACCGCCGCGCATGGTGCCGCGTGGCTGGCGACCTATGCGCAGGCCCTGCGGCAAATGCAAACTTGGGCGCAGGCGCTATCGGATGCGGGCCAGTTTGGCCAGATCGAGGCGCTGATCCACCAGATCGCATTCGGTGAGTATCTGGCACAAATCTTTGGCGGCATCCCGATGAGCCAAGGCGAGATTGTGCGCCTGTCAGATATGGGCATCACGGCCACACCCAAGGCCGCAAGTGCCCTGTTGATCGCGCAGGGCAACACCCAAGCCGCCCGCATGGCGCTGGCGCAAATGATGCAAGACAACCATGGCCGCGCGACCTTTGGCAATGTCGGGCTTGGCGAAGAACTTGACATGATCCGCGACCAATTCCGCCGCTTTGCCGAGGATGAGGTGATCCCCCATGCGCATGATTGGCATTTGCAAGACGCCTTGATCCCGATGGAGATCATCCAAAAACTGGCCGAAATGGGCGTGTTCGGCCTGACCATTCCCGAAGAGTTTGGCGGCTTTGGCCTGTCAAAAGAATCGATGGTGGTGGTGTCGGAAGAGCTGTCGAGCGGCTATATTGGCGTCGGCAGTCTGGGCACGCGCACGGAAATTGCTGCCGAATTGATCCTGTGCGGCGGCACAGATGCGCAAAAGGCGCAGTGGTTGCCGAAACTCGCCAGCGGGGAAATTCTGCCAACCGCCGTCTTTACCGAACCGGGCACAGGCAGCGATTTGGGTAGCCTGCGCACCCGCGCGGTGCTGGGCGATGATGGCTATACCATCACGGGCAACAAAACGTGGATCACCCACGCCGCCCGCACGCATGTGATGACATTGCTGGCCCGCACCGACCCCGCGACAACCGATTATCGCGGCCTGTCGATGTTTCTGGCCGAGAAAACCCCAGGCACGGATGAGGCCCCCTTTCCCACCCCCGGCATGACTGGCGGCGAGATTGAAGTGCTGGGCTATCGCGGTATGAAGGAATACGAACTGGGCTTTGATGGGTTTAAGGTCAAACGCGAAAACCTGCTGGGCGGGGTGGAAGGGCAGGGTTTCAAGCAGTTGATGCAAACCTTTGAGTCCGCCCGCATCCAAACCGCCGCCCGCGCCGTTGGTGTGGCGCAATCGGCGTTGGAACTGGGGCTGGATTATGCCCAAACCCGCAAGCAATTTGGCAAATCGCTGGCCGAATTTCCCCGCGTGGCCAGCAAATTGGCGATGATGGCCGTCGAAATCATGGTAACGCGGCAGCTGACCTATTTTTCCGCCCGCCAAAAAGACGCGGGGCTGCGCTGCGACCTTGAGGCGGGGATGGCAAAGCTGCTGGGTGCGCGGGTGGCTTGGGCAGCGGCGGACAATAGCCTGCAAATCCACGGCGGCAACGGCTTTGCGCTGGAATATAAAATCAGCCGCGTCTTGTGCGATGCCCGCATCCTGAACATTTTTGAAGGCGCAGCAGAAATTCAGGCGCAGGTGATCGCGCGCCGTCTGCTGGACTAATTGCCCCCGTCACGCGCGCCTTTTCCGCGCAAAATGCACCTGCGTCTTGCCCCTTTCTTTCGGGCCTTTGCCTGCCTATAAGGCTGCAAACGGGGTAACCTATGGTTGATACAGTCGTCCTTACCGGTGTGACGGGCTATGTGGCCAAGCACATCGCGCTTAAACTGCTTGCAGCGGGATATGCTGTTTGCGGGACGCTGCGCGATATGACACGCGCAGATGAAGTGCGCGCGGCCCTTGCCCCCCATCTGGATGAGGGGGCGCTGTCACGCCTGCGATTTGTGCAACTTGACCTGCTGCACGATGACGGCTGGGTCGAGGCGATGGAAGGCGCAAGCGCGATCATCCACACTGCCTCGCCCTTTCCGGGTGCCCAGCCCAGCGAAGAAACATTGCTGGTGCGCACCGCTGTCGAGGGAACGCAGCGCGCTTTGGCTGCGGCGAAAGCGGCTGGCATAAACCGTGCGATTGTCACATCGGCATCTGCGGCGATGATTGACATCTACAAACGCGGTTTGATGGATGAAACCGATTGGTGCCGTTTGGATGACCCCGAAATTTTGCCCTTCACCAAAAGCAAGACTTTGGCGGAACGTGCCGCTTGGGACTTTGCCTTGCAAAACGACATGGCCCTGACCGTGCTGAACCCAGGCCTTATTCTGGGGCCTCCGTTGGATCGGCATTACGGCACCTCGGTTGGCATCGTCGCGCGGGTGCTGCGCGGCACAGATTGGATGCTGCCCTTTGTCGGGTTTACCTGCGTCGATGTACGTGATTTGGCCGAGGCGCATCTGCGCGCGCTGCAGCGGCCCGAAACCGCCAAACGCCGCTTTCCCTGCGTGGCAGGCACAATCAGCGTTCCCGAAATGGGCGTTGTGCTGAAAAAAGCCTACCCAAGCCGCAAGATTGCAACCCGCGTTGCGCCTGCGTTTATGGTGCGGCTGATTGCGGTGTTCGATCCTGAAATGCGCAGTCTGGTCAGCCGTATTGGCCGCCTTTACCAAGTGTCAAACCTACGCGCGCGCAAAGAATTGGACATGCGCTTTATCTCTCCCGAAGGCAGTTTGCGCGCCACCGCCGAATGGCTGATTGCGAACGGCGAGGTTTAGGGCGCTACTGCCCGCCGCGAGACGGTCGCAGCGCGCCCAGCCGTGGATGGACGCGCCCCGCCACTGCAAACGCCGCGCCAAAGGCCAATCCTGCCGCCGCGAAAATCCCCGCCAGTGGCGCAACCCACAGCACCGCCCATGCCGCTGCTGGCGTTGCAATGCCCGACACATCGCGAAAGCTGGAATAGACCGCGGCCATCTCGGCCCGCTCGCTGGGTTTGACCGACATCATAAACGGCAGCCCCCCCACCACATCCAGCATCACCAACCCAAAAGAGGCAAGAAACAGCAGCGCCGCCGTCAGTATTGGCAGGGGCGAGGCGAAGGCAGCCAATGCAAACAACACCCCCGTATAGGCCAAAGCCGCGCGCAAGCTGATGCGCACCGAAGCCCGCCGCGCCCATCCCGCCATATAGGGCGAGATAAGCAGACTGGCGTTCGACACAGACAGCAGCGCCCCGCCCGTGCTTTCCCCCAGCCCGTTTTCAATGCAAAACACGGGCAGATACACCACATAAACCCACCAACCGCAGCTGCGGATAACAGCAAACATCCAGCCCGCAATCAGGCGCGGCTGGGCAAAGAACCTGTTCAAATAGGCAAGCGGGTTCACCGCAGGCCCCTTGGCCCGCGCAATCTGCCGCCCATTGCCCAGCCGCAAATACAAAAACACCCCCATCTGCAAAGCTGCAAGGCAGGCCGCCACCATAAACGGCAACGGGTCCCACAGATGGCGCATCCACACCCCGCTTAGGGGGCCAACCGCCCAAGGCACGGCGGCATAGACCATCTGCAAACTTTGCGTGCGCCCCAGTTCAGCCCTTGGGACATAGTCCAAGACATAAGCGTTCAAGCACACAAAACAGGTGACAGTGGCCATGCCCATCACCAAAATCCCAACTTGAACCGTGTCTTGCGTGCCACCAATAAACAGACCCATCGCCAGCAGATACAGCACCGTGCCCCCCACATACACCCAGCGCCTTGGCCAAAGCTGCGTCATACGGGGCACCAACAACCCCCAGATCAATGTGATAACGCCCGCTATGAAATACACCGTCGAAAGGTTCTGCGCCGAGCCGAAGGCATCGTAGACCGCAATCGGAATGGTCGAAATCAGCGTGCCCCGCACCAGCGCATCCAGCGCCGACAGAATGGCGAAATGCTGCAGCTTTGGCGCAGGGTGCATCCCCGCCGCGCGCTGCAATTCTAATGATTGGTATTTCAGGGCCATGCTTCAAAATGCCCGCCCCTTTGGGCAGCGTCTAGATGATCTGCGACGAGGATTGCGCCATTCGCGCCAAGTGTTGGATCAGCCGCGCGCGGGCCTGCGGCAGGGGGCGGCCGCTGAGAACCGCCTCTAACCCACGGTTCAAAAAATGTCCCGTCAAGGCCAGCCCCTGCACCACCTCATCGGGCGCAATTGGCCCCTGCCCCAACATCCCCGCAGGCAAGGGCAACAAACGGTCGGCCCAATCGCCCGCGCCGATGCGGCTGACGGCGCGGCCCGATTTGGGGCTAACAAACACCAAATCTTCGCGCCCGCCCGTCACCGCGCAACTGACAAGATCAAGGCCAAAACCCAACACCTCCAGCAAATCCCGCTCCCAGCGCAGATAATCAGGCGGCCAATCGCGCCCCGCCTCCATCGCATCCAAGAGCGCGATTGTCTGGCCGTAAAACGCGCCCAAAGGTTGGCGTTCGGCCAAGGCCACCCGCAGCAGGGCGCAGACGGAATTTAACCCTGCAAGGGCCACGGCATCGCCTAAAATCCCCGCCCGCGCGCGGATCGGCTCTATGGCAAAGGCCCCCATATGTTCGCCCAAACGCGCGCGCCAAGTCACCGACACTTGGCTTCCTGCCTGCAAATGCGCCGCCATACGTCGCGAGGCACCGCCGCGCACCACCCCCGCATGACGCCCATGCAGCGCCGTCAAAACTTCGATGATCGCGGCGCTTTCGCCATGCGGGCGCATGGACAATATCGCGCCTTCGCTGTGCCATTCCATCGCGCCAGTTTTGCGCGATGGCGCGCGCTAGTCCAGCCCCTCTTCGTCCAGCAAATGCCGCCCCGCGCGATCTTCAATCTCGATCACCCATAAATCGCGGTCGCGCGCGCGGGCGCGGGTCAGAATGGCGTCCATCTCGCCCTCGACCCCTGATGCCAAAACCGTCCAAATCCTGCGATCCTGTTCCAGATCAAACCGCCTCTCGAACAGCCGCGCCGCCCCGTCCATCGTGGCGACTTTCACCACCAGTGCCCCCGCCGTGGCATCGCCCTTGGCCATGACATAGGCGGCAATCCCCGCCAACCGCAATCGGTTCAGATAGGCCGAAACCCAAAGACCAGCCGTTAGGCGCGCGCTGCTCATGCGGCTTTCATATTGGGGAAAACATCCGCCGCGCAGCGTCCGCCGCCTGCGAAAGGCATCGCCTTAGGCATCGCCATCGCGAAACTCCAGCCCCATTTCCGTGAACCGCTCTGGTTCTTCCAACCAATTTGGCCGCACTTTCACCTGCAAGAACAAATGCACTGTGCGGCCCAAAAATTCGGAAATCTCGGCGCGGGCAGACTGGCCGATTGACTTAATCGTCTCGCCCTTATTGCCCAGAACAATGCCCTTATGCCCATCGCGCGCGACATAAACCACTTGGTCAATCCGGGTGCTGCCATCGGGCTTATCTTCCCAGTTTTCGGTTTCTACGGTCAACTGATAGGGCAGTTCTTCGTGCAACCGCAGGGTTAGCTTTTCGCGGGTCATTTCCGCCGCGATCATCCGCATCGGCATATCGGCAAGCTGGTCTTCGGGGTAAAACCACGCGCCAAGCGGCACCTCGGCTGCAAGCCATTCCTTTAGATCCTGCACGCCATAGCCCTTTTCGGCAGAAATCATAAAGGTTTTCACAAAGCCAAAGGCCTCGTTCATCTTTTCCGCCAGCGCCAGCAGCACCTCGGCGCGCACGCGGTCGATCTTGTTGATCGCCAGCGCCACGGGCCGCCCTTGCGGGATCTGGTCGCGCATCCGCTCGATGATGCTGGCCGCGCCTTCGGTCAGCCCGCGCTGCGCCTCGATTAGCAGCACGATCACATCCGCATCCGCCGCCCCGCCCCATGCCGCCTTGACCATCGCGCGGTCAAGCCTGCGGCGCGGGCGAAACAGGCCGGGCGTGTCAACAAAGACGATCTGGCTTGCCCCTTCCATCGCGACACCGCGAATGCGCGTTCGCGTGGTCTGCACCTTATGCGTGACAATCGACACCTTGGCCCCGACCATGCGGTTCAGCAGCGTCGACTTGCCCGCATTCGGCTCGCCAATCAGCGCCACAAATCCTGCGCGGGTGGGGGTGGTGGTGTCAGTCATCGGAACCTCTCGGTGATCAGCCTGCCGCATACTGCAAAAGGGGGGCGGGGGCTAGATGATTTGACAAGCCTCGCCAAGTCATTTGGTTTTGACCGCCTCGGAAAAACTTGGCAACCTAAAAGGAAGGGAGTTTTTCGGGTGAGTTATGGAACAGCTTTTCCCATTTTTATTGCTGACGATCATTGCCGCTGCTTGGTTTCTAAAGCCACGTAAGCGCCACCACAATCGACCCCGCTCCGATCTTTACAGACCGAACTTAACCCCCAGCCGCAAGGAAATCGATTGGTCGACAACGTCGCAGCCAATCACCGAGCGGGTGACTACAATCAGCGGTCGCACTTGGGTTGTTGATGGAGATACAATCGTCATTGATGGGCTAAACATTCGCCTTGCAGGCATTGATGCACCAGAAATGGATCACCCTTACGGAAAGAATGCCAAGTGGAAACTTGTCAACCTGACCAAAGGCCAAATCATTACAGCTGAATTTCATGGGGAGCAAACTTATGCCCGCGAGGTGGCAACCTGCTATTTGCCCGATGGGCGCGATTTGTCGGCCGAAATGGTCAAGGCGGGCATGGCGATTGATTGGCCAAAGTTTTCAGGCGGCAAATATCGCCAGTTTGAAACACCCGAAGCGCGCAAACTTCTGTGGCGGGCCGATGCGCGGCAAAAAGGCCAATGGCCACCTAAGGTGGACAGTTAAGCGATACCTTCCAACCGCGCCAGCAATGCCCGCGCTGCTGCCTGTTCGGCAATACGTTTGGAACCCGCCTCAGCGCGTTCGGCCTCGCCGTTTTCAAGGCGCACTTCGACGGTAAAGACGGGTTGGTGATCAGGGCCAGAGCGGGCAAGTTCGGTATAGCTGGGGGTCGCCATGCCGCGCCCCTGCGCCCATTCTTGCAGGGCAGATTTGGCATCGCGCGCGTCCTCGGCCACGCCGCCAATCCGCCCGCCCCACAGCCGCAATACCAATGCGCGCGCGGCGTCAAAACCAGCGTCCAGATAGACAGCGGCGATCACCGCTTCCATCGCATCGCCCAGCAGCGCATCGCGCCGCCGCCCGCCCGACATCATTTCCGACCGCCCCAGTTTCAGCACATCACCAAGGCCAATGTCGCGGGCAACCTCGGCGCAGGTTTCCTTACGCACCAGCGCGTTGAACCGTGGCGCAAGCTGGCCCTCGCTGGCCTTGGTATCTGCCTGAAATAACGCCTCGGCCATAACAAGGCCCAAAATACGGTCACCCAAAAACTCTAACCGTTCATTGTCGGGCCGCGTTGGGCTGGCCAAAGAGGCGTGGGTAACGGCGCGCAGCAAAAACGCGCTTTGCCCAAAGACATGGCCAATGCGCGCCTCAAACGCCCGTAACTCGCCCGATAGCCGCATTTACTGCACCTCGCGCATGATGCGCCCCAACCGCCAGTTCCAAAAATCCACGATATAGCGCCCCTGCGAGGAAAACAGCACCCGCCGCGCCACGGCCAAAACGCGATCTTGCGCAACCAGCCCCAGCCCGCCAACCCCAACGTCAAAGCGGCTGTCCAAGCTGTTGTCGCGGTTGTCGCCCAGCAAAAACATCTGCCCCGCAGGCACGGCTATTTCGGCAAATTCGTCGCCCGCGCCCGCCGCGTCGATGTTCAGCACATCATAGCTGCGCCCATCTGGCAGCGCCTCGCGCAGGCGCGATTTGCGACATTCCATCCCCTCGCCCACAAGCCCGTTTTCGCAGCGTGGGCGCAACTGATCGGGGCCTTGCGGGGCCATGATTTCGCTAAACTCGCCTTGCGGCAGTTGCACCAGTTCTGCGCCGTTCAGCCACAGTTTGCCGCCGCGAAGTGCAACAAGATCGCCGCCCAAGGCGATGACCCGTTTGACAACCACCTGCCCATCCAGCGGGTGACGCAGCATCACAACATCGCCGCGCTGCACATCGGCGCCCACAGCCGCCCGCGCGACAACATAGTCGCCGATCAGCAGCGCGGGCTTCATGCTTTCGCTGGCAATCCAAAACGGCGTCCACCACACGCGCCACAGGCACAGGCCCAAAAACACTGCGATCGCCAGATAGCCCACAATGCGCGCACCATTATTGGCCCACAGCCGTGCGCGCCGTTCGGGCAGCAGCACAATCAGCAGCCCCGCAATCAGGCCCAGCAGAGGGACAACCGATGCAATCGCCCAGCGCCCCGAATAGCCCGCGTGATGCAAACGCCGCGCCATCGTCGCGGCCAGACCCACAATCGCCAGCCCCAAGATCGGAAAGAAAAACCGCACATTGTTTGGGGTCAATTCTGATAGCACCTGCAATCCGACCTGCGCCGCAAGCGCCGCCAGCCACGCAATCAGCGCGGCACGCTGACCCGACGTGCCAGAAAAGCTGAAGATGGCCGCCAAAAACGCCATCGCGCGCTATTGCACCGCATGGAAGAAACGATCCATCCGCCATGTCCAGAACATCAGCATCGACGTGCCTGCAGATGAAAACATCACCCGATCCGCGCGGCCCAGCAGATATTCGGCAGGCACAAAGCCTACCCCGCCGCTGGCAGGATCAAACCGGCTGTCCAGCGAATTGTCGCGGTTATCGCCCATCATAAAGTAATTGCCTTCGGGCACGGTGAAAATGCCCGTGTCATCCGCGCCCATCCCGTCGGCAATGTTCAAAACGGCGTGAGTTTTGCCTTCGGGCAGGGTTTCAATCGCGCGCGGCTTTTGGCAGATTGCACCATCGTCCAGCGGCGCATTGGCGCAGGCAGGGCGGTTGCGCATTGGGCCTTGGGCCTCGTTGATCTCTTCAAACACACCATCGGCCACTTGCGGGGCCATCGCGCCGTTGATGTAAAGGATACCCTGTTTCACCTGAATCTGATCGCCGGGCAGGCCGATCAGACGTTTGACCATATCGCTGCCGTTATGGGGGTGGCGAAACACCACCACATCGCCGCGCTGGGGTTCGCTGGCCAAAATGCGCCCCGATAATGGGCAAATCGCAAAGGGGCAGGAATATTTCGAATAGCCATAGGCCATTTTGTTCACAAAGATAAAATCACCAATCAGCAAGGTCGATTTCATCGATTCTGACGGGATCCAGAACGGTTGAAAGAACAGCGTGCGAAAGGTGCCCGCGATCAGCAGCGCCCAGACCACGGTTTTCACCGTATCAACCCAAGTCTCTTCTTTTGCGGTGCTGGCCATCAGGCGCTCCTGTAAAATGCTGCCGCTTCATGCGCGCGCGCGGGCTTTAAGTCAAGTTTTCGGGGCGGCCTCGGCAATCGGCCGCGCTTCGATGACGACAAAGGCCTGCGCCCAAGGGTGATCATCGGTCAAGGTCACATGCACAATCGCCTGATGGCCTACGGGGGTCATTTCGGCCAAACGTTCGGCTGCCCAGCCCGTTAGGTGCATCACAGGCTGGCCCGTGGATAGGTTGGACACCGCCATATCAATCCACGAAATTCCCATCGCAAGCCCCGTGCCCAGCGCCTTGGAACAGGCCTCTTTGGCGGCCCAGCGTTTGGCATAGGTGGCGGCCTCGCCATGTGGGCGCGACGCCGCTTTGGCCTGTTCCAGCGGGGTAAAGACGCGGTTGCGAAAGCGGTCGCCAAAGCGGTCTAGCGTGCCTTGGAT
Organism: Cypionkella sp.; assembly: GCA_965248485.1. Classification (GTDB taxonomy): domain Bacteria; phylum Pseudomonadota; class Alphaproteobacteria; order Rhodobacterales; family Rhodobacteraceae; genus Cypionkella. The sequence goes on from OZ252107.1 coordinate 2,810,994, forward strand.
CCGCTCGATATTGGCAAGGTCGGTTCCGATGCCCAAAATCATATCACACCCGCATAATGGCCTAACCCGCCCGCGCCAAATCCATCAGCCTGCGCATTTCCTCAATCGCGGGGCCAAGGCCCAGATAGACGGCTTCGCCAATCAGGAAATGGCCGATGTTCAACTCCATCACCTGTGGAATAGCTGCGATGGGAGTGACGTTATCATAGGTCAGCCCGTGGCCTGCATGCACCTCTAGGCCCAAGGAATGGGCAAGCGCCGCGCCATTTTGCAGGGCCTGCAATTCGGCCTCTGCATCGGCTTCGCGCCCCTCGGCATGTAGGTCGGAATAAAGCCCCGTGTGCAATTCCACCACCGCCGCCCCGATGCGGGCAGAGGCGCGGATTTGCGCGGGATCGTGGCTGATAAACATTGACACCCGGCAGCCTGCATCCCGCAGAGGGGCGATATAGGCGGCAAGGCGGGCCTCGTCGCCTGCCACATCAAGGCCGCCCTCGGTGGTGCGCTCCTGCCGCTTTTCGGGAACCAAGCACACCGCATGGGGTTTCAAACGCAGGGCAATCGCCTGCATTTCGTCGGTCGCCCCGCATTCGAAATTCAGCGGAATGCCAATGCCCGCGCGCAAAGCGTCCATATCCGCATCCCGAATATGGCGGCGATCTTCGCGCAGATGGGCGGTAATGCCATCGGCGCCCGCAGCCTCGGCCAAAAGGGCGGCGCGCAGCGGGTCTGGCCAAGCGCTGCCCCGCGCGTTGCGCAGGGTGGCGACGTGATCGATGTTCACGCCAAGGCGAAGTTTAGTCTGTGGTGTCATGGTTTGCGTCCTCTTCGCCCTCGCGCTTTGGCTTTACCCGCGCTGCCGCCGCCGCCGCGGCCGCAGCGACTGCCGCGCGCAACCGCCCCCGCTTTTCGCTACGCTCTTCCGATTTGGCGGCGCGGGCCTTTTGATAGGCCTGCACAATCGGGATCGTCAGGTAATAAGCGATGGCCGAAATCACAAAGCCCGCGATAAACGCCCCAATAAAATAGGGCACGTAGATATCATGCCAAAATCGCAGCAAACCGCCCCATTGCATTTTATCTTCGGTAAAAATCGCTACAAAATTGAACCACAAATCTTCGCCGGCATGGGCAAAGGCATGGCCAATGCCGCGCGCGGACAAAGGGGCCTCGATGCCCATAATCCAGTGCCCGAAGGACAGCGCGAAGACCGCAAAGAACGGCGTTGTCACGGGGTTGGTGTTAAACGTGCCCAGCAAAGCGGCCAGAATATTGCCGCGCATCAGTTTGGCCGCAGCCCAAGCGGCGATGAATTGCATCCCAGGAAGCGGCAAAAACCCAACCATAAAGCCCGCAAAAACGCCGCGCGCCACACGGTAAGGGTCATCGGGCAGGCGCGACATGCGGTGCATAACATAGCGCGTCGCGCGCACGAAACCGCCGCGCGGGTAGACCATTTCCAGCAGCCACGCCCCCCAGCCCAATGGTTTTGCGCGCTTAAATACCACGCTGCCCTACTTTCTTCATTGCCTCTCGCCGCCTCCTACGGCTTGCGCGTGACATCTCTGTGACGGGTGACCTGCGCTACATCCGTCTCTGCCTCTAGCGCCGTCATCACCATGTGCAAGTGTTCGACATCGCGCAAGTCCACGTCGATGAAAAGTCGATAAAAATCGGGTTTTCTTTCGGTAAACCGCAGATCAGATATATTGGCCTTTTGCTCGCCTACAAGGGTGCAGATGCGGCCCAGAACGCCCGTGTCATTGGCAATGGCCACGTCCAGCGTGACGGTGTTCACCGCCGCGTGCCGCCCTGAATGCCAATGCAGATCGACCCAGCGGTCGGTTTGCTGTTCCAGTTCGGCAAGTGCGGGGCAATCGATGGAATGCACCAAAACCCCGCGCCCGCGATAGGTGATGCCGACAATCCGCTCTCCCGGCAAAGGCTGGCAGCAAGGTGCGCGGGCAAAGTTTTGATCGGCCGTCAGGCCCGCAACGGCGCGGGTGCTGTCCACCTCGTCGCCCGCTTTTGCAGAAAGTTCGGGATACAGCACCTCGACCACGCGGCGCGCTGTCAATTCGGCGCTGCCCAAAGCGGCCAGCAGATCGTCCTCGTCGCTGAAGCCCAGCATTTTGGCCGCGGTGCGCAGCGCCTTATCGGTCGCCTTTTTGCCGACATGTTCAAAGGCCGCGCGCGCCAGTTCTTGGCCCAAACGCACAAAGCGCCCGCGATCTTCTTCGCGCAAAGACCGCCGAATAGCCGCCTTGGCGCGGCCCGTGGTCACAATGTCTATCCAACTGACTTGGGGTTTTTGCCCTTCGGCGGTGATAATTTCCACCGATTGGCCGTTTTTCAGGCGCGTCCACAGCGGCACGCGGATGCCGTCGATCTTGGCCGACACGCAAGAATTTCCGATACGGGTGTGGATGGAATAGGCGTAATCCAAGGGCGTGGCCCCGCGCGGCAACTGGATCACATCGCCCTTTGGCGTAAAGCAAAACACTTGGTCTGAATACATCTCTAGCTTGACGTTTTCCAAAAATTCCGAGGTGTCCCCCTCGTCCAAACGTTCGGTCATTGACGCGATCCAGCGCGCAGGATCGACGGCAAAGGGGTTCTTGGCGCGCACGCCTTCGCGGTAAGACCAATGCGCGGCCACCCCCGCCTCGGCCACTTCGTGCATCTCGCGCGTGCGGATTTGCACCTCGACCCGCTTGGCATCGCGGCCCGAAACTGTGGTGTGGATAGACCGATAGCCGTTGGTTTTGGGCTGGCTGATATAGTCCTTAAACCGCCCCGGCACGGCGCGCCAGCGGCGGTGGATCACGCCCAGAATGCGGTAGCAATCTTCCACATCGCGGCAAATCACGCGAAAGCCGTAAATGTCGGACAGGTTGGAAAAGGCCAGATCCTTTTCCTGCATTTTGCGCCAAATCGAATAGGGCTTTTTCGCGCGCCCATAGACCGAGGCGTCGATCTGCACCTTTTCCAATTCGCTGGTGATATCGGCGGTGATTTTATGCACGACATCGCCCGCCTCGCGCTGCAGGGTCAGAAAACGGCGGATGATCGAGCCGCGCGCTTCGGGGTTTATCACGCGAAAGGACAGGTCTTCCAATTCTTCGCGCATCCATTGCATCCCCATGCGTCCTGCAAGGGGGGCGTAAATCTCCATCGTCTCGCGCGCCTTTTGGGCCTGCTTTTCGGGCTTCATCGATTTGATGGTGCGCATATTGTGCAGACGGTCGGCAAGCTTGACCAGAATAACGCGCAGGTCTTTCGACATGGCCATAAACAGCTTGCGAAAATTTTCGGCCTGCTGGCTTTCGGTCGAGGACAGTTGCAAATTGGTCAGCTTGGTCACGCCATCGACCAATTCGGCCACCTCGCCGCCAAACAGGCGTTCAATTTCCGTATAGGTGGACTTGGTGTCTTCGATGGTGTCGTGCAGCAGCGCGGTGATGATGGTTGCATCATCCAAATGCTGTTCGGTCAAAATGGCGGCAACGGCGACAGGATGGGTAAAATACGGCTCGCCCGATTTGCGAAACTGGCCGTCATGCATTTCGCGCCCATAGAAATAGGCAATGCGAATCAGGTCAGAATTGCTGCGCGGATTATAGTTACGAACCAGGGCGATCAGGTCTTCGACGTCGATCATCTGTTTGCCCCGATGGGCCCCATCGCCCCACCTGCCCTAGTTAGTTATCCCCCTGCGCTTCCATCAAGGCGCGCAGCAGTTTTTCTTCGGACATATCATCTTGTGCGGGGCGGTCGATATCGCCCGTCATCAGCAGCGCCATCTGATCGTCTTCAGGCTCGTCCACCTCGATCTGGGTTTGGAAGCTTTCGATCATCCGCTCGCGTAGGCTTTCGGCCAGTTGCGTTTCTTCGGCAATCTCGCGCAGCGCCACAACGGGGTTCTTGTCATTGTCGCGGTCAACCGTTGGGGCAGAGCCCGACTGAATCTCGCGCGCGCGGTGCGAGGCCAGCATGACCAATTCAAACCGATTGGGCACTTTATCAACGCAATCTTCTACCGTCACGCGGGCCATAAGAACTCTCCAATTGTGGAAGGGCTTTGAAAGCGCCTACTTAGGCAGGAAATCGCGGATTGACAAGCAGATAATCGCGCGCTTTCAGTCCGCCAGCGCAATCACGCTGCCCAAATCGCCCAGAGGCAGGGCCGCCAGCATCTGCCGCACCGTCTTGCCATAAATCGGGTGGCACCAATCGGACGCAATATCCATCAATGGCACCAGCACAAAGGCACGCTCGTGCAGACGCGGGTGCGGCACAATCACCTCGCTGGGCGTGGTCTGCAATTGCAGGTTCAAAGGTAGATCGGCCCAATGGTGAAACACCTCTGTGTTGGGGCTGACGCGGCCTTCCATCGCCAAAAGGTCGATGTCCAACGTTCGCCCGCCCCAGCGCTGCACCCTTTGGCGACCATGCATATTTTCAACCTCGGCCAGCGCGGCCAAAAGCTGTGGCGCAGAATAATTTCCCTCAACCCGCAGCAGTGCAGCCGCATTGATATAATCAGGGCCAGCGCCCGCAGGAAAGGCAGGGGTCTGGTAAAAACCGCTGCGTGCAACCACAAAAAGACCCATATTTTCAAGATCTTTCAGCCCTTGGATCAGCGTTTCTTGCGGCGGCACAGCGCCAAAGTCCAAGTTCCCGCCCAAGGCGATCAGCACATCCATCGCGCAAACTTCCCTTACGTCACAAATCAAACATCTGGTTGCAGCAAACCTTAATCCTTGCGGTTAAATTTAGCCATGCTATAGGCTGCCGACATCCATCCTTTGTCCACCTATTCAATGTCGCTTTGGCCTAGGCGAAAAGCAAGCTTACGGAGAGTTCTGTGTTTTACAAAGACGAGAGGCTTGCCCTTTTTATCGATGGCTCGAACCTTTACGCCGCTTCAAAATCACTGGGTTTTGATATTGACTATAAGCTGCTGCGCCAAGAATTTTTGCGCCGCGGCAAGCTGTTGCGTGCGTTTTACTATACAGCGCTGCTGGAAAACGACGAATATTCGCCCCTGCGCCCCTTGGTCGATTGGCTGAATTACAACGGCTTCACGATGGTGACCAAGAACGCCAAGGAATACACCGATTCGATGGGCCGCCGTAAGGTTAAGGGCAATATGGACATCGAGTTGACCGTCAACGCGATGGAACTTGCCCCGCATGTTGACCATATCGTGCTGTTTTCGGGCGATGGCGATTTCCGCCCGCTGGTCGAAAGCCTGCAGCGCCAAGGGGTGCGGGTTTCGGTCGTGTCGACCATCCGCAGCCAGCCGCCGATGATTTCGGACGAGCTGCGCCGCCAGTGCGATAACTTCATCGAGCTGGACGAGTTGCGCGATGTCATCGGCCGCCCCCCGCGCGAGCCGCGTCCCGAATATGAAACGGATGCGGGTTCGGTCGGCAAATAGGGCAGCAATCGGCGGGGTAAAAACACGGCCCTTCCATTGACTGGCCCTAGACCTGCGCGCGCTGTCCGCCTAAACTTTGCCAAACGCAAAGGATACCCCAATGGGCACGCTTCCCCCCCTGACCCTTTACCTTGCTGCCCCGCGTGGGTTTTGCGCGGGCGTGGATCGGGCGATTAAAATCGTCGAGCTCGCCTTGCAAAAATGGGGCGCGCCCGTCTATGTGCGCCACGAGATTGTGCATAACAAATTCGTGGTCGATGCCCTGCGCGCCCAAGGCGCGGTGTTTGTCGAAGAGCTTGACGAATGCCCCACCGACCGCCCCGTGGTGTTTTCGGCCCATGGCGTGCCAAAATCGGTGCCCGCAGAGGCCGAGGCGCGCCATATGATTGCCGTCGATGCCACCTGCCCGCTGGTGACCAAAGTGCATAACGAGGCGCAGCGCCATTATGAGGCGGGTCTGCAAATGGTGATGATCGGCCACGCGGGCCATCCTGAAACGATTGGCACAATGGGCCAATTGCCCGAGGGCGAGGTTTTGCTGGTGGAAACCGCAGAAGATGTGGCGCGGCTTGCCCCGCGCGATTCGGGCAAACTGGCCTATATCACGCAAACCACCCTATCGGTAGATGACACGGCGGGCATTGTGGCGGCCCTGAAGGCGCGCTTTCCGGCCATTGTCGGCCCGCATAAAGAAGACATCTGTTATGCCACCACCAACCGCCAAGCCGCTGTCAAGGCGATTGCGGGCAAGATTGATGCGCTTTTGGTGATCGGCGCGCCGAATTCGTCCAACTCGCGCCGTTTGGTCGAGGTGGGGGCGAACGCGGGCTGCGCCTATGCGCAGTTGATCCAGCGCGCGACCGAGATTGATTGGCGCGCGCTGCAAGGCATCCGTGCGCTGGGCCTGACCGCAGGCGCATCGGCCCCCGAAGTGTTGGTGAACGAAGTGATAGACGCCTTTCGCGCCCGTTATGACGTGACTGTGGAACTGGTGGAGACCGCCGTCGAAGCCGTTGAATTCAAAGTGCCCCGCGTGCTGCGAGAGGAAAAAGTATGAGCGCCGAATTTCTGCTGACCGCTTTTATTGTCTGCATCAGTCCTGGCATTGGTGTGGTTTATACCCTGTCCAGCACATTGGGCGGGGGCTGGCGGGCAGGGCTTTGGGCCAATCTGGGCTGCACCATAGCCACTGTTTTCCATTTGGCGGTAGCAATGGCGGGACTTGCGGCTGTGTTGCACACCAGCGCCGTGCTGTTTCAAACAATCAAAATTGCAGGGGTTGCATATCTTTTGTGGATGGCATGGGCGGTTTTGCAAGAACAAGGAAGCATGGCGATCGCGCCAGCCGCGCCGATCCCCGCGCAGCGCATTATTTGGCGCGGCATTGTAATGAACGTCCTAAACCCGAAATTGCCCCTGTTCTTCGTCGCGTTTCTTCCCCAGTTCCTGCCCGCAGATGCAGGGCTTTCCGCGCTGGTGGAATTGGGCTTAGGCTTTACTGCCATGACCTTTGCCACCTTTGGGCTGTATATTCTGTTTGCGGTATCTGGGCGGCAGGCGCTGCTGAAAAGTGCGCGCGCCATGACATGGATGCGCCGCGCCTTTGCGCTGTCTTTCGCGGCGCTGGGGGTAAAACTTGCGCTTCAACGGGCCTGAGCGATGACAGCAGTTCCCAAATCTGCCCTGCTGCTGGGTCTTGCGGGCCTAATCCCTTTTATCGCCGCTGCCGCCGTGATCGCCTTGCGCCCAAGCTATCCGATGGGCGCGGTCAATCTGCCGCTGTCAGGTTTTGGTCAGATGGTGATGCTGTCCTATGGCCGTGTCATTTTGGCCTTTATGGCGGGGGTTTTGTGGGGTTTTGCGGCAAAGGGCGAGGCGGGGTTTTGGGCCTATGCGGCATCGGTCACGCCCGCGCTTTGGGTGTTTTTCACGTCCTTTCTGCCAGACCGGCAAGAGCCAGTAACCCTTGCTATCGGCTTTGCCGCGCTGCTGGCGCTGGACTGGGCCTTTGCCCGTGCGGGCCTCGCCCCGCCGTGGTGGATGCGCTTGCGCACCTTGCTGACGGGCGTGGTTTTGGCCTGCCTTGGCCTGTCTATACAGTTCACCTAAACCTTTGGATTTGCAAATGAACCTGCGCCAAACACTTCCCTTTGCCTGTGTCCTTGGCCTGCTTTCCAGCGCGGCCTTTGCCGCCGATGTTCTGGCGCGCTATGCAGAAAACAGCGGCAGCCTGCCCCCTGCCTATGCTTGGCATTACGATGTTACCTTTGCCGCCGATGGCACTGTGACCACCCGCTATTGCAAAGGCTATGGCGAAGAGGCCCCCGATTGCGCGACCCGCACCGACGCCTTGACGGCAGACAACCTTGCCGATCTGCAAGCCGCCCTTGCCCCCATTGCCGCCGATCTGGCCGCCAAACCTATTGCAGAGCGGGCCGAGCCGCCCATAGGTGGCGGTTCAACCACGGCGCAAATCTTTGATGCCAAGGGCAGCGCCCTGCCTCTGCCCCCCTTCCCCATCGAGGCTGACACCCCCCGCGTGACAGCCGCAATCGAGGTGTTGCACCGCTTTACCCCCAAAGGTGCGATAAACGACGCCAAATCTCGCGCTGTGCAGCCAGACTAATGCCCGATCTGTTCGCCTATACCGATGGGGCCTGTTCGGGCAATCCTGGCCCGGGCGGTTGGGGCGTGCTCTTGCTGGCGCGCGAAGGGGATGCCGTGATCAAGGAACGCACCCTTCAGGGGGGCGAAGGCGATACCACCAACAACCGCATGGAGCTGATGGCCGCAATTTCCGCGCTAGAGGCGCTGACTAAGCCATCTGATCTGACCATCATCACCGATTCCGCCTATGTCAAAAATGGCGTGACGGAATGGATCCACGGCTGGAAGCGCAAGAATTGGCGGACAGCGGGCGGCGCGCCCGTTAAAAATGTTGACCTTTGGCAGCGCTTGGATGCGGCGCAATCCCTGCACCGCGTGACGTGGAAATGGATCAAGGGCCACGCAGGCCATGCCGAAAATGAACGCGCAGACGAGTTGGCCCGCGCGGGGATGGCTCCGTTCAAAACGGGGGCAGGAAAATGACGCTGCTGTATATCCTCGACATCGCCTCGGTCGCGGTCTTTGCGCTGACAGGGGCGCTTGTTGCCTCGCGCAGCCAGTTGGATATCGTAGGGTTTATCTTTATCGCCTGCCTGACGGCAGTGGGCGGCGGCACGATCCGCGATGTTTTGCTGAACCGCGATGCGGTTTTTTGGGTGGCTGACCCGTCAATTCTACTTGCCGCCGTAGTGGCGGCTGTGTCGGTATTCTTCACAGCGCACCGTCTGGAAAGCCGCTATCGCGCGATTTTGTGGTTAGACGCCTTCGCGCTTGCCGTAGCTGTGCCTGCGGGGGTTGGGGTGGCGCTGGGTATGGGGCAGGCTTGGCCCGTGGTGTTGGTGATGGGGGTCATCACGGGCGTTCTGGGGGGCCTCATGCGCGATGTGGTTTGTAACGAGGTGCCGCTGGTGCTGAAACAGGGCGAGATTTACGCAACCGCCGCCTTTGCGGGGGCAGGCGCTGCGCTGGTGTCGGTCTGGGCAGGGCTGGCGCAGGGGCAGGCGCTGCTGATCTGCGCCGCGGTGACGCTGATTTTGCGGGCGGGGTCTATCGGGCTGGCCTGGCGGTTGCCCGTTTATAAATCCACCCCGCCCCGCGCGGCTGCACCAAAGAAAAAATAGCGCGTAGGGATTGGGGCAATAGCACTAAATCCAGTCAAGGTTGACGCGGCCCGCATGGTAATTGGCGGCAACATCGGCGCGCAGCGCCTTATACCGCCCGCGCAAATCCTTGAACTTGCGCTCGTGCGTTTCGGCCACAAGGCAGCGGGTATGGGCGAACAGGCCGTCTTTGTGCATCGCCTCTAGAATATCCAATTCGGCCCCCTCGATATCCATTTTGACAAAGGCCACTTCGCCGCGATCGGCGGCAAAGCCCTTTAGCAGGGTTGGGAAATCCAGCAGCGGCACCTCGACCGAGTTTGTTTCATCAATCCGCCGCCCGCCGTCCAAAATCGTGCTTTTCACGCTTGCGCCTTCGGGATTGGCGGCGAAATTATCGGCCCGCATCAGCCGCACTGTGCCCGTGCCTACCCCAACGGCGGCATTGACCAGCGTGATATTGGGCACGCCTGCAAAGCGTTCTTGCAGCTTGCCAAAGGCCCAAGGATCAGGCTCGTATGCGATCACATCCGCGCCTGTGGCGGCCAATTTGTCGCTGACCACACCCATATTCGCGCCCAGATCCAGTGCCAAATCCCCGGGTTTCAGCATGGCACAAACGGCCAAAAGATACCCTTCGGCCCAAGCACGGCGCAGGTTGCGCTTTTGGCGGCGCATCAGCGCCTCTATCTCTTCTGGCGTCGATGGCAAAGGTTTGGCGGATGGCTTGCGGCCCATCGCCTCGGCCAAATCCTCGCCTTCTAGATCATCGTCATCCATCGCCTGCCGCCCTTTTTGTGCATTTCGGCGCAGCTTGGCAAATCTGCCGCCCCCTGTCCAGCAATGCTACAAGTTTTGCTTGAAATGAACGAACGGTTATTCATAATGCGGCCATGTCACGCAAAAAATCCATTTCGGACGAAGCGATTTTATCCATCGTGCGCGAACGTTTGCTGCGCGAGGGTGAGAAAGCCGTGTCCTTCCGCGAAGTGGCGGGCGCAACGGGCCTGTCCGCCCCTGCCTTGGTGTTACGCTTTGGCAGCCAATCGGCGATGGTCAGCGCCAGCTTGGTTGCGGGGTGGCAGACCCTGATGCACCTTGCCAGCGCCGCTACCGAAAGCTTGGGTGACAGTCCAAAAGACCTGCAAGCCTTTCTTAAACTGCAATCGGATATGGTCGATATCCCCGCCCTTTTGGCCCATAGCCTGCGCGACAGCAACGCGCGTGGCGCGGCCCTTGCACATCGCGCCAAGGTAGAAGAGATTTTGGCGCAGCGTCTGGGCGGCGGGATCAAAGGGCGCAACGCCGCTGGCCTGATTTTCGCCGCATGGCACGGCCGCCTCGCATGGAGCGATGCCGGCGGCAAAACCTTTCGCTTGGGCGAAGTTATTCGCGCCCAAAGCTAGGTTATTTGGCGATATAGGTTTTATAGGCCCAAATCAGCAAAACCGCGCCCAAAAAGGCGCCGACAAAGCCCGACAGCAACCCTGCCAGCATCGACAATCCGCGCAGCACCAGCCCGCCGATCAGCGCGCCGCCCACGCCGATGGCAATGGTCGTAGGCAGATCAACATCCAGCCGCATGACTTTGGTGGCGATGAACCCCGCCGCAATGCCAAAGATAATCAGCGCGATGATCGACATGGATGGCCCCCTTTTGGTGTCTGCTATGCATATGGTTAGGCGCGCGCAGAAAATAAGGGGGAGTTTGGGGGATTTTAGCGCAGAACGTCGGGCAAGGTAGCGCCGCGCAGATAATCTTGTGCGCTGCTGCGCCGTTTGCCTTCGCGCTGCACCTCTAGCACCTGCACTGCGCCCGCGCCGCAGGCCACCACAAACCCGCCCAAATGCGCGCCCGCCGCGCCTTGGCCATCGGCCAAAGCGGCGCGCAAAAGTTTCAGCCGCTCGCCGCCGATATCCACCCATGCGCCAGGAAAGGGCGACAGCCCGTTGATCTGGCGCACGATGTCCGTGGCGGCAAGCGCCCAATTCACCCGCGCCTCGGACTTGTCGATTTTCGCGGCATAGGTCACGCCGCTGGCCGCCTGCACTTCGGCGGGCAGGGGCAATCGCGGCAGGGTGTCCACAATCATCTGCGCCCCCAAGGCCGACAGGCGGTCATGCAATTGCGCGGTCGTCTCGGTTGGCCCAATGTCCAGCGCCGCACGGGCCAGCACTGGCCCCGTGTCCAGCCCCGCCTCCATCTGCATAATGCAAATGCCCGTCTGCGCATCGCCTGCCATAATCGCGCGGTGAATGGGCGCGGCCCCGCGCCAACGGGGCAAAAGACTGGCGTGGATATTCACGCAGCCCATGCGCGGCGCATCCAGCACCGCCTGCGGCAAGATCAGACCATAGGCGACGACCACCGCAATATCGGCCTGCAAAGCAGCAAAATCTGCTTGCTCTTGCCCCGCTTTCAACGAAACGGGGTGACGCACGGGCAGGCCCAGCGCCTCGGCCGCCACATGCACCGCGCTTGGCCGATCTGCCTTGCCGCGACCAGCTGGGCGGGGCGGTTGGCAATAAACGGCCAAGACCTCGTGCTGCGCGGCCAGCGCTTGTAATATGGGAACCGAAAAATCGGGGGTTCCCATGAAGACGATTTTCATGCGCGCGCCCCTAATTTCGTTTCGCCCATTTTTCGGCCTTGGCCAGCAGCATCTTGCGTTTCAGCGGCGAGAGATGGTCAAAATACATCTTCCCCGCCAGATGGTCGATTTGGTGCTGCACTGATGTCGCCCAAAGCCCGACAAAATCGCGCTGTTCGATGATGCCCTGATCATTCAGAAATTCGACAGTCACAGCGCGGGGGCGCGAAATCACGGCCGACACGCCTTGCAGGTTCGGGCTTGCCTCTTCATGCTCGCGCATTTGCACGCTGGCGTGCAGCACGCGCGGGTTCGCCATCCGCACCGCTTGGCCCCGCGCATCAGACGCATCAACCACTGCCAGCGCCATCGGCACGCCCAGTTGCACAGCGGCAAGGCCCAACCCAGGCATAGCATCCATCGCTGCAATCATCTCGTCCCACAGCGCGCGCACCTCATCGGTGATCGCCACCACGGGGGCAGCGCCCGCCCGCAGCGCCTTATGCGGATAGGGCACGAAGGGGCGCGTCATACGCCGCGCGCCCGCTCGCGTTTCAGCTTTTCCATTTTGCGGGTGATCATCTGACGTTTCAGCGGGCCAAGATTGTCGATAAATAAACGCCCGTTCAGATGGTCAATCTCGTGCTGCGCGCAGGTCGCCCAAAGCCCGCTGAACGCGCGTTCATATTGCGCGCCATCCAGCCCCATCCAGCGCACCGTCACCTCGGCGGGTCGTGTGATTTCGGCATATTGATCGGGGATCGACAGGCAGCCTTCTTCATACACATTCACGTCCTCAGACCTGGCGATGATTTCTGGATTGATCAGCACCATTGGCTCGGGCACGCCTTCCTTGATGCAGTCCATCACAAAAAGGCGCTTCAAAACCCCCACCTGCGGGGCAGCAAGCCCAACGCCCGGCGCGTCATACATGGTTTCCAGCATGTCGGCGGCAAGCTGAGCAATATCAGGGTTGACCTCGGCGATAGGCTCGCAAGGCTTTTTCAGGCGCGGGTCGGGGTGGATCAGGATATCGCGGATCATAAGGGGGATTTACGGCGCGCACCGCTTTGGTGCAAGAGGGATGGAACGATTGCCATGCTTTTGCGCCCCAAGGGGAGACAAGGGCGAATATTCCGAATTGATGAAATAATTTGGATTGTTTTTCCAAATTAGATTGCTATTTTGGGCGAAAATGCCAACAAAGGTTATTCTTATGGATTTTGATACTCTGATCCCCCGCAAAGGCACCCATTCGGTAAAATGGGATTCGATGCAAACGCTGTATGGCGTCTCGCCCGAGGATGGGCTTGCGATGTGGGTCGCGGATATGGAGTTTCGCCCCCCCGCTTGCGTGCAAACCGCCCTAGAAAAGATGCTGGCGCACGGGATTTACGGCTATTACGGCGATGATGCGGAATATTTGGCCGCCGTCCAGTGGTGGATGAAAACCCGCCACGGCTGGGAGATTGACCCCAAACACGTTTTCACCACGCACGGTCTGGTCAATGGCACGGCGCTGTGCATTCAGGCGTTTACCGAAAAGGGTGACGGGGTGGTGCTGATGACCCCCGTCTATCACGCCTTTGCCCGCGTGATTGCCGCCGCTGGGCGGCAGGTGGTGGAATGTCCGTTGGCGGTGCAAGATGGTCGCTACCAGATGGACTTTGCCGCATGGGAGGCGCGGCTTACGGGGCGTGAAAAAATGCTGATCCTCTGCTCGCCCCATAACCCCGGCGGGCGGGTGTGGAGCGCGGAAGAATTGGCGCAGGTGGCCGATTTCTGCGCGCGGCATGATCTGATTTTGGTGTCGGATGAAATCCACCACGATCTTGTGATGCCAGGCCAAAAGCATACGGTGATGGCGCATGTGGCAGGGGTGACGGACAGGCTGGTGATGATGACCGCCACCACCAAAACCTTTAACATCGCAGGCGCGCATACGGGCAATGTGATTATCGCCGATCCCGCCCTGCGCGCGCGCTTTGCTGCTGCCTATAACGCAGCTGGCATGTCGGCCAATTCGTTCGGTCTGTTCATGGCCACCGCCGCCTACAGCGCGGAAGGGGCGGCATGGGTGGATGCGCTGATGGAATATCTGGCCGAAAACGCGCGGGTTTTTGACGCAGGCATCCACGCCATTCCTGGCTTGCGGTCGATGAAAATGGAGGCCACCTATCTGGCATGGGTGGATTTTTCCGCCCTTGGCATGGATCAGGCCGAGGTGATTTCCCGCGTGCAAAACACCGCCAAAATCGCCGCCAACCACGGCGCGGCCTTTGGCACGGGGGGCGAGAGTTACCTGCGCTTTAACCTTGCCGCGCCGCGTTCGATGATCGTGGATGCCATCGCGCGTCTGCAGCGCGCCTTTGGGGATGTGCAGTGATCAAGCGCTTTGCCAGACCTGCATTTCTGGCGCTGTTGCTTGCCGCTGCGGTTATCTCGTTCCTTTTTTCCTTTCGCCCGACGCCCCCGCCCGATGTTCCCCTCATCGGCACGGTTGATTATATTCTTGTCGAGAAATCGCTGCGGAAAATGACTGTGTTTCGCGCAGGCACGGCGCTGAAAACCTACAAGATCGACCTTGGCTTTTCGCCTGTTGGAACCAAAGCCCGCGAGGGCGATGGCCGCACGCCCGAAGGCATTTTCAAGATTGATCGGCAAAACAGCGGGTCAAAGTTTCATTTATCCTTAGGGCTGGATTACCCGCACAAGGAACATATCCAAGCCGCCCGCGCCAAGGGTTATTCGGCAGGGGGCGATATCATGATACACGGGCAGCCCAATCTTTTGCCCTTGGGATTGGTGATGCCAAAGGATTGGACGGCAGGCTGTATCGCCGTGACAAACCGCGAGATGGAAGAGTTGTTTGCAGCCGTTGCCATTGGCACGCCCGTCGAAATTCGCCCCTAAGCGCGCGGCAAATAGCCCACGGGCGCAGAGTCGTCGCGGAAATAATCCAAGGCCGCGCTTTCCACCACACGGGTGGCGCGTTTGAAGTCGCAAATCAGCATGTCACCTTCTTGGCGCGAGGCAACGATCAGGCACTGAAATTCGTGCCGCGCGCCATCGAACACATCGACCAAACCGCGCAGATGGGTGGTCAAAGCACCATCCAGCGCAAAACCGTCTTTCCAAAATTTCAAAATCGGGAAGACCTGCCCGCCCACGTCCACCCGCAGACGCGATTTGCGCGCCAAAGCGCCCTTGCGCGCCGCATCCAAGCCGTCTTGCACCTCTTTCGGAAGGAACTGCATATGAACCTCTTTGCCAATGGCTTAAAGATGCATCGCAAAAGGTTAATTTCTTGTCACTTTTCGTAAATGTTGCCAAAAAGACAGGCGTTGTTGCAAAAATGCTGCGCATTGGGCAGCAGCGGCGCTGGCTCACATGCCTTCGTCCATCTGCCGCGTAGCCCTGCGCCATTTCGTGCATGTGGCGACCATGTCATCCACCAAGGCAGCCCAGCGCGCCAGCCCGTCTATGCTGCAGGTAAACTGCATCCGTGTCTCTCCCAAATCAACATCCAACGGCGCATCGGGGTGCAGCGCGTTCCACGCGCGACGCTGCGCGTCACTTGCCCGCAGCGGCCATTGGATCGCAAAGCGCCAGTCCTGCCCTTCGGGCACGGCAGTAAATTCGGGAAGGGCGGCATAGGGGCGGGCGTAAATTACGCCGCCCGCCTCTTCTACCCCTACAAACCCAGCCGCCTGCATCGCCGCTCGCATTTTGGCCACCATCACGCCACCAGCGCCTCGGCCCGTTTTAGATCGACGGACACCAACTGCGAAACGCCCTGTTCGGCCATCGTCACACCAAATAGCCGATCCATCCGCGCCATCGTTACCGCGTGGTGTGTGATGATCAAGAATCGCGTTTCGGTGCGACGCGTCATCTCGTCCAGCAAATCACAGAACCGAGTCACGTTGGCATCGTCCAGCGGCGCGTCCACCTCGTCCAGCACGCAGATCGGCGCGGGGTTGGCCAAGAACACGCCAAAGATCAGCGCCAGCGCGGTCAAGGTCTGCTCGCCCCCTGATAGCAGGCTAAGGGTCGACAGTTTCTTGCCGGGCGGTTGGCACATAATCTCTAGCCCTGCCTCTAGCGGATCGTCTGATTCCACCAGCACCAGACGCGCCTCGCCCCCACCGAAAAGGTGTGAAAACAACGTGGCAAAATTGGCATTAACCTGATCAAAGGCCGCCAGCAGCCGTTCGCGCCCTTCGCGGTTCAGGGTGCCGATGCCTGCGCGTAGTTTCTTGATCGCCTCTTCCAGATCCAGCTTTTCCTGCGCCAGTTGGTCATATTCGGCGGTGATTTCGGCGGCGTCTTCTTCGGCGCGCAGGTTCACCGCGCCCAGCGCCTCGCGCGCGCGTTTCAGACGCTGCACTTCGCTGTCCAGATGCTGCGCACTCGGCATTTTGTCCGCGTCGATTTTCAACGTGTCAAGCAACTGGCCCGGCGTCGCTCCCGCTTCCTCGGCGATGCGTTCCACGGCCAGCGTCACTGTTTCCACAGCGGCATCAGCGCGCGCTTCGGCCCGCGCGCGCAACTCGCGTGCCTCGCTTGCCGCGCGTTCGGCATCACGTTCGGCCAGCACCGCATCGCGCAAGGCCCCCTCGGCAGCCGAGAGGGCATCGGCGGCTTTCGCGCGGCGCTGCTCTGCATCGGCAATCGCGCTGCCCAGTTCCGCGCGCTTGGCCGCAATATCTTGCGGCGCGCTAGAGGCGCCCTGCAACTCGGCCTCTGCCTCGCGCTTGCGCGCGACAACCTCGCCGATGCGCCGCGCCGCGCTGTCCAGCCGCTGTTTCCAGCCCGCCAATTCGCGCCCTGCATCCTGCGTGCGGCGCACCCGCGCCTCGCCCTCGCGGCGCAGCTCGTCATGCGCAGAACGCCGCGACATCATCGTGATGCGCGCCGCTTCGACAGCGAGTTTCACCTCGTCAACCAAACCGCGGGCCGCATCTAAATCGGGCAAACCCTGCAGGCTCGTATTGGCCTCGTCCAGCACCGCGCGCGCCTCTGCCCCATCATCAAGATGCCGCGACAGGGCCAACAGCGCCGCCTCTAGTTTGCCCTGTGCAATCGAGGTATCTGCCTCGGCCCGCGCCGAGGCCCGCGCTGCATCACTCACGCGCCCATCCGCTGCACGCCGCGCCTCGCGCGCCAGTTGGTCGGCGCGGGCCAGGTCGGCAAGGCGGGTTTGCAGGACGGCATGGCTGGCGCTAAGCTGGGCCAACTGCGCCTCTAATTGGGCCAAATCTGCGCGGGCCGCCACCAGCCGATTGCGCTGGATCAGCCGCTGCGCTGCAGCAGATGGCGCATCCTTGGCCGCAATGCGCAAACCGTCCCAGCGGAACAAATCCCCTTCCAGCGTAACCAGCCGCTGACCCGCCGCAAGCAAGGGCTGCAATGCAGCACCTTTGCCAGCCTCGACCAGCCCGATTTGCGCAAGCCGCCGCGCCAGCACCTCGGGCGCGGTGACATGGCCCGCCAAGGGCGCAACCCCTGCAGGCAGGCGCGGTGCATCAATCAGGTCGGGCAGGCGCGCCCAGCCCGTTTGCCCGCTTGGCCCTATCTCAGGGCTGCGCAGATCATCTGCCAGCGCGGCCCCGATGGCCAGCTCATACCCCGCAGCCACCGTCAACAGATCCAGCACTTGGCCCGCCGTGCCCGCATCCCGTTCGACCAGTTTTGCCAATGCAGCCACTTCGGCGCGCAGGGCTGTCGCCTCGCCCTCGGCTTGTGATTTTGCAGCCCGCGCCAGGGCCTCGTCATTTTGTGCCGCAGCGCGCGCCGCCTCTGCGGCAAGCACGGTTGCTTCGGCATCCTCTACCAGCTGCGCGGCCGCATCTTGCGCGGTTTGTGCGGCTGCAAACGCGGCAGACGCCTGCGCCAAAGCGCCCTCTGCAAGGCCCGCCGCCGCGCGGGCGCGCGCCGCCTCTGCCTCGGCCTTGTCCACGCGCGCGCGGCCATCGGCGGCCAAACGCTGCGCGGATTGGTGGCGCGCGGCAAGGCGGGCCGCATCTTCGGTGGCCTCGGCCAGCCGCGCCTCGATATCCGTCAACTGGCGCGACGCCTCGCGCGCTGCATCTGCGGTTTCCGTCAGTCGCGCCTCGTGCCCCTCATGCGCGCGGGTCAACTGGCCGATCTCCCATTCCAGCCGCGCGATGGTTTCCCCTGCATCGCGGCTCAGCCCCGCCTCGCGCTCGCTGTCGCGGGTCAGCTCTACAATACGCGCGCGCAGCGCCTCGATCATGTCCCGCGCGCGGGTTTCCTGTTCGGCCAACTGATCGCGCTGAAAGGTGATGCGCTGCAAGATCGCTGCCGCAATCGCCTCTTCTTCGCGCAGGGGGGGCAGCACATCCTCTGCCGCCTCGCGCGCACGGCCCGCCGCCCGCGCGGCCGCTTCGGTCTGCGAAGCCTCAACCATGCGCGCCCGCAGCAAAGTTTCGGCCTCGGTGCGGGCCATATCGGCCTCGCGCCAGCGGCGGAACAAAAGCTGGCCCTCGCCGCGCCGCAGTTCTTCGGCAATCTCGCGGTAGCGCGCGGCCTGCTTGGCTTGGCGTTGCAAAACCGACAACTGCTGCGCAAGAGACTCTAGCACATCATCGACGCGGGTCAGGTTCGCTTCTGCCCCTTGCAGTTTCAATTCGGCCTCATGGCGGCGCGCATAAAGGCCCGAAATCCCCGCCGCCTCTTCCAAAATCCGCCGCCGCGCCTTGGGTTTTGCGTTGATCAATTCGCTGATTTGCCCTTGCCGCACCAAGGCTGGGCTGTGCGATCCTGTGCTGGCATCGGCAAACAGCAATTGGACATCGCGCGCGCGCAGTTCCTTCGCGTTCAGCTTATAGGCGCTGCCCGCATCCCGCGTGATCCGCCGCGTGATTTCCACCGTGTCGGCATCATTAAACCCCGCAGGGGCCAGCCGATCTGCATTGTCCAGCACCAATGTGACTTCGGCAAAATGGCGCGCCCCGCGCGACGCTGCGCCGTTGAAAATCACATCCTCCATCCCCGCCCCGCGCATGGCAGACGCGCGGTTTTCCCCCATCACCCAGCGCAGCGCCTCCAAAAGGTTCGATTTGCCGCAGCCATTTGGCCCGACAACCCCTGTAAGCCCGTGATGGATCACCAGATCCGTCGGGTCGACAAAGCTTTTGAAACCATTCAGGCGCAGTTTGGTAAATCGCAACGGGATACCTAGGGGCTATGGGGCGAGGTTGATTCTTTGGCCCCTACCATCCCCCGCATTGCCTGCCAGAGTCAACAAAGGCCCACCTGATCTAGCGGATAGGGCCATGTTATCCCCAAGATGTTGCGGCCAGTCAGGCCCCCCTGCGGGCTTCCTCGCTCTGCAAATATCCACAGGGGGGCGCGAAGCGCGGGGGCGCGTGCGCCCCCTTTTAGCGCGCCAAATGGCCTGCAAAAGCGTCGATCACGCGGGCATAAACATCGCGCTTGAACGGCACGATGCTGGACAGCATTTCATCCGCGCCTATCCACTTCCACGCGCCAAATTCAGGATGCTCGGTCGCAATATTCACCTGCGCATCACTGCCTAAATACCGCATGAGCAGCCATTTCTGCCGCTGGCCGCGATATTTGCCGCCCCAGACACGGCCCAGCAAATCGGGCGGCAGATCATAGTGCAGCCAGCCATCGGTTTTGCCCAAAACCTGCACCAGATCGGCGGCAATGCCCGTTTCTTCGCGCAATTCGCGCAGCGCCGCCGCACGGGGTTTTTCGCCGCGATCTATTCCGCCTTGCGGCATTTGCCATGCCACTGATGGGCTGTCTTTGCGCTGGCCTGCAAAAATCATGCCAGCGGCATTGATCAAACATATCCCCACGCAGGGGCGATAGGGCAGCGGTTTCATCGCGCCCTACTCTTGCGGGGCCACAGCGTTTAAGCCGCGCAAAATGTCCACGGCATAGGCCAACTGGTAATCCTCATCGCGCAGCTTTGCGGCCTCTTCGGTGCGGGCGCGCTCTTCTTCCAGCAGCTTAATCTCGTCTTCTGACATCGAATCATTGCTGATCGCGCCGCGCAGATCGGCTTCCGAGCGTTGCTTGCCCGCTTCTTCGGCCGCCTTCGCCTCGACCCCCTCAACTTCGGGGTCAACGGCGGGTTGGTTCACTACGATATCGGGCATCACCCCCAACGACTGAATGGATCGCCCCGAAGGCGTGTAGTAGCGTGCCGTGGTCAGGCGCATTTGCCCGCCGTCTTTCAGCGGCACCAAGGTTTGAACCGACCCTTTGCCAAAACTTTTCGTGCCGACCACAATCGCGCGCCGCTGATCTTGCAGCGCGCCTGCGACAATCTCCGATGCGCTGGCCGACCCGCCATTGATCAAAACAACCATCGGCTTGCCTTGCGCCAAATCGCCTGGAGTTGCATTGTCGCGCGTGCTATCGGCGGCATCGCGCCCGCGAGTGGACACGATCTCGCCCTTTTCCAAAAACGCATCCGCCACAAGGATCGACTGTTTCAACAGCCCGCCCGGGTTGTTGCGCAGATCCAGCACAAAGCCCGTCACCTTTTCAATACCGCCAAGCTCTTCGATGGATTTGACCATCGCCGCCTCTAGCCCCGAAAAGGTTTGATCGCTAAACGTGGTCACGCGCAGCACCGCCACATTGCCAACAACGCGGCTTTTGACGGCGACGATCTTGATCGTATCGCGCGTCATCGTCACGTCAAAAGGTTCGGCCACATCTGGGCGCACAATGGTGACGACAATATCGGTGCCGACTTCGCCGCGCATTTTGTCCACCGCCTCGTCAAGCGTGATGCCCTGCACCGACTCGCCATCGACATGGGTGATGAAATCGCCCGCCAGCAGCCCCGCCTTTGCGGCAGGGGTGCCATCCATCGGCGAGATGACCTTAACAAAACCGTCTTCCTGCGTCACCTCGATGCCCAGCCCGCCAAATTCGCCGCGCGTTTGGGTGTTCATATCGGCGGCATCTTCGGCGTTCAAATAGCTGGAATGCGGATCAAGCGAGGTCAGCATCCCATTGATCGCCGCTTCGATCAGTTTTTTGCTGTCAACTTCTTCGACATATTGGCCGCGAATCCGTTCGAATATATCGCCAAACAAATCCAACTGCTCAAAAAGATTGGATTGCGAGGCGGTTTCCTGCGCCATCAATGGGCCTGCCACTTGGGTCGACAAAACCGCCCCCAGCATCGTGCCGCCAACAGCCGCCATCACCAGTTTTTTCATTGCCATCCTCTTTTCGGCCAATTCCATGGCCTTATACATCGGCCAAATCACCAAAACCTTACAGCCCTTGCGCGGTGGCCGCAAACCAATCTATCGGGTCAATCGCATTTGCGCCTTCGCGCAGCTCTAGATACAAGGTTTCCGTTTCGCGCGCGGTTCCGCCTGCAATGGCGGGGGCCAAAAGATCAGCCGTATCAGAGGCTTGCCCCCCCATCAGCCCCAAAGCCGCGCCTTTTGCAATCACTTCGCCGACCTCACCATAGACATCTCGCATGCCCGCAATCACCAAAAGATAGCCGTCGCCCGGCTCTAGGATCATCACATTTCCGTAATCCAGCAAAGGGCCGCGATAGCGAATCGTCGCAGCCCAAGGCGCAACCACCAGCGCAGCGGGCCGTGTTGCCAGCGTCAGCCCCGGACGCGCAACGCCGCGCGCATCCACTTCCCCCGGGCGCAGCAGCACCGTGCCCAACACGGGCAAATCCAAGCTGCCCTTCGCCCCCGCAAAGCCCGCAGTTGCTTCGGGGTCCAGCGCAAGGCCCGCCGCGAAAGCATCCAGCGTATCGGCGCTTTCCAGCAAATCGCGCAGCGTGCCCGCGTCTTCGGTGAAACGGCGCGGCAATTCGGTGCGGTCAGAAATCGCGGTTGCCAAGTTTGACCGCGCCGTTTGCGCCGCATCCAACCCGCGCGTTAGGGTTTTACCAGCGGCCAGTTGCAGCGCGCGCAAATCGGAAAGTTCGGTCAAATCGCGGCGCAGGTCTTCGGCCTTGCTGGCCAGTGCAGGGGTGACTTCGGCCAGCAGCATCCCCGCGCGCACCGTGCCCACTGGCCCCGAGGGGTGCAGCAGCAAAATCGGTGCAGGCTCGGCCTCGATGCGCGACAAAACGCCCAGCAATTGGGCGATCTGGTCGCGCTGCGCCTCGAACTGCGCCTCAAGCTCGCCCTCGCGTTGCTGGGCTTGGCGCAGGGCCTCGCGTAGTGCCGCAAGCCCCGCCTCATAGGCGCGAATGGTTTGCGTCAGCGCCGCGATCTGGTCTTTACTCCCCGTCGCCACGCCCAAAGCGTCGACGGCTGCCGCCAGATCATCCGCGGCCTTGGCAGCATCTTCGGCCACGCCTGCCAGCAGTGGCGCAGGCAGCAAAAGCGCCGCGCAAATCGCTATGACGCCGGTCAGCTTCATCGCGCGATCAGGCTTTCACCAGTCATTTCAGGCGGCAGGGGCAGGCCCATCAGGGCCAGCACTGTTGGGGCCAAATCGGCCAGCCGCCCGCCACTGCGCAGCGCCGCGCCTGCGGGCCCGCCAACCAGAATAACGGGCACGGGGTTAGTGGTATGGGCGGTGTGCGGCGCACCGGTGGTAGGATCAACCATCATCTCGCAGTTGCCGTGATCGGCGGTGACAATCATCGCGCCACCGACATTTTCCAGCGCCACCAGCGCACGGCCCAGCCCTGCATCTACCGCCTCGCAGGCCGCAATCGCCGCAGGCAGGCTGCCCGTATGGCCCACCATATCGGGGTTGGCAAAATTGACCACGATCAGATCATAGCGCGCCTCAATCGCGGCCACCAAATGATCGCCCACTTCGCCCGCGCTCATTTCTGGCTGCAAATCATAGGTTGCGACCGATGGCGACTTGGGCATCGCGCGGTCTTCGCCCGCAAACGGAGTTTCCCGCCCTCCGTTCAGGAAAAAGGTAACATGCGGATACTTCTCAGTTTCCGCCAGTCGGAACTGGCGCAGCCCTTGGGCGGCAACCCATTCGCCCAATGAATTGCGGATATCGCGTTTCGGAAAGGCTGTGGACAAATAGGCGTTATGGGCGCTGGAATATTCCACCATGCCAAGGCAGGACGCCCATGCAGGGCGCTGGCCCGCGTCAAAATCCTTGAACGCAGGATCAGCCAGCGCTGCCATAATTTCGCGCGCGCGGTCAGATCGGAAGTTTAGGCAAAACAGCCCGTCACCGTCCGTGGCCCCAGTATAGCCTGCAATGACATTAGGGGCCAAAAACTCGTCCGTCTCGCCCAGCGCATAGCTGGCCTCTATGGCCGCTTGCGGGGTGGCCGCCGCCGCACCCTGCGCCGATACCACCGCATGAAAGGCACGCGCCACCCGATCCCAGCGGTTGTCACGATCCAGCGCCCAATAGCGGCCAATCACCGTGCCAACAGTTGCGCCTTTGGGCAGGCTATCGGTGAGGGTTTGCATGAACCCCAGCGCCGACGAGGGAGGCACATCGCGCCCATCGGTGATGGCATGGATCACCACCGCCAGCCCCATATTCACCAGCGCCCGCGCCGTGGCGATCATATGGCTGATATGCCCATGCACGCCGCCGTTCGACACAACCCCCATCAAATGCGCCCGCCCGCCCTTGGCCTTAACCGCGGCGGCAAAGGCCAAAATCTCGGGGTTTTGGGCATAGCTGCCGTCTTCAATCGCCAAGTCAATCGCGCCCAAATCCATCGCCACCACGCGGCCCGCGCCGATGTTTGTATGGCCCACTTCGGAATTGCCCATCTGCCCGCGCGGCAGGCCCACATCGGGGCCAAAGGTGGTCAGCGTCGCATGGGGGCAGGTCTGCCACAGCCGATTGAAATGCGGCACCCGCGCTTGCGCAGGGGCCGAAGTTTTGGGATCAGGGCCGATGCCCCAGCCATCCAAAATGCATAAAACCACTGGTTTGGGATGCGCCATGCTCTGCCTCTTTTGCTTTTGTCCCCTTTTAGCCCTTTGCTGGGCTCCATGCAATTGGCCGCGCGCCGCGCCCATATGGCCGACCCACTTGACACCCCCCGCCGCGCAGTCGCATGGTTGACGGGCGCGGCTGCTACGCGGGGGCAGCGCGCTGTGCCAAAGGCAACCATTTCCCGCCAAGGGGAACCCATGCGCCTTTATTCGACCATTCTTCTGTCGGCAGTTTTTGCGGCAAGTGCATCAGCCGCCACTGCGCAAGAGATGCTGACAGCCACCGCAGACCCTATTGCCGCCGTCATGCAAGACGCAGGGCTTCAGGCGGAAGTTGGCACTGATAATTCGGGCGATCCGATGATCACGTCTTCAGCCGCTGGGGCGAATTTCTTTGTGCTGTTTTACGGCTGCACAGCAGGAAAAGAATGCACATCCGTGCAACTGAACGCCTGCTATGATTTGCCAAAAGGCACCACGTTGGACATCGTTAACACGTGGAACAAAGACATGCGCTATGGCAAGGCCAGCATCAACGAAGACCTAGACCCCTGCTTGATGATGGATATCGACATGATGGCGGGCACTTCGCCTGCGACTTTCAAAAATTCGCTGCAAAATTGGTCGCAGATTTTGGGCAAGTTCAATACAGCGATAGGGTTTCAATAAACCGCATTAGACAGGCATTTCAGGAACGGGGCGGGGTCTTCCCGCCTCGTCTATGGCGACAAAGGTGAACAGGCCCGTTGTCACCTTTTCGCGCCCCGTTTGGCCGCGCCGCAGCACCCAAGCCTCGATTTGCAGCCCCATCGACGTGCGGCCAATGCGGGCAATATCGACGTAGATGCACAGAACATCGCCCACTTTGACGGGCCGAATGAACTGCATCGCATCAATCGCAACAGTCGCCACGCGCCCCTGCGCGCGCCCTGATGCGACGATCCCCGCCGCCATATCCATTTGGCTAAGCACCCAGCCGCCAAAAATATCGCCGTTGGTGTTGACATCGCGTGGCATGGCCAAGGTGCGCAGGGTCAATTCGCCCGTTGGGCCTGTTTGTGTGTCGCTCATTCGTTTTCTCGCAAGATAGCGCCCGCCAAATACAGCGAGCCGCAGATCAGCACGCGCGCGCGGGGCGACGATGCGGCGATATCGGCCAAAGCATCCGCTACCGACAGAGCGATTGATGCCGTCAGCCCCGCCGCCTGCGCTGCGGCGGCTGTGGCCTCGGCGGGCAGAGTGTTCACTTCGTTTGGAATAGACACAGCGCGCAGAGTTTTGGCATGGCCCTGCAACGCCACCATATAGCCGCGCACGTCTTTGGTGTTCAGCATGCCGCAAATCAAATGCGTCTCGCGCAGGGGCATGCGGGCCAATGTCTCGGCCACAGCCTGCCCGCCTGCAGGGTTATGCCCGCCGTCCAGATAAAGTTCCACCTGAGGGGCCAAATCCACCAGCGGCCCACGGCGCAGGCGCTGCATCCGCGCGGGCCAATGGGCGCGGGTGACAGCCGCCTCGCAGGCGGCCTCGTCATAGCCCAGATGCCGCAGCGCCATCAGCGCGGCGCCTGCGTTTTGCACTTGGAACGGGCCGATCAGATTGGGCAGAGGCAAGTCCAAAAGGCCATTTTCATCTTGAAACACCAGCCGCCCGCCTTCCACCCACACTTGCCAGTGTTGACCATAAGCCAGCACGGGCGCGCCCAAACGGGCAGCGGTAGTTTCGATCACCTCTAGCCCTTCGGGCGTTTGCGGGCCGACGATCACATGCACGCCGCGTTTGATGATCCCCGCCTTTTCGCCTGCAATCGCCGCCACTGTATCGCCCAGAAACTGCTGGTGATCCAGCGAAACGGGGGTGATGATCGACAGCTTTGGCGTGACGACATTGGTGGCATCCAGCCGCCCACCTAGCCCCACCTCAAGCAGGGTGTAATCCGCCTCCGTGCGGGCAAAGGCCAAAAAGGCGGCGCAAGTGGTGATCTCGAAAAAGGTAATCTCATCGGGCCCGTTAGCGCGCACACATTCATCCAGCAGCGTGGTCAGCGCGGGTTCGGAAATCAGTTCACCTGCCAGTCGAATACGCTCATGAAACCGCGCCAAATGCGGCGAGGTATAGGCGTGAACCGATTTGCCCGCCCCTTCCAGCCCCGCTCGGATCATTGCCTGCGTGCTGCCTTTGCCATTCGTCCCCGCGATGTGGATGGCGGGGGGGATGCGCAATTCTGGGTGGCCCAGCGCGTCCAGCAGGCGGTGCACGCGGCCCAAGGTCAGATCAATCACCTTGGGATGCAGCGTCATCATCCGCTGCAATACGGCGTCCGATCCGCCAGCGGCTGCCACACTCATGCAGGCTGCTCTTGCCCAATCACACCAGGGGGCGGCAGATCGCCCTTGATTGCGGGAGATTGCCGCATCAGCATCCGCAATATGGTGATCAACTCGTCGCGCATATTCTTGCGGTGGGTCACGCGGTCTAGCATACCATGATCCAGCAGATATTCGGCGCGCTGAAACCCTTCGGGCAGCTTTTCGCGGATGGTTTGTTCAATCACCCGCGCGCCCGCAAACCCAATCAGGGCATTGGGTTCGGCGATTTGCACATCCCCCAACATGGCATAGCTGGCGGTCACGCCGCCCGTGGTGGGGTGCGTCATAACGACGATATAGGGCAGCCCCGCCTCGCGCAGCATTTGCAAGGCCACGGTGGTGCGCGGCATTTGCATCAGGGACAGCAGCCCCTCTTGCATCCGCGCCCCGCCCGAGGCGGAGAATAAAACGAAGGGACGCTTCAGCTTAATCGCGCGTTCCGCCCCCGCGATAATGGCATTGCCGACATACATGCCCATAGAGCCTGCCATGAACGAGAAATCTTGCCCAGCGGCGACGATAGGGGTGCGGCCAATCTCGCCCTCGGCGACCAGCATCGCATCTTTCTCGCCCGCCGCTTTTTGCGCAGCTTTCAGGCGGTCTGGGTATTTTTTCTGATCACGAAAATGCAGCGGGTCATGCACGGGTTCGGGGACTTTCACCTCCGTGAAAATCCCAAGATCGAACAGCGCGTTAAAGCGGTCACGCGGGGAAATCGCCATGTGATGATCGCAGTTCGTGCAAACATTCAGCGCCGCCGAAAGCTCGCGGTGAAACAGCATCGTCCCGCATTCGGGGCATTTCGTCCACAGATTTTCAGGCACATCCCGCTTGGAAAACAGGCTGTCAATCTTTGGCCTTACGTAGTTGGTGATCCAGTTCATGCGCTTGCGTCCTTGCGGGGTTCGTTCAGGCCGAGATAAGGCAGGCGGGCGGGAAATGCAATGTAGCCGCCCCTACCCCCGCAAATGCCGCACCCTTGCGCCCCATTCAATGGCCGCTGCGTGCAGGCGGTCGATGGACAGCTCTTCGCGCACTTCCTCTAGCATGCGCAGTTCAATCTCGCGCAGCGTGCCATCTGCCGTCGCCACATCGCAGGCCAGCGCGTAGGCGGTCTCATACAGCCGTTCTGGCAGCGCATCACGGATCAGGCCGAACAGGGCGTCCAGCCCGTCTTCTTCTTCGAACAGATCAAACACGGTTTGCGCCACAACGCGGATGCGGTCGGTGTCATAATCTGCAAAAACGGGCATATGGTTGACCATCCGCTGAATGGCGACCAGTTCGGGCGTGCGCATTTGCTCGTCGCTGGCGGATACGGCGATCATCACGGCGACCAGCGCATCTTGCACCGATAGCGAGGCGGGGGTGTCTTGCATGATTTCTCCTATTTCCGCGTAGATTATTGACCCCGCGCCCGCGCGGCAATAGAGGAGTTGGGCTGCGCGCGATTTGGTGCGCAATTGCAAAAGGACATTGGCGATGAGCGCGCTTCGTGATGCAGGGATGAAATCCAAAGCCTGGCCCTTTGAAGAGGCGCGCGCGCTGCTGAAACGCTACGAAAAGAAGGCCCCCGAAAAGGGCTATGTGCTGTTTGAAACGGGCTATGGCCCCTCTGGCCTGCCCCATATCGGCACCTTCGGAGAGGTCGCCCGCACCACCATGATCCGCCGCGCGTTTGAAGCGATTTCCGACATTCCCACCCGTCTGATCTGCTTTTCTGACGATGTGGACGGTATGCGCAAAGTGCCCGAAAACGTGCCCCAGCAGGATATGCTGCGCGGCCATATGCAAAAACCACTGACATCGGTGCCTGATCCCTATGGCGAGTTTGACAGCTTTGGCGCGCATAACAACGCGATGCTGCGGCGGTTCTTGGACACGTTCGGCTTTCAGTATGAATTCATCAGTGCCACCGAATTCTACAAATCTGGCCGCTTTGATGACACGCTACGGCTGGCGACAGAACGCTATGACGCGATCATGGGCATCATGCTGGCAAGCCTGCGCGAAGAGCGCCAGCAGACCTATTCGTGTTTTCTGCCCATCCACCCCGAAACAGGGCGGGTTCTGTATGTGCCGATGAAAAACGTCGACGCAGTGAACCATACGATCACGTTCGACGACGAGGATGGCCGCGAATGGACGCTGCCTGTCACGGGCGGGAATGTGAAACTGCAATGGAAGCCTGATTTCGGCGCGCGCTGGGCCGCACTGGATGTGGATTTTGAAATGTATGGCAAGGATCACTCTACCAACACGCCTATCTATGACGGCATTTGCAACGTGCTGGGCGGGCGGGCGCCCAACCACATGACCTATGAGCTGTTCCTCGATGATGTGGGTCAAAAGATTTCCAAATCCAAGGGCAACGGCCTGACCATCGACGAATGGCTGACCTATGCCGCGTCGGAATCGCTGTCTTATTTCATGTATCAAAAGCCAAAAACCGCCAAGCGGATGCATTTTGACGTGATCCCGCGCGCGGTGGATGAATACCACCAGCAACTGCGCGCCTACGCGGATCAGGACGTGGATGCACAGGTGAACAACCCCGTTTGGCATATCCACCATGGGCAACCGCCAGCCAGCAAAATGGTTGTGACATTTGGCATGCTTCTGAACTTGGCAAGCGTGGCAGGGGCCACCGATGCGGCAGGGCTGTGGGGCTTTATCAAGAAATACGCCCCCGAAGCCTCGCCAGAACTCAACCCCGATCTGAACGCAGCCGCAGCTCATGCCGTGCGCTATTTCGCCGACAAAATCGCGCCCACCCGCCAGTTCCGCCTGCCCACCGATATGGAACGCGCCGCGATGGTCGATCTGCGCGCGCGTCTGGCGGGATGGGAAGGGGAAACCACCGACGACGCCTTGCAAACCATGGTCTTCGCCGTGGGCAAAGACCACGGCTTCGACCCGCTGCGCGATTGGTTCAAGGCCCTCTACGAGGTGCTTTTGGGCGCATCGGATGGGCCAAGATTCGGCGGCTTTGTCGCGCTTTATGGCGTGGTGGAGACAATTGCGCTTATGGATCGCGCGCTGGCGGGGGAGTTGGTGGCAAAAGCGTGATTTGACTTGCGCGGCGCTTGGCCTACCGTTTGGCTATCCCAGCCAAAGGAGTGCCCAATGCGCCGCCTTTTTGCCCTGCTTATTGCCCTTGCCCTAACCGCCCTGCCCCACACCGCCGCCGCGCAGGCCACAGTTGAACAGCCCAGCCCGCCGATTCAGACCACGATTCAATCCCAGATCGACGCAATGGCCGCAGGCGACTTTACTGCCGCATTTTCCCATGCCGCGCCCAATATTAAGGGCATGTTCGGCACTGCGGATCGGTTCGAAATGATGGTGCGCCAAGGCTATCCGATGGTTGTCGCCCCCCGCGACGTGCGGATGCTAGAATTGCGCAATGTTGCAGGCAACCTGTGGCAACGGGTTTTGATGGTAGATCAAAACGGCGCGACGCATCTGCTGGATTATATGATGGTAGAGACGCCCGAAGGTTGGCAAATCGGTGCTGTGCAACTGCTGCCCAGCCAAGGGGTGTCGGCCTAGGCGCGGGCACACAGAAAAGGCGCGGCAGGTTGCCCTGCCGCGCCCAAATCTACGCCCCAAACCCAAAGGCTTAGGCGGTTTCTTCCGTTTCCACAAAGCCCGAAGGCGCGGTGATATTGGCGATCACAAAGTTGCGCGCGATGGTGGGGCGCACGCCCTCTGGCAGCACAACGTCATTGATGTGGATCACATCGCCCATTTTGCGGCCCGTCAGATCAACCGTGATATGATCGGGGATATCCGATGCAACCACTTCCAATTCCACGTCCGAACGCACAACGGTCAGGGTGCCGCCGCGCTTCAAGCCAGGGCTGGCGTCGTGGTTTTCAAAGTTGACGTGGATAAACAATTTGATGCGGCTGTCATCGTGCAGCCGCATAAAATCAACGTGGGTGGGCAAATCTTTGACCACATCGCGCTGAACGCCGCGGCAAACAACGTGCACATCAGGCTGACCTTCGACCTTAAGGTTGAACAGGGTCGAAAGGAAGCGGCCCTGGCGCAAGCGCTTGAGCAGCATGTTGTAATTCAGTTTGATCGGCGTAGGCGCAGTGTTGTCGCCATAGACGATACCGGGTACAAATCCATCGCGACGAGATTGACGAGCGGCCCCCTTGCCTGTCCCCATCCGTGCCTCGGCGATAAGATCTGGGATCTCACGTGCCATAGTTCTTCTCCATATAAGTCCGCCAACGTTCAAGGGTGCATGGCGCGACTTGGCGGCGTTAATGGGGAATCGGTGGGATGTAAAGCGTGAAATACCCCAAATACGCAGAGATAGGGGGAAAAGGGCGCTCATATGGGGGATGGTGTCGCATTGGGGCTAGGCCAATCGCAGCGCCGTAGCTAACTGATGCCCAAAGGAGCCGACCATGCTGACCACCCTCACCCGCGCCCGCGCGCCCATTGCTGCTTTTGCCGCGATGGGGGTTCTGTGGGGCGGGTTTGCGGCCGATTTGCCAGATATTAAGTCTATGCTGGGGGTCGATGAACAGGGTCTGGGAACGCTTCTTTTTGCCACGCCGATCGCCGCCGTTTGCACGATGCTGCTGGCCCCCGCCTTTGGCGTTCGGGCGGGCGGTTGGGCACTGCCGCTGGCGACGCTGCTGATGGCGGCGGCGTTTACCTTGCCCGGCATGGCGGGGACGGCGGTTTTGTTTCCGCTGGCGATGCTGGCGGCAGGGGCGGGCACGGGGCTGACCGATGTCATCATGAACGCCCGCGTGGCCGATTTGGAAAACCGTCACTGCACGCCCCTGATGAACCTGACCCATGCCGCCTATAGCTTTGGCTATGCGGGCGGGGCACTTTTGGTGGGGGCTTTGCGCAGCGCGCAGTTTGGCCCTGCTATAACCTTATGCACCATTGCGCTGGTCGCCGCTTTGCTGGCGCTGCTGACCATCGAAGGGGATGGCGCGATCCATGGTTTAGCAAAGCCAAAAGACAAAAGCGCAGCAAAGCTTGGCCTCGTGCCGCTGCTGGGCGGGGCGATTGTGATGATTGCGTTTATGACAGAAAACGCCGCCGAAAATTGGTCGGCCTTGCATATCGAGAAAACCTTGGGCGGGTCGCCCGCCGCAGGGGCTATGGGGCCCGCGGCGCTGGCGGTCACAATGGGGATTGCGCGGCTGGTGGGCCAAGGCGCGGCGCAGAGGGTGGCGGCGCATGTGCTGCTGACGTTGGGCGCTGTTGTGTCGGCCATCGGCGCGCTTATCGCCGCAGCCGCCACAAGCCCCGCTATGGCCTATGGCGGGTTTATCATTATGGGGCTGGGATCATCGGTGATTGCACCCACGGCCTTTTCCCTTGTCGGGCAAATGGCAAGCCCTGCTGCCCGCGCCCGCGCGGTGGCCCGCGCCACGATGCTGGGCTATTTCGGATACTTTTTTGGCCCGCCCTTTATTGGGTTTTTGGCGGGGCATTTCGGGCTGCGGGCGGCTTTTGTCTTTGCCTCAGTGCTGCTGCTATCGGTGCCTATTTGGGCTTTTGCGCTGCGGCGACAGCGCTGAACCGCCGATCAGGCACAACCCAAATCAGCGCGACCAGTGTCAGCATGGCAAAGGCAATCATCGGTTGGGCAAACGACACGGGAATGGCCAGAATATAGACCACCATCGAAATGATACCCTTGCGATCATTGCCCAAAGCCTTGGCAAAGGCGCTGTCCTTGCCGTGTTGGCCTGCAAGCGCATGCACCAGCCCAAAATAGGCCGCCCCGCACATCAGCATATTAAAGGCATAGACCGCCACCGTATGCGGTGCAAAACCGTTCTCGCCCGTAAAGCCCGTGCTGAACGGCAACAGCGACAGCCAGAACAGCAGGTGCAAATTGGCCCACAGCACCCAGCCGCCCACATGTTGAACGGCGTGAAAGGTGTGGTGGTGGTTGTTCCAGTAAATCCCCACAAACAGGAACGACAGCACATAAGACAAAAATACAGGCCACAGCGGCAATAGCGCCGCAAAATCATGGCCATGCGGCACCTTTAATTCCAGCACCATGATCGTGATGATAATGGCAAAAACGCCATCTGAAAACGCTTCGATCCGTCCTTTCGTCATCGCATCCTCCGTTCTGGGTTGCCCGCATTGAAACGCAAAACGGCCCGCAGTGCCAGACTGCGGGCCGAATTTCTTGGCGCTAGCCCTGCTTACATGTTGTAAGCGCGCTCGCCATGTTCGGCCAGATCAAGGCCTTCGCGTTCGACGTCAGCAGGCACACGCAGACCGATGGTGAAATCGACCAGCTTGTACAGGATGAACGAGCCAATACCCGAGAACAGGATGGTGAAGCCAACCGCCTTTGCCTGCGCCATGACCATGAACGCCATGTCATAAGGCGCGACTTGCAAGGTGCCAGGAACCGACAGGTAATCAGGCACGCCCGCGCCGCCTAATGCTGGGTTGACCAAGATACCCGTGGCCAAAGCGCCGATGATGCCCGCGATGCCATGCACACCGAACACGTCAAGGCTGTCATCCAGCTTCAGCGCGTTCTTGATATAGGCGACGAAGAAGAACGAGGCCACGGCCGCAACAGCGCCCAGAACCATCGCACCCATTGGGCCAGCAAAGCCCGATGCAGGGGTGACAGCAACCAGACCAGCCACCACACCAGACACCAGACCCAGCAGCGAAGGCTTGCCCTTTAGGATCCATTCCGCGAACATCCAGGCAGCCCCAGCGCCAGCCGTTGCAGTAAAGGTGTTGATCATCGCCAGCGCGGTTACGCCGTTCGATTCAAGGTTCGAGCCTGCGTTAAAGCCGAACCAACCCACCCACAGCAACGCCGCGCCAATCATTGTCATGGTCAGCGAGTGAGGTGCCATCGATTCTTTGCCGTAACCAATGCGCTTTCCCAAAACAATCGCGCCGACAAGGCCCGCTATACCTGCGTTGATATGCACCACAGTGCCGCCAGCAAAGTCCAGCGCGCCCCAGTTCCAGATCAGGCCATTGGCAGCCAGATTGGCAGCAGCAGCTTCGGCAGCGGCGGTATCGCCAGCAGCTTCGGCAATCAGCTTAGCCGTTTGTTGTTCGGCCAAGAAATCTGGGCCGCCCCACCACCAAACCATATGCGCCATTGGGAAGTAAATCAGCGTGACCCAAAGGATAACAAACACCAAGAGCGCGGAAAACTTGATCCGCTCGGCAAAGGCGCCAACGATCAGCGCGGGGGTGATGCAGGCAAATGTCATCTGAAAGATGATGAAGCTGTATTCAGGGATCCAGACCCCGTTCGAAAAGGTCGGCACCAGCGAGGTGTAATCCACCCCTGCAAGGAATGCCTTGCTGAACCCGCCAACATAGGTGTCCATGCTGCCGCCATAGGAAAACGCCAGCGAATAGCCATAGGTCACCCAGATCACGGCCACAACGGCCACAATGGCGAAGACTTGGGTCAGCACCGACAGCATGTTTTTGCTGCGCACAAGGCCGCCGTAAAACAGCGCAAGGCCTGGAATGGTCATCAGCAGCACCAGAACGGTGGCAATGCTCATCCATGCCACATCGCCCTTATCAACGGCCTTTTCATAGACATAGGGCACCAGCGCCGCGTCCTGTGCCAGCACAGGCATTGCGGCAGCCAGCAGGCCCGCAGACGCCAGTGAAAGTATCTTTTTGATCATCATAATGTTCCTTTTGCCCCCTATCACAGCGCTTCGTCGCCCGTCTCGCCGGTGCGAACGCGAAGGGCGCTTGCCACGTCAAGAACGAAGATTTTGCCATCGCCGATTTTGCCCGTGCGGGCAGTTTTGGTGATCGTGTCCACCACCTGATCGGCCAGATTATCGGCCACCACCAATTCCAGCCGCATCTTTGGCACGAAATTGACGGCATATTCCGCGCCGCGATAGATTTCTGTATGGCCTGACTGCGTGCCAAAGCCTTTGATTTCCGTCACCATCATGCCACGCACGCCGACAGCGGTAAGCGCTTCGCGCACCTCGTCCAGCTTGTATGGTTTTATGGCAGCAATGATCATTTTCACGTTGCACCCCTTTCGCGCAGGCCCCCCGGGAACCAAGCGTCCAGGGCCTCGCCGTCATCACGCCAATGATGCAGGCGCAGCACAAGATTTGGGCGGCGAAAAAAGGCGAGGCGAGGGACTATGCCTGAATTTTAGGCGTTAATCTAACGGTAAGCGTAAATTTTGTGCATATTTGCGCCGCGAATCGGTGCTGCGCAGTCTCCCCAAGCGCTGCAAAAGGCGCTATGATCGCGCAAACAAGAAACCAAAGGCAGCAGCATGGCAGGATCAAACGGACAGGGTCGCCCGCCCTTGGTGGCAGATCGCCGCTATGGCACGCCTGCGCCGCGCCGCGCTGCGGCCCCGCCGCCCCCTAAAAAGCCGCGCAAACCTGCACGCAAATCCAGCGGGCCGCGCAACATTATTCTGCGCGTTCTGTGGTTCTTTATCCGCCCGTTTTGGCGCATGTTTGTTTGGCTGATGTGGCGCTTTGGAATTTTGGGCGCGCTTACATTTGGCACAATCGTGCTGTATTTCTACGTCCAGCTGCCCAATGTCAGCAGCCTATTGGATGCCCGCGCCAAAGGGTCGGTCACCCTGCTTGACCGCAATGATACGGTTTTCGCATGGCGGGGCGAAACCTTTGGCGGGCAGATCACGTCTGATAACGTGTCAAAATACCTGCGCGAAGCGGTTGTCGCCACCGAAGACAAACGCTTTTACAGCCATTTGGGCATTTCCCCGCGCGGCATCGCCTCGGCCATTCGCATCAACCTGTCCGAAGGGCGCGGCCCGCTGGAAGGCAACGGCGGCAGCACGATCACCCAGCAGGTCGCCAAGCTTTTGTGCCTTGGCGTGCCCTATGACCCCGCCAAATGGAAAACCGAAAGCGACTACGAGGATGATTGCCGTGGCGGCGGCGTCTATCGAAAGCTGAAGGAAATTCCCTATGCCGTGGCGATGGAACTCAAATATTCCAAGGCCGAAATCCTGACGATCTATTTCAACCGCGCCTACCTTGGCGCAGGCACGCGCGGGTTCGAGGCTGCGGCCCAGCGCTATTTCGGCGTGTCGGCCAACCAAGTGGACGCCGCCCAAGCCGCCATGCTGGCAGGTTTGTTGAAAGCCCCTTCGCGCTTTGCCCCCACCAATAACCTTAAACGCGCGCAAGATCGCGCCAATGTTATTATCGGGTTGATGGAAGAGCAGGGCAAACTCACCGCCGAAGAGGCCGCCGAAGCGCGGCAATATCCCGCTGTTCTATCCCCCGAAGCGCAGTCAAAATCGGGCGGGTTTTTTGCCGATTGGGTGATGGAAACCGCCCCCGATTTCCTGACATCGGCCACCACCGAAGACGTGATCATGCGCACAACGCTGGATCAAAACCTGCAAAAGGCGGCGGAAGAGGGGCTGAAATTCGTCTTTGACAATAAGGTGAAAGAGGGGTCAAAAGCCCAAGTTGCCGTTGTGGTGATGTCCGCCGATGGGGCGGTGCGCGCCATGGTGGGCGGGCGCGATACGCAAGATGCGGGCAGCTTTAACCGCGCGACCCAAGCGCTGCGCCAAACGGGCAGCGCGTTTAAGCCCTTTGTCTATGCCGCCGCCCTAGACCTTGGCTGGTCGCCAGCCGACTATGTTGAAGACATTCCGATGACCATTAACATTCCGGGGTCTGGCCCTTGGTCACCGGAAAATTATGACCATGAATACAAAGGCATGATGACGCTGACGCAGGCCCTGGCCGAAAGCCGCAATATTCCTGCGGTGAAAGTATCCGAAGCGATGAGCCGCGATGCGGTGCGCAACGTCGCTGCTGGTTTTGGCATCACCGGCGATTTGGCGGCTGGCCCTGCGCTGGCGCTGGGGGCCTCGGAATCGACGCTTTTGCAAATGACGGGGGCCTATGCGGGCATCCAAAATGGCGGCACAGCGGTGATGCCTTATGGCCTGCGCGAATTGTCCCTGAAGGGCGAGTCGGAACCCCTGATGGGCGCGGGCGGCGGCATTGGCGAAAGGGTGATCTCTGCCGAGGCTGCGCAATACCTGACCTATATGATGACCCAAGTGGTCGAGGCAGGCACAGGTGGGCGCGCAAAACTGGACGGCTGGCAGGTTGCGGGCAAAACGGGCACCACGCAGGCCGCGCGCGATGCATGGTTCATCGGCTTTACCGCCGATTATGTTGCGGGCGTGTGGATGGGCTATGACGATAACGCGCCGTTGACGGGCGTGACAGGCGGCGGCATTCCCGCCGAAATTTGGCACGAGGTGATGGTGCGCGTGCATGATGGGCTGGAACCCAAACCGCTGAACCTTTTGATACCCGAACCGCGCATCCCACCCGCGCCTACGGCAGACCCAACTGCGCCAACGATGGCCGCCGACCCGAACGCGATTGACCCAAACATCGCCCTTATGCCGATGTCGCAGCCGCAAGGGGGCGCGCAGCCACAGGGTCAATTCCAATCGCTGATGGATCGGCTGTTTGGCAACTGATGCGGCAATTTGAAGACTTGCCTTCGCAGCCTGAACGACATAGATTAGAACCATTCTAATCTAAGGTGCGCCATGCTGTCTGCCCTGTCCTCTCGTCGCCGCTTTTCCGACTTGTCCCAGCAAGAGGTGCTGGCGCTTGCGATTTCCTCTGAAGAAGACGACGCGCGCATTTACCGCAGCTATGCCCAGCGCCTGCGCGGCGATTATCCCGCCTCGGCGGCTGTGTTCGACGGCATGGCGCAGGAAGAAGACAGCCACCGCGCCCGTTTGATTGCCATGCACCAAAAACGCTTTGGCGATGTGATCCCGCTGATACGGCGCGAGCATGTCGCAGGGTTTTACGCGCGCCGCCCGGTGTGGCTGGCGGCCAATTTGCCGCTGGAATCCATCCGCGAAGAAGCCCGCGCGATGGAAGCGCAGGCCGCCGCCTTTTATACCCGCGCCGCTGGGTTTTGCACCGATGCCGATACGCGCAAACTGTTGGGCGATCTGGCGGCCGCCGAATCTGCGCATGAACATCTGGCCGATGGGCTGGCCGCACAGCACCTGCACGACGATGCGCGCAGCAGCGAGGATGCCAGCGCCAAACGCCAGTTTATCCTGACCTGGGTGCAGCCGGGCCTTGCGGGGCTGATGGATGGGTCGGTGTCCACCCTTGCCCCCATTTTCGCCACCGCCTTTGCCACGCAAAACACTTGGACGACCTTTCTGGTGGGGCTTGCCGCATCTGTCGGGGCGGGGATTTCGATGGGCTTTACCGAAGCCGCCCATGACGACGGCGTCCTTTCAGGCCGTGGCAGCCCGTGGAAGCGGGGCTTTGCCTCGGGCATTATGACAACGGTTGGCGGGCTGGGCCACGCCCTGCCCTATCTGATCCCCGACTTCTGGACGGCCACCTCGATTGCCGTGGTGGTGGTGTTCATCGAACTGTGGGCGATTGCGTGGATCCAAAACCGCTTTATGGAAACCCCGTTCATTCGCGCGGCGTTGCAGGTGGTTTTGGGCGGAGCGCTTGTGTTTGCGGCAGGCGCGCTGATTGGCGGCGGCTAACGCTGCGCATATTCGCTTGATCGCGCCGCCAAAGCTGGGGATAACATGAACAGCGGAGGCGAGATGACCCAACCAGACACCCCTTTCAAAACCATTTCCGAAAACCGTTCCTTTGGCGGGGTGCAGGGCGTCTATAGCCACGCCTCAACCGCCACGGGCTGCGAGATGACCTTTGGCCTGTATCTGCCCCCCGCTGCCGCGCAAGGCCCCGTGCCCGTGCTGTGGTATCTGTCGGGCCTGACCTGCACCCATGAAAACGCGATGGTCAAGGCAGGGGCGCAGGCCGCTGCGGCGCAGGCGGGCATTGCGCTGATTTTCCCAGATACCAGCCCGCGTGGCGCAGGCATTGCCGATGATCCCGCCTATGATCTGGGCATCGGCGCGGGGTTTTATGTGAATGCCACGCAGGCCCCTTGGGCGCCGCATTTTGCCATGTGGGACTATATCGCGCAGGATTTGCCCGATCTGGTCTTTGCCCATTTTCCGCTGGACCCCCGCGCGC
Source organism: Cypionkella sp. (assembly GCA_965248485.1). Lineage (GTDB taxonomy): Bacteria > Pseudomonadota > Alphaproteobacteria > Rhodobacterales > Rhodobacteraceae > Cypionkella. Next base: position 2,849,099 of record OZ252107.1, read on the forward strand.
AGGCGATCACAGGCCATTCGATGGGCGGGCATGGCGCGCTGACACTGGCGATGGGGCTGGCGGGGCGCTTTGCCTCGGTTTCGGCCTTTGCGCCCATTTGCAACCCCAGCGCTTCGGACTGGGGGCGCAAGCAACTGACCGCCTACTTAGGCGCAGAGGAAACGGCGTGGCGCGCACATGATGCCAGCATGTTGATGGCTGAACGCGGCTTTGACGGCCCCGTTTTGATTGACCAAGGCAGCCGCGACCAATTCCTGCCCTTGCTAATGCCCGAAACCCTGCAACAGGCCATGGCCGCGCGCAGGCAAAACGGCCAGTTTCGGATGCAAGACGGCTATGATCACAGCTATTTCTTTGTCGCCAGCTTTATGGCCGAGCATATCGGCTTTCACGCGCAGGCCCTTCGCAACTAGTGCGATCTGCGCTATCGTGGCGCCATTGTCACCACAGGAGATGCCGCGATGCGCCACCTTTTGCCGACCCTAACTCTTTGCGCCGCAACGCTTGCCACGCCTGCCCTTGCCGATAAATTGGAAAAGGCCGCGCTGGCAGGTATCAACGCGCAGCGCGCGCAGGCGGGCTGCGGGGCCTTGGTGCTGAACCCCGCCCTGCAAGCCGCAGCCAAGGGCCACGCCACAGCGATGGCCATACAGAATTTCTTTTCCCACACGGGCAAAGACGGATCAGATTTGCAAAGCCGCATCAATGCCGTTGGCTATCGTTGGAGCGGGATCGCCGAAAACATTGCCGCAGGCCAGCCCAGCGCCGACAAAGTTGTTGCCGAATGGATGGGCAGCGCAGGGCATCGGAAGAATATCCTGAACTGCAGTTACAGCGAAACGGGTCTTGCGCTGGTCTATCAGCCCGATGATCAGCCGATCAAAGGCCACAGCTATCCGTTCAAATATTACTGGGTGCAAACCTTTGGCAGCCCCTAATCCGCGCCTGCTGATCGACGCAGATGCCTGCCCCGTTAAGACCGAAGCCGAACGCGTGGCGACGCGCCTTTCGGTCGAGATGCTTCTGGTGTCGAACGGCGGGCTGCGCCCCTCGCCCAACCCTTTGGTGCAAAGCGTCTATGTGCCTGCTGGCGCGGACGAGGCCGATAAATGGATCGCCGAGGCCTGCACCCCATCGGACGTGGTCGTTACATCTGATATTCCCCTTGCCGCCAAATGCCTTGCCAAAGGCGCGCAGGTGATCAAGCACAATGGTGAAATGCTTACCACCGCCAACATCGGCATGATCCTTGCCGCCCGCGATTTGATGGCCGATCTGCGCGCCTCTGATCCGTTTTTGCAAGGCGGGGGCAAGCCCTTTGCCAAGGCCGACCGCGCGCGGTTTTTGGACAATCTTGACCGTATGTTGCGCGCCGCCAGCCGTCGCAATTAGAACAGCGCGGGGGCCTGCCCTGCGGCATAAAACCCAAATGGCACAGGCGCAAAACCCTACTCTGACAGGCATATTTCTGGCGCTTGGCGGCGGGGTGATGCTGTCGCTGAATGATTTGTCGATCAAGTTTTTGTCGCAGGGCTATGCCCTGCACCAGATCATCCTTATTCGCGCATTCATCAGCCTTATCATCGTTTTTGCCGTGATCCGCGCCAGCGGCACGGGCTTTGCCCAGCTTATCACCCGCCGCCCGCGCGCGCATTTGTTTCGCGTGTCGATTGTGATGGTGTCCAACGTCACCTATTTCTTGGGGCTGGCGATCATGCCCTTGGCGGATGCTGTCGCCACCGCCTTTATCGCCCCTGTTCTGGTAACGGTCATGAGCGCGTCCCTTTTGCGCGAACCCGTTGGCCCGCATCGCTGGGCAGCGGTTGCCATTGGCCTTTGCGGTGTTTTGGTAATGGTGCGCCCCAGCGCGGGCGCGCTGCAACCCGCCGCCATTTTAGTGCTGATTTCGGCACTGTGCTATGCGGGCAGTCACATGATGACGCGGCGGATGCGGGGCACCGAATCGGCCATGACGCTGAATTTTTACGTGCAAATCGGCTTTATCGTTGTGTCATCCAGCATGGGTCTATGGGCAGGCGATGGCCACCTTGCCGCAGCCCAAGCGGGCGGCGCGCTGGAATTTTTGCTGCGTCCGTGGGTGATCCCGCCCTTGCCTGATTGGCCCGCATTCCTTGGCACAGGTCTGGCAGTGGGTATCGGAGGGCTGATGATGAGCCAAGCCTACCGCACCACCGAGGCCGCCCTGATTGCGCCATTCGAATATATCGGGATGCCGATGGCCATTTTCTGGGGCCTTGTGGTGTTTGGCACCTGGCCCGATGCGCGGGCGTGGTTAGGCATTGCTTTGATCTGCGGCGCGGGGTTTTATACGCTGGCGCGCGAAGTGATGCGCCGAAAGGATGTGGATGTTGCAGCCCCAAGCGGTGATCTTTGACATTGGCCGCGTGCTGATCGGCTGGGCGCCAGAGGCGCTGTATGATGCGCGCATCGGAGCAAAGGCGCGCGAACGCCTGTTTGCCGAAGTCCCGATCGAGGCGGCGAATATCGCCATCGACGCTGGGGCGGATTTTGCCGCGACCATCACCGCGCTGGCCGCCAAGCACCCCACTTGGGCGCGGGAAATCATGTGGTGGCATGATGATTGGGACAGGATGGTCGGCCCCGCAATCGACCATTCCGTCGCCCTGATGCGTGCCTTGCGCAGCGCGGGCGTTCCCGTCTTTGCCCTGTCAAACTTTGGCCGCGAAACCTTTGCCCGCGCCGCACAACGCTTTGATTTTTTGAATGAATTTGATCGCACCTATATTTCGGGTCGCCTTTGCCTGATCAAACCCGACCCCGCGATCTACGCCCATGTCGAAGGCGATTGCGGCATTGCCGCCCACGGACTTTTGTTCATCGATGACCGCGCCGACAACATCACTGCCGCCGCGCGCCGCCACTGGCGCACCCACCAATTTGAAACCGCGCAGGGGCTTGCCCAGCGCCTTGTGGCCGAAGGGTTGCTGACCATGCAAGAGGCAGGGATATGACCATCAAAATCATCGGGGCCGAGGCCGAGGCGCATTTGTCTTGGCAGGGCCTGTTGCAGGCCATTGCTGCAGGGCACCGCCTGCCCCGCGCCGAAATCAATGATCTGTTTCTCTATCGCGGCCCCGACACGGTGCTAGACCGCGCGGCCTGGATCACGGGTTTGGGCGGGCTGGTCAAGGTTGCAACGATTTTCCCCGGCAATGGCGCGCAGGGCCTGCCCACCGTCAATGGTGCGGTGAATTTGTTCGATGATGCCACGGGCCAACTGTCTGCCTTGGTTGATTTTCACCTGGTCACCAAATGGAAAACCGCGGGCGACAGTTTGTTGTCAGCCTCGAGGCTGGCGCGCAAGGATGCCCGCAATTTCCTACTGGTGGGTGCTGGCACTGTGGCGCGTTCGATGGTGCAGGCCTATCGCGCGATCTGGCCCGAGGCGCAGTTCCGCGTGTGGAGCCGCAGCGCCGCCACAGCCGCGGCGATGGGCCTGCCCGTAGCGGATGATCTGCGCCAATCCGTCCAATGGGCCGATGTGATTTGCACCGCGACTATGGCCACCCAGCCGCTGGTTTTGGGCGAATGGCTGCGCGCGGGCCAGCACCTAGACTTGATCGGGGCCTATACCCCCGCCATGCGCGAAGTGGACGATGCCGCCATGCGCCGCGCCCGCGTTTTTGTCGACGCCCGCGCCACCACCATTCCCCATATCGGCGAGATTATGGCCCCGCTGGCATCTGGCGCGATCACGCAGGCCGATATCATCGCCGATTTTTATGACGACCCCGCCAGCTTTACCCGCCGCAGCGATGACGAGATTACCATCGCCAAAAACGGCGGCGGCGCGCATTTGGATTTGATGACGGCCATGTATATTTTGCAGGCCGCGCAGGCCTAGCCGCGCCGATCGAACACGCGTAAAAGTTGGCTGATGCGCGGCGTCGCCCCCGTTTCAAAACGCGAGCGCGTTTCCAGAACGGGGCGGTTTTTCGACACGGCGGGCGTGTCTTCGCGCATGACAATATAGACGCCAGCGGCGATGATCACCGCCGTGCCGATCGCGGTGGCGCGGTCAATCTCTTCGCCAAAAAAGAAATGCCCGTAGATGATCGCCCAGATGATCTGGCTATATTGCATTGGGGCAACGATGATTGCGGGCGCGCGGCGATAGGCGGCAATCACCAAAACCCCGCCCATAAGGCCCAATGCCGCAATCCCTGCCATCATGGCAAAATGTTGCGGCGGCACGGGCACATAGACAAAAGGCAGGGCAATCGCCATGAACAAAAAGTTCGCCATCATCGGGTATAGCATCAGCACGACGGCCCGCTCTCCCTGACCGACTTTGCGCACAATCACCGATGTTGCCGCCCCCAAAACTGCAGCGCCCAAGGCCGCCAAATGCCCAAGGCTTAGGCTTGTCTCAAACGGGCGCAGCACAATCACCACGCCGACCAGCCCCGCCACAATCGCAAGACCGCGATGCACGCCCACCTTTTCGCCCAGCAGGGGAATCGCCATCAGCGTGATCAAAATCGGCATCAAAAAGAAAATCGCATAGCACTGCGCCAAGGGCAGAACGGAAAAGGCGTAAAACCCAAGCACCGCGTTCAGCACCGCAGAGGCGGTGCGAATAGCTGTCCACATCGGGTATTTCGGAATAAGATTGCCATCGGTGCGATCACGCATCAGCGCCAGCGTGACCAAGGGAAACCCCAGCAGGCCCGAAAAGAAAATCAGTTGAAACGCGCTGTAACTGCCGCCCAGAAATTTGATAAACACATCATGCGTGGCGTAAACCCCAAAGGCCGCCAGTGACAAAAACGCGCCAATTAGGTTGGACTGCTGTGGTTTCATACCACCTCTCCCTGCCGCGAGGAGTGCAAAATATACATACCCGCGCCAATGATCACCACCAAGCCTGCCCATGTGGCAAGGGTGATCTGCTCGTCAAAGATAAATGCCGCCGTCAGCGCCGCCCAAAGGATTTGGCTGTATTGCATTGGGGCCACAATAATTGCAGGCGCGGCGCGATAGGCCGCGATGATCAGGACAGACCCGCCAAAACCGCAAAGCGCCATCGCCCAAGTCAGCCCGATATGTGTCATCGGCATGGGAGTATAGACAAAGGGCATCACCACGGTCGCCGCCGCAAGTTGGGCAAGAGCGGGATAGATGATATTCACGGCCCCACGCTCGATCTGCGCAGTTTTGCGCAAGATTACAAAGTTGAAGGCCGAGGCGATGGCCCCAATTACGGCCACCCCATGCACCCATGTCAACGGATCACGCCCGGGTTGCAGCGCAATCAAAACCCCCGCAAAGCCAGCGGCCACAGCGATCCCGCGCCATAGGCTGATCGGCTCGCCCAGCATCCAAGCCGCCAGCAAGGTCACCATCAAAGGCATGGTGAAAAAGATCGCGTAGCATTGCGCCAACGGCAGGTTTCCAAATGCAAATACCACCAAAATCGTGTTGATCACATTGACCGCGCTGCGCAATACCATCCATTTTGGCAGCACTGGGCGAAAATTGCCCTTTGCAGGATCAAGGGCTACCTGCAACAGCAGCAATGGCATCGAGGCGACCCCCGAAAAGAACATGATTTGGAACGGGTTATACATGCCCAAAAATTTGATGATATTGTCATTGGCGGCAAAAACCGCCATGGCGCCAAGCCCCAGAAGAGCGCCATTTAGCGCGGATGGATGTGTCAAGATTTACCTATAGTGCTTGGGATGTTTGCGCAAACATAAGGCCCGCACTATCGCGCGGGCCATGGTTAATTACAATGCGGGATTGCCTTAAATTGAAGCGTTCAGCGCCGCCACAATCGCATCGCCCATCTGGGCAGTCGTCACGGGCACGCCGCCCGCTGGCCCCATCAAATCGGCGGTGCGCACGCCGTCTGCCAGCACTTTTTCGACGGCCTTTTCCACGCGGGTCGCCTCATCCAGCATGCTGAAGGAATAACGCAGCGCCATCGCAAAGGACAGGATACAGGCAATCGGGTTCGCCTTACCCTGCCCCGCAATATCGGGGGCAGACCCGTGCACGGGTTCATACAGCGCCTTTGGCCGCCCATTTGCCATAGGCAGGCCCAGCGACGCCGAGGGCAGCATCCCAAGGCTGCCCGTCAGCATCGCCGCCATATCCGACAGCAAATCGCCAAACAGGTTGTCGGTGACAATCACGTCAAACTGTTTGGGCCAGCGGCATAGCTGCATCGCGCCCGCATCGGCATACATATGGCTTAGCTCGACATCAGGATATTCCTTGTCGTGGATTTCCTGCACCACCTCGCGCCACAAAATCCCCGATTCCATGACATTGGCCTTTTCCATCGAGCAAACTTTGTTGCCCCGCTTGCGCGCCAGTTCAAAGGCAGACCTCGCCACGCGGGCAATCTCGCTTTCGGTATAGCGCTGGGTGTTGATGCCCACCCGCTCATTTCCTTCGGTAAAAATGCCGCGCGGTTCGCCAAAGTAAACGCCGCTGGTCAATTCCCGCACGATAACGATATCCAGCCCCGCGACCACGTCTTTTTTCAAGGACGAGAAATCTGCCAGCGCGTCAAAACATTGCGCAGGGCGCAGGTTGGAAAACAAATCCATTTCCTTGCGCAGGCGCAAAAGCCCGCGCTCTGGCTTTACGCTGAAATCTAAGCGGTCATATTTCGGCCCGCCGACCGCGCCCAGCAAAACGGCATCCACCGCCTGCGCCTGCGCCATCGTCGCATCGGTCAAGGGCGTTCCATGCGCGTCATAGGAACAGCCGCCGACCAGCCCTTCGGACACATCAAATTTGACCCCGCGCTTGGCGTCAAACCAGCCAATGATCTTTTTGACTTCGGCCATGACTTCTGGGCCAATACCGTCGCCCGCTAGGATTAGGATGGATGGGTTTGCCATATCGCTCTCGCTGGTAAAAAGGTTTGGCGTGGCCTAGCGCGCGGCGTCCGCAGGGTCAAGCGGGCTTGGGCGATTTGGCCAGCGCCGTCGCCAGATGATCAAACACAAACCGCATCCGCGGCGCGGCCAACAGCGCCTGCGGTGCGGTGATCCACAGCGGCAAGGCGGGCAGGTAAACAAAAGGCGCGATGGGAACAACCGCCAGTTCTGCATCGCCCACCGCGCGCTGCATCGCGCCAATCCCCGCCCCCGCACAGACAAGCCGCCAGTTGACCAGTTGGTCATCGCAGCGCAGCTTGAAATCGCCCCGCTGGCGCGGATGGCCCATGCGTTGCAACAGCCGCAAGATCAGATCGGACTTATCGAAACCGACCATGGGAAATGTCAAAACCTCTTCGGTCGTTTGCGGCAGACCAAAGCGTTGCAACAGGCTTGGCGCAGCATATAGGGCCATCGGCACATCCTTTATGTGTTTGGCCACCAAATCCAATTGCGTGGGCCGATACATGCGCAGGGCGATATCGGCCTCGCGGAACAAAAGGTTCTCACTTTCGTCGCTGGCCACCAGATCAATCTCGATCTGCGGGGCCTTATGGCGCAAATCGGCGATGATCTGCGGCAGGATGTAAAACGACATGATGCGCGAGGCGGTGATGCGCACCGTGCCCGCCATCCCCTCTTCCCGCGCGGCGGCCCCCAGTGCAAATTCGCGCGCCGCATCGCGCATAACACGGGCATGAGGCAGCAGCGCCGCACCTGCCTCGGTCAGCGCCACGCCGCGCTGCACGCGGTAAAAAAGCGTCACCTTCAGCGTGGCTTCGATTTCAGTGATATGGCGGCCAAGGCTGGGCTGGGTCATGCCCAATGCTCGCGCAGCCCCCGAAAGCGAGCCTGCTTCGGCCACAGCAAGGAAAGATCGGGTGAGTGTCCAGTCCAACTGCTTATCCATACAAAAATGTATAGCACACCCTCACTATTTTTGTATATCACATTGCGCGTTGCGCCCGTAACCTAACCTCATCCAACACAAGAGGTTTAAGATGACAGGCACAGTTTTGATTGCGGGCGCTTCTGGCCATTTTGGCAGCGCAGCAGCAACCGCTTTTGCGGAAGCAGGCTGGCAAGTGCGCAGGTACCAGCGCGGCACTGATATGGCGGCGGCGGCGCAGGGCGCGGATGTGATCGTGAACGGGTTGAACCCGCCCAAATACAACAACTGGGCGCAGCATATTCCCGCCATTACCGCACAGGTTATCGCTGCGGCAAAGGCCACGGGCGCGCGCGTTGTCGTTCCGGGAAATGTCTATGTTTATGGGGGTTTGGGCGGGGTTTGGGGGCCAGAAACGCCCCACACCCCCACCAGTCGCAAAGGCAAAATCCGCGCCGAGATGGAGGCCGCCTACCGCGCCAGTGGCGTGCCCGCGCTGATCTTGCGCGGCGGTGATTTCATTGATTTCACCCAATCGGGCACGCTGTTTTCGATGATGATGGCCAAGGCCGCGCAGGGCAAAATCACCCGATTTGGTCGCCCCGAAGCCCTGCACGCCTATGCCCCCCTTACCGATATGGCACGCGCGGCGGCATTGCTTTGCGCGCTGCCCGATCTACCCGTTTTCGCCGATATTCCCTTTGCAGGTCAAACCTTTAGCGTGAATGATCTTGCGGGCGAGTTGGCGCGGCAACTGGGTAAGCCCGTGAAAGCATCTGCCTTTCCGTGGTGGACGATGCAGTTGGCTGCGCCGTTTTGGGAACTGGCGCGCGAGCTATTGGAAATGCGCTATCTATCTGATCTATCCCATGAATTAGACCCTGCACCCCTTGCCAAACTATTGCCCGATTTTCGCGGGCAGACTGTTGCAGACATCGTCGCCCAGGCAATCAAGGCAGGTTGATATCCACCCAAACGGGGCGATGGCGCGAGGCGGTGGCCAGTGTCGCTGCCTTTGGATCGCTGTCTGGCGGCCAAACCACGCCCGAACCCGCCACCACCAAATCACGGCTGGGCAGGATATAATCCACCCGCAACCCGCCAAGTCCTTGATATAATGCAGTATCAAAGGCCGCATCGCCCAACTGGCCTACGTCCCTGCGGCCCGCTGAACCGCGGGGTCTTAGATCTTGCAGCAGGGGATGGGCCAGAAGGGTGCGCAGCGCCTCGGGCCGTCCTTGCCCGTCCAAAGGGTCTAGGCTGGCTTGGCCGATAATTGCAAAGGGGCGGGCGGGGGGGGGCGCTGGCAGATCACCCGCCAAAAGGTTGAGCCAGAAGGCCACCTCGTCATGGTTGCGCTTGCCGTTGCGGTCTTCCTCGCCATCGAAACTGGGCGGGCCTGCATAAAAGACAAGCAATCGCAATGACTTGGCGTTTGGCAATGTAATGGGCACCTCGTAATGCCCGCCGCTGGACAGCCGCTGCACGGCGCGCAGGGCGGGGTCTGTGTCGGGCGATAGACTGCGCGGCAGATCGGCCCAAAGAAAGGCCGAAAAGTCGCGGATTTGCCCTGTGTCAATGGGCAAGCGGGACAAAACCGCCATCCCTCCCTCGCCCGCGTAACGCCCATAGGCCATGGCGTCGCGCGGCTCGCCCAAGCGGCCATTGCCATTCAGATCAAACCCCGTCGGAACCCCCGAATTGGGGCGCAGCGCAGCGCGGTAGGGGTAGGACGCACCCGCCAAGGTCAGACGATCCGCCAGCGCCGCCAGCGTCAGCCCACCTGCATCATAGTCGATGCCCGTCAGCACCAGCACATCGGCCTTCAGTTCGGCGAGCGTTGCCACAACCGCCTGTTGCTGTGGCGTGCCCCCCTTGGACAAGGACTGCAACACCAGCCCCGGGCCTTTGTCTGAAAAATCAATGTTATAGGTGACAAGGCGCAGGCTTTCGGCCCGCAGGGGCGCGGCCCAAAGCAGCAGCGCAGCGCCTAGGCTGGCGCAAAGGATTTTGCCTGCTGCGCCCCATGTGCGGCGCGGGTTTGCACGATAAGTTCGGCAATTCTGAGCAGTGCGATGCCGCGCAAGATTAGGCTGGCGGGAAAAAAGGCCCATAGCGAAACAATCCAAATGAGGCTGTGCTGTGAAGTGCCCTCGATCATCTGTTCCGAGCCGAGGAACAGCTTGGCCAAAACGGGCACGATAAAAGGCAAAATAAAGCCAAGCAGTATATTGATCCGCCCATCGCGGCCAAGGCGAGTGACGACATCTGCCCCTGCCGTTGGGTCGAACATTGGCAAGTTTACCCAAATATTCAAAGGCTTGCGCGCAGAGGGCCAGCCGCCCACCCGCACCACAAGGGCAAACAGCGCAAGCCAAGAAAGGCTGATCAGATAGGCCAGTCCTGCGGCGTTGCGCAATGCGCCAAGGCGCGGGTCATCGCCCTGTCCTTGCGCCAAACTGGTGACAAGGCGCGCCGGGCTAAAGGGAAAATCCATCGCCGAACCAACAGCCGCCGCCAGCGCACCCGCCTGCGCACCAAAGTCGGGGGGCAAAATTTCGACGGAATAGGAAAGGCTTAGCGCCAAAACGGTTGAGAAGATCATCGCAAAGCGCAGCCGATTGAACGGCGCGGCGTCGCGAAATTCGATCAGGCTGGGGAATTCGGCGTTATATTCGGCAAAGGTCATTATGCCCAAAAGCAGCGCGGCCAAAGTGACCATCTGCTTGGTGTCGGTTGACACATCGACCAACAAAGCCGCGGGCAGCACCACAACCGTGATCACAAACCCTGCCCGTATGATCGCGCCTGCGAGCCGCGAAGTCACTGCCTTTTCATCCTTTTCAGACGGGACTGGTCAAACGCCAGCCTTGGTTTCCGATCTGTGGCCACTTTGTGGCGCTCTGCCTCATTCTTGCCCCATTTGTGACAAGTTTAACGTCGTCTTGCAACAGCTTGATTCACTTGACTCTATTTTTGTGTCCAATCTGGGGACAATGTGTTGCAGGATTGAATCAATTTCAGGACATGAAAAAGGCCGCCCTTTCAGGCGGCCCTAGATGTAGTGGTTCGGCGCGCATCAGGCCCAAGGACGGGTGGCCGCATTCTTTTTCTCAAAACTGTCAATCGCGGATGCTTTTTCCAGCGTCAGGCCGATATCGTCCAGACCGTTCAAGAGGCAATGCTTGCGGTGGGCGTCCACCTCGAACGGGAAAACCTGTCCGTCCGAGGTGGTGACGGTTTGGGCGACCAAATCCACGGTCTGCCGCGCATTCTCGCCCTTTTTGGCATCATTCATCAGCACATCGACCACCGCTTGCGGCATGACAATGGGCAGGATGCCGTTCTTAAAGCAGTTGTTGTAGAAGATGTCGGCAAAGCTGGTCGAAATCACGCAGCGGATGCCAAAGTCCAAAAGCGCCCAAGGCGCATGTTCGCGCGACGAGCCGCAGCCAAAGTTATCGCCTGCGACCAGAATTTCCGCGCGGCGATAGGCGGGCTGGTTCAGCACGAAATCGGCAATCTCTGCCCCATCGCGGCTATAGCGCATCTCGTCAAACAGGTTCTTCCCCAGCCCCGTGCGGGCGATAGTTTTCAGGAATTGCTTGGGGATGATCATATCGGTGTCGATATTGACGAGTGGCATGGGGGCAGCGACGCCTGTGAGGGTGGTGAATTTTTGCATGTTCCGCTCCTATACCATCAATTCCCGCACATCGGTCAGCCGACCCGTAATCGCCGCCGCCGCTGCCATCGCGGGCGAGAGCAAATGCGTGCGGCCTTTATAGCCTTGGCGGCCCTCAAAGTTGCGGTTGCTGGTCGAGGCGCAGCGCTCGCCTTCGGAGAGTTGGTCGGGGTTCATGGCAAGGCACATCGAGCAGCCCGCAAGCCGCCATTCAAAGCCTGCATCGATGAAAATCTGCGCCAGCCCCTCTTCCTCGGCCTGCGCGCGCACAAGGCCAGACCCCGGAACCACCATCGCGCGTTTCACGGCAACCTTTTTGCCCTTCAAAATCGCGGCAGCGGCGCGCAAATCTTCGATGCGGCCATTGGTGCAAGAGCCGATGAAGACTGTATCAATCGCAATGTCCGACAGTTTTTGGCCGGGCATCAGGCCCATATAGTCCAGCGAACGCTGCACTGCTTCGACCTTGCCGCCCGAAAAATCGGCGGGGTTTGGCACAGTGCCTGTGATCGGCAGCACGTCTTCGGGCGAGGTGCCCCAAGTCACCACCGGCGCAATATCCTCGCCCTTCAAGGTTACAACCTTATCCCAATGCGCGCCCTCGTCGGAAAACAGGGTTTTCCAATAAGCCGTTGCTGCCTCCCACGCGGTCCCTTTCGGGGCGTGAGGGCGGCCCATGCAATAGGCATAGGTTTTCTCATCGGGCGCGATCAGGCCAGCGCGCGCGCCGCCTTCAATCGCCATATTGCAGACGGTCATACGGCCTTCCATCGAAAGCTCGCGTATAGCCTGCCCGCAATATTCAATCACATAGCCCGTGCCGCCAGCAGTTCCCGTGGCCCCGATCACCGACAGGGTGATGTCTTTGGCGGTAACACCTGGGCGAAGCGACCCCGTGATTTCCACTTTCATATTCTTGGCCTTGCGCTGGATCAGCGTTTGCGTGGCCAAAACATGCTCGACCTCCGATGTGCCAATCCCATGCGCCAGCGCGCCGAAGGCCCCATGCGTGGCGGTGTGGCTATCACCGCAGACCACAGTCATGCCAGGCAAAGTCCAGCCTTGTTCGGGCCCCACGATATGCACGATGCCTTGGCGTACGTCCGATACGGGATAGTAATGGATGCCGAAATCCTTGGCGTTCTTGTCCAACGCAGCCACTTGGATACGGCTGTCTTCGGTCATGGTCGCAGCGTTGGCGCGGTCCAGCGTGGTGGGCACGTTATGGTCAGGCACGGCGATGGTCTTTTCAGGCGCGCGCACCTTGCGGTTCGTCATGCGCAGCCCTTCAAAGGCCTGAGGGCTGGTAACTTCGTGCACCAAATGGCGGTCGATATACAAAAGACAGGTGCCGTCGGCAGCCTGATCGACCAAATGGTCATCCCAGATTTTGTCGTAAAGTGTGCGAGCGGTCATGGCTCTTCCTTGCAGTTGGGGAATTTCGGAAAATAGCGAAGCGGGGGGCGATGCCCCAAACGATCAGACGCGCGCCAGAATGGCGCGGGTGGCCCCATAGAACCGCCAAGGCAAGCGGTCATGGTCGCTGATGTTGAAAAAGCGGTTCATGGGCGCTGTGATACGCGGTTTTTGGCCTATTGGCAACGGGAGGGAGGGGCATTTGTGGAAACTTGCCCGCCTCGCCCCATGTTAGGGACAGGAGGCGCAGATCATGAAACCCATTACAGCCCTAGCCGCCGCCCTATTGCTGGCGGCCAGCCCGATGATTGCGCAGGATGCCATGCCCAAAACCATGTATAAATCCACCGAAACCCCCGCCTACAGTGTAGAGCGAACCGTGGGCGCGGCCGAGATGCGCAGCTATGCCCCGCGCATCGTGGCCGAGGTGACTGTGACGGGCGAGAGGTCAAACGCAATCAGGGCAGGCTTTCGCGTTTTGGCGGGGTATATCTTTGGCAGCAATGAGGGCGCGGCAAAGGTGGCGATGACCTCGCCCGTGGCGCAGATGCCTTCCGATAAAATTGCGATGACATCGCCGGTTGCGCAAACGCCATCGATGGGCGCGGGCGAGAGCGGCCCTTGGGTGGTGCAGTTTACCATGCCCTCAGAATACACCTTAAACAGCCTCCCAAAACCCAAAGACGCCAGCATCCGCTTTGTACCCCAGCCAACAGACCGCCAGGTGGTGTTGCAATTTTCAGGCCTCGCAGGCGAGGGCGTTTTGGCGCGCAAAGAGGCAGAGCTGCGCGCTATCGCGAAAGCCGAGGGGCTAGAGATCATCGCAGGGCCAATGTATTATTTCTACGACGACCCCTTCACCCTGCCGTGGAACCGCCGCAACGAAGTGGCCTTCGCGCTGAAATAAAGGCCCGCAATGACCCACCGCATTTTTGCCATGCCCGTGGCGCAGGTCTACCCGCTGTATCTCGCTAAGGCCGAACGCAAGGGGCGCAGCAAGGCAGAGGTGGATCAGGTCATACACTGGCTGACGGGGTATGAGGGGGCCACGCTGGCCGCAGTTTTGAAAAAGGGCACGGATTTTAGGGCGTTTTTCGCTGAAGCGCCCGCAATGAACCCCGCAAGGGGCCAAGTCACGGGCGTAATTTGCGGCGTGCGGATTGAGGCAATTGAAGACCCACTGATGCGGGAAATTCGAATTATGGACAAGTTGATAGACGAACTGGCCAAAGGTCGCCCAATGGCCAAAATTTTGCGCTTTTAGTAAGCCGCAAACTTACCGCGGGCAATTTCACGCTCGCGCATTTCCAGATCGTATAGGTTCGCTGATGCGCGCAGATAGGCCAGTTCAGCCTCGGCACGGGTCACGGGGCGGGGAAAGAGTTTCGATAGAAAGCTCATGGTGTTATCTCCTTTTATTCTTTGGTTAAGATGCTGCATCGCAGCGCAATTTGTTAGGGGCCTGCGGGAATAGCCCTTATGCGTTTCGTGCAGGGCTTGCGCTGCCGCCCCGCTTTGCGTAAAGACGCGCCTTTGCCGCAGTTGAGGTTGCCCCTGCAGGGTGGTAGAAGCACATTGCACGCCCATCTTGGGCCTTTATCGGAGGACGTTGTCCTGTCTAGCGAAACCAATTTGGGCCTGCCCGCACGCGCCGCCGCCCGCCCCAATACCGATTATACCGCCGCAGAACTGCTGGCCGTGGTCATCGCCTCGATCGAGGATGATAAGGCCGAAGAGGTCGTGCAAATCGATCTGCGCGGGCGCAGCGATGTGGCCGATTATATGATCGTCTGTTCGGGCCGCTCGACCCGCCAAGTGGCGGCGATTTCCGAAAAGCTGACCGAAAAGCTGAAAGCCACGTTTCACTTCACCGCCAAGATGGAGGGGAAAGAAACAGGCGATTGGGTGCTGATTGACGCGGGCGATGTGATTGTGCATGTCTTCCGCCCCGAAGTGCGCGAGTTTTATCAGCTGGAAAAAATCTGGGCCGCTGGCAGCGCGCATCGTGGTGCGTAAGGCGGGACTGGGCCCATGCGTGTGCATATCTGCGCCGTAGGGCGGATGCGCGCGGGGGCCGAACGCGAGTTGTTCGACGATTATCAGCTGCGGTTCGACCGCACGGGCCGCGCGCTGGCGTTGGGGCCGCTGGCGGTGGTCGAGGTTGAAGATAAGAAGAATATGGGCATGGCGGCAGAGGGGGAACTTTTGTCCCGCGCCCTGCCCACAGGGGCGATGCTGGTCTGTATGGACGAACGCGGCAAGGTGCTGTCATCCCCCGATTTCGCAGCCCACCTTGCCCGTTGGCGCGACGGCGGCGTGCAGGATTTGGCCTTTGTGATCGGCGGGGCAGATGGGATTGACCCTGCCCTGCGCGCCCGCGCGGATTTTTCGATCAGCTTCGGCGCAATGGTCTGGCCGCATATGCTGGTGCGGGTGATGCTGGCCGAGCAGCTGTATCGGGCAGCGACGATATTGGGCGGTGGGCCGTATCATCGCAGTTGAGCCATCTTGGGCCGGAATCAAGGCGCTTTAGCGCCGCCGGCCCGCGCCCTCCCTCCCCCCGGGAGGGCGCGATGCAACGGTTGCCAGCAGAAATTCTGTGGAAGAACTGGAACCATAAACCGCCCAGAACCAGCCTTAGCGCGCCATCCCGAGGGAGTGCGCCGCCCTATGGTTGGAATGTGGCGCGGTTTTGTGGGTTTTGCGTAGGGTGCGTGATTTCACGCACCCTTGCGAGGGAGATGGTGGGGGTAGATGCTCCGTGCAAGCACGCATCATACGGGTTGCTACTTCGCGCCGTATTGCCCAAAAAAAGCGGGGTCGATTTCAAGAGCGCGCCGTTCTGTGACACCAAGGTTCTTCTCAATGACCAATTCGATCAAGTCACTGAGATCAACCAGCTCAATCGGCGTCGCGTTTTCTCTGGTCGCCTCGATCCTAGCATTTTTGGTATAGGTTCCCGTAGTCAAGAAAATGCCTCGTTCGGCACGGCCCTGAATAGCCCCGCGAAAGTCGCGTATCTCTTTAGGTGGAACCGAATTGATATAGCGCTTGCACTGGAACATGACTTTCGAGCGTACAAATCGATTGATCATCA
The DNA here is from genome assembly GCA_965248485.1 of Cypionkella sp. Lineage (GTDB taxonomy): Bacteria > Pseudomonadota > Alphaproteobacteria > Rhodobacterales > Rhodobacteraceae > Cypionkella. The sequence continues at coordinate 2,865,124 of OZ252107.1, forward strand.
ACTCGCCAACGCCATCAATGCCATCGTCGCCAGACTTACCAATAACACGCACATTTTCGAGACCAAACTCGCGTAACAGTCGCGCGCAGAACTCTTCGAAGCCTTTGTCAGACATCCCCCGAAGTATATCGACCAATTTGGTTTCTATCTCTTCTTGGTTTAGGAACTCATTGCTATCAGGTGCGTCTACTTCAAGCGGTTCGTTTGGCGCGTCGACCTCATCTTTTGCACTGTCTTCTTGTGGGGAGTCGTCTTGCTTTTTCGGGAACTTCGACTGAACCGCCTTGAACAATTCCAACGCCGCTTCTTTGGAAAGTTCAGTTTTTCGCCCTTCTTCAGTAAGCGCCCAGATTCCGTGTTTTCCCGTTTCGATCAGGCCGCCCTTTACAAGGTAGAACCGCGCCCATGCCACTTGGTTTTCAAACTTAGAACCGCCGTTCTTGTTTGTGGCCGTGAGTTCTGCATCCGAAATATTGCGCGCATCAATGATCCAATTGAACACTTCGCGTGGTTTGGCTGACGCCCCCAATGCACGAAGCGCATCGAGGACGGGGCCAAAATAGGCAACAAAAGCTGGGCCGCCTTTTGGAGCCTTCATCGACTAAACCGCTTATACTTCACCCGCTTCGGCTCCAGCGCGTCTGGCCCCAGACGGCGGATTTTATCCTGTTCGTAGGCCTCAAAGTTGCCCTCGAACCATTCCACATGCGCGTCGCCTTCAAAGGCCAGCATATGGGTGCAAAGGCGGTCTAGGAAAAACCGATCGTGCGAGATGATGATCGCGCAGCCTGCGAAATCTTCAATCGCGGCTTCCAGCGCCTGCAGGGTTTCCACGTCCAGATCGTTGGTCGGTTCGTCCAGCAGCAGCACGTTTCCGCCCGAGCGCAGCAGTTTGGCCATGTGGACGCGGTTCCGCTCCCCCCCAGACAGCAGCCCCACCTTTTTCTGCTGATCCGTGCCCTTAAAGTTGAACGCCCCCGTATAAACGCGGCTGTTCATTTCCATATCGCCAAGGTGGATAATCTCCGACCCGCCAGAAATTTCCTCCCACACATTCTTGTTCGGATCCAGCGCATCGCGGGATTGGTCAACGTAGGAAAGCTGCACCGTGTTGCCCAAGGTGATGGTGCCCGAATCGGGTTGCTCGTTCCCCGTCAGCATACGGAACAGCGTGGATTTTCCCGCGCCGTTCGGGCCGATCACCCCCACAATCGCGCCCGGCGGCACGGTGAAGGACAGGTTTTCAATCAGCAAACGGTCGCCCATCGATTTGGTCAGGCCTTCCACCTCGATCACCTTATTGCCCAAACGCTCGCCATTCGGGATGATGATTTGCGCGCCCGATGCGCGTTCGGTCACGGTCTGGCCCGCCATTTCGTTATAGCGGTTCAGACGGGCCTTGCCCTTGGACTGGCGGGCCTTGGCGCCCGAACGGATCCATTCCAGTTCCTTTTCCAGCGCCTTTTGCTTGGACTTATCCTCGCGCGCCTCTTGCGCCATGCGCTTGGCCTTTTGGTCCAGCCATGCGGAATAGTTCCCCTCATAGGGAATGCCGCGCCCGCGGTCGAGTTCCAGAATCCAGCCCGTGATATCGTCAAGGAAATAGCGATCGTGCGTGACGATCAGGATGGTGCCTTTGTAATCGATCAGGTGCTTTTGCAGCCATGCGATGGATTCGGCGTCCAAATGGTTGGTCGGTTCGTCCAGCAGCAGCATATCGGGGGCCTCAAGCAGCAGCTTGCACAGCGCCACGCGGCGACGCTCCCCCCCAGACAGGCTTTCGACATCGGCATCATCGGGCGGGCAGCGCAAGGCGTCCATCGCCACGCCAACAGATGCCTCCAGCTCCCACAGGTTTTGCGCGTCGATCTGGTCTTGGAGGGCGGCCATTTCCTCGGCGGTTTCGTCGGAATAATTCATGGCGAGTTCGTTATAGCGCTCCAAAATGGCGGTCTGCGCGGCCACGCCCAGCATGACATTGCCCTTCACGTCGAGGGATGGGTCAAGATAGGGCTCCTGCGCCAGATAGCCGACCTTGGCCCCCTTAGCGGCCCAAGCCTCGCCCTTAAAATCGGTATCAATCCCCGCCATGATCTTCAGCAGCGTGGATTTACCCGCGCCGTTGACCCCGACCACCCCGATTTTGACACCCGGCAGGAAGTTCAGATGGATATTCTCAAAGCATTTCTTGCCGCCGGGATAGGTCTTGGACACGCCTTCCATGTGGTAGACATATTGATAGGGGGCCATGTGACATTCCTTTTGCAAACTGCGAATTTTGCCCTTCATTTAGATTGGAACGCCCTAAAGCGCAATTGGGGCAAATGGGACGGTTCGGGGCCTGTGAAAGTGGGCAAATGCATCCGAATGTTGCGGTTTTAGCACAACTGACCAACAAGAAGCTTCAAAAAAAATCAAGTTTTTAGACGGCGTCCTTTGCTAGGCTGTCCAGCAACCAGAGCGTGAACTCTGGACATAGATAGAATTAGCGAGGCAGTAAAATGAGAACGACGCTGGGGGCGGCTGTGCTGTGTGTTGCAGCAACACAAGTGGCAGCGCAGGACGTATCGAGTGTTTTTTCCTTAGGAGTTGGCGAGGCGCGTTCCCCCTCTAGCACCGCGGCAGTGACCGAAACTTTGTTAAAGGGGCGCGTGCGCGGCCAGACGGGAACAGGTCTGTCATTTGGCCTGCAGCTGGGGGCAGAATCGAATTATTCGAGCGCGACTTCTGGGTCATTGGACACGACCAACTTTGGGGTGGACGCATCTTTTACAGCGCAAAACAACATGTCCTATGGGATCTATTCCGAAAGCAACAGCTTCAGCTCGAAAGGGACCGCTTTGCTGTCGACTAGCGCTACAGGCTTGATGTCGGGTTACACGGCAAAAGGGCTTAGCCTAAAGGCTTTTGCGGGTATGGCTTCGGTCAAGGAAAATGCGGGCATGTCTGTTACGGCTTATGGCCTGAATGCCAGCTATCAGGTCGTGCAAAACCTTACCTTGGGCGCAAGTGTGTCACAGCACAGCATCACCAGCGGTGGTTTGCGGGGCAGTGCCAATACAATTGGCGTTGCGGCGGTATATCAACCTGCGCAAAACCTTGGGCTTTTCGGCGGGTTCACCACGATTGACTTTCCGACGGGAAAGGGCCAACGCATTACCGAAATGGGTCTGGGAGCCAGTTATCGCCTAAGCCCTGCAGGGCGCTCGCCCATCTTGGCGACGGTTGAAATGCTTGGCACTGATTATGCGTCTGGTGCGTCGAAGGGGTCGTTCAATACTGTTCGAATTGGCGTGACAATTCCTTTGGGGAAAGCGGCCAAGAACGTGTCGGTTCCAATCAACTCGGCTGCGGATAAGGTATTCCAACCTGTCCGCAATGTTCTGGGCCTGACGCAAGATACCCTGAAGTAATTCAGGCTGTTTAGCCCTTAAGTCCCTTTACATACCAGAGCTTGCCCGACAAAACTGGCCCCGCTATGGCAAAAGGGGCAAAAGTGCGGGCAGGGTTTCCAATTGCAACGCGGGGCATGGTCATTGGCCTTTTGGGCGGCTCGTTTGATCCTGCCCATGCAGGCCATGTCCATCTTACCCGTCAGGCCTTGGCGCGGATGGGGCTGGATGCCGTGTGGTGGCTGGTCACGCCCGCCAACCCGCTAAAGGCGCGGCAGCCTGCGCCGATGGTTGACCGTTTGGCGCGCGCTAGGTCAGTGATGGTGCATCCGCGCGTGAAGATCACCGCGCTGGAGGCGCAGCTTGGCACGCGGGCGACGGCCGATACGATTGACCGTTTGCGCAGGGTCTATCCCGGGGTTCAGTTTGTCTGGCTGATGGGGGCGGATAACCTTGTGCAGTTTCACAAATGGGGGCGCTGGCGGGATATTTTGCGCAGCGTTCCTGTGGGCGTGCTGGCGCGGCCGGGCCACGGGATTGCGGCGCGGCTTTCGGTTGCGGCGCAGGCCTTTCGCTCGCGCCAAGTGGCACGGGGCGAGACACTGCGCGGGGGCAAGCCGCCGATTTGGTGTTTTGTGAATATGCCGATGAACGATGCCTCATCGACCGAGATACGGGCCAGGGGCGCATGGGGAAAACCTGACAGGCCCGCGCGGGTGGTGCGGGCAGAATGGATATTTGGACCAAAGTGAAAGCAGGGATAGATCAACGATGATTGGCCGTAGGGGCGTTTTGGCGGCGGGGCTGGCGGCATTTGCTGCGCCTGCTTTGGGCAAGACGGGCGATGTAGAGGCCGCCTGCGCGGGCTTTATCAAGGCGGCCAAGTTGGGCGGCAAGGTGGGCTATGCCGTGGCCGATTTGGCAACGGGGCGCGTTTTGGGTGGCGCAAGGGCGGATGATCTGATGCCGCCCGCATCGGTGACCAAGGCGGTGACAACGCTGTTCGCATTAGAGAAAATCGGGGCGGGCAAGGCCTTTGCCACGCGCGTATTGGCCACAGGGCCGCTGGTGGGCGGGATTGTGCAGGGGGATTTGATCCTAGCGGGTGGAGGCGACCCCAGCCTTGATACCGACCGTTTGGGCGATCTGGCCGCGGCACTCGCGCGGGCGGGGGTGCGGGGCATAGCGGGGCGGTTTTTGGCATATGGCGGTGCGCTGCCCTATGCCCAGCAGATTGCCCCCGATCAGCCCGATTACGTCGGCTATAACCCAGCGATCAGCGGCATCATGCTGAATTACAACCGCGCGAATTTTGTTTGGGCAGCGGGGGGCGACAAGCTGGCGGTCAATGCCGAAGGCGCGCGCTTTGTGCCGCCTGTGCGCAGCGTTAATGTTGAACGCGCGCAGCGCGACGCCCCGCTGTTTGTCTATGAAGACAGCGCCCCTGTTGAGACATGGAGCGTAGCCGCCCCTGCCCTGCGCAAAGATGGCAGCCGCTGGTTGCCCGTGCGCGCGCCAGCCCGTTATGCGGGGGATGTGTTTGGCGCACTTTGCGCGGCGCAGGGCATTGATTTGCCTGTCGCGGATGAGGCGGCAAGCCTGCCCGCAGGGGCGCAGGTTTTGGCGCAAGATCGCAGCGACAGCCTTGAGACGCTGATCAAGGGGATGCTGAAATACTCGACCAATTTGACCGCCGAGGCGCTGGGGCTTGCCTCTTCTGGGGCGGGGGATTTGGCGACTTCAGCGGCGGCGATGACCCATTGGGCGCAGGCGCGGCTGGGCATAGCGGCGCGGTTTGGCGACCATTCGGGGCTGGGGCCTGTATCGCAATGCTCGCCCGCAGATATGATGCAGGTCATGCTGCGGGCCAAGGATACGGGCTTGATGGGGCTACTGCGCGAGAAAGGCGTGGACAGTGACGGGCGCGAGGCCAAGGGCGCAGCCCTACGCGTGTTTGCCAAAAGCGGGACGTTGAACTTTGCCTCCAACCTTGCGGGCTATGTCACTGCGCCCTCGGGGCGGGCCTTGGCTTTTGCGATTTTTGCCGCCGACAGCCCCCGCCGCGCCGCCCTGCCGCCCGATCAGCGCGAAGAGCCAGACGGCGGGGGGGCGTGGAACAAACGGGCCCGCGCGATGCAGCGCCAGATGATTGCCGCATGGGGCGCAGCGTGGCTTTAGCGCCGCAGGTGTGTAGCTTTCATTTTCGTCGGGGTGGCGGGTCTTGCCCCTGCCACTGACCCCGCCTAGAAAACGTCAACCATTGTCAGGGCGGGAATTATTATGCGGCAAGCACTTGGGGTTGGGGTTCTTGTGCTGGGGGTTTTGGCACTGGGGCTGTGGGGCAGCATCGTGCGCGCGCCGCAGATCGAGGCCGATGTGCGCCGCAGCGCCGAGGCCGTTTTGGCACGGCTGAATGTCAGCGACGATGCCCAGATGCAGGTGTCGGGGCGCGATATTACCGTGGGCGGGCTGGCAAGCAACGAGGGCGGCGCGGCGGCGCTGATTGCGGCGCTGACAGACACGGCGGGGCGGCGCGTGATCCGTGCGCAGTTGACAGATTTGCCTTTGGCCTCGCCATTCACGCTGAGTGTGGTGAAAGACGGGGCGATAACCGCCACAGGATTTGTGCCCAGCGAGGCCGCGCGCACCGCCTTTGCCGACATGATCGGGGCGGACGCTGTGGCAGGTTTGACGCTGGCCGCTGGCGCGCCGCAGGGCTGGCAAGACATAGCCAGCGCGGGCTTGCGGGCGGTGAACAGCCTGACCACGGCCAAACTGTCGATTGAAGGCGAGACGCTGATCTTGGTCGGCACGGCGGCAACCGCCAAAGAGGCAGCGGCCGTCGAAGCGGATTTGGCCGATGTGGCGCTGATTGTCAAAGATATCACAGTGCTGGATGACGGCATACCCGTGGCCTATGACCTGCTGTATAACCCCGCAGTTGGGGCCAAACTGGCCGGAAAACTGCCCAAGGGCGTCACACCTGAAACGATGGCCGCGGCCTTGGGCCTGCCGATGGTCAGCAGCACAGCCAGCCTGGCCTTGTCGGGCGAGGCCGGCGATATTGGGTTCCTGTCCGATTGGGCAAAAGTCTTGCCGCAGATCGCCAACTTGCGGGCGCGCGTTTCGGATCAGGGCAAAACTGTTTCGGTTGAATTGGCCAGCGGGGCCGATATGGCGGCGGTGCAGACGGCGCTGCAGGCGGGCGGCTTCTATGTGACGGTCGAAAACCCAACCGCCGAAGTGGTTGCACCCAAGGCACCCGAAGCTGCGCCCGAAACATCACCACTTGGCTTTGATCTGACGACCAAAGGCTGCCAAGGGGCCAGTGATGCCCTGCTTGCCGCGACGACGATCATCTTTCTGCCCAATGAAACAACGCTAGATGACAGCGCGACCAAAGTTCTGGGCGATTTAGCCGCTATTGCCAAAGATTGCGCGGGGGCAAAGCTGCGCGCGGAAATCGGCGGGCATACCGACACTTCGGGTGACGCGGTGGAAAACCTGCTTCTCAGCCAGCAGCGCGCCGAAGTGGTGCGCGCGGCTTTGATCGCGGCGGGCGTGCCAGAGGCGCAGCTTTCGGCCAAAGGTTACGGTGCGGCCCAGCCCATATCAGAAAACGAAACCAAAGAAGGCCGCGCGAAAAACCGCCGCACCACCGTGGTTTGGGCAGAGTAGCACGGCAAGGAAATAGGTGCGGCGCGTGCCGCATAAAGGAGGAAAGATGTTTCAGAATTGGGGTTTTCTGCTGGCCGAGATCTGGGGTTTGATCTTGGCAGCCGCGCTGCTGGGTCTGCTTGCGGGGTGGTTGATTTGGGGCCGCACTGTTGGCGATAGCGCCGCAAATCGGGCCGCGCCCAGCAAACCCTCGCTGCTGCCCGCGCCGCGCGGCGTGGCCGATGATCTAAAACTGATCGTTGGGATCGGCCCTGCGCTAGAGGACTTGTGCCACAATCTGGGGGTTTGGCATTTTGACCAAATCGCCGCTTGGACTGACAGTGAAATTGCTTGGGTGGATGCCAATTTGACGGGGTTTAAGGGCCGTGTCACCCGCGACAACTGGGTGGCGCAGGCCAAGACGCTGATGGCGGCAAAGGCCTAAGCCTGGGCTACAAGCCGCATCGCAGTTGCGCCTGTGATGCGGGCCGTCACGATTTGGCCTTCGGGCTGATCGGCGGCAAAATCCACCTCGGTAAAACCTTCGGTGCGGCCCATGCGGGGGCTTTCCATCAACACGCGATGGGTTTGGCCGATTTGCGCCGAAAGGTGGCATGCAAGGGCTGCATCCCCTGCTGCGCGCAATGCCGCCGCGCGGGCCTTGATCACCGGGCCGCGCACGGGGGGCATTTTCGCCGCGGGCGTGCCCTTGCGCGCCGAATAGGGGAATACATGCAGAAAGGTTAGCCCGCAGTCTTCAATAAGCCGCAGCGAGTTTTCAAACATCGCATCGGTTTCGGTGGGAAAGCCTGCGATGATATCCGCGCCGAACACGATACCCGGTCGCAAGCGCCGCGCGTCCTCGCAAAACTTGATCGCGTCATCGCGCAGATGGCGGCGCTTCATCCGTTTGAGGATCATATCATCGCCCGCCTGAAGTGATAGGTGCAGATGCGGCATCAGGCGGGGTTCAGTGGCAATCGCGCCCATCAGGGCATCGTCGGCCTCGATACTGTCAATCGAGGAAATCCGGAGGCGGGCAAGGTCTGGCACGAGCCGTAGAATGCGCATCACCAAATCGCCAAGGCGGGGTGAGCTAGGCAGGTCTGCGCCCCACGATGTCAGATCAACCCCCGTTAGAACCACCTCAGCAAAGCCGCGGTCAACCAGCCGTTTGATTTGATCCACCACGACGCCAGCGGGAACGCTGCGCGAATTGCCGCGCCCAAAGGGAATAATGCAGAAGGTGCAGCGATGGTCGCAACCGTTTTGCACCTGCACATAGGCGCGGTGGCGGCCAAATCCGTCGATCAGATGCCCCGCCGTTTCGCGCACCGACATGATGTCATCGACCTGCACCCGCAGGGTGCTGCCAATCAAATCAGGCGCGGCCATCACGGCCCAAGTGCTGGCCTGCATCTTTTCGGTATTGCCAATCACGCGGGTGACTTCGGGCATGGCGGCAAAGGTTTCGGGTTCAGTCTGTGCCGCGCAGCCTGTGACGATAACGGCAGCGCCCGGGTTTTCGCGGGCCAGTTTGCGGATTTCCTGCTTGGCCTTACGCACGGCCTCGGCGGTGACGGCGCAGGTGTTCACCACCACGGCCTGCCCCATGCCAGCGGCAGCGGCAAGTTCGCGCATCGCCTCGGTCTCATAGGCGTTCAGGCGGCAGCCCAAAGTGGCAAAGATCGGCGCACTCATTGCGCCAGCGCCATCAGATCAGCCGAAAGGCGCGCCTCAAAGACATAGGCCACGGGGCCCGTCAGCCATACGCCATCTTCGCGCCAATCCACCCGCAGCACCCCGCCATCGGCCAGAACAGTCACCTGCTTGCCCGTCAGCCCGCGCAGATGGGCGGCAACGGCGGTGGCGCAAGTGCCCGACCCGCAGGCAAGGGTGATGCCGGCCCCCCGCTCCCACACGCGCAGGCGCAGGGTATCGGTGGCGGTGACGCTGGCAAATTCAATATTGCAGCGCTGCGGGAACAGCGGGTCATGTTCCAGCGCAGGGCCGCGCGCGGCCAGGTCAACCGCTTCGGCATCGGGCACGAAGAACACGGCGTGGGGGTTGCCCATACCAACGGCCACGGGCGCGCCATCCAGCGGCAGGGCCATCATATCCACATCCCGCGCCAATGGCAGATCGCGCCAATCGCGTTGCGGTTGGCCCATGTTCACCGAAATAAGCCCATCCGCCCCGCGCTGCGCGTAGAGCGTTCCGCGCTGCGTGGTCAGGGTTAGGGCATCGCGCCCCGTCTGCGCCATCATGTAATCGGCAACGCAGCGCGTGGCATTGCCGCAGGCCCCCGCGCGGCTGCCATCGCTGTTCCAGAAATCCAAGTGAAAATCCGCCGTTTCCGAGGGGCGTATTTCCGCAAGCTGGTCAAACCCCACCCCGCGATGCCGATCACCCAGAGCTGCCGCAAGCGCAGGCGTCGTTACCGCTTGGCGGCCCCGCGAATCGATGATGACAAAATCATTGCCAGCGCCGTGCATCTTGAAAAAAGGCAGGCCAGTGGGGGTGTTTACGGTTTCCATACCCCGCCCTATACAATTGCGCATAGCTTTTTGCCAGAGGCGGTCGTTTTGCCCTTGACCATAGGGTCGTTAGTTTCTAATCAGCCGCCACGTGGGCCGGTAGCTCAGCTGGTAGAGCAACTGACTTTTAATCAGTAGGTCTCGGGTTCGGATCCCGACCGGCTCACCACTTATCCCAAGCATTGCTTGTGGTTAGGTCAAACATAAGGCCTGCGTGGCAACACGCAGGCCTTGTTCTTTTGGCACCGTTTCATCTGCATTTATCTAAATATGCACTTATCCCTAGCGCAGGGATGGCATGATCTCTTCGCGCGGCATAGCGCCGCTGCGACGTGGCCCCGTTTCCAGCCCGTAATTGCTGGCGCGCATAAATTCCAGATAGCTGGCTGGCGATTCCAATACCGCACGCCGTTCAAAGCCTAGCGCGAAGAAAACGGTGCCTTCGGGCAACTGAAATTCACCGCGAATCGGCGGGACATAGCCAGCGCGGCTGACCAAAGTGGGCACTTTGATGGCATAAAGCAAAGGATGGGTTGCAGGCGTTCCTGCCAAGACTTTAGGTGAAAAGCCACGGTCGCGCACGGTGTCTGCATCCAAAGTGACACAAGCCATTTCAGTGATTTCGATCAAGCGTTCTTCAATGGGATCAAACACTTCCTCGCCCAAAGTCAGCTCTTCCACAGGGCGAAAATCATTCGCTCTGGCCCCCACGCGCAACAACGTGCCAGCGGCGACAATATCCACTTTCAGGACAAAAATGCCCGACGGTTCTTCGATCACAATAACATCCCCACTCGTACTACAGGCGCCGAATCGGGTGCCTTTGGCAGCAGTACACCCAATACCAAAGCGGATTGTCTGCTTTGGATAAAGGGGAATTTGCAGGGGTAATGGGGCATATCTGGGGCGCAATTGTGTTAGGGGCGCGCAATTTCAACAATTTTAGACGATTAGCGCAGATCGCTTGCGGCAAATTTCTGCGTAATTGGTTAATTTTGTGTCAAGATTGCCCAAATATCAGCGCGACAGGGTGATGTTTTGCCCCGCCGTCACGCTGTTCCAATCGCTGGCCACTCCATCGGGCCAGATCACCCGCACCTCGGCCCCATCTGCTGCGCCAAGGCCAAAGTGATGCGGCGTCAACACACCCGAGACATGGCCACCACCAATGGTAATTTCGCGCGTCTCGACCTTATCGCCGCGCCGAAATTCGATAAACGATCCAATCGCATCGGTGTTGGGGGCGGGCTGGGCAAGGGTCACATTCACGAATTTAGCCCCCGCATCCGTGCCCGTATTGCGCCACAGTTCCGTAGGGCCATTGCGGTTGACCACCAGCAAATCCAGCCAGCCATCGCCATTGAAATCGGCCAGCCCGCCGCCTCGCGCGGCGTTCATCGAAAGGATGCCCGCCGTTTCGCCCGCCTCAACAAACTTGCCCTCGGCGGTTTGCAGCAGCAGGTTGTTGGGGTCTTTTTGCGCGAAATCGGGCATTTCCCAGACATTGCCTTTGGCGACGAACAAATCAGCCAGCCCGTCGTTGTTCACATCGGCAAACTGGGCGTGCCAACCCGTCGAGGGGCGCAGATCGCCGCCCGTATAGGGCCGGTGCGCCGTGGCCCCAAGGGCAAAGGCGATGTCGTTATACTTGGGCTTTAGCGTCTCTGCCGCTGGGTCGGCCAGCGTTTGCAGTTTTTGATCGGCCATCGAGGTCAGGTAATAATCCGGCCGCCCATCACCCGTGATATCGGCGCTGGCAATACCCATGCCCCAGATGCGCAAGCGCGGAAAGCCTTCGTCGGCGGTGTAAAGGCGCGGGGCGGTATCAGGCCCGTCAAAATGCCAAAGCTGTTCCTGCCCGCCCTTGTAATACTCGCGGTCATTGGACACGCGCAGGGCAGGCTTGCCGCTGCGGTTCCAATCAGTGAACAGCATCGAAAGCGCGCAAAAGCTGGGAGTTAAGGGCAGCGGCGCGGCATAGCTGTCCCCGTCGGGGCGGTGCAGCCAATTGTCGGTGCAGTTGCCCCAAGGAAAGGCTTCCTGTGTGCGGTCAATGTAGTTGCCGATCGCAAGGGTGGGCAGGGTATTGCCTCCCTCCCACGTGGCGGAAAAGGCCGTTGACCAACCATCCCCTCCGTCAAAGCCCCAAGCCTTGTTTGCGCGTTCGAACTGACAATTGCCAAGGCCCCGCATCAGCACGTTTTCACCCACACGCAGGATAACCAGATCGGGGATGCCGTCACCGTCGATATTGATCGGATAGGCGCCCGACACTTTATCCATATCCGCCGCGCTGGGGGTTTTGACAAAGCTAAGGGCGTCGCCCTGCGCCGAGGCGTTCACAAACAGCGCCGCCTGCCCGACCCCGCCTGCGATATAGGCATCGGGCAGCCCGTCTGCATTGCAATCAAAAATCGCAGCGCCGCCGCCCACCATATATTCCCACTCGCCCGTATAGGCATGGGTGATGCCAGCGGTATCCGTTTCGGCCACGAAATGCGGAATGTCTTGGGCAACGGCAGGCGCGGCGATCAGCAATAGCGCGGCCAGAGTGTTCCTCATAGCTGTGTCTCCAACGCTGCCGCATATGTGCCAATGCAGCGGCCCTGCTCTACCCCGTTTTTATTGGCGGATGGGAAATGGATACCGCCATACAGCCGCGACATGGCGGCCTCTTCGGCTGCTGTCCAGAAATCGGGGTATTGGCGTTCGGGGATTGCGTCATCAACATGGGTGGCATCGGTAAACGCGAATCCTTCCCCAAAGAAACCTGTCAACGCGGCGGCAGCGGCCCCCGACTGGGTGGAATGGCCCGAAGGGTATTCGGGGAACGGCGGGGTGATTAGCAGCGGCTCCCATTTGGGATCAATCACGCGGCGGATATAGGACACAGGGCGGATCAGATCGTATTTGTACTTGGCCCACCAGCAGCCGATAAACCCATCCGCAACTGCCACGCCAAGGCGCGCCAAAACATCGGCGCTGCGAAGGGCGTCCATGTTATCCCGATCTGCAATTTGCAGAACAATCGAAATCCAATGACCGGGCGGCGTTGGCGAAAGCATCGGATCATCCGACCAAAACCGCGCGATGGTTTTTTGTTCGGGGGTCAGGGTTTTGCTGGTCTCGTAAACCACCATCGCTTCGGCGTAAAAATCCGACGCGGGGTCTTCGCTGTATTCGGGGTGGCCCGCTATCCCGCAGGCGCTGCCAGACGGGGCAGCGAAGGTGCGGTTATTGCCCCAATTGGGCAGCAAAGGGAATTGCTGTTGACGGATCAGCGATGTGGGCACCCACGAGCCGGGCTTGCCACCCAGTTCATAGTCCATTGGAAAACCCATATTTTCCACCACAGCGCCGCCGTCGTCTTGGCTCCAGTTCCAAATGTGATCGGCCACAGCCAAACCATAGGCGGCAGAGACCGCATCAGGCGTGCCCATCGCGCGGGCCATCGCATCCATTGCGCGTTGGCCAGTGGGGCCAGTGTTGGCAAAGAAATTGGCAATCGCTTCGGTCAGCGCTGCATTCAATGCCTGCGCATCGTCCACCCCTTCGGGGCGAGGCGGCAAGGCGGTTAGCCCGTTCAACTGCCCTGCCAGCGATTTATACCCCGCATTGCCCGATGCCAAAACCTCGTATGCTGTCACGCCCAAATAGGCAAAGGCGCGCGAGGCTACAGGCGGGGTATAGGTGGCGGTGTGCCGCACCAGTTCCAGCACCAGTTTATACCAGTTCAGCAGCACGCCTCGCGCATCTGTCGCCGCAAAGGCGGGCAAGGCGGGAAGGCTGAGGCTGGCGGCAGACAGGGCCAGAAAGGTGCGGCGATTCACCTTATACGAACCTGTTCCAAAGGTTTTCCAGACGCTCTTGGCGACCAGATTTGGGCTGAGGTTCCAGCCCTTCGCTGGTCACGCGCGCAGCGGCATCTTCTAGGCTGCCTTTCAGCATCGCCTGCGCCTTGGTGTCTTTCCAACCTGCGTAACGCGTGGCGCGCGCTGCCTCCATCTCGCCCGATTCCATCAGGGCTGCGGCAGATTTCAGCGCCCGTGCGCAGGTGTCCATCCCGCCGACATGGGCAAGGATCAAATCTTCTGGATCAAGTGACTGGCGGCGGATTTTCGCGTCAAAGTTCGTGCCGCCCGTGGTGTAACCGCCCGCGCGCAATATCTCATAGAAGGCCACGGCCTTTTCGGCGTGGTTGTTGGGGAATTGGTCGGTATCCCAACCCGATTGATAATCGTTGCGGTTCATGTCGATCGACCCAAAAATGCCAAGCGCTGCCGCCGTGGCAATCTCGTGCTCAAACGAATGGCCCGCCAAAATCGCATGTCCTTGTTCGATGTTGGTCTTGACCTCTTTTTCCAGCCCGAAATCTTTCAAGAATCCGTAAACCGTGGCGACATCGTAATCATACTGATGCTTCGATGGTTCCTGCGGCTTTGGCTCGATCAAAATCGCGCCCTTAAAGCCGATTTTGTATTTGTATTCTACAACCTGCTGCAAGAAGCGGCCCGCGTGATCGCGTTCCGATTTCAGGTCGGTGTTCAGCAAGGTTTCATACCCCTCGCGCCCGCCCCATAGCACGTAATTCTGCCCGCCAAGACGCATCGTCGCATCCATATTCGCCTTTACCGTGGCTGCGGCATAGGCGTAAACGTCTGGGTCGGGGTTGGTCGCCGCCCCCGACATCCAGCGGCGGTGCGAGAACAGGTTCGACGTGCCCCACAGCAGTTTGGCCTTATGCTTTTCCTGCTTGGCGGCGATATAATCGACCATCGTGTTCAGGTTTGCCAAACTTTCGGCAAAAGTTGCCCCTTCGGGCCGCATATCGGCATCGTGGAAGCAGTAAAACGGCACGCCCAGAATATCGAACATCTCAAAGGCCACATCGGCCTTTAGCCGCGCCAGATCCATGCTGTCGCCGAACCAAGGGCGGTCGAACGTCTGCCCGCCGAACGGATCGCCCCCTGGCCAGGCAAAGCTGTGCCAATAGGCCACGGCAAAGCGCAGATGGTCTTCCATCCGCTTGCCCATAATCACTTCGTCAGGGTTATAGTGGCGAAAGGCGAATTCGTTTTTCGACGCTGGGCCTTCGTATTTTACGGCGGGGATGCCTTTGAAAAAGTCAGACATGATGGTTCCTTAGGAAATGCCAAGAATGGCGGATTGGGCGGCGCGATAGCGGGCGTGACCCGCATCAAAGGCCGCAGTCAGGTTTGAATCGGGCAGGATTTGGCGTGCGATTTTCGGGAGGGTGGCTATTCCTGCCCCTGCCCCCGTGGCGGCCATAATCGCCAAACGCGCTGCGCCAAAGGCCCCGCCGAAATCGCCCGAAACGGGCAGGGAAATGGGGCAGTCCAGCGCGGTGGCGATGGCCGACAGCCAATAATCGCTGCGCGATCCGCCGCCCACGGCCAGAAGGTTTTCAATCCGCGTGCCCGTTGCAGCAAGCGCACCCGCGCAATCGCGGATGGCAAAGGTCACGCCTTCCAGCACGGCGCGGGTTCCCGCCGCGCGGTCGGTCGCATGTTCCAGCCCCGTAAACGCCCCGCGTATGGCGGCAGAGTTCAGCGGTGTCCGCTCTCCGCCCAGATAAGGCAGAAAGGTGGTCTTACTGGGCGCTTGCAGCGCGCCCAGCTCGCCCGTTAGGGCGGCCGCATCAGCGCCGACAAGGTTCGCATACCAGTTCAGAGCATCGGTCGCGGCCAAAATCACGCCCATCTGATGCCATGTGTTCGGCAGCGCGTGGCAGAAGGTATGCACGGCAGTGGCGGGGTCGGGCTTATAGCCCGCATTGGCAGCGAACAGCACGCCCGACGTGCCAAGCGATACAAAGGCCTCGCCCGCGCGCACCACGCCAACCCCCACGCCCGAGGCGGCATTATCGCCGCCGCCGCCCGCCACAACCACGCCCGATGGCAGGCCCCAGCGGGTGGCCAAAACATCGCGCAAGTGGCCAGACACCGCCGACCCTTCAACCAAGCTGGGCATATGATCGCGGGTCAGCCCGGTGGCCGCCAACAGATCATCCGACCAATCCCGCGCGCCCGTATCCAGCCATGACGTGCCCGCAGCATCGGACATTTCCGCCACATGCCCGCCCGTCAGCCACAGGCGCAGGTAATCTTTGGGCAGCAGCACCTTTGCGATTTTATCCCAAATCTGCGGCTCGTGCGCGCGCACCCATGCCAGTTTTGGCGCGGTAAAGCCCGGAAACACGATGTTACCCGACTGCGCGCGAAAGGCGGGGTTGGCGTCCATCGTGGCCGCCTCGGCATGGCTGCGGGTGTCGTTCCACAGGATGCAGGGGCGCAGAACCTCGTCGGATTTGTCCAGCAATGTTGCGCCGTGCATATGGCCCGAAAGACCAATGCCACGCAGCTTTGACAGCCCGTGCTTGGACAGTTGCCCCAGCACGATTTCAGCAGCGGCGATCCAATCGGCGGGGCGCTGTTCGCTGTGGCCCTCAAACGGGCGCTGCACAGTCAGGGGGGCCGACGCCTCGGCCAGAACCTGCTGCGCATCATCAATCAAAATGCCCTTCAGCCCCGACGTTCCCAAATCAAGGCCGATAAACATTATGCCGCCTTTGCTGGTTTCTTGCCCATGATGATCATGCCCAAGATGTCGTCATCCGTCACCTCGTTCACATTCACCGTGCCCACGCGCTGGCCGTTTTTCATCACAACAGCGCGGTCGCACAGTTTCATCACGTTATGGATGTCATGTTCGATCAGGAAAATGCCAAGCCCCTGCTTTTTCAGTTCTTGAATAAGCTCGGCCACCATCTGCGTCTCGTGCGGGCCAAGGGCGGCGGTGGGTTCGTCCATGATCAGGATTTTGGCGTTGAAATACACCGCGCGCGCGATGGCGACCGATTGGCGCTGCCCGCCCGACAGGGCCGAAACAGGCACATTGAATTTGCGGAAGTTGGGGTTCAGACGGCCCATAATCTTACGTGTCTCTGCCTCCATCGCGCGGTCGTCTAGAAAACCGCCCGCGCCCACAATCTCGCGCCCTAAAAACAGGTTCGAGGCGGCGTCGATGTTGTCTGCCAAGGCGAGTGTCTGATAAATCGTCTCGATATTTTGCGCACGCGCATCGCGGGGGTTGTTAATCTCGACCCGCTCGCCATTGATGAAAATATCGCCGCTATCCATCTGATACGCGCCCGATAGGCATTTGATCAGCGTCGATTTACCAGCGCCGTTATGGCCAAGCAGGCCCACAACCTCGCCTGGGTAAAGGTCGATCGTCACGTTATCGACGGCTTTGATCCCGCCGAAGGAAATCGAAATGTCGCGCATCTCGACCAGAGGGGTTCCTTTGTTTGTCATGGTCTTCCCCTTATTTCAGACGTTTGCGATAAACGATGTCCAGCCACACGGCGAGGACAAGCGCGACACCGATCACGATGCGCTGATACGATCCGTCACCAAAGCCGATCAGCACCATGCCCGTTTGCAGCGAGGTCAAAATCAGCGCGCCAATGATCGCGCCGTAAATCGTGCCAACCCCGCCCGCAAGCGAGGTTCCCCCCACCACGGCCGCGGCAATCACGTAAAGCTCGTCCAGATTGCCCATCGCGTTCGTGGCGCTGTTTTGCCGCGCCGCACCGATCACAGCGGCAATACCCGCCAGCCCGCCCATCAGCGCGAAAATCTTGACAGTCATCACGCGGGTGTTGATGCCCGACAGGGCCGCAGCCTCGGGGTTGCCGCCAATGGCGAACACATAGCGGCCAAAGCGGGTGCGCGTCATCAGCACGGTCATAAAGATGGCAACCGCAATCAAAATCAGCACAGGATAGGCATAGCCATGGCCAAACTGCGCGCAGGGCTGATCAAAGATCGAGCCGCCTTGCAGGGCGCAGGCGGGCACCTCTTGCCCTTGTTGTTCGTAGAACTTTTTGATGTTGCCCGAAGGCCAAGTATAGGCATTCACAATCGCCGTCGCGCCCAAAATGGCGGCGCAGATCAGGCCTGCAACAAAGCTTTCGGCCCAGACAGGGCGCAGTGTAAAACCGTGCATCGTGCGCGACTTGCGCCCACGCACAAAGGCCACCACCACAGCCACGCAGGCGATGACACCAAAAATCCAGCTTCCCGTGCGGCCTAGTGCGCCAAAGGATCCGCCCCCTAGCAGGGCAAAGGTTTCGTCCATCGGCGCAATGGTTTTGCCGTCCGCCACCAAAAACGCAGCGCCGCGCCAAATCAGCAATCCGCCCAGCGTCACGATGAAGGAAGGGATGCTCAGAAACGCGATCAGCGCGCCTTGGAAAGCCCCAATCAGCGCGCCCATGGCCACGCCGAACACCACCGTCAAAATCCAAATCGAAGGATGGCCCAGACCAAAAGCTGGGGCCATATATTGCACCTGAAGCAGGCCCATATACATGCCGACCATGCCCATGATAGACCCGACCGACAAATCAATGTTACGTGTAATAATCACCAACACCATGCCCGTCGCCATAATGCCGATATAGGCGGTTTGCACCGACAGGTTCCACAGGTTGCGCGGAGTCAGAAAGCCGTTCGCGTCCAGCTGGCTGGCGCCCAGCAGCATCGACGGCCGCCCAAGGACAAAGGTGGAATACATCTCGAAGCCCAGCCAGATCAGCAGCAGCGCGCCGATCATGCCGATCAAGCGGGGGTCTAGCTCGGTCGTGCGCATAAATCGCGCAATGCCAGATTCTGGCGCAGCGCTTTGCGGGGAATGGGGTGTATCGGTCATGTCCCGTCCTTGAATGATGTGGGATCGAAAGATTTTGGCTCTTACGCTTGCCGCCACACAGTGGGCACAGTTGGACTGAGGGGGGGCAAGGCTGCGCGAGAGGTCGCGTGAAATCAAAGATGGGATGCGCACCTACAGGCGCGCATCCCAAAAGCATGTCAGCTTATTTGCAAGCTGCAACTTCTGCCATTGCGCCTTCGCAAGCCTGTTCTTTGCTGATGTGACCTGCGTCAATCGCCAAGTTCAGGTTGTCTTTGGTCAGCGGGGTTGGGGCCAGCAGGATTGCGTTCATTTCAACGCCCTTCTCACCGCCCGAGAACTTCACAGCGTTCGGGATCGCGTCGATTGCGGTGCCATCAGCCATTGCCGATGCCACTTCGCCAGCGATTTTACCCAAATCGCGTGCGTTTTTCCAAACCGAAACGGTCTGGGTGCCACGTGCGACGCGGTTGATTGCCGCCAAGTCACCGTCTTGGCCGCCGACTGGAATGTTCAAACCCTGGGCCGACAAAGCAGCCACAACGCCGCCAGCCATACCGTCGTTTTCAGCCAGAACAGCGTCAACAGCGTTGTTGTTCGCGGTCAGGATCTGCTCCATGTTTTTCTGAGCATTTTCTGGCTTCCAGCCGTCCGAGAAGGCCTCGCCCACGATTTTGATCTTGCCAGCTTCGACATCAGCGCCGATCACTTCCATCATGCCTTGCAGCAAGAAAGCAGCGTTTGGATCGCCTGGGTCGCCCTTGATGATCGCATAGTTGCCATCGGGCTTAGCAGCCTTGACCGATTCAGCAATGATACGGCCCACGCCGACGTTGTCGAAGGTCAGGTAGAAAGTGCGTGCGTCTTCGATCAGACGGTCATAGCCCAGAACTGGAATGCCTTCTGCAGCAGCTTTTTCGATAGCTGGCAGAATGGCGTCTTTGTCCCATGCGTTGATGATCAGCGCGTCAACGCCCTGAGCGATCAGCGCGTCGATGTCCGACAGTTGCTTTTCAGCCGAAGCTTGCGCGTCAGCCGAGATATATTCGTTGCCAGCAGCTTCCAAAGCGGCCTTCAGGGCAGCTTCGTCGATCTTCCAGCGCTCTTCTTGGAACTGCGCCCAAGACACACCGATTTTTTTGCCTTCCGCCAGCGCAGCCGACGAGAACCCAGCTGCCGCAATCACGGCGAGCAGAATTGCCTTACGCATATAGTATCCTCCCTATGGATATGACCGCAGATACGGCCACCTCGACAGAATCGCCGAGACAGGGGGAAAGTGCCGCGAATAATTTCAGTTGTCAAAATAAAAATCGCGGGCCATGCTGAATGTGATGAATGTTTCGCCAAGATTTTGCCGCAATGCAGCATTTATTCGGCGGGTTGCAGCGGAAAACAGGGTAAATCGCAACGAACTGCGTCGTTTTTGTTCAGAGGTCGAAGTAATGCCGTCGTTTACGCCACGGGAAGAAGAGGTTAGCGCCCAAAAAGGTGTGGGGCCGCTGATTCCCCCTTTGCCCGATTTGCTGCGCCCCCTGCGCCAGCAAGTTTTCGAACGCGTGCGCGCCGCAGGTCTGATCGCGCGGGTGCAAGTGGCCAAAGAATTGGGGGTTAGCCCTGCCTCGATCACGACCCTGACCGCCGATCTTATCTCAACCGGCCTCATCGAAGAAGTCGCTGCCCCGCGCGAAGCGGATACAGGGCGCGGCCGCCCTGCGGTGCAACTTGGTGTGCGCGCCGATGCACATTTGGTGGCTGGAATGAAGGTTTCTGACCGCGAGAATACCGCGGTGGTGGTGGATTTCGCGGGCAATCTTTTGGCCGATGTCAGCTATCCCCATGCTTTGGGCGCCATGCCCTTGCCCGAACTGCTGGCCACGATGGAATCGCTGTTGGACCGCGTCTGCGACAAGGCTGGTGTCGCGCGGCACCAGTTGTCTGCCGTGGGCCTTGGTGTTCCGGGCTTTGTTGATATGGAACAAGGCCGCGTGCTGTGGTCATCCATCCTAAACCTGCGCGATGTGCCGCTGGCAGCCGCTGCCAGCAAACACCTTGGCCTGCCTGTGCATATCGACAATGATGCCAATCTGGTCGCGCTGGCTGAATTGTGGTTCGGAGGCGGGC
This sequence comes from Cypionkella sp., assembly GCA_965248485.1. Lineage (GTDB taxonomy): Bacteria > Pseudomonadota > Alphaproteobacteria > Rhodobacterales > Rhodobacteraceae > Cypionkella. The sequence goes on from OZ252107.1 coordinate 2,885,549, forward strand.
GCAGCATTGCCGATTTCGCCGTGGTTACAATGGAGCATGGCGTGGGTATGGGCCTTGTCCTTGGCCACCGCATTTTTCGCGGCAGCCAGCGGGTAGGGATGGAGCTGGGCCATACAAAGGTGCAACTGGACGGCGCGCTGTGCCGCTGCGGGCAGCGCGGCTGTCTTGAGGCCTATATCGCCGATTACGCCCTTGCGCGCGAGGCGACGACAGCGCTGAATTGGGGGCACGAGCAGGGCCAATCCATGACCGTGCTGCTGGAAAGCCTGTATGATCAGGCCAAGGCAGGCAACGGGATTGCCAAATCCATCTTTCGCCGCGCGGGCCGCTATCTGGCGATAGGCCTGTCAAACGTGATCAACCTGTTCGACCCCGAACTGATTATCCTGTCAGGCGAAAGGATGCGCTACGACTACCTTTACGCCGAGGAAACCTTGGCCGAGATGGAAAACCTTGTCATCGCCACAGGCCGACCGCGCCCACCGATAGAAATCCACGCTTGGGGTGATTTGCTGTGGGCACATGGGGCGGCAGCATTGGCCTTGTCGCAGACCACTGAAGAGATTTTGGCCGCCTTGGGCCGCGATATTGCGGCGCAGTAGCGGCCGCTAAACCCACCCCGCCAAATTCTCCACAATCACCGCTTCCAGCGCCGCAATATGGGCGGCGTCATCGTTCAGGCAGGGGATATAGGTGAACACCTCGCCCCCTGCATGTTCGAACGCCTCTCGAATCTCGCCGTTGATCTCTTCCAGCGTCTCGATGCAATCGGCGGAAAAGGCGGGGGCCATGACGGCGATGCGCTTTTTGCCCGCCTTGGCAAGTTCGGCCACATGTTCCACGGTATAGGGTTTTAGCCATTCTTCGCGCCCGAATACCGATTGAAAGGTGGTATCAATCCGCCCCTTGTCCCAGCCAAGTTCCTCGCGCAGCAGGCGCGTGGTTTTGGCGCATTGGCAGTGATAGGGATCGCCCTCCATCAGATAGCGTTTTGGCATGCCGTGATAGCTGGCGACCAGCTTGTCGGGCACATGATCCAGCTTGGCATAGGCTGCGCGGACAGACCCTGCCAGCGCCTTGATATAGGCGGGGTGGGCAAAATATTCGGCGACAGTGCGGGCGGCAGGCTGGCGTTTTTCGCTGCGCAGCGCCGCAAAAAAGGCGTCATTCGCCGTGGCCGATGTGGCCCCTGCGTAATGCGGATAAAGCGGAAAAAACAGGATCTTCTCGCAGCCCGCCGCGACCATCGCCTGCACCTTGCTTGCGGTCGAGGGGTTGCCGTAGCGCATCGCAAAATCGACCATCACGCTGTCGCCAAAGCGCGCCTGCATCGCCGCTGCGATGGCGGCAGTTTGATCTTTGGTGATCGTCAGCAGCGGGCTTTCGTTTTTATCATGGTTCCAGATCAGTTTGTAATTGGCCCCCGAGGTAAAGGGCCGCTTGGTCAGGATCACCAGTTGCAACAGCGGCTGCCAAATCCAATCGGAGATGTCGACCACGCGCTTGTCGGACAAAAACTCGTTCAAATAACGGCGCATCGACCAATAGTCATATCCGTCTGGCGTGCCCAAATTGGCCAAAAGAACCCCGATCTTGGGGGTCTTCACGCTGGGATGGCTTGCAGGTGCATGCGCAAGGCGGCCCGCTCCTGCCAAAACATCGCCTGCCGTTATATCGGTCATATTATTGTCCTTTGAAATCTGCGTTTCACTTAGCGTGGCGGTTGCGCGCGTCAACCATCCTTTTTCGGCAGGGTGATTTCGGCGGCGTTCAAAGCATCGGCAAGGCGGGCGGCAGCCGACCCTGGGCGTAATGGTTTTTGCTGGGTGTCATGCGGGGCCCAGCCTGTCAGGCACAGCACCTCGAATGTTGCGGGAATACGGCCACCCGCTTGCCCGAAATGTTGGGTGTAGATTTCGGCGGCGCGTGTGAAAATGGCGCGGCGCGCGAAATGGCGCGGGCGGGCGGCAAGGGCGTTTCCCTCGCCAAAGGCGCGCAGATCGCGCATCAGATGCGGCAGATCACGATAGACCAGCGTTTTGGTGAAACTGTCGGCCACGGGCAAGGCGAGCCCCGCGCGTTGCAACAGCCCGCCCAAATCGCGGATTTCGGCCATCGGCAAAACGCGGGGGGAAAGGCCACCCGCAACCTCTGCCTCGGCCTGCGCAAGGCAGGCGCGCAATTCGTGCAGAGTTTGCCCGCCAAACATCAACGCGATCAGCAGACCATCGGGGCGCAGCGCACGCCGCGCCTGCACAAGCTGCCCCACAGGATCATTCGCCCAATGCAGCCCCATCGCAAGGATCACCACATCCTGCGATGCCTGCGGCAGGGACAAAACCTCGGCCTCGGGGGCAATCGTGACATTTTGCGCCAAACCACGCCAGATTCGCGGAAAATCGGTGACAACGGCGATGTCGGTTAACGGTTTGTTAACCTCGGCAAGGCGATCCTGCACCTCGCAAAAGGCTTCGTTCTGCCACAGCATGTCACGCGCGCGGGCGCGGTTTCGGGACAGGGCGGCAAGGTCGGTTAATTGGGGCGTCATTTGGGGCGTCATCGCGCGGCAAGATAGGGGACGGGAATGGGATTGCAAAGGGTGCTGCACGCGATTTATCCGCCCGCTTGCATCAGCTGCGGTGACGGGGTCGCCAGCGACTTTGGCCTATGCGCGGGGTGCTGGAAGGAGACGCCCTTTATCGGCGGTGCGGTCTGTGATGGCTGCGGCGCACCCCTGATGGGCGCGGATGACGGGGAAACCTTGCGCTGTGATGATTGCCTCAACCTTGCCCGCCCTTGGGCGCGCGGGCGTGCGGCGCTGCTGTATAAGGATAATGCGCGGTCCTTGGTGCTGGCACTGAAACACGGGGATCGGATGGATTTGGCACGACCTGCCGCCGCATGGCTGCGCCGCGCCTGCGAGGGGATTTTGGCCCCCGACATGCTGGTCGCCCCCATCCCGCTGCATTGGTCGCGCCTATTCAAGCGGCGCTATAATCAGGCGGCGCTGATCTCGGCGCGATTGGCAGGGCTGACGGGACTGCAACATTGCCCCGATCTGCTTTTGCGGGCCCGCGCCACCCCCAGCCAAGAGGGGCGCGGCAGGGATGCCCGTTTTGCCAATTTGCAAGGCGCTTTTGTGCCCCATGCGACACGGCGAACGATGATTGCGGGGCGGCACGTGCTGCTGGTGGATGATGTGATGACATCTGGCGCAACCTTTGCTGCGGCATCCGAGGCGCTGCTTGGTGCCGGGGCGGCGGCAGTTTCGGTTGCGGCATTGGCGCGCGTTGTCAAAGATACATAAATCCCTATAGTCGCCGCAGAACGGCAACCCATAGGAATTTGTGATGAAACCCGTCGAGATCTATACCACCCAAACCTGCCCCTATTGCCAAATGGCCAAGGGACTGCTGGCCAAAAAGGGCGTCTCTTACAAAGAGATCGACGTGGGCGGCAACCCGTCTTTTCGGGCGGCGATGACGCAGCGGGCGGCGGGGCGCACCTCGGTTCCGCAGATATTCATTGGCGGGCAACATGTCGGCGGCTGTGATGACATCCACGCGCTGGATCATGCGGGCAAACTTGACGCGATGTTGGCCTGACCCATGCGCGCAGCTTTGGTGCAACTGAATGTGGGTGATGACCCAGCCGCCAACCTTGGCCAGGTGCAGGGGCTGGTTGCCAAGGCTATCGCAAGGGGGGCGGAATTTGTGCTGACCCCCGAATGCACCAATATGCTATCTTCAAACCGCGCGCATCAGGCCGCGCATATTGTGGCCGAGGGCGATGATCCGACCCTTGCCGCCCTGCGCGCGCAGGCAAGTGCGGGGCGGGTGTGGCTGTTGATCGGATCGCTTGGCGTGCAGTCGGGCGATGCTGATGGGCGTTTTGCCAATCGGTCGTTTCTGGTTTCCCCAGATGGCAAGATCGCCGCGCGCTATGACAAGATCCACATGTTCGATGTGAATGTTTCGCAAACCGAAGTCTACCGCGAGTCGGCAGCCTACCGCCCAGGCGATACCGCGATTGTCGCGCAAACCCCGTTTGGCGGGGTGGGGATGACGGTCTGTTACGATCTGCGCTTTGGCCATTTGCACCGCGCTTTGGCCCAAGCAGGGGCGCAGATTTTGACGGTGCCAGCGGCGTTCAACCATATCACTGGCGCCGCCCATTGGGAGGTGCTGCTGCGCGCCCGCGCAATCGAGACGGGCTGTTTTGTGCTGGCCCCCGCGCAAACGGGGTTTCATCCCGAAACCCTAAGCGGCGGGGCGGGACGGCGCACCTTTGGCCATTCGCTGGCGATTGCGCCTTGGGGCGAGGTGCTGGCCGATGGCGGAACGGATGTTGGCGTTACCTTTGTAGACCTTGATTTGGACGAGGTCGCCCGCGCCCGCGCCCGCATCCCCAGCCTGACGCATGATCGAAAGTTCATGCTGTGAGCGCGCAAAATGAAATCGCGGTCGCCTTGTTCGGCGAATTGTTCATGGCCGATCAACTGGCGCGCGGCCGTATTTCCAAAGCGCTGCCCAAGGGAATGGAGCTGTCGCACTTTACCGTGTTGAACCATCTGGCAGGGCTGAATGATGAACGCACCCCCGCCCAACTGGCCCGCGCCTTTCACGTCACCCGTGGGGCGATGACCAATACTTTGACGCGGCTCGAGGCGGCGGGCCACATCCACATCCGCCCCGATTGGGATGATGCGCGGCAGAAGTTTGTTGCCATTTCGCCCGCAGGTCGGGCGGCGCGCGATGCCGCCGTGGCAGCGGTGGCCCCGCTGATTGGCGACGTGGTCGCGGCATTGGGCATGGACAAAGTGCGTGCCGCGCTGCCAGTTCTGCGCGAGATACGTTTGCGCATGGAGGAGGGCGAGTAAGGGGGGCTCGCCCCCAAGCTTGCGAAGGCACTTCGCAAGCCTACGCTTCGCTCACCCCCGAGGATATTTGGGAAAAGAAGAAACGCAAAAGGCGCACCGCAGTTAGGGGCGCGCCTTTTGGAATTCTTGTTATGCCTTACAGATTTTCGATCAGTTCTGGCACGGCGGTGAACAGATCGGCCACCAGCCCGTAATCGGCAACTTGGAAAATTGGGGCCTCTTCGTCTTTATTGATCGCCACGATGACCTTGCTGTCTTTCATGCCTGCAAGGTGCTGGATCGCGCCAGAGATGCCGACCGCGACATAAAGCTGCGGGGCGACGACCTTGCCCGTTTGGCCAACTTGCCAATCGTTCGGGGCATAGCCAGAATCAACGGCAGCGCGCGAGGCACCTACGGCTGCGCCCAGTTTGTCAGCCAGCGTTTCGATGAGGGCAAAGTCCGATTGCGAGCCAACTCCGCGCCCGCCAGATACGACGATGCCAGCCGAGGTAAGTTCGGGGCGATCGGACGAGGCGGTTTTATCTTCGACCCATTTCGACAGTCCCGCATCACCCGTGATGGCGACCTTTTCAACGGGGGCCGCGCCGCCCGTTGCCGCCGCTGTAAAGGCCGCGGTGCGCACGGTGAACACCTTTTTCGCATCCGACGATGTTACAGTTTGAATCGCGTTGCCTGCGTAGATCGGGCGTTCAAATGTACCCTCATCCACCACCGCCGTGACATCCGAAAGAACCATCACGTCCAGCAGCGCCGCCACGCGGGGCAATACGTTTTTGTTGAACGCAGTCGATGCGCCGCAGATATGGCTATAGCTGCCCGCCAGCGAGACGACCAGCGCAGCCGTGCTTTCGGCCATGCCGTGGCAATAAGCGTGGTCATCGGCGAACAGCACTTTGACAACGCCTGCAAATTTTGCCGCCTCAGCCGCCGCCGCGTCACCGCCCGTGCCTGCGACCAGCACATGCACCTCGCCAAGGGCGCTGACAGCGGCCAAGGTTTTGCCTACGGCATCGGCGGCCAATGCGCCTTCGTTTACGTCTGCAAGTAGAAGAACGGCCATATCAGATTACCCCCGCTTCATCTTTAAGTTTGGCGATCAGTTCGGCAACCGAACCCACCTTGATCCCCGCCTTACGCCCTGCGGGTTCAACGGTTTTTACAACCGACAAGCGCGGCGCAACATCCACGCCATAATCGGCGGGGGTTTTCATCGCCAGCGGTTTGGCCTTGGCCTTCATGATATTAGGTAGCGATGCATAACGCGGCTCGTTCAGGCGCAAATCCACCGTCACAATCGCGGGCATCTTTACCGAAATTGTTTGCAAACCGCCGTCCACTTCGCGGGTGACGGTGGCAGTATCGCCTGCGATGGCAAGTTCGGAAACGAAGGTCGCTTGGCTCCACCCCAGCAGCGCGGCCAGCATTTGTCCTGTGGCATTCATATCATTATCAATGGCTTGCTTGCCTGCCAGCACAAGGCCCGGCGCCTCTTCTTTGACCACAGCCGCCAGAAGTTTCGCCACGGCAAGGGGTTCGATATCGGTGTTCACATCCGCCGCCGCCTCGATCAAAATCGCGCGGTCTGCGCCCATCGCCAGCGCCGTGCGCAAGGTTTCCTGCGCCTGTTTCACGCCAATGGACACCACCACAATCTCGGTGACCACGCCCTTTTCTTTCAAACGGATCGCCTCTTCCACGGCGATCTCGTCAAAGGGGTTCATCGACATTTTCACATTGGCCAGATCGACCCCCGTGCCATCCGCCTTGACGCGGACTTTCACGTTATAGTCGATCACACGTTTGACAGGCACCAGCACCTTCATTGCGCAATTCTCCTTATAGGCCCAAAGGCCAGCCCAAGCTTTGGCCCTTACTTACAGGTTTGGCGGCGCGGGTAACAGAGCAAATGCGACCCAAAACGGCGGCATGACGCCGCGTTTGGGTAACTTTTGCTCAGCCGTTGACAGCTTGACCCAAGAACGGGTTTTCTGCATGAACAGTGGACTAAAGACCGAACAATGAACCACCAGAACTGGCCAAAATGAACCGCAATAACCTTCTCTTTTACGCGACTGGTCTATGCTTCGTTTTTGTCGTCATTATCGGACTAAGCTCTCTGTTTGAGGCGATGCAGCCGACTAGAGATATTGCAAGCCGACCTAAATCGACAGTGCGTTCGATACCTGTTGATAGCTTTGAGCGGGGCGAGGTTAAAGTTCTCAAATTTGGCAACATTCCGTATGTCATTTGGCGACGCGACTTTGCCCAACAAGTCGAAGCATTGGAACAACTTGGCGTGCAAATCAGCGAAAATCCAGACCTTCTGAATCAAATCAAAACAAGCGGCGAGATAGAAATTGAGCCAGGCCGAGTTTTGCGTGTGGAGTGGTTTGTAGTGAGCCCAATCAATGTTGGCGGATATGGATGTATCGTATTGCAAAATGCAGGTGATTTCGGTGGCTTTTTCGATCCGTGCCAAAGCGTTCACTTTGACCTTTGGGGGCAGGTGAAATCTGGCCCTACAAAGGAAAACCTTAAGGTTCTCCCGTGGAGTAAGTCTGACGACGGCACCACAATTTATGTAGATTTAGCCAACGCTCCTGAGGTTGACTAACTGCTGCCGCAACCTGCCCCCCCTACCTCGTCAGCCCCGGCACCCAGAGCACATCATCCGCCCCGTCATTGTTCGCAATCCTGCCCGCCACGAAAAACCAATCGGACAGGCGGTTCAGGTATTTCACCGCCTCGGGGTTCACCTCTTCCATTGTCGCCAGTTCCACCACGCCGCGTTCGGCGCGGCGGCAGATGGTGCGGCACAGGTGCAGGTGGGCGGCCAGCGGGGAGCCGCCGGGCAGGATGAAACTGCGCAGGGGGGTCAGGCGGGCGTTCATCGCGTCAATTTCCGCCTCTAGCCGAGCGACTTGGCCTGCGATCACCCGCAGGGGGGGATATTCGGCGCTGGCGTCTTTGTGCATATCGGGCGTGCAAAGATCAGCCCCCAGATCGAACAGATCGTTGGAAATGCGCTGCAAGGCCGCGTCCATATCCCCGCGCGAATGCAGCCGCGCCATGCCCACGGTCGCGTTGGTTTCATCCACCGTGCCATAGGCCGCCACGCGCAGGCTATGCTTGGCCACCCGCGCGCCATTTCCCAGCGCGGTTTCCCCCGCATCGCCCGTTTTGGTGTAGATTTTCGACAGAACGACCATACCCTAACCCCTGCTTTTCCAATAGGCCGCGCCGACGATGAAGATCACCGCGATGGCTTGGAATACCAGCCGATAGCGCATCAGTTTGTTCGAGCGGCTAGCGGCCCCCGCCCCGCCCTTGGCGAAATTTCCAAGACCCAGCGCCAGTATGACGACAACGATTAAGACCAGCACAGCGCCGATGATGTAAATTGGGTTGTCCATAATAATCCTCTTTTCGGTGCCCCTTAGTTAATCCGTGCGGCGCAAAAGGCCAATGCGCAATGCGGCGGTCGCTGGCTTAGGTTTTTGAAATCAGCCAGTCCAAAGCTCGCGTGGGCAGGATGCGGCGGGCAAACCCCATCAGATAGGTGGGGGTTGTGACAAAATAGCGCGGGCGGGGACGCGGGCTTTCCAGCGCGCGGATCAGCTTGGCGGTCACCGCGCTTGCGGGCAGTTCGAACGGGTCCAGCCCGTATTTCTCGCCAAACAAACGCTCGATCAGGGGGGCGTATTCGCCCGCGCGTGCCGAGTTTTTCCAATCGATCCATTTGGTTACGGGCGCGCGGGCGTTTTCGCGGATGCGTGATGTGATGGGGCCAGGTTCGATCAGGATAATATCAATCCCCGTGCCCGCCATTTCTATGCGCAGCACATCCGTCAATCCTTCCATGGCGAATTTGGTGGCCACATAGGCCCCCCGCCACTTCATGCCCACAAGGCCCAGCACCGAAGAGCAGTTGATAATCCGCCCATGGCCCTGCGCGCGCATCACGGGGATAATCTGGCGCGTCAGGTCGTGATAGCCAAACAGATTGGTTTCAAAAATCTCGCGCAAAGCGCCGCGCGGCAGGTCTTCTACCGCGCCGGGCAGGGCGAAGGCGCCGTTGTTATACAGCGCATCCAGCGTGCCCCCCGTGCGGCGCAGAGTCTCCGCCACGGCGGCGGTGATGGACGCCTCATCGGCGTAATCCAGAACGAAACTCTCCAGCCCCTCGGCGATCAGACGGTCAACATCCTTTTGCTGGCGACACGTCGCAAACACCCGCCAGCCCTTTGCGGCCAGCCCATGCGCCGCGTCATAGCCAATGCCCGAAGAACAGCCCGTGATCAAGATGGATTTTTGCATGTGCGCCCCCGTTTTGCGCCTGTCTAGCGGGGCAATTCGGCAGCGCAAGTATTTTCCGTCTAGACCAAGCGCGCGGCGCGCTCTACACCGCCCCTATGGCCGACTCTGATGACGACATACCACAAATTGATGCGGTGACCCTGTCCGAACCGCTGGCCCGCGCCATTGGTGAGCGGTATTTGACCTATGCCCTTTCCACCATCATGCACCGCGCCCTGCCTGATGCGCGCGATGGGCTGAAACCCGTTCACCGCCGTATCCTGTATGCGATGCGCGAGCTGCGCCTGTCCGCCACCTCGGCCTTTCGCAAATCGGCAAAAATTTCGGGCGACGTCATGGGCAACTATCACCCGCACGGCGATAGCGCGATTTACGATGCGATGGCGCGTCTGGCGCAAGATTTCAACGTGCGCTACCCGCTGGTCGACGGGCAGGGCAACTTTGGCAATATCGATGGTGATAACCCCGCCGCCTCTCGCTATACCGAGGCGCGGCTGACCGCCATTGCCGAGACGCTGATGGAGGGGCTGGCCGAAAACGCCGTCGATTTCCGCCCCAATTATGACGGCACCTTGGAAGAACCTGTGGTCATGCCCGCCGCCTTTCCGAACCTGTTGGCAAACGGGTCATCAGGCATCGCCGTGGGCATGGCCACCAACATCCCGCCGCATAATCTGGACGAGCTGATCGCAGGTTGCCACGCCCTGCTGGCCGACCCGAACCTTTCGGACGAGGCGCTGGTTGATCTGATCCCTGGCCCTGATTTCCCGACGGGCGGGGTGATTGTCGAACCCCGCAGCGCCATTCTGGACGCCTACCGCACAGGGCGCGGCAGTTTCCGCACCCGCGCGAAATGGCAGGTGGAGGATTTGGGCCGTGGCACATGGCAAATCATCATCACCGAAATCCCTTATCAGGTGCAAAAGTCCAAGCTGATCGAAAAGCTGGCCGAGGTGATCCAAACCAAACGCGTGCCCCTGCTAGCTGATGTGCGCGACGAATCCGCCGATGATATCCGCATCGTGCTGGAACCCCGCACCCGAACGGTGGAACCCGAGATGCTGATGGGCGCGCTGTTCAAGGTGACGGATTTGGAATCGCGGTTCAGCCTGAATATGAACGTGCTGATCGATGGCCGCGTGCCCAAAGTCTGCAGCCTGCGCGAGGTTTTGCGCGCCTTTCTTGACCACCGCCGCGATGTGCTGCTACGGCGCACCACGCACCGCATAGAGAAAATCGACCACCGTCTAGAGGTGCTGGAAGGTTTCATCCTAACCTTCCTAAACCTTGACCGCGTGATCGACATTATCCGCTATGACGACGACCCAAAGGCCGCGCTGATGCGCGAGGTTTGGGGCCGCGCCATCGCCCGCGCGACCAATGAGAAAGACTATGTTTCCCCTGCTGCAGGGGCGGGAGAGTTGACCGAACTGCAAGCCGAATCCATCCTGAACATGCGCCTGCGCAGCCTTCGCCGTTTGGAAGAAATGGAGCTGATCGCCGAACGCGACGCCCTCATGAAAGAACGCGCGGGGCTGGCGGCACTGATGGAATCGGATGCCAAACAGTGGAAGCAAATCGGCCGTGATCTGGACGAGGTGCGCAAAGCCTTTGGCAAAAACACCAAACTGGGCGCGCGCCGCAGCACGTTTAGCGAGGCTGGCGAGGCCGAGGAAATCACCCTAGAGGCGATGATAGACCGCGAGCCGATCACCGTGATTTGCAGCCAAATGGGCTGGATCCGCGCGCTGAAAGGCCATGCCGATTTGACCCTTGAGCAAAAGTTTAAGGACGGCGATGGCCCGCGTTTCGCATTCCATGCCGAGACGACCGATAAACTGCTGATCGTCGGCGCGAATGGGCGGTTCTTTACGGTGCTGGGCGCGAACCTACCCGGCGGGCGCGGCATGGGCGAGCCGCTGCGCCTGATGGTCGATCTGCCCAATGACGTGGAAATTGTCGATTTGCAAATCCATCAGGCGGGGCAGCGGCTGCTGGTCGCCTCCTCCGCTGGCGATGGGTTTATCGTGCCATCCGACGAGGTGCTGGCCCAAACCCGCGCGGGCAAGGTTGTGATGACGCTGGGCGATGGGGTGAAAACCGCCGTCTGCCGCAAAGTGGCGGGCGATCATGTTGCCGTGGTCGGCGACAATCGCAAAGTGCTGATCTTCCCGCTGGCCGACCTGCCCGAAATGGCGCGCGGCAAGGGCGTGCGGCTGCAGAAGTATAAGGATGGCGGGCTGTCCGATGCCACCACCTTTACGCTGGCGGATGGGCTTTCATGGAAAGACCCTGCAGGGCGCACGCGGACAGAAACGGAACTGGCCGAATGGCAGGGCGCAAGGGCGGGTCAAGGCCGCATGGCCCCGCGCGGCTTTCCGAGGGATAATCGGTTTACGTGAGGGGGCGGCACATTGGCAATAAGTAGATGTCTGTGCCATGAGCCAAAAGGCAGGACGCGCAACTACACGATGCACGTGCGTCCTGTCGGGTATCCAAACACATCATTGGTCTGCGGATCAAAAGATTGCTGTGAGCCTGGCCTAATTTGGCTGGAAGATTTTGAGGCAGACGCATACCGCGCGGGTGAGCGGATATTTTTGGCTTTTACGGCCACTATGAAAATGAAAGCGGAATAGAAGAGGCCGATTACCCTCTTCAGATTTGCCATCAGCAAATCTGAACGCGTCCGAACCGCCTCCACGGGGCGGGCGCGTCAGGGCCGCGCCCCAAGTGCCCCGTCGGTTCGGTCGCGGTCAGTTTTGCACCCAAGCGATGACCTGCTGGGGATAGGTTGAAATGTTATCTGCTGCATTGATACCCTGCCCGCGCGGGCGTTCGGTGCTGCCCAACCCCTACACCTTTCGGCAATGGTAGACCTCCTCGCGCAATTCAGTTCGATTATCGCAATAAACCCAACCCCTTACGCCGACAGCCCGCCCGCCAGATCGGGCATGTCCAGCGCGGCAAAGCCATAGTGGCGCAGCCACCGCAGATCGCTTTCGAAAAAGGCGCGCAGGTCGGGGATACCGTATTTCAACATCGCAAGTCGGTCGATGCCAAGGCCAAAGGCAAAGCCTTGGAATTGGTCGGGGTCAATCCCGGCGGCGCGCAGCACTTTGGGATGCACCATGCCGCAGCCGCCCGCCTCTAGCCAGCTGTCCCCCTCGCCCAACCGCAGTTGCCCGCCTGTCCAAGAACAGCGAAAATCAATTTCCGCCGAAGGTTCGGTAAAGGGGAAATGGCTGGCGCGGAACCGCACTTCGACCGAAGGCACTTCGAAAAACGCCTTGGCGAATTCCTCGATCACCCATTTCAGATTGGCCATCGAGATGTCTTTGCCAATCGCCAGACCCTCGATTTGGTGGAACATCGGGGTGTGGGTTTGATCCATATCCATGCGATACACGCGGCCTGGCGCGATCACCCGAATGGGGGCGCCTTTTTCCATCATCGCGCGAATTTGCACAGGGCTGGTGTGGGTGCGCAGCACATGCGGGGGGCGGTCGTCGCCTGCCGCGCGGTGCATGAAAAACGTGTCATGTTCCTGCCGCGCGGGGTGTTCGGGCGGAATGTTCAGCGCATCGAAATTATACCAATCAGTTTCCACCTGCGGCCCCTCGGCCACGGCAAAGCCCATATCGGCGAAAATCGCGGTCAGTTCTTCCATCACTTGGCTAACAGGATGGATCGTTCCCACACGGCGCGGTCGGGCGGGCATGGTTACATCCAGCCATTCCGATTTTAGCCGCGCGTCCAGCGCCGCGTCGCCCAGCGCGGTTTTCTTGGCCCGCAGGGCGGCATCAATCTCATCGCGCAGGATGTTCAGGGTTGCGCCTGCGGCTTTGCGCGCGTCAGGCTCCATTTTGCCCAGCGTGGCCATCAGGGCAGAAATTTCGCCCTTTTTGCCAAGGGCAGCAAGGCGCACCTCTTCTAAGCTGGCCTCATCTGCTGCCGCCGCCGCTGCCGCCAAAAACTTTGCCCGAAGTGCCGATGTGTCCATTGCCACGCCCCCATATTTGCAGCGTTTCCTAGCGGCGCAGGGCCAAAGGTGCAAGACTTAGAAAATCGACACGCGGCCGCGCACTTTTAGGATTTTATCCGATGTGCCCACCCGCCCGTTCTGCGATGTCACGGCAAAGGGAGGCTTTTTCAACTGCTTCCGAATAATCACAAGGCTGTCGAAAAACTGTATCCCGCCGATTTGCGCGGCCATCGCGTGCAGTGGAAAGCCCGCATCATCGTCGGTATACCACGAATGCATCTTATCAATCAGGTCTTTGGCAAATTCGATAAAGCTGCCCGCCGCCTTGTGGCCCGCCTTATGCCCGCCGCCACCAAAGCCCGGCCAATAGCTGGTGTGGGTGTCTTCAACGATATAGACCCCGCCATCCTTTAGCGCGGGCCACAGCGTTTGAAACGAGGTGATCTGTTGATCCATTTTATGCCCGCCGTCATCAACCACAATGTCAAACGGGCCTTTTTCTTGGGCGACAGATTGCAAGAACGGCACATCGGTTTGATCGCCGATGCGGATATCGGTTCCCGCAATTTGCAGCGCCTTACAGGCGGGGTCGATGTCCAAAAACGTTAGGCTGGACTGCGGCGCAAAGAAATCGCGCCACATGCGCAGGCTGCCGCCTTTGTAAATGCCGATTTCCAGAAAATTCACCCGCTCGCCCATCCAAGGGGCCATCTCACGGTCATAGACATCCAGATAGTGATCCATCTTGAACAGCATTTTTTCATCTGTTCGCGCCAAGAAATGGCGAAAGTAATTGCCTGTGCCAAAGTGCCGATTGCCTGACATGCCCTACCCCTATTTTCCAGCATTTTGGCAAGGCGCGCGGCAAAATGCCAGCAGATTTAGCTGCCGCGATAGGTGGAATAGGCAAAGGGCGAGATCAGCAGCGGCACATGGTAATGCGCGGCGGCATCGAGGATACCAAAGCGGATCGGGATTTGATCCAGAAACAAGACCTCTCCCGCCGCTTGGCCTGTGGCGCGCAGGTAATCGCCCGCGTGGAACACCAGTTCATACTGGCCAGCGGTCAGTTTGGCCCCCTCTAGCAGCGGGCCATCGGTGCGCCCGTCATTGTTCGTCACCACCTCGGCGATCTTTTTGTGGCTGTTGCCCGTCACGCGGTATAGCCAAATCTGAACCCCCGCCGCTGGTTTGCCCCGCGCCGTATCCAAAACATGCGTTGTCAGTTTGCCCATGTCGCCCCCCCCGCTTTGGGCCAGCATAGCACTGAGGCCGCAGCAAAAACCACCCTTCCCAAACGCAGGACTTTCAGGCTTTATTTGATAATGTTTTTCGCGCCTTTGCCGTAACCTGTCCAAAAGGAGCTAACATGCCGCAGCCCCCTCGCTACCCACGCGATTTTCATGGCCACGGGCAAACCCCGCCCGATGCTGCATGGCCAAACGGCGCGCGTATCGCGATCTCGCTGGTGCTGAATTACGAAGAGGGCGGCGAGAATAACATTCTGCACGGCGATGGGCAGTCGGAGGCATTTTTGTCCGATATTGCGGGGGCCGCACCTTGGCCGAATATGCGCCATTGGAATATGGAATCGATCTATGATTACGGCGCGCGCGCGGGGTTTTGGCGGCTGCACCGCTTGTTTACGGAGCTGAACATTCCCGTCACGATCTACGGCGTAGCGACCGCCTTGGCCCGCAACCCTGCACAAGTGGCGGCGATGAAGCAGGCGGGCTGGGAAATTGCCAGCCATGGCCTGAAATGGGTCGATCACCGCGATATGCCCCCAGATGTCGAACGCGCCCAGATTGCCGAGGCGATCCGCCTGCATACCGAAGTTGTCGGCACCCCGCCGCGCGGATGGTACACGGGGCGGTGTTCTGTGAACACGGTTGATCTGGTGGCAGAAACCGCGCAAATGGATTGGATATCAGACACTTATGATGATGATCTGCCCTATTGGCGGGCTGTGGGGGAACGGGATCAGTTGATCATCCCCTACACGCTGGAAGCCAATGATATGCGCTTTGCCACAGCCCCTGGCTATATCGAGGGCGAGCAGTTCTTCACCTACCTTAAAGACACATTCGATGTGCTTTATGCCGAAGGCGCGGGCGGCGCGGCCAAGATGTTTTCCGTCGGCCTGCATTGCCGCCTGATTGGCAGGCCTGGCAAAATTGCGGGGCTGATGCGGTTTTTAGACTATGTGCGCGGGTTTGAAGGGGTTTGGTTTGCCCGCCGCTGCGAAATTGCCGCGCATTGGGCCAAAACCCATCCGCCCGTGCATTTTGACCGCCCCAGCCAAATGGCGCGCGATACCTTTGTTGCGCGCTTTGGCAGCATCTTTGAACATTCGCCTTGGATTGCCGAGGCCGCCTTTGATCTGGAACTTGGCCCCGCGCATGACAGCGCGATAGGCCTGCACAATGCTCTGTGCCGCATGTTCCGCAGCGCCAGCCCTGCACAGAGGATGGGGGTTCTGCGCGCCCACCCCGACCTTGCAGGCAAGCTGGCGGCGGCCAAGCGCCTAACGGCCGAATCCACCGCCGAACAGGCCAGCGCCGCCCTTGATGCGTTGACAGATGCAGAACGGGAAACCTTTCAGCGCCTGAATACGGCCTATGTGGAAAAGCACGGTTTTCCCTTTATCATCGCCGTGCGCGACAACACAAAGGCAAGCATCTTGCAGGCCTTTGAAACCCGCCTGAACAACACCTCAGAAACCGAATTTGCAACCGCCTGCGCCCAAGTGGAACGCATCGCAGAGCTGCGGCTAAAGGACATCCTACCATGAGCGGTTATTATTCCCCCGCAGGCGGGTTGCCGCCGCAAACCGCGCTGATGACGGGCCGTGCGTTGTTCACCGAAAGCTTTGCCTTCATCCCCAAAGGCTGCTTTTCCGATATCGTCACCAGCTATTTGCCCCATTGGCGGGCCACAAAACTGTGGCTGATCGCACGGCCCATGACGGGGTTTTCTGAAACCTTCAGCCAATATGTGATGCAGGTTGAGGCAGGGGGCGGCAGCGACTTGCCCGATGCCGACCCCGCCGCCGAGCATTTCCTGTTCATGACAGATGGCGCGATGGACATTACCATCAACGGCGCGAAACATTCCATGACAGCAGGCGGCTACGCCTTTATCCCTCCCGCCGCCGCTTGGACGCTAACCGCCACAACGACCGCCCATTTCCACTGGATCCGCAAGCGGTATGAGGCGGTGGAAGGCATCGACATTCCCCCCGCCTTTGTGACCCGCGAACAAGATCAGCCCCTGATCACAATGCCCGACACGAACGGCGTTTGGGGCACGACACGCTTTGTTGACCCCGCCGATGTCCGCTATGACGCGCATGTGAATATCGTCACCTTTCAGCCGGGCGGGGTTATCCCGTTTGAAGAAACCCATGTGATGGAACACGGGCTGTTCGTGCTGCAAGGCAAGGCCGTGTATAAGCTGAACCAAACTTGGGTCGAGGTTGAGGCGGGCGATTTCATGTGGCTGCGCGCCTATTGCCCGCAGGCCTGCTATGCGGCTGGGCCGGGCCCGTTTCGGTATCTGCTTTATAAAGACGTCAATCGCCACGCCGCGCTAAATGGGGTATTTGGGCGCGGGGCTTTCGGGCGATGATCGCGGCCCGGCCCCTAACCGCCGCCGCCTTCGCCCCCTTTGGCGATGTGCTAGAGGTGGGCGGCGAGGCGCGCGCCATCAATGCGGGTCTATGCAACCGCTACCACGACCGCGCCCGCATGGATTTCGGGGATGGGCGCGCGGGCATTTCCATTTTCCACGCGCAAATTCGCGCCCTGCCCTATCGGTTCGATCTGATCGAACGTCACCCAGATGGCAGCCAAGCCTTCATCCCGATGTCGGATGACCCGTTTTTGGTTATCGCCACGCTGAATATTCAGGCAACGCCCCAAGCTTTCATCACAAACGGTGCGCAAGGGATCAATTTTCACCGCGCAACATGGCATGGCGTGCTGACTCCGCTGGCGGGCGCTGGTCTGTTTGCGGTGATCGACCGCATCGGGACAGGCGCGAACCTTGAAGAATTCCGCCACCCCATAGGGTGGACGGTGGTGCGGGACTAACCCGCCAAAACCCGCGCCAATGGGGCAAACGCGGGACAACATAACGCCCCAAGGGAAAAGGAAACACCATGACTGATAAGACCCATCCTGTGGACGAGGTTTTGGCCCCGCCAAAGCTGTTCACCCTTGGCCTGCAACATGTTCTTGTCATGTATGCGGGCGCTATTGCCGTGCCCTTGATCGTGGGCCGCGCGCTGAAACTGGAACCTGCTGATGTGGCGTTCCTAATCTCGGCTGACCTGTTTGTTTGCGGTATTGTCACGCTTATTCAATCGCTTGGGGTGACCCAATGGTTTGGTATCAAGCTGCCCGTGATGATGGGCGTCACCTTTGCCGCTGTGGGGCCGATGGTCGCCATTGCTGGCGCAAATCCTGGGCCAGATGGCGCGCGCGCGATTTTTGGCGCGATTATGGCCGCAGGCGTGATTGCGATGATCATCGCGCCGCTGGTCAGCCGTATGCTGAAATGGTTCCCGCCCGTTGTGACGGGCACGATCATTCTGGTGATCGGTGTGACGTTGATGCGCATTGGCATCAACTGGATTTTCGGCAACCCTGTTGGCCCAACTGCGCCGATGATCGTCAACCCCGAACATGCCGATTGGCTGAAAGCGATGGGCGAAACGGCTGGCCTTACCCCAGCGATGCCCGAAAAACTCGCCGCCGCTGCATCGGTGCCAAACCCCGCCTATGCCGCCCCCGCGAACATCGCCATTTCGGCGCTGGTGCTGGTGGCGATTTTGGCGATTGCCAAATTCGGCAAAGGGTTCGTGTCCAACATCGCCGTGCTTTTGGGCATTGTGATTGGCGGCGTTGTTGCCGCTGCCACGGGCATGATGGGCTTTGCCAAAGTGGGCGAGGCGGCTTGGTTTGGCCTAATTACCCCCTTCCATTTCGGCATGCCCACCTTTGACCCCGTGATGATTGTCACCATGTCACTGGTGATGATCGTGGTGATGATCGAAAGCACGGGCATGTTTCTGGCGCTGGGCGATATGACGGGCCGCAAGGTCGATCAGCCTGCCCTGTCGGCGGGTCTGCGCACCGATGGTCTGGGCACGCTGATTGGCGGTTTGTTCAACACCTTCCCCTATACTTCGTTCAGCCAAAACGTTGGTCTGGTTGGCGTGACGGGCATCAAAAGCCGCTATGTCACCGTTGCGGGCGGTTTGATTTTGATCGTGCTGGGCCTGATTCCAAAAATGGGCGCGCTGGTGGAATCCGTTCCAACGGCGGTTCTGGGCGGGGCTGGATTGGTGATGTTCGGGATGGTTGCGGCAACAGGCATTCGGATTCTGGCCCAGGTCGATTTCACCACCTCGCGCAACAATCTGTTTGTGGTGGCGGTGTCGATCGGCATGGGGATGATCCCGCTGATCGCGCCCAGCTTTAAGCAATGGATGCCCCATTCCATCCATCCGCTGATCGAGTCTGGCATTTTGCTGGCCACGATTTCGGCTGTTGCCCTGAACGCCTTTTTCAATGGCGCAAGCGGGTCTGCAGATGCGGCAAAAGCCGCGGCTGGCAAGGCGGGCCACTAAGCAAAACGCGGCCCCTGCCATGCGTGGCGGGGGCCGTTCTTACAGTTTTATGTCGTAAGTGACCCAAGGCGTTTGCACCGCCACTTGGTCATAAAGGGCACGGGCAGTCTGGTTGCTGTCTGCCGTGATCCAGCGCAGCACCGTCCAACCTTTGGCACGGGCAATGTCAGCCACAGCGGCAATCAGGGCCCGCCCTGCCCCCGTGCCACGCGCATCTGCGGAAACAAAAAGATCATCCAGAAAGCCGCCCGTGCTGGCCGATAAAGGGCGCGCGTAGGGGCGAAAATGCGCAAGGCCTATCAGGCCATTTTCCGTTTCGGCGACCAGCCCTTTTACCGCGTGATCGGGGGACATCAGCCACTCCCAAACTGTGGCCCGCATCGCACCGGTCTGCGCCACGTTGTAAAACGCAGCATAACCCGCATAAAGCGCCTCCCAGCCAAGGCGGTCGCTGGGGGAAATCGGGCGAATGTGCAACGCAGTCATATCCTGAAAATCGGCTGCATGATGCGCGGGATCAACGCGGTAAAGCGCAGCGGCGCATCGGTAACGGCCAAGCAGATGCAATCTGTCTCGCCAATCGCCACGGGGGTATGCTCGTCTGCTTCGGTGGCAATTTCGACATCGCCGCGCGCGAATTGGTCGCCGTCGTCGCGGAACGCGCCTTGCAGCACCAATGTCAGTTCCATGCCGCGATGGCCGTGGTCTGGCACCGCTTGCCCTGCGGGAATATATAAAAGGCGGGCCGAGCCTTTTCCCTTGGTCGGCAAAATCGCCTGCCGCACGCCCATGCCAAGGCTGCGCCATTTGATGCGCGATAAATCCGCGCCAACATAGTCAACCAACGGCGCGGGCAGCACGGAAGGCACAGGTTTGGCGCGCGGCTTTTCGACAGGCGCAGGCATATCCAGCCGCGCCATCGCGCGGGCAAGGGCATCATCCGACATGGGGGCCATGGCGGCCATATCTTGGCCTTCGTCCAAAATCGCCCCACCCATCGCTTCATATGCGGCAAGAGCAGCGCGGCAATCATCGCATAGCGAGATATGGGCGGCCACAGCAAGGCTGAACGCTTCAGACAAATTGCCCGCCGCATAAGCCATCAACAGATCGTCGGAAAGGTGGTGTTTAATCGTCATATTCGGTGCCTAATTCATATTCTGGCGCAGCCGCTCTAGGGCCAAGCGGATGCGCGATTTGATGGTTCCCAGCGGCAGCCCAGTTTGGGATGCAATTTCGCTGTGTGACTGATCGCCGTAATAAGCGCGTTCAATCAGCGCGCGCTGGGGTTCTGGCAGGGTCGACAGAGCTGCGCCCAAACGGCGGCTTTCTTGTGCGACCAGATAAATATCGGCCGCATCTGGTTCTTCGGTTGCGCCCCAATCCAGATTTTCGGGTTCAGGGCGGCGGCTGCGGCGAAAATGATCAATCCGCCTGTTGCGCGCGATGGTGAAAATCCATGTCGAAAGGCTTGCCCGCGCGGGATCAAATTGCGCGGCCTTGTGCCAGACCGTCACCAACACATCCTGCGCCAATTCTTCGGCCAAAGCAGCATCGCTGCCTGATTTCATCAAAAACGCCTTCACGCGCGGGCCAAAATGCCGAAAGATCACGCCATATGCGGCGCGATCCCCTTTGTCGCGCACGGCAAGCATCAGCGCCAGATAATCAGGGCTGGCGTCATGCCCCGTGCCTGCATTGACGTTTTTGATCGACAAGACAGAAAACCCTTTGCGCATACCATTGGTGTTGCCCTGCATCGACTGCGCGGGCGATTCCAAAGCGGTATAGGCATCATGCCGAGGGCTTGCGTCAAGTAGCATGTCCAATTTACGTGACATCATCGCAGTTGGATCACCCAAGATCGCCACAGTTACAAAGAATTTTAGCAAAACTTGCACCTGATCCAAGACAGCCCCCGCACCGTATGATCTGTAACGCATATCGCAAAACCAACCAACAGGACGACCAATGCCTTTCGAAACCGCTGCCCGCCCGCCCAGACGTATCGCTGTCATCGGGGGGGGCATTGCAGGAATGTCGGCCGCGCATTTTTTAGGCCAAAGCAATGCAGTCGTGCTATTTGAAGCGGCTCCGCGCTTGGGCGGGCACGCACGAACGGTTCTGGCAGGCAAACGCGGCGATCAGCCTGTGGATACGGGCTTTATCGTCTATAATCGCGTGAATTATCCGCATCTGGTCGCTCTGTTTGAAAAGCTGGCCGTGCCGGTGGTGGAAAGCAACATGAGCTTTGGCGTCTCGGCCCGCGGTGGCGCGCTGGAATATGCGCTGCACAATCTGGACAGTCTGTTTGCTCAGCGCCGAAATGTCCTGTCGCCCACCTATCTGCGGATGCTGCGCGACATTTTGCATTTCAACAAAAACGCCGCCAAGACCCTGCAGGATGGCATGACCATTGGCGGCCTTTTGGACGCGCTTGGCACTGGCCCCTATTTCCGCGATTATTACATCTTGCCGTTTTCGGGCGCGATCTGGTCAACCCCCACAGCGGGGATCTTGGATTTTCCCGCCAATGCGCTGGTGACCTTTTTCCAAAACCACCACCTGATGCAACTGTCTGGCCAGCATCAGTGGTATACGGTGGAGGGCGGTTCGATCCAGTATGTCACCCGCCTGCATACCGAACTTAGCCGTCAAGGCGTGGATATTCGCCTATCCGCCCCGGTTCAGGCGGTGCGCCGCGTTGACGGCGGCGTGCAGGTGCATGCCAAGGGCGGCGATTGGGAGCAGTTTGACGATGTGGTCTTAGCGTCCCATTCCGACCAATCGCTGGCGCTTTTGTCCGATGCCACCGCCGAAGAGCGCGCGGCGCTGGGGGACATCCGCTATCAACCCAACGACATGGTTTTGCACGCCGATGATCGCATGATGCCCAAATCGCGCAAATGCTGGGCAAGCTGGTCTTATGTCGAGGGCGCGCAGGGGCCGCAGGATAAAATTGACCTGACCTATTGGATGAACTCGCTGCAGCCCATCCCGAAAGACGACCCGCTATTTGTGACGCTGAACGCGACAAAATCAATCCGCGAAGACCTGATCTATGATCAGGAAACCTTTCACCACCCCGTTTATGATTTGGCTGCGCTGGCAGCGCAAAAAACGATCAAAGCGGGCAACGGCGCGCGCAATACTTGGTTCTGTGGGGCTTGGATGAAAAACGGCTTTCACGAAGACGGGATCGCCAGCGCCTGGGATGTCGCGCAGGCCATGCTGGCGCGTGATGCTGTGCAGGTTCCAGCATGACCGCGCCGCTTCATCTGCGCGGCCAAACCTATCACGGCCGTAAGGGCGCCATAGCCAACGCCTTTCGCTATGGCATTGATTACGTTCTGATAAACCCTGCCAAATCGACAGGCAGGCCGTGGCTGTTTTCCCGCAACCGCGGCAATATCACCTCGGTGATTGACCGCGACCACGGCGGTGCGCCAAAGGCAGGCACGGGGCTGGCATGGGTGCGCGAGGTGCTTGCCGCGCATGACGTGGCGGTCACGGGCGAGATTTTGCTGCTGACCCAACCGCGCGTTCTGGGCCATGTGTTCAACCCCGTCTCGTTTTGGCTGTGCTATGACGCGGCAGGCGGCCTGCGCGTGGTGATTGCCGAAGTGTCCAATACCTTTGGCGAGCGTCACTCCTATCTGTGCTACCGCGAAGATCGCGCACCCATCACCCGCGAAGACCACGTCCGCGCGACGAAAATCTTTCACGTCTCGCCCTTTCAACCCGTGCAGGGCGGCTATGAGTTTCGCTTCGATATCAGTGCGGGCAAGATCGGAATTTGGATTGATTATTCGGCAGGAAACGACGGCGGTTTGATTGCCACGCTAACGGGCCATTTGGCCCCGCTGACCAGCCTTGGCATTTTGGGCATGATGCTGCGCCGCCCCTTTGGCGCGCGCCGCGTGGTGGCGCTGATCTATTGGCAGGCGCTTAAGCTGAAACTGAAAGGCGCGCGCTATAACCCGCTGCCCCCCGCCCCCGAAACCGAGGTGTCAAAGTGACGGCATCGCCCACCCGCAGCCTATTTCCCTGGACGCTGTTTGCGGCCATGATCGCGGCGGCGGGCCTGCCGATTTACATTCACGCGCCCAAGTTTTTTGTCGATGAATATGGCGTGTCTTTGGCAGCGCTGGGCGGCGTTCTTGCGCTGCTGCGACTGATCGACGTGGTGCAAGACCCAGCCCTTGGCTGGCTTGCACAGCGATTCCCTACGCAGCGCGGCACGATGGTGGCACTGGCCGCTGGCCTGATGGCGGCGGCGATGTTTGGCCTGTTTGGCGCGGCCCCACCCATTGCCCCGCTCGCGTGGTTTGCCATCACGCTGACCATCCTGTTCTCGGCCTATTCTTTTTTGACCATCGTTTTCTATGCGCAAGGCGTTGGCCGTGCGCAGGCCCTTGGGCCAAGCGGCCATGTGCGGCTGGCAGGCTGGCGCGAGACGGGATCCTTGATTGGCGTCTGCATCGCGGCAACCGCGCCAACCTTGCTGGCCACGGGGGTTGCTGCGCCCTTCGCCGTCTTTGCCTTGGGCTTTGCCGCGCTGGCGCTGATCGCCACCTTTGCCATGCGCCGCGAATGGGCCGCAACACAAGCCGCTAGCACCGCCCAACCCAGCATCGCAGCCATGTTCCGCCCTGCCCTGCGCGATCCGATCGCGCGCGGTCTGCTGATCCTTGCCCTTGTCAACGCCGCCCCAGTGGCCGTTACATCGACCCTGTTTTTGTTCTTTGTCGAAAGCCGCCTTGGCCTGCCCGCATTGGCTGGCGTTTACCTGTTGGCGTTTTTCCTTGCCGCCGCCCTGACCGCCCCAATCTGGAGCCGCCTTGCCGCGACCTATGGCGAACGTCCCGCGCTGCTGGCAGGCATGATCCTGTCCATCGTATCCTTTCTATGGGCGATCACTTTGGGCACAGGAAGCGGCGCGGCCTTTGGCGTGATCTGCCTCGCCTCTGGCGCGGCTTTGGGCGCAGATATGGTGCTGCTGCCTGCAATGTTCGCCCGCCGCATGGCCACCATCGGATCAGAGGCGGCGGGCTTTGGCCTGTGGTCTTTCGTCTCGAAACTCTCGCTCGCGCTTGCCGCTGCAACCCTTCTGCCTGCGCTGCAATGGGCCGGCTTTACCCCCAGCGCGCCCAACGGCGAACCTGCACTATGGGCGCTGACGCTGGCCTATGCAGGCCTGCCCTGCGCGCTGAAACTCATCGCCCTAGCAATGCTGGCACGGCTCACCTTATCACACCTACCTGAAGGATCACGTGCATGACCCCCTTCCTTAGTGCCGTATTGACGCTGCTTGCCGTCATTGCCGCCAGCATTGCGCTGCGCCGCAAGATCGGCTTTGCCGCCCAGCGCCCCGCCGACTATGCCGCGCAAAGCCCGCAGTTTGATGTGCGCCAGCACCTGTCTGGCCCGATCGCATGTGATGGGGTGATTTATGGGCCAACGGGGCGCGTCACATCGCGATTTGTCGCCAAAATGCACGGCAGTTGGGACGGAAATCGCGGTGTCCTGCGCGAGCAGTTCAGCTATGACACGGGCACGGTGCAGAACCGCGAATGGCGGCTAACCATTGGCAATGATGGCAATTTGCGCGCCGAAGCCGATGATGTGGTGGGCATAGGCACGGGCGAGATGGCGGGGCCAACCGTGTTTTTGAATTATCGCATCAAACTGCCTGCCTCTGCGGGTGGGCATGTTTTGGCAGTGCAAGATTGGATGTATCTGACGCAAAACGGCACCATCATCAACCGCAGCCAGTTCCGCAAATTCGGCTTTAAGGTGGCCGAATTGGTGGCCACTTTGCGCCCCGCTTTGCCCGCCGAAACGCGGCTTGAGGCCGCGGAATGAACGCGCATTTTCAGGGCAAGACCTATTGGCTGGTCGGCGCGTCCGAAGGTCTGGGGCTGGCGCTTGCCCAGCGCCTTGCTGACGCGGGCGCAAATGTCGTGATCTCGGCGCGCAATGCTGCACGTCTGAACGAGGCCGCCGCCACACTCCCCCGCGCCCGCGCTGTGGCAATGGATGTGGGCGATAGCGCCAGCGTCGCATCAGCCGCTGCGCAGGTGGGCGAGGTGGACGGCATGGTTTTTCTGGCGGGCATCTATACCCCCACCACCGCCCAAACCTGGAACGCCGCCGAGGTCGAGGCGATGTGCGATATCAACTTTACCGGCTGCGCCCGCGTGGTCGGGGCCGTGCTGCCCGCGATGGTGGCGCGCGATGCAGGGCATGTGGTGATTACGGGTTCCCTTTCGGGTTTTCGCGGCCTTCCTGGGGCTATCGGCTATGCCGCCAGCAAAGCGGGCACGATGGTGCTGGCCGAATGTCTTTACGCCGACCTGCGCGGCACGGGGGTCAAGGTGCAACTGGGCAACCCGGGCTTTATTCGCACAAGGCTGACCGACAAGAACACCTTCAAGATGCCATTTTTGATGACCCCGCAGCAGGCCGCCGAAGAGATGTTCATCTTGATGTGCGGGCGCAAATTCTCGCGCAGCTTTCCCGCCGCCTTTGCCGCCTTTTTCCGCCTTGGCAATTTCCTGCCAGATTGGCTGTATTACCGTCTCTTCGCGCCAAAATAATAGACAAATGCCCGCGACCAGCCCCATTGATCCGCGCCGTTAGGGCGCGCGCCACCTTTCGCTAAGATTTGAAACGATCCAGCAATTTTTCCATCGGGCTGCGCGTATCGGCGGGTTGGGGGGGTGTGGCAGGTTTTTCTGCACCCTCGCGCGCGGGCTTCTTTTCCTTTGGTGGCGCCATCCGCAAGGCGACAGCATTTAGAAACTTTGCGCTATCCCCTGCAGCCAAATGCGCCGCGCCCTCGGAAATTCCTGCCAGCAGATCCTCTAGCCAAGGCTGATCGGCCTTGGCAAAATCATGCAGAACATAGTCCGCCACGCGGTCTTTGTGACCTGGATGACCGATGCCAAGGCGCACGCGGCCATACCCCTCACCCATATGCGCGTGAATGGATCGCAGGCCATTATGCCCCGCGTGACCGCCGCCGAACTTGGCCTTAATCTTGGCGGGGGGGATATCCAGCTCGTCATGGAACACAGTGATGTCGGCGACATCGATTTTGTGAAACCGCGCCGCCGCTTGCACAGATTGGCCCGACAGGTTCATAAAGGTTTCAGGCTTTAGCAGCAGCACCTTGTCGCCGCCCAGCCGCCCATCACTTACCATCCCCTGAAACGCCTTTTTCCACGGGGAAAAGCCGTGATCGGCGGCGATGTGATCCACCGCCATAAAGCCGATGTTGTGCCGATTGCCCGCATATTGCGCCCCCGGATTGCCAAGGCCCACGAACAGTTTCATCACGCGCCTTTCGGTCTATGCGCCTTGATGCGCGCAGGATCGGTTTCAATGCGCGCCGCGCCAATTAGATCAAGGCAATAGGGCACGGCGGCAAAGATTGCGTCCAAACTGGTCGCAATCGCGTTCGGGCTGCCGGGCAGCGTGATGATCAGGCATTTGCCCCGCACCGCCGCCTCTTGCCGCGATAAAATGGCCGTCGGCACCACGGCCAAATTCGCGCGCCGCATCGCCTCGCCAAAGCCGGCCATAGGCATGGGTGCCACATCGGCCAGCGCTTCGGGCGTTTGATCGCGCAGAGCGGGGCCAGTGCCCCCCGTGGCCAAAATCAGATCAGCGCCCCAATGATCCGCCAGATCGACCAGCGCCGCGCCAACCACGCCGCGCCCGTCAGGCACGATACGGCGCTGAATATCCATATCCGAAGTGATGACCCCGCGCAGCCATTCTTCGGCAGCGGGGCCAGAACGGTCTTCGTATTCCCCGCTATGGGCGCGGTCAGATACAGTAAGAACGGCGATACGGGCCATGATTTGCCTTCTGGGGATGTTTCCCAAAGGCTTGCCCAATTTGGACGGGCAGCGCAAGATAGGGGGATGAATGATTATGCGCTATACCATTTGGGCTGGACGCCAGACTTGCAGGCCGCATTGGAAAGTGCCGCATTGGCAGATTGCGCCCCTTACCGCATTGCCATGTTGCACAAATCGCGCGCCGATGCTTTGGGCGCGGACGGCCCAGCGACGCTGAACTTTCCACCTGATATGACATCGGCAGAGGTCGCCGTGGGCGATTGGGTCTTGGCGGCACATGGCCGCATCGCCCATGTCTTGCCGCGCCATTCCGTCTTGCAGCGCCGCGCGGCGGGCACGGGGGTAGGGCTGCAACTGATCGCGGCGAATGTCGATTGTATGTTGATCACCACCGCCTGCGGGATGGAGTTTAACCCCGCCCGCATAGAGCGGTATCTCGTGCTGGCCCATGCCAGCGGCATAACCCCCATCATCGTGTTGACAAAGGCTGATGTGATTGACCCCGCCCCCTATGTTGCGCAGGCCATTTCGGTTGCAAACGGCGCAAGCGTGCTGGCACTGAATGCCAAAACGGGGGCAGCCGCGCTGTTGCCGCATATCAAGGCAGGTACGACCGCCGTGTTGATGGGCAGCTCTGGCGTGGGCAAATCCACCCTTGCCAACGGGTTGCTGGGCGCTGAAACCCTTGCCACGGGCGGCGTGCGCGAAAAGGACGAACGCGGCCGCCACACCACAACCGCGCGGCATCTTTTTTCTTTGCCAAACGGCGGCTGGCTGATCGACACACCTGGCGTGCGCGAGGTTCAATTGGCCGATGTGGACGCAGGCATCGACATGCTGTTTGCTGATATTTTGGAACTGGGGGAAAGCTGCCATTTCCGCGATTGCACCCACAAAACCGAACCCAAATGCGCCGTGCAAGCCGCCATCGCGCGCGGCGAGGTGGACGGCGCGCGCCTTGACCGCTGGCGCAAATTGGTGGCCGAGGGAGCAGATAACGCCGCCGCCCTGACAAAATCGCAAACCCGCGCGGCAGGGCGGTATACCAAGAAATCAGCAGCCAAGCACAGTCCAAGGTAACGGCCAAGATAGCCGCGCGGCAGCCAATGGGCGCAGCGATATTCACCTTCATTTAACTATGCGCCTGTAGGGTGGTGATAGAAAAACATCCCTCGTGCCAGCCCATAGCAAAACTTTGGGTTATTGGAGTTGCTTTGAATGGCGACAATTCATGACCTGTTCGAAATTACCAGTGTTCTGTCCAACACAACCTATTCCAAAACCGCGGGCACCCTTCTGGGCGTGGTCGATAACGTCACCTCAACTGCGCTGGATGATGGCGAGTTTGATGTCGGCGATGCTTTGAACATCGGCGGGGTTGCCTATTCCATTACTGCCCTTGCAAAACCAACCAGCAACGGAACCTTTAAACTTTCGGATGGTTCGGATGTTACATTTTCGTCGGCCAGCGAAAGCAATTTACAAGTTGCCTTTCTTACGGTGTCAAACGGCAGCATAACGCGCTATTTCGCCGTGCCAAACGACAGTTTTGGCAATTTTCGTATCCAATCCCTCACAACGGGCAATCTGGCGGCCGCGTCAGGCAGTGACGCTGCCATTATTTCAACCAGCAACAATGCTACAGGTGTTGATTGTTTTTCGCGTGGCACTTGGATTGCGACGCCCAGTGGCCATGCCCTGATCGAAACCCTGCAGGTGGGCGATTTGGTATTGACCCGCGACCATGGGCCGCAGCCAGTGCGCCTGCGCCTCATACGAGAGGTGGATTTCGCCCAAGCGCCGTTCAGATTGCGACCTATCGCGATTGAAGCTGGCGCATTTGGGGCGAACCGCCCTTTGACGCGCTTGTCCGTTTCGCCGCAGCATCGAATTCTTGTGAAAGATCGTTTTGGGCAAGAGGTGCTTGTCCCTGCGCGGTCGCTGATTTCGCGCAAAGGGATTAGGGTGATGCAAGGCGTGCGGCGGGTGGTCTATTACCATCTGGTCTTTGCGCAGCACGAACTGATCTTTGCCAATGGTATTCTGACCGAAAGCTTTTACCCTGGGCCGATGGCGCTTCGTTCGGCAGACCCTGACAGCAAGGCCGAACTTTTAGAAATCTTCGGGTCATCATTGGCGCAGGAAAAGGCCGATTTGCCGCGGCCCGCAGCGCCGCTGCTGCCCATGCAAACGGCGCGAAGTTTGGCGGCCGAACTCTGTTAGCCCAAGGCATGGGCCTTTGGTTGCGCTTGGCCCCCATCCGCCCTAGTCTGCCGCAACCGAATCTTGCAGGGCGATATGACCGAAACGGGCGAAAAATCCTATCAGGTGCTTGCACGCAAATACCGACCCGCCACTTTTGCCGATTTGGTTGGGCAAGAGGCGATGGTGCGCACGCTGAAAAACGCTTTTGCCGCCGACCGTATCGCGCATGCCTTTATGATGACGGGTATTCGCGGCACGGGTAAAACCACCACGGCGCGCATCATCGCCAAGGGGCTAAATTGCGTCGGGGTTGACGGCAAAGGCGGCCCCACGACCGAGCCTTGCGGGCTGTGCGAGCCGTGCATCGCCATCGCCGAAGGGCGGCATGTTGATGTGATGGAAATGGACGCAGCATCGCGCACGGGCGTGGGCGATATGCGCGAAGTCATTGATTCCGTTCACTATCGCGCGGCATCGGCCCGCTATAAAATCTATATCATCGACGAAGTGCATATGTTGTCGAATGCGGCCTTCAACGCGCTTTTGAAGACGCTCGAAGAACCGCCCGCGCATGTGAAATTCATTTTCGCCACCACCGAAATTCGCAAAGTGCCCGTCACGGTGCTGTCGCGCTGCCAGCGGTTCGATCTGAAACGCATCGAACCCGAAGTGCAGATGGCCCTGCTGCGCAAAATCGCGAACGCCGAAGGCGCGCAAATCACCGATGGTGCGCTCGCCCTAATTGCCCGCGCGGCAGAAGGGTCGGCCCGCGATGCGACCAGCCTTTTGGATCAGGCGATTTCCAACGGCGCGGGGGAAACCACAGCCGATATGGTGCGCGCGATGCTGGGGCTGGCCGACCGTGGCCGCGTGCTGGATCTGTTCGATCTGATCTTGCGCGGCGATGCGGCGGGCGCGCTGGCCGAACTGGCAGCGCAATATTCCGATGGGGCAGATCCGATGGCCGTGCTGCGCGATCTGGCGGAAATCAGCCATTGGCTGTCGGTTGTCAAAATCTCGCCCGAGGCGGCGGATGATCCGACCACGCCGCAAGACGAACGGGAACGCGGGCTGAACATGGCAGGAACAGTGCCGATGCGGGCGCTGTCGCGTGCGTGGCAAATGCTGCTGAAGGCGCTGGAAGAGGTGGCGCTGGCCCCCAACGCCATGATGGCGGCGGAAATGGCCGTCATACGCCTGACCCATGTCGCCGATTTGCCAGACCCTGAAACGCTGGTGCGGCGGCTGCAAAACGGGCCCTCGCCCAGCGCTGGCCCAACCTCTGGCCCTGTTGCGGGTGGCGCGCCTGCGGGCGGGGGCGGCCAAACCGTTCACAGCCCCATGCTGCGCCTTGCCCCATCGGCCCCCGCGCGTGGCACGCCAATGGCCCAAGTGGCACCCCAAACCCAGCCTGACCCGCTTGGCGAAATCAGCCTTTTGACCTTTGACCAAGTGGTCGATCTGATCCGCGCCAAGCGCGATATGCTGCTGCTGACCGAGGTGGAAACAGACCTGCGCCTTGTGCGCTATGCCCCTGGCCGTATTGAATTTGAACCGATGCCAATGGCTAAGCCTGACCTTGCGGCCCGCCTGTCGCAGCGTCTGCAGGGCTGGACAGGGCAGCGTTGGGGCGTGTCGGTTGTGGCAGGCGGCGGCGCCCCCACCATTGCCGAAACGCGCGAGGCGCAGGAAAATGTCGCCCGCGCCGAAGCTTTGGATAACCCTTTGGTGCAGGCGGTATTGGCTGCTTTTCCCACCGCCAAAATCACCGCGATTCGTGCGCCCGAAGCAGATGCTTTGCCCCAAATAGCGCAAGCGCTGGCCGACGACATGGGCGGCGATGATTGGGACCCGTTTGAAGATGATTAAGGGTGCAGTATGCTAAAGGGTTTGGGCGGGCTTGGCGATATGGCCAAGATGATGAAGGCGGCGCAGGCGATGCAAGGCCGCATGGCCGAGTTGCAAGAAAACCTTGCGCGCGTGGTGATCACGGGCGATGCGGGCGCGGGCCTTGTTTGCGTGCGCTGCACAGGCAAGGGCGATGTGATCGGCATCGATCTGTCGCCCAGCATCCTGCACGCCAGCGCCCAAGTGCAGGCGCAAGACTTGATCCTGTCCGCGATCCAAGACACGCAGGCCCGCGCCCGCGCGCATATGATGGCCGAAATGGCCCGCATCGCGCAGGAATTGGGCCTGCCTCCTGACATGGCGCTGCCAAACCTATGACCGAAACCCGCGACATTGAAACACTGATTGACCTTATGGCCCGCCTGCCAGGCCTGGGGCCAAGGTCTGCCCGCCGCGCGGTGCTGGCGCTTTTGAAAAAGCGCGGGCAGCTTATGGCCCCTTTGGCCACCGCAATGGCGCAGGTCGCGCTGACGGCGAAAGACTGCACCATATGCGGCAATATCGGCCAGTCTGATATCTGCCCCATCTGCACCGACCCTACCCGCGATACGGGCGAGATTTGCGTGATCGAAGATGTGGCCGACCTGTGGGCGATGGAACGCGGCGGCGCGTTTCGGGGCCGCTATCACGTGTTGGGCGGCACGCTGTCGGTGCTGGATGATATGGGGCCTGACCAGTTGGGCATTCCCCGCCTTGTGGCGCGGGTGTCGGATACGGGCGCGCGCGAGGTGATCTTGGCGCTGAACGCCACTGTCGATGGCCAAACCTCCGCCCATTACATCGCCGAAGCCTTGGCCCAAACAGGCGTGTCCATCACCACGCTGGCCCAAGGCGTGCCCATCGGCGGAGAGTTGAATTACCTTGACGATGGCACCATCGGCGCGGCTTTGCGGGCACGGCGAAAACTGTAACCGTTTCGGCAACCCCCGCGCGAATTGCCGCATCAAAACATCTTGAAAACGCCTGCATCGTTCATATGATTACAGTGCGACGTGACTTCTCGATCCTGCTGCGCTGAACGCCTCAGCTTTTCGATCAAAGCGCGGGGCCAGGCCATTGCAATCTCGCGGATGGCGCAACAGTAGGAGAAGATCACGATGGCTAAGGGCACCGTGAAATGGTTTAACGAAACCAAAGGCTATGGCTTTATCGCGCCCGAGGGGGGCGCAAAGGATATTTTCGTGCATATCACCGCGCTGGAACGCGCAGGGCTGCGCGGGCTGAAAGACGGGCAAGCGGTGACGTTTGACATCGAAGCAGGCCGCGACGGGCGCGAATCGGCTGTGAATTTGGCACTGGCCTAAGTTTCGCATCAGATTTTGGAAAAGGCGGGGTATAGCCCCGCCTTTTTTCTTTGCGCCACGGCGCGGCGCGCGGCATCATCGCCCAAAATCAGGAGCCGATTATGCACCCGAACTTGTCCCATTGGCCCCAGCGCGTCGATCTTGCCGCCGCCTTTCGCTGGTGCGCGCATTTGAACATGCACGAATCGGTCGCCAACCATTTCAGCCTTGCGGTTGGCGGAAGCCGATTCCTTATCAACCCCAACGCGCGGCATTTCGCGCGGATCACGGCGTCATCGCTGATTGAAATTGACGGCGATGATCCCGCCACAATGCAGCGCCCAGATGCGCCCGACCCCACCGCTTGGGGCCTGCATGGCGCGCTGCACCGCGCCCTGCCCCATGCCGTTTGCGTGATGCATGTCCATTCCATCCACGCCACGGTTCTGGCCAGCCTCGCAGACAGCCGCCTGCCCCCGATAGACCAAAACTCGGCCATGTTTTACGGCCGCCACGTGGTGGATGACCATTACGGCGGCATGGCCTTTGACGCGGAAGGCGCCCGCTGCGCGGCCTTGCTGTCTGACCCCAAAATGACCACGCTGATCATGGGCAACCACGGTGTTCTTGTAATTGGCCATACCGTGGCCGAGGCTTTTAACCGCCTTTATTACTTCGAACGCGCCTGCGAGACCTATATCCGCGCGCTGCAAACGGGCCAGCCCTTGCGCGTGATGCCAGGCGATATCGCGGAAAAAACCGCGCGCGAATGGGAAGCCTACCCCAATTTCGCCCAAAACCACCTGTCCGAAATCAAATCGCTGCTCGATACGCAAAGCCCCGACTATGCAAAATAATCTTGTGCCCCTGTCGAAACCAACCCGCGCCAAGCGACTATAGGCAGAACATCCGCAAAAAGGAGAGGCTCATGCGTTATATGTTTCTAATCTACCTTGACGAAGCCAAATTCGCCGTCATGACCGAGGCGCAGCGCCAGCATTACGTCGACGCGATGCTGGAATATGACACCGACCTGGTCGAAGGCGGGCATATGGTGTCGTCGGACGCGCTCAAGGCCCCAACAACGGCGGTGACCCTGCGCAAATGGGATGGCAAGCTGTCCACCCATGATGGCCCGTTCATGGAAACGAAAGAACATCTGTCTGGGTTTATCATGGTCGAGGCGCGCGATATGAACGCCGCGCTGGATCTGGCCGCAAAAATGCCTTTGGCGGCGGTTGGTTCCATCGAGGTGCGGCCCGTCGAAACGCTGGTTCACAGCCGGGGTTAGCGGGTGCAGGCCCAGATCGACGCAATTTGGCGCGCTAAGTCGGGCATGGTTTTGGCCACCCTTATTCGGCTTTTGCGCGATGTCGATCTGGCAGAAGAGGCCTTGGCCCAGGCCTTTCTGGCCGCGGCGCAAGATTGGCCGCGCACGGGCCTGCCAGCCAATCCTGCGGCGTGGCTGATCTCTGCCGGGCGTTTTCGGGCCATTGATCAGCTGCGCCGCATGGCCCGCCATCGCGGCGGCATGCAAGAAGCGGCGATGTTGCACGGCGCCAGCACCGACGATGCCCCCCAGCCGTTGGATTTGCTGGCCTTGATTTTCACCTGTTGCCACCCTGCCTTGCCCCAAGACGCGCAGGTTGCCCTAACCCTGCGCAGCCTGTGTGGCCTGACCACCGAAGAGATCGCCGCCGCTTTTTTGCAACCTGTCCCCACTGTGGCGCAGCGCATCAGCCGTGCAAAAGCCCTGCTGAAAAGCCGTTCTATCCCATTTGAGGTGCCCAGCGATCCAAACCCGCGCCTTGGCCCCGTTTTAGCGGTGTTCTATTTGGTTTTTAACGAAGGGTATCTTGCGCATCAGGGCGACACTCTGCTTCGGCCCGATCTATCTGCTTTGGCGATCTCGCTTACCCGCGATCTGCATGCCCTTTTGCCCGACTCCGAGGTGAAGGGTCTGATGGCCCTTATGCTGCTGGGCACAGCGCGGCAGCGCGCGCGGATAAGGGGCGGCGAATTGGTGCCCCTTTCAGCGCAAGACCGCAGCCTTTGGGATCAGGGCCAAATCGCCGAAGGTTTGGCGCTGCTGGATGCGGCCTTTGCCAGCAAACAGGTCGGCCCCTATACGCTGCAAGCCGCGATCGCTGCATTGCATGCCAGCGCCCCGCGTTTTGACGCCACCGACTGGGCCGAGATTGCCGCCCTTTACGGCGTGCTTCTGCGCCTTGCCCCCAGCCCCATCATCGCACTAAACCGCGCCGTTGCGATCAGCATGGACAAAGGCCCCACCCAAGGCCCTGCTGCGGCACTAAAGGTCATTGGCCCTTTGGTGTCAGGTGCCCTTGCCAGCTATGCCCCTGCGCATGCCGCTATGGGCGAGATGTTGGCGCAAAACGGGGAACCGCAGGCAGCCATTATGGCCCTGCGCACCGCCCAAAGCTTAACCGCACAGGTGCAAACCCAAGCCCACCTGCAGCGCAGAATTGACGCGCTGGCGGGCGGTCTTGGCGATGAACCTAAAATTTCATGAGAATTTAGGTCGGATTTGGCAAGTTTCGGTTAACCAATTTGCGCGTAGAATGGGGAACTCGGTGCCAAAGGACCTGCAATGACAAAACAGCCCAATATTTTGATTGTGATGGTGGATCAGTTGACGGGAACGCTGTTTCCCGATGGGCCAGCGCCGTTTTTGCAGGTGCCAAACCTGCGCAAACTCGCCGATCATTCGGTGCGCTTTGCCAATGCCTATACAGCCTCGCCACTTTGTGCGCCTGCGCGGGCTTCGTTCATGTCGGGGCAGCTTCCACGCCGCACGCGGGTTTATGACAACGCCGCCGAATTCGCCTCTGATATTCCCACCTACGCGCACCATCTGCGCCGCGCGGGGTATCAAACCATTCTGTCTGGCAAGATGCATTTCGTTGGCCCCGATCAAATGCACGGGTTTGAACAGCGCCTGACCACCGATATTTACCCCGCAGATTTTGGCTGGACACCCGATTACCGCAAACCGGGCGAGCGGATTGATTGGTGGTATCACAATTTGGGCAGCGTCACGGGCGCAGGCGTGGCCGAGATTACCAACCAACTTGAATATGACGATGACGTGGCGCATGAGGCAGTGCAGAAAATCTATGATCTTTCGCGCGGCGGCGATGCGCGGCCGTGGTGCCTGACTGTCAGCTTTACCCACCCGCATGACCCTTTTGTCGCCCGCCGCCGTTATTGGGACCTGTATGAAGGCGCACCTGAATGCGAGCCGCCCGCGGGGCTGAATTACGCCGAAATGGACGCCCATTCCCAGCGCCTGATGGATGCTTGCGATTGGCGTGGGCTAGACGTGACGCCCGATCATATCCGCCGCGCGCGGCAGGGCTATTTCGCCAATATCTCTTATGTCGATGCCAAAATTGGCGAGATTTTCGATGCGCTTGATGCAAGCCGCCAAGAGGCGATTGTGGTGTTTCTGTCCGATCACGGCGAAATGCTGGGCCGCCGCGGGCTCTGGTTCAAGATGAACTTCTTTGAGGGTTCGGCGCGGGTTCCCTTGATGATCATGTCGCCCACTCTGGCCGCTGGGCTGATTGAAACGCCTGTTTCCACGCTTGATGTGCTGCCAACCCTGTGCGACTTGGCTGGGGTGATGATGGCCGATATCGCGCCCTGGACAGATGGGCAAAGCCTTGTCCCCTTGGCGCTTGGCGCAGACCGCAGCGAACCCGTTGCCATGGAATATGCCGCCGAAGGCACGATCACGCCCATGGTTGCCCTGCGTCAAGGTGCGTGGAAGTTCATCCATTGCCCCGCCGACCCAGACCAGTTGTTCGATTTGGCAAATGACCCTGACGAGGCGGTGAACCTTGCGGGCGATCCCCAGGCCGCCGAGATTTTGGCGCATTTCCAGAATATGGTGGCCGAGCGCTGGGATATCCCCGCCTATGACGCCGAGGTGCGCGCATCCCAAGCCCGCCGCTGGGTGGTATACGAGGCGCTGCGCAACGGCACCTATTACCCGTGGGATTACCAACCCCTGCGCGCCGCGTCCGAAAGGTATATGCGCAACCACATGGATTTGAACGTGCTCGAGGAAAGTAAACGCTTTCCGAGGGGAGAGTAACCTAGCGCTTTTGCTTGGCCTTCTGCGCATCGACATAGGCGCGCAGCACCGCGTGCATCCGCGTCAAATGCCCCGCGCCTTGGGATTTGAAGAATTCCAAAATGTCAGGGTCTACCCGCATGGAAATGGTGGATTTGACAAGGGGGGCTTGCACAACGGCCCTTTCCCAAAACCCTTCGGGCATGTCATATTCGGGCGCGTCCTTGCGCGGAGGCAAGACCTCGCCCCGCGCGATCATCGCCTTAATGTCGTCTAAGGATGCGGTTTTGATATCGCTCATATTCTTTCTTCCTAGCCTTGCGGGCCGAAATCAGGCGGATGTTTTCACCGCGATGGGTAAAGACCACAGCGAAAATGTCTTCACCCACAACGCCCATCGCCAAATAGCGCGTCTCGCCATAATCTTGGCGGTCGTCTTCATCCCGAAGCGTCAAGGCTTCGAAAACAACTGCCGCGTAAACTAAATCAACGCCGTGTTTCAGCAGATTCTGCTGCCGTTTTTCCTCGTCCCATTCGAACATTTAGTGTCTGCCCCTGTCGCCAAGATGAATTTCTGTTTTCCATTTTCCATCCTCATTTTTGTTCAGTAGCTTTATCCTATTCGTTGATAGGAAGCCTGACGTATACACAAAACGTATATACGCGTCAACCCCGCTGACGATCCGCAGGATAAACCCCCAGAATGTTCAACGACGACGTAAAATACCGCAGTTCCTCCAGCGCGCGGGCAACAGGCGCGTCTTCGGGGTGGCCTTCGATATCGGCGTAGAACTCGGTCGCGGTGAAACTGCCGCCGACCATATAGCTTTCCAGTTTGGTCATATTGACGCCATTCGTCGCAAACCCGCCCAGCGCTTTATACAGGGCCGCAGGGATGTTGCGCACGCGAAAGGTGAAGGTGGTCATCATCACCTCGGCGCGGCGGGAATGGTCGGCCACCCGCCCCATCACCAAAAATCGCGTGGTGTTGTTTTTGTGATCTTCGATCTGCGGCGCAATCACGTCTAGCCCGTAGATCTTCGCGGCAAGCTCGCTGGCCAGCGCGGCGCGCGTGACATCGCCCGCCTCGGCCACTTCACGCGCAGCGCGGGCGTTATCGGATGACACCTTTCCCTTAATCCCGTGTGCGCGCAAAAACCCCGCGCATTGCGGCAAAATCACCACATGGCCATGCGCCTCGGTGATCTGATCGAGATGCGCACCCTTTACCCCCAAAAGGTTGACATGCACGCGCACAAACGCCTCATCCACAATATGCAGCCCCGCCTTTGGCAGCAGCGAATGCACATCTGCAACCCGCCCATAGGTCGAATTTTCCACGGCAAGCATGGCCAAATCTGCCTCGCCGCGCTGGGTCACTTCGACCACCTCTTCAAAGGTGGCGCAGGGCAGCGGGGTAAAATCGGGCCGCGCCTGCACGCAGGCCTGATGCGAATAGGCCCCCATTTCCCCCTGAAACGCGATTTTTCCTGCCATTTCGTTCAACTCCGCCACAAAAACCCACCAAAGGGTCATTTGGTCGCGCTACTACACCTTGAATTGCTATGGGGGAAGCGGGTAGATACACCCAAACTTGTTTTAGCCGCATCTGTGGCTGCGCTGGCGATAAGAAAGGCGAGATATGTTTGATACGATGACACTGACCAAAGTGACCGCAGCCGTTTGCGGTTCGCTGCTGTTTTATCTGATGGGGTCTTGGGCGGCAGATACGCTTTATTCCAGCCACGGCGGCGGTCATGGGGAAGAAATGGCCCAAGCTTACACCGTTGACACGGGCGAGGCCGCCCCAGCCGAAGGCGCCGCCGCCGAAGGGCCAGATTTCGCAACGCTGTTCGCATCTGCCGATGCCGCAGCGGGCGAGAAAGTGTTCAGCAAATGCAAAGCCTGCCACAAGGTGGACGGCACCGATGGCACGGGCCCGCATCTGAATGGTGTGGTGGATCGGCCCAAAGCCTCGATCGCTGGGTTTGGGTATTCTGACGCACTCAAGGCGCTGTCGGCCGAGGCGTGGTCGGGTGACAAGCTGTTCGCCTTCTTGGAAAACCCCAAGGGCTATATGCCCGGCACGAAAATGAGCTTTGCTGGCCTGCCAAAGCCCGAAGATCGCGCCAATCTGATCGCCTATCTGGCATCGCTGAAGTAATTTCCGCGCAAATCCTTTATCAAAGGCCGCGCCACAGGTGCGGCCTTTTTCATTTGCACGGCTTCACGCAAATGCGCCCGCAATCATACCTTGTGGCACGCCCCTTTTCCGATTTATGCTTTCCCCTAAATAAAGCGGTGGCGCCGCACGCGCCCGCACATAACAGGAGGCCCATCGCATGACTGCCATCGCCATTCCCGCCCCCAGCGCCCAGCGCCGCACTGCCTTTGCAACGGTGGCCTTTATCGCCGCCGCATTCGTCGCAGCCCATCAGGCCCGCGCGCAAGATACGATCACTGCGCATGGCATTTCCACCTTTGGCGAATTGAAACTGCCCGCAGACGCGGCGCATCTGCCTTATGTCAACCCAAACGCCCCCAAAGGCGGCGAGATTTCGATTGCCGCGCTTGGCACCTTTGACAGCCTCAACCCCTATTCGGTGAAAGGCACGGCCAGCGCGCTGGGGTCGGTGTTTTACGAATCTATCCTGACGGGCACGGCGGATGAAATTGGCGCGGCCTATTGCCTGCTCTGCGAGACGATGGAATATCCCGCCGACCGTTCCTTTGTGATTTTTCACCTGCGCAAAGATGTAAAATTCTCGGACGGCAGCCCGATGACCGCCGCGGATGTGGTGTTTTCTTACGAGTTGTTCCGCGACAAAGGCATTGCCGAATTCCGCGCCGTGGCCAATGAAAAATTCCAATCGGTTGAGGCGATTGACGATTACACAGTGAAATTCACCTTCACACCCGGCACAGCAATGCGCGACATGCCATCCACCGCTGGCGGGCTGACGATTATTTCAAAAGCCGACTATGAGGCGAACAAACGCGATTTAGAAGAAAGCTCGCTAGAGCCGATGCTGGGCACTGGGCCCTATGTGTTGGACAGCCTGCGCGCAGGGCAGCAGATTATCTTTAAGCGTAACCCAGACTATTGGGGCGTCACCCATCCGATGATGGTGGGGCGCAGCAATTTTGACCGTATCCGCGTGGAATATTTTGGCGATAGCAACGCCGCCTTTGAAGGGTTCAAATCGGGGGTATTCACCTTTCACAACGAATCCTCGTCCAAGCAATGGGCGACCGCCTATGATTTTGACAATCTGAAGAACGGCGCGGTAATTAAGGCCGAACTGCCCAACGGATCGATTGCCAGCACGCAAAGCTTTGTCTTCAACCTGCGGCGCGAGAAATTCCAAGATATCCGCGTGCGTCAAGCAATTGGCCTGATGTTCAACTTTGAATGGTCAAACCAAACGTTGTTCTACGATCTTTACGAACGCATCCCCTCTTTCTTTGCCAATACCGCGATGGAAGCCAAGGG
The DNA here is from genome assembly GCA_965248485.1 of Cypionkella sp. Classification (GTDB taxonomy): domain Bacteria; phylum Pseudomonadota; class Alphaproteobacteria; order Rhodobacterales; family Rhodobacteraceae; genus Cypionkella. The sequence continues at coordinate 2,925,224 of OZ252107.1, forward strand.
CGCGCCCACCCCCGAAGAAGCGGCGCTGTTGCAGCCGCTGGTCGATGAGGGGCTGCTGGACGCCAGCATTCTAACGGCCGATGCCATCTTGCCCCCTGTGTCGGGTGTTGACGCCAACCTAGATCGCAAGAACCTGCGCGCAGCAACTGCCCTGTTGGATACAGCAGGCTGGACGGCGGGCGCAGATGGGATGCGCGCGAATGCCAAGGGTGAAAAACTGACAGTCGAGTTTCTAAACGCCAGCCCCGCCTTTGAACGGATCATTTCGCCCTATGTCGAAAACCTGCGCGCGCTGGGGGTGGATGGCTTGCTCACAACAGTGGACCCCGCGCAATTCAGCCAACGCACCGACCCGCCGAATTTCGATTTTGACATGATCACCGCCAACCCCGTGAACGGCTATGAACCGGGGGGAGAGATGAAGCAGGGTTATGCCAGCATCACCCGCGACAATTCCACCCGCAACCGCATGGGGCTGGCCAACCCCGCCGTCGATAAGCTGCTGGATCTGGTCGAAGCCGCCAATACCCGCGACACGCTGGATGTGGCCACCCGCGCCCTAGACCGCGTGCTGCGCACGATCTATTTCAACGTGCCGCAATGGTATAAAAACGTGCATACCGTGGCCTATTATGACCAATACGGCTTTCCGCAAACCTTGCCGCCCTATGATCTGGGCTACTTAGATTTCTGGTGGTTCGACCCCGCCAAGGCCGACAAGCTGAAATCAGACGGCGTGCTGAAATAGCATGATCGCCTATATCCTGCGCCGATTGCTGCTGGTGATCCCGACATTGTTCGGGATCATGCTGATCAATTTTGCCCTGACTCAATTTGTGCCGGGTGGCCCGTTTGACCAGATCGAGGCACGGCTAGAAGGCGAGGGCGATGCGCTGGACGCGGTGCGCGGCGGGGGCGATCCAACCGAAGAGACAGGCAGCGATGCAGGCGGCGCCTATGTGGGCGCGCGCGGTTTGCCGCCAGAATTTCGCGCCAAGCTAGAGGTGGAATTTGGCTTTGCGCGGTTCAACTGCCCTGCGGGATATGAAGGCAACCTCACAGCGCAGGCAAAAGATTGCGAAAAGGAAATGATCGGCGCGACCGAGCGGTTTTTCATCATGATGGGCAAATTCCTGCGCTTTGACTTTGGCGAAAGTTATTTCCGCAGTGCAAGTGTGATGGAACTGATCATCGAAAAATTGCCCGTGTCGATCACCTTGGGTCTTTGGACGACGCTGATTGCCTATGTCATTTCCATTCCGCTGGGCATCCGCAAAGCGGTGCGCGATGGATCGCGCTTTGACAGTTGGACAAGCGCAGTAATCATCGCGGCTTATGCCATTCCGGGCCTTTTGGTGGCCGTCATGCTGCTGGTGCTGTTCGCGGGCGGGTCATATTGGCAAATCTTTCCGCTGCGGGGGCTGACCTCCAGCAACTGGGCCGAACTTTCTCCCATCGGAAAAGCGCTGGATTACCTTTGGCACATCACCCTGCCCGTTTTGGCCAGCACGATTGCAAGCTTTGCCACGCTGACGCTGCTGACCAAAAACAGCTTTCTGGACGAGATCAAAAAGCAATATGTTATGACCGCCCGCGCTAAGGGCCTTCCCGAAAACCGCGTGCTATATGGCCATGTGTTTCGCAATGCGATGCTGATTGTGATTGCGGGCTTTCCTGCCCTGTTTATTTCGGTGTTCTTTGGCGGCAGCCTGATTATCGAAACGATCTTCAGCTTGGACGGGCTGGGTCAACTGGGCTATAAATCCGCGGTCGAGCGCGACTATCCCGTGATCTTTGGCACGCTTTTCGCCTTTGGTCTGATGGGCCTTATCGTGGGGATCATTTCTGATCTGATGTATGTCTGGGTCGACCCCCGCATTGATTTTGAACGGAGGGGATGATGCAGCTATCCCCCCTAAACGCCCGCCGCTGGCGCAATTTTCGCGCCAACAAGCGCGCCTATTGGTCGCTTGTAATTTTTTCCATCCTGTTCGGCCTTTCCCTATTTGCCGAGGTATTGGCCAATGACAAACCGCTTATCGTGCAGTATCGCGGCGAATGGCGGCTGCCGTTTTTGACGTTCTATTCCGAAAAAGATTACGGCGGCGATTTTCAAACCGAGGCCAATTACAAATCGCCCGAGGTGGAGTGTCTAATCCGTTCGGGCGGGCTGGTAGACTGTTTCGATGACCCTAAGGGCATGATCGCCGCCATTCAAAACGGCAGTTTTGCCCCCAGCAATGAAGATTTCCAAAAAGGCCGCATCCTTTGGGCGCCCATCCCCTATTCCTATAACACAATCAATGATTTGGGCGGGCAGGCCGCCCCCTCTGCGCCGGATCATGACCACCTTTTGGGCACGGATGACACCGCCCGCGATGTGCTGGCGCGGGTGATATACGGCTTTCGCCTGTCGGTCGGCTTTGCGCTGATCGTCACCGCGCTGACATCGGTGATTGGCATTGCTGCGGGTGCGGTGCAGGGCTATTTTGGCGGCTGGGTTGACCTGATTTTCCAGCGTTTCCTAGAGATTTGGAGCGGGACCCCCTCGCTTTACGTCATCATCATCGTCTTTTCGGTCTGGTCACGCAGTTTTTGGATTCTGATCGCCTTGATGGTTGCCTTTGGCTGGACATCGCTGATTGGCGTGGTGCGCGCCGAATTTCTGCGGGCGCGCAATTTTGAATATGTCCGCGCGGCCAAGGCCCTGGGCGTGCCTGATACAAAAATCATGTTCCGCCATGTTTTGCCCAACGCGATGGTGGCCACGCTAACCATGCTGCCCTTTATCGTGTCGGGCACGATCGGCTCTCTCGCGGCGCTGGATTATTTGGGGTACGGCCTGCCCGCCAGCCTGCCCAGCCTTGGGCAACTGTCGCGCCAAGCGCAGCAAAACCTGCAAATGCCCAGCCTCGCCTTTACCAGCTTTTTCACCTTTACGATCATGTTGTCGCTTTTGGTGTTTATCTTTGAAGGCGTGCGCGATGCCTTCGATCCGCGAAAGACATTTTCATGACGCTGTTGCAGGTAACGGATCTGTCGATCAGCTTTGCCCAAGAGGGCAGGCTTATCCCCGCTGTGCGCGGCGTGTCATTTCATCTGCAGCGCGGCGAGACGCTGGCGATTGTGGGCGAATCTGGCAGTGGCAAATCGGTGACGGCGCTGTCTACCGTGGGGCTTTTGGGCAGCAACGCGCAGGTCACGGGGTCGGTGCGCTATAACGGCGCGGAAATGGTCGGTGCGGATGAGGCGGCGCTCATGCGCCTGCGCGGCAACGACATCAGCTTTATCTTTCAAGAGCCGATGACCTCGCTGAACCCGCTGCACAACATTGCGCGGCAAATCGGCGAGAGTTTGGCCCTGCACCAAGGGCTAACAGGTGCGGCGGCGCGCGCCCGCACGATTGACCTGCTGACCAAGGTCGGCATCCGCGACCCCGAATCGCGTCTGACAGCCTATCCGCACCAGTTATCTGGCGGGCAACGCCAGCGCGTGATGATTGCGATGGCGCTGGCGAATGGCCCTGACCTGCTGATCGCGGACGAGCCGACAACCGCGCTGGACGTGACGATTCAGGCGCAAATTCTTGACCTTTTGGGCGATTTGAAACGCAGCGAAAACCTGTCCATGCTGTTTATCACCCACGATCTGACCATCGTGCGCCGCATTGCCGACCGCGTTTGCGTGATGCAGGGCGGGCAGATTGTCGAGGCGGGAAAAACCGCCGATGTGTTTGCCGCCCCCCAGCACCCCTATACGCAAAAGCTGCTGGCCGCCCATGCCAAAGGCACGCCGCCCCCTGTGGCGAAAGATGCGGAAACGGTGTTGAGCGTGGAAAATTTGCGCGTTTGGTTCCCCATTCAAACGGGGCTTTTGCGCCGTGTGACGGGCCATGTTCGGGCGGTGAATGACGCCAGCCTGACCCTGCGCGCGGGCGAAACCTTGGGCATCGTGGGCGAATCTGGCAGTGGCAAAACCACGCTTGCCCTCGCCATTTTGCGGTTGGTGCAGGCAGAGGGACGCGCGGTGTTTTTGGGCCGCGATATCCTACCTCTGCGCCCCCGCCAAATGCGCCCCTTTCGGCGCGATATGCAGATTGTGTTCCAAGACCCGTTTGGCAGCCTATCGCCGCGCATGACGGCGGGCGAAATTATTGCCGAAGGTCTGGGCGTGCATGGCACGGGCGGCAAAGATCCTGCCACACTGGTCGCGCAGATCATGGCTGATGTCGGGCTAGACCCCGCCATGTCTGCCCGCTATCCGCACGAGTTTTCGGGCGGCCAGCGCCAACGCATCGCTATTGCCCGCGCGATGATTTTGCGCCCAAAACTTGTCGTGCTGGACGAGCCGACATCTGCCCTTGACATGACTGTCCAAGTGCAGATTGTTGACCTTCTGCGCGAGTTGCAGCGCAAATGGGGCCTCGCTTATATCTTTGTCAGCCACGATCTGCGCGTGGTGCGCGCCATGTCGCATCATGTGATGGTGATGCGCGAAGGGGACATCATCGAAAGCGGCCCAGCGGCCCAAGTTTTCGCCGCGCCGCAAACCGATTACACCCGTGCCCTCATGCAGGCAGCTTTTGGAGAGACGGTTTGAAAATTCTGTTCGTGCATCAAAATTTCCCAGCGCAGTTTTTGCACCTTGCCCCGGAAATGCAAAAACGCGGGCACGATGTGTTGGCCCTGACCGATGCCGCCAACAACCGCAAAATTGCGGTTCCGCATGTGAAATATAGCTTTAAGGCGCAAACAGTGGATTCTGCGCAAACCCGTTTGGGGCGCAATTACACAGTCATGTCTGACCGCGCCGTCGTGGTTGCCCGCGCCGCGATCAACCTGCGCGATGAAAAGGGCTATAACCCCGATGTGATTTTCGCCCATTCAGGATGGGGCGAAAGCCTGTTTTTGAAAGAGGTTTGGCCATCTGCCAAGCTGATCGTCTATGCCGAGTTTTACTATCGCGGCGATGGGGCCGATATTGGCTTTGACCCCGAATTTTCCAAACTCGGCTTTGATCAGGTGATGATCGCCCAAGGCCGCGCGGCCTATCTGACGCAGTCCATCGTCCATGCCGACGCTGCATTGTCGCCGACCCATTTTCAGGCCGACACCCACCCATCCCTTTTGCGCGGGCGCATTTCCGTCATTCACGATGGGGTCGATACCCGCGTTCTAACCCCGAACCCAAAGGCCACTTTCGATTTGCCCAACGGCAAAACTGTTGCCGTGGGGGACGAGGTTTTAACCTTTGTAAACCGCAACTTAGAACCCTATCGCGGCTATCATATCTTTATGCGCGCCCTGCCGCAGGTGCTGCGTGCGCGCCCGAATGCCGAGGTGGTTTTGGTGGGCGGCGATGAGGTTTCCTATGGCCCGCCCGCCCCCGATGGCAAAAAGTGGAAAGACATTTTTCTGGACGAGGTGAAAGATCAGTTGGATCTGTCCCGCGTGCATTTCATGGGCAAAATCCCCTACCCCAATTTTGTGAACCTTTTGCACGTCAGCCGCGCCCATGCCTACCTGACCTATCCCTTCGTTCTAAGCTGGTCGTCGATCGAGGCGATGGCCGCGGGTTGCCATATCGTTGCCTCTAACACCGCCCCCGTGCGCGAAGCGATGACAGATGGCCAGACCGCGACGATGGTTGATTTCTTTGATGTGGAAGGCTGGTCAAAGGCGCTGATTTCCGCGCTGGAAGACCCTGCAAAATACCAACCGCTGCGCGAAGCCGCCCGCGCCCATGCCGTGGCGCGCTATGATCTGCGCAGCTATTGCCTGCCGCAAATGATCGCCTTTGTCGAAAACTTTGAGCCGCGCTAATATAGGAGCCGCGATGAACCCCCTTCTTGCCCCTTGGACTGGCGCCTTTGGTCTGCCCCCATTTCATGCGATTTCTGACGCCGATTTTGCCCCCGCCTTTGATGAAGGGCTGGCGCAGGCCCGCGCCAACATTGCCGCCATTGCCGCCAACCCCGATGCCCCCAGTTTCGCCAATACTATCGAGGCGCTGGAACTGGCTGAGGCGACGCTAGACCGCGTTTCTGGCCTGTTCTACAACCTGGCCAGCGCCGACAGCACCGACGCGCGCGAGGGGCTTCAGCGCGATTTGGCCCCCAAACTCTCAAGCTTTGCATCCGAAGTCACAAACAATCAGGCGCTGTTTGCGCGGATTGAAACCCTGTGGAAGGGGCGCGAAAACCTTGGCCTAACCGCCGAACAGGCCCGCGTGTTGCATCTGTATCATCAGATGTTTGTCCGCTCTGGCGCGCAGCTATCTGGGGATGCCGCCGCAAGGCTGACGGAAGTGAAATCGCGTCTGGCGGTTTTGGGCACTCAGTTTGCCCAGAACGTTCTGGCCGAAGAACGCGGCTGGTCTATGCCGCTGACAGACAGGACGGGCCTGCCCGATTATCTGCTGGATGCGGCCTCTGCGGCGGGGCAGGCGATGGGCGCGGACGGGCCTGTCATCACCTTAAACCGATCCTTGATCGTGCCGTTCTTGGAATATTCCCAAAGCCGCGCCCTGCGCCAGCAGGCCCATACCGCGTGGACATTGCGCGGCGCGAATGGCAATTCAAACGACAACCGCGCCATTGCCGCCGAAATGCTCGCCCTGCGGTATGAGCGCGCCCGCGCCTTGGGCTATGACAGTTTCGCGGGTTACAAGCTGGCGACCGAAATGGCCAAAACCCCCGCCCATGTGCGGGATTTGCTGATGGCTGTCTGGCAACCCGCCCGTGCCAAGGCGATGGAAGATGCCGCCGTTTTGGAAGCGATGCTGCACAAAGACGGCCACCAAGGCCCGCTAGAGCCGTGGGATTGGCGCTATTATTCCCGCATCCGAAAGGCACAGATGCATGATCTGGATGAGGCGGCGCTGAAATCTTACTTTTCGCTGGATGCGATGTTAGCAGCGCAGTTTGACTGCGCCACCCGCCTGTTCGGGCTTGAATTTGCGGCCCTTGATCTGCCGCTTTATCACCCTGATGCCCGCGCCTGGGAAGTCACCCGTAACGGCCAGCATATCGCCGTGTTCATTGGCGATTATTTTGCGCGCCCGTCCAAACGGTCGGGCGCGTGGTGTTCGGCGCTGCGATCTCAGCGCAAACTGGGCGGCGATCAGCGCCCTGTTGTCATCAACGTGTGTAACTTTGCCAAGGGCGCGCCTGCGCTTTTGTCGCACGACGATGCCCGCACGCTGTTTCACGAATTTGGCCACGCGCTGCATCAAATGCTGTCGAATGTGACCTATGGCTTTATCTCGGGCACTTCGGTCGCGCGCGACTTTGTTGAACTGCCCAGCCAACTGTATGAACATTGGTTGGACGTTCCGCAGGTTTTGGAAAAACACGCGCGCCATGTGCAAACCGGCGCAGCGATGCCGCGCGATATGCTAGACCGCCTGCTGAATGCAGGAACCTATGACCAAGGCTTTGCGACTGTGGAATTCATCGCATCCGCTATGGTTGACCTTGCCTTGCACGAAGGCGCGCCGCCCGCCGACCCGATGCAAATGCAGGCGCAGGTGCTGGACGCTCTGGGCATGCCCCGCGCCATAACCATGCGCCACGCCACCCCGCATTTCGCGCATGTCTTTACAGGCGACGGCTATTCCAGCGGCTATTACAGCTATATGTGGTCAGAGGTGATGGATGCTGATGCCTTTGCCGCATTCGAGGAGGCGGGCGACGCCTTTGATCCCGCCACTGCCGCGCGGCTGGAAAAGTTCATCCTATCCGCTGGCGGCAGCGAAGAGGCGGATGTGCTTTACACCAAGTTTCGCGGCAAAATGCCTGACGTGACGCCGCTGCTGAAAGGGCGCGGGTTGCTGGAAGAGGTTTAGTATGGCAACTGCCCGCATGATCACCGAGATTGAGGATTTCTTCACCATCGGCTGCGGGCGCTGCGACCGCTGGAAAACGCCGCTATGTTCGGCAGCGCTTTGGCGCGAGGGGCTGCTGGCCCTGCGGCGCATCTGCCTTGATATGGGGCTGACCGAACATGTGAAATGGGCGCATCCCTGCTATATGCATGCGGGGCGCAACATCTGCGTGATCGGGGCTTTGCAGGGCGATTTTCGGCTGAACTTTATGAATGCCGCCCTGATGACCGACCCTGCTGGCATCATGTCGCGCCAAGGGCCAAACACCCGCGTGCCCGACACCATTCGCATGACCAGCGCCGAAGAGGTCACGCGGCTAGAGCCATCCTTGCGCGCCTATCTGGCCGAGGCGATGGGCTATGCCGAACGCGGCATCGTCGCAGACTTGCCCCCGCGCGAGGTGGACTTGCCCGAAGAATTGATCGAGGCGCTGGACAGCGACCCCGACTTGGCCGAGGCATTTGCCGCCCTAACCCCTGGGCGGCAAAAGTCTTGGGTCTTTCATCTGAATACAACCCAAAACCCTGCGACCCGCTTTGCGCGAATAGCCAAGGCGCGAGAGAAGATTTTGGCCGGCAAAGGCGCGCTGGAACGCTAACCCCTTGCGCTTTTGCGCCATATCGCTTCGGAATTGGAACAGCGGGCGCGGGCGCGCAGCTTAGGCTGATGCAAAAATGGGGGACGTTATGCCACTAGCAATGAACCGCGACGTTTTTATCACCTGCGCAGTGACAGGGTCTGGCGGCACGCAAGATCGCAGCCCCCATGTGCCGCGCAGCCCCGCGCAAATTGCCGCTTCTGCCATTGATGCAGCCAAGGCGGGCGCCGCCGTGGTGCATTGCCATGTGCGCGACCCTGAAACGGGCAAACCCGCCCGCGACCCTGCCCTTTATCGCGAGGTGACAGAGCGTATTCGCGATTCGGGCACGGATGTTGTGCTAAACCTAACGGCGGGGATGGGCGGCGATATCTATTTTGAAGGCAGCGAAGATATGTCCCGCATGGGCCCGCGCAGCGATATGGCAGGGGCCGCCGAGAGGGTGGCGCATGTTGTAGACTGTCGCCCCGAAATTTGCACCTTGGATTGCGGCACGATGAACTTCAACGAGGCCGATTATGTGATGGTCAACACCCCCGGTATGCTGCGCGACATGGCGCGGCGGATGACGGCGGCAGGCGTGCGCATTGAGATTGAGGCCTTTGATACGGGCCATCTTTGGCTGGCTAAAGAACTGGTGCGCGAGGGCGCAATTCCCGACCCCGTTTTGGTTCAACTGTGCATGGGCGTGCCTTGGGGCGCGCCCGATGATTTGAACACCTTCATGGCGATGGTGAACAATGTTCCCGCAAATTGGCATTGGAGCGCCTTTGCCATAGGCCGCAGCCAGATGCCCTATGTCGCCGCCGCAGTGCTGGCGGGGGGCAATGTGCGCGTTGGGCTGGAGGATAACCTTTGGCTGGACAAAGGTGTGCTTGCCACCAATGCGCAGCTGGTCGAACGGGCGGTCAGCATTATCTCTAACCTTGGTGCGCGCGTGATCACGCCTGCCGAGGTGCGCGCCAAACTGAAACTGGACAAGCGGGCGCCATTGCCGAGGTAAACCATGCCATTGAAATCTATACTTCTTGCAGCCCTTTTGGCGCTGCCAATCGCCGCGCAGGCCGAGGTGCGCAATAGCTCTGTGACAATGTCGGTGGTCGGCGCGGTCGATCTGAACCGATATTTGGGAACGTGGTATGAGATTGCTCGTTTTCCCAATAGGTTTGAACGTGGCTGCGAAAAGGTGACAGCGACCTATTCGCTGAATGAAGATGCCACGATCAATGTGGCCAATGCCTGCACAAAGGGCGGCGTGGCCGAGGTGGCAAATGGCAAGGCTTGGGTTGTGGACACCGCCAAGTTGAAGGTCACTTTCGTGCCGTGGCTGGGCGATATTGCTGCGGGCGATTACTGGATTATGGATTTGAAATCCGACTATTCGATGGCCGTAGTGGGCGCGCCTTCGGGGGGCTTTGGCTGGATTTTGGCACGAAAGCCGCAACTGTCAAAGGCCGACACCGACCGCGCGTTGAAGGCGCTGGCGAAGAATGGCTATGATACGACCCAGTTGGAATGGGTCCAGCACTAATGCGACATCTGAAAGGCGCCCGTCTATGAACTATTCCGTTTACTTCGAGATACGCGGATTTTTCGGACTGATCGGAATTACGCTGACTGTTCTGTGGTGGATGCTGATCTTGACGATTTGGGCCGCGCCCTCGGCGGCCAAAACTTTGCCAGTTTCTGCAATCCTCGGCTTAGTGGCGCTTTCGGCCTGTTTCTTCTTTGTCAGGCTTTTTGCGAGCATGACGCAAATCCTTTCGCATAGCGCCAGCTTTATCTCCATTGTCTCGGTTGCGATGATCATATGGATGACTTGGGCAGCTGGGATTGGCGGCGCGACACGCGCCTCGATCTTGCTGCTCGAGAAACTTGGGCGTCAGAACAATGGGGCGATCGGGGTGGTGGGCTTAGCAATTCTGCTTGGAATACCGTATTTTGTTCCCCTGTTCCCATATGTGAAATTCATTAGGTTCTAGTACTAAATCCGCAAGACCACGCGAACGGAACGCGGTTCGAAAACAAGGAGTAGCCTGATGGCACGTAAGGCGGCGATAATTGGCGGCGGGGTGATTGGCGGCGGCTGGGCGGCGCGGTTTTTGCTGAACGGCTGGGACGTGGGCGTTTTTGACCCCGACCCAGAGGCCGAACGCAAAATCGCTGCCGTCATGTCCAATGCCCGCCTTGCCCTGCCCGCCCTTTCCGATGTGCCAATGCCGCCGGAAGGCCGCCTGACCTTTCACGGCACCATTGGCGAGGCAGTCGAAGGCGCGGAATATGTGCAAGAATCTGTTTCCGAACGGATCGAGCTGAAACAGCGTGTTTATGCCCAGCTGCAGCAGTCCAATCCCGATGTTCTGATCGGCTCGTCCACGTCGGGGTTCAAGGCGACCGACCTGCAGGCAGGCGCGCCGAACCCTGCCAATATCATCGTGGCCCACCCGTTCAACCCCGTCTACCTGCTGCCCCTGTCCGAAATTTCGGGCAGCCCCGCCAACCCGCCCGAAGTGGTGGCGCGCACGGTTCAGATCATGAAAGACATCGGCATGTTCCCGCTGGTGATCCGCCACGAAATCGACGCCTTTATCGGCAACCGTTTTCTAGAGGCGGTCTGGCGCGAGGCGCTATGGATGCTGAAAGACGGCATCGCCACCACCACCGAAATCGACGAGGCCATCCGCATGGGCTTTGGCCTGCGCTGGGGGCAGATGGGCCTTTTTGAAACCTATCGCATCGCGGGGGGCGAGGCGGGGATGCGCCATTTCATGGCCCAATTCGGCCCAACGCTGAAATGGCCATGGTCAAAGCTGATGGACGTGCCCGAGTTTAATGAAGAACTTGTCGATCTGGTCGCGGGCCAGTCTGACGAACAGTCCGGCATGTATACGATCCGCGAATTGGAACGCATCCGCGACCAAAACCTTGTCGGCTTTTTGCGCACGCTGAAAGACCGTAATTGGGGCGCGGGCAAAGTTTTGCGCGACCATGATGCCGCGCGGGCGGCTGCGTTTCACGCCCAACTGGACACAGGCCCGCAGTCTGCCCCGCTGATCATGGCGCATCTGCAGGTGCTGCCCGCGTGGATCGACTATAACGGCCATATGACCGAAAGCCGTTATCTGTTTGCCAATTCCGAAGCGGTCGACAATTTCCTGCGCCTGATTGGGGCAGGGATGGATTATGTCCAAGGCGGGCACAGCTATTACACCGCCGAAACCCATATCCGCCATCTGGGCGAGGCAAAGCTGGGCGACCGTTTGACTTGCACGCTGCAAATCCTATCCGCCGATGACAAGCGGCTGCGCCTATTCACCCGCATCCAGCGCGGCGATGATCTGCTGGCCACGGTCGAACAGATGTGCCTGCATGTTGATATGAAAGCGGGCAAAACCTGCCCCGCTGCCCCCGACGTTCTGGCGCGATTGATGCCACTGGTTCACGCCCATGCCGCCCTGCCCGCCCCCGAAGGCGCGGGCCGCGCCATTGGGCAGGCAAAAGGATAGCACATGTATTTTGGATTGACCGACGAACAATCGATGATCGTGGACACCACCCGCGCATTCGTCGAAGCCGAGCTTTACCCGCACGAAGCCTTGGTTGAACGCACGGGCCATCTGCCGATGGAAGTCATTAAAGAGGTGCAGAAAAAGGCTATGCAAGCAGGGCTTTACGCCGCCAATATGCCGGCCGAGGTGGGCGGCGCAGGTTTGGATACGCTGGCGTGGCTTTTGTATGAAAAGGAACTCGGCCGCGCCAACTACGCCTTGCATTGGACATGCGTGGCCCGTCCGTCGAACATTCTTTTGGCGGGCAATGCGGCGCAGCGCGAGAAATACCTGATGCCCTGTATCCGCGGCGAGACATGGGATTGTCTGGCCATGACCGAACCCGATGCAGGGTCTGACTTGCGCGGGATGAAGGCTTCCGCCCGCCAAGACGGCGGCGATTTTGTGCTGAACGGCACCAAGCATTTTATCAGCCATGCCGATATCGCAGGCTTTACCATCGCCTTTATGGCCACAGGCGAAGAAGATACGCCAAGGGGGCCCAAAAAACGGATAACGGCCTTTTTCGTTGACAAGGGGACCAAGGGGTTTTCCGTGCGGACAGGCTACAAAAACGTCTCGCATCGCGGCTATACCAATTGCATCTTGGAATTTGACGATTGCCGCATCCCTGCTGAAAATGTGCTGGGCGAGGTGCATCGCGGGTTCGAAGTGGCGGGCCAGTGGCTGGGCGCGACACGCCTGCAAGTTGCCTCAACTTGCCTTGGTCGCGCCGACCGCGCGCTGGCGCTGGCCATTGCCTATGCCGCCGAACGCCACCAATTCGGCCAACAAATCGGCAAATTTCAAGGTGTGTCGTTTAAGCTGGCCGATATGGCAATGGAATTGAAGGCCGCCGAACTGCTCACGCGCGAGGCGGCCTGGAAATACGACGCGGGCACAGTGACCGATGCCGACATGGCAATGGCCAAACTGAAGGCCTCCGAAGTGCTGGCCATGATCGCCGACGAGGCGATCCAAATTCACGGCGGCATGGGCCTGATGGACGATCTGCCACTGGAACGCATTTGGCGCGATGCAAGGGTCGAACGCATCTGGGAAGGCACCTCGGAAATTCAGCGCCATATCATCAGCCGCGAACTTCTGCGGCCCCACGGCGGTTAGGGGGCGCTCGCGCCCCCGTCGTGAAAGCAAGCTTTCACGACTCCCCCCGAGGATACTTGAGAAAAGAAGAAACGAAATGTTAACCTTATTGCGCAATAAACGGATCACGGTACAGGCTGGGAAGCCGATGACCGTAAAAGGAGAAGCGACCCTGCCTTTTTGCGAAAAGGCAGGGTTTGCTAAACTTACGTTCTTCTTTTTGAAAATATCCTCAGGGGGGGGCGCTGAAGCTTGCTTCAGCGGCGGGGGCGCGAGCGCCCCCTTGCGCGGCGGCGTCCATGCGTGACCTGTCCCGCCTTTTGCGCCCCAAATCCATTGCCGTTTTGGGCGCGGGATGGGCGTTGAATGTGATCGAACAATGCCGAAAAATGGGTTTTGACGGCCCGATCTGGCCCGTGCACCCGACCAAATCCGAAATCGGTGGCCTTCGCGCCTATGCGAGCCTTGCGGATTTGCCCCATGCGCCCGATGCCACCTTTATCGGTGTGAACCGCCATGCCACGATTGATGTCGTGCGCGAACTTGCCGCGATGGGCGCGGGCGGCGCGATTTGTTTTGCCTCTGGTTGGGGCGAGGCGGGCGAGCCGCAGCTTCAGGCCGATCTGGTTGCAGCGGCGGCGGATATGCCGATCCTTGGGCCAAATTGCTATGGGGTGATCAATTACCTCGACGGCGCGCTGTTATGGCCCGATCAACATGGTGGCGTGGCTGTGGATCGGGGCGTGGCGTTGGTCAGCCAATCTTCTAATATTGTCATAAACTTGGGCATGCAAAAGCGCGCCCTGCCCGTGGCCTATGTTGCCTGCCTTGGCAATGCTGCGGCGGTTGGGCTGGCCGATTTGGCGGGGGCTTTACTGGACGATCCGCGCGTTACGGCCTTGGGTCTGTATATCGAAGGCATCGACGATGCGGCTGAGTTCGCCGCGCTTGCGCAGCGCGCGCGGGCCGCGGGCAAGGGGATTGCCTGCATCAAATCGGGCAAGACGGAAATGTCGCGCAATGCGGCTGCCTCGCATACAGCCTCGCTGGCGGGCGGCGGGGCGGCGAGTTCGGCCTTTTTGCGCCAGATCGGGGTGGCAGAAGTAAATACCCCTGCGGAATTGATTGAAACTTTAAAGATTTTTCACACTCACGGCCCCGACCTGGGGCGGCGCATCTGCTCTTTGTCTTGTTCGGGGGGCGAGGCGGGTTTGGTCGCCGATCTGGCTGCCCCCTTTGACATTGAATTTCCGCCCGTGCCGCCTGCGACCCATTCCCATCTGGCCGAAGTGTTGGGACCAATTGTGACTATCTCTAACCCGCTGGATTATCATACATTTATTTGGGGGGATGGTCCGCGCACCACCGATGTTTTCACCTCTATGCTGGCGGGATATGACGCGGGCATTTATATCATCGACCCGCCAAGGGGCGACCGCTGCGATCCGTCGGGCTATCAGCCCGCGCTGGATGCGATTGTGGCGGCGCAAAATACTACCGGGAAAATTGCCTTTCCCGTCGCCTCGATGCCCGAAAACTTTGACGAGGCTATGGCGATGTGCCTGATGGATCAGGGTGTTTGCACGCTGATGGGGCTAGAGACAGCGCTTGCCGCGATTCGTGCCGCGCAAGTCCCGTCTGGGCCGATTGGGTGGCGGCCTGTGCCGGCCTTGCGAGCGCGGGACGCACGTCTTTTGCCCGAAGGGCAGGCCAAGGACATTCTGCGCAGGGCGGGGCTTTCGGTGCCGCGTTCGGAATCTGCGGAAAATTTGCACGATTTAATCGGAAAAGCGCAGGCGTTGACCCCGCCTTTGGCGCTGAAGGGCCTTGGCTTTGCCCATAAGACCGAAGCGGGTGCTGTGCGCCTGAACCTTGCAACGCTGCGGGGCCAGTCCGAAATGGTGGGCGCGCAGGGCTATTTGGCCGAAGAAATGGTGACGGGCGCCGTGGCCGAAGTGCTGATCGGGCTGGCGCGCGACCCGATTTATGGCGTGACTTTGACGCTGGGAATGGGCGGCGTTACCGCCGAACTGCTGGCGGATACAGTGACGCTGGTGCTGCCCGCGACTGCCGAAGAGATTGCCAGCGCCCTGCGCCGACTGCGGCTTTGGCCGCTGCTGGATGGCTATCGCGGGCGCGCGAAGGCGGATGTTGCCGCACTGATCGACGCGGCGCTGCGGCTGGCGGCGCTAATGCAGTCTGACCAAAGCCTTGAAGAGATTGAAATAAACCCCATCCTACTGCGCGAGACGGGCGCGGTCGCGGTGGATGCGCTGATCAGAAAGGTGTGATCTATGCAAATGCAGATGACAGGCGAAGGCCCGATCAAGACGCGGCGCGACGGCGCGATTTTGGAGGTGACATTAGATCGCCCAAAGGCCAACGCGATAGATCTGGCGACCAGTCGCATCATGGGGCTGACATTTCGCGCCTTTCGCGACGATGACAGCCTGCGCGTTTGCATTCTGCGCGCGGCGGGGGACAAGTTTTTCTGCCCTGGCTGGGATTTGAAGGCCGCGGCGGATGGCGATGCGGTGGATGGCGATTATGGCGTGGGGGGGTTTGGCGGCCTGCAGGAATTGCCGAACTTGAACAAGCCTGTGATCGCTGCGGTGAACGGCATTTGTTGTGGCGGCGGTCTGGAACTGGCACTGTCGGCCGATTTGATTTTGTGTTCGCAAACGGCGACCTTTGCCTTGCCCGAAATCAGGTCGGGTACGGTGGCCGATGCGGCCAGCATCAAACTGCCAAAACGTATCCCCTATCATGTGGCGATGGATTTATTGCTGACGGGGCGCTGGTTTGATGCCAGCGAGGCGCATCGCTGGGGCATCGTCAAGGAAATTTGCACGCCTGAAACCTTGCTGGAAAAGGCGTGGGATTTGGCACGGCTTTTGGAATCTGGCCCGCCTTTGGTTTATGCCGCGATCAAGGAAGTGGTGCGCGAGGCGGAAAATATGCGGTTTCAAGACGCGCTTAGCCGCATCACCAAACGGCAGTTGCCAAGCGTCGATCGACTGTATTCATCGGAAGATCAACTTGAAGGCGCGCGCGCTTTTGCACAAAAGCGCGATCCCGTTTGGAAGGGCAAATAGCATCGCGCATATCCCCTGACGTGTTGGGTCAACCAGCGGCGAGCGCCTGCCGTTTTTGCGACTGCATCCGCAGCGTTGCAACCCCCGCATTGACCAAGGTTGCACAGTCTTTAACGCCCTGCAAAAGGCCGATAATGGTGCTGTGGCAGGCGCCAATCTGTTCCATCGTAGCGCCAATACGGCTGCCTTCGGCGCCAAGCCGCCCACTTTCGACCAGACCCATCACCCTGATTGTATCCAGACCCAACATCGAGCGGCGCAGATCATAGGCGGCACGGTTCATATCTTGGGCCAGCCGTTCAGCGGTTTGCAACGCCGTGCGTTCCTGCCCTTCTAACCCATCGACGACCTCGCGCAGCAGCGCAAATTCATGGTCCAAATCAACGCCATGCGCTTTCGCCGTGCTTTCGGGGTCGGGCACCGCGATTTCGGCCATAGTCAAACACACTGCTTTCAAAAAGCTTGCATTTTCAAAGGCCAATTCCATGCGTTTGCTAACGCTGTTTTGCCCCAAGGCGAAATCAGCAATTTCTTGGAACAGCACGGCCGAGGTTGTGTTGTAAATGTCCGACATTGCCGACAACGGCCCGCCCGAAGGTTCCAAACGCGAGGCGACAATACGCATGTTCGTTGGCAAATCTCGCAAGGATTCAACCGCCTGCAACAATTCGCCCTGCGCTTTTATAATGGCATTTAGGCCTGCGACAATGCGATCACCCTCGCTGAAATAGCCTTTCAACTTTGGGCCCAGTGCAACCGAACGGGCGCGAAATTCGGCCAAAATAGCGGCGGTCATAAAGCTGGTGTAATCTGCATACCCCAGCTTTGACAATTCGGCCAAAAGGCGCGCTTCGCAGTCTTCAACAGGCAGGTCTTCAGCAATTTCGGCGGCCGACAGCGTGGCATAGAGGGATTTCACCTTTTCAAACAGTGGGCTTGTCGGTTTGATCCGCACTGAAATAAAGCCATCCGCCATGGGCACGACGACGGCGATCACCCAGTAGCCGCGCCCATCTGCGGTTTTGTTGCGCACATAGGCCACAGCGAGTTTATCGCTTTGAATAAGCTGCCACATGATACGAAACACCGCGCGCGGTGTGTCGCGGTTGCGCACAATGCGGTGCGGCGCGCCCAAAAGTTGGCCCCATTCAAAGCCAGAAATGCGCTGAAAAACCGAATTGCCAGCTGCGATCACCCCGCGTTTGTCGGTGCGCGAATAAAAGCACTGATCCAATTCGAATGGCATATCAGCAAGCTGTGAGGGGGTCTGTCCTTCGGTCACGCTGTGAACACTCCTATGGGCAACATATCTTTGCACGATAGGCGCTGCGCCTTACCATTTCGTAAACTGAACCTCACCTTGGGGTGAATTTTGGGGGTAAATTTTGTCCCCTCTTTGGAAGCGACATTTCGTGTCGGGCAAAGCAGGGCGCGCGGCGCGGCAAGCGTTAGGGTATCGCCAAAGGAGCGTGCGATGGATTTTCAGCCCGATTACATTGTTGTTGGCGCAGGCAGTGCGGGCTGCGTTTTGGCCAATCGGCTGACGGAAAACGGCGCGCATAAGGTGGTGCTGTTTGAGGCGGGCGGCAGCGATGCGCGCTTTTTCGTCCATATGCCGCTAGGCTATGGTAAGCTGTTTTATAACCCCGCCGTGAATTGGATGTATCAGACCGAACCCGATCCTGGCCTTGCAGGGCAGCGCGATCATTGGCCAAGGGGGCGCATCTTGGGGGGGTCATCCTCGATCAATGCGATGGTCTATATTCGCGGCCACCGCGCCGATTATGACGAATGGGGGGCGGCCGCAGCGGGCTGGGGCTGGGACGATTGCCTGCCCGCCTACAAAGCAATCGAGGATAACGAGGCGGGCGGTGACGACTGGCGCGGCACGGGCGGGCCTTTGTTTATTTCTGCCAACAAACGCGGGCTGCACCCTTTGGTGAACAGTTATATCGCGGCTTGCGCGGCGGCTGGCCTGCCCCATAACCCCGATTTCAATGGCGCAGACCAAGAAGGCGCGGGCAACTATCAAATGACGATCAAATCCGCGCGGCGCAATTCATCAGCGCGCGCGTTTTTGAACCCCGCCAAGGGGCGCAAAAATCTGCGTATCATCACCCGCGCGCAGGTCACGCGCGTGCTGCTGGAAGGCCACCGCGCGGTGGGGGTCGAATATGTGCAGGGCGGGCAAACCCTGCAAATGCGCTGCAATGCCGAGGTGATTTTGTCGGGCGGGGCCATCAACAGCCCGCAGCTTTTGCAACTGTCGGGCATTGGCAAGGGCGCGGATTTGGCGCGCTTTGGCATAGATGTGGCGGTTGATAACCCCAATGTCGGCGCGCATTTGGCCGATCATCAGGGCATCAATTATACTTGGGAAATGAAGGTTCCCACCTATAACGCCATTTTGCGCCCGTGGTGGGGCAAAGCGCTGGTGGGCGCGCAGTATCTGCTTACGGGGGGCGGGCCGCTGTCCAAATCGATCAACCACGGCGGCGGGTTTTTCCGAACCCGCCCAGACCTAGACCGCCCCAATATGCAGCTTTATTTTCAAGCGTTTTCCACCCTGCTGCCAAAGGCAGGAGAGCGGCCTTTGCTCACGCCAGACCCGTTCAACGGGCTGTCGATTGGCCTGTCCAACTGCCGCCCCACCTCGCGCGGGACAATCCGCCTTGGCTCGAACGACCCGCTGGCGCATCCGATCATCACCGCCAACGCCTTTGGCACAGACCATGACGTGGCCGAAATGCTGGATGCCGTAAAGTTTCTGCGCACCATTGCCGCCCAGCCGCCCATGGCCAAACTGATCAAGGCCGAATTGCGCCCCGGCCCAGAGGTGACGACGGATGAAGACATGATCGCGGATTTTCGCCAGCGCTCTGGCACGGTGTATCACCCATCCTGCACGGCGCGGATGAGTGATGATGCGCGGGCCTCGGTGGTGGATGGGCGGCTGCGTGTGCATGGGGTGCAGGGGCTGCGCGTGATTGACGCCGCCGCTTTCCCCAACCTGATTGCGGGCAACACCAACGCGCCCGCCATGATGATCGCTTGGCGCGGAGCCGAGATGATTTTAGCCGACGCAAAAGCGCGCTAATCGCCCAGCTTGGCATGAACCTCGGCCAAGTCCACCTCGCCCAGCGGCATTTTGTTGCCGGGGTTTTCAAAATCGTATTTGAACAACTGGAAATCGCGTTTGTAGATTTCCCACATCAGATGCATCGACATATCGTCGAAATAATCCTCAACAGGATGCAGACGCTTTGGCCCGTGGCCTTCGCTTTCGTTAAAGCGCGGAATTTTTGCCAGATCGACAGGATGCTTCAGCTTTGTGTTATCCAGCACCACCTGCATCCCTTCGTTAAACTTTTCGGTAAAGAAAATATGGTCATAGCGCCCGCCATTGACCACAAAGGTCGAGACGTGGCCCGACATCGCAGACCAATGAATATCTGGGTCCATCGGTTTTTTCCAGCGGATGGTATCGCGGGCAAACAGCAAGAACCGCCGAAAGCTGGCGATCTGGTCAAACTCGCCCTTGCCATCATCGCCGCCCACTTGCACGCCATATTTGGCAATCAGCAGCGGCACCAGATTGCCGCGATACCGTTTGCCATTGCGTTGGATACCGCAAATTTTATCAAAAAAGCTGGACAGGATGCGCGTGTAAGGGTTGCGCACGCAAGTAAAGGCATAGCTGGCATGGGTTTTTGCATTCTTGTCGATCAGCGGTTGGCTGTCCTCCATCGACCATTTGTGCATGCCTGACTGCGCATCATGGATATCGCCGTCAAAAAACCGCCCGTTGTCGGAATAATACATGATCTGCCCAATTGTCGAACAGGCGCATTTGGGCACAACGCGGTAAACCATGCTTTCGCTGGTCGTCATCCAGGTTCCAGGAAAGGGCATTGCTAACTCCGATAGGGGCACTCTTATGTGCAACATGGCTTATATGTGCATAAAAAAGCAAACAACCCCTGTCTTTTCAATGTCCTTTGACGCTATTTTGGAAACAATCGACCGAATCCGATGGAAATAGGCCTAAATGGCGCGAATCGCTTACATTTTGCTGTGTCACAAAGACCCTGTGGGCATCATCGCTCAGGCGCAGCGCCTGACTGCGGTGGGTGACTATGTAGCGATCCATTTTGATGCACGGTCCAGCCGCAGTGATTTTGAGAAAATTCAATCCGCGCTTAGGGATAACGCGGGTGTCGTCTTTACCAAACGGCGCGTCAAATGCGGCTGGGGCGAGTGGAGTTTGGTCGAGGCAACCCTGCGCACAGTCAGCGCCGCCGAGCGCGCCTTTCCCAATGCGTCACATTTTTACATGCTGTCAGGCGACTGTATGCCGATCAAATCGGCCAATCATGCACATGCGTTTCTTGACCGCGAAGATGTTGATTACATTGAAAGTTTCGACTATTTCAATTCTGACTGGATCAAGACTGGCATCAAAGAAGAACGGCTGATCTATCGCCATTGGTTCAACGAGCGAAACAATAAGACGATGTTCTACGCCTCGATGAACCTGCAAAAGCGGCTGGGTTTGCAGCGCGATGTGCCGCCTGACATTGCCATGCAAATTGGCAGCCAATGGTGGTGCTTGCGCCGGCGCACTATCGAATGGATTTTGGATTTCGTCAAAAAGCGCCGCGATGTGATGCGGTTTTTTCGCACCACTTGGATACCTGACGAGACGTTTTTTCAAACGCTGGTGCGCCATTTGGTGCCCGACCACGAAGTGCGCACCCGCACCCTGACCTTCCTTTTGTTCACCGATTACGGCATGCCTGTCGTGTTTTACAACGATCATTACGATTTGCTTTTGTCGCAAGACTATCTGTTTGCGCGCAAAATCAGCCCCCTTGCGGAAGAGTTGAAAGCCCGCCTTGGCGCGCTTTATGCCGATACGAAGGCGCAGTTTTCCATCTCGAACGAAGGCAAATCTTTGTTCAAATTTCTAACGGGACGTGGGCGGATTGGGCGGCGATTCGCCCCCCGTTTTTGGGAAATTGACAGCGGCCTGCGCCGCGAAAACAGCCTTTTGGTGGTGACGTGCAAGAAATGGCACGTGGCCAAGCGCCTTTTGGGGCGGATCAGGCAGGCCACGCCGATTCCCGCGATCGAGTATCTGTTTAACGAAGCCTCGACAGAACTGCCCGATTTGGGCGGCATCCAATCGACATTGGACAAACGCACACGGCACCGCCGCGCGCTGGTGCAAATGCTGTTTGAAAATTGGCATACTGATAAGCTGATTATCTGCATTGACCCTGCCAATGTTGACCTGATGCGCGATTTTTACAGCGACCTCGGCGCCACGCGCATGCTTGAGATCGAGTGTAATTTTACCGATGCCTACCTGATAGGCCATGCCAAGCGGGTGGGTCTTGCCACCGACCAAACGCCAAGCGAGACGTTAGAGCGTCTTTTGCCCACCATTCGCTATGACGTGCGCTTTGAATCCGATCGGATCAAAGAGGAGAATTTTGACCATCATTTCAAGCTGCGCCAATCGGGCGATGTCGCCGATAACGCGCGCGTTTTGGCGCAGTTTTTGGATGTGGACTTCGACAAGGCGCGCGAGATACTGGCCTTAGATCATCTATTTGTGGATTAATCATGCCCAAGACTTATGACCCAAACAACATCTTCGCACGCATCCTGCGCGGTGAGATTCCAAATAAAACCGTGCTGGACACCGCCCACACGCTGGTGTTTCACGACATCAATCCCGCCGCCCCCGTGCATGTTTTGGCCATCCCTAAGGGCGCCTATGTCGATTTTTCCGATTTCGCCGCCAATGCAAGCGAGGCTGAAATCGTCGATTTTCACCGCACCTGTGCTAAGGTCTGCGAGATGTTGGGGCTAGAGGCGCAGGGCTATCGCGGCATCACCAATGCGGGCGCGCATGGGATGCAAGAGGTGCCGCATTACCATTTACACCTGATCGGCGGGCGCGTGCTGGGGCGTTTGGTTGAACCTGCATAGGGCAAGATTGCGGATAGGTGCTGGCTCGCGCGGATATTTGGGCCAATATGAAAGTGCTAGGCGATATCTTCGCCCCGCGTTAATTTGGCGATGAAATCTGCCATTCTTTTTGCCCGCGTGTGTGTTGACACCAGATATTACAGTGAAGGCGGAAGAGGGCGGGGGAAGGTGGAAGAGGGCGGAAGGCTAATGAAATAAGGGGTTTGTGGGGCGAGGCGGCTGGAGTGGTTGGGCGATGTGAGGTTTTGCAGTAAATGGCCAAAAGGGCGGTGATCGCCGAGGGCGAGGTGGCTGTGGTGCGGTTTGTGTGGGGGTTTAGAGGGGCGTTGATGGGGCCGTTAAAGGCATCTGCACGGGGTGGCAGGTGCCTTATTTTATTGGGGTTTCCCGCAAGGTGGGTGGGGCGAAGCTGGCCGAATACCGCGCCCCGATCTGACCTTTGACCATATGGTCAAACTGGCGGAACATGCATCGCACCGTGCAGGTTAACTTTTTTGCCGTGCAGGTTAGGCAGATGATTGATTTATATATGAAAAATCGGATGAAAATCTTCGCTCTGTGATTTGTAACATGCACGATATTTTCAAGGTGACATACCCCGCATAGACGCCTCGCGCGCCGTTATACATCTAACCCAGCAGTAGCACCGTTTTTCGGTGCACCCATCAAGCGGCAGCACGGGCACATCTTCCTTGCTCAACTTACCTGCGATTTCTGTTGCAGCAGAGCAAACCGCTGCCTCATCTCCAATCCTCAATTCATAGTAAGGTAGCCCAGTCTTCGTGCGTTTTGCGCGGTTGCGACCCCCTGTTGAATATAGCAACTTTCTAGCCGCAGCGATGGTATTTGCAACATTCTCATCTTTCGCAGGACGCGGGGCATTGAGATCACCAAATGCCCGCCGAAGGGTTTCATCTGGGAAATCAGTCGATGGATTTGTCCATTGCCGTGCCCAAGCTAATGCTAAGATGATATCCCGTTCTGTGATATCCGTGTCGTTCATGATGTGCACGAACTGTGGCGGTCGCGGTCTGCCGTTCAAACCTATTTCAAAGGTTGGTATTTTTCCATCCAATAGCTTGGTGATCCATCCGAGCACAGCAGCTACTCCTTACTTGTATGGCCCCACCAGACCACTTTCCCAATGATTTGAAGGTTTGCCAACTGATGACCTGACAGCAGTTCGGGCGGATGGTCTGGTTGTCGGATAGCAGCAGCATCGTGGAATCGGTGGGGCGTTCGATGCGTTTGATCCGTGCCTCGCCATTGTCCACCAATGCCCAGATTGCGGGGCGGCGTTTGTCGGTCGAGGTGCGCGGGCGAACTGGCGGCGCGGTTTTCGAAGTGTCGAGCAGCACCATGTCGCCGGGAGATAGGGTGGGAAACATGCTGTCGCCTGTCACGCGGGCAAGGCACAACTGCGAGGCGGTCACGCCGATCCGCGCCAGCCAGTCGCGGCGAAAAGCCAGATGATCGACGATGTTCGCGCCTGCATTGGCAATGCCAGGGCCAGCTGAGAGCCACGCCTCATGCAAGGGGATGCTGGCATAGTCGACTCCTTCTAGAGTGACTTGGGGAATCGGTGCGGTTTCGCGTCGAGGGCCGAAGTAGAATTCTAAATCCAAAACATCCGCAAGTTTCTGTAAAGACGGAAGATTATACCGCTTCTCACCATCGCGCGGCATTCTCAAATTCTTGATCAATGACGGATGTCCGACCGCAAGCTTTGAGGCCGCAGCATCACTCAGCCGCTTGCGCGCTAAGGCCTCATCTATGGTCGACAGAATCACATCCATCGCCCCACTTTAGCCTATAGTGGCTAATCCGTAAATAACTAGCCTGTAGCGGCTTGACACATCGGGCCACTACAGGCTAAAAATCTAACATGGAACAGCGAAACTCACTCATCATCCTTGCTGACATGCTCGCCGCACATGGCGGGGTCACGCACTTTGCGATTTCGATGCGCGCCCTTGGTAAGGGCGACTTCTTTGCGAAACTGAAGGCTGGCGGTGACTGCCGCACGGGCACAGCTGCGAAGCTGATGCTTTGGTTCGCTGACAACTGGCCTGCCGATCTTGAATGGCCACGCGACATTCCGCGCCCAGCGGCGCTGCCGATTGCCACCCCTAAAGCCCCCCTTAAAGCAAGAAAGGCCATCGCATGATGAACAGCCAAAGTCGCCGCATCCCTGCCCAAAGGGTGGAGATGAAACCCCCAGTCCTTGATCCCGCGCCGCTTGCGCCGGTGCTGCCCGTGCGGGTCGCCTGCGCAAAGCGCCATGTCTATCTGGTGGTTGATGCGACGGGCCGCGCTGTGTCGCAGGAATACTGGGAAAAGGAGCGGGCCGAAGCCGCCATGGAGCGCATCATCCGCGCCGCCCGCGTGGTGACGCGCCCCTGCCTGTGCTGCAGGACGCCATTCTTGAGCGAGGGGCCGCACAACCGCATGTGCCCATCCTGCCGCAATACGAGCAGCGATCCGATGCAGCCCGTGCGCCCCTACATTGTGCGGGGGGCGTGATGGACGAGGTGGATTTGATGGCCGCTGAACAGGCGGTTGAATTGGAGACGATGGCGCGCGTGAGCCAAGTGCAAGGCGCGCTGGTGGGCCAAGGTTCAGACGAGTGCGAGGACTGCGGCGCAGAGATCGAAGCCGCGCGTCGACAGGCTGCGCCCTTTGCGGTGCGCTGTGTTCATTGCCAAGCCGAGGCCGAGCGGCAGATGGGGATGATGTGATGGCCTATGAGGACGACATTGAATTTGTGCCAGACGGCGCATCACGGCGGCGTGCGGAGCGAATTGCCGCCGCGCGCGCGCCGTTTGGGACGCGAGCCGAACAGGAAGAGTTTCTAGCCGCCCGTCGTAAGAGCCGTGTCCAGCGCGCGAAGGAGATTTTGCAAATCTGCCGAGGCATCGATCTGCATGGATCGGTTGGCATCAGCGATCTTTCGGACGGTGACATCGCGGAGCGTCTGGCCGACCTGATCTGGGAGTAGGGATATGGTTTTCATCACGAAAGCTGTCAGCAAGTCTAAAGCCGAGGATAGTTCCGCGACTTCGGTTTCAAGGGCGGCGATACGTTCATCTAAATCTGACATAGAGCTTCTCCATCGGGGTGTTTGCGCGACCGATGGTAAAGGCGGGGCCAAGGCGAGGGAAGAAAAATCCTCTCACCTTGGTCCATGCAGTTTTCCCCGAAACGCACTGCAGTTTGGGTTGCGCCTGTTTCGCCTGCTCGATCGACGGCTGGCGCGGTTTGAAGAAAGCCCCTTGGGCATGGCCATCGGCGCGATGGTGCCCTTTGCCATGCTGATCGGCATCTTGCACCTTGGGGGTGGCCAATGAAGTTGCCCCAATCCCGCCCCGCGCCGCAGATGGTGGCACTGGCCGACATTGATGTTGGCGCGCGCCTGCGCCCTGTATCCGAGGCAGGGGTAGAGGCGATCCTGTCTAGCATTGGCGAGACGGGCATTATGAAGGATGCCATCCATCTGCGCCGCTCGCGCGTCGACGGCGGGCTGCTGATGTTGATTGCGGGCGCGCACCGCCTAGAGGCGGCAAAGCGGCTGGGCTGGGCCCAGATCGAGGCGATCGTTTGGCGCGATGTCAGCGATGACTGGGTGAAGCTGGTCGAGATTGATGACAACCTTGCGGGTGCCGAGATGACGGCGCTGGACACGGCGGTGTTCTTGGCGCGGCGCAAAGCGATTTATGAACGCCTCCATCCCGAGGCGCGGCGTGGGTTTGCAGGCGGCATGGCGCGCCACGGTCAGCTAACGGACATTATGTCCGTTAGCAGCTTCGCCAAGGCGACCGCCGAGAAGTTTGGCATCACCGAGCGCCATGTGCGCCGGATGACCGAGGCGGGATCAGCGCTGACAGACGCGCAGGCCCAGCAGCTGCGCGCGGCCCCAAGGGCGGTTGGTTTGGTCGATCTGGTCGATCTATCAAAAATCGGCGACGAGGCCGAGCGGGCGCAGGTGATCCTGAAGGTGGCCACGGGCCAAGCCAAAAAGGTTGCCACGGCGCGGCGGCAGTATGCAGCCGAGACGGGCACAGGTGCGCCGCCCGCGCCGTCAAAGGCCGATGGCGATTATGACCGTTTGGTCGAGGCATGGAACCGCGCCAGCCCCGCTGCGCGCCGCCGTTTTGTAGAATTGATTGCAGACCAAGTGGTTGTACAGGGCGAGGGCGCAGATGCCTGACATTGTGCCCGATAAGCTGTGGTGGACGGCAAACGAGATTGCTGCAGCGAAGCTGCCCGATCTGCCGACGACGCGGCAGAACATCGAAGCACTGGCCAAGCGCCAAGGCTGGCGCGAGACCCGCTTTGCGCGGCAGCGTTCGGGCAAGGGTGGGGGTTGGGAGTATAGCTGGGAGTTGTTCCCGTTTCACGCCAAGCGCGCGCTGCTGAAGGACAAGGCGGCAGTGCTATTGCCCGTGCCAAAAGCCAAGCGGTCCAATGCTGCGCAGTTGGACCGCGATGCGGTGTGGGAATGGTTTGACCGTCAGCGTGACAGCGTCAAGCAAGAGGCGCGGGACCGTCTGGCCATCGTTCAAAAGGTCGAAACCCTCACCGCGACCTCGCACTGCCCAAAGGGCGTGGCTGTAGCCACTTTGGCGCGCGAGAACGGTATTTCGCAGAAGACGATCTGGAATTATTTGGCGGCGGTTTCTGGAAAGCCGCGCCATGACTGGCTGGCCTATCTGGCACCGCGCCATAACGCAGCGCCCGCACGGCGCAACAAGGTCTTCGTCGATCCTGAATTTATGGCGCGGTTTAAGTCTGATTTTCTGCGCCCTGCTGGGCCCAGCCTATCTGCCGCCTATCGGCGCACTGCAGCGTGGTTTCGCGAACATGGGCAAGGGGTAGCCGTGCCGCCTGAATGGCTGACACGGCGGCGGTATCGCGCGTCAACCTCGACCTTTGTGGAGACGCTGATGCGCGATGGCGAGGATGCGCTGAAGGCGCGGTATCCCGCTCAGACGCGTGATCGTTCGGAACTGGAAGCCTTGGAATGGGTCAACACTGACACCCATAAGTGGGATGTCTTTGTGGAATGGCCGCTAGAGCACGGCGAGCGCGAGCCCTTTATCGGGCGTCCGCAGATGATCGCCTTTCAAGACCTGTCGTCGAACATGGTTCTGAGCTGGCGGGTTGACCGCACACCAAACAGCGCCGCGGTTGCGGCAGCGACAGGGGACATGATTTCGGAATACGGCATCCCGCGGCATGTCCTGTTCGACAATGGGCGGGAAAACGCAGCCAAGTGGATCACTGGTGGGGCCAAATCGCGCTATCGGTTCAAGGTCAAAGAGGACGATATCCCGGGATTGTTCACCCAGCTTGGCTGCGAAGTGCATTGGGCCACGCCCTATTCGGGGCAGTCCAAGCAGATCGAACGCGCGTTCCGCGACTTTGCGCATGATCTGGCGCGGCACCCCGTTTTTGATGGTGCCTATACGGGCAAAAGCACCCAAGACAAGCCCAGTGATTATGGGCAACGCGCGGTGCCACTGGCGGTGTTTCTGGACGTGGTCAATCGCGGTATTCACGAGTGGAATGCCCGCGCTGACAGACGTAGCGAGGTGGCCTATGGGCGGTCATTTGCGGACGTCTTTGCCGAGAAATATGCCACATCGCAAATTCGCAAGGCAACAGTCGAGCAGCGGCGTCTGTGGTTGATGGGGGCTGAGGGCATCACCGCCAATAGCAAGTCAGGGGTCGTTCGGTTCCGTCGGAACGAATACTTTGCCCCATGGATGGGCGACATTGCGGGCGAGCAGGTGGTCATTCGGTTTGATCCCACCAATTTTTGGGATGGGGTGCATATCTACGATCTGGACGGGGCTTACTTAGGTCACGCGCCATGCAAGGCCAAGGTTGGCTACGCCGACACAGCCGAGGCGCGGGCCCATAAGAAGGCACGCAAGGATTTTATCGCGGCGGTCAAGAAGGCAGCCATTGCCGAGGTCAAATATACCGCCATGCAGATCGGTGCCGATTTGATGGCGCTGCCCGATGTTCGTGCGCCTGAGATTGAGGCCAAAATCGTACGCCCCGCATTTAGCAAGGTTACGGAGATGCGGACGCTGCCGGTGCGCGAAGAAACAGCACAGGACCGCGCCGTGGAGAACGTCGTGCGCGCCAGTTTTGAGGCGCGCGATATGCCCGAGATCGACGATCCATGGGCAGCATTTCGGCGGGTGCAAGACATTGAGGCGCGGATTGCCAAGGGCGAGCCCGTTAGCCCCGATCAGGTTCGCTGGGCCGACGGCTTCAAGCGGACCCCGAAATACAAAGGCCAGCTCACAGCATGGGAGATGATCGGTGAAGCGGCCTTTGCATCAAAAGCGTGAGCCGCCGGGACGGCAATCCCGACGGCTCGGATAGAAACTACGACAGGAAAGAACAATGACACAGGCATCACGATTGATCAACAGCGTTGCTCACCTTAGCAACGTCACCGCGTTTGTCGGGCTGGTTGAGCGCGTCCGCAACCGCGCCTATGGCCTGCCCGGCTTGGGCGTCTTTTACGGGTTTTCAGGTTACGGCAAAAGCACGGCTGCGATCTACACGGCCAACCAGTTTCGCGCCTATTGTGTTCAGGTCAAGAGCACATGGACGGCCAAAAAGCTATGCCAAGCGATCCTGACAGACTTGGGTATTCACCCTGCGAAATCGGTGGCTGATATGGTCGATCAGGTGGCCGAACATTTGGCCCGCAACGACCGCCCGCTGATCATTGACGAGGCCGACCATCTTGTCACCCGCCGCCTGATCGAAGTGGTGCGCGACATTTACGAAAGCTCGGGCGCTGCGATTATTCTGGTCGGCGAAGAGCGTCTGCCCCAGAACCTGCAACAGTGGGAAAGGGTGCATGGCCGCGTCTTGGATTGGGTTGCAGCCCAACCAGCATCCTTGTCTGACGTCGCCCATCTCGTGCGCCTGCATTCCCCGGATATCCCGCTGGACGACGATCTGCAGCAGATTTTGCTGACAGCTTGCAACGGCTCGACACGGCGGGTTTGCATCAATCTAGAGCACATGCACACCACCGCCCTTGAGAACGGTTGGGATCGGATAACCACAGCGCGTTGGGGCAAGCGGTCCTTTTTCAACGGCGCAGCCCCAGCCCCACGCCGCATGGTGAACGCATGAAAAACGATACTAAAGTCAGCTTTGATCCCGCGGCTTTGAACAGAGCAATCTGGGCGGCGGCGCTGCGTCTTGGAGAATTTAGCTATGCAGCCTTGGCATCAGAATGCCATATTGACATGCGCCGCGCGGCCCTGCTGGTCCGGGGTTGGCGCAAAATGGGGCTGGTGGCCTTTAAGGAAGTAGGCACCAAGCGGCGTCATGTCCTTTTGCTGACAGCCGCAGCCAGAAACGTCGATCTGCCGGCCAATCTGGTGGTGATAGAACCTGTCGCCAGTGCGGCGGAAAATCTATGGCGCTCCGCGCGCGGGCTGCGGTCTTTCGCCCCTAAAGACCTAGCGGTCCATTCCACCACTCCGCAGGTGAATGTGACTGAAGAAGACGCTGCAAAGTTTTGCCAGATGCTGCTGCGCGGTGCCTATGTTCGTGTCCTACGCAAGGCATCGTTTACCCGAAAGGGCGGCGCAGTGGTCAAGACAGCACCGATCTACCGCGTGGTTCGCGATACTGGGCCTTTCCCGCCCGTCGAGCGTCGGGTCACAGTTATTTATGATCCGAACCTTGGCCAATACACCCATATCGCAGGGGGTGAGGCATGAGCAATCAGCCTGACCAACTGGCCACAGCGCGCGAGTATTGGGGCAGTGATCTGCCCGAATGGGTCGCACTACTTGCGGGCGAATGCGCAAGGTCCAGTCAGAACAAGGTGGCGAAGGCGCTGGACGTAAGCCCCACCATGATCAGCCAAGTACTGCGGGCGAAGTACCCGGGGGACATGCAGCGGTTAGAAGACGTTTTTCGCGGGGTGTACTTGGCCGCGATGGTCGACTGTCCAGCCCGTGGAAGCATCGCATCGCATGTTTGCCGTATGTGGCGAGATCGCTCTCGCGTCTTGGTGACAGTCAACTCCGAACGGGTCCAGATGTTTCGGGCCTGCAACAAGTGCCCTCGAAACACAAAGGTGGATCATGGCAATGCAGGTTGATCTCGAAAAACAGACCGCGCCAGTAGCGGTTATCGTGCGGGTCTTCCTTCAGAAGTCGCAAGTGCCAAACGAAATCCTGAAGGGGTCTTACTGCCCCCGCCCCCTGCAGCGCCGGCGGCACGAATTGATGTGGCTATTGCAAAGATTGACCCATCTGGGGCTGACGCAGATTGGCGCGGTCGTGGGCGGGCTTGACCTTACGACGGTACGCGCGGGGATTGTGGCGGTTTCCGATCGCATGGCGACCGATCAAGGCCTGCGCAAATGGCTTTTGGAAACGGAGGCTGACTGTTTAGCCGAAAGCGGATCACAGCTTATAAAGGCGCGCCAAGCGGTCGTCGCGGACGACAGCGGGTCTAAGGAACTGTCAATGGCCGTTACAATACTCTGCGTTGCCTCGGTCCTGGCATCCCAACAGTTGTCTGACGCCGAGGCCCGGCACGCCGCACTTCAGTTGATAAACCGCGAAAAAGAGGTTCAGCCATGACACTGCTGGAAAATCAGCCCGATTTTGACCCAAAACGCATCGCGCGGCGCATGCGAACGCAGATGCAACGCCATGATCTGTCCATGCCAAAACTGGCCCGCGATATGGGTGTGGCGCAGGCGCGTGTGGAAGAGCTTGCCTCGGGGCGAGTTCGCATTGGCCCCATGATGTGCGCGGCCATGGCCCCAGCGCTGCGCTGCACGCCTGCCTATCTGCTGACGGGCGCGGTGCAGCCATGAGCCAGATCACCGCACTGCCCGAAAACGAGATCATCGCCCGCGCCAGTGAGGCGCTTGGCAAGGTTGATCTATGGGGCATCAGGGGCGTGACCATGCTGTCGGTCGACGAGACCGAGGCGATGGCGCTGCTGCTGGCCCGATTGGGCCTTGTGCCCACCCCACCCGGCGCGCCCGCGCCTGCCGCATATTTCATCCCCGTTAATGGAGCCGTAAAATGACCGCTGAAGCCCCCTTTCCCCATGCCCCATTGCCTTCGGGCGTGTTCGAAGTTGAAGGCAAAAAATACATGAACACCGCCGATGGCGGCATGATGCCTGTCGAAAACATCAGACCACTTGACCTGTTGAAAGACGAGGTTGTGCGCAAGGTTCTGGGCTTTGGCATTGCCCTGTCGCAGCAGGTCAGCCGTTTCCTGTCGCATACCTTTGATGACATCGGTGGCCTTGAGGAGTTAATGCGCCAAGAATACGGCGTGCGGCTGGGCGGCAAAGGGGGCAATATCACCCTTTACACTTATGACGGGCTATACAAGCTGGAAGTCAAGGTGCAGGCGCGGCTGGACTTTGGCCCCGAACTGCAACAGGCCAAGGCGCTGTTTGACGAATGCCTCAAGGAATGGAGTGCTGACACCCGTCCAGAGCTGCGCGCCATCGTCACGCGCGCCTTCAGTTCGGTGAACGGCAAAATCAGCCGCACCAGCATCTTTACCCTGATGCGCACCGAAAGCGAAGACGAGCGCTGGCAACGTGCCGTGCGCGCGATCCGCGACTCGCTGTTTGTCATCGGGTCGAAGAACTATGTGCTGATGTGGATGCGCCCAGACTGCCAAAGCGAGTTCATCCCAGTCACGATCCATCTGGCGAAGGCGTAGGGCGATGGCACGGCTCTTCGGTCAACAGAAATCCGCAACGATCCAGCACTACGTGAACCCGGCTATACTTCCGACGTATGAAGTGCGGATCAAGTTGGATGAAAGACTTTGCGTCGTTTCAGGCCAAGTCCTCTTTTTTGATATGGACGGGCTGGCTGTCCAAAAAAGACAAGCCTGCTTCTGCGGCGTTTATGACCAAAATGACGGCAATCTAATTGTTTTGGTGCAAATGCCAGCGGTCGAAAGGATCGTCAAACAGGTCATCCTGCCATGACCGCCGCATCCGTCATTAAAGCCCCTTTGCGTTCTGTGGATCGTGCACCGCTGGGCACAGTGCTGGGCGGCACCGAGGGGCATATCAAACATATACCCCTGACGGTCACCATGACGGACATGGAAATTCACATCGGCTGGGCCGACCGCAGCGGCCCTGCTTTTGTCATCGATCTAAACCCGCTGATCAAATCGGCGGTGAACGAGATCGAGGCGCTTTTGGGCATGAAAGGGGGCCGCAGATGAGCAGCCGCGCTGCGCAAATCAGGATGGTGCATGTCGCTGCCCGCACCTTGGGACTGGATGCCGAAACACGCCACCAGTTGCAGCTGGCCACCACGGGCAAAGCCAGCCTATCGGATATGACCGATGGTGAACTGACACTTGTCATCGGCGCGTTGAAAGAGCGCGGGTTTTGCCCTTCGGACGGGGCCAAGGCGAAACGCAAGGCCGCCCCGCGCGGGGATGTGCGGTTCTGTCATGTGCTGTGGGGCAAGCTGCACAAAGCGGGTGCGGTCGATCAGGCAGGAGCTGCGGGCCTGAATGCATTTGTCCGAGCACGGTTTTCCGACAAGTGGGGCGCGGCCCCAATCGATATCGACGCGCTGAGTGATCACCGCAAAATCGCAACCGTGATCGAAGCGCTAAAGGCGATGTGCCGCCGCGCCGATATTGATCTGGAGGCGCGGTGATGCCCATTCGCCCTGAGAACAAAGACCTCTATCCGAAGGATTGGCCCCAGATTAGCAAAGCCATTCGAGAGAGTGCGGGCAATCACTGCGAAAGCTGTGGTGCGCCGAACGGGGTCAATATTCTGCGCGGGGTCGAGTTTGGAAATAGACCAGCCTATGCCGTTCCATGTGGGATCGGAGCGACAACTTACGATGCAGTGAGTGGAGAGCTTTTGGACGTCACGGTTCTAGCGCAGCTGGTGGGCAGAGGCTGGCGCGAGGTGCGAGTAGTGTTGACCGTCGCCCACCTAGACCATCAGCCCCAAAACTGCGACCCCGCCAACCTGCGCGCGCTATGCCAGCGGTGCCATAACGTATATGACGCCCCTATGCGCCGAGCAGGAATTGCTGAGAGGGCGCGGGCAAAAAATGCCATAGGTGATCTCTTTGCGGGGACTGACCTATGAAAACCCCAGTCGTCGTCTCTGACCACGCCGTGCTGCGCTACCTCGAGCGGGTGGGCGGATTTAATGTCGAGGGCCTGCGCCGCGATATCCAGCGCCGCATGGTGCAAAATGTCACGGGTATCGGCGCGCAGAGCGTGGTCGTGGACGGGCACCGCTTTGTGGTGAAAAAGACCGCAGCCGCGCTGGTCGTCGTGACCGTTTTGGAAAGGAACGACGGATCGCCTCTTTTTGAGGTGCCGAAATGACGACATTCCCTGGTATTGCGGGCGAGATCGAAGCCTTGATCGGTGTCGAGTTGACGACTGCCCTTTTGCGTCGCTGGGGCGGATGTCAGGTCAATCTACCCACCCGCGCGCACGGGTCTAGGCTGGCCGAGGTGATCGGTGAGCAAGCAGCACAGCTTATTATCAATGGCATCGGCCATGGCAAAGTGACCCTGCCTTGTGGATCGATGCGGGGTGCGCGCCGCCGCAAGGATGAGGCCAAATCCATGCTGCGCAAAGGCGCGTCGTTACAGCAGGTGGCAATAGCCTGCGATCTGCACACCCGCACAGTTAGTAACTACCGCGCCGAGATCGAAGCCGAGGCGGGCGAGCGGCAATATCGACTGCCATTTGACAGAGACTAGGTCAATCGGGCAGACTAAGGGCATCCGTGAGTTGCGACGCATTCACCCACCCGAAATCTTTCAAGGGCGCATCCACCCCCCACAATTTGCGATTGTTGTCTGGTCATAGGTCCGGAGACAATCGTCATGCAAACATCCGCAAAAGGTATCGCCGCGCTGACCTTAGAAGAGGGTGAGGTGCTGAAATCCTACCGCGATGTGGCGGGGGTGTGGACGATTGGCGTTGGCATCACCTTGGCGGCGGGGGTCGGCAAGATCGGGCCGGGCATGGTGATCACCCGCGCCCAATCGCAAAACATGCTGCAAGAGGCGCTGCGGCAAAGCTATGAACCTGCGGTGGCGCGGGAAATGCCGCTGGCCAAACAGCAGGAGTTTGACGCGGCTGTCAGTTTCCATTGGCACACAGGGGCCATCGCGCGCGCAAGCTGGGTCAAGCTGTGGCGTGCCAAGGCAGGGCGGGACGCGATTTCCAAAAGCTTTCGACAGTGGAACCGCGCGGATGGTCGGGTTTTGCCCGCGCTATCGCGGCGGCGTGATCGTGAGCTGGAGATCATGTTTGATGGCATTTATCGGGGTGCGCCCGCGCCCCTGCCACCGCGCGCTGCGAGCGCCCCAGCTATTTGGGCCTTGCCGTTGTCCAGCGCGGAAATGGAGGCAGCGATCACGGCATTTTCCCGCCTTGGATATTGGCCAGCCGGGGACAAATCGCCCATCACCTCCAGCGTCATTCAGCAGTTCCAGCGCGATCATGATTTAACGCCTGACGGCATCATCGGGCGCGCGACCCTGTCCACCCTGCAGCGCCGTTTGGATGCCGCGCGCAAGGCAGCCCTTGCCGCCCCTGCCAGTGCTGGCGTGGCGGGCCTTGCCGCGCTGCCTGCGCCCGCGACAGCGGCCATGCCGTGGGTCGATGCGCTGGCGGGCGCGGTGCTGCTGGCGTGGGTGCTGTGGCAGGCATGGCATTACCGCGATGCGATTGCCGCCAAGGTGCAGGACCCGTTTCCCAAAATTGCGAAAATCCTGAGGAGTATCTGATGAATACCAAGGCTGAAACTGCGCTGCGCGATGGGGGTGGCAATGAGTGCTTTGCTTAAACTTGCCATTCAGGCAGGCCTGCCAATAGTTACCGCCGCCCTACAAAACCGCTTGGGCCACGACGATGGACGTTTGGCGGGCGAGGTTTTGGCCCGCGTTGCCGCGCGCACTGGTGTCGCACCGGAGGCGATGGAAGAAGAGGCGACAAGGGCGCCCGGCAAAATCATCGAAGCCATGAGCGACATTGAAAAGGTCAGCCCCGAATTGGTGCAG
This sequence comes from Cypionkella sp., assembly GCA_965248485.1. Lineage (GTDB taxonomy): Bacteria > Pseudomonadota > Alphaproteobacteria > Rhodobacterales > Rhodobacteraceae > Cypionkella. Next base: position 2,960,540 of record OZ252107.1, read on the forward strand.
CTGTATGTCGCCGAAGTTCAGGCATCCGCTGCAACTGTGCTGGCTGAAAGCCAAGGACCGACTTGGGTCAGAGCATGGCGGCCGGCTGGCATGTATATGCTCGGTTTCCTTTGGCTGTGGAACACGGTGCTGTTGCATATCGCCAATGCCATTTGGAAGACCGCCCTGCCGCCCATGCCCTTTGACAATTTGATCCAACTCTCTGGCCTTTACATGGGCCTTTATATGGGCGGGCACACGGTCAAAGACCTGGCGGCGAAATTCGGTGGTCGCTGATGGATGGCAGCCTGAACTTTGAAGGGGCAATCGCTTGGATCGGGGCGATCATGCTGGTCATGTCATTCGTTGGCACGATCTGGGGCTATGTTTCCTCGCCCGCGAAAACCGTCGGCAAGCGCGTGGATGATCTCATCGGCCGCGTCGACAAGCACGATCTGAAGATCGCGGGACTAGAGCAAGCCCAAGGTAGCCTGCCAACGACAGAGGATATGCATCAGCTTGAGGTCGCGATGGCTGAGCTGCGGGGCGAGATGAAAACCATGTCGGCCATCATCCGCGGCCAAGCCGATATCATGACGCGCGTGGAAACCATCGTTGCCCGCCACGAACAACACTTACTGGATGGCAAGAAATGACCGATTACGAAGCCACGTTACGAAAGCACCGCCGGTTGGCGATTTTGCGGTTTCTAGAGCAAAGTCACACTTTCACCTCCAATGTATCGATCTTGACCGATGTGCTGAACAGCAACAGCATTGGCATTGACACGACCCGCGACCAGACCACCACTGAACTGGCGTGGCTGGGGGAAAATGGCTTCGTCACCCTTGCTGGTCAGTCCGATTTCTGGGTGGCCACAGCCACGACCCGCGGGGTTGATATCGCCTTGGGGCGCGCGAGACATCCAGAAATTCAGCGCCCCAGCCCAAGGGTGTAACCCATGCCCGTGCCCCGCAAAGTCGATCTGATGCCACCCGAGCTGCGTCGCTGGCTGCAAGAGGCGCTGGTCGCGCGCGGCTTTGGCGACTATGAGGCGCTGGCCGAAGACCTGAACTGGAAGCTGGAAGAGGCGGGATCTGAAATCCGCATCCGCAAGTCGGCGCTGCATGAGTTCGGGTCCGAGTACCGCGAGTTTGTGCGCCTGCAAGAACAGGCATCCGACTGGGCCAAGGAATGGCTGGGCGAGATGGGGCTGGACGACCAGGCGCAGCGGCAAAACGTGCTGTTCCAGATGCTGACCACCTTGGCCTTCAAAGTCATGCAAACCGAAATCAACAAAGAGGGCACAGAGATCAGCCCCCAGAACCTGCACTTTCTGGCGCGCATGATGAAGGACGTGATGTCCAGTTCGGGCATTGTCCAAGCGCTGCGCGACAAGGAGCGCAAAGAGCAGGGGAAAAAGCTGGATGAGGCTGTGGCGGCGGGCGACATCGACGCAGAGGCCGCTGCCAAGGCACGGCGCATCATGGGGTTTGCGGAATGAGCGAAACCATAAAGAAGAAAATCGCAGCATTGATGCAAATGACCCGTTCAGCTGGCTGTTCGGAAGCCGAGGCCATTGCCGCCGCCGAAAAGGCAGCCAAGCTGATGCAGGAACATGGTTTATCAGCCGCTGACGTCCTGTTCACTAAGGTCGACGCGCCATCCAAAACGCGCGGCCGCGGCGTGCGTGATCGGCTGTGGGGGGGCTTGGCAGCGAACACAAATACCGCTCTGATCTATACTTCGAACGGGCTCGCCAGTTTTGTTGGTCAAGGTCCGGGCCCAGAAATTGCCGCTTATTTGTTCACCGTCTTGAACCGTGCCATCGATAAAGAGATCGCAGGCTACAAGGAAAGCCAGAACTACCGTCGTCGCCGGTCGATCAAAAGCAAGCGCCGCGCAGTGCAGGACTTTACTGCGGCGATGGTTACGCGTCTGTCGCTTATCCTGTGGAACCTTTTCATTGATGTTCGGTCCCAAACTGCCTGCCGCGCCGCCATTGAGGCGCGCGACCAGATGTTCCCAGGGGGAATTTCTGTCCAGCCTGCACAGGCCAAACAGCGGAACAAGGTAGCCACCTTGCTTGGCTATGATGCGGGGGGCCGTGTAAAGCTGGCGCACGGCGTCGGGGGGCAGGCAGACCGCCTGCAGATTGGCGCATGAAACCCGTCATCCAGTTTCTGCCCTACCAGCGGGCATGGATCGAAGACCAAGCGCGGTTCAAGATCGGCATGTTCAGCCGCCAGACGGGCAAAACTTTCAGCACTGGCGGCGAATGCGCTGATGATTGCTTTACGGCTTGGGCCGCGGATCGAAAGACGCGCTGGGTGATCCTGTCGCGCGGCGAGCGGCAGGCGGCCGAGATGATGACCGAGGTAATCAAGCCGTTCACCAAGGCCTATTATGAGGTGTATAACACCCTGCTTAAAGGGGGCGAGCCGACCTTTAGCGAAGGCGAATTTCGCGCGCCGCAAGAGAAGGGGCCTGATGCGGTTTACAAGGCCTTGGAGGTTGCCTTCCCCAACGGAAGTCGCATCACTGCCTTGCCTGCCAACCCCGACACCGCGCGCGGCTTTTCGGCCAATGTGATCCTGGACGAGTTCGCCTTTCACGCCAAGAGCCGCGACATATGGGCGGCGCTGTTCCCCGTTATATCCAAGGGCAAACAAAAGCTGCGCGTGATCAGCACACCCAATGGCAAGGGCAATAAGTTTTACGAGCTGATGACCGCCGAGGGCAGCGTTTGGTCGCGCCATGTGGTGGATATCTATCAGGCGGTGGCCCAAGGGCTGGACCGCGATATCGACATGCTGCGCAAAGGCATGGCGGACGAGGATGCTTGGAAACAAGAATACGAGCTGCAGTGGATGGACGAGGCCAGCGCATGGCTGGACTATGACCTGATCGCATCCTGCGAGCACCCAGCGGCGGGGCTGCCTGCCCTGTATCAGGGCGGGCCATGCTTTGTGGGCGTGGACGTGGCGGCGCGCAATGACCTGTTTGTGATCGTGGTGCTTGAGGAGGTGGGCGATGTGCTATGGACGCGCGAGGTGATTGCCAAGAAGCGCATTAGCTTTGCCAAACAGGACCATCTTTTGGATGATGTCTATCGGCGCTACCGCGTGGTGCGGTCGAGCCATGACCAGACGGGCATGGGCGAAAAGCCTGTCGAGGATGCCAAGCGGCGGCATGGCGAGAGCCGCGTAGAGGGTGTGCTTTTCACAACCGCGTCCAAGCTTGATATGGCAACCGGCCTGAAGGAGCGATTTCAGGACAAACGCCTGCGCATTGCAGCGGGGGACGTGGCCTTGCGCGCTGATCTGCACGCGATCCAGAAAGTCGTCGGATCGACAGGCATCGCGCGGCTGGTCGCCGATGGGGAAACCGATGGCCACGCCGACAGGTTTTGGGCCTATGCGCTGGCAACCTCGGCCGCCGCAACCCCGTATCAGCCCTATGCATATACACCTGTTCCCAAATCCACGGCGCTTGAAGATCGCGATTTCAAGATGACCGCTGGGTTTGGCGCAACGAAAGGACTTTGGTAATGGCCCTATTGGATGCTTATGGCCGCCCCATGCAGCGGACGCAGATGGCACAGACGCAAATCGAAGGTGGCATGACGTCGGTTCGGCAGGTCTGGCATGACACCGCCGCATCTGGCCTGACACCCGTGCGCCTGGCGGCGATCCTACGCGACTGCGATCTGGGTAGCACCCGCGATTATCTGACGCTGGCCGAAGAGATGGAAGAGCGTGATATGCATTATGGCGCGCTGCTTGGCATCCGCAAGCGGGCCGTTTCGGGCGTGCGCCCTACCGTCAAGGCGGCGGGCGAGGATGCAAAGTCGCAAGAGATTGCAGCGGCGGTGACGCGCGATATCGCTGGGCACACGGGGTTTAGAGGGCTGGTTAAAGACCTGCTGGACGCCATTGGCAAATCGTATTCTGCGGTAGAAATCAACTGGGATACCAGCAAGCCTAAGCGCTGGAAGCCGCGCAGCTTTGTCTGGCGCGACCCACGGTTTTTCACCTTTGGTGATGACGAAGAAGAGTTGCGGTTGTTGACCACGACCGCGCCTGTCAAAGGTGAGGAACTGTGGCCAGCGAAGTGGGCGATCCACCGTGCATCGGGCAAGTCCGGGCTGACGCGCCGCGGCGGCATCGCGCGCCTGGTCGCATTCGGCTGGATGTGCAAAGCCTATACGCTGAAGGACTGGATGGCCTTTGTCGAAACCTATGGTCTGCCGCTGCGACTGGGCCGCTATGGACCCGAGGCAACCAAGACAGATGTCGAAGCGCTGTTTCGGGCGGTGGCCAATATCGGCACGGATGCGGCTGCGGTGCTGCCCAAGTCGATGGAGATTGAATTCGTCAAAGGCATCGCGCTGCAAGGCACCGACGTGGTGTTCCAAAGCCTTGCGCGCTGGGTCGATGAGCAAGTCTCGAAGGCGGTGCTGGGCCAGACCATGACCACCGACAACGGGTCTAGCCAGTCGCAAGCCAATGTCCACAACGAGGTGCGCCACGACATTGCCAGTGATGATGCCATTGATGTGGCCGCCACGATCAATCGCGATATTGTAAAGCCCTACGTCGACTGGAACTGGGGGGTGCAAGCCGACTATCCCGAAATCCAGATCGAGATTGCCGAGCCTGAAGATATCGCGGTGAAGATCGAAGGTGCCGCGAAGATGATGGATCGCGGCGTTCAGTTCCGCGCGGTCGAGCTGCGCGGCAAGCTGGGCTTTAGCGACCCAGTCGAAGGCGACGAGGTTGCAGGCGGCGGCGTCCAGCAAAGTGATAAAGGCCCAGCGTCTAACAAGCAAAGGGTCGCACGCAACCAAATGGACAGAGGAACCGAAGCCGATCTGACCGAGATCGAAGAGGAGATGATGGCCGATTGGGAAGAGCTGTCAGCCGAAATGGAGGTCGCGATCCGCGCCGAGGTTGAGCAGGCCACAAGCTATGAAGATCTAATTGCCCGTTTGCCAGCCGCGCTGTCGTCAATGCCGACGGCGGTCTTGGTGGATACGCTGGTCAAGGGGATGTTTAAGGCGCGCGCGCTTGGGGATGCAAAGGATGGCTGACGACTATCCTGATCGCCCAGGATACAGCTTTGATCCTGGTCCCCCACCAGAAGCATCGCGGTTTCTGAAAAACAAAGGGCTAAAGCCATCATTCAGTTGGCTGGATGTCGAGCCAGAAGAACACGCGGTGGCATTTACCGCCGCCAAGATGACCGAGATTGATCTGGTTATGGCGGCAAAGGCCGAAGCGTTGAAGGCGCTGGACGAGGGCCTGCCATTTACCCAATTTCAGAAGAACTGGATGAAGCGCCCCGCCTTGGCCGCATGGCTGGGCAAACGCGAATACGAAGACCCGCTGACAGGCGAGCTGGTGGAAATCAAGCGCAGCCCTGCGCGCCGATTGAGGACGATCTATAATGCCAACCTGCGCACGGCCCGCGCAGCGGGGCAGTGGGAACGGATCGAGCGGACCAAGGCCGCGCTGCCATATCTGGAGTATCGGCTTGGCCCTAGCGAACAGCACAGACATGCCCATGTTGAAAAGGCCGGGATGATTCTGTCCGTGGATAGCCCGTTCTGGGATGAGTGGATGCCGCCCAATGGGTGGGGCTGCAAGTGCTGGGTTAGGCAGGTGACTAAACGCGAGGCAGAGCGTAGGGGTATTTCCGCCACGCCCGATGTGCCTGATACGATCTGGCAAAACCCGCGCACGGGGGATCGCCGCATTGTGCCCGTAGGGATAGACCCCGGGTGGGAGCGCAATCCCGGTAAGCTGCGTCTAGAGGGGATGGAGGCGCTGCTTGGCAAAAAACTTGATCAGATGCCACCCGAATTTGCCCATGCGGCGCTGCGGGACATTGCCACCAGTTGGGCGGTCAGCCGCATCATGAGCGGGGCAGAAGGGCGCGCGCCCGTTGGCATACTGCCCGCTAAACTTGCATCTGCTGCCGAAGTGGATAGCCCGATTATCTGGGTTAATCATGACAGCTTTGCACATTTAGTGACTGACAAAGCTGACCGGCCAAGCGATGTCGCGTTCCGCAAATCACTGATGGCGACGATTGCGAATGTGCATCTGTCAGAACTTGCGGCGGTGGAGCTGCGCGATGATGGTAAAAAGACCCTGAGAGTTTTGATCCCGTTCGATCAAAATATGCCGTTCAGGCAAAGCAGCAAAGCCAAGAAGTCCGAAAAGCCGACAGCGCTGATTTTGTGGTTTGACGATGGTATGAGGGTCAGGAGCATTACGCCAACTACAGACACCCAATTCGCCACCGATGCCGCTCGACGCGGTGACAAAATAATCAAGTTGGAAAAAGAGTGATCTGGATGGCCGGCACCCCATCACGACCCGAAGTCGGCTGTCCGAAAGTTACTCAGATCACATGTATAATGTAAGGCATCTGCACCGAAATTGCAAGACGCGGGATGCTGGGCTGCCCCCATGCGGCCCGATGGCCCCAAAGCCCGCCTTTAAAGGGGTATTAAACGGGCCTTGCCGAGTTGGGCCTAGTCCGTCTAACCTGAGACCAGCAAAGCGCGTCTAAGGCCCGTTTTTGCCGATCCCTTCCACCCGAAAGCTTTCAAGGGGTATGGAGCCCGCCCACGCGGCTAGAACCGCGTTATGGTCAAACATGCACTCTCCCTTCAGGGCCTTGCCCTAAACTTCGAAACTGGCGGCGCGCCAGATTGGGTTATGCTGGTTCCGGCAGGCCCAAAGATCACGGGCCGTGATGGCCGCTGGTGGCAGGTTTCCAATCCCCAAACGGTGGTGGATCGCTTTGATCCCGGAAAAGAACCGCAGATCGACATCGAACATTCATCTGAGATCAAGGCCCCTCAAGGCGAACCTGCCCCAGCGGTGGGTTGGATCAAGGGGCTTGAAGTTCGCGGTGGGGCCATTTGGGGTCGTGTCGAATGGACGCCGCTGGGGGCCAGCCTCGTGAGTGAGCGGGCTTATCGGTATCTGTCGCCCGTGTTCACCTTTGATTTCAACACTGGCGAAATCGGCAAGCTCATGAGCGCTGGCCTGACCAACGAACCCAACCTTGAACTCGCGGCATTGAACCGCACTCAACAGGAGACAGAAATGGATCGAGCCGTGCTCGAGGCCCTTGGCCTGAATGCTACGGCAACAGCGGCGGATGCTGTTGTTGCCATCACCACCTTGCGGGGTGAGCGCGACACCGCGCGCAACGCGGCCCAAACGCCAGATCCCGCACGGTTTGTGCCCGTAGCCGATCACCAACTGGCGCTGAACCGCATCCAGACCTTTGAAGCAGAGGCAACCGCCCGGCGCGATGCAGCGATCAACACGGCCGTTGATGGTGCAATTGCGGCCGGCAAAATTGCACCCTCGTCGCGGGACTTCTATATCGCAGCCTGCCGCGCCGAAGGGGGGCTAGACCGCTTCACCTCTCATATCGCGTCGGCACCTGTGGTTGTGCCGTCATCTGGGCTGGATGGCAAATCCGCCGCCGATCAATCTGAAACCCAAGGGGGCTTGTCCGAACCCGAACTGGCGGTCTGCCGGATGTTCGGGACCGACCCCACCACATTCGCTGCGGCGAAAAAGAAGGAGGCCTAAGCCATGGCGATTGTGAACTCTGCTACCCTGGCTGCACTGCGGACTGAAGTTCGCCGGCAATTTGCTGATGCCTATTCGGGTATGCAGCCCAACACGTTCTGGAACACGGTTGCCATGATGGTGCCATCGTCCACCGCGTCCAATACCTACGATTGGCTGGGCGACTTCCCTGACCTGCGCGAATGGGTCGGTGACCGCGTGATCAGGGATATGAAGGAAAACTCCTACCAGATTACGAACCGTCTCTATGAAGCCACCGTGGGCATCCCCCGCACCGCGATTGAAGATGACAATGTCGGAACGCTGGGAACACGCATCCGCAATATGGGCCAAGCCGCTGCACGGCACCCCGACAAAATGATAGCCGATCTAATCAAGGGCGGCAACGCCGCGACTTGCTATGATGGCCAGTTTTTCTTTGACGTCGACCATCCGGTTGCGGCAAACCACGACGGCACCGGCGCTGTCACTTCGGTGTCGAACATTCAGGCAGGTGCGGGCGCACCGTGGTATCTGCTGGACTGTTCGAGCGAGATCAAACCGTTCATTTTCCAAGAGCGGTCCAAGCCCGAATTCGACACGATGGAAGGCACCAAAGACGCCGACACGGTCTTTATCAAAGACCAATACCTCTATGGTATCCGCTATCGGTGCAATGCGGGTTATGGGTTCTGGCAAAAGGCCTACCGCTCTGGGGCGGCGCTGACGGGCGATAACCTTGATTTGGCGATTGCGACCATGATGTCCTTCAAGGGCGATGGCGGCAAACCGTTGGGCATCACCCCGACACACCTGATCGTGCCCCCAACGCACCGCGCCGCCGCGAACAAGGCGGTCAAGGTGATGTTCGGCGACGGCGGGGCATCCAACGCCAACTATCAGGCGGTCGAGGTCATCGTGACCCCATGGCTGGCTTAAAGGGGGGATCGAACATGAACAAGCTTGTTTTGATCAAGGCGGCGCCAGGTGCATTGCATGGCTCGTTCCGCCGCTGTGGCCGCACCTTCACCTTGGAAGGCACCATCGTCGATCCCAACGAATTCTCGAAAGAGGAATGGGATGTTCTGGTGAACGAAAAGATGCTGCATGTCGGCCCCGCGCCCGAAAATGCCCAGGCGGTTATCGACGACAGCGCTCTACGCGAGACGGTCAAAGAGGCCATTGGTAAGTTGCAGTCCGAAGACTTTGGCGAGGATGGCCTGCCGAAGGTGGATGCCCTGCGCAAAGTGCTGCCTGGGAAAACCAAAGGCGTCACTGCCAGCCTTGTCGCCGAGGTTTGGGCCACGCTGAAACCTGCGGCTGCGTGATCAACTAATCCGACCCGTAGATATTCCGGGGGATCATGGCGCGGGGATCATGGCGGCCCCGCGCCACTTTTACAGCGAGGGAAATGTGCCCAAGCTTTCGCCGTGCGATTTACCTGAGGAGAGTTGACCCATGGTCTATGCCACGCAATCCGACATCGTCCTGCTATACGGTGCCAATGCGCTGGTTGTGGCCGATCACGACCGCGACGGGGTGCCTGATGCAGCCGCAGTGACGCGCGCGATTGAGGCGGCGGGGGGCGAAGTTGATACCTATATCGGCACCCGCTATCGTCTGCCCTTGCACGAGGTGCCGACATTCCTGCGACAGTTGACCGTTGATATCGCACTGTATCGTCTGGCGCTGGCTGCTGATGTGGCCACGACCGAACATCGCACCCGCTATGAAGATGCACTTGGCCATTTGAAACTGATCGGCGCGGGCAAAGCGGGCTTGGTCTTTATGACACCGCCGCCCGTGCCTGATCCAACAGAGACCCCCGACCCCTATGCCGGCCCCCAGCCCATTGTTCAGGGTGGCCCTGAAAAGCTGTTCACACGCGACAAGATGCGGGACTTGTAACATGACCGGCGTGGTCCATGAATTCAAACTCGACAGTGCGACCGCGCAGGCGGCTTTAGCGCGGCTGTCGCCAGAGCTTTTGGCGCATTTGGCCGATGAGGTGGGCGCGCTCGTTGAAGACCAGACCAAGCGGCGCATTACAGATGAAAAGACCGCGCCCGATGGCACCCCTTGGGCACCGTGGTCGCCCAAATATGCCTCGCGCCTGCAGCGGCGCAATAGGGTGACCGCTCGGTCATTGCTGGAGGGCGATGGCAATCTGCGCGATAGCATCCAAAACCTTGTGACTGGAACGGACATCGCCGTCGGCTCAAACCTGATCTATGCCGCGATCCAGCAGTTCGGCGGGGACACATCTCGCGGGCATCCTGCGATCCCCGCGCGCCCCTATCTGGGTTTGTCGATCGAGAATGCGACTGAGGTTGAGCACCTCGTCCTAGACCGCGTCGAGGAGCTTCTGAAATGATGGCCCTGCCCCTGACAGAGCTGCCCGAAATAGTGGCGGCAAAAATCAAATTGGCCTTGCCTGACCTTGCGACATGCAAGGGCATCATCGGGCGGCTGGACTTGGATGAGGTCAAGAAGAACCAATACTTAACTCCCGCCGTTCTGATCAGCCGTTTGCGGCTGGATCAAGTGCCAGGTTATGCGGGGCCGCATCGGACTTACCGCGTTGTGGTGGCCGCGTTCGTTTTGACCAAAGACACGATAGGTCTGCCACGTGATGTGGCCGCGACCAATATCGCCCAGGTGATCGTGCAGCTTTTGCCCGACTGCCGTTTTGGCCGTGCCGATATTGGGCCTGCCGAGCGTATTGCCGAAGAACCCATCGTCAACCCCGCGATCCGCGCATCGGGCATTGCACTGACGGCGATCACTTGGGAGCAAGATGTCTCCTTGGAAGACTTGCCCACTTCGCCCCAAATCGAACCGCGTGTTTATGTCGGCGGCGAAGAGATCGGGGGTGCAGCATGAGCCGCGCTGCCGCTGAGCTGGATCGCCGTGTCGGCGGGATGTTGCAGGTCGGAACCGTGGTGTCGATCGACAATGCGAAGGCCACAGCACGCGTCCAGATTGGTGATTTGGAAACTGCGGATATCCCGGTGATGCAAATCCGATCTGGCGCGATCAAAATGCAGTGGATGCCCAGTGTCGGAGAGCAAGTCACCCTAGCAGCACCATCGGGCGACTTGGCCCGTGCCTTCGTCATGGGATCGCTGCCCATTGACGGGAATGCCGTGGGTCCAAGTGCCGATGCGCCTACGATGGATTTGGGCGGTGGCACGCTGCGGTTGATTGGCAATCTGTTTGTCGACGGCGATGTGACCGTGACGGGTGATGTGATCGCTGCCGGCATCAGCTTGGCCCAGCATATCCATCCAGAAAGCATCGGTTCCGTGACGGGAGGCCCGCAATGATCGGGACATCGCGCCAAACTGGACGCACGATTGATGGCCCTTCGCGGCTAGCCCAAGCCATCGGTGACATCCTGTCCACGCCCAAAGGTAGCCGCGTCATGCGCCGAGACTATGGTTCCGATCTGCCGCTGCTGATCGACGCGCCGATGAACGACGAGACGATGGTGGATGTTTATGCGGCCACGGCCGAGGCCATCGACAGGTGGGAGCCAGAATTCGCATTGCGCCGCGTCGAGCTGCTAAGCGCCTCTGCTGGCCGAATGGAATTGCGGCTAACGGGTGACGATCGGATGATCGAAGTACAGGTGGGCGCATGAGTGGCTACACCGCCCTTGACCTGTCGCTTTTGCCAGCGCCCGCTATTGTCGAGACGCTGGACTATGAGGCAATCCTTGCCGAGATGACGGCTGCTTTGATCGCTCTAGCGCCCGAGTTGGAGGCGGCGCTCGCTGTTGAAAGCGACCCGTTGATCAAGCTGCTGCAGGTCTGTGCTTATCGAGAGATGCTCTTGCGGGCACGTGTAAATGATGGTGGCCGCGCGGTTATGCTGGCCTATGCGACGGGCAGCGATCTGGACAATCTGGCCGCCCTATTTGGGGTGGCGCGCCTGACATTGCAGGCAGGCGATACGGCGGCGATCCCGCCAGTTGCCCCCGTGCTGGAGAGTGACGCCGATCTGCGCCGCCGCGCGCAGCTGTCCTTGGAAGGGTTTAGCACGGCGGGGCCGCGCGGGGCATACCTGTTTCATGCGCTGCAGGACGCACGTGTCAAAGATGCCTCGGTCGTCTCGCCGAGCCCTGGTGTTGTCATGGTCTCGGTGTTGGCGCGCACGGGCGATGGAACGTCAGATGCGCCGCTTCTTGGTGCCGTGACTGCGCTGCTGAATGACGAGGACGTCCGCCCGCTTTGCGATAGTGTCATCGTGCAATCGGCCGCGATTTTGACCTATACCGTGACGGCCCAAATCACTGTGGATGATGGGCCTGATCCCAGCCTGGTGCTGGCAGATGCGCAAGACCGTTTAACAAGGTATTTGGCCGCATCACACGGCCTTGGCAGCGCAGTGCGCCTGTCGGGCATATATGCCGCGCTGCATACTGCCGGTGTATCGCAGGTGACCCTCACATCGCCCTTGGCCGACATTGTCACGACCACGTCGCAGGCCCCATGGTGCAGCGCCCAAAATGTGACGGTGGCGGTATGACCAGCCTGTTACCCCCGAATGCGACCCAGACCGAAAAGGCGGTGGAAGCCGCCACCATGCGTATTGCGGCGATCCCAGTTGTCGTTGCCGATATCATGAACCCCACCACATGCCCTGCGGCATTGTTGCCGTGGTTGGCGTGGGCGCTGTCCGTTGACGAATGGGATGCGGCGTGGACGCAGGAAACCCAGCGCGCCGTGATTGCGGCCTCTGTTGCCGTGCATCGGCGCAAGGGCACGTTGTCGGCGCTGCGCGCCGCAATTGCGGCTGCAGGATTTGGTGACGCGATTATCACCGAAAAATATGGCCTAAAACTGCGCAACGGGGCGCAACGCTATAATGGCGGCGGTGGCAATTTCTGGCGCGGCGCGACGGCAATGACCGATCTAGCGTATTGGCCGAATGCGCAGACGGCTGCAGGCATCACAACCAGCGTGATTGAGCGCGGAACGCTACCAGACGGCAGGCCGTTTGTTAAAATTCGGTTGCAGGGCACGACCACTGCAGCGGGTTCTGGCGGTTTTGGTGCGGGTTATCTGTTTACGGCAGGGCGCTTCGCGCTGCGGGCTGGCATGACATTCACGGCATCGTTTTATGTCCAAAAATTGAGCGGCGTCGCGGTTGGGGCAGGCCTGCGTGCGGCTTTGATTGAGGAAACCGCGCCGACCACCTCCGTCGGCACCACTATAGGGAATACAAACAACACTGTCGGCGCGGCTGCGCTGTTGACGGTAACGCGGGCATTCAGCACCGGAAATCAGGGCCGCCCAAATATTCAATGGGTCTACCCCTCGGGCACGGTGCTGGACGAGGTGTTTATGATTTACGGGGCGCAGGTCGAGGCAGGCTCGACGCGGACAGAACTTGTGCCGTTCGATTTTGCGCACGGCAGCCCTGATCATTGGGCCGAGTATCGGTTGGAATTGCCCCGCCCCATCACGATCACGCAGGCGGCAATGGTGCGGCGCATTGCCGATGGCGTGGCGCCTGCGCGGTCGAGGCTAAAACTGATGACCTATCCCGCAGCGCAACATCTGCGCAACGGGGCGATCAACTATGACGGAACTTTTGCACATGGAGCGGCGTAATGGCTAACCTGATTGACACACCGACTGGCTGGGAGGCTGGAATCTATCAGTTGGAAACCACTGACCCAGTCATGGGCGGCGTGCCGAATACTTCAACAATGGCGGGCATCGACAACATCCCGCACCTGCAGTTGGCCCGTCGGACGCAATTTCTGTATTCGCAACTTCAAGCGCTGCAAAGTGGCGCGGGTTATCGCGCGGCGCAGGCCATTACCTCAAACACAACGCTGACCTCTGCTGATTTGGGCAAGGTTTTCGCATTCACGGGCGCTTCGGCGGCAACTTTGACATTGCCGTCCATCGCATCGGCACCTGACGGAGCCGTATTCGAAATCACGAACTTGGGCAGCGCTGCTGTGACTGTCCAACGAGCGGGCACGGACGAGATCGACCTCGGGGCAACAAATAGCACCTCTGTCATTGTGGGCGTCGGCCGATCCTTGCGATTGATCCGTGTGGGTGGCGCAACAGTATGGTATGTCGTCGGGGCCACGGCTGCGGCCCCCAGCGCAATCAGACCGCCTGCTGTAGCAGCCAGCGGGCCGTCCGTTGAAATTAACGGGATCAACGGAGCTGCTGCGAGCCGTATCGTTGTTCTGGTTGACAATATCAGCACGAATGGGGCGTCGGTGCCCATTGTGCAGCTGGGAACAGCGGCGGCGTGGATTACCTCTGGTTACGACTGCACGAATGTCAGCGCCCAAGCGGGCGCTGGGACGGGATCTGATCCCCAACGTGCAACAACTGGTGTCCCAGTTGCGTCAGGCCCGTTTTTCGATGCAACGACGCCATATTCTGGTCGGTTGGTGTTTGAACGGTGGGGGATCACCAATAGGTGGACCATCTCTGGCAGCACCAACAGGATGGGATTTGCGGCTGGTGGCGCAATTAGCGGCGTTGTCACTTTGCCAGCCGAGGTCACCCGACTGCGCCTCAATACTGTTGTGGGCACTGATAGTTTTGATGCTGGTGAAATTACGATCATCGTGGAGCCGTAGTCATGAAAAAGACCGTTTTTGACCTGACAACTGGCGTGGCACAGCTGATTGATGTCTCGTCAGAAGAGTTGGCAGAACTCCAGGCCGCAGCGCCACCACTCGCCACAATAGAAGATCGGCGCGCGGCGGCATTGATGTCGAAACCCGATTTTTGTCGCGCCCTCTACCAAGCCAAAATCCTGCCAGAAGACAGCGTAGTCGAGGCGGCGCTGGGGCGGTGGCCAGCGGAGTTCGGCGCGGCGCTGGCAGGGCTTCCGGCCGAGGCCCGTGTCGACGCCAAGATCGCATGGGCGGGGGCGGTATCGGTCAATCGCATGGCCCCGCTGTTTCTGAACCTGCTGGCGTTTTACGCGCAGGCCAAGGGGCTGACCACAGCGCAGGCAGAGGCATTGGGCGACCTGATTTTCGGCATCGCGCCGTGATCTGGATGGCGCCGTGATCTGGCTGGCCTTCTATCGGGGTCGCGGAACATGGGTTGATCGCGTCATCCGCGTGGCAACCCGATCCCCCTATAGCCATGTCGAGCTGATCTTGTCGCCCCATCGTCCAGTCGAGGGAGATATTGATCGCCCCGCGTTTTCAGCGTCTGGCCGCGACGGCGGCGTGCGCTGCAAGACCATCGCGTTCGACTTGGCCAAATGGGATTTTGTGCCCGTTGTATGGGCCGATGAGGCGCGGCTTCATCACGCCATCCAGACCTATTCAGGGCTGCGTTATGACTATCTGGGACTGCTGTTTTCCCAGATTTTCAACCTGCGGCGAGACGCGCCTGACCGCTGGTTTTGCAGCGAGACGGTCGCATGGATACTTGACCTGCCCTTCCCAAGCGCACTTTCACCGGGAGACCTCTCCGCATGGGTCGCTCGGCTGAACAAGCTTCCAATTGACAGAACGTAACAGCGCGCGCCATGATGTCACAGCATCTAAATCGCTTAGGCCAAACCGCCGCCCCGAATAGTTTCAAGGGGTAACGGGCGCGCGATATAGCGATATTCCAAGGAAACATCCTTGGAGCTTGTGATATGCCCGAACAATTCCTGCATGGTATCGAAATCGTCGAAATCGACGACGGTATCCGCCCCATTCAAACGGTTCGTTCGTCTGTCATTGGGCTTGTTGGTACCGCCCCTTCTGCGCCTGCCGCTGTGCCGGCTGTGCTGGCAATTGGTGCCGCAAACGCTGGATTGATCTTTACCGCTAAGGCGGCTGGGGCGAGTGGAAATCTGGTCCGCGTCGCGCTGATCAATCCGGGTGCGAACAGCGCGCCGCTGGCTGTTACGGTGACCGGTAATGCGATTTCCGTATCCCTAGCAACAAATACCACAGGCATCGTCACCTCAACGGCAGCTTTGATAAAGGCCGCAATTGAAGCTCTTCCAGCGGCCAATGCCCTGGTCAGTGTATCCTACCCATCTGGCGGGAATGGGTCGGGCGTCGTCGCGCCGGCCGCATCTGCTGCCTTATCAGGTGGGATTGACGAGATGTTCCCGCTGAATACCCCGGTGTTGATTACGGGTCCGAGAATGGCCGCTCTGCTGGGTTCGACGGGCACCTTGCGTGCGGCTTACAATGCTGCCTATGCACAAGGCGTCGCGACCATGATTGTCGTGCGTGTGGCGGCTGGACTGACGCAAGATGCGAGCGTGACAAATGTGGCGGGCAACGCAGCCTCACAAACAGGCGCTTATGCCTTGCTGACCGCCGAGGCGCTGACAGGCCAAGTGCCCCGCATTCTTGCTGCGCCTGGCTTTACCATCAACGCCACCCCCGCGCAGGCTCAGCCAGCCACGCAGGCATTGATTGCTGTGGCGCAGCGGCTACGTGCGGTGGTGATCGCAGATGGCCCGAATACGACTGAGGCCAATGCTCTGACCGACCGCGCCAATTACGGATCGGATCGATTGTATATCGTCGATCCAGCAGTGCGGGCGCTTGATGACGCGTCTGGTCAAATCACTGTCTATCCCGCATCGGCCTATGTGGCAGGTGTTTTGTCTGCAACCGATGCCAGCAAGGGGTTCTGGTGGTCACCGTCCAACCGTGTGATTAACGGCATTGTTGGCACAGCACGATCCATCGACTTCGCAATCAGCGATCCCGAAACGCAAGCAAACCGCCTCAACGAAAAGGCGATCGCCACAATCGTGCGCAAGGATGGGTTCCGCCTGTGGGGCAACCGCTCGACCGCCACGGACCCGATGTGGTCATTCCTGCCTGTGCGCCGCACCGCTGATATGGTCTATGAAAGCATTGAGGCCGCGCTGCTTTGGGCAATGGACCGCCCGTTCAGTGAGCAATTGCTGCGCGACATTCGTGACAGCGTGCAAGAATACCTTAACAGCCTAAAGGCGCGGGGTGCCATCTTAGGCGGGCGGGTTTGGGTTGACCCCGAACTGAACTCGGCCGCCGATCTGGCAGCGGGCAAGCTGACCATCGACTTTGACATCGAGCCGCCCGCCCCGTTGGAACATCCGACCTTCCGCGCTCAGCGCAACGGCTCGTACTACAACGAGCTGGTGACGGCTGTGTCCACAATCCAATAAGGAGGCCCAAATGGCCCTGCCAAGAACAATCCGCAATTTCAACGCCTTTGTCGATGGCTTCAGCTATTTTGGGCTGGCGCTGGAGGCAAAGCTGCCGCAGCCGAAAATCCAAACCGAAGCCCACCGCGGCTCGGGCATGGATGGCCCCGTCGGCCAAGATGTGGGCATGGAGGCCCTAAGTTCCGAAGTGACCTTTGCCGAGCACCGGCCCGTGCTGCTGTCGATGCTGGGGTCCACGGGCAAAAAGCTGGTGCTGCGTCCCGCGCAGGTTGCGCCAGACGGGCCAACGACCGATACGATCATCGCCAGTATCGGCGGGCTGGTGACTGTGGCGGAAACCGGCGACCTGAAGCCAGGGGCAAACTCGCCTCTCAAGCTGATGTGGGACGTTCGCTACTACCGTCTCGAGATGAACGGGGTCGAGATCTACGAGATCGATCTGGTAGCGGGCATTCGGCGCATCAATGGCGTGGATCAGCTGGCGGGCATTCGCCGCGCTATGGGCATTTAACAGGGGTATTAACGCCATGAAACCGATGACCTTGACCACTCCGATTAAGCGTGGGGATACCGAGATCAAAACCGTCGCCCTGCGCAAGCCCGATGTGGGTGCGTTGCGCGGGACAAAGATGACCGATGTTTTGCAGATGGATGTGAATGCTATGCTGCTGGTGCTGCCGCGCGTCACCGAACCCGCGCTGCTGCCTGCCGAGGTGGCCGTGCTTGACCCTGCTGATTTTCTGAACTTGTCGGGTAACCTTGTCAGTTTTTTCATGACAGCCGACCAGCAAGCGCAACTGGCGGCCGAGGCCAATCTGACGCCCCGCCTTTAGGGCACGATGATGTCGAAGAGACCATGGCAGACCTTGCCGTGGTCTTTGGGTGGGCCCCGCGCGACATGGACACCATGACAATCGAAGAGCTGGGCCGCTGGTGGCACAAGGCCCGTGCCCGCGCGCCCAATGATGACGATAAGGATTGACCATGGCTGATCTGAATGTCGCCCTGATCCTGAAACTGGTGGACCGCGCCACAGGCCCCGCGCGCACTGCAATGCGCGCCCTGCGCAATATTGGCGGCGATCAGATCATGCGGCAGGCGCAAGAAGTGCGTCGTGGCAGCCTGATGATGGCAGATGGTTTGGGCACAGTGACGGGCCGCGCCGCGCTGCTGACGGGCCAGTTGGCCAGCATACCGGGCCTGCTGGCAGGGTTTGGCCTGTATCAATTTGGGTCCAGCGCCATTCGCACCGCCAGCCAGTTCGAACGGTTCAATGTGCAGCTGACCAATCTGGAAGGATCGTCCGAGGGCGCGAAAAAGGCGATGGCGTGGATCGAAGATTTCGCGGTCCGCACCCCGCTAGAGATGCAAGATACCGTTGCCGCCTATGCCAAGTTGCGCGCCTTTGGGATTGACCCCACGACTGGGTCGTTGCAGGCGCTGGTCGATACCATGGCCGCGACTGGCGGCGATGTGGAAACCATGAACGGGTTGGTGCTGGCATTCGGTCAGGCATGGACCAAAGGCAAGCTGCAGGGCGAAGAGGCCATGCAGATGCTGGAACGCGGTGTACCCGTTTGGGATATCCTGTCAAAAGCGATGGGCAAAGCCACCGCCGAGGTGATGGAGATGTCATCCAAAGGCAAGCTTGGCCGCAAGGAAATTCAGCTGCTGATGGACGAGCTGGGCAAGAAGAACGCTGGGGCGGCCGAGGATATGTCGCTGACGTTCGAGGGTGTCGTCTCGAACATCAAAGATCAGTGGTCGCGTTTCCAAAGAATGATGATGGATAGTGGCCTTTTTGTTTGGATCAAGGGCCGCTTGCAGGACATTTTGGGGGCGCTGAACGCCGCCGCAGCGGATGGACGCCTTCAGGCATGGGCCGAGTCTACTGGCCACGCAATCATATCGACTTTCAAGGCAATCTGGGCATTCGGCAAAGGCGTCTATGATACATGGCAGGCGGTTTGGCCCTTGCTGGACGGTATAGCGCTGTCGATCGGCGGTTGGGATGTTGTCGGCTGGATCGCGGCGTTTGTGCTGTTTCGTGGCACGATTGGCGCATTTGCACAGGGACTTTGGATGCTTTCGCGCGGCGCATCTGTGGTCGGCCGCGCGTTGCTGTTTATGTTTGGCCCATTGCTGCGCATCGGCGCTTTGCTGGCGGGTGGGGCGTTGAAGGCAGCGGCCATGGGGGTTGCGGGTGCTGTCCTTTGGCTGGCCCGTGCCTTCCTGATGGCAGGGCGGTTCCTGATGGCCAATCCGATCATCGCCGTGATCAGCGCCATCGCGGGGCTGGCCTATGTCATCTACCAAAACTGGAACGGGATCGTCGGCTATTTTCAGGCCAAGATCGACGCGGTTCGCGCTGCCTTTGACACTGGCCTGCTGAACGGCGTCTTGAAACTGGTATCCGAATTCAACCCGTTCAAGCTGATGATCGACGGGGCCATCGGCCTGATCCAGTATCTGACGGGCTGGGATTTGTCCTTTGTCAAAGACATGCTTTATGCGGCGTTCGCGGTTGATCTGCTGGATACAGGCATTGCGATGGTGATGTCGCTGTGGGACGGGATCAAGGCAAAACTGGGCGAGATGATCGCGTGGGTGAAAACCCAGCTTTCGGGGATTATGCCCGATTGGATGCGCAGCGGGGCGGCATCGCAGGCGGGTGTAGGCGAGGGCCTGTCTTCCCCCATGGGCGATGGCATTGATGCGGGGCGGGCCACGGGTGGCCCAGTGCGCGCGGGGATGCTGTACCGCGTGAACGAGCAGGGTGCCGAGATGTTCGCCCCCAGCAGCGATGGCTATATCATTCCCAACCGCCGTTTGCGCGGCACGCGGGGCGGGGCTGGCACATCGGTAAGCGTGGGCGAGATCACCATAAACGCCGCCCCTGGTATGTCGCCCCAGCAAATCGCCCGCGCCGTACGTCGCGAGCTGGAGGCGATGGCGCGGGCGCGCCGTTCGGCACTGGATGATGGGGGCCAGTATGCTTGACGGTTTGGTGATGATGGCGCTGGGGCCATATCGGTTCGGGGTCAACAACGGGCAATATCAGACATTCACCCGAACCGCGTCATTCCGTTGGGCCAAGGCAGATCGCCTCGGCCGTGCGCCTGCCTTGCAGTTTTTGGGGGCGGATGCCGAAGAAATCACCTTGGACGGGGTAATCTACCCGCATTTTAAAGGGGGTTTAAGACAGGCTGAAACCATGCGCCTTCTGGCGGGGCTGGGCATGCCTTTGCTGCTTGTCGATGGCCTTGGCTGGGTCTGGAAGCGGTGGTGTATCGTCGAGGTGTCCGAGACGCGCAGCCTGCTGATGGCTAATGGCGCACCGCGCAAAATCGACTTTTCCATGCGCCTGCAAAGCTATGGGGAGGATCGTCTATTTTGATCCGCTATAGCACCGTTGATGGGGACATGCTGGACCTGATTTGCCACCGCGAACTGGGTAGTGCTGAACATGTTCCCGCCGTACTAGAGGCCAACCCCGGGCTGGCGGCTCTTGGACCCGTCTATTCCGCTGGGCTGATCATTCTGCTGCCCAACGTGAGTGCCCCCGTGGCGCGGGGTCAAATCCGCCTGTGGGGGCGCACATGACGCCAGCCTTTCGTGTGATGGTCGCGGGCCAAGATGTGACGGGATCGCTCGCCGACCGCCTGCTGTCGCTGACTGTCACCGATGAGGATGGTGGTAAAGCTGACCGTGTCGAGATCGAGGTCGATGACAGACAAGGCCGCGTGGCATTGCCCGATATGAACGCCAAGTTGGAAATCAGCCTTGGTTATCGCGACCAACCTTTGTCCTTGATGGGCATATATGCCGTGGATGGTGTTTCGGGATCAAGCCTGCCCCAAGTGATGCGCATCAGTGCGACCGCCGCCGACTTGAAGGGGGATATTCGATCCCCCAAAACCCGCGCTTGGGAAAACAAGACGCTGGCCGATATCGTCAAAACCATCGCGGAAGCCGCGGGTCTCAAGCCCGTGGTTGGCAAATCGGTCGCACAGGCACGCTGGGGCTATCTCGCCCAGCAGGCTGAAAGCGACCTTGCTTTTCTGACCCGAATTGCCGCCGATTTGGACGCAACAGCCAAACCCACCACTGGCGCGCTGATCGTGCAGCGGCGTGGCGATGGGCTGACAGCTGCGGGCGATGCGCTGCCCGTGCCCGTGCTGCTGGGCAGTGGTTTGACCGAGTGGAACTACTCGATTGATGCCCGCGAGATTTACAAAAAGGTCGAGGCCCCATGGTCGGTGGCCAGCACAGGGCAATCGGGATTAGCCACCAACGGCGATGGCAAGCCGGTGCTGCGCCTGCGCCACAGCTACAGCTCGGCCGCAGATGCCGCACGCGCGGCCGAGGCCAAGTTGGCGGGCGCGGCGCGGGCTGCGATGACTTTGAAGGCAAGTCTTGCGCGGTTCGAGCCGGGCCTTCTGGCGGGGGCCAGCGTGTCGATGTTAATGATGCCGCGGCTAGAATTGAACGGACTGTGGCATATTGCAACCGTCGAGCACGAGCTGACCAGTGGCGGTTTGGTGACCCGTTTTACCACCAAAAAGGGGGCTCCAGAATGATGCCCTAAGCCTTGCTTCGACTGCAGGTCAGATACCTTCCGCAAGGGAGGCCGGTGGGGCTTGCACCCCCCACCGACACGGGGAACAGTTTGCACAACCCCCGCCGACCAGGAAAGACTTATGGCCGCTCCACCCTCGCGAGGGCAGCGGCAGGAGGTCTGATTCGGATGAATAATTCGTTAACCAAAGCGGGATCCACCGCTGAAAAACATCACCGTTGCTGCAATTGCCACCGTTTGTTATGTTCGGCCGAGGCAAATGCCATCGCAGGCCCGATCCGCATCAAATGTGGACGCTGCAAGGAAATCAACATCCTGAGGCCCAACGGAGCCCCCACGATCGAGCGCCACGTGCGCCAGACCGAAAGGAGGCCGTAATGCAGCCCAAGAAACCTGTCCAACCCGTAAGCCCCGTCGCCCCATGGCTGGGCGGCAAGCGCAATCTGGCCAAGCGCATCTGCGCCTTGGTGGATGCTGATGCCCACACGACCTATGCCGAGCCCTTTGTCGGCATGGGCGGTATATTCTTGCGGCGGACATCATGTCCGCGGGCTGAATTCATCAACGACGCTCAGCGGGATGTCTTTAACCTGTTTCGTATCCTGCAAGAGCACTATGTGGCCTTTCTGGACTTGCTGCGGTTCCAGATCACCACACAGGCGAATTTCAACCGTTTGGTCGGCGTCGATCCCGAGACGCTGACCGACCTGCAGCGTGCGGCGCGGTTCTTGTATCTGCAGCGCTGCGCCTTTGGGGGGAAGGTGTCCGGTCGCAACTTTGGACTGGCCACGGATCGCCCGGGGCGGTTCAATTTGACCACGCTGGAATCGGACCTTGAGGCGCTGCATTCGCGCCTTTCAGGTGTGACCATCACATGCCTTGATTTTGCGGAATTCATGCGCCGCATCGACCGCGCGGGCGTGTTGTTCTATCTCGATCCGCCCTATTGGGGCTGCGAGAACGACTATGGTCGCAACCTGTTTGGGCGCGATCGGTTTGAGGAAATGGCGGCGATCTTGGGGTCGTTAAAGGGGCGGTTCATCCTGTCCTTAAACGATGTTCCCGAGGTCCGTCAGATATTCAGCCAGTTCGAAATCGAAGAGGTCAAGACGACCTATACGATTGCCGCGCGCGGGGCTGTGCCAGAGCGGGCCGAGATGATCATTCGGGGCGGCGCGTCCCTGTGATATGGTGCGACACCCGCTGCGCCAGCTGCGGGCGTCTGCTGTTCAAAACGACGGCAGACGCCCTGTGCGGCGACCTTCAGATCAAGTGCCCGCGATGCGCGGCGCTGAACATTCTAAGGCCACAGAGCCATCACCCGCAGCGGCCAGACCGCGCAGGAAAGGAACTCTCGTGTGGCTATTCGTCCCCCCAAAAGACATGAAGACCTTCGCGGCATCAGCCTTTGTGCCGGTGTCGGAGGCCTCGACCTTGGCTTACACATCGCAGAGCCCGGATATCGCGCTGTGTGTCATGTCGAGCGAAACAGTTTCGCCGCGGCCACTCTCGTGGCACGGATGGCAGACCAGAGCATGGCTGCGGCTCCTATATGGGACGATCTGCGATCCTTCGACGGCAGGCCGTGGCGCGGCCGCGTTCATATCGTCCTTGCCGGTTATCCGTGCCAGCCGTTCTCGCTGTCGGGGCACCGCAAGGGCGGCGATGACCCCCGGCATTTGTGGCCAGATGTCGCCAGAATCGTCGGCGAAGTCCGACCCGAATGGTGCTTTTTCGAAAACGTCGTCGGCCATCTGTCCCTTGGTTTCGACGTTGTCGCCAGCGAGCTTCAAGGCATGGGCTACCGGGTTGCAGCGTGCGTCGTATCAGCGGCGGAAGTTGGCGCATCGCACATCCGCGAGCGGCTGTTCATTCTGGCCCACGCCCACGGTGAAGGGGACGGGTATCCGAGCCTCGATCTCCCTGATGCCCGACCGCGGGCTGCAGTTTCGCAAGGACGCCAACGAAAAGGCCAACCAGTTCGGGATCTGGTCGGCAGCAAGGGCGTGGACGGTGATGTGGGATCTGTTGATCGCGGCGGGCTGGACACCGCAGGCCCCCGCCTCTTTGCTCCGATGCCGGGCGACTTTGCTGAATGGGGAAAAGCACTCGGATCGGACCCAAGCCTCAAACCCTGCATTCAGCGACTGGATCATGGGGTGGCCACGTGGTTGGACCGAACCGCTGCAGCCGGTAACGGGGTTGTCCCACTGGCTGCAGCGCGCGCGTGGATCATGCTGAAGACGGCGCTTTTGGCCTGATCTGGGCCCTGTCGGAAGATGATCCAAAGGGGGTTAAATGAGCAATGAACGATCACTTCAATTGCCCGTTTAACCCCCCATGTGTCCATCACCAAACCTTGAAAGGACGGACCATGAAGACCCCCAACCAGACCCAAAATGTGGAACACCTGATTGCCCAAATCGCGGCGCAGCACCTGCTGATCGAAACGCTGGAAACGCGTAACCGCGACTGCCTAGATTTCCACGAGGTGCCCGTGTGGGGCATCGAAGCGGCGCTGATGGCGGCCTATGCCGCTGGCCGCGACAGCGTGCGATAGGGGAGATGGCGATGCTGGAAACACAAAACCCCGTCTTCGGTTTCTTTGGCACCATGGGCTGCGTCGGCCAAGACGCCCGCGCCGCATGGGCCATCGCCCTGCCGCTGATCGAGGCGGTCACAGGCTGCGCGGCCGAGGGCGTGCGGGCCTTTCTGGACAGCCGCGATGGCCGCCACTTTGCCGATGAGGTCAGCAACCAGCTGGCGCGCGGCCTGACGCTGGACGCCGCGATCCGCGCGGCGGTGGGTGTGTATCAGGACTGGCGCACCACCCGCGCCACCTATCGCAGCCACGGCATCCCCGTGGGCCTGCCCTATCTGACGGGCTGGGTGGGGTATTATGAGGGGTTGGAGGAGGTGTGAGTTAAGCTACATCGGGCTGATTTACTGTTTTCATTTTCCCGCGTTGGTGCGAGGTTGAACGTTGGCATCAAATACAGGAGGCATCATGTCCGCATTCATTGCAACCGAGAAAGGCCATATTGCGACCAGCGCAATCATCTCAACTGAAAGGTCACCTGAAGGTAAAGCGATACTTAACCTCCGAGGTGGTCACTACGTTATCAGCGCCGATCCTTATGACGAAGTCTTGGAATGCCTCGGGCCGGTTATTCCAAATACTACTGGATGCCTGGCAATCGAAATTTTGATACACGACGACGAAGAACCCGATGAGAACGGTGACTTAGGCTATACGGTATGGAAGTTGCCAATCTTGGCGTGGCGGATAATTGAAAGTCGAGCTGTTCCGATCACAGCCACATACGGAACCGTCACCCATATTCTTTATCCCGACGGGAGTGTTGATGAACTGAACTCCACGATCCACGTCAGTTTGGACGATGCCGTTAGAGGCGCTCTAAAAGTTGCAAAGGGCTGATCTAGTGGGCTCTGTCTGCGAAACCTGAATGTGGCATCTATCGCGAAACCTCACTGCTGCAACACTTAGCGTAAAACACTGCAAAATCGCGCGTCAAGCCACACCGCGTCTCGGCCCGTTTGGCCGTGGTGAGGCGGTAGTAAATGGCAAAGCGGTTCGCAGCGTTCAGCCGATCAAACCCGGCCTGCGTGGCAGGGTCTTGCGCGACAAGGGCCAGAAAATCGGGCGGCAAGTCAGCGTTTTTGCCGCCCGAATAGGCCGCATCCCAAGCGCCATTCGCGCGGGCGATGTCAACCTGCGCCATCCCGCGCGCTGTCATCCGCCCGTCTGCGATCAGCTTTTCGACATGGCCGACGTTCTTTTGGCTCCAAGCGCTGCCCCTGCGGCGCGGGGTGAAACGTTGGATGAAACTGGTGTCATTGTAGGATTTCTTGATCCCGTCAATCCAGCCATGCGCCAGCGCCTCGATCACAGCCTGTTCCCATGTGATCGAGGGCAGACCGCTGGCCTTTTTGTGCATCAAGACCCAGATTTCCGATGCATCAGGGTTGGCCGTCAGCCATGCGTTCCATTCGCTGGGGGTGACAAAGGCAAGCGGTGTCAATGCGCCGCCGCCCAGTTTGGCCCCTGCCCTGCCTCGACAATCAACTCTACATCCATCGTCACAGCTGGGCTGGCGGCGGTTTGCATTATGTCTTTCGCCACAGCGATCAGATCGGCCACCGCGCCCTCATCAACCTCGAACAAAAGTTCGTCATGCACCTGCAGCAGCATTTTGGCGGGCAGATGGGCGATGGCCGCGTCCATCCGCACCATGGCGCGGCGGATCACATCTGCCGCTGTGCCCTGAATGGGCGCGTTGATCGCCGCACGTTTGGCAAAGCCTGCGCCTGGGCCTTTGGCGTTAATTTCGGGTGTGTGGATTTTGCGGCCAAACAGAGTTTGCACATAGCCGTTGCCTTGCGCGAATTTCACCGTTTCGGTCATATATTCCTTAATGCCCGGAAAGCGTTCAAAATAGCGGTCGATAAAGCCCTGCGCCTCGGCCCGCGGGATGCGCAAGTTGCGGGCAAGACCAAAGCCTGAAATGCCGTAAATCACGCCAAAATTGATCGCCTTGGCCCGCCTGCGAATATCAGACGTCATTTGATCCAGCGGAACGTTGAACATTTCCGATGCCGTCATGGCGTGAATGTCGATACCCTGCGCGAAAGCAGCCTTCAGCGCGGGCAGGTTTGCCATGTGGGCCAAGATGCGCAGCTCGATCTGGCTATAGTCAAGGCTAACCAAAACGCGGCCCTTGGGCGCAACAAAGGCCTCGCGGATGCGGCGGCCTTCCTCGCTGCGAATGGGGATGTTTTGCAGGTTTGGGTCGGTCGAGGCCAGCCGCCCCGTCACCGCCCCTGAAATGGAATAGCTGGTATGCACGCGGCCCGTATCAGGGTTGATATGGTCTTGCAGCGCGTCGGTATAGGTGGATTTCAGTTTCGCCAGTTGTCGCCAATCCAGCACCAAACCTGGCAGTTTATGTTCGGTCGCCAGATCTTCGAGTATATCTGCGCCCGTGCTATAGGCCCCCGTCTTGCCCCGCTCGCCGCCGGGAAGGCCCAGTTTATCAAACAGAATTTCGCCCAGTTGTTTGGGGCTGCCCACATTAAAGGGCTGGCCTGCAACGGTTTGAATCTCATCCTCGAGCTGCGCCATTTTCTGGGCAAAGGCGTTCGACATACGCGAAAGCGTATCGCGGTTCACCTCGATCCCCGTCATTTCCATCCGCGCCAAAACGGGCACCAGCGGGCGCTCTAACGTTTCATAAACCCGCGTCACGCGGGCGCGGTGCAACTGCGGTTTGAACATCGCCCACAGGCGCAAGGTGACATCGGCATCCTCGGCGGCATAGGCGACCGCTTTGTCGATGGGGACGCGGTCAAAGGTGATCTGCCCCTTGCCGCTGCCAAGTAAGTCTTTGATCGGAATGGGGTTATGCCCCAGATATTTTTCTGACAACGCATCCATGCCGTGGTTGTTCAGCCCCGCCTGCATGGCGTAAGACATCAGCATTGTGTCATCGAAGGGCACAATCTCTATCCCGTGGCGGGCAAAGATTTTCCAATCGTATTTCATATTCTGCCCGATTTTCAAAATGGCGGGGTCGGTCAGAACGGGCTTTAGCGCAGCCAGAACATCGCCCAGCGGCAACTGCCCAGCGGCCAGATCATTGCCGCCAAACAGATCATCGCCCCCCGCCTTATGCCCCAGCGGGATATAGGCGGCGCGGCCCGCGTGGACGCACAGCGAAATGCCGACAAGTTCGGCGCGCATCTCGTCTAGCGAGGTCGTTTCGGTATCCACCGCGACATGGCCAATGGCGTGGATTTCAGCAATCCAACTCTCCAATTGCGCCATCGTTGTGATCGATAAGTAGGCGGCATGGTCAAAAGGCGGCTGGTCAGGCGCTGCCGCGCTTTCATCATGCGCGCCTGCCACCTGATAGCCCTGCGCGGCGGTGATTGCGGGCGCCTCTACCCCAAGCTTTTCGGCCACGCGGCGGGTGAGTGCGTTAAACTCCATCTCGCGCAGAAAGCCCATAATCGTGTCTGGGTCGGGTTTGGTGATGGCGTAATCGTCCAGCGGCGGCAGGCCCTGCACATTGGGGTCAAGACTGACAAGCTGGCGCGAGATGCGGATAAGATCGGCGTTCTCCACCAGCGCCTCGCGGCGTTTGGGCTGCTTAATCTCGCCCGCCCGCGCCAGCAGCGAATCTAAATCGCCGTATTCATTGATCAGCAGGGCTGCGGTTTTCAGCCCGATCCCCGGCGCGCCCGGCACGTTATCGACCGAATCGCCCGCCAGTGCCTGCACATCGACAACGCGGTTTGGGGCCACGCCGAACTTTTCGGCCACATCCTCAAGTGTAAGGCGTTTGTTTTTCATCGGGTCAAGCATATCAATGCCGTCGCCCATCAGTTGCATCAAATCTTTGTCCGATGAAATGATCGTCGCCGTGCCCCCCGCCTCGCGCGCAAGGCGCGCATAGGTGGCGATGATATCGTCTGCCTCGAACCCTGCGTTTTCGATGCAGGGCACATTAAACGCGCGGCTGGCTGTGCGGGTATAGGCAAACTGCGGGCGCAGGTCTTCGGGCAACTCGGGGCGGTTGGCCTTGTAGGCGGGGTAAATGTCGTTGCGAAAGGTCTTTGACCCTGCATCGAAAATCACCGCCAAATGGGTGGGGGCATTTTCGCGGCGTGTGGCGGTAATCTCGCCCCACAAAAGGTTACAAAACCCCGCAACCGCGCCCACAGGCAACCCATCGGATTTGCGCGTGAGGGGGGGCAGCGCGTGATAGGCGCGAAAGATAAAGGCCGATCCGTCGATCAGATGCAGATGGCTGCCTTTGCCGAATGTCATGGTATTTCCCCCGCCGATACTGGGGGGACATTGCCACGAACCGCGGGCGTGTTCCAGCGGTTGAAAGCGGGGGTTTCACACCCCCGCGCGGCTTTGCGAGCAAAGCCGCTTCCCCGTGGGATATTTGTGAAAAAGAGAAGCTAAAGGGGCGCAGTGTTAGTGGTCGCCCTGCGCATGATCGCGGTCGATGCGATATATTTTATCGCAATAGCCGCACACCGCCTCGCCCGTGTCTTGCGGGATGGACAGCCACACGCGCGGGTGGCCCAAAGCGCCCTCGCCACCGTCGCAGGCCACTTTCCACGCGGTGACAATCGCAATATCTTGGGCGGCGGCGGGTGTCTTGGCGGCTTTGCTCATGGTCTATCCCTTTGGGCTTTGACATTTTTTACTGCGCGCTTCCAGCAAGGGCAAGCAGCAAAGCGTCCTTAGGCGCGGGATGCGGCGTTCTGGTCGATCAAATAGCGCTGCGAAAGGGGAATGGCAGCGGCGCCCAAAGACCGCGCCTCGGCCCCGACAGTGCCTTCGCGGATGGACGGCGGCGTGATGCCCGACATATCCAAAGCGGCGAGTGCGGCGGCTGTGCGCCGGGTGAGTTCGGCGCGCACGGCAACGGGCATCCAGCCGTCGATCATCACCGCCTCGATTTCCAACAAGGTTGCGGCGCTCAGCGCGGCCCAAGCCAACCCTTGCGCTGCCTCATCCAACCATGCCGACAAAATCGCGGGCGATACGCGCCAGTCCAGGTGCTGTTCCCACAAATGCGCCGAATCTTCGCCGACCACCTCCATCGCTTCGGCCAATTTCGACATCGAGGCGGTGGCCAGCAATCGGCGCATTTCGCCGCCCGCGCTGGGCACGGGCAAGGGGCCAACACCCGCAGCGTTGCCTGTGCGGCCCAGCACCAACTGCCCATTCAGCACCAGCCCGCCGCCGACGAAATAGCCAAGGTAGAAGTACAGAAAATCGCGCGGCCGATCGCCCGTGCCAAATACCAATTCCGCCCCACAGGCCGAGGTGGCATCGTTTTGCACGTAAACGGGTATGCTAGTGGCCGCGGCCAATTCCGCCTGAATATCGCGGGTGCGCCATGCGTCCATTTCGGCCTGCGGCGCGCCGATGAATTGCACCCAAGACCACAACTGAAACGGCATCGCCACGCCAAGACCCGAAATGCGCGAACTATGCCCTTTGGGCAGGGCGCGGGCCATTTCGGGCATCGCGGCGCGCACAAAGGCGACCACGGCGTCGGGCGTGGGATAGCGATAGACTTGCCTGCGCGCTGCGCGCACTTGTCCTGCGAAATCCACGAGCGCCAAATCCACCGACCGCCTGCCAATTTTCAACCCCAGAAAATACGCCCCATCTGCCGCCAGATACATCGGCACCGAGGGCTGGCCAATGCGTCCGCGAATCGGCTCGCCTTTTTCCAAAAGCCCGTCTTGTTCTAGGCCCCGCATGATGACCGAAACCGTCTGCGCCGACAGTCCCGTGATGCGGGCAATGTCAGATTTGGACAGCCCGCCTTGCGCGCGCACCAATGACAGCACAAGCCTTTCGTTGTGATCGCGCATGCCAGATTGGTTAGACCCGCGCAGGCCTAAGTCCTCTGCAATGGCCCTCTCAAAGGATAGGTCGGTGTCCATCGACATGATCGACCCTATGCAAGCGGCGGAGGCAGCGCCGCTTTGCGTAAAATGACATTGGCAAAAAGCGCGGTTTCCGATGTGGCAACAATCGCATAGGCCGCCTTGATTCGCGGATAGAGCGCATCTCCCGCCAGCGGCGTAAGGGTAAAGCTTTGCCCGCAGCTTTTGCAAAGCGTGTCAATCTCGGCGTGAATCGCACCCTTTTGCGCGGGGTCGTTCATCAGCGATGCTCGCCCTGCCGCCTCGACGGGCAGCACGGCCAAAACAGCACGCAGCATGGGCAGCAACATAATGCCATCAGCTCGGATCAGGCGGCGCGCATGTTCGGCAGCAGGATAGTTGCCATCGACCAGCGCAATTTCATCGCCATGCCCCATCGCCCGCAGCGTATGCAGCAATTCTGGCCCCAACAGTGGCGATATCCCGATCAGCATGATCCCTGCTTTCAAAATGCACAATTACCGCGCAGCCTGCGCAGGGAATGGGCATCTGTCAATACTAAATCAATCTGATTTATTTAACTTGACGAAAGCCCGCGAATCAGATTGTCTGCAGCTACCGCCCAGCAATTCAAATGGGCGCGTAGCATTCACATGGGGCGATTTGCCCTGATCCTTGGGAGGACCACCGAATGAAACTTAAGACCTTCGCACTGACCAGCGCTGCTGCTTTGGCACTGATGGCGGGCAGCGCTTCGGCGGCTGATCTGGCTTGCTTGATCACCAAAAACAACACCAACCCTTTCTTCGTGAAAATGAAAGAAGGCGCTGAGGCTGCTGCAAAAGCTGCTGGCCTTGATTTCCAAGCTTACGCTGGCGAAAAAGACGGCGACGCTGCACCACAGATCACCGCGATCGAAAACTGCACCGCAGCTGGCGCAAAAGGTATCCTGATCACCCCATCGAACGATTCGGTTGGCCCAGCTTTGAAAGCAGCCCGCGCTGCTGGCATCCTGGTTATCGCACTGGACACCCCCTTGGCTGACGCCGAAGCACAGGACATCACCTTTGCAACCGACAACTTCGAAGCTGGTTTGCTGATCGGCAAATGGGCTGCTGCAACTATGGGCGACACCTCGGGCGCGAAAATCGCCATGCTGGACATCAACAAAGACAACATTTCGGTTGACGTGGCACGCGACACCGGTTTCTTGGTTGGTTTCGGCATCGAAGTTCCTGATCTGACCGTGATGGGTTCGGAAACCGATCCACGCGTTGTTGGTCACGAATCGTCGGACGCAAACCCAGAAGGCGGTCTGCGCGCGATGGAAACCCTGCTGGCAAAAGATCCAGACATCAACGTGGTCTACACCATCAACGAGCCTGCTGCTGAAGGCGCTTACCAAGCGCTGAAGAACGCTGGCAAAGAAGGCCAAGCGTTGATCGTATCGGTTGACGGCGGCTGCCCAGGCGTGGCTTCGGTCAAGTCGGGCGTGATCGGCGCAACCTCGCAGCAGTATCCACTGTTGATGGCATCCAAAGGCATCGAAGCTATCGTTGCTTTCGCAAAGGATGGCACGAAGCCTGCTGTGACCGAAGGTCTGTCCTTCTTCAACACCGGTGTGAACCTCGTCACCGACAAGCCTGCTGAAGGCGTGCCATCGATCGACACCACCAAAGGCACCGAGCTGTGCTGGGGCTAATCCCCACGCAAATTTAACTTGATTACAGGAAGGGCGGCTTTACAGTCGCCCTTCTTTATAGGGAAAACCCTAAAAGTTTACATAAGCGGGGGGATACGCTGATGAGCGCGGAAAACGCACCAACCAAAACCATTTCAGATTACGAGGCAACGCTGGCCAAGGCCGATGCAGCCGTGGCAAGTTTCGAAAAGGATGATAACGGCCTTGTGCCAAAGCTGCGTGGTTTTTTGCGTAACAATCCCACGGCGATCCCTGCGATTGTGCTTATCCTGTCTATCGCCGCCTTTTCCATCGTCGCCCCCCGCTTTTTGGGCATGGGCGCGCTGTCAACCGTGCTAAAGCAGGTGACGGTGACAGGAATTGTCGCGCTGGCGCAGACGCTGATCATTCTGACCGCGGGCATCGACCTTTCTGTGGGCGCAATCTTGGTGGTTTGCTCGCTGATTATGGGCAATCTGGCGGTGGTTACGGGCCTACCTGTTGGGCTGGCCATCCTGATCGGCTTTTTCTTCGGCGGGCTTATGGGGCTGGTCAACGGTCTTTTGGTAACCAAAATGCGCTTGCCGCCCTTCATCGTCACGCTGGGCACTTTGTCGATCTTTGAGGCGCTGAAATTGTGGTATTCGCAATCTGAATCCATCCGTAACGTCGATATCGAGGCGCAGGCCCCTTTCCTTTTGTGGTTTGGCCAAGGCTTTAACATGGGCGGCGCGTCGATTTCCTACGGTGGTATCGCCCTGATCATTCTGGCGGCGATCCTTTGGTATGTGCTGAACCACACTGCGTGGGGCCGCCATGTGCATGCGATTGGGGATGACCCTGACGCGGCGATGTTGTCGGGTATTCGGGTGAATACGGTGCTGACCTCGGTTTATGTGGTCGCTGGCCTGATCTGCGGCTTTGCGGCTTGGGTGGCG
Organism: Cypionkella sp.; assembly: GCA_965248485.1. GTDB lineage: Bacteria > Pseudomonadota > Alphaproteobacteria > Rhodobacterales > Rhodobacteraceae > Cypionkella. The sequence continues at coordinate 2,992,913 of OZ252107.1, forward strand.
ATTGGGCGGGTCGGTTCCGTTTCTCCCATCGCGTTTTCTGATGTGAACCTGGCCTCGATCACCGCAGTTGTGATTGGCGGCACTTCGCTGTTTGGCGGGCGCGGATCGATCATAGGGTCGGTTCTGGGGGCGATGATTGTGGGCGTGTTCATCACGGGCCTGTCGCTGGCAGGGGTGGATGATTATTGGCAAAAATTCGCGGCAGGGTGCCTTGTGATCATCGCTGTCGCCTTGGATCAATGGCTGCGGAGGGCAACACAATGACCGTTCAACCCATTCTGAAAGCAACGGGCCTGATGAAGCGTTATGGCACTGTCGTGGCCATGAACGGTGCAGATTTCGACATCATGCCAAACGAGATTGTCGCCGTGATCGGTGATAACGGCGCAGGCAAATCGACGCTGATCAAGGCGCTGTCGGGCGCGGTTGTGCCCGACCACGGCACCATTGAACTTGACGGCGCGGCTGTGAACTTTCGCAGCCCCGAAGATGCGCGCGCCTATGGCATTGAAACGGTCTATCAAAACCTTGCCATGTCGCCCGCCCTGTCGATTGCCGACAATATGTTTTTGGGCCGCGAATGGCGCAAACCGGGCATCATGGGCAAAGTGTTTCGCCAGATGGATCGCCCACGGATGGAGCAATTTGCCCGCGATAAACTGTCCGAACTGGGCCTTATGACCATTCAGAACATCAACCAAGCCGTGGAATCCCTGTCGGGCGGGCAGCGTCAAGGCGTGGCTGTGGCCCGTGCTGCGGCGTTCGGTTCTAAGGTGGTTATCCTTGACGAACCCACCGCCGCGCTGGGGGTCAAGGAATCGCGCCGCGTGCTGGAACTGATCCGCGATGTGCGCGCGCGCGGCATCCCGATTATCCTGATCAGCCACAACATGCCGCATGTGTTCGAAGTGGCCGACCGCATCCATATCCACCGCCTTGGCAAACGCCTTTGCGTGATCGACCCCAAGCAATATTCGATGTCCGATGCCGTGGCCTTTATGACAGGCGCCAAAGTGCCCGAAGGCGTGGCTGAACAGGCATGACACCCGCCGCGCTGGCCGATCTTATCGCCGCGCGTGCGCATGAAACTCAAGGGCGGTTCATCGCCGCCCTTGCTGGCCCGCCTGCGGCTGGCAAATCTACCCTTGCCGCAGACCTTGCCGCGCGTATTGGCACGGGTGCCAAGGTCGTGCCCATGGACGGGTTCCACTATGACGACGCCGTGCTAAACGCACGCGGGATGCGTGACCGCAAAGGCGCGCCCGATACCTTTGATGCCAGCGGTTTTTTTCACCTGCTGCGCCGCCTTAAGGTCGAGGGCGAAGTTGCTATTCCCCTGTTTGACCGCGCGCTTGAGATTTCCCGCGCGGGGGCCGACATCGTTGGCCCTGCCGATAAAATCCTGATCGTCGAAGGCAATTACCTGCTGCTGAACGAGGCCCCCTGGCCCGAAGCCCTGCCCCTTTATGATCTGACCATCTGGATTGATGTGCCCGAGGCAGACCTTGTCGCCCGCCTAATGGATCGCTGGGCAGGCTTTGGCAAAACCAAAGCCGAGGCGCGGGCATGGATTAACGGCAACGACCTGCCCAATATCCGCCGCGTGGTGGCGGGCAGTGGGCAGGCGGATGTGGTGCTGGGGTAGATTACTTCCCTGCCAAATCTGTTCTTGTGGCGCGAAACCACTCAAAAGCCGCCTCCACCGCGTGAATGACGTGCTTCATATTGGGCTGAAGCATTGGGCTAATGGTCACATCAATCTGGGGCATGTCCCAGCGATACATTAGACAGTCTTAATTGCTTACTTCCAAAATTGCATGGGGTGGCACAGCTTGATCTGGAATCAGGGTGCGCATTTTTGCGTTCATGATTCCTAATGTGAGCTTCCTTTTCTCTATAGCGTGCCAAACTTGCACGTTTGAGACCACAGATCGCATAATCACAACGCCCCAAGGATCCGCCGTATCCTTTTTGATCGCATAGCGATTTGGTCGCGGCTCTAACATTCGATGATAGTGCAAACGAAATTGTTCTGGCGTAACCAACGTATTTTTCCCCTTTGAGTTTCACCACGCTACCAAATTTGAACAGTTTATCAAGAATTGAGGGAAAAGTCGCGCATTCCCCGTCAGATTTGCCATCAGCAAATCTGACCGCGCCCGACCCGCCCCCCTGGGGCGGGCGCGTCAGGGCCGCGCCCCAAGTGCCCCAGCGTGTCGGTCGCGGTGCGCTTTGCACCCAAGCGGCGGTTTGCTGGATTGGCGTTGCAAATCGCCTGTTGCATCGTAACCCTGCGCTCGCAGGCGTGGTGGCGGGCAGCGGGCAGGCGGATGTGGTGCTGGGCTAGGGCAAAACCTACCCCTAGACAAACCCCTCGCCTTCGCAAAACCAGCCTGCGGGCATGTCTTTGCCCAGCGCGTAGAACAGCCACAGCTTTTCGCCGCCCTCCAACTCGATCCGCCAATAATCGCGCGGGCCTGATCGCCAATCGGGGGCATCGAACCACCATTCGGGGGCGATGCGTTCGGGGCCAATGGCAACGCGCGTGGCCCATGTGCGGCCCCGCCATTTGAACTGCGCGGGCGGGGTTGGGCCCTCTTCGGGGGCGGTGACGATTTCGGGGGGAAAGATCAGCAGCGGGCGCGGCGCGGGGGGGGCGGGCCATTCGGGGGCCCCGCCAAGGGTTTGCGCGGCCCAAGCGGCGGCCAAAGGCTGCGCCGCCTTGGCAGGGATATGGCTGGCGGCGGGCGCAAGGCGCTGCACCGCCTCGGGGCCAAGCTTTGCCCCCAGTTTGCCGATCAGATCATCCAAATCGGTGTCGCCACTCGCGCGCGATTGCACCCTTTCGGCGGCGTCCAAATGCCCTGCATGCTGCTGAGGCGGCAAGGGTTCGGCCGCGCAGGCATGCAGGCGCAGGCAATCAATGCCAAAGCCTGCGTCAATCTGATCCAGCTTTAGCAGCAACAGCGGGCGGATGCGGGCGGGGTGGTCGGCAGGGCGGGCAAGGCCCACCTCAATCGCGCTGATCCCGCCCCCCGCCAAAAAGGCCTGCAAACGCAGCGTGCGCGCGCCGAACCCCTTGGCGCGCAAGCCATCGCACAGGCGCGGCAGCAGGCGGTCAATCGCCGCCTCGACATCGCCGCGCAGCCCGATAGGGTCGGGAAAGCTTAGCCGCGTGGCAAAGTGTGTGTCGCCGCGCGCAGGGCTGATCGGTTCGGGTTCCAGCCCCAGCGCCTGATCCAGCCTGCGCAGCGCGCCCGCGCCAAAACGGCGGGCAAAGGGCGCACGCGGCAGGGCGAGCACGTCGCGCACATGGCGCAGGCCAAGGCGTTGCAACCCATCCACCACAGCACTGTCCAGCCGCAGCGCCGCCAGTGGCAGCGGGGCCAGCACTGCCGCCATATCCCCGGGCGGCGCGATAATCGCCGCGTCCAGCGCCTGGGCCGTGCGCACCCGCGTGGCCATCTGCTCCCAGGCTCGGCGCTTGGATGCGCGGGCGCGGGTGGCGCGGGCCTCTTGCGCGATAGCATCGCCATTTCGATGCGCGCGCGCCACCTGCCCGCCATAGCGCGCCAAGGCCCAAGCCGCCCCGCGCGTATCGGCAATGCCCGCCCGCACCGACAGGTTCAGCGCGGCGCAGTCGCTGGCGATCCCCTCGATCAGCGCCGCCTCGCCGCCAAACAGATGCGCGCAGCCCGTGATATCCAGCGCCAGCGCATCGGGCGCATCCTCGGCCACCCAAGGGGTGAATTTGCCCGCCCAGCGCCGCAGACTGGCCAGAAACGCCGCATCGCGCGCAGGATGGGCGGGGCGGTGGATCAGCGCGGGGCAAATCGCCGTGGCATCGCGCAGGGATTGCCCCTGCTGCACACCCGCCGCCTGCGCCTGCGCGCAGACCGACACCAGCACCTGCGCGCCGCCCACTTCGCCCACAATGGCAAAGGGGGCGGGCAGCACCTCCTCGCGTTGGCGCAGCACCCTTTCGGCCGCCAAACGGGGAAACCACAGGCACATGATTCGGCGCGATGCGGACATGTTCCTATTATGTTCCATTTTTCAGTTAAAAGCGAGGGGGCCGAACCGCGCAGGCCCATCTTCGCGCAGCCATCTTCACGCAGCCTGCATCAGGTGGGCGGTTTTGGGTGAGCCATTGCCGCCTAAGCCCGCGCGGCGCATCTGCTAAGCGATCCGAAATGCGGCCAATTTCGCCCCGCCCCCGTCCTTGCCCGACCACAGATCACATCTGCGTGAGCGGGGCCGCCTGCGGCGAATTGCCGTAGCAGGTTCAACCAAAGGTTTCTAAGCTGCGCGAAAGACACCCCAACACAGGAGAACCCTATGAAACTGAACTTAACCGCGCTGGCCCTAAGCGCAGCCCTTATTGGTGGCGCGGCTACCAGCGCCATGGCCACGGATGCCAATGTCGAAGCGCGCCACGCTTTGATGAAATCTTTCGGCGGTGCGGCCAAGGCCTTGGGCGGCATGGCAGGCGGCGAAGTGGCATTTGACGCAGCAGCGGCAGCAACGGCCAAGGCCGCGCTGGTTGATGGTGCCGCACAAATCGGTGCCAAATTTGAAGTAAACGCCCAAGACCCAGAATCAGAAGCCAAGCCAGAGGTTTGGACAAATTGGGATGATTTCTTGGTCAAGGCCAAGGCTATGGCTGACGCAGCGGGCGCAATGGACGTAGCATCGCTCGATGGCATCAAGGCAGGCATGGGCGCAGTTGGCGGGGCTTGCAAAGACTGCCACATGACCTATCGCATGATGAAATAGACCAAATGCAATGCAAGACGCCCCCCGGCGCGCCGCATACCGCGATGCGTAGAGGGGGGCGTCTTGCAGCCTTATGTCATCAGAAATTTTACGCCAGCCACAACCAGCACCGCCGACAAGACAAAGGCGACAGCGCGATTATTCAGATGGCGCACGCCCATCGACGTGCCCACTAGCCCGCCCAGAACAACCGCCGCCCCCAGCAAAGGCAGGTTTTCAGGCAGCCGCTGCAGCGCTGAAATATTGCCCAAAAGCCCTGCCGCCGAGTTCAGCAAGATGAACAGCGCCGCAACGCCACTGGCCTGTTTTGGCGCAGTCCACCCCAGCATCAGCACCAAAGGCGACAGGAAAATCCCGCCCCCCGTGCCCGTCAGCCCCGACAAAAGGCCAATCGCCGCCCCCGCCGCCACTTTGGCCCATGGCGCGCCGCCCCCCTCTCGCACCTTGGGCAGCGGCAGGAAAAATCGCAGCGCGGCAAATATCAGGGCCGCGCCAACGATCGGGTGCAAGATCGCGCTGGGCAGGGTGACATAGCCACCCAGAAAGGCCAGCGGAAACGCGGGAACGGCCACCCAGCCAAACAGGCGCGGGTCAAACTGCCCCGCCTTGACATAGCGATAGCTGGCAATGCCCGCGACCAAGATATTCAGCGCCAGCGCCGTGGGTTTGATTTCGGCCATACCCATGCCAAACAGCGACATGATGGCAATATAGGCACTGGCCCCGCCGTGCCCAACCGAGGAATACAAAACCGCCCCAACCAAAAGCGCCCCCGCCAGCGCCAGATCATCCCCAGTCATAGCGCGCCCATGTCAGGTGATGCTTTCCAGCCGGTCTTTGGACATATCACCTGGAACCAGCGTGATCGGCACGGGCAGACTGCCCGAGGCGCGCGAAAGTTGGCTGACCAAAGGCCCTGGCCCCGATTTTTCTGTGCCCGCCCCCAGCACCAAAACGCCGACATTCGGGTCTTCGCGCACTTGGGCCAAAATCTCGGTCACGGGGTCGCCCTCGCGGATGATCAATTCGGGGTTTACGCCTTGGCGGTCGCGCATCCATTTGGCGAACACCTCGAAATGCACTTCGATCCGCTCGCGCGCTTCGGCGCGCATCAGGTCGGCCACGCCCATCCAATGTTGAAATTCTTCGGGCGGAATGATGGACAGAACCTGCACCCCTCCCCCCGTTTTTGCTGCCCGCATCGCCGCGAATCGCATGGCGTTCAGACATTCGCGGCTGTCGTCCAGAACAACCAGAAACTTGCGCATCGTTTGCTCTCCTTCATCGGGATCATGGCGGGGTGGCAGCGTAAAGGCAAGGGAAACAAAGAAAACCCCGCGCCAAGGGCACGGGGTAGGCCAAACGCGCAGCCAGTGGGGACAGGTGAGGGTATCCTCGCCCGCAGGTTAGCCAGCAGATGTGACAGAGCTGTGACGGAGGTATGACGGGGGCATAACGAGGTGTCACAGCGCAATGGGCGCGCCTTCACCCCAATGTGCCGCACACGGGGCATTTGGCATTGCGCGATACAGAAATCGTCCGCACCTGCGCGTCCAGCGCATCATAAATCAGCAGGCGGCCTGCCAGCCCTTCGCCCGCAGCGGTGATGTGTTTCACCGCCTCAGCCGCCATCATCGCGCCGATCACACCGGGCAGCGGAGACAGCACCCCCGCCTCGGCGCAAGCAGGGGCAAGGCCCGCTTCGGGCGCGGTGGGAAAGACACAGGCATAGCAGGGCGCGTGGGGCGGGTGATACAGGGAAATCTGCCCCTCCCACTGGGTCAGCGCCGCCGAAATCAGCGGCTTGCCTGCCGCCACGCAGGCCGCGTTAACAAGATAGCGCGTGGTCATGCTGTCGCTGCCGTCTAGGATCAGGTCATAATCCGCGACCAAGCCCTTGCTCGCATCATCCATCCGCCGATGATAAGGCAGCACCGTGCAATAGGGGTTTTGCGCGTTCAGGGTTTCCTTGGCCGACTGCACCTTGGGCAGACCCACGGCATCTGCCATATGGATAACTTGACGGCCAAGATTGCTGTCCTCGACCACGTCATCGTCGATCACGCCAATCGTGCCCACCCCTGCGGCGGCCAAATACATCAGCGCGGGCGACCCCAAACCACCTGCACCAATCACCAAAACGCGGGCGGCTTTCAGGCGCGCCTGCCCCGCCCCGCCAATTTCGCGCAGCAGGATGTGACGGGAATGGCGATTTAGCTCGCCCGCAGCAAAGGGGCCTGATGAAAGGGCATCGGGCAAAGGCGCCGCACGTTTGCGCAGCATTGCCAGCCCCGCGCGATAGGCCAGCACCAGCGCCGCGATGACGCCAATCACCCCCCAAGACCGCGCATCGCCGCCGATACTGGCGCGCAGAGTGGAGTCATCTGGTGCAGTAAGGTGAACCAACACAACCACCGCCCAAAGCAGCGCAATCGCCCCCCAACGCAGGGATTTCGGGGTGGCAAGCGCCCAGCCCAAACCCCACAAAACCGCCGCTAGGATAAAGACAATCATGTCCGCCCAGTCGATCCAAACCCGCCATCCCCGCGCGCGGTGTCAGACAAGGTTTCCACCACCACAAACCGCGCCTGCACAACGGGGGCAATCACCGCTTGGGCAATGCGCTCGCCATGTTGCACAGTATAGGCGCTATCCCCGAAATTGATCAGCGCCACGCCCAAGGGGCCGCGATAGTCGCTGTCAATCGTGCCGGGGGTATTGGGCAGGGAAATGCCGTGCTTTAACGCCAGGCCAGACCTAGGACGGATTTGCATCTCATAGCCCTGCGGGATTTCACAACGCAGCCCCGTCGGGATCACCGCGCGCTGCATGGGCGCAAGGGTGATGCCAGCCGCGCGCTGATCTGGGGCGAGGTTGGCGCAAATATCTGCCCCCGCAGCCCCGGCCGTTTGATAGGCAGGCAGGCCCAAAGACGTATCTGCCCAATCTTCCCACAGCAGCAAAACCCGCACGCTCATGTGCCCGCCAACGCCTGTGCGATGCGGGCGGCCAGACGCGCGGCAACATCCGATTTGCCCATACGCGGCCAATCCTCGGCCCCAGCATCGGTGATCAAAGTCACGGCATTTTCCGCCCCGCCCATAATGCCCGTTTGCGGCGAGACATCGTTGGCCACGATCCAATCGCAGCCCTTGCGCGCGCGTTTTTGCGCGGCGTATTCCGCCACGTTCTGCGTCTCTGCGGCAAAGCCCACCACCAAGGCGGGGCGGCCTGCCCCCTTGGACAGATCGGCCAAAATATCGGGGTTTTCGGCAAATTCCAAAACGGGCAATCCGCCAGCGGTTTTCTTCATCTTCTGACCGCTGGCGTTTGAGACATGCCAATCGGCCACCGCCGCCGCCATCACAGCACAATCGGCGGGAAGGGCGGCGCGCACGGCGGCAGCCATCTGCGCCGCCGTTTCCACGCGCGTCACATCCACCCCATAGGGCGGCGGCACGATGGCCGGCCCAGTGATGAAACTCACCCTCGCCCCCAAATCGCGCAAGCTGGCAGCAATCGCCGTGCCCTGCGCCCCCGAAGAGCGATTGGCGATGTATCGCACGGGGTCGATAGGCTCATGCGTGGGGCCAGAGGTGACGATGATATGACGCCCGCTCAGCGGCCCATCCGACAGGCGCGCAGAAATCGCGGCCATAATTTCATCAGGTTCTGCCATGCGGCCAAGTCCAAACTCGCCGCAGGCCATATCGCCTTCGTTAGGCCCCACAAACCCAATTCCATCCCCGCGCAGGGTGGCCAGATTGCGCTGGGTCGCTGCATGATGCCACATCCGCACATTCATTGCGGGGGCCAGCAGCACGGGCGTATCGGTGGCCAGCAGCAAAGTCGAAGCCAAATCATCCGCCCGCCCGCCTGCCATTTTCGCCATCAGATCGGCGGTCGCAGGGGCAACCACAATCAGATCAGCGCTGCGCGACAGTTCGATATGGCCCATTTCCGCCTCGTCCGTCAGATCAAACAACGCGCGATGCACCTTGTGCCCCGCAAGGGCGGCCACGGACAAAGGGGTCACAAATTCTTCGCCCGCGCGGGTTAGAACGGGGGTCACGGCCATGCCCGCGCCGCGCAAAAGGCGGATCAACGCCAGCGATTTATAGGCGGCAATCCCGCCGCCTATTATCAGCAAAACCCGTTTTTGATCCATCGCGCTTGCCCCGCTGCCCATGCGTTAGGTCTAGGCTGGGCAGCGCGTAAATTCAACAGCCTAAAGCAGCGCCATCACTTCGGGCGCAGCGCCTTCAAGATGGCGGCGCAGTTTGGCATAGGCGGCAGCCTCTAGCTGGCGGATACGTTCCTTGGAAAGGCCCAGTTCCGCCCCCAAAGATTCCAGCGTGCGCGGTTCTTCGATCAGGCGGCGCTGGGCAACGATGTGACGCTCACGCGCGGAAAGACCCGCCAGCGCCTCGGCCAACCAACCGCGCAGGCGGGCTTGATCATGAGCATATTCCACCTGCTCGGCTGCGTTCGGCCCGTCATCTTCTAATACGTCAATCCATTCGCGCCCGTCTTCATCGCTGGCCTGCGTGGCGTTCAGCGAGGCGTCAGACCCTGCAAGCCGCCCCTCCATCATGGCCACTTCGGCCATCGACACGCCAATCTCGATCGCCACTTTTTCGCGCAACTGGTGCTGGTCAAGCGTCATGCCCAGCGCCTCTGCCTCGCGCGCAAGTTTGGCCTGCACGCGTTTCAGGTTAAAGAACAGCGCCTTTTGCGCAGATGTTGACCCTGTGCGCACCATCGACCAGTTGCGCATCACATAATCTTGGATGCTCGCCTTGATCCACCACACCGCATAGGTCGAAAAGCGCACGCCGCGGTCGGGGTCAAACTTTTCGGCGGCTTTCATCAGGCCAAGGCTCGCCTCTTGGATCAGATCATTCATCGGCGCGCCGTAGCGGCGAAATTTCGAGGCCATCGAAATCGCCAGCCGCATATAGGCGGTGATCAGGCGGTGCAGGGCCTGCTCGTCACGCTGGTCGCGCCACGCATAGGCAAGGCGCAATTCGGTTTCAGCATCCAAGAGTTCGGCACGGCGGGCCGCGCGGGGCAGGATTTGGTCGGTATAGCCGTCTAGTGCCATGGTCTAACCCCCTGATGAAACGGGCCGATGCTTTGCCCTATTTTGCATCAGATACGCAGGCCAAACCCGCTTGGATCACTGCACTTGCCGCAGATGGTTAAAAATCATCGAAAATCTTCAACTTTTGTGATGATCTTCCGCACAAAGCATCATTGGCCTTGCCGCGCAAGGATCGTTAGGCAGGGCATATTCAGGCAAGGTGGCACTATGACATATACATTGATTATCGGAGATCGCGGCTATTCCAGTTGGTCGCTGCGCGGCTGGTTACTGTTTGATGCCTTTGGCATCGCGGTGCAAACGCGCCAAGCGCGGCTTTATACCGACGAGTTGGCGACCATGCTGGCCCCCTACGCGCCTGCCCGAACTGCGCCCACCATGGTCTGCGAAGATGGGACTGTGGTGTTCGAATCCCTTGCCTTGGCCGAGGAATTGGCCAGCCGCCACCCCGATGCGGGGCTTTGGCCCAGCGCGCCACGCGCCCGCGCCACCGCCCGCGTTCTGGCCAGCGAAATGCACGCAGGCTTTACCGCCTTGCGCAGCTATTGCCCAATGAACCTGCGGGTGTCCTACACCGAATGCACCCCGACAGATGCGGTTTTGGCCGACCTAGACCGCCTGCAAACTATTTGGGATTGGGGGCGCAAACAGTCTGGCAGCACAGCGGCGTGGCTGTGTGGCGATTATTCCGCGGCGGATGCGTTCTTTGCCCCTGTGGCCGCGCGCATTGCCGCCTATAACCTGCCCGTGGGCGCTGCCGCCCGCGCCTATGTAGACGCGCATTTGGCCCACCCTTCTTTTCGCCGTTGGCGCGCAATGGGACTGATCGATGGCGCGGATCAGGACTTTTACCGCCGCGATTACCCCAACCGCCCTTGGCCAAGCCCGCAGGTCTTGGCGGCTCAGGTAATCTCGGATGCCGATTTTGCCGCCAATCCCGCCACCGTAAACAGCGCCTGCCCCTATTCTGGCAAGCCTGTGACCCATGCCTTCGATCTTGGCGGGCGGCGCTATGGCTTTTGCAACGCCTTTTGCCGCGATAAAACCGCCGCCGACCCCGAGGCATGGCCAAAATTCATGGCCATTTACCAATCGTAAACCATTGGCCAGTATCCGTTAACGAAGGTTAAGGAGACGGGTGATGGTGGCGCGGGCCTATACAGTGGCGTTTGATGGGGTCGAGGCCCGCATGGTCGAGGTGCAATGCGCTGTCGCGGCGGGCCTGCCCTATTTCGGCATTGTCGGCCTGCCAGACAAGGCCGTGTCCGAGGCCAAGGAACGCGTGCGCGCGGCGCTGGCCTCGATGGCGATAGCGCTGCCCTCGCGCCGTATTGTGGTGAACCTCTCGCCCGCCGATCTGCCCAAAGAAGGCTCGCATTTCGATTTGCCGATTGCGCTGGCGCTGCTGGCGGCGCTGGAAATCATCCCCAAAGATTTGGTCGAGGAAACCGTCGCGCTGGGCGAATTGTCATTGGACGGCAAACTTGTCCCCGTGATCGGCGCGCTGCCTGCGGCTATGGCGGCGGCCGAGGAAAACCGCGTGCTGCTCTGCCCCAAGGCCTGCGGGGCCGAGGCGGCATGGGTCGGTGCGACCCGCGTTTTGGCGGCCTCTACGCTGGACGAAGTTTTGCGCCATTACACGGGCGCATCCCTGATGACGCCTGCCACGGCGGGCGAGGTGGTGGCCCCCCTGCAGACCCGCGATCTGCGCGATGTGAAGGGCCAAGAACGCGCCAAGCGCGCCTTGGAAATTGCCGCCGCTGGGCGCCATCATATGCTGCTGGTGGGCAGCCCGGGTTCGGGCAAATCCATGCTGGCGGCGCGCCTTCCGTCGATCATGCCGCCGCTGTCCCCTGCCGAGGCGCTGGAAACATCCATGATCCATTCGCTGGCAGGCCTGCTTTCCGAAGGCGGCATTTCCCGCACGCGCCCCTTCCGAGAACCGCATCACACCGCGTCTATGGCGGCGATTGTTGGGGGGGGCAAAGGCGCAAAACCGGGCGAGATCAGCCTTGCCCATAACGGCGTTTTGTTTATGGACGAGTTTCCCGAATTTCCTCGCCCCGTGTTGGAAACCCTGCGCCAACCGATTGAAACGGGCGATGTGGTGATCGCCCGCGCCAATGCCCATGTGCGATACCCGTGTAAGTTTTTGCTCGTCGCCGCCGCCAACCCTTGCAAATGCGGCTATCTGGCCGATGCCGCGCGCGCCTGCGCCAAGGTTCCGATCTGCGGCGAGGATTATTTGGGCCGCATCTCTGGCCCGCTGATGGATAGGTTCGATCTGCGCATCGAAGTGCCCCCTGTGGCCTATACCGATCTGGATTTACCCCCATCGGGCGACACATCCGCCGTGGTCGCAGCCCGCGTCGCAGATGCCCGCGCACGCCAATCTGCGCGCTACGCCGGCCACGACCGCATCCGCGTCAATGCCGATCTGGAAGGGCCCGTGCTGGAAGAGGTGGCCGCCCCCGACACCGAAGGGCGCGATTTGCTGGCGCGTGTGGCACAGAAATTTGGCCTATCTGCGCGCGGCTATCATCGCGTTTTGCGCGTCGCCCGCACCATTGCGGATTTAGACCATTCGGACAGCGTGCGCGGCGCACATGTGGCCGAAGCGGTCAGCTTTCGCATCGCCGTTGGGGTGAAATCCTAGGCGCGTTTGGCCTCAATCACCTGCCAAATTTTTTCGGCAGTGTTGGTCCCGTCAAAGCGTTCCAATTCCTGAATCCCCGTGGGCGAGGTCACGTTAATTTCCGTCAGATAATCGCCAATAATGTCGATGCCGACGAAAATTTGGCCGTTGTCACGCAAAGTGGGGCCAATGGCGGCGCAAATCTCTAAATCGCGCGGGGTCAGGCCCACCTTTTCGGGCCGCCCGCCCGCATGCATGTTCGACCGCGTCTCGCCCGCCTGCGGCACACGGTTGATCGCGCCAACAGGTTCGCCATTCACCAAAATCACCCGCTTGTCGCCCTTTGACACCGCAGGGATGAATTTTTGCACAATCACAGGCTCGCGGTTGATGGCGGAAAACATCTCATGCAGCGAGGTAAGGTTGCGGTCGTTTTCATCAAGCCGAAACACCCCCGCGCCGCCATTGCCGTAAAGCGGTTTCAGAATGATGTCGCCATGCCGCGCCTTAAACGCGCGAATCGTTGCCAAATCGCGGGCAATGGCGGTGGGCGGGGTTAGGTCTGCAAAGCGCAGAACCAGCAGTTTTTCAGGGAAATTGCGCACCCAAAACGGATCATTCACCACCAAAGTCTTGGGATGGATCATATCCAGAACATGCGTGGTGGTGATATAGCCCATGTCAAACGGCGGGTCTTGCCGCAGCCACACCACGTCAAACGTCGAAAGATCAACCTCCGCCTCCGCGCCATAGCTGACATGATTGCCGACCTCACGCCGCAGCGTAATCGGAAACCCCCGCGCCATCACCCGCCCTTCGACAAAGGCCAGCTTATCGGGCGTGTAAAAGAACAGCGAATGCCCGCGTGTTTGCGCCTCATAAGCGATGCGAAAGGTGCTGTCGGCGTTGATATTCACCCCGCCGATGGGGTCCATTTGCAAAGCGACCTTTAGCGCCATATCCGCCTCCTAGAAACTGATATCCTAGATGACGCAAGCCCGCATAAGATGCAATTGATCAGGCGGCGAAGTTCTGCAGAATTTCGATCTGCCCCGCGCCATCAACCAGCGCAGCATCAAGGCGCACGTCGGTCAACTGCCCCAAAGGTTCGCCTTCGACAAATTCGGCTGCCGCTGCATAAAGCCGCGCCACTTGCCGCTGCGTAAGATGTTCCGCCGCTTGCGCATGGGTGCGGCTTTGTTTGACTTCAATAAAGATGACCTGCGCACCATCGCGCATGATCAGGTCAATCTCGCCCGACTTGCCGCGCCAGCGCTGCGCCACCAAAGTTTTGCCAGACCGTTCATAATACTGCGCAACCTGCGATTCGGCGGCCACACCTGCAAGATAAGACCGCAGGCCCATGTCTTTCTTTGCTGTCATGTTTTCCCCCGTTCCAACGCCATTTGATACACATCCCGCCGCGCCGCGCCATAGGCGCTGGCCACATTGGCAACGGCATCTTTCAGTGACATTTTGGCCAAGGCCACGTCCAAAGCCGCCTCTATCGTTTCGGCACTGGCGGCCTGCACAGATGCGCGGTCTACCAGCACCACAATTTCGCCCTTTACATCGCGCCCGTCGAAAGCCGCCGTCAATTCTGCCAAACTGCCGCGCGAAATCTCTTCAAAACGTTTCGTCAACTCTCGGCAGACCACGCCTGCACGATCTTTCCCAAAAGCATCGCACATATCACTTAATAATTTATGAACGCGCTTTGGGCTTTCATAAAACACCAGCGTGGCCTGCACGGTTGCCAGCTCTTGCAGAAATGTCTGCCGTGCCGCGCTTTGGCTGGGGGGGAATCCTGCGAAAAAGAACCTATCTGTGGGCAATCCTGATACGGTCAATGCGCATAGCACCGCCGATGCCCCCGGCGCGGAAATCAGCGGGTGTCCACCTTCGACAACGGCGCGGCCCAACTGAAAGCCCGGGTCAGAGATCAGCGGCGTGCCCGCTTCTGATGCGTAGACCACCGATTTTCCTGCCGCGATTGCCTGCAAGATACGCGGGCCGGCCTGATCGTTATTGTGATCGTGATAGGCAATCATCGGGCGGCCCTGCAGCGGGATGGCGTGAATCTCCATCAGATGGCGCAGGGTTCGGGTATCTTCAGCGGCCAGCACATCGGCCGACCCTAGGATATCCAGCGCGCGCAGCGTGATATCGCGCGCCGCGCCAATTGGCGTGGCAATCAGATACAGCCCGGCTGCAAGTTTGCTGGGGTGGGGCGAGGATAGGCTCATATCTGCGGCGATGCCCCTGATGCGTTTACTTTGCCGCATAGATTGCATAAGACATCATGGAAATCTACACTTGGCCAAGAATTGGCTTTATCTGGGGGCGGATACGATGGGGATTGCGGCAATTTCGGCGGTTGCGCGGACGTGGCGGTTTTTTGCGGCGGCGGTTGCGTTGGCTGCGACGGCAGCCTGTGCGCCTTTGGCAGGCGGGGGCGGCACGGGGGGGCAGGTCAAGGTCGCGCTGTTGGTTCCCACAGGCTCGGGCCAAGCGGGCGACGAGGTTTTGGGCAAATCGCTGGAAAACGCCGCGCGTCTTGCAATCAAGGATTTGGGCGCAACCAAGGTTGAATTGACCGTCTATTCCACCGCAGGCCAACCCGCCCAAGCTGCGGCAATGGCGAAGAAAGCCGTGGCTGACGGCGCACAAGTGATCCTTGGCCCCGTTTTCGCGCAAGAGGCGAATGCGGCGGGCGTGGCGGTTGCGGGTTCTGGCGTCAGCGTTTTGGCCTTTTCCAACAACCCCGATATCGCGGGCAACAACGTCTTTATCCTTGGCCCCACCTTCCAGAACACCGCCGAACGTTTGGCAGGCTATGCGGTGCGCACGGGCAAATCGAAATTCATGATCGCCTCTGATCGCAATATCGCAGGCCAACTGGGCCGCGATGCCATTCAGCGCGGCGCGTTGATTGCGGGGGCCTCTGTGGTGGCGAGCGCCGATTACGAATTCTCGCAAAATGGCATCGTCTCGGCGGCGCCGCAACTGGCGGCCACGGCAAAATCGTCGGGCGCGCAGGCGCTGTTTCTGACTGCCGACACCGCGGGCGCGCTGCCGCTGCTGAGCCAGCTTTTGCTGGACAACGGTTTGCGCGGGACGGGGGTGCAGTTTGTGGGCCTGACGCGCTGGGATATTCCGCAGGCGACACTCGCGCTACCAGGGGTGCAGGGCGGTCTGTTCGCAATGCCAGACCCTGGCCGCTATGGCCAATTTGTCGGTCGCTATCAATCTGCCTATGGCCAAGCCCCGCACCCGATTGCCGCCTTGGCCTATGACGGGATCGCGGCTTTGGGGGCGATTGCAGGCAACTCGAGTGCAGGGCCTGTTAGCAAGCTGAACCTGACCCAAGCGGCCGGTTTCGTTGGGGTAAACGGCGTGTTCCGCCTTTTGCCCGACGGCACGAACCAGCGCGGTCTGGCCGTGGCGCAGGTGCAAGGCGGCAAGATCGTGGTCGTCGATGCCGCGCCCAGCAGCTTTGGCGTGGCAGGGTTCTGATCAAGGGAGTAGCGCCTTGAAAAGCGCAGCCTCCCCCTATGCGCGCCTGCTGATCCCTGCCGCCGATATTGGGCTTGCACCCAGCATTTGCGACGCAATCCTGCGCGATGCCCCTGCGGGGGCCTCGCCAAAGGACATCCGCGATCTGGCGGTGCAGCGCCTGACAGTGCTAAAGGCCGATACCAACCGCGCCTTTGAGGCGGCCTTTGCCGCCGCCCCTTTGGACGCGCGCCCTTTGCTTTCGGCGCAGTCCTATTTGACCGATGTCTTGGTCACAGTCGCCTTTGATATCGCGCGGCGTGTGCTGCACCCTGCGCCAAACCCCACCACGGGCGAGCGTTTGTCCGTTTTGGCCGTAGGCGGCTGTGGGCGCGCCGAAATGGCCCCCCATTCCGATGTGGATTTGCTGTTTCTGACCCCTGCCAAATCTACAGCTTGGGCCGAGGCGGTGATCGAATCCATGCTGTATATCTTGTGGGATCTTAAGCTGAAGGTCGGCCATTCCAGCCGCACCATCGCCGATTGTTTGCGGCTGGGGCGCGAAGACATCACCATTCGCACCGCGCTGTTGGAACAGCGCTACGTCACGGGGGACGCAGCCCTTGCGGCCGATTTGGATGCCAAACTCTGGAGCGATCTGTTTCGCAACACGGGCCCGCAGTTCATCGAAGCCAAGCTGACCGAACGGGCCGAGAGGCACAAACGCCAAGGCGGCCAGCGCTATGTTCTGGAACCCAATGTCAAAGAGGCCAAGGGCGGCTTGCGCGATTTGCAGACCCTCTATTGGATTGGCAAATATCTGCACCGCGTGCCATCGGCAAAGGGGCTGGTGGCGGCAGGGCTGCTGAGCCAAGACGAATTTGAAACCTTTGACCGCGCCGAAAATTTCCTTTGGGCGGCGCGCTGCCATATGCACCACCTTACGGGCCGCGCCGCCGATCAGTTGACCTTTGATCTGCAGGTCGAGGTGGCAGAACGGATGGGCTATTCCGACGCGGGCGGGCGGCGCGGGGTGGAACGCTTTATGCAAGATTACTTCCGCCACGCCACCCGCGTGGGGGAACTCACCCGCATCTTTTTGGCCGAACTCGAGGCGCGCCACGCCAAACCCGAAGCCCGCCTTTTGGGCTTTTTCAACCGCAAGAAAGTGGCAGCGGGATATAAGCTGGTGCAGGGGCGGATTGACTGCGCCAGCAACGAGACCTTTCTGAAAGACCCGCTGAACCTGATCAAAGTCTTCGAAGAGGCGCTGCGGTCGGGCTACCTGCTCCACCCCAATGTCATGCGCCTGATCGCCGCCAACCTGCATTTGATCGACGATGATCTGCGCGACAACCCCGAAGCCGTGCGCATCTTTTTGGATCTGATGCTCGATCACGGCAACCCCGAACGTGCCTTGCGGCGGATGAACGAGCTGGGCGTTTTGGCCGCCTTTATCCCCGAATTTGAAAACATCGTCGCGATGATGCAATTCAACGTCTACCATCACTACACGGTGGACGAACATATCATCCAAACCATTTCCGTATTGGCGCAGATTGAACGGGGCGAGCTTGTCGAAGAACTGCCCGTTGCCTCGGGCATTTTGAAAGAAGGCGTCAATCGCCGCATCATCTATATCGCGCTGCTGTTGCACGATATTGGCAAGGGCCGCCCCGAGGATCATTCGATCATCGGCGCGCAACTGGCCCGCCGCATTGCGCCGCGCCTTGGTCTGAACGACGAGGAATGTGAAACCGTCGAATGGCTGGTGCGCTATCATCTGCTGATGTCAGATATGGCGCAAAAGCGCGACATTGGCGATCCGCGCACGGTGCGCGATTTTGCCAAGGCGGTTGAAACCAAAAAGCGGCTGGATTTGCTGACCGTGCTGACCGTCTGCGATATCCGCGGCGTGGGGCCAAATACATGGAACAACTGGAAAGCGATGCTGCTGCGCCAGCTTTATTCGCAAACCGCAGATGCGCTGGAAAGTGGGCTGGAAACTGCAGGGCGTCATTTGCGCGAAGACACCTCGAAAGAGGCGCTGCGCGCGCGGCTTGGTGCATGGGAGGCGGGCGATATCGCCACCGAACTGTCGCGCCATTACGCGCCCTATTGGCAGGGCCTGTCGACCGATACGCAACTGGCCTTTGCCCAGTTGTTGCACGGGATCAAAGACGACGAAATTCGCATTGATCTGCACCCCGAACCCAGCCGCGATGCGACCCGCGCCTGCTTTGCGCTGGCCGACCATCCTGGCATTTTCAGTCGCCTTGCGGGGGCCTTGGCGCTGGTGGGGGCGAATGTGGTCGATGCGCGCACCTATACATCCAAAGACGGTTACGCAACGGCGGTGTTTTGGGTGCAAGACGCCGAGGGCAAGCCCTATGAAATTGCCCGCCTACCCCGCCTGCGTGGCATGATCGAGAAAACCCTGCGCGGCGAGGTTTTGCCGCGCGAGGCGCTGGCGGGCCGCGACAAGGTGAAAAAGCGCGACCGCGAGTTCCGCTTTCCCACTCATATCATCTTTGACAATGAAGGGTCGGAAATTTACACCATCATCGAGGTCGACACCCGCGACCGCCCTGGCCTTTTGTATGACCTGACCCGCACTTTGGCCGCCAACAACATCTACATCGCCAGCGCCGTGATTGCGACCTACGGCGCGCAGGTGGTGGACGTGTTTTATGTCAAGGATATGTTCGGCCTAAAGCTGCACGCCAAGCACCGCCAAGAGGCGCTAGAGAAAAAACTGCGCCAAGCGATTGTCGATGGCGCGCAGCGCGCCGTGGGGGCGGTTTAGGTGGCGGGGGCAAGAAAGGGGCTTCACGCCCCTTACGGGATTGGCACGCCAATCCCTATCCCCGTGGGATATTTAACGAGCGAGGAAGCCTGTGCAGGTGGTTTTGGGGATTTGGGCGGGCGCGAAGATAGGGCGGCACAGCGGTGAAAACATCTAACCTTATCCGCAACACCATCGTTTTGGGCGGCTGGACGTTGCTGTCGCGCGGGTCGGGCCTTGCGCGCGATGTGTTGATGGCGGGCTATCTGGGCACGGGGGCGGCGGCAGATGCCTTTAACGTGGCCTTTTCGCTGCCCAATATGTTCCGCCGTTTCTTTGCCGAAGGCGCGTTCAATCAGGCCTTTGTGCCAATGTATTCCAAAAAGGTTGAAGGGGGTGAAGATGCCCCGCGCTTTGCCTCGGATGCGTTTTCGGGCCTGTCCTTTGTGCTGCTGCTGGTGACGCTGATCGGCACGCTGGCCATGCCTTGGCTGGTTTGGGCAATGGCTTCGGGCTTTGCAGGTGACAGTCGTTTTGATTTGGCGGTTCAGTTTGGCCGCATCACCTTTGTCTATATTCTGTTCATCTCGCTGGTGGCGCTGCTTTCGGGTGTGATGAACGCGCATGGACGGTTTTCCGAAGCGGGATTTGTGCCGATACTGATGAACCTGATCTTTATAGCCGCCATTGGCCTTGCTGTGTGGCTGGGCTGGGATATTGGCCAAACGCTGGCTTGGACGGTGCCCATTACGGGCGTGGCGCAATTGGGCTTTACTTGGGCCGCAGCGCATCGCATCGGCTTTCGCGCCCGCCTGCATCTGCCGCGCTGGACACCCGATTTGAAGCGCCTACTGATCATCGCAGGCCCTGCGGTTTTGGCGGGCGGGGTGGTGCAGATCAACCTATTGGTGGGCCGCCAAGTCGCCAGTTTTACCGAAGGGGCGATTTCGTGGTTGGTCTATGCGGATCGTCTGTATCAATTGCCGCTGGGCGTGGTGGGCATTGCTGTGGGCACCGTGCTGCTGCCCGATCTGGCGCGGCGATTGCGCAGCAATGATGCGGCGGGCGCGCAGGCCAGCCTAAACCGCAGCCTAGAGTTTGCGCTGGCCCTGACCCTGCCCGCCGCCGTGGCACTGGTGGCAATTGCCCATGCATTGTGTTTTGTGCTGTATCAGCGCGGGGCCTTTGGGCCGGCTGATACCACCGCGACGGCGCTGGCTCTTGCCATTTACGGCGCAGGATTGCCGGCCTTTGTGCTGCAAAAGGTATGGCAGCCGCTCTATTACGCCCGCGAGGATACGCGCCGCCCGTTTGTGTTTGCCGTCTTGTCGATGGTTGTTAATGCAGTGCTGGCCGTGGGGCTAATGCCATACATCGGCTTTGCCGCCGCCGCTGTGGCAACGACACTGGCCGCGTGGATCATGCTGGCGCAACTGATCTGGGGCGCGCGGGGAATGGGGGCGGCGGTGCGGCTGGATGCCCGCTGCCGCGCGCGCCTGCCCCGCATCATCGCCGCCGCCCTGATTATGGGCGCGGTTCTATATGGCGGCGCGGCCTTGCTGGCCCCTTGGCTGTATCATGCGGGCTGGCGCTATGTCGCGCTGGCTGGTCTGATCGGCCTTGGCGCTGCGGCATATTTCGGCAGCGGGGCTGCACTGGGCGCGTTCAAACTGTCAGATTTCCGCAGCCTCAAACGCGGTTAAAGCGGGCGCTGGCGGATGCGATCCATCGCACGTTGAACCCCGCCTGGGCTTGCGATGAAGGACAAAAAGAACCCCGCCACAAAGGCGGAGATATCCGCCACCCATTCCGGCCCACCGCCGAAAAACAGGCCGAACACCAGTTGCACCGCCAGCAAAAACCCAATCATCGAAAAGGCGCGAAACTGGTTCGCCCCCGTGCCCGCCAGCCGCACCCAAAGCAGAAAGGTAAAGGCCCCGATCAGCCCGTAATCGCCTGGGTAGGCCCCCATCAGCGGCAGATCAATGCTGGGGATGCTGGCGTAAACCACCCCGCCAATCGCCGCCGAGGCAAAGTAAACCAGCGCGGTTGACAGGGGGCGAAAGACATCGCCCACGTATTTGCCCATCGCCAGCAGGATCACAATCGCAAACACCGCATGGGTTGGGTTGATGTGCAAAAACGGATAGGTCACAAAACGGATCAGCAGTTCGAAATCAAACGCGCCGGCCGCAGCTTGCTGGCGCCAATAGGCGGGCCAAACCGCGTATTGCTCTAAGCTGGCGACGCGCCAGCCGATACCCTGCGCGCCGCCGACCAGCCCCGCCTCGGCCGCGCTGAACAGCGCCTCTAACGCGATCATCGGCAGCACCATCACCCAAACCACCCAAGGCAGCGGGTTTATCGGCGGCTCGATCTGTGCAGGGTCATCCCCATTTCCGATAGGAGGCGAGGATTGCGGCGGCATGGCATAAAGCGCAGTCATAATCGGCCTTTGTTGACGAAACTTCGCCCCTCAGATACGCCTTGCGTCGCAGATAATCCAGAGGAACCCCAGCATGACAGCCCCCCAGTTTTCGCCGCGCATTTTCTCGGGCATCCAGCCATCCGGCGGGTTGACCTTGGGCAACTACCTTGGCGCGCTGAAACGCTTTGTGCAAAAGCAGAATGAGGGGATCGAAACCATCTATTGCCTTGTCGATATGCACGCGATCACCGTCTGGCAAGACCCTGCTAAACTGCGCCACGCCACGCGCGAGGCGGCGGCAGGCTTTATCGCGGCGGGCATCGATCCTGCAAAGTCGATCCTGTTCAACCAATCCCAAGTCACCGCCCACGCGGAACTCGGCTGGATTTTCAACTGCGTCGCGCGGATGGGCTGGATGAGCCGTATGACCCAGTTCAAGGACAAGGCGGGCAAGAACAGCGAGAATGTGTCCCTTGGCCTGTTTGCCTATCCCGCCCTGATGGCCGCCGATATTCTGGCCTATAAGGCCACGCATGTGCCCGTGGGCGAGGATCAGAAACAGCATCTGGAACTCGCCCGCGACATCGCGATCAAGTTCAACAATGACTACGGCGTGAATTTCTTTCCCGTGGTCGAACCCGTGATCGAGGGGGCCGCCACCCGCGTGATGAGCCTGCGCGATGGCACATCGAAAATGTCCAAATCCGACCCGTCGGATCAATCGCGCATCAACCTGACGGATGACGCGGACACGATTTCCAAGAAAATCCGCAAGGCCAAGACCGACAGCGAACCGCTTCCCGAAACCTTGGACGGTTTGAAAGACCGCTATGAGGCCCGCAATTTGGTGAACATCTACGCCGCCTTAGCCGATATGTCGGCGGCAGATGTCATGACCCAGTTTGCCGGCGCGCAATTCGGCACGTTCAAACCCGCACTCGCCGATTTGGCCGTGGCGAAACTGGAACCGATCACGCTGGAAATGACCCGTCTCATGCAAGATCCCGCCGAGATTGACCGCATCATCGGGCAAGGCGCGGCGCGGGCCGACGCCATTGCCCGCCCGATTGTGGATGAGGTTTATGATATTGTCGGGATGATCAGGTCAAGGGTGGTGTAGGGGGTCGCGGCGCACGAAAAGAACGCCGGATGCTGCGTTAAAGCGCCGCCGCCAATTCGGCCCCTTGGGCGATGGCGCGTTTGGCGTCCAACTCGGCGGCGACATCGGCCCCGCCGATGATATGCACGCGCAGACCCGCTGCGACCGCGCGCTCTGCCAGATCGCGCTGGCTGGTTTGGCCCGCGCAGATCACCACTGTATCGGCCTCGATCAGTTGCGGCGCGCCGTCTTGCGCAATCAGAACGCCCTTGTCGGTGATGGCGCGATACGCCACCCCACCCAGCATCTGCACGCCCTTTCCCTCTAGCTGCGCGCGGTGAATCCAGCCCGTAGTTTTGCCAAGACCGCGCCCAAGTTTCCCCGTTTTGCGCTGCATCAAGGTCACTTGGCGGGCGGGGGCATCGGGGCGCGGCAGTGTCAAACCACCCGCCTGCGCGGCGGGATCACCCACGCCCCATTCGCGCTGCCACAGCGCCAGATCAAGACTGGGGCTATGCGCGCCCCTCACCAAATATTCCGCCACATCAAAGCCGATGCCACCTGCGCCAATCACCGCCACGCGCGCGCCAACGGGCGCGCCGCGCAGAACATCGGCGTAGGTCAGGGCGTGGTCTGCCCCCTCAATCTCCAGCGCGCGGGGGGCGGTGCCTGTGGCGATAATCACCTCGTCAGCGCTGTGCAGATCGTCCAAATCGGCACGGGTGTTCAAATGCACTTGCACACCCAAACGGGCAACCTCGGCGGCAAACCATTGGGTCAGCCCGTGAAATTCCTCTTTTCCCGGAACCTGTTTGGCAAGGTTAAGCTGCCCGCCCAGCGCGCCCGCCGCCTCAAACAGCGTAACCTCATGCCCGCGCGTGGCCGCCACGATCGCCGCCATCATACCTGCAGCGCCGCCGCCGACAACGGCAATGCGCTTGGGCGTTTTCGCGGGATCATAGCGCAAGGACAACTCGCGCCCCGCGCGAGGGTTGACCAAACAACTGGCCGATTTCCCCGAAAACGTATGGTCAAGGCAGGCTTGGTTGCAGGCAATACAGGGCGCGATCTGGGCGGCGTTCCCTGCCGCCGCCTTTGCCACAAAATCGGCATCCGCCAAAAACGGCCGCGCCATCGAGATCATATCGGCATCGCCGCGCGCCAGAATGTCTTCGGCCAAATCGGGGGTATTGATGCGGTTGGTGGCGATGACGGGCAGGATATTTTCTGCCCGCAACCGCGCCGCCAAATGCACAAACGCCCCGCGCGGCACCGATGTGGCAATGGTGGGAACCCGCGCTTCGTGCCAGCCGATGCCCGTGTTCAAAACATTTGCGCCCGCCTCACGAATGGCGCGGGCCAGCATGACAACCTCGTCCCAGGTGCTGCCATCGGGGATCAGGTCGATCAGGGAAATGCGGTAGATGATCAGGAAATCTGGCCCCAGCGCCGCGCGGATGCGCGCCACGGCCTGCACAGGCGCGCGCATGCGATTTGTGTAAGAACCGCCCCAGTCATCGCTGCGTTTGTTGGTATGGGTGACAAGGAATTGGTTCAGAAAATACCCCTCTGACCCCATCACCTCGACCCCATCATAGCCCGCCTCGCGCGCGTGCAGGGCTGCGGTGACAAAATCATTCAGCTCTGCGTCTACCTCGTTACTCGTCAATTCACGCGGGGCAAAGGGCGAGATGGGGGATTTTATCGGCGAAGGGGCGACGCAACTGGGCACATAGGCATAGCGGCCCGCGTGCAAAATCTGCATCGCAATGCGCCCGCCATTTTGGTGCACGGCATCGGTCACATGGCGGTGAAAGGCGATATCCTTGTCCGAAAACAGCCCCGCCGCGCCCTGATAGACCGCGCCTTGCGGGTTCGGGGCAATCCCGCCCGTCACAATCAGACCAGCGCCGCCCGCCGCCCTTTCGGCATAGAACGCGGCCAGCGCGGCAGGATCGCGCGCCTCTTCCAGACCCGTATGCATAGACCCCATGACCACACGATTTTTCAAGGTGATCGGCCCAAGGGTAATGGGTGACAGAAGGTTCGGGTAAGGCATGGCGCGCTCCTTTGCGAAACCATGCCCTGCGCGCGCGATCAAGTCACGCGCTACGTTACGTTAGAAACGGGGGGCGTTAGAAACGGGTCGCCTTAGGCAGAATGTGCGCCCGCAGCCAGACCCGCCACAAAATCCAAAACCTGATCAACAGGCTTGCCGCTGGCAATTTCTTTGACAATGGCGCTGCCCACCACGCAGCCATCGGCCACGCCAGCAATGGCGCGCGCCGTATCGGGCGTGTTGATGCCAAATCCCACAATCACAGGCAAATCGGTGCTGGCTTTGATCCGCGCCACTTCGGGGGCGACATCGGATGGCTTGGCCGCAGCAGCCCCCGTGATGCCCGTGATCGAGACGTAATAGACAAAACCCGAAGTGTTTTGCAGCACTTTGGGCAGGCGTTTGGCATCGGTTGTGGGGGTCGCCAAACGAATAAAGTTGATACCCGCCGCCTGCGCAGGGATGCACAACTCGCTGTCCTCTTCTGGTGGCAGATCAACGATGATCAGCCCGTCAATGCCCGCCTGAACCGCCTGCACCAAAAACACATCCACCCCGCGCGCATAGATCGGGTTGTAATAGCCCATCAGCACAATCGGCGTGTCTTGATTGCCCGCCCGAAACGCGCGCACCATGTCCAGCGTTTTGTCCAGCGTCATGCCGCCTTCCAGCGCGCGCTGCCCTGCCAGTTGGATCGTCGGCCCATCGGCCATGGGGTCGGTGAAAGGCAGGCCAAGTTCGATGATATCGACACCCGCGCCAGGCAGCCCCTGCATCACGGCCAAGGCGCGCGGCACATCAGGATCGCCCGCCATCAAATAGGCCACAAACGCCTTTTTCTTGGCCGCTTTCAGCCGTGCAAAGGTTTGATCGATGCGAGTGTTCTGTGCCATGATGCGCCTATGAATTTGGTCAAACACCTGTGGCCCAAGCGCGGGGCGAAATCAAGGCGTTAGTCTAAACGGTTGGTGACGAATACTTGATCGCCGCGTTTTGCCGCCAAATCAATCTGGCGCTGACGTTCGCGAAAACGGGCGCGGTCTGCTTCGGTATATTCATCTGCGCAGGCGGGGCAGCAGGCACCGCGCTCATACAGGGGGCTGGCCTTATCGGCGGCGCTGATGGGGCGGCGGCAGGCGTGGCAACTGTCATAGGGGCCGGGTTTTAGCCCGTGACCCACCGAGACGCGGCCATCGAACACATAGCACTCGCCATCCCACAGGCTTTGCTCGGCGGGAACTTCTTCAAGGTATTTCAAAATGCCGCCCTTCAGGTGAAACACCTCGTTCACGCCTTGGGACAGCAGGTAATTGGTGGATTTTTCGCAGCGGATACCGCCCGTGCAAAACATCGCAATCCGCTTGCCGCGATATTCGTCCTTATGGGCCTGCCACCAGCTCGGAAAGTCACGAAAGCTGCGGATATCAGGGTCAACCGCGCCTTTGAAGGTGCCAATACCCACCTCGTAATCGTTGCGGGTGTCGATCACGGCCACGTCTTCGCTGGCGATCAGCGCGTTCCAATCCTGCGGGGCCACATAGCTGCCCACCTGCGCCAAGGGGTCAACATCGGGAATGCCCATCGTGACAATCTCGCGCTTCAGTTTCACCTTCATACGGCCAAAGGGCATGGCCTCCGTGTAGGATTCCTTATGCTCCAGCGCGGCGAACCCATCAAGGGCGCGGATATAGGCCAGCATGGCCGCAATGCCGCCCGCATCGCCGGCAATCGTGCCGTTGATCCCTTCGCGCGCCAGCAAAAGCGATCCGCGCACGCCGTTTTGCGCGCAAATCTCGGCCAAGGCGGGGCGCAGGGCGGCGGGGTCTGACACCCGCGCAAAGTGGTAAAGGGCAGCGATTGTAATCATGCCGCCCCTTTACGCCTGCAAAGGCGTTCCATCAAGACCCTGCATGTCGCATCCGCTTGACCCCGCCCGCCCCGCGCCCTAGCCATAGCGCAACCGGAGGATGCCATGACCAAAGCCTTGATCGTGATCGATGTTCAAAACGACTTTTGCCCGAACGGAGCCTTGGCCGTGGCGGAGGGGGACGCCATCGTCGGCGGCATCAATGCGCGGATGGGCCAGTTTGAAACCGTGGTGCTGACGCAGGATTGGCACCCGGCCAACCATACATCCTTTGCCGATAACCACGCAGGGGCCGCGCCGTTTTCGATGGTAGACATGCCTTATGGCCCCCAGGTTCTGTGGCCCCGCCACTGCGTGCAAGGCAGCGATGGGGCGGCGTTTCACCCTGCGCTAAACCTAAATCCCGCCCATCTGATCCTGCGCAAAGGGTTCCGCCCGCAGATCGACAGCTATTCCGCCTTTTTTGAGAATGACCGCACCACACCCACGGGCCTGCACGGCTATTTGCAAAATCGCGGGGTGACGGAATTGGTTCTGGTCGGCCTCGCGCTGGATTATTGCGTGGCCTATTCGGCGCTGGATGCTGCGGCTTTGGGCTATGAGGTGACGGTTCAAACAGACCTTTGCCGCGCGATTGACCTGAACGGATCGCTGGCCGACATGTCGGCCGCTATGCGCGCGGCTGGGGTGCGTTTGGAATAGGGTGAGAGGCTGACAACGACCCAAGCGGGGCTCGTTACGGCTGCTTCCTTCCGGACCTGACCGGGTTGGCGAGGCGCCTGCCCGCGCCAACCTCTCGCCCCCCATATAGGGGCAGATGCGCGCGCTGGCAAGATGGTGCCGGTGCGGTTTTGCTTCCGCCAAAAGGCCACCCCACCGCTGGACGAAGACCCTTGCCCATAAATCTCATATTGCGCGCGCAGCGCCGCCGCTTGGGCCTCTGCCGCCGCTGCAGCCGCCGCCGCAATCTCCTGCTCGCGCTTGGTCTGCGCCGCCGCCACCGCCTGTTGTGTGCGAATATAGCTTTCTTCAGAAATTCTATCTAGGGCATTCAATTCATAGCCGTTTTTTACGGCATTCACAGGGTAGGTCTGACCTCTCATGGGCGAATTGGGGTCGATTACTGTGGTGTGAACGGCAGATTTAGCGCCCGTATGCGGGTCCACAATCACTTTGGTCTGCACCTGCCATCCCGTGCTTGGATCGGGGTAGGTATGGGTTTCCGATCCGTCATTGTTTATTTGGATTGATCCATTGATTGCATCGTTCGAAGGCGACGGTCTGCTAATTTCCTCACGTAATTGGAGCAAAAATTCTTCCACTGTTTTTTCGCCGAAGTAGGAGGTTGCACCACCGACCACAATCCCGGCGGGGATTGCGACCCAAGGCCCTGCCCACGCAAGAGAAGTAGTTGTCGCACCGCCGACTTCAACTCCTATCCAAACGGATGTGGCTAGTCCAGCTGTCTGAATCGCTATGTCAGATGCAGTGCCGTTGCGAGCGGCGTTGATAACGTCAATTGAACCGATCGCCACATTCGCAGATAAATTTAATTTGGCCGCGGCTGTCCGGTGACCCGCAATTTCCACAAAAGAAGTTTTTCCGTCGACTACAACGCCAGAAGAAATTGTGGCGACGTCACCAGGGGTGATCTTCAACCAATTTGGATCCCACGGCGCATCGGTATTCGGCGTGGGCGCAGGTCCAGAATCTTGCAACTTTACTCGGAAGGTTTCGTTGACGATCTTTGTGCCGAAAGTATCTGTCATCTATTTAGAGCCCTCTATTTTGGAATACCCAGTGATCAACAGAAAAAATGCTACTAACAAAAACTGGAAGAATACTCCCAAAATCGCTGAAACCATTGGAAAAATCGGCCATATCGTAAAGTAGAAAATCTTCACAGTCGCATCGTAGACCAAAGTGTCCAAGTAAATTACATAAAAAGTGCAAACACCACCAAGTCCAACCCAAAAAAGATGCGAGTATGAAGGAAAAAATCGGTCAACTCTTTCGCCGTGCGACGCACGCAAATGCATAGCTAAAAACAATAGTGTCATTGGAACGAAAAGCACTGTTTGAAAAAATGTTGTGACTACAAATCCTATATGTGAAAATCCATCGAATTCTGCTAAAAATTTAAGTTTATCCAAAGCTAAATCTGGTAGATGTTGCAAAGCAATATCTTCGATCCGCTGAGATGCGCCGCTACCAATAAACCTAAGATACAGCACACTCGAATAAGATAAACAGGCATTCGTCCAAAATGAAATGCCCGCAAACTTCGCTGCATAGGCCCGCCGCTGGGAGAACATGGGTGTTGCGGTCATCGGGCGTAAACCGCTGCAACAAAGGTTACTCGATCCGCCCCAAAGGAAACCAAAACGAATCTTTCAGATTGGCGGCCCAAACGCCCAAAGCATGCCGTTTTGAACATTGTCCCCATCTCACCCATCCCCATTCACCCCCCAATAAACCCCGCGCGCTGCCATCAGCGCCTCATGCGTGCCCTGTTCCACCACCTGCCCGCGGTCCATCACGATGATGCGGTCAGCCCCCCGGATGGTGGACAATCTACGCGCGATGATAATCACCCCGCGGTTTTTGGCTACAGGTTTCATGCTGCGGCTTTCATTCCAGGCAAGCGATGATCATTCGCGGCCCAGCCTTGGCGCGCAGATCGCGTGAACCAATACGCCGCCGCAATCTCCTGCTCGCGTTTGGTCTGCGCCGCCGTCACCGCCCGAATGGCCGCATCGGCATAGACCCGCTGACCCGTGGACGGATCGATCTTCTTACCCGCCACAATATCCCGCGACTCTTGGATGTGCGCGTCACTGGGGCGGGGGGTGGGGCGGTTGGAAATAGGAAGGGGGGCTGGAGCATCATCACTCCCGCCGTAATAGCCTTCGGCGGCATACATGGTGATGCCGTCAGCAGATGTTCTGCCCCCTAAACCACTATGTAGTTCAACTTTAGTGACACCCAATCGACTCCCGAGTTGTGCCTCACCAAAAACGCCATGTTCAGAGTTTACGCCAACACGAGCCAAAGCCCCACTGGCACCATATGGGGTTTGCATTACTGAACCGTAGCCCCAAGAAAAATCGAAACCCCAATCGCCTTCTGTTGTCGTGTTACCCGTCCGCATATCAATTACAGTTGTTTGCTGACGCTGTAGTCCTAAAGAAACCGTGTTACTAACAACAATTAGAGATCGATTATGGTCATAAGTTACGTCATTTTCAACATGCACAGGACCATATTGCCCTTCATGCCCAAAAGTTATTGCGACAGTTCCTTGCGTTAATGGACCACCAAGGAGGAAATTTACTCCGCCAAGCTGTGTACTTGGATCAAGACTTATAGAAGAATTCTCACCAGTGTAAACTGGAATTTCCGAAAAAGAAGTTCCATTATTTCTATCAGTCATAGAAGCCTCCCCAAAGCCTTCTTAATCGAATTATATTCTTTTTCAAGCTGCGGCGGAACTTTCGTAACGCCCAACAACACAAGTTTAGCGAACCGTAGAACAATAACTCCATAGAAACCTATAACCAAAAAAACTAGAAGTGACAAAACGGCTACGATGCTCTCAGGAAAAAATTTGCTAAAAAGTTCTTTCGATAAAAAAACAACTTTAGCAAAAAAATAAATAAATGGAACAAAAAATATCATTAAGAAAAAAAGACTTTTCTTTGGATGGCCTTCAAGATACCCAAATATATTTTTGAACATAAAACCTCTCATGTATAATATCTGTTTAGTTTTTTTACCTCTTTCTCACCCATCCCCATTCAACCCCCAATAACCCTTTGCCCCGCCATCAGCGCCGCATGTGTTCCCTGCTCCACCACCTGCCCGCGGTCCATCAGGGTGGTGCGGTCAGCCCCCCGAATAGTCGACAATCTATGCGCGATGATAATCACCGTGCGGTTTTTGGCAAGAAATACCACCCGGGCAAAAGGCGCGGGACTTGGCGTTTATAACAGCCCGTAATGCCGCGCGCCTGACAGAAGGTCGGCGGCAACATGGTGCGCCCAGCGACCTTGGGTTGGCACGATGTCGGGCACTTGCACTACGATGCAGCCCGCGCGGTGGGCGGCTTCGGCCCCTGTTTCGCTGTCTTCAAAGACCAAGCAGCGGGCAGGATCGACACCCATTTGGGCGGCGGCCAGCACATAGGGGTCGGGGCTGGGTTTGGGGCGGCTGACATCGTCCACTGTGATGACGGTGTCAAAATGGTGGTCTATCGCGGCCAAGCGCAGTTTGTGATGCGCCGCCTCGCGCCCCGAGGATGTGACCAGCCCCATCGGGCGCAACGCGGCGCGCAGCAGATCATGCGCGCCTTGTTTCATCGGCAGATTTTGCGAAATTGCCGCCTGAAAGCGCGACTCCCACGCCAAGGCCAGCGCGGCCACGTCCAGATCGGGCAGGCTTTGGGCGATGATCCTGCGCGAGGTTGGCTGATCCACCCCCACCAACCGATGCATGAACGGCGCGTCCACGGGCACACCCAGCGCCGCAAAGGCCGCCTGACCTGCGTCCAGCGCCACGGACTCGGTGTCAATCAACGTGCCATCCAAATCGAACAAAATCGCATCTATCATCGCGCGCTCCCGCTTTTGGGTTGCTGTAACGCGCTAAAGCTGCAAACGAAAGCGTAGAAATCCGTGCCTGTCTTGGCCCAAATCTACTGGCCGAAAGGCCGATATTTCGGCCACAACCTCGCGGGCGGTAGGGCTGGTGGAAAACAGCACTGTGGTATCTGGCATTGGACAAAACCGCCAATGTGCGGCGTCAGCCACGGGAATGGCGCGCCCCTCAGTGATGTGGTCGCGCAGAATATGCCGCAGCATCACCCCGTGATCGGCAATGACATGGGCCTGCGTGGTGCCTGCAAACCCCGCGATGCCATCGCGGCGAAAGCTGTGCGATGCCACGACAAAGGCCTGATCACTTTGCACAGGGTGGCCCTGATAGGATAGCCCCACAACGCGCCGCGCCTTCGGGTTCAACAGGGCGCCGCTTGCATCGAACATCGGCGGCTGAGACAGATCAATCTGGTAGGTCACACCGAAAATCGAATCAAGATTAAAGCTGGGATAATCAGGGTGGATCAGCTCTGCATCCTGCGCGCCTGGGGTGATTTGGTGATACAGGCTAACCGAACGTTCCAGCCATTGCGCCAGATCTGCCCCCGTCAGGTGAAATCCCACCAAAGTGTTCGGATGCACATAAAGGTCAGCAATATGGTGGCGGCACAAATTTCCTGCAGGTAAATCGGTATAGTTTTCGGCTCCGCCGCGCCCCCCCGCCTTGAACGGCGCAACGGCCGACAAAATCGGCAACCCAGCGTAAGATGTGCCGGCCAGTTCGGCTGTTAAAGCCTCTTTTTGCGCGGCGGCAATCATGGCCATCGCAGGGGCCGAGGTGACTGCCGCAAAATAGCTGTGCAGCCGATGCGGAATTTGGCCAATTGCCCGTTCAGCATCGGCCAAAATATCCAAATGCGTGGGCTGTGACAGGGCCAATATCGCGGGGTCATCTGCAACCAGTGGCATCACTGTGCCCTTGACGGGGTCGCGTTTGGAGATGGGCCGCAGCGCGGAACGATGGGCCAGAACCTGCCAACCGCCCTGCTGGGGGTGGCGCTGAAGTTGCAGATCAATCACCCCCAAATGCGATCCGTAAAACCCTGCAGACACCAAAGCCAGCGGCGCGGCTTCTTCGGCGGTCTTGGGAAAGGCTTGGTGCGAATGGCCCGCGATCACCGCATCAATGCCGGGCAATTCGGCAATGGCTTGGGCCATGTTTTCTTCATGCGGTAGGCCCAAATCTTGCTCGACCCCTGTGTGCGCCAAGGCAATCACAATGTCCGCCCCCGCGTCGCGCAGTTTGCGACATTTGCGCATGGCGGTCTCGAACATCGGGTTTGACCGCGCCGCGCCTTGCAGGTTTTTCGCCTCCCATCGCAGGGTCTGCACGGGAAGCAATCCGAAAACCCCAATTTTCACAACATGCGTTCCACCCGCCGCATCGCGCACGGTCTTATGCACCAGAACCGATCGTTTAACGCTTGGCAAATCGTCAAAATCAAAATTGGCGCTCAGCACAGGAAAGTTGGCCTGCGCCAAAACTTTGCGCAAATGGGGCACACCATGGCTGAATTCGTGGTTGCCCAAATTCACCGCATCATAGCGCAAGTGATTCATCGCCGCGATCATCGGGTGGATCAGATCGCCGTGTTCGCGCGACGCCATATAGTCGCCAAGGCCCGATCCTGCCAAAAAATCACCATTGTCGAACAACACCGAATTTTCCACCTCGCTGCGCGCCGCAGCAATCAAGCTGGCCGTGCGCGACAGCCCGCGCCCAAAAGACAGCCTGTGCGCATAATAATCCCAAGGGGTTAGGCACGCATGCAAATCGGTGGTCGCCAAAATGCGCAAATCCACCCGCACGGGTGCGTCTGGGTCTGGAGTGCGGGACGCGGGCTGCGCAGGGGGCGGGGTCATGGTGAATTTCTGTTCGATGTTCGCTTGCACTAAGCTGTTACAAAAACGCACACTTACGGCAGCAGCTAGCGCGTTTCGCTTGGCAGAAAAGGCGGCGCAACTGCCCAATCTTGCAGGCGGCCTTCCACTTTTCTACACCTTGTGGTTGTGCGGCGCAACAGGGCCAACGGGATACTTGTCATTTTCCTACAAATGCGATGCAGTGGTGACATAGAAAGCCAAGCAGAAGAATAGGACGCAACACATGCAGGCGGGCGCTGACATTGCCTTTGCGGGCGCGGGCGGGCAACTGGACAGGGCCGCATATCTGCGCCGCGATCAGGGCAAGATGGCGGCCCTTTACGACACTGGTCAGATAACGCCAATCTGGCGCGGGAAGGTCGCCTTTTGCGAAAGCCAGGCGCAGTTGCTGTGGCTAACTGCGGGCCATCCTGCCTTGGCGCAGGCGGGCGCGATTTTGTTTCTTGGGCTTGTGGACGGGCAGGCGCGCTTTGCCTGCGATGTCTCTGCATGGCAACCAGCCGAGGGGACTGTGGCCGAGGGCGGCTTTTTTGACCAATCCATTCAGCCGCATCCAGAATTTGCCGCAGGCAGCGGCTTTGCTGATTTGCGCGGCGTGATGACCCAGCTATCCGCCTTTGATGCCGAATGCGCGGCCACCGCCAAGGCGCTGATGTCGTGGCACGACAGCCACCGCTTTTGCGCGAAATGTGGCGCGGCCTCGCAGATGCAAGATGCGGGCTGGCAGCGCCATTGCCCTGCCTGCAACAGCCCGCATTTTCCGCGCACCGACCCTGTGGTGATTATGCTGGTCACGCGCGGCGATCGGCTGCTGCTCGGCCGCTCGCCTGCATGGCCCGAAGGGATGTATTCGCTGCTTGCGGGGTTTGTCGAACCGGGCGAAACGCTTGAGGCCGCCGTGCGCCGCGAAGTGTTCGAAGAGACGGGCGTTCAGGTGGGCCGCGTGCGGTATCTGGCCAGCCAACCTTGGCCGTTTCCCGCCTCGCTGATGCTGGGCTGTATTGGCGAGGCGACCAGCGAGGCCATCACCCTAGACCCCGCCGAGCTAGAGGATGCCCGCTGGCTGACACGGCAAGAAGTGCTGGAGGTTCAGCTTAATCGCCATGCGGTTGTAAAAGCAGGGCGAAAAGGCGCGATTGCGCAGGCTTTGATCCAACAATGGTTGGCGGGACACGTTGATTAGCCATTCCGTCTTGCGCTAAAACTGCCTAAGATTGTTAATGTATTTGATACAATTGGAGCGCAGCCCATGAAATTTTCTGCCAAACAAGATATTGATGCCCCAAGCGCCTTTGTCTTTGCCGAAATGACCGATTTCGAGGCATGGGAACGTGCAGGGATGCGGCGCGGCGCGGATGTTGTGCGCACAGACAAGTTGCGCAGCATTGGGGCGGGCATGACATGGCATGTCATCTTCCCGTTTCGCGGAAAATCGCGGGCAGTTGACTTGCGCCTGCAAAACATTGCGCCCCACACAAGGCTGGAATTTGCGGGCACATCGGCGGCCATCGAAGCAACCGTGTTGGTGGAAATTGTCGAAATGTCTGCCAAACGATGCCGCGCCCATGTCGTGGTTGATCTGGCACCGCGCACCCTGACGGCAAAACTGTTCATCCAATCGCTGCGCCTTGCCCGCGCGCGGGCGGATCGCAAATTTGCCTTCCGCATTTCGCAGATTTTTTCCGAAATCGAGACCCGCTATCGCAGCGATCAAAAAGTGTCTTAGCGCTTTTGGGCCGCGCTGTGGCGCGGCTAAGGTTCGACCTTCAGAACGATTTTGCCTGAATGGCCGGGGCTTTCCAGCCGCCAATGCGCGGCGGGGGCCTCGAACAATGGGTATTCGCTGTCGATCACCACGCGAAAGCCGCCCGCCTCGATCAGCGGCCATAAATGCGCCTCAAGTTCGGTCGCGATGCGCGCCTTGGCAAGGTCGGATTGCGGGCGCAGGGTGCTGCCCGTGATGGTCAGGCGGCGCATCATCACTTCGGCAAAGTTCACCTCGGCCTTGGCCCCTTCCAGAAAAGCGATTTGCACCAGCCGCCCGTCATTGGCCAAAGCTTTGATATTGCGCGGCAAATAGGGCCCGCCGACCATATCCAAGATCAAATCCGCGCCGCCCACGTCGCGCATTTCGGCACCAAAATCGCCCTTGCGGTAGTTGATCGCCCGCTCGGCCCCCAAATCCAGGCAAAGCTGGCATTTCTCGTCGCTGCCCGCCGTGGCAAACACCCGCGCCCCAATCGCACGCGCCACTTGGATCGCCGTTGTGCCGATGCCCGACGTGCCACCATGCACCAAAAACCGCTCTCCCGCCCGCAGGCGGCCCCGCATCACCACATTCGACCAGACGGTAAAGGCGGTTTCGGGCAGGCAGGCCGCTTCGCGCAGCGATAGCCCTTTGGGAATGGGCAAAGCGTGGTTTTCGTTGCAGGCGGCGTATTCGCTATAGCCGCCACCCGCCAGCAGCGCGCAGACTTGGTCGCCCACACTCCACCGCTGCACGCCCGGCCCCAAAGCCACAACCACGCCCGCCCCTTCCAGCCCTGGCAAGGGCGAGGCATCAGCGGGCGGCGCATAAGACCCCGCGCGTTGCAGCGCATCGGGGCGGTTCACGCCCGCATAGGCAAGGCGGATCACAATTTGCCCGTGGCTTGGCACGGGAACGGGCACGGAAACGGGTTTCAAAACCTCTGGCCCGCCGGGGGCGGAAATTTCCATCGCAAGCATCGCGTTGATCAAAGCCATCGCCCCCCTCCTACTTTGCGGCGCTGCCCATAGTCTGCCCGGGCAGATCGCCCTGCCTTTCTGGCGCAGAAATCCTTTCCAAAAGCTTGCGCGGCCCAGACAATACTGCGTTGGCAAGACGATTTTGTCGCAGACCTGCCTTAAATTTCTCAAACTCCATCACATTTTCAATGCGGCGGTCGATGAATTGCGCGGTATCAGCATCGCTGGCCGAGGTGTCGCCCAGCCAATACAGCACCGCGCTGCCGTAGACCGCCGACAAAGTTGCGCGTTTGGAATACCAATTCACATCGCGCGACGTATCGCCCAGCGCGTTCCAAATCGCGTCCGCCGTGCCCCAGATCAGCCCAGCGCCTTCGGGGGCGTGGCGCGGCAGGGCGAACAGAGCAGAGCCTTTGCGCACTGCATCCTTATCGGCCAATTCCAACCGCAGGCGAATCGCATGGGCAATGCGGTCGCGGTAACGCATGGCAGACAGATCTTGCCCCGCCAGTGCATCCCGCAGCGCAGCATCCCCCGCGCGATGATAGGCGGCGGCCAAATCCACCCCGCCGCGCGGAAACAGCGCCGCGCCCATCACCTGCGCGTGGCCGCAATCGCGCAGGGCGGCGTCCAGCGTGGCCTGCGACCAGCCGTCAAAGGGCACATGCAGCAGGCAGGCCGCCAAAATCTGCGCCGCCGCTTGCTGTGTCGAATGATCTTCCATCGCGCGCCTCCTATAGCTGTAGACACAATAGCACAGATTTGTTATGCGGCCACTGCCTGCACAATCAGTGCAACTCTAGCTTAGGAAGGTGGTGACAACCACATGCAGGTCAGCGTCCGTGATAACAATGTTGAGCAAGCCCTTCGGGCCCTTAAGAAAAAGCTGCAACGCGAAGGCGTTTTCCGCGAAATGAAGCTAAAGCAACATTTCGAGAAACCCTCCGTGAAAAAAGCGCGCGAATCCGCAGAAGCCGTGCGCCGTGCGCGCAAGCTCGCGCGGAAGAAGCTTCAGCGCGAAGGCGGTATGTGATTTAGGAACCGTTTGGTTGCTATCACCAAAGCTGGGGCAGCGATGCCCAATGTCTGGCCCCTGCTGAAAAGTGGGGGCTTTTCATTTGCGGGTTCGGGTGGGCGCAATGGTTTTGGGGTGCGGCCAATGTCCTTTGCGCTAACCGAAAATGTCATCTTGATGCTGACCAAGTCGCGGCGCTGTCCGTTCTAGAGCCAGTTTGGCATCCGAAAAGGTCATCGGGCTGCGCACGCCCTTGATGCCTTCGGGGGCAATCTGCATCCCGCGCGCCTGCACTTGGCTGTCGGCGAAAACTTCGGCAAGGTCGTTGATCGGGCCAGCGGGCACGCCTTGTGCGGCGCAGGCCGCCAAAAGATCGGCTTTGGCCCATACCGTTGTCGCTGCCGTGATAAAAGCGGTCATCTCGGCCCTGTTTTCAATCCGCAGGGCATTGGTGACAAAGCGGGGGTGCTGCGCCCATTGCGCCAGCCCCAAAATGTCGCACAGTTTGCGGTATTGCCCATCGTTGCCCGTGGCCAAAATGATCCAACCATCCTTGCATTCAAACACCGCATAGGGGGCCAAATTCGGGTGAGCATTGCCCATTTGCCTTGGGGCTGTTCCTGTGGCCAGATAATTCATCGCCTGATTGGCCATCACCGAAGTCGCCACATCCAAAAGCGACATATCAATATGCTGGCCCCGCCCCGTTTTGCTGCGCTGAATGATCGCGGCCAAAATCGCGGTGGCCGCATAAACGCCTGTAAACACATCGGTCACGGCCACGCCCACCTTTTGCGGTGCGCCCCCCGCTTCGCCCGTCACGCTCATCAGGCCAGACATGCCTTGGATGATGAAATCATAGCCCGCGCGGGGGGCATAAGGGCCCGTTTGGCCAAAGCCCGTGATACTGCAATAAATCAAACGCGGGTTGATCGCAGACAGGCTGTCATAATCCAGCCCATATTTCGCCAGCCCCCCCAGTTTGAAATTTTCAATCACCACATCGGCACCCTGGATCAAATCTATCACCTGGGCCGCGCCTTCGGGGGTAGCAAAATCAACCACAACCCCGCGTTTTCCGCGATTGGCGGCAAAGAAATAGGCCGCGGTTTCCTCGCCGCCGTTGTCGATGAAGGGCGGGCCCCAGCGGCGGGTATCGTCGCCATCGGGACTTTCCACCTTGATCACATCGGCGCCCAAATCGGCGAGGGTCTGGCCAGCCCAAGGGCCCGCCAGAATCCGCGCCAGTTCGATCACCTTTATGCCCGCCAGAGGGTGCATTTATTTGGCAAGCTCGGCATCAAGGATTTTTTTCATATCCTCATAGGCCATGTTGGTATGCTTGACCCCGTTGATCATGAAGGTCGGCGTGCCTTCGATCCCATCGGCGGTGAAATTGGTTTTGTAATGCGCAACCAGCGCCTCTGCCATGGCCTTATCCTTCATGCAGATATCCATCGCCGCATCTTCCAAACCCGCCGCACGGCCCAGCTTTTTCAGGTTTTCAACCACAACGGCAGCGTCCTCGCCCGCAGCCCATTCTTTTTGCTGGTCAAAGATCATGTCGGAAATCCCGAAATAGCGCATCTCGCCGCCACAGCGCGCAATCATCGCCGCCCACAGGCCATAGCGGTCGAAATACACTTCACGGTATTCAAAGCGGATTTTGCCCGTGTCGATATAATCGGCCTTTAGTTTGGGGAAAACATCGGCATGGAAATGCGCGCAATGCGGGCAGGTGAAGGACGCATATTCGATGATCTTGACCTTGGCATCTTCGGGGCCAATGCCGTAATCGACCACTTCAATCGGGGCGGTTTCGGCCGAAGATTCGGCGGTGGTTTCAGCGCCCAAAGCACTGGCGGCAAGCGATAGCAAAGCCGCGGTCGCCGTTGCAATCAAAGATTTGGAAAACAGCATCAGATTACCCTTTTTTGGTTTGATTTTTAAGGTGAACGTTTTGCGCCAAAGTTTCAAGCGCACGGCGCAGGCCCGCATCTTGAATTGGCGCAGCCTCGCTTGCGGCGCGGGCGACAATTTCGGGCGGGGGGGCGATGGGACGGCTGGCTTTTGGCGCGGGGGCAAATTCGGCCTGCCCTTCGGCAAAGCCCGTGCTGGCGGTTTGCGTCAGGATAATCCGCGAAATCGCGGCATAGCCGTATACGCCATTCACAGCCGCGCGCAGCTTTTCCTTTTGCATCTCGACCAGCGGGGCGGCGGCCCCCATGACCAGCAAGGTCAGCGTGCCGCCCATGCCTTCGCGCCCATAGCCCACCTTCACAGGGCGGGTTTGCGCGGCCATTTCGGCCCCGACGATTTCGGCCCAATGGGTGAGCAATCTGGCAATCGCAAAGCCGCGCGATTCGCCGACATGGCGGATTTGCGCGGCAAGAAGGCCCGATGCAGGCTTGAACCCGCGCGTTGCGCGCTGATCGCTGGGCAAGGGGGCGGGGGTTGGCTTGCGGGTCATATGGCACTTTGCGCGGTTTGCCCTATTCTAGGGGCAAGGGGCCGCGCTTGCCAGTGGCGTTAGGGCGATGCGGCGGAAAAGGGGATAAATCTTGCGTGATGGGATCAGCGGCGATCTGCTTGCATGGTATGACAGCGCGGCGCGCAAAATGCCGTGGCGTGTGGGGCCGCAAGATCGGGCAAAAGGGGTTCGGCCCGACCCCTACCGCGTCTGGCTATCCGAAGTGATGCTGCAGCAAACCACGGTCGCCGCCGTAACGGGCTATTTCACCCGTTTTACCGAACACTGGCCCGATGTGGTGGCGCTGGCCTTGGCGGATGACGCCGATGTCATGGCCCAGTGGGCAGGGCTGGGATACTATGCCCGCGCGCGCAACTTGCTGGCCTGCGCGCGGCAAGTGGCGCAGATGGGCGGCTTTCCGCGCGACGAGGCAGGCCTGCGCGCCCTGCGTGGCATTGGCCCCTATACTGCCGCCGCCATTGCCGCCATTGCCTATGACCAGCCCGCTGTGGTGATGGATGGCAATGTCGAACGGGTGATGGCGCGCGTCTTTGCCGTGCAAACCCCGCTGCCCACCGCCAAGCCACAGCTTTACGATCTGGCCGCCAGCCAGACCCCTGCCAGACGGGCTGGGGATTATGCCCAAGCGGTGATGGATTTGGGCGCGACGATCTGCACGCCGCGCAACCCCGCCTGCGCCATTTGCCCGATTATGGCGCATTGCACCGCACGAGCGCAGGGCATTGCAAGCGATCTGCCGCGCAAATTGGCCAAACCCGAAAAGCCCACCCGCACAGGGCAGGTCTGGATTATCCGCCGCCCCACGGATGGCGCGTTCTTGCTGGAACGTCGCGGGGATCGCGGCCTTTTGGGCGGTATGCTGGCCTTTCCCTCGACTGGCTGGGATGGCAGCGATTTTGGCCCGCCCGCGCCGCTGAACTATCACCCTATCGGCACGGCGCGGCATACCTTCACGCATTTCCACCTGAACCTTGCCGTCCTTGCCTCTGACACCCCCTGCAATCCCACGCGGGGGGTGTTCATGCCCCTAAACGCCAAAGACCTGCCGACCCTGATGCGCAAGGCCTTTGCCCTTTGGGGCGGTGATCTGCCGCGTTGAGGCGCGGCGCAAATCTGCTATGCTTCGCCAAAAGGAGACGTCGATGGCCACCCTTCCCGCCGCCCAAGTGAAAAGCCTGTCGCGCGCCCTGCCGTTCTGGATTTCGCTGTGCGGGCCTGTGGCTGTGGTCATAGCAACCCTGCAAGGCGGGCTGTGGCTGCTGCTGCCGCCGCTATTGGGCTGGTGGATTTTCACCGCCATTGACGCGCTGGTGGGCGAGACCGAGGAAAACCCCGATCCGCAGACCCCCGAGGCCGATCTGCACTGGTATCGGGCAATCACGCTGGCATGGTTTCCGCTGCAATTTGCCGTGCTGATCTGGATGCTCGTCTATGTGCCAAACGCGGCGCATCTGACATTGCTGCATAAATTTGCCGCATTTCTGGGCCTTGGGGTCATTTCGGGCACCATTGGCATCACCTATGCGCATGAGTTGATGCACCAGAAAAACCGCCTTGAACGCGCCTTGGGCGATTTGCTGATGGCGTCCGTTCTCTATAGCCACTTTCGCAGCGAACATTTGCGCGTGCATCACACCTATGTCTGCACCCCGCGCGACCCTGTGACCGCCCGCTATAACGAAGGGTTCCACCGATTTTTCCCGCGCGTTTTGGTGCAATCGGCGCGCTCGTCTTGGATGGCCGAGGCGGCGATGCTGGCACGGCGCGGCCTTTCGCCCTTTCATTCCAGCAACCCGTTTTGGGTCTATGGCGCGCTGCAACTGGGCTTTGCCGCGCTGGCCTACGGCATGGGCGGTGGGCTGGGTCTGGGGCTGTTTGCCTTTCAGGCCTATGTTGCGATTTGGCAGTTAGAGCTGATCAATTACATCGAACATTACGGCCTGACCCGCCGCCATTTGGGGGATGGCAAATATGAACATGTCATGCCGCATCATTCGTGGAATTCGGCGCAAAAGGCATCAAACTGGCTGCTGATCAACCTACAGCGCCATTCCGATCACCATTACAAACCCGATCGCCGCTTTCCCCTTTTGCAAACCTACGGGCCAGATCGCGCGCCCGCCCTGCCCTATGGCTATCCTGTGATGACGCTGGCAGCATTGGTTCCGCCCCTGTGGAAGCGCATCATGAACCCCCGCGTGCGCGCGTGGCGCGCGCAGCATTATCCCGACATCACCGATTGGCACGCCTATAACAAAGCGCTAAATCCAGGGCCTAAATAGCTGAAAAAAATAAAAAATCCGCCATATCTTGGGATGGGCCCAAGGCATGGCGGATAGGTGGCTGCGACAAATCGCAGCTTAGGCATTGGTGAAACTTGTGGTGATGCTAGTGCTTGCGACCGTCGCTAGATTCCAGCTCGGCGCGGATTTGTTGGCGCAAAATGTCGATGGGGATCATTTTTCCATCGCGCTTAAAGTGCCAATATGTCCAACCATTGCACGAAGGCGCCCCTTCCAGATGCGCGCCCACTTGGTGGATGGAACCTTTGACATCGGCGCCAATCAACGTGCCATCGGCGCGCACTTTGGCGCTAAAGCGATTGCCGAGTGAGAACAATTCCTCGCCTGGCCGCAGCATGCCGCGCTCAACCACTTGGCCAAAGGGCACGCGCGGTTCTGCCCGCTTGCTGCCCGTGATTTCCAGCGCCGAAGCGTCAAAGCGGCGCACGCGGGCAATCCGCGCGCTGGCCACTTTGCGGTAAGCTTCTTCGCGTTCAATCCCAATAAAATCGCGGCCCAGCATTTTGGCCACAGCGCCCGTTGTGCCCGTGCCAAAGAACGGATCCAGCACCACATCGCCCGCATTGGTGGTGGCAATCAAAATGCGGTGCAGCAGGCTTTCGGGTTTTTGGGTAGGATGGGCCTTGTCGCCGCGCTCGTCCTTCAAACGCTCGTGCCCTGTGCAAATCGGCAGAACCCAGTCAGAGCGCATTTGCACCCCGTCATTCAACTCTTTCAGCGCCTCGTAGTTGAACGTGTATTTCGAATGTTCATCGCGGCTGGCCCATATCAGGGTTTCATGCGCATTGGTCAGGCGCTTGCCGCGAAAGTTCGGCATCGGGTTCGATTTGCGCCAAACCACATCGTTCAGCACCCAAAACGCGTTGTCTTGCAGCGCAGCCCCAACACGGAAGATGTTGTGATAGCTGCCGATCACCCAAATCGCGCCATTGGGCTTCAGCAGGCGCTTGGCGGCGGCCAGCCATTGCTGGGTGAATTGGTCATAGGCGGCAAAGCTGGAAAATTGGTCCCAATGATCGTCTACAGCATCGACAAGGCTGTTGTCGGGGCGGTGCAAATCGCCCTTGAGCTGCAAGTTATAGGGGGGGTCAGCGAAGATCAGATCAATGCTGCCCGCAGGCAAAGCGTTCATCCGTTCAATACAGTCACCATCAAGGATTTCATTCAGCGGCAGGGTTTGCCCCTGCTCTGTCTTAGATTTGCTCGCCATTATCTGCCTCTGCTCCGCCGCTTTGCGCGGCTGTTAAAGGCAGAATGGCCGCAAAAACGCCATTCGTCAAATTCTTTATTGAATCAAGGGGTTACAAAATGTTCTTGATACAAGATGTTGTGGACAGGTTTGAAAGAACGCCTATGCCAAGCGGTGACACCGAATTTTTGCAGCGCCACAAGGTGCTGTTTGGTGGGGTATCCTGCATTTTGATCCCAGCCATATTGGGGAAACTGTTGCGCCAAATCCACCATCAGCGCATCGCGTGTGACTTTGGCAATGATGGATGCCGCAGCGATCGACAGTGATTTTGCATCGCCTTTGACAATTGCCGTGGCGGGGATGGTCAACCCCTTTGGCAGCAGATTGCCGTCAATCAGCGCATGATCGGGCGGGCGCGGCAGGCCAGCCAATGCCCGCACCATCGCCAGATGGCTGGCGCGCAGGATGTTCAGATTGTCAATTTCCTGCACCGATGCATGGGCCACAGATACCTCCGCGCAGCCCATAATCGCCGCGAACAAGGCTTGCCGGCGCGCAGCGGTTAGGGTTTTGCTATCGGCCAGCCCCTGGGGGATATTGGCAGGGTTCAAGATAACGGCGGCGGCCGTGACTGGCCCGGCCAGCGGCCCGCGACCGACCTCGTCCACCCCCGCAACACTGCCGCCCGCGGCGATTTCATACGAATAATCAGCAACCAGACCCGCCACATCGCGCCCCAATCAGCCGCCAATAAGCTGATTGCGCGATTTCAGCGCGTTCAGCCAGCCTAAGCCGTGCACAGTGGCTCGCGAAGGGCGATATTCCGCCGCCATCCAGCCGCCGCCCAGCCCCTCGCGGTGCATCGCATCGCACAGGCTTGTCAGATCAAACCCACCGCCACCCGGTTCATTGCGCGCCGGAAAACCCGCAATTTGCACATGGCCGATGATGTCCCGATACCGCGTCCACACCGCCCATGCATTGCCGTGGATTTTGGCCGCATGCCACAAATCGAACTGCAAACGCAGGTTTGGCGCACCCAGATCGTCGATCATCCGCGCGGCATGGTCGAAATCGTTCAGGAAATAGGCGGGCATATCGTCGGGGTTCAGGGGTTCTATGACCAACGTCAAATCGGGGGCCTCAGCCGCCGCCCAGCCCAGATTGTCCAGATACACCGCCTCGGCCTGCGGCCCCGATGCCACCCCCGCCATCACATGCACGCGCGGCGCACCCAAGGCGCGGGCATAGTCTGCCGCGCGCAGAAAACTGTCTTGAAACTGCGCCTTGCCCCCCTCAACCGCCGCAAAGCCGCGATCCCCCGCCGCCCAATCGCCGGGCGGGGTATTGACCATCAGCAGGGGAAAGCCGTCCAGCGCGGCCTGCCAATCGGCAATGGGGTGGTCATAGGGAAACAGCACCTCGGCCCCGTCAAACCCCGCTTGGCGTGCCAAATCAGGCCGCTCTAGCGTGGAAACCTCTGTAAACAACA
This sequence comes from Cypionkella sp., assembly GCA_965248485.1. Classification (GTDB taxonomy): domain Bacteria; phylum Pseudomonadota; class Alphaproteobacteria; order Rhodobacterales; family Rhodobacteraceae; genus Cypionkella. Next base: position 3,036,920 of record OZ252107.1, read on the forward strand.
TGGTCAGGTTGGCGGCGTAACGGGGCATCAGGTTAGCTCGTTTGCTGGGATCATCGCAAAGAACGCCCCGCCCGAATATACCCCCAGCCAATCCGCCCCCAGATGCGGGGCTATCACCGCCACATCGACAAGGCGATAGAACGACTTGCGGTCAATCAACGCCTCCATCCTTTCGCGAATATGCACATAAGGCGCGGGCTGGCCGCTGGCGTTTCGCACCACGCGAATGGGGTTTTGCGCATTTGCCACAACGTCATCCTCGGTTTTGGTGGTAAAACGCAACTCTTGCTGGGTTCCGTCGCCCGTCACTGTAAAATCCACCGCCAAGAACGGCGCGTCATCCACCTTGATCCCCACTTTTTCCACGGGCGTGACCAAGAAATAATCATCCCCCTCGCGCCGCAAAATCTGTGAAAACAGCCGCACCAGCGCGGGCCGCCCAATCGGCGTGCCTTGATAAAACCAGGTCCCATCGCGGGCGATGCGCATGTCAATATCCCCGCAAAACGGCGGGTTCCACAGATGCACAGGTGGCGGGCCACGGCGGGCCGCCGCCACCACTTCGCCCATCGACGCTGGACCAATCGAATTTGGGCCGATGGTATTTGGCGCGGTGGAAAGCGTCTGTTTCATCACAATCTTTTGTCCAAAGCGGTGTTTTGCCATTTGCGGCGGGCGCGTTACTTAGATCATATAGGCAAAGATCATGGTCAAGACGAGGGGGCATCGGGGAACAAGATGGCAGAGCCTGCACAAATGGTGACAGAAATTGAAGCTTTGGGCGAAAAGCTGTCCGCGGCGCGGGCCTCGATCAACCAACGCTTTATCGGGCAAGACCGCGTTGTGGGCCAGGTGCTGACCACAATTTTGTGCGGCGGGCATGGGCTGCTTGTCGGCCTGCCGGGCCTTGGCAAAACCATGCTGGTGGATACGCTGGGCACGGTGCTGGGGCTGGATGCCAAGCGCGTGCAATTCACCCCCGATCTGATGCCCGCCGATATCATCGGCAGCGAGGTGCTGGAAACGGCGGCGGATGGCACGCGCGCCTTTCGCTTTATTGGTGGCCCTGTGTTCTGTCAGCTTTTGATGGCCGATGAGATCAACCGCGCCAGCCCGCGCACCCAATCCGCCCTTTTGCAAGCGATGCAGGAACGCGAGGTGACTGTGGCAGGCCAGCCCCGCGCGCTGGGCCGCCCGTTTCACGTTTTGGCCACGCAAAACCCGATCGAGCAGGAAGGCACCTATCCCTTGCCCGAAGCGCAGCTTGACCGTTTCTTGCTGCAAATTGATGTGGCCTACCCCACCCGCGAAGAAGAGCGCGCGATTTTGCTGGCAACCACTGGGGCGGGTACGGGCCGCGCCCATAGCGTGTTTTCGGCAGATGAGTTGATTGCGGCGCAATCCCTGATCCGCCGTATGCCCGTGGGCGACAGCGTGGTGAACGCGATATTGGATTTGGTGCGCGCCTGCCGCCCAACCGAGGCAGAGGGCGCGCATTTGGCCGCCAGCCTTGCGTGGGGGCCAGGCCCGCGCGCAGCGCAGGCGCTTATGCTCGCGGTGCGGGCGCGGGCGCTGCTGGAGGGGCGGCTTGTGCCAAACCTGGCCGATGTGGCCGCGCTGGCGCATCCTGTTTTGGTGCATCGCATGGCGCTGAACTATGCGGCGCGGGCGCGCGGCGAAGATCTGGCCCGCGTTATTGCAGGGGCCTGCACCCGCGCGCTTGGGCAAGAGGCGGCTGTATGACAGCGGCCCTTGATGCGCCAAAATTGCGGGCGGATGCGCAGGCTTTGGGCCACGCGCTGCCCGCGCTTGTGGCGCAGGCGCAACATTTAGCTTCGGCGCTGAATTTCGGCGCACATGGGCGCAAGCGCGCAGGCGCGGGGGACGAGTTTTGGCAATACCGCCCCGCGCAGGCGGGCGATAGCGCCGCCGCGATTGACTGGCGCAGATCGGCGCGCGGCGATACCGCCTTTGTGCGCGAACGCGAATGGCAGGCGCTGAACACCGTTTCCATCTGGCTGGACACAGCGCAATCGATGCAGTTTTCCAGCGCCGCAGCCCTGCCGACCAAGGGCGCGCGCGCGCAGCTTTTGGCGCTGGCGCTGGCGGTCTCCTTGCTGCGTGGCGGCGAAAGGGTCGGGCTGATCGGCGGCGCGCCGCCCAAATCGGGGCGCGGGCATTTGGCGCACCTCATGTCCGATATGATCCGCCAGTCCCAAAGCGACGACTATGGCCAAGCGCCGCAAGACACTGTGGCGCCAGGCGGGCGGGCTGTGTATTTGTCGGATTTTCTGGGGCCGATTGACCCGCTGATGCTGGCCATCACCCGCGCCGCTGATCGCGGGGTGCAGGGCGCGCTGGTGCAGGTGCTTGACTCCGCCGAACAAGAATTTCCCTTTGCGGGCCGCGTGATTTTTCAATCCATGGGCGGCAGCCTGCGCCACGAGACGCACAGCGCCTCTGACCTGCGCGCGCGCTATCTGCAGCGGCTGGCCGAACGCGAGGACGCTTTGCGCAGCGCGGCGCAGCGCTATGGCTGGGCCTATTTGCGCCATGCCACCGATCAGCCCCCATTGGCCCCGCTGATCTGGCTGCACAATACCCTGTCGGGGGCTGCGGCATGACGCTGCTGGGCTGGTCATTCCTATCGCCTGCGCTGCTGTGGGGGCTGCTCGCCCTGCCTGTGCTGTGGCTCTTGCTGCGCGCCGTGCCGCCCGCGCCCATGCGCCGCCGCTTTCCGGCGGTGGTGCTGCTGCTGGGGCTAAAAGACGCAGACCGCGTGGCCGACCGCACCCCGTGGTGGCTGCTGGTTCTGCGCGCGCTTGCGATAGCTGCGGCGATCATCGGGCTGGCAGGGCCAACCCGCGCGCCGCAAACTGTGGCCGCTTCGGATGCGCCGCTGCTGATCTTAATGGATGGCGGCTGGGGCGAGGCGCATGATTGGCCTGCCCTGCGCAAAGCTGCCCTTGATGCGCTGGCCGAGGCGGGGCGCACTGGCCGCCGCGTCGCCACGTTGCGGCTGACGGATGCGCCCACCGCCCCGCAATGGCAAAGCGCGGATTCGCTTTTGGGCAGTTTGGCCGCCAGCGCGCCCGCCCCACGCGCGCCCAGTGATTGGGGCGATTGGGCGGCGATACTGGCACAGCAAAGCGCGCCGTTCGACACGTTGTGGCTGTCTGACGGGCTGAATGTTGATGGGCGCGGCGATGTTTTGGCCGCCCTGCAATCGGCAGGCCGCGTCGAAGTGATTCTGCCCGCCCGCCCAATTTACGCCCTGCCCCCCGCGCGGTTTGACGCAGGCGAAATCATCATCACCGCCCTGCGCGCCCAGCCCCTTGGCGCGGCACAGATCACCGTGACCGCGCAAGGCACAGCGCCCAGCGGCGAGGGCGCAGAGCTTGCCCGCGCCACCGCGCAATTTGCGGCAGGCAGCACAAGCGCCGAGCTGCGCCTTAACCTGCCGCCCGAACTGCGCAACCGCATCACGGGCTTTGCGATTGACGGCCAGCACAGCGCGGGCGCGGTCAGCCTGACCGATGACGCGCTGAAACGCCGCAAAGTGGCGATCATCAGCGCCGCCGCCGCTGCCGAGGGGCTGCAACTGCTGTCCCCCACGCATTACCTGACAGGCGCGCTTGCCCCCTCTTCCGACTTGTTGACGGGCGGCATTGCTGAGGTGCTGCCCGCAGGGCCAGACACGATCATTCTGGCCGATATCGCCAAACTGTCCGAAAGCGAAACGGCGGATGTGGTGGAATGGGTGCAGGCGGGCGGCACTTTGCTGCGATTTGCAGGGCCGCGCTTGGCTGCAGCCGATTTCGGGGCCGATCTTGACCCGCTGTTGCCCGTGCGGCTGCGCGCGGGCGGGCGCGCAACGGGCGGCGCAATGAGCTGGGGCGAGGCGAAATCACTTGCCGCCTTTGCCCCTGCCAGCCCCTTTGCGGGCCTTGCCATTGGCCCTGATGTCACAGTGACTGCGCAGGTTTTGGCCCAGCCTGACCCCAACCTTGCGGCGGCTACCTTGGCCGCCTTGGCCGATGGCACGCCGCTTGTCACGCGCCGCGCGGTGGGGGCGGGGCAGATCGTGCTGTTTCACATCACAGCCAATGCCGAATGGTCAAACCTGCCGCTGTCGGGCCTGTTTGTGCAGATGCTGGAACGTTTGGCCGTGGCCAGCCGCACCGCATCCGCCAGCGCCGAGGAGGTGGTGGGCAAAACATGGCAGCCCGAACGGGTGACAGGCGCCTTTGGCGAGGCGGCAGATGCCAGCGCGCAAGCGGGGGTCGAGGGGGCAGCCCTATGGGCGCAAATGCAAGGCGCAGGCCCAACCCGCGCCGTGCCCGCAGGGCTTTACGCCCATGAGGGGCGCAAGATTGCGCTGAACGTTCTGGGCAAAGATGCCGCGCTTGCCCTGTTTGCTTGGCCCGCCGATGTTGCGCTTCGCGGCGCTGATCAGGCGCAACCTGCCCAGCTCAAAGGCCCGCTGCTGGCCTTGGCGATGCTGCTGCTGATGGCTGATGTTCTGGCCGCGCTTTGGCTTAGCGGGCGGCTGCGAGGGCGGCTTAGCACGCGGCGCAGCGGCGCGGGGGTGGTGGCGATTTTGGCCCTGCTGGCCACCCTGCCCGCCCCGCCATCCTTTGCGCAAGAGGCGGGCGATCCCGCCGCCGACATCGCCGCCTTGCGCGCCACGCGCGGCGTGGTTCTGGCCCATATCCTGACGGGCGATGCCAAATTGGATGATCTGGCCGAAGCAGGCCTGCGCGGCTTGGGCGAGGTTTTGACCTATCGCACCAGTATCGAGCCTGATCTGCCGCTGGGCGTCGATATTGAAACCGACAATCTGGAATTTTTTCCCTTTCTCTATTGGCCGATCAGCGCCGATCAACCCCTGCCTTCGGCCAAGGCCATCGCCAATCTCAATCGTTTCATGCGCACAGGCGGGATGCTGATGATCGACACCCGCGCGGGCGATATGGCTGGCGGGCCAGAGGCGGATATGCTGCAACTGGTCACGCAGGGCCTTGATATTCCGCCCCTTGAACCCATTCCGTTTGACCATGTTCTAACCCGCAGCTTTTACCTGATTGATGATTTTCCAGGCCGTTTTGAAGGCCCCGATGTCTGGGTCGAGGCCGCGCCCGAAGGCGTCGAGGATGCCCCCGAAGGGATGCCCTTTCGCAACCTGAACGATGGGGTGACGCCCGTGATTATCGGCGGCAATGATTGGGCGGGCGCTTGGGCGGTGGACGAGGATTTGAACTATACCCTGCCCGTAGGGCGCGGTTTTGCGGGGGAAGAGCAGCGCGAATATGCCTATCGTTTTGGGGTGAATGTCATCATGCATGTGCTGACCGGCAATTACAAATCGGATCAGGTGCATGTGCCTGCGCTGCTGGATAGGCTGGGCCAATGACACAAACCATCGTCTTTGATCCCTTGTTGCCTTGGCCCGTTTTGTGGGCCTTGGGGGGGGCGGCTGGCGCGGCGCTGCTGCTGGCGCTGTGGCGGGGTCTGCGGGGCTGGCCCCTGCGCGCGCTGGCTTTTGCCGCGCTATGGGCGGCGCTGGCAAGCCCTGCCTTGCAGACCGAACAGCGCCGCGCGCAAAGCGATATTGTGCTGGCGCTGATCGACGAAACCGCCAGCCAAGCCTTGGGCGATAGGGCCGCGCAAAACGCCGCCGCCTTGGCCAATTTGCGCGCCGAAGTGGCGGCGCTTGACAATACTGAACTGCGCGAAATTCGCCTTCCCGATGGCGCGGGGGACAGCGGCAGCTTGGCGATGGCGGCGCTGACAGATGCCTTGGCAAACGAGCCGCGCGCCCGTATCGCGGGGGCGGTCATCATCACCGATGGGCTGATCCACGATGCGCCAAATGCCCCCGATATGCCCGCGCCTTTGCATGTGCTGCTGACGGGGCAAACCACCGATTGGGATCGCCGCCTGATCGTCAAAGACGCGCCTGCCTTTGGCATTTTGGGCGAAGAGCTGCGCCTGACCCTGCGCATCGATGACGAAGGCGCGCCGCCCGCAGGCACGCCGCAAACCGCCGACATCACCATCGCCGTCGATACCGATGCCCCCGCCACCTATACCGTGCCCGTGGGCCAAGATCTGGAACTGCCGCTGCGCCTGCCCCGTGCGGGAATGAACGTGCTGCAACTGACCTTGCCCGACATGAATGGCGAATTGACCGCGCGCAACAACACCGCTTTGGTGCAGATCAACGGCGTGCGGGATCGTTTGCGCGTGCTGCTGGTTTCGGGCGAGCCGCATACGGGCGAGAGGGTCTGGCGCAACCTTTTGAAATCCGACCCCTCGGTCGATTTGGTGCATTTCACCATTCTGCGCCCCCCCGAAAAACAAGACGAAGTTCCCACCGAAGAATTGGCACTGATCGCCTTTCCCACCCGCGAATTGTTCGTCGAAAAGATCAAGGATTTTGACCTGATCATCTTTGATCGCTTTTCGCAGCAAGGCCTGCTGCCAATGGAATACTTTGATAACATTGTGCAATATGTGCGAGGCGGTGGCACGGTGCTGGTGTCCGCTGGGCCAGAATATGGCATGGTCGACAGCCTGTGGCGCAGCCCATTGGCCGAGATTTTGCCCGCCGAGCCTACCTCCCGCGTGATCGAACAGGGCTTTCGTCCTGCGCTCACCGAACTGGGCCTGCGCCATCCTGTCACCGAAGGTCTGGCCAGCGCCGCGCAAACATGGGGGCGCTGGTTTCGCATGATCGAGGTGCGCCCCCTCGCGGGCCAAGTGGTGATGTCGGGGCCAAATAACGCGCCACTTCTGGTGCTGGACCGCGTGGATCAGGGCCGCATCGCGGTGCTGGCATCCGATCAGATTTGGCTGTGGGGTCGCGGGTTTGAAGGGGGCGGCCCGCAACTGGATTTGCTGCGCCGCCTTGCGCATTGGATGCTGAAAGAACCCGAACTGGAAGAAGAGGCGCTGGACGCCTTTGTGCAGGATAACACCCTAACCATCACCCGCCGCACGGTTCTGGATAGCCCCCCGCCCGCGCTGACCATCACCGCGCCCGATGGCACGGCGGTGCAGGCGCAAATGCAGGCCACGGGGCCAGGGCGCTTTGCCACCAGTTGGACCGCGCCCGCGCCGGGCCTTTATCGTCTGGCGCAGGGGGATTTGCAGCGCGTGGTCGCGGTGGGCACATCGGTTCCGCGCGAATTTGCCCAAGTGGTGGCGCGCGGCGATGTGCTGGCCCCGATTGTCGCGCAAACCCGTGGCGGAATATTCCGCGTGGCCGATGGGCCGATTGATCTGCGCAGCGTGGCCCAAGGGCGCAGTGCCGCAGGACGCGGTTGGGCAGGCATCACCCCGCGTGGCGCCTATGTCACAGAGGGCCTGCGCGTGGCCCCACTGCTGCCCCCGCTGGCATGGCTGGCGCTGGCGGCGGGGCTGATGCTGGCCGCTTGGCTGTGGGAAGGCCGCCGCCGCCCTAGCGCCCGCGCAGCATAATCTGCCGAGAGGTCGAGGCGAAATCGCGCCGTATCAGCACGCCCCCCGTGATGACCGTGGCCGCAATCAATGGCCAAGCCCCCAAAATCCACGCGAGCGCCCCCAGCGCGAAATAAATCGACCTCAGCCCGCGATTGAAACTTTTCGCCGCTGTAATGTTCAAATCCGCCGCTTGGCCCGCCCTTAGGATGGTCATCGCGTCATTTGGATCATTGGGCACCGCCGCCATCACAATCGCGCAATAGCCAAACAGACGGTTGGCCCAGATAAATTTCAGCAGCGCATTGACCAAAAACAGCACCACCAATACCCCGCGCAGCCGCATTTCTGCCAAATCTGTCGGCAGCGGCAAGTCCGCCGCCAGCCCCATCAGCAGCGCAGGATTGCCAATCAGCGCCAGCCCGCCGCCCACCGCAATCATCGAAGCGCTGGCGAAAAAGGCCGTGCCCTGCCGCAGGCTGTCAATGATCGTGCCGTCAAACACGCGCGGGCTGCGCGTGATGAACTGGCGCATCCATTCATGCCGATACTCTTGCATGATGTAACTGACCGAGGGGTATTTGGCGGGCGGATGTTCGATCATCCAGCCGATGCCTGCCCATGTGGCAATCGTAAAAATCAGCGCAATTTGATCTATCAGGGCAAGCTGGGGCATGAGGTCTCCTTTGGCGGGCAGCCTATCAAACCGCAGGGGAATGTCACGCGCGAAGGGCGGGCAGCCCCCCCTCTTGATTTTGCAAAATGCCGTTCCCACATCGGTGTTATCCAAACGCCAGTCGGGTTTGGACTGCGCCTTGCCCGCCAAGGGAAGGCATATGCAACGCATCGCTTTGAAAGGATGACCCATGCGCTCTTACGATTTTGCCCCGCTTTACCGCGCCACCGTTGGCTTTGACCGTATCGCCGATCTTTTGGATCGCGCGCTGTCGGCAGATGCCAGCACCGCCGCCTATCCCCCCTATAACATTGAAAAAACCGGCGATGACGCCTATCGCATTTCGCTGGCCGTCGCGGGCTTTGGCCCCGATGATCTGACAGTCGAGGTGAAAGAGGGCGCGCTTTACGTCACCGCCCAGCGCCCCACGGATAGCGAAGAGAAAACCTACCTGCATCGCGGCATTGCCACGCGCGCCTTTGAACGCCGCTTTGCCCTGGCCGATCATGTGCGCGTGACAGGCGCAACCCATGAAAACGGGATGTTGCACGTGGAACTTGCGCGCGAGATGCCCGAGGCCCTGCGCCCGCGCCGCATCGAAATTGGCCGTTCCAGCCAAACTGTGCAAGACCTGCCCAAAATCGCATCGGTCTAAGCGGGCCGTTTAGGCCAGCCCAACGAAAAAGCGCGCAGGATATCCTGCGCGCTTTCCCATATGGTATTCTGGAACTTGTGACCCGTTGCACCCCTAACCCACCAGAACTGACCCTATTCTACGTTTGAAAACTTATGAAATCGTTAGCGGCTTGGCTTTATTGCGCGCCATAAAGCAGGCGGTCATAAACCCCGTAAGCCCCCGCTTGTGTGCCCAGCGCCGAAGCGGCCCCCGTGTCGCGTGCAAAGGCTGCTGTCGCATTATAGGTGCCACGGCCAAAGGCCCCATCAATGGCCCCATAGTAATAGCCGCCCCGCGCAAGGCTACGCTGAATGGCGCGCCGCTCGCCCGAGGAATAGCTGCCAAAGGCATAGGCGGCAGGGGTGCTATGCGCCGACACCCGCTGGGGCTGATAAACGGGGGTAGGCGCAGGCGCAGGCGCGGCTTGGGGCTGCTGGGCATTGGCGGCTTGGATCACGCCTTGAATGAACAAAAGGCCCAGCGCCCCTGCAACAATGCCCTGCTCGTGCCGATCAAGGGCAAGCGCGGGGGCAGGCACGGTGAGCGAGAATACCAAGGCCACGGGCAACGCCAAGGCGCGCAGGTGTTTGGCGGGTTTTGATGCTGGCAGCATGTGAACTCCTATGGTTGGCCCAACCGATTTGGGCGATACGGCCAATCTGCACGCACCCGCGCGGCTAGGCAAAAACATCGCTTTGATAGCAGATAGCAACGCCGCAGTTGCCGCGAATTCAGCCCGGGCCGGCCGCTTTGTTGCCAGAATCATCGGGCATGTCCGTGACATTCCGCTAGGGGAGACGCCGATGTTCACCGCGACCAGACCCACAGAAAACGCGCTTGCATCCGCGCTTTACGCCCAGCGTTGGTTGGTTGGCATAACCCTGCTGCACAGCCTTGCTGTCTATGGCACGCTCGCCGCCATCGGCGCGCCGATAGACAGCGGGATCGTGTCGATCCTTGGCCTTGTGTTCAGCCTGCTTTTGCCGACGTTTTTGTTCGGCGCGCTGATTTTGCGCATCGCCACCCTTGCCATGCGCGGAACGCGGCGGCCAACGCAGGCGCTGATGGGCGATCTGCGCGCCTATCTGGCCAATCGCAGCGCCCTTTTGCAAAGCGTGATTGCAATGGCGATGATCACCCTTCTGGTCGCCAATTTCTCGGTGTTCAAAGGCTATATCCCACGCCTGAACCCCTTTGCTTGGGACGCGGGCCTTGCGCAACTGGATCGCGCGCTGCATTTCGGGTTTGACCCTTGGCAGCTGCTGATGCCAATTCTCAGTGCCCCGCAGGCGCTGAAGGTGCTAGACACCGCCTATTCTGTTTGGTTCTTGCTGATCTATTTTTCGGTCTTTATCGCCGTTCTTGGGCGCAGCAACACCAGTGCGCGCCACGGCTATTTAATCGCCTTTACCCTGCTGTGGGCGCTGGGCGGCAACGGGCTTGCTACGGTTTTCGCCTCGGCAGGGCCGATTTATTTTGATGATCTTGGGCTGGGGTCGCAATTTGCCGCCCTTACCGCGCATATCCGCGACAGCCATGCAATATTGCCAATCAACGCCCCCCGCCTGCACGAGGTTTTATGGGCAGGCTATGCCAAAGGCGGCGCGGTCACGGGCATTTCTGCCTTTCCCAGCATGCATGTGGCATCGTCCGTGCTGATGGCGCTGTTCGCCTTTTCTTACGCGCGCTGGGCGGGCTGGATGATGGTGGGTTTTGCCTGCACGATCATGGCAGGCTCGGTCATGCTGGCATGGCATTACGCGGTGGACGGATATGCAGGCGCCGCGCTGGCCTATGTGTTTTGGCGCGCAGGCAAGGGGCTTGCCGCGCGCGCCTAATTACTTAGCCAAATCGCTTAGATCGACAGGCAGATGTATTTCATCTCCATGTAATCATCCATGCCGTGATGGCTGCCCTCGCGCCCAAGGCCCGATTGTTTGACCCCGCCAAAGGGCGCCATTTCATTCGAGATCAGGCCCGTATTCACACCCACCATGCCATATTCCAACGCTTCTTGAACGCGGGTGATGCGTCCAATGTCGCGCGCATAGAAATAGCTTGCCAGCCCAAAGATCGTGTCATTGGCGCGGCGAATGACCTCTTCTTCGGTGTCAAATTTGAACAAAGGGGCCAAGGGGCCAAAGGTTTCCTCATTGGCCACTTTCATCGCAGGGGTCACACCCGTCACAACTGTGGGCTGGAAATAGGTGCCGCCCAAAGCATGCCGCGCCCCGCCCGTCAGAACCGCGCCGCCGCCAGCCAGAACATCGGCGATATGTTCTTCCACCTTTTCAACCGCATCTTCATTGATCAGCGGCCCCGTGGTGACACCTGCCGTTAGACCATCGCCAATGTTCAGCTTGGCCACCGCCGCAGACAGTTTGGCGGCAAAGGCATCATACACCCCCGCCTGCACATAGATGCGGTTGGCGCAGACGCAGGTCTGCCCGTTGTTGCGGAATTTCGACACCATCGCGCCTTCCACCGCCGCATCCAGATCGGCATCGTCAAACACGATGAACGGCGCATTGCCGCCCAATTCCATGCTGCATTTCAACACTTGATCGGCGGCCTGGCGCAGCAAAATCCGCCCCACTTCGGTGCTGCCCGTAAAGGTCAGCTTGCGCACCGCAGGGTTTTCGCAAAACTCTTTACCGATCTCGGATGACCGCGACGAGGTGATCACCGAAAACACCCCCGCAGGCACGCCCGCGCGTTCGGCCAAAACCGCCAGCGCAATCGCCGACAGCGGCGTTTCCGCCGCAGGGCGCGACACCATCGCACAGCCCGCCGCCAGCGCAGGGGCGACCTTGCGCGCAATCATCGCATTGGGGAAATTCCACGGCGTGATGGATGCGCAAACCCCAATCGGCTGCTTGATCACTTGGATGCGCTTGTCGCGCATATGGCCGCCAATCACCTCGCCATAGGCGCGCTTGGCCTCTTCGGCGAACCATTCGATATAGCTGCTGCCATAGGCAATCTCGCCCTTGGCCTCGGCCAAAGGCTTGCCCATTTCGGCGGTTAGAATCGCCGCCAGATCCTCCTGCGCCGCCATGCACAGATCGAACCATTTGCGCAGCACTTGCGCGCGTTCCTTGCCCGTGCGCGCCGCCCAGTCGCGCCGCGCCACATCGGCCGCCTCAATCGCGCGCTTGGCATCGGCGCGGGTCAGATCGGGCACCCGCGCAATCACATCGCCGCGCGCGGGGTTGGTCACTGCAAATGTTGCCCCATCCGCCGCCTCAATCCACGCGCCCGCCACATAGGCCTTATTCGGCAGCAAAGAGGGGTCTTTCAAAAGCGATTTCAAATCGGTGACGGAATCCAGCATAGCATCCTCCTACCAGCGCGCCGCGCGCCTTTGGCAAATGGCATGCCCGCTTTGCGCGCAAAAGTCCATTCCCGCCGCGTGGGCTGGACTGATCTGCGCGCTGAAACTGGCGTGATCGCGCCTGCGCCTTCTCTTTTTTGAAAATATCCTGGGGGGGAGGCCGCTTTGGCCCGCCAAAGCGGCCTTGGGGGGCTAGCCCCCCAGCCAAACATTAGGGCCAAACATTGGGGCCAAACATTAGGGCCACGCATCAGGAATTGGCGTGCATCCGTTCGATATAGGCGCGCATTTCTTCGGCCTCGTGGCGCGCATCGCGCAAGCCTTCCATCGCGGCGCGCAATTCCGCCTCGGTTTGGCTGATCTGGTTCATCAGTTCGGCCTCGCGCTGCTCCAGATAAACCAGCGCTTGGTCGCGCATCTCTTCGGCCTCGTGCAAAGATTGCGCCAGATTGTCCATCTCCCCCATATCGCCGCCCGACACCCGCGCAAATCTGTGCATCAGCCAATAGGTGAACCAACCCAATGAAAAGGCGATCAGCAAGATGATGGCGGTGACGATGATGAATTCAGTGCGGTTCATTCAAGCTGCCTTTGTTTGTGATCAGGGCGCAAGCGGCGTGTCATTGCTCTGGGCGCGGTTTGGGCCGCAAGGTCATTTCTTTGGGCGCGAACGAACCGCCCCCAGCGGCCAGAGGCGCATCCTCGGTAGGGGTGGCGGCGGCCGCGCTGGCTTCGGTCGTCAAGGTAAACTCGATACGGCGGTTGGCTTCGCGCCCGTCGTCGGTATCATTATCCGCAATCGGCCGCGTTTCGCCATAGCCTTTGGCAACAAAGCCCGACACATCCACCTGCCGCCCTTGCAGCGCAATCAGCACCGCATCAGCGCGCGCTTGGCTTAGGGCCAGATTGCTGCTTTCCGAGCCGTCATTATCGGTGTGACCGCTGATTTCCATGCGCAAATTCGTGCAATCGGTCAGGGCCGTGGCCAAAAGCGCCATGATTTTCGCCGCGTTGCCGTCAATTTCCGTCGAAGCGGGTTCGAACACAATCTTGTTGGTTTTCAGCACCGCATGCACCCGATCCGAACATTCTTGCGGCGTCGGCAAGGATGCAATCGGGTCTAGCGCCTCGTCATAGCGGACATCCACGCGAAAGGCTTTGCCCTGACCCAATTTATCCGACAAAATTTGCGAAATACGCGCCTTGGCCGCCGTGCTGCCCGTCACGCCTGTGACAGTGACCAGATCGGCGCGCACCGAAAGACTGCCCGCGTCCAACTCGGCCAAGGCCTCAAGACCTGACAGCACCCGCACAGGCCAACCCGTTGGCAGCGCAGGATCAATCACTGCCGCCTGATAGACCTTATCGGCGCCAAATTCGGCCTTGGCATAGTTTTCCACCACCTTGCGCAGCATGTCATCGGTCAACCGCCCGCGCAGTTCAACCCGCCCGCTGTCTTGCGCCAGAACGGCGGTAAATTCGGCAGGCCCCTCAGCGCTGGCATCAGCCGCTTTTTCCAGCGTTGCGTTCAACGAAAACACTTCGGGCAGGGCCGCCTCTAGATCGCCAACAATGCGGTCAAAATCGCCTTGGGTCACATCTGTGCCCGCCTGCAAGGTGACATCGGCATCTTTGAACGTAATCACCCCCGAGGTCAGCGCCCCCACCGCCGCAATGCCCGCCGAGGTTGCCACCGACCAACGCGGCGAGGGCACACCCAGCCCAATCGTGCAGGGCGTGTCCACCGCAGCCCCCACGGCAAAGGCCGCCGCCAAAATCACATCGCGGGCGGCTTCTGTATCGGCGGCGCAGGCATCAAACCGCACGCCTGCCCCGTCTTTGACAAAGCGCAGCGTAAAGGGCGTCAGCACGGGGCGCGGCGCAGAAATGGTGATTTCGGCAGGCAGATTGCTGGGCTTGGCGCGGGCCAAATCGGCCTCGAAGGCGCGCTTTTCGCCGTCGGATGTGGCAATCGCCGTCACGGCCACGCGGTCAGCCGAGATAGATATTTTCGAACGCGGCAGCATCTCAAAGGCGCGCATCCCAAAGGCCAGCGCTGCCTCCCACGCAGCCGAAGCGGGATAATTGGCGGTTTCGATCATTTCCGATAACGGAGCGGCTGCAGCCAAAGCGGTGGCTTTGTCCACCACATTGCCCTCGGCATCGCCTGTTGGCAAAAGGCCAATCATCTGGATACCGTCATCGTTGCGCAAAATCTCAAGGCTAAAGCGCGGGGCCTCGATCGCTTTGACGGGGATCAGTTCCAACTCGTCGCGCACCCGCGAGGCATCGACAATCCCGCCCACCAAATTGACCACGCGGTACCGCGCCGCCTCGTTTGGGGCGGTTCCAATCAGGCGCACTTGCAGCCCGTCCGCCTCGACATCGGCCCAAGTGATCCCTTCGGTCAGCAGCGATGATTTCACCGCGCTGGCAGACACGCGCTCGATCAAAAGCGAGGCGCCATAGGCCACCGCCAAAAACAAAAGACCCGCCGCAACAAAAACCAAAGGCGCAGCCACAGCCGCAAGCCGCAGCGAGGGAAGGTAAATATTTGGTTTTAGGGCCATATTCGGGCGTATCACTTTGGGTTATGCAGCCCTAAGGCCAAGTTGGTGCAGGCTTTTGTCTGTTTAATCTGCACCGCAGGGCGGATCAATCAAAGGATTGCGGCGGCGGCGAAAAACAGCCCAAGGATCAACCCCGTGTCGCGGTTGGCGCGAAAGGCAGTCAGGCAGGCGGCAGGGTCGTCCAAGTTCAACGCGCGCATTTGCCGCGCCATATGCAGCCCAAACGCCAATGCGCCCATCAGGGCAATGGCCTTGGGCAAGGCCGCCGTTTGGGCCAACAGCACCGCCAGCGCCGCCAGTGCCACCGCCAGCGCGGCAAAGCCAATCAGCCAGCGGCGCGATCTGTCGCCAAACAGCCGCGCGGTGGATTTCACCCCGATCAGCGCGTCATCTTCGCGGTCTTGATGGGCATAGATCGTATCGTAATACAGCGTCCACGCGATCCCCGCGCCATACAGCGCCAGCGCGGCAGGGGAGACAGTGCCCGCATGTGCCGCGTAAGCCAGCAGCGCCCCCCAATTGAACGCCAGCCCCAAAAACACCTGCGGCCACCATGTAAACCGCTTGGCAAAAGGGTAAATCGCCACCAGCGCCAGCGAGGCGATGCCAAGCCCAATCGCCAGCCAGTTGTAACTGAACAGGATAAGCGCCGCGGCCAGCGCCTGCGCCACCATCCACGCTGCTGCTTGACGCTTGCTCACTTGCCCCGATGGGAGCGGGCGCGAGCGGGTGCGCGCAACGGCGGCGTCATAGTCCACATCGGCCAAATCATTCCACGTGCAGCCCGCCCCGCGCATCAAAAACGCCCCCACCCCGCAAGACAGCGCCAGCCAAATATCCCATCCGCGAAAGCCCCCCTCCATCGCTGCAAGGCCAATGCCCCACAGGCAAGGGGCCAGCAGCAGCCAAGTGCCAATGGGGCGATCTGCCCGCGACAGGCGCAGATAGGGGCGGGCTTTGGCGGGGGCATAAACATCCACCCAATTGCCGCGCGGCGCATCGGCCACTTGTCCCTCTGGAAGTTTGGACGGCTGGGGCATAGGTTACCTTCATGAAAGACGCCAAGATCAGATTGTATGTAGACGCACCCCTAGGGGCGGGGCAAGCCGTCGCGGTGAACGAGGCGCAGGCGAATTACCTATTTAACGTCATGCGCCTTGCCCGCGGCGCGCAGGTTTTGCTGTTCAACGGCCATGCTGGCGAATGGCGCGCCGAGGTGGCCGAGGCGGGAAAACGCGGCGGCATCCTGATCTGCGCCGATCAAACCGCCCCCCAAACCATGCCCCCCGATCTGTGGCTGCTCTTTGCCCCGATCAAAAAGGCGCGCACCGATTTCATCGTAGAGAAGGCCGTTGAAATGGGGGCCGCGCGGATTTGCCCCGTGCAAACCCAGCACACCAACGCCGACCGTATCCGCCCCGAAAAGCTGACCGCCCACGCCGTCGAAGCAGCCGAGCAATGCGGCGCGACCTTTGTTCCGCCCGTCGATGACTTGCGCCCGCTGGATAAGGCGCTGGCCACTTGGCCCCAAGATCGCCTGCTGTTCTGGGCCGATGAGGCGCGGGCAGGCGAAACCCTGCCCATCATTGGCCCCAAAGGCGCACCATCAGCCCTGTTGATCGGCCCCGAAGGCGGCTTTTCCGATGCCGAGCAAACCCGCCTTCGCGCCCTGCCCTTTATCCGCCCCATATCCCTTGGCCCCCGCATTCTGCGCGCCGAAACCGCCGCCGTGGCCGCCCTAACCCTGTGGCAGGCGGCGCTGGGGGATTGGGGATGATCAGCACCGCTGCCCTTGCCCAAATCCGCCGCTGGTGGGAGGTGGCCGTGGTGGCCGCCATCGCCGCATTGGGGGCCTATTGGGCCAGCTTGGGCGGGCTCATCCTGCTGCCGCTTGGCCTTGGCCTGATGGCGCTGTGCCTGCCCTTGGGCCTGTCTGCCTATCGCCGCCAGCGCTTTGCCCAAGGCATTGCGGCGGCGGGCGTGATCGAGGTGGTCGAGGGCGAGCTGCGGTTTTTCGCGCCAGAAGACAGCGCCCACCCCGCAGGCATGGGCGGGTTTATCAACCTGCCCGATCTGGTCGAACTGCGGCTGGTGCATCTGGATCATCACCGCTTTTGGCGGCTGAAATCCGGTGACGGGCAGGCCCTGCTGATCCCCGTCGATGCCGCTGGCAATGCCGCCCTGTTCGATGTGTTCGCCGCCCTGCCCCAAATGGACAGCGCCGCCCTTGTCCATGCGCTAAACGCCCAGCCCGCCACCGGAACCGCCACGCAAACCTTGTGGCGCAGGCCAAACGCCCAGCCCGTTTTGCGGCAGGGCACTTGACTTTACCGCCCCGCCGCGACACCTGTTGCGCCTAACCGCATAAGAAAGTCGAACCGATGTCTATTCCCCAATCTGGCGGCGGCCCCATTGAAGATTTCGCGCAACTTGCCGCGATGATGGAAAGCGGGTGCAAGCCAAAATCGGATTGGCGTTTGGGCACCGAGCATGAGAAATTCGGCTATCTGAAAGACACGCTGGCCCCTCTGCCCTATGCGGGCGAGCGGTCAATTTCCGCGCTGTTTTCGGGGTTGGAACGTTTCGGTTGGCGCGCGGTGCGCGAGGGCGAGAATACCATCGGCATGACGCGAAACGGCGCGAATATTTCGCTGGAACCGGGCGGGCAGTTTGAACTGTCTGGCGCGCCTTTGGTGTCGGCGGTCGATCAGGCGGGCGAATTGCAAAACCATCTGGACGAGGTGCGCGCCATCGCAGACCCTTTGGGCATCGGCTTTATGGGTATCGGCGCGGCCCCGATCTGGGGGCAGGGCGACATGCCCGTCATGCCAAAAGGCCGCTATCGTTTGATGACCGATTACATGGGCCGCGTCGGCACGCATGGCACGCAGATGATGTATCGCACCTGCACCGTGCAGGTTAATCTGGATTACGCCAGCGAAGCGGATATGGCCAAAAAGCTGCGCGTCGCGCTGGCGCTGCAGCCCGTGGCAACCGCGCTGTTCGCCAGCAGCCCGTTCTTTGACGGCGCACTGAACGGGCATAAATCCTGGCGCTCGCGCATTTGGCGGGGCCTTGATAATTCGCGCACGGGGATGCTGCCCTTTGCGTTTGAAGATGGCTTTGGCTTTCAATCTTATGTCGATTGGGTGCTGGATGTGCCGATGTATTTTGTCTACCGCGATGGCAAATATATCAACGCGCTGGGCCAGTCTTTCCGCGATTTTTTGCGCGGCGCGCTGCCTGCCCTTCCCGGCGAAAAGCCCACCCTATCCGATTGGGCCGACCATATGACCACCGTTTTCCCCGAGGCGCGGGTCAAGAAATACATCGAAATGCGCGGGGCCGATTGCGGCAACCGCGCCCATATCAACGCGCTGCCCGCCTTCTGGGTGGGGCTGATGTATGACGGATCAGCGCTGGATGCGGCGTGGGATTTGGTCAAGGGGTTCGATGCCGCCACCCGCGAGGGGCTGCGTGTTTCGGCTTCCGAAAAGGGGCTGCAAGGCGCGGCGGGCGATGTGAAAATCCTAGACCTTGCCCGC
The DNA here is from genome assembly GCA_965248485.1 of Cypionkella sp. Classification (GTDB taxonomy): domain Bacteria; phylum Pseudomonadota; class Alphaproteobacteria; order Rhodobacterales; family Rhodobacteraceae; genus Cypionkella. Next base: position 3,055,182 of record OZ252107.1, read on the forward strand.
GCCGCCGTTGGCCTAAGCCACGCGGGCCTTGCCGCGCGCGGCATGGGAGAAGAGGCTTATTTGGCCCCGCTCGTGGAAAATCTTGGCACAGAATCAACGCAGGCCGACCGCCTGCTGGCGCTTTATAACGGCACATGGGGCGGGGATTTGACGCGCATCTATGGCGCGACCAGCCTATAGCGGCTGCACCCCCAGCAAAAACGCGCGCACCTTTGCCTCGGGCATCTCGCAGGGTTTCACCGCCTCGCCCGATGCCAGCAGATACAAGTTCAGGCTGACAAAATCTGTGCCATCCAGCGCGCGGGCGTAAAACTTAACGCTGCGCCCAGCGTTGAAAGTGGTCTTTTCCAAACGATAGCGGTGGCCGTCAAACATCCCCTCGCTATAGCCTTCGGGGATGGTTTGCAAAAAGGGGGCCAGCGCTGGGCCAGCCCCCTGATCGGCCTTGCTCATGCCCTAGGCCACAGGATCGGGGCCAAAGCGGTTTTCGCCCGTGGTGCCCTTAATGATCATCAGATACAGAATATACAGGTTCACCAGCGGGATCATCACCAGCAAATACCACCAGCCCGACCGATCCCCGTCATGCAGGCGGCGCACCCCTGCGGAAATCGACGGGATGATGTTGGCGACAATCCAAAGACTGGTCAAAACCCCAGCATTGTAGCTAAAGCTGACCCCGTCCCCCGCCTCCATACTGCCCGAACCAACCCCGAACACCAGTTTGTCCACAATGCTTAGAACCACGGCCACAATCAGATACCCCAGAATATACCACCAGTAATCCCCACGCCCAGCGCGTCCCGAAAAATTCACATAGTTCTGAAAAGCCGATTTTACGGCGTTCATTGGTTGCATATCGTTCCCTCGCTTGCTTTTTGGCCTGTCTTTTGACAGTGCGCGGCCATTCAATGACAGGCGCGCAAGATTGCAAGCAAAATCGCTTTTTGGCAGGCAAATGCGCGGGCTTTGCTATTTCGCGCCAAACTTTGGTTCGGTTCCTGCGCGCAGGCGGGCGATGTTGGTGCTGTGCTTGGCATAGATCAAAACGGTCAAGACGAGAAGCAAGACCAGCATATCCAGCCTGCCCAGCATAAAAGCGACAAAGCCTGAAATGCCCGCCGCCGCCAACGCCGACATCGACGATATGCGCGTCGCGGCAAAGACCGCCGCCCAAACCGCGCACAGCCCAAGACCCACAGGCGGGGCCAGCGCCAATGTCACGCCGATAAACGTGGCCACGCCCTTGCCCCCCTTAAACCGCAGCCAGATCGGGTAAAGATGGCCCAAAAATGCCGCCAAAGCCGCCACTTGCGCCGCATCCGCCCCAAACGCTGCCTTTGCGGCCAGCACGGCAACCGCGCCCTTGGCCCCGTCTAAAACCAATGTCGCCAGCGCCGCAGTCTTGTTACCCGTGCGCAAAACATTGGTCGCGCCAATATTGCCCGACCCAACCTTTCGCAAATCGCCCAGCCCCATCGCCTGCGCCATCACCATGCCAAAGGGGATAGCCCCCAAAAGATAGGCCAGCAGCGCAACCAGCGCCAACATCAGCGGATCGGTGGTGAGTATCGGCATCGCTTACCCCTTATATACAGGCGCGCCGCCCACATAGGTCGCTTTCACCTTACCCTCCATTCGGCAGCCGTCAAAGGGGGTGTTTTTGGATTTGGACGCGAGCGTGGCGCGGTCAAGGATATAGGGGGCGTCAGGGTCAAACCGCACCAAATCGGCGGGCGCGCCAACAGACAGCCGCCCCTGCGGCAGGCCAAGACGGTTAGCAGGGTTCAGCGCCAGCGCGCGCCACAGGGCGGGCAGGCCGATATGCCCCGCATGATAAAGGCGCAGCGCCGCGGGCAGCAGCGTTTGCAGCCCCACAGCCCCCGCCGCCGCATCTTCAAACGGCAGTCGTTTGCTTTCCTCATCCGCAGGGGTGTGGAAACTGCCCACCACATCAATCAGCCCATCCGCCACCGCCTGCACCACGGCCAAACGATCCTCTTCGCTGCGCAAAGGCGGGGTAAATTTGAAAAAAGTGCGGTAATCGCCGACATCAATTTCGTTCAGCGTCAGATGGTGAATAGACACGCCTGCCGTGATGTCAAACCCGTTCGCCTTGGCCCGCGCCAGTGCGGGCAGCGCCCGCGCCGTGGTGATCTGATCGGCATGGTATCTGGCCCCCGTCATCTCGATCAGGCCGACATCACGGTCAAGCCCGATGCGTTCGGCCATATTCGAAACCGCAGGAATACCCCTTAGCGAGGCGAACTTGCCCGAGGTGGCCGAGGCCCCGCCCGACAGCCCCATTTCCTGCGGATGGCCCACCACCAGCGCCCCCATGCTGCGCGCATAGACCCAAGCCCGCGACAGCGCCTTGGTGTCATTCGTCACATGGAACACATCCGTAAACGCAATCGCCCCCGCATCCAGCAGAAAGCCAATTTCCGTCATCTCATGCCCCGCGCGGCCCTTGGTCAGCGCCGCCATATGGCGAATACGCACCACAGATTCCGCCGCGCGGCGGGTGACAAACTCCAACGCTTCGGGCGTGTCAATCGCGGGCTGGGTATCGGGCCGCACGATCATGGTCGTCACCCCGCCCGCCGCCGCCGCCGCGCCCGCAGATCGGAAACTTTCCTTATGCCTCTCCCCCGGCTCGCCAATTTTCACGCCCCAATCCACGATGCCAGGGGCCAAACAATCCCCTCCGCAGTCGATGATTTCGGCCCCTTCGGGCGCAGGGCCATTTAGCGCCGTGATAACACCCCCCGCCACGGTCAAACTGCCAATATCCTCCGTCCCCGCTTCGGGGTTAATCAGGCGCGCGTTGGTGAAATGCAGGGTCATGTCAGGCGATCCAGATGAAAACGGTGGTAAAGACGGCAAGAAAGATCAGCACGGCCATGGCCACCATACCGCCTGCGCGCGCCTCGGATTTTGTGGGTTTGCGGTTTGGGTCGGGTGTCATGCTGGGGCCTCGGACTTTTGAAGATCAATAAGGCAGCGAACCTGCGCTGCGTCGCTTGGGGCTAGGACGATCCAGCCAAATTCACCCACCCAAATAACGCCGCCAAAACCTGATACCCGCTTTGAAAGATAATCAAGGCCCCGCACCCGCAATTTGGGCCATGAGCAAACGCGCAGCAGGCGGCGATTGGTTAGGATGATGTCGCCCGTTGCGCGGCCAGAGGTGACGGCGCGGCGCTCTAGCATCACAAAGATTTGGACAAACAAAAGAACGATCAGGGCGGGGCGGATGGTCACCTTAAAGGACTGCTCGCGGAACCCCGAATCGCCTTGGCTGGGCACATAACCCGCCAGCGCCCAGATGGTGAAAGCTGCCGCAGCCAGCAGCGCCAAATTGAAGATGGGCGACGAGAAAAAGGTATAGGCAATCTGTCCCTTCCAGATAACCTTCTCATTCGACAGAAGCTTGCCCTCAATCTTCTTTCGCAGGTCTTCGGGCAGTGTCACACTATCACCCCGCCCGTATCGAATATGTAGGGTGCTTGCTTGCACGCACCGCCCCAGCCCCTCTGTTGCCAATCCCGCCCGATCACCGCGCGCGCGCCGTCCCTACACGTGTCGGGACGGATACCATACGCATGCCATACGGATACCATACGCAAACCAGACGCGGTTTTGGCGGAAAAATCCCCCCTCACACCATCACCCCGCCCGACTGCGCCAGCGCCGCCGCCCCCCGTTCGGCCCGCAGATTTCGGGCCAGTAAATCCATGCAGGCCATACGCACCGCGACCCCCATTTCCACCTGCTCGGTGATGACAGAACGGTTAATGTCATCGGCCAGATCGCCGTCAATTTCGACGCCCCTGTTCATCGGGCCGGGGTGCATCACAATGGCATCGGGTTTGGCATGGCTTAGCTTTTCCGCGTCCAGCCCAAAGCGGTGGTAATACTCGCGCTCCGATGGGATAAACCCGCCGTCCATGCGTTCGCGCTGAAGGCGCAGCATCATCACCACATCGGCGCCTTGCAGCCCTGCGCGCATGTCGTCAAACAGCTCGCAGCCAAAATCGGCAACCCCTGCGGGCATCAATGTAGGGGGGGCAATCAGGCGGATGCGGTTTTCCATTTTATTTAGCAAAATCAAATTGCTGCGCGCCACGCGGCTGTGCGCAATATCGCCGCAAATCGCCACTGTCAGGCGCTGAATCCGCCCCTTGGCGCGCCTAATCGTCAGCGCATCCAGCAGCGCCTGCGTGGGGTGTTCGTGCCGCCCATCGCCTGCGTTCAACACCGCACAATTCACCTTATCCGCCAGCAGATTGACCGCGCCCGAACTGGGGTGACGCACGACCAACAGGTCGGGGTGCATGGCGTTCAGCGTGCGGGCGGTGTCGATCAGCGTCTCGCCCTTTTTCACGCTCGATGCACCGACCGCCATATTCATCACATCCGCGCCAAGGCGTTTGCCCGCCAGCTCGAAACTGGCCTGCGTGCGGGTGGAGTTTTCGAAAAACATATTGATTTGCGTCAGCCCCGCCAAGGCGTTCGATTGCTTGACCGTGCGGCGATTTAGGTCAACATATGTGTCAGCCAAATCCAGAATTGTCGTTATATCTTGGGGGTTTAGATGCTCGATCCCCAGCAGGTGGCGGGCGCGAAAACTCATGGGGTTCTCCATTGGTTTTACGGCTTATAGAAAGGGATGGGGGCCACGGCAAGGGTGGTTGTGAGGGGGGGCGATTGCGCCTAGTTTGACGTCATGGGAATCACCGAAGACATCGTGGCCGACTTTTCCGCAAGCCTTGCGGCCTTGGCGTGGCAGGTCGATTTGGGCGCGGATGAGGCGATCTGCGAGACCCCCGTCAACACCTATGAACTACCTGAAAAGGCAGAATATTTACAGCGGACAGTGGCGGTGGCCCCCGTGGTTGCAACGGCGACTTCGCCCGTTTTGGCGGCAAAACCTGCGCTGGAAAAGCCCGCTTTGGCACAGATGATTGCCGCCGCAACCCGCGCCGCCACCGCTTGCGCCTCGCTGCAGGCGCTGGAACTGGCCGCCGCCAATTTTGAAATGTGCGACATGCGCAAAGGCGCGCGCGGGGCCGTGGCGGGTTTGGGCGCGGCGCAGGCGGATGTGATGGTGATCTGCGATCCCCCGACCACCGAAGGCGAGCGGGCGGGGCGTGCCTTGAGCGGCGCTGAGGCTGTCTTATTTGAAAAAGTCTTTGCTGCGATTGGACTTAGCCTAGATGCGCCCAGCCCGTCAGCGGCGCTGCACCTTGCCCCTGCCTTGCCTTGGCCCCTGCGCGGCGGCGAAGCAGAGCAGGCCGAGGCACTGGCCATGATGCGCCCTTTCGCGCTGCATCGCATCGCGCTTGCCGCGCCAAAGGTGGTGGTGATCATGGGGCATATCGCACTGGAAATGCTGCTGGGCGAGACCAGCCTAACGCGGGCGCGGGGCACATGGGCCAGCATCGGCGCGGCGCGCGCCTTGGTCATGCTGCCACCGCGCATCTTGCTGCAAACCCCGATGGCCAAGCGGGACACTTGGGCTGATGCGCTGGCACTCAAGGCGATGTTGCGCAGCTAAAACAGGGCGGCTAGCGCAAAGGGCATCCCAAAATCTCGACTGCTTGGCTGTCGCCCAAAACGGTGATGCGCAGGTCTGCGCCGTTCAAATCAAAGGGTTTGGCCTGTGGCGGCACGATATCGGCAACCGCGGTTAGGGTTTCGCCGCTGCGCTGGCTGATTGCGCTGGACAGCCACATGGCGCTGTCTTGATGCTCAATCACCACGGTTTCTTGCGGGCCAGATAGGGGCGGCAAGGCCAGATCGGCGGTCACAGTCAGCCCGTCTTTGATGGGCTGGGCGCGACAGGTTACGGCAGTGACGCCCGCCGCCTGCGCAGACTGGGGCAAGTTGGCCAGCGCCTGCTGGATGGCCAGATTGGGCGGGGATTGGGGCGGAATTTCCGCGCTGACCTGCACTTCGACAGGAATGCAAATATCTTTGCACAGGCCAAACGTGACCCGCCCCCGCAGCGTGACGCTGCGGGCTGCGTCAACGGGTGTTACGGCAAAGGGCAGCACAACGGCGTCATGATATCCTATGTTCGTGGTGCCAGCATCGTTCCACACCTGCGGGCGCGGCCAAAGCACGGATATATTTGCCAAATTCTCGGATCCAGACCAATCGAACTGCGGGGGAATGCCGCCCTCGCCCGGCGCGCGCCAATAGGTTTTCCATTCGGGCAAAAGCGCAAGCGACAGCGCAGCCAAGGGACGGCCTGCCGCATCCGCGCCGCCATAAATCAGCGCCGCGCCCCGCAACCCTTCGGTCTGCGCGGCGGCCATAAGGGGCGCTAAGGCAAATGCCAAGATCATCAAAACAAATCGCATGGCGGTCTTTTACCGCAACGGCGCGTCAGGGCAAATCACCTTTCGGTCAGATCAACCCTGCGCCGCTTCACGGTCTGGTTAACCAGACTTAAGCAAGCCCCTTGAGACTGCGCAAAATCATGCCATGTTAAAGCCTGAAAACAGGTGGGGCCGCAGGGTGGGGTTGGCTTTGGATTTAACGGGGAAATTGCTGGCGGCCATGCCTGGCATGGAGGACGACCGTTTCGACCACGCCCTTATTTTGATATGCACCCATTCCGCCGAAGGGGCGATGGGCTTGATTGTGAACCATCCCCTGCCCGATGTGCCGTTTTCTGGCATTTTGGAAACCTTGGGCCTGACGGGGGCACAGGGCCAAGATATTGCCGTGCATTACGGCGGCCCCGTCGAACGGGGTCGCGGATTTATTTTGCACCGCGCCAACCCCCATTTAGACAGCCCTGCGCTGGATATTGCGGGCGGCTATCAGATGAGCGCGACCTTGGATGTGCTAGAGGCACTGGCCAAGGGCACGGGGCCAAAGCCCGCCTTGCTGACCTTGGGCTATTCGGGTTGGGGGCCAAACCAGCTAGAGCAGGAAATCGCTGCCAATGCGTGGCTAACGTTGGACGGGGCCGAAGACATCGTTTTTGCGCCGCAATCGGCCGAGAAATGGGCCAATGCGCTGCGCCGTGCGGGGGTAAACCCGCTGATGCTGTCTGCAGCGGCAGGCCGGGCGTAACGGCGGCGCACAAAACACAGCGCTTGCACCAAAGCGATCCGCGCCCTAGTTTTGCGCGCGGAGGAACACATGCCCGATACACCCCTGACCTTTAAGGAAATGTGTGCCAAGTTTGACGTAACGCCGCGCACCCTGCGATACTACGAATATATTGAACTGCTGGCCCCGCAAAAGGTTGGACGCGCGCGGCTGTATTCCCCGCGCGAGGTGGCGCGGATGACCCTTATTTTGCGAGGGCGGCGGTTTGGCTTTAGCTTGGAAGAAATCCGCCAATGGCTGCTGGTGTATCAACAAAAAGGCACCAAAGCGCAGCTAGAGGAATGGGTGCGCCTTGCAGATCGCCAATTGGCTGAACTTGCGCAGCAAAAAGCGGCGTTAGAAGCCTCGATCAGCGATCTTGCAGCGCTGCGCGCGCAAGCACTGAGCGATCTGGCGCGGCTGTAACAAGGTCTGTTTTGGGCGGGTTTTGGCCGAGCGCCGCCGTGACGTGACGTTACCTTTACGTTAACGTAAGGTTCTGCTGTATAATAAGGCCTTAGCAAACTAGCGTTGGGCAATGCCATGACCGAAATCTTAACCATCAGCCAAATGTGCCAGCATTTTAACGTCACCCCGCGCGCCTTGCGGTTTTACGAGGATAAAGAACTGCTTGCCCCCATGCGCAAAGGGGTGCAGCGGCTGTATTCCGCCCGTGACCGCGCCCGCCTGACCCTGATTTTGCGGGGCAAGCGATTCGGGTTTTCGTTGGAAGACATCCGCCAACTGCTTGCGATGTATGACCATTCGGGCAGCAACGTGGCGCAGTTGGCGCGCACATTGGAAGTGGCACAGGATCGGTTGGCACAGATGGCGGCGCAGCGCGACGAGCTCAGCGTTGCGATTGCCGAATTGCAAATTGAAATCTCGCAAGGGGCGGAAAAGTTGGCCCAATTGCGCGCAGGAAAGGTGTAACATGCCCCACTATACCGCCCCCGTTCAGGATATGCAGTTTTTGCTGCACGATGTTTTGGGCGTCTCGACCCAAGATATCGCTGGCTATAGCGATTTGGACACAGGCTTTACCGCCGCCGTTTTGGAAGAGGCGGGCAAGGTCGCGCGCGACATTTTGGCCCCCCTTAATGCCAGTGGCGACCGCGAAGGGTGCCGTCTAGAAAACGGTGTTGTGCGCACACCTGCAGGGTTTAAGGCAGCGTTTGATGCCGTCAAAGAAGGCGGTTGGACAGCGCTGGATTGTGACCCCGACTATGGCGGCCAAGGCCTGCCCTATGTCATGGGCACCGCTGTGGGCGAGATGTTTGTTTCGGCCAATATGGCGTTCAACATGTATCAGGGCCTAACGCATGGGGCCTATTCTGCGATCCATGCCCATGGGACGGACGCGCAAAAAGCCAAATATCTGCCCAAGATGGTGTCCTGCGATTGGACAGGCACGATGAACCTGACCGAGCCACATTGCGGCACCGATTTGGGGCTGATGCGCACTAAGGCAGAGCCTCAGGCGGACGGCAGCTATAAGATCACGGGAACCAAGATTTTCATCTCGGCGGGCGAGCATGATTTGGCAGAAAACATCATCCATCTTGTGCTGGCCAAAGCCCCTGGTGGGGGTGAGGGGACAAAGGGTGTCTCGCTGTTCATTGTGCCGAAGTTTTTGGTCAATGACGATGGAACCCTAGGGCCGCGCAATGGCGTGGCCGTGGGCAATATCGAGAATAAGATGGGCATCCACGGCAATGCCACCTGCGTGATGAATTACGATGGGGCCACGGGATACCTTTTGGGTGAATTGCACAAGGGCATGCGCGCTATGTTCACCATGATGAACGAAGCGCGCATTGGCGTGGGCTTGCAAGGCTATGCTGTGGCGGAAGCGGCCTATCAGGCATCCCGCACCTATGCGCGCGACCGCCTGCAGGGCCGCGATGTGACGGGGGCGAAAAACCCCAGTGGGCCTGCCGACCCGCTGATCGTGCACCCCGATATCCGCCGCAATCTGATGGAGCAGAAATCCTTTGTCGAAGGCGCGCGCGCGCTGACATTTTGGGGGGCAAACCTGATCGACCGCGCCGTGCGGATGGGTGATGCACAGGCCGAAGCGCTGATTTCCCTGCTGACCCCTGTGATCAAAGGGTTCCAAACGGATAAGGGCTTTGAGATGGCGGTGCAGGCCCAGCAAATCTGGGGCGGGCATGGCTATATCGAAGATAACGGCGCGGCGCAGTTCGTGCGCGATGCCCGTATCGCCCAGATTTATGAGGGCGCGAATGGTATTCAGGCGTTGGATTTGGTGGGCCGCAAACTGGCGGCCGAGGGGGGCCGTCCGATTATGGCCCTGTTCGACATGGTCAAAGGGTTTATTAAGGAAAATCAGGATGATGCCCGCATGACCCCCTTTACGGGCCCGCTGAAAGCTGCGTCAAAAGATGTGCAGGCGGGGGCAATGTATTTCATGGAACACGGCATGAAAAACCCCAACAACGCGCTGGCTGGTGCCTATGACTTTATGCATATGATGGGCCACACTGTGCTGGGGCTGATGTGGGCACGCATGGCAAAGGCGGCATATGCGGCGTTGGACGCAGGCACGGGGGACGCGGCCTTTTTGAACGGCAAAATCACCACGGGCCAGTTCTATATGGCCCGCTGCCTGCCTGCGACCGCGCTGCATTTGGCGCGTATCCAAACGGGGGCAGATACCGTGATGTCGCTGCCAGAAGCGGCGTTCTGATATGCCCAAACGCTTTCGCCTAACGCGGCATTTTCCTGTAGCGATGACCGAAGACGGCTATCGCGCCTTGCGAAAATTCGCAACCGAAGCGGGGCTGAATGAGGGCGAGGCGCTGTCATTTCTGTTCGAAAACTTTTCCTCTGTGACCGACAAAGAAAACCTTGCCCACCGCCTGCGCCTGTTCAATTCCGAACTGGTGGATCGGCAAAAATAGTCCAGAAAGGGCTGCTATGACGATGAAGCTTTATTGTTTTGGCGAAAGCGGCAACGCCTATAAGGTGGCGCTTGCGCTGACCTTTCTGGATTTGGAATGGGAGCCTGTGTTCGTTGATTTTTTCAAGGGCGAAGCGCGCGGCGCGGCGTTCAAAGAGATCAACGCAATGGGTGAAGTGCCAGTTTTGGTCGATGGCGATACCACGCTAACGCAATCGGGTGTGATCCTTGATTACCTGTCCAGCAAGACGGGCAAACTGGGTGGCACATCGGCGGCGCAGCGGCGTGAGGTGCTGCGCTGGCTGTTTTGGGACAATCACAAGTTTTCCTCTCAGATCGGCACGACGCGGTTTTTGGAAAACTTTTTGCCGCCAGAAAAGCGCCCCTCGCAGGATGTGATCCTATACCAACAGGGCCGATTAAAGGCCGCCTATACGGTTTTGAACGATCATCTGTCCGCGCGAACTTGGGTCGCGGGTGCGGCCATGACTATCGCAGACCTTTCGCTGTGCAGCTATCTTTATTACCCCGAACCCTACGGCTTTGCCCGCGCCGATTGGCCCCATATCGACGCCTGGCTAAACCGTATTTCCAGCACGCCTGGCTGGAAGCACCCCTATGATTTGATGCAGCGCGCCTTTGTCGCAGCTTAGGAGAACCCGATGACCGACGCATTTATTTATGACGCAATCCGCAGCCCGCGTGGGCGTGGCCGCCCTGACGGCGCGCTGCACGAGGTGACTTCCGTAGCCCTATCCGCGCGGATGCTTGACGCTTTGGCGGCACGCAATGGCCTGACTGGCCACGCTGTGGAAGATGTGATCTGGGGCAATGTCACCCAAGTGGGCGAGCAGGGCGGATGTCTGGCGCGCTCTGCCGTTCTGGCATCGAAACTGGATCAGTCCATTCCTGGCCTTGCGATCAACCGCTTTTGCGCCAGTGGCATCGAGGCGGTGAACCTGGCCGCCAATCAGGTAAAGGGCGGCGCAGGCGCTGCCTATATCGCGGGCGGGGTCGAGATGATGGGCCGCGTGGCAATGGGCAGCGATGGCGCGGCAATTGCGGTTGACCCAAGCCTTGCGATGGGCACCTATTTCGTGCCGCAGGGCATTTCGGCAGATATCATCGCCACCGAATACGGCTTTAGCCGCCAGATGGTGGACGAGTTGGCGCTGGAAAGCCAGCGGCGCGCGGCGCAGGCATGGGCGGAAGGGCGATTTGCCAAATCTGTCGTGCCTGTGCTGGATCAAAACGGGCTGACCATCCTTGACCGCGACGAATACATGCGCCCGCAGACCGATATGGCGGCGCTGTCGGCGCTGAAACCCGCCTTTGCCGATATGGGCCAGAACATGCCCGGCTTTGATAAGATCGCGCTGATGAAATACCCGCATCTGGAACGCATCAACCACGTCCATCACGCGGGCAATTCCAGTGGCATCGTCGATGGTGCCGCCGCCATGTTGATTGGCAATGCCGAGTTTGGCAAAGCGCATGGTCTAAAACCCCGCGCCCGCATCAAAGCCACCGCGAAAATCGGCACCGATCCGACGATCATGCTGACAGGCCCCGTGCCCGCCACGCAGAAAATTCTGGCCGATTCTGGCATGAAAATTTCCGACATTGACCTGTTTGAAGTGAACGAGGCTTTCGCCTCGGTCGTGCTGCGGTTCCAGCAGGCGTTTGATGTTGACCCTGCACTTGTGAACGTCAACGGCGGGTCGATTGCGATGGGGCACCCCCTTGGGGCCACGGGCTGCATCATCATTGGCACGCTGCTGGACGAGTTGGAACGCACGGGCAAAGGCACAGGTCTTGCGACCCTGTGCATCGCCAGCGGCATGGGCGTTGCCACCATTATCGAGAGGGTGTGATGAAAATCGACCTGTCCAAAACCCCCGTCAAGACGGGGTCAATCTATCCTTCCCCCTATGCCGAGATGGTCGCGGGCCGTTCCAGCCAGCGCCTTGGCGATGCGGGGGGGCTGACGCAGTTTGGCGTGAATTTGGTCACGTTGCAGCCGGGGGCGATGTCATCGCTGCGGCACTGGCATTTGGCGGAAGATGAGTTTGTGATGGTCACGCAAGGCGAGGTGACGATGATCACCGATGCTGGCCCCGAAACCATGCGCGTGGGCGATTGCGCGGCCTTTCCTGCGAATACCCCAAACGGCCACCATTTCAAAAACCACACAGAAACGCCCGCCCAGTTTTTGGTGGTGGGCAGCAAGGCCCCGCGCGAAGTCGCCACCTATTCCGATGTTGACCTGATGGTCACGATGGAGGCTGGGCGCGCCACATTCACCCACAAAGACGGCACCCCTTACGGAGAAAAGCCATGAGCACCGCTGCACAAGATTTCACCTATTCCGTTGATGCCGATGGCGTGGCCACGATTATGTGGGACACGGTGGGCCGTTCGATGAACGTCATGTCCTCGGACGGGTTTTTGGTGCTGGACGGGATGGTCGATGCCGCCCTGAAAGACCCTGCGGTGAAGGGGTTGATCATCACCTCGGCCAAGAAAGATTTCGCGGGCGGGATGGATTTGAACGTGCTGGCCGATATGCGCAAAGGCGGCGCGCAGACGATCTTTGATATGATCATGGGCACGCACGGGATTTTGCGCAAAATCGAACGCGCGGGAACCGATCCCAAAACGCTGAAAGGGGGCAAGCCGATTGTGGCCGCGCTGCCGGGCACGGCGCTGGGCATCGGTTTTGAAATTCCGCTTTCCTGCCACCGCATCATTGCCGCCGATAATCCACGCGCCAAAATCGGCCTGCCTGAAATTTTGGTTGGCATTTTTCCAGGCGCTGGCGGCACCACGCGCCTTGTGCGCAAAATGGGCGCGATGATGGCCGCGCCATTTTTGCTAGAGGGGAAACTCTCTGATCCCAAGGCGGCCAAGGCGGCGGGGCTGATCGACGAGGTGGTCGCGCCCGAAGATCTGCAAAAGCGCGCCAAGGAATGGGTTTTGGCGGCGACCGAGGCGGATATTATCAAACCCTGGGATCGCAAAGATTACAAAATGCCGGGCGGAGCGCCCTATCATCCTGCGGGCTATATGACCTATGTCGGCGCGTCGGCCATGATCAACGGCCGCACCCAAGGCGCGTTCCCCGCAGCAAAAGCGCTGCTTTCGGCGGCCTATGAAGGCGCGCTTGTGCCCTTTGATACCGCGCTGAAAGTCGAGGCGCGGCATTTTACGTCCGTTCTTCTGAACCCTTCGTCCAGCGCGATGATCCGCACATTGTTCATCGGCAAAGAGGCGCTGGAAAAGGGCGCAAACCGCCCAGCGGCCCCAGATCAATCGGTGAAAACTTTGGGCGTGATTGGCGCGGGTATGATGGGGGCGGGCATCGCCTATGTCGCCGCCAATGCGGGCATTTCCGTGGTGCTGATTGACGCGGATCAAGCGGCGGCAGATCGTGGCAAATCCTATTCCGAGGGGATTTTGGACAAAGGCATGAAGCGCGGCAAAGTCACGGCGGATAAAAAGGCCGAAGTGCTGGGCCGTATTCTGGCCACCACCGATTACGCCGCCCTTGCACCTTGCGATCTGATCGTCGAGGCCGTGTTCGAAGACCCGAAAATCAAGGCTGACGTCACGGCACGGGTCGAGGCGGTTGTGGGTGCCGATTGCATTTTCGCCACCAACACTTCGACGCTGCCGATCACCGATTTGGCGCGGGCATCCAAACGCCCAGATCAGTTTATCGGCATCCACTTTTTTAGCCCTGTCGATAAAATGAACCTTGTCGAGATTATTCGCGGGCGCGAAACAGGTGACCGCGCCGTCGCCAAAGCCCTTGATTTCGTGCGGCAAATCCGCAAAACGCCGATTGTGGTCAATGACGCGCGGTTCTTTTACGCCAACCGCTGCATCATCCCCTATATCAACGAAGGCATTCGTATGGTGGCCGAAGGCGTGGCCCCCGCGCTGGTGGAAAACGCGGCCAAAATGCTTGGCATGCCACTGGGGCCGCTGCAATTGGTCGACGAAACATCCATTGATTTGGGCGTGAAAATTGCCAAGGCAACCCGCGCCGCAATGGGCGATGCCTACCCCGATGGCGCGGTGGATCAGGTGCTTTTCGCAATGGCCGATCAGGGCCGTTTGGGCAAAAAGTCGAAATCGGGCTTTTATGCCTATAGCGAGGATGGCACCCGCCTTGGCCTGTGGGAAGGGTTGGAAACAGCTTACCCCCATGCCGCCCAGCAACCCGACCTTGAAACAGTTCAGCACCGCCTGCTGATGGCCCAAGTCCTCGAGGCCGTGCGCGCGCTGGAAGAGGGTGTTTTGACCGATATCCGCGAAGGCGACGTTGGCGCGATTCTGGGCTGGGGCTTTGCGCCTTGGTCGGGCGGCCCGTTCGGTTGGTTGGATATTGTAGGCGCTGGCAAAGCCGAAGCGATCTGCGATGCGCTGACGGCGGCGCACGGGGCCCGCTTTACCGCCCCTGCCTTGCTGCGCGACATGGCCGCCAAAGGGCAGACCTTCTACGGGCGTTTTGGCGCGGCCAAAGCGGCGGCATAGGGGCGCGTGCCCCGCAGCATCGCGCCTGCCTCGTAAGCGATCAGGCAGGCGACAAGCTGCTGCGCCGAGGCCAGCGAAAGGTTGGGCACGGGGGGCAATGCGCCTTGGGTCATAAGGCCCGCGGCGGCCTGGTGATTGGCAGGGCCATTGGCCGCCAATAGCACACCCGTGCTGCCCACCAAAAGGGCTGGGCGCGACAATGTCAGGCGCAGCCCCTCTGTCGGCGCAACGCATGTCGCAATGCCGCGCCAATGTCGCAACGCCAAGGCAGGCACCACCACCGCTGCGCTGCCGACGATCTGTCTGGCAAAGCTGGATTCGATCAGAACGCCTTGACCCTGCCCCACAACCACCTCGGATCTATTGCCCATTGCCAGCGGCGGAATGCGAATCCAGCCCTGCTGGGGGGCGGGGCAGATCGACACAATCGAAACTGGCCCCCCATTCGCTGTGCGCAGCGTTTCGCCCACCTGCAGCGATTGGGCGGCGCGCATCCCAAACGGCGCGGCCAGCATCGCGCGCGCCGATACACCGCCGCCCATCGCCAATTCGGCCCAACTGTCCTGCCTGCGGCTCTCGCTTATCATACCCAAACCTCATCCTTCGATCACCATTTTCGCAGCATAGCCAAGCCAAACGCGCGTTGCAGGACGGTGTTCGGGCAGAATTTAGGCGTTTGCGCACAAGTTTACGGATCGAATTGATAGCCGAAATCGGCAATATCTTGGGCGCATAGCCGCGCGATAAGGATGGCATCTGCATCGGTATAATAGCCGCGCCAATCGCGCGCCCGCGGTGAGGCATTGTGATGCGGCAAGGGCAGCAGATCAAACCCCAAATGCGCCTGAAGGGGGGCGATATCGGCATCCAAATGCTCTAGCCGCAGAAAGGCGCTGGCGCGCATTTTGCCCTGACGATCGGTCAGATAGGCGCGGGCGGGCCACGCCGATTGCGCGGCCTGCGTGGTGGGATCGTTCAGAAAGGTGCTGAAATCTACCGCTTTGGCCAGGGCCACGGCGGGGTGATCAAAGCTCTGCACGCGCAGCCAATGGTAATAGCTGACCAGCCGATCCCAAGGGTTGCGCACCAAGGTAAAAATGAAAAAACTGTCCATTTCGGCAGGGGTCAAAACGCCGCCCAAATCGGACAGGGGCGAATGTTTGCGCAAATGCGCCGTGGCAGGGTCGGCCTTGATGCGCGCGCGCCGTGCCCGCGCTTTGGGCGTATCGCCGACCAAAATATCATCTTTCATCGCACGCGCCTCAAGCGCCAGCGTCAGCGCTGTGCCCCCCGTTTTGGGGATATGGACAAACACATATTTCCGCCCCTGCGAGAGGATCATCTAAACTGCGTTCGGCGGGGTGCGCCCGCTGAAAAAGGCTGTCAGATTGTCCAGCGCCATCATGCCCATTGCGCTGCGCACGGCCTGAACCGCCGTGCCCAGATGCGGCAGCAGGGTGACGTTTTCCATGCCCAGCAAGGCGGGGGTGATCTGCGGCTCGCGCTCGTATACATCCAGCCCAGCGCCCGCGATATGCCCGCGCGCAAGGGCATCCGCCAGCGCCGCCTCATCCACCACATCCCCGCGCGAGATGTTGATGAAAATTCCCGAAGGCCGCATATGGGCAAGTGCGCCTGCGCCAATCAGGTGATGCGAATGCGCGCCGCCCGAAGCGGCAACCACCACGAAATCGGCAGCCATCGCGGTGGGCAGGTCAACCGCCGTTGCGGGAAAGTCCACCACCTTGGCGCTGCGGTTGTAATAACGCACCTCCATGCCAAAGCCCAAATGGCAGCGCTTTGCAATCGCCTGACCAATGCGCCCCATGCCGATGACCCCGACCGACTGCCCCGTTACAGGCAGGCCCAGCATTTGTGTCGGGCTCCAGCCATGCCAACCGCCCGCGCGCAAAATACGCTCGCCCTCGCCCGCGCGCCGCGCCGTCATCAGCATCAAGGTTAGGGCGATGTCGGCTGTCGCATCCGTTACAGCGCCCGGCGTATTGGTCACAATAATGCCCATGGCGCGGGCGGCGGCCGCGTCAATATGATTAAATCCCACCCCAAAATTGGCCAGAATGCGCGCGCGGGGGGCGGGGACAACGGCGAAAATATCGGCCGTGAACGCATCGCCCAAGGTGGGCAAAACCGCATCGAAATCGGTCAGGGCGGCGCGCAGTTCGGCAGGGGTCAGCGGGGTGGTCGCGCCCCGTTTTACCGTATCAAACTGCGCATCCGCGGCATCCAGCACAGCCTGCGGCAAGGGGCGGGTGATCAAAAGGCGCGGCTTCAAAACAGTTTACCCCCCAGCGGCACGGGCTGATCTGGGCCGATCAGCACCACCTCGCCCGCCGCATCAGGCACGCCCAAAACCAACACTTCCGACATCACCTTGCCAATTTGGCGGGGCGGAAAATTGACCACGGCCAGCACTTGTTTGCCGACCAAAGTTTCGGGCGCGTAATGCGCGGTGATCTGCGCGGATGAACGCTTTTCGCCAATCTCGCCGCCAAAATCGACCCAAAGTTTGATCGCGGGTTTGCGCGCCTCGGGAAAGGGTTCGGCGCGGGTGATGCGGCCGACGCGAATATCGACGGCGGCGAAATCGTCATAGGAAATCATTGCGCCAATTCCTTTCCGCGTGCCGCAGCGGCAGCCACGGCGCGCGCCATCACGGGCGCAAGGCCGTTTGCTTCGTCCATCAAATGCACTAGCGCCGCCGCAGTTGTGCCCCCAGGCGAGGTGACGTTGACACGCAATTGCGCGGCAGGATCAGGCGATTGAAACGCCAGTTCCCCCGCCCCGCAAACCGTGGCGCGGGCCAGTTGCATGGCGACATCGGGGGCCAGCCCCTGCGCCACGCCTGCCTGCGCCAGCGCCTCGATCATGTAGAACACATAGGCGGGGCCAGAGCCTGACACAGCGGTAACAGCGTCCATCTGATGCTCGCCGTCCAGCGCCACCACTTGGCCCACCGCCTGCATCAAGGCCGTTGCCAGCGCCATATCGGAAGGGCTGGCGACAGCATTGCCGCACAGCCCCGTAATGCCGCGCCCCACCATCGCGGGGGTGTTGGGCATAGCGCGCACGATGGGGGTTTTCGCGCCCAGCGCCGCCTCGAACGTGGCAATCGCCGTGCCCGCTGCGATAGAAATAAACAGCGTGGCCCCATTGCCCAGCGCCTGCAAGGCAGGCAGCGCCGCGCCCATCATTTGCGGCTTGACCGCCAGCAGCGCCACGGCAGGGGCGGGCGGCAGGCCTTGGTTCAAATGGACGCCAATGCCGCGCAGCCAGTCTGACGGATGAGGTTCCACCACCCAAACCGATTCCGCGGGAATTCCCGCCGCCAGCCAGCCAGCTAGCAGGGCCGACCCCATCTTGCCGCAGCCCAGCAGCACCAACCCGTTTTGCGATACCCGATCCAATGCCATGCTATCCCCTGATTTGCGGCAGGCTACCCTCCCTGCGCGCGCCCCCATTTTTCAGCAGGCTAAAACCTTGCGCGCGGGGATTCAACCAGCCGCCCGCTTAGGCGTGGCCATAAGCCTCAGCCATAGCCACATGCATCGCAGCGGCGGGGGTTTTATCGGCCCAAGCAACCAGTTGGAACGCAGGGTAAAACCGTTCGGCGGCAACGACAGCGCTGGAAATCAGCGCGTCAATCTGCTCGGCCCCCGCCAATTGCCCACCCGCAAGACACAGACCATAGCGCCAAACCATCAGCTTTTGCTCGGCCCAATAGGTAAAGGCGCCCGTCCAAACCATATCGTTGCAGCGGTTGATCAGATCATAAAGCTCGCCCATGCGGGTCTGGGGCGGCTCCATTTCAAAGGTGCAAATCAGGCGCAGGGTTTCGTCCTGGTCAGACCACGCCAGCGTCAACGAATAGGTGCGCCACTGGCCTTCGACCGCCATTGCGATCTGGTCATCGGTAACGCGGTCAAACTCCCAAGCGTTGCTGGATGCAAGATGTTCAACCAAATCAATTGGATGCACCTCATCGCTGTCATAGATCTGATCAAGAAGCGACATATCCAACCCCATCTTTAGGCAGTTGGCGTAGCGGCGACCCCAACCCTGCTATGAAATGCAACCCACTGGGGGATGTTTCACATGCCTTACTAAATATAGTGGGCGACTGGCGAAAGCCTGTAAAGGGGTATTTTGGCTATTCTTCTGTGGATAAGGTATGCGTGTGGCTCGCCACCAGAGTTTGCACAGTTTGACAACAGAAGCTGCAGCGGAACGGTTTAGGTTCTGTTTTTCTTCGCCAATATGCTCTTGGAGCCTAGGATGTATTCGGCACCTTGGCGTCCCCGCCGGTGGGGACCAGCCCAAATGAGATAATAGAGTGGTGAATTCTTTGTGTTTCGTATCAACTTGGCGGGTGCGGTTTCCGCAAACACGTCCTTCAGTCGGCTCATATACAAGTTCTTTAGTTTCTCAGGAACGCCTTCTGCCTTGGCCTCAAAAGTCTCACCAAACAGATCCGTCACTTTCGGATAGACCAACTCTCGCCAGTCAGTTGTGCCAAAGCATCTATCGATCATGGCTTCCCATTCTGGATTTCGCTCCGCGTCTTTCGCCAGCAGCCTGTTGATCGCCATGTGTATGGGCAGGTTGATGATCACCTCAAACTTCTTCGAGGCAGCCAAGGCCGCTACCGTTTCCCATTCTAAATTCGGGCCATAGGGATCAAGGAATGCAACGCCCTTTACATTACGCATACCTGCCACTTTGGATACCAGCGCTTGCACTCGTCTATTAGCATCCCCGACAAGGACGTGAACCTCCTTGCCACTGAATTGCTTTTTTAGTTCATCGAGCCGTGCTACCCGATCCGCATCCAAGTCGAAGAAATAGTGTTTGTCGAAGCCAGGGTGCAACGAGAGAGCGCGAATTGGTGATCCGAGAACAAATTGTTGTTGCTGTTCGTGTTCCGGTTCGTCCCACAAAGTCATAGCTGTCGGCGCGTTACCGCTCTGCCTGACCGTTGTTATCGGCGCGCCAGCAAAGCCATCCACATAAACCAAGGTAAAGCTCTGCTTGCTCAATGCGGTACAATAGAACTTTAGATACGCTTCTAGGCTTGATAGTTTTTCTTCGGCCCAAGGACCGACAGTGTTTTCTGAATGCGACTTTTTGACCATGTACTATTTCCCGATTCCGATTGTCGGATGAGACAACCAGCGGGCGCGAGCGTCAACCTGAGATCGCATCACGAATGGCCTGAGGGACAATGTCAGTCGGAAAGCCGTTCCACTCTTCGCCGTCAAGGATTCGTCCACCTGTTTTTGGGCGTGCGCCGCCCCACTGTTTGAAAAAGAAAGCCACATCGTGACGGTCACAAGCCGCCTTGATCTGGCGCACCCATGCCTCTTGCATTGGCCGCGCTCCTGGCCCGCTTTCACCTCCGACGATGGCCCACGCAACACCCTTTAGGTCGACCTCTCCGATCGGTCCAAGTAGAGGTTCAAACGAGATGAACCGAGCTTCGGAATTGATCTGCTTCAGATGGTCTATACGGCTTTTGTAAGCAGCATCTTCGACCGAAACGCCCAGCCAAATATGCGTTGGGACTTTGCCGCCGTCATAGCGGTTCTTGACGTAGTTGCGCATCAGAGAGCTGCGCTTGGTCAAGACCTGATAGACATGCCAATCAGCGGCCTCCATCGCGTCGAACACCTGATCCACATATGATTTGGGAATTTCTTTCTGGAAAAGATCACTCATCGAGTTGACGAAGATCATGCGCGGTTTTTTCCACGCCTTCGGTTGCTTCAGACGTTCTGGCCATATCCGAAGGTCAAAGCCGAACTCATAAGGATGGTTCGGAACTCCGCGCCAGCGTTCCGCAAACCGCTCAGCATAGCAATTATCACAACCGGGGCCGACCTTTGTGCACCCAGCAACTGGGTTCCACGTAGCGTCTGTCCATTCGATTTCGGTCTTTTGTGCCATGATCGCTGCTCCCTTTTTTGCAAAGGTAGCACAGCGCGAATCGATACTCAAAGCGGAAGTCAATGACCGTCAGCGGCCATCTCCTCCGAAATCGCATAATGCCCCACCCAGCCCGTCAGATAGGGCAGGCCCTCTGGGATGCCATAGCTGCGATAGATGGCGCGGGTGATGCGCCATCCCTGATACACTGCCACCGCCGCGCGGATCGCGGCCTCCAGCGTCAGGCCGCGCGCCAGGTGGTTGCTGACCTCATCGGCAAAGTGGCGGCCATCGCGGCTGTCCAGAAAGGCCCGCACGCCCTCGGCCGCGCAGCCCGTGGCCGCCTTGATCAGCGGCAGGGCGATGGCCCATGCGGCGCGGGCGTCTTGGCCGACGCAGCTCATGGTGCCGAAAAATCCGTAGTCGGTGTTCTGTGTGTCCAGCATCGCCATCCCCCTATAGCACGCTTTTGCGGCCAGCTTCATAGGCGGCCACCAGCGCCGCCTCGATGCCCCAAACAGGCACTTCGTGGAAATCAAGGCAGTCACGGTTACGCGTTTCCAGCGTTTCGATCAGAAGGTGCTGCGCCGCGATTTGGGCGATCAGTTGTTCCACATTCTGGGTCTGGTTGGGGGTCTTCATGGTCTGTCCTTTCAAGGTTTGGTGATGGACACATGGGGGGTTAAACGGGCAATTGAAGTGATCGTTCATTGCTCATTTAACCCCCTTTGGATCATCTTCGGACAGCGTCCAGATCAGGCCAAAAGCGCCGCCTTCAACACGATCCACGCGCGCGCTGCAGCCATTGGGACCACCCCGTTACCGGCTGCAGCGGTTCGGTCCATCCATGTGGCCACCCCATGATCCAGTCGCTGAATGCAGGGTTTGAGGCTTGGGTCCGATCCGAGTGCTTTTCCCCATTCAGCAAAGTCGCCCGGCATCGGAGCAAAGAGGCGGGGGCCTGCGGGGTCCAGCCCGCCGCGATCAACAGATCCCACATCACCGTCCACGCCCTGGCTGCCGACCATATCCCGAACTGGTTGGCCTTTTCGTTGGCGTCCTTGCGAAACTGCAGCCCGCGGTCGGGCATCAGAGTGATCGAGGCGCGGATGCCCGTCCCCTTCACCGTGGGCGTGGGCCAGAATGAACAGCCGCTCGCGGATGTGCGATGCGCCAACTTCCGCCGCTGATACGACGCACGCTGCAACCCTGTAGCCCATGCCTTGAAGCTCGCCTGCGACAATGTCGAAACCAAGGGACAGATGGCCGACGACGTTTTCGAAAAAGCACCATTCGGGTCTGACTTCGCCGACGATTCGGGCAACCTCTGGCCACAGATGGCGAGGGTCTTCGCCGCCCTTTCGGTGCCCCGAAAGCGAGAAAGGCTGGCACGGATAACCGGCAATGACGATATGAACGCGGCCGCTCCAAGGCTTGCCGTCGAAGGATCGCAGATCGTCCCATATAGGAGCCGCAGCCAAGCTCTGGTCTGCCATCCGTGCCACGAGAGTGGCCGCGGCGAAACTGTTTCGCTCGACATGACACACAGCGTGATATCCGGGTTCTGCGATGTGTATGCCAAGGTCGAGGCCTCCGACACCGGCACAAAGGCTGATGCCGCGAAGTTCTTCATGTCTTTTGGGGGGACGAATAGCCACACGAGAGTTCCTTTCCTGCGCGGTCTGGCCGCTGCGGATGATGGCTCTGTGGCCTTAGAATGTTCAGCGCCGCGCATCGCGGGCACTTAATCTGAAGATCGCCGCACAGGGCGCCTGCCGTCGCTTTGAACAGCAGACGCCCGCAGCTGGCGCAGCGGGTATCGCACCATATCACAGGGATTTTCCCCCGTGAATAATCAATTCGGCCCGCTCTGGCTGCGCACCGCTTGAGGCAATCGTATAGGTCGTTTTGACCTCTTCGATCTTGAACGCAGCAAAGATTTCGCGGATCTCGGGCACATCGTTGATCGACATGATGAAACGCCCCGAAATCCCCGCCAGCACCTCTGCCATACGGGCAAAATCGGCCCGCGCGAACATCGCTTTGCCATAGTCGTTCTCGCAGCCCCAATAGGGCGGATCGAGGTAGAACAGCGTGCCCGGCCCGTCATAGCGCGGGATCAGATCGGCCCAATCGAGGCATTCGACCACCACGCCCGACAGGCGCGAATGCAGGTCTTCCAGCATCGGCTCTAAGGTCGTCAGGTTGAACCGCGCGCCGCGTTCCTTGGCAACACCAAAGTTGCGACCCGACACTTTGCCACCAAAAGCTGTGCGCTGCAGATACAAAAACCGCGCGGCCCGTTCCAGATCGGTCAGGGTGTCGGGGTTGGTCTCGACTAGGCGGTAAAACTCGGCCCGTGTGGTCAGTTGAAACCGCAGCACCGATAGAAACTGCGGATAGTGGCGCTGCAGGATGCGAAACAGATTGGCCACGTCGCGCCCGTAATCATTGATCACCTCGGCGCGCGGCTGGACTGTGCGGCGCAGGAAAATCCCGCCCATGCCGACGAAAGGTTCAACATAGGTGGTGCAGGGGATCGCATCGATCATGGCGCAGATGCGCTTGGCAAGGTTGCGCTTGCCGCCCAGCCAGGGGGCGACAGGCGCAGTTGGGGTGATATTTTGCTTTGACATTTGTTCTACTCTTGTTCCACCCTGCGACTCCGTGATCGCGGAACGGGTGCAGCCATAAACGTCGTCTGGCTGGCGGGGTGTGCCTCAGAAACATTCCCCGTGTGAAAGGGTGTTGGCGCACCCTTTGACCGCCCGCTTATCGCGAGCGGTGTTCGTCCTGCCCGGCCCGCAAACGGGCAGCGGCATAGTTGTATCGCGTCCAGCCCAAGAGCCGCACCGCCGCCCAGAACAAAAAGGCGATGACAGTCAGGGCAAAAATGCCCCTCACTGTGGCCGATTCCATTCGGCTCAGCATGGCGCGCAGAAAACCACGGTCGCACACCCAGCGGGCGGGATAGCCTGCGCCATAGCTTTGGTCATGCTCTTCCCATGCCAAATTGCTATACCGCCGCGATGCCCACGCGGTCAGCGCAGCGCGCAGACCAGCGGGAAACCATTCGGGGCCCAGACCATTGCCAATCATACCGCCTCCGCGAATATCGCGTCCCCCAGCGCCGCAGCCTGCGCCTCGGTAAGCCCCTTCGCCGCCGCATAAAAGGCCAACAGATCAAGAAACAGCGCCGCATCCCGGGCAACAGTTTTGGTGCCTTGCCACAGGATTTTGATCTGCAACTGTTCGACCAAGGGTTTACCCGCCAATGCAGGTTCAAACTTGGGCGGCCATGCGCCCAATGCCGCCTCAGTGGCTTCGGCCACGGTAAAGATGCCCGCACCTATCAGGGCCACGCAAAACGCCTCGCGGGACAAAGGTTTCGCAAGCTGGGCCTGCGGACGCGCCATGATGCCAGCGATTTCAGCATCCGACATTGCGACAACCGAAACCTCGCCCGTTTCGGCGTTAAAGACGGTTTTCTGCATCATAAAAACTCCTGGACAAGATACACTTTCCCAGCGTCGAGGGTTCCCGCCTTGGCGACCACTCTTAACCGATCAACCACGGCAGGCATCGTCACTCGGCCCGTGAAAAAGTTGCTTTCCGAACTATTGAGTGTGATCTGACCTTTGAAGAACCAGTCATTGCCCGCCACGTTTACGAACTCAACAAAGCCTGTATTCGCATCAGCGCTCGTGTACGTCACTATCGGCAATTCTGCTGTGGTAGAATATCGACCCGAGTTCGTAGACCCGCCCGAAAACCATGTTGTCACCATGTCATAGGTGACGGCGGGATAGCCTGCTGCGGTGCCAAGGTCGATATCTTTATAGTCGGACGTGCTACCTGATAACCCATCAAGAATGAGCGTGAGCTTTTTGCACAAAGGGTTTAAGCCCGTGAACTCTAAGACACCGCTCGCCCCCGTCGCAGTTAAAGGGCCAAGAATGCCAGATTTTAACCTTGCCTGTGCTGCGATGGCGTTTTTTGTTCGCACCGCACTCAAGGCTAAAGTGCTTTCTGTTCCTGCTTCGGCCTGCGCCTGTGTCGCAAAACCAAACGAACTGACGATGCGCCAATTGGTGCCATCGCTGACCAAAGTTGCCCAGTGCCCCACGCCTGCGGTCAGGATTGCAGTCCCTGCGCCGCCACCAGTTAAAGAGACGACATTCGCGGACGCACTGCTCAAAATGCGTGCAGCGGCGTTTGCAACAAATATGACTCGGCCAAGGTTTTCAGACGGGGTCGGCAGTGTGATAGTCACAGTGCCACTTGCCGCGTTCAAGATGTAGTTTTGGCCCGCACCAACCGTAAAAGTGGTGGTCGTAATGACTGTTGGCGCGCCCGCCAAACCAAGTGCCACTTGCGCCGCGAGTGGGTCTGTGGCCGCAGCAAGGGCCAACCCTGTTGCCGACATGCCAATCTCTTGATGCAATGCCAGCCAGCCATCATTGGCCGCATTGCGCAACCGCAGTATGGGGGCTGCCCCAGATGTATCGCGCCAGATCATGCCTGGCACTGGGTTAAGCGGCGCTGTGTTGCCCGCATTGCCATCGCGCAGCGCCGCCAACACCGCGTTGATGCCAGTTCGAACCTCGGCGCGCGGGCCATTTGGAACGGCGTAATTTGTCACTTGTGTCATGGGGATACCTCGTCTGCGATCAATCGCAATTGTGAAACTTTAGGGGTAAATGCTGGCGATTTGCTGGACAGCCGTGCCCGCGCGCGCACCCCACGCGCAGTCACTTCGCTGGATTGTATGCTCGTCCAATCGCTCCAATCGGCGGCGGTGGCAGGATCGGACTGTGTTGTTTGAATATCCATCACCACAGCGCATTCCGCGCCTGACGTGCCATCCCAGTCAATGCTGTCATCGACATCGCCAGCCGTGCTGTCAAAATCGTCCAAAACAGCAATTGGTTCCTGCACGATCAGCGCGCGCAGGCGCACCCGTTTGGCAGTGCCAAAATCCAGTGCCGCGGCAAAACTATAAACTCCGTCCAACTGCACGCCGCCCGCATAGTCCCAATCCAGTGCATCGACGGCATCATCAATGACATCGTCGAACAGCAAGGCCGAGGTTAGGTAAAGCGCGCCAACGTCAACGCGGGTGCCAGCATGGGTGCCCGCAAATTCGTCGTCCTCTTGCAGGGCGGCACTGGCAATAAACGGAGTGGCCTGCACGCCATCTGTGCGCAGCATAATGTCAGGGCCGCCGATCTGTGTGGCGTCCTCAGCCCGCACAAAATACGCTCCTGGCATCAACGGCACGATGATCGAGGTGTTGCGCCCAAAGCAGCGCCATTCGGCAGTGGTGTTTTCCCACGCAGGCGCAGGATGGCTGGAATGGCGCACCACAATCGCGCCGCCTTCTTGCACGTCCAAATCAGGATGGGGCGACCACGTAATCAAGGCAAGCCCACCCGCGCTTTGCAAGGTGGCATCCAAAACGGCCACAGGCGGCGCGGCAAGCCCGCTCACTTCAAAGTCCTGATAGGCCCAATCTGATACCGCCCCCAAGGCCCCCTCGGCGCGAACCCTCACTTGCCATGCACCCAAGGCTACATCCAGCATATCAATATCGCTGGTCGCGCTGCGCACCAAATCACGCCAAGCCCCGTCCTTGAATTGCTGCCACTGATAGCCGCGCGCATCAGGGCTTGGCGACGGTGCTGAAACCAGCCGCAATGCCACCTTCAATCCCGCGCCCGCGCGCGTCGAATAAAGCCGTTCTTGTGCAGTCGGCACACCGGGTGGCGACAGCGGCTGCGTTCCGCCAGCACCCGCCGCAGGTGCATCATAGCTTTGATAGCTGGGCACCGTGTAATCATTGGGATCGGCTTCCAAAATGCCAATACGGGGCCGCAGTTCGGTGACAGGGTCAATCGTCATGACCACATCAAAAACCTTGTCCGCAAAACCGTTATGCACCGATGTCCAGGACACAGCATCCAGCGGTTCTAATTTCAATGCGTCGGGTGGCAGCGTCAGTGCATGGCTGCGACGCTTGCGCCCCTCATTGGCGGCACTGGCCATCAAGCGCTGCACTTGGCGGTGGTTCGAAACGCCGGGCAAGGACATCTGCTTAAGCAGGCGGCGCGGACGGCGCGCAAAGCCGCCCAAATCCTCGTCATATTCCAACTGCCCGTCCTCTGCCTCCCAGACATCGTTGGTAAAGGGCGGCGCTTCGCGCGATTCCCAAATCAATCGGGGATCGGGGAACGTGCAAGACAGGGCGTTGAATGTCTGATCAAGGCCGACAAACGGCTCCAAATCTTGGGCGCGGGTGACGATAATGTCGTCATCGGTAAAGAAGTAAACTGGCAGGCCAACCCCGCCAACGCGCGTTTTGTAAACGCCGCCGATCTCAACAGTTTCACCCGCGCAGGAACGATTGATCTCATCAATGATACTGGCAGGCGTGGCATCCAGTGCCCATTCAAATCCAAAGACATAGGATTTCTCGCTGCCGCTGGCACCATCGCTGACCAGCACATCACAAGCGTTCATCGCCGCAAACCAGTTATCCAGCGGCAGATCGGCGGCGGCAACCGAATTGCCCCAGACCCCATAGCCATCAATATGCAGCCCGCGATGGATATTATATTCGATGACCTTGGGATTGTCCGAAAACGCCCATGTTGATTTGTCAGCCCACCGCTGCGCGCCGTCACCGCCAACCGAACTGTCCTGACGCGGATCGTAAAGGGGAATGCCCGTCACTTCGAATCGCAACTTTGGATCGCTGGGAAAGGCTTGTTGATCGCGCATAAAGGTCGCAATCACATGCGGAATGCCCCGACCAATCATGTCGGCCAACCACGGCCTTTGGTCATCGCCGCCCAAGCTGTCCAACAGCAACGCATCGGCGTTGGTCTCGCTGCCATCTCGAAAGCGGAACCAGCAAAGGCCATTTAAGGCCCCTTCAACGGTAATGCCCAAACCACGCAGGGGTTGCACCATTGCCGTATAGTCACACCATTTATCGTTGATAGCCACGCGGCCCGTGGGTTTGATCCCCGCCACATCGCCCAGACCAATAACATAGGTCAGATAGACATTGGCGGGCGATGAATTGGCAGGCCAACTCATTGGCGGGGTCTCGATATGGCCAGCCGTTGCATAGGTGCCCACGATCACACTCAACGGTGCCGTGCCGCCCTCGGTGGTGTATTCGGTGGTCAGCCCCGATTGGCCGCTCTGCGCCGCAGCTGCCTGTTTTTGCACGCGGCGCTGCTGATAGGCCGAAATGGCAACCGAAACGGCCAATTGCACAACAGTGCGCAGCACAGTCGACGCGGCCAAGGCAGACCCGATGGCCGAAATCGCAGTGACCAGCGGCCCAGCATTTACGGGAGTTGCCGCCAAAATCCACAGTGCGGCGATGACAAAAAGGCGTTTCATATCCGAAAGGCCCTCTTCATCTGATCACGGCCTAGAATTCCCAGACCGCTGGGCCGCAGCACATAAACGCCCTCGCCTTGCACCACGCCCAGCAGCTGTGCGCCCTCGCCTTCCACCACGGCAATATCGCCAGCAGCGGCGAAGGCAGGGGCAATCTCTTCCAGCGCGGCAGCAAAAACCGCAACGTGGTCGGCATGTCCCGCGCGGCGCACGAGCCGCAGCCCAGCGGCTTTGGTGATGTATTGCCCGCGCCAAGGGGCCGCAGGATCAATCCCGCACACCGCCTCCATCGCGCCAGCGGCAAACAGCGCGCAATCATGCCGCCCCATTTCATAGGGCTGGCGCGCGCATTGCGTCAAATAGGCAGTCAGGCGGGCTTTCCAATCGGGCAATCTCATGACGATGTCCTCGCCTCGCCCCAAGGCACGCTGACCTTGCCCACGTCGATATAACGGCGGAACCGATCCCCCGATCGCGCGGCGCTCAGCGCGGGGTCAGATTTCTTAAACGCCAGTGCCCGCGTCAACGCCCGATTGGCCGAAGCTGCGGTAAATGTCGTCTCGCTCTGCCCACCATCGGCGGGCGTGGGGGCAGAAATGCGGTCAATCCAGCCTTTGAAGACGCGGGTGGGCGGCGCGATTAAATCGCCCGTGTCTGGCGAAAACAGCGCGCGGTGCAACTCGACAGGGGCAAAGCGCAGCTCATACAAATCCAGTGCCACGCGCACCGCGTCGGGCAACATGAACCTGATCGAAGTGAACACAACATCTGTCCCGGGCTGCGCGATGATCTCATCCACCGCCATTGCCACGGGCAGGCGCTGATAGGCGCGATCCGCCCCGCCTATGGGGAAACTGCGATCATCCTCGCCATTCCACAGCCCCAGCCCCTCAATCACACCATCGCTGCGCCGCGCCGCCCAGAAATAGACCAAAAAGCGGTGCCGCACGCCTGCGCGGCGCGACAGATATGCGGCGGTTTCGGCATCAAATACCTTCATGCGATCACCGCCAGCGTCTGCACAAATTGAAAGGTAAACCCCTCCGTCACGGTGCTGCGCGTCGTGCCCGTTTTGACAGTGCCAGGAATGCGCATCACAGGAATGGCGGGCTTGATCAATTGCACGGGCGTGGTCAGTGCAGCGCCGGGCTGGATCAGGGTCGACACCTCGAACAAAGGCGTCACCCCACTGCCATTAGCCACCACGGTCGCGCTGGCCACGCGGTGCAGCGCCTGCCGCCCACCGCCATAGGTAAACCCCAGATAATCGCCGCGTGTCAGCACATAGCCCGCGGGCAACCCCGACAGCGCCATCTCTCGGCGGCTTGCAGCCAGCGTTGAAATGAAAGGTGCGGCACTGCCCAAAATGCTGCCCATGGGATCAGCCTTTGGCGCAGGGCGGCGGGTATCATAGATCCAAAACATGCGGCCAGCAGGGCGGATCAAATCCATCATCACGCTGGCATGGGCAGCCTCCTGCGCCAACATTTTGCCCAATGTCACCTCACCCTGCCACAGCATCGGTGCGACATCGTCAGAAATCCATTCGCCCTTGCCCGTCATGTCGGCGACCACATGCTCGACAGGGTCAAGCTGCATCGCACCGATGGGCAGGGCGGCGAACCAATCATTGGCAGCAAGTGGAAAGGTGACGGCCATCAGAACCTCACCACCGATGGATCAGCCGTCATGCGGCGCACATGGCCTGCCATTTCAGTGCGGGCAAATTCCTTCAACGCTTGCTCCATCCCGCGCCGTGCTGCCGCCTCGACAGCATCATCACCCTGCGCACCGCGCAAATCAAAATGGGCATTTAGAACCATGCCACCAAACGCGCCACCAACTGCCGTGCCGCCGCCCACCGCCCCACCAGCCGCAAAGGCGGGGACACTGGGCATCTGCCCCGAATTGATCCGCTCTAGCAGCGACCGATTCCGCGCTGTCGCCCGCGCATTGACGACGAACTCGCCCGCAGACCCCCAGAACGGGATGGCATCATCGCGCGGCCCGCCCGCGCCATAGATCATCCCACCATCGGCACGGCCCATTATGCCGCCACCGCCGATCACGCCAACCAGCGTGCCAAGCAAACCGCCCCCGCCGCCAAACAGGCCCGCCAGTGGCCCCTCGCCCAGCAGCGCCGCCTGCAGCGCAGCCCGCATCAGCGTTTGCACCAGCTGCTCGCCTGCATCAGCAGCACCCATCAGCCCGTCAATCAATGCGTTGCCCGACTGCTGGCCGATGTAACCAAGGCTTTCGGTGACCTCTTTTTCGCGCAGCCGCTGGGCGATCAGCGCCTCAACCTGCTGGCGCTCGCCGTCCGTGGCGCGGGCCATCTGCTCGCGGTATTTTGCCATCTCGCGCTGGACGGGATCCAGCTCGCGCGAAACATCCAGTTCCGCCTGCAACTTTTCGACCATTTTGGCCACACTGTCGACCTGTGCTGCACCGCCACCGCCAGCGCCGCGCGTGCCTGAAGATGTCGACGCGGCCCTAAATTTGATGACTTCGCCGCTTCCATCCTCGATCGGGCGATTAGATATCGTTCCGCGACTGCCGTATTTGGCCATAGCCAAATTACCCGGCTGCTGTTCAATCGACCGTGCGGCCAGCCAAGCATTTGCCGCCTCGGCAAGGTTCTTGCCTAGACGCGCTGCGGCATCGGCTCCAGCGCCAATACCACTTGCAAAATCCACGCCTGCCAAGGCCTGTGCGTTATCAAAGGCGACAATCAGCGACAGCTTCATGGCTTCGCTGACTTCCAGTGATTTCACTTGCTCAACATAAGCAGCGCGCTCTTGTTCGGTGCGCATGGCGATCGCTTCGGCGGATCGCGCACCATACTCTGCGATCACTGCGTTTAGTTCTGCCTCTGCCTGCAAATCTGCGAGCATTTGGTCAGCTGTCGAACGGTCTTCCAGCCGCTTCTTTTCGGCGACCGCATCACGGTAGGCTTGGACGACCTTTTCAAGGCTGTCATATTCGGCTTGCAAGGCGTCCGCTTCGTATCCCAAAGTGTAACGCGCCCGCTCATTGGTCACCTCGTTCCGCCGGGCATTAATTCGAACCAGCTGAATTTCCAGCAGCTGAAGTTCCTCTACGGCGCGGGCGACACCAATGTTCTGCTCGTCAAACTTGATGGTCGCAATCTTGTCGCTGACTTCGGTGACTGCCGCCTCGATGTCTTTCACACGATCAGCAATCGACGTTACCGCCTCTTCACCACTCATGGCCCATTGTGCCAGCGCCGCGCCGCCCGCGATCACACCGAAGGTGACCAGATTTATGGGGTTGAGCATACCCAGCAGCGCGCCGCCAAGCGCCTTAAACGCCCCTGCGGCACCCATCGGCCCGATCACTTGGCTGATTTGCGACCCCTGTTGAATGGCCAGTTGCAGCGGGTTTTGGCCCGCCGCAATCATCATGCCGATATCATTAAACTGGGCCACAAGGTTGCCCACTGATCCAGCGGCATTCTGGTGGGCTTGACCCAGCTTTTGCACGCCATCGGTTGCAGGGCGTGTCTTTGCGGGCAGGGCAGCAACTTCAGCACCCACTTTGTTCGTAGCAGCTGTAAACGCCTGCAGCTCGGCCTTGGCCTGACCTGCATCCATCTTCAGCAGCATCTGGAACAGCAGCGAATTGCTCATCACATCTTCCGATTCAGGGCCGCAATAGCGCCCGCTTCAATCACTTGCACATCGGCCCAAACCTCGGGCGGCACTTTCAACCCCGCCATCCGAAACCCCATCCGCGCAGCGGTGTAATCAAGCCCTTGGTGCAACATCGTATTGTCTTGCCTTGGTATCATCCGCCATTGGCTGGCCACGGTTAGAAAGGCTTCCAGCGCGGGGATATGGGCCTGCCACAAACCATCATCATCATCGCTGGATCGAAACAGGGCGGGGTCTAATCCCCACAGCGCGGCATCTGCGTCAATCTCGCTGGGGCCAGCTTGCAGCCCGCCCGTGGCCCACGCCGCGCCCGCCCATTTCAGTTTCCCAGCTTGGCCCCTGCCATCGCCTGCCAATATGCGCGCACCAAGCCCACGCGGGCGTATGGCAGCGCCAGAACCTTGTCCAAAAGGTCGCTGTCATAGGCCAATTGATTGCCCTCTTCGTCGGCGATGTCAGACAGGCTTAGAACCGCCTCGCGCAAGAATGTGACGGGATCGGTTTGCGTCAGCTCGTCAGACACCAGCCGAAACCGCGCTGTGATGGTCTGTTCGACTTGGCCATCATCGGTGGGCACCAGCAAGGTGGCCTTGGTGGTAAAGGTCGGCGATTTTTGCAGTTTGAACAATTGGGCCTCCAAAGTTTAATCTTATGCACCAAACCAAACTGGGGTTAGGTCAGAACCAGCGTCCACTGATCATTGCCCGCATTGGGCAGCGGGATCAGCGACAGCGGCCATTCAACGATGTTTTGCGACTGCTCCAGCCCAGATGGGCGCTGCAACTGCGCCATCGGCACGTTGATCGTGGCCCGCGCCCCAGCCGCGACGCCCTGCTGCAGCACAATGGCCTGCGTGGTCTGCGCGGCGGCCAGCGCATAGGGGTTGATCACACTCATCGCCTCGGCCTCGACCGTGACGCTGACCTTTTCCGCGCGGTCAACCAGCATCACCGATTCCGAATTGATCAAGAAGCGCGTTTCGATTTGGTTGCCCAAATCCAGCGTGAATTCCCGCATCACCAACGATGCCCCGCCCAGCGTAAACACAGGCGTGTTGGTTTTGGACGATGCAATCGGCTTGGCAAAACCCGTCAGAGTAGGTGTTGGGCGACTGCCCTGTTCAGCGACGGCGTTGAACAGGCCCGTAAATTCAAATTCGATATAGGGGATGCCCGATGCCGTAATCTTGAACTTTGCCGTGCCCCGTGCGCCCGTCACCTTGTAAAGCGTCAAGCCCAGGTAGAAATAAAACGTCCCCGACTCGTGGCCGCTGGAAACGGGATTATAGGTGACCGATGTTGCCGCAACGATTGTCTGGGCGCAGCCACAGGCGCGCAGCAATGCCCCCCACGCAGGCGCTGTGCCCGCCGTGCCAGATGGGGCAAGTTCCACTTTGAACGTCAGTTTGCTATGCAGATCAGCAGGGATGGTCGGCTCTGCGCCAAGAAAGGGCTGATCCAGCTCGCGGCTGATATCTTGGCCTTCCATTGGCATGAGCTTCATATCCACTGCCAAAATCGCATTGGCCACGCCCGTGGGAACGGGATCGGTGCCATAGGTGGTTTCCGTCTTGAACAGTAGGATCTTCGAGCGGTGGAAAATCGGCATTTAAGCCTCCGTTACAGGCGCGGCTGGGCGTGGCGCATTTGCAGTTTCAGGGGCGGTGGGCGGTGCCACTTGGCGCAGTTCGCCCGCCTCAATCTCATAGCTGCCGCCCTCGCTGGGCAGCGGATGCTGGGCAGGCGTCAGGGTAACGGCCTCTGCTTGGGCGGCAACATCCGGGGTTGCTTTACGGCTCATGGCGTAATCCTTATCTGGTCAGGAACTGTGAAATCGATCGCGTAAACCAAAAGACCTGGCTTCAACTCGGCCAGATAGGCGCGCGATAGGCGCACCTCGCCGTCAATATCCTGCCCCGCTGGCACCCAGCCGCACAGGTTGGTGATGACCTTGTTCTGCACGTCGGCAACATCGGTCATCGCCCGCGCGCCTTTGGCGTCGTTATGCGCGGGAAAGGCCAGATAGACAGAAAAGCTGACATCGGTGGCCTGCACATACATGCCCGCCGCCGATTGCACTGGCCCGCCACGAATGCCCATCGGCACGACATGCGCCTGCGGCTTGGCCCAAACCTGCGGCGGCGCGGCCAGCAGCGCGGCCAGCTCGCTCGCGCCCTTGACCGATGACAATTCGGGCACCTGCGCGGAAAGGCGCGTAATGATGCTGCCAACCTCCAGCATCAGATAAACCCTTTCATGTTTTCAGCAGTGAAGGGGCGCTCGCGATCAGTGACCTGCACGCCCTGTGCGCCCGACACCGCCGCCTCAATGCCAGCCGCATCGGGGATGCGCACCACGCCGCTGGCGATATCGCGCAGCGTCTTGATGGCTGCGTCATAATCCGCCTTCACTTTTTCTTCAGGCGAGGTGACATGCAGTTTCCAAAGACAAATGGCCCCCGCCAGATCGGCAATCAACGCAGGCACCGTGGTCAGCGGCAACTGATACCTCGTGGCCAAATAGCCATTGATCACCGCATCCGTATCGGCCAGCGCGCGATCAAGCGTGCCCATGTCAATGCTACCCGTGGGCGCGTCCGATCGATCCGTCAGGGCGATAAGCATCGCTTCTGACGCGCGTAGGGTCATTTGCTGCAGGGTGGCATAAGACATGGGCAGGGCCTTCAGGGTTAGGAATTGACGGTTACGAACAGTTCGGGATCGCCCTTGATCGCGGCCAATTCCGCATCGCTCAGATCTTCGACGGGGATATCGACTGCCTCGGCAGTGAACTTGCGGCCCGCACGCCAGCGGCCATTGGCAGGGCCGCGGACAGTCAAGATCACTACCTTTGCCCGCTTGGTGGCCTTGGCATCAGGGGCTTGGCTCTCAGGGTTTTTGACCTCGGGGGCCTTGCCCTCTGGGCCTGCGGCTTTGTTTGGCTGATTGTCGGGGGTGTTGGTTTGGTCAGACATGATGGCTCCTTGTTGATTTTGTGAAGGGGCGGCAAAATCCGCGCCGCCCCTCTGACAAAATCAACCGAACTGCGGCGTTACAGGTAGGGAACGACCAGCACTTCGGCAGTGCCTGCCCAAGGGTTGCTCTCGCCGCCATTGACCAGCTGCGATTGCACGATGCGCTTGGCGGCACCTTCCAGCGTGGGGCCAACCACCAGCAAGTTGGGGATCAGGCCCAATGGCTTGCCGCCATCACCCTTCATCCCAAGGATTGCCGCGCGGGCGATTTCGTAGTTGGCGGCGTTCAAGGTTTGCTTCGACCCCCATGCCAACTGCGGCAGGCCAAAGCCCACGTTGCAGCGCATGTCGACGCCATACACAAACTCGCCCCGATCAAAGACGTTGTCATCCGTATCTTTGTCCTTGGCAACAAAGTTTGGCGCTTTACGCTCTTGGTAGATGATCGGCTTCAGGGGGCGATTGGTGCACAGCAGGAACCACGGCGCGCCAGAACCACCATCGGTGTTGGCGTAGGTGCCCATTTGGCCATTGGCCAGCATAATTGGGTGATCCGTGTCAAAGAAGAACTGGCCATCGAAGCAGTTGGTGGAAAAGCCCGCTGCCAGCAGGTTGAACACCAGCTCTTCGGGCAAACGCGCTGCGCCATCGCCGAGCATGCTGAAGCTGTCCGTATACATGCCCAGATTGTCGTCTTCGATATTGTTGCGGCTTACAGCGACCGTCTTTTCAAAGGGCTTGTTGGCGATCTGGTAGGATGCCTCCGACAGGTTGTCGATTTGGCGTGGCCCGATCCATTCACGCAGGCCAGCCATATCCTTCAGCCAGCCATAGGTGTTCAGCGCCGTGCTGGACTTGACGGTCTTTGCGACCTTGTCCTTCATCTTTGGCACGGCATCAAATGCGCCTTGGAATTCGGCCTTAAAGCCGACACGCAGCGCAGCAAGGGTTGCAGAGTTCACAATCATCGGTTTGATCCTTTACGACAGCAGGGCGCGCGTCAGGGCTTCATCGAAACGCACCCAGACGCCATTGGCATCCACGTCCCAGATGATGCCCGCAGGCGAGCGGGTGTTGGTGCCACTTGTCTTGGCGACGGTCTGGTCATCGACGATGTAGCAGACCGCACCGATGTCAGCGGTGGCAATAGCATCCGTCGAGGTCGAGTTCGCAAACTGGAACACGCCCTCGCTGAATGGCTGCTGGGTGACCCCAGCCGTGGTGCTGTTCTGCGCAGCCTCGGCACGGCCAACGCCGAACGAGCCTGTTGCGGTCGCGCCTTTGATGATGTGGCCAGAGGCGTTGCGCATCAGCAGCGCGCCAGCAAAGATCGTCTGGCTTGCGCCCAGCAATCCGCTGCGCGCGCCGTCGGCCATTTTCTTGGTCGAACGGTTTTCGGTCAAAGCAACCATTACTTGTCCCCCTCATTGGCTTCGGCCTTCAAAGCGGCCAGATATTTTTCATGGGAAATGCCCAGCTGGTCAGCGACCGCGACCTGTTCGGCATTCAGCGAAGTGATCTCGCCACCTTGCGGGGCATGCGTGACGCTCTGGCCATTGCGACCCAGAACGGGCAATCCATTGATGATGCCCTCAGCCTCGGCGGGCTTTTCCATATGCATCGCGATGAACCGATTCCGCGAAGGCTTCACGCCAACGCGGCCAGCATTGATCGCGGCATCGACAAAGGCTTCTGCGCGGCTGCGCTTGCCCTCGTCCAGCAGGGTGTTCATCTGCGTGGTGACAGCCGCCAGCTCGGACTGCAGCGCTGCCACTTCATCAGGCGAGGCCTTAGGCTTGGCCTGCGCAGCGGCCAGAATGGCAGCGCTGTCACCGCCTTCAACACCCAACGCCTCGCCAATGGCGGAAAGCTCGGCCTGCAATGCAGCCGCGCCATCAGCTGGCGCTTTCATTTTGGTGATCGCGGCAAGGATTTGCTCCTCGCTCGCGTCTTCGGCAAGGCCAAGGGCCTTGGCAATGTTTGCCCAGTTCATGGGGGTCTCCTGATTAAGGGCGGCTTGGCCGCGCAGGTTGGGGTAATTCACAAGCGAGGCATTCTTGATGCGCAGCACACGGCCCTGCGCATCATGGATGATCACCGGGCTGATGCCGCGATAGGCACGGTCAGCCATCAAGGCTTCGCCAGATGGGTTCCATTGAACACGGCCCCAGATACCGTCGGCGCGCGCCTGCATTTCGGTGATCTTGCCACGCGCAGGCGAAGGCTGGCCCTTTGGCGCGGCGATCATCGACGAATGGTTCTCATCCACAATCAGCCCACCCGCATCGCGCGGATCATTGCTGAACGACGCAGCAATCACCGCCTCGGCATCATCAACGCGGTATGGCCCGCGCCCGTCAAAGGTGCGCACAGGGCCTGCAGCGGTGGGCAGCAGCGGTATCCACTCAGGAACTTCGCCCACTTGGGGCAAATCCAAAGCGGCCATTGCGGCGGTAAATTGGAGTGGGGCTATGGTTGTCATGCCCCAATCATCGGGGATGAAAGAGGTCAAAAACACCGACAACGATGTGCAGAGAAAGGCGCGGGGTTCGCAGCAGCCCTAGGGCCGATTTAGACCGATGGCGGGGCGATCTGTCAAGCGAATGCGCCAGACATGTAATCGGCGATCTGACCTGCGATGGCCGCGCTGTCTTCCTCGGATATGCCCAAGAATGGCCGCGCAGGGATATCGCCCCACAGATGGGGAAACTTCGCCTTGCTGCCACCGAACTGCATCATGGCGGCATAGGGGCGGTTTGATACGATCTGCACTTGGTCAGATTCGGCGCTGTAGAAAATTTGGCGCGATAGCATTCCCGATGGCCCAAATAGCGGGCGGGCGTCGACGCGGTTGGATTTCCGCGCGCCATACTTGTTCAAAGTGGCTTGCGACTTTGGTGCCCATTTTGATCCATCTGGCGCTGTGCCAGTGCCAAACCGCTCTATCGTCGAATCGACCAGTATCTCGCCAATGTCCCAGAACAGCGGCGACATATCATCCATCTGCGCCGCCGCCCGCGTCAGCGCCGCCGTCACCGCCTGATCCTTGATTTCAACGCTGAACATTGCTATCTTCCTTTCGTGAGGCTGTGTACCCCGATGGGCAAGGGGATCCGCCAGTCGGCGGATTGATGTTGGTTCGAGTCCAACCCAGCTTCACAAATCACCACTTATTTGGGCGATACCACGACCGATAAGCGACTTAAGCTCTATGGTCGTCATCAGACTGCCCGACTGGGCTAAATTCATGACAGCCTTTGCTTTCTTGATATATGTGTTCAATTCTATGACCATCTTCTTGCCTGTTTGCGGCAGATCATAGATCAGCAAAAACTTTGGCTCTTTGCCAGTCTGATCCAGCAAAACTGCGCGCGGCTGACGAAGATGCAATGGCAGCGACCGATACCATTCAATGGGCAGCGGCGATACTTTTGCCTTGATGTCTGGATTGCGTCCAATCGCGGTGACCAAATCAGTGCCCCGAAACGTGTGTTGCACAGCTTTGTCCGTCACGGCGATCTCGGCACTTTGAATAAAGACCCCGCGCTCGGCGGCAGATTTGATCCATTCGGGGCGCAAGGCACCAACGATCATGAAATTCTGCTCAACGCGGTTGGCCAGCGCACGGTCAACAAACTGCCCAAACGCATCGGCCCAAATCCGCATGACACGATCTGGCCAGCTGGCCACCATATCGGCAGCCAAGGGCGCAGGCAAATCCATGATCTTCGGCGCAAGCGCGGCAATGACATTTGACACCCGCGCACCAGGTGAATAGGCCCAGCCGCGATCTAGGCCAACTGGCGCGCCTGTCTTGGGGTCAATTGCCTTCCAGTTATCGGGCAGTTCCTTGTCTGGCTTGCCGCCAACACGGTGCGCCGATTCCCGCGACCGCGCGCCCGCAATGCGGCAACTGCAGCCCCAGCCATTGGGCGGCGCATGGGTATCCCAGAATGGGTGGTCGGCCTCCAAAACCAGCCCATCCCAACCCAGATGTTGCAGACGTGGCTCTAGCGAGTTGCCATGACGATAGACGAAGAATTTGTAGCCGCCTGCCCGCAGCTGGGCCATGCGGCCAGCGGCATAGCTGGTGGCCATGTTCGTCTTATAGATAACCTTGGTGCGCCACGCCTCGCCGCCCTTGGTGCCTTGGCCCGCAGGCGATATCTGCCAGCCCTTTTGTTCCACCATCGCCCGAAAATCGCGGCGGAACTCTTCCAGCGTGCCGCCTTGGGCAATTGACTTGTCCACCATCGCCGCCAGATCGGCCAAAACATCAGCCTTCATCGCCCCTGCCACCATAAAGGCGCGGTCGTGCTGTGCCTGCCAGATTTCCTTGTCCCATCCCGTGGTGGGGGCCAGTTGCATCAGGCGCAGCCGATAGGCCGCCACCTGATAGGCAAAGGGCTTGCCGAAACTGGCCAGCAACTCGCTCATTCCGCCTCGCCTGCCGCGTCGATCCGCCCGCCCGCATTTGCCGCGACCAGCCCCAGCGCAATCGTGCGTGCCAGACCATCCACCTTCAAATCGGGATAGGCCGCCAGCAGCATCTCGCGCAGCTCTTCCAGACTTCCCGCTGCCTTGGTCATCTCCTCAATCGCGCCGATCAACGCCTCCATCGGCGCAGCGGTTTCCACCATCAATCGGCCCGCCAGCACGTCCTCAGGCGACCCCCCTGCTTTTTCGCCCGCAGGCGCGCTTTGGGCCTGCGGGGCGGTCAGTGTGTCCGAAATGGCCTCACCCCGTTTAATTTCGCCGCTTTGGCGTTTAATTTCCGAAACGGGCGGCTCTCCTGCCACAGCTATGTCACTTGGGCCGGCGGTTTCTGTTTTTGGCGTCATTGGGCGCAGCATCTTTGCCCCCGGCTTTGCCTCGGGCAGACCGAAACGGCTTAGGATCGTATCCTGCCCAACTTCCAGCCCTCGGTCGATCATCGGCCCCAAAGCATCGGACAAAGACTTGAGGTCTTCTTGCTCGACCTCCTCGATGCGCAGGCGCGGATAAACCTTGCGTGGGCCATATTCCAGTTGCACCCAAACGCGGATCAAATCGCGGTTTAGGATTGCCGCCAAAGCGCGGGCATCTGCTGTTTTGATATCCTGCTGGACAGCGCGATGCTCCTTGCCAGAACCAAGGCCGCCCACCACGGCATCGGTGGTCGAGGTCTGCCCCAGAACCGCTTTTGATATCTGCTGATCAATCCAATCCGCGCGCTCTTTATACAGCTGATGCGCCGCGCCAACATTGCCACTTTCGATAAACTCAATATTCATCGATTCAGGAATGATGGCAGCGCAATCGCCCGCAATGTTGGCCACGGCCCGGAACAGTGTGGCTTTGTCCTTTTCATCTGCGCCCGCAGGGAACTTCCCAAGGCGCACGGGCTGACCATAGGTCTGGCTAAAGATCGCCCAGTCGCGCTGGGTATAGGCTTTGAACATCCAGCCCCATGCCGCCACGCGGGCAAGACCCGATCTCAGTGTGATCCCCGACTTTGCCTTGATCTGCGCAAAGATGAATTTGCCTGGCTCTAGTGGCATCTCTTCGCCGCTATCCCCCAGCAACAGGGGCGTAGCCAGATCGTGGCGAGCGAACCGAAAGCTGCGGGGATCGCGCCAAATCAGATTGGGCCGATACTGTCCCTCCGACATCTCATAGACCACCTCGGTAAAGCTGTAGCCTTTGCCAATGCAATCTAGGATGTCGAATATCTCTTCGGTCAGCTC
This sequence comes from Cypionkella sp., assembly GCA_965248485.1. Taxonomy (GTDB): domain Bacteria; phylum Pseudomonadota; class Alphaproteobacteria; order Rhodobacterales; family Rhodobacteraceae; genus Cypionkella. Next base: position 3,095,477 of record OZ252107.1, read on the forward strand.
GTCACGCTTTAGCCAATCGCGCACCATTTGTGCGATAGCCTCGTCCTCAGGGTCTTCCGATCCCGCTTCAACCGTGACTTCGATCTGGCTAACCGAACGGCGGCGCGTCCCGATCACGCCCAAATAGTGGGGGTCGCGCTCTTCGATCGTTTCGGCCAGTTCCAAATAACGAATGGGGTCGCCAACATCGGCCTCGCGCAAGATCGAGGCCAACCGCGCAGGCGTCAGCCCATCGGCAGGATATCCCGAAATCGGGCTGCGCACGCCCCCGATGGTTGGCGCTGCAATCTCAGTGCGCAAGGCTGTCGGGTTGATGGGCTGGCCGCGATGGTCAAGAAGTTGGGGCTTGCGCATGGTTTATCCTTTCAAATCCCGCCTCGAAGGCGCGCGCCCAAGGGGCCGCGATATTCATCGCCCGCATCATCTTCGGGATACATCTGCATGGCGGCGATACTTTCAAAGGTGATCAGCGCGCGCACGGGTTGATAATCAAACTCCACCCAGCGCTGGCGGCTGGCGTAATGGGCCAGCGCGACGGCAATGGCGTGGTCGCCGTGCCGCTTTTTGCCCGTCGTGCCCTCGCGCAGGGCGGGCACGCGGGCGATGCCGCGCACCAGCTTAACCGCGCGCAAATCGCCCAAATGCTCGGCATCGGCGATCAGCTCGATCTTGGCATCTTCAAAGGCGGCTTTCAGGGGGGGCATGTGCTGGCGATACCAGTCTTCGGAAAACTTGATCGCCATGACCAAACCCGCGCCTTGCGGATCTTCCCGCAGGCCAAACTCGCGCCCCATATCTTCGGCCACCGTCCAACCCATGCCCGTCGCATCGAACGCCGCGCCAATCATGCGCCCGCGCAGATGGGTAAAGATCGCGCGCACGATGGATTTCTGCTCGGCACCCGGAACATTGCGCAGCTCAAAAGCCAAAACCTCGCGCCGTGTAAGGCGCTGTTCAATGGCCATTAAAGACCCCGCTGTCAGGTCGGCCACGCGGGCAAAGTCAAAGCCAAAGGCAAACTGCGGCGTCAAATCCAGCGCCGCTAGCTGCGTCCGCAGCGCACCCAAGAACGGGGCCATCAGCGCCACCTGTTGCAACTGGGGCCTGAACATATAGTCGGACGGCAGTTCCAGCCGCAGCACAGGCGTTTTCACGGTCATGCGCGCCTCAATCAGCGGCGCACCCAGCCACGATCCCGATGACAGCGACGGCACGCAGAACAATTCCTCGTCCGCCCCATCGCCGTAAAAGTCGATTATCTCTTGCCGCCATTTGGCCTCGGCCTCTGGCGACCATGTCTTGTCCGTCACCAGACAAATGCGCTGATACAGCCCCTCGCGCAGCGCCTGGTCAAAGTCGATCCGCATGTGCGAGAACTTCGACCGCTCAGCCAAGATATCTTGGATTTGGGTGTTGAACTCGTTGTCCACCCCGTCATGGGTCGAACAGACAACCACCTGCCCGCCCCACATCAGAAAGGCCAGCGCCGCCTTAAGCAGCTCCTTCAGGCTATCAACGAATGCCGCCTCGTCGATGATGATCACGCCCTGTTTGCCGCGCAATCCGCGTGGGGCGCTGGACAGGGCCATAATCTCGAACCCGCTGGCGAACTTGATCCGAAAGGCGTTGATTGCCTTGTCAGCGTCGTCCTGGTCGAACAGCGTCTCTTCCACCTCGCCCGCCGCCACGTCAAAGGCGCGCGCCCACATGGCGCAGGCATCAATAAATTCGCGCGTCATCTCGCGCGAATAGCTGATATACATCACGTCCATGCCGCCCGCCGATTTCTGGCGGCCAGCGCGCAGCGCGGCATAGGCAGCAAGGCCCCACGTCAAACCGATACGGCGGGACTTTTCGACAAACAGAACGGGGCAGGCGCTGTCCAGCAGCGACACCGCCCGTGCCTGATAGGGCAGCAGAACCTTGGGCAGACCCACCTCGGCAATGACGGCGGGCATCGCTGCCATCGCCTCACGCCGCTGCGCCTCCCACTCCTTGGCAGTCAGCATGGCAGTCATAATGTAAACAATCCCACAGCAAGCCCAGCGAGAAACCCGCCGAAGATCGACGCGGCCGACACAGCCCAAAGGGCAGGCCAAATGAAGGCCAAAAGGCCCAATAATGCAGCGAGAAGACAGCCCGCCAAGCAGCCAATTCCCATCCACATGATGACCCAAATTGTTTTCATTACCCCTGCACCCCCAGAATTTGCGCCTTGATCTTCTCGGCGGTGTCGGCGGTCATGCCAGCGGCCTTGGCCACCGTGTCCACCGCCTCGGTGACACGCTTGGCCAGTTTGGCATCTTCCTTGGCGCGCCGATCGCTGGACAGGTTCTGCGCCACTTGCGCCGCACGGAAGGCATCGGCCAGCGCCTTCAACTCTTTGGGCGCAACCCCGTCTGCCCCATCGCCCAGCATGTGCAGCACGACCGACTTGATCATCTCGCCCGCGATGATGGTCAAATCATCGCTGGCCTTGGCATCATGCTTTTGCGCCAAAACCGCGACGATCTCGCGCGTTTCGGTCAGGCGTTTGGACAGCCGCGCTTGGCGGATTGAAAAGCGGTTAAAGCTGCTGAAGGCAGGGATGTCGAATTCCAACTCACCGCGATGCTCGGCCATCAGCGCCTGACACTTGGCCACGAACTCGGCATAGATGTCCGTCTGCGTCTTTTCGCGGTCGGCAAGCTCTGCCGCCGCCCAGGCGATGATACCTTCGGCCTCGGTCGGCAGCAGGTCAAATGAGGATAGGCGTCCACGGCCCATAGATCATTCCCCCGGGCGGCTGGGGCGCTTGATGCCCTCAATGACGATGGCGCGGCGCAAATGGCGCGCGCCCTTTTCGGTCAGGGTAGCGACAACCACACTGCCCACCTTGTTTTGGGTGATCGCGCCCATCTCGGCCAGCCAGTCCAGCTCGCCGTGGATCCACTCGCGCGGACGGTCAATACCAAACAGGCGCAGCTCCTCGGACAGCAGGCCCGAATGCAGCCGCTCATCCGACTGCGCGGCCAGCGCCTTCAGCATGATCAGGCGTGCATCTTGGCGGATCAATTCCAGATAATCGCTCATCGTTTACTGCCATCCAAAAGGTGGTTTTCGTGGCGGCTGACAATCGCTTCCAGCCGCTCCATGATTGCCGACTGCCCCGCCATCACGGCGGACATTGTCTTGATCTCGCCCTTCAGCTGCTCCATCGCCAATTCCAGCTCGTGCATATCCTTGGACGTGGGCAGCGCGCGCTGCGACTGCTCGACACCGCTCAGGCGCAGCTCGTGATCATCCAGCCGCGCAGCGTGGGCATCCAGTTTGCTGGCGTTGCGCTTTGAAGGCCCAGAAAAGATGTTCCAGATCACCGATGCAAAACTGACCAGCGTCGACAGGGCTGCGACCCAAAGCACAAGGGTTTGAAACGAGGTATCAGCAGGCGTCATTTGTCACCGGCCTTGCCCATCAGGCGCAGCACCGTATGCCCGCCCATATAAAGGGCAAGAAACATGCCCGTCAGTGCCAACAGGTCAGTGGTGGGCAGGGGAGGCAATGCAATCTTCCAGATCGCATTGGCCACATGCAGCAGCACAAGGTTCCACAGCCACAAAAAGCCCAGCAGATACATCCAACCTGGACGCCACGCGCGCGCCCATGCAGGATCGCCCTTTTCGGCCTCAATGGCGGCAAGGCTTAGACGCAAATCGGCCTCGTATGCAGCGACGATCTCTGGCGTCATCCGCTCGACCTCGCGCATGGCGTCCACCACCTTGCCAGGTGTCGAAACGGCCAGCTCGTCCAGCCCTTCAGGGGCAACGCCTGCCCGCTTAGCCACTGCGCCCAACACATCGGTGGCAAGCTGGCCGTTGGCGGGGCCAAGGCGGCGTGCCAGAATGGCCTCGACCATAGGAAGGCCAACCTGTGCGGCCATTGCGATTAAAGCGCTCATATATCAGCCCTCTGTTCCTGCTTTGGGGATGGGATAGGTTTCCCAATTGGTGCCTGCTGCCAAAGCGCAGGCGCGACCTGCGGCATCACTGACGACCAGCGTCCATGTGCCGCTCTGCGACTGAAACACCTGAAACAGCATGCCCTGCGCTGACAGGCCCGCCGCCACACGGCGCTCGCCATATTTTGTGGCCAACTGTTCGGCCAATGCTGAAAGCGGCGCGCAGCTCGCAGTGCCCTCGGCAAAAAGCGGTAGCGCCTGAACCAGCGCGAGGGCGAACAAAACGCCGATGATGATCATACGTTTCATCACAGCCTCCGCAGCAGTGCCGCAACGCGCGGCAAACGGGCATTCAGTTTAGCGGCAATCGCATCGCGGTAATGCCATGCCTGCCACAGCACCCACGCCAGCAGCACCGCGCCCGCCAGCGCATCCACCCAAGGCATGGCCACTGTCGCGGGCGCAGGCAGTGCGGCAAGGCCCGCCACGCCAGCACTGGCAGGGGCGGCTAGGGCTGCCTTGCGCGCGGCATCCAAACGGCGCTGCAGGGTGGACAGGGTCGCGCGCCCGATGATGCCGTCAGGCGTTAAATTATGATCGGACTGGAACTGCTGAATGGCGCTGGAGGTGATGGGCGATTTGTCCCGGGCTGGCCAATATCCAAGGCGGGAAAATGCCGTGATCGCCGCCTCCATTTCCGCGCTGGACAACGGCAAGGCCCAAATAGCGGGGGCGCTCGCAGCGCTCGGCGCAACAGGCGCGGGCGCACCGCGATAGACGCCGTCAAACATGATCTCCAGCTCACGATCGCGCCTCCGCGACAGAGCAGGCAAAACCCGCCCATCCGCGCGGTTCCACTGTCGAAAGCTTTTGGAAATAGCGTCCCGCCCTGCCTTGGCACGCCACAGCTTCACCCAGCTTGCGCGCGCGATGGCCCCTGTGTGCCAATGGAAACTGACAGCCGCGTCAAACTCCTGCTGTTTGGCCAGCGGCATTTCCCGCGCCACGGCAGGTTCATAGCTTTGCCGCAGGGCCTGTTGCAGCATGTTTTGCGATTGCGCGCGGGTGATCACCATGCCTGGCCCGATCTTGCCAACCCCCGCTGCCGAGGTGATGCCAACGCCAATCGTCCACACCCCCGCTACATCGCGGTAGGATTTCAGCACCTCACCCTCTTCAAGGGTCAGCGCGGCAATGCCTTTGGCGGATGTTTGCATGGGGGCGATCCTTTGGCAGGGTGCGGGCTGCGCCCGCATTACCTCCCAAGGATAGCTCAACCGTTACATGAAAATTCACCCGCAACGATGTGCGGGTGCTTTGCGGCGGTCAAAACAATTTGTGCTGGCGGGGGTCGTCAAAGACGCGGCCCTCGTGGCGCGCCAGCCAGCGCCCGACGCTGACATTTGACGCATGCAGTTTGCGGGCAATTTCGGCTTTAGACAAGCCTTCAACTTCGGCCAAATACTGCGCGATCCACGGCTTGGCCGTGGGCACCCGCGCCTGCAACCGATCTCGAATCGCGGCCAGCGCGTGCAGCCCCTGCAACCCGATCACATCCACCGCCATCGAATTACCCTTCGGGTCTTTGGCGATATAGAAATCCGCGCCACCAAACGCGAGCAGAAACTTGACCGCAACCTCGGCCCCCAGCGCCGTGACATAGGGCTCGATATGCGCGGGCGGGCGCGGGATGTTCAGGCGTTGGGCGGTCATGCGGCCCCCTTAAACTTCTGCGCCTCATTGCCCCACACATCATGCCCTGCCCAAGCCTCGCGCGCGAACAGCTCGGCGTAATAGGCGCGCGGCAGCAGTGTCTCGATCATCGCGCGCATCTGGATGGGCTTGCGCGAATGCTCGCGGCGAATGGCTTCAATACTGTCGGGAATGTCTTCGGGCAGCAGCAGCACTTCGGGCGCGTCGATCAGGTTGCGCACCCCACGATTTGCCACCTGCGGCGCGCCGATACGGCCTATGAGATATGGCTCGCAACCAGACCGCAGCACAAATCCAGTGCCCATCGCCACATTCCATTTCACGGTGCGCTTCGTCCAACTGCCGCCCGTGATGTAATCAAACCCCCACGCCTCCATCAGCGCCTGCGCCTGTTTCAAATGCGGCCATGTCGACCACAGGAACAGATAACAATTAGGCCCTGCCAGATACGACACGGGCAGCGCGGCCAACTCGTCAAAACTCATGGTCTCGTAATGCGCCTCTGGGCTTTTCTTATGGCCCTTGTCTGACCGCATGTCATATTTCCACGGCGGATCGGCAAGGATCGCGCCGTATTTCATGGGGGTCAAAAAATCAAAAGGCCAGCTCATTCCGCCGCCTCGTGCAGCGCAGAAAAGTCGTCCTTTTTCAGCACCGTCACCACCACCATTTCGGCCTCGGTGGCTTTGACGACAAAGCGGTGCCCATCGACGATCACGCATTGCGCGCCGATCCCTGCCACACGCTGCACCATGCGCGATTGGATATCCTTGCGCAGCCCTTTAATATCGAACCCTCCCACCCGCTCAAGGTAGCGCAGCACAGCATGGTCAGTGACACGGACGGGCTTTGTCATAGGGCAATCCTCGCGCGGGCGCACATCGCCTTCAGCGCCTCGATCACCGTGGCGATCTGGCGGTGATCGGTCAGCGCATCGATGTCGATCGGGGCCGCGCCCCACTTGTCTTCAAACCGCGCGCGGACAAAGGCGTTCAGGCCAGCGGCCCCCGCCTTATCCACCGCGCCCGCCTTATGCAGCTTGCCCCACAGCACATGGCAAAACCGCACGTCGCCGCGCGGGGCGGCGTTGCGTTTAGGCTTGGCCCCGCCCGATGGCGAAAATCCGCGCTCCTTCAGCGCGCCGATGACAAGGGTCAACTCGGGGTCGCTCATCTCCGACAGGCTGGCCTTGCCCGTCACCGCCAGCTGCAGATCATGGCGCGTGTCACCATCAATCCCAAGGCTGCGGCAGGCCACATGCACCATTCTGATCTGCGCGTTGCGGTTGCTCATCTGCGGCCCCCTTTCATACCCAAAAGCGCTTCCATCTCATTCACCGCCGATTTGATCAGCGGGTTTAGATCGATGACAAAGGCAGGGCCGTTGCGATCGGCCCAGCCGATATGAATTTCGACATCCGTCATGGTGACAGTCAGGGGCGTCCCGTTGATATGCCCCTCAGTGCCGCCCAGAACCGTGCCCAGCGGCCCACGATCCACAGATCGCAAAGGGGCTTTAATGACGGATGCGGCGGTCATGGTTAAACCCTTTCCCAGCGGATCAGCACACCCGAAAACCGCTGCGATGCGCCATGCGTGGCCGTCCAAAACGCCGCCATGTCAACCGCATCTGCAAACCCATCCATAACCGCGAAGGCATCAAAATCTGTGAGGCGCAAAAGCCCAACCGTAATCCCTTCGATTTGACCTTCTTGCCCAAAATCAATGAGGATTTGGTGTTCAGATACGCAGCGCACATCGTCACAAATCTTGTGGCACTGCCGTGTCCGCATGCCCGAATACAGCTGGATCAACTCGCGCGGGCGCGCGTGGCGTTTCCTGCCGTGAGAACGGATGGTCTGGGTCTTTTGCCCCGTCAGGATCGGCGCGACAAAGCGCTTTTGAAAGCTGTAGGCAACCATCACCCTATGCCTTCGCCAGATCAATGGTCACGGCCTGCCAGCCCGCGCTTTGCGTGGGGCGGCGGTGGCAGCGCACATAGGTCTTGCTGCCCTCGATGCGCATCGCATCGCGGATCGCCTGCATGGCCCGTTTCCAGCGCTCGTCAGTGATTTCCAGCCGCAGCAACATGAAAATCTCGCTGCGGTTAATCTGGCCCGCCTTGTCGGTGTTAAAGGCCCGTTGCACGATGGCGCGGATCTCGTCGCGCGACCCTTGCGACCATTCGTTCAGGCATTCATCGACCAGCCCTTTGGCGATCTGCAGCTCTGGCCCAAATACGATGTTATCGGCCACTTGCACCGTGATCTTGAACAGCCCGTCATAGGTGGTCAGGGTCTTGTTGCCCTTTGCCCCGCCCAGCGTGGCCCCGTATTCTTGCGCCAGCAGCGCTTCGAACTGGCCCAGATCGTCAAAGGTGTGTTCTTTGAACCGCGCGACCTGCTCAGACAGGGCCACGAAAAAGCCCGCGATCTTGCGCACCAGCTCGTCCTCCAGCAGGTGCTGGGGTTTGATCAGGTTCAGGGGCACCAGCGCGCCCTTGGCATCGGTCAGATAGGTCGCACCGTCCACATCGATGCGGCCAGTGGGAATGGGGGCGGGGGTATGGCTGGTCATGGAGTTACACCTCTAGGTTTGTGATGAAATATTCGGCAGGCGGGGGCGCGCCGGGCGGGGTGGGCACAAGGCCAAGGGCGGCCAGCAGCAGGGCCATCGCCTCGGTCTCGTCGACCGACAGCATGGTCACGCCCCTGCGGCCCCACAGATCAACCTTGCCAAGCGCCGCACTGGCGCGGGCAATGATCTGGTCTTCGGGCAGTGCGGTGATCTGGCTCATGACGTCACCTTTCCCGTCAACAAATAGGCAGGTGTGCAGCGCAAGGCTGGGGCAATGGCTGCGCACATCAGGGGGCCAAGGCGCGCGCGCCCAGATGCAAGCTCTTCAACTTTGGCCTGCGCCACACCGACCTCTCGAGAAAGGCGCGCGAACGTTAGATCATGGCGCTGCATCTGGGCGCGGATACGGCGCGCGATGCGGGCCTGATCAAAATCGGGCTTGTCTGAGGTTATGGTCATGTCCTCACCTCTTTTGCGTTTTGATTGACGGTCTGATTGCGAGGGCAGCCATTGCAGGCGCGAAACATCCGCACCCGCAGCGGGTTGCCCACCTCCAGCTTGCCCGACTTGTCGCGCCAGTTTTGGCACAGCTGCACAGCGATCTCGCCCAATCCGGGGCAGGCCACGCGGCCATCCATGTAGACACCGCGCACCCGCTCCTCGATTCGGGTCAGATCGGCGGGGTAAATGTTGCGCAGCACTTGGCTGATCACCGCAGGCGAACGCTCAAGCGTACCCGCCACTTTGGCTTGGGATGAATTGGCGCAGGCCAGTGCCAGCGTTTCAATCCAATCGGGCAGGGGCTCTCCCCATGCCGTGCGGGCCAGTGCCAAGGGGCCTTCGTTCATGCTGCGCCCCCCACTAATGGCTGGGTCGACCCCGTGTTGGTATCAATAAGGCAGCGCACATTGCGCGCCCGCGGCGCACGCGGGCCTGTCGGTTTGGTCAACCGATAAGTGGCCTGCTTATGCGGCGGTTTGGCCTTTTGCGTCACCCGCAGATACCCCGCTGCCAAAAGCGTCTGGCAATACCCCGTCGCCACTTTCAATTCGACCGTAACAGCGCAATGGGCGACCAGATCAGTGGGTGAGAACACCCCGAACTTGCGCATTACTGTCCACATCTGCTCATAGGCGTCGCCAGCCAATGGCAGGGCGATTTCGCCGTCGGGGATCACTTCGTAAAAGTTGCGATTCCGCCCACCCATGCGCGCGGCTTCAATCAGGCGGGCGCGGCCAAGCGTCACCCAGTGGTTCACAACACCCGTCGCCATAGGCAGAGATGCACCCGTTTCCGCCGCGATTTCCTTATACCCAAATTGCTGCAGGCGCAGGGCGACAGGCCATGCGGCAGCTATGATTTCCCGCGTGCGTGGCGCTTCAGGATTGAACGGATGGCTCATGCTGCGCGCCCCCGTGCAGGCTTGACCATCGCATCACCCAGACCGCGCCGCGCCTCTGGCGCTTGGCCCGTATGAAACCGCTCGCCAGCCCATTCAGCCGCGCCGACGTTGGTCAACCCCTTCACGGCCGCAAAGGCGGCAAGGTTGGCTAAATTGGTCGACACGTTGCGGATCGATCCAGTCGACGCCTCCAGCAGCTTGGCCTTTAGATCATCTGTGATTGTGACGTTCGGCGCATAGATTGGCGACAGAAACCCCACGTCTTGAATCGTGGCCGGCTCTGCCGCGACCCATTCCAAAATGCGCCCATTCACTCGCTCCCAGCGGCGCAGTTTTTGCGGCAGCAGCTCTTCGCCCATCAAGATCACAGGCACCAGCGTTTTGTCATGCAAGTGACGGACAGTTTCGATGATGCGGTCGGTCAAAATCTGATCCGCCTCGTCGATGATCAACGGGCGACCTGTGCGCGCCAACGCATCGGCCGCCTGATCAAACAGCGTCGATACGGTGCGGGTGGGCCGCATACCCAGTTCGGTCACGATCATTTCCAGCAGCTTCTTTGCCCCGCCGAAGGGCAGCGCTTCGACATGGCAGGCATGCACCTTGTTGGTGACAAACACCCCCGCCGTGGTTTTTCCATACCCCGCAGGGCCATAAAAACAGCCCATCCCTGGCAGGCCATCAACGCGGTTCTGGCAGGTAAAAACCAGCTTTTGCAGCCGCGCCACATTGGCCAGCGGTGCCACGCTATTGATCGGTGATGGATTATCGTGCATTCTATGCTCCTAGCCTGTTATCGCCGCCGCTGGCCTGCAACGCCTGCGGCGGCATTTTTCATCCGAAATACGCGTCCCCAAATCCTTCCCAAAGCGACCGCTCGGACAGGTATTCAGGGGTAGTTTGATAGACCGACAGCATGCGCTGCTGCTCGGTGGTGACTGCCTCGCCCGCCGCCATCCGCCGCTCCAATTCAAGGGCGCGTTTAAAGCGGTCACGGGGAGTTTCTTCTTGGGCTGCTGGCTTGGCAGCGCGGCGCTCGGACAGATCGGCAATCATAGCCGATTGCACTGCGCCAATATCATCATCCGAATAGGTGGGCGGCACGGCGGGGCGCACGCTTTGCAGCCCCTTACCTTTGCCAAAGGCACCCTTCACAACCTTGGCTTCAACGGCTGGCGCTGGATCGGGGTTCAGATCATCCAGCATCACGCCAACTTCGGCGGCGGTCATGCGGCGCTGCGCGGCGAGTGCGGCCTTTTCGGCCTTCAACCATGCAGCACGTGCGCGGCCATGCATCCGTGCCTCTTCCATGTCAAAGAAGCCCGCTTTCACGCGGCATTCGGCATGGCCCAAATAGGCGTTATCGCCGCTGTAAACATGCACGCCAGACCACAGGTTGGCGGGGTCAAAGCGAATGATCACGCGCTTGCCCGCGATGTCATTCATCCAAGGCTCCCAGAACTCGTTGCCCTGAAACTTGATCAGGCCTGAATTGCTGTCGGCGCGAATACCCTCTGCCCCCAGCAGCCACAGCCTGCGCTGTGCCTCGGTCGCTTTGCGGATCAGGCTGCTGGCATAGCTCTCGTTAAACACCTCGGCAAAACTGCGGCCCCATGCCACTTCGGATCGCCGCCCTTGGCGGGTGTTATGCTCTTCGATACCCTCGGCCACCACGGCCAAGAAATCGGCCAAATCAATGGCGCGCGATCCATAGTTTTCAGGCTTGTTATCGATGGTGTTGCCCGTATAGGCACCCGCCAACCTAGGGTCTTTGGAAATGCTCGAACACATATCCCGAAACGCCCGTTCAATCGGCTTGGATTGCCCGCTATAGGGCGTGGCCCAATGGATCGTGCAGCCCAGACCTGTGAACAGACCCGGGATATCATCTTCCTTGACCTTGAACCGAAAACGCGTGGCAGCACCGCCCGTGATGGCCTTGGCGGCAAACTCGCGACCGTTATCCAAAAGGATGTGCTGCGGTATGCCCCATGTCTCGATCATATCGCCCGCGCAGAGCATCACGGCGGTGCTGTTGGGGGTCACGTCCATGCGCCACGCCAGAATGCGGCCAGAATAAATGTCCTGAAACGCCACCATCTGTGGGCGCAAAATCTGCGGCTGCTCACCACGCGGGGCTGGCCAGCGCACGAAGACATCGAACTTGTGAAAATCGCCGTTCACTGCCTCCAGCGCGACCAGTGCGGTTTTGTCGCGCACTTGCGTTGGATACATCCGCTTGACGGCATCGATCCCCTTGCGCGCCAACAGCTGGGCGGCGGCAGATACGGTTTCGTCCAACCTGCGGCGCATTGTGCGCTCTGGCAGCGTATCCCATCCCTTCGCCTTGGCCACCCGCAGCGCGCGGCGATAGCAGTCCGTGAAGGGCGGCGCTTCAAGACGCAGAAAATCAGCCTTGATCACCGTGAAAAATTCAGGGTCGCAATCCTTGGCGCGGGGGCGCTCTGGCGCGGCGCGGTTGCGAGGCGCGATATAGGCCAAACGGTCATCCGCCCGCACCCCGTCGATCAGGGCAAACCACGTCCAGACCGTGCGCGCACCAATGCCCGACAGCCGCGCCACATCCGAAACCGCCCGGTGCCGCCCGTAATTGGACGCGGCCTCAATGGCCTCGACCTGCTGCACAATCGCCAGCCGCGATGCGGCCTTGTCCTTCACATCCTGCGGCAGCGCCTCATACCATGCCCATGCCTCATCGCGGCCCATCCGCACGGGGGCGGTCGCGGCAGGCAGCACCGATTGCAGCAGCTTGCGCTTCGCCAGATCGGGCAGCAGCCGCCAGTTATACTCCCAGCCGCCGCCCTTGCCCGCGCGCCGCCGCGCCAGCGCCACGCCCTTGGCGCGCCACTGATCCCGCTTGATCACCTGCTCGACCCCTTGGCGGCTGGCGGGCATATCAGGCAGATGGGCATCGGCGATTTCCGCCGCTGTCCACCACTGCCGATCTGGGTGCAATTCACTCATCGCCAGCCTCATCGCTGGCGGCAGGCTTTGCAAACTTCAGCAGGGCATCGCCCTTGTTCTGCGCCTCCCAAATCTCGCGGCCAAACTCTAGGCAGAACCGCTTGCGCACCGCCACGGGCGCGCGGCCCCATGCATTGGCCAGCGCATTAAACGCCGCATCATTGGCATTGGGCACGATCACCGCGCCATCCACTTCGGCGCGATACTGGCGGCGGGCGGCGGCGGCTGTCTTGGCATTGCCGCCCGCCAGTTTCAAAACCACCTGAACCCGTTCAACCTCATCGCCGATCTTGCCGATATCCACGATGTCGGTAATCGTGACCTTACGGGTGCCAGTGCGCAGCTGGTCAGCCTCGGCGCGCGTGATGTTGCGGCCAGCAGCGACGATCATTCTGACACGGCGTGGCGTGATCGCCCTCTTTTCAGCGATGATTTCTGCAAAGGAAGAAATTTCCGTTGCATAACCATGCCTCGCCAAAGCACCTGCGACGCCGCCCTTCGTTTCAGGGTGCAGCACCTCATATGCCTTGGCATAGGCTGCCAAAAACAGCGCATCATCCAGCGGCGACATGCTGGCACCCGCAAGGTTCTGCGATGCCTCCAGCGCGCGGGCCTGTTCGCTCGTGCATTGAATGATCATCGCAGGGATAGTGGCAGCGCCCAGCTGCTTCATCGCCGCCAACCGGTGCGCCCCGTCAATCAAATGCAGGCCACCCTGCGCCTTGCGCAAAAGGATCGGAACGGTAAACCCATACTCGGAAATCACATGCACCAGCGCCGCCACATTCGCCTCGCCAACAGGGCGCAAACGATCCTGATTTGGCCACAGCCCACCCTCGTCGATCGAGGTGATCGCCACATCGGTCATCGGCAGTTTGGTCAGGTCAAGGCTGGCAAGTGCAGGCGATAGGGCTTGGGTCATTTTGAATTCGGGGCCTTTGTCATTGTGTAGGAAAACAGCCGCTGGCCATCTGGTTTGACGGTCTGGCTGCAGGTGATTTCTGCGCCGTGCTGGCGCAACTCGGATATGATCGCGCTGACTGCCATCACCTTGCCGCGCCGCACGATGTCGCGCGTCGTATGCGCGCTTCCATCAGACAGCACCGCGAGGGTGCGCTGCAGGCGTGGCGATGTCAGCGGCGCGGCGTGCATCAGCGCTCCAATCTGCAACGATCGCACATGCGGTTATGCGCGCCCTCGCTGCTGAAAACCGTCCCGCAGCACAGGCAAGCGCGGTCGACATTACCCACCTTGCCATTCAGGGAATTGCGATGGCGGCAGGCCCCGTGATAGCTGTTGAACTCCCGCGATACGGAACACCCATTGGCATCCACAACGACCCAACCCAAGGCCAACTCGCGCACGGTAAAGGCGGGCTTAGGTGCGGGCGCTTTTAGAAACTTTCCCATCACTGCCACCCCGCAATCACGGGGCCGACCAGAAAGGCATAAAGCAGCACGAACAGCGATACCGCTCCCAATGCCTGCTCGATCACGCTGTCATCCTGCGCCGCCAGCCAGCGCCATACAGCGCGCATTTGGCGACCAATCGCCCGCGGGCGTGGGTGTTTGCTCTGAATGTCAGGGTTAGCCATCACACCACCCCCAACAATTGCCGTTCAGCATCGGCTTCGCAGTACACGCAGCGCACGGCAAAGGGCGCGGCCAGCCGCCGAGCAGGCTCTATGGTTTCGCCGCAATCTTTGCACTCGTCCGAACCTTGGCCGATCAATGCGCCCCGAACCTGCGACACGCGCGCCATCCTCTCCAGCTCAACCGCTTGCTCTGCAGCGATCATGTCCCTCTCATCCATCACGCGGCCTCCTTCGTGGGGTTTTTTGAAACATCCGCGCGGGCCACGGGGCCAACCACGCGGTCAAGCACCGCCCAATACCGCTGCAAGGAAGACTTGCTAAACGGGCGGTTAAACCGCCGTTCAACTTCGGCGCAGCAATCGGCAATGCTCATCTGCCGATGGCTTTCAGTCAGGAACGCCCGCAGCGCTTCATCAGCCCACCAACGCGGGCGATGCCCGTTTTTCCAAATCGGCAAATGCGTGATATCGCGCGCGACATGGGTGATCTGGGCAGGCGCACCGAAGTGCTGCTCAACAGCCCGCTTCAACAGCGCCATCGCGGCAAAGGTCCGATCAAGCTCGGCTTGAACTTCTGGACGCAGCATCACGCGGCCTCCTTCTTGGGTTTTGGAACTGGGACTTCCTTTGGCCACGCCAGATCAGCTGGCCAAATCTTGAAGAGGGCCAATGCCGTGGCTTCCGCCGTTCGAACATTGCACCCATGCCCCGCCCGCAGGCGCGAGAAGAGCCTGTTATGCGCACCGCACCAGCGGGCAATCGTCGCTTCTGTCCGCCCGGTATGGGCGGCTAAAGCAGAAGACAAGGTCAGGAGATGTAAATAATGCATAGCACATTTATTGGCAAATTTACATCATTAGTCAACGGCAAATTTACACTTTTTGGAAACTATTTGTTTCCAGTGCAGCGGGCTTGTGCAAAACGTGATTTTAATGCAAATTTACACTATGATGGATGCATCCGAGATCTATGCGCTTTTCGAAGCCAGACGTAAGGAACTCGGCTTATCGCAGGCCGAAGTTGGTATGCTTGCCTTCAACAAGGCCGACAACGCTGCCCTTCAAAACATCAAGAAAGGATCGTCTCCATCAATCGAGCGTGTGTCCGCGATTGCCCGCGCGCTAGGTCTCGACCTTTATCTGGGTGAACAAAAACAGGCAGAGGCTGCTCTTGCAGACATGAAGGCTTACTTCAGTCAGCCCGCTATTTTGGGTCGCCTTATGTCTCAATATGGCCCGCACAAGACCGTTCAGGAAATCATTGAAGACGAGGGATATGGCGATGCAACCGTTGCCGACATGTTTGCGCGTTTTGAAGGCGAGGAGTCGGCACGGGTCAAAATCGACCTTGCCGCATATGCTATCATCCCCTTACACGAGGCTTGGCTGTCCGCTGGCCCTGGTATTGCCAACACAGGCGCTAACATCGTCGACCATCTGGCATTTCGCCGCGATTGGCTGGCGCGGATCGGCGTGGCCGCCTCGCAATGCTGCCTCGCCCGCGTGACGGGCGACAGTATGTTCCCCACGCTATCGCCGGGCGACATGGTGCTGCTCGACACGGCCAAAACCAATCCGCCCACCCGCACCCGCAACCCCGCCGACCGCCGCCGCCCCGCGATCTGGGCGCTGCTCGAGGATGGCGAGGCCCGCATCAAACGCATCGAACGCCCCGACTCCACCACCATGATGCTGCTCTCCGACAATCCCGATCACCCGCCAGAACTCAGGCAAGGCCAGCGCCTCGCGACCCTTCAAGTGATCGGTAAAGTGGTCTGGTGGGGCCACACCTCCGCCAGCTGATGCAACGACGAGGTTTTTTATGAGTGAGATCCCGGGTGACGAGGCAGCGTTAGAGGCCTTCGAAAGCCTCTGGCGGCAATACGGCAACGAAGGGCTCTGGCGCTGGACGAAAGAACTCCGCGCCTTTGCCGTCGAATGGGGCTGGATGCCTTTGCTCGGCGGCGAAGACAAAAAATTGGTCGCTGCTCGAAGCCTCGCGTTGATGCAGGCTATATCTTCGACGAGATACATCAAATCGCGATATGCTCAAATGCGGACAGCGGGTTATAGCTACCTCATTTACCGCAGCGATCTACCAGACGTGCCAAATGGATGTGGCGAATTTCATCATGTCTTCGACGGCCTTGTTCTTCATCCCGACGACCCATTTCTTCAACGCTATTTGCCCCCAACAAGGTGGAACTGCCGCTGCCGATTAAGTGGCGCACGACATCATCTGATGATTCCTAGGGTTGGCGGTCGGCCAGAGGTAACCGCTCCCGCATGGGCGTTTGAAGATGATCCAGAAACCGGACTGCCAAAGCATGTGGAGCGCCTGTTTGCTTCGCCACTGGGGCCAAGTCTGTCCGAAATCATTCTTGCCGTCGCGGCGGGCGAAGGCGACTAATTCGCCAGAATCCAGTTGCATGTAAGAACGCAAAAGGCGCTGGGTCATTCCAGCGCCTTTTTGTTATATATCAAGGCCTTACGCCTAACATGCAACTGCAAACCCTAACATGCAACGCCAGTTGCATGTTTGCGGCCCCTCCGCCGCCCGGTAAATGGCCTGAAACCCACCTTCACAGGCCCATTTAACCCTTATTTCATTGGTCATTAAACGCTGCCGCCCTCGGCGACCATTCCACGCCGCCCACCGCGCGAAAACCGCCAAATCGCCTCATTTCAGCGATCTGTGCAAACTCCACCTCGCCAAACCTTTCGCCCGCGCCACACCGCCTAACCAGCGGTTTCTATAGGGTTTTCCCAGCTAATACGCGAGTTACCAGCTAATCCCGAATTTGTGCAGGTTCAGGTGTCAACTCACAATGCGGCTGCGCCCGCACCCTTTCCCGCCATAGGGCAAACAGCCCAGCGGCGGCGACAATCACAGCGCCAACGGCCACATTCGGGCGCAGAGTTTCGCCCAGAAAGGCCAGTCCCAGCACCGACACCCAGACCAGTTGCAAATAGGCAAAGGGTTGCAGGGCCGACGCCTCGGCCACAGCATAGGCGCGGATGAGCAGCCAATGACCCAGCGCGGCGGTTAGGCACAGTGCGGCCATCCAGCCCCAATCCGCCGCGCTCATCATCTGCCAATGCATCAGGCCAAAGGGCGTGATGGCGATGGCCCCCGAAACGCCTGTCCAGAAAAAACTGACTTGCGCCTCATCCTCGCGCGCCACAAAGCGCGTCAGCAGCCCATAAAGCGCAAACATAAAGGCCGAGATCAGCGGCAGCAGCGCCCAAGGCGAAAACACCGCAAACCCTGGCCGCAAAATGATCAGCACGCCGACAAAGCCCACCCCAATCGCCGCCCAGCGCCGCCAACCCACGGCCTCGCCCAGAACAGGGCCAGACAGCGCGGCAACGATCAGCGGATAGGCGATAAACACGGCGTGGCTTTCGATCAGGCCCAGTTTGACAAAGGCCACGACCATCACGCACACCTCGGCCACCAACAAAATGCCGCGAAAGATTTGCGTCAGCGGCCGCTTAGTGCGCACAGCGGCGCGCAGGCCGCCTTCGCTGCGGGCCGCAATCGCCATCACAAACAGCGCAAAGAACCAAAAGCGGATCATCACCACCATAAAGACGTTGTTATTCGCCACCAAATGCCGCGAAACGCCGTCTTGGAAGGCGAAAACGATGGTGGTTGCAATCATCAAATAGATGCCAAGGCGTTGGTCTTGCAGCGTTTTCATAGGGCTATGGCCTTTGATTTTTTTTTTCGCGTTCATGCCACAGCGCATAAATCCCTGCCGCCACGATGACCATGGCCCCCAGCACGACATGGGTTTGCAAAACCTCACTATAGACGGTGATGCCAATGATGGAAACAAACACGATTTGCATATAGGCAAAGGGCTGCACGGATGACGCCTCGGCCACTTCGTAGCATTTCAGCAGCAGCCAATGAGAAAAGACCGACAGGGCGGAATAGGCCGCGATCAGGGGCCAATGCGCGGGCAGAACGGGCTGCCATTGGCCAAGTCCGATCAGCGTCATAATGCCTGCGCCCAAAACCCCAGGCCAGAAAAACGACGGAAAGTTCGGCTCGCCGCGCGTGGTCAGGCGCGTCAAAACGGAATAGGTCGCAAACAGCACCGCCGCGCCCAACGGCAGCAGCGCCCAAGGCGAGAATACACCCGAGGAGGGGCGCAGAATGATCAAAACACCGATCACCCCCGCGCCTACGGCCGCCCAGCGCTGCCAACTTAGCCGCTCGCCCAAGATCGGGCCAGACAGGGCCACAACGAGCAGTGGGCAAATCGCAAAGACGGCATGGCTTTCGATCAGGCCGATTTTGGTATAGCCCCAAACGATCAGAATAATCTCGCTGACCAAAAAGACCGACCGAATGAAATGCGCCCAAAGACGGGTGGATTGTATGGCCCTGCGCATCCCTTCGGGGCGGCGCAGCGCCAACAGCAGAACAAAGGCGGCAAAGACCCAATAGCGGATCATCACGATCATCAACGTGTTGTAAGTGCCTGCCAAATAACGCGAAAATCCGTCTTGCGCGGCAAAGGCGGCGACAGCGGCGATCATCAGCCAGATGCCTTTTCGATTGTTGGTCATCCCCGCAGCGCCCCTTTGCTCATATGCCGTTTGCGCCCGTAACCTGCCACGCGCGCCACGTCAAACCCTGCCGTGTCCAGCGCGCGGCGCACATGGCCCGCGGCGGTGTAGGTGGCAAAAGTTCCGCGCGGGGCGGTGTGGCGGGCGACCTCGGCCATCAATTCGGGCGACCAAAGCTGCGGGTTCTTGGCGGGGGAAAACCCATCAAGGAACCACGCATCGGCGCGGCCATCCCATGCGGGCAGGGTTTCGCGCGCGTCGCCGATCATCACCTGCACTGTGATGGGGCCAAGGGTAAAGTTACGCTGCCCCGCCCCCCATGCCGCCAAAAACGGCGGGGCAATCGCAGTGGCTTGCGGGAACAGATCCAACGCGCGGGCGATGTCTTCGACCCGCATCGGAAAGGCTTCGAAACTGGTGTAGCGGATCGGGCAATCCGCAGGGCAAATCAGCGCCGTGGCCAGCAGGTTTAGCCCCGTGCCGAACCCCAGTTCGGCAACGGTGAAATTGGGGCGCAGGCGGGCGGGCAAATCATTGCCTGCGTGAAAGACGTGAAAGGTTTCAGCCAGCCCATCGGCAATGGAAAAATAGGGGTCATCAAAGCGGGTCGACACGGGAACCCCGCCCTCGCGCCATTCTAGGCTGGCGGTCTGGTCGTTACTGCACATTCAGGCTAATCCTTTGCCCCAGACCATGAAGGGCGGCGCAGACAATGACAAGATGCGAGTTGACAGTGCGCGGCGCGGGGGTGTTCGGCCTGTCTATCGCCTTTGAAGCCGCGCGGCGCGGCGCAAAGGTGCGGGTGATCGACATCGCCGGCATTGGCGCTGGGTCGTCTGGCGGGCTGGTGGGCGCGTTGACCCCACATGTGCCAGACACTTGGGGCGCGAAAAAGGCGTTTCAATTCGAAAGCCTTCTCATGGCGCAAGGGTTTTGGGAAAGTGTGGCGCGCGCGGGCGGTCTGGATGCGGGTTATGCGCGTCTGGGTCGGCTGCAACCTGTGGCCGATAGCGCGGGGGTAGATATGACCCGCGCACGCGCGGCGGGGGCTGCGGAAAACTGGGGCAATCACGCGGTTTGGGAAATGCGCCGCGCAACAGGCGCCGCGTGGGAGCCTGCCAGCCCGTCAGGGTATTTGGTTTATGACAGCCTGTCCGCCCGCCTGCATCCGCGCCGCGCGGGGGCGGCATTGGTCGCCGCGATCCGCGCCTTGGGCGGCGAGGTGATCGTCGGGAACGGCACCGACGAAGGCCCTGTGATTTGGGCCACGGGCCTTGCAGGGTTGGAAGATTTGGGCGGCGATCTGGGCCGTCCCATGGGTGGCGGCGTCAAAGGTCAGGCGGCGCTGCTAGGCTATGATGCCCGCGATTTGCCGCAGATTTATGCCGATAACCTGCACATCGTGCCGCACGGCGATGGCACGGTGGCTCTTGGGTCAACGTCGGAAAACACTTGGGACGATCCCCGCGCAACCGACGCGCGGCTGGATACGTTGATCGCCCGCGCGCGCGCGATTTTGCCTGCGCTGGCAGATGCGCAGGTTATCGACACCTGGGCAGGTATCCGCCCTCGCGCCATCACCCGCGCGCCGATATTGGGGCCCTGGCCAAACCGCGCAGGGCATTTTGTGGCCAATGGCGGCTTCAAAATTGGCTTTGGCATGGCCCCAAAAATCGCGCAGGTGATGGTGGAGTTGGTGCTGGACGGGCGCGATGCAATTCCCGCCGACTTTCGCATTTAACGGGCGCGCAACCCGTCCATCACACCGACCAGCGCCTCGGATATCCCGGGTTCCGACAGGGCGTGTCCTGCCATATTCACCATATGCAAATGCGCCGATGTCCAGCCCTGCGCCAAACCAAAGGCAGAGACGGCGGGCAAATCAGATCGTAGCGGCCCTGCACAATATCGGCGGGAATGGCGGCGATGCGGAGTTTGTTTTCCAAAATCCAGCCGTCAAATTCCAAAAATCCGCCATTGATGAAATAATGCGATTCAAGCCGAGCAAAGGCGCGGGCATATTCGGCTGGGCTTTCGCCGTAACTGCCGTGACTGTGCACCGAGGCCAGCGCGTTTTCCCAATTGGCCCACAGCCGCGCCGCACGGGTTTCTTGCACCAAATCGCCGCAAAACAGCCGACGATGATAAGCGGCAATCAAATCATCTTGTTCGTCCTGTGGGATAAAATCGACAAATTTCGCCCAAAGTTCGGGGAAAAACGCCCCTGCCCCGCCACCGTAAAACCAATCCAGCTCTGCCCGCGTGGACAAGAAAACACCGCGCAGCACCATATGGCGCACCCGCATTGGGTGCGAAATGGCGTAAACCAGTGCCAGCGTTGCCCCCCAAGACCCCCCAAACAGGATAAACCGCTCAATCCCCAACGCCACGCGGAGGGTTTCGATATCATGGATCAAGTGCCACGTGGTGTTGTGTTCCACCGAAGCGTGGGGGCGCGAGCGCCCACAGCCGCGCTGGTCAAACAGCACCACACGGTACACATTCGGGTCAAAATACCGCCGCATCGCAGGGCTGCACCCACCGCCCGGCCCGCCATGCAGCACCAGCACGGGCACGCCATCGGGGCGGCCGCATTGCTCGACATAAACGCGGTGGCCATCGCCCATATCCATCACGCGCTGATCGAACGGGTCGATCGGCGGATAAAGATATTCAACTGCGCGCTTTTGCCCTGATCTGTGATCCATAATCGTCCTATATATCATCCCAGACTGCGCCGCTACAGGCGCAAGTGCAAGGAGGCGTTATGACAAAAATAAGCACAATTGATGCAGCCGAAGTGGCCAAATTCGAAGCGATGGCAGCAGAATGGTGGGATGCGAATGGCAAATTCAAGCCGTTGCACCAGATGAACCCGTGCCGCCTGTCGTATATTACAACACAAATCGCCGCCGAATTCGACTGTGATTTAACCACTGATCGGCCTTTTGCAGGGCTGCGGATTTTGGATATTGGCTGCGGCGGCGGGCTTTTGTCCGAACCGATGGCGCGGTTGGGGGCCGACGTTGTTGGGGCCGATGCTGCGCCGCGCAACATTCCCGTGGCGCAAATCCATGCGCAGCAATCGGGCCTGACGATCGACTATCGCCACACCACCGCCGAAGATTTGGCCAGCGCGGGCGAACAGTTTGACGTGGTGCTGAATATGGAGGTGATCGAACATGTGGCAGAACCCGCCGCCTATCTTGCCGCCTGCCATAGCCTGCTGAAACAGGGCGGGCTGATGATTTGCTCGACCATCAATCGCAACGCCAAAAGCTATGGCATGGCGATTATCGGGGCGGAATGGGTGATGCGCTGGCTGCCCAAAGGTACGCATGATTGGGCGAAATTTATCACCCCAGACGAACTTTTTGCCCTGATCGGCGGCGCTGGGTTGCGGCCTGTGGATCGCAAAGGCATGGTCTTTAACCCAATTTTGTGGCGTTGGTCGCTGTCCGCGCGCGATTTGTCGGTGAATTACGTCACTGCCAGTGTCAAACCCTAGGCTTGGCCCTGCCCCCTTGCGAAATGCCCCCGATGCCCTGATAAATGGGTAAACCCACACAGGAGAGAGCTATGAAATTCTTTGCCCCACTTACCGCCGTTGTTTTGACCGCAGCCCCCGCCTTGGCGCAAGACCTGCCCGATTTGGCGGGCCGTGAAATTGTGGTTGTGACCGAAAACGCCTATCCGCCTTTGCAGTTTTTGGACAAAGACGGGGCGGCGATTGGCTGGGAATATGACGCGATGGCCGAAATCGCAAAGCGCCTGAATGCAGTTGTAAAATACGAAAACATCTCGTGGGATGCGATGATCCCTGCCGTGTCGGAAGGGCAGTTTGACCTGGGGATGACGGGCATCACCATTAAGGAAGAGCGCAAAGAAAAGGTCGATTTTTCGGATAGTTATATGACCTCGGAAATGGTGATGATGGTGCGCGGGGATGAGGCGCGCTTTACCGATGCGGCCAGTTTTGCGGCCAATCCTGATTTGCTGATCGCCGCCCAGCCTGGCACGACGCCTTTTTATGTGGGCGTTTATAACGTGCTGGATGGCAACGAATCAAACCCCCGCATCAAGCTGTTCGAAACCTTTGGCGCCACGGTCGAGGCGTTGAAAGCAGGCGATGTTGATTTGGTGTTGACCGATGGCACCGCTGGTGCGGGCTATGTCGAGGCGTCCAGTGGCGGGCTGAAGATTGTGGGCGAAAAGCTGGGGACGGAAGATTTTGGCTATATCTTCCCCAAAGGCAGCGATTTGGTGGCCCCTATGAACGCCGCGATTGCCGCGCTGAAGGCCGATGGCACCATTGAAGCGCTGAACATAAAGTGGTTCCTCGATTATAAAATGGGGCAATAGGGCGGCTTTGGGGCGGCGCTGTGTCCGCCCCCAACCTGCCTAAATCGCAGGGCGAGCGTCCCTATTGGCTGGCGGTGTTGGCCTGCCTGATTTTGTGGCTGTTTTACGAAGTTTGGGCCAATCAAATCTATGCCGATGTGATTGCCACGCTGGTCACTGGCATTGGCGTGACGGCTTTTGTCACCGTGACGGCCTATGTGTCGGCCTGCGCACTTGGGCTGGGTTTGGCGGTGGCGGGGCTGTCGCGTTTTGCCCTGCTGCGCCAAGCCGCGCGGTTTTACATAGAGGTGGTGCGCGGCATCCCGATTATGGTGTTGCTTTTGTATATCGCCTTTGCCGCCGCGCCCGCGCTGGTGGTTGCGGTGAATTGGGTGGGGGAATGGTTTGGTTTCGCCCCGTGGAAAACCCGCGATTTTCCGTTGATTGCGCGGGCCATCATTGCACTGACCATCGCCTATTCTGCCTTTTTGGCCGAAATTTTTCGCGCAGGGCTCTTGTCGGTGGACAAGGGCCAGATCGAGGCTGCGCAATCGCTGGGCCTGAACGGTTGGCAACGTTTTCGCCACATTGTTTTTCCGCAAGCGCTGCGCACGATTCTGCCGCCCTTGGGAAATGATTTCGTTGCAATGGTGAAAGATTCCTCGCTGGTGTCAGTGCTGGGCGTGGCAGACATTACGCAACTTGGAAAAGTGTTGGCTGCGGGAAATTTTCGGTATTTTGAAACCTATAATGTGGTCGCTCTTTTGTATTTGACCATCACTGTTTCCCTTAGTCTTGCCCTGCGCAGGCTGGAAGAGCGTTTGCGCAAGGGGGCCGCACGCGACTAGCCCTGCCGTTCAAAGGTATGGGCCGATGCAGCGGCGAAGGCCGCGCCAAAGGGACGGGTCTTGTCATAATCGCTCAAGAGCTCGCCGATATGCATTTGCGGGTATTGCTGTTCCAAACTGACCACGCGGTCAGCCGCAGAGCGCAGCAAAAAATGCGCCCCGCGCAGATCGCGCGGATGCGGCAGGCCAGCGGCAGCCACCAATTCGGACAAGGCAATCACTGTATTGCGGTGATAGGATGCCACGCGGTCGGCCTTGCTGGGCACGTCAATCGCACGGCCGCGTGCTGGGTCTTGGGTGGCGACCCCAGTGGGACAAGCCCCCGTATGGCACGATTGCGCCTGAATACAGCCCACCGCAAACATAAACCCGCGTGCCGAATTGCACCAATCCGCGCCAATGGCCATGATCCGCGCCATATCAAAACCCGAAGTGATTTTGCCCGACGCGCCAAGCCGCACGCGATCGCGCAAGCCCACCCCGCGCAGGGCGTTGTGGGCAAAGTTTAGCCCGTCCCGCAGGGGCATGCCAACGTGATCCATAAATTCCAAGGGGGCCGCGCCAGTGCCGCCTTCTTTTCCATCAATCACAATGAAATCAGGGGTGATACCCGTTTCCAGCATCGCCTTGCAAATCGCCATAAACTCCCATGGGTGGCCGATGCACAGCTTAAACCCAGCGGGTTTTCCGCCTGACATCTGCCGCATTTTTTCGATGAAGAGCATCAATTCAATCGGCGTGGAAAACACGGCATGATGGGCGGGGGATACGCAATCTACCCCCATCGGCACACCCCGGATGGCGGCAATCTCGGCCGTGACTTTGGCCGCAGGCAGCACCCCGCCATGGCCAGGTTTGGCCCCCTGCGACAGTTTCAATTCCACCATTTTGATCTGGTCATCTGCCGCCGCATCGGCAAATCGGGCGGGGTCAAACCCGCCATCTGGCCTGCGCGCACCAAAATAGCCAGAGCCAAGTTCCCAAACCAAATCGCCGCCAAATTCGCGGTGATAGGGCGATACGCCCCCCTCGCCCGTGTCGTGAAAAAACCCGCCCGCCTGCGCGCCCCTATTCAGCGACCGAATGGCATTGGCAGACAGCGCCCCATAGCTCATGGCGGATATGTTCAAAAGCGAGGCCGAATAGGCCCGCGCACCTTGGCCGATGGTCACACGCAAGTCTGATACGGGCGCGGGTGGAAGGGGCGCAATCGAATGATGCAGCCATTCAAACTGCGGCGCATAAACATCGTGCATCGTGCCAAAAGGGCGTTTGTCCAATTCTTTCTTGGCGCGTTGATAGACGATGGCCCGTTTATCGCGCGGAAACGGCGCCCCGTCTTTTTCGCCTTCGAAAAAATATTGGCGCATTTCGGGGCGCACAGATTCCAGCAGAAATCGCAAATGCGCCGCGATGGGGTAATTGCGCAAAATGGCATGACGCTTTTGGCTAAGATCATAAATCCCAAGCACGCTAAGCCCCAGCGCCAGCACCCAAATCGGCCATATAACCCAGCCCTGCCACGGCGCGGCCCAAAGCAGCAATGACGCAACCACCAGCGCAGCCAGCGCCCCCGTAAAGGCGGCGTAACGAAGCGAAAAGATAGTGCGCAGCGCGTCCATAGGCCATCCAATCCTGCCGTTACCCTACACTAGATGAATAAGGTTAACAGATATTTGACGCTAGAATGGCGCAGGGGCAGTAAAACTAACCCATTCGCCAGAGGCAGGGTGATGCAGCGCCAGCGTTTGCGCGTGCAGCATCAGACGGGGAAAATCCAGCGCAGCACCATTCGCATAAATCGGGTCGCCCAAAATCGGGTGGCCCAGCGCCTGCATATGCACGCGCAATTGGTGACTGCGTCCCGTCTTGGGGCGCAGTTCTACCCGCGCGGTTTGCCTGTCATCCGCCAGCACCCGCCAAGCCGTTTGCGAGGGGCGACCGTTTTCAGGGTCGATCATCTGGCGCGGGCGGTCGTTCCAATCGGGGCCGATGGGAAGGTCGATGACCCCTTCGCGCGCATCGGGAACGCCCCAAACCCGCGCGATATAGGTTTTCTCTGCGCGGCGCTTTTCAAACTCGGCCCCCAAAAACCCCTGCGCCTGTTTGGTGCGGGCAAAGATGATCAGCCCCGACGTGTCACAGTCCAGCCGATGCACCAAAAGCGCGTCCCAGCGGGCGGCCTGCAGGCGGGCGATCAGGCAATCTTCCCGCCCCTCATTCTTGCCCGGAACAGACAGCAGCCCCGCAGGTTTGTTCGCCACGATAATCGCGGCATCCTCGTAAACGATGTCCAGCGGCACATCGGGCGGGGTATAGACAAATTGCGGCAGCATCAGGCGATGGTGTGACCAGCGGCGCGCAATGTGGCCGCTAGATGGGCGATATGGGCGGGGCCAACCTCGCAGCAGCCGCCGACAATGGTTGCGCCCATTCCTACCCAAGCCATTGCAAATTCTGTATATTTCTCAGGTGTCAGGTCGTGACGATGGGTTAATTCCGCAACCGTCGGCGCGTCTTTCAGGAAATTGCCCGAGATATGGGTAAAGCCATTGGCATAGGCGCCAAAGGGCAGGCCAAGCGTTTTAAGCCCCGCCATCGCCGCGCCCATTGCCTCGGGAACCGAGCAGTTGGCCAGCACGGCAGCGATGGGCATGGCGCGGAGGATGGATGCCAAATCGGTAACAGGCTCGCCCGAACGCAGGCGCGATCCGTCATGATCATCGACGCTGACCGACAGCCAAACAGGCTTGCCCGATGCCTGCGCGCCCAGCGCCGCGCCATGGGCCTGTTCGACCGAGGCCATGGTCTCGCATAAGATCAAATCGACATGCGGGCCAAGGATGCGGGCAATCTCGGCGTATTTCGGCGCGGCGATGTCCACTGCTTGGGTCACTTCGGGGCGGTAAGTGGCAACCAGCGGCCCCATCGAACCTGCAATCCGCCCGCGCCCCACAGTGCCGCGCGCCTCGTGCGCCTCGGCCAGCGCGCGCAGGTGCAGGGCGTGAAACATGCCGTCTAGATCAAAACGTTCAAGGCGATCATGGTGGATCGCATAGGTGTTGGTCGTGGCCACAGATGCGCCCGCATTGAAGTAATCCAGATGGATATCGCGCACCATGCCAGGATGGTCGATCATCACGCGGGTTGCCCAAAGAGGGGTTGGATCATCGCCTGACCGCGCGACCAATTCTTGGCCCATGCCGCCGTCAAGTAGGGTGATTTCTGCCATTTACGCCTCCTGTTCTTTGGCGCACAATCGGGGTTTATGGGGATAAGTTCAAGGGTGCAGGATGGATTATGAAACCGTTCCAGCCGCCGAATTTGGCGCGGGTTTGCACGGCGTCACGCTGAACCTGCTGACCCGCGATCTGCGCGGCGAGGCTGCGTTTTTGGCGGCTGTGTTTGGCTGCGCTGTGCATCGGCTGAGCGATGACTACGCCATTGTTTTGCATGACGGCATTGTCATGCAACTGCATTCCGACCGCACATTTGCCGCCCATCCGCTCTATGCCCTGCTGCCCGAGGCGGGCCCGCGCGGTGCAGGGGTAGAGATACGGCTGCACGGCGCAAACCCCGATCAAGCCTGCGCGCAGGCCGCCGCGTTTGAAGGTTCCATGGTGCTGTCACCTGCAAAGGATAAGGTGGGGCACGGGCTGCGCGAAGCGGTGATTCTCTCGCCCAGCGGCTACGCCTTTGTGCCCAGCATCCCGTTATAGCTGGGCGTTTGCAAAGACTTCCGCCAGCAGCGGAACCAACCACGCCTCATCATCAGGGGTGAAGGCCGCGGCGGTGTCGCTATCGATGTCAAACACGCCCAAAAGCTGACCTTGGGCGTTGAATACAGGCAGCACCAATTCGGATTTCGTGCTGGACGAACAGGCGATATGGCCTGCAAACGCCGCAACGTCTCGCACGTTTTGCACAAGGCCAGTGCGAGCGCAGGCCCCGCAAACGCCGCGCGAAAACGGGATTGTCAGGCAGCCATGCCCGCCCTGATACGGGCCGATTTTCAAAAGATCAGGCGCAACCACGCGGTAAAAGCCCGTCCAATCGGCAAAGGGGTGGGCGTGATGCACCTCGCAGGCGACGGTTGCCATCAGGGCGATGGTATCGGTTTCGCCGTGGGTTAGCGCGCGGATATTTGCGATAAGGTCTTGCATGGTCAAAGCCCCAAGGTGACACCTTGGGCTAACCTATTGCCAAGCGGCAGGCAATGCTGGTCTGCGCCCAACGGCTAAACCAATTTGGCCGAAGCAGGCAGGCGAAAGCGTAGGAAATTCTGATCCTGAAACCGCGAATATTGCAAATCTTGCGCCAAAGCGCGGATCAAGAACCAGCCAAACCCGCCTTCTGGCAGTTCATCCATGGTTTCCAGATCATAAGCGTCACCCTTGGGCAATTGATGATTGGGCATCGGCGTTCCATGATCCGCTATGGTGCATTCCAACCCGTCTTGGCCCAAATCAACCGAAATTTCGATCGATCCAGACTGGGCGGCATAGGCATGTTCGACGATGTTATTCAACGCCTCGGCCATCACGATTTCGGCCGTGCCGCGCGCACCTTCTTCAAGGCAGCGCAGCGGTTCTTGCGCGAAAAGGCATTCCAGCCCGCGGCGCACCGCCATCGCATCCGCGCGGGCAATGGTATGGCTGGCAGAGGTGCGAAAGCCTTGGATGGCGTGTAACATTTACCCAGCCTTTGCCAGTTGCAGCGGCAATGTTTCATGAATGGTGAACACCGTATCCATGCGGGTCAGGCGGAACACCTTTTTCACTGTGGGCGTCAGGCTGGAAAGTTCCAGCACCTGCGCGGGGGCCATCGCCTTCATCGCGGCGACAATCGCCCCAAGACCCGAACTGTCGATAAAGGCGACACTGGCCAAATCCAGCACCACGCGCGCACCGCCCGTTTGGGCCAATTGGCGCATCTGATCTTTGAATTGAATGGCGCAGGCCGCGTCGATGCGATCTTGCGCAACGCGCACGACAAGCACGTCATTTACTTGTTCTGAAACCAATTGCATTTCTAACCCCCAAGGCGTTTTTCACACCTCAGTTTAGGAAGAAATAGGTTAGCAACCAGTAAGTCGCGCCCGACTTTAGGTCTTCAATTTAATTGGAATTGTAGCGGATAGCGCCCGTTTTCAAAGTCGCCAAACAGGTCGGGCAGATCGGGATGATCCACGGGGCCCGCTGCATGATCTGGGATCAGGTTTTGTTCGGACACATAGGCCACATAGTGGCTTTTTCCGTTTTCGGCCAGCAGGTGATAAAAGGGCTGATCGCGTGAGGGGCGGCTATCTTCGGGGATTTGACGATACCATTCCTCGGTGTTGGAAAACAGTGCATCCACGTCAAACACCACGCCGCGAAACCCATGTTTGCGATGCCGAACCACCTGTCCAATGTGATATTTGGCCGCAGACTTTAGCATAGCGGTCCCCCTTAACCGATTTGTAACCTCTGCGTTCGGGTCTGTCTACTTTGCAACGCCGCCAAAATGGAAACAATCTGTGCGCCATATTGGCCCAGTTTACAAAGTGGGGCCCCTGTGGACCGCGGCGGAACTTGGCCACTACAGCGATTTTTTCCTGCGATCTGTTTCCATTTGGGCAAATCTGGGCTATGTTATGCCAAAATAAAAAGCGAGGGGCATATGAGCAGACTTCTTCGCGCCACCATGTTGCTATTGGCCCTTGCATCCTGCGGGGGGGGCAATTTTTCGGCGCCGCGCAATTTGGATGATGCGTGTTCCATTATCAAACAGCGCCCAACCTATCTAAAGGCAATGGCCGCGACAGAACGGCGCTGGGGCGTTCCTGTTGCCGTGCAAATGGCCGCAATTTATCAAGAATCCAAATTTATCGGCAATGCCAAAACCCCGCACCAATACGCGCTGGGGATCATTCCGATGGGGCGGCAATCCTCGGCCTATGGCTATGCACAGGCGCTGGATGGCACCTGGGATGACTACCGCAAAGAACAGGGGCGCTGGGGTGCGCGCCGCGACCGTATTGACGATGCCACCGATTTTATGGGCTGGTTCATGGATCAGTCCAGCCAGAAACTGGGGATCCCGAAAAACGATGTCCAGTCGCAGTATTTGGCCTATCACGAAGGCCATAAGGGTTACGCAAACGGCAGCTATCGCAGCAAATCTTGGCTGATGGAGATTGCGGCGGATTTGGGCGCGCGCGCTGTGATGTATGATCAGCAATTGCAAACCTGCCGCAAACGCTAGCGCGCTTGATGTGGTGCTTATTGCACCAACCCGCGCTTGCGCAGTTCAGATTCGATGGCAAATTGCGACGGGGGAAACTCCGCCCCCGTTTTCAAATCGCCCAAAATCACAGTGGTTTGTTTGCCCAAATCATCCGTAATCACCCATTGCCGCAGCGTCAGCGGCGCAGGCGTGAACAGCAGCGCAATCGTGCCATATTCAGGGTGATCAGGGTCTTGCGCGACCACTTGCGTCGCGGTCTGCAACTCTTCGTGCGAAAGCGCCATTTTGGGGCGGGCCAAGTCTACGTTTTCGGCCAAGATCAGATTCAACGGCGTGCGCGACAGCGGATATTGTTCGGGCGGCTGGTTGGATTTTTCGTCAAATATCGCGACCATCCCGCCCGAGGTCAGCACAAGGCTGGCATCGGGCGGATCATATTCAAACCGCATCCGTCCAGGGCGTTCGATATAGATGCGGCCCGTCGAAACCGTCTCATCTGCGTTCACTTGGGTAAAGGCCGCCTCGGCCGTGGTGATGCCGTTCAAATAAGCCGACATATCCGCCAGCGGGATTTTGTCCGCCAAAGCAGGCAGAGTGGCGGCAATCAGGGCAAGCGGGGCCAAAATGGCTGTGCGTAGGGTCATGGGGGGAATATAGGGGGTTTGGCGGCGGGTTGCATCCCCTGAAGGGATCACAAATGGGGGAGTGGTGCCTGCAAACGGCCCTAGGCGTCGGCAAGGTCGTCTATGGCCTTTCAATTTTGTCAAATGCAACGATCGACACGGGCCTGCTGTTTTCATCCAGCGCCAAGGCCTGCAGAACAACGCCCAAATCTGGTGAATAGAAATGCGCAAAGGCGGTCTTTCCCGTTTCGGTCAGGTTTATATAGTCCTCAACCACCCATACCTTGTAAACACAGGTGCCAATTGAAATCTTTTCAATCGCCTTAAATTGGGCGTGGGCAACGCCTTGGTCAACCACCTTGCCGCCGATCAACAATTTTGCGTTTGCGTCCCAAACTTTGGTTTTATCCAATCTGTGCAAATCTGAAACGGGCCTGTCATATTGCAAAACCAGCTCACCGTTTTCTGATATCTGCTTTCCTACCATTAAAGGGTGGGGGTAAACTGAGGTTCTTGTTTGGGTAAAGCCACCGCGATCTTGTTTGCGCAACTCGACAACACCTTCAGGCGATGGCTGATACACCAATTCCATAAAGGGATTGTATCGCGTCAGCTTCAGGCCTTCTGGCCCAAGCGGGCCACTTGGACATTGCGCAAATAGCGGCGTGGCTGCAAGAATAATGGCCACAGAAAGTGATCTGTTCATACAAGCGCCCTTCTTTGGCCCACTGGTGACTTCTGCCAAGCGAGCAGAACAAAACGCCCAATCATTTCCACGCGTTGCTGTCAAATTTTTCAGTTTTCTGGCAACAAAATCTCGCGTTTGCCCACATGGTTCGCGGTGGTCACAACCAGATTTTCCTCCATCTGTTCGACCAGACGTGCCGCCTTGTTGTACCCAATCCCCAGTTTGCGCTGGATATAAGAGGTCGAGCATTTGCGGTCTTTCGCCACAATCGCCACGGCTTGATCATAAAGCGCATCATCCGATGCCTCGCCGCCAACGCCCAGCATCGCATCCACCTCGCCGCCGTCTTCATCGCGCGATTCCACCACGCCCGACACATAGGTCGGCGGGCCGTAAGATTTCAGATGGTTGACGATTTCCTCAACCTCTTCGTCCGAAACAAACGGGCCGTGGATACGGCTAATCCGCCCGCCGCCTGCCATGAACAGCATATCGCCCATGCCAAGCAGTTGCTCAGCCCCCTGCTCGCCCAAAATGGTGCGGCTGTCGATTTTGCTGGTGACTTGGAACGAAATACGGGTCGGGAAGTTGGCCTTAATCGTGCCCGTGATCACATCGACCGAGGGGCGCTGCGTGGCCATAATCAGATGGATACCCGATGCCCGCGCCATTTGGGCAAGGCGTTGAATACAGGCTTCAATTTCCTTGCCCGCGACCATCATAAGATCGGCCATTTCGTCGACGACAACCACGATATAGGGCAGAACGATGGGCTGGAATTCTTCGGTTTCAAACACAGGCTCGCCCGTGTTTTCGTCAAAACCCGTCTGAATGGTGCGGCGGAACATCTCGCCCTTGCCCAGCGCCTCGCGCACGCGGCCGTTATAGCCTTCGATATTGCGCACGCCCATTTTGGACATTTTGCGATAGCGTTCTTCCATTTCGGAAACGACCCATTTCAGGGCAACAACGGCCTTTTTCGGGTCTGTCACGACAGGGGAAAGCAGATGCGGGATGCCGTCGTAGACGGAAAGTTCCAGCATCTTAGGGTCAATCATAATCAGGCGGCATTCTTCAGGGGGCAGCTTATACAGCAGCGACAGGATCATGGTGTTGATCGCAACCGATTTGCCCGAACCCGTGGTGCCCGCAATCAAAAGATGGGGCATTTTGGCAAGGTTGGCGACCACAGGATCGCCGCCAATATCTTTGCCCAGCGCCAGCGGCAATCGCATGGCACTATCGCCAAAATCTCGCGCTGCGATAATCTCCCGCAGCACGACCTTTTCGCGGGTGGCGTTGGGCAGTTCAATCCCAATCACAGTGCGGCCAGGCACGGTGGACACGCGCGCAGATAGCGCCGACATGCTGCGGGCGATATCATCGGCAAGGCCAATCACGCGGCTGGCTTTCAGGCCCGGCGCAGGTTCCAATTCATACATCGTGACCACGGGGCCAGGCCTTACGGACACAATCTCGCCCTTGACTCCGTAATCATCCAGCACCGATTCCAGCATCCGCGCGTTTTCTTCCAGCGCTTCGTGCGACAGGGTATGGCGCTGCACCGTGTCGGGGCTGGTCAGCAAGGACAAGGGCGGCAGTTCATAGTGCGGGCCGCTGTCTTCTAGGGGCAAAGCGGGCTGGCTTTCGGCCAAAGCGCGGCGCGAGGGCGCGGGCGCTTTGCGCACCAAGGCCTCGACCTTGGCGCGGCGCATTTCGGGGCCAAGCGCCAAGGCTGGCACGCGCGGCAGGTTGGGCTGCATTTGTGCGGCCTGCATCCCATACCCCAAATCGTCTGCCATATCAGGCGCAGCAAGATCGCCGCCTTCATTGCCGCCCCAATCGCCGCCCTCATAGTGATGTTCAGGAACCCAATTTCCATAACCCAAACCGCCAGCATCATGGGGGCTGGGCTGCGGTATCGATGCCGCGGGCGCGGGCATTGGGCGCGTGTCGGCAATCAGCGGCGCGCGCAGGTTCTGCGGGCTGCGGGCCACGGGCGGCTCGGCCCGCAGGCTGGCGGGCGGGGCGGGTCTTGGCATCGGGTGCGCGGCGACATTGCGCACCGCATCCGATATGCGCGAGCGCAGGCGTTCGTCATTGGGCGCGGGCAGATCGGTGCGATGCACGGGGCTTGGTTCCACCAGTTCAGGCGCAGGATCGACATAGCGCTGCGGATGCGCAAGGCGGCTGAACAGGCCCTTGGGCTGGCTTGCCGCTGGCTGCAACGGGGAGGGCTGCATGGGTAAGGGGCGATAACTGTCATGTGCAGCAGGTGGCATCGCATAAGGGTCAGCGCCAGCATACCTGGGCTGGTGCAATGGGGGCGTGTCGCGAGGGTCATGCGCGTAATGGCCGTGCAACGGGGCGCTGCCTTGGGGCGCTTGACCGAGCGAAGGAGATTGCCCGTGCGAAGGGGACTGGCCACGCGAAGGAGACTGGGCACGCGCGATCGCCTGCCCCCCTGCCCCGACCAGCCCAGCATAGCTGCCCACCAGCCCGTCCAGCAGAAACGCGCGCAGCGCCGCCAATTCGGCGCGGTCAAACCCCATCACATAGGCCATCAAACCCAGCATCAACACCGCCGTTGCCAGCGACAAAAACTTAATCCCAAACGCGGCAGAAGTGGGCAAAATGCCCAAAAGCGTACCCAAAAGCGTGTCGCCCAGCATCCCCCCCAAACCAAAGCCATGATTGGAAATCCAATTGGCATCGGGCTGCAATGTGGTGGCATAAAGACAGGCCGCCAAAATCGCGAAAACGGCGAAAACGGCGCGTGGCAGAACCCGATCTGCCCCGCGATGCAACGCAAAACGCGCGCCCCAAGCGGCCAGCAGCACAGGCGCCGCCCAAATACCCATCCCAAAAATCACAATTAAGGTCGAGGCAAAGGCCGCTCCGCCACTGCCCAAGTAATTGGCAACAGGTGCGTCATTGGCCACCATCCATCCGGGATCACTGGGCGAATAACTGCCCAGCATCAGCGCCCCAAGCAGCGCCAAGATCAGCAGGCCAACACCCGCCAATTCGCGCCCGCGCCGTTCCAGCATTTCGGCGGTGCTATCATCCAGCAATGGATCGCGTGTTTGATAAGAGGCCATCTGCTATTTTCCCCCGTAAATACAATCGCGCAAGGCCGTCAGCCCTGCCTTTGTCTCGTCATAACTGGCAACCAGCGCGACGCGGATATATCCCGCACCGGGGTTATGCCCGCCCACATCGCGCGAAAGATAGGCCCCCGGCAGCACACGCACGCCCGTTTTCTGCCACAGCTTTAGGGTCGCTTTTTCACCGTCTTCAACGGGCAGCCACAGGAAGAACCCGCCTTCGGGGCACGTAAACCCTTGGATACCTGCAAAAATCTGATCCGCGAGATCGAACTTGGCATGATACAGCGCGCGCGATGCGGTTACATGGCCCTCGTCGTTCCACGCCGCTTCGGACACCCGCTGAATGGGCAAAGGCAAAGGCGCACCAGCAAAGGCGCGCAACTGGCGGATACGCGCCATACCCTGCGCGCCACCTGCGACAAACCCAGACCGCAGGCCAGGCAGGTTGGAACGTTTGGACAGCGAGTGAAAGGTGAACACGCGCTCTGGGTCTGTGCCCACCTCGGCGGCCACTTGCAGCGCGCCCAAGGGCGGGGCGCTGCGCCAAATGTCGCTATAGCACTCATCCGCCAGCACGGTGAAGTCGTGCTTTTCCGCCAGCGCCAAAAGCTGCGTCCAATAGGCGCGGCTGGCGACCGACCCTTGCGGATTGGCGGGCGAGCAGATGTAGGCCACGGCAACGCGGTCCAACACCTCGGCAGGCAGCGCGGCATAATCGGGCAGAAACCCCGTCGCGGCAGTGGCGGGCACATAAACAGGTTCCGCCCCCACGGTCAGCGCGGCCACGGCATAAACCTGATAAAACGGGTTCGGCATTAGAACGACAGGCTGCTTGCCGCGTTTCGTCTCTGGGCAAAGCGCGATGCAGGCGTTGAACAACCCTTCGCGCGTGCCGTTTAGCACCATCAGGCGATTGTCAGCGATTTCAACATCATAGCGGCGCTTTAGCCATGCGGAAATCGCGGCCAACAAGGACGGCGTGCCATCATTGGGCGGGTAAACGCCAAACTCATGCACATGGGCGGCCAAGATGGGGGCGACGAAATCGGGCATGGCATGGCGCGGCTCGCCAATGGTCATGGCGATGGGATCACCGCCCGCTGGGTGATGATCCAGTAATTTCCGCAGCCGCGGAAATGCGTAATCTGGCAGGTTCGAAAACCGCTCAGGAAATGCCATATCTGCCTCAACTCAGGGTCATACCGCCCTGTATGTTTGGCAAGATAGCTACAAAATCCGCGCGGGTCTAGAAAAACTGCGCAAAGCTGTGCGAAAAATGGCGCGGCGTTACTGTAATGCCCGCTCGGCGGCGTGGGCGATGCGCAAAAGATGGCTGCCGTCTTGCGCCATAAGCGATATCCCAACCGAAGGCTGTGCCGTGGGCAGGGTTATCGCCGCCCCGCCCACCAGATTACCGATGCGGGTGTTGCGCAGCGCCAGCAGGTTTTCGGCGGCAAAAAACGCAGGGTCATCCAAGAGGCGCTGCGCATTGGGCGGCAGAATGGGCGAGGTGGGAAGCAGCACGGCGTCAAAGCCTGCAACAGCCGCGCGCCACGCGATGCGTATGCCGTCCAATTCCGCCCAAGCGGCGATGTAATCGGCGGCGCTGACCGTGGCCCCCGCGCGAAAACGGGCCAGAATAGGGGGGAACATTTTATCAGGCGCGGCTTCGATTGCGCCGCGCCAATGTGCATAGGCCTCGGGGGTAAAGATCAGGCCAGCCAGTTCCATCGCGCGCAGCATGGCGGGAAAACGCAGGCGCGTCACCTGCGCGCCCGCGCGGGCCAGCCTTGTGATGGCATCGTCAAACCCTTTGGCAGGGGCGGCGCGAATATCGTCAAAGGCGACATCGTCTAGCACCGCCAGCCGCGCGCCGGCCATGCTCGCCCCCGTCAGATCGGGCACGGCGGCCCCCGCAAGCGCCCCCCAAACCAGCGCGCAGTCGGCCACATTGCGGGCCAAGGGGCCGATACTGTCAAACCTTGCGCACAGCGGCACCACCCCGCCCATCGGCAGGCTGCCGTGATCTGCCTTAAACCCCACCAGATCATTCCACGCGGCAGGAACCCGCACCGACCCGCCCGTGTCGGTTCCCACCGCCGCAGGGGCAAGCCCGTTTGCGACCGAGGTCGCCGCCCCCG
The DNA here is from genome assembly GCA_965248485.1 of Cypionkella sp. Taxonomy (GTDB): domain Bacteria; phylum Pseudomonadota; class Alphaproteobacteria; order Rhodobacterales; family Rhodobacteraceae; genus Cypionkella. Next base: position 3,132,242 of record OZ252107.1, read on the forward strand.
AGGATGAGCCCCCCGCCACCGCTTGGCCGTCATTCACACAAGGCGGCGTCGCGGTGACAGGGTTCAGACCCAACCCCGAAAAGGCCAGTTCCGACATATGGGTTTTGCCAAGGCAGACTGCGCCCGCCAGCGTGGCATGGCGCAAAACATCGGCATCAGCCTTGGGCTGGCGCCCGCGCAGCAGGGCCGAACCCGCCTCGGTCACGGCATCCCAAGTGTCAAAATTATCCTTCCAAGACAGCGGCACACCATCCAAAGCGCCGCGCCTGTGGCCCGATTTGGCGCGCGCCGCGGCGGCCATCGCCTCGCCCCGCGCGCGCCCGTCCGTGGTGCGGGCATAAATGCGCGGGCCCAGCTGATGCGAGGCGATTTTGTCCAGAAAATATTCGGCCAGTTCCACTGGGTTGATTTTGCCGCGCGCAATCGCCGCACCCAAATCCGCCGCCGAAAGGTTGCCCCAGTTTTTGCGCATATCGCCCCCAGTTTTTGCCAGCCTAGCGGCACACGCCACAGCCTAGCGGCAAGGGGGCGCATGGACAATCCCGCACGAAGCGCCATATTGGGCGCATGACAAGGGATTATGACATTATCATCGTGGGCGGCGGGCTGAACGGGCCCGCGCTGGCGCTGGCCTTGGCGCAGGGCGGGGCAAAGGTTGCCGTGATTGACGCGCGCGCGGCAGATACGCGCAGCGCGTTGGGGTTTGACGGGCGTGCCTATGCCATTGCTGCCGCCTCGCAACGGTTGCTTGCGGCGATTGGGGTTTGGCCCGCGCTGGCAAATCACGCCCAGCCGATGCTGCAAATCAAAACCAGCGATGGCGTGGTCGGGCGCGGGCCTGCGCCGTTTTTCATGACCTTCGATCAGGCGGATTTAGGCGCGGGGCCGATGGGTTATATGGTGGAAGACCGCCATGTTTACACAGGCTTTTTGGCGGCGATGCAGGGGCAGGATAGAATAGCCCTGATCAGCGGCCAAAGCGTGGTGGCGCAGAATGTTCAGGCAGGTGTTGCCAGCGTGACATTGGCAAATGGGCAAGAACTGACGGCTGGGCTGATTGTCGGCGCAGATGGGCGCAACAGCGGCGTGGCCAGTCGCGCGGGCATTGGCCGCTGGGGCTGGGATTATGGGCAAACCGCCCTTGTCACGGCCATTCACCACGAAAAACCGCATGGCGGCGTTGCGCATCAGTATTTTCTGCCCTCTGGCCCCTTGGCGATATTGCCGCTGGCGGGGGGGCATCATTCATCCATTGTGTGGAGCGAGAGATCCGCCCAAGCCGCGCAGATCCAAGCCTTGGACGATGCGGGATACCTCGCCGCCCTGCGCCTCCGCTTTGGCGATTTTCTGGGGGATATCGCACTGGCAGGAGCGCGGTTTACTTATCCTTTGAACCTGACCGTGGCGAAAGAATTTGTCGCGCCGCGCATAGCCCTGATTGGCGACGCCGCCCACGGCGTGCATCCCATTGCAGGGCAGGGATTAAACCTTGGCCTGCGCGATGTGGCGGCCTTGGCCGAAGTGCTGATCGAGGCCGCCCGCCTTGGGCTGGACATCGGCGCGGCAAACGCGCTTGTGCGCTATCAGGAATGGCGGCGGTTTGACACGACCGTCATGGCGCTGGGGATGGACGGGGTGAATAAGCTGTTTTCCAACGACAACCCCCTCCTGCGCGGATTGCGCGATTTGGGCATGGGGGCTGTGAACGCTGCCCCCGCCCTGCGGCGGGCGTTTATGGGCCGCGCGGCGGGCGTTGCGGGGCAAAACCAACCCCGTCTGCTGCAAGGGCTTTCGATTTAACACCCATTTCTGGCCGATTCTGAAAACGCCTCGCCAATTTTGAAAAAGCCGCGCCTTTTTCGAAAATCGGCGCGCGGTGGTCTGCGGGCTATGGTGAGTTGGGGGCAGAGAACCGCTTCACCGCCCAAATAAGGATCACCACAATGACCAAACTGTCCCACGCCGATGCCCGTTTGACCCTCGCAAAACAGCGCCGCATGACCTCGCTTTTGGACAAAGAGATCGCCGCCGAAAGCGCGGATATGACCTTTAGCAAAACCGACTGGGTGCCTTTGTATTTTGATCGCGGCAACAAGGTAATTTCCGACTGCGGGCAGATCTGGGCCTTTCGGGCGTTGACACTAAAGGGCGAATTTCTGTGGCTGGTGTTCGCCAATGATAAGGTGCGCGGATACCATGCACTGACAGCAGACCCACACACCGCCATCGACCTGGCAAAGGCATCATGGGCGCATCGCCGCGCTGTGCGCCGCGATTGGGACATTGTCGAACGCGCTGCCCGCGAATTGCTGCTGGGCCGCCTGCGCTTTGACGTGCGGATCGAAGATTTGCACGCCTCTCCTCTGTGCCATTTGGGGGGCGAAGGGTTTCGCCGCGCCATTGGCATGGGCCGCATCAACCGCATGCCGGGGTGGCTGGCAGCTTTGGCGATGAAGATTGAACCGCAGATGGGTTTTGTCATTCATGCAGCCCTGCAGCGTCACGCCCTGCTTAAGGATCAAGACCTGCCGCTTGCTCAGCGCATGGCGGTCTAAACCGTTCGCCTTGCGCGCCGCGCTCGCAACGCGGCGCTGGACTGGCGGGCTAATTTTCGTCATCATCCCCCCCATCGGCGGCGCCCATCGGACAGAAGAGGTTTGCATGAACTTGGAACTGCTCGATTTGGCGATGCGGGGGGCCGCGACCGGAATGGCCGTTCTGCTGATGGGTTTGATTGCCACCAGCCGCATCGCCCAGCTTGGCCGTATTGCCTTTTCCTTGACCGTTATCTGCCTGCTTTCGCGGGTTTGGAGCACGGCCCCCAGTGTTCATCTTGGTGAAACAGCGCTGTTTGCGCTGCGGCTGATCGGCAGCGGAGGGGCCTTTGCATCGACGTGGTTCTTGCTGATGATTTTTCTGGACGACAGCCGATTTCGTTGGGTCTGGCTGACATCTGCAGCAAGTATTGTAATCGGGCTTTTGTTGCTGCTGCGGTTTCCGGCCCTTGTTCCCTATCTGCGCGCTTTGGCGGTTTTGCATTATGGGGCGCTGCTTGCACTGGTGCTGCTGATCGCGCGGGATGATTTGCAAGAGGCGCGCCGATCGATGCGCCCGGCGATTGCTGCGTTTTTGATCTTTTACGCGATTGGCATGACGCTGACATCGTCGCAAATGCGCGGCGCGGCAGGTATTCATACGGCGCTGGGCCAATCGGGTGTAACACTGCTGGTCGTGGCGGTTATTGCCTTTTGGGCGTTAAAGGTGAATATCCTGCATTGGCCGGGGGAAACGGTTGCCTCAACTGCCCCCACGCCCGAACAACGCAGCCACGAATACACCGCCCTTATCACCCGCATTACCGCCGAAATGGCGGCGGGCATCTGGCAAACCGAAGGGCTGACAGTGGGCGGGCGGGCGCAACGGGTGAAGGCCCCCGAACATCAGGTGCGCCGCGCGATCAACCAAGTGTTGGGGCACCGCAACTTTGCCGCCTTTATCAACAGCGCCAGCATTGATGCCGCCAAGGCCAAACTTTCCGCGCCCGAAGGGCAAGAATCGACGATTTTGGAAATTGCCTATGACGTGGGCTTTGCTTCGCTTGGCCCGTTCAACCGCGCTTTTCGGGACGCAACGGGCCTTTCGCCGACCGATTTTAGAAAAAAGGCGATTGGGGCGGCTTAAATCATCCGAATAGCATCCTTACCCACCGCCAGCGCATAGCCACGCTTTGCCACGGTTTTCACCAACAACGCGGCCACAAGCTGATTGCCCAGCGCGTCGCGCAGGCGTTTGATTCGTGTCGCGCCTGCCGCCTCGTCGCAATCGGCGGCGTCGCGGCCTGAGATCACCCCTTCGATTTGCGCGCCTGTTAGAATGTCGTCGTCCATCCGCGCCTCGGCCAGAACGGACAGGGTTTCCAGCGCGGCTTCGGTCAAATCGAACTCTAGATCGTTGATATAAACCACCCGCGCCTCGCGGGCGATTGTGATGGATTGCACCTGAATCCCGCTGCGGGCAATTGCCGAAATGCGGCGGTTTTGCGCGATGATCGTCACCAAAAACACCAGCGCCGCGATCATCAGCGCGGTGGAAAAGGCCAGCAGCACAAAGATCACTTGGCGATAGCTTTGCAGCACCTCGGAAAAGGCGGTGCCTGATCCTGCGAGTATCTCCAAAAGCTTAATTTCGGCACCCGAAGTCAGGTCGGCATTGGCAACAAACAGCGCCTCGACCCGTGCATTGAACGCATTGGCATCGGGCAGATAGGCAAACAAAAACATCGCCGCGCCCAGCAGCACCGCGACAATCGCCGTGATCCCAAGAACAACCGCGCGGTTGCCCGCGCGCAAAAGATCAGAAGCGAAGGAAGTAATCGGCCGCACTTTGCTGTCTTTCTGCCAAACCCGTTTCGTCAAAACTTGACAGGATTGTCAGCAATGTCCAGCCATTTGCAGCCAGCCGCGCCGATAACTCGCCCGCCGCATCGCCGCCGCAGGTCACTTCAGCCACGCCGTAATGCAGACGCAGGGGGCTATCCATCTTGGCCTTATAGTCCACATAACAGGCCGCCTGCACGGGCAGGGCCAGGGCAAAAAGGGCGGCAGTGGTAACGGCAAGCTGTTTCATGGACGACCTCTGTGCAGGTGCATCACTATCGCGCGGGCGGGGCGTGATATGCAATAGCGTCACAGCGACAGCGCCAATTTGCGCCCTTCGTGAAAGGCATAGGCGGCAAGGCGGTGGGCCATGCAATCGCCAATGCGGTGCAGGGTCTTGTCCGCCATGGTTTCGGGAAATGGGTCAAAGGCGCGGTTGGTGGTTGCCATGACCAGCGCGCTGGCGGGCAGCGTTTCCTCGGCCCCCGTCAGCATGTTGCGCAGCGTTGCGCCGTTGCCGTGCCACGCCGATAGGCAATGTTCCACCCGAAATTGGACGCCAAGTTGCGCCAGCCGTTTGCGCGCCGCCCCATCGGCGGCAGTGCGGGCAATCTCGCGCCCGACAAAGGGTTCGGGGGTGATGATTGTCACGCTATGGCCCTTTTCGGCCATATACCACGCCGTGCCAACCCCGCGCCAATTGCTGCCTTCGTCATAGATCAGCACGGTATCGCCAAGCTTTGCCTCGCGCCGCAGAACGGCTTCGGGTGAGGTGACGCCGCCCAGATCTAGCCCCGGAAGTGCGGGCAGGTCGGGCCGCCAGCGCTGGCTGCCAGCCTCGTCTGGTAGGCTGCCTGTGGCGATGATGATGGTATCGGCCGCGTGGGCAGCAAGGTCGCCCTCGTCCAGATAGCTGTTGCGGTGCAGCGTCACGCCCAAAATGTCAAACTGGTGTTCATACCATGCCATCAAATCCAATATCTGCGCGCGCCGCGGTTGGTGGCCTGCAAGCCGAAACTGCCCGCCAATGTCGGGCGCGGCCTCGTGCAATTCCACGTGATGCCCGCGTAGAGCAGCAACGCGCGCAGCCTCTAGCCCCGCTGGCCCTGCGCCCACCACCAGCACCGATTTTGGCGCTGGCGCGAGGGTAAACCTGTCACCGCCCCATTCATATTCGCGCCCGACCGATGGGTTGACCAAACAGGAAATCCAATAGTCGCGGCTGCGCCTGCCCCAGCACATTTGATTGCAGGAAATGCAGGGGCGAATTTCATCCGCACGGCCCGAAGTGGCCTTGGCCGCCAAATGCGGATCAGCAATTTGGCCGCGCACGATGGATACCAAATCCGCTTGGCCCGAAGCCAAAATATCCTCGGCATTTTGCGGCGTTCGGATGCCCGCCTCGGATGTGATAACCGCATGTTTCGCATGGCGTTTTAGCTGCGCCGTCAAGGGCGTGGTCAGCTTTTCGCCATGGGTAAAGGGCGGGATAATCGCGTCAAATTCCAAATAACTGCCCGCGCCCACGGTGACATAATCGACATGGCCACTGGCATCGTGCAGGGCCACAATCTCGCACAGTTCCTGCGCTGAAAGGTTCACCGAATAGCTGGGCGCATAGCTGATGGCGAGGCCAATGATGAAATCTTCCCCGCAGGCGCGGCGGATATTTTCGATCAGCAGGCGCGAAAAACGGGTGCGGTTTAGCAGGCTTCCCCCCCAATCATCGCTGCGGGAGTTGCTCCACGGTGTCCAGAATTGGTCGATCAGGGAATGATAAGCAGCCCAAACCTCGACCCCCTGAAACCCCGATTTTTGCGCGCGGATCGCGGCGGCAAGGTGCGCGTCCAGCAACTCCTGCACCTCGCCCCCCGTCATAGCGTGCGAGCCGTCGCTGTCATGGTAACTGACTCCGCCCGAAGGTGAGAGATGCGGCGCAAAACTAAGGTCTGAATCGCCATGCGCGCCCACATGGTAAATCTGCTGGCAAATCACCGCGCCTGCGTCTTTGACAGCATCGGCTATCGCGCGAAACGGCGCGATGATGGCATCATCGCCGTGCAGCATATTGCCGCGCGTCAGAACCCCCGTGCGATGCGCGGGCACAGGTTCGGTGACAATCATGCCCGCCCCGCCCAGCGCCCGTTCTAGAAGATAGCCCTTCATCCGATCCAGCGGCAGCCCGCCTTCGGCCATGTTGTTGGTATGCGCACCAAAAACAATGCGATTGCGCAAAGTATGGCCGCGCAGGCTCAGGGGTTGGGACAGGCGAGGGAACTGGCTCATCCCGCCAGCCTAGGGCCAACATCCGCCATAGCGTGAGGGGCTAAGGCGACGCTTTAGCCCCTATTTTCGTCACGCATCCTGCGCAGAATCCCAACCCGAAATCGCCTTAACCTCTAGAAACTCTTCCAGACCCCAGGTGCCGCCTTCGCGCGCGCGGCCCGATTGCTTGACCCCGCCAAACGGGCTGCCAGCGCCGCGCCCGTTATAGTTCATTTCCACCATACCCGACCGCAGCCCCCGCGCCAGCCGATTGCGCCGCGCGCCATCTTGCGTTTGCACATAGTTGGTCAGCCCATAAGGCGTGTCATTGGCGATGCGCAGCGCCTCTTCTTCGGTATCAAAGGGGATCATGCACATCACGGGGCCAAAGATTTCCTCGCGTTCAATGGCCATGCCAGGGCGGACATCGGCAAAGATTGTAGGCCGCACAAAATAGCCGCGGTTGACGCTGTCAGGCAGGCCAAGGCCACCTGCAACCAGCTTTGCCCCCTCATCAATGCCCTTTTGAATATAGCCTTGAATCTGATCCCACTGGCGTTTGTTCACCACTGGCCCCATGTGATCGCCCGCCAATTCGGCAGGGGCAACTTTGATGGCATTCGCCGCCTGCGCCGCCACCTCGACCGCGCGGTCATACAGGGGCCGCTCGACCAACATACGGCTGGGGGCATTGCAGGACTGGCCCGAATTCAGCATCATCTTGCGCACGCCGCGCGAAACCGCCGCCTCGCCCGCATCGGCGAAAATCAGGTTCGCGCCCTTGCCACCCAGTTCCAAGGTGACGCGCTTTAGCGTTTGCGCGGCGGCAGCCGAAATCGCCCGGCCCGCCCGCGTTGACCCCGTAAACGAAATCATTTCGATATCAGGATGGGCCGACATCGCAGCCCCGACCCCCGCCCCATCGCCGTTGACCAAATTGAACACCCCCGCAGGCAGGCCCGCATCGTGGCAAAACTCGGCAAAGATCATCGCGTTCAGAGGGGACTCCTCGGAGGGTTTCAAAATGCAAGTGCAGCCTGCCAGAATCGCAGGAATGGCTTTCAGCGCGATTTGGTTCATCGGCCAGTTCCACGGCGTGATCAGCCCGACCACGCCAATCGGTTCCAGTGCGATACGGTCATTCGGGGCGTGGGGGCCAAGCGGGCGGATCCATTCCATATGGTCGAACGCGGTCAGGAAGTTTTCCAAATGCCACGGCAGGCAGGGCGATTGTTCTTCCCGCGCCATATCAATCGGCGCGCCCATTTCCATCGAAATGGCTTCAGACAGTTCCTCAACACGGGCGTTATATTGCTGCAAAATCCGTTCAACCACCGCGCGGCGCTGGGCCAAGGGCGTGGCCGCCCATTTCGGAAAGGCGGCCTTGGCGGCGGCAACGGCGGCGTTCAAATCGGCCTCTGATCCCAGCGAGATAATCGCGCAAGGCTCTTCGGTGGAAGGGTTGATCACAAGGCAATCCTTCGCAGCTAATGGCGCGACCCAGGCACCGTTGATATAAAACTCGCGTTTGTGCAGCATTCTAGCCCCCATAATTTGATCATATCTTGGCGCAATCGCGCATCTTGGGCAAGGCTTGGGCCGTCAACTTCGCCCGAAAATGGAAAACCGCACCTGTTTTCCGTGACAGTTTGCGACATTCTTTGCACGAGTCGGGTAAATGTCGGAAGATAATTCTATTTCGCCGCACATCCTTGCCACCATCTAGAAAATTCTTCCAAAATCGTTACATAAGTTGCAGCAAATATTCAGGAGAACCCCATGTCTATCCGCATCAACGACATTGCCCCCGATTTCACCGCCGAAAGCACAGCGGGCACGATCCATTTTCACGACTGGCTGGCGGACGGCTATGCCATTATCTTTAGCCACCCGCGCGATTTTACCCCCGTTTGCACGACCGAGTTTGGCGCGGTGGCGCAACTGGCCGCCGAATGGAAAGCGCGTAATACCAAAGTCATCGGCGTGTCGGTGGACAGCGTCGAAGACCACGGCAAGTGGAAGCGCGATATCGAGGCTTTTGCAGGCAGCCCTGCCGATTTTCCGATCATCGACGATACCAGCCTGACGGTCGCCAAGGCCTATGACATGCTGCCCGCCGATTACTACCTGCCGACCGAGGGCCGCACGCCGGCCAGCACCGCGACCGTGCGGACGGTCTACATCATCGGCCCCGACAAAAAAGTGCGCCTGACGATGAGCTACCCAATGTCAGTCGGCCGCAACTTTGCCGAAATCCTGCGCGCGCTGGATGCGGTGCAGGCGACCGATGGTGTGCCACTCGCCACCCCCGCCAACTGGCAACCTGGCCAAGACGTGATTGTAGCGCTGGCCTTGAACAACGATCAGGCCAAAGAACGCTTTGGCGATTTGGACATCAAACTGCCCTACCTGCGCTTTGCCAAAGCGCCGAAGTAAATGGGCCTTGGCCCTTGCCTCCAACAGGCAGGGGCCAGCCTATATCTGAAAATGGATGTGATCATCGTGCCGCGCCGCGCGGCAGCCCTGAAAGCGGATCTTTGGAGCGGCTTCGCCCAAACGTTCGCGCAAATGCGGTTCGATAAACACCTTTTCAACGCGCGGGTCGCGGGCCAGCCAGCTTAAGGCCGCTTTGGTGCGTTCTGCATCAAGCTCTGCGGAACGCCAAAACGGCTGAAGAAACGCAAAATCCCAGCGCAGCGTCAGCCAAGTTTCAGGGCAATCCGTTGGCCCATCTTCAAACGCGAAATACCCGATGGGAGAGCGCGTCAACCCGCGCAGATATTGGCCGTCTTTCTGATACCAAAACGCAATGTCCACCTTACGCCCGTCTTTGTGAGAAAGGTGGGGCAAAAGTGGAAATCCGTCGAAGAACGGAAAGTTGGCATCCAAAACCAGCGTCACTGTGCCAGGATAACTTGCATCCATATGCGAGGCGAGGTTTTCGGTCACGACCTTAAGTTCGGGCGTGACATAGTTTCGGTTCAATGCACAATATAGCAGGTTTTGCACCTGCATCGGGCTAGTGCCGTAACACGGCAATGGAACGCGCCCGAAATGCGGGGCAATAAACACTGCAGCAGCAGACGATGTCACGTAAGCCACGACAAATGCCATCAGCTTTCGCTTGAAGATAAGTGAAACGGCCCAAGCAACCCCGCCAAGCTGGGTCAGCAAGGTTAGGAAGATAATCATCGCTAGATGAAGTAGGTGTCTTAGTGGCGTTCCCATGCGCTTCCCCGATAAATTCGTTATAAAGAAGTCGACAAAGAAGCCAACACCTCCAGCGATGGGGGCCTACCCCTTGGCGTTAAAGAAATCCGATATCTGCTGGGCCATTGCTTCGGATATCCCTGGAACGGCCATCAGGTCAGGCAGGCCCGCGCGCGCCACGGCTTTGGCGCTGCCAAAATGCGCCAAGAGCGCGCGTTTGCGCACGGCGCCGATGCCCGGAACGTCATCCAGCGGCGTGGCGGATATGGCCTTTGACCGTTTGGCGCGGTGCGCGCCGATGGCCCAGCGATGCGCCTCGTCGCGCAAGCGCTGGATGAAATAGAGAACTGGGTCATTGCGTTGCAAGGCAAAGGGCCGCTCGCCCGCGCGGTGGAATTCTTCTTTACCGTGGTCGCGGTCTACGCCCTTGGCGACCCCCACCATCGCAATATCATCCACCCCCAATTCGGCCAATATCCCCGCTACGGCAGAGACTTGCCCCGCCCCGCCGTCGATGAGCAGCAAATCGGGCCATAGATCGGTTTTGCGGTCTGGGTCTTCTTTCAAAAGCCTTTCAAAGCGGCGCGTCAGCACTTCGCGCATCATGCCGAAATCGTCGCTGTTCGCGCCCGCTGCCGATTTGATGTTGAACTTGCGATACTGGCTTTTCAAAAACCCATCGGCCCCCGCCACGATCATTCCGCCCACGGCATCGCTGCCTTGGATATGGCTGTTGTCATACACCTCGATCCGCCGCGGGGGGGCGTCCAAATCAAAGGCTTCGGCCAGACCTTCCAGCAGTTTGTTTTGCGTGCTGGATTCCGACATTTTGCGCGCCAGACTTTCGCGCGCATTGCGGGCGGCGTTTTCGACAAGCTCGGCCTTTTCGCCGCGCTGCGGCACGGCAATTTCCACCCGCCGCCCCGCGCGATCCGCCAATAGCTGCAGCATCAAGTCTTCATTCTCAATCGCATGCGACAGCAAGATCAGGCGCGGCGGCTCTTTGTCATCATAAAACTGCCCCAAGAAGGCTTCCAAAATTTCGGCCTCATCCGCCCCTGCACCTGTGCGCGGGTAAAAATCGCGATTGCCCCAGCTTTGATTGGCGCGAATGAAAAACACCTGCACACAGGCCTGCCCGCTGTCCAGATGCAGGGCAATCACATCAGCCTCGCTAACCCCCGCAGGATTGATCCCTTGGCTTTGCTGCACCGTGGTCAACGCGCGGATGCGGTCGCGCAGGGCGGCTGCGCGTTCGAACAGCATGGCATCGGAAGCCTCGGCCATTTCGCGCGCAAGATTGGCCTGCACGGCGGTCGTCTTACCCTCTAAGAACCGCTGCGCATCGGCGACCAGCCCCGCATAGCCCGCCGCATCAATCTTGCCGACACAAGGCGCGGCGCACCGTTTGATCTGATGTTGCAGGCAGGGGCGCGTGCGACTGTCAAACATCGAATCGCTGCAATTGCGCAGCAAAAACACCTTTTGCAACTGGTTCAGCGTGCGCGTCACCGCCCCCGCGCTGGCAAAGGGGCCGAAATACGCCCCCTTCTCGCTGCGCTTGCCGCGATGTTTCTTCAGTTGCGGAAAGGGGTGGCCGGTGGGGATCAGAATATTGGGAAAACTCTTATCATCGCGCAGCAGCACGTTATAGCGCGGTTTAAGCTGCTTGATCAGGTTCTGTTCCAGCAGCAGCGCCTCGGTTTCCGTGCGCGTGGTCAAAAACATCATCGAGGCCGTCTCATGGATCATCCGCGCGATTCGCGCCGAATGGCCCGATGGGCGCGCATAGTTCGAAACCCGCGCCCGCAAATTGCGGGCCTTGCCCACATACAGCACCTCAGAGGCCGCATTCAGCATGCGATAAACCCCCGGACTGCCGTCGATTGTTTTCAGATAGGACTGAATAAGGTCATGCCCTGTCAGAGGCGTCTCTTTGGTAGTTTCTGACATTTGGGCGGGTCGCTCACTCTAGGGTTGATTCGGTCGTTTGGCTGCGCTGCGCAGATCGAATGTGCAAGAGAAAACCTATCCACCTATTCTGTGGATAACTCTGCGGAGAACCTTTACCATGCACCGAAATCTCCTTGTTTTCTAGGCCATTCTCACATTTGCCTAAAATTTAGGCAGTTTAATAAACCCTTGTTTTCAAACGGAATTAAAAATAAATCATGGCAAGACCCTGATTTTTCAGGCCTTTTCTTAACGATTTGTAACCGATTTGCGAAAAGTGGACAACTTGCAACAGGGCCTGCGCAACCGCCTATTCCACACCCATCACATCGGGGGTCTGCCATGCCAAATGTTGGCCCCCATCGACGGCAATCATTTGCCCTGTAATGGCCGAAGAGTCCAAGAAAAACCCCAATGCAGCGGTGATGTCAGACGGGTGCGCCCCACGCCCCAGCACCGTTGAATGTCGCTGTTTCGTAAACGATTGATCCGACTGCCGCCCGCCTTGCAGGGTTGGGCCAGGCCCTATTCCATTCACCCGCACATGCGGGGCCAGCGCCTGCGCGGCCGTGCGCGTCATCGCCCAAAGCCCCATCTTGGCAATGGTATAGCTGAAATGTTCGGGGGTCAGCTTATGCACCCTTTGATCGATCATATTCACAATCAACGCCTGCGCCACAGGCTCGCCCGCCTCGTCCATCTGGGCGCGCGGGGCCTGCGCGGCAAAGGCTTGGCTCAGCACAAAGGGCGCGCGAAGATTGCTTTCGAAATGGCGATCCCATGAGGTGCGGGTCACAGACTCGAAACTGTCATATTCAAAGATAGATGCGTTATTGACCAAAACCGTCAGCGGCCCGCCCAGCCCCTGCGCCGCCGTGGGAACCAGTTTTTCAACCTGCACTTCGTTCAGCAGATCGGCGCGCAGGGCCACGGCCTTGCGGCCCATATCGCGGATCTCTTTCGACAGCGCTTCGGCCTCATCGCGCGACGTGGCGTAATGCAGCGCCAGATCATAACCGCGCTGCGCCAAATACAGCGCCATGTCGCGGCCCAATCGCCGCCCCGCCCCCGTCACCAAAGCCCGCATCACTTCGCCCCGCACCCACAGGTTTTGCGGCCCAGAATCGCGCCGCCAATGTCCCTGCGCCCACAAGTAGAACAAGCGCGAAAAGATTCAACCCCAAGCGGCTTTGGCTGGCCGCCCCGCGCGCGGGTCAAACCGCGGCCAACCATGGCGATCACCACCATAATCAGCAGAAAAAATCCAATGACCTTGACCATGCTACAACCCAAACCGCGCCCAAAGCGCGCGCTCTTCTATCTGGCCCAGCACAGCATCGCTGAAACTCAGCCCAAAGCGCGACAAGAGGCTGCGACGTTGGCCCATAAAGCGGAGCCGTACCTTATCGCCATACAGCGATTTCAACTTGGGAACCAGATGCGCCACCCCATCCGCAAGGCCCATATCCACCGCACCGCTGCCCACCCACACATCGCCATTGAACAAATCGGCGTTGGCCAAACGCGCCCCGCGCCGCGCTTTTACTTGGGTGATAAAGGCCGCGTGGATAGGCTCTTGCAGCGCCTTCATCCGCGCCACATCGGCAGGCTTTTGCGGCAAAAATGGGTCGGCAAAACTTTTCGATTTGCCCGCCGTCACCACGCGCCTCTCAATCCCCTGACGCGCCATAATTTCGGTAAAACCGAAAGAGGCGGAAATCACCCCGATCGAGCCAAGAATAGAACTATCATCCACCCAAATCTGATCCCCCGCGCAGGCCAACCAATAGCCGCCCGATGCCGCCACATCTTCGACAAAGGCATGAACCTGCACGCCTTTTTCATCCGCCAACCGCCTGATCCGCGCGCCAATCAGGCTCGATTGCGCAGGCGATCCCCCGGGGCTGTTGATCACCAGCGCCACTGCCGCAGGCTTGCCCGCAAAGGCCTTTTCAATCACAGGTTCAAGCCCCGCATCCGACAGCCCGCCGCGCCCCATCCCGATCGCGCCATTCAGGCGGATCACAGGCACGAGGGGCGGCTTTTTTACAAAAGGAATGAATCTTTTCATGCCTCACACTTAGGCCGCCATCCGCCCCAAAACAACGCCCCCCCTTTCACTTTGGCAAAAATATCCCCCGCGGAGCGTCCCACCCGCGCCGCCACCCTTGCGGCGCAGAAAATTTCCCGCCACCCTGCGGCCATGATCGACAAGCTGGAAATGTTCATTGCCCTCGCCGCCGAGCGTCACTTTGGCCGTGCGGCGATTGTCTGCGGGGTAACGCAGCCCTCGTTGTCTTCGGCCATTCGCCAGTTGGAAGATCAGCTTGGCGTGCAACTGGTGCATCGCGGGTCGCGCTTTATGGGCCTGACGCCCGAAGGCGCGCGGGTGCTGGATTGGGCGCGGCGGATCGTGGGCGATGCGCGCGCGCTCAAGGCCGAAATGCGCAGCGTGCATGCGGGCCTTTCTGGCAATTTGCGCATCGGCGTTATTCCCACGGCCCTGCCGATGGTTGCCGAACTGACAGCGCCCTTTCTTGCGCGGCACCCCAATATGCGGGTGACGATCCTGTCGCGCACCTCGGCTGAAATTCTGGCGGGGATCGACACGCTGGAACTGGACGCTGGCATTACCTATCTGGACAATGAACCTTTGGGCCGCGTCGCGCAAATCCCGCTTTACACCGAATTTTATCGGTTTTTATGCATGGGCGGCACGCCCTTGGCGCAAAAGCCCAGTGTCACATGGGCCGAGGTCGCGGCCCAGCCCCTGTGCCTTTTGACCGCCGATATGCAAAACCGCCGCATCATCAACCAGCATCTGGCCGAGGCAGGGATGGGGGTAACGGCGGCAGCGATGGTCGAAAGCAATTCCACCATAGCGCTGATTTCACACGTGAAAACAGGCGCTTGGGCATCGGTTGTGCCTAAAAAGCTAGCAGATATGCTGTTGGGAGCGGGGATGGTATCAATCCCGATTGTGCAGCCAGAGGCCGAGCATTTGGTGGGACTGATCACCGCCAAGATCGACCCGCAAACACCCGTCTTGCAGGCCCTGATTGACGCGGCGGTCAAACTGCCCTCTTGATAGGCCGTGCCTATCGCTTAACGGATTTTCGATATTGATTTTCCTATCAAACCCGCTAGGGCTGAGGAAACCATATCGAGGCTGCCATGCTGGATCACACCGCCCTTTCCGCACGTATTGACGAGATTTTGGCCGCCCATGCTGGGCGAGAAGGGGCTTTGCTGCCGATCTTACACGATGTGCAGGCCGAATATGGCTATGTCCCGCAAGATTGCCTTGGCCAGATTGCCCGCGCGCTGAACATCAGCCGCGCCGAGGTGCATGGTGTTGTGTCGTTCTACCATGATTTCCGCGAACATCCTGCGGGTCGGCATGTTGTCAAACTCTGCCGCGCCGAGGCGTGTCAGGCCGTAGGGGCAGATGCGCTGGCCGCCCATGCCCGCACGAAACTGGGGGTGGATTGGCACGGCACAACCGCCAGCGGCGCGGTCACGCTGGAACCCGTGTTCTGCCTTGGCCTGTGCGCTTGCGGCCCTGCGGCGCAGGTGGATGGCAAAATCATTGGCCGCGTCGATGCCGCAAAACTCGATGCGCTTCTGGGGGATTTGGCATGAAGATTTACCTGCCCCTTGACAGCGCCGCCGTGGCCCTTGGCGCGGATGAAGTCGCCAGCGCTATCATGACCCATGCCGCCCAAGCGGGGGTAAAAGTTGACCTGATCCGCAACGGCTCACGCGGGATGGTTTGGCTGGAACCGCTGGTCGAGGTGGAAACCGACGCAGGCCGCATCGGTTTTGGGCCCATGTCGCCCGCCGATGTTGCGGGCCTGTTTGGCGATCTGTCCGCGCATCCTAAAGCCTTGGGTTTGGTCGATGCGCTGCCGTGGATGGCAGGGCAAACCCGCCTGACTTTTGCCCGCTGCGGCGTGATTGACCCGCTGTCGCTGGCCGATTACCGCGCGCACGGCGGCTTTGTGGGGCTGGCCCGCGCGCAGGCCATGTCTGGGGCTGATATTGTGGCCGAGATTACCGCATCGGGCCTGCGCGGGCGCGGCGGGGCGGGCTTTCCCACGGGAATCAAATGGAAAACCGTGGCCGATGCAAAGGCCGCGCAGAAATACATCGTCTGCAACGCGGATGAAGGCGATAGCGCCACCTTCGCCGACCGCATGCTGATGGAGGGCGACCCCTTTACCCTGATCGAAGGCATGGCCATTGCAGGGCTGGCAACGGGGGCGACGAAGGGGTTTGTCTATATCCGCAGCGAATACCCCGTTGCGATTGCTGTGATGCAAAAGGCGGTTCAACTTGCTGCGCGCGATGGGGTGCTGGGCGGGTTCGATATTGAAATTCGCGTGGGCGCAGGGGCCTATGTCTGCGGCGAGGAAACCTCGCTGCTCAACAGCCTTGAAGGCAAGCGCGGCGTGGTGCGCGCCAAGCCCCCCCTGCCAGCGTTGCAGGGGTTTATGGGCCAGCCAACGGTGGTGAACAACGTCATCTCGCTGGCCTCGGTTCCCGTGATTATGGCATCGGGCGCGGCGCATTATGCCGCCATCGGTCTGGGCCGTTCGCGCGGGACAATCCCGCTGCAAATCGCGGGCAATGTGAAGCATGGCGGGCTATACGAGGTGGGCTTTGGCCTGACCTTGGGGCAGATCGTTGATGATATCGCAGGTGGCACGGCATCGGGCCGCCCTGTGAAGGCGGTGCAGGTGGGCGGGCCTTTGGGGGCCTATTTCCCACGCGCGCTGTTTGACACGCCCTTTGGGTATGAAGAGTTTGCAGGCCGCGAAGGGCTGATCGGCCACGCGGGCCTGACGGTGTTTGACGACAGCGCCGATATGCTGGCCCAAGCCCGCTTTGCGATGGAATTCTGCGCCATCGAATCTTGCGGCAAATGCACCCCCTGCCGCATTGGCGCAGTGCGCGGCGTGGAAACGGTTGACCGCATTGCGCGCGGGGATACCGCCGCCATTCCCCTGCTGACCGACCTCTGCGCCACGATGAAATCAGGCTCGCTCTGCGCGCTGGGGGGCTTTACGCCCTATCCCGTGCTATCGGCGCTGACACATTTCCCCGGCGATTTTGCCCGCAGCAAGGAGGCCGCAGAATGACAGAACCCGTCAAAGGCCCCGCATCCTATTTCCCGTCTATTGAAAAGAAATATGGCCAACCGATTCAGCACTGGTTTGATGTGATCGCGCCGCTTCTGGGCCTTCCGCATATGCAGATTGTGGCTCATCTGAAAGACCATCACGCCATGGGCCACGGCCATGCCAATGCCATCGTCGCCCATCAGCTCACCCAGAAAAAAGGTGCATAAGATGAAAGATTTCATCATCCCCGACCGCGACTATGGCACCCCTGCGGCCAAGTCAAAAACGATGGTCACGCTGACGATTGACGGGTTCGATGTGACGGTTCCCGAAGGCACATCGATCATGCGGGCGGCGGCGGAAATTGGCATTTCCGTGCCGAAACTTTGCGCAACAGACTCGGTCGATGCGTTCGGCTCGTGCCGCCTGTGCCTTGTCGAAATCGAAGGGCGCAATGGCACGCCCGCATCCTGCACCACGCCGGTTGCGGCGGGGCTGAAAGTCACCACCCAAAACGCCAAGCTGAAACAACTGCGGCGCGGCGTGATGGAGCTGTATATCTCTGATCACCCGCTGGATTGCCTGACTTGCAGCGCCAACGGCGATTGCGAATTGCAGGATATGGCGGGGGCCGTGGGCCTGCGCGATGTGCGATACGAGGCTGTGCAGACCCACTTTCGCGCGAAAGACACCAGCGGGCAAGTAAACCCTCAATACATTCCACGCGACGATTCAAACCCCTATTTCAGCTATGATCCGCAAAAATGCATCGTATGTAGCCGCTGCGTGCGCGCATGCGAGGAAGTGCAGGGCACCTTTGCCCTGACCATCGAAGGGCGCGGATTTGACAGCCGCGTATCCTTTGGAGCCAAGACCGACACCGCCATCACATCCGATTGTGTGTCCTGCGGGGCCTGCGTGGCCGCCTGCCCCACGGCGACCTTGCAGGAAAAATCCATCATCGAAATCGGCACGCCCGAACGATCCGTCATCACCACCTGCGCCTATTGCGGGGTGGGCTGTTCGTTCAAGGCCGAAATGCGCGGCGATGAATTGGTGCGCATGGTGCCCTACAAACACGGCAAGGCGAACCGTGGGCATAGCTGCGTCAAGGGCCGTTTTGCCTATGGCTATGCCAGCCACACCGACCGCATCCTAAACCCGATGATCCGCGAAAATATCACCGATCCCTGGCGCGAAGTGTCGTGGGACGAGGCGATGGATTTTACCGCCACCCGCATGAAAGGCATCATCGCCAAACATGGCCGCCATTCGGTAGGGGTGATCACGTCTAGCCGCTGCACCAACGAAGAGGCGTATCTGGTGCAGAAACTGACCCGCGCGGTATTTCAGAACAACAACACCGACACCTGCGCGCGCGTCTGCCATTCGCCCACGGGCTATGGGCTGGGGCAAACCCTTGGCACTTCGGCGGGCACGCAAGACTTTGATTCGGTTGAACATACGGACGTTGTCATCATCATCGGCGCGAACCCAACCGATGGCCACCCTGTCTTTGCCTCGCGCCTAAAGAAACGCCTACGCGCTGGGGCCAAGCTGATCGTGATCGACCCGCGCCGCACCGATATGGTGCAAAGCCCGCATATCAAGGCGGCGCATCACCTTGCGCTGACCCCTGGCACCAATGTGGCCGTGGTCACCGCGCTGGCGCATGTGATCGTCACCGAGGGCCTGTTTGACGAGGCGTTTATCCGCGATCGCTGCGATTGGGACGAGTTTTCAGACTATGCGGAATTCGCCGCGCAGCCCCAAAACAGCCCCGAATCCACCGCGCTGCTAACAGGCGTTGCGGCTGACGAGTTGCGCGCCGCTGCCCGCCTTTATGCCAAGGGTGGCAATGGGGCGATTTACTACGGGCTGGGGGTTACCGAACATTCCCAAGGCTCGACCACTGTGATCGGCATTGCCAACCTTGCAATGATGACAGGCAATGTCGGCCGCGCGGGCGTGGGCGTGAACCCTCTTCGCGGGCAAAACAATGTGCAAGGTAGCTGCGATATGGGCAGCTTTCCGCATGAATTGCCCGGCTACCGCCATGTCAAAGGCGAGGGCGTGCGCGAGATTTTCCAAAAAGTCTGGGGCGTACAGATTGACGACGAGCCTGGCCTGCGCATCCCCAACATGCTGGACGCCGCTGTTGAGGGCACGTTCAAGGGCCTGTATTGCCAAGGCGAAGATATTCTGCAATCCGACCCCGACACCAAACATGTTGCAGCTGGCCTTGCGGCAATGGATTGCGTCATCGTGCATGACCTGTTCCTGAATGAAACTGCCAATTACGCGCATGTTTTCTTGCCCGGATCGACGTTCTTGGAAAAGGATGGCACCTTTACCAACGCCGAGCGCCGCATCAACCGTGTGCGCCGCGTGATGGCCCCGCGTAATGGCTATGCCGATTGGGAAATTACCCAGATGCTGGCCAATGAAATGCTAAAAGGCTCGGGTCGCGCGCCGTGGGGCTATACCCACCCGAGCCAGATCATGGACGAAATTGCCATGACCACCCCCAGCTTTGCGGGGGTGAATTATGAAATGCTGGAAGTGAAGGGTTCCGTTCAATGGCCCTGCAACGAGGCCGCGCCCGAAGGCACGCCCTTGATGCATGTAGACGGGTTCGTGCGCGGCAAGGGTCGGTTCATCAACACCGAATACATCGCCACGGACGAGCGCACGGGGCCAAGGTTCCCTTTACTGCTGACCACGGGGCGCATCCTGTCGCAGTATAACGTCGGCGCGCAAACGCGGCGCACGGCCAATGTGGCATGGCATGCCGAGGATTTGCTGGAAATCCATCCCCATGACGCCGAAGTGCGCGGCATCAAGGACGGCGATTTTGTGCGGCTTGCCTCGCGCTCGGGCGAGACCAGTCTGCGCGCCAAGCTGACAACCCGCGTCAATCCGGGCGTGGTCTATACC
Organism: Cypionkella sp.; assembly: GCA_965248485.1. Taxonomy (GTDB): domain Bacteria; phylum Pseudomonadota; class Alphaproteobacteria; order Rhodobacterales; family Rhodobacteraceae; genus Cypionkella. The sequence goes on from OZ252107.1 coordinate 3,152,106, forward strand.
ACCTTCCACCACCCCGACACGCAGGCCAACGTCATCACCACCGACTATTCCGATTGGGCCACCAACTGCCCCGAATATAAGGTGACAGCGGTGCAAGTGGGCCTGTCGAACGGGCCAAGCGAGTGGCAAAAAGACTATGCAGCGCAGGCCACCCAGTCGCGGCGCATTGCAGCGGCGGAATGATGGAAACCTCGCTGCCAACACAGCGCATCAGCTTTGGGCGGGGCGATGCCTTCGCCCGCGCACCAAATCGCCCCTTGGCGCGCGAGGTGGCGGTCGCCCTGTCCTTCAACGGCACAACGCAGGCCGTCATGATGGCATCACCTGCCGACCTGTCCGATTTCGCCTATGGATTTGCGACCAGCGAGGGCATCGCGCGGCCCGATCAAATTCAATCGGTCGAGGTGGTAGAAACCCCGCTGGGCATTGATCTGCAAATCTGGGTCGAAGGCGAGGCCGAGGCCCGCCTTGCCCACCGTCGCCGCACGATGGCAGGGCCTGTCGGCTGCGGTCTGTGCGGGATCGACAGTTTAGAACAGGTGCTGCGGGCCGCGAAACCTGTTCAAACCGATCTGACAATGACCCCTGACCAAGTGATGGCGGCTATGGCCGACTTGCCACGCCACCAACCCCTGCACGACGAAACCCGCGCCATTCATGCTGCAGGGTTTTGGACGCAGGGCATGGTTGCAGTGCGCGAGGATGTCGGGCGGCACAACGCTTTGGACAAACTTATTGGACATTTGGTGCGCGGGCGCATGCACCGGGCGGGCGCAGTTCTGCTCACCTCGCGCGTGTCGATCGACATGGTGCAAAAGGTGGCCGCCCTTGGCGCGCCGATCCTGATTGCGGCATCTGCCCCCACCGATGCCGCCCTGCGCATGGCCAACGGCGCAGGCATCACTCTGATCGCGCAGGCCCGCACTGATCGATTTGATCTGTTCACCCACACCCACCGCATCACCCAAGAGGCAGCGCATGTCGCCTGAAAACCCGCACGCCAAACTGATCTACATGGCCAACCAGATCGCCCGCTTTATGGAAAGCAAACCCCATGCCGAGGGCGTTGCATTGCTGGCCTCCCATATCAACGACTTTTGGGAACCGCGGATGCGCCGACATCTGTTTTCAGTGATCGACGGTGGCGGCACGGGCCTGCGCCCCTTGGTGCTGGAGGCTGCGGATAAGATCAAACGGCCGGTTTCCGCCTAAGGCCTGAAGGGGCTTTGCCCCTCGTCGCTGTGCTCCTCACCCCAGGATATTTTTTGGAGCGAGGAAGGGCAAACAATCTGCCTGCTTCCCTGCTCTACAAATATCCTCAGGGGGTGAGCGTAGCGAGGGGGCGCGAGCGCCCCCTTCTATCCGCGCTCGGCGACAATCGCCGCCAAATATCGCCCGTAATCGTTCTTGGCGTAAAGCTTGGCCCTTGCTGCCAAATCGTCCCGCGAAATCCACCCCTCCCGATAGGCGATTTCATCGGGGCAGCCCACTTGCAACCCTTGGCGGTTTTCCAGCGTGCGCACGAAATTCCCCGCGTCCAGCAGGCTGCCATGGGTGCCCGTATCCAACCATGCATAACCGCGCCCCATGCGTTCGACGTTCAAGCTGCCCTCGCTGCGGTAGATCTCTAAGAGGTCTGCAATTTCCAACTCTCCGCGCGGCGAAGGTTTGACCTGGGCCGCAAAATCGGGCGCACGGGCATCCAGATAATAAAGGCCCGTTACGGCATAATTTGACGGCGGATTGGCGGGCTTTTCGATGATCGCGCGCACATTGCCCTGCGCATCGAAATCCACCACGCCATAGCGTTCGGGGTCGGACACGCGATAGCCAAACACAGTGCCGCCCTGCGCCTTGGCATCCGCTTGCGCCAGCATTTCGGGCAACCCGTGACCGAAGAAAATGTTATCTCCCAAAACCAAAACCGAAGGCGCGCCGTTCAGAAAATCGCGGGCCAGCAGATAGGCCTGCGCCAGCCCATCTGGGGATGGTTGGATGATATAGGTCAGCTGCAATCCCCATTGCGCGCCATCCCCCAGCAGGCGCTGAAACTGCACTTGATCTTCGGGCGTGGTGATGATCGCCACCTCGCGGATACCGCCCAGCATCAGCACCGACAGGGGGTAATAGATCATAGGTTTGTCGTGAATTGGAAGCAGTTGCTTTGACACGCCCAAAGTGATGGGCCACAGGCGCGACCCTGTGCCACCTGCCAGAATAATCCCTTTGCGTTTCATGGGCTTATCTCCTGAATTAGGGCGGGAAGGGCGGCCTGCCAATCGGGGCGGGTTAGCCCAAAATCGCGCTGCAATGTGCTGCAATCCAGCCGCGAATTGGCGGGGCGGCGCGCGGGGGTTGGGTAGGCAGACGTCAGGATGTCTTGCACCGCGCAGGGCAGTTTAGCGACCTGCATAATCGCCCGAGCGAACCCCGCCCAAGACACATCTGGCGCGCCAGAAAAGTGGAAAGTGCCGCCTGAATGGCCCGCGTGCAAAGCGCGCGCTATGACCCAAACCGCTGCCGCAATCGCCGCTGCTGGGGTTGGCCCGCCGATCTGATCAGCCACAACATTCAGGCTGTCTTTCTGCGCGCCCAGCCGCAACATGGTTTTCAGAAAATTACTGCCATGCGCCGACACCACCCAAGAGGTGCGCAGGATCACATGGCGCACGCCGCTATTGCGCACACCCACTTCGCCCGCCAATTTGCTGCGCCCATAGGCCCCCAACGGCGCGGTGAGATGACCCGTGTCAAAGGGCGTATCGCCTGTGCCATCAAACACATAATCGGTCGAGATATGGATCATCGGCAGGCCTTGCGCCGCGCAGGCCCGCGCAATTGCGCTGGGGGTGGCGGCGTTAACGGTCTGGGCCTCCGCCTCGTGGCTTTCGGCCAGATCAACGCCCGTCCAGGCAGCCGCGTTAATCACCAGATCGCAATCTTGCACGACTGCCGCGCAACTGGCGGGATGCATGAAATTGGCCTGATCACGCGACAAGAACCGCGCCGATACACCCATAGGAATACTGCGCGCCAATTCTTGCGCGACCTGCCCCGTTTGGCCAAAGACCAAAACTTTCATGCTTTGGTTCCCAAACGCTGCCCCACGCCGCCGCGCATCTGAAGAGGCTGCCACCACGCTTCGTTATCCAGATACCAGCGCACAGTGCGGCGCAGGCCTTCGTCCAGTGTCACAGATGGCCGCCAGCCCAGTTCGCTGCGAATCCGCGAGGGGTCAATCGCATAGCGCAGATCGTGGCCGGGGCGGTCGGTGACATAGGTAATCAGCCTGTCATGGGGCGCGCCCGATGGGGCCATCTCGTCCAGAAGGGCGCAAATTTTCTGAACGATCTCAATATTCTGCGCTTCATTCTCGCCGCCGATGTTATAGCTTCGACCTACAGCGCCCTTTTCCAAAACCAGCAGCAGGGCATCGGCGTGATCTTCGACATAAAGCCAATCGCGCACATTTTTACCTTGCCCGTAAACAGGAATGGGCCGCCCTGCAAGCGCGTTCAAGATCACCACGGGGATCAGTTTTTCGGGGAAATGATAGGGGCCGTAATTGTTGGAACAGTTAGTCAGAACCACGGGCAGGCCATAGGTTTCGCCCCAAGCGCGCACCAGATGATCAGAGGCCGCTTTGCTGGCCGAATAGGGGCTGCGCGGATCGTAGGGCGTATCTTCGGTGAATTTTCCTGCATCACCCAGACTGCCAAAAACTTCGTCGGTTGAAATGTGGTGAAAGCGAAAACCATCAGGCCGTCCCGCCCCCTGCCAATAGGCGCGGGCGGCCTCAAGCATATTAAACGTGCCCGTGATATTTGTTTGCACGAAATCACCAGGCCCGTCGATGGAACGGTCAACATGGCTTTCGGCGGCAAGATGCATTACGGCTTCGGGGCGGTGGGTGGCAAACACCTCATCCAAACGGGCGCGGTCGCGGATATCGGCCTGCTCAAAACTATACAGGTTCGAGGCGGCAACACTGGCCACATTCCCCTCGCAGGCGGCATAGGTCAAGGTGTCCAGATTGATCACCTCATGCCCACGCGCGACAGCCAGACGCACCACAGCAGACCCGATAAACCCCATTCCGCCCGTGACCAGAATTTTCATAGCGCACCGTAGATGAAAGGAGATTTGAACGCCGCCAGTCGCGGGGCGGTTGTATCCTTTACCGATAAAATCGGGGCAGTGTTGCCCCAATCAACGCCTATGTCAGGATCGTCCCATGCAATACCGCCGTCACATTCGGCAGAGTAGGGGGCGGTTACTTTATACTGCACTTCTGCCCCTTCGCTGCGGGTGACAAACCCGTGCAAAAACCCAATCGGGACAAGCAGTTGCAGGCCATTTTCGGCGCTTAACTCGACACCAAACCAGCGCCCAAAGGTTGGGCTGCCCACCCGAACATCGACCGCCACATCATAGATGACACCGCGCGTGCAGCGCACCAGTTTGTCCTGCGCCATCGGCGGGCGTTGGTAATGCAGGCCGCGCAATGTGCCAATGGGGCCAGACATGGAATGATTGTCTTGGACAAAGGTCAAATCAATTCCAACGGCTGCAAAGCTGCCACGCGCGTAGGTTTCCATAAACCAACCGCGCGCATCGCCATGGCGTTTGGGCACTACAATCAGCAGGCCCTCAAGCGGGGTTTTTTCGATATGCATGCTGCGTCCTGCGGCGTTGATCTGATGAACCAAGACCACAACCGCAGGCGCAATTCAAGACTGCCCGCCAGATTTAGCCTATTGCAGCAGCTTTCACATCGGCATCGATAAAGGGCAAATATTGTCCAAAATTTTCAGCAAACATGCCGACCAGTTTTTGCGCGGCTGCGTCATAGGCGGCCTTATCGGCCCATGTGCTGCGTGGATCCAGAAGCCCCGTGTCCACGCCCGCGACCATGACGGGCACCTCAAAGCCAAAGTTGGGATCGCGGCGAAATTTCGCGCGGGCCAAAGACCCGTCCAAGGCCGCTGTCAACAAGGCACGGGTGGCGCGGATTGGCATGCGTTTGCCCGTGCCAAATTTGCCCCCCGTCCAGCCCGTATTGACCAGCCAGCAGGTCGCGCCAAACTGGGCAATCTTTTCTTGCAGCAGTTTGCCGTACACTTCGGGCCGGCGCGGCATAAAGGGCGCGCCAAAGCAGGTGCTGAAGGTTGGGGTCGGCTCGACCACCCCCCGCTCGGTTCCAGGGGTTTTGGCGGTAAAACCCGACAGGAAATGATACATCGCCTGCGCAGGGGTCAGGCGCGCAATGGGCGGCAGCACGCCATAGGCGTCGCAGGTCAGCATGATAACATTTTTCGGATGCCCGCCCATGCCCGTGGCCGATGCGTTGGAAATATAGTCCAGCGGATAGGCGCAGCGCATGTTTTCGGTCAGGCTGGCATCGGTGAAATCCAATTCCAGCGTTTCGGGATCAAACACCATGTTTTCCACCACAGTGCCGAATTTTGACGTGGTGGCGTAAATCTCTGGTTCTGCTTCTGCCGAAAGGTTAATGGTTTTGGCATAGCAGCCACCCTCAAAGTTGAAGGTGCCGCGATCTGACCAGCCGTGTTCATCATCGCCGATCAGCGTGCGCGACGGGTCTGCTGACAGCGTGGTTTTGCCCGTGCCCGACAGGCCAAAGAACACCGCCGCATCGCCTGGGTTGCCAATCGCGTGGTTGGCCGAGCAGTGCATCGGCATCACGCCGCGTTCTGGCAACAGGTAGTTCAGCAGCGTGAACACGGCCTTTTTATTCTCGCCCGCATAGGCGGTATTGGCGATCAGGATCAGCTTTTTGTCAAAGTTCAGCGCAATCACAGTTTGGGTGCGGCAGCCGTGGCGGGCTGGGTCGGCCTTAAAGCTGGGGCAGTTGATCACTGTCCATTCTGGGGTGAATGTATCCAGTTCAGCGGCTTCGGGGCGGCGCAGCAGATGGCGAATAAACAGGCCATGCCATGCCAGTTCCGTCACCATCCGCACATCAAGACGATAGGCGGGATCGGCCCCGCCAAACAGATCTTGCACGAAGTAATCGCGCCCTTTCATATGGGCCAGCATATCAGCGTGCAGCGCATCAAACGCCGCTGGCGTCATCGGCGCGTTGTTTTCCCACCAGATTGTGCCTTCAACCAAAGGCGTGCGCACCACGAATTTATCCTTGGGCGAGCGGCCGGTAAATTGCCCAGTCGAGACCAAAAACGCCCCGCCATTGCCCAAACGCCCCTCGCCCCGCGATACGGCAGCTTCGACCAGTTTTGGCGCGCCATAGTTGTAATAGACGTGGCCCAGACCATTGATACCCTGATCTTCCAGCCTTTGGCTGGGGTTCACACGTCCTTCCAAAACGGTCGCGGTGGTCATCCTGCAAGCTCCCTTATTCGCCGAAAATGGCGAGAACACCCTGATGCGGCTCGGGCCAGAGCCGCCGATCTGCCCCCTCCTCCGAGGGGCCATATCGGGCCTATAACACGCAGATTTCTATTAGAATAGAAGGGTTTGCGACTGTTAGCGCAACCATTTTGATGTTAGCGCAACCATTTTGCCCGCCGTTTCCGATATGAGACAATTTCGCCATGCCAGCGCACGAAAACACGCTAAATCTTGTGGGGCCTTGGGTGATTCGCACTTAACGGTTGATTCTTTTGTGCGAAAATAACAATATACCGCAAAAATCAGGCAGCCGAGCAGAAAAGGACGCCCCCATGGCCAGAATAGCCCTAGTTGACGACGACAGAAACATCCTGACGTCGGTATCCATGACCCTTGAGGCCGAAGGCTTTGAGGTGGAAACCCATAACGATGGTCAGTCCGCTTTGGACGCGTTCAACCGCCGCATGCCTGATTTGGCGGTGCTAGATATCAAAATGCCCCGTATGGATGGGATGGATTTGCTGCAACGTCTGCGGCAGAAATCGACCCTGCCAGTGATCTTCCTCACCTCGAAAGACGACGAGATTGACGAGGTGTTGGGCCTGCGCATGGGTGCAGATGATTATGTGACCAAACCTTTCAGCCAGCGCCTTTTGGTCGAACGTATTCGCGCTCTGCTGCGCCGCAACGAGGCGATTGCCACGGGCGAAGTGGCCGTAACCGAAGAAACAAAGGTGATCGAACGCGGCAATCTGCGCATGGACCCGCTGCGCCATGCCGTGTCTTGGAAAGGCCGCGACGTGGCGCTGACCGTCACCGAATTTATGCTGCTTCAGGCCCTTGCCCAGCGCCCAGGCTTTGTGAAAAGCCGCGATCAGTTGATGGACGTGGCCTATGACGACCAGATTTACGTCGACGACCGCACCATCGACAGCCATATCAAACGTCTGCGCAAGAAAATGCGTATGGTGGACGATGATTTTAACGCCATCGAAACACTTTATGGCATTGGCTATCGTTACAACGAAGAGTAACGGCCACAAATGACAGCCGCGCAAAAATTTCCACTCTCTGGCAAAGCAGTGGATCAAGGCACCGCCCAAGGTCAGGTGATCTTGGGCGAAGATTGGGTATCGCCTGATGTTCTGTCCGATCAAACCTTGCAAAGTGGGCGCGGCAAGCGTGGCTTCTTTTCGTTGAACAAATCGCCGCTTGCGCGAAAAATCATTATTTTTAACCTGCTGGCATTGGTTATTTTGGTGGCGGGTGTGCTGTTTTTGAACCCGTTCCGCGACAGTCTTGTTGTGCAGCGCGAGGCGGGTTTGGTTGCCGAAGCGCGCCTTGTCGCCGATGTGCTGCGTGCGGGCGCGGGCGCGGATGGCACCTTGCCAAATGCACTGACCGATATCACCGTCAGCAATGGGGTTCAGGTGTTTTTGCTGTCTTCTGCGGGTGTGATTGCAGCGCAAACTGTCGGAACGGGCGATGATCTGGCCCCCGTTTCTGCGCCGACCTCGACATTGATCACCGATTTTCTGGATCGGATTTGGAACATGGTGTCGGGCCTGTTTGGCGCGGGCCAAACTTCCGCCCCCATCAATGGCGAGGCGCTGGCGCGCGATCTGTTTGGCCGCGCGATTTTGGGCGAAACCGCTGTGCAAACCACCCAAGGGCAAGAGGGGGCGACGTTTTCGGTCGCAACCCCTGTGATGCAAAACGGGCAGATTTTGGGGGTGGTTGCCCTGACCTCGCCCGCGGGAGAAATTGATCGTCTGGTGCGCAATGAGCGCGAGCAGATTTTGCGCATGTTTCTGATCGCGCTTTTGGTCTCGACGGGGCTGTCGATGGTGCTGGCCTCGACCATCGCCAACCCGCTGTCCGACCTTGCTGCGGCGGCGGAAATGGGGCGCGACCGCAACGTCAGCAAAATGCAGGCGGGGCGGGTGCGCATTCCCGATCTTGCAGCGCGGCCCGATGAAATTGGCCGTCTGTCGGTGGCGATGCGCGGCATGGTTGCCGCCCTTTACGACCGTATTGATGCGAACGAACAATTCGCCGCTGATGTTGCCCACGAAATCAAAAACCCGCTGGCAAGCCTGCGTTCGGCCGTGGGAACGATGCGCGTGGCGCAGCGCGACGACCAACGCGAAAAACTGCTGGAAGTGATCGAACATGACGTGCGCCGCATGGATCGTTTGGTTACCGATATTTCCAACGCCTCTAGGCTCGATAGCGAATTGGTGAAGGAACAGGAAACCAATATCAATTTGGTGCAAACCCTAACCCGCCTTTGCGACCATTTGGGCGCGCAGGCGCAAGAAAAAGGCGTCGAATTTATCACCGATTTCCCGGCCGAACCGGTGATGGTGCGCGGGTTGGAAGAACGGCTTGCGCAGGTTTTTGTGAACTTGATCACCAATGCCATTTCCTTTTGCGAAGATGGCGATGCGGTGCGGGTTTGGGCACGTCGGCGCGAAAACCGCCTTTTGGTGGTGGTCGAAGATACGGGGCCAGGCATTCCCGAACAGGCCCTCGCCAAGGTATTCAAACGCTTTTATTCAGACCGCCCGCCAACTCATTTTGGCAATAATTCAGGCCTTGGCCTGTCGATTTCCAAACAAATCGTCGAGGCGCATGGCGGTGTGATCTGGGCTGAAAATATCCGCCCAACCAAAGCCGACGCGCTGTCCGAACCGCTTGGCGCGCGCTTTGTCGTTGGTCTGCCGATTTAGGCGCTGGGGCAGTGGCTGACACCGATTTACCCGCCGCACAAAATATCCACGCAACTTGCATCGCAGCCCAAGGCAAGGGCCTGCTGATCCTTGGCCCCTCTGGCGCGGGAAAGTCGACCCTTGCTTTGCAGCTGATCGCCCTGGGGGCGGTTTTGGTGGCCGATGATCGCTGCGACATTCGCGCCGTGGATGGACAGCTTATCGCCAGCCCGCCGCCCAACCTTGCTGGCCTGATCGAGGCGCGCGGTATCGGCATTTTGCGCCTGCCGAACCTGCCGCACGCCACCCTGACCGCTGCCGTTGATCTGGGCGAAGCGCCGCCCGCCGCCCAAATGCGGCTTCCGCCACGTCGACACTTGCCACTGGCTGGCGTTGCGTTAGATTTGCTGCATGTCCAAACTGGCCCCCATTTCCCAGCGCTATTGATGTGCTATCTGCTTGGAACCCGCAGCGATTAACCCTGCAAAGTGACCGCGAAACATGACCGCAGCCGAGCCCGAGGCCCTATCCAACGCTTTGGTTCTGATCACTGGCCCCTCTGGCGCTGGCAGATCAACGGCGATACACGCGCTAGAGGATTTGGGATATGAGGTGATCGACAACCTGCCGCTATCGCTGGTGCCGCACTTGATCGAAGGGCCAAATATTGGCAGGCCCATCGCGCTGGGCCTTGACGTGCGCAACCGCGATTTTTCCGCCGCCGCGCTGATCGAGTTGATCGACCAACTAACCCGCGATCCACGCCGCGCGCCAGAGGTGATCTATCTTGATTGCTCGCCCTCGGAACTGATCCGCAGGTATAACCAAACCAAGCGCCGCCACCCTTTGGCAATGGCCGAAACCCCAACCGAAGGTATCAGCCGCGAGATTGACCTGCTTGCCCCGATTCGCACCCGCGCCGATCACCTGATTGACACCACCGAAATGACCCCGCACGATCTAAAGGCCGAAATCGCCCGCTGGTTTTCGCGCAGCGCGGCCGACCAAATGGCTGTGTCGGTGCAGTCTTTCAGCTATAAGCGGGGACTTCCGCGCGGCCTTGATGTGGTGCTGGATTGCCGCTTTTTGGCAAACCCGCATTGGCAGGCCCGTCTGCGCGACAAAGACGGCACAGATGCCGAAGTGGCGGCTTTTGTTGCGGCAGACCCTTTGTTCGAGCCGTTTTTTGATAAGGTGCAGGATCTGATCTTGCTGCTGCTGCCCGCCCATCGCCGCGAAGGCAAGGCGCATTTATCTATCGGCTTTGGCTGCACGGGCGGGCAACATCGTTCGGTTGCCATTGCAGAAAAACTTGCCAAAGTGCTTGCAGATGCGGGCTGGCCAGTGTCAAAACGTCATCGGGAATTAGAGCGTAGGGCCACGGCCCTGCCTTTACAGTCAAAGGATGTTTCTGCGTGATCGGCATTGTGATCGTTGCACATGGAGGGCTTGCGCGGGAATACCTTGCCGCGGTCGAGCATGTGGTGGGCAAACAGGCCGATATGGTGGCGATTTCCATCGAGGACGACCACAATCGCGCCGCCAAACAGGCCGAGATTTGCAGCGCTGCCGATCAGGTTGATCGCGGCGCAGGTGTGGTGATGGTGACAGATATGTTTGGCGGCTCGCCGTCGAACCTATCGCTGATGGCCTGCGCGGGAAGCGGGCGGCGCATCATTTACGGCGCGAACCTGCCAACCCTGATCAAATTGGCCAAATCGCGGGATTTGGCCGTGGACGAAGCCGTGGCTTTGGCGCTGGAAGCGGGGCGTAAATATTTGGATTCAATGGATATTGGTGGGTCACGCTGATGGGCAATCTGGTTTTGAACATTATCAACGAAAAGGGTCTGCACGCCCGCGCCTCGGCCAAATTTGTTGAGGTTGTCGAACAGTTTGACGCCACTTGCACCGTGACGAAAGACGGGATGGACGTATCGGGCGATTCGATTATGGGACTTTTGATGTTGGCAGCCTCGCGCGGAACCTCTATTCAGGTGGAAACCTCGGGCCCGCAGGCCGATGCGCTGGACAGCGCCCTGACCCAGTTGGTCGCCAATCGCTTTGGCGAAGATTTTTGAAAAAGGCACTTTCGGCGTGACAGACTTGCCCGACACCGCTGCAGACGCGCCAAAGGTAACGCCTGTTGCCAAAGAATACGACATGCGCCGCCTGTCCTACGCGGGCACGTTCAAAAACCCCTTCAAGGCAGGCACGATTCGCACGATTGAATGGCTGACGGCCAAAGTGACGCTGCTGCGCGCGATTCGGAATTTTGAACGCACGGGTGTGCCCTTTGGTGCGCCATTTTGGTCAAAAGCCATTCGCCAAATGGGCATTGATATTTTGACCCCGCCCGAAGAAATTGCGCGCATTCCCAAAACAGGCGCGCTGGTGGTGGTCGCCAACCATCCGCATGGGCTGGTCGATGGCATGGTCATGGGCGAGATGCTGTCGCGCGTGCGGCCCGATTTCAAGATTTTGACCCGTTCGTTGCTGACGGGCATACCCGAAATTGAAGAATTTATGATCCCCGTCCCCTTTCCGCACGAAGACAACGCGCGCGAGTTGGGCCTGCAAATGCGCAACGACACGATGGCGCATTTGAAGGCGGGGGGCGCGATCATTCTGTTTCCCGCGGGCAAAGTGGCCATGTCGGAAACCTTCTTTGGCCCCGCGATCGAGGCGGAATGGAACGTCTTTACCCATAAGATGATTCAAAAATCCAAAGCCAAAATTTTGCCGATATGCTTTGTGGGCCAAAACTCGCGGGCGTTTTTGATTGCAAATCTTTTGTCAGATTCGCTGCGTCAGGGCCTGCTTTTGTATGAGATCAAGCGCGCCCTGAACAAACCGCAGCGCCCCTTTATCGGCGCGCCGCTGGATGCATCCGAGCTGGATAAATGGGAAGGAAACCCGCGCGGGTTTTTGGCGTGGCTGCGCGCGCATACGCTGGCCTTGGGCGGCAAGACGCAGTAGTTACCGCGTCGGCACGGGCACTTCGCCCCTGTAATCGTAAAACCCGCGCTGAGTTTTGCGCCCCAGCCAGCCCGCCTCGACATATTTCGACAGCAATGGGCAAGGGCGGTATTTCGTATCGCCCAAACCGTCATGCAACACATTCATAATCGCAAGGCAGGTGTCCAGCCCGATGAAATCGGCCAGCTCCAGCGGCCCCATCGGGTGATTGGCCCCAAGTTTCAGCGATTCGTCGATGGATTTTACCGACCCCACCCCTTCATACAGGGTATAGACCGCCTCATTGATCATCGGCATCAAGATGCGGTTCACGATAAATGCGGGAAAATCCTCGGCGCTGGCGGCGGTTTTGCCAAGGCGCACGACGACATTTAGCAGCGTGTCATAGGTGTCTTTATCGGTGGCAATGCCGCGGATCAGTTCGACCAATTGCATCACGGGCACGGGGTTCATAAAGTGAAAGCCCATAAATTTTTCGGGCCGATCCGTGCGCGAGGCCAGCCGCGTGATCGAAATACTCGAAGTGTTGCTGGTCAGAATCGTGTGCTGTGCCAGATGCGGCTTTAGCCCTTCAAAAATCGCATTTTTGATGTCTTCGCGTTCGGTCGCCGCCTCGATAACCAAATCGCAGGGGCCCAATTCGGCCAGCACTTGCGTGGTTTTGATCCGCGCCAGCACGGCGGATTTCTCGGCCTCGGTCAGCTTGCCTTTGGCAATTTGGCGATCAAGATTGCGGGTGATGGTTTGCAGCGCGCGCGCCAATCCATCAGCGTTGATGTCGTTCAGCAGCACATCATAGCCCGCCTGCGCAAAAACATGCGCAATGCCGTTGCCCATCTGGCCTGCGCCCACAATTCCCACGGATTGTATATTCACCAGCGGCTCCTTTTGTCGCGCACAGTTTACGCTGCAAGCGGGCAAAGGTGCAAGGGCGGGGCCAATTGGCGGCAAATGCGGGGCAATTGGTGAAAATGCGATCTTTAGCGGTTTGGCAAGGTTTTGCAGGCATTCTGGCTTTGGGTGAATAAACAGGTGGTGTGGATATGGCTTTTGCCTTTCCCAGCGCGGGGGCGCTGGATTATGCAACGTGCAGATATGGGTCATCGCGGCTGCTGTTTCGCGGGCCGAAACGCGATACCGAACGGGTGTTTATCGCTGTTCTGGGCGGGTCAGAGGCCTATGGCCGCTGCGTGAAATACCCGTTTCCAGATTTGCTGGAAAAGGAACTTGGCCTGCCTGTGGCCAATTTCGGGCTGCAAAATGCGGGGCCTGATGTATTTCTGAACGATCAAATCGTTTTGGATGCGGCGGCCAACGCGGCCGCCGTCGTGGTGCAGGTGCTTGGCGCGCAGAATATCTCGAACCGCTTTTACACCGTGCATCCGCGCCGCAATGATCGGTTTTTGTCCGCCAGCCCGCAGTTGCGCGCCTTGTTCCCAACCGTCGATTTTACCGAGTTTCACTTTACGCGCCATCTGCTGCACACATTGCAAATCGTCTCGCCGCGCGCATTTGAACAGGTGGCGCAGGGCCTGCGGCAAGATTGGCTGTCGCATATGCGCGGGCTTTTGTCGGGGATCGGGCGGCATGCGGCGTTGCTGTGGGCAGGCGATGCCATGCCCAAACCGCGCGCCGAAAAGGCCGATTTGTTCACCGCGCCCTTGCTGATTGATGCCGAGATGATGGCCGAAATCGCCAATCACGCCGCCCGCACTGTCTATGCCGTGGCCTCGCCCGAAGCGCGGGCGATGGGGCTGGAAGGCATGGCGTTTGAGGCAGACGAGCTGCCCATCGCTGCCAGCCTGCCAGGCCCTTATGTTCACCGCGAAGTCTGCGACACCTTACTTCCGCATATCGAAGAGATGCTATCGCTTCCTGCGGCGGGCCGGCGCCTCATGTGAAAAGGGTTGCACAGGCCGGGGGAAACCCTATCTTTTCCCCATGCGCCGAACCTTGTTCCCCTTTCTGCCCCGCCTGCGCGCCAGTTTTTGGCATTTCTACCGCAGGATAGAGGCAGCCGAACTAGACCTTATTGCCGCGGGCATGGCGTTTTATGCCTTTTTGGCAATTTTTCCTGCCGCCGCTGCCATTATCGCCATTTGGGGCGCGGTGGCCAATTCGGACGTGATCCGCCAAGAGTTGGCGCTGCTGCGCGGATTTCTGCCCGCCGAGGCACTGGCGCTGTTGCAATCCCAAGTCGAAACATTGCTATCGATGAATTCGGGCAATTTGGGTCTGACGACCGTTTTGTCGACATTGGTGGCGCTTTGGGCGGCGCGGGCGGGGGTTGCGGCGCTGATGCGCGGTCTGAACGCCATTCACCACCTGCCCAACCGCGCGGGCCATTGGCACCAAATACGGGCGATTTTGCTGACCTTTGTTTTTATTGGGCTGATTTTGGCGGTTCTGGTCATGGCGATCGCCGTGCCACTGGCCATGGCATTCTTGCCGATGGATCAGGTCAATCCGCAGTTTCTGACCCGTTCCAATTTGGTTTTGGGCACGGTGGCGGCGATTTTGGGGGTTGGTCTTGCCTATCAAATGGGGCCGAATTTCGGGGCCAAGCATAAGCCGCCGCTTTTGTCTTGGGGGCTGCTGGTGGCGGTGGTTCTATGGGTGGCGGCCACGCGCGGGCTGGTGTTTTACTTGGGCAATTTCGCCACTTACAACCAGATTTACGGCTCTATCGGGGCGGTGGTGGTGCTTTTGATGTGGCTTTACGTCAGCGCCTACGCCGTGCTTTTGGGTGCGGCGGTCGATGCGGAACGCGCCCGCAAACCGCGCGCGCACCTACCCTAGCGGCGCCTAGTAATTCGTTTCAAATTCGATCCCCGCGCCAACACTGCCCGTGCTGCTGACCCCTGCACGCAGTTTGATCTTGCTGTTCAGATCATAGCTGAAATCTATCTTTTGCTTGCCAGCGGATTCAACGGACAATTCGGTATAAGTGTTTTTCGACACATATTTGCCCGCTGTCAAAGCAGCGGTTCCTTCCTCGGTTGTTTGCAAATCAAGGTTATCCAAGGCCAACCTTTTGCGTATATTGGCCTGCAGCCCATCGCCTTTGCCTGCAAGCGTGGCAATCGCCCCCGCGAGTTGCACCGCCTGCAGCGGCGACAGCCCCGCCAAGTTTTGGTCAAACAAAAGCTGGGCCAAAATCTCTTCTTCGGGCATCTCGGGCGAGGCGCTAAAGCGGAAATCCGGGTCTATTGCAGGCCCGTCGATGATAACGGTGGTGGTTACGGCGCCCTTCACATTCACCGCGCGCAGCGACAGATAGGGGATCAACTCACCTTGCAATTCCAGCCGCACCTCTTCCAAATCCAGCCGTTTGCCAAGCAATTCGAACCGCCCTTGCACCAGATCGAACGCACCGCTGGGGCGCACATTTGCAGTGCTGCCCAGCAGGCGCAACTCGCCGCCCAGCTCAGCGTCCAGCCCGCGCCCGCGCACAAAAAGACGATTGTCGGCGCGCACTGTGATGTCCAAATCAATCGGAGGGGCATTTGACGCTGCCTTTTCGATGGCCAAAAGCCCAGCGCGAGCGCGGGTTTGGCGCACCGCCGCGCTGTCCCCGATATGGCGCAGGCCTGGCAGGGAGGTCAGGGAATTTAGGCTTGTAGGGCGCAGTTGCACCTCGGTGCGGCCCAGTTCAATCGCGCCTACAAGGCGCGCGCCGCCCAAAACTGGCCCCGACAGGGCCAGATCGCCCGACACCGAACTGTCATAAAAGTCGCTGCTGCGCAGGCCCAAATCGCGCAGCGCAATCGCCAGATTGGCGGCATAGGGCGGCGCTGTGCCCAAGGTGCCCTGTGCCGTAATAGTGCCGCCTGTGCTGGCTTGCGTTTGCACTGACAGGGTCATTGTGCCGCCCGTCATTTGCCCCTGCGCCGCGATCTGTTTCAGCGAAAACGGCAGGCTTGGGTCGGCCATTTGTCCGCCTGTCAGGGCAATGCTGCCTTGCAGATTGGTCAGGCTGGGCGCACCGCGCAGTCCCAAATCGAAACTCACCGCGCCCGACAGGCTGCGGGGCGCAATAAAGGCGTTGATCAGCCCCGCATCCGCGCGGCCCGTCACCGTCAGATCATTGCTTTGCCCTGTGCTGACCGTGCCTGATATGCGCGCATTCAGGGCGGCAGGGCCTTGCACCGATACATCCAAAATCGCCCCATCGGCGGCGGTCTGCGCGCGGCCTGAAAGTGTCAATGCGCCTGGAAACTCTGGCAAGACAACGCCCAAGTTTGCCAAACCTGCTGAAATTTCAACGCCGTTCTGCGCGCCTTTTTGCGCGATGTGCAGGGTCAATTGCGACGAGGTCAACGATGCGTCAAGATCCTGCACTGCAAAGCGCACCAATCGCAGTTTTGCCGTAACCTCGGTTTGTGGCCCCAGAACGGCATTCGCCTGCGCAAAGGGCAAAACCAGCCCTTTTGCCTGCGCATTCAGGGAAACAAGCGCGTCATTCAGGCCGCCCGTCATCGCCATATCGCCCCGAATAGTGCCGCCAAAACCGCGGTCTGTCATCGGCAGATCGGCCAAGGAAAACGTGCCATTCAGGCTTGCGTTTTTGGTGGCTATCTTGCCCGCCAAATCTGCGCTGCCGCCCCGCGCGCGCACAGAAAAGGCGCGCAGATCAATCCCGCCTGTTCCCCGCGCCGCAGAAACATTTATCTGCGATGCGCCTTGCAGCATGGCGTCCAGTTTGGGGATGCCCAGCGCCAGATCTTGCGCGCGGGCCGACACATCGGCGTCAAACCCGCCCGTCAACAAGGCATAATCGCCTGCAAAGCTTGCCTTTGCCGCCCCTGCCATCGGCCGGCCCAAAAGGTCTGAAAACCGCGCCAGATCATCGGCACTGGCGGTGATCTGGCCCGCAAAATTTAGCCCCGAGGTCACACCCGATAGCGTGCCATCCAGCCCCAATGCGTAATTTTCGCCCTGCAGGGAAAACCCTTGCAGGCGCAGCGGCCCAGCCCCATCGGATGCCAGCCGCCCCTGTCCCCAAATCACCGAACCCAGCGCCCGCGCCAGCGACACCCGTGCGGGCTGCACACCTTCGGCGCTGTAGGTGATGTCGGCATCAAAGGCCGCAGCCTTACCCAGCGCCAAAATGCCCTTTGCCGACACTTCGCTGCGATTGATGCGCAGATCGTCTTGCGCCCAGCCGATCAAACTGGCCGAGGCTTGCCATTCATCGCTTTGCGCCGCATCAAAATGGGCATTGATCTGGCCATGGGTGATTGCGGCTGGCAGATCAAGCCCCAGCGGCAAAATCAAAGGGCGCCCATCTGCCGCGCCAATCGTGCCTTGCAGGCTAAACCGTTCGGGCAGACCCGAAGCTGTTAGCACCATTGCGCCGCTAAACTGCATCGCCTGCGTGGTCAGATCAAGGCTGCGCACATCAATGCCGCCACCCGCGCGCGTTTCACCTGCCGCGCGTAGGGTGGATTGCGTTCCGAAAAACGCGCGGTAATCGGGTTGCATCAACGGGGCAAGATCGCCTGAAACGTCCAAATTGAACGTGCCGATCGCCTTATCGGTTTCCGCCAGCGCCGTGCCAAGCCGCAGGCGGCCGACCAGCCTTGACGTATCGTCGCTGCGCAGGTCGATCTGCGCGGCAAAATCCGACAGCGGGCCATCGCCTTTGGTGACCAATTCCAACGCGGGTGCATTGGGAATACCCAATAGCTGGGCCAATATCCCGCCTGCGCCCTCTCGCGCATCCAGATCGATGGAGAGGGTGCGCGTGGCATTGGCAAAACTGGCGGACAGCGCAGCACGGCCCGTTGGCGCATGTTCGTCGCTGCGCGTCAGGGTTATCTGCCCCTGCCCCTCGCCCGCTGCAAGCGTTAGGGTGGCGGTTGCGCTGGCAATCACCTCTTGGCCCAAAATCGGCGCAGCAAGATGCAAGGCGTCCACACTTAAGCTGCCAATGGAAATGGCAACGGGCAATTCGGGCAAGGCAAAGGGCGTCACTTCGGCGGTGATCTCGTCTTCGGCACTTGGCATCCGTGCCAGATCAATTTCCCCCGCCGAAAGGCTGTTGACGGTCAATCGACCCAGCAGCAAATCGCTGCGCTGCCAATCCAGCGTCACATCTTTCAGGGTCATCCAAACCCCTGCGTCATCGGCAATGGTCATGCTTTGCATCGTCGCGCGCGAGGACAGCGCCCCTGCAAAACCTTCGATCACCACCTGCCGCCCAGCGCCCGAAAGGTTATCTTCTAGCAGCGCGGTCAGATAATCGCGGTCGCGCGCCTCGTCGCTGGTTTGCGCCGAGGCTGCCAGTGCCGCAAGGCCCAGCAGGGCAGAAATGACAAAGGGTCGTATCCTATTGCGCATCAAAATGCCTGCCCGATGCCGACGTAAATTTGCGTGCCATTCCCCGTTGCCCCGCCAATCGGGCGCGCCACATCCAGCCGAACAGGGCCAATGGCCGTCATATAGCGCAGGCCCAGCCCTGCCCCCGCGTGCCAATTTCCTGCGCTTGCAAAAAAGCCGCCAAGATCAATGCGCCCAGCATCGACAAACCCGACAAGACCAAAATTTTGACTGACCTTTTGGCGCGCTTCGAATGATCCGCCCAAGTAATGCGTGCCGCCCGTTTGAAATGGCGCTCCATCACTTCCGACAAGCGCGCTGATACCCAGCGATTTGTAAGGCTGACCGCGCACGGTGGCAGGCCCCCCAGAATAAAACAAATCCTCGCGCGGGGTGCCAGCAAGGCTAGAGCCTACGATCATCCCTGCCTGCACACGCAGGGCAAGCACCAAGCTTTCAGACCGCGTCACCGCGCGATACCCCCGCGCATCAAGGCCAATGCGCGCGCCATTCTCTGCCGCGCCAAAACCGATAAAGGGTTTGACAGTCGAGGTGATGTAAACACCGTCAGACGCGCTTTTCTTCACGTTGCGCGTGTCCCATGACAGGCCAAACGGAAAGGACAAGGTGCGGTAAATGCTGGTGCCTTTCGGGTCAACCGCGCGCGAAACGCTATAGGCCACGCCGCCATTGCCCGTCAGCGAATTGGTGAAATACTGCGTCAGTTTGGCGGTGACGCTGAGCGCGTCATTGGTGGTGCGCACATCTTGTTCGCGGTCAAAGACCACGCCCAAGGCAAAAGTGGTGTCGGGTGTAAAGGTGGCGGGGCGCTCAAACCCTGCGGATAATGTGTAATCCAGACCGCCCGTGTCTACCCCGATGCGGCTGGCAGATGCGGCCAGCGTCAGCTTTTCCGCCCCGCCAAACAGGTTGCGATGGGCCGCCGATACGCCCAATGATAGCCCTTCCAACGAGGCGACATCCGCCGAAACCGCCAGACGGCGCAGCTTTTCTTCGACCAAAACCGCTGTGATCGGCACTGTATCGCCTTGCAGTTTTTCCGCCTCTTCCATCACGACAGACCGAAACGCCCCCGTGCGGCGCAGACGTTTGGCCACACGTTCCAGATCAGCGGGCGAGAATACTTTGCCTTCGGGCAAGGCCGCAATGGCAGCAATGCGCGCCGCGCGCATGGATTGCGCGCCCTGAATGGTCAGCGGGCCAAAGCGCAGCACGGGGCCAGTGTCGATTGTGACATCTGCCGTGACAGTCTTTTGCGCGTGATCCGCCAGCAGGGTCGATTGTGACACTTCGGCCTTGGCATGGCCCAGCGTGCGCCAATCCTCGATCCCGCGCGCTGTGGCATCAACGATCAGCCCGCTTTTGGCAGGCTGGCCCAGTGCAAACCCGTCAATCGGGCGCGACCATTCGGGCACTGGGGCCACCCGCGCCTGATCAAACACAAACAGGGGCCCGGCCGTCACGGTGACGGTGATGGTGCCAATGGATTTTGGAACATCCAAAAGGGCAATATCGGCAGCTTCCACGCCATCGACCTTAACTCGCACCTCGGCTGCATAATGGCCATTGGCATAAAGCGTATCAACAAGAACTGCATATTCCTGCCGCGCTTTGGCCAGAATTTCCTGCGGCGCGTCGCTGCTGCCCCGTGCCATCGGCATCAAAAGCGATGCTGCCCGCAAGCTTGACGCCAGCGCGCCAGCGTCGTCGGTCACTGTAAATTCTACACGGTCTAGCCCAAAACTGGGGCCAGATGCCAAACCACAAAATAATGTGGCCAAAATTGCGCTGCGCCAGTTTGAACAACCAGTCATTGTAGCCTCTGCTCGAGTTATCCACAGTATGCCGTGGATAACTGCCTGATGCAACCAAACAGCAGCCCGCGCTTGACCATCGGCGGAAAAGCGGAAAAGTTGCCCGAAACAGGAGACGCCGATGCCCTTTATCCCACCCCCATACCGCGCCGCAGACAGCCGCTATGACCGTATGATCTACAATCGCTGTGGCAAATCTGGGCTGAAATTGCCCGCCGTCAGCCTTGGGCTGTGGCATAATTTTGGCGATGATACGCCGCACGCGACCAAACAGGCGATGTGCCGCACCGCCTTTGACCTTGGCATCACACATTTTGATTTGGCCAACAATTACGGCCCCCCCGCAGGCAGCGCCGAAACCGCCTTTGGCCGTATCATGGCCGAAGATTTCGCGCCCTACCGCGACGAGATGATCATTTCCTCCAAGGCGGGCTATGACATGTGGCAGGGGCCCTATGGCGAATGGGGGTCACGCAAGTATTTGATTGCGTCTTGTGACCAGTCGCTGAAACGGATGGGGCTGGACTATGTCGACATTTTCTATTCGCACCGCCTAGACCCAGACACGCCTTTGGAAGAAACCATGGGCGCGCTGGATTATATCGTGCGGTCGGGCCGCGCGCTGTATGTGGGAATCTCGTCCTATAACGCCGCCCGCACGCGCGAGGCTGCGGCGATCTTGAAAGGCCTTGGCACGCCCTGCGTGATCCACCAGCCCAGCTATAACATCCTCAATCGCTGGGTCGAAACCGATGGGCTGAAAGGCACGTTACAAGACCTTGGCATCGGCTCTATCGCCTTTACCCCACTGGCGCAGGGGATTTTGTCGACGAAATATCTGAACGGGATTCCAGCGGGCAGTCGCGCCGCGCAAGGCAAGTCGCTTGATCCCGCTGTGATTACCCCGCAGGCGCTGGCCTCGGTTCGGGCGCTGAATGATATGGCAGCGGCGCGGGGCCAAACGCTGGCGCAAATGGCGATTGCATGGGTTTTGCGGCGCGGCGGGATAACCAGCGCATTGATTGGCGCGTCCAAACCCGAGCAGATTATTGACTGCGTTGGCGCGATTGATAACCTTACCTTTACGGATGCGGAGCTGGCCCAAATTGATCGGATATCCGAGGAAAAGGATATCAACCTATGGGCCAAATCCTCATCCGACTAAGCAAGTGTCGCCTTCACCTTGGCCGCCACGGCAGCGGCCAAGGCCCCATGCGCGGCGGCATCAAAATGCACCCCGTCCACAGGGCTGACGGCAATATGCGCGCCAGCATCCATGAAATGCACGCCTCGCGCGGCGGTAAGACCGGCGTAGAGCCGCGCTAAGTGGGCAGACCGTTCTGCGCCGCCAAAGAATTCGTGGCGGATCGGCCCCTGTTCCAACACGGGCGGCGGGGCAATGACCAAAATCTGAAACCCGCCGTGACGTTCTTGCATCAGGCGGTGCTGGGCAATGTCCAACAGGCTGGACAGACCGCCCTGCACCTGCGCAGGCAGGGCCGTAAAACGCGCCTTTACGTCATTTGTTCCAAGCATGATCACCAACAGATCAATCGGCCCGTGGCTTTCCAGCGCGATCTTTAGCCCCGTCTGCCCGTTCATATGCGCGCCCATCACAGGATCGTCGAACATGGTGGTGCGCCCGGGCAGGCCCTCTTCCACCAGATCAACCCCCGCCTGCGCCGCCATCAGGCGCGGCCAGCGGGTGTGCGGATCAAACCGTTCAGATTTGCCCAAATCCACAATCGGCGGCGTGCCGTATGTGTTACTATCCCCAAAACACAAAACCAGCGCCATAGTCAGCCCCCATATATTCGCAAAATTATATACGTCATACCTCTTCAAATTGCAGCGTATCGCGCGCATATAGGGGCAAGCAACCCATACTTGGAAACAGACCCATGTTCGGCACCCCTACCCTTGGCGCAAAATTAGGCGCAACCAAACCCGCAAGTCCCTATGTCAAAGACACCAATGAGGCCAGCTTTATGGCCGATGTGATCGACGCATCTATGGATGTGCCCGTGATCGTAGATTTCTGGGCGCCATGGTGCGGGCCGTGCAAAACGCTTGGCCCCGCGCTAGAGGCGGCGGTGGATGGGGCCAAGGGCCGCGTCAAAATGGTCAAGGTCAATGTCGATGAAAACCAAGGCATCGCGGGCCAGATGCGTATTCAATCCATCCCCACAGTCTATGCCTTTTTCCAAGGTAAACCTGTGGATGGGTTCCAAGGCGCGATACCCGGGTCGGAAGTCGCGGCTTTTGTGGCAAAGCTTGTCGCGATGTCGCCCGAACCTGATGGCGGGTTGGCCGATGCGATTGCCGCCGCCGATGCGATGCTGGCCGAGGGCGCCGTGCTGGACGCGATCGAAACCTATGCCGCCGTTTTGGGCGAAGACCCTGAAAATGCGCAGGCCTATGCGGGGCTGATCCGCGCGCATCTGGCGGCAGGTGATTTGACCCGCGCCGAAGAATTGCTGGCCGCCGCGCCAGCCGCGATTGCCTCTGCAAAAGAGCTTGCCCCCCTGCGCGCGCAAATCGACCTTGCCCGTGCCGCCGCATCCGCTGGCCCAGAAGATGATCTGCGCCGCGCTTTGGCCGCCGATCCTGCCAACCGTCAGGCCTATATCGACCTTGCCCTTGCCTTGCACGCCGCTGGCAAAAGCGACGAGGCGATCAGCACTTTGCTGGATTTGTTCAAACTGGACCGCGACTGGAACGATGGCGCAGCGCGCGCCCAACTGTTCAAGATTTTCGAGGCCCTGCCCCCCCAAGACCCGATTGTTTTGGCCGGACGGCGCAGATTGTCGTCGATGATATTTGCCTGATCGCTTTGGCGCACTACATGCTGCGCCATGAGCAAATCCATAGACCTGCCAGAGACGCTTGCGATTTTTCCGTTGCCTGGGGCGCTGCTGCTACCCCGCGCGCGCCTTCCGCTGCATTTGTTTGAACCGCGCTATTTGGCGATGCTGGAAGATTGTCTGAAAAATCCCAGCCGCTTGATTGGCATGGTGCAGCCGCGCGATCTGCCAAATGGCGGCAAGAAACTGTCGGCCATCGGCTGCGCAGGGCGGGTCACCTCGTTTTCTGAAACCGATGATGGCCGTTATATGATCACCCTGACAGGGGTGTCGCGGTTTCGCATTTTGGACGAGGTGCAGGGCTTTACCCCCTATCGGCGCGCGCAGGTGGATTGGGCCCCGTTCGCCCGCGACTTAGGGCCAGAAGAACATGACCGCAGCTTTGACCGCGCGGCATTCTTAGACATTCTGACGCGGTTCTTTGCCGCCCAAGAGATGGGCGGCGATTGGTCGGGGATCAAAGACGCCGAACCTGAACTGCTTATCAATTCCCTGTCGATGTTGCTGCCGTTTTCACCCGAAGATAAGCAGGCCCTGCTAGAAGCGCCGTCGCTGGTCACGCGGCGCGAAACCTTGGTCACGTTGATGGAATTTGCCTTGCGCGCTGGCGGAAAAGCCGATGAAGTGTTGCAATGACAGAAACCATCCCCGCGCAGCCCACCACGTCTATTGACCGACGTATGCTAGAGGCATTGATTTGCCCGATCACGCAAGGCCCACTGACCTATGATGCCGCCGCGCAAGAGTTGATCTCGCGCAGCGCGGGTCTGGCCTTTCCCATCCGCGAAGGGATTCCGATCATGCTGGAAAGCGAAGCGCGCGCATTGGACTAGGGCTAAAGGCCAAGGCGTATGAACGCTGCCTCCAGCGCCGCGCTATCCTTGATGGTCAGGCGAACGGGCAGGGTCAACACCTCGGCGCGAAAGCGGGGCGGCAGGCGGGCTGCGTCCTTTTCCGTGGTCACCACCTCGGCCCCCAACGCGCGTGCCTGCGCGAGTAGCCGCACCAGCAGCGGCTCTGGCAAGGCGGCATGATCGGCCAACGCCTCGGCATGCAGCACAACTGCGCCAAGCCCGCGCAAGGTGGCGAAAAACTTGTCTGGCCGCCCAATCCCCGCAAAGGCCAAAACGCGCGCGCCTTGCCAATTTGTGCCCGTTTGCATGGGCACAAGCTGCGCCTGCATCTGCGGGTGCGGCGCGATCTGCCCGCCCCAGCGCGCTGCAAAATCGGCCTGCGCCGCATCGGGGCCGATGGACAGCACAATATCCGTGCGCGCCAAACCTGCGGCAACGGGTTCGCGCAGCGGGCCAGCGGGCAGGCACAACCCATTGCCAAAGCCTACCTCGGCGTCAACCACAACCAAGGACAGATCTTTGCGCAGACTGGGGTTTTGCAGCCCATCATCCAGCACAATCACCCCCGCCCCCGCCG
Source organism: Cypionkella sp. (assembly GCA_965248485.1). Taxonomy (GTDB): domain Bacteria; phylum Pseudomonadota; class Alphaproteobacteria; order Rhodobacterales; family Rhodobacteraceae; genus Cypionkella. Next base: position 3,176,618 of record OZ252107.1, read on the forward strand.
ATTTGGCCAGCATCGCCCCTGCCACGCGATCTTTTGCCACAACTGTGGGCGCAAAGGCCGACAAAAGCAGCGGCTCATCGCCCACCTCTGCCGCGCTGTGGCGGGCAGGGTCAACCAGCACAGGCCCCGCCATACTGCCGCCATACCCGCGCGAGACGACAAAGGGCCGCACGCCCCGCGCCTGCAAGGCCTGAAGAACTGCAATCACTGTGGGCGTTTTGCCCGTGCCACCTGCATTGATATTGCCAATGCAAACCACAGGAATTCCAATGCTTTGCCCCGCCCGCGCCACCCTTCGCGCCGTCGCCGCTGCATAGATCGCGCCCAAAGGCCGCAGCACCTGCGCGCATATCCCGCGATGCGACCAAAACCTGGGCGTCTGCATCACCGCCCCCTTGCTTTCACAGAAAGCGTGGCCAAATGCGCCGCAATTTGCACCACGCGTTCGGTCACTTCCGCCCCTTCCGATGCAACGGCCCATGCCGCATGGGCCAGACGTGCCGCGCGGTCTGGGGCCAGCAAATCGGCCAAAAACTCGGCCAATTCTTCGGCGGTGCTGACAGGGGCCGCGCCCAAGGCCGCCCCCAGCCGCCCAAAAATAGACCCATATTCCCCAACTTTTCGGCCGTGAATAATGGCCGAGCCTAGCGCCGCTGCCTCCATCGGGGATCGCGCGCAGCCCGCGCCAAACAGCGACCCGCCCATAAAGGTGACGGGGGCAAGACGATACCACAGCCCATATTCTTGCCCCGCATCAGCAAGGTAAACCGATGTTTCGGGGTCAACTTCTTGGTCGGCGTCGCGGCGGGCCACGATCCAGCCTTCATCCGCCTCTAGCCGCGCCGCAAGTTCGGGCGCGCGGGACAAATCCTGCGGCACAAAGATCAAAAGCAGCCGATGCGCAAGCCGCAGCGCAGCGCGATGGGCGGCAAACACTGCCGCCTCTTCGGCCTGCGGCACATCGACGGCCAGCCACACGGGGCGCGTGGCAAATTGCGCAGCCAAAGCGCTCCGCTCTGCCTCGTTATGGGGCAGGGCAAGACTGCTGCCCTCCATCCGCCCCAATCGTGTGACATTGGCCGCGCCAAGGCGGCGATAGTCGCGGGCACTGGTTTCATCGGCGGTCATCACGGCGTGAAATGCCAGCACTGACTGGCGCTTTAGCCCAATGAACCAGCGATCCGACCCGCGCAGCAGGCGCGGCGCCCCCGCCTCGACCAAGACCATCGGCACCTGTTGCGCCTGCGCCTGCGCAATCAACATCGGTCGCAGAGTAGCGCCCAAGAACACAATGACTTGCGGGGCGAAATGCGCCAAATGCGCCTGAACGGCGGGCAATGTATCCTCTGGCGCGGCGATCACGTTTTTGCCCGGCCCCAAATCACCGCCCGACATCACCACCTGCAAGCCGTGGTCGGCGCGCAACCGCTGTGCCAAAACCTCTGCCCCCGCGTGGTGGCTGGCATCTGCCAGATGCAGCCAAACCAGCTGGCCAAGCGGGCGGGCGGGAAAATCTGCGCTGCCCGCGCCCTTGCGCGCCGTCAGCGAGTAAAGGGTCAGGCCAAAGGATGCCACGGCAGGCGGGCGCCTTATGCGCCCATCTCCTCGGTGAGCGAACCCGATTTGCCCTCTTCACGCAGGCGGTGAATATGCGCGATGAAATAGCGCATATGGGCGTTGTCCACCGTGCGCTGCGCCTCAGCCTTCCATGCCAGATAGGCGCTGTCGTAATCGGGGAACATGCCGACGATGTGGATGTCTTTCACATCTTTGAACACATTTTGCTGCGGGTTCACCAACTCGCCCCCAAAAACCAAATGCAACCGCTGCGCCATAATCGCCTCCTATAGACCTGCGGTTAAGGTAAACGCTGCCGCCCCGCGCGGCAAGACGCGGCTTTGCGCCAATTTTCACCAAATCCGCCCTTGCCTATATACAGGCGCGCTATTTCCCGCTATGCGGCCCAAATCGGCCCAAAGATTTCGGCGCTGTGGGCGAGGAGGCCCGCATCTGCGAAACTGATGTGCCGAATGATTTTGGCACATAACGGGCGCAGCAGGGCTGCCCCCTTTGGGATAAATGATGGAAACATATGAAATCGCAGCCCCTTTGGCTGCGGCATTGGCTGCGCAGGGCTATGAAAACCTGACCGCCGTGCAAACCGCCGTTTTGGATACGCAGGCGCGCGGGCGCGATCTGCTGGTTTCGGCGCAAACGGGCAGCGGCAAGACCGTGGCCTTTGGCATTGCCATTGCCGATCAGATTTTGGGCGGGCTTGATAAACTGCTTTATGCCGATGTGCCGATGGGCCTGATTATTGCGCCCACGCGGGAACTTGCGCTGCAGGTCGCGCGCGAGTTGGACTGGCTGTATGGCAAGGCAGGCGCGCAGATTGCCACCTGTGTTGGCGGCATGGATTACCGCAGCGAAAAGCGCGCCCTTGATCGCGGCGCGCATATTGTTGTCGGCACCCCTGGCCGTCTGCGCGACCATATCGAACGCCGCAGCCTAGACCTGACGGGCCTGCGCGCCGCCGTTCTGGACGAGGCCGACGAGATGCTGGATTTGGGCTTTCGTGAGGATTTGGAATTCATCCTGCAAGCAGCACCAGAAGACCGCCGCACCCTGATGTTTTCTGCTACAGTGCCGAAAGAGATTGCCAAACTGGCAGGCGATTTTCAGCGGGATGCGCTGCGCATCGCCGCCCAAGGCGAAGCGAAACAGCATGTCGATATTGAATACCGCGCCTATTCTGTGGCCGTGCGCGACCGCGAACATGCGATTTTCAACGCTCTGCGCTATTACGATGCGCGCGCCGCAATTGTGTTTTGCAAAACCCGCGCCAATGTGAACCAGCTTTTGGCCCGCATGGGCAACCGCGGCTTTCAGGTGGTGGCCCTGTCGGGGGAACTGTCGCAATCCGAACGCACGCTAGCGCTGCAGTCGCTGCGCGATGGGCGAGCTAAGGTCTGCGTTGCAACCGATGTGGCCGCGCGCGGAATTGACCTGAAAGGTCTGGATTTGGTGATCCACGCCGACCTGCCCTCCAATTCCGAAACGCTGCTGCACCGGTCAGGTCGCACGGGTCGGGCGGGGTCGAAAGGGGTTTCGGCGCTGATCGTCTCCCCGTCCGAATTCAAAAAGGCGCAGCGCCTGTTGCAAGGGGCCAAAGTTGTGGCCGAATGGGGCCCAGCCCCCAGCGCCGATGATGTGCAAGGGCGCGAGGATTTGCGCCTTGCTGAACATCCGTTCTTGCAGGCCCCGCTTGGCGAGGATGCCGACCTTGCGCAGGCTTTGGTCGACCGTTACGGCCCCGCCCAAACCGCCGCCGCCTTTGTGCGCATGTGGCGCGAGGGGCGATCCGCCCCCGATGTTTTGTCCGACCAAGCCGGCCCGCCCAAAGACAGTGCCCCGCGCGAGCGTGGCGAATTTGGCCCATCGGTCTGGTTCTCGCTGTCCGTGGGCCGTTCTGGCCGTGCCGAGGCGCGTTGGCTATTGCCAAAGATTTGCGATGCGGGCGGGATTGCCAAAGATTCCATCGGCGCGATCCGCGTGCAAGAAAACCAGACCTATGTGCAAATTGCTGCCCCCGTGGCGGGCAAGTTTGGGTCGGGGCTGGAACTTGAAAGCGGCGTGCAGATGGCGCGGCTCGAGGGCGAGCCAAACCTTGATCGCCCAGAACGCGCCCCTGCCCGCGATTTTGGCGACAAACCGCGCGGCAAACCTGCCGCAAAACCCTATGCCAAGCGGGACGATGCCGCCAAAACCTATGATGACAAACCCGCCCGCGCCCCACGCGCGGACAAACCTGCCTATACCCCCAAACCCGCCCGCGTGGTGGAAGATGAGGGCGGCTATAACCCATTAGGCGGATCAGACCGCGCCCCCGCCGAAGCGCCTGCGCCAAAGCCTGAACGCAAGCCCTATGCGAAACGCGAAGACGGCGGCAAACCCTATGCGCCCAAGGGCGACGCAAAACCCTACGGCGCAAAACCCTATGCCGCCAAGGGCGCGGACAAGCCCTACGGCGCAAAGCCTTATGCCAAGCGGGAAGATGGCGACAAACCTTATGGCGCAAAGCCTTATGCCAAGCGGGAAGATGGCGACAAACCCTATGCGGCCAAGCCCTATGCTAAGCGTGAAGATGGGGCAAAACCCTATGGCGCTAAACCCTATGTAAAACGGGATGATGCGGCCCCCGCAGGTAAACCCGCCGCAAAACCCTATGCCAAGAAAGAGGGCGGCCGCGACTTTGGCGATGCCAAACCTTTCGCGCCCCGCTCAGCAGGGTTCAAATCCCACGGCGGCGGCAAAGACGCCCCCGCCCGCGCTGCAGGGTTCAAAAGCCACGCGGCCGAGGGCAAAGCCTATGACGGAAAACCCAGTGGCAAGCCTGCCTTTAAGGCCAAAGTAGACAAGCCAAAGGCCGATGCGCGCGATACATCCAAACGCTTTGTGCCACCGAAAAAGAAGTAAGGGGAAGGCCGCCGAATAGGGCGGCCTTTTTACCTACGCCCCCGCAATCACCATCCCATCCACCAGCAGGCTGGGCACGCGGGTGGACAGATGCGCGCGGGCGTCATTCGCAGGGATGATCCGCAGCAGCATATCTTTCAGATTGCCCGCGATGGTGCATTCGTTGACAGGGTATTGAACCTGCCCGCCCTCCACCCAAAACCCCGCCGCCCCGCGCGAATAATCGCCCGTGGTGGGGTTGATCGTGCTGCCAATCATCGAGGTAATCAGCAGCCCCGTTCCCATATCGGCCAGCAATTCCGCCTGCGTCTTATCGCCCTGCGTCAGGTCGATATTGCTGCTGGAAGGCGAAGGCGGCGCGGATGTGCCGCGCGCCGCATTGCCCGTGCTTTGCATCCCCAGCTTGCGCGCCGAGGCAAGATCCAGCGTCCAGCCCATCAAAACGCCGTTTTCCACCACCATGCGGCGGGCCGATGGCAGACCCTCGCCATCAAAGGGGCGGCTGCCAGATATGCGCGGGCGTAGCGGGTCTTCGACCAATGATAGATGCGCGGGCAGCACCTGTTGCCCCAGCAAATCCAGCGCCCAAGACGCCCCGCGCGCAATAGATGCGCCATTGATCGCCATCAGCAAATGGCCGATCAGGCTGCTTGCGACGCGTTCGTCAAACAGCACGGGGAATGTGCCGGTGGCCGGTTTACGCGCCCCTGCGCGGGCCAGCGCGCGGGTTGCGGCAAGCGTTCCAATCGTCTCTAAATCAGGCAAATCGGCGCGGTAAATACGCCCTTCGCCGGCATAGTCCCGCTCCATCGCCGTGCCTTGGCCGGTAAAAGCCACCGCCGAAACCGAGGTGCTAGACCGCGCATAGCCCCCAGAAAAGCCATTGCTTGCGGCCAAATGCACCGAACGGCGGCTGTGGCTGGCCGATGCCTCGACTTGGGAAATGCCTTGCACCCCCATCGCCGCACCTTCCACAATGCGGGCCATGTCCTGCAATTCAGCGGCCCCTGTTTCGGGCGCATCTTCATGCAAATCTAGCGCAGCCAAATCCCAGCCCTTGGCCAATTGCGATGGGTCTGCCAGCCCAGCATAAGGGTCTTCGGGGGCCTCGCGCGCCATGGCCACCGCGCGGGCGGCAAGTTCAGATATGGTGCGCGCCGAGATGTCGGATGCTGATACACAGGCCTGACGGCCACCCATCAGCACCCGCAGGCCGATCTCGATCGACTCGGCCCGTTCGGCCTGTTCCAACGCGCCTTTGCGCATATCCACCGACAGCGAAGCGCCCGACAGCGCCATTGCATCGGCAGCCTCTGCCCCAGCGCTACGCGCAGCGGCCAGCAAGGCATTGGTCAAACTTGGCAGATCTATGGTCATGATTTTCCTTTGAAACGCCATACCTTAAGGCAGTTGATACAGCACTTGCCCATTGGCCGACACAGCCTTGTCTTGAATGGTAATGGTCGAGTCGTATCCATCCGACCCATCGGCGGCTGGGTTTGCCACCATCGCCAGCATCATCCGCGGAAAAGTCAGCATTTCGGGGGTCAGAAGACCCGCTGCGACCAGCTTATCCATCAACCCATTCGCCCCCGTGAGTTTGAAATCCAGCTTGGCGTTGGGGTTCGGCACGCCCTTGTCATCGGGCGCGAAAGTGCTCGTGCCAGCGCCTGTCAATTCAGCCCCTGCCACACGCAGGTTCAACTGTTTCAGGTTCAGCGTTTCCAGCGTGGCGGGCAGCATGGGCGGCGCGGCAGGGTCTGCGGGGGCGGCATTTACCACCGACGTGCCGTCCATATCCAGCACCAAATTGATCGGGTCGCGCGGCAGGTTTGCCGCAGGGTCAAACAGGGCCCACAACTGTTCAGACAGGGCCAAATTGGTCAGGTTGGTGGAAAAGGCAAAAGGGGCCGCTGTTGGGCTGGGGGCCACGGGCAGTTTTACCGCGAAACTATAATCATCTAGCGTGATTGACACATCAGGCACGGGGATGCTGGGGCTATTGATGGTCAGCTGAACCGCTTTTTGGCTGCCAGAATAATCCATCATCCCGCCCAAAATAGTGGCGCGCATCGCGCCTTGGCCCATTGTCCCGCTAAAGCGGCTGTTGCCACTGGCTTCGGCAATTTCCATCTCGAAGGTGGTGGTTTCGGTGGTAAATTCTGTCTTTGTTTCGGCCTTGGCCAGCGCCTCGGGCATCATCCCCGCGCCAAGTGCCGCACCCAACAGCGCGCCTTCGGTTTTGAAGGCAAGCCCCGCCATCGACGCCGTTCCGCGCAGTTCGGTTTTCTTGACAGGATCGCCAGCAATCACTGCCAAAGCCAAACCGCCAGCGGTAACATCGCTGTTTGCAGTCATACCGTCTGCAACCTGTTGCGTGGCATAGGTGCCCGCAAGATCGGTCAAAGTGGCATCCACAGTCAGGTTCGCCGCCTGCCCTGCAGCGCCTTCAACACGGTCAAGCTTAATCTTCACTGTGGGCGCGGTCATATCATAGCTTATGGCACCCGCATCGCCGCTGGCGATCATTTTCAGATCATCTTGCGTGACCAAAAGGTTGACCTGCACTTCGGGCTTGCCCGCCTCGGTCGCGGGCAATGTCATTTTGATCGGGTATTCGGGCGACATGGTGACAAGAACCGTGCCATCGCCCTGATCTTTCATGGAAATTTGCGCAAGATTACCTTCGGCGGTCACCCCTTCGGCGGCGCTGGCGATGGTGATGTTTTCGATCCGCAAAGTATCGCCGTCGCGGGTGGTGGTCGCGGCGATCAGGGTTTGGCCCATCGCGGCGCTGGCGTCTTGCCAGTTTTGCCACACCTCTTCTGGGGTGACATCGGCCGCAGCGGGCATGGCCGATAGCGCCATAAGCGCCAGCGCCGAGACGGTGGATTTCAACATGAGTGACATGGCTTGCCTCTTTCGCTTGGACGCTGCTTGGTGCAGCATCTATGGGCTGGCAAGGGCGGTCAAGTCTTTGGCGCAAAACTGGCGGAAAAAGGATCATGATGCAGGATTTGGGTGGGAAATGCGTGGTCATCACGGGGGCCAGCGCGGGAATTGGCGCGGCGGCGGCGCGGGCCTTTGTGGGGGCGGGGGCAAAGGTGGTGCTGGTGGCACGCAATTTGGCCAAGGTGCAGGCGCTGGCGGCAGAACTTGGCCCGCAGACCCGCGCCATCACCTGCGATGTGGGCGATTTTGGTCAGGTGCAGGCGGCCGTGCAAACGGCGGTAGATTGGGCAGGGCGGCTGGATGTGCTGGTGAATAATGCAGGCGTGATTACCCCCATCGCGCATCTGTCGGATGCTGACCCCGCCGAATGGGCCCGCGCGATGGATACCAACCTGCGCGGCGTCTTTCATGGGATGCGCGCCGCCATCCCGCAGATGCGCGCGCAAGGGACGGGCACGATCATCACCGTCTCGTCTGGCGCGGCGGTGAACCCGATGGAAGGGTGGAGCGCCTATTGCGCCAGCAAGGCAGGGGCGCTGATGCTGACCCGCGTGGGGCATCTGGAAGAGGCCGCGCATGGGCTGCGTATCCTTGGCCTGTCGCCTGGCACTGTGGCAACCAATATGCAGGTGGTGATCAAAGCGTCGGGGATGAACCCCGTCTCGCAGCTTGGCCCCTCGGCGCATATCCCGCCCGAATGGGCGGCCCGCGCGCTGGTCTGGATGTGCGGGCCAGAGGCCGACCCCTGGCTGGGGCGCGATGTGTCGCTGCGCGATATGGACGTGCGCGCCAAGGTGGGGGTGGGGGTATGATTTCAGTTTCAGATCAAGGCGATATGCGGGTTATCACATTGGCGCGCCCCGAAAAGGCGAATGCGCTGACCCGCGCCACGCTGGTGGATTTGCACGCCGCCTTTGATGCGCCATTGGCCCGCGCCATAGTGCTGAGAGGGCAAGGCCGTGTGTTCAGCGCGGGAGCAGATTTGGAAGAGGCCCGCGCTGGCCTGGCAACAGATACGCTGTGGGAGGCGTTGTCATCGCGCATTGCATCCTTGCCTTGCCTGACGATTGCCGCGCTGAACGGCACGCTCGCGGGGGGGGCCTTTGGCATGGCGCTGGCCTGCGATATCAGGCTGGCTGTTGAAGGGGCCAAGTTCTTTTACCCCGTCATGCGTCTGGGCTATCTGCCGCAACCCTCCGACCCCGCCCGCCTGTCTGCCCTGATCGGCCCAGCCCGCGCCAAGATGATCTTGATGGGCGGGGCCAAGATTGAGGCGGACGAAGCGCTGGCTTGGGGCCTGATCGACCGTATTGTTCCAGAGGGCGGGCTGATGGAGGCCGCGAACGCACTTGCCGCCGACGCGATTGCGGCATCCCCTGCCCATGTGGCGGCGATTAAGGCGATGGTGCCCTAACGCCGCCCGCCCCCCTTGACGCGGCTGGTAAACTCGGGCGGGCGCTTGGCTATCCATTCCAAAAACCCCTGCAATTCAGGGGCTTCGCGCAGGGCATGGGCCGTGTTCAGCCGCCGCGCCAAATCAGCTTCGGTAAACCGCGCGTGGATTTCTTTGTGGCAGATGTGATGTAGCAAGGCCGTTGGCCCGCCCTTGCCGCCCTTTAGCTTGGGGATCAGATGATGCAGGCTTTGCGGTGCGCCTTGCGGAATGGGGCGCAGGCACAGGGGGCAAATCGGGGTCGTCTCATCGCGCATGCTTGTGCCTTTCGCCATTCTGCGCCAAATCTGCAAAACACTTAAGGGAAAGGCGCGCCATGTCCATGGGCAGCATCGACGCATTGGTTATTGGCGCAGGCCCTGCGGGGCTGATGGCGGCAGAAGAATTGGCCAAAGCGGGGGCAAAGGTTGTGGTCTGCGACGCCAAACCCAGCCCCGCGCGCAAGCTGCTGATGGCAGGAAAATCGGGGCTGAACATCACCAAAGATCAGCCTTTGGACGAATTTATCGCCGCCTATGACAGCCCCCTGCTGGCCCCGATCCTCTCGGGATTTGGCCCGCGCGAGATGGTGATTTGGACGCGCGCCTTGGGGATCGAGGTGTTTACAGGAACCTCTGGCCGCGTGTTTCCGCGCGCGATGAAGGCCTCGCCCCTGCTGCGCGCATGGCTGGCGCGGCTGGGCGCGGCTGGGGTGGAACTGCGCACCCGCTGGCGCTGGACGGGGTTTGATGGCGCGCATGGTTACGCCTTTGACACGCCGATGGGGGGCCAGGTTTTGCGGCCAAAGGTCTGCGTTTTGGCCCTTGGCGGCGCGTCGTGGGCGCGGCTGGGGTCGGACGGGGCATGGACGGGGATATTGGCCGCAAAGGCTGTGCAAATTGCCCCTTGGCAGCCCGCCAATATGGGCTTTTCCGTGGACTGGTCGGCGCATATGGCGCGGCATTTTGGACAGGCGATTAAGGTCGCGGCGCTGACCGTGGGCGCGCAAACCGAACGGGGTGAGTTTGTGATTTCACAGGCTGGGCTGGAAGGCGGCGGGATCTATGCCGTCTCGCGCGCGCTGCGGTTGGGCGGCGCATTGGAAATAGACCTGATGCCAGATACTCCGCGCGCAGCGATCACCGCGAAACTGGCCGCGATGAAGCGCGGCGAGAGCCGCGTGAACCGCCTGCGTAAACTGGGCCTTACGCCGCAGGCGGTGGCCCTAAGTCTTGAGTTTGCGCGCGAGGGCACGATTGAAGATGCAGTGAAACAGCTATCCCCCCGCCTGATCGGCCCGCGCCCGCTGGACGAGGCGATATCAGTCGCGGGGGGGATTGCTGCTGAAAGCTTGACCGACGGGTTGGAATTGCGCGCCATCCCAAACCTATTCGCCTGCGGTGAAATGCTGGATTGGGAGGCCCCGACAGGCGGCTATTTGCTGACCGCCGCTTGGGCGACAGGGCAAGCGGCCGGGCGCGCCGCTGCGCGCCATTTGGGGGCGGGCCGCGCCGCTGCAGAAAGGGTGCAAAATTAGGGGGCAAAGCCCTAGCCTTGCCCCCCCGTAAACCCCTACATCTTAGGCGAGATCATCACCACGCCTTCAAAAGACGAGTAAAGTTTCACCTTATCCTCGCCCAAGGCATCCTCGGCGGCGTTGAACATGGCTGACAGCGTATCAGCAGCCGACACCCCATTTTTGCCCAAGAATTCAGGCATCCGCAGGTCAGCGCCGCCGCACAGAACAATCACCCATTGCCCATCGCGGCGTTCCAACAGGGCGCGGCCGCCCTTGCCATCTTGCGCCCAAGAGGCCAGCGCGTGATCGCCCTCAACCGAGATCGGGTCAACCGTCAGCGGGCTTTCGGGGGTTTCAAACTGGGCTTTCATAATGGCGGCAATCGCCTCTGGGTCGGTCATTCCCGTTGTGTCAACCATTGCGGACATGTCGTGGCCCGAATGTCCTGCATGGGCGGCGTGGGCATCGTGGCCCGCTTTATCGCCCATATCGTGGCCCATCGCGCCCTCTTCGGGCTTGCGGTCATTGTCGATCACGGCTTGCACTTTTACCTCGCCCGCGCGCTCGAACGTCAGGGTCAGATCAATAACATCGCCGTTCTTAAGTTCGGATTTCAGGCCCATCAGCATGACATGATCGCCGCCGCGTTGCAGGCGATGCGCGCCCAGTGCAGGCACGGCAAAGCCTTCGGGGACTTCGACCATTTTCATCACGCCACCCTCTTCTTTGTGGGTGTGCAATTGCACCATATCGGCCACATCAGACGCTGCGCCGATCAGGCGATCTTCGGCGTCTTGGTGGTTTTCAATTTCAAAAAACACGGCGCCCGATGCGCCCACCCCGCCCATCACGCGGGCATAAGGGTCGTTGATATGCACGCCATCATGCGCAAATGCGGGCATTGCAATTACGGCAGCAAAGGCTGCCAAAGCAGTTTGGAAACGGTTCATCTGATTGTCCTTAGATTGATGTGAGAATAGCTGTTAAATCACATCAAACAAAGGCGGCCCCCGTGCGTGCCTATGCGCCGAAGGGCGGCTGGGGGCAGTGATATTTGCGGCCCGCGCCAAATGCACCTGTGCCATAAGCGGCGGCAGGGGCAACTGCAGCGCAGGCGGCAGGTCTTGCGCCAGCGTTGCAGCCATACAATCAATGCAGGAATGTTCGGGCTGAACGGGGTTGCCGTTTGCATCCAACACCACCGTTTGCGCGCCAAGATCGGTGCAGATCACCATCTGCGTGCCAATCGGCATGGCATGTTGCCCCATCGCCAGCGTGACCGAAGTCAGCGCCAGAAGGCCTGCAAACACCGTTGTGATGATATTACGCCAGATCATGCCGCCTTATAGCCCGCGCCGCGCCATAGGCCAAGGCGGCAGATCGCCGCGATTTGAACCATCAGAGAGCCTTTCACAAACGCCAAAGGCCCCGCTTGACGTGCAAGCAGGGCCTTCAGGGAAATCAGCCAAATCTTAGGCAGTTGCAGCCTGCGCCTTAGCGATATCTTTTTTGATTTTCTGTGCGGCGATCGACAACTCGTCATCCTTGGCCTTGGCCAAGAACGCGTCCAAACCGCCACGGTGATCGACCGTGCGCAGACCAGCCGCCGAAACGCGCAGGCTGAACGAACGGCCCAGCACGTCGGAAATCAGGGTCACCTGATTAAGGTTGGGCAAAAAGCGGCGACGATTTTTGTTGTTGGCATGGCTGACCGTATTGCCAGACATTGGGCCTTTGCCAGTAAGTTCACAGACGCGCGACATAGTCGTGTTCCTTGTTTTCTAAAACACAAAGCCACCGCAGCAGGGCGGCGGCCAAATTCGATTGGGGGCTGATACGGCCAAAGCGCGGTCGCGTCAAGTGAAAGCGGCGCGAAATTTGCGCAATTCGCGCCTATCCGTGCCCCCCATCTCGGCCCCCATCTCGGCCCATCGCCGCCAGCGCATGGGCTGCGGCCAGTTCGGGGCGCAGCTCGCCGCGCGCCACTTGGTCACCAAGCCCATTTAGGATGCCGCGAATTGGCTCGGCGGTAAGACTGGCCAGCAGGTTTTGGCGAATTTCTTCGTAAAACCAATGCTTTGCTTGCGCCGCACGGGCCGCATCCCAATGGCCATTTTCGCGCCGCCACGCCGCCAGCGACTGCATTTTCGCCCAAGCATCGACCAGACCTGCCTGCGTATAGGCGGAAACTGTCATCGCCAAAGGGTAACCTTCGGGGTCTTGCGCGCGGCGACGCAGCAGGCGCAAGGCCCCCGCATAATCGGCGCGGGTGCGCTGGGCGGCGGCGGCCAAATCGCCATCGGCCTTGTTCACCAGAATCAGGTCGGCCATCTCCATGATGCCGCGTTTCACGCCTTGCAGCTCGTCTCCGCCCGCAGGGGCCAGCAGCAAAACAAACAAATCGCTGATCTGCGCGACCACGGTTTCCGATTGCCCAACGCCAACTGTTTCAATCAAAACAACATCATAGCCTGCCGCCTCGCAGAGGGCGACCGCCTCGCGCGAGCGCCTTGCCACGCCGCCCATCTGCGCCTGCGACGGCGAGGGGCGGATAAAGGCAGCCGGCGCGCGCGACAACTGCTCCATCCGCGTTTTATCCCCAAGGATCGATCCGCCCGACCGCGCAGACGAAGGGTCAACCGCCAGCACCGCGACCCGCAAGCCAAGGCCGATCAGCATCAGGCCAAACGCCTCGATAAAGGTGGATTTCCCCACACCAGGCGTGCCCGACAATCCTATTCTAAGCGATTGTTTTTCCTTGGGTAATTGGGCCAGCAGCTGCAACGCCTGCGCGCGGTGATCGGCCCGTGCGCTTTCCACCAGCGTGATCGCACGGGCCAGCGCGCGACGCTCGCCTGACTGGATGGCATGGGCTGTGGCTGCAATGTCCATGAAGGCTCCTTTGGCTGTGTTTTGCCCGATTGTGGCGGAATTATCCAGCGGCCCATTCGCGCGTTCGGGCAATCACGGTAAAATGATGCGAGGGCGGGCCGCGCAGGATTGGCAGGGCTGGCCCCCATATGGCAAACGTATGGCAAACGTATGGTTTGCGTCGGGTTTGCGTATGGCATCCGTCCCGACACGCGTATGGCGCAAGCCCGCGCGCGGTGTTAGGATGGCGGTAACAGATGGGCGGAGGATGCGATGAATATAGCAGCAAAATGGGCGGCGATTTTGGTGGTTTCGGCGGGCGCGGCCTGGGCCGAGGATACGGCCGCCCCCGCGACCGTGGCCGTCCCCACCTTTGCCGAGGCGCAGGCGGCGGTTGATGCAGGCGATTTTCCCACGGCCCAGCGCCTGCTGGCGCAGCTGACGGTGACCGAGCCTGAGAATGCCGATGTCTGGAACCTGTTCGGCTTTACCGCGCGCAATATGAAACTGGCTGGCCCCGCGCTGGAAGCCTATGAGATGGCGCTAACGCTTGACCCCAAACACCTGGGCGCGCTGGAATATCAGGGCGAGATGTTTGTGGAATTGAAACGGCTGGACGAGGCCAAGGCCAACTTGGCCAAGCTAAAGGATTTGTGCGGGGCGTGTGAGCAGGCGCTGGATTTGGAAGCCGCCATTGCGGCTGCGCCTGTGGAAGAGGTGAAGGGGTAGGTTTGCTAGCGGGTAGGGTGCGTGATTTCACGCAGCTTTGTGGCGGTGTGGGGTTTTTGACATGGTGCGTGCAAGCAGGCAGCCTACGGCTGTCTAGCGCGGGCCCAAAGTTGGCGAGAACTCGAAAGTGCCCTGACCATTTCTGAGTTTACATTTGCAGACTTTGCAAATGCAAAATTTAGAAAGTCGAAATGGAATACAAAACGGTTGATGACTATATCCGTGCGGTAACTGACAATCCGTCCTTGGCGTTGGTTCCAGTTTCCATGGCAGCCGAACTGTTCGGAATCTCAGGCGCAGGGATCGCAGCTCGGGTCAAAAGCGGCACCTTAAATGGTATCAAGGTAAGTGGCTCGCGCTATATTCTACTGGAAAGTATTGTTTCAACATTGACGAAGTTCGACCAAGAAGTTGCGAGTGTGCTAGATTACCTGGAAGATCAGGTTCGCCAAGGCGTGACTTCTGTAGAATATGGGCCAGTGATGGGTCTTATTGGTCTGTCGTCTACTTTGAGCGCCGATCGTACCAAGATCGGATGGATTCTTGGCGAGGTATCGTAACGCATCTTCAAGGAAGGCAAAGGCCTTCTGACAGTCATCGTTCATCGAAAAGGGACAAGAATGCCGAGCGAGAATGGGTTCTTTTCGCTTGTTGATAGTCTTGTCGAAGAAAATTTACTCGAACCGTGGAAATTGAAGTATAACAGCCGCGAAGATTTTGTTGCCGCCGAAACTAATCGCGTTCTCAAAGCATATAGGAATTAGCATTTTTCGGAAGTTAACAACTTCAAGGGTGCGTGATACAAAGTGCGCGCCAAGTGGCTGATTGGCCCTACAAAACACTCACGCACAATCCCACCACAGGCCCGCGCCCTCCCTCGGGCGGGCGCTGCAACAGAGGTTCTGCGCGCTTTATGGTTCCGTCCCCCCCAACGGCAGTTCTAGGCACTGGCGGCGGAGTGCGCCCTCCCGGGGGGAGGGAGGGCGCGGGCCGGCGGCGCTGCGCGCCTTGATTCCGGCCCAAGGGGGAATGCGGTGGGCGTTTTGGACAATCCCCCCCACACTACCCAATCCCCCCGCCTTACGCTATCATGTTCTTACTTTGTTCTAACATGATTCCCCATACCCCCCATGCCCTTTTGCGAATTGTCCATCACATCGAACTTTACGTTCCTAACCGGGGCTTCGCACCCCGAGGACTATGTCCTGCGCGCGGGCGAGATGGGAATGGCGGGAATCGCGATTGCGGATGTGAACTCGGTCGCTGGCATCGTGCGGGCACATACCAAGGCGCGGGAAATCGGGCGGGATGGGGGCGCAAAGCTGCGCCTGATCCCAGCGGCGAAGATTGTGCTGTCGGATGGGTTTACTGCCACCGCCCTGCCGCGCAATCGCAAGGGCTGGGGCAACCTGTGCCGCCTGTTGACTTTGGGGCGCAGGCGGGCGGGTAAGGGGGAGTGTCTGCTGACCCTGCCCGACCTGGTGGAATGGGCGGGGGATATGGCGTGGCTAATTCACCCCGCGCGCGGAGGCGATTGGCGCAGTGCGGCATCCGCCCTGACCCATGCCAACCCGCATTGCCATTTGCTGATGGCCCCGCGTTATGATGGCCAAGACAGCGCCCGCTTTGCCAAGCTGGCCGCGCTTGCCGAATCGCTGAACATCCCCACCATCGCCAGCGCGGCCCCGCTGATGCACCACGGATCGCGGCGCAAATTGGCGGATGTTTTGTGCGCCATTCGCCACGGGGTGCGGATTGAACAGCTGGGCCGCCGCGCTCTGCCCAATGCGGAATGCCGCCTGCGGTCAGAGCCTGAAATGCGCCGCCTGTTTGCGGGGCATGAGGGGGCAGTCGATAGGGCGGGGGCGCTGGCCGATAGCCTGACATTCAGCTTGGACGAGCTGCGCTATGAATACCCGTCCGAACTGACAGGCAGCGAAACCGCCCCCGCCCGTTTGGCGCGGCTAACCGAGGCGGGGCTGAACTGGCGCTATCCTGACGGTGTGCCAGACAAGGCCCGCGCGCAGGTGGTGCATGAACTTAAACTTATCAACAAAATGGGATACGAGCCGTATTTCCTAACTGTGCATGACATTGTCGCCTTTGCCCGCGCGCAGGGGATACTCTGCCAAGGGCGCGGATCGGCGGCCAATTCGGTTGTGTGCTATGCGCTGGGCGTCACCTCGGTATCCCCCGAAATCGGCACGATGGTGTTCGAACGTTTCATCTCCGAGGCGCGGGGCGAGCCGCCCGATATCGACGTGGATTTTGAACATGACCGCCGCGAAGAGGTGATCCAGCACATTTACGAACGCTATGGCCGCCACCGCGCGGGGCTGTGCGCCACGGTGATCCATTATCGCGGTAAGCGCGCCGTGCGCGAGGTAGGGCGCGTGATGGGCCTGTCGGAAGATACGCTATCGGCCATGTCCAGCCAGATTTGGGGATTTGGGCGGATCAAGGGGATGGAGGAGGCGCGGCTGCGCGAAATTGGCCTTGACCCAAGCGATAAGCGGCTGCGCCTGACGATGGAACTGATCGAGGAAATTCAGGGTTTTCCGCGCCATTTGTCGCAGCATGTCGGCGGGTTTATCATCACCGAAGGCCGCCTTGACGAACTTGTCCCCGTGGAAAACGCCGCGATGGAGGATCGCACGGTGATTTGCTGGGACAAGGATGATATCGACAGTCTGGGCATCCTAAAGGTCGATATTCTGGCGCTGGGGATGCTGTCTTGCATCCGCCGCGCCTTTGATTTGATGGACAAACATGGCGCGGGGCGCTTCACCCTTGCCACCCTGCCGCCCGAAGACCCTGCGACCTATGAAATGCTGTGCCGCGCGGATAGTCTGGGCGTGTTTCAGGTGGAAAGCCGCGCGCAGATGAACTTTCTGCCCCGCATGCGGCCGCGCTGCTTTTATGATCTGGTGATCCAAGTGGCGATCATTCGCCCTGGGCCTATTCAGGGCGACATGGTGCATCCCTATTTGCGGCGCAGGAATGGGCAGGAACAGGTGAGTTTCCCGTCCGATGCGCTGGGGGCCGTTCTGGGTAAAACCCTTGGCGTGCCGCTGTTTCAGGAACAGGCGATGCAGATTGCCATCATCGGCGCGGGGTTCTCGCCTGACGAGGCAGATCGTTTGCGCAGATCGCTCGCCACGTTCAAGAAACATGGCAGCGTGTCAGAGTTTCAGGAAAGGTTTCTGGCGGGGATGCAGGCGAATGGCTACGCGCCCGATTTCGCCGCGCGCTGCTTTGCGCAGATCGAGGGGTTTGGCAGCTATGGCTTTCCCGAAAGCCACGCCGCCAGCTTTGCTTTTCTGGTCTATGCCAGCGCCTATATCAAACGCCACCAGCCCGGGATTTTCGCCTGCGCGCTGCTGAACAGCCAGCCGATGGGGTTCTATGCCCCTGCGCAGATTGTCCGCGATGCGCGCGCACATGGGGTGGTCGTGCTGCCGCCCTGCATCAACGCCAGCCACTGGGATTGCGTGATGGAGGAACGCCCCGAAGGACTGGCCTTGCGCCTTGGCTTTCGCCAGATCAAAGGGATGGGGGAAGAGGAGGCGCAATGGATCGTCGTCGCGCGCGGCAATGGATACGCCGAGGTGGGCGATGTCTGGCGGCGCGCAGGCGTGGGGGCTGCGGTGATCGCAAAGCTGGCCGAGGCGGATTGTTTTGCCGCCCTTGGCCTTAATCGCCGCGCAGCCCTATGGGCGGCAAAGGCCATCTCAGGCGATGCCCCCCTGCCCCTATTCGCGCAGGATCTGGACGGCGAAGTGACGCACGAGCCGCATATCGTGTTTGCGCAGATGAGCGAGGGCGAGGCGGTGGTGGAGGATTACATATCGATGCGCCTGACGCTGAGGAGCCATCCTGTGGCGCTGCTGAGGGCAGAGTTGACGGGGCCCAGCGCATCCCTTTACGCAAATCCTATTCGCGGCGAAAAAGCCATCCGCCCAAAACCATCGCCCCCAAAGCCCCCACCACCTGCGCCGCAATGAACATCGGCGCATGGGCGGGCAGGATACCCGCGAAACTGCCCGTCAAGGTGCGGGCCAAGGTGACGGCAGGGTTGGCAAAACTGGTCGAGGCGGTAAACCAATAGGCCGCAGTGATATAGGCCGCCACAACGGCCGCCACATTGGCGCGGGCGTGGATGCTGCCAAGGATTGCCAGCACCAGACCAAAACTCGCCACCCCTTCGGCCAGCCACTGGCTGGGGCCTGTGCGCAGGGTTTGCGCCAGTTGCAAAATCGGCAGGTCAAACATGGCGTGCGCGGTGAAAGTGCCCAGAACCCCGCCTGCGATTTGCGCGCCTACATAGGCCGCTGCCAAACCGCGCGCCATCTCGCCCCGCAGGGCCATAACACCCGTCACCACAGGGTTAAACTGCGCGCCAGAGAGGGGGGCAAGTATGGTGATCAGCACAAACAGCGCCGCCCCTGTCGCGGCGGTATTGGCCAGCAGGGCAAGGGCGGTGTCAGCGGTCAGCCTATCGGCCATGATGCCCGACCCGACCACGGCGCAAACCAGCAGCGCCGTGCCAAGCCCCTCGGCTACAAGCTTTTGCGCGCTCATTTCGCCTGCCCAATGTCAGAGAGTTTGGTTTTTAGGGCCAGTTTATCAAGCGTCTCAATCGGCAAGGCGGCAAAGGCGCCCACGCGGCGCAACAGGGCGGCGTAGGTTTGGGCAAAGGCCAGCGCCTTTTCAGCATCAGACCCTTCTACAGCGGCTGGGTCTGGCAGGCCCCAATGGGCGGAAACGGGCGCGCTGCCATTTGATCGGGGCCAATAAGGGCATTCCTCGGCGGCGGCAGAATCGCAGACGGTGATGACAAAATCCATCTTTGGCGCGTCAGGCAGCGCAAACTCATCCCAGCTTTTGCTGCGGGCAAACCCAGTGTCGATCCCCTCGCGCCGCAAAAGATCAATCGCAAAGGGGTTGGGCTGGCCCGCAGGGCGCGACCCCGCCGAATAGCCGTGAAACTTGCCGCCGCCATGATGGTTGAACACCGCCTCGCCCAGGATGGAACGGGCGGAATTGCCCGTGCAAAGGATCAATACGTTGTAGGTTTTGGTCATAGTTCCGCCTCGCAGTTACAGGCCAGCGCATCCAGCACTGGCGCACAGATTTCAGGTTTGCCGCCACAGCAATCTTGCAGCAGCCACGCGAGCAGCGCCCGCAGCCCCGCCATATCGGCGGCATATCGAATGGAACGCCCATCGCGCACCGCCCGCAGCAGGCCCGATTGGGTAAGGATCGACAGATGCGTTGACAGCGTGCTGGGCGAGATGTTCAGCTTTGCCGCAATCTGCCCCGCCGCCAAGCCCTGCCCGCCCACGAGCAGCCGAAACACCGCCAGCCGCGTGGGCTGGCCCAAGGCATCAAAGGCCAAAAGGGCGGCAGACATTTCCATAGTTCGGGAAATATCGAAGGATTGTAACAGGGGTGTGACGGGGGGGTGTCGGGTTTAATGGGTAGGGTGCGTGATTTCACGCACCATTGGGTGGTGTGCGGGGTTTATCGATGGTGCCTGCAAGCACGCGCCCTACGCACTAGTCTTTTCGCGCCAGTCTCTTCCTCACATCAGTAATCACGACTAGGTAGGAAGCAAAAGGAATGATCAGCATCAAAAAATAAGCATATTTCTCCACTAACTTTCCACCCAAACCGTCTTGGTCAAGGGAAACAATCGCAAAGGCAAAAGCGTAGAACAAAAGCACCAAACTAGCCTGTTTGGTGATCCACCCTAGTAAACTACCAGAATAGTTTATCCTGCGAAGGTATTCGCGCATTATCCGAGGCGACGGAAACAAAAAGAAATCAAAATTTTCTCCCTCAGCCATCCCCATCCAACCCCAAATAAACCCTTTGCCGTGCCATCTGCGTGGCGGTGACCCGCAACCTCTGGGCGATCATAATCACCCCCCGCCATTTGGCAACAACTGTCTAAGGGGCCGCCCCCTATACCTCCAACGCCGTCGTCTTGACCACAGTGCGCAGCGCGAAGGATGATTGCATCTGCCGCACCCCTGGCAATCTCGACAAAAACTGCCGATGTATGCGGGCGAAGTCTTCGGTGTCTTCGGCCATGATTTTCAGCAGGTAATCGGCGCTACCTGCCATCAGGTGGCATTCCAGCAGGTCAGGCACGCGGGCGACTTCGCGCTCGAACGCGTCCAGCACATCCTCGGCTTGGGATTGCAGGGCGATTTCCACGTAAACAGTCGTTGGCCGCCCCAGTTTGCGCGCGTCCAGCAGGGCGACATAGGCGGCGATGATGCCCTCCGCCTCTAGCCACGCCACACGGCGGTGGCAGGCGCTGGCCGACAGGTTGGCCTTTTCCGCAAGTTCGGCGTTGGTGATGCGACTATCCTTCTGCAAAAGGCGCAATATGCGGCGATCTGTTGCGTCTAGTTGCAGATCAGTGGTCATTTCTTCGAAGCCTTTGGCAAAGTGGCGTATTTTCTTGCGCCATAGGGGCAAATCCTGCCCAAAATGTCAAAGCAATTGCGTGGGTTTTGCGCAATCCTTCCCCTATCGCCATTTGGCCCATAGGAGAGCGCAATGAAAATCGGATGCCCCAAGGAAATTAAACCGCAAGAGTTCCGCGTGGGGATGACCCCCAATGCCGCGCGTGAGGCTGTGAATGCTGGTCACACCGTGCTGATCGAAACGAATGCGGGCGTGGGCGCGGGCTTCTCTGACGCCGATTACATCGCCGCAGGGGCCAAGATTATTGCCACGGCGGAAGAGGTGTTCGCTGCCGCCGATATGATCGTCAAGGTGAAGGAACCCCAAGCGGTAGAGCGGAAACGTCTGCGCGAGGGGCAAGTTCTGTTCACCTATCTGCATCTGGCCCCCGACCCAGAGCAGACCGCCGATTTGCTGGCATCGGGCGCGACCTGCATCGCCTATGAAACTGTGACGGATGATCGCGGCGGCTTGCCCCTGCTGGCGCCGATGTCGGAAGTGGCGGGGCGGCTGGCCCCGCAGGTTGGCGCATGGACGCTGCAAAAGGCAAACGGCGGGCGCGGGGTTTTGATGGGCGGCGTTCCCGGTGTTTTGCCTGCCCGCGTTCTGGTGATTGGCGGCGGCGTTGTTGGCACCCATGCGGCGAAAATCGCGGCTGGAATGGGGGCGGATGTGACGGTGCTTGACCGCTCGGTGAACCGCTTGCGCTACCTCGATGATGTGTTCGGCGGGCAGTTTAAGAACGCCTATGCCGATGCAGCGACCACGATGGAACTGGCGCGCGCTGCCGATATGATTATCGGCGCAGTGCTGATCCCTGGGGCTGCCGCGCCCAAGCTGATTTCCAAGGCGCAGCTTTCCGAGCTGAAACCCGGCGCGGCGCTGGTCGATGTTGCGATTGACCAAGGCGGGTGCTTTGAAACCAGCCGCGCCACCACCCACCAAGACCCCATCTATGAGGTGGACGGCATTATGCATTATTGCGTAGCCAATATGCCCGGCGCAGTGGCGCGCACCTCGACGCTGGCCTTGGGCAATGCGACCATGCCGTTCATGCTGGCGCTGGCGAATAAGGGCTGGAAAGCGGCCTGCGCGGATGACAAGCATTTGCTGAACGGGCTGAACGTGCATGCGGGTAAGTTGACCTATGGGGCCGTTGGCGCGGCGTTGGGCCTGCCATCCATCACAGGGGCCGAGGCGCTGAAACTGTAATTCGCAAGTTTCTGCGACGGAACTGCGGCGCGCGGGCGTTATAGGGGAAACAACACAGAGGTTTCCCCATGTTCGCGCGCCTATCCTTTCTAAACCCCTATTGGCTGTGGGCGGTTCTTTCCCTGCCCGCCCTTGGCATGATTTCGCCGTTCTTTGGCGAAGAAACGCGCGCCTTGCACGGCGTGATCCACGGCTCGGGCGAGTTTGCGGCCCGCTTTCTGATTATCTCACTTATGGCCACACCCCTGCTTTTGCTGACCAAAGGCAGCGGCTTTGCGCGTTGGCTGGTGAAAAACCGCCGCTATTTCGGCGTCGCGGCCTTTGCCTATGCCGCGGTGCATACCGCCGCCTATCTGATGGGCGAAAGTTTCGCCCGCGTTCTGGCCGAGGCAACCGAGTTTGATTTGGCGACGGGCTGGCTGGCCTTTGCGGTGTTTATCCCGCTGGCGGCAACGTCGATGGATTTTGCGGTGCGCAAAATGGGAACATGGTGGAAATGGCTGCAACGCTGGACATATGCCGCCGCCGTGCTGACGCTGCTGCACTGGGCCAGCTTACATGATTGGCACGGCTGGGTTGCCCCTGCGGTGCATTTCACCCCCCTCGCTGTGCTGAGTGCCTATCGCATCTGGTGGACATATTTCCGCAAACGCGCGCGGCATGACCCCATTGCCGCATAAACAAAAAGGCCCCCGTTTGGGGGCCTTTTCCTTTGTGTTAAGCGCCTATTTCTTCAGCGCTTTCAGAATGTCTTGCAGCACGTCCAATTCGGTTGGGCCCTTTGGCGCCTCTGGCGCGGCGGGCTTTTCGCTTTTCAGTTTGTTCACGGCTTTGACAAGCAGGAACACGACAAAAGCGATGATCAGGAAATTGATGATAGCGGTGATAAAGGCCCCATAGGCGAACACGGCGGCCCCCGCATCGCGCGCCACTTGCAGGCCTGCATTATCAGGCACGGTGCCCGACAGCACCACATACATATTGGTGAAATCAACCCCGCCCAAGATCAGCCCGATGATCGGGTTGATCAAATCGCCCACAAGGCTGCTGACAATCGCCGTAAAGGCCGCGCCGATGATGATACCAACGGCCAAGTCCATGACATTGCCCTTGGCGATAAAATCCTTGAATTCCTTGATCATTTCCGTTCCCTTTCCTGCGCGCATTCTGCGCTATTGTTTCACGCGCGTATTTGCGCATAGGTTGCGCGAAATTGCATCAAATTTTCTGCAATGTGACTGGGAAAATTTGCTATTTTTCGACCAAACAGAAGGTGATTCATGACAAATCTTGCACAATTTCCAATCACGGCGCGCTGGCCTGCCCGCGACCCCAGCATTATTCAACTGTATTCGCTGCCCACGCCGAACGGCATCAAAGTGTCGGTCGCGTTAGAGGAAATGGGCCTGCCTTACGAGGCGCATTTGGTGGATTTCGGCAAGAATGACCAGATGACGCCCGAATTTTTATCGCTGAACCCCAATAACAAAATCCCCGCCATGATCGACCCGAATGGGCCAAACGGCGCGCCGATTGCACTGTTTGAAAGCGGGGCGATGTTGATTTATCTGGCCGAGAAAACGGGGAAACTGCTGCCCTCTGCGAACCGCTACGAAGTGCTGCAATGGCTGATGTTTCAAATGGGCGGGCTTGGGCCGATGTTTGGTCAGTTTGGGTTTTTCCACGTGTATGCGGGCAAAGACATTGAAGACGCCCGCCCGCGCGAACGTTACCGCGCCGAGGCCGAGCGCCTGCTGAAAGTGCTGGATAAGGTGCTTGAAGGGCGAACATGGATTGCGGGCGACTATTCCATCGCCGATATCGCCATTGCGCCCTGGCTGCGCACGATGCGTGACGGGTATAAGGGCGCAGATTTGGTGGATATGCCCGCGCGCAAAAACGTGATGGCCTATCTGGAACGCTTTCTTGCGCGCCCTGCTGTGCAGCGCGGGCTGAACGTGCCTGCGCGGGGATGATCAGGGGCTGATCACTCGCCAAAGGGTATCCACACGGTTTTGACATCGGTGGCCGCGCGCAAAAACGCGCGGCCCTCGGCCTGCGCCCAATCAGTGGCGCGGGCGTTATTGACCCACGTGCGTTTCAGATTGCCCACCGACTGCGCCTCGATCATCTGCGAGAGGGGCGCGGAGGAGAACGACCAGACCGCATCCACATCCATATGCCCCGCCAGCGATTTGCCAAGTTCCGCATGATCGCCCGTGACAATGTTCACCACCCCTGCGGGCAGATCGGATGTTTCCAAGATTTGATAGAAATCCGTCGCCGCCAGCGGCGCGGTTTGCGACGGGATCAGCACGCAGGTATTGCCCATCGCAATCGCGGGGGCCATCAGGGAAATCAGGCCCAAAAGCGGGGCTTCATCGGGGCAGATCGCACCGATAACTCCAATCGGCACGTTCAGCGCCAGCGCGGTGCCGCGCAGTGGAACCGCTTTGATTGCGCCATCGTATTTGTCGGCCCAAGCGGCATAGGTGAACAGGCGCTGGATAGACGCATCCACTTCGGCGGCGCCATTTTTGCTGCCCATATCGCCCAGGCGGCGGGCAAATTCATCGGACCGTGCCGATAGGTTTTCGGCGATGTAATAGATCACCTGCGCGCGGTTATGCGCCGTGGCCTTGCCCCAGCCTTTTGCGGCATGGGCGGCCTCGACCGCGTTGCGAATGTCTTTGCGGTTGCCAAGACCAACCTCGCCCAGAACCTTACCCTTTGGCGTGGTGATAACTTGGCTATACCCACCATCAGGGCGGGCTTGCTTGCCGCCGATGAACAGCTTGGCGGTGCGATCCAGCCCTTCGGTTTGGGTGGGCGCGGGGAAATTGGCGCGCGCCTGCTGCAGCGGTTTACCCTGCGTTTTAGGGCGCAGATAGGCAAGCAAACCTTCCCATCCGCCTTCGCGGCCAAAACCGCTTTCGCGCATCCCGCCAAAGCCTGCGGCGGCGTCGAACATGTTGGTGCCATTCACCCAGACCACCCCCGCGACCAGCTTTGGCGCAATGTCTAAGGCAAGGTTGACATTCTCGCTCCACACACTTGCCGCAAGGCCATAGCGGGTGTTGTTGGCAAGTTGCACCGCCTCTTCTGGCGTGCGGAATGTCATCGACACCAAGACAGGGCCAAAAATTTCCTCTTGCATCAAGGGGCTGGCCGTGGACAGGCCCGTGATCAGCGTGGGCGGGTAATAGCAGCCGTTTGGAACGGGGGTTGCGGCGCGATACACCTCGCCATCACTGGCGGCGACCATATCCGCAATGCGCGCCAGTTGCGCGGGATGCACGATTGCCCCCATGTCGATGCATTTGTCCAAAGGGTCGCCAAGGCGCAGCCCATCCATGCGGCGTTTCAACTTGGCATAAAAGCTGCCCGCAATGCCTTCCTGCACCAGCAGGCGGCTGCCTGCGCAGCACACCTGCCCGCCGTTGAACCAGATCGCATCGACCAGCCCTTCGACGGCACTGTCAATATCGGCATCGTCAAACACGATATAGGGCGATTTGCCGCCCAGTTCCAAAGTCAGGGCTTTGCCCGTGCCTGCCGTCTGCGCCCGAATTTTGCGCCCGACTTCGGTGCTGCCCGTAAAGGCGATTTTGTCCACGCCCGTGTGAGAGGCCAGCGCCGCGCCTGTATCCCCCGCGCCCGTGACCACGTTCAAAACACCTTTGGGCAGGCCCGCCTGCACCGATAACTGCGCGAACAGAAGCGCGGTGAGGGGGGTGTATTCGGCGGGTTTCAACACCACAGTATTGCCAGCCGCCAAGGCAGGGGCCACCTTCCACGCCAGCATCAGCAGCGGAAAGTTCCAAGGGATCACCGCGCCCACTACGCCCAAAGGGGCATGATCTGGCATCTCGGCACCCTGCAACTGCGCCAAACCTGCGTGATAATAGAAATGCCGCGCGACAAGCGGGATGTCGATATCGCGCGTCTCGCGGATGGGTTTGCCGTTGTCCAGCGTTTCCAAAACCGCAAATAGGCGGGCGTGCTTTTGCACCATCCGCGCCAGCGCATAAAGGACGCGCGCCCGCGCATAGGGGGCAAGCGCTGCCCATTTCACCTGCGCGCGCCGCGCCGAAGCCACGGCTGCGTCAACATCAGCAACAGTGCCTTCGGCGACACGCGCCAGCACATCGCCCGTGGCGGGGTTCACCGTTTCGAACGTATCGGCGGCATCGGTAAAACGCCCGTCAATCCAATGGCCAAATCGGCCCTGATGCGCGGCGATCCACGCCTTAGCCTCGGCTGCGCTTTCGGGGGCGGGGCCGTATTCCATGCTGTTGAAAATGTCTTTCACTGTCATGTTACCGCCCCTTACGCCAATGCATGGCGGTGGCCCGCCGAATAATGGCCCGTCAGATAATGCTCGAGCTGCCGTTCGATATCGCCCAGCAGCGACGAGGCGCCATAGCGGAACAGGTCGGGTTGCAGCCAAGGGAGGCCAAGCTCGTCTTTCATCAAGGCAAGATAGACCAGCGCATCCTTGGCCTTGGAAATGCCGCCTGCGGGTTTGTAGCCCACCTTAATGCCCGTGCGGGTTTGGTAATCGCGTATGGCGCGGATCATCGTCAGCGACACGGGCAGCGTGGCGTTCACCGTTTCCTTGCCCGTCGAGGTTTTGATGAAATCTGCCCCCGCCATCATGCAAATCAGGCTGGCGCGGGCAACGTTGCGCAATGTGCCCAATTCGCCCGTTGCCAAAATTGCCTTGACATGCGCGTCGCCGCAAGCCTGCCGCATCGCCAGCATTTCATCATACAGCGCCTGCCAGTTTTGCGTTAAAACATGCCTGCGCGAGATGACAATATCAATTTCCCGCGCTCCCGCCTGCACAGACCTGCCAATTTCGGCAATCCGCAAGTCCAGTGGCGACAGGCCAGCCGGAAAGCCCGTGGACACGGCCGCGACGGGAATGTTCGACCCTTCCAGCGCGCGCACGGCGGTTTCAACCATATCGTGATAGACGCAGACCGCCCCCACCGTCAGGCCCTGCATCCCCAAGGCCTCCAGCATTGCGGGGGCCACGGGCTGGCGCGCCTTGGCGCATAGGCGCTGCACGCGGCCCGATGTATCATCGCCCGACAGGGTTGTCAGGTCGATCAAGGAAATCGCCTTGCACAGCCACGCCGCCTGATATTCCTTTTTCACCGTCCGCCGCCCGCCAAGCGAGGCGCAGCGCCGCTCAATCGCCGAGGTATTGGCCTGCACGCTGGCCACCCAATCCAAATCCAATGGCATCGGCGCGTTGCGCTGATGGGTGACTTGCGGCAGGTTTTGGCCAAGCGTCTGCGTCGGCGTGGCATGGGTCAGTTGCATGGGCGGCCCCTAGGCGAAGTTACAGGCAGTTTGACCGAATGGTATAATTTTCGCAAGTCACGCTTTGGGGGTGTCTTGCCCCGCCCACACACTGCCCTGCGCGGGTTTGGGAAGCGTTTTCGCATCTATGTGCCGATGCAGTAGGGTTTTGGCCAAATACAGCGCCGAAATGGGTGCGGTGATAAAGATAAACAGGGTGACAAGCACCTCGTGCCACGACCCCAGCGTCAGGGCCGAGGCCAGCAGCACCGCCCCCAGCCCCACTGTGCTGGCCTTTGTCGGCGCATGCAGGCGCTGCACCGCATCTTTCAGCCGCAAAAGCCCATAGCTGCCGATCAGCCCAAACACCCCGCCCAGCACCAAAGCCGCCGCAATCAGACTGTCAACCACCGTGCCCATCATTCAATCAAACTCCCCCGCAACAGAAACTTGGAAAATGCGATGGTCGAGATAAAGCCCGTGAAGGCCAGCAGCATCACTGCCTCGAAATTGATGCCAGAGGCAGTTTGAATACCATAAAGCACCAAGATGGCGATGGTATTTGTCACCAATGTATCCACCGCCAAAATGCGGTCGGTTAACGTGGGCGCAGTGGCAAGGCGCCACAGGTTCATCAGCAAAGCCAGCGTAAAGCAGCCAAAGGCGAAACTTAAGGCCAGGGCAATCATGCGAAAATCCTTTTCAAACGGGCCTCGTAGCGGGATTTAATCTCGTCCCTGATCGCGTCCGCATTGGGGGCGTGCAGCGAATGGATCAGCAAACTGCGCCCATCGGCGGCAATATCGGCGGTCAGGGTTCCCGGTGTCATCGTGATGGTTCCCGCCAGCAGGGAAATCGCCTCGGGCGAGGGCAGGTCAATCGGCACGGTGATAAAGGCCGATTTGATCTGCGCGCGCGGCATGATCAAAATGATCCGCGCCACGGCAAAACTGGACAGGGCCACATCATACAAAACGATCGCGACATAGGACAGCAGGGCCAAGGGGCGTTTGATCCGCGGGCGGTTTGGCCAGTAGGGGGCGGTGATCAGGGGGATGACAACCGCCAGAAAAACCGCCATCACCAGCGATCCCAGCGCCCAGCGATTGACCAGCGCCAGCCACAAAAGGCCCAGCGCCAGCGACAAATAGGGGTGCGGCAAGATACGGCGCATCATGGCGTCACCGGTGGTAATTTCTGCGCGCCGATATAGGCGGCAGGGTTGGTCAGGCTGCCTGCTATATCACCCAGCGCGGCGGTGATGGGCGCGGCAAAAACCGCCAAACCTACCAGCAGCGCGACCAGCGCCCAAATTGCCCCTTGGGCCGCAGGGTGTCGCGGCGCGCTTGGCCCAGCGGCCGCAGGGTCAATACGCCAAAACAGCGCTGATCCTGCGCGGGCAAAGCCGATCATGGTGATCAGCGATGCGGTTAAAATCACGCTCCACGCCACGGGCGCATCGGCGGACAGGGCAGACAGCACCATCACCTTGCCCAAAAACCCCGAAAGCGGCGGCAGGCCCACCATCGCAATCGCGCCCAGCAAAAACAGCACCGCCAGCGGGCCTGCGCCCGAAAAATGCGGCCCCGCGCGGCCCAAGTCATCCCTGCCGCGCCGATGGGCAATTTGCCCCGCGATCAGATACATCAGCGCCGCAGCCAGCGTGGAATGAACCATATAATACAGCGCCGCAGCAATGGCACCTTGGGTAAATGCCGAAAGCGATAGAAATACCACCCCCATCGAGCCTATAACCGCAAAGCCGATCATCACCGACAATCGCCCCGCCGCCAGCACCCCCGCCGCGCCCACCAGAATACTGACCAAAGCTGCGCCCCACATCACCTTGCCCCACAGCCCATCCATCGCCGCAAGATCGGGCGGATAGACCAGCGTGCCAAAACGCAGCGCGCCATAGGCCCCCAGCTTGGTCATAATCGCAAACAGCGCCGCCACGGGGGCCGGGGCTGCGGCATAGCTGCGCGGCAGCCAAAAGTGCAGCGGCACCAGCGCGCCCTTAATGGCAAAAACCCCCAGCAGAAGCATCGCACTGGCGCGGATCAGGGCGGCATCCTCCGCCTGCATCCGCGGCAGTTTTTGCGCCAAATCGGCCATATTCAGCGTGCCTGTGATGTTGTAAATCACCGACAGCGCCAGCAAAAACAGCGCCGATCCCGCAAGGTTAAACGCCACATAGCCCATGCCCGCGCGCATCCTTTCGGCCCCGCCGCCATGCACCATCAACCCATACGAGGCGATCAGCAGCACCTCGAAAAACACGAACAGGTTAAAGGCATCCGCCGTTAGGAACGCGCCGTTCAGCCCCATCAGTTGAAACATCAGCAGCGCATGAAAATGCCGCCCGCGCCTGTCCCACCCCGCGCCCATCACATAGGCCAGCACGACAAAGGCCAGCACAGCAAGCAGCGCGAGCATCAGCGCCGATAACCCGTCCAGCATCAGCACAATACCAAAAGGCGCGGGCCAGTTTCCCAGAAAATACGGCACTGGCCCCGCCTGCGCCGCCTGCCAATTCACGGCCGCAAGCGCCAGCAGCGCCAGCGTCACCGCCACAGAAATTGCCCGCTGCCGCGCCAATTTATCGCGCGCAATCAGCAGCCCCAGCCCCGCCGCAATGGCGGGCAAAACCACGGGGGCAATAACAAAATGCGCGCTCATTCCCCTGCCCCGTCCACTGCCTCGTCAGATCGATCATCGCCGCTGTGCAAATAGCTGCCCAGCGCCAGCATCAGCAGCACCGCCGTCATGCCAAAGGAAATCACAATCGCGGTCAGCACCAACGCTTGCGGCAAAGGGTCGGTATGAACGCCCCCCGCGCCCACAATCGGCACAGCATTCAGCGCGATGCGGCCCGAGGCAAAGATGAACAGATTGACAGCATAAGACAGCAGCGACAGGCCCAAAATCACCGAAAAGCTGCGCCGTTGCAGCAGCAAATACACACCGCCCGCCGTCAGCGCGCCAATGATAAGGGCCAAAACCACCTCCATTCAGCGGCCCTTTCGCGGCAATACGGGCGCATCGAACGGCGTTTTGCTGGCCGTCTCGCCGCCCACCTGCGCCATCCGCGCCAGCGTTGCCAGCGTCAGCATCACCGCCCCCAGCACAGACAAAAACACCCCCAAATCGAACAGCGCCGCCGTGGCCAGTTCAAACGGCTCTAGCGGGAGCAAGGTGACATAGGTGTAATTCGACGTCAGAAAAGGACGCCCCGCGATCCAAGACCCCAGACCCGTCGCCGATGCCACGAGCACACCCGCCCCGATGATTGTATGATAATTCAACCGCTTGCGCGCCGCGCTCCACCCATAGCCCGAGGCGATGTATTGCAGCAGCATCGCAATGGCAAAGACCAGCCCCGCCACAAACCCTCCTCCGGGCAGGTTATGCCCGCGCAGATAAAAATAGACGCCAATCATCACCCCAAACGGCAGTAAAATCCGCGTGGCCATCACCATCAGCATCGGATGCCGATCGCCCGCCCGACCCTCCATCGGGAAAATCGGCAACAGCCGCGCCTTCACCTGCGGCGCTGCCACCAGCACCTGCGCAAGGGCCGAGATGATCAGCCCCGCGATCCCCAGCACGATGATTTCGCCATAGGTGTCATAGCCGCGAAAATCGACGATGATGGTGTTGACCGCATTTGTGCCCCCCGCCCCAGGCTTCGATTGCGCCCAATGAAAGGCGGAAATCGGGGCAAAGCTGGCATCGCGCAGCAGCATCGCATAGGCCAGCGCGCCCGTGCCAAGCCCCGCCAAAAGCGCAACCACCGCCGCGCCAAACCTATGCCAAAGGGCGGTTTCGCGCGGGGCGGTTTTGGGCAGAATGTTCAGGGCCAGCAGCATCAAGATCACCGTCACCACCTCGACCACAATTTGCGTCAGCGCCAGATCAGGGGCGGACAGATAGGCAAAGCCAGCGGCAATCAGCAGGCCCACCACCCCAACCAAAAGCAGCGCCAGAACGCGGTTTTCCTGCCGCCAGACCGCCGCCGCCAGCGCCGTAAGCAGCGCCAAAGCGATGGGCCAAACGGCAGGGGCAACCGCATTTGGCGCGCGCAAACCCGGCGCATACCTGCCCGTGAAAAACGCATAAGCTGCGCCGCCAAAGAGTGCCGCAATCGCAATGGCCAAATAGCGGCTTAGCGCGCCGTCATGCAGCCGCAAGACCCCTTTGCGCGCCGCCCAAATCGCAGCGTTCAGCCCTAGATCAAACGCGCGCTTGCCATCGCCGCGCGGGGCAAATTCCCACACTGCGCGCAGTTTTGGATACCCTGCCAGCACAATCAGCGCGCCGCCAAAGGCACAGATCGTCATCCACAGCGCGGGGCTGTGCAGCCCGTGCCAATGCGCAATATAGACAGGGCTGGCCTGCCCCGTGACGGCGCCAGCCGCCAGCGCCACGAGCCCGCCCGCAGCGCCCATCGGCACAAAGGCAAGTGCCAGCCCCAACAGCACCAGGGCCAAAGGCGGGCCCCAAAGGCCAAATTTCACATCGCGCACGCCGCCAAGGTCGGGGCGCACAGGCCCAAGGAACACCCCACCAAGCAGGCGCAAGCTGTAGGCCACCGACAAAAGCGCGCCGATCAGGGCCAGCACGGGCACGGCCCAGCCTATCCCCAGCCAGGGCGTATCGGCGGCAAGTTCCAGCGCCATTTCCTTGGACAAAAACCCCGCCAAAGGCGGCAGCCCCGCCATAGACAGGCTGGCCAGCGCCGCCAGCGCAAAGGCAATCGGCATGGCGCGGCGCAAACCACCCAGCGCCGTAATGTCGCGCCGATGCGCTGCATGATCGACAATACCCACCAGCATGAACAACGGGGCCTTAAAGCTGGCATGAACCAGCAGGTGAAACACCGCCGCCACGACCCCCGCCTTGGTGCCAAGACCCAACAAAAACGTCATCAAGCCCAAATGGCTGACGGTGGAATAGGCCAAAATCGCCTTCAAATCATCTTTGAACAGCGCCACTTTGGCGGCATAGACCATTGTCAGCAGCCCCGTTGTGGCCACGGCGTAAAACCACGCCTCGCTGCCCGCCAAAACGGGCCAGAGCCGCGCCAGCAGGAACACACCTGCCTTCACCATCGTCGCCGAATGTAAATAGGCCGACACGGGCATGGGCGCAGTCATTGCGTGGGGCAGCCAAAAGTGAAACGGCATTTGCGCCGATTTCGTGAAAGCCCCGATCAGCACCAGCGCCAAAATCGCCAGATACAGCGGGCTGGATTGCACCAGCGCAGCCTGATCCAAGATCACCGACAGATCATAACTGCCCGCCACCTGCCCCAGCAGCAGCAGCCCCGCAAACAGCGCAAGCCCCCCCGCCCCCGTGATCGCCAAAGCCATCCGCGCACCCGCCCGCGCCTGCGCATTGCCCTGCCAAAAGCCAATCAAAAGGAACGACGACAGCGAGGTCATTTCCCAAAATATCAGCAAAAGCAGAATGTTATCGGAAATCACAATGCCCAGCATCGCGCCCTGAAACAGCATCAAATAGGTGTAAAAGCGCGCGAACGCCTCGCCCTTAGCCAGATAAAACCGCGCGTAAATTTGGATCAGCAGGCCGATACCAAGGATCAGCAGGGCAAACAACAGGCCCAAACCATCCAGCATGAAATGCAGGTTCAGGCCAAAGGCGGGCAGCCAATCGGTCTGCGATTGCACAACCGTGCCGCGCAGCAAGGCAAGGATATGGCCCAATAGCCCCATCAATGCGGCAAAGTTGGTCAGGGCAGTTGCCCCCAGCACGACGGTTTTTCCAAAGCGGGCCAACAGAACAGCCAAACAGGCCCCAAGGAACGGCAACGCAGCCAGCACTGTCAGTGACATCGCGCGTTGTCCTTTCTTGTCGCTTCCCCTATTTTGGCGCGCCCTCGCGCGACTACATCGCGTTCAGATCAGCAATCAGCGCGTCAATATTGCCCTTGCGCTTATCAAGCATCGAGCCAACTTCCGTACGCTCGGCTGCAAGCATGTTGATGCCTTCGATGATGATATTGAAGAACAGGTTTTTGCCCGACTTATCGGACACATGCCAGCGCACGTCAAAAGGCGTCTCGCCGGGCAAGGTGACCATTGTTTGCACTTCGAAATAGCTTTTCACAGGCTGGGTATCGACAACGGCGATCGTGCCGCCTTTGAATTCTTGGAACCGCGCGCTGTATTTGCCTGCAAGGTAATGCCGAAACGCCGCCGAAAACGCCGAAAGCTGCGCATCCGATGCCGATTTCGCCGCCACGCCCAGAACCGAACGGGAAATAATCGGCACGTCTGCATAACGGGTGAAAAGCCGTTCAAAATCGGCGGGCGATCCACCCGATGCCAGCACGCCGTTGATGTCGGACACGACTTTGTCGATCAACTGCTGCGCTTGGCCCGCGTCAAAGGCGGCGGCTGGCATGGGCAGCGCCAAAGCGACCGAGCCCATCGCAAAACCAGCGGCAAAACGGCGGCGGGTTAGGTTCAATTTGCTATTGTGCATAGGGGTCCTCATAGGGGTCAATCAGGCCAGCTTCCCCGATGGTTTGACCCAACTGGTAGCGGCGGTTTTGCAGATACAGGCCGCGCGCTTGCGCATAGCCGTCGGCGCTTTCATACAAGATACTGTCGATGGTTTGCACATAGCGCCCACGATCCACCACAGCCGAGGCCGCACCCGCGATTGTGCCAATGTAGGATTCAGGCGATGGCAGCCAAATTTGCAGCGGGTTGGTTGCGATATCCACGATCAACCCCGTCAAATCGCGGCTGGTGGTGGGGCCGATCACAGGCGGCTCTAGATATTCGCCCTCGCCAAACCCCCAAACATGCAAGGTTTCGCCAAAATCCGTGTCGGTGCCGTTGATCCCCATCGCCTTGGCAGGGTCAAACAACCCGCCAATACCGATGGTGGTATTCAGTGCCAACTTCAGCGTGTTCTCGACCGCTCGGCCAAGGCGCAACTGCAAGACGCTGTTCAAAATATCGGTCGGCCCCGAAAGGTTGCGCGCGAAATTAACCACGCCTTGGCTGATCGGCCCGCCGCCCGGGCGCACAGTGGCCACCGCCACAGGGCGCAGTATGTAGGTATCCAAGCCAAGGTTAAAGCTGTGCATTTTGCGGTTAAACCCCTCGCCCGGGTCATTGTAGTCGGGCTTTGGGGGCGGCGCAGTGCAGCCCGACACCAGCGCAAAGGCAATCGCCAGCACAAAAAATGGCCGCACAAGACCAGAAAATGACGGTTTGGTAATGTTCATCCGTATACTTCCACCCTAAGACTATGCCAATTTTTATGCGGCACAGGTATTTAACAGGTATGTAACCTGCCTTTGCGTTGCCAGCAACCGTAACTGTTGTGTCGACATTCGCACGGGTCAGGGATAAAATACGATTGCACGCGCAGGCCCTCTTGCCTTCGCAATTGGAGTGGAGAGCGGGTTTGTCAACGCCAGAAACCAAACGCGGGCGGATGGAGCTGTTCGCTGTTCAAAGCGATCACGCCCCACTTATATGGGCAACGCTGATTTTTTCCATTGCAATCAATCTACTACAGTTGACGGGCCCGTTGTATATGATGCAGGTCTATGACCGCGTTTTGGGCAGCAGGTCTGAATCGACCTTGGTGGCACTGACGGTTTTGATCACCGCGCTGTTCGTGGCGATGGGGGTTTTGGAGCATGTGCGCGGGCGGGTTCTGGCGCGGATTGGCGCCAAAGTGCAAGACCGTCTGGATCGGCGGGTTTTCGCCGCCGCGATGCAGCGGCTGACCGCCTCGCCAAACGATCCGAACGCCCTTGCCGCCCAGCGCGATCTGGAATCGATCCAGCGGCTTTGGGCCTCGCCCGTGCTGATCGCGCTGTTTGATATTCCTTGGACGCCCGTTTTCATTTTGGCCGTGTCGATCTTTCACCCCGCGCTGGGCCTGTTGGCCGTGGCGGGCGGGGCGTTTTTGGTGGGCATCACCATTGTAAACCAACGCATGACCGCCAAGCCACAGGCCCGCATCAACGGGCTGACCATGCAGGCAGAGCGGATGTCAGATCTGATCAAACTTGAGGCGGAACCCGTGCAAGCCTTGGGCATGACGGGGGCCGCCTTTGACCGCTGGCAAAAGGCGCGCGGCGCGGCCTTGGCCGAAAGCATTGCGGCGGGCGATTTGGCGGGCAAGTTTTCGTCGCTGACGCGCACCTTCCGCCTGTTCTTGCAATCCGCCATGCTGGGCCTTGGCGCGTGGCTGGTGTTGCAAGGCAGCCTGTCGGGCGGCGCGATGATCGCGGGGTCAATCCTGATGGGGCGCGCGCTGCAGCCAATTGAAATGGCAGTGGGTCAATGGGCCGTCGTCTCGCGCGCACTGGAAGGGTTTGATCGGCTGTCCATCTTGCTGACGCAGCAGCCCGAAGCGGCCGCACCAATGGCCCTGCCGCGCCCCCGCGCCGTGCTAGAGGCGCAGAACCTGACTGTGGTTCCCCCGGGCGAACAGCAGGCCGTGCTGCGCATGGTGAATTTTACCCTGTCGCCCGGCCAAGCCTTGGGCGTGATTGGCCCTTCGGGGGCGGGAAAATCGACGCTTGCGCGCGCATTGATCGGGGTTTGGCGGCCATCGGGCGGCAAAGTGCGCCTAGACGGCGCAAGCCTAGAGCAATACCAAAGCGATGTTTTGGGCAGCTATTTTGGCTATCTGCCGCAGCGGGTTGGCCTGTTTGAAGGCACCATTGCCGAAAACATCGCCCGCCTACAACCAAACCCCAACGCCGATGCGATTGTCACCGCCGCCAAACGGGCCGCCGCGCATGACATGATTTTGCGCCTGCCCGATGGCTATGACACCAAAGTATCGGCGCTGGGTGGGCGGCTGTCGGGCGGACAAATTCAGCGCATCGGCCTTGCCCGTGCGCTGTATGGCGACCCTGTTATTCTGGTGTTGGACGAGCCAAACTCGAACCTTGATAACGATGGCACCTTGGCGCTGAACAGCGCCATTCGCGCCACCAAAGCGGCGGGCGGCGCCGTGCTGATTATGGCGCACCGCCCTGCCGCAATTCAGGAATGTGATCTGCTGTTGGTGCTGGAAGATGGCATGCGCCGCGGCTTTGGCCCGCGCGACCAAGTGCTGCGGGAAATGGTCAAAAACCACACCGACATCGTGCGCACGGGGGGCGCCGCAGGGGGCACCACGGGGGGCACCACGGGGGCTGCACCCGCAGGCGAACCTGCGGCGCCTGCGCAAGCGCCGCTTGGCGCGATCTCTATCGGGCCAACCGCGATTGGCCCCGGAGGGGTTTTGTAATGCAAGAGGATCGTTGGTCGGCGCTGGCCCCGTTGAAGGTGGGCTTTATCACCTTGGCCCTTTTGGTGTTTGGCTTTGGCGGCTGGGCGATGCTGACCCATATTTCGGGTGCAATCGTCGCCTCGGGGCAGGTCGAAGTGGAAAACAACCGCCAAGTCGTGCAGCACCCTGATGGCGGCGTTGTTGCCGAAATCGCCGTGACCGAGGCGCAGGCCGTAAAGGAGGGCGATTTGCTGATCCGTCTGGACGGCGCGCAAATTCATTCGGAATTGGCCATTGTGGAAAGCCAGCTTTATGAGGCGATGGCCCGCAGCGCCCGCCTAGAGGCAGAGCGCGACGAAAAGGCAGCGCCAACCTTTCCCGCCGACCTGCTGGATGCAGCGCAGGCCAACCCCTCGGTCGCCGATCTGGTCGAAGGCCAACGCAACTTGTTCACCTCGCGCCTGGATACGCTGGATAAGCAAACCCAACAGTTGCAAAAACGCGGCGCGCAGATTGTCTCGCAGATCGAAGGGGTCGATGCGCAAATTGCCGCGCTAAAGACGCAAATCACGCTGATCAACCAAGAAATGACCGATCAAAAGACGTTGCTAGCCAAGGGCTTGGCGCAAAACAGCCGCGTTTTGGAATTGGAACGCGAAGCGGCGCAGTTGCAAGGCAGCGTTGGCGAACTGATTGCCAGCCGCGCCCAGAACGAAGGCCGCGCCACCGAGGTGGATTTGGAAATCTTGCGTCTGGCCGCCCTGCGCCGCGAAGAGGCCAGCACCCAACTGCGCGACATCAGCCAAAGCGCGCTAGAGTTGATGGAACGGCGCGGCGCGCTGCGCGAACGTATCGCGCGGCTGGATATTCGCGCGCCTGTGTCGGGATTGGTTTTGGGGCTGCAAGTGACCAGCCCCCGTTCG
Source organism: Cypionkella sp. (assembly GCA_965248485.1). Classification (GTDB taxonomy): domain Bacteria; phylum Pseudomonadota; class Alphaproteobacteria; order Rhodobacterales; family Rhodobacteraceae; genus Cypionkella. The sequence goes on from OZ252107.1 coordinate 3,213,792, forward strand.
GTGCTGCGGCCTGCCGAACCTGTGTTGTTCATCATCCCGCAAGATCGCCCCTTGGTGATTACGGCGCAGGTGCAGCCCATCCATGTTGACGAGGTGCATGTTGGCCAAAAGGTGCGGCTGGTGTTTCCCGCATTTTCGGCCCGCACCACGCCCGAAATCTTTGGCCATGTCATCGCACTGGGCGCGGATGCCTTGGTCAATCAGGCCACAAACCTGCCCTATTACCGCGCCGAAATTGTGCTGGACGCGGGCGAGATGCAGAAAATCGCGCATGAAACCTTGCTGCCGGGGATGCCCGTTGAGGCGTTTATCGAAACGGGCGCGCGCACCCCGATGGCCTATTTGCTAAAACCTTTTACGGATTATTTCCGCACCGCCTTCCGCGAAAGCTAGAAAGGGCCAAAATGGCACAGTCTATCGACCAAACGCTGATTGATCTGGGCATCACCCTGCCCGCAGCCCCCGCCCCTGCGGCAAATTATGTGCCCTATGTGGTGACGGGGAATTTGGTATTTATCTCGGGCCAGATCAGCCAAAACGAAAGCGGGCTGATCAAGGGTCGCTTGGGGGAAACCATGGATGTGGCGATGGGCGCGGATGCGGCCCGCGCCTGCGCGATTGCGATTCTGGCGCAGCTAAAGGCAGCCTGCGGCGGCGATCTATCGCGCGTGGTGCGGGCGGTTAAACTGGGCGGCTTTGTCAACTCGACCGCCGAATTCACCGATCAACCGAAGGTCATCAATGGCGCCTCCGACCTTTTGGTTGCGGTCTTGGGCGATGCGGGCCGCCACGCCCGCGCCGCCGTTTCCGCTCCGTCGCTGCCCTTGGGCGTGGCGGTAGAAATCGACGCCGTGTTCGAAATTCGCTGATCATGCGGGTGGCCCTGCCTGACGCTTTTCTGCGCCTGCCGATTGCGCATCGGGCGCTGCATCATCGCGGCACGGGGCGCATCGAAAATTCGCCCAGCGCGATAGCCGCCGCGCTGGATGCAGGCTATGCCATTGAAATTGATGTGCAATTGTCGCGCGATGGCGTGGCAATGGTGTTTCATGACGAAGCGCTGGATCGCCTGACGGGCATCTTAGGCTGGGTGAAAGACCGTGATGCGGCGGATTTGGGCAAGATCGCCCTGACGGGCAGCACCGACACCATTCCAACCCTTGCCGCCGTGCTGGCACAGGTCGCGGGCCGCGTTCCGCTGCTGATCGAAATCAAAGATCAAACCTTGGTCATGGGCCCCAGCGATGGGCGACTTGAGGCGGCAGTTGCGCGCGATCTTGACGGCTATAGCGGCCCGGTCGCGCTGATGTCGTTCAACCCCCACAGCATCGCCCATCTGGCGCGGCTTGCCCCGCATATCCCGCGCGGGCTGACCACGTCGGCCTATGACCTTACCGATTGGGCGCCGCTGCCCGCCGATATTTGCGACCGCTTGCGCCAGGTTCCCGATTACGACCGCACCCTTTCCAGTTTCATCAGCCACGAGGCCGCCGATCTGGCCAGCCCGCGCGTGGCCGAATTGCGCGCGCAAGGCGCGGCGATTTTGTGTTGGACGATCACATCGCCCAAGGCCGAGGTTGCGGCGCGGCGCTATGCGCATAACATCACCTTTGAGCAATATCTGGCGCAAACGCCTTGACGCGGGCCAGCTTCGGCGCATCTTTGCCCTTATCCTGTGCGCGCCAAAGGCCCTGATGTGACCCTTACTTTGCTGGAAAGCTTTGCCCAGATTGACGCCGCCCTGTGGGACGGCATCGCGGGCAATAGGCCGGGCGAACGCCCGATCGACCCTTTCACAACGCACCGATTTTTGGCGGCTTTGGATGTGTCCGGCTCGACCGGCACAGGCACTGGGTGGCAAAACCGCAGCCTTATTTTGCAAAATGGCGATAGCGCCGCCGCGATGATGCTGTATGCCAAGGCGCATAGCCAAGGCGAATATATTTTTGACCACAGTTGGGCCGATGCATTCGACCGCGCAGGCGGGCGCTATTACCCCAAACTGCAGGGCGCGGTGCCCTTTACCCCTGCAACGGGCCGCCGCTTTTTGGGGCCAGAGCCTTTGCGCAAACCTCTTGTCGATGCCGCGATTGATCTGGCGATCGGCAATGGCCTTTCTTCCTTGCACATCACCTTTTGCACCGAAGCCGAGGCGCTGGATTTGGCAGGCCATCGCGGGCTGTTGCACCGCATCACCCAGCAATTCCACTTTGAAAATCGCGGCTATGGCAGTTTTGACGATTTTCTGGCCGCGCTATCCTCGCGCAAGCGCAAGAATATCCGCAAAGAACGCGAGGTGGCGAATGGCCACGGTTTGACGATTCGCGCGCTGACAGGGGATGAAATTCTGCCCCAGCATTGGGATGCGTTTTGGCAGTTTTACCAAGATACGGGCGCACGCAAATGGGGAACGCCCTATTTGACCCGCCGTTTTTTCAGCGAGATTCATCGCACGATGCGGGAGGATATCTTGTTGGTGCTGGCCTTTCATGGCGACACCCCCGTGGCGGGGGCGCTGAATTTTATCGGCCGCGACACCCTGTTTGGCCGCTATTGGGGCGCGGTTGTTGATCTGCCCTGCCTGCATTTCGAACTGTGCTATTACCGCGCGATGGACTGGGCGATTGAACATGGCCTGACCCGCGTCGAGGCGGGCGCGCAGGGCGAGCATAAATTGGCGCGCGGCTATTTGCCCGTTCAAACCCATTCGCTGCATTATATTGCCGACCCCAATTTCCGCGCCGCCGTGGCGCAGTATTTGCTCGCCGAGCGCCGCGCCGTGGATCAGGATATCGAGGTTCTGACCGCCTATGGCCCCTTTCGCCGCTGCGACACACAGGAGTAAACCATGCCCCCCACCCCGACCACCGCCCCGACCCCCACCTTGACCATCGCCCTGACCCCCGATCAACGCGCCGTGCTGCTGCCGCCCCTTGCTGCCACGGGCTGGGCACAGGATACGGCGCGGGATGCGATCACCAAGCATCTGAAATTCAAATCCTTTTCGCAGGCTTGGGCCGCGATGTCGCGCATTGCCCTGCTGGCCGAAGCGATGGATCATCACCCCGAATGGGCCAATGTTTACAACCGCTTAACCATTACACTGACCACGCACAGCGCCAAAGGCCTGTCAGACCTGGACATTCAGCTTGCCGTCAAAATCGACCAAATCGCAGCTGAAATGGGGGCAGCCACCACAACCTAAAATTGTTTTTGGCATGAGGCTTGGCAGATTCGCGTTTTTATTGTATCTGTTAGAGAAACAGCAGGGGCAGTCCATGCTACAACGCTTTGAAGATTGGTTTGAATTCTTTGGCATTTCGGCCGAAGTCAAACGGCGTAGCCAAAGCATTATTGAACATGCCGCTGACCTGTCGGCAGGCATGATGGCCCCACAAGATTTCAGCGCCCTCGCCGCCGCGCTGCTGCATCTGCGTCCAAAAGCGATTTTCGACATTGGCACGCATTCGGGGGCTACAGCCGAATTTATCCTGCGGATATTGCCCAAAAGCCGCGTCATCTCGTTGGATTACTGTCCCGATGACGATTTGGATGCAGGGTTTTCGGGCCGCCCTGGCCGGCTTGCACTTGACCAAATCGGCGCAAAGGTCAGCACAGACTCGCGCCCGCGCTTTACCCAAATCATTGGCGACACTGGCCTGATTGTGCCGCGCGATTTCGTCGCGCGGCATGGGGCGATGGATTTTGTGTTTATCGGCGGCGAACCGACCGCCGCCGCCTTGGCCCAGAACACGGCCCTTGCCCGCAAAGTTGTTGCGGATCAGGGCGCGATTGCATGGCAGGGGGCCAATCCAAAACGCAAATATCTGGCGATGCGCCAATATTTGGAAAACGATTTGGGCCTGAATGGCATGGCCACCGCCGATAGTTACATCGGCGGTATCGCGCTGTGGTCGCCCGCACTTGCGGCGCGGGTGACGACCATCGCGGCCTAAATCGCCGCCAGCATCGCCTCGCCGCCCGAAATCTCGCACTGGCCCGATTCCTCGCCGTGGTGCATCACCTGCACAACGCCATCCACCGCATAAAGCGCATAGCGTTTCGAGCGGTGGTTCAGCCCGATGTGGGGCAAATGCAGTTCCATATCAATGGCTTTGGTAAAGCTGGTGTCGCTGTCACCCAAAAAGGTGATCCCCGCCGCTGTCCCGCCCGTGCTGTCCGCCCAAGCGCCCATCACAAAAGGATCGTTCACCGACAGGCAGATAATCTCGTCCACGCCTTTGGCGTCAAAGGCCGCTTTGGTGCGGATAAAGCTGGGCACATGGGCGGTGGTGCAGGTGCCCGTATAGGCGCCCGGCAGGCCGAAAATCACCACTTTGCGGCCCGCCAACTTGGCGGCCAAATCCACCTGCTCGGGGCCTTTTGCGCCCATTTGCATCAGCTTGGCCTCGGGCAATTTCGCCCCAACTTGCAGTGTCATCTTGCCGCCCTTTCGCGCATGTGTTTTGTCTGTGTCAAATATAGAGCCTAGGCTGGATAAGGCCAGAGGGGGAATGATGGGCGGGATCGTTATTATTGGCGCGGGCCAAGCGGGCGCGGCACTGGCGGCCAAAGCGCGGGCGCTGGGGTATACGGGCGCGATTACGATGCTGGGCGCTGAAGCCGCCCCGCCCTACCAGCGCCCGCCCCTGTCCAAAGCCTATCTTCTGGGCGAACTAGAGGCAGACCGTTTGTGGCTGCGCAGCCCCGCGTTTTATGCCGAAAACAACATCACCCTGCGGCTGGATACCGAAGTCTTGGCGATTGATCCTGCGGCAAAAACCGTCTCTATTACAGGGGAAACACTGAGCTACGACCATCTGGCGCTGACCACCGGTTCAACCCCACGCCGTCTGCCTGCTGCGATTGGCGGGGCGCTTGCGGGGGTGTATACCGTGCGCAATTTGGCCGATGTCGATGCGATGAAGGCCGAATTTGTCGCAGGTCGCCGCGTGGTGATTGTGGGGGGCGGTTACATCGGGCTAGAGGCCGCCTCCGTGGCGCGCAAACTTGGGCTGGATGTGCATGTGATCGAGGCGGCCCCGCGCATTTTGCAGCGCGTCGCGGCCCCCGAAACCTCGGCCTATATCGCGGCGATGCACCGCAGCCACGGCACGCATATCCTTGAAGGCGTGGGGCTGGAACGCATATTGGGCGAGGCGCGCGCCACTGGGGTGCGGCTGGCCGATGGGCGCGAAATTGTGGCCGATTTTGTCATCGTCGGGGTTGGGGTGACGCCGAACGACCAACTGGCGCAGGCGGCGGGGTTGACCATTGAAAACGGCATTGCGACCGATGCCTTTGGCCGCACCTCTGACCCTGCGATTTGGTCGGCGGGCGATTGCGCCTCGTTTCTATACAAGGGCGCGCGTATTCGGTTGGAATCGGTCGGCAACGCCATTGATCAGGCCGAGGCGGTGGCCGCAAATATGCTGGGGGCAAATGCGCCCTATACCGCGAAACCTTGGTTCTGGTCGGATCAATACGATTGCAAATTGCAGATCGCTGGGTTGAACACGGGCTATGATAATATCGTCACGCGCGGCAGTCTTGGGGGGCCAGAGGGCGAAGCTGTATCGTTCTGGTATTACCAAGGCGACAAATTGCTGGCGGTAGATGCGATGAACGACCCGCGCGGTTATATGGTGGGCAAGCGGCTGATCGAGGGCGGAAAATCCCCTGCCAAGGCGGATGTGGCCAACCTATCCTTGCCCATCAAAGACCTTTTGAAGTGAGAATTATCGGCGGCGCATCGCGGGGGCTGAAGCTGGCCGAAGTGGGCGCTGGCGATGCAGCCGCCCATCTGCGCCCCACCTCTGACCGCGTGCGCGAGGCGATCTTCAACCTGCTGATCAACGGCGGTTACGGCAGCCCCGTGCAGGGCGCGCGGGTGTTGGACGTTTTCGCAGGCACGGGCGCGCTGGGGCTAGAGGCGCTGTCGCGCGGGGCGGAACACGCGACATTTGTGGAAAATGGCCGCACCGCGCTGGCGCTGCTGACGCGCAATATTGCCCTGATGCGTGCAGAATCCCGCAGCACGATCTTGCGACAAGACGCGCTGAAATCCATCCCGCCTGCCCCCTTTGATCTGGTGTTTCTTGACCCGCCCTATGGCCGCGGCATGGGCGAGGAGGTGGTGCCCCTACTGGCGGGCAACCTCACCGATGACGCGCTGATTGTGTGGGAGGAAAGCATTTCCCCAACACTTCCGCACGGGTTCGAACAGCTAGACCAGCGGCGCTATGGCGACACTTTGGTCACCATTCTGCGCAAGGCTTAGGTGAAAAACAGCCCCTTTGGGGATGCGGTGAAAATCTCGCATCCCGTGGCGGTGACGCCGATGGAATGTTCAAACTGCGCTGACAGGGATTTGTCGCGGGTGATCGCCGTCCACTCATCAGCCAGCACTTTCGTCTCTGGCCGGCCCAGATTTATCATCGGCTCGATGGTGAAAAACATCCCCTCTTCCAGCACCGCGCCCGTGCCTGCGCGCCCGTAATGCAGCACGTTGGGCGGGGCGTGGAACACGCGGCCCAGCCCATGCCCACAAAAATCGCGCACCACCGAACAGCGGTTTTCCTCGGCATAAGATTGGATCGCATGGCCAATATCGCCAAAAGTGTTGCCCGGCTTTACCGCCGCAATCCCGCGCATCAGACATTCATGCGTGACCTTGATCAACCGCTGGGCAAAGGGTTTGGCCGTGCCCGCCACATACATGCGGCTGCTGTCGCCAAACCAACCATCGACAATCACCGTGACATCGATGTTCAAAATATCGCCGTCATGAATAGCGTCTGACGACCGCCCTGGCACCTTGCTGCCAGGGATGCCGTGGCACACCACATGGTTCACCGAAATGCAGCTTGCGTGCTGATAGCCGCGATAGCCGATGGTGGCCGACACCACGCCATGGCGTTCCACCTCGGCGCGGATAAAATCGTCTAAGGCGGCGGTTGTCACCCCTGCCACAACCAGCGGGCCAACGTCGTCCAAGATTTGTGCCGCGATTTGGCCTGCCGCGCGCATGCCTGCAAAATCCGCATCCTCGTATATGCGAATACCGTCTTTTGTCACGCGGCCGCGAAGATCGTCCAAGGCAAGGCTCCTATTTTGGCGCAAGATAGTGCGAGTGGCGGGGATTTGCCAGTGCTGCGCGATTGCCCTTGCGAATATATGGCGAAAAGCGCCAAAGATTGCGCAAAACAGGAGCATGGAATGACAAACCCGACGGCCGCGATGCTGGTGATTGGCGACGAGATTTTGTCAGGCCGCACCCATGATACGAACACGCATTTTCTGGCGCAAGCCCTGACGGGGCGCGGCATTGCCCTGCGCGAGGTGCGGGTGGTGGCCGATGATCAGGGGGCGATTGTGGCGGCGGTGAATGGCTTGCGCGGGGCCTATACCCATGTTTTCACCTCGGGCGGGATAGGCCCCACCCATGACGACATCACCGCCGATGCCATTGCAGCCGCCTTTGGCATTGGCATTTCGCACCGCGCCGATGCGATGGCGCTGCTGACCGCGCATTATCAAAAAGTTGGGCACGAGTTTAACGAGGCCCGCCAGCGTATGGCGCGTATTCCCGATGGCGCAGTGCTGATTGACAACCCCGTCTCTACCGCGCCCGGCTTTACTGTGGAAAACGTGCATGTCATGGCGGGTGTTCCCAGCATTTTTCAGGCGATGGTCGCCTCGGTTCTGCCAAAGCTGACAGGGGGCGCGCCGCTGCTCTCGGACAGTATCCGCGTGATGACCGGTGAGGGCGACATTGCCGCTGCGTTCGGCGCGATTGCGGCGCGCTATCCTGATCTGTCGATGGGGTCTTACCCCTTTGTCCGCGATGGGGCGCAGGGCACAAATTTGGTGGTGCGCGGCACCAAAGCGGCGCAGATTGCGGCGGCTATGGCAGAGCTGACTGCCGCCTTTGCCAAATGACACTGGCAGATGTCGTTCAAGCCACGTGGCCGCCTGCGCGCAACTATGACCTTGGCCCCTTTACCCTGCGCGATGGGGCGGGCGGGGGCAAGCGAGTGTCTGCCGCCAGTGTAAACGCCGCTTTTTCGCCCGCCGATATTTCCGCAGCCGAAGCGGCGATGCGCGGCTTTGGCCAAACGCCGCTGTTCGTGATCTGGCCAGACAGCCCGCATAATCAGCGCTTGGACGCAGCGCTTGCCCAGCGCGATTATGGGATTGTTGACCCTGTAATTGGCTATACTGCGCCCATATCCGCGCTGCGGGTGCAAGATGTGCCGCTGAATGACACCTACCCCAACTGGCCGCCTTTGGCGATTTGCACCGATCTTTGGGCACAGATGGGGGTGGGGCCAGCGCGCCTTGCCGTGATGGTGCGGGCGGCGTGGCCAAAGACGGTGATTTTGCAGCGCAACGGCGATCACCCCGCTGGTCTGTGCTTTGTCGCCATTGCAGGAAACACGGCGATGATCCACGCGCTAGAGGTGCTGCCCGCCCATCGTCGGCAAGGTTCCGCGCAAAAAATCATCGCCCGCGCGGCGCAGTGGGCAGGGCAGAACGGGGCTGCTAAACTGGGGCTTGTGGTGACTCGCGCAAACACCCCTGCCCGCGCGCTTTATGCAAAACTGGGTATGGTTGAAGATGGCGCGTATCATTATCGGCAACTTGAGTTAGAGTGATATGCGTAGATTTGGGTTAAGCATCGCGGCTTTCATGGCCTTGGCGCACAGCGCCGCTGCGCAGGGCTTTGATGTGGTTTTCCCCGGACGCGCCACGTTGATGGCCGAAAACAGCGCGGCCCTGGCCAGCCACAGCCTGCCAACGGGCCCTTTTCAAAACGGCGTTCTGGCCGTTGAAAACTTTGACGCGCCCATCGCGCGCAGTGCTTTTCGGATTGAGGGCGGCGAAGCGCTGACCACAGCCGTGATTTTATCTGCGGTCAAGCCACAATTGGCCGAAGCGGGCTTTGATGTGGTTTACGAATGCAGCGCCGCGCAATGCGGCGGCTTTGATTTTCGCTTTGCACTCGATCTGCTGCCCGAACCTGAAATGCATGTCGATATTGGCGATTTTCGCTATGTTTTGGCGCGCCGCGCGGGGGGCGACGTGCTGGCCGTGGTGATCAGCCGCTCGCCAAGCTATGGATTTGTGCATCTGACGCGGCTGGGCGATTTTGCGACCCAAGCGCCCAAATTGACCGAGGCGACCAAATCGCCGTTGATCTTTACGCCAAAGGTCACGTTACCCGCGGCGGCCCAAACCCAAACCGCGCCCGATTTCGCAACGCTATTGGCCAATGGGGCCGAGGTTGTGCTGGACGGGGTGGTGTTTGACCCCAGCAAAGCCAGCCTGAAAGGCGCAGAAAGTGAAAGCGTGGCTGCTCTGGCGGCTTGGCTACAGTCCACGCCCGCGGCGGCGATCATCCTTACGGGCCACACCGATACGTCGGGCAATCCGCAGGCCAACCTTACGCTGTCATCGGCGCGCGCGCAAAGCCTGCGCGACTGGTTGGTGGCGCAATATGGCATTGATCCCGCCCGCATCGACACGATCGGTCGCGGCGATACTGCCCCAATTGCCAGCAATGACACGGGCGAAGGGCGCGCGCAAAACCGCCGTGTGACGGTGGCGCTGCGGCCCTAAGCCTGCCCTATTGCAAGGCTGGCAGTTCGGTAAAGCGACGCGCCAAAAAGTCAATAAATGCGCGCACTTTGGGCTGGGTAAACCGCCCAGGTGGGTAGACCGCATAAATGCCTTGGGTTTCCACGGGCAGGTTTGGAATAGCCTCTTGCACCAGCCCTTCGCGCAGCGCATCGGCGCATAGGAAATGCGGCAAATACGCAATGCCAAGGCCCGACACCGCCGCATTCATCAGCGATTGCCCATCGTTCACCGTCAGCCACCCGGCCGAGCGGATCACCCGCTTTTCGCCCGAAGGCCCCATAATTTTCCAGAAATTGCCGCTGGCTTGGTTCGAATAATGCAAAAGCCGATGTTCGTTCAAATCTTCCAGCCGCATCGGGCGGCCGTGTTTTTGAAAATAGGATGGGCTGGCGATCATCCTATTGGATGTTTCGGTCAGTTTACGGGCGCGCAGGCTGCTGTCTTCCAATTCGCCAATGCGAATTGCCATGTCGAACCCTTCCGAGATCAGTTCGACATAGCGGTTGTTCAGCACCATGTTCACGGTGATATCGGGATATTCCAGCAGAAAATCGCCCAGAATGGGCGACAGCAAGTTGACCCCGAAATCGGTTGCAACCGAAATGCGCAACAGGCCCGATGGGGCCGATTGCATCGCTGTTACCAAGGCGTCCGCCTCGCCCGCGTCGTTCAAAACGCGGCGGGCGCGGTCGTAATAGGCAAGGCCGATTTCCGTTGGGCTAACGCGCCGCGTGGTGCGGTTCAGCAGCCGCGCACCCAGCCGCGCCTCGAGCGCAGAGACGTGTTTTGAGACGGCCGACTTCGAAATCCCCATCTTTTTCGCGGCATCGGTAAACCCGCCTTGGTCAACGACCGTGGCAAAAGCTTCCATTTCTGTTAGTCGGTCCATCATTGTCCCCAAATAGCCTAGGCTGAATTTGTTTCGTTTTGCGGGCCAATTCGGGCAAAGCTTGGGCAGGTGTGTGGCGCATCAAGGGTGATACTGTGATCAGATCCGCGTTAAATCGGGCACAATCACGCGATTCATACGGTTTGGCGAAACAATCGCCTTATTGCTGCCGCAGGGTTTAGTGCGGGGTTAACGCGGCTTGTCCTGAGACAGGCAACAATAGACCGCAACAATTATATGCAGGGCAGACCCGCAAGCGGCTTGCAGCGCGGGCGATGCCCCTTTATCCCTTTTGCAAGCACAGCAAGGATAGCGCCATGACCATCAACACCCGCTTTGACAAATCGAAACTGCCCTCGCGTCACGTGACCGAAGGGCCAGCCCGCGCGCCGCATCGCAGCTATTTCTATGCGATGGGGATCACGGAAGAGGAAATTCACCAGCCATGGGTTGGCGTGGCTACCTGCTGGAACGAAGCCGCGCCTTGCAACATCGCGCTGAACCGTCAGGCGCAGATCGTGAAACATGGCGTGAAAAAGGGCGGCGGCACCCCGCGCGAATTTACCACCATTACCGTGACCGATGGCATTGCGATGGGGCACGAAGGGATGCGTTCCTCGCTCGCCTCGCGCGATGCGATTGCCGATACGGTGGAACTTACCATGCGCGGGCATTGCTATGACGCGCTGGTGGGCCTTGCAGGCTGCGACAAATCGCTGCCCGGGATGATGATGGCGATGGTGCGGCTGAACGTGCCGTCGGTGTTTATCTATGGCGGCTCGATCCTGCCGGGCCGCCTGAACGGCAAAGACGTGACCGTGCAAGACGTGTTCGAAGCCGTGGGCAAACATCAGGCGGGCAATTTTTCGGAAGCCGAGCTTGCCATTCTGGAACGGGTCGCCTGCCCATCCTCGGGGGCCTGCGGGGCGCAGTATACTGCCAACACCATGGCCTGCGTGTCCGAGGCCATCGGCCTTGCGCTGCTGAACTCATCGGGCGCACCTGCGCCCTATGAAAGCCGCGATCAATATGGCGAGGCATCGGGCGTGGCCGTGATGCATCTGATCGAAAAGAACATCCGCGCGCGCGATATTGTCACGCGCAAAAGCCTTGAAAACGCCGCCCGCGTGGTGGCCTGCACAGGCGGTTCCACCAATGGCGCGCTGCACCTGCCAGCCATCGCCCACGAGGCGGGAATTGATTTCGATCTGTTCGATGTGGCCGACATCATGCGCGACACCCCCTATTTCGTTGACCTGCGCCCAGGGGGCAAATACGTGGCCAAAGACCTGTATGAGGTGGGCGGCGTGCCTGTGGTGATGAAGGAATTGATGAAAGCGGGGCTGATGCACGAAGATTGCATGACAGCCTCGGGCCGTTCGATTGGCGAGGAACTGTCTGAAATCACGGGCGAAGCGGATGGCCGCGTGATCTATCCCGTGGCCACGCCGATCACCGCCACGGGCGGCGTTGTGGGGCTGAAAGGCAACCTTGCCCCCGAAGGCGCGATTGTAAAAGTGGCGGGAATGACCCCCGAAGAGCAGGTTTTCACCGGCCCCGCCCGCGTGTTTGAATGCGAGGAAGAGGCGTTTGAGGCGGTGAAAAACCGCGCCTATTCCGAAGGCGAGGTGATCGTCATCCGCAACGAAGGCCCCGCTGGCGGCCCTGGCATGCGCGAGATGCTGTCCACCACTGCCGCCCTGTCGGGCCAAGGCATGGGCAAGAAAGTGGCGCTTATCACGGACGGGCGTTTTTCTGGGGCCACGCGCGGGTTTTGCGTGGGCCATGTCGGGCCAGAGGCGGCGCATGGCGGCCCCATTGCCCTGCTGAAAACGGGCGATGTGATTACCCTAAACGCCATCACGGGCGAGATTTCGGTGGCGCTGACGGATGCCGAATTGGCAGCCCGCAAAGCCGATTGGAAAGGCCCACGCGAAACCCAATATGCCACGGGCGCGCTTTGGAAATATGCCAAACTGGTCGGCGGCGCGCGCTATGGCGCTGTCACCCATCCCGGAGCAAAGCACGAAGCCCATGTCTATATGGACCAATAGCGCGCTGATCCTGGCCTGCGCGGGCCTTGGCGCCTGCGCGGGGATGGATTTTGCATCCCCCAATCGGGGGGTGTCGGTGCTGGGCGGGGCGGTGCAAGTCACCCCACCTGCGGGCTATTGCGCCAATCCAAAGGTCAGCACAGCAGGGGCCGACAGCGCCGTTGTGCTGATGGGGCGCTGCAATGCCAATGCGTCCGTGGTGCCTGCGTTGATGACGGCCAGCATTGGCGCGGCAGGGTCTGGCGCGGCGCTGGATGCGGGCCCCGTGGCGCTGACCTCGTTCTTCACATCGGATCAAGGGCGCGGGATGCTTGCCTCGACTGGCAAGGCCAGCGATGCGGCGGTCAAAGGCTCGCAGACCGAGGGAAATGCCGTGGTTTTACTGATCGAAGATCGCCAGTTTGGCCCCTATTGGCGGGCGATTTTGCCGCTGAAAGGGCGACTGGTGATGCTGTCTGCCACGGGGGCGGATAATATCGCGCTGAAACCCGAAGATGGGCGGGCGCTGATTTCCAAAGCGATGGCCAGCCTTGCCCGCGCCAACCCAGAGCCAACGGCGAAAGGCGAGGTTTTGGCCACGCTGACCGCAACTGCACCGACTCAAGCCCAAACTCAGACGCAAGAGGCCGCACCTTTGGCCACGGCCCTGCGGCCAAAGGCAAGACCCAAGGGTTAAAGGTTTGCGGTTAAGGGCGGGCGGCTAGGCCGCCTTTTCCCATTTCGGGATGAACTGGCCCAACACATCGTTGATCTTGGCCTGATCCGCACTGCCAGACACCTGCGCCACCAGCCCGCGTTTCTTATCCTCGATCACGCCCGTCACGCGGGCATCCAGCCCCGCACTTTCCAATGCTGCATTGAAAACCCGCGTGATCGCCATGCGTCGCAAATCGGGCTTAAAGGTTTTGCCAACGCCAGTTTTTGGAATTTCGGGAATGATTTCAATATGTTTTGGCAGCGCTGCGCGTTCGTGGATATGCGATTCAGCAAAGGCTGTTAGCTCTTCAATCGTCACGGTCGCACCTTTGACCAGTTCGACATAGGCGCAGGGCAATTCGCCTGCGTGTTGGTCGGGCTGGCCGATTGCGCCCACAAACGCCACTTTTTCATGGCCCATCAGCGCCTCTTCGATGATGGCGGGGTCGATGTTATGGCCGCCACGAATGATGATATCCTTGGCGCGGCCCGTGATGAACAAATAGCCCTCGCTATCAATGCGGCCCAAATCGCCTGTGCGGACATGATCGCCCACGAACAGGCCTTTGTTCTTGTCTTCCTCGGTATAGGTATGGCCTGCGACCACCCCAGGAGAGGAAACACAAATTTCGCCCGTCTCATCTGGCCCGCAATCGCGCGCGTTGCCCTTTGCGTCAAAGGCCAAAATCCGCACATTGGAATAGGGAAACACAAGGCCGACGCTGCCAATTTTCTTGCCGCCATCGGGTGGGTTGATCGACACAAGGCAAGTGCATTCTGTCAGCCCATAGCCTTCAACAATCTGCACCCCCGTCGCCTTTTCAAACCGATTGAACAGTTCAATCGGCAGCGGGGCCGATCCTGAAAACGCCCCGCGCAGGGTGGAAACATTGGCATTCACGGGCCGCTGCATCAGGGCTGCCAGCGCGGTGGGCACTGTCACCATATAGGTCACGCCCCAGCGTTCGATCAGCTTCCAAAAGTTATCAAAAACCCCCTCGCCGCGATAGCCCGCAGGGGTTGGAAACACCGAGTGAAAGCCCGATGCAAGGGATGACATCATAATCGGATAGGCCGCAAACACATGGAACAGCGGCAGCGGGCAAATCACCACGTCTTGTTCGGTGAACAGCAGCTTTTTACCAAGCCAACCGTTGTAAATCATCCCCGAGGCCATGTGCTGTGCGACCTTTGGCATACCCGTGGTGCCGCCTGTGTGGAACAGGGCGGCAACATGGTCTGTGGTGCGGTCAGCAAAGGCCAGTTTTTCGGGCTGCTTGTCGCATTCGGCGTTAAAATTCATAACCTTAGCGCCATGCTGAGCGGGGTTTTTGGGCCGGATCAGCGGCACGATCAGGCGTTTCGCGCCGGTCAGATAGCCCAGCAAATCCACCTCTAGAACATGGGTGACATTGGGGGCCAGCGCCACGGCGGCGGATACTTTTTGCGCAACATCGGTCTTGGGAAAGGCGCGCAGCGTGACCACAACCTTTGCCTTTGTCTCGCGCAGGATCGCGCCGATTTGTTCGGCATCCAGCAGCGGGTTGATCGGGTTCACAATCCCCGCCGTGGCCCCCGCGAGCAAGGTCACTGCAGTTTCCAGCGCGTTCGGCAGGATGTAGGCCACCACGTCCTTTTCACCCACACCAAGGCTGCGAAACAGGTTCGCCGCCTGCGTGACGCGCGCGTGCAGCGCGTTCCACGTCAGGGTTTTCGCGGCATCTGTCGGGCCAGAAGTTAGCTGATAGCTGATCGCATTGCGCGGGCCATATTGGTCGCGCGTCTGGCTTAAAAACCCGTAGATCGAGGCCGGCATCCCCCGTTTGGCCCAAGGCATTTCCGCCTCGATCGCCTGCACATCTGCGCGCGATGCAAACACACCCATAGCTTTCCTCCCAAAAAGCGCCCCTCTGCGGGGGATATTTTTGTTAGATTGGCGTAAGAGGGGAATATTGCAAGGGCTCACTTGCCCCGAAGGCCGTGACGTTGCGCCACAAAATTGCAGCGCAACGAAATATCATGTGGATTTGCGCCCTTATTTTGGCGGAATCCGCAGGGTTTGACCTGGATAAATTTTGTCGGGATGGGTCAACATCGGGCGGTTCGCCTCGAATATTTCGGGATAGCGGCTGGCCTTGCCCAAAGTGTGCTGGGCAATCTCCGACAGCGTGTCGCCTTTTTTCACCACATGGAACACAGGTTCTGGTCCATCTGCGCTGGCCTCAACTTGGGCGACGCCGTGGACATTTCCCGCCGCCACGATGATTTTTTCCTTCATCTCAGGGGTGATGGCCGCACCCGTGACCACAACTTTGTCGCCGTCGACCTTTAGATCAACGCCTTTGGTGTCCAGCCCGATTTTCTCCATCTCAGCCATGATGACGGCGGCATCCGGCGGGGTGTCGGCCTTGGCCTTGCCACCAAACCAAGACGACCCTGTCTCTTTCACGAAATTCCACAAACCCATAGCGCACTCCCTTTTGGATAGTTTCAATCTATAGCTTAGCTGCGCGACAGCGCGGTGACCACCAAATTCCGCTTTCGGCAGCTAGGCCGTGCTGTGCCCATCGGTAAATTGCAGCCGTGCCAGCCGCGCATAAAGACCGTCTTGCGCGACAAGCTCGTCATGCGTGCCAATCGCGGCAATTTTGCCTTGGTCGAACACCACAATACGGTCAGCCCGTTTGACAGTGGCCAAGCGGTGCGCGACCACAACCAAGGTGCGGCCCTGCGCCATGCGGTCCACCGCCTGCTGCACCGCGCGTTCTGATTCGGCATCTAATGCCGATGTCGCCTCGTCCAGCAGCAGCACGGGGGCATCGCGCAAAATCGCCCGTGCAATGGCGATGCGTTGCTTTTGCCCACCCGAAAGCATTACCCCCCGCTCGCCCAAATAACTGTCATAGCCTTGCGGCAAGCTTTCGATAAACTCATGCGCTGCGGCGGCCTTTGCGGCGGCTATCACCTGATCACGGCTTGCGCCTTCGCGGCCAAAGGCAATGTTTTCATAGGCCGAGGTCGCAAAGATCACAGGGTCTTGTGGAACCAGCGCCATAGCACTGCGAAAATCGGCGCGGGCCATGTCGCGCAGATCAATCCCATCCAGCGTGATACGGCCAGATTGCGGATCGTAAAAGCGCATCAGCATATGCAGAACGGTTGATTTGCCCGCGCCCGAAGGGCCAACCAGCGCGACAGTCTCGCCTGCCTTTACCGTCAGGCTGACCCCATCCAATGCCGCCGTTTCGGGGCGCGAGGGATAGTTAAAGCGCACATTTTCAAAGGCAATTTCGCCGCGCGCAGGCAGGGGCAAGGCCCGCGGGGTTGCTACGTCTTTCACAGGGTCGTCGGCGTGCAAGAGTTCGACAAGACGTTCGGTTGCCCCTGCGGCGCGCTGCAATTCGCCCCAAACTTCCGACAGCGCCCCCACCGCCCCCGCCACCAGCACGGCATAAATCAAAAACTGCACCAATTCGCCCGCACTCATCGCGCCCGATTGCACATCGCGCGCGCCAATCCACAAGACGGCAACGATGGCGGCAAAGATCATGAAAATCACCATAACTGTCATCTGCGCCCGCGTCATAATCCGCACGCGGGCCGAGGTGTAGGACGCCTCGGTCACGGCGGCGAAATCGGCCATCGTGGCGCGTTCATGGGTAAAGCTTTGCACGGTTTGCGCAGCGCCCAGCGCCTCGGACGCGCGGCCCGAGGAATGGGCGATCAGGTCTTGGTTGTCGCGCGACAGGTTGCGCAGACGGCGGCCCAGCACCACAATCGGCACAATCACCGCAGGCACGATCAGCAGCACCAGCGCCGTCAATTTGCCCGACGACAGCGCCAGTAAAACCAGCCCGCCGATCAGCGTTAGCACATTGCGCAGCGCGACCGAAACCGAACTGCCGATCACCGACAAAATCAGCGTGGTGTCGGTGGTGATGCGCGACAAAACCTCGCCCGTCAGGATGCGGTCAAAGAACGCGGGACTCATGGCAATCACGCGGTCAAACAGCGCGCGGCGAATGTCGGCAACCACCCGCTCGCCCAGTTTGGTGACGTAAAAATACCGCACCCCCGTGCCCAGCGCCAGCAACGCCGCAATGACCAAAGCGGCAGCAAAATAGGTGTCCACCAGTTCCAGATTGCCTGCAGAAAATCCGTCCACCACGCGGCGCACCGCCATTGGCAGCGTCAGGCTGACCGCCGAAGTGACAATCAGCGCCGCGCCCGCCAACGCGATCATCCCGCGGTAAGGCCGCATAAAAGGCAAAAGCCCGCGCAGCGCGCCGATGCGTTTTGATGGCTCGCGTTTTTCCAGTAATACGTCTGCCATAATCGGCCTTCCCTGATGGTGCCTTTGCGATGTAATCCTGCAAAGGTCAGCTTGCAAGGCGTGGCGCTTTGTGGCCAGCGGGCGCCACCAGATAGGATGAACATGCCGCAATTTTTCACCGCCGCCGACGGCACGCAGATTGCCTATGACGATCAGGGCGCGGGGCTGCCCTTGCTGTGCCTCGCTGGCCTGACCCGCACGATGGGCGATTTCGACTATCTGCGACCTTATCTCTCAAACCTGCGGCTGATCCGGATGGATTATCGCGGGCGCGGAGCTTCGGGGTGGTCGGGCGCGGCCAGCTATACCGTGCCACAAGAGGCGGGTGATGCGCTGGCCTTGCTCGATCATCTGGGTGTGGAAAAGGCCGCGGTTTTGGGCACCTCTCGCGGGGGGTTGATTGGAATGTTTTTGGCCGCTGTGGCAAAAGGCCGCCTGCTGGGGCTGTGCCTAAATGACGTGGGGCCTGTGATTGAAAAACAGGGTCTAACCCGCATATTCGACTATCTTGGCCGCAACCCTGCCGCCAAAACCCATGCGGAACTGGCCGCGAAATTGCCCAGTCTGATGGCGGGCTTTTCGGATGTGCCTGCGGCCCGCTGGCTGGCCGAAGCGCGGCTGCATTACGCCCAAACCAAAGACGGTCTGCGCATCACCTATGACCCCGATTTGCGCCAGGCGTTTATGGCGGCCTTCAGCGGCTCTGATGTGGATTTGTGGCCGCTGTTTGATGCCTGCGCTGGCCTGCCGCTGGCATTGCTGCGGGGGGAAAACTCGGATCTTTTATCCCCAGAAACCGCCGCCGAAATGCGCCGCCGCCGCCCCGATATGCTGTTTGCATCCATCCCAAACCGCGCGCATATTCCCTTTTTGGACGAGGGGGAAAGCATCGCCCTGATCCGCGCCTTTCTGGAAAAGCTATAACAGATGCCCCTGATCTACCTGCCCAAACTGCGGCTGAATGCCGAGATCAGCGGCCCCGCCACAGCCCCGCCCATCGTGCTGCTTCACGCATTGGGCACGCATTTGGGGATTTGGGATGACCTGATACCGCATCTGCCGCGCCACCGCGTGCTGCGGGTTGATCTGCGCGGGCATGGGCAATCGGACGCGCCAAATGCGCCCTATAGCATGGGCGCGATGATCCATGACGTCGAAGGGGCTATGGAACATTTCGGCATGAAAGATGCCGTGGTTCTGGGCGTCTCGCTGGGCGGGCTGATCGCGCAGGGGCTGGCGATTAAGCGGCTGGATTTGGTGCGCGGGATGGTTCTGTCCAACACCGCAGCGAAAATCGGGGGGCCTAGCCTGTGGCAATCGCGCATCGAAACAGTCTCTAAAGGCGGGTTAGAGCCGTATTCTTGGGGTGCGATGGAGCGGATTTTTGGCCCCAACTGGCGCAATGCCCCCCAGATGCCGCGCGTGCGGCAAATGCTGTTGGATACGCCCCTGCAGGGTTGGATCGGGGCGGCCCATGCGATTGCGGGGGCGGATTTCTATACGCCAATTTCCACCCTGCACCTGCCCGCCTTGGTGATCGCAGGCGCGCGAGATGGCACAACCCCACCCGATTTGGTGCGCGAGACGGCGGATGTTTTGCCCAACTGCGACTATCATTTGATGCGCGGTGTCGGCCATTTTCCTATGGTCGAAGATGCTGCGGCCTTTGCAGCCCTGCTGCTGCCCTTCTTGGCGCGCATTGGTCATGGCTGAGTTTATCCTGATCCACGGGGCATGCCACCGCGCGGGGGTTTGGAAGGCGGTTTTGCCCGTTCTCGCCGCGCTTGGCCACGCGGCCCAGGCCGTGACCCTGCAGGGCGACACGTTGGCTGCGCAGGCAGGCGGCATTGTGGCAAGCGCGCCCGAAGGGGCAATCCTTGTGGGTCATTCGGCGGGCGGTTTTGTGGCCCATGCCGCCGCCGCTGCCAGCCCTAACCATTTTGCGGGGCTGATCTACCTTTGCGCCTTTGTTCCGCAGCCGCAAAAATCGGTGGCAGACCTGCGCCGTGCTGCGCCAAAAGATGGGCTTGGGCCAGCCATTTTGCGCGCAAATGGCGGCTATGGATTCGACCCTAACATGGCGCTTAGTCTCTTTTTCAACGGCTGCCCAAACCCCAACCATCATGCCGCTGGGCTGCGCATTGACCCGGTGCAACCCACTCAAGTTGCGCTGCCTGATTTGCCCGCCAGCCTGCCACGCGCCGCGATCATCTGCGACGATGACCGCGCCATCGCCCCCGCCTATCAGATGCAAATGGCGGCGGGCCTGCCAATGCGGCACATGCCCTGCGGCCATGCGCCGTTCTTTGCTGCGCCTGAAACCCTTGCCCAGACCTTGCACGATTTGGCCATTGAAATGGTCGCAGATAGACCAGTGCGCGCGCGCGTCCTGCCCTAGCCTATCCCAAAGCGGGAGGCCGATATGAAGCTAAAGCATCTTGAGATTTTCGTCGTTTCCCCCCCTGCGCCGGGCTGGGGCGGGCGCTATTGGATTTTCCCAAAGCTTACCACCGATACGGGGCTGGTCGGCTATGGCGAATGTTATGCCAGCACCGTTGGCCCAGATGCCATGCGCGCCGTGATCGAGGATGTGTTTTCGCGCCATATGCAGGGCGAGAACCCCGAAAACATCGAACTGATGTTCCGCCGCGCCTATTCGGCGGGGTTTACGCAGCGCCCCGACCCCACTGTAATGGGGGCCTTTTCGGGGCTGGAAATTGCCTGCTGGGATATCGTGGGCAAGGCCCGTGGTCGGCCCGTTTACGCGCTGCTGGGCGGGCGAATGAATGCCCGCGTGCGCAGCTATACCTATCTTTACCCCGATGAGGGCGATGATCCCGCCGAATTTTGGGTGAACCCCGATATGAACGCCCGCGCCGCCGCCCGCGCTGTCGCGCAGGGGTTCACAGCGATAAAGTTTGACCCCGCAGGCCCCTATACCATTCGTGGCGGGCATCAACCCGCGATGTCAGACATTTCCCGCAGCGTCGAGTTTTGCGCCAAAATCAGACAGGCGGTTGGGGATCGTGCTGACCTTTTGTTCGGCACGCATGGCCAGTTCACCACGGCAGGGGCAATCCGTTTGGGCCGCGAGATCGAACCCTATAACCCGCTGTGGTATGAGGAACCCATTCCGCCAGACAATCTGCACGAATTTGCCGAGGTGGCGCGCATGGTGCGCATCCCGCTGGCCACGGGTGAACGGCTTTCGACCAAAGCCGAATTTGGCGCGCTGCTGCGACTTGGCGGGGTGAAAATCTTGCAACCCGCTTTGGGGCGTATGGGCGGGATATGGGAGGCCAAGAAAATCGCCGCGATGGCCGAAGTCTTCAACGCCGAAATCGCCCCGCATCTATATGCAGGCCCCGTGGAATGGGCGGCGAATATACATCTGGCGGCATCCATCCCAAATATCCTGATGGCCGAGACGATCCAGACAGGCGGCGCGTTCCATTTGAAGCTGATCAAACATACGCTGCAATGGAAGGACGGTTATATCATCCCGCCCGAGGCCCCAGGCCTGGGGATCGAGTTTGACGAGGAATTGGCACTGGCCCACCCCTTTACAGGCGATGGGCTGCATCTGCAAATGCAAGAAGCGCCCTGCGATTATAGCCACGGCAACCGCTTTGCAGGCGGCGCGCCGAGGGAGTGAAACGGACTAATGGCACGCGTAACTCCGCGTTAATTCAATTTTTATCAATCACGAGGGATAAAGACACGTCACAACCGATTTTTCGATCATGAACATGTATCACTCCGAAGCCTATCGCGCGGCTTTTCTGGCCTATATCCGCAAAGGCACGCCGAACAATCTTTCGCGCAAAGACAGCGCTAAAACCGATTTTTATGTCTGGCGCACGCAGCGCGATGCTAAGGTGCGCGGGGCACATCGCATCCAAGATGGGCGCATCTTTTCATGGTCAAACCCACCGCCAACAGGCCATCCAGGGCAGGATTTCAACTGCCGCTGTCAGGCTATCCCTTACATTGAAGGGCAGACAGAATACGCCTATCATGACATTACAACCGATCTTTCATCAACTGGTGAACGGTGGAGTGATGCCGATTTCGTCTATCATTACTATTTTGGCGAAGGGCGCGCTGTTGACTTAAGCGAGATAGGCCATTTGACTGAAATAGTTGAGCAATACACATGGAATGACGGGGCGGAGGGCGCGTTTCGGAGGCTTGCAGACCAAATTGCGGATGTAGCGCGAGATAAAGCGAAGAAGTCGGAAAGTGGCACATTATCATACGAATTTGGTTGGTTCTACGATTTTGGGGAGGTTGAGTTTTCGGACGGGCGAAGCACCGTTGGCGGAATGTTCAAGGGAACATTTGCGACGCTTGGCGAAACTGTGGAAATCAATGGGACATCTGACTTCATTTTTACCGATGAATTCATTGACCCAGTTAGCCTTGGCATCGAGCTAGGCGGGACTCCTTATGAAATTACAGGAAACTGGACTGCAAACTTCACCGCATCCGTGTTTGTCGATAGACGACGCAGTCTCTATTTTGATCGAAGTTGAAAATGAGACGGGTCTTAAATTGCGCTGGACGCGCCATTCGAATAACTGGTTGGGCGCTGTTGATCTGCTTCGTCTTGGTTGTTGCAAACGCCGTCCTTAGGCCAAAGCTACCTGTAAAGCTGGTGCTGCCAAATGGATCAATAATCACGCGGCCTTTCTATATTTATCCGTTCTGGCCACGTACCAGTTTGTATTCCGAAGATGGCGAAACGATCCTTGCAAGTAACATTGAGTTCATTTGCTTCAACGATAGCTATGTTCAAGTGATTTCGTTAATTCACGGTGGAGGCGGGATATTCGATTCAGATTCGGAATTGGATCTGAAAGATACCGATTATTTTGATACGTTGCGCGCTAGCGGCCTGAAAGTTGATGGGAAGACTTGCAATGGTTATTACACAGGTATGCTCGGCCCAGAGCTTTTATTTTACGGAAACGAATGGCCGTTTCTTCCATCCTGCGACTGGCGGAATTTCGATAATTTGAACTTGAAAGACCGAACATGGTTTGATCGGCCTTGCAAAGATAAACTACCACCGCGCTATTCTTCCTCTAATCCCGCAACAACTCGTTGATCGAGGTCTTGCTGCGCGTCTGCGCATCGACCTGTTTCACGATCACCGCGCAATAGAGGTTGATGCCGTTTGACGATGGCATAGACCCTGCGACCACAACGCTGCCCGCAGGCACTTCGCCATAGGTGACATTCCCCGTGGCGCGATCGACGATTTTGGTGGATTTGCCGATAAACACACCCATGCCCAAAACCGAGCCCTCGCGCACGATGCAGCCTTCGACGACTTCGCTGCGCGCGCCGATAAAGCAGTTATCCTCGATAATGGTCGGGCCCGCCTGCATGGGTTCCAAGACCCCGCCAATGCCCACCCCGCCCGACAGATGCACGTTCTTGCCGATCTGCGCGCAAGAGCCGACCGTGGCCCAAGTGTCCACCATCGTGCCCTCATCGACAAAGGCACCAAGGTTGACGAAAGACGGCATCAAAACAACGCCCTTGGCGATATAGGCCGATTTCCGCACCACTGCGCCCGGCACGGCGCGAAAGCCTGCTGCGCGAAAATCGGCATCCGACCAGCCTGCGTATTTCAGATCAACCTTGTCAAAACCGTGGGCAAAACTGCCCTGCCCGCCATAGCCCATCACGGCGTTGTCTTGTAAGCGAAAGCTTAGCAGAACGGCTTTCTTTGCCCATTGGTTCACATGCCAGTCCGCCCCGCGCTTTTCGGCCACGCGCAGAGCGCCCGTGTCCAGCGCCTGCAAGGTCGCCTCGATTGCATCGCGCGTCTCGCCGCGTGTGGCGGTGGTGATGGTGTCGCGCGACTCCCAAGCGGATTCAATCGCGGATTCTAATGCGGCATGGCTCATGGCAATCTCCCTAGCGTTTGATGCCCTATAGCCGCCAAATCGCAGGCTGGCAATCTATCCGCGCCCAGCCCAGTGCTTAAGCCCAGTGCCTAGCCCAGCGCATAGCCCGCGCCGCGCACCGTGCGGATGGGGTCATCGCCCCGTTCGGTCAGCGCCTTGCGCAGACGCCCGACATGCACATCGACGGTGCGGGTATCGACGTAAACATCGCGGCCCCAAACGCGGTCAAGCAACTGCTCGCGCGAGAAGACGCGGGCAGGCTTTTCCAAAAACGTGGCCAAAAGGCGAAACTCGGTCGGGCCAAGTTTCACCTCGACCCCTGCACGGGTGACGCGATGGGTTTCGCTGTCCATCGCGATATCGCCATGGGTCAGCACAAGTCCCGCAGTTGTGGGGCGCACGCGGCGCAGTTGCACCCGCGCGCGGCTCATCAGTTCCAGCACCGAATAGGGTTTGACAACATAATCATCCGCACCGGTTTCCAGCCCGCGAATACGGTCAACCTCTTCGCTGCGGGCCGACAGCATGATGATGGGAATCGCCCGCGTTTCGGGCGCGATTTTTAGCCTGCGGCACACTTCTATGCCCGAAAGGCGCGGCATCATCCAATCGAGGATAATCACATCTGGGCTTTCTTCGGCGACCAGCAGCAGCGCATCCTCGCCATTATCGGCCTGCACCACGCGAAAGCCCTCGGCTGCGAGGTTATAGGCCAACACCTCGCGCTGGGCGGGCTCGTCCTCGACCAGCAGCACGGTGGGGGCGTCGCTATACTTGGCCATCAGGGCGCCTATTTCTGCGCCGTGCTGGCATCGGGGGCCTTGGCGCGTTCTTCATCGGGCAGGCGGCCTGTGACCAGATAGATCACCTGTTCCGCAATCCCCGTGGCATGATCGCCGACGCGTTCGATGTTTTTGGCGATGAAATGCAGGTGCATACAGGCGGTGATATTGCGCGGGTCTTCCATCATATGGGTCAAAAACTCGCGGAAGATGCTGTTATACATCTGGTCGATTTCAATATCACTTTGGCGCACCTCTTCGGCCAAAATCGCGTCTTCGGCGAAATAGGCGTTCAGCGCCTTGGACAGCATCGCCACAACCGAGCGGGTCATCCGTTTGATCGCCGCAGCAGAGCCGTTGATCGGGGGCATTTCGGCCAAAACAATTGTCCGTTTGGCCAAGTTTTTGGCATAATCGCCTGCCCGCTCTAGCCCCCCTGCAAGGCGCATAATGGTCAACACAGTGCGCAGATCCGATGCGATGGGCGTGCGAATGGCGATGATGCGCGCGCATTCGGTTTGGATCGTTTCCTCTAGCGCATCAATGGCGGCATCGTCGCGGCGGATTTGGGCGGCCAGCACGACATCGCGGGTTTCCAGCGCCTCGGCGGCCGATAGCAGGGCCTTTTCCACCAGCCCGCCCATTTTGGCGACTTGGGCCTTTACCCCTTCAAGATCGGTATCAAAAGCGGTGCGGATATGTGAAGATTGAACCATGATGTTTCCTTACCCAATACGGCCAGTGATATAAGATTCGGTGCGCGGGTCTTTGGGATTGGTGAAAATTTGCCCTGTTTCGCCATATTCCACCAAATTGCCCAAATGGAAAAACGCCGTGCGCTGCGAGACGCGGGCGGCCTGCTGCATGGAGTGGGTGACGATTACCACCGAATACTCGGTGCGCAATTCGTCGATCAACTCTTCCACCTGCGCCGTGGCGATCGGGTCCAGCGCGGAACATGGCTCGTCCATCAGCAGCACTTCGGGCGAGGTGGCGATCCCGCGTGCGATGCATAGGCGCTGTTGCTGCCCGCCTGACAGGCCCGTCCCGGGGGCGCTAAGGCGATCTTTCACCTCGTTCCACAGGGCGGCGCGGCGCAAGGATTTTTCGACAATCTCGTCCAGTTCTGCCTTGCTGCGGGTCATGCCATGAATTCGCGGCCCATAGGCGACGTTTTCATAGATCGATTTGGGAAAGGGGTTCGGCTTTTGAAACACCATGCCAACCTTGGCCCGCAGTTGCACAGGGTCGACGCGGGCATCATAAATATCTTCGCCCTCTAGCGTGATTTTGCCCATCACCCGCGCCGTGGCAACCGTGTCATTCATGCGGTTCAGACAGCGCAGGAACGTGGATTTGCCGCAGCCTGACGGCCCGATAAAGGCGGTCACGGTTTTATCAAGGATGTTCACATCAACATCTTTTAACGCGTGATTGGTGCCGTAATAGACCTGCACGCCGCGCGCTTCGATTTTGTTGGTTTGGGTTTGCACGTCTCGCTCCAGATTAAGGTCTTTCATGGCAGTTCCTTTTGGGCCGTCACCAACGCCGTTCAAAGCGGCGGCGCAGCAGGATTGCGGCAGTGTTCATGATGATCAAGAACACCAGCAGCACGATAATCGCCCCCGATGCCCGTTCGACAAAGGCAGGGTCGCTGCGCTGTGTCCAGTTGTAAATTTGCACAGGCAGCGCCGAGGCGGGATCGAACAGACCCTCCATTGGCAGGCTTGGATAGTCGCGCACAAAGGCGACCATGCCGATCAGCAGCAAGGGCGCAGTTTCGCCCAAGGCTTGGGCAAGGCCAATGATCGTGCCCGTCAGAACCCCCGGCATCGCCAAGGGCAGCACATGATGCGTGATGGTCTGCAGGCGCGAAGCGCCAACCCCAAGCGCCGCATCGCGGATGCTAGGCGGCACCGATTTCAGCGCGGCGCGGGTGGGGATGATGATACGCGGCAGGGTCATCAGCGTTAGAACCAGCCCGCCCACAATCGGGGCCGATTGCGGCAGACCCGCAAAGTTGATGAAAATCGCAAGGCCAAGGATGCCGTAGACAATCGACGGCACAGCGGCGAGGTTGGCAATGTTCACCTCGATCAAATCTGTCCAGCGGTTCTTGGGGGCGAACTCTTCCAAATAAACCGATGCCGCCACCCCAATCGGCAGGGCCAGCACCAGAACCACCAGCATCATATAGACCGAGCCGATCAGCGCCACGCCCAGACCAGCCGCTTCGGGGCGTTTATCGGATGCATCGGGCATGGTGAAAAACCCGCCATTGAACTGCACCGTTATCACATCAGCATCCCGCAGCTTATCGGCCAGCGCCAATTGTTCGGGCGAGGTGTTTTTGTCCCGCTTGGCCGATTCCATCGTAACGCGGCCTTTGAAATAGCCATCCACACGGCCCGAGGCGAGGGCGGAAAATGCGATGGTCTGGCCGATTAACGCGGAGTCAGCCAGCACCATATCGCGCAGCGTGGCGGCGGATTCTTCGGAAATCATCCCGCCAAGCTCTTTGTCCTTGATCCCCGTGCGGTCGATGCCCTGCGCTTCGATCAAGGCGATATAGGATTTTTGCAGCAGTTTATCATAGCCGATGGTGGTGACCGCTGCCATTTCCTCTGCGTTGCGATTGCCGCTCTTGTCCAAAACAGCCGCATCCAGCGTCACGGGCATGGTGATAAAGGTCTGGCGAAATGCCGAAGTGCCCGCCGTAAAGATGGAAAAAAGCAGCCACAGCAGGGCCGCAAGCGCCAGCGTAATCGCAATTATGCCATAGGCGCGAAAGCGCGCCTCAGCCGCATTGCGGGCCTTGGTGCGGGCATCGGCTGTGAAAAGGGATCCGCTCATTCGTATTGCTCCCGATACTTGCGCACAATGATCAGTGCAATCACATTCAGGCCCAGCGTGATGGTGAACAGCGTCAGGCCCAGCGCAAAGGCGACCAGCGTTTCAGGCGACAGAAACTCGGTATCCCCAGTCAACTGGCTGACGATTTTCACGGTGACTGTCGTCATCGCCTCGAACGGGTTCAGCGACAGTTTTGCCGCCGCGCCCGCGCCCAAAACCACGATCATCGTCTCGCCAATGGCGCGGGATGCGGCCAAAAGGACTGCGCCCACAATACCGGGAAGCGCAGCAGGAATGACCACGCGGCGCACAGTTTCAGCATTCGTTGCGCCCAGCGCCAGCGAGCCGTCGCGCAGCGATTGCGGCACAGCGTTGATGATATCGTCAGACAGGGACGAGACAAAGGGAATAACCATAATCCCCATCACCAAACCCGCCGTCATCACCGAAGACGAGCTGTCGCCAAGGCCAAAGGGCTGGGCGATATAATCGCGCAGCAGGGGGCCAACGGTGACCAGCGCGAAAAGCCCATATACGATGGTTGGAATCCCTGCCAAAACCTCGATCAGCGGTTTGGCCACGGCGCGCAGGCGGGGCGAGGCATATTCGGAAAGGTAAATCGCCGACATCAGGCCAACAGGAACGGCGACAACCAGCGCGATGAAAGACACATAGAGCGTGCCCCACAGCAGCGGCCAAATCCCAAGGCTAGAGCCGCCTGTAAACTTTGGGTCCCAATCGGTGGACAGGAAAAAATCCTGCGCAGGGTATAGTTGAAAGAAGTGAATGGTTTCGCGGCCAAGGGCAAAGACAATGCCAACAGTGGTCAGAACCGCGATCAGCGAGGCAAAGATCAGCGCGCCCATTGCCACCGCTTCGGTTTGGTTGCGCGCCCGCAATTCAGGGGTGATGCGGCGCAGGCTAAACACCAAAGCCGCACCCGCCAGCGCCAAAGCCGCGACAGACAACCACAGCCGAGATGCGGCCTGCCCGCCATCAATCGCCATCGCGGCTGCAATCATGTCGGGGGTAGGCGCGCTGCCCATTGCCACGCCCGCGCTGTCCAGTGCAGTTGCCAGCGCGGCAGGATCAGCAACCAGCGGCGGCAGGGCCACGCCTTGGGCGATCAGCACATCTAGCCCAGCGGCAAGGCGCGAAATATCCGACAGCGCCAACGAGGTGCCACCCGCCTGCGCCAATGTTTCAGGCGCAACAAAAGACAGGGCCAGCCGTTGCAGCGCCACGTTTTCAGCCAGCAGCCAAATGACGATCAGGGCAAAGGCAGGGATCAGAACGGCCAGCGCCGTGATGCGGCCATAAAAGGCAGGCAAGGAATGCAGGCGGCGCGCATCGCCCCCCGAAACCTGCAGCGCGCGCCGACGCCCCAGGACGTAACCCAAGACGGACAGCACGATCAGGGTCAGGCTTAACAATCCAAGGCTCATGTCATGTCCGCTGTGCTAAGGGTCTGAGGTGGAAAGGCGCGCGAGGGTTGCCCGCGCGCCCGTAGGGGTTACTTCAAGGGGGCCATCAGTTCGCCCGCGGCAACAGCCGCTTGGGTTGCGGCCAGTTCTGGATCGGGAACCAGACCGTATTCCACCAGCGCGCCCTCGGGGCCAACCATATCGTCGGACACGAAGAAATCGATGTATTCCTGCAGGCCTGGGATCACGCCGATGTGCTGCTTTTTCACGTAAAAGAACAGCGGGCGCGACACGGGATAGCTGGCATCGGCAATGGTTTCGACCGAAGGCATAATGCCGTTGATCGTGGCCACTTTCAGCTTGTCGGTGTTGTTTTCATAGAACGACAGACCAAACACGCCGACAGCGTTTTTGTTGGCATCCAGACGCGATAGGGTTTCGGTATAATCGCCGTCAATTTCGACAGCCGCGCCATCGGTGCGCAGATTGTGGCAGGCCTTCAGCGCGTTCGCGGCTTTTTCCTTATCGTCCGCGCCCTCTGCGGTGGCCGTCAAAAGATCAAGCGCGCCCGTTTCTTTGCAGCCCACTTCCAGAACCTTAACGTCGAACACTTCGCGCGTGCCATGCTTGGACCCTGGGGCCAAAACCAAAATGTCTTGTGCGGGCAGCGCGGCATCAACCTCGGCCCAAGTTTTGGCTGGGTTATCAGCCAGCGCGCCATCCTTGGCGACCTTCGCGCCAACCGCGTTGAAAATCTGCGCTGGGGTCAGGGCAAACTCTGCGCCGTTCACATCGGACGCAAACACGATGCCGTCATAGCCAAAGCGCACTTCCATAATTTCGGTCACGCCATTGGCGGTGCAGGTGTCGATATCGGATTGTTTGATTTTCGAAGACGAGTTGGCGATGTCGATCGTATCTTCGCCCACGCCTTTGCACATGGCCGCGCGGCCTGCGCCCGAACCGCCACCTTCGACAACGGGGGTCTTAAATTCGCCCTGTTCGCCAAAGGATTCCGCCACGATGGTCGCATAGGGCAGAACGGTGGACGAGCCTGCAATTTGCAACTGATCGCGCGCATTGGCAGTGGTCGAAGCGGCGATCATCGCTAGCGCCGACACGGTGAGTTTGGTCAAGGTCATGGAACACTCCTAGGGTTGGATGGGGCCAAGTGTTTGGCTCTAGGACGGCGTAGGCAGGTTTCGTGACGGCAATATAAAACTATTGTAACAGATTTATGAAATTTGCTGGCAATACCCCTCGCGCGGCTTTCGATTGATCTTGCGCGCCCTTGTCACTAAAGGAAGGCCAAACAGCGAAAGGATGCTTTGATGGGTTTCAAAATGGGTATCGTGGGCTTGCCCAATGTGGGCAAATCGACCCTGTTCAATGCGCTGACCCGCACGGCGGCGGCGCAAGCGGCGAACTTTCCGTTTTGCACGATTGAACCCAATGTGGGCGAGGTGGCCGTGCCCGATGCGCGGCTGGAAAAGCTGGCGGCGATTGCGTCAAGCAAGCAAATCATTCCAACTCGCATGACCTTTGTCGATATCGCGGGGCTGGTGCGGGGCGCGTCTAAAGGTGAGGGACTGGGCAACCAATTCCTTGCCAATATCCGCGAATGTGACGCAATCGCCCATGTTCTGCGCTGTTTTGAGGATGGCGATATCACCCACGTCGAAGGGCGGATTGACCCTGTGGCCGATGCCGAAACGATTGAGACAGAACTGATGCTGGCCGATATGGAATCGATCGAGCGGCGCCTTGTCGCCTTGGGCAAGAAACTGCGCGGCGGCGATCAAGACACGCTAGACCAAGACCGCCTGCTGCGGGCGGCTTTGGCGGCGCTGGAAAAGGGGCAGCCAGCGCGGTCTGTCCAAGTGGCCGAGGATGACCGCCGCACCTGGCGGTTGTTGCAACTGCTCACCTCTAAACCTGTTCTATTTGTTTGCAATGTCGAGGAATCTTGCGCGGCCAGCGGCAATTCGCAATCGGCCCGCGTGGCCGAAATGGCCGCGAAACAAGGGGCGGCTTCGGTGGTGATTTCCGCCAAGATCGAGGAAGAAATCAGCCAATTGGCCAATGACGAGGCCGCGATGTTCTTGGAGGAAATGGGCCTAGAGGAAGCGGGCCTAGACCGCCTTATCCGCGCAGGCTATAAGCTGCTGGGATTGCAGACCTATTTCACCATTGGCCCCAAAGAGGCCCGCGCCTGGACCATCCCCGCCAAAACGCTGGCCCCCCAAGCGGCAGGGGTGATTCACGGCGATTTTGAAAAGGGGTTTATCCGCGCCGAAACCATTGGCTATGACGATTATATCGCGGGCAATGGCGAGGCTGGCGCGAAAGAGGCGGGCAAGTTCCGCGTGGAAGGCAAAACATACGAGGTGAAAGACGGGGACGTGCTGCATTTTCTGTTTAATGCGTGATCCCCAGCGCGCTGGGTTAAACCGCTGATTTCGTTAGAATATCTGCGTATGGCATCCGTATCGTTTGCGTATGCTTTGCGTATTACATCCGTAACTACATGTGTCTGGACAGGGCGGCGTTAACCAAATGCGGCGAATCGGGGGGTGGGGTTAAGATTGGAAGGAAATAGGCGGGTAAGTTTCGGGTTGAGTGGAAAAGTACGGATGTCCTGCATTTCCTGTTTAATGCGAAACCGCCTCCGACAGCCGCTGAACCACAGCCTGCGCCGCGGGCATATTCTCGGCGCAATAATCAGCGATACGAATATGCCCGCCGTCCCGAAAAAAACGGTTCTGCCGTTTCCAAATCCCGCAGGGCTGATCTGGCCAAATCCAAATCATCACAGCGATCGGCGAGCAGGCTTTGCGCCACTGCACGGTTGCCCAAACTTGTCGCCCAATCCAGAGGAACACGTTCGCGGGTTCTTTCCTGCAGCGCCTCGGTATAGGCCGCTACCGCCTCCTGCAGCCGTTCGGTGCTCGCCTCACGCCGCCCCCATTCCGTCTGCGCAACGCCAAGGTTGTTTTGCGTGCTCGCCCAATCCAGTGGAACGCGCGCGCGGGTGTATTCCTTTAGCTCCTCTTTATTGGCATCAACCGCCGCCCGCAGCCGATCTGTTCCCGCCTTCCGCCGCCCCAACACCAACAGCGCATTTCCCAAATCATGCAATGTTTGGGCGCGTTGATCTGGCCTTTTCGCGCGGGTCAGGATGGCCCGCGCCAATTCGATGGCCACAGCGGCATCGAAATTCAGGCCCTGTTCATCCCCGCGCTTATACCAATGTCCCTGTTCCGTCATTAGTGCCACAAACACAGATGTGCCAACTCCCGAAGCCAACTGCACAATTTCTACCGTTAACTTTGCCGTCTCTTCCACATTTGATTGAGCGGAGAATAAATCCCGCTTAGCCGTCTTAGACGCAATCAATCCTTCTATGCGGCGGGCGATTTCATCGGCCAAGTCGCGTTCATGGTCTAGGAGCGCGCTCAGTGCCTTTTCTTCGGCCAGTTCGATTTGCGTCATCAATTCCAATGTGCGCTCGGCGTCTTCGGCTTCGTAGGCCGCTTTGACCTGTTCGCGCAGTCGGTTCAATTCGGGCGTCAGGTTTTGCGATCGTAATAGCGCGTCAATCCGCTGCCCCGCGCTGTGCCAACTGCCCGCAAGACGGAAGAGTTCAGCGGCGATCTGGTCGGTCGGAACAGCCCGCGTCAGGATACTTTCCAAAAACCCAAGGACAAGGCTGCGCCTGGTGCCAAGGTCGCGCTCTGCCTCGGCCACCCTGACCATCAGCGCTTCGCGTTCGGATTGAGACAGGGACAGCGCGTCGATTTTGGATTCGATTCGATCCAGCTTTTCGATCACCACCTCGCCATTTTTAGCTAGCCCGATCAGCACCTCTTGGGTGAAAACCTTGTCATAGTTAGGATGCTTGCGGCAAACATCATAGGCGGCCTTTAATGCGATACGCACCACATCCCGCGCGCCGCCGTCGCGGGCAAGGCTGTCATCAACGAAACGGTTGTACAAGCTGTCCAGCAGATCGTCCGAACTCGCCGCCTTGGCCAGTGCGGCAGGGTCCAGCTTCATCGACTGTTTGCGGGTTTTGAGCCAAGACGCGGCTGTCTTGAGGTCGTTTGCGGTCACATCCCGCGACTCCTGTAATGCCTTGATCGCGGCGTTGATGCTGTTTTCCATCAACCGTTTGTCGCAGGAATTGCGGCGATCTGAAAGAAACCCCAAAAAGGCAGCGCCTGCGATCAACAATGGTCCGATCTTGGTGGCAACGCCGATCAAACCTAGCGCCGCCACGCAAAGCCCGGTGCAACTTTCGGCTATCGTCTTGTGATCGCTCATAAAGGGCCTCTTTCCACGAGGGGCTGTGCCAACAAGTTAGCCCGCCCGCCCGCGCCCGCGTAAGTTTTTCCCTCTTGCCCCCCTGCCCCCGCCCCGTTAAATGGAGCAGAACGGAAGCGTGGCTGAGAGGCCGAAAGCACTCGGTTGCTAACTGAGCGTAGGGGGAACCCTACCGTGGGTTCGAATCCCACCGCTTCCGCCAGAATCTCACCTTATGACTTTATTTTTATTACAGATTTATGCACAGGTTGGATTTCTTTCCCCCACCTCATCCCCCATTTGAGTGTGGAATGTGCGCTATCGCAGTGGACTGTGACGGAAGGACGCTCTGGTCAAATGATGCGAATCCATAGCGCCTTGGCAAAGTTGAGAGGCGGTTAGAGTGAATAGCCCCTAGATTTGTAGACGCCTTGCTTGGTAACTTTGGAAGTAAGGAGGACGAGATGTCCACGCAAAAATTCACAGACGAGTTCAAACGCGATGCGGTCGCGCAAGTTGTTGATCGGGGCTACCCTGTGCGCGAGGTGGCCGAGCGGTTGGGTGTCAGCACCAAGTCGATCTACACATGGCAGAAGCAGTTTTCGCGGCCCGCAAAGGTGATCCAAGAGGTGGATGCGCAAGCTGACGAGATCCGGCGGTTGAAGCGGGATCTGCTGCGGGTCACGGAGGAACGGGACATCCTAAAAAAGGCGACCGCATACTTCGCCAGGGAATCCCGGTGAGGTATGCGTTTATAGCCGAGAACCGGCTGATCTTTGCGGTCCGGGCGATGTGCCGAATGCTGCTGGTTCATCCGAGCGGTTTTTATGCATGGCTGCGCGAACCCCTTTCCCAACGGGCGCTGGAGGATCAGCGGCAAACCAAGCTTATCAAGACAGCTTGGGAAGAAAGTGGTGAGGTCTACGGATACCGCAAGCTGCATGACGATCTGTGTGACCTTGGCGAAGACATCAGCCCGAACAGAGCTTGGCGTTTAGCGCGCTTGGCAGGGATAAGGGCCCAGATTGGCTACAAAAAGAAGCCCGGCTCTTATGGCGGCAGCCCTGCTGTCGTGGCGGACAATACCCTGAATCGGGAGTTCGATGTTGATGCCCCAGACCAATTCTGGGTCACAGATATCACCTACATCCGCACCCATGAGGGCTTCCTTTATCTCGCGGTCGTCATCGATCTGTTTTCTCGGCGGGTCATTGGTTGGTCGATGCAGGGCCGCACCTATGCCGACCTACCGCTGCAAGCCCTGCTCATGGCCGTCTGGCGCCGCAAACCAAAGACCAAGGTCCAGGTGCATTCCGACCAAGGTTCACAATTCACCAGCTACGAGTGGCAGGAGTTCCTCGAACAGCACAACCTGACGCAAAGCATGAGCCGTCGCGGGAACTGTTGGGATAATGCGGTCGCGGAAAGCTTCTTCAACCTGCTCAAACGCGAACGCATCCGGCGCAGAAAGTATAAAACCCGCGAAGAAGCACGCAAAGACGTGTTCGATTACATCGAATTCTTCTACAACCCGCAGCGCAAGCACGTTAGGAATGGCATGCTGTCACCGATCGACTTCGAACAGCAGCAGAAACTGAAACTGCAAGGTGTCTAGGAAACTAGGGGCTATTCAAACCTTGGCATATAATCTTGGTAATTTTCAAGAGTTACGGAAACTGCTCAATGAAACGTTGCGGGACGAGTTTGGAGAGCCGATCTCATGCCGTCTCTATGATGCTCCTGACGCAAATGGAGCAAAAGCAGTGATTAGTGACACTGAAGAATTGATCGATTTTCATATTGCTGAGGCTTGCAATATTGCAGGGCTAGTCAATTCTCTGGAACGAGTTCTTTCTCTACCAAGGTCGAACGTGGCATGTAATGAACTTTCAGAAGTTTTACTTCTGACCTTAGACGTTCTCAGGGAGAACATTAGAGATGCTTCTGCATCTGATCGCTACCAAGAAACTGAAGCTGACAAAAATATCAGATCATGGGCAGGATTCATTAAGCACCCGAAGGACTACGTTTTCGCTCATAGATGTTTTTCTGAAATTTACCCACCGACAACCCCGACAACTGTATTGATTGACAGCAGTTTCCTCAAGAATTGGAGCGGCCTAAATAGTCGTGAAAGGGATGCGAAAAAGAATGATCTCGCTAACCGTATCGTTGCAGTAGAGATGCCAAGCGTTTGCGAGATATCCGATTTCTTCAATTCTTGTGCTGGACACCTCACTAAATTGGTACTCCCGACGGTTTAGTTTGACTGACCATCATGGCTTTGCGTCGTCATGCGATTCGATACACCGTCCCCCTTCCCACGACTTTCTCGGCGGTGACGGGGAGGTTAAGTTTCTTCTTCAGTGCGCCAGAAATAGCCCCCCGAACGGTATGGGCCAACCACCCCGTGGCAACAACGATCTCAGCAATCGTTGCGCCCTCGGGGCGCTGAAGCATCGAGATGATCTGCGCTTGCTTGGTTCCCGCGCGCTGTTTTGGCAGCTTGGTGGCAGCCGCCTTTGCGGCATGTTCGCGGATGGCCACCACGGTTTTCACCACAACAGGCTCGATCCCGATGGCGAATAGTCCCGCCTCGGTGACCACAAGCGTGGTGCCATGACCATCGCCCGTTTCGCGCCAGAGCGGTTCATTGCGGCGCAGGTTGGCATCGACCTCCTGCAGCCAGCCGCGCTCGATCATTTTGGAAACAGCCATTTTCGCCGCGGCACCCACCAGCCCATTAGGCAAAGGCAGGGCGATGTTTTCTGGGCGCTGGGACCCCGCGCTAAGGATGATGGCTTGGGTATCGGTCAGCTTCGGGGTGGCGGGATTAGAGGGCATGGCCAGCCTCCCACTTTGCGAAGTCGTCTTCCATCCCCATGTCTTGGGCAATCTCGCGCAAGGAGCCGGGGGCCTCTCGTTCCAGATCGGCGGCGAGTTTGGCTTCGGAGGCAAAAACCTCGCGTGGGAGGTGGTTTAGGGTGTGATGGTGGAGGCGCATGATGGCCTCGACCCCAGCAGGGTTCAGCTCGGGGGCGAGTTCGTGCAGCAGTTTCTGATAAATCATCGGGAACTCCGTTGATCATGCGGCGCGCGGGATGCGCAGCCTTCTACGGAGGCAAGCCCGCCGAAATGGCGGGCAGCGCACTGAATGCCTGCGCGCCTATTCGGCGTGTTCGCCCTCTTTGAACCATGCGTCGGTGATCTGACGCAGCTGGCTTGCGGTGCGGCGCAGATCGCCAACATGGCCCCAGTGGATTTCGTCGGGGCTGGCGTTGAAGTGCTCGTCGCTCAGGGCGGCGATGCGCGCCAGCATTGCGTCGATGTCGGCTTTAGCGGAGATGAAGGCGTCGAGGGCGGCGGTGTTGTCTTTTGCTGGGCGGGTGGTCATGGCGGTGTTTCCTTGTGGTGAGTTGCATCGTTTTCGTGTGATGACATTCGCTCTGAACGATGCATTAGTGTAGTATAATCACAGAAATTTCAGTGCTTTATCGGATTGACGATTGTTCTGATATGTCCGCCCAATCCTCATCGCGCCAGCCATAGAGATACTCAAATGCGCGGGTTGGTTTGGCTTCAACATGCGGCGCGCGGGGCGGATCGTATGCCTCTAGCTTCTCAGCGGAGACCGAGCGCAACTCGCGGGCGGCAAGGATATCATCGGGCGTCCAGCGCGCGAGGGCTGGCAGCATGTGTTCGGGGTATCCGTCAAAATGCACATACACATGGGCCCATTCTTCGGGGCCAGTTTGGATGGCGATCTGCGCGCGCGTGCTCATGATCAGTTGCCTTGCAGAGGGGTTAGATTGAGAGGCGTGATCAACCGCATCACCACCAGCGCGGCGCAGGCGTTTGCCAGTTGCGCGGTGGGCAGTTCGATCTTCAGATGCGAGATCACATCGGACACTTCGGCGTTCACGCCAAAGTCACGCATCCGCGCCTCGATCTTGGCGGCGGTAATGTCGAGATCTGCATCGCGCAGATCCTGCGGGATCGCCTTGTGATCGATGCGGATGGTGGTGGAAATCATGTCCATGTTTATGTCCTCACGCTTTGGCAGCGCTGGCGCGACCAGCTTCAAAGGCCTCTTCCAGCGCCGCGCGGATCGCCCAGACAGGCACATCGTGGAAGTCCAGCCGATCGCGATTGCGAGTTTCCAACGTCTCGATGAAGAAGTGCCGCTTGGCGATTTCAAGCATCAGCGCCTCGTGTTCTGCAGTCGTTTCCAATTGCATCGTCTGCGGATTTGGTTGTGCGGCGTTTGCCATGATCAATCCTCCCAGCGATGTTCAGGATGGGTGGTGCGCGCGCGGGCTTCCTCGCGCATCATTTCGTGGGCGCGCTCCATTTCGACCATCCCTTCGGCTTGGCTCATCCGCCCCGACATCACCTCGTCCATCACCCAGTTCACCCGCTCCAGCGCGGGACTGGTATGGCTGCGCCACCCCTCGCTCATCGAGCTATGTCCCATCTTCTCTTGCGCGCGCATGGCTGCCTCCGATCCCTTGTCAGGGGGTGCGCGATGCACCCGCTTTCTGACACAATGAATCGCTCTATCTGGGAGTGTAATCAACTCAAATAGACAATCTTTCTTGTTTATTTTCAATTAGTTGATAGTTTTTGAAGCGCCATGGAAGGTATATCTGAACGCGCCTACGCAGCCCTCTCGGGCCTCTCGCGCGGGGCCTTGCAAAAGGCACGAAAAAACGGGCGCTTGGTGCTTTTCGCAGACGGATCAATCAACGCAGCCGCTTCGGATGCAAGAAGAGCCGCGATGACCGACCCTGACCAGCAACTGCGCGCGCGGGGTGGCGTTGCGGGCGGCGGTGCCGGCGGCGGCAGTAGCAATGTGAGCGGCGACGGACCCACCACTTCTGGCGCAGGGGACGGCACCTCCTATCTCAAAGCGCGCACGGCGCTGACGGTCTATCAGGCGCAAGAGCGCCAGCTTGCGATCCAGAAAAAGAAAGGCCAGCTCGTTGACCGCGCCCGCGCCGAAACTCTGGTATTTCGCCTTGCGCGCCAAGAACGCGATGTCTGGGTCACTTGGCCCACCCGAGTGGCCGCCCTTATAGCCGCGCAAATATCTGCAGAACTGGGGCAGGCATCGGGGGCATCCGTGACGGTCGAGCCTGCGATCCTGCAAAGGGTGTTAGAGGCCCATGTCCGAGAGCAGCTCAACGCCTTGGCCGACCTCAAGGTCTCTCTTGGATGAGGAAGGGCTGACCAACGATTTAGCAGCGGACCTTGATCTCGGATTTGACGGCGCCGAAGATATTCTGCGCAGCTGGCGGCGCGGGATCTGCCCCGATCCGAACCTGACGGTGTCTGAGTGGGCCGATGCGCATCGCAAATTGTCGTCACGGGCCTCGGCTGAGCCCGGCCAATATCGCACTGCACGGACGCCCTATCTGCGTGAGATCATGGATGCGCTGAGCCCCAGCCATCCCGCGCAGCGCGTGACCTTTATGAAAGCCGCCCAAGTTGGCGCGACCGAGGCAGGCAATAACTGGATCGGCTTTGTCATCCATCATGCACCGGGGCCAATGCTTGCGGTGCTGCCCACGGTCGAGATGGCCAAGCGCAGCTCGCGCGGGCGCATTGATCCGCTGATCGAGGACAGCCCTGCGCTGAAGGAGCGCGTGAGCCCCGCCCGCTCGCGCGATGCGGGCAACTCGATGCTGTCCAAGGAATTCCCGGGCGGCATTCTGGTGCTGACGGGGGCGAACTCGGCGACGGGCCTGCGCTCGATGCCAGCGCGTTATGTGTTTCTGGACGAGGTGGATGCATATCCTGCTTCGGCGGATGAGGAAGGCGATCCGGTTACGCTAGCCGAAGCGCGCACCACGACCTTTGCCCATCGGCGCAAGGTGTTCATGGTCTCGACCCCGACCATTCGGGGGCTGTCACGCATTGAGCGGGAGTTTGAAGCCTCCGATCAGCGGCGGTATTTCATGCCCTGCCCGCATTGCGGCCATATGCAGTGGTTGCAGTTCGAGCGCCTGCGCTGGGCCGCCAGCCAACCCGAAACCGCAGCCTACGTGTGCGCGGGTTGCGACAGCCCGATTGCCGAGCACCATAAGACCGAGATGCTGACGCGCGGCGAATGGCGCGCAACGGCAGTCTCGGACAACCCGAGTGCCATCGGCTTCCACCTGTCGGCCCTCTATTCACCGATTGGCTGGAAATCATGGGAGCAGATCGCGCGGGACTGGCTGGCCGCCCAAGGCTCGGACGAGATGCTGCGCGCGGCGCGCAACACGCTTCTCGGCGAGACTTGGACGGAAAGCGGCGAGGCGCCCGAATGGAAGCGGCTGGCGGATCGCCGCGAAGCCTATGCCGCGCAGATCCCTGCGGGCGGTCTGTTCCTGACCGCGGGTGCTGACGTGCAAAAAGACCGCATCGAAGTGGACATCTGGGCATGGGGCCGCGGCCTTGAGAGCTGGCTGATCGATCATATCGTGATCCCTGGCGGTCCAGACGATCCTGCGTGCTGGGATCGGCTAACCGCACTGCTGGGCCAGACATGGGCGCATGAGAAGGGTGCGATCATGACGCTGGCCAAACTTGCGATCGACACAGGCTACGAGTCTGCCGCGGTTTATGCATGGGCACGCAAACAAGGATCGGCGCAAGTGGCGGCTGTAAAAGGTATCGACGGGTTCAATCGGGTGACGCCTGTTTCTGGGCCAACCTTCGTCGATGCCACGGTGGGCGGGCGCAAGCTGAGACGCGGCGCGCGGCTTTGGACGCTGGCTACGGCGACCTTCAAGGCAGAGACCTATCGCTTTCTGCGTATAGAGCAGCCATCCGATGAGGATCGGAGCTTGGGGGTCGTATCACCCGCAGGCACGATCCACCTGCCAGATTGGGCCGATAGCGAATGGATCAAGCAGCTCGTGGCCGAGCAGCTGGTCACCCTGCGCAACAAGCGCGGCTATGCCCGCCAAGAATGGCAAAAGATGCGCGAGCGCAACGAGGCGCTGGATATCCGCGTCTATGCCCGCGCGGCGGCGTGGATCCTTGGGGCGGACCGCTTTGACGAGCGGATGTGGCAAAACCTTGAGAAGCAAGCTGGGATCGAAAGCGCCGCAATCGCACCAACCAGCACGCCAGAGGCACCAACAGCGCCACAAGCAGGGCAGATGACAACGCCCCGCCGCCGCGGCTGGAAGATCAGCACGCCCCGATACATGGAATGAGCAGTCCCCTATGACCCTTGATGAGTTGAAAACCCATCACCGCGCCCTTTTGGCCGCGCGCTATAGCGGGACGCGCTCGGTCAGCTATGACGGAAAAAGCGTGACCTATGGCTCGGACGCTGAACTTGCCGCCGCCATTGCCGATCTCGAACGGCGCATCGCCCAATTCGATCGGCGCGCGCGCCGCGTCATGCGCCCCTATGGCGTGAAGGATCTGTGATGAACTGGCGGCAAAGGCTTGGGTCCTTTATCGGCGGCTTTGACGCAGGTCAGCAGCATCGACGTCTGCGGGGGTTCCGCACAACCCGCGCGCATGTCAACGCGCTGATCGCGGCCAGCGGGCCAGATATCACCGCCCGCGCTCGCTGGCTTGTGCGCAACAATGGCTATGCCGTCAATGCCGTTGAAAGCTGGGCCGCCAATACCGTGGGCGACGGGATCAAGCCGATCTCGCGCATCGGCAATGCGGGCCAGAAAGAAGCGCTGCAGCGGCTGTGGCTCGACTGGACGGACGAGGCGGATGCCGAAGGATTGACCGATCTTTACGGTCTGCAGCGCCGCGCGGCCCGCGAAGTGTTCTTGGCGGGCGAGGTGTTCTTTCGCCTGCGTCCGCGCCGCATCAGTGATGGGCTGCGCGTGCCATTGCAACTGCAAATGCTCCCCTCAGAGATGCTGCCGCTGACCCATAATGAGACCGCCGCCAATGGCAATCTCATCCGCCAAGGGATCGAATTTGACCGTATCGGCAGGCGAACTGCCTATCACTTCTTGCGCCGCCATCCCGGCGATAGCACCGATCCTGGCACTGCGGGCGAGATCACCCGCGTGCCTGCCACGGAAGTCATCCATGTGATTGACCCTGTCGAGGGCGGGCAACTGCGCGGTGTTTCAAAGTTCGCCCCTGCCATCGTGAAGCTGTTTCTGCTCGATCAATATGACGATGCCGAGCTAGACCGCAAAAAGGTCGCGGCCATGTATGCGATGTTTGTCACCTCCCCCGCCCCAGAAAACCCGCTCAGCCCAGCCGAAGGCGATGATGGCGGCGCGGGTGTGGAGATCAGTCCGGGCCAGATCGTGCGGCTTGATCCGGGGGAAGATGTGACCGTGGGCCAGCCTGCCGACAGCGGCGCAACCTATGAGCCCTTTCAATACCGCACCTTGCTGCAGGTCTCAGCGGCGCTGGGCATCCCTTACCCCTACATCGCCAATGACATGGTCAAGGGCAACTTCTCAAACTCGCGCCTTGCGCTGATCGAATTCCGCCGCCGCGTCTCGGCATGGCAGCATGCGGTGATGGTTTGGCAGCTTTGCCGCCCCGTTTATGCGCGCTGGATGGATGCGGCGGTTCTATCCGGCGCGCTTCGCCTCCCGGATTTTGAGACCCAGCGCGCCGCGTATTTGGCGGCTGATTGGCTGCCGACCAAATGGGATTGGGTTGATCCTCTGAAAGACGCCAATGCCGAAATCGCCCAGATCGAAGCGGGCCTGAAGTCCCGCACCCAAGCCATCGCCGAGCGCGGCTATGACGCCGAGCAAGTTGACCGCCAGATCGCAGCGGAGCGTGCGCGCGAGCGCAAACTTGGCTTGGATTTCCGCAGGCCAGGATCGCCCGCACAAGGGGTGGCGGCTCTGGGGGTGGATAGCCAGCAGTCAGAGGATGCGCAGGGAGCCGAGCCGGATGGGGCTGATCAGGGCAATAACGACGAACAGCGCCCGCTGAATGAGGATGACATTTGATGCTGCATGCCCAAATCGCCGCGCGCGCCTTTAACACGCCGCTCTTGGTGGAGCCTTCTAAAGCCGTGGCCTTTTTGTCAGGTCTTGGCCCTCGCATCTTGGGTGGCAAAGTCGCCCTGACTGCTAATCATGGTGCGGAGGCTGGCGTCACGCAGTTGCCAGCCACGCCCGCGCTTCCCCGCGCCAGCCTGCTTGCTGGCGGCCTCGTTCAGAAAGCGCGCGAGAATGGCGTCGCGCCCTATGCTGCCGTGGACGGGATAGCGATTGTCGAGATCGCCGGCGTTCTGGTGCACCGCGGTGCGTGGATCGGCAATTCCTCGGGCCAGACCAGTTATGAGGGGATCGCGGCGCAGATCGACGCGGCGGGCGCGGACCCCACCATCCGCGCGGTTGCGCTTGAGATCGACAGTTTTGGCGGTGAGATCGCAGGTGTGTTTGATCTGGCCGACCGCATTCGCGCGCTCCGGCGCAGTAAGCCCGTTTGGGCCTTTGTGGCAGAACATGCCTTCTCGGCAGGATATGCGCTGGCCGCGCAAGCGGATCGCATCTTGCTGCCGCGCACGGGAGCGGTCGGCAGCATTGGCGTTTTGGTGATGCACGCGGATTTGAGCCGCAAGCTCGATCAAGAGGGTGTGGCGGTTACCCTGGTTCATTCTGGCCAGCGCAAAGTGGATGCCAATCCCTACCAGCCCCTGCCCGCGCAGGTTCAAGCGAGCATCCAAGGCGAGATTGATGGGCTGCGCCTGCTCTTTGCACAAACCGTGGAAGCGGGACGCGCTGGGCGGCTGACGGCAGATGCAGCACTTGCCACCGAAGCTGCCTGCTATCGCGGCGCGGATGCTGTGGCCGCCGGGCTTGCCGATGAGGTCACGGACCTTGCCAGTGGATTTGCCGCGTTTCG
Source organism: Cypionkella sp. (assembly GCA_965248485.1). GTDB lineage: Bacteria > Pseudomonadota > Alphaproteobacteria > Rhodobacterales > Rhodobacteraceae > Cypionkella. The sequence goes on from OZ252107.1 coordinate 3,256,528, forward strand.
GCGCATGGCCGCGCAAGTGCGGCTTGGGCCAGCGGCGGGTTTGACGCGCAGCGCGAGCGCGGAGCATCGGCCACCACTGTCACCGCCGTCTGCCTCCGCGCCCATTTCGATGCAGACATCCCCGCCCAACACCCCAACCACCCGAAAGGATCCTTCGATGGCCAAAAGTTCCGGCGAAAATGCCGACCCGCAAAACACAAATGAGGTCGATCATGGCCCACGCCCCACGCCCCGCTCCCCAGCTCGCTGATCATGGCGTTGATGCCGATGCTGGCCAAGATCAGGCAGGCGATACCCCGTCCCCCAGTGATGCTGGGCGATCGGACGACGCAAATTCGGCTGCGGATGCGGATGCAGATGCAGAGAGCGCACCCGCAGATGGCGCGGCTCTCGACCCCGAAGCTGCGGCACAGCCCTTGCCGCAGGGATCGGCATCGCCACAAACCTCCCCATCAAATCTGGCCGAGCTCTCGGCGCAGCTTCGTTCCGAGGCAGCCGAAATTGCCGATATCGCGGCGCAGGCGTCGCGCCTTGGTATTACCGTCGATGCCGCAAAAGCGCTCCGCGAGGGCACCAAACCAGACGCGCTGCGCCGCATTGTGCTGGACCGCGCCGCGGCCCTTTCCGATGCGCAGGGCATAATCGCCGCCGCCCCCTCGCCCGTTTTGCCTCGTAGCGCAGAAAGCCCCATCGTTGCTGCCGCGAAACGGGCGGCAACGGGCACGCCGCGCCGCTGACGCGGCATAACTTCGCCCTCCCCCGTCGATCCCACCCCATCACATCCCCGCCCAAATCGCCCGCGCCTGCGGTCGATATCCCTGCCCTATTGCAAAGGACCCAAAGCCATGACCGAACTCATCCAACCCTCCACCTTGGGCGATATCCTCAAGTTTGAGGTGAACCCAAACTTCTGCCGCGAGGCGATCACCCTCACCTCGGGCATTGCCTATCCCGCAGGTGCGGTGCTCGGCCGATTAAGCGCCAGCGGCAAATACACCTTCGCAACGCACGGCGGCGATGACGGCAGCGAAACCGCCTCTGCGGTCCTGCTGTTCCCCGTTGATGCCACCCTTGCGGAAGCCATCGGTGTCGTCTTGGTGCGCGGCCCCGCGATCATCTCCCGCAGTGCGTTGCTTTATGACACCACCGTCGATGACGGCACCAAAATCACCGCCAAACTGGGCGAGCTCGCAGCGCTGGGCATCATCGCGCGCGATACCGCCTAAACCCATCTGCTGCGCTTAATCCCGCGCGCTTTTCTTTCCCTCATTCTATCGGAGTTCCCCATGACCATCACCCGCAACCCCTTTGACGCGGGCGGCTATTCGCTCGCCGAGATGACGCAGGCCATCAACATCCTGCCCAATCTCTACACCCGCCTTGCCCAGCTGGGCCTGTTTCGCTTTGAAGGCGTCACCCAGCGCTCAATCATTATCGAGCAGCGCGCAGGTGTATTGAGCCTTTTGCCTTCGGTGCCCCTCGGCGCGCCCGCCACTGTCGGCTCTGGCGAAAAGCGCTCGATGCGCTCCTTTGCCCTGCCATGGATCCCGCATGACGATGTGATCCTGCCCGCCGATATCCAAGGCATGCCTGCGCTGGGCGTGTCTGACGCCGCCGATCCTCTGGTTGAGGTGATGAACCGCAAGCTGACCTTGATGCGCCGCAAACATGCCCAGACCCGCGAATACATGGAGATGAACGCCCTGCGCGGGATTGTGAAGGACGGCGCGGGCACCACGCTCTACAATTACTTCACCGAGTTTGGGCTTGAGCAGCTCTCCGTCGACTTTGTCTTCGGTACCCCAGGCACGAATATCCAAGCAAAGGTGCGCAACGTCCTGCGCGCGATGGAAGACAACCTTCTGGGCGAAACCATGACCACAGCCCATGCGCTGGTCAGCTCAGAGTTCTTCGACAAGCTGATCAGCCATCCCAAGACCGAAGATGCCTATAAGTTCTATTCGGCCACGGGCGGTCAGCCGCTGCGCGATGATATGCGCCGCGCCTTCCCCTTCGCAGGCATGATGTTTGAGGAATATAACGCCTCCGTGACCCTTTCGAATAACACGGCAGAGCGGCTCATCCCTGCGGGCGAAGGTATCGCCTTCCCGATGGGCACCTTTGACACCTTCACCACCTATGGCGGTCCAGCCAATCTTTTGGAAACCGCCAACACCGTGGGTCTGCCGCTTTACGCGCGCCAGATGATGGATGCCAAGGGCCGCTGGATCGATCTGATGACCGAGGCGTCGATCCTGCCCGTGAACAAGCGTCCTCGCATGGCCATTCGGCTCTTCTCGTCGAATTGATGGGGACCCGTCATGACAGCCTTTGACGCGGCCATAGCCGTTCTTTTCGCCGATCCCAATATCGGACGCACGGTGATCTATACCGCAGAGGGCGGCCAACCGCGCGAGGTGCGGGCAATCTTGCGCAGGCCTGATGATGTCACGAGCTTTGGCGATGCGCGGCTTTGGTCAGAGGTCACCCGCATGGATTTGCGGGTGGCCGACGTGCCTGCGCCGCGACCTGGGGACAGGGTTCAGATCGACGGTGACGCCTTTGTCATTCAGGGCGAGCCGCAGCGCGATAGTGAGCGGCTGATCTGGACCATCACTCTGGCCCCCGCATGAAGATCAAACTGGGCATCACGGGCGACATTGCGGCAATGATGCAGGCAGAAGTTCTTGCGGGCGAACGGGCGGTGACAGGCTCCATGCGCGAGGCGGGCACCGCGCTCAAAACCGCATGGCGCGGGCAGATCACGGGCGCGGGCCTAGGCCAGCGGCTTGCCAATTCCGTCCGAGCTGCCACGTTTCCGAAATCTGGCGAGAGCTTGAATGCAGCGGCCATGGTTTGGTCAAACGCGCCGGTGATTGTCAGCGCGCATGACAAGGGCCCCCTCATCCGATCGAAGAATGGGTTTTGGTTGGCGATCCCAACGGCTGCGGCGGGCAAAAGCACCAAGGGCGGGCGGATAACGCCTGCGGAATGGGAGCGCCGCACAGGGCTCCGTCTTCGGTTTATCTTCCGCCGGCGTGGGCCGAGCCTGCTAGTCGCCGAGGGGCGGCTGAACACCAAAGGCCGCGCAGTGGCATCAAAGGCCAAGTCGGGCAAAGGGCTGGCAACGGTGCCGATCTTTCTGCTGGTGCCGCAGGTGCGCCTGCGCAAACGGCTGGACCTCGCACGCGATGCCATGCGCGTGTTGGACGGGGTGCCGGGGGCAATTGTGGCCAATTGGGTCGACCAGAACTAGGGCACGTGAGCTCTTAACACCAAGTCTCATGCGGACAGGAACGTCCTAAACCCCGCTTGTGCTTTTTGCGCGAGGTCGGACGGCACCCCAGCTTCGGATGCGAATTCTGACCAGCGTGCCGCTGCCGCTTCAACTTCGCGCAGGATTTCTTCGGTTTTCCGCGGCTTGAGATCTGCCATCGTGCCAAACCTTCGAATGTCATCAAGGTCGAACTTGTCAGCTTTTCCGCTCAGCGTCATCTGGTGCGCATTGGTCCATTGGCCCTCTGGGTTATGGGCGTAAACAACATCAAAGGCCGGTGCGAGACGCCACTCGCCTTTCTTATTCATGAGGAAGGCGATGTTTTTCACGTGATCATCCTGATTGCGGATCACCAAATTGACGAGTGCGCGCCGCACCATCTGCTCAAGCGATTTCGGACCCATGTTCAGCCGTCGTATCGTCTCCAAGGCTTGCTCGTAGGAATAGGCGCGAGGTTGGTTGAAATCATAATGGCGCATAGCACCCAGCGAAAGCACATGCAGTTTTTCGCTCTGACCCGTTGCGGCTGTGCCAATCCGATCAAATCGCTGCGTCATAAAATGCGCGCGGCCGCCCTCGAGATGCAACCTTGATCGCATCATCTCAACACCGGCTGCAGTCGCCAAAAGATAACAGGCATATTCAAGACGCCCAAAGCCTTGCGGGTCGGCAAGGTTATGATCACCGCTCTTTGAGACGCCATCGAATTTGAAAAGCCACTGGGTATACCCGGGGCCTGCCTTGATCTGACCAGAATGAAACTCACCAGAGGTTTCGTTCCATGCAAGAACGGCCTTCGCGCGGGCCCCTCCCGCCGAGGTGCCAACCCTTAGGATCTGCGCCAGCGCCTCGGCTTGGTCTTCGCCGGTCATCTGCCCAGTCAGAGCTTGCCGCTCGTTCAAAACGCGGTTCGCGAGTTCAACAAGGGGTGCAATATCAACTGGCGTGCCCTCTTCTTTACGAAGCCCGGTCGCTGGCTCATACTCAAGCGCGCCCATACCGCGCCGACCCGTGTAAAGAAGCCGTTCAACCGGATCCATGCTTGTGGCTGATCGGCCTTGTTCTGCAAGCCAACGGTTGATGAGCGCATTCCCAAAACGATCGGGCAAGCTGTCGGAAAGAAGCCCTGGCAGCCCGTGGAAAGTCCCTCGCGGCAAGGCAGGAAAATCAAAGGTTCCTGTTCGCAGGGGCATCGTAAGTGGGGCGATTTCGACAGCGGACCCTGCGAAGCGAGGATCATATTCGAAGATGCCGAGATCTCGATTTGAATCCCAGATGACGGCGCCAATCTGACGCCCCCAAAGATGAATTGTTGCTCTCGTGCTCATCACTCGCCCCAAGTCCACGGCTCATTACCGTCTGCGCTCTGAGCTGGACGCGCACGTTGACGCTGATCGCCAAGACCGCGCGTCGCAAGTGGGCTGATCGTTGCATCGGGCACAAGCGCAGAGAGCCGATCTTCAAGGCCCAAGGCCTTGAGGACGCGGATCAAACTGTCGATGGTGCCGCCCTCCCCTGCCTCCAAACGTGCCACAACACCGCGGGAAACGCCGGCTTGCGTGGCCACATCGTCCTGACGTAGGTTGCGTGACAGCCTGTACGATGCGATGCTCGACCCTAAATCTTTGGTCAAGACTGTGATTGGCTTTTCGTCTGTCATTTGCGCCTCAATATTGCAGCTTTAACTTCGCATATCGGGTTTAACGCGCCGAAATTAGAGCATTGCCTTGCGGGCAGGATAGCGCGCCACAATTGATACGTAAACATAAAAATCGCGCATAAAGCTTCAAAAGTGGCGCTTTACATGCTGAAACAGCCTAACGGCAAGAATACTAGACTGCGCCCCAACCGCGCATGCCAACCACCGTCTTCGAGCCAGCCGCCTCTGTAAATCAGACATCGAAACGCACACCATGCCCACTCCCCGCGAAACAATCCTCACCGCGCTGCATGCGCGGCTCAGGTCTTTGCCCGCCACCGCCCTGCGCGGAGAGGCGCTGCCCGAGAGGATCCCCGAGCCGGGTCTGATCATTCTGCGCGACGGCGATCCGGGGGAGCCTGAGGTCACCATGTCACCGCTGCGCTATCATTATCAGCATAGCGCTGAAATTGAGGTGGTCGTGCAGAGCGCTGGGCGCGACGCTGCGTTCGACAGCTTGATCGCGAGTATCGGCGCAGCTCTTGAAGCCGATAGAACGCTGGGCGGGCTGTGTGATTGGGTCGAGCCTGAAGCGCCGAAGCCCGTTGATCTGCCCGTCGAGGGGGCGGTAACTGTGAAGGCCGCATCGATCATTGTCGTTTTGCACTACACCACCGCCGGCCCACTGGGCTGAAAGCTTCCACTTTCAGATTGGCTAAGGTTCTTAGTGCAGATCGCCTTTTCCTGTTTGAGAATTTGGATCATTGCCAAGCAGCCAAAGCAGCAGGCAGGCCAAAATTGGTGAAAACAGCAAGCTCAGCAGGACCCAGCCAACTTGGCTGCGCCCACGCTTTTCTGCCATGCGGGCGGGCAGAAGGATGTAGAGCCAAAGCGCGAACCATAGAACGAGCACCACAAGAATAACCGACAGCAACCCTTCAAACATCGTGGTCTACTCCTTCTATCTACACTGGCCGCGGCGGATGATGCGCCGAGCGGCTTAGGTCTACCCAACTTACATAATCACTTCTTGTGAAAGGAGAATACGAGATGGCACGAGCGCAAGGCGCGCGGGCGCGGATGGCGCTTGCGTTTGAGACGGAATACAGCACTGCGCCGGCGGATGGCTTTGTGAAAATGCCCTTCGCCAGCACGACGCTGGGGTCAGAGCAACCGCTCTTGAACAGCGAACTCTTGGGCTATGGCCGCGATCCGCTGGCCCCGATCAAAGATGCGGTGACCGCGGATGGCAATGTCGTCGTGCCGATTGACGCTGGTGCCTTTGGCTATTGGCTGACAGCAGCTTTCGGTGCGCCGCACACATCGGGAAATGGCCCCTATTCCCATGAGTTCCTTTCTGGCGCTTGGGAATTGCCCTCGCTGACAATCGAGACGGCGATGCCCGAGGTGCCGCGCTATTCGCTCTATACTGGCTGCATGGTTGATACCCTGTCTTGGCAAATGCAGCGCTCGGGCCTCTTGACGGCGACGGTCAGCCTGATTGCACAGGGCGAGGCGATCTCGCCCAGTTCCGTTATTCCTGAACCTACCGAGATCGACCTCAAGCGCTTTGGTCATTTCAACGGCCAGATTATCCGCAATGGGGCGGCGCTCGGCAACATCGTCTCGGCGGAAATTACCTATTCCAACGGGCTAGACCGCGTGGAAACCATCCGCTCGGACGGGCGTATCGATGGTGCTGATCCCACAATCGCCGCGCTGACGGGCAAGATCGAAGTGCGCTTTGCTGATCAAACCCTCGTCAATCAGGCAATCTCGGGCGAGCCCTGCGAGCTGGTGTTTTCCTATCAGCTGCCCGGGGGCGAGAGCTTCACCTTCACTGCCTATGCCGTCTATCTGCCCCGCCCCCGTATCGAGATATCGGGGCCGCAGGGTGTTCAGGCCAGCTTTGACTGGCAGGCCGCGCGCAGCACCGATACCGGCATCATGTGCAGCGCCGTTTTGCAAAACAACATTCAGGAGTACCTCCCCAATGCTCAAGCTAACACTGCACCGTGAACCCCAATGGCTGGCCATGCCGATGGGCGTGCGTCTGAAGGTTCATCCCCTGACCACCGCCATTATGGTCGCCGCCCGCACGGATCAAAGCGTTCGATCTATCGCGCTGGGCACGCCCGATGACACCATTGCCGTGGCCTTTGCCAAAGCCATCGCCAAACGCGCGATCATCGAGTGGGAGGGTGTGGGCGATGTAGATGGCAATGTCACCCCCGTCACGCCCGAGGGGATCGAGGCCCTGCTCGACATCTGGCCGATATTCGAAGCCTTCCAAACCGGCTATGTCGCCAAGGGTCTGGAGCTTGAGGCGGAAAAAAACGCCTCAGCGCCCTTGCCGATTGGGTCTTCGGTGGGGGCGATCGGTACTGCGCCAATTGCGACGGGGTCTGTGCGGCCTGCCCGCAAATCCAAAACGCGCCGCAAAGCCTAGAGGGCTGGCAGGTTTGGGACTTGGCTCAGCGCATGGGTGGCCAGCTGCGCGTCGCCCCGCGCGCGGTGCTGGGCTTTGACATGACCGCAGCCCTTGCGATGGGCGCGGCGCTGGGCATCTCGCCCCGATCGGTGGTCGAACTGCTGCCGCCGATTGAAGCGGCGATGCTGCGGCATATCGCCAATCTCGACGAACATTCTGAAACTCACCAATCTTAAGGACATCTCCCATGGCAGAAAAACGCGTATCCGTGCGCCTCTCCGCCGTTGGCGGAAAACAGGTCCGCGCCGAGCTGGAGGGTGTTGGCGAGGCAGGCTCAAAAGGCTTTGGCCGCTTGTCGCGCGAGATGGAGGCGGCGAATGAGCGGCTTGCTGGCTTTGCACGCAAGGCAGGCATTGCCATTGCGGCCGCCGCTTCGGCAGCGACTGCTGGGCTGGGCATCATTGTCAAAAGCGCCGCCGATACCGCTGCGCAAATCCGTCTCTTCTCGCAAGTGGCCAATGCGACGCCCGAGAGTTTCCAACGCTGGTCGGCTGGCGCACGCACTGTGGGGATCGAACAGGAAAAGCTCGCCGATATCCTGAAAGACGTGAACGACCGTGTCGGGGATTTCCTGCAAACGGGCGGCGGGCCGATGAAAGACTTCTTCGAGCAGATCGCCCCGCGCGTTGGTGTTACGGCAGATCAGTTCGCGCGGCTGTCGGGACCCGAGGCGCTGCAGCTTTATGTCTCGTCTTTGGAAAAGGCGGGGGCCAGCCAGCAAGAGATGACCTTTTATCTCGAAGCCATGGCATCGGATGCCACACGGCTGTTGCCTCTATTGCGCAATGGCGGGGCAGAGATGACGCGTTTCGGCGATCAGGCCAAATCCGTGGGTGCAATTCTGGACGGCGATGCGCTAGGCGCGCTGCGGCAAACACAAATGGCGCTGGGCACGCTGAGTTTGGTGTTTGACGGGATCCGTAACCAGATCGCGGTGGCAATCGCACCATCCGTGACGTGGCTTGCTGAAACCTTTGTCAGCCTTACCTCCGAGGGCGGCGCGCTGCGGCTGGTTCTGGATGCGCTCGGTGAAAACATGGGGCGCATGGCATCCTATGCTGCAGCCTTCGCGGGCATCATGGCGACGCGCTGGGTGGGCGGTCTTGCCGCCGCCGCGCTCTCCGTTCGGGGGCTTGCCACAACGCTGGTGTTTCTGCGCGGTGCGCTGATACGCACGGGGATTGGTGCATTGGTGGTTGGCGCGGGCGAGCTCATCTATCGTTTCAGTCAACTCGTCAGCGCCACAGGTTCCGTCGGCGGGGCGCTGGATGCGCTGGGCAATATCGCCAGCGAAGTCTGGCAGCGCATGCAGCTTGGCATGGTGGCGCTGGGCCTTGGTATTCTAGCCGGTTGGGAGGATATCAAAGCGGGCATCATCAGCGCGCTGCAATCTGGTCTTGAAGCCGTGGTTGGTTTCGGCAATGCGGCGCTGAACACCTTTGAAGGTGCATTTGAAGCAATTAAGGTGCTTTGGGCTGCACTGCCCGCCACGATCGGCGAATTTGTCTATGGGGCCGCCAATACGATGATCGGCGGTGTGGAAGCCATGCTGAACGGCGTGGCCGCGCGCATCGACAGCTTTCTGGCTGGCGTGAACAAGGGGCTTGGCGCGCTGGGGCTAGAGACTGCAGTGCCCCTGATTGGCAAAGTCGAACTGGGCGGGATTGATAACCCCTTTGCGGGGGCAGCCGCAGAGGCTGGCAGCGCCGCGCGAGCGGCCTTTGCAGCGGCCTTTGCCAAAGACCCGATTGCACCGCCTGATCTGGGGCTCACTGCGGCTTCCGCAAATGCCGCCGCAGAAGCCGAGCGCCTGCGCGGGATCATGGGGTCGGTCGCCGCCAGCGCGACCGCGCCGCTGCAATCCATCGCCGCCGTGCGCGGGGCCATGACGGCGGCATCGGAAGAAACCGCCTCCAGCGCCGAGATCGCTCAGGCGGGCGTGGCGGGTGTTGGCAGCGCATTGCAAAACACGGCAGCTGCGGCAGAAAGCGCAGGCGGAGCTGGGCGCAGTGCGGGCGAGGCACTCAAAGGCGGGGCCGATGCGGCGCGGGCGGCGTGGCAGACCACATCCGAGGCCATCCGCGCGGCCCAAGAGCGCTCACGCGAGATCGCGCAGGGATTGGCGCAGGATATCACAGGCCCAATCAAAGAGGCGCTGACATCGGGCCAGTTCACATGGGAGAGCTTCGCTGGGGCAATCTCGCGCATCGCGCAGAATCTCTCGACGCGGTTGATCGATCTGGCCTTCAAGCCGATAGAGAACGCGCTGATCAATGCGCTGACGGGCGGCATGGGCGGCGGCGGGTTCTTGGCGGGTCTGTTTGGCTTTGCGAAAGGCGGCACCTTTGCGGGCGGGGCGGAACTCACAGCCTTTGCGCGCGGCGGGGTTGTGAACCGCCCGACGGTGTTTCCTTTTGCTAAAGGCATCGGCTTGATGGGCGAGGCGGGGCCAGAAGCTATTCTGCCCCTGCGCCGCGGACGGGGTGGGCGATTGGGCGTTGAGCTAAACACCGATGGCGCTGGGGCATCTGCTGCTGGCTCCACGCGCATCATCAACGTGCTCGACCCCTCGGTGGTCGGCGATTACCTCGCAACACCATCTGGCGAGCGGGCCATCCTAAACGTCATCCGCCGCAATCGCGGGGCCATCAATGCCTGAAGCGCAGATTCATCGGCTTTGGCCCTTTGCTGCCAGCGGTGAAATCATCGAAGTGCTGGAGTGGAACACCAATGTCCTGACCTCCCGGGCGGGTGAGCAGCGGATTGCCCTCCGCTCGCTGCCCCGTGAGATCGTGACCCTGACGCACCGCGTGGATGCGCTGGGTCTTGCCAAGGTGAGCGAGCTAGCACGGGCGAGATTTGCGTCGCAGTGGCTCTTGCCCATGTGGCACATGGCGCAGCAGCCGACGGCTGACTTGGTGCAGGGTTCGGCGGAAATCCATGTGCCGACCGAGCTTGCGGCGTTTGATACCCCGTCTATCGGTGCACACTCTTTCGCTGCGATTGCAGTAGATGGCAGCGCAGCGGTCCAAGTTGAGATAGCGGCCATCGAACCAAATCGGCTGGTCTTGGCTGCGCCGCTGGCGGGAGAGCTTCCTGCACCTACGGTTAAATCAACCCGCGTCGCAGTCATGCCTTTGCGTTCTGCCCAAATCGCTGCGCCAATGGAAATCGCCCGTCGCCGCCAGAACCACGCCACGATCACAGCGACGTTTCTGCTGCAGGCTGCCGCGGAACTGCCTGCTCCCGATCTGCCTACCTATCAAGGCGCGATGGTGCAAACCAATCCATCACTGACCCGCGCGCCGCTGGCATCAACCCTTAAAAAAGCCGTGGAATACATCGACAACGGGTTTGGCCCTGTCAGCATCGAACCCCTTCGTGATCTCTTCGAGCGAGGGGAGACCATAACCTTCAAAGCCCAATCCCCAACCGAGCGGCACGATCTGCGCCGCTGGCTATTTGCCATGCGCGGACGCCAAACGTCCTTCTGGCTGCCAACTTGGGGCGCAGAACTGCAACTCTGCATCGCCATGACCGCCAGCACCACCCTCATGCGCATTTCGCCAATCGCCGATTTGTCAGCCTACTCTGGGCGGCATGTCATGATTGAAACGAGCACTGGGCTGCGGTTCCGCAAGATCAATTCAGCAGTGCAGGATGGGGCGAACCATCGTTTGACGCTTTCATCGAGTTTGGGCGTCCCGCTGCCGATTGGGGCAAAGATGCATTTCTTGACGATGGTGCGGGCGGATACGGATCGGATCGAGGCGAGGCACGGAGCTGCGGGGTGCGAGGTGGGGATGATAGTGGCTACGCCCTAGATGCATGATTCTTTGGCAGGACAGTCGCTTTGCGCGCTGAGTAGACTTTTGGTTAGTCTGGGGTTGTTCACCGAAGCGGCCCTTAACCTTTACTTTAGCGAAACCATCCGGCCGGTCTTGGCCAGCGGGATAAAGCCGTTAGGGTAACGGCAACTTCTGAGACTCACGACAGAAAACCTCGTTTTCACCAATAACAGAAACGTATAGTTTTTGGCCACAACCAATGAAAAATCAGGAATCGGGAAAGCTTCATACAATGACAGATGACGCATGATAAGTTTTTTGGATACTATGGCAGGCCCAAAAAACTGTAGTGGCGGGCAGTCTGCAACATGCAAGCAGCTCCGGCGGGCAAAGTACTTAAGGGTTTATCCGATCCCTCGAAGAAAAGAACGCCTCCTTTCGCCTGACGTACCAATGCCTGTCGAGATAACGGTTCCCAATGGCATCTATCGGCTTTCAAGCCTGTCTGAAGTTCCCAATTGAATTTGAACTTCACATCAGGCCACTGCTTTTTGGCTTTTTTCCAATCAACTACAATAGTCACCAGCACCTCAGGTTTTAGTGTAACCGGGTCGAGGCCAAAGCCAAGAAGATAGGCCTGAGCTGCTGCATTCGTTTTGCCAAAGAATACATCTACGATCTTTTTGACCTTCTTGTATTGCAGAAAGTCACCCCAACTCCCGGGCTGTCTATAAAGGTCTTCCATGTCGAAGAGCTCCTCGGCGAACTCGCGTACCATTGTCCTCCAAAATGCGGTATCCACAGCTTGTGCTCCTCTTGAGAAACCTTGATGACCACCTGCCGGAACCACGTGTACGGTGTTTTGTGCCTGTAATTGAGTTTCGTCCCTTTTGTGCAAAAGGAAGTAGTCGCCCGGATGGCGGCGTAAGGGGTGGTTGTCTGAATAATTTAGTAAGATGCACAGGCAGTTCACGCCTGGGTAGGCTGCCCGGTTGTCGAGGTCGAAAGCATCTTTCGGTGCCCCTCGGAATGGAAGTTTAGGCGGGCGCTCATTTTGGCCTGCGTCGAGAACCCAATCTGCAAGTTCGGCTCCAAGAACCTCGCAGGTATTGATATAGGTAAAATATTTAGACAACGAATATTCAAATCCAACGAACCCATCCTTATCTGTGAGTACAGATCGCGCACAAAATATTTCACCGTTGTGTTGCGGTTCAGGCTTGACAATCTTTCGTGTCGCGTATGCGAGGGCTCCTTTGTAAGCCACATAGTCGCCATTCAAGCCTTCAAGACGACGATCTTGAAATGTCACTGCAGCACTAGGGAAGGTGAGACGAGGTTTTTCGCTGTCTTCTGCCAAAGAAAGCGGTAGTGAGCGTATCCAGCCAGGCATTGTAAGCAATGGGAACTGAATGCCTTCAAGACTATGCTCTTCAGTGTTTCCAAAGCCTGCATAGAATGAACGGGCAACTCTTTCCAATTTCGTTCTGTTTTCAGCGAAGTATCTTATGGCTGGACGCCATCGGTTGCGATGGTCTTGAATGTCCTCTCCCAGCTTGAGAAAGTCGTTGAGCTTTTCTGTCTCGAAGTGGTCAGGCTTCATGTCGCGGTATAGCGTGTAAATCCAGTCCAAGAATAAAGGTGAAGGATTGTCGTCCCGTAGTGCGTTTTGCCATTGGCGCTTCTTAGGAACGGCTTGTCCAGCTCCTTGATAAAACTCACCTCGTTCAAGTGCTTCTTCCAACGCGGTAAAAACATCATTGTAATCATACACGAACCTGCGGTAGGCAGGATCAGGATCGAGGTTGGAGACAACCCAAGAGATTCTCTCCTGGAAGCAAGCAATGACCTTGTTCGGCTTCTGAGCCATAAAAAACCCCTAGTAGTCAAATCTGTAGCCATGATTGCGCATGATTACCGCGCTTTCGTACCGTCTGCCGTGTCACAAAGACGATGTCCTTCGATAATCGAAGGCGCTCAAGTGAAACGGCCAGCATCTTAACCGGTTCTGGCCACAATGAAACCCAGGAGGAAAATTATGGGTCTTTTTTCTAAAGGAAGCAAAACGGTTGCTAAGGCCGTTGTGGGTCTGGCAACGGCTGCAACCACCAGTCTCGGTGGCAACAATGCGCGGCACTACGTGCAGAGCAAACAGGTGCAATCGCATCGTGCTAACAACCCAGTGTCACGAGTTGTCAGCTCATCTTCGGCGCATATTCGCAAGAAGTAAGTGCCTTTTGCACGGGCGGCCACGGCCGCCCGTCGCTTTAATGGAAATCATTGTCTGGCGCGGCTCAGGCACCACAAAACTCTATGCATAAAAGGAAATCGATGGGTGGTAGGAGCCTTCAAAAATCGCATAGTCAGTCAGAGGAGCTGATGAAGGTATGGATGGTCAGCGAAGCATAAAGGTTGATGACTACAATGCTGCAGCATTTTCACGATGTGAGTGAACTCAGTGGCCGTACTAGGCTGTCTGAGCAGAGTGTCAGAAACGTCAGGCCAAAACCTATATGGCGAAAACGGCGGTATCTGTCCCTCGTTGGCCACTTTAGCGTTTTCATCACGTTAACACGGTCATAACCCCTGGGCAAAACCTAGCTCGTTTCGGTATGTTTGTGGTTGATCGCGGGAGCGCGCCGTACGCTGCGTCCCGTGAACTTGTGAGGAGGGCCAGCAGCCGACTTGCGTCAGCACATTGTGATGCCTGCATTCGTCATCGGTTGAATATCGCCTGCCTACCCAATGTATGACCGTTCGCAGCTACCGCGAAAGTCCGGAGTCCGTCCTTGTCCGCCGGACGGCATACGCCAATAAACAATCACCAACCGAAGTTTCCTCTTATGTCCTACACCACCATCGAGGCCTCCCCCCTCCGAGGGACGGCCCTATTTCCTCTACCAATTCGCTGAGGGCGCACAGATCTGGCGCTTCACCAGCCGGGCTGCGGATTGGGTGAGCCTAAGCAGCGATGGGGCCGAGATCATATGGTCGGCGGCCAGTTTGGCGCATAGCGATGTGGTGCAAACGAGCGAGATTGAGCGCGGGCGGCTAGAAGTGACGTGGCCGATCTCGCATGCGTTTGCGCGCAGGTTTTTGGCCCCGATGGGCAATGCGGCGGTGACGCTAACAATCTTTCGCGGGCATGAGCAGCTTATGGGGGAGACAGTCGCGCATTGGAAAGGGCGGGTGGTGGGGGCCGAAGTGGAGGGCAACCGCATCATCCTACAGGCGGAATCGGTGTTCAGCACGCTGCGGCGCGCGGGTGTCCGGGCGAAGTATCAGCGGCTTTGCCGCCATGCGCTTTATGGGCGCGGGTGCAATCTGGATATTGACCAACATTGGGAGAGCGCTGGGCTAAATGCGGTTTCGGGGGCGGTGCTGACCATCGCGCAGACAGGGCAGCAGTCTGTTGGCTGGTATGCAGGAGGTGTGCTGCGCTTTGGCGCGCAAATGGGCTTCATCACAAATCACGCAGGGAGCAAGATCACGCTCTCGCGGCCAATGCCTGAACTCGCTGCAAAACTGGCAGCGCCAGACCGCGATCCAGTGACCAATGCTGTATTGCCCGTCTTGGTCGACCTCGCCCCTGGCTGCGATCTGCGGGTTGCGACCTGCCAGAGCAAGTTTGGCAATCTGAACAACTTCGGCGGCTTTCCGGATATCCCTGGGCGCAATCCCTTTAGCGGCGGCTCGGTCGTCTGATCGCGCAGGTCTTTGATTTAGGCGGCGCTGGGCGCGAACAGCGCAAGCGCACACCAACCACACTCTAACGCAACCAACATCGGCATTCCCCCATGGCATGGAACTTTATCGCACAGCTCGTGATCGGGCTGGTGCTCTCGGCGATTTCTTATGCGCTGGCCCCCAAGCAAAAGTTCGAAAAGCCCCAAGCGGCTGGACTGGACGAGTTTGACATCCCCACCGCTGAAGAAGGGCGGCCCATCCCTGTGATCTTTAGCACCGTGCTGATCACAGGACCGAATGTAGTTTGGGCAGGCGATCTGCACGTCGATCCAATCAAGAAGAACGGGGGCAAGAAGGGATGACCGATGAGACAAGACAACCGGCCAACATTTCAAAAGCCACGCCTATCGCACCCACTATCGTCACAGCCGCCGACCTGCGCGCCGCGCGCTATTGCTTTGCGGGCGTGCGACCTTGGTTTGCGCGGCACGGCTTCGACTGGCAGGCATTTATTGAGCAGGGCATTTCTGCGGAAAGGCTGCGGGCCACCGGTGACGCACTGATCGAACCCGTCATCCGCGCTGCGGAACTGCGCGAGCCTACGCTGTCCTCGGTTTCGGGTTCGTCAGCCGATGCGCCCGCGCCCGTAAGCCCTCCGACTACCCCGAAGGACACCGCACATGGGCGGGAATAACAAATCCGTCACTGTTGGATATCGCTACAGCCTCGGCGCGCATCTGGCGCTCTGCCATGGGCCGATTGATGCCGTACGGGAGATACTGGTCGATGGCCGAACGGCATGGTCCGCCGCAACAGGGGGTGGCGGCTTTAGTGGCGGTGGCGCTGCGACCCAAGTTCGGATCGGCAACATTGGCGCAGTGAGTGCCGTTCCAGCCTTGGCGGGCGATCTCGGCGCAAGTGTCAGTTTTGCGGGCAGCCTCGCTGGCATGCGCATTGGCCGCGACTATCGTTTGGCGCTGGGCAGCGGTGCATCGCATGACTTTACGCTTCTGGCCGTGAGTTATGACGGGGCGAGCGATACCACCCGCTGGACAGTGCAGCCCGCGACTTTGGCGTTCACAGCGACATCTGCGTCCGTCTTCACCTCCGTATCCCCCGCCAACAATACCGGCGCGGGCGGCGGGCGCATTCGCATCGACAAGCCCGACCTCTTTGGCGGTGAAGGCCGCGAGGGCGGCATCGTCGGTGATATCGATGTTCTGATGGGCGGGCCTACGCAGGGGCCGAATGATTACCTTGCGGCGCGCGTGGGAGGTTCTATTCCAGCCTATCGCGGACTCTGCAGTCTTGTCCTGCGTCAGGTCTATATGGGGATCAACCCTTACATCAAACCATGGGCCATTCGCGCAACGCGGGTTTTGACTGGCGAGGCAGGCGCTGAGCAGTGGTATCCCGAGCGCGCAGCCATTACGCCCGAGGCCAGCATATCAAATGCGGCGATCTACATCGCGCTCGATGCCTCAGGCTCGATGTATGGCGCGCGGATGGCGGCGCAAAAAGCAGGTGTCGCAGCCCTCATGCGCGAGATCGCCGCCAGCGTCGATCCTGACCAGCCCAATGATATCCGCATTACGCTCTGGAACAACGCGCCGATTGGCGCAATCGAGCGCCGCGATGTCACGCCGGAGGGCTACCGCGAGCTGGAGACTTGGATGCTGGCCCAGATCAGCCCGATTTTTGGCGGCACAGCGTTTAATGCCGCCTTCATGGAAGCTTCGGCCTTCTTTGCCAATACGGGCTCTAAACGCCGCGTGATCGTCTTTGTCACCGATGGTGAGCCATCGCCTCTCTCATCGGTCGATGCCGCACTCAACCTGATCCGTGCGCTGCCGCCCGTCGATATCTTTGGCTTTAACATCGCTGTGGCGGATACCTCCCATACGGCGCGGATTGATAACACTGCCGTGGACGGCGTACCCGTGATCCCGGCAGGGGACGCAGGCGCGCTGGTCGCCTCGCTGCGCGGGGCTTTTGGCAATGGTCCGGATATGAACCCCGCCCATATCATTCGCGAATGCCTGACCAACCGTGATTGGGGCCTGGGTTACCCCAGCGCCGATATCGGCGAGAGTTTTACTGCCGCTGCCGATACGCTTTACAGCGAGGGCTTTGGCCTCTCGCTCATCTGGCAGCAAGACGGCTCGATCGAGGATTTCATATCGGGGGTGCTGGATCATATCGATGCCACGCTGTTTATCGACCGCCGCTCGGGCCTTTGGCAACTCAAGCTGATCCGCGCCGACTATACCGCCAGCGATCTACCCGTCTTTGACGATACCAATGTGGTCGATTGGGGCCGTTTGGGTCGCCGCGCACCAAGCGATCTGATCAATTCCGTCACAGTTCGCTACACGGATGCGTGGACAGATCAGACTGGGGCTGTGTCTGTCACCGATACCGCCCGCGTCCAATCCATGGGCGAGGTACTGGCCACCACACTGACCTACAGCGGCATTCGCTATCAAGACCTTGCCCTTCGCGTGGCCGAGCGAGAGCTGCGCGCGCTGTCCACGCCGCTCTTGTCGGGTGAAATCGTTGTGAACCGGCAAGGCTCCAGCCTTGGGCCAGGGGATGTGATCCGTCTTAACTCCCCGCGCATTGGGCTTGATCATGTGGTGATGCGCATCTCCGAGATTGGCCATGGCGATGGGCGCGATAATGGCATTCGTCTGAAGATCGCAGAAGATGTCTTTGCTCTGGGCAGCGCCGCCAACGCAGGCGGGCGCATGCCAGCGGCACGGGGTATGGCCACTGCGCCAAAGGCGATGACGCATCGTATGGTCAATGAGGCACCCTATTGGCTGCTCGTGCGCGAGCTCGGACACACAGAGGCAGATCGGCTATTGGCTGAAGATGCCAGCGCAGGGGCACTCATGGCCACGGGCGCACGGCCGAGTTCTGATGCGCTGGCGGCTGAGCTTTGGGTCGATTTGGGCGCTGGGCCACAGGAAGCGGGCAGCGTGGCATTTGCCCCATCGGCAGTGCTGGCGGATGATCTATCCGATGATCCGGAAGCGCGCGTGGTGGCCGTGACCGCGTGGCAGGATATTGGCGACGTGCAGATCGGCACCCTTGCCAGCATCGGTGGAGAGTTTGTCCGCGTCGACGGAATCAGTGCAGCGTCCGTCACCCTCGGGCGGGGCTGCCTCGACACAGCGCCGCGCCAGCACGCCACAGGCACGCCAATCATCTTTTGGGGCGAAGGCACCACCATCACATCGCAGTCTTTTGCTGCGGGCGAGGAGGTCGCGGTTCGGCTCTTGCCACAAACTGGACGCGGAACGCTGGCCCATGCGATGGCCCCCGAGGACCGCGTCACCTTCAACCGCCGCGCCATTCAGCCCCTACCGCCTGCAAAGGTGCAGGGCAATGGCAGCTATGCGCCAGATCCGATTTCGCTGATCGCGGGGCCGCTGACCCTGACTTGGGCGCATCGCGACAGGCTGACACAGACCAGCCCCGTGATTGCGGATTACACCGCGCCTTCGATTGGGCCAGAACCGGGAGTGCAGTATCAAGTCGAGATTGCTTGGGTCGATCCTGATACTGATCAGCGCAATGCGGGTTCAGCGGCTCTCACCCTGAACGCGGGCAGCGGCACCAGCTTTAGCCTTGACCCCGCCGACATCCCCGAAGCCAACGCCCCTGATCGCACATCCGAGATCGACATCGCCGTTCGCGCGCGGCGCAATGTCGATGGGATTTGGCTGACAGATTACGACGCCCGCTATCTGCGCCAGATCGCCCCCTTCGCCGTCGGCTGGGATCGCGGCTGGGGCATGTTCTGGGGCAATTGATCGGTGGAAGCTGCGAGCAATGAAGGCCCCGCGATTTTCGCCGTTCGAACCGTTGGGACAGCTCTAGCAGCATCTCTTTCGTTCACACCACCACCAACCCAAAAGGATCACCATGGCCGAACGTATTCTGCCGGGCCTCGGCCTGCGCGGCTTTTACGACGCGGGGCAGCGCAATTGGGGCACGCCGCTCAGCGAAGACCTTCGCCGATTGTCAGCACTGGTCCAACCCCGCGCTACATCGCGCACGACTGCATTGCCCGCGACAGGCGCAGCTGGCCAGATCATTATTGTTCCGGCAAATGCCGCGCAGAACGCAAATGCGCTGGCTATCTGGGATCAAATCGCAGGTGCCCCCGCATGGGTCTATCTGCCCCCGCAGAATGGCTGGCTGGTCTGGGTAGCCGATGAAGCGCGTTTTGTCCGCTTTACGGGCAGCGCATGGATCGATGAGCCGCCCTATGGCACTGCGCGCCTGCGCGCACTGACTGCAACTTCCCATACATTACAAGCCATAGATGCGGGCAGCATTATCGAGACCACAGGATCATCAGGCGTCACGATCACCATTCCGCCAAACGCGACCGTGGCCTTTCCCATCGGAACTTTGGTCAACGTCACCCAAATCGGCGGCGGAACCGCGCGGGTCGTTGCCGCATCCAACGTCTCGCTGAATGGCGTTGTCGCGGGTGGGGTCGATCTGGCTAGCCAGTGGTCAGGTGCGGCGCTGACGAAACGCGGCGCAGATGCTTGGGTTATCCAAGGCGCGCTGGCGGGGGCAGTGGTATGAGCCTGTTTCTCGCCCGCGCTGGGCTGCTCTCGCAAGCAGCCATCCTGCCGCCAAGTGTGGATATCGGGGCCAGTGTCACCCTAGATACGGCGCGCAGGCCCGCAGGCTATACCCTTTCGAATGCCAATCAAACCGCGATCAACACATCTGGCGGGGCGAATTACCTGCGCTGGGTACCTGCCAACCGCGCCATCCTGCCCCTCGACGGGCGGCGGTATTGGGAGGTGGCCTGCGCGCCGGGCGGCGCTGCCACTTTTGATGGATTCATCGGTCTCGTCTCTGCGGCCCAGCTCTTTGAGTGGAACGCAGGCGTTGCGCCTGCTGTGCGCGGCTCAATCGGTTGGCGCGGAACGGGTGGGCTTTGGTCCAATACCAGTACACTGCTGCAGCAGCGCGTCACGGGCCTTCCGACCTTTGGCGCAGGCGATGTGCTGATGTTTGTCTTCGATCCGACCCTTGCGCGGATATGGATCGGCAAGAACGGTATCTGGCACAGTGATCCCGTAACGGGGCCGCCCGTCTTTACCGCAGCCCTCAGCCCTGCCTTCTACCCCTATATCCATGGCCGCAATCTGGGTGATGGCGGTACCTTGAGATCGCTCCCATCGCAGTTCAGCTATCCCATCCCGCAAGGCTGCCGCGCGCTTGGGTATCGCGAACCTGCCCTGACCGTTCTCGAAGCCGCCGCCTTTTGGGAGATCGGCTGGGATCAGCCTCTCAGCACTGCCGATGCATCGCTCTGGATCGAGCAGGGCGGCGCATCCGCGATGACCTATGCCGATGTCAGCATCTTCCTCGAGCGTGGCAGCGGGCCGGGGATCAGCATTCTGGAAGCCGCCCTTTACATCGAATTGGAGACATCATGACGTACATCCTGCATCTTGGCCATCAGCCCACCGACATCTCGGGTGTCTCAGGGCTGCTCTCGACCGTGGCGCTCGGGTTTGACCCGAACCTTGATATCAACGGCCTTCGGATATCAACCGAGCGCAGCGCTGCCACGCCCTTTGCGATCAACATTGCCCCGCCAACGGGCGATCTTTGGCTCGGGTTTCGTTATGTCACGCCCAATTTAGATGCGCAAAGCATCACCGAAAGCACGGCAAGCTTCCTTGAGTTCTTCGATGCCGCCCAAAACCGCATCGCACAAATCCAGCCCGTGGCGGCGACTGACCGCTATCACGCTGTCGCGCGCGGCGACACCGCAGTGCAGGGCAATTCCAGCTATGTGGCGGGTGCGGCCCAAATCCAATGGGTCGATGTGCGCGTGGCCGTGGGCGCGCAGATCACCGTGGATTTCTATGTCGATGGATTCTTGCACAGCACCGCGAGCGCGCCCAATAGCACAGGCGCCAATGGCGGGGTGAAGGGCAAGCCCGTGCAGATCGTCTTCGCCAACACGGGGCTACACGGCATGATCTCAAGCCGCACGTGGTATTATGCCCACATCGCAGTTCTCGACGGGGTCTCCACCATCGGGCGGCGTTTTGTGCGTCGCACCCCAGCCAGCATTGCCACGTTCAACCAAATGGCAGGCGCGATCGAGGCGCTGCGCGATGAGGATCCCTCCACCCGCATTGCCGCGAGCGCTGTTGGTCAGCGCCTGTCGTTCACGCTGGGCGGCCCAACTGGCCCTGCGGCCAATACCGCCATTGCTGCTGTCCACGTCAAGCAGTTGACCCAAGGCGGCACAATGGGCCCGACCAATACAGCGGGCTTTCTGCGCATCGGCTCTGCGAACTTTGACGCCCCCGCCCAAGCAGCACCCCCGCTTGCGCCAAAGCCGATCTATTCGACATGGGCGCAGAACCCGAGCTCAAACGCCCTATGGACCAGCGCTACGCTGCCAACTGAAGTGGGGATCCTCTCCGCATGACACCGCGCCGCATTGCCCCCGCCCAAGTTCAAATGTCAGAGGCTGATTTTGAAGTCATCCTCGCCCGCGCCGCCGAAGAGGGTGCCAAGCGCGCCCTCGCCGATGTGGGTCTTGATGGCCGTGATGCCGCCGTCGACATCCGCGATCTGCGATCACTTTTGGACAGCATCCGCGTTGTCCGCCGCACGGCGCTGCAAACCATCGCCCGCATGCTGACCACCGCGCTGATCATTGCGCTGATTGCGGGTATCGCGGTGAAGTTCAAAGTATTTGGCACGCCGCCATAGGCAGTGTGCCAACGACGCGGCACGCCGCAGTCTTTCTTTCCTACCTTACCCCGCCCCGCTGCCAATTCCGGCTGCGGGGCTTTTTTGTTTTTCAAAACTGGAGACCCCCAATGACCGCCACCCTCTACCAACACTTCCGCGATGTTCCCGAAGCCGCATGGCACTGGCCCAGCTTCTCGCCCGCCGAGATCGCCTGCCGCGGCACAGGCGCAATTAAGATCGACACCGATGCAATGGACAAGCTGCAAAGCCTGCGCAACCGTCTGGGCAAGCCGCTGATCGTCCTGTCGGGCTATCGTAGCCCCGCGCATAATCGCGCTGTCGGCGGTGCGCCTCATTCCAAACACATGCAGGGCATTGCCTTTGATATCGCCATGGCCAACCACGACCCCGTGGCCTTTGAAGCCGCAGCCCGCGCGGTTGGGTTCCGCGGCTTTGGCTTCTATCCCCGTTCGGGCTTCATGCACATCGATCTCGGTCCCGCCCGCGAATGGGGCGCGCGCTTTGCGCCCCGCGAAACGCCCTATGTACCGGAAGTGCCCCCTGCCCGCGAGGCATTGGCGCAAAGCCGCTCATTGGCGGGCAGTGGGACAGCAGGTCTTGCCACCCTCGGGGCCGCTGGCGTCGACGTGGCCCGCGCGACCCTGAGCGAGACCCAAACAGCCATCGAGCCGCTGATCCCCTATCTCGACACCCTCCGCTGGGTATTCATTGGCCTTGCCATAGCGGGCATCGCCCTCACGATCTATGCCCGCCTCGATGACTGGAAGCGGGGACGTCGCTGATGCGGTAATCCCCCCCGAATTTAGTGGGGTGCAAAAGTAGAATTTTCTCGGCAAGATGAACGAGGAGATTTCGAATGAAGACAAGCAGATACACTGAAGCTCAGATCATCGCGATCCTGCGACAAGCCGAAGGCGGAGTGCCGGTTGCCGAGCTGTGCCGCGAGCATGGGATGAGCGATGCGTCGTTCTACAAATGGCGGGCCAAGTATGGCGGGATGGATGCGTCCATGGTTGGCCAGATGAAGGCGATGGAGGAAGAGAACCGTCGCCTGAAGCGCATGTATGCCGATCTGAGCATGCAGAACGATCTGTTGAAGGAAGCCCTTGGAAAAAAGTGACAGGGCCATCTCAGCGCCGCGAGATGGCCGAAACGGCGGTGGAACGACGGGGCGTCAGCATCGCGTTGGCTTGCAGGGCCTTTGGGGTCAGCGAGACCTGCTATCGCTACAGCCCCAAGCTCAAGGACGAGAACGAGGTGATCGCCGATCTGCTCACGGGGCTGACCGATGCGCGCAAGACTTGGGGGTTTGGTCTATGTTTCCTGCACCTGCGCAACGTGAAGGGGCATCCCTGGAACCATAAACGGGTTTACCGCATTTACTGCGAGCTGGAGCTGAACCTGCGGATTAAGCCACGCAAGCGGCTCAAACGGGAGAAGCCTGATGTCCTGGCTGTGCCAGCCGCGCCCAATGTGACCTGGTCCATGGATTTCGCTTCGCGGACCTGCGGTTCATGGCCGACAGGCTGGGTGACGGTCGTGCGTTTCGCCTGCTGAATGTCCTTGATGACTTCAATCGCGAAGGGCTAGGGATCGAGGTTGATTTCTCGCTGCCTGCCGAGCGAGTCATACGGAGCCTCGACAGGATCATCGAATGGCGGGGAAAGCCGGGCACGATCAGGGTGGATAATGGGCCCGAATACATCAGCGAAAAGCTGAGAATATGGGCTGAGAAGCACAAGATCACCATCCAGCACATCCAACCTGGGCAGCCCCAGCAGAACGCATATGTCGAGCGCTACAACCGAACGGTACGGCATGAATGGCTGGATCAATACATCATCGAAAGCATCGAGGAGGCACAGGATCAAGCCACGAAATGGCTCTGGACTTACAACAACGACCGCCCCAACATGGGCATCGGCGGCATCACACCCGCCATGAAATTGAAAATGGCCGCGTGAATTCTACGAACGCACCCCGTTAAAAATGGGGAGATTACCGAATCATACGATCGTCCTTTCCGAACGCGCTACCTGAGTGCGGGGCCGATAGCGCTTCCCGAGCCATTTATACTTTTGCTTGGCTCGTTGATATTGCTCAATGCGATGAACGAGAGGCTTCAACTCCCGCTTATCGGAACCGTGTATGGATTTCCGTCAGAGCCGATCGCGGACGCGGACAGCCAAAAACTGGATCAATCTTAGCCAAGAAAGCACGGCACTTCACGCAGTGTCAGGGCAGATCCACAGCTCTGCTGCCGACCCTAATCTTGGTGATGAGTATGAGCCAGAACCGCCACAATGAAGCCTTGCATTCTTGAGACTTGAAGCTCTTTTCTTAATGCAAAAGCTAACCGTCCAAAACATTGAAATGTTTGAGATAGGTAGCGATCTCGTCGATTAATGCTGCCGCCACTCCATCAGTTCCGCGTATCTCATCAAGCGCACTCAGAGCTTTTCCAGCGGTCAACCATTCAGTTTCAGGCCCATCCGGCGCGCACCAGCGCTCACGCAGCCAAAGCTGAAATTTGGCCAATTCCTCGGGTGCCAGCAGTTGCGGCGCATGAAACGCGACCAAGCGGCGGCCGAGCTGGCGCAGTCTTGGATCGTTGAAACTTGCTGCGATCTCCTGACGTCTTGGCCAGTCCACGCGTTGAAACTCTGCCAATAGGGCTTTGTCGGCATTACCGTAGAAGCCACTGAATATCTGCTTTTCAACGAGCGGCGTCGGGGCTGCAGGATCCTCCGGAAATCTTGCTGCCAAAGCCGCTGCAACGCGCACGCGGAACTCAGTTGCATTGGCGATGGCTGCGGCTCGGCGCAACTGCTGATCAGTCGGCGCGGGAACTGCCAGTAGCGCTGGCGTCTTGTTGATCGACAAGGATCGGATGATCTTCGGTGTGGCATCCACAGCTGCGAACACGGCCGCATCGTCGGCGGCAAACAAGTCCTCAGGATCTGCAGCCTCTAAATCAAAGAACGCCGCTTGGTTCGTATTGCTCGCCGAATAGCCGCAGAAAACACCTATCGTTGCCCGGGGCAGACCACCTCCAAAGCGCTCGACCAACGCCATGGGCTGGAATGTTTCAATACGCGACTGCACACTGGCCTTGTCGCGGTTGGCCAGCAACTCAGCCCAAAGCTCTGGCGCGCGCTGGGCGATTTGGCGGGCGATGTGGATGGTCGCCTCAACGTCGCCGAGGGCATCATGCGCGTTATGTGCGGCAAAGCCATTCAGCGGCGCGATCAGATCGAGTTTGAAACGCACGCGCCCGGTTTCGTCGACTGGCCACTCGAATAGGTCAGGCAGGCGGTGCCACACGGCATAAAGCGATGTCAGCACATCAAGACGTGTGTTGCCATTAAACTGCGTCGCAAAAATCTCAGGTTGCAGGTTTTGGTAGAACGCCTGGCGCAACATCTCTTCATCAAAACGAATGGTATTGAACCCGGTCCAGATGGCAGGTGACCAGCGATTGATCAGCGCGCTGATCTCTTGAGTAAACTCGAACAGCGTCGGCAAAGCGGGATCCAGCAATTGCGCTGGGCGCACGCCTGTCACCGCCAAGGCCCATGGTGACGGAATTATATGGGGAGCGATGCGGCAGCGAAGATTGACCCGTTCGATCTCTCGGAATTCACCGTCCGTCAGAATGGCGGCAAATTGCAGAGGTTGATCGAAGGCGGGCGAAAGGCCGGTCGTCTCAAGATCGTAGAAGGCAAAGTTCATGGCTACAACCTAGCGCAGAAAGCTTGGGGCGTCATCTTCCAAACAGCGCGCGCGGGCAACGCAAGAATGGATGGCACAGCTCTCGTTTGGACCACCTAGCCTTCTCCCCGTTCTATATCTGCGAGCAGGGATTTCAGGCGCCCTGACATGATCACGTCGCTGGCGACATTGCCTGCAAGTCTGTGGAGTTCGCGCAGCACGGCTTGCTCCTGCCCTGCTCGCGCACTTGCCGCCATGACGTGGGTAACAGCGTCATCGATGTCCAGCGGGTTTGGGTCATAGCCTCGCCCTGCCAGAAGATGCGCGATGGCGTGAAGGCCAACTTGCGCGGCAAAGGCTGGTTCCTTGAAGACAAAATCCCGTGCCGCCCTGATCAATGTGGCGGGGGCCGCGTCGGAATGCGCTGCGCAGTCAAGCGCAAGATCAAGGTATTTTGCGGTCTTGGCCGCGGCGAACCATTTTCCCTTGGACCCATGACTGTCAATCAGATCGCCAAGGATGCGGCGCGCATCAAGGTCGGGATAGCGCTTTACCAGATCGCGCCAGATCGCAAGATAGGTGTTTCCCGAAGCGCTGGGGAGGCCAAAGCGAAGATAGGCTTCCTCCTCGCGCCCCTGCCCGACCAAAATGCTAGAACAAAATTGCCCGATGTCCTGATAACCCCAAGGGCGACGATCGCCCGTAAGCAAGGCTTCCGCGTAGGCAAGTGCCTCATTCTCGCGCCCCTGGCGCAGCAGTGCCTCTGCGCCGAACTTTTCATCAAACCACAGATGGGTCTTTTGCCTCTGAAGAAGAGCAAGCAATTCGTCATAGCGGCCCGCCTCGAGGAGGCATGACAGCGTCAACTTCGACGTCGGCACATGAACGAAGCTTGCATGGTTGGACCAAGCAGCCTCGATCATGTCGAGGTCCCTGTTCGCATGTAGGTTCATCAGTGATGGGAAGGCCGCGATCTGACCAAAACGGTCAGCGATAGGCGCGAGGTAATCGACGCCATCATCCTCGATGGCTTGACGCAGCTCCTCGAGCCACTTGGCGCGGGTTTTCTCATCAGCGGGCGCATCGATGAGCACGGGAAGCAGTTCCTCCAGCGTACGACGCACCGCGCTTCCAAGCGCCCCAGACGATGTGTCTATGTGCTCGAAGGCTGGCCAGATGCGTTGGGCGAGCGCGATCACACCCTCGGCTGCTGTCACAGGATCAAACCGTGCGACGGCACGGATTTCTGAGCTGGCCGATTTCAGACGCTCGATAGCCTTTGCCGATGACTTCCAGCTATAGGCGCTCGCGCGCATGCCCGGCTTGAACGCCCATTTATGTATCGCCTTTGCCACCATTACAGCTTCCCCGCCATGCGCAGTGCGTTTTCCTCGACGGCCTCTGCTGTCTGCTCAACATAGCCCGCGCTGGCGCCGGGCAGCGCTGACACCTCAGCCGTGACTTTCGCCCTGTTCGCCACAATGGCATCGACAAGCTGCTGCACGCGGTTTTTCACATCGGTGGGGCGATAGCCAATCTCGCGGGCGATAGATTCCCAGTGCTGACCCGCGATCATGTCCGGACGCCGCCTCTTGCCATCGATGTATTGGGCGTAACTCTTCGCTACATGGGGCCAAGACAGGACCGTCGAGACATCATAAAGCGGCGCGAGACGTAGCGCGGCGCCGACAGGCAAAATGAGGGAATAGTTTTTCGCATGCGCATCGGTGTTGGCGACAAGGATGTTGAACATGACCTGATCGAGCAGCGCTAGCGCATCGCTGGCGCTGACATGGCGACCAGTTTCGAGAAGCGATTTCAGAGTAAGGCCGGGCAACGTTCCCCGCTCGTATTTCCGGCCCGGCGGCAAGCCATTAGCCTGCGCAAAGTCCTCTTGATGCAGGCGGACGAGCTGACCGCTGCGCCCAACCCGCCGATCATAACGCAGAACACCGATCGCCGTCCGCTTTGACGACTGCAGGATCGTCGCCTGCGCAGCATTGATGCCAACGGCCTGCGCCATGCGCAGACACCAGACCTCGTTTTCGCAGATGCCCGGAAGATTTGGATTGTCAGGCTTAACGTTGAGGGTGGATGGGGCCCCACTCAGGGGAATGGCAAGGACGTCACCCTCTTGCGGTAGGCGCAGCACAGGGGCACCATCGGGGCCGAGAACTGCAAGCGCCGACTTCTTCTGGCCCCCCGCAAGCGATTGGCGCACGCCTTCCTCGCCAACCAGAAACGGCCTGCGACCAAGATCGTCGAAGTGCCGCTCAAGGGCCAGTTGTGGATCGGAAGTGTCATAGAAGGTGGTGAGCGGGACATAGGTCCATAGGTCCCGATCCGAAGTTGCGCCAAACGACAGGGCGCCTGCAGTATCCCCCCCGATCTCGGCCAGCACAGCCAGCACATCGGCCTGATCGAGACCGAGAGACCGCGTCAGAACCTTAAGCAGCTCTTCCTCTGGCAAGAGGTTTGCAAGCCAAGGGGAGATAACATCCTTCGGATAGAGGTCGGCGAGCAGCGGCATCGTCACAGACACGGGGAAAGCACCCGCTGTCTGCAGCCATTGTTCAGCATATCGCAAAGAGAGAGATCCATCAGGTGCAACATCGATCTTCCCCACCACGAGTCCATCAAACCAAATGGGGACGGAAGCGGTCACTGATACTCTCCAAGGTCATAGCCCCCAGAGGAAGGCGAAGCGCTGGGCGCAAAGGTATCGGTATTGGCTGCGATTAGCGTGGCAATGGGCACGCGCAGGGCACCAGCGATGCGATTGAGCGTTGTCAGCCGCGGATCGCGCTTTCCGGTTTCGATCAAAGACAAGGCGGGCGCGCTGATGCCAGTGAGACGCGCCAGCTGTTCAAGGCTTAATCCTGCAGCGGCCCGCGTCTCGCGGATCCGCTTGCCAGCATCCGCCAACAGCCTGTTTTCGGCATCATCGACCATCTGCGCCACCTTACCTTTTTCAGTAAGTATAGATGCAGAGCGGCATCCGCTCAAGGCTATTTATCTTTTTCAGTAAGACTGGCGCCGCTAAACAAAATGGAGCCACTTCCTTATCGAATAAGGTAAGTGCGTTGGGGCAACCGAAGGGTTAACGTTTCGCAGTTTTCTGCGGGCGAGTGCGGGCTGCTGCACGCCAGTTCCGGCGAGTGCGGACGCTTGCAATTACTGTTTTCTGGAGTTGATGTGGTGTTGATGTAAAGTGCGAATGTTTATACACCAGTAAAACACTCAACTTTTAACCATTTGATATATTAGGAAGATTTGGTTGCGGGGGCAGGATTTGAACCTGCGGCCTTCAGGTTATGAGCCTGACGAGCTACCGGGCTGCTCCACCCCGCGACGTTTTGCGATTTATGGCACGGGTCGCATCCCGATTTGTTTGGTTTTGAAGGCTTTGCCTTCTGGGGCTGCTTTTCCCCGCGACGGTTTTTGATCGCGGAAAGTTAATGCTGCGAT